>NZ_LBMH01000001.1 GCF_001005305.1 Kordia zhangzhouensis
TATATTTTTTAATGGTTAATATTATTTGGTTTTTGTATGTTACAAAGGTCTTGATAATTAATAGCTTACACGTTACAAGATTTTTTCAACTTGTTATATAATTTCCAACCTATGTTGTTTTTACACCTTATTATATATAATGTATTGCAAATGCGTTAATATGAATTGCTTTTGAGATAATTATGATTTGTACAGATACTTACTTTTGAATCGAAATAATAAATTAATCTTACTATGTAGCTCAAAAAGTAGATACAAATATGAACTACAAACTATCAAATACTGCCAGCAAAACACTCTTAGAACTTACTTTTAGTATACCTTTAAAATATCCTAATATTTATAAGCCACGTATGGTAATAGATGGAAAAAAGGAACAATCTGTTTCTATCATCACAACAGATGAGCCTACAGTAATCTCAGAAGGTATTTGGGGAATTTTACCGCAAAATTTTGAAGGAGACTGGGAAAGTTTTCAAGAAAAGAAAATCACATTACATACTGATAAAAAAGACATCTATAAAAGTGTATTGTACAAAGAAGCTATTTCTAAAAGGCGGTGTTTAATATTAGTTACAGGATTTTACATGTATCATATTATTAATAATAAAGTACATACTTTTTTGGTTGAAAAAGAGAAGCTCACTCCATTTTCTGTAGCAGGAATCTACAATGTCTTAGACGATGGTTTTAAAACATGTACTGTTATTAATACTGAAATAAATGATTTATTATCTTCTGAGAAAAATCTATATGAATATATGCCTTTAGAAATTCCACCTCTTTTTAAGAACAAGTGGTTAGATATGGAAACACCTATTGAAGACATTGAACGAATTATTGAGAAGCCGTATTTAACAAAATTCAAAGTACAAAAGATAACTTCTTAATTGATGTTTCAATTATAAGACTATATGCAAAATTAATTTGAGTTAATCCTTCACTCATATGAGCTAATTCAAATAAGTTGCGTACCTTACTTTTACAAACAACATTAAAATTTCAACAAATGAAGAAAATTAAAACACTTTTAATCCTCGGTTTTTTAGCGCTTGCAACGTCGATGAGCGCACAGCAAATTTCTAAAAATGCTATTGGTTTACGTCTTGGAGACAACGACGGTTTTGGAGGAGAAATCTCATATCAAAGATATATTGGAGATAATAACCGACTGGAATTTGATCTAGGTTTTAGAGACAATGACAATGTAGAAGCTTTTAAACTTGTAGGTTTGTATCAATGGGTACGTCCATTAGATGGAAATTTTAACTGGTACTTAGGTGCTGGTGCAGGAATTGGTTCTTTTGACACACCTGTTGCCGATGGTTCTTTTGCTTTAGTTGCAGGAAATGTAGGTATTGAGTATAATTTCAACATTCCATTATTACTCTCCTTAGATATACGTCCAGAATGGTCGTTTGATGATGATTATAGTGATGATGTTGATTTTGATATTGCTTTGGGAATTAGATACCAATTCTAAGGTCATTTAGTGATTAGCATATATTCAAATCTCCTGTAAAATTGCTCATGAAGACCTACACAAAAGAAGTTGGTGAAAAGCTAAATAGCATTTTAGAAAAAAATTACGATGCGCAAAAAGAATACAAAAACAGCATCCAAATAATGCTAAAAGCGATTTACTGACCATTATTTTGAGAAAAAGTCAAAATGATGCGATTGCTTAAGACACAATTACTATACAAAATAGAAGATTTGACTTCGTAATTTAACTTTATTACGAGCTCAATTTAACAAAATCAAAGCGATATTTTGAAGATATCGCTTTGATCTTTATTTATCCAAAGTTCTCACTACTCATGCAAAAAACATCCGGTATATTCATTCTTCTTTTATTGATTTGTTCTGTAACAACACATGCACAGTTAGGTGATCTTGCTCGTGTTGATTATACCATCATTCCCATGGCCAAATCGGATGTAGAATATACAAGATTTCGTGCTTTATTTAATTACCCTATTAAATTAAAAGACAATGACACCTATTTGTTTGTCGGTCTAGATTATAGCAATATACATTTACGGTCAGAAAAGAGTTTTCCATTTGACACGAGAGATCTTAATGACTTTCAGTTACTAAATTTTAACTTTGGATACACAACTCCTTTAAAAAATAATTG
The DNA here is from genome assembly GCF_001005305.1 of Kordia zhangzhouensis. GTDB lineage: Bacteria > Bacteroidota > Bacteroidia > Flavobacteriales > Flavobacteriaceae > Kordia > Kordia zhangzhouensis. Next base: position 2,141 of record NZ_LBMH01000001.1, read on the forward strand.
GCGCTTAGGAATTCGTTTCGAACCCGGTTTTAGCACCAATTTGGTTGCAAACGCCGTAAGTTTGGAAGATGTTGTACTATCGGGAACCGTTTTATTTATCAAACAAGGAGATGTTTTTAATGGCAAACGTACTAAGCTTATTATTGGAGTTTCTTATGCAGGAAATTCAGGTTTTGATTTTCCGTTACCCTTAGTGAGTTATTACAAAAAATTTCGTCCAAATTGGTCATTTAGTATTGGTGTGCCTAAATCAAACTTACAATATCATTTTTCTGAAAAGCATCGTTTAAAAGCGTATGCACAATTGGATGGTTTTACATCTAATTTGCAACGTGATGTTCCCTTTGTAGACGGAGAAGCAGCACGAAGTATTAATCTTTCTTTGATTATTGCTGGACTTCAGTATGAATATTATTTTACCAAAAACTTACAGTTTTATGCTAGAACAGCATATATACTATCTGTTAATAGCGAACTTCGCAACAAAAATCGTGATGCTATATTCTCTTTAGACAATGAAGCTCGAATTTATCTCAGAACTGGAGTCAAATTTAAGATATGAGTTAAAATTTAAATTTTTACAGCAAAACCTGTCGCTACTTGCCATGTATCTTTGTATAAAACATTAATCTTACAACTATACATACAATGAAACAAGGAAAAGAAAATTTTGAATTTGTTAAAGACAGTGCACAAAATAATCAACGCAATTATATTTTTCAGAATAATAAAAAAACTAAAACTGCTTTTTACTTAGTTGCTGCAGTTTTACTATTATTAATTGTTGCTGTAGCTGCAACTGCCGTCATGCTTTAATATATACAGTTATAAAGGTTGTTTTTCACTTAAATACTTCCAATATCGCTTCGGGACGTGACGAACGTGAAGCAGTCTATTTTTTCTAGATTCGATTGTAGTGCTCTTAAAATAATTTTGCCATAATTCATGAAAATCCAATTCCTCTTCGTCAAAGAAGTCGCTTGATGTCTTTGTAAAATCAAATTCATTGGGAAAATCCATCACAATCATTTCTACATGATTCAAATTATAATACAATCCGTATTTTCGCTTGATATCGTAAATGACCCATTTTTGATCTGCATACCGTGATTTAAAATGCTTCGCAATAAGAGGTAAAACATTAAAATCAGGTTCTATGTTTGCAAAATAAATCTCGTCTTTGGTTAATTTGAAACGAACAAAAGCTTCCATTCGATGTTTTTCACGTCCTACACTTCTCATAATCTTTGAAAGTTGAAGAACAATCGGGTTAGCATAATCTTTTTCTATGGATTCTACAGAAGAAAATACTTGTTGAATGTAAGCAAGCATTGTGTTTTCAATCCCAGAAATTTCACTTAAAAAAGAATAGTATATTTGATTTCTTCCAAGTGGAGTCAACTTTTTTTGTAGTCCGCTCCAAACTCTTTCAGCTTTTACTTTGTCTGAGATGATTTCTTCATTTTCTCCAAAAAAAGAAGACTGAACATTCCTATTCTTTTGAATCTGAACTGTCTTTAATTTTTCTTCATATACTTTAAAAACAGCCGTTAAAAAGCCTTCAAAAGTTTCATCATATATTAAAACTTTCTGCATTAGCCAAACAAATTAAGTTGATTACTTGTTGCCAACCTATATTTACTAGCCGAATTTTGAAGAATTAATCCTTTAATCGTTGCTGGCTCTAAATCACGACGCTCAAAAATACCAGAACTACATACCAAAAAATACTGTGCTCTATTTAATGCAACTCCTATACGTTTTAAATGATCCCAATTGAGTTGACGAAACTTTCTCGCCTGTAAAATTTTATGTACAGAAGTCATTCCCAAACCTGGCACTCTAGCTAGCATACGTTTATCAGCACGGTTTACATCTACAGGAAACTCATGAATATTTCGCAGCGCCCATGCCAATTTTGGGTCAATGTCTAATTCTAAATGTTGGTGTGTTTCATTGACAATTTCATGTACATGAAACCCATAAAAGCGCATCAACCAATCTGTTTGATACAATCTATTTTCACGTAGCATTGGCACTTCTGTTCCTATCTGCGGCAAGCGGCTATCATAACTTATAGGAACATACCCCGAATAATAAACACGCTTTAAGTTAAATTTTTTGTAGAAAAAGTGAGATGCAGTCATGATTTGATAATCATTTTCTCCACTTGCGCCAATAATCATTTGTGTACTTTGACCTGCAGGTGCATATTTAGGAGTGCTTCTTATAATCTTTTTTTCTGACTTGTATTGAATGATTTCATTTTTTACCTTTTTCATTGGTTTGATAAAATCTTCGCGCTTTTTATCAGGTGCCAATTTTTTTAATCCTTCTCGCGTAGGGATTTCAATGTTTACACTTAACCTATCAGCATACAAACCAGCTTCACGCATTAATTCATCTGAAGCCCCTGGAATGGATTTTAAATGAATATAACCATTGAAATTTTCTTCTAAACGCAGTTTTTTTGCCACTAAGACTAAACGCTCCATCGTATAATCTGCATTTTTGAAAATACCAGAACTCAAAAACAACCCTTCTATATAATTTCTTCGGTAGAAATTGATAGTCAAATCAACTACTTCCTGCACTTTGAAAGCCGCTCGTTTGATATCATTACTTTTACGAGTTACACAATACGCACAATCAAAAATGCAATGATTAGTTAACAGAATTTTAAGCAGTGATACACAACGCCCATCTTCAGTATATGTGTGACATATTCCCATACCTGTTGCATCGCCCAAGCCTTTGTTGGTATTGGCTCGATTGCTTCCGCTAGAGGCACAAGAAACATCATATTTTGCGGCATCTGCCAGGATATTGAGCTTTTCTTTAATTCGTTCAAACGACATGAAATGTATTCTTTTTGAGGATGTATATTGTATATTCTACAGTATCACAAATATAACATTTTACAGATTAAAAATAAAACATATTCAACAATATTCAGCTATATGTTTTAAACTGATTGTAAGCATATTATGCCTTTTTTTAAAATTTTATTGCTGTATAAAAAATTAAAGATGCTCCTCACGTCCTGAAGTCTTTGCAAAAAAATGTTACCACATATATTATGGATATCATATCGTATAACTATGACATATAGGTTGTTAAAAAAAATACAGAACAGGTGCTCATTTAGTTTTTGAGTTAATATTCCATTTTTTTACGGCAACCTCCCTCAATTGTCGAAAGTATATTTGTACTATAAAAATTGCATTACACAACTTTAACAAATTAAGATAGCTTCAATTAGTGTAGAAGTTATCACCATCAAAAAATAAAAATTGCTATGAAAATTTTTGAAGCTATTAGAAAAGACCACGACATCCAACGCAAACTACTTGACGAACTCATTAAAACTTCTGGAGATACCGAAAGAAGAACACACGTTTTTGAAGCGTTGAAACACGAATTAAAAATTCATGAAGATGCTGAAGAGCGTCATTTCTACAAACCTCTTATTAGTGATGATATGATGCAAAATCATGCGCGTCATGGAATTGCAGAGCATCACGAAATTGATGAACTCGTAGAAAAACTTGAAGATACAGAACAAGACTCATCTGCTTGGTTAAAATATGCAAAGGATCTACAGCATAAAGTGTTGCATCATTTGGATGATGAAGAACACACATTTTTTCAATTAGCTGGTAAAGTATTATCAGAAAAAGAGAAAGAAGGATTGGCCACAAAATATGTAGATTTTATGGATGAAGCACGAAATAATGTGGCTCACTAAAATAATTTATTAACAATAAAAAAATTACTATGTACAATTACAATGAAGAGCTAGGAAAAAAGCTAAATAACCTATTAGAAAAGAATTATGATGCAGAAAAAGGATATAAAAAGGCAGCTGAAAACGCTAAATCTGACGGATTGAAACGTTTGTTTGAACGTAGATCACGAGAACGTAATTATTTTGGTCACGAGATTAAGTCAGAGTTAAGAGATATCAATCAAGAACCCAATAAAGGAGGAAGCTTTACAGGATCAGCACATAGAGCATGGATGGATGTAAAGTCATGGATTCGTTCAGATAATGATGAAGCAATGTTAGAAGCGTCAATTACAGGAGAAAAAGCGGCTTTGGATGAATATAATGAAGTGTTAAGTGAAAATGAACCATACATTCCAAGAAGTATGCGTACAATTTTAGATAAACAACGAACCGTAATTAAACACGAGTTGGAAAACATAAAAGTTTTGGAAGACTTGCAAGGATAGTTTACAATTAAGTTTCTGATTTTAAATCGCCTGTGAATATTTTTCAGGCGATTTTTTTATAGTTATCTAAATCTTGCGTAGGATTTTATAAGTATTCACAGTTATAAGATTAGTGTTATTCCTCTAATATTTGCTTCAATCGTTTTTTTGAGTTTTCGCACCAATGACATGCACTTTCAGGGCGTAACTCAATGGCTTTTTCAAAACTTTTTTTAGCATTGTTTTTGTCGTTTAGTAAAAAATAACCTTCTCCCAAAGAATCCCATAGGTTTCCATCATTAGGAAATAAACGAACGTTCAACTTAAGAAGCGTAATGCCCCACTCTTTATCTTTATTTTTAGATACTTGCTGAAACCCAATTCTATTGAGAATGGATTTTTCTGTAATTGACATACCAGTTCTTTGTTTTATATATGCGGGTAATTGTTGAACATAAGCAGGAGTATTATTTCTAATAAAATCAAATACCAATTCGTATGTGTTTTTGGGAATTTTTATAGGTTCATACTTCTCATCATAAATCATTGAAGCTATTTCCCAAGCTATATTTTTTGATTGCTGATTCAACACAATGTTGGATAACACAATTACAACCAAATCATTTTCCACATCTCTTATAAAATCAGCAAAGTAGATTCCATTACTTCCATTGTGAGTGACTATTTTAGTGTTTTTTGAAGAATTGAATATAGCCCAACCATATCCGTAAAATGATTTTTCGGCATCATTTTCTGGAACATGCGGCATTTCCATTAAACTCTTCGTAGCTTTTTTTAAAACCTCATTTTGCTCTAAAGCAAGATGCCATTTATATAAGTCTTCAATCGTAGCATACACATCTCCTTTTCCTATACTATACCAATGTTTATCTGTATATGGCAAATATTCTTGCGTAACTCCCCAATCTTTCCACTCTCCTTGTGTATAATTAAAATAATAACCATGTGCGAGTTGTTCGCTATTGAAATGAATACTTTTATACCCTGTACGGTTCATCTCCAAAGGTTTCCACAAATTTTCTCTTAAGAACGTCTCATATTCTTGTTGAGTTACTTTTTCAATAATTGCTGCTAACAGGATATAATTTGCATTGGCATACGTATGTGTATTTCCAGGCTTATACAGTAATTTTGAAGAGAAGAACTCATTTAGAAATTCATCTTTAGTAGCCTCTGTATATCTAAAACCTCCTGTTTGAGGCGCAATCCCTGATGTGTGGGTAAGAAGTTGATGAATTGTAATGCTTTGCTTATCTAGAGGAGCATTTGGAAAATATTTTGATAATGTATCTGAAAGATTTAATCTTTTTTCATCCAAAAGTTTTAAAATGGCAGTAGCAGTAAATTGTTTAGTGATTGAACCGATATTGAATACAGTTTGTGAACTATTCGGTATTTTTTTAGCTCTATCAGCCCAACCATATCCTTTAGATAAAATTACATGTCCTTCTTTTGCTACTAGCACACTTCCAGAGTAACCATTTTCAACACTCTCAGTTATAAAATTATCTATGCGTGATTTGAGGGATTCATCACTTCTAAGTTCTTGTGCTTTTCCTACAAAGGGATTAAGCAATATTACAGTTATAAATAATAATAGCTGTATTCTCATACTTTATTTATTTTGATTGTATTTACTTTTTTTGAAAAAACGGTATAGAAGTTTATTCCTGTATATTTTTTAAATTTTCAATGACCTGCGTACTTACCCAAAAAATATCTACGTTCTCATAATTCTTTGATCCCATATTTCTAGAAAAGAACAGATATTTACCGTCTGGCGTTATAGCTGCTGATGCTTCCCATGCTTCCGTATTTATTTTATCCCCTAAGTTTATTGCTTCTCCCCAAGATCCGTTTTCCTGTTTAAAGCTAATGTAAAGATCCGAACTTCCATATCCTTCTTCTTTTACAGCATCCCAAATCAAGTACGATTCGTCTGGAGCAATAAAAGGATGATTAAAATTTTTAATTCCTGTATTGATAGTTTTTCCTAATTCTTGAGGTTTTTCATGCCCTTCATTAATTAATCTTGAGTATCGTAAAGGAAAATCTGGAATGTCCTCTACATATGTATCAAAATAATACGTGCCGTTGGCGGAAGATGAGAGTCGCATGATAGGTATTTCATCAAATGGAGGTCCTAACTCTTTAACTTCTGACCATCCGTTTTCTGTACGCTCCATATACCTTTTCCCTAAATGCATTTTCATACCATCAGGAGAAATTACTGGTTGACCTATCCAATCTGATACAACTGATTCTATCCATTTGCCATTTTTATTTTTTAAAACAACCAATACTGCTTCTTTAAACTTACCTCCATCTCTAATGAAATAAAACTCTTTTAAATTTGGTGTAAAAATACCACCGTACTCATAATTTTGGGTAGAAACAATATCGGGTGCAAAAGCTTTGGGTATGAGATTGGGTGGGTTTTCTCCGAGATATATACTCTGATTTGTCACTAATTCAATTGTATTTGTGTTATGTGTTTTTGAATTACAAGCATTGAAAAACACAATTGACACTATTCCTAAAAGGACAACACTACCCCTAACCATAAGAGATATTACTTTATTACTTTGTTTCATATTGATTTACAACTTTTAATTTAGAACATGAACTTTCGATGTTTCTTCTCTAGCACAAAAAATTTCATTTCTATTTATAAAGGATAACGCAAATATATAGCAGCTTACTATGTATCATTTATTTTAAAAGAATCTTTATTTATCTAAAAAGAAAACCTGATAACATATTAGTAAGAAAACTACATGCGCGATAAAAGATTCGTTTCAAGAGAAATTTTAATTCGCTGAATTCCTAATGCCTTCAATAAAGCCTTTGAAATTAATACAATTTCATGCCACCCGAAGTTAAAAGTATAAAAACTTACTGAAGACTTTGACTTTGAATGAAAATAGTGTAGCTTTAAAATAACTAAATTTATAATAGAAAAAAAGGTTTAGTTATACAAGAAATAACAGGAATTCCTGTTATACATACGTTGCCATTAATTTGAATGAACAGAGAACAAATCAAAAAAGAGTTTCAAGAAAATTTCAGAGAATTAAGAAAAATACTTAACTCTTGGGAATTAATTCCTGGAGCACCAAAAGACGAATTTGATGGACTAAATCATCAAATTTTGAGCAATTTATACAAAGGTGCTGACTTGGAAAAGATAACTCGTGTTCTGGAAAGTGAGTTATCTGTAACCTACGGACTTTATCGCGATGAGTTTGGAGCTGATGAAATGGCTTCTGAAATAATCGAATGGTGGAACTTAAAACTTGCTGAAAGAATTCAATGATTTCGGGCACAATCGACATAAAGGCTAAACTAACTCTGTATCCGACTGAACAAGGTGGACGGAAAACAGGAATCAAAACTAATTACAGACCGAATCACGTTTTTGAATACAAAGAAAACTCGTCTGATTTTGTGACAACTTATATTGGACAAGTTGAGTTTGAAAAGGAATTGATTTTACCAAGTGAAACAGAGAATGTAAAAGTCCGATTTCTAAAACACCAGAATATTGCAGATTTGATTGAAAAGGGAAGAATTTGGTGGATTCACGAAGGACCGAATAAAATCGGAGAAGCGGAAATAATTGAAATATTAACTGAGTAAAAACTAATGGCAACAATGGCTATAAGTAATTGCTTGTTCTGGCCTACTTCTGAAAATCCTTGCGAATTTTCAGTTTGGTGTGTACTTGCTAAGTTTAACGCAAAACCATGCAACTACTCATAGCCGAGACCGTTGTAAAACATTTAAGAAATGAAAATAGGATACAAAAAGAAACACCTAAATGTGAATTTAATTTTAGGACTCGTTTGGTTAATTTGGTTCTTTGTCGGAGTTTTTGAAAAAGAAGAACCGAATTGGACTGACTATGGATGGATTGTCATTTCGATAATGTATTTAGGACTTTACTTCTACCAAAAAAAATACAAATATTTGACCATTGAAAACGGAATTATAAATGTTAACGGACCATTCGGAAAAAAAATAAATCTGACTGAAATAAAACGGATTAAAAAGTTTGCGGGAGATTATATCCTAAAAACGGACAAAAACGAATTGACAATCAACACGCAAATAATTGAACCGAAATCACTCACTGAATTAAATGCGGAATTGGAAAAACTAAACGTGGAATGGAATTAAAAAAGCGTTTTACAACACCGACTATAGTCCATTGCTTCTGACTTTCCTTTCGGAAAATCCTAGCGGATTTTCATGCAACGAAATCATAGCCAAACCGTTGTGTAGCATTAAGAAAATGAAATACATATTAACAATATCATTAACTCTATTAATTTGGAATTTGAAGGCTCAAACCATTGAATTCAAACTATACCATTGTGAATCGACTTCTCTAGTGCGGATAAAAAAAGACTCACTTCATTTTGAGAACTTATTACTTAAACCAGTTAAGGAAGACACTTTAATAAGTAAAAATGACTTGGATAGTTTGAATTTATTATTTCAAGATATTCTGAAGAAAAAAGGAGACGAAGTTTGGTTAAATCACTGCGTTGATGACGGAACAAATCTGAAATTTATTATTACCCGAAATGGAATTTCAAAAAAAGTTTTTGTAGGTAATTATTTTGACCATAGACTTAATAAAATCGCTCTTATAATAAATAAATACTTGAAAAAAGTTAATGCTGAATTTATAACAACAATTCCATACGGAACCACAAATGAATCCATAATTGAAAAGGAAGTTGGAAGCCAAAATAACTGTGAAGAAGCACCCGAATCCTATAAAAAATCAATGTTGAATGAATGGTGTGAACCTTATAAATAAAAACGCTACACAACAATGTATAACCGCAATTACGGCGGATTCGACTACGTCCGAATCCACCCGGAATTGCTAACGTCTGTGCCAAACCGAAAATTAACGCATATTAACCCGTAACTGACGGTTATACTAGACCGTTGTACACAACCTGAATGAAACACTGTCAATTAATATCGTCAACAACTTTTTCATCTCAAACAGATATTGAAAAAACTCTAGTGGAACTATATGATTTAACTCTAGTTTCAATAAGAGAATTATTTACAAATAAGTTGAGGAATGAATCTGAATCTGAATTAGCTATTGATATTAAAAAACATTTAGATAACGGAAAATTAGTTCCAACCGAATTGATTACTAAATTAATCGAAGAAAAAATAAAAGGATTAACAAGTGATATTTTAATCTCTGGTTACCCTAGAACAAAAGAACAGTTTGTAGCCTTAAACAAATTGCTTCAAGAAAATAAAATTGAAATAAATAAACTATGGCTTTTTGAGTTACAGAATGTTGATAAATTAATTTCGGAACGAATACATCAAGACGCCTCTGAGCAAATAATTGAAAAGTTTAAACAAACTATAAATCAAAACAAAGAATTGGAAAAATTAATTAATAACCCAAAAATTATTTCAAAAATTGGTTTTGATTATCCAGTGAACTGGACGAGTGAACAAATGACAAATAAAATAAAGGCAGTGTACAACAAAATATAACCGCAATTACGGCGGATTCGACTACGTCCGAATCCACTCGGAATTGCTAACGTCAGTGCAAAATTTAAAACCGAAATCAAAAATGAAATATGTTGTCAAATTTACATTACTATTTACAATACTATTTTTCTTGAACTGTTCAACAGAAAAGGAACAAAGTCTATTGTTAAGTGGAAAAGTAATCGGAACTAAAACAAAATCTATTCTTTTAGTAAAACCAAATCAAGATATGAGGTTTGACTCATTGATTGAAATTCCAGTTGAAAATGGGGAATTTTATTTTGAATCTAAACTAAAAAATCCTGAAGCAGTTAATCTTTTTCTTGGAGAAGCCAAAGAAAATGGAGGAGGACGTTTTATGCCTCTGTTTTTAGAAAACGAAAAAATTGATTTAACCATTTACTCTGAAGAAGAATTTGACAAAAACGTTACTAAAGGTGGAAACCTAAACGCTGAATACACAAAATTTAAACAAAATTTTGAGAATGAATTTAACAATAGAATAAAACCGCTTCAAGACAGCATTAGTGCACTTATTAAGAGTAATGAATATAACAGTGATAAAGCAAAACTAATTTACGCGGAATTAAGAGAAGCCAAAAATCAAGATGAGAAAGTAGTCATTTACAAAAAGCTTGATGATTTAGAAAAATCAGAAGAAAATTTAAGTCCTAAAGCCAAAGAGTTAGACAATAAAATAAAACCTATTTACAAGCAACAAAAGCTGTTTCAGCAAAATTACATTGAAAACAATCCTAATCTTGTATCTTATTCCTTTTTTTTAAACAACTTAATTTTTAATAAAGAAAATCTTGATGTCAATTCTGCTAAAAAAAATCACAAAATACTGTCAGACGCCAACCCAAACCATCCATATAATGAACTTGCTTCAAACTTAATTAATGCAATTGAAAATATAAAAATTGGCAAAAAATACACTGACTTTTCCGCACCTGATTTAAATGGAAATGAAATTAAACTTTCTGAAAAAATTAATGGAAAAGTAGCATTATTAGATTTATGGGCTACTTGGTGCGGTCCTTGCATAGCCAAAAGTCGAACAATGGTTCCTCTCTACAACGAATATAAAGACAAAGGATTTACAATTATTGGGGTTGCTGGAGAATTTAAAAATACAGATAGACTTGTAAAATTCCTTGAAAAGGAAAAATGGGAATGGATTAACCTAGTTGAATTGGACAGACAAAACAATATTTGGCAGAAATATGGAGTCGATGGTAGTGGTGGCGGAATATTCTTAATTGACGAAAATGGAATAATATTAGCTAAAGACCCGACCGCTGAAGAAGTTAGAATGGAATTAGAAACTCGATTAAATTAAAAAAACGTTGGGTAACAATGTATAACCGCAATAACGTTACACCACATAAAAAAACAACCGTTATTTTTTCAAAACTGTAACAATTTCGAATCTATTAGGTCTAAATAACAAACAGAACTGATGAAATTAATTTTACAACTACTTCTAATCACTTGTTTGATAGGAAAATCTTACGCTCAAGAAAATAACAAAAATATTTTTAAGAAAACTGATGCCTATCTAGAAAGCACCATAGATAGCCTAAAGATTATTGGATTAAACTACGCAATTCTCGTTGACAATAAAGTAGTACACAAAAAATCATACGGTTTAGCACACGCACAACTTAAAGTACCTATGACTATAGACATGTCTTTCCCTGTTGCTTCATTATCCAAATTATTCAGTTCAGTTGCTCTTCATAAATTATTAAGTATTCATAAACGAAGTGTAAGTGAAACCGTAGAAGATTTTCTTCCAAACAGAAATGACTTCCCTGAAACTTGGAGAAAATTAACTCTCAAACAATTACTATCTCATACTTCTGGTGTTCCAGACCAAATTGATTATCAAATTTTTTTAGCTCCAGATAGTGAAAAATTTGTTATTGATACTTTAAAAGATAAACCTTTTAGTTCTAGTCCAGGAACCGAATCAAAATATAACGCAACAGGATTTCTTCTAATTCGTGCTATAATTGAAAAATTGGCAAATCAAGATTTTGAATCATATATGCAAACTGAATATTTTGACAAGTTCAATCTAAGTTCGGCTAAATATGGTGGGTTTAAAAAAATTATACAAAATAGAGTTACTTGCTATCAAAATAGGGATGGGAATTTAGAAATGTTTCCTCTAAATTATTCGCCTCCTATGTATGCTGGTGCTGGTTTAAACATCTCATTAAATGATTTAATAAAATGGTTTCAAGCCATTCAAGATGAAAAAATCTTAACAAAAGAGCAACTAAATGAAATTTGGACACCTGTAAAGTTAAACAGTGGAAAAGATGGTTACTTTGGTTTAGGTTGGGAATCATATAAACTTCAAGGTGGTTATAGAATGGTTGGACACGGAGGTGCTGGAATTTCCTCTTTCAGGTATTATTGGAATGAACAAACCAATCAAAATGTTACAGTGATTTTGTTAACTAATGGTGCTTTAAACTGGACGATTAGACCAAATCAAATAAACTCACAAATTGCAACTATGATATTAGAAGGTAAGTAAATTACGTTGTGTAACAACGTGTATAACTCATTGTGGTTGAATTTCCAAGAAGAAATTCAACCACAATGAGTTATCTTTAGGTATAGTCGAAAAATCTTGCCGATTTTCTTGCAAAAAGCTATACACAAAACCGTTAGCTAACATTAAAAAGAACAATTAATATATGAATCATATGAAATTTATTCTTCTATCTAATTCTTATCACTTTATCTTCTTGTAAAAAAGATGATAACGGAACTCAACCTAACCAAACTAATGAACGACTATATGTTAATGGACAAATTTATACCGTTAATTCAAATCAAGAATGGGCAGAAGCCATGCTGATTCGTAATGGAATAATAATAGCCATAGGAACAACTACAGACGTTGAAAATCAAGCTTCTGAAAATGCAGAAATTATTGATTTGGAGAATAAAATGGTAATGCCTGGTATTCATGATGTTCATTTGCATCCCTTGGAAGCAGCATCAGATAATTTTCTTTTTGTGCTGAACACCGAAGAAACTAACCCAGAAAACTATGCTTCTGATATAGAACAAGCAGTAACGCAAAATCCAAATTCTGAGTGGATTTTAGGTTGGGGATTTGATATTTATACCCTTTTCGATGCTACTCGCGAACCAATCGAAATTTTAGACGACATTTCAACCACCAAACCTATTGCGGTAATGGAACAAACCTCACATTCCATTTGGGTAAATTCAAAAGCATTAGAACTTGCTGGTATAGACGAAAATTCTGAAAACCCAATTGGTGGGATCATAATGAAAGATGACAACGGAATGCCAAACGGAATTTTAATAGACAATGCAGGAAACTTAATCATTGATTTAGCCATTGCGTCAATTCCAAATAACGAACAAAACGATTATGATGGCTTGGTAAATTTTGCTCTTCCAGAATTGGCAAAAAACGGAATTACTTCTGTTTGTGATGCAAGAACCTATTGGAAACGTAATCATCATCAAACTTGGCAAAGAGTTGAAGATGAAGGAAAACTTACTGTAAGAGCAAATCTTGGGCTTTGGCTATATCCAACCGAAAATGATGCTACACAAATCAGCACTATTCAATCTCTATATTCTAACGATGCAAATAGTTTTTTGAAAATCAATCAAATCAAATTGTATGCTGACGGAATAATCATCAACACAACATCTGCAATGGAAGACGATTACCTAATAGACTTATTCAATTTACCTACAAATAATGGATTAAACTATGTCTCTCAAAGTAGAATTTCACAATATATATCAGCTTTAGAGCCAATAGGTTTTGATTTTCATATTCATACCATTGGAAATCGTGGCGTGAATGAAGCTCTTAATGCCATTGAGCAAAGTAGTAATGGAAATGGCAGACACAGATTAACGCACGTAGAATATGTCCTGCCTTCCGACTATTCAAGATTTAGTCAATTAAATGTGACCGCAGATGCACAAGTTGCAGGAGATTTTACACAACCTGCTAATTGGCACGAAACCGACTTTCTTATTGGTTCTGCATTAAATAATGCGAATGTTCCAATTAAAAATTTGGTAGATGCCAATGCAAGATTGACCTTGAGTAGCGATTGGGATGTGAGTGAGCTAAATCCATTTATAGGAATGCAGAATGCTGTAACTCGTGCACCACAAAACATATCTCTAAATGAAGCATAAGAGCATACACAATTAATGCAGCTTATGTGATGAGACAGGAAAACAAAGTAGGAACTTTAGAAGTTGGTAAAGAAGCAGATTTTATTGTTTTAAGCCAAAATCTATTTGACATTCAACCGACACAAATCAATCAAACTCAAGTTTTAGAAACCTATCTGAAAGGCGAACTGATTTACGAACAATAAAATGAATAACGTTTGCTAACAACGTATATAAAAAATAGCGGTTTAATCACTCAATCGAAAGATAGTGAATAAATTAAAAGTCAATTATAAACCGAAAATTTAGTGCGTAAAAACCGCTACTTTTTATATACAGGACCGTTGTAGCCAATACTGAAAAAACCATCAGAACATCATAAAAAATATAGAAAACAACAAATAATGTTGCATATACAACTTGGAGTTTTTACATTTGCTTTATGAAATATGATTTACAATTTTGTATTGGTTCACGATTAAGACGACTATCAAGAATAGCTGATGGACATTTTAGAAGAAAATTATCTGAATTTAACATTACCGAAAATCAAATGACCATTTTATTTGTTTTAAAAAAAATGGGGAAAGTTGAGCAAGGGAAAATCGGACAAGCATTAGTTTTGGAACGCTCAACAGTAAGCAGGAATATTAAAATCTTGGAAAAACAGAACTATATAAATAGAACATCTGAATATCGACCAGAAATTGAACTTTCAAAACAAGGTAATGAAATGGTAAAAAAGCTAATTCCTCTTTGGGAAGAGACTATGGACGAGCTAATTTCAAAATTGGGCGAAAATGGATTAACACATTTGACTGAATTGGAAAATAGTTTAAACTAATTTTTTTAATTACAATGTTGTATATACAACTTTTAAACTATTATAAGCTTTAAATTTTAATATGGTAATAGCTAATATGACTTCTGAAAATTTTCCATACCAATCAAAATTCATCAATATTTTGAATTCCAAAATTCATTATATAGACGAAAACAACTGCGATGATACTAGTCAAGTAACGTTTATCTGTGTTCACGGAAATCCAAGCTCAAGTTATATATGGCGAAACATCATTTCTTTTTTATTGCCAAAAGGTCGTGTAATCGCAATGGATTTAGTTGGTTTTGGAAAATCTGATAAACCAAATATTGACTATAGAGTATTAACACATTCCAACTATTTTGATGAGTTCATTAACGAATTGAATTTAAACAATATCATTTTCGTGTTACACGATTGGGGTACTACATTAGGTTTGTCGTATGCACGCAAAAATAGTGAAAAAATAAAAGGAGTAGCTTTTATGGAGGGTATAATACGACCAAAAAAGTGGGACTTCGGAAATCCTTTTGTTCGTTTAATTTTTCGTTTGTTTCGCACACCAATTGTTGGCAAACTAATGATTATCAATGGCAATTTCTTTGTTGAAAGAATCCTATTATCAATAGGCCAAAAAAGAAAACTGACCAAAACCGAAAAGAACTACTATCGGCAACCTTTCCTAAAAAAACAAAATCGTAAACCAATCTATGTTTTTCCGAATGAAATTCCTATTAACGGAAAACCAAAAGATGTTTACAAAATGGTCAACAAAAATCACGAATGGCTTAAGACTTCAGACGTTCCTAAACTTTTATTATGGATTAAAACTGGTGTTCTTATCAAACCTAACCACGTTCAGGAAATGAAAAATGACTATAAAAATATTGAGGTAGAATATGTTGGGGAAAGTTCTCACTATCTACAAGAAGACTTTCCAACTGAAATTGGTCAGTCTATCGTCAATTGGAATCAAAGAATAAATAGAAAACAAAAATATGAACAATAAACAAATACTGGTAACAGCAGCAAACGGAAACACGGGCTTTCCAGCTTCAAAAGAATTATTGAAATTAGGATTTAAAGTCCGAGCGTTTGTTAGAAATCCAAATAACAAAAAAGCACAGGAACTAAAAAGGTTAGGTGCTGAAATATTCGTTGGCGACATTCAAGACATCAGAGATGTTAGAAAATCACTTGAAAATATTGAAAGTGCATACTTTGTACCTACTTACCCAAATGTACTTTTCCAAGGTTCAACTTTTGCAACTGCGGTAGAAGAAATGGAAACAAAAAATGTAGTTGTACTTACGCAATGGTTATCGTCAAATTCACATCCTTCGGTATACACCAAAGAACATTGGTTGGTTGACCAAGCCTTTAAGCGACTTGAAAACACCAACGTAGTATTTGTAAATCCTGGACTTTTTGCATTCGTTTATTTTATGATGCCTGAACCTATGTTGCAATTCGGAATGATGCCTAATTTTGGAACAAATGCACCACCTTCAAATGAAGATATTGGATTAACAGTTGCACATATTCTAAAAAACACAGAGCCACATATTGGAAAAACATATCGAGTAACAAGTAGAGAATTATTAACACCGCAAGAAATGGCAGACATAGTTGGTAAAGTTGTTGGCCGTAAAATAAAAGCAAACATTTTACCCGAAAATATGATGTTAAAAATGTTACGCTCTTATGGCTTTCCGCAACGTGACGCATCACAAGTTATCTACTACGTTAAAGACGGACACAATGGAGGTTTTGAACAAAACGCACCAAGTACAACCGTTCAAGATATTGTTGGCAAACCAGCTGATGATTTTGAAACCATTACTCGTAGGTATTTAAAAGAAAAACCTATGGTGAAACAGTCCTTTCTGAACAAATTACGAACTATGAAAATAATGGTGAAAGCTATATTGACTAAAAAATGGAATATGACGGAATTTGAAAAAAATCAAGGCTTTCCAATATTTAAAAATATGATACTATCCAATAATTCAGAGGAATGGAAATCGGAACATTATAGTACCGGCTACAACAATGTATATAAGCCATAGCGGAATTAGTGCTTCGCGCATGGCTTTTTATATATTTGGAATCTATTTTATTTCAAAACAGGACAATCTTAAATATCTAAACAAAGTTGTTTAATTACATTTAGGAGGATTTACTCAACCAATGAAAAAGTGCCTTTATAGGTTTTGTTTTGCGTGTATAGGTGAATTCCAAACAATGACCAATGTATCAGTCCGTTCATTTCATACGAAAAGGTATGCTCGTCAATGCGATCGATGTCGCTGTATTGGTATTCCCATAGATAACCGCCAGATACTCCATTGATAGCGCTGTGAGAATAGCTAGCTCTAAGTTGATCTTGCTGATCTTTTTTGAAGTTAACGATTAATAGAATTTCAAACATGAAACTTTCATCGATGCGCACGGTTGTAGATTTTACATTGTGTCCTTTCAATCCGTGTTGATAATGTGTATATGAATTGTCAAAACCTTTTCCTTTTGCATTCAACATTCCTAAAACGCCAATCACAAACACGACGATGATTGCGTTGCCGTATTTATTATTAAAGAGTTGTTTTCCTTTACTAAACAGCGTTAATACCAATGCAAAAAATAAGATGATAAACGAGGCGTTTAGTATAAACCAAATGAGATACATGTACTTTGAATTTAAGAGATTTTTTATTTTTTCTTCTTTTTCTTTGAAACTTCTTCCGCCATGAGCAAGGCGTTATACGCATTGACTATTTTTCCAGATTTGGAAAGGGAACTGAAAGGAACAAGTTCTTTTTCTTTACTTGAAGATGGTTTGTTGACCATGATATCAAACGAAACACCCGATTCCATAATGATTTGTTTTACTTCCGCGGCGGTTAGGTTGGGATAGTAGGAACGGATAAGCGCGGCAACGCCTGACACTATGGGCGTTGCTAGCGAAGTTCCATCAATAAATGCATATTCGTTCTCAGGGTTTGAAGTATAAATATCTTCGCCTGGGGCAAAGATATCAACATTATGTTTTCCATAATTAGAAAAACTACTTATTAAATTTTTTTTGTGAGTTGATGCTCCTACAACTATAAAATTATTTGCAAAATCATTATCGTTTTCAATTTGATCATTTGGATAGTTAAAATAAATATCTGAATTTTTGCTCTCATTTCCAGCTGCGATTAAAAGCAAAACATCCTTTTCAGAAGCATATTTGATAGCTTCGTCAACCCATTCTCTACGAGTTGAAAAATCGTTTCTGAAACTCATATTGATAACCTTAGCTCCATTATCAACTGCATAGCGTATTGCCAAAGCGATATCTTTATCCCTTTCGGAACCTAATGCTGCTAAACGTATTGGCATAATCTTTACTAAGTTAGTGATGCCTTTCACTCCTTCATCATCGTTTCGATTTCCGGCTAACACGCCTGTAACTTGGGTACTGTGGTAATGAGTGAGCTTTTCACCTTTTATATCATTGTTTCCATAACCTTTATCTTTTAGGGTATTTGGATTATCTCCAATAATATCACTTTCATTATATCCGCTTACACCTAAATGTTTTTCGTAACGAACGGTAACTTTTTTTTTCTTATATTCAAACCAATCTCTGTCTATTTTATAAGTTACACACTTTTTAGCTTCCTCGATATAGTATTTAAGTGTATCGTTATCTGTTTTAATTAAATTCAATTTTTCCAAAGTAAACTTTTCATTGGGGAAGTATTTATTGAGGGCATTGATCATTTTTTCATATTCATCATACGCTCTTGAGTATTCATCCAAAGCCTTTTTTGCCTTTTCTAGTTTACTATTGTGATTTTTTACTACATGTTGATATTGTTTGTAGAGTAGCTTGTCTCTTCCTGTAAAAGAATTAATATCTTTATTTTTAAAAACTGTATCATAGAGCCTTAAAAACCTAGTAGACTCATAATTTGAAATAAATACATTTTCACCTTTGTCATTTCCTAAGAAATTCCAACCATGAATGTCATCAACATAACCGTTTTGATCATCGTCAATTGCATTATTTGGAATTTCATCTCTGTTTTTCCAAAAAACCCCTTTAAACTCTTTGTGGCTAATATCAATACCAGTATCTAAAATAGCAACAATGATAGTATCTCCTTTTAACTTTGGCAGTATTGTTTTGTATGCTTTCTCCAAACTTATTCCAGGAATTGAATCTTTAAATATATCTTTATGTTGCCAGTTATATTTATCCTTTTTAATTAGCTTTTTTATCTCAGTTTTTGAAATATAATGATTAGCAGGATTTTCTATTGTATTACAACTGAAAATGCTACTAATCAAAATCAAAAAAATAACTGTTTTAATTTTCATAATGAAGTATAGTTATTTTTATAATCAAGGATCTGTCTGTGGATTATTTGTGTTCGACACTTCAGTACAAACAGTTAAAACGACAACCTTTGAAGCACATGCAGCGTCATCTTTAGATTTTGGAGCTCCTTTTGTTGTAGTATCAGGATTACCAGTATTCGCGCCATCTGTACCGCCCAGCAAGTAATTTCGTTCATTTAGACTTTCTATTTTTAATTTTAATGAAGATTTCTTTTTTTTCATTTTAATTATGTTTTTTATTACATGACAATGTTATGCATTTATCTTTTTAAAAAAGAAAGTTACAGATAGATATATCTTTCAATTCATGGAATTGATATGTTATTTTTCCCTTTGTTTAACTCTTTTAGAAAATATGAAGGCTTTATACCAGTTTTTTTGGCAAATGCTCTTGAGAAGGAAAGTGCATTTGTAAAACCTCCTTCTTCAGCGATAGCATTTATAGTATACTTTCTAAAATTTTTATCAGTATTTAGACGTTCAATTATATAATCTATTCTCAAGTTGTTTATGTAGGTGTTAAAATTTTTTTGGTGATAATGGTTTATAATTTTTGATAAATACTTAGTGTTAGTATTAGCTAGTTTGGCAACATCATTTAAGGTAATTTGGTTTCTAAGAAAACTATGACTTTTTTCAAAGTTTTCTAGTTCATGTAAAACTTGATTAATAATTTCTTCATCTATTTCCTCTAAAACTTTTGAAGAATTTTTAATTGAATTATCTTCTTTTGGTTGAAACTTCTGCTTATCAACAAGTAATTCAAACCTTTCTTTATATTTTTTCTTTTGCTTAGAATAATATGAAAGTAATATCATTGAAATTAATACAATTAGCACTAGAAATATAATCCAATATTTTCTCTTTTCTGAACTATTTTCAAGTTCTGATATCAGTTTTTTGTGATCGCTCATTAACTCTGGAAAATCATATTCCTTGTACAAATTTTTTACCAAATACTTATAATCATCATTTAATATACTATCTAATTGTAATAACCTAGTTGTATATACTAACTGATTTTTTGGGTCTTTTATTTCTTTGAAATAATTAATTAGTTTTTCATAAGATGATCTACAGCTCGGGAGTAAGTCACGGGTTTCTAAAAAAATAGAATCAACTTTTTGAAAATATGGAATTGATTGGTGCTTTTGATTACTTTCGTATAAAGCTGTTCCTAAATAATGATAAACTACTGCTAAGTCATCTTTACTTTCGATATAATCTTTAGCCTTGTAAATGCTGTCAATTGCTTCCGAATACTTTTTTTGATTGGTTAAATTAATTCCTTCATTCACAACAAAATGATAGTACCTTGAAGAATCTTCTCTTTCTAATGTTTCGATTATTCCTCTAGAATTAATTTCTGTGGCTTTTAAAAACTGTTTGGTTTCGTAATATACATTGGATAATTGAAACAATGTGCTAAAATACATGTCTCCCTTATCAAAATCTTTATATTTACTTTCATATTCCAAACATTCATTAAATATATCCTCAGCCTCTTTATAATTACCTATCTGTCTTTTAATAATTCCTACATTAAATTTAATGGTATAATACAGTTCCTCATTATTCTTTTTTGCATAAGTATTTGCTAAAAGATAGTCTTGTAAAGAAGCCTTGAATTTTTTTTGATCATAATAAATACCACCTCTGTATAGTAGTAAAAGAGCTGGATAAAATTTATTATCTACGCTTAAAGTAGTATTTATTGCGCTATCTAAGTAGGAAATTTTTAAATTTTCATCCTTAATTATATTGGCGTGCAATCGATATCCTGTTCCAAGCCCTAATTGATTATTTTCTTTTTTTGCTTTGGCTAAATATGCCTTCGCATATATAAGTGCCTTTTGCTTGTCATCATCAATATTTTCCCTTACGATTGAAGACAACTCAGAATACTTCTTTTTCATTAAAGAATCTTGTTGATTCTGTGAATATGCATATAAGCAAAAAAGAAAATTAAGTAAGAATAAAAAAAATCTCATGTTTCGTATATCATTTCCTCGAATTGATCTATCAATTCCCTGAATTAAAAGAATAACTTTTTGAATTATATAAGTAGCATAAATACATTTACACCAATCAAAAAAATCTGACAGCTAAAATATAATATAATTTCTAAATGTAAGAAAAGGTATGTCAGAAGTTTTTAAATCAATTTTTAAGTTTTCATTTGAACAAGTCAAATCATGATACATAAGAGGCAGCGTGAAGAATTAAGAAAAGTACTTGGTTACCATTATGCTGATGAAGTGCTTTATATTTTAAACATGCGTGGTGTTACAAGCCGAAAGGGAACACCGTATGGGAAATCCATGATCCGAAATGTATATAACGGACTCAATGAAAATAAAAAAATTGAAAGTGCAATCATGGAGCTTTACATAAAAAAGAGAAAAGAGAAAGAAGAAACATTTAATGCACGTAACCAAGTACTAGGAATAAAACGTAAGGATTCCATTAAAAAGAAAAACTAAACCCTATTATTTATTGATTACTAATTAAAAGCCATGCGTATTTCAGCATAGCCTGTAATACCCATGGCTTTTCCTAAATCTATTTTATTGTTGTTAATAGCCAAACGAACACAGATAAAATAGTCATGAAACATATTAACATAGATTTCTTGTGTGGTGTAATTATAACCATTGTGATACTTCTTTTAGCTATCATCATTGCCTATTTTATAGTAAAACCATTCAAAATCGATGATACTAAAGTTGGTGCCAACAGAACAAATAAAAAAGATAACTGAAGATTTTAGTGATTATACTTAAAAATTATATATCGCTCAATATGGCAATTATTGAATAAGAAAGTGTCTAATCAATCAGTTTGGGGAAGCTGACAGTTATACCTATATCACAAATGATAAATTATTAATTATTGTATAGCGGAAATACAGAATAGTGGTAAGGTTGGTGTTATTTTAGACAGGAGGTAAAGTAGCCTTTGTTAAGAAAGGCTGCTTTACTAATTTTTAGAAATTACTATGGACAACTATCAAAATAGTTTTATAAAAGGTTTTGTTCTAGGCTTTACAGTAGCAGCTATTGTTTTTGCCTTGATTGTATTGTTTGGAATGATTTATTACGTAACATAAAAACTCCCCAACACCTAAAATTCCCCAATTTTAAACCCTCAACTATAATTGTTGAGGGTTTTGTTTTTACAAGTGTACATTTATGTTAACAGCAATCTGACCAATTACATGAAGGCATATCATTTCCAGGACAAGAAAAATAACAAGTATGGTTGGTGTCTGGCCCTGGAGTGGGAGCTGTTTGACATAGAATATCCCAAGTCATTACTGCTCCTCCTTTTGAGGATCGATGAAAGCTCGCTATAAATTTCTTATTCAGCGTAAACGATTTTAAATTCTTTTTTTTCATGATTAAATTTTTTAGTTAACATCTTTAAATATAATCAATTAGACATTAAAACTATATCATTTGAATCTTAAATAAACTATCATAAGCATAAAAAGTTTTCTCCTACTTCATTTTTATCATAAACCAATTCATTATATTTTTTCGGATTCAATTTTCTAAATTCTTTCTCCCATACAATGTAATATCCGTTTCCATAACGTCCTCTACTTTCCATTAGATAGTCTTTTGCATCTACTATGTGCATCCATTTTTGTTCTCCTTTGAATTTTCCTTGTTTGGTCACTTTAAACATGAGTATGAAAGAAATATTCGGGTATAACTTGGGGAAGCATTTTTAAGACCGATATATAAAAGAAGCTTACCGATTTTTTTATTACGGAAACTCGTAAAACTCCTTTTTTTTAACGACAATTTTTATACCATATTCATATTGTATATTAGAACTCTATCTGTAACCTTTTGGAAGTGTTGCTCCGATATCTCGCAAATAGTTTTTGAGTCCTGCAACAGATTTATACCGTGTGATTACCATCAGGCGGAATAAGATCTGAACGTGAAGGGTGCCTGTATCTCGTAGGGACTTAAAGATATTGATTGCTGTGGTATGTCGAAAGGAATACAAACTGTGTTCCATATCCAATTTTAAGAGTTTACTACATAATTCAGACCAAGTGACTATCAACTATCGTAATGAGTAATTAATATTTTCAATCTAAAATATTCTAAAATGAGAGCAGCTGAAAATTCTTTGATTTTTTATTTTGTTGTAGCTATAACATCAAAAAAGCCCTCACGTTTCTGTGAAGGCTTGATTTTCTTAGTAGCGGGAACTGGACTCGAACCAGTGACCTTCGGGTTATGAGCCCGACGAGCTACCTACTGCTCTATCCCGCGATATTGGATTGCAAATATACAATCATTTTTTATTCTAACAACAAAAAAAGTATTTTTTTTATTGTTCAATGTTTTGCGCATCAAATTCTATTATAATTCCATCTTGACACTGTACAAAAACTTCAATTGGATTGCAACAGACTTCGCAATCTTCAATATATTTTTGCGTACGTACAGAGATATCTACTAACATGGAAATTTCTTCCCAACAATACGGGCATTGAAAAAAATACTCATTCATTATATAAAATTATAACTTACATTTCTGATTCAAGTAATTCCATTTCTTCCTGAATTGTTTCCCACTCTTCCATAAGTTTTTCTAGGGTTTTCTTTTTTTCTTGATAGGTATCAAAAAAATTGGGTTGTGCAATAGTTTCATCATAATTGACAGCCAACTCTATATCAATGTCTTTGATTTCTTTCTCCAAATCAGAAATGGCACGCTCTACTTTGTTAAGTTTATTGTTAAGCGATTTAACTTTTTTTTGCGACTCATATGAAGAAATTTTCGCTTCTGATTTTACATTTTCCTCAATTTCAATTGTACGCTTTTCTACTTCACGCAAGTCACTTACTTTTCGTTCTTCCAAATAGTAATCGATATCACCAAGATATTCTTTTATTTTCTGGTCTTTAAATTCGTAAACTTTATTAGTTAGTCCTTGCAAAAAATCACGGTCATGTGAAACAAGAATCAATGTTCCTTCAAAACTTTGTAATGCCGTTTTAAGTACATTTTTTGATTTGATATCTAAATGATTTGTTGGTTCGTCCATCACCAATACGTTGAAAGGCTGCAGTAACATTTTACACAACGCTAAGCGATTGCGTTCGCCTCCCGAAAGGACTTTCACTTTTTTGTCTACTTCTTCTCCTCTGAATAAAAAAGCGCCTAGCATATCACGCACTTTAGGGCGTGTTTTTTCATCAGCAGCTTCAATCATAGTATCTTCTACTGTCAATTCACCATTTAAGTATTCTGCTTGATTTTGAGCAAAATACCCAATTTGAACATTATGCCCTAATTCTAATTTTCCTTGATGTGAAATCTCATTGACAATAATCTTTGCTAACGTCGATTTCCCTTGCCCATTTTGTCCTACAAACGCAATTTTACTACTGCGTTCCACAAATAAATCCACATTGGAAAGCACCTTTTTTTCACCGTAGTTTTTAGAGATATTTTCACCTTCTATCACTACTTTTCCAGGTTGAATCGAGACAGGAAATTGAATGGACATGACAGCATTATCATCTTCATCGACTTCAATACGATCAATGCGTTCGAGCTTTTTGATGAGTGATTGTGCCATTGCAGCTTTGGAAGCTTTTGCACGAAATTTTTCAATGAGTTTTTCTGTATGTTGAATCTGTTTTTCTTGGTTTTTTTGCGTAGCTAATTGTTGTTCTCGAATTTCTTGTCGTAAGACTAAATACTTTGAGTACGGCTTATTATAATCATATATGCGCCCAAGAGAAATCTCAATAGTTCTATTTGTTACATTATCTAAAAACATTTTATCGTGCGATACTATGATTACAACACCTGGAAAGGTTTTCAAGAACTGTTCTAGCCAAATAATCGATTCAATATCCAAGTGGTTTGTAGGCTCATCTAAAAGCAAAATGTCATTTTGTTGAAGCAATAGTTTAGCTAATTCAATACGCATTCGCCAACCTCCAGAAAAAGTGTCTGTTTTTTTGTCGAAATCTTCACGATTGAAACCCAATCCTTGTAATACTCGTTCGGTATCTCCTTTATAATTGTAGCCTCCTAAAATTTCATATCGAGCTGTGTATTCGCTTAAATTCTCAATCAATTGATTGTACGATTCACTTTCGTAATCGGTACGTTCTGCCAGTTTGTGATTGATTTGATCAATCTTAAGTTCAAGTTTACGAATTTCTTCAAAAGCTTCATAACTTTCTTCCAAAACCGTTCGTCCTTGCGTAAATTCAATATCTTGTTTTAAAAAACCAATTGCGACATCTTTGTCTGTAGCAATTTCTCCTTCACTAGGCTCATTTTCTCTGGCAAGAATTTTTAATAATGTTGATTTTCCTGCTCCATTTTTCCCTATCAGTCCAACACGATCACCTGCATTTAATCGAAAAGATATTTCGCTAAAAAGATATGTTCCGCCAAAGGCAACTGCTATGTTATGAATATTTATCATTTATGTGACTAAAGTTACGCTATTTCTTGAAAGGAAGCTTTACTTTTGTATGAAGTAAAGCAACGTTTTATATTATTTTACAAATGTTAAAAAAAGGATCGAAAATTTATAGCATTTTAACGGGAACTTGCCCGAAATGTCAGAATGAAAGCATGTATCAGGTAAAAAATCCATACAAATTAAGCACAACACTCAAGATGAACGAAACATGCTCTCACTGCGGAACTCGTTATAAAATTGAGCCTTCTTTTTTTTACGGAGCTATGTATGTAAGCTATGGTGTTGGAATTGCGTTTGCTGTCGCTGCTTTTATTATTTCCCGTTATTTTATAGGCACTGAACTATTAACTTCCTTTTTTGCGATTATGGGAACGCTGATTGGTTTTATGCCAATTATCATGCGATTATCAAGAAATATTTGGATTAACTTTTTTATGTCCTACGATAAAAGTTTAGATAAAAAGAATACGTAAAAACATCAGATAGAGTTTTGTATAAATTTTTCAAATTAGTTTTAATTTATTAATAACTCTTCAAAACGTTTTATATTGATTTCTTGAGGAAGCTCTATATCGTTTTCCAAATAGGCATACAGTTGCTTTGCTACAGTTGGTCCAATCATTACACCTCGAGTTCCAAGACCATTTAAAACGCTTATTGTAGAGTGCTTTGGATGTTTACCTACTAAAGGTCTGCGATCAATTACTGTAGGACGAATACCTGCAACTTGATCAATAATTTCATAATTACAGTTGATGAGT
The DNA here is from genome assembly GCF_001005305.1 of Kordia zhangzhouensis. GTDB lineage: Bacteria > Bacteroidota > Bacteroidia > Flavobacteriales > Flavobacteriaceae > Kordia > Kordia zhangzhouensis. The sequence goes on from NZ_LBMH01000001.1 coordinate 28,557, forward strand.
TTGTCTAATTTTTCAACAAGTTCATTTTTTGCCTCAACAGTTGGCAAATTGGTTTTATCTTTCCAATTGTAAGTTGCTCCAACAGTATATATGTCATTTCCTTGAGGAATTAAAAAAACAGAAGATTTTAATACATAGTCAATTTTCAACTCAGGAGCTTTGATATAAAGTAGTTCTCCTTTTGTTCCGTTTAGAGGCAGATAGGCAAAATAAGGATTCTGTTTAATTCCAAATCCTTCACAAAATACTATCTTTTTAGCTTGAATATCTTCATAACTTACACTATCGTCCTGCCGTTTTAGTTTTTCATAGTGAAAACGATTGTCAAATAGTTTTTTTTCTTTTGCTAAATATATTCGGTATGAATTAAGTAGTTTTTCAGTAAAAACCCTTCCTGTTTCTTTGACTCTACCTAATTTATAATTTGCATTGACGGCATCATTTTTATTTGTGATAAGTTCCGTATCAAGGTATTTTGATAGCTTAGGTTGATCAGAAGCTTCAAACCACATGTTTTGCTCTTCTATAGCCGTAAACCTCCTTAAAACGGCTAATTTTTCATCAAACGAAGCATTTAACTTCTTTTCCAGTTTTTGATAAAAAGGCAAAGCCACAGCTAGTTGTTCATCTGCATTCCAAACAGGTGTAAATCGTTTTAATATTACCGGATTATACAACCCTCCTGCCACGGTTGAAGATTGCTGAGAACCATCTTCAAACACCACAAATGTTTTTCCATTTGCTTCCAATTCTTCACAAAAAGCAATCCCTGCTAATCCAGATCCAACAACTATATAATCAATCATAATGTAAAAATAAGAAACGCTCACCAAATAGTGAGCGTTTCTTGTATTGTTATGTTATGAATTTTTAGTAATTCCACATGTCTTGTTCTCTTCCTCTGATTTTTTCTTTGATTCGTTCAGATTCCAATAATTGCATGAGTGAATTCTCTTTTACGTATTCTTTCACACGTCGATCTCCTTGTACATTTTCTTCTTTATAAATCAACCCGTTAAAACGTCTTGCATTTAACAAGTGATCAAAAGATAATGGTACAGCTGCATTTCTATCATTGAATGCTTTGGCATCATGCAATATTTCTCTAACATCAGGATAGAATACCCAAAACAACTCGATTAAATCTTGCTGAGCACCATCTTGATCAATAAATTGAACATCTGGAGCTACTGGAGCAATTCCTAATAATCTGTATTTTAGTTCACCTTGACGTTTGTCAAAATACCAAACACCTTTTACGTGATATTCTTCAATATCTGCAGAAGTTAAATCTCTAACTTCGATATACTCGTCAGATAATTTTTCTCCTCTGTTTAATTGATCAAAACCTGCATCAAGAGTATCAACTCTACGTAAACTATTTTTGATATCCTCGTACTTACGAACTTCTGTAAAGTTTCCATCTGCATATACTTTTTCGATGGTCTTATTTTTTACATTTTTAAGAAGCACATCATACAAAGAGCGTCTATCTGCACGCATTCCAACCGTATCAATTGGATAATACAATGGAAAGTTTACTCTTTCGTCAAGATCAATGATTTCCCACGTTGTTGCTGACCATAGAATATCACGATCATCAACATATCCATAAGGCAATGGACCATCATTGTCTGCATCTTTTTGTGCTTGCGTTTTAACTCCAATTTCACTAGGGTCTTTCGCATTCAGCAAGTTTGCTTGTCCGAATGTTACTCCTGAAATTAAAAGTGTCAATGCAATTGTAAATAAACTTCTCCAATTCATAACAAGTGTTTTAATAATTTTAGTTTGTAATTTCAATAATTACAGGTGCTACTTTTTTGATAAGTGGACCACTACTTTTTGCTTTGATATTCAAAATTTGTACTGTTTGTCCTCGTTTAGCTCTGTTTAAAGCTGCTTGTGCTCTAGAATCTAAACGTGTTCCATTTACAGTTATTGTAGGCTGACCAGGAACTTTAAAGTCAAATTGTGTTACACGTAAAGGTAAATCGAAATCGAAGTCATCTAATTTTGCCTCAACAGTACCTTTAGCTACACCACTTTTACTCATCTTCATTGCTCCAGAAGCACCTCTAAAGTAACCTGTTGGTGCTGGAATTTCTTTAATTCTGAATGTTTTACTATCAGAAGCTCTTGAACCATCATCAAGAGTAGCAGAAACATTGATTGTTACTTCTCTACCCGTTTGAGGTTTCATATTATACTTTCCGTTGCTTAACTTTTGTAATCCAGGTGCAGTTGCGTTTACTTTATTATCAGAAACTCCTGCAAAAGAAATTGTCATTGGGTTGTTAACTCCACGATAAACCACATTCATTTTGTCTGCAGAAATCGTTGCTGAGTTTGGACGTGGAACCACTACATAGTTTGCAGAGAAATTGATAGGTAATTCTTCTCCTTTTTCAACAAAAGTAAAGGTACCTTTTACTTCATGCTCTCCAACATTTCCAGTTCTAAATCGAACACGTGCATTTCCTGCAGAATCTAAAGCCTCTTCTTCTTTTAGAGAAACTTCATCACCATTTACGTTCAATTTGATAGGTGTAACATTTGCATATTTACCTAATACCACAGTTCCTCTAAATTCTTCTCCTGCAAAGAAAGCGTTCTTTTCAGGTAAAACAATAGCTTGATAGTTTTTCAATGTAATTGCTTCTTCTAGAGAGTTTCCTAAGAAAAGGTTATACAAGTTTGCCTCTGTAGTTTTCACATCATTTTGCATTGCAGTAATTTTCGCATACGATGCAACTGCTGGAAAACCTTTAAAGTTGTAGTCTAAATAGCCCAATTTAGCTCCTTCGATAGGTTTGATATCACTTAAATCAAAACGCTTTTCAAAGTTTTCGATTGCAGTAGCATATGTTTGATCGTCTCCAAGTACATTTCTGATATCTTCTTTGTACTTACGAATTCTAGCCATTACAGCTTCTCCTTCTTTTGTTAAACGATCTCCTGTAAACCACTTTTCATCTAAGTAATCTCCTTTATCCATTTTTTCTGCAGGTAGTCCACCATCTTCAGTTCTTTCATACTGACCACCTTTAAGGATATCTTGCTTGATTCCTTCCAAGTATGCATCAAAATCGTTTGAGATTGCTCTAATTTGCTGTGCTTTTTGAGCTGGTATTCTAAATTCTGGTTTTTCTTGAGCTTTTTGATCAAGTCCAGTTAACAGTCTGTTGTTTGACTCATCTGTTAGTTCGTTTGTACTCACGAACTTTGAGTTCATTGAGTCAAATGCTGATAGTACTTCTTTGGTCATGGTCATTGCGATCATTGCAATGAACACTAAGTACATCAAGTTAATCATTTTCTGCCTTGCAGATACTTTTCCTCCTGCCATTTCTAATTAGTTTTTTTAGTTTTTTGTTTAATTTTTACTATCAATAACTAATTAGCTCTTGTTCATCGCAGATAACATTCCTCCATACACACCATTTAATGATGATAGGTTCGATGCCAATGATTGCATTTGTTCTTTTAACTTTTGTGCGTTTTCTACAGCCTCTTCATTGATTGCAGCTTGACGATTAGCACTTTCCATTTGTACTTTGTAAAGACTATTTAATGATTCCATTTGCGCTGCCGCTAATGACATCTCTTCGCTATATTTTTTTGTAGAAGCGATTGCATCAACTGTTGGAGAAATACTTTTTGCAGCTCCTTCGAAGTTACGGATACTGTTTCCTAAGCTCTGCATTAATTCACCGTCAATTTTAGCATCTTTTAATAAGTTATCTAATTTCTTAGATAATAATCCTTCAGCGTCAGTAGCTTCTTCTACTTTTTTAGCTTTTGCTTTTGCTGATCCTCCAGCTAATTCTGGATATACTAATGACCAATCTAGTTCATCTGTTTGTCTTTCGAAAGCTGAGTATGTAAATACAAGTGCTTCTACAATCATTCCAATTGTAAGAATCTCACTACCATAAGGCCAGTGCTGAATTTTAAATAATGCTCCTACAATTACAATTGCCGCTCCAAGTCCATAAACCATGTTCGTTAGCGTAATCTTGCCATTCTTTGCCATAATAATCTAATTTTTAGTTTAGTGTTTAGTTAATAAAATTTTAGTGTTGGGTTAACCGTGGTTTTTTTATAAGTGTGTCAATAGTTAGTGTCTATGTATTATCTTTTCCCAGTACCAATTACATCTGTACCCATGTAACTTTGTACTGTTCTGAATCCAATGTAGCTTCTTGCTGAGTCTTTGTACTCAAAATCTCTTGTACTAACTTGCAAGAAGTATTCTACGTCTTTCCATGATCCACCGCGAATAACTTTACGCTTGTTTAACGTATCGTTTACGTTAGGACTCATTGTAGACATATATTCGTATGAGCTTGGATCGTAAGAAGAAGCCGTCCATTCAGAAACATTTCCTGCCATGTTGTATAAATTGAAATCATTTGGCTCAAATGCATCTGCTTCTACTGTGTATAATGCTTGATCGGCAGCGTAGTTTCCTCGCAAAGGTTTGAAGTTTGCCAAGAAACACCCTCTGTCATTCATAGTGTATGGTCCTCCCCAAGGATATGTTGCTCCTTCGAGACCACCACGAGCAGCATATTCCCACTCTGCTTCAGAAGGTAATCTGAATTTGTTGATTAAGTGACGTTTTCTTTCTTTTCTGTAGATATTCTTTTTAAGAGTTCTCCATTCACAGAATGCTTTTGCTTGTTTCCAAGTAACACCCACTACTGGATAGTCATTGTATGCATCATGCCAAAAATAATCATTGTGCATTGGCTCATTGTATGAATATTCAAAATCTCTAATCCAAACGGTTGTATCTGGGTATACCTCTATATTTTCTCTTTTAATAAATTCCGTACGTTTTAAACCTTTGTTTTTTGCAGCACTTTCAATATCCATCCATGTATATTGGAAGCGTACTTTAGTCCAATCAATCGTACGTTGTCCGTTATAAGATTCTGCTTCAGGAATCAACATAGAGTCCATTACTTCTGCATAATATTCATCTGGAATTTCAGAGTAATCCCAAATCAAATCTTCGTCACGGTTCAATCTTCTTCCCTCGTATCCTGTTACTCCCAATCCAACATAGTTTTCAAGATTGTATTTCTCCCATGCAGTTAAGTTTGTGGTATCCGCATCTTTAAACGCATACTTAGCAATTCCTCCTTCATTTGGATCAGTTTTACCTTCTTCATCAGCTAAAATAGCTAGTTTAGTTCTGATGATAGAATCTCTTACCCAATAGACAAACTCTCTATATTCACTATTAGTAATTTCTGTTTCGTCCATGTAAAATGAAGGAACGGTCACAGTTTTAGTTGGTGCGTTCTTAGTTTGAGCGATATCGTCATCAGACTTACCCATGATAAAAGAACCCCCTGGAACTAATGTCATACCATAAGGTTTTTCTGGATGCCATTTTTTTCCTTTGACACCGACTAACTCACCTCTGTCTTTGGAACCACAGCTATAGAGAAATGCTAAAACGGCTGTTAATACAACAATCTTTTTCATACGGATTTATTGAGGTTAATACGTTTTTTATAGATTTTAAGGGCGTAAACCTATCTATTTATTTTTAAAAAAACAATTTTTTATTCTAAAAACTAAAGGTTTTAAACTGCTTTTCGCAAATATAATTTTAAGGTTTTCTTAACACGCTTATTAATTTATACTTTTTTTATACGCCATCCACCATCTTTCTGGAATTATTTGATTACATGCATTCAAATAATCTTGGTGGGTGCAAGGTAATAACGTATGTCTTTTTAATTTATTATTCAAACTTGAAATAAATGGTATTTCTATCCACCATCTTTCTGTTTTATTGCTTTTATAGAAGATCATTTCTTCTGTTTCGTGAGGCACTATATATTTGGTATAATCATCTTTAGAGGTAAATGGATAGTCGTTTACACGATAGTTTACACCTTCAATAAAATACCAAATCATTTGCGCAACAAGCATCGCTGTTATTTCTTCATCTTTCGTATTTTTATATTCAAATATTCCAAAAGATGATACTTTATCACTGATTCCTGCGTATCGACTGATGGCACAAATTTCCTTTCCATCTAGTCCGTTGGGAGATGTATTTTGATTCCCACTAACTTCAGACGCCTTTACTGCAGATAAATCAATTCCAACTATATCTGCATCGCGTGTAATAGGTTCTACAATACTAATATCACTCGAAACCTGTCCTAAACGATATGCATCAAAGAACAGTTTTTGCATTAAGTCAATTTCCTCTTGCGAATTGAAGTAGGTTTGATAGCCAATATTACTGTAGTTAAAGAGATTATGTGGCGATTCCATGATAATCTTCCCCATATAGGTATGATTACTGACCATTTGCACTTCTGATCCAAAGTCAAACTTACTATCTACATTGACAATATTGACCGTTTGTTCCATATTATCATACGCTCTGTACATAGCATACATTAAATCTTGACTTCCTCCCAATATTATTGGAATGATATTTTTTTTAAGAAGTGGCTCCATGATTCTTTTGAGCGCAGCATAAGTATCTTCTACGGTTTCTCCTTTGTAAAGATTCCCTAAATCGACCATTTTATGACTCCAATTTCCAGGAAATAGACTGTAAAAAGCTTTTCTAATTTCCAACAAATCCAATTGTTCTCCTAAGTAATTAATATCACTTCTGTTTTCCAAAACTGCTATGATTGCAAATTTTGCAGAAAGTATAGTTTCAGGCAAGCCATTTTTAGAAGTATGAATATCAATCTGATTTCCTAAATTTTGTTTGGAAAGCAATTCATTATGAGCCATCAATATATCATTGACAGGCGATAAAAACTCAAACTCCATTATTTTTTGGCTTTGGCTTTAGGTTTTGCTTTGGTTTTTTTCTTTGGCGCTTTTTCTTCGATCATTTTTTGCACTTCTTCTAGTGTCAGTTTAGAAGCATCAACTGTTTTTGGCAGTTCTATTTTTGTTTTTCCTTTGATGATATTACTCCTTCCCCAACGTGCTTTTTCTATTCGAATACCTTCTTCTTCCCAGTTTTGGATTATTTTTTCCCTTTCTTTTTGCTTTTTATCTTCAATCAACTCTTCAATATCTGATTTCGACAAATTATCAAAATCATATTTTTTGTTTACATTGATAAAAATTCCGTTCCATTTTAAGAAAGGACCAAAACGACCTACACCTTTCGTAACATCATGTCCTTCATATTGTGCTATTGGCGCATCAGCTTCTTCGCGAGCCTGAATTAATTCAATAGCTCTATCCATTTTTACATCTAGGGGATCTTCTCCTTTATCTAAGGAAATAAATTTTTTCCCAAACTTCACATATGGTCCAAAACGCCCGTTATTTACCTCAACTGTTTCCCCTTTATATTCACCCAGTTTTTTTGGCAACTTAAAGAGATCCATAGCTTCTTCAAAGGTGATTGTATTTAATTGCTGATCGGGACTTAAACTAGCAAATTGCGGCTTTTCTTCGTCATCTACCGTTCCTATTTGCACCATTGGCCCAAATTTACCCAATCGCACACTGACTTGTTTACCCGTAGCTGGATCTGTTCCCAAAATACGTTCTCCAGACTCACGCTCAGCATTTTCTTTTACATCTTCTACTTTTGGGTGAAAATCCTTGTAAAAACTTTTCATCATGTCTTTCCACTCTTCATTTCCAGAAGCAATGTCATCAAAATCCTGCTCTACTTTTGCAGTAAAATTATAATCTAGAATAGACGAGAAATTTTTAACCAAGAAATCATTCACAATCATTCCGATATCAGTTGGAACAAGTTTTCCTTTGTCAGAACCCACCTTTTCAGTAAGTTCTTTCTCTATGATTTTATCATTTTGCAGTGTTAATTGCTGATAGTTTCTTTCGATACCTTCAATTGTTCCTTTTTCAATATAACCTCTGTTTTGTATTGTAGAGATGGTTGGCGCATAGGTTGACGGTCTTCCTATACCTAATTCTTCTAATTGTTTCACTAAAGAAGCTTCTGTATAACGGTACGGAGCTTTTGTATAGCGCTGAGTAGCTGTAATAGATTCATTGGTTAGCTGCTCTTCCACTTTTAGTGTTGGCAACATACCATCTTGCTCCTCTTCTTCTTCATCTTTTCCTTCTAAATAAACTTTTAAGAAACCTTCAAATTTAAGCACTTCTCCATTTGCTGTAAATAACTCATTATGAGTGCTTGCTTGTATTTTAGCATTGGTACGTTCTAAGCGCGCATCACTCATTTGAGAAGCTAGCGTACGTTTCCAAATCAATTCATACAAACGCACCTGATCATATTCAGCATCAATGCTATGATTTTCCATATTCGTTGGACGAATTGCTTCGTGAGCTTCCTGCGCACCTTTGGATTTGCTTGTATAGTTTCGCGGTTTGCTATATTCTTCTCCGTAGGAACGAATAATTTCTGCTTGAGCTGCATTTTTAGCCTCTTTAGAAAGATTCACACTATCCGTTCTCATATAGGTGATATACCCTGCTTCGTATAAACGTTGTGCCAACGTCATCGTTTTACTAACTGAAAAATATAATTTACGCGAAGCTTCCTGTTGCAATGTAGATGTTGTAAAAGGTGCTGCGGGTGATTTTTTAGCAGGTTTTGTTTCTAGACTAGCAATTGTAAAGTTTGCCCCAACATTTTTGGCTAAGAATTCTTTGGCAGCTTTGTGAGTTGCAAATGTTTTATTAAGTCTCGCTTTAAATTTTTTACCTTCAGAGTTTAAAAATTCGGCTGCAACCTTAAATGACGCTTTAGGTTTAAAATCCTGTATTTCACGTTCACGTTCTACTATAAGTCGCACAGATACAGATTGCACTCTTCCGGCAGATAATCCTCCTTTTACCTTTCTCCAAAGAACAGGCGATAATTCATATCCAACCAATCTATCTAGAATTCGACGTGCTTGTTGTGCATTGACAAGATTATAATCAATATCACGCGGATTTTCTATAGCTTTAAGAATGGCTGATTTGGTAATTTCATGAAAAACAATTCGTTTTGTACGCTTAGGATCTAATTTTAGTGTTTCTGCTAAGTGCCATGCAATGGCTTCTCCTTCACGGTCCTCATCACTAGCTAGCCAAACCATTTCTGCTTTTTTCGCTAAATCTTTTAGCTGTTTTACTACTGATTTTTTATCACTAGATACAATGTATTCAGGTTCAAAATCACCTTCTACATTTACTCCTAGTTCTTTGGAAGGCAGGTCTGCAATATGTCCAAAACTTGACGCAACTTTATACTCTTTACCCAGAAATTTTTCAATTGTTTTTGCCTTTGCAGGTGACTCCACAATTACCAGATTCTTTGCCATATATCATTTTTTTCAGAGTACAAAAGTAGGCAGATTTTTATTTATTGGCACATTTTTTTCAGTTTTCAGTATTTTAACCAACATAACAACGTCCTTTTTTTGCACTTAAAAATCATAGGTAATCCCGACGGTAAATGCTCCAAATTTCTTAGCTCCAAGATAGGTAATGTATGGAGATAATTCATATTTAAAAACCAACCCAACTTTTTTATAATGAAGCCCAGAAAAAAGCCCGTAGTTTATTTTTTGCTCAAAGAAATTTGAAGTATTGTAGCCCAAAAGTTCATTGTTTGGTGAATAAAGCTCATACCCTACATACGAACCCGCTTCTATGCTAAAGTGCCCAAATCGCTTTTCAAAACTAGATATCAAATTCAAACTCACTTCACCTTTATTAAAACTAATAGAATCATTTTTAATGTGGAGGTTTCTATATTGAACCGAAGCTCCGTAGTTAAAAATGTAGTTGTTTTTTAATTCTTTTTCTTCCGTATAAGACACTTCTACCACATACGATTGTAGAAATTTATAATTGTTTGACGACGTAAACCCATTAAAACCAACCATTACGTCAAAGTTTTCATAGATGACTTTCTTTGTTTTTTTAGATTGCTTAGCACGCTTCTTTTGTAACGTTTCTGGAACAACCAAAGAAAATTCGTAAAGCTTTACACCAACTTTCTCCATATAAAACACCTCATCATCTTCAAGAATAAACGTTTTCTCTTCTTCTTTTTTAACCATATCAAAATCAACACCTTGCTGTTCACTGGAATGATTTTTATCGTACGATCGCAAAGAAGATGTGTTAATTTGAGTCGTTGAATTGACATCAACAGAAGTTTTTCTTGTTATGTTATCAATAGATGAAACTTTTACCTTCTCAATACTTATTTTTTCTTTGGAATTAATATTTATCTTTTCTTGAGAGGCACTTTTAGAAATATGCTGCATTTTGTTTTGAGATGGTATTTTTTTCTCTTTCGTGTGTGTCATTGAATTTTGCTCAATATTCTCGCCAAAATGACCAACGGTATAAACACTCAACCATCCAAATAGCATCAACAACAATAAATACACAGCAAACCTTTTACGTTTTTTACGTTTTATTTTTTGTTGAACGATTTCCCAACCATTTTCAGAAGGAATACTCGTTTTATCGGAGAGTTCGCTTTTAGCAAGCGCATCTATAAAATCAAAATCTTCCATGTGCTTTTTTTACGGTTTGCAATTGCTCTTTTAATAGTTTTCGCGCTCTATATAAGCGTGTTTTGGAAGTTGCTTCTGGTATTTTTAACAACTTTGCAATTTCTTTATGTGAATATTCTTCAACTGCATACAAGTTGAACACGAGTTTAAATTCCAACGGAAGCTGCTCAACCAATTGTTGAATTTGAGAAACTTCTTCTAAAGGTTCTTGATAGGTTTTTTGTGATGATAGGATTATTTCGCTTTGTGAAGCAATCAAAAATTTCTTCTTTCGCAAAAAAGACAAACTTTCACGAATCATAATTTTCCGCACCCAACCTTCAAAGCTTCCTTCGTGTTTGTATTTTTTTATATTGAAAAAAACCTTTACAAAACCATTTTGCATCGCTTCTTCGGCCATAGCGCTATCTGAAATAAAATTTTGACACGCAGCCAACATTTTAGGTGCAAGTGTATCATACACTGCTTTTTGAGCAAGTTTGTCATTTTTGCGCAAGCCTACAATATCATGTTTTTCTACGTTTATTTTTTTCAAAAACGTTTTCCTAGTTTGATTGGTTTGTATTTGAATAGAGTTTAGCAATTTGTCGCTATGATTGTGATTGGAATAATAAAAGTTTCTCCACTTACACCATAATTTACACGTACATATATTGTTTGCGATTGAGTATTATTTTGATACAGTGTTTGCGACAACATATTGACCTCTGCATCTGCGTCCATTTGTGTTTCGTAAAACGCAATACTATCATCTGATGTAAGTTCTGCTAAATCTTCAATTTGCAAGATACAAGGTATGTAATTTTCAAAGGCAAATTCAGAAATTCCAGAATTATCCACTATTTCACATTCAGAAAAAATTAATTCTGTACAGTAATTACCGTCACACTCTTTAGTTAGAATAAAACTGGTCGCATCATTTGTAAAACGCATCAAATTGTTGGATAAAATTTCAGTTTTCCAATCAAAATTCCAATCATCAGCTGTTACTCCTTGATTCTCAAAAGTAACATTTGTATGCAATTCATCTTCAATAAAATAAACAATCCAAGTTCCTTCATGCAATTCGCCATTATTGTAGAATTGTATTGTTCCATCGCTCGCAACATCAAAAACCGCATTTTCGTATGTATTGACAGTTTGATCTTCATGCGACACCACCCAAACACATTCTTGAAGTAACAATTCGCAATTCCCTATTTGTTCTTCTTGATCTGCCGCTATACAATCATCAATAGATTGTTTGAGTTCTTCTTTATTTTGAATCAAGAATTCTTCTCCATTATTTAAAATACTTTGAATAGGAAAATTGATTCCAATACTGTTCCCGCTGGCAATATTTCCCAATATAGAGCTAAATTGCTCATCGCTATGCACTATGTATTCACCAACCACCATTAAGCTTGCGTCAAACTCTAACATTGTAAATGAATAGATAAATTGAATACACGTAATATCTTCGTCTGTATCTGTTTCCGCTACACGTGTAATTAGTTCAAATAACTCTGAATCTTTTTGAATAACATTTTCTAGCGCAACCGTTCCAACCTCTTCATTATCATCAAGATCTGAGCATGAGAAAAAACAAACACTCAAAAAAAGAACAAATATGATATTGTAAAAAAATGGTTTCATAGCAACAACGTTTTAATGGTTTCTATATATATAGACGATTATTTTTTTGCAAAGGTTCCCGAAAAACAATTTTTTTTAGTTTAAAGTTGCTTCGTATATTTTCCAATCATGGAGTCCTTGCCCTGTCATATCTCCATAAATAACATACATTTTGTTATTTACAATACACATTTCTTCAATAGCTTCTAATCCACTAGCATTTGGCAGATTATGTTGCAACTCTTGATATGTATTATTTAATGTATTAAAAACTCCAATATAACTTTCTCTGTTTGAAATACCCACAACCGTATTCCCAGTAAATGTAATCCCTGCAACATAAATTAAGTTTTGGTAAGCTTTTACATAAGTCACGTTCATATTTTGATTCATCTCCAAGGTTTCTATGTTACTTGGGTTGTCTAGTGGAATAATATAAATAGTATTCTGTGGCGGTTGTACTGCTGGGAAATCTGTAGCACCTCCAAAAACGTATAATTTATTGTTGATTATAGTAGCATCTGCACCATATCTAGCTTCTGGCAATGTTGCAAAAGGTGTATACGTTTGTGTTGCCATATTAAACCTAAATATTTCTTTGGGATCACCCGTATAATGACCTCCAACAATATAGATGTCATCGCCTTGTGCTGCAGTCCCGAAAACCGCTTGCCCAAAATTACCGCCAGCAGGGTAAGAATTAGGACTCGATGATAAATCCAGCTCATAAAACTCAACTGTTTGTGTATTGACCATGGATAATTTATTATTTAAAACATGCAGTTTTTTATACACATAGTTATAACTACTTGTTATTTGTTCTGTTTCTGTTCCATTGACCAAATCAATTTTTAGTACTCTTTGCGATTGACTATTATTATAATACCCGTTATGAGCCAGATATATGCTTTGATCACTATTCGCTCCGATCATTCCTGTTCCAAAAATTGGCAATGACGCATTTACTGTGAACGCTTCTGTAAATTGAAGTGAAGAGTTTTCAACTGACGCATAGTCTTGTAGTGTTTTTGGTACCAGCGTGAGTTGTAATTCAATAGCATTTTCGACTTCAAAATTTGCTACAACTGAACCATTTTCCTGTATCCCGTAAGTCATATTTGAATTGGAAGAAAATTGAGTAGCACTTTCCGCAAGAAAGCTATATCCGTAATTTTCTGGCGCTTTGTAATAATCTTGTTTAGCCTCATTGGCATTGGCGGCATCGTATTGAATAGCATCGCCTTGTCGCCACTCAATGTTGGTGTCTGAGAAGATAAATTCGTCATCTCTAACATTAAAATTGGAAGAAATGTTTATTGTATTTTGCCCGTTTTGCAAGATGGCTTGACTAATTCGCCATACTTTTTCGTTGGTTCCCGTTAACAGTTGTATACTTTCTGCGCGCAATGCATCCAAAGAAGTTTCATTTACAACAGGTGTGCTGCCATCATCAGACGAACAAGAAATCACACAAATTAACAGAAAGCTACATAGTATTTTTTTCATAGAACTTTTTTTTGGTTTCTATGTATATAGACGCGTTCTTTTTGAAAAAGGTTCCCGATAAGGCAAAAAAAAATGCTCATCCGAAAAGATGAGCATCTAAAAGTTTTATAAAGTACGGTTTAGTTTTCTGCTGGTAAACCGATCGTTGAGATTCTATAATCTTTATCAAAACCGATTACTTTTTTATACACAAGGTAAAATGGCAACTGTGCAAACGACATGGTAAATAAGACTCCGATTCCACATAAAATGAGTCCCACTATGTAAGCCATAATTCCGAATAACACCACAGACAAAAAGGTTATTCCCCATTTTTTGGTTCCTAAATTAAAAGATACGCTAATAATATCATTTGCGGTCATTTCTGGATTAAACGCAAAGAACAGCGTAAAAAATGTGATTGGAATAATTACATAAAATAACGGCAAGTAGCATAACAACGCTGCTGGTATTGAGATTAAAATAGAAGCGCCGACTAAAACCGCCATTTTTTTGTAATATCTTTTTTGGAAATAGTAAAAATAATCATCATTTCCCAATTCGTCATGATCTTTCATTTTACAAATCCTAAAAAATGCTGCAGAAATCGCCATAGAAGCGACTCCTGAAATCAAAATAATTAAAAGGATTCCTACAATGAGTAGTAAAACCATTGGCAGTGCAGCAGCTGGCGCTACATCTTCACCCAATGCGCCTACTGTAACCCCAAAAAAACCTAACATCATAAATAGAGGAATATAGGAAATTAATACAATGATAAAACCTACGACAACTTGTAGCAATCGCGCAATAAATCCTTGCAACCAAACTTTCTTAAAAAGCTCCATGGATTCGTTAAAAATGTCTCCAAAATCCAATGATGGAGCATTGTCGATTTTTTTTGTTAGTTCTTCTTTAGTCATATTAAAATAATGGTTGATTCTACACAAAAATAGCAGAATAATTGAGAGAGCCTTTATTTTTTAGAAAAAAACTCACAAACTATTTAACATGTCATTATGTCATATATTTTGAAATAATTCTATCTTTGCATCTTAATTCAAACTTATTTAGAGTTCAGCATATATTTTCATGGAGAAGATTATAGACGAAAGCAAGCAAGGAGAACGTATCGTATTGGAACATAATCCAGAAAACACGAGAAAGTTATATATAGAAAGTTACGGTTGTCAAATGAATTTTTCTGATAGTGAAATCGTTGCTTCCATCCTAGCCAAAGAAGGATTCAATACCACAGATCAATTGGAAGAAGCTGATTTGGTATTAGTAAACACTTGTTCAATTCGAGATAAAGCCGAACAAACCGTTCGCAAACGCTTGGAAAAATACAATGCGGTAAAAAAGCAAAATCCAACAATGAAGGTAGGCGTTTTGGGATGCATGGCAGAACGCTTAAAAAGTAAGTTCTTAGAAGAAGAAAAAATCGTCGATATGGTTGTGGGACCAGATGCCTACAAAGACTTACCTAACCTTGTACAGGAAATTGATGAAGGTCGCAACGCTGTCAATGTTATTCTATCAAAAGAAGAAACTTATGGAGATATTTCTCCAGTACGTTTAAACAGCAACGGAATTACTGCCTTGGTATCTATCACACGAGGATGTGACAACATGTGTACGTTTTGTGTAGTTCCGTTTACACGTGGTCGTGAACGCAGTCGTGATCCGCAATCTATTTTAGAAGAAATTAAAGAACTTGTAAGTAAAAACTATAAAGAAGTAACGCTATTAGGGCAAAATGTAGACAGCTATTTATGGTATGGTGGCGGATTGAAAAAAGATTTTGACAAAGCATCGGAAATGCAAAAAGCTACTGCTGTTGATTTTGCAAAACTGTTAGATATGGTAGCAACTACTTTTCCAAAATTACGTATTCGATTTTCTACATCAAATCCACAGGATATGCATGAAAATGTGTTGCGCATTATGGCTAAACATCGCAACATTTGTAATTACATTCACCTACCTGTACAAAGTGGAAGCAATCGTATTTTAAAAGAAATGAATCGCTTACACACACGTGAAGAATACTTTAAATTAATTGATAAGATTCGAGAAATACTTCCTGAATGTGGAATCTCTCAAGATATGATTGCTGGTTTTCCAACAGAAGCGGAAGAAGATCACCAAGATACCCTATCATTGATGGAATATGTAAAATATGACTTTGGTTATATGTTTGCCTACTCAGAACGTCCTGGAACACTTGCCGCACGAAAAATGGAAGACGATGTTCCAGAAACTGTAAAAAAACGTAGACTATCTGAAATTATCGCGTTGCAACAAGAACATGGAGCAATGCGAACCAAGGCACAATTAGGAAAAGTAAAAGAAGTACTTATTGAAGGAACGTCCAAAAAGTCTAAAGAGCATTGGATGGGACGTACTTCCGAAAACACAGTAGTGGTTTTTCCTAAAGAAAACTATCAACCTGGCGATTTTGTCAATGTTAAAATTATAGACTGTACTTCTGCCACATTAATTGGAGAAGCTGTAAGCTTTTCAGAAAATAATTAAGAATCAACCAAAACCAATAACATGAAAAAAACTTTTCTAATTACGTCAATCATCTTAGCTTTTTGCTGCTTTTCTTGCAACGATGAACTACTCGATAGCAATATTGTGGTTCAAGACCCAACCAATAATAGTGGCGGAAATAACGGTGGTGGAAACGGAAACGGTGGCGGAAACAGCACTACAACATTGAGTGCCTATTCGTTAGATTCTACCTCCAACGTGCCTATTTTTGGAGAAATTACTATTAACTCTGATTTTATTATCTCTAATAATGTCGTTCTTTCTGCAAATGTTGAGACCGTTGCATTCGGCACATCTGTTAATGGTGTTAGTACAATCACGAGAGACAACAATGGTAAGATTGTTCAAGTAGAAACAACCTCAGGAACTACCGTTTCTAATAGAACAACCATTACATATTCAGGCGATAATATTAGTCAGATTATGTATGAAGATCTCGAAGATGCTACTGAAAATTATACCTATACGTTTGCGTATAGCGGAACTACAGTAACTAGGACGAATGCTCCTGCAGATGAGTCGGCTGTGTTTACCTTTAATTCAAATAGTCAATTGATTTCAAAAGAATCTTTTTCAGGCACCAATAGTACACAATTAGAAACACTTACATACAGCGGCGGAAATTGCATAAGTTCAACCGTTAGCGGAAGTAATCCTGGCAACAATACATTTTCATATGACGCATTTACCAATCCATTGCAAACGGCTTTCAACGATCAGTATTTACTTTCTATTTTTGAGAGTGAAAACAATGAACAAGTTGCTACTCTAATCGCTACGTTGCACGGTACGAACAACTGGACTGGTATCCAGACCAACCAAGGAAATGTTAATTTCACAATCACTTACGACGCTAACAATAAAATTACTGCGCGAGATTCAAGTTTCGATTTGGGCGACGGTGTTGTCATTTCTCAATCAGAAGTATTTACATATCAATAATCTTTTTAGATGAAAAAAGTACACACATACGTTTCTATTTTACTGTTACTAATTTGTTTTTCATGTAATAATGAACCATATGATGGCGACATAATCATTGAAACACCAACTACGGGAACTCCAACAGATCCTACCAATCCTGATCCAGTTAATCCAAATCCAACAGATCCAACAACACCTGGAGCATCAATGCAATTAGCTGATTATGATTACATCAAAACTTTCACCTCAACTCCAGGCAATGAAACCTCGTTTACTGCAGATTTTGTAATCAATGCAAACAATCAATTTTTAGCACAAAACACCACATTTACCTTTTTAGGAACTACCGTAAATGGAACTGCCAATATACTACGCGATGAAAATAGCAGAGTTACACAAGTTCGCACAACAGTTGATGGAACAATTGTAAACCGCACGATTGTAACATACAATCTTGACAAGATAACAGAGATTAGATATGAAGACCTACAAGATTCTTCTGAAGACTACACCTTTACCTTTATTCATCTTAATAATGTGATTACACGAACCAAAGAGAATACTAATTCAACGACAAAATTTACCTTTGATGACACTACAAATAAGTTGATTTTAAGAGAAACAATGGAAAATGGAAATGTAGTCAAAACAGAAACAATCTCTTACGATACTAATGGCAACTTATCATCTGCGGTCATTACAGGACAGGATGCTAATACGTTCACTTATTCATATGACACCACGGCAAATCCATTATTAAGTTCGCTTAATGATTTGTATTTATTCTCCATTTTAAATGATGAATATGACGACCAATATGAACATTGGCAAGCCATTATATACAGTACCAACAATGTAACCTCTGCAAACACGTTGCAGGGCAACTCAAACCTAACTATTGAATACGACGCTAGCAATCGAATCATCAGTAGAAATGGAACCATTTTCTCATCACTTCCAAGTATTTCTAATGATGTAACCATTACTATTGATGAGCAATTTCAATACATAAACTAAAAAATAACCACAAACACATGGAATCCATACAAGCGATTAAACAACGTTTTGGAATCATCGGAAACGATGCAGGGCTCAATCGTGCTATTGAAAAAGCAATGCAAGTGGCACCGACAGATATCTCTGTATTGGTAACTGGTGAAAGTGGTGTTGGAAAAGAAAGTATCCCCAAAATAATTCACTCTTTATCACACAGAAAACACGGAAAATATATTGCTGTAAACTGTGGCGCAATTCCTGAAGGAACAATCGATAGTGAACTATTTGGACACGAAAAAGGCGCTTTTACCGGTGCTACGCAAACACGTAGTGGTTACTTTGAAGTAGCCGATAACGGAACTATCTTTTTAGATGAAGTAGGTGAATTACCTCTTACCACACAAGTACGTTTATTACGTGTATTAGAAAATGGAGAATTTATCAAAGTAGGTTCTTCCAAAGTACAAAAAACAAATGTGCGAATTGTAGCAGCTACAAATGTTAACATGTTTGAAGCAATCAAAAAAGGTAAATTCAGAGAAGACCTCTACTATCGTTTAAGTACTGTGGAAATTCACCTTCCGCCATTGCGCGCTCGAAAAGAGGATATTCATTTATTATTTCGAAAATTCGCTTCTGATTTTGCAATGAAGTATAAAATGCCTGCAATCCGTTTGGATGACAATGCTACCGAACTGCTTAAAAAATATCGTTGGAGCGGAAATATTAGACAACTACGCAATGTAGCCGAACAAATTTCTGTATTAGAAGAAAAAAGAACTATTACATTTGACACATTGCGTCAATATTTGCCAAACACAACAGGCAATTTACCTGCAGTAGTAGAAAACTCAAAAAGCGAGAGCGATTTCAGTTCAGAACGAGAAATTCTTTACAAAGTTCTTTTTGATATGAAGAGCGATTTGAACGACTTGAAAAAGCTCACCATGGAACTCATGCAAAACGGAGTTTCTCAAAAAGTGAAGGATGACAACGAAAGTCTCATTCAAAAAATTTACGGTGATGAAGATAGCAATGAAATCTTCCATGAAGAAGAAAACGAATCTCCTGTAAAACTACTGTCCATTCCTTCGGAGGTAACAGTAATGCCCGAAACCGACAAGTATCATTTTGCTGAAGATGTAGAAGAAGAAGAAACACTATCGCTACATGACAAAGAATTAGAACTCATCAAAAAAGCGTTAGAACGAAATAAAGGAAAGCGCAAAGCTGCCGCGAAAGAACTGGGAATTTCCGAACGTACATTGTACCGAAAGATTAAACAATTTGACTTATAAAAAATAATTCATGAAAAAGATACATATCCTATTAATTTTACTAGTTGGAGCAATTTCAGTGACCAGTTGTGGCATTTATAACTTTACTGGAACAGGCGACCTAAATGCTGAAACCTATCAAGTAAACTTTTTTCAGAACAATGCACCAATTGTAGAACCTGGATTAGATCGTGATTTTACTTTAGCGCTACAAGACCTGATTTTAAATCAAACTAGTTTAGATCTTGTACGTGCTAATGGCGATTTGGTATATGAAGGAGAAATTGTAGAATATCGCGTTTCGCCTATGAGTGCTACTGCAAATAATACGGCTGCACAAAACCGATTAACTATTGGTGTACAAGTACGTTTTACACATAAAAACAAACCTGAAGACGATTTTGATCAGCGATTTTCGTTCTTTTACGATTATCCAGCTTCTACACAGTTAACAGCTATTCAATCAACAGCTCATCAGGAAATTTTTGAACGTTTAACCTTAGATATTTTTAATGCTAGCCTAGCAAAATGGTAATATGAACATCTCTGATTTTACATATATCCTACAAAATCCTAAACACATCAATGCTTCACAAACAGAAGCGATTGACGCTATTATCAAAGAGTTTCCTTACTTTCAAGCGGCGCGTGTCATCTATTTAAAAGGATTAAAAAATCAAGATAGTTTCAAGTACAATCAACACTTAAAAACTACGGCTGCTTACACTACCGACCGTAGCATATTATTTGATTTTATTACTTCTAAAAACTTTGAGCAGCACAAAACTTCAAATGAACTCAAGGAACTTCACAATCAAACCAAAGAAATTGAAGTTGAAGTAGAAAACGTAACTGTAAATCAAAATCTTCAAATAGAAGATGCGATTAAAACAAAAATTCAAGAAGCAGAAGCAATTCTTGATCCCAACCTATTTCAACCAAAAACAAGTATTCCAATTGCTGCAAATCCCAAAGTTGAAGAAGAAGCGGATCAAGCAAAAGATGTAAAATCAAAGAAAAAGAACAAAAAGAAGAAGGAGAAAAAACAGAAAGAGAAAAAAATTGCACATACTGTTGATGAAAAATTGAAATCTCCTGAAGAAACACTGCAACTCGGGAAACCTCTTGCATTTGACAAAAAAGAAAAACATTCATTTACAGAATGGCTTCAATTAACAAGTTTTCAACCAATCAATCGTTCCTCAAAGACCGATAATGAAACTATTCCTAAAAAAAAGAAAACCAAAGAGCAAGTAAAAACTAATGTGTCTGTAGATGAAAAAAAGAAACGATTTGAACTAATTGACAAGTTTATTGACACAAATCCGAAGATAAAACCCAAGCCTACACTTGAAAAAACAATCAACTTAGCCAACGAATCTAGCGTAGACCAATCAGTACTTATGACTGAAACATTGGCCAAAGTATACCTTGAACAAAAGAAATATAAAAAAGCAATTACAGCTTATAATATTTTAATTTTGAAATATCCAGAAAAAAGTGGTTTCTTTGCAGACCAAATTCGAGCAATAAAAAAATTACAACAAAATAATTAATAAAAATGAGTTCAACTTATTACGTATTCATAATCTTAATCCTTATTGTAGCATTCTTGTTAATGTTGGTTATAATGGTGCAGAATCCTAAAGGTGGTGGATTATCTTCTTCTTTTGGCGGTGGTGGAAACCAGCAAATTGGTGGCGTGCAAAAAACGACAGACTTCTTAGATAAAAGTACTTGGGCGTTAGCAACAATTTTAATTGCATTAATCCTAATTACAAACTTTACAAACCTAAGTGCTGTAGGAGAGCGTTCAAAAGTAGCTGATGATACAGTTCCAACTACAGAACAAACTACACCACCAGCAGATACGAATACAAATTCAACTGACGGAAACAATACAGATGGAAAGTAAATTCCTCTGTTAATAGCATACAAAAAATGCCAGCTTGTCATAAGCTGGCATTTTTTATTTCAATTTGTCAGTATTCACACAATGGCACAATTTCTGCCAAATATGCAAACGTAAATAATCAAACAATCATTAAAATTAAATATTTAACAAAATGAGCAAAGTTAACATCAAACCACTAGCGGATAGAGTTTTGATTGCCCCATTACCAGCAGAAACAAAAACTGCTTCTGGATTGTACATTCCAGACTCGGCGCAAGAAAAGCAACAAAAAGGAACTGTTGTTGCGGTTGGATCTGGTAAAAAAGATGAGCCTTTAACAGTAAAAGTGGGTGACACAGTTTTATACGGAAAATTTTCTGGGACTGAGATCAAATTTGAAGGTGCTGATTACATCATCATGAGAGAAGATGACATTTTAGCAATTATTTAATTTAACCTAAAAACAGAATAACAATGGCAAAAGATATAAAATTTGATATTGAAGCACGTGACGGACTCAAACGTGGTGTAGATGCATTGGCAAATGCAGTAAAAGTAACCTTAGGACCAAAAGGAAGAAACGTAATCATCAGTAAATCATTTGGTGCGCCATCAGTTACCAAAGATGGAGTTTCTGTAGCTAAAGAAATTGAACTGGAAGACGCTCTTGAAAACATGGGAGCACAAATGGTTAAAGAAGTGGCTTCTCGTACAAATGATCTTGCAGGAGACGGAACAACTACAGCTACTGTATTAGCACAAGCAATCGTTAAAGAAGGTTTGAAAAACGTAGCTGCTGGAGCAAATCCAATGGATTTAAAGAGAGGAATTGATAAAGCTGTGGCTGCAATTACTGAAGACTTACAAAAACAAGCAAAAGAAGTTGGAGATTCTTCTGAAAAAATAAAACAAGTAGCTTCTATTTCTGCTAATAATGATGAAGTTGTAGGAGATTTAATTGCACAAGCATTTGGAAAAGTTGGAAAAGAAGGTGTAATTACAGTAGAAGAAGCGAAAGGTACTGACACATACGTAGATGTAGTTGAAGGAATGCAATTTGACCGAGGATACTTATCTCCTTATTTTGTGACCAACTCTGAAAAAATGGAAGCAGAATTGGAAAATCCATATATCTTATTATTCGATAAGAAAATTTCTTCCATGAAAGATTTAATGCCTGTATTAGAGCCTGTCGCTCAAACAGGAAAACCATTATTAATCATCGCAGAAGATGTAGACGGAGAAGCATTAGCTACTCTTGTTGTAAACAAGCTTCGTGGCGCTTTAAAAATTGCTGCCGTAAAAGCACCTGGATTTGGTGACCGAAGAAAAGCAATGTTAGAAGATATTGCCATTTTAACTGGTGGAACTGTAATTTCTGAAGAAAGAGGATTTACACTAGAAAATGCAACAATCGACATGTTAGGTACTGCAGAAAAAATCACAATTGACAAAGACAATACAACGATTGTAAATGGTGCTGGAGATGCAGAAATGATTCAAAATCGTGTAGGACAAATTAAAGCACAGATTGAATCTACTACATCTGATTATGACAAAGAAAAACTTCAAGAACGTTTAGCTAAATTAGCGGGTGGAGTTGCTGTACTATATGTTGGTGCCGCTTCAGAAGTTGAAATGAAAGAGAAAAAAGATAGAGTTGATGATGCATTACACGCAACAAGAGCTGCTGTTGAAGAAGGTATCGTTGCCGGTGGTGGTGTTGCATTAGTACGCGCTAAAGGTGTATTAGAAAATATTACAACCGACAACTTAGACGAAGTAACAGGAATCAAAATCATTGCTCGTGCTATTGAAGAGCCTTTACGTACCATTGTTTCAAACGCTGGCGGCGAAGGAAGTGTTGTGGTTTCTAAAGTAATGGAAGGAAAAAAAGATTTTGGTTACAATGCTAAAACAGATGAATATGTAGACATGCTTAAAGCAGGAATCATTGACCCTAAAAAAGTAACTCGTATTGCTTTAGAAAATGCTGCTTCTGTTGCAGGAATGATCTTGACGACTGAATGTGCATTGATCGACATCAAAGAAGAATCAGCTGGCGGAGGAATGCCTCCAATGGGCGGCGGAATGCCAGGAATGATGTAAAAAATCTTCAAAAAATTCAACATACAAAACCTCTCAATTCAATAGATTTGAGAGGTTTTTTCATTTTCTATTGGTAAGATAATAAATCTATGATTTAAAAAATTATCTGAAAAATCTTATAATTTGGTACTTTTTTTGTGGTTTTGTTAACTCAACATTAACAACCCATTATTATGAAAGAAAAGAAATTAATTCTATGCATAGTTATACTGCAACTGATGTTTGGTATAATGCATGCGCAAAAACCACAAACTATTGAAGATGAATACGCAGCGTATTTTACCTTACCACGAGAAGCACTGTATGTACATCTTAACAAAACTACCTTTTTAAAGGGAGAAGAAATTTGGTTTAAAGGATATACCTACGACCAAAAAAATCAACTCACATCCAAAGCCACGACCAATATTTACGTAGGCGTGTACGATGCTGCTGGAAATCAACTTAAAAAAGCACTATTTAAAGCTGAAAATGGTGTCATGCAAGGAAATTTCCAAGTAGATTCTACTTTTTCTAGCGGAACGTATTACATCAAAGCGTCCACGAATTGGATGAAAAATTTTAAAGAAAATGATGCGTTCGTTCAAAAAATCGAAATTGTTTCCGATCAAGAAACAGTCGAAAAAAACGAAACAAGAGTCGAAAAAAACTATGATTTTCAATTCTTGCCAGAAGGAGGACATATTGTAGTTAATACACTTAGCAATGTTGGCTTTAAAGTAATTGACGAAAATGGAAAAGGCGTGTCAGTTTCTGGAATTGTATACAATGACAATCAAAAACAGGTAGCTTCTTTTGAAAGCAACACATTGGGTATGGGTAAATTTTTATTTCAACCGAAAGAAGGTCAAAAGTATACTGCCGAAATTAAATTGGAAGACGGAACAGTTCTCACGGAAGTGTTGCCTGAAGCAAAAGACCGAGGAATTTCGATGGTACTCCACAATCCGTTTGAAGACAAAGTAATCATTAATTTCAGTACGAATCAGCAAACCTTGTCGTATCCACAACACACAAACTACAAAATCTTAATTCATCAAAATGGAAACTTAAAAACAATCGATTTGCAACTTGACGCTACCGAAAAAGCATTGAGCATTTTGAAAAAAGACCTATTCAAAGGAGTAAACACTATAACAGTATTTAACGACAATGGAAATCCTGTGTTGGAACGTTTATTTTTCAATGATTATTTTGTAAAAAATGTAGAAATCAACGTTTCAAAACTAAATACCTTTAACGATTCTATTGTAGTATCGCTCAACGAATTAAAATTGAACGAAAACGCTAATCTCAGTGTTTCTGTGTTGCCAGAAATGACCAAAAGCTACCAGCCCCAGCACAATATTCTTTCTAATTTTTACCTCAAACCACATGTAAAAGGTTTTATTGAAAATCCGCAATACTACTTTCAAGACATGGATCGAAAGAAAAAATACGAGCTCGATATTTTATTGTTAACACAAGGTTGGAGTCGATACGAATGGAACGATATTTTCGGTAAAAAACCCAATGCACTCAATCGTTTTGAAAACGGAATTACTATCAAAGGACGCGTAAACAGACCTACAAAAGAGGTGGATCGTATTTTTATGTATGCAACCAAACATCATTCGGCTCGCTTTATTGAATTGGACAAAGACAAAAATTTTACCATTACAAATCTATTTTTGGAAGAAGGTGAAGAAATTCGCTTTTCGTACGTAGACAAAAGAGGTATTTTTAAAAAGCCAGGCATGTACCTGAATTTTAGAGTAAGTAACAAAAGTGATCGCATTTCTCAAACATTATTGAACACAGCACAAACAAACTCAGAAACTTCTGCCAACTTTACCATTCCTGAGAATTTTATATACAAAGATTCTCAATTGTTAGATACCGTAGTATTGGTAAAAAACACCAAAGAAGTGTACAAAGATCCTATTTTGGTAAACGCAAAAGTGTACGATTTTGGGGAGCAAGAATACAGTCGTTTTGTAAATGTAACCGATTTTATTCAATACAACGGATATGAAGTTGCAGAAAATTTAGGCCGTGTTGATATCCGCACAAGAAGGCGTCCAGTCGCTGTGCCAACAATCTATTTTGACGGTGTTCGCATTAGAGATTTTAGCGTTTTATACAATTTATCTTCGTTCAATGTAGAGCGTGTTGTAATTGATAAAACAGGTGTCGGCGAAGGTGTAAATGCAGGTTTTGGTGGTGTAATTAAGATTTACACTCGCAAAACACCTCTATTTAAAAATGGAGAAAACACTAATGAAATGTATGTAGCTTCAGAAGCTCCCTATCCTTTTAAAAGTAAAAAAACATACTATTCACCAAATTACACGTCCTACTTAAATCCGATGTTTGAGCGTTATGGCGCAATTTCTTGGATTCCAGAGTTGAAGTTGGATAAAAATACTGCGGCAAACTTTAAAATATTTGACACCAAAACACGAAATATAACACTGTATATTGAAGGAATTTCAGAAAATGGAGATTTGATTTCTGCTCAAAAAACCATTCAAGTACGCTAATCTTCATATTTTACACATACTATAAGTTCGATATAAAAAAAACTTCAACTGTTTTCGTTAGAAGAACACTTATATCGAACTTATGTTAGTAAGTAAGTTTTTTTTTAGAACTTCTTTACACTAAAAAAAGCTTCTATCTACAGTATAAATTTAGCTTATGAGCTATTTGCATCTCTTAAAAAAGAACAGAAACTAAACTTCTTCGTTCTTTATTTTTCGTTGATAGTAAAAAGCTGGCAGTAAAATCATTACAAATAAAGGCTGGATTAAAAAGCGACGAATATAAAATGTAAGTAGATAATCTTCTTCTAAATTGTGCTGAATAAAGTAGAAATACAAAGAAATTAAAACTACGAATGCCACTATATACAAGCCAATAGAAAACAGCAACACATGTTTGTTTTCAAAAGCCACATAAATAATCCCTAAAGAAATCAACATATTTAAACCGTAACGAAATATATGATGTACAAATAACTTCCATGAATCATATGCAGGAGGTTGTGCTTGTAAATAATCATTTTTAAAAAAATCTAAGAAAGGATCGTAAAATAGTTGTTGTTCAAAAGCACGGATTAATATCAACAAACCGACTAAAAAACCTATTACAATATATTTCCAAACCTTTGTCATCTATTTTTTTGAAAATTTTTGAACCCATAACATCCATAATAAAAAAACCATTCCATAAATAATGGTTGGAAACACAATATGATGCAACACATATTCTTGTTCAGGAAAACGATACAAACCAATTCCTAAAACAACTAAGCGAAATAAATTTGCCAAATACACCAACACACTTCCTATAAGTACAAACAAAATGGTATTCTTTAAATTTCCCGTAAACGCAATTACAAAAGTTACAAATAGAATTAACACACTGATAGAATTACATCCTTCCACAATACGACCAACGTACTTGTCATGAATTAGTAATTTCATGGTAGGTTCAGAATCGTGAATTTCTACTTTCGAATCGTATCCAAACGCATCAATAATAGTTTCCGTTTGGTGTGCTACGACTTGCGTAATTCCGTCAGGCTGTCCGTCAAAATTACTCAAATACAAACTATACACATACGTGAGAATACTGTACGTAGCAAAGAATTTTATAATAAATCCTAGAGCCGATTTGTAACGTTTGATACTTTCTAACAAGATTCTAAAATCATTCAATGAATTACAAACTTACAGCAAAACCCTTTCAAAATGTCACAATTCACATAAATTTTGTCGGATTCTTTTTGGGGAAGATTTTATTCGTCTTATGATGAAAGATTTTTAGATGAATTTCGACTATTTTTGCCGAATCAAAATTTATAAAACATGAGTTTAGCTATATATAAATCTGAAATTGAATCGATCCTAACCACCGAAAATCTCTCTGTAGACGATCGATTAACCAAAATATGTCAAGTATTACAAGAAAATATTGATTACTATGATTGGGTTGGTTTTTACTTTAAGAACGGTGACAAACCTGAATTAAAACTACGTGCATTTGCGGGCGAACCTACCGATCATACAATCATTCCGTTTGGCAAAGGAATTTGTGGACAAGTAGCCGTTTCTAATGAAAACTTTGTCGTACCAGATGTCAAAGCGCAAGACAATTACATTGCGTGTAGCATTCATGTCAAAGCAGAAATTGTGATTCCTTTATTTGTAAATGGCGAAAACATCGGGCAAATTGATATCGATTCGCACACGCCAGATCCGTTTACCAAAGAAGACGAAGAATTTTTAGAATTTGTAAACGAAAAAGTAGCAGAGATTCTTTCTTAGAGAGTCGTGAGCTATTAGTAGTGAGTATTGGGAATCTTTTCCTAAGAGACTTTTAATTACTTAAAAACGTCATGCTGAGCTTTTATGCTGCACTTGATTCAGTACGACCCAGTACCACACATATAAAAACTGACAAACATTTTCTATTAATAATGTTTGTCAGCTTTTTTTAAGAGAACTCCTCATTCCGTTACCAACATAAAATTCTCCACTAATTATTTCCATAAGAGCGTGTTTTTTTAGTGTTAATTAGTACTTTTGCAGCTTCACACAACACAATTAAACAACTCAACTATAATGAATTCCCAAAAACAAGCAAAATCAGCTTTAATTTCGGTTTTTAACAAAGACGGATTACAACCCATTGTAGAAAAACTGTATGCATTAGGTGTTACCATTTACTCAACCGGAGGAACAGAAAAATTCATCAAAGACCTTGGTATTCCTGTTGTTCCTGTAGAAGATATCACTTCTTATCCTTCTATTTTAGGTGGACGCGTAAAAACCTTGCATCCAAAAGTATTTGGTGGAATTTTAAATCGCCAAAGTAATGAAAGTGATGTTGCCGAATTGGCACAATATGAAATTCCGCAAATCGATATTGTTATTGTAGATTTATATCCGTTTGAAAAAACGGTAGCTTCTGGAGCAAGTGAACAAGATATTATTGAAAAGATTGATATTGGAGGAATCTCTTTAATCAGAGCTGCTGCTAAGAACTTTGCAGATGTAGTATGCGTATCTTCGGTAAACGATTATGAACACTTTTTGCATTTATTAGAAACACAAAATGGTGCATTTACGTTAGCTGATAGAAAACAATATGCAGCCAAAGCGTTCAACGTATCTTCACACTACGACACAGCAATCTTCAACTATTTCAATCAAAATCATGAAATTGCAGCATTAAAAGTGAGCGAAACAAACGGAAAAGTATTGCGTTACGGGGAAAATCCTCATCAAAAAGGGTTTTTCTTTGGGAACTTTGACGATATGTTCGACAAGGTACACGGGAAAGAATTGAGCTATAATAACTTACTAGATGTAGATGCGGCAGTCAATTTAATGAACGAGTTCACTAATGATGATCCAACATTTGCCATTTTAAAACATAACAACGCTTGTGGTTTTGCTACACGCGCTACCATTCACCAAGCATATGTAGATGCGCTAGCAGGTGACCCTGTATCTGCTTTTGGA
This sequence comes from Kordia zhangzhouensis, assembly GCF_001005305.1. GTDB lineage: Bacteria > Bacteroidota > Bacteroidia > Flavobacteriales > Flavobacteriaceae > Kordia > Kordia zhangzhouensis. Next base: position 57,442 of record NZ_LBMH01000001.1, read on the forward strand.
GGCATCTTAATTGCCAACACGAAAATTGACAAAGCGACCGCAGAAGAAATTCACAAGCTTTTCTGTGAGGTAGTCATTGCACCTTCGTATGACAATGATGCACTAGACATTCTCAAAGGAAAAAAGAACCGAATCATCTTGATTCAAAAAGAAGTTTCCTTGCCAGAAACGCAAGTTCGCACATGTTTGAACGGTGTATTAGTACAAGACAAAGATGCAAAAACAGACAGTCTTGAAGATTTAACATATCCTACAAACAATAAACCTACAAATGCGCAGTTAGAGGATTTACTATTTGCTTCTAAAATATGCAAGCATACCAAATCGAATACAATCGTTCTTGTAAAAAACAAACAGTTGTGTGCAAGTGGTACAGGGCAAACGAGTAGAGTTGATGCGCTGCGACAATCCATTGAAAAAGCAAACAGTTTTGAGTTTGATCTTGATGGAGCTGTGATGGCTAGTGATGCTTTTTTTCCGTTTCCAGATTGTGTAGAAATTGCAGACAATGCTGGAATCAAGGCTGTCATCCAACCAGGAGGATCTATAAAAGATCAATTAAGTATTGACTATTGCAATGCAAAAAATATGGCAATGGTATTTACAGGCACAAGACATTTTAAACATTAATTTTTTATACTTTTGCAATTCAGTATTAGCGAATTACAAAACATATATAAATAGCAGACATAACAGATGGGATTTTTTGATTTCTTAACAGAGGAAATAGCGATAGATTTAGGAACTGCAAACACCTTGATTATTCATAATGATAAAGTGGTTGTTGATAGTCCATCTATAGTCGCCAGGGATCGCATATCCAACAAGATTATAGCGGTTGGGCAAGAAGCGGCACGCATGCAAGGAAAAACCCATGAAAACATCAAAACAATTCGTCCCTTAAAAGATGGCGTAATTGCTGATTTTGATGCATCTGAAAAGATGATTAGTCTGTTTATAAAAAATATCCCTGCGCTTAAAAAGAAATTATTTCCGCCTTCACTTCGCATGGTTATCTGTATTCCTTCTGGAATTACCGAAGTAGAAATGCGTGCGGTAAAAGAATCTGCCGAGCGTGTTAACGGAAAAGAAGTTTATTTGATACACGAGCCAATGGCAGCAGCCATTGGTATCGGTGTCGATATTATGCAACCCAAAGGAAACATGATTGTTGATATTGGTGGAGGAACCACCGAAATCGCCGTGATTGCTTTAGGTGGAATTGTATGTGATAAATCAGTTAAAGTAGCGGGTGACGTGTTTACCAACGATATCGTATACTACATGCGTACACAACACAACTTATATGTAGGAGAACGCACTGCTGAAAAAATTAAAATTCAAATTGGAGCCGCAACCGAAGATTTGGAAGTTCCGCCAGAAGAAATGTCTGTACAAGGGCGTGACTTATTAACTGGAAAGCCGAAACAGGTACAAATTTCATATCGTGAAGTTGCCAAAGCTTTAGACAAATCAATCTTACGTATTGAGGATGCCGTGATGGAAACCTTATCACAAACACCTCCAGAATTGGCAGCCGATATTTATAATACGGGAATTTATCTTGCTGGTGGAGGATCTATGCTCCGCGGATTAGACAAACGCTTGTCTCAAAAAACCGATCTTCCTGTATATATCGCCGAAGATCCTCTAAGAGCCGTTGTACGAGGTACAGGAATAACCTTGAAAAACTTAAGTAAATTTAAAAGCGTATTGATTAAATAAGAATAGGAAGAATACATGCAACAGATCATTAATTTTCTAAGAAAGAATAGAAATTTTATTCTCTTCGTGCTGTTGTTGTTGATATCTCTTGCGTTTACGATTCAGTCGCATTCCTACCATCGAAGTAAGTTCATCAACTCTGCCAATTGGCTTTCTGGTGGTATTTATGAAAAAACGAATAGTATTTCCTCTTACTTTACATTAGAATCTGAAAATAAACGTTTGGTAGAAGAAAATCGTCGTTTGAAAATGCTTTTACACAATCGGAAAGATAGCATTGATGCTATTACATTTATTGACAGTACTTCATTCGCAACAAATTATCTATTTAGAAGTGCTAAGATTATCAAAAATAGTTACGCACGTCGTAATAATGTACTGTTAATTAACATAGGAACTTCAGATAGTATTGCTACCGATATGGGAGTCATCAACTCAAGCGGTATTATAGGAGTAGTTGATGAAGTGGGTAGTAGCCACGCAACAGTCATAAGTGTTTTAAACTCTATTTCGAAAATCAATGCGCAATTAAAAAATACCAATCACTTTGGAACATTAAGTTGGGACGGAAATAATCCAAATATTGTTCAATTAGAGGATATTGAAAAAATTGTACAACTCAAAGAAAATGACACAATCATTACTGGTGGAAATTCTACCCTATTTCCTAAAGGCATCATGATTGGCACTATTAAAGATTTTACATTGAATACCTCTAAAAATTTATACGACATTAACGTCCAATTGTTTAATGACATGACCAATTTAGAACACGTTTTTGTCATTGAAAATTTACATCGTGAAGAAATAGATAATTTATTAGCCCCGAATAACTAAATCAAATGGGTCCAACAATTTTTTGGAATAGCGTACGATTTATCATCGCCGTTTTGGCGCAAGTATTGATATGCAATCATATCAATTTTTTGGGTTATATAGACCCTTTAGTGTATATATATTTCATATTGCTATTTCCTTTCAATGCAAATCGTAGTTTATTTTTAGTCCTAGCTTTTTTATTAGGACTTACGGTAGACATGTTTTCAGACACAGGTGGCGCACATGCTTTTGCTAGTGTTATCATTGCTTATATACGTCCTTTCGTATTGAGGTTTGCTTTTGGAATTAGTTACGAGCATCAATCTGTAAAGCTTGAAAATACAGCGTTTGGTCAACGAATGGTGTATGTTGTCATTTTAACCTTCATACATCATTTTTTCTTCTTTTTATTAGAAATTTTTAACATTTCAAACATACTTATCATCCTTAGAAATACACTATTCTTTAGTATCTTTACCATTCTAATTACCACATTATCAATATTTTTATTTAGTCGAAAAAATTCATGAGGAAACTATTGTTATACCTTGTTGTTGTTTCTGTTGGCATCATTTACACGGGAAGACTTTCCTACCTTCAATTGTTCAATGAGAATAAGGTAGCTACTAACTTCCTGAATGATAGTGCTATCAAAACTGTGTATGACTATCCTGAACGTGGTTTTGTTTATGATCGCAATGGCGAATTATTAGTTGCTAATCAACCTTCATATGACGTTATGGTTGTGCCACGAGAAGTTGAAAATTTTGATATTGAGGAGTTTTGTAAACTTTTAAATATTTCTCCTGAAGAATATGAAGAGAACCTTACAAAGGCAAAAAAATACTCTTGGCGAATTCCTTCTGTATTTGTTCCTCAAATGTCCAAAAAAGAATATGCTTTTCTACAAGAAAAGATGCATCGTTTTAAAGGATTCTACATTCAAAAACGTTCTATTCGTAACTACCAAACTTCTGTTGGTGCAAATGTATTAGGATCTATTGGAGAAGTAAGCAATGCTGACCTTCAAAAAAATCCATATTACCAGTCGGGAGAATTGATTGGTAAAACGGGTATTGAAAAATCATACGAAGACGTTCTTCGAGGTATCAAAGGCGTAAAATATATTCAAAAAGATATTCACAACAATGTAATTGGCCCTTTTGAAAACGGAATTCATGACACACTTCCTGTCAATGGAAAAGATATTCAAATTACAATAGATAGCAAGCTTCAAGAATATGGAGAAAAACTAATGATTAATAAACGTGGAGGAATTGTTGCAATTGAGCCTTCCTCTGGAGAAATTTTAGCTTTAGTATCAGCTCCTAGCTATAATCCTAACTTGCTTGTAGGTCGCCAACGATCAAAGAATTATAGCGAATTGCATTACGACTCAATCAATAGACCATTATACGATAGAGGATTACTTGCACAGTATGCGCCAGGCTCTCCGTTTAAAACTTTGAATGCCTTAGTCGCTCTACAGGAAGGCGTCATTACTCCACAAACTACATACACCTGCCATCACGGATATTATTACGGCAGAAGCAATCGAAAGATGGGCTGCCACTGTGGAAGCGGAAAGCGCAATGTGATTAATGGTGTCGCAAAATCTTGTAATGCTTATTTTGCAAATGCTTACCGACAAATTATAAGCAAATACGATTCGCCTCGAGAAGGCATGAATGTGTGGAGCAATCATATTAAAAGTTTTGGCTTAGGAGATTATTTTAACAATGACCTTTCAACAGGAAGAAAAGGAAGAATTCCCACTGGCGACTATTATACAGATCAGTATTTTAAACATGATCGTTGGCATGTATTGAATACAATATCGAATGCCATTGGGCAAGGTCAAGTAGAGCTAACTCCAATTCAATTAGCCAATATGACCGCTACAATTGCTAATAGAGGACATTATTACACACCACACATCATCAAAAAGATTGATGGAGAAGACATAGACGATCCACACTTTACAGATCCTAAATATACTACGATAGCCAAAAAACATTTTGAGCCTGTTATTGAAGGGATGCACGATGTATTTAGTATGGAAAAAGGTGGAACAGCCCGTTTTTTAAATGTGCCAGGCATTGAAATTTGCGGAAAAACAGGAACTGCTGAAAACTTTACTATTATTGATGGTAAAAAAACACAGTTAACCGACCATTCTATTTTTGTTGCTTTTGCTCCTAAAGACAATCCTAAGATAGCCATAGCGGTTTTTGTTGAAAATGGATATTATGGCGCGCGTTGGGCTGGAAAGATTTCTAGCTTAATGATTGAGCTATATCTAAAAGGAGAAGTTACACTGAAAGACATGGAAAAACTAGTGCTAGAAAAGAGTTTGGAGGAAGAATATGCAAAACCACTAAGCGGAAAACCATTCACCATTAATGAATAGAGAAGCAAAATTTGTAAAAAAAATTGATTGGTTTTCCATACTACTATATTTCTTATTGGTAGGAATAGGTTGGATTAATATTTACTCTGCATCTGTTACCGAAGAACCTACAAGTATTCTTGATATGAGCCAATTATACGGAAAACAGCTCTTTTTTATTGGTTCAAGCATCATGCTCATTATTCTCATCCTGTCAATAGAAGCAAAATTCTATGAACGGTTTTCAAGTATTATTTATATAGTTTCCTTGATAAGCTTATTGGGTTTAATGGTGCTGGGAAAAAACATAAACGGTGCTACTTCCTGGTACGCTATTGGCAGCTTTACGTTGCAACCTTCTGAATTTGCTAAATCAGCCACGGTTTTAGCCTTAGCAAAGTATTTGAGTGATATCCAAACCAATATTAATTATTTCAAACATCAACTCATAGCTTTTGCTATTATTTTAACTCCTCCCTTGTTGATTATGCTACAGCCTGATGCTGGAAGTGCAATGGTCTATATGGCATTCTTTTTTGTATTATATCGCGAAGGATTGCCTGCCATTTATTTATGGATAGGATTTCTTCTTATTTTACTATTTATTATCACACTAAAGGTAGGCTATATTTATACCATCATAGGAACAGTTATACTTGGACTCATCTGTATTTTTTATGTCTTTAAAAAAGAACTGAAACGGCATAGAAAAACAACCTTAGCACTTACTTCTTTGGTAGCTGCAATAAGTTTTATTTTAGCAGTCAATTATATTTTTTACAATGTATTTCAACAACATCATCGCGATCGATTTACGTTGGTTTTAGGTTTAGAAAAAGACCCTGACAAATTAGAGAAAATTAGAAAAACCTTTGGGTTCAACACCAATCAATCACAAATTGCTATTGGTTCTGGTGGTTTTTGGGGAAAAGGTTGGTTACAAGGAACACGTACCAAAGGAGATTTTGTCCCTGAACAAGACACCGATTATATTTTTACTACAGTTGGTGAAGAATGGGGCTTTTTAGGAAGCTCAATGGTTATTTTCTTATTTGTCGCATTACTTTTACGGATACTTCATCGAGCCGAGCAACAAAAAAATAAATTTAGCCGAGTCTATGGGTATAGTGTCGCCGCTATCCTATTCTTTCACTTTGCAATCAATATTGGAATGGTAATCGGTTTATTTCCGACTGTAGGAATCCCACTGCCATTCTTTAGCTATGGTGGTTCTGGACTTTGGGGATTCACTATTTTACTATTCATATTCATCAAACTTGATGCAAATCGAATTAATGAATGGTAATATTTCTTTTTTATCTCTGCAGCTTCTAAAATTCGTTACAAAAATGTTAAGTACGGAATTACCGTAATTTTTTCTTACAAAGCTTTGCTATCTTACTGTAATCGTTTAACCAAAATTATGTACTCATGTTACAAAGAATTTCAAAATTAGGGGCTGTATTAGGAAAAAAAGAACAACGAAACATTACGGGAGGAGCTTGGCCAAGAACAGAACAAGAATGTCTTAATTGTGGAGGCGAATGGCACGCACCACTTTGTGCTTTATCGCACGACTCACCTTGTGCTTAATAAATCCTTGAAAACGTATGACTTGAAAGCGAACTAAAGTTCGCTTTTTTATCACACATGCTTCATTTTATAAATTGAACATAGCTTATTTCTAAAAAAAGAAAGCGTTACAGTATACTTTAAAAATACTTTCTATCTTTAGCTAGACAATTTTTAAATTTTAATTTCCCCCTACCAAAATTAAAATGAATTAGATGGAACATATTATACTCAACTTACTTACCAACAATAGTTACTTACATATTGATCGCGAACTGTTGAATTTACAACTGTTATCGCATCCAGAATATCCAAGTTTAAAATCAATTACCGATACCCTCGATTATTTTGAGATTGATAATCTAGCAGCCAACGTGCCTAAAGATGCGCTTTCACAAATGCCTGATTGTTTTTTGGCCCTTATTAAGAATGAACGTGGAGAAGAAGTCGTTTTGGTTGAGAAAAGAAAGGGCACAATACTACTCACAGATGCAGAAGAGAAGAAAGAAAAAGTAACCGAAACAGTTTTTGCTGAACGCTGGACAGGAACAATTGTTGCCGTAGAAGAGCTTGAAAAAACTGTTAATGCAAAATCTATACAATCTGCACTTCCCTATTTTATCATTGCTGCGATTGCTTCTATCAATGTAATGATTAACTTTAGTTTTCCTTATTTACTTTATACATCTTTAACACTTGTCGGATTGTATATTAGTATTTTAATTATTCGGGAAGATTTAGGAATAAAGAGCAAAGCCGTTGCCAAAGTTTGCGGTGCTATTTCTAAAAATAGTACTTGTAGCGAAGTGATAAATACTGAGGGAAATAAACTTTTTGGACTTATTTCCTTGAGCGATGCTTCCTTTGTTTTCTTTGCAGGATTATTTTTAACCTTATCAGCTGTTGGGTTTCATCAAAGTACCTTGCTAGCCTTATCTATTGCAGGAATTCCAATTGTCATATATGCATTATACCGCCAAGGCATAGTATTAAAAAAATGGTGTGCATTATGCTTGCTCATTGCCGGAATCTTACTCTTAAAAACAGCTTTACTAGCCGCTACATTTAGCTTTATTTGGGTATTGGATTGGTATTACATAGCCAAACTTGTAAGCGTATTTGCCCTACTATATATTGGTTGGATGTATTGTAAATCATATTGGGAAAGTCATGAAAAACTTGCCTCTACCGAAACAGATTTCTTGAAGTTCAAAAGAAACCCTGAACTTTTTAAAACTATGTTACGTGAACAAGGAGTTCAAAATACAGAAGTAATTCCGCAGCCACTTCGTATTACTTTTGGAAATCCTAATGGAGTTATTAAATTACAAGGCGTTACCAATCCGTTATGCGGCTATTGCACAGCTGCTTTTGAAGCATATGACAAGTTAATGCAAACTTATGGAAATGATATCAGCTTAGAGTTTATATTTAACGTTCCTCCAAGTGTTGAACATACCAGCAACCAAATTGCTTCTCGATTAATCGATTTATATGGAATCGATCCGCAGAAATCATATCAAGCGCTTAAAGAATGGTATGCCAATAGAAGTATTGATGAGTGGCAGCAAAAATTTGGAAAACCAGAAAATACCAATGCTCAAGAAACTCTAAAGACACATAAAGAGTGGTGTGATGTAAATGATGTGCATTATACACCTGCAAGTATTTTAAATCATTATTTCTTTCCAAAATCGTATGAGGTGAAAGATTTGCCTCTATTTATTCAAGATATGATTTTGGAAATACAACAAGAAGAATCAACATCTTAGCATATATCACCCAAACTACTTTCAATTTTTTAAAAGGTGTATTGTTTTTAAGCAATGCACCTTGTTTTGTGTGAAATGTTTTTTAAACAAGCGACTTCTTATAGGTTTGATGTATATTAAGTTTTATTTGACAACTTACTTTTATTCAAGCTGCTTTATAGTTAATTACGGGTTTCCCGTAAATGATTTGCGATTTCATTTTATACTTTAGTATGTATTAACTTTTAAACTTTTTGTCATGAAAAAAAGAAATCTTACATCCTTAAAGCTCAACAAGAAAACAATTTCAAACGCAAAAACCTCAGTTACTATTAAAGGAGGAGGAACGCATTATGAATCAATTTGTGATTGTCCTACTACCATACGTACAGTTACAATAAATAACGATTAAAACTGCAAAGTTAAGAAAGCGGCTTCTAGGTCGCTTTCTTTTTAATTACTATTTTATATAGTTTAAAAAAGAAGACTTTAATTAGTCACACAAGAGCTCGCCTTACATATTAAATTCTATATAAAATAGCTGAATATTCTATCGAAAGCTCCATTGTTTATAAGTAGTCATAGCTTCTAATTTGTTTTCTTTGGCATCTTCTAGTTCTGGAAAGAAGTCAATTCCTGTTCGTTGTTCTATTTCATCAACTGAAACAACATATTCATATAAAGGTTTATTTGAGTCTTGATGCGGCAGTAAGAAAGCAATCATTTTAGTGTTTCCTTCTGTATTGTCCAACAATATTTTATAAAAATAATTAGGCACTGCGACATCTTCGTGTCCAATTCTTTTAAGGTTTTTTTCTAATATTCCTCCAGTAACCACATATACACCGTCGTATTTTTTTGCCCAATAGCGCACCTTTTGTTCTAATCGATTCCAAATGCCCGAATTAAACTCATGTTCTTGTGGAGAAATATTACTAGTTAAAAACGTTTCTGTAAAGGCTGTTTTGGTATACTTTCTATCAGCCGCTGGACACAAATGCCCTCGATCATATCCAGATTCTTTATAATTACGCCAATGTGCTGACTTAGTTTTGATAGCTTCATCCTGTTCAAAATACGGGCGTTTGTAGTCGGTATATACTACTTGGTTCTTTTTCAATTCATATGCTACCCATTCGGCTTGCTCAAAAGCTTCATGATAAGATAATGAATATCCTTCATGATGAACAATTTGCCCTGTAGTTGAACTTGGTAAATAAAATTCATTTGTCAGCTTTTTGGGTTTGCTATTGGTCGTTTGCTTTTTTGTTCCGTGAATTTCATCATTAGGGTTGTATGTACGTGTTTGTTGTTTATTTTCACATTGTTCGTATATCAAAAAAGCTGCACCAATTAACAGGACTAGTAACGGATATATTTTGTTTCGTTTCAAGAGTATTTTTTTATGTATTTTATAGGAATATGTTTATGTATAATTTTCTAACAAGGTGTTTTTCACATATGCAAATTAACATCTTTAACTTTTTACATCCAAAGCATCACGTAAAGCATTTCCAACTAGCATGAACGCCATTACTAAACTCATTATAGCTATTCCAGGAATGATAGCCAAATATGGTTTTCCAAGAATAATATAACTATAGTGATCTTTAATCATTGCGCCCCAGCTTGGCATAGGTGGTTGTGCTCCTATACCTAAAAAACTCAGCCCGCTCTCTATAAGAATTGCCGCAGCAAAGTTTGCCGCCGAAATTACTATAACTGGAGCCATAATATTAGGCAATATATGTTTGGTAATGATTCTATAATCATGATATCCTAAGGCACGTGCAGCAGTAACATATTGCATTTGCTTCACACTTAATACCTGCCCACGCACAATCCTTGCTACTTCAACCCACATAGTAAGTCCTACTGCTACGAATACTTGCCAAAAACCTTTTCCTAGAGTTAGGGTAATAGCAATAACTAGTAGTAATGTAGGAATGGACCATGTAACATTAATAAACCACATAATAATTGCATCAACTTTACCTTCAAAGTATCCTGCCAACGCTCCTAATGTTATACCAATAAGTAATGAGATAAATACAGCCACAAACCCAATAGAAAACGAAATACGCATCCCGATGAGCATTCTGCTTAATACGTCACGTCCGTATTTATCTGTTCCTAAATAAAAAGTTTTTGATTTAATATATTGAGATGTTACTTGTTGCACACTCATATTATCAGGAAAATCATTTAACAGAATTTCCTTTTCCACACCTTCAATAGTTCCATCTGTATATTCTGTAATAAACAGTTGATTGTTTTCAGTACGATAACTTGTTAAGGGAATTTCTGTTTCGGTATTTTTTTTTCCAAAAAATATAGTCTTTACTAAAGATTCTTCTTTTTTTTCTTTGGAAGGAATTGTAAGCATTTGCACAATAAATCCAGGCTTTTTTGAGTGGATAGACACATGCATTTGGTTTGCATTTTGTGTATCATCTGGAGCAAACACATATGCAAAGACAACTAAAAAAGCACAAATTACAATAAAGCCAAAACTCAAAACGCCCCAAAAATTCTTTTTGAATTTCTGGAGCGCTAAAGCTGTTAATGAATTTGAGTGTTGACTCATTAATATCTTTTAAATTATCCTCTTACAACAGATCTTTTTTTCTTTTTGATATTGTTGATCTGAATATCTCCTAGCACATTGATTGCCTCTTCTACATATACATCTTTGGCTAAATCTTCATGCCATGCTTGTCGTTTACTTTGTAGGGAAGAATCTTTTTTCATTAATAATTCTTCATAAGGCAACGAAGTAAACGTAAGTTTTGTATCATAATCTGCTATGGCCTTAAATCGTTTTGCATATTCTTCATCTGCATCTGACTCTTTTTTGTAAGCTGCATAATTGAGAGGATACTCATTGTCATCTCTACGATTTTTAATCCACTTTGCATTTTCTTCAATCAGCTTCAGTTGCGCATTGTTTGCCATACGCTGTTTACTTCTCTTGATTGTTTCTTCATAATCTATATACCCATCCCAAAGGTCATAATCAGCAGCGTCAATGCGATCCCAAGGTAATGGGTTTTCTTGATCTTTTTCACCAACGTCAATAAAACTGTATTTATCAACCACCACTACATCACTTTTTACACCTTCTAATTGTGTGGATCCTCCATTAATTCTGTAAAACTTTTGAGTTGTTAGTTTCAGAGCTCCTACGTTTCCGTCTCCACCACGCACAAATCTATTTAAATCTACAATATTTTGAACAGTTCCTTTTCCATAAGTTTGTTTACTTCCTATTACAATTGCTCTTTTATAATCTTGCAATGCTGCAGCTAAGATTTCTGAAGCAGAAGCAGAAAGTTCATTTACTAAAATTACTAAAGGGCCATCCCACTGAATACGACTATCTTCATCATTTAAGATTTCCTTACCATCTACAGAGCTTTTTACTTGAACGATTGGCCCATCTTTTATAAAAAACCCTGCCATGTCTACTACTGTTTTCAAAGAACCACCACCGTTATTACGAAGATCTAGTACCAAACCTTCCATTCCTTGTTCTTTTAAACGTTCTAACTCTTGCTTTACATCACTTGCAGCATTTCGCTTATTATAATCTTCAAAATTTACATAAAATTTAGGCAAATTGATAATTCCGAATGTGCGTTTTCCTTTTTTAACTACAGCTGACTTTGCATAGGTTTCTTCAATTTCAACAAGATCTCTTTTGATTGTAATTACTTCAATAGAGCCATCTACTTTTTTGATGGTTAAGGTAACTTTAGTCCCTTTAGGTCCTTTGATAAGCTTTACTGCATCATCCAAACGCATTCCTACAATATCTACCGGCTCTTCTCCTTCTTGAGCTACTTTAAGGATAACATCTCCTGCTTCTATTTTTTTACTTCTCCATGCAGGTCCTCCTGAGATGACTTCAAAAATCTTTGCTCCTTCCGTACGCTTTTGCAAACGAGCTCCGATTCCTTCTAATGTTCCCGACATACTCATATCAAAACGATCTTTATCTTGAGGCGCCAAATATGAGGTATGCGGATCAAATTCTTCAACGATAGTATTTATATAAATGCTAAACCAATCTTTTCGCTCAAGGTCATCCATAAGGTCGAAGAATTCTACATAAGTTTTTGCTGTAGATTTACGAGCTTCTTTTTCTAATGTTTCATCATCTTTGATTTCGTAAGCAGCATCTTCTTTTTTCTTGTTTTCTTGTACTTCAAGTTTGATATCGTAGTTCGCCAAAGTAGAAAACTTCAATTCTTTTCTCCAACGCTCTTTTAGCTCGCTAACATCTTTGGCAAATGTCATTTTCTCGTAATCTCGGTTAATGGTTTCATTCACAGTGAAGTCGAACGGAGAGGCTAAGATTTCTTCTTGATATACTTTTGCTTCCTCCATACGCTTTACCAAACGATCATATACCAAGCTAAAAAATTGTACTCCAGGCTCTCTTATTTCGTCGTCTATTTTGTGTTTATATTGACTAAACTCTTCAACATCTGAGGCCAAAAAGTAGCGCTTCATCGGATCAACGGCTTCCATAAAGTCGTTGTATACATTTTCAGAGAAATCATCATTAATATCTTGCGGATCGAAATGCCATCTTCCCAATACATAAGAAATTAGGTCTACTAATGTTTTATCTTTCTCGGGATCATCAAATGTTTTTTTAGCAAAACCACAAGATACCATTGCAAAGACCAATAGTATCACTAAAAATATTCTATTCCTTTTCATAAAAGCTCGAATTTTCACACATTTATTTTTTTTCATTCTCAACAATTAGCTTGAATATTGACAATCATCATTAGGAAAAGATTATCATCTTTAGGGCTAATTTTTCTAATTTTTTACTAAAATAAAGAAAAAACTATGCCATTATTTAACAATCGTACTAATTTTTTGTTAAAGATAAAATGCTATGCATGTCACGAGTAAATTATGTACTTTAGCAATATCAAAACGAATTACTTTTTTATGAGCGAGAAACCACTAATTTTAGTTACCAACGATGATGGAATTACTGCTCCCGGCTTGCGGGCATTGATTGATGTAATGAATGAATTAGGAGACGTGATTGTTGTAGCTCCAGACAGCCCGCAAAGTGGAATGGGGCACGCCATCACAGCAAACTCAACTATTTATTGCACAGCTATTACAATTGATGAAGGTCCACAAATAGAATATTCTAGTTCCGGAACACCCGTAGATTGTGTAAAACTAGCTGTAAATGAAATTTTAAACCGCAAACCTGATATTTGTGTTTCAGGAGTCAATCACGGCTCTAACTCTTCTATCAATGTAATCTATTCTGGTACTATGAGTGCTGCTGTTGAAGCAGGAATTGAAGGAATTCCAGCGATAGGTTTTTCATTATTAGATTATGACTGGGAAGCCGATTTTGAAGCCACTAAAGGATATGTAAAGAAAATTACTAAAAAGGTACTAGAGCACGGCTTGCCTGAAGGTGTTGTTTTAAATGTAAATTTCCCAAAGCTAAAAGAGAAAGACATTAAAGGAATTCGTATTTGCAGACAAGCAAAAGCATATTGGCAGGAAGATTTTGACAAACGTACCAATCCGCATGGAAAGCAATATTATTGGTTATCTGGGAAATTTGTGAATGAAGATAAAGGAGAAGACACTGACGAATGGGCATTGGCAAACGGATATGTTTCCTTAGTTCCTGTAATGTTTGACTTAACAGCACATCACGCAATTCAAAAACTTAATAGCCTAGGATTTAATGAAGAATAAAGAAGTAATTACAGGTATTGTAGTTGGATTGTGTACTACCATCATAGGTACTTTTTTGTATTTATTGTATGTTTCTTTTCAACGAAATGCAAGTTTAGGAGCTGTTTGGGACTTTGCCGTAAGCTCAAGCGAAATAAGCTCTGTTGTAGTATATGGAGCAGCATTAAATTTTGTTGCCTTTTTTGGTTTTTTAAATTTTAACAAAGAAAAACGTGCTAAAGGTGTCTTGATTATTACAATCATTACTGCTGTTTTGGTATTAGCACATAAATTATTGAACGTATAATTATGAAGTACTACATCATTGCTGGAGAAGCTTCTGGTGATTTGCATGGTTCCAATTTAATGAAAGCTATAGCAAATCTTGACCCTGATGCCGATTTTAGGTTTTGGGGCGGAGATTTGATGCAAGCGGTTGGTGGTACTTTGGTCAAGCATTACAAAGACCTTGCTTTTATGGGATTCATTAAAGTATTGATGAATCTTCGAACTATTTTGCGAAATATTTCACTTTGTAAGGAAGATATCGCAAACTACCAACCTGATGTACTGATTTTTATTGATTATCCAGGTTTTAATTTGCGCATAGCCAAATGGGCTAAACAACAAGAAATTCCAACTCATTATTATATTTCTCCACAAATTTGGGCGTGGAAAGAAGGCAGAATAAAAGCCATTAAACGCGATGTAGATGAAATGTATGTCATTTTACCTTTTGAAAAAGAGTTTTATGAAAAAAAACATGCGTATCCTGTGCATTTTGTGGGACATCCATTGCTTGATGCCATCGCAGACAGAGAACCTACCGACGGAGATAAGTTCAGGAAGGAGTTTGGAATGGATCAACGTCCAATTATAGCACTACTTCCAGGAAGTAGAAAACAAGAAATTACGAAAATGCTTTCTGTTATGCTTTCTGTTGTAGAAGCTTTTCCTAATTATCAATTTGTAATTGCTGGAGCTCCAAGTCAAGAACGCTCTTTTTATGAATCGTTTACCCAAAAAGCAGCAGTTCATTTTGTAAGCAATCGTACATACGACCTCTTATCTGTAGCTACTGCGGCGTTAGTTACCTCTGGAACTGCTACATTAGAAACAGCCGTTTTTAAAGTTCCTGAAGTAGTTTGTTACAAAGGCAGTTGGATAGAATACGAAATTGGCAAACGTTTGGTAAAACACATTGAGTATATTTCTCTGGTGAATTTGATTATGGAAAAAGAAGTTGTGACTGAATTGATTCAACACGATTTTAATACCAAACGACTTCAAAAAGAACTCCATAAGATTTTAGAAGATACTCATCGAACTCAACTTTTTGCAAATTACTTTGATTTAGAGCAAAAATTAGGAGGCAAAGGAGCAAGTGCTAACGTTGCTAACTTGATTGTGAATTCACTCAAAAAATAAACTTCAAACACAATTATTTAATTCACAAGTATTTACAAAGGAACTAACACCCATTTTTAAATACACAAATTACTTCTGTTATAAGTTTTCATGTTGTTTTTGAGATTTGTAATATCAGATTATTAATCTATCAACCCTTTAAAATCATGGGAGAATTTGACGGCAATTGGCGAACAGTAGTTTCAGGAAAAAATGAGTGTTTGTGGTTGTTCGTTTACATTTTAAGAATCTGTTGTAACGTAAAAAAGCTATCTAAGATTGTATGATTTTGGATTGCTTTTATATTAAGAGAGTTTATATTTTGTTACTTTAGCGGAAAAGCATTGTATATGATTCGTAAATTTTTACTGTTGCTCCTTTCTTTTTTTATATTCTCTTGTGGAAGTAGTAAAAAAGTTTCTTCATCTTCCAAAAGGACAAAAACCAAAACTGTTCGTGTTCATTCTTCTTCTACAAAACCATTCAACAAAGCCAATGCAATTGTAGAAACCGCTTTGGCATACCAAGGTACTCGATATAAGTTTGGCGGGACTAACAGAAAAGGAATGGACTGCTCAGGACTTACTTATACTGCTTTTAGAGCACATCATATTGAACTCCCAAGAGTTTCCTATCAACAAGCTACTAAAGGAAAACGTATTAAGTTGAGTGCTGTACAGAAAGGAGATTTATTGTTTTTTCAAACGAACAAAAATAGAAAACGTATTAATCACGTGGGCTTAGTTATTGAAAATAGCCAAGGTTCTATTAAGTTCATTCACGCCACAACTTCTAAAGGCGTATTGATTTCCTCACTGAGCGAGCGCTATTGGAAAAATGCTTTTACGGAAGCTAGACGCATTTTATAATTAGTCTATCCCTCTATTTTTAAAAATTTTGAACGCTTACGAACAAATTTTGTTGTTCGTACATTTATCAAGGACTTGCTGAATTAGATTCGCTATTTTATGCTGATTTTAATTTAGTTACAGTTTATGAAATGGCTTCATTTTACAATTACCAAACTAACTATTTCACTAATTTTTGGGATTTTACTTGGGTATTATTTTTCTATTTCTATAAAGTTTAGTCTGTTTGTTTTTGGCACACTATCGCTATTAATGACTATATGTTTTTGGATTGCTCGCAAACAATTCATACAAACTATTTATTTTGGAATGTTTGCATTACTTACCATGACAAGTTTAGGTATTGTTATTGAAAATTTCCACAATGAAAGGCTCCATCACTCACATTTCAGTCATCTCAATACCATCAAAAATATACAAGTGCAAGTTCGTGAAGTACTGAAACCCAACAATTACTATAATCGCTATTATGCTAAGGTTATCAAAGGGAATGATGTTACTGTTTCTGGCAAGTTATTGTTGTTGGTTCAAAAAGATTCATTAGCAACACCTCTAGCTGTAGATGATGTAGTATACACAAATCATAATCCTGAAATAATACGTAAAGCGTTAAATCCTAGTTCTTTTGACTATAAGATGTATTTAAACGATCGTTATATTTATCATCAATTACAATTGCAATCTTCTGATTATATAGTTTCCAAAACACCTGTTTCATCTGCTTATGGTTTCGCTTATCGTTTACGAACTTATATTCACAATCAACTGATTCATTATGGTTTTAGCGCAGATGAGCTTGCTGTTCTTGAAGCTCTTATTCTTGGACAACGACAAGACATTTCTAAAGAATTACAAACCAATTATGTAAATGCAGGAGCTATTCACATTTTAGCAATTTCAGGCTTACATATTGGAATTTTAGTAATGATACTACAGTTTATTTTAACTCCATTACAACGATTAAAACATGGAAAAAATTTCAAACTTTTTCTTATACTTCTCATTTTATGGGGTTTTGCTTTTATTTCGGGCGCATCAGCTTCTGTTGTTAGAGCTGTTACAATGTTTACTGCGCTAGTTATTGCCACTCATTTCAAACGCCAAACAGATACTTTACAAGTACTTATAGTGTCAATGTTTTTCTTACTACTTTTTAAGCCACATTTTTTATTTGATATCGGATTTCAATTAAGCTATACTGCTGTGTTTGCAATTGTATGCTTACAACCTCTTTGGAAAAAATTATGGAACCCTAAATCGCTAATACCAATATCTTTTTGGAATTTGCTTACGGTAAGTTTATCAGCACAATTGGGCGTTTTGCCTTTGAGCCTGTATTATTTTCATCAATTCCCTGGATTGTTTTTTGTGACTAATTTGACCATCATTCCTATACTTGGCTTCGTTTTAATTTTTGGAATTATAATTATTTTGCTTGCTTCCGCAGAGATGTTGCCTATTTTTTTAGCAGACTCATATGTATGGATTATTCAGCAGATGAATTCGTTCGTTTCATGGGTAGCTTCACACGATCAATTTGTTTTGCAAGATATTCCAATGCATTTATGCCAGCTTTTTGGCTCATACATTGTACTGATTGCCATTACTTATTATTTGCATTTCCCCAAAAAAAGACATATAAAAGTCGTGCTGTATAGCGTACTGATTTGTCAAGGATTATGGTTTTACAATCGCTTTCAATTATATGCTACTAAAGATTCTTTTTCTATATTTCATCAAAATAAAGCCTCTATCATGGCAATACAAAAAGGAACTTCATTAGCAGTATATCATTCCTTAGATAGTTTGGCTTTCGCCAGAAATTACACAATGCAACGCTTACAAAATCAAGAAATTGTATCACATTTAACAATCAGTTCATTGCAAAATGTATATAAAATAAACGGTTCGCATGTATTACGAGTTGATAGTTTGGGTATTTATAAAATACCAAACTTAAATCCTAGTTATGTTATACTGACCAATTCTCCCAAAATAAATTTAAACCGTCTTATTAAAGATTTGAAACCTAAACAGATTATTGCAGATGGAAGCAATTATAAAAGTTATATCAATCGTTGGCAAGCGACTACTCAAAAACAAAAAATCCCTTTTCACTATACAGGAGAAAAAGGATTCTTTTCTATTTCTTTGAAAAAGTAAACTTAGCTTTTAAACTCATTTACAAATTCTTTTTGATATTTCTCCCAATCTTCTTTTGTGTTAATTTCTTTATAGGTATCATTTTTGAAAAGTTTCAAATAGATTTCTAGCTGTTTTGGTAACAAATATCCCGAAATCGGAGCAATTACATTGAAATCACTATCAAAGAAAACCATAGTTGGATATGCACGAACTCTTAAAAATTGAGCAAACAAGTGTTGTGCATTTCTTTTTCCTTTTCTATTCGGATCATAGTTAGGATTCGTATACGTTTGGCCTTTGTAAGTGACATCAATATCACTTTCTGCATTAAACTTCACAGCATAATAATTCTCATTAATATATTTTGCTACATCAGGATTTCCGAATGTATTTTTATCAAGTGCTTTACATGGACCACACCAAGTGGTATACACATCCATAATCACTTTTCGCGGTTCTTTCTTTATAAGTTCTTGAGCCTTTTCTACACTAATCCAATTAATCTTTTCTTGTGCATGCACACTAATAAGACCTGTTAAAAATAGACTCACCAATACTATTACGTTTTTCATATTATTCATTTTATACATACTTTGTCGCAAACATTATGCCTAGTTTACGAATCTATATTGTTATAAATGTACAGCATTAAAAAAGCGTTTCCAAATAGAAACGCTTTGTATATACCTTTGATAGGTAAATTTATTTTACGCCATGCATGAGTTTCTTTAAGACACTGTTTAAAATCATTGAAATCAAACCGATTGCTATCGGGAACAATGTAAATATTAAGAAAAATGTACTCAAAGAATATTGCTCAGTAATTTTATCAATCATTCCTCCCAACGTTCCTGCAGCTTTCTGTCCTATTGCAATAGCTAAATACCAAATACCAAACATAAAACCTATCATTCGTCCTGGAACTAATTTACTCAAATAAGACAGTCCCACAGGCGAAATACACAATTCTCCCATGGTATGAAAAAGGTATGCTAGTATTAAAAATATCATACTCACAGACGCAGATTTTGCTCCCTGCGGAATACCTAAAGTTCCAAATACTAGAATTCCGAATCCAGCACCAAGTAATACGAGACCTATACCGTATTTCATTGCTGCACTAGGATTATAGTCACTCTCCCACCATTTTGAAAATAATGGAGCAAGTGTAATAATAAAGAATGAATTCAATATTCCAAACCAAGTAGCTCCTACTTCTGTAGTTTCCTTGCTAAACTCATTATTGATTTTATAAAAAACTATATACCATAAAAAGGCAAACGAGATCGCTAATATAATATTGGAATATGGAATTTTTGAATACGTTTTTTTAAACAGTAAATATAAAACCCATGTAATGATAGCTAATGGAACTACTGTTAAAACCAAATCTACAATTTTAAATATTAAGGCTGAATTCCCCGTCAATGCTCGTTGAGTATAATCTCTAGCAAATAATGTCATAGATCCTAGAGCTTGCTCAAATGCAGCAAAGAAAACCACCGTAAACAATCCGAAAACAGCAACTGCTATAAGTTTATCTCGGACTATTTTAGAATAACGAGCCGTTCTAGATATAATTAAATATAGAAAAATTGCTAACCCAATCAACACAGTCGCATAGGATCCATTTAACCCTAATAATTCATAATTTAATATGTTTATATTTCCAATTTTTGACATTGGATCATTAAATAAATAAAGTAAACCACACAAAGCTGCTATTGCCATTAATACCTTATCTAAGGTTGTAAATGGATTCAATTTTTCCACAACTTCTTTTTGTATTTCTACTGGGCTTTCTTCATTAATATTCTGAGGCAGTTCAACCTCATATGTTTCAGAAGGTTTTGCTCCTATAGAACCAAATAAGTCTTTAGCCAACCAAAACTGAATTAAACCTAACAGCATAAAGATTCCTGCTAATCCAAAACCATAGCTCCATCCAAGATTTTCTGCTAAGTACCCACAAAGCATCATTCCAAAAAACGCACCTGCATTAACACCCATATAATAAATCGTATAGGCACCATCTTTTTTAGATTCTTTGCCTTTATACATCTCAGAAATCATAGAAGTCATATTTGGCTTAAAGAAACCTGTCCCTATGATTAATAACGCTAATCCTAAATACAAAGACCAAGGCGTTTCAAAAACCATAGCCGCATGTCCTAACATCATAATAAAACACCCTATAACGACTGCTATACGATACCCAGTAATTTTATCTGCAATCCAACCGCCAAGAATTGGTGTTAAATACAATAAAGATCCATAAGTTCCTATCAAGGCTAATGCATTTTCTCTTGGCCAATCCCAACCTGGGTGATCTACACCAAATAATGGTGCTGTTAAAAATATAACCAATAAAATTCGCATTCCGTAAAACGAGAAACGCTCCCACATTTCTGTAAAGAAGATGACAAATAATCCTGCAGGATGCCCAATAACTTTATCCTTAAATAAATTTTCTATATCTGTATTCATGATAATATACTATTTTGATTCAAGAATGTTAGTTAATCTCAGGATCTCCTAGTTCAAATCCTTCAGTAAGATCATCTTCAATAGCTCTTTCATTGTCTTCTGCTCCATGTGTCAGTGACTCCAACTTTTTTCTAAAGACCATAACTAACAAGCCAAATACTACACAAAATACAGCGATTCCAGTAAAAATAGTGTACTCACCTAAGCTTTCAGAAGCTTCTCCTAATAATCCTGCTAACTTGTTTCCAAAACCTGTCATTGCAAAATATACTCCCATCATTAATGAAGCGTATTTTAATGGTGCAAGTTTTGTAATATAAGATAATGCCACAGGTGAAATACATAACTCTCCTATTGTATGGAACAAGTAAGCCAATACCAACCAATACATTGCTGAACCACCAACATTTCCTACTACAGGTCCATTAGCGTTATATTCTGCTGCTGCTGCTGTCATAAAAAAGAATCCAGTACCCATAATAATTAAACCAATAATCATTTTAAATAATGAGGTAGATACTTTTCCTTTGAGTTTTCTAACCGCCCAATACCCTGCTACCAATGTTCCTAAGAATATAATAAACATTGCATTGAGTGATTGAAACCAAGAAGCAGGCACTTCCCATCCAAATAACATTCTATTTGTTTTTTCTGCCGCATAGATATTCATTAACCCACCAGCTTGTTCAAAAGCTCCCCAGAAAACAATTACTAACAAGAATGATATGAATAAAACAATGATTCGGTCTTTTTCAATTTTTGTCAAAGGTTTGCTCATTGCCTCTTTTTCCATTTCGTTTTCAGAAGTTCCCAAGAAGTTTCCAACATGTTTTAGGTGTTTTTGTCCTAATAAATATTGTAATAATCCTAACGCCATTCCGATTCCGGCTAATCCGAAACCATAATGCCATCCATGAACTTCTCCAACATATCCTACTATCAAACTTGACAAGAAGGCACCAACATTAATTCCTATATAGAAAATCGTAAATCCTTTGTCACGACGAATATCACCTTGTTTGTATAATCCGCCGACCATTGTTGAAATGTTAGGCTTCAACATTCCCACTCCAGCAATGATTAATCCTAAACCTGTATAAAATGCCCATAACTCTTCTATCGCTAAAATACTGTGACCTGCCACTAGCAATATTCCACCGTAAAGTACCGATTTTTTTTGCCCTAAGAACTTATCTGCAATCCATCCTCCTGGAATAGACATTACGTATACTAACATTGTATAAGTACCATAAAGAGATAATGCTTCTCCATTTGTCCAGCCTAATCCTGCATTGTCACCTTGTGTTTCTGCAACAAGATATAATACCAAGATTGCGCGCATACCATAGTATGAAAAACGCTCCCACATTTCTGTGAAGAAAAGTACATACAGTCCTACTGGATGTCCAAATAGCTCTTTTTGATGAGCTTGCTTAACTGAGTTTGTCATTATATTAAATAGTTTGGGTTAGTGAATGTGTAATATGTAGTTTATTGTTTGTTTAATAAGGTATTTTCTATGAAATTGGTCATTTTAGTATACAAGTGCAAACGTGTATAACCTCCATAAATTCCATGATTTTTATCTGGATAAATCATCCAATCGAATTGTTTGTTGGCAGCGATTAAAGCATCAATCATTCGCATGGTATTTTGCACATGTACATTGTCATCACCTGTACCATGAATTAACAGATAATCTCCTTTTAGTTTTTCCACATGATTAATTGGTGAGTTATCATCATAACCGCTTGCATTTTCTTGTGGTGTTTGCATATACCTTTCTGTATAAATTGTATCATAGAAACGCCAGCTCGTTACTGGAGCCACCGCAATTGCCATACTAAATACATCATTTCCTTTTAAGATACAGTTACTTGACATGAATCCTCCATAACTCCATCCCCAAATCCCGATACGATTTTTATCTACATACGAACGCTTTCCTAGTTCAATGGCAGCATCAATTTGATCTTCTACTTCATATTTCCCTAATTCTTTATAGGTAACTTTTTTAAAATCAGCCCCTTTAAATCCTGTTCCTCTACCATCAACACACACAACTATCAATCCTTTTTGTGCTAACATTTGATACCAATAATCGTTGGAACCGTTCCATCTATTTGCTACTTGTTGTGAACCTGGACCAGAATACTGATACATAAATACCGGATATTTCTTAGAAGTATCAAAGTCAGCAGGTTTTATCATCCACGCATTGAGTTTATGACCTTTTGCTGTGGTTAAAGTGAAAAATTCTTTTGTAGAAGTACGATAATTAGCTAATTTTTCTTTTACAGAATCATTATTTCTAATTTCTTTTACCAAGTCTCCATTAGTAGCAGAGTGTAGTGTATATTCTGGAGGTGTTGTTGCACTTGAAAACGTATTTATAAAATACGTGAAATCTGCACTGAATTTTGCAGTATTTGTACCTTCTTTTGACGAAAGTCGCTTCTTTTTCTTTCCGTTTGTTTTGATTGAATAAATATCTCTATTAATAGAGCCATTTTCTACAGATTGATAGAACACTCGATCCGATTTCTTGTCATATCCGTAATAATTGGTTACTTCCCAAGGACCTTTAGTAATTTGATTAATCAATTCTCCATCTTTTTTATAAAGATAAATATGATTATAACCATCTTTCTCACTCGTCCAAATAAAGCTATTATCTGCTAAAAAAGTTAAATTATCTGTGATATCAATGTACGCTTTATCCGTTTCTTGTATAACCACTGATTTTTGTCTCGTTGCTGTATTATACATAATCAAATCCAACTGATTTTGATGACGATTTAACACTTGGACACTTAAAACAGCCGGATCATTTGTCCACTTTATTCTTGGAATATAGAAATCTGTATAATTTGATACATCTACAGTAGAAGTTTCCTCTTTATTCAAATTGTATAAATGCAAAGACACTTTGGCATTTGCTTCTCCTGCTTTAGGATATTTGAATACATGCTGTTGCGGATACAACTTAGTTCCATATACATCCATAGAAAATTCTGGCACTTCTGTTTCATCAAAACGAATAAAAGCAATATAATCACTGGCTGCATTCCATTGAAAAGCTCGAACAAAACTAAATTCCTCTTCATATACCCAATCTGTCACTCCATTGATGATTTTATTTTTTTTACCATCTGTTGTAATCTGCTTAACTACACCTGAAGTTAGATTCTTTACATAAATATTATTCTCATAAACGTAGGCAACCTTTTTTCCATCTGGAGAAAAGGTTGGCTCTTGAATTTTTTGATCTGAAATTTTGATTACTTTTTTTGAAGCTATATCATACACAAAGTAGATTCCTAGTGTAGATCTTCTAAAAACTGATTCTACCTGCGTTGCAAGTAATAATTTATCTTCGTTTTCACTAAAACTATATGAAGAAAAAGAACCTACTTCTGGAAGATTACTAGCACTGACTATCGTTTCCACTTTTTGCAGTGTCTTATAATCATACTTATCAACAGAACCTTCTTGTCGGTTCAACACTGTATATTGCTGCCCATTATTCATAGAATGCAACACATACATTCCATTTGTGGAAAAAGCTCCTCCCCAAATTTCTTCTAACGTAATTTCTTTTTGTTGTGCAGTAACAATTTGTCCTATAATAAAGAACATAAAAAGAAAAACATGTTTTAATTTCATTCGCTCTAAGGTTTTATAAAAAGAAGATGTAACGCCTTCTATTTTTGAGTAATTTTAAATTATAAAGCTGACAATATACAAATATCAAGCAAGTACCACAAAAATCGAACCTTAAATTATATAGGGTGCAAATGAGATATTTTTTCTTCATTTTTTAACTCGTTTCCCCCTTTTTAATCACTTTTGAAGCAATTTGACTTCAAAAGCCTAATTTTCAAAGCGTTTTTTAATTTTTTTGAAATAAAAATGTTACTATTTCATTATGTATCTTTGCAGCCACAAAACCCTAATTTATGATTGCTCCTATTACTGGATTTTCAAAACTTACTAAAAATAAAAAGATTGAATGGCTAGTTGACACTTATTTTTTAAATGATACAACCGCCATCAACACATTAAAAAAATATTGGAATTCTGATGAAGCTCTACAAAAACTTCACGATGAGTTTATCGAGAATACAATCACAAATTTTTATTTGCCTTTAGGTGTTGCACCTAATTTCCTCATCAATGACCAATTATATGCAATTCCTATGGCAATTGAAGAAAGTTCAGTTGTTGCCGCAGCAAGCAAAGCTGCAAAATTTTGGTTAACACGTGGTGGGTTTAAAGCTACAGTAATCAATACCGAAAAAGTAGGGCAAGTTCATTTTATGTATTTTGGAAATACTGAAAAATTAAAAGCATATTTTGAACATATTAAACCGCAATTGATTGAAGCAACTTCGCACATCACGCAAAATATGAAAAAACGCGGAGGAGGAATTACTGAAATCGAACTTAGAGACAAAACAAAACAGCTAGATGGGTATTTTCAACTACACTGCACATTTGAAACTGTTGACTCTATGGGAGCCAATTTCATTAACTCGTGCTTAGAGCAATTTGCTAAAACATTTGAATCGGCTGCCAAATCGTATGGCCTTTTTTCTGAGAAAGAAAAAGAAATACAGATTGTAATGAGCATTTTATCCAATTATGTTCCCAATTGTTTGGTAAGAGCTGAAGTAAGTTGTCCTGTGAGTTCTTTGACAGAAAATGAATCAATCGATGCCAATGAATTTGCCGAAAAGTTTGTCCGTGCTATACAAATAGCGAAAACAGAACCTTATCGAGCTGTAACACACAATAAAGGAATCATGAACGGCATTGATGCTGTTGTTCTCGCCACAGGTAATGATTTTAGGGCAATTGAAGCAGGCGTACATGCATATGCTTCAAAAGACGGAACTTATTCAAGCTTAACACATGCAGAAGCAACTAACGGCATCTTTAAATTTTGGATTGAAATTCCGCTTTCTTTAGGAACCGTAGGAGGGTTAACATCTTTGCATCCTCTGGTAAAAATAGCACTACAAATGCTTGGAAAACCTTCTGCTAAAGAGTTAATGCAAATTGTTGCAGTAGCAGGTTTAGCGCAAAATTTTGCTGCAATACGTTCACTAGTTACAACCGGGATTCAAAAAGGGCATATGAAAATGCATCTAATTAATATTTTGAATCAATTAGAAGCCTCTGAAGATGAAAAAGCATATTTTGTGAACTTTTTTAAAGACAAAACAGTGACTCACAGCGCTGTTGTAAATGCATTTACAGCATACAAAAAAGAACATGCTTCATGAATTTTTACAGCAACGGAAAATTATTGCTCACTGGAGAATATGTAGTGCTAGATGGTGCTAAATCATTGGCTATTCCTACAAAATTTGGACAAGCGTTGGTTGTAAAACATGTCGTTAGTACTGATAGAAGAAAGCTCGTTTGGGAAAGTTATGACGAGCGTAAAAATTGTTGGTATACTTCTTCTTTTTTTTTAGATGAACTCACACTTAATACTCCACATACTGACGAAGTAAGCCAAATTCTAACAACTATTTTATCGGAAGCAAAACGTTTAAATCCTAGTTTTTTAACAGGTATTCATGATTTTCATGTAAAAACCATGTTGACATTTCCTCGAAATTGGGGATTAGGCTCGTCGTCAACTTTGATTCACAATATTGCTTTGTGGGCAAATATAGATCCGTATGCACTACTTTGGAATGCTTTTTCAGGTAGCGGCTATGATATTGCTTGTGCAAAACATCATACTCCTATTATGTATGAACTTATTAATAACAAACCCAAAGTAACGGAAATATCCTTTGTTCCAAGCTTTATGGATCAATTGTATTTTATTCACCTAAATCAGAAGCAAAATAGCAGAGCAGCTATCACAAAATATAGACAAAAAAGAGGGCATTTTATCAATGAAATTAAAATTGTTAATGCCATTACTTCAGAGATGATTTCTTGTAAATCTTTACACGATTTCAATCTTTTACTATCTGAGCATGAAGAAATTATTGCTACTATTATTGAAGAAACTCCAGTAAAAAAACGTCTCTTTTCAGATTATTTTGGTGAAATTAAGAGTTTGGGAGCTTGGGGCGGCGATTTTATTTTAGCAACAGGTAATGCTGACACTCCAAATTATTTTTCTAAAAAAGGATATACTACAATTATTCCATTTAAAGAAATGATATTATAGTGTATATTATCATTTTATAAATAATATCATAAAAAAACCTGTGAATGAAAAATTCACAGGTTTTTTTATGATTATATAAAAGCTTTTATCTATTAGTAAAATACAGCTCTGTTATCTTCTATTTCTGCTGCACTTTTTAAAGCTTCAAATACAGAGTTTGTAGCCTTTACTGCTCTTTGATTTTTAAGCATGTTCATTTCTGCTAGATACGAATCTTTTGCAGGCGCACTCACTTTGTTTACGATTTCAATTTTGAAAACTCCTTTTTGTCCTGCAATAAGGTCTGATGTTGTTCCTTGCTCTAATGCAAATGCTGCCCCTACCACTTTTTGTTCTGGACCAACTCCAGGAACCATTGGCGCAGCCATTGACAATGAAGTTGCTTGCTGAACTGAACTACCGTTTGCAGAAGCAATTTCTTCCATTGACTTTCCAGCGTTCATTTCTTTAATCATTTCAGCTTTCTTTTCATTTCTTAGCTTAGTCAACACTCTTGCAGAAGCTTCTTCTACTGTAGGTAAACCAGCGTCATGTTTCGCTGTAAGCTGCACTACTAAGAATCCACTCCCAATATTAAAACGCTTGATATCTCCTATGCTTCTTGCATCTTCAAATGCCCAACGTACAATTTGACGTTGCTCAGCCATCCCAGAAATTCTATCATCAAGCTCTTTAATTTTATTTACAGGATTTACATTATATCCTTTTTCTTTAGCAACATCTACAAAAGCTGTATTTGACTTTCCTGCATCAGATTCAAATTTAGAAGATTCTGTAAATAAATCACTTAACGTTTTTTCTGTTACTTCTACTTCTTTAGCAATTGTAGCAAGTTTTACTACTTTTTGATTATTTTTTTGTTCTAAAATTTCGATAATATGGAATCCGAAAGGAGTTTCAACAATATCCATAGCTCCTTGTTCTTTTTCAAAAATGAAATCTTTGAAAGCCGGAGTTAATTGACCTCTTGTAAAATTGTTATACCAACCTAAATCTCCCCCTTTTTCTGCCGAACCTGGATCTGACGAGAACTCTTTTGCAAGGTCAGCAAATTTAGATTTATTTTTCTTTATTACATTTAGAAGACTATCTGCTAATTTTTCAGCTTCTTCTTTTGTTCTTGTAATATCTGCAGCAGCTCTTTCAGTACCTGCATAACGCACCAAAATATGTCTACTCTTTACAGAATCTGGCAATTGTGCCGCTTCTACCAAGCGAGATATTTTGTATTGATTTGCTACTTTATATGGTCCATACACATCTCCTTCTTGCATTGCTAAGATTGCATCTGCATGCTCAGAAGGCAATTGATTTTTGTAAAAATAGTCTGAAGTTTGTGTTACTTCTGTATTTTCATTAGCATAACCTACAGCATCTTCTGCAGCAGCAAGTTCTTTTTTATATCCTTTTACTACTTCCATCGTTTCTTCCTCATCAGATTTTGATGGAATTTCTTGGAAGTACACGTATTGAATATCTCTAGATTCTTTCTCTTCAAATTCAGATTTGTGATTTTCCATATATTTTAAAACATCACTCTTCTTTATTTCTACCAAAGAGTCAATAATAGAAGTGTAAGGTACGTAAGCATATTTAAATGTAACTTTATCATTCTCCATTCGATAAGCCATCTCAGCTTCTTTTACTGTCGCAATAGAACCTGCTTTTACCAAATTATAGTATAAATCTCTTTTTGCTTGACGAACAACGTAGTTCTCAGTTGCTATCCAGCTGTTATATTCTGCTGCTTTTTGAGCATCAGAATTTTTAGTTGCTTCTAAGTTATTTACATATTCTCTTAACTTAGCTTCTACAAATGTTCCTGATTCATCTTGAAAACGTGGGTCATTTGTGATATTTGGATTTGAAGTAAGTAAATTCCAAATTTCATCTTTTTCAATAGTGATTCCCAATTCGTCAAGTTGCTGAGTAATAAGTGTATTTTTCACTTCTTCATCCCAAATAGTGCTTACTACTTGCATTGTTGAACGAGTTCCTCTTGAAAGATTTTTCCCGTACTCTACTTGATCTTGGAATTGTGCTCGTGAAATACTTTCACCATTTACAGTTCCTATGTTATTAGGTTGTTTATCTCCTCCGTTATTGTTGAATACGTCAGAAATTACGAAAGCAAAAAGTGCCAATCCAATAATTAGGATAAGGACTAATGTACGTTGTCTAATTTTTGCAAGAATTGCCATGTATCTTCAATTTTTATGAAATTCAGTGGGCGAAAATACAATTTCCTACTAAATAATAAAAGAAGAACTGCGTATTAATTCGTTTATTTTGGGGATTTTAATCTTCGGAAAGTATTTGTAATTGTATTGTGTCAATTTTTGTATTGGAAACTTCTACAATCGTAAACTTTAGATCGCCAATAATGATGACTTCATTTTGCGCCGGAATTTCTTCTGTTTCACTTACAATCAACCCTCCAAGAGTTCCATAGTTTTCACTTTCTGGAAGGGATAATTTATATGTTTCATTGATATAATCAACCTCCAAACGCGCTGAGAATATATATTCTTTTTCTCCTATTTGTTTTTCTAGTAACTCGGTAACATCGTGCTCATCTTCTATTTCACCAAATAGTTCTTCTACAATATCTTCTACAGTCACTATTCCTGATGTTCCTCCGTACTCATCAAGTACTACCGCAATACTTTTTCGTTTTTTAGTAAGTACATTCAACACATCATTTGCCAACATTGCTTCGGGAACAAAGACAACCGGAAGCACTATACTTCGAATAGTTTTAGGTTTTTTAAATAGTTCGAACGAGTGTACGTATCCAATAATATCATCAATCGTATCTTTATACACCAATATTTTTGAATACCCTGTTTCTGAAAAAAGTTTTGCTAGATTTTTAGTACTTTCTCTAAGCTCAATTGCCATGATTTCTGTTCGTGGAATCATGACTTCCCGCGTTTTTACCGCAGAAAACTCTAAAGCGTTTTGAAATATTTGAATTTCAGAATCAATATCTTCGTCTTGATGCCCTGCTTCTATCTGTTCGCTGATATAATCTCCCAATTCAACTTTGCTAAATTCCAATTGCACCTCATCTCCTTCCGTCTTAAAGAACTTCTTTAAAACCACATTAGATATCCACATAACAAATTCAGAAATTACCCAAAAAAGTTGATAAAAAATGTATGCAGGAATCGCTAAAAATTTAAGCAAACTATTAGCATATACTTGAAAGAATACTTTAGGTAAAAATTCTGCTGTAACCAAGATTAGAAGTGTCGTAATGATAGTCTGAAAAACCAACTCATACTCTACGGTAATGTATTGATTGAGCCAAGGAGTTTCATGAATCCACTCCACAACTAAATCTCCCATAAACAATCCATAGATTACAAGTGCAATGTTGTTTCCGACCAACATTGTAGCAATAAACTTAGAGGGTTTTTGCGTAAGTTGCCTTAATACTTTCGCAAGAATTCCGTCTTGTTTTTTTTCAAGTTCTATGTGAATTTTATTCGCAGAAACATATGCGATTTCCATTCCTGAGAAGAATGCAGAAAACAGTAATGCCGTTATGATAATAAGCAACTGTATTTCCATTTATTTTTGGTTTTTTCGGTCTTTGAATTTTTGCTCGTAATGTCTTCTAAAGAAAAACATAAACAATGAAACTACAGCAAAGACAACAAATAAATAATCAATTGTTCCTAAACTGTTATATGTTTCTACAATTTTGTAGATAGACAATGCTGCTACAAAAAGATATACGTATTTGGTATAACTCAATACTTTCACGAGTAGTTAATTTTGGACGTTAGTTTTACTTGTCTTTTTCTTCGATAGGAATAGTACTATCATAGATTTCATGCGCGTCTACAATAGTAAAGTCTCTGTTGAAATCGATTCCATTTGTTCCTTGAACTAGCATACCGTATTCGCCACTGATTTTGTATTCTCCTTCCGTAAAAACCCATTCACGATCTTGATCCCAGTACAATTGCGGCGCTTCCAATATATTTCCGTTGTGCATGACAACCTTTACATTTCCTTGTAAATCTACTAATCTTGTATCACTATACAAAATAGCATAGTCTGAAGTTACGACACTTTTATTGTTTTTCTCGTCAAAAAACTCTAATTCAATTCCGTTAGGAAATTCCATGAACGGAAATTTTTGATTTGAAAAATCTTTGTTATACGGACTTCTAAGTGTAGATTTTACCTTTCCTGAATCCGTATATACTAAAAACATATTTTCTGCTTCACCAACAGGAAAACGTTTGGAATATGCTAGCTTTTGAATTTCGCTATAGTTATCCTGACATGAAAAAAACATTGTCACAGCTAATGCTGTGACAATGCAATGTAAGATATGTTTTGTATGTATTTTCATCTTATAAGTTTGGAACTCTTACGCTTCCACCAATCCAACAGTTTAATGGAATTGTTTCTCCTCCTTTATACCCTTTACTAAAGATATCTGATTTGCTAGGTGCAGATTGCATATATGAACTTACTGTTCTGTCAGCAATACTTTTTAAAGATGGATCTACTTGCCCTGCTTTTCTTGCCATTTCAGCTGCTTTCCAATATCCTGCTCTTTTTGTGAACTCATCGTTTCCACATTGGTTCACACTTGAAGCGTACAATTGAGCAATTTTCAAATAAGCACTTCCTAAAGATGGATTGCTCTTAACAGCTTCTAAGTAGTATTGTCTTGCTTTTGCTTTTTGACCTCTAGCCTTTGCTTTGTTTGCAATATTGTATAGTAACTTTCCTTTCTTGTACGGATCAGTTTCCATACTTAATGACTCTCTCAAGTATTCTTCAGCTCTTTTTGCATCACCTTTTCTTTCGTAAATACTAGATAAATATCTTTTAGAGTTTGCAGATGGCTCTAATGCATCAACTGCTTCTACCAATTCTACGAATAATGGATCTTCATCACATCCTTTAGCATCCAATCTTCCCGCAGCTCTTTTTAACCAAAGAGCGTTGCTTTTGTTTTGCTCAAAGTTCTTTCTAAACAATGGAATTAACGTTTCACAAGTAGACTCTCTTTCAATTAAAGACTCCATGTTTCCAGAGAAGATAGCGATTGCATTGATATTTGTATCAGCAATTTTTTCATTTCTTTTCTCTTTAGAAGTCAACGCTTGCCCAGCTTCTTGCTTAGTAATAATTTCGTTTTTGATTTTTGCCAATCGCTCACTTTCAGAATCAAACTTTTCAGTTAACTCTTCATACTTTTCGATTAAGTTTTCCAGTTGCACACCTTGGTTCCCTTCTTTATACATGTTATAGTATAATTCAAAATACAAGTATAAAGATTTTGGATTTTTAAAGTTTTCAAGATCAGACTTGAACGCTTCATCAAAAACATCATATTGCTCTTTTGTACTACCAATTTTGTAATCAACCATCAAAGTTCCGATATCTCCTAATACATCTCCCTTTTTTGTTTTATCAGGAACATTTGCAATTCGATCTCTATATAATTGAATTAGTTCTTGTGCAACTGCTTTTTTATCAGCAGCAGTTGTTAGTTTCGCCTTATAAATTCTTTCACCATAAGCGTATAAGGCAGAACTAATGGTTGGACATTCCTTTCTTAATTCTCCAAGTTGCTTTTCTGCTTCGTTATAGTTTTTTGCTTTTGCATTTTCAGCAAAAAGGGACAATTTCACTTTACAATCCTGAGCATTTAAAGTTGTAAAGCTTGTTATCGCAAACAACCCAGCAACTAATAATGTAACAGTCTTCTTCATTTCTTTACGTTTTTATCGATTAATTGTATTTTCTTTTAATAAACCATCTATCATTTAATGATAAACTTATGTGGAAATTTAGATAATTCTCTTGAATCAAACCTGAATCCATCGTTCCGCGCTTTCCGAACTCTACACCTAGGTTGATGTTTGATAATGATCGTCCCACAGGTAGTCCTACTCCAAAAGATATGCCAAAATCATTTATTGACTCATTACGCACCATGATTCCCGTATCCTCATAGCGCACTCCAGCTCTATAAGTAACTCTTTCCCAGTAACTTGTAAAAGAATTATATTTTGGAATATAAAAACCTCCAACTGAAAATTTTGATCCGTTATCATAATTCACATTTTCAATAGTAGTTAATCCGTTTCCAAAATCACTATTGTTTTGCAATGTATATTCTGCTCCAGCAAACCATTTGTTTTTTTCTCCTAAACCAGCTCCAAAAGCAATTTTAGTAGGTAGAGTTAGCTCTGTTTTTCTTTTAGCTCCTAAATCTACGTCATCCACTTGTCCTGAACTTACAATTTCTCCTCCTG
Source organism: Kordia zhangzhouensis (assembly GCF_001005305.1). GTDB lineage: Bacteria > Bacteroidota > Bacteroidia > Flavobacteriales > Flavobacteriaceae > Kordia > Kordia zhangzhouensis. The sequence goes on from NZ_LBMH01000001.1 coordinate 90,819, forward strand.
CTCCTGAAACATTTAAAGCTAACAATTGTCGTGTATTTTCTGAACTGATATCAGATTTTGGCGAAAAGGTAACAGAAGTAGTGAACGACAGTTTTTCGTTAAATTTCGTCTGATAATAAGCTCCTAAGTTATAGCTTAGCCCACTTAATTTAGATTCATCTTTAGAACGAGTTCCATAATTTAGAGTCCTTACAAACTCCCCGTCATCATTAAGCTCTCCTAAAAACTCCGTATTCTGATTTTTGATGTTTCCGAAATTATAATTTACTGTGGCACCTACCGAAAAATCTTCTGTAATCTTGTATCCTAGTGATAGAAATACAGAATTCAACCCTCCTTCTCCTTCATATTGAGCAAATTTTTGTGGCGCTGAGGCGATACCACTCTCGCCAATTCCCTCAAAGTTATATCCTACAGAAGTAAATGGAACGAGTCCAAAACCAACTCCCATTTTTTTACCTATTGGGAAACCTAAAGCTAAATAATCTAAGGCTGTTGCCGATCCTTTGTCAGAACCTGCATCACTTTCTAATTTAAGCCTACTATAACTGGCTCCAAGTGTATATGTTGTAAATTTTAAATTTCCAAAGGAAGCAGGATTTTGTAAGTTCAGGTGAATACTATCTGAGTAGATACTCAAACCTGCCATACTTCTATTTTCTGTTGTTCCTTTAAATTTTAAGTCTCCAATTCCTAAGAATGAGTAAGGGGAAGCTGTTCCTTGTTGTGCAATACTAGCTTGGCAGAAAAACAACAAAATTGATAATCCTAAAAACTTTCTAATCATTATATCTATTATATTCTAAAACATAGTTCAATCCTTGTAACAAGAATTTTGAATTGGCAAATATGGTATTTTTTAACCTTTTAGCCAAGAAATTAGCGTCGCCGCCTGTTAAAATAACTGTTAAATGTTCAAATTGCTGTTTATATTCATCAATAATCCCATCAATTTCTGCTAAGACACCCAACATTACTCCTGAATGAATTGCTGTTTCTGTAGAATCGCCTATGTATTTTTCTGGCATTATGGGTTCTAGCAAAGGTAAATTGGCGGTAAGAAGATTTAAACTTTTGTATCGAAGTCGGATTCCTGGTGAAATTCCTCCTCCAAGATATTCCTCGTTTGTCGTTTTAAAATCATAAGTTATGCATGTTCCCGCATCTATCACCAACACATTTTTATTTGGATATTCACTTACTGCAGCCATTGTAAGTGCAATTCTATCTACCCCAAGAGTTTCAGGTGTTTTATATGCATTTTGAAAAGGCACATTCGTTTTATAGGTAAGCTTCATGACTTGTACCTTTAGAGAAGCTAGATATTTTTGCGTGTCTTCACTTAATGTTGTCACAGAAGACGTAATTAAAGCATCAATTTTATTGTATGCTTTAAAAAATTTTTCAATTTTTTCTTGAAAATATTTTTTTTCAAAACTTTCGTCAAACACTAAAGTATTTCCCTGAAAAACAGCCATTTTTACAAACGTATTTCCAGCGTCAATGATTAAATTCATGCATTCAAATTAAAGATTGCTAATTTAAGAAACGTTTTTTTTGCAAAATAGTTTTGTGAATTTTAAAAAACACTTATATTTGCATCCGCATTTGCAACTGGTGCCTTAGCTCAGTTGGTAGAGCAAAGGACTGAAAATCCTTGTGTCCCTGGTTCGATTCCTGGAGGCACCACCAGAAAAACCCAATCAATTTGATTGGGTTTTTTGTTTTACATCATATAAAAAGTACTGTTTCTTACATTTTTTAGACTTTTTCTATAATTTTCAGTAGACTTTAAATTTGTTACTTCTACAGCTTTAATTATGCTTAAAAAAAATTGGATAAACTTGTGCTTACTGTCTTTATAGATAACGTTTTCCTTTTATAAATCGTTACTATTGTTTTGCATATTTTTGCAAAGCAATCTGTAGTTTTTTTTGAATTCGATTTCGCAAAAGTCTGGGTGCAATTACCTCAATACTATCTCCAAAACCTAAAATTAAACGTTCCAACTCAAAATTGATATGTACTTTTAGTGTTATTGTAATACTTCTATCTTCATGCTGTTCTACAACTTCCTGTGAATGATGTAACGGTTTTGTCAACACATAAGGAGCATTGCTTTTATCAATTTTTAACGAAATATTTTGCACATGTTTTTCCTCCAAAACCGTAACCCCTATCGTATTTTTATAATATTCATCTCCATTAAAATTTTCTTCTCTAAACGGAATATTCAAATCATAATCAACTTCTAAAATTCGATCGAGAGCAAACGTAGAAATTTTAGTTTTTTTACCTACTACTCCAATCAAAAACCAGCGATTGTTAAATTCTTTTAATATAAATGGATGAAAAATAATTTCTGAAGGATTCCTCGCTTTGAATGATTGATATGTAATACGCAATACAATTTTTTTTAAAATTGCTTGATACAAAACATCCAAGTGCTTCAACCCTCGAAGATTTTCGTTCTTATCTAAATGAATAATAGATGTTTGATGTGTTTTTTCAGTATACACCTTATCTTCCAATCGCTGAATGATTCCTCCTAATTCTGAAAACAATGAAAAATCCTTAAACTGTTTCAACATCTCTACAGTTTCTGAAAGCACATTCATGTCGTTTTCTGTCAAAGGAATATCAGTAATAGAATATTCCTCATCTTCATATTTATAATACTTTCGGTCATATACTACAATTGGAGCATTATAACCTAATTTGTCACTACGCATCATTTGAATATCTAACTGAACTGTACGCCTACTTACATTAATTTCACGCCCTTCATATTCATACAAAGCGTCTGAACATGCATCTATCAAATCATTTAATGTCCATTGACGATATCTATTTTGCAAGCACTTATCAATTGTTTTATACCGGATTAATGCATTTTTATTGATTGCCATAACTTCTTAATTTGAAATGAAAATAAAGATCTTTTATTACTACGCAAAATAATTGCGCAGTAACTCAAAACATTTGTATCGGAATTATAAATATGTTGTCTCGTACGACATTGTAGCTTACTCCGCTGAACGCTGGATGTCAGCGGAGTTCTTTAAACTAAAAACAGATGAAAGAACACATTCAAATTAACGGAAACACATTGATTGATTTAGGATTTAAACCTAAAAAATGGTTCAAAGAAGCTCTTGTATACATCAATGAAAATCAATTGCAACACGATGAGATGTTAGCCTATTTAGAACAGTTCGCATCTGATCCAGAAATAGAATTACACGAAAAACCAGTTTCATTTGCTATTAATATTGAAGCAGAGAATGAAATCGAAGAGCAAAATGTTTCTGATGTACTTACAACTATGGAAACATTAATGCGAACTCCAACTATCGTTAATGGAGCAGTAATGCCGGATGCTTGTCCTACAGGAGCAAATGGCGTTATCCCTGTTGGTGGTGTGGCTGTAGCAAAAAATGCCATTCACCCAGGAATGCATAGTGCAGATATTTGTTGCTCAGTACTTTTAACTGATTTTGGTGATGCAAATCCTCAAGATGTATTAGATGCAGCACATGCAGTAACGCATTTTGGTCCTGGCGGAAGAGATCGTCATACGCAATTTCGCTTCCCAATGGAGTTATTAGCAGAAATTGAAGCAAACAAATTCTTGAATGACCAAAAATGCATCTCAGCAGCACGCTCACATTTAGGAACCCAAGGTGATGGAAACCACTTCTTATTTGTTGGAACTTCTAAAAAAACTGGAAACACAATGATGGTTACACATCATGGAAGTAGAGGTTTTGGCGCAAACTTATACAAAAAAGGAATGAAAGTAGCTGAACAATTTCGAAGAGAATTATCGCCAGAAACCTTAAAACACAACGCGTGGATTCCTTTTGATACAGAAGAAGGTCAAAACTATTGGGAAGCACTGCAAATTGTTAGAAAATGGACTAAAAAAAATCACGAAGTTATTCATGATGCAACCTTAGAGAAACTCGGAATTGATAAAGTAAATCGCTATTGGAACGAACATAATTTTGTATTTAAAGACGGGGATTTGTTTTATCATGCAAAAGGTGCGACTCCATTAGACAAAAAGTTTATGCCAGACATTACGGGACCACGATTAATACCGTTAAACATGGCAGAACCTGTGTTGATTGTAGAAGGAAAAACAACCGCTACAAATTTAGGTTTTGCACCACACGGAGCAGGAAGAAATGTAAGTAGAACGCAACACCGAAAAAGTAAAACAGGAACATTTCAAGAAATATTTGAAGCAGAAACGAAAGGCTTAGACGTACGATTCTTTTCCAACGAAATTGACATTACTGAGTTACCTTCTGCCTATAAAAATGCAGCAACTGTACGTGCACAAATGGAGCACTTCGGGTTGGGAGAAGTGATTGATGAAGTCATGCCATTTGGATGTATTATGGCAGGTGATGTAAGTAAAAATGCGCCTTGGAAGCGTCGCAAAAAAAAAGAAGAAATAATATAATGAAAACAAATCTTGAAATAGCAACTGAAAATCTTTACAAGACATTCAACTCATATTCCCTTGAGGGAAATCTTCGAGAACGAAGCTGTAGCTGTTGTGTTTCTGATAAAGACATTAAACTTTTGTTATCGAAAGATTTGCTTTCAATCTCAGAAGATGAGATCAGGTATTATATGAAAAAAGCTGTTACAACTTATGGAAATGTAAACGACTATAAACATTTTTTACCACGAATTTTGGAGCTATTACAATTTGACGAGAATGATCTGCTAGATGATTTTCTTACGTTTGAAAAACTTCATTACACCAATTGGTATACTTGGAACAAAACCGAAATTGATGCTATTGAAAAGTATTTTATTGCATTATGGATTAAAATAATGAATGATAAAGATGCGTCTTTTTCTCAAATTGAAAACGGGCTAGACTTTATGATTTCATATGTTGGATTAGAAAAAATAATATTACATTGGAAGTTCATCAATCATGCTAGTGCTCTAAATTTAATAATTGATATTGTTTTAGGAAACATTCTATTTTCCAAAAATAATAAGTTTAAAAATGAACTTATGAAATGGTTTTCTGAAGATGCCATTTTATCTAAAATTGAAATAGCGTTTTTTGAAACTAAAGATCAATTGGAGGCGAACAAAATTTCCACAGTCTATACAATTTTAGAAACTCTAAAAACACAATCATGACCGAGAGAAACAGAGGCAAAGAAGGAAGTGACGACCGTTTGTTTGGAGACTTAAGCATGCAGTCAAAAATGCGAGAAGCTATCAAAGATCTGTCGTATTTGTTGAGCAGAGGCTTCTCTGAAAAATCCTCATTGGCATTGGTAGGAAATCGCTACAAACTCAACAATCGTCAACAACGCGCCGTACAAGGAATGAGTGAAGCAAACGATAAACTCATAAAACGTGCGGAACGTTGCCTGTTATCAAACCAATTAGCGGAAAAGGAAGTCATTTTGGATGGATTTAATGTTTTAATCATGCTTGAAAGTGCATTGTCAGGCGCCTATCTTTTTAAAGGTTTAGACGGTTGCTATCGCGATTTATCTAGCGTGCATGGAACTTATAAAAAAGTAAAACAAACACCAGAAGCTATTCAGCTAATTGCAGATTTTTTACAAGAAAACAAGGTCAAAAAAGCAACGTGGGTTTTCGACAAACCTGTATCCAACAGCGGACGTTTAAAAACAACATTACGAGAATTTGCAGACATACATCATCTCCATTGGGAAATCATTTTAGACAACAATCCAGACAAACTGATTGTAGAAAGTAAGCAAATTGCCATTAGTTCCGACGCGTGGATTTTAGATCATGCTTCAAATTGGTGTAATATGGTACGATATATTGTAGACGCACACATTCCACAAAAAAATGTAGTGGAATCTGAATAAAAAAATTAAAAAATGAATCATACAGACAATATAATTATTATTGACTTAGAAGCGACTTGTTGGGACGGTAAAATTCCTAATGGGCAAGTCAACGAAATTATTGAAATCGGAATTTGTGTATTGGATACAAAAACTGGAAAAATCAGCCAAAACGAAGGAATTATTGTAAAACCCACACGTTCTACAATCAGCGAATTTTGTACTGAACTCACCACAATTACGCAAGAATTAGTCAACACAAAAGGTGTTTCCTTTGAAGAAGCTTGCTCAAAACTTCGTATCGCATACAATCCGAAACAATATACATGGGCAAGTTACGGCGAATACGATCTTAATATGTTAAAAAAACAATGCAAATTACGTGGTGTGGAATATCCTATGGGACAACAGCATATTAATGTAAAAACTACTTTTTCAGAAGTGAAAGGGTTGCAAAAAAAAGTTGGAATGAAAGGTGCACTACATATTTTGAATATTCCTCTAGACGGAACACATCATAGAGGAATTGATGATGCACGAAATATTGCAAAAATCTTACATTGGTGCTTACAACATAAAAAAGCATAAAATCTTCCTATTAGTGAATACCCTCATAAACATAGCATACTCTTGTAAAAATTACTTTTCAGATGAATGGAAAGCAACCTATGGTGCGTTTTTACAAAATGAACACTTGTCTGTTTTAGCACGAAATGTGTATGCGTTGTATGAAAATGACTTTGAGAAATTTCACGGGAAACCCAATTTTGACGAAGAAATCATTCCGAATCTGCCAAAAGTATTTTCAGTGTTTAAAGAGCAATTCAAAATCTTAAAAAAGTACGATTTTGAAACGAATAAATTGACGCGTAATGCATTTGCCTCTGCTGTAGAAGGGACAAGTTTTACCAATCTTTTGATACTTTTGGGACAACGATTAACGTCTGCGAGTATTCAAGATGAACGTGCCATTCCGCCCTTGCGAAACGAACTATTACAATGTAGTTTTAAAGCGCATAATAATCAAATCTCTAAAGCTGTGCGCGCTTGGGAAAAACATGCTCAACGCTCTACAGAAAGTTTTTGGGGAACAATAAAAGGAAGTACAGACCATAAAGAGTATAGCGTAAAATTGCTAATCGAACATATACTGGCACACAAAACTTGGTGGAATGTATTTACACATTACAAACATGAAATTGTTTACGAAGCTAGAATTGCAAGCGGACATGGAATTCGTTGGAAAATGGAAAACTTAGAACTTATCGGCTTTTTAGAACCTTTTGAAAATTACAATCATGACAGAATTTGAACAGCAATATAACTTTACAAAAGAAGAATGGGAAAACTGTCTAAAAGTACTGCATACACTCAAAAAAGATCCTTTTGCCAATCCAAACAATGAACAATTAGGTACACTCATCACAAAAATTTTTAAACTAGCAAAAAAATTAAATCGAATAGACTCATTTTCAGTAAAAAAGAAGCAAGATTTAGAAACTATTTTAAATAGCGAAATTTCTAAAAATGCTATACAAAACACTACTACATACCAAGAAAATCAACAAAAGGAACAGTCATTCACAAAACTAAATGTTCCAAAAAATTGTTATTGTTGTAATTCATCTTTTTCCTTTGCACATTCATTTTACAATCGCTTGTGCCCAACTTGCGCCGAATTGAATTATGAAAATCGTTTCAAAAGTCTTGACTTAACAAATCGCAACGTAATTTTAACAGGTGGACGTATAAAAATTGGGTACGCAACTGCATTAAAAATGCTACGTTCCAACGCAAATCTTACTGTAACAACACGCTTTCCTGCTACAGCATTAACGTTATTTCAAGAAGAAAAAGATTATGAACATTGGAAAAATAACTTGGTTATTTATGGATTGGATTTACGAAATCTAAAATCTGTTGAAAATTTTATCCAATACTATAAAACAACTCATCAAACACTCGATATCCTAATTAATAATGCTGCCCAAACTATTAAATATACCGATCAATATTATACACCTTTAATAGCTAACGAACAAAAACTACTAAAAAAGTTTTCTAACCAACAATATTTAATTGCAAATAAAATACCCGTGGCAAAAGCAACTATGCTAAATCAGCATGTAGATTTAAATCATTTAGAACTAAACCGTTTTGGACAGCCAATTGATCCTCGTTCTAAAAATAGCTGGAATGCAACATTGCAAGAAATCTCTATGCAAGAATTGATTGAAGTAAACCTGATTAATCAAATATCGCCTTATTTTTTAATAAAAGAGCTTCTTCCTTTGCTACAGAAATCTCATTTCCTTAAAAAACATATTATCAATGTAACGTCTTCCGAAGGGCAGTTTAGTTACCAAAATAAAACTATGTTCCACCCACATACTAATATGACAAAAGCCGCATTAAATATGATGACGTTGACTGCTGCAAAAGATTTTGAAAAAAATAATGTGTATATGAGTGCAGTTGATGTAGGTTGGATTTCAACAGGCGCGCAAGAAACATTGCGCAAAAAACAATTTGAAAAAGGATACATTCCTCCACTCGACCCAGTAGATGGCGCTGCACGAATCATACATCCAATCTATGAAAATGAACAAAACAATACTATATTTACAGGAAAACTACTAAAAAACTATAAAATTGAAAGTTGGTAAAATATAAAAAACGGCAGCGGTAGTAACTCAATTGGAAGAGTGCATGCCTGTCACGCATGAAGTGCGAGTTCAAATCTCGTCTACTGCTGCTTATTTTTCTAACAGATTTATAGAATAATTATAAATAAGCCATCATATTTGGATGGAATCTCTTAAAAATTACATATTTGCCACACAAATGATAAAAAAATACACACATATGGCTTCTATTTGTCTGAAAAGTCAGGATAATAATCATGGAATGGAGGTACCATTTCCAACGAAAATGACGCTTTATGTAAATTTTTATGAATAATTAATCATGAAATAACTTAAAAATTATACAATCACAAAAGCGTCTAAGAAATTAGGCGCTTTTTTTATGAAAAAAATAAAAAAATGTTCATCGCATAAGTACATAGAAAATAAAAAGCATTGAAACAAAAAACAATTGAGAGACAGACAGTTGTAAAAAAGCAAAGTATCCGTTAAAAAACGGACAAGATTTTTATTGTTTAAAATCAAGTGTAACCATTTGATTATCAGTAAAATAAATATAAAAAAGCTTGTGTAATTGAAAAATAGATTTCATATTTGCAACGTCAAAAACAAAAAAGACATCATGAAAAATAATATACAACATATAGCTGCTTTCACAGACATTCTCTATCCATTTGGACATAGAGGGCTGTTTTTGCCGAAACAAGTAAGTGACGTGGAGCGTATTAATATTTGGGAGTATTGTAAAGATATATTACAATGATATAATCGTGTAATACATTTTACAGAAGCATCTCCCATAAAAGAGATGCTTTTTTTATGACTAAAATTTGAGGATATCGTTTATAAACCAAAACAACAGATTATAAATCTGCAATACGGAGTACAAATATCCGTGCTTCCTCAAAACAATTGACAAGGTGGCTGAATGGTAAAGGCAACAGTCTGCAAAACTGTTTTTTACGAGTTCGAATCTCGTCCTTGTCTCTAAAAATTCACAGTATCGTAACGCAATGGGTAGCGTGCTCGACTGTCTCTCGAGAAGTTGCGGGTTCAAATCCCGTCGATACTGCAAAACTGAGAAAATAACAATGGCTGTTTACTCGCCTTGGACGCGAGAGGTTGTAGGTTCGAATCCTACTTCTCAGACAACATTACAAAATACAGAGATGGCGGAATAGGCATACGCAGCTGTCTTAGAAACAGTTTTTTGAGAGTTCGAATCTCTCTCTCTGTACTAACGCAATTTAGAAAGGAGCGTTCAAAGTCTATGGTGTAACGAAGCACATTAGCTTACCGCTAAAGGTATAGATGCAAATTCTATTAGACTTACAAAATTGATCTGTTGTGTAACGGCTAGCACACGAGACTTTGATTCTCGAAGAAGAGGTTCGATTCCTCTCAGATCTATCTTAGCGATATAGTTTAATTGGCAAAGCACTGATCTCATAAGTCAGAAGTTGAAAGTTCGAATCTTTCTATCGCTACAAAATGGTGACTTTAGTTTATTTGGTAAAACGCCTCACTGTGGATGAGAAGAACAGGGTTCAAATCCCGAAGTCACCCAAAAATTAAAGAAGAATAGTGTTTAAAACAAAAATGCATAAAATACTATTACTCTACAAGAAGATGTAGTTTAAATCTAAAATAGCGAGTATATATCTCGAAGATGCAAGTACGAATCTTGCCATTTTTCAACCAATAAGAATAAATAAAAATTATCAAAAACAAAAGTTATGAGACACGATGTATTACAAAAGTTTTTATACAAAACAGAAGATTCTGGAAGATTTCTCGTGACTTCAAAAAGGACTGGAGTCACCTACTTTGTAGAACCTATTGACTCTGGAAAGCCAACAAATTTATGGGGAGACTTAGATCCTGCCACTAAAAAACTAACAGGAGATTATGGAAATAAAAGAAGAGGTGCTGTATTAGCTGAAGAATCACTAATCACCGAAGAAAATGGTTTCCAAAACATTTCCATATTTAAAGGAAGTCCTTTAGGTGAAATTGATCGTAGGGATCAATTGTATGCAACTACGAAAGGAATCTAATTTATATATAAACATTAGGATTTTCCAAACATTTTTTAACTACGCAAGATAATTGCGTAGTTAATTAAAATATTTGCATCAGAAATAATTTCGCCTAGCGAATCAAAATATCAAGCGGGTCTTGTTGCGTGTTTCTGTATAACACCATTGTGTAAAACGTTGCATAATTTGTATTACGATTTTATATGCAATTCGACTTGAAGGCTTGGGCTTAGCCAAAAAAGTCCTCCAAGGGAAACGTGGGTCATGGGTTCGAATCCCATTCTCTTACAGCAGAGATAGTTCAGTGGTTAGAACAACGTTTATAGGAAGGTGTCGGTTCGAGTCCGATCAATAACCCAAGGTTATTGTAGCTCAATTGGTAGAGCACTACACTGTTAATGTAGCTTCAAGTTAGATCTCTTATAAAAAAGATCACCAGTATGTCATGCTGAAAAATTGACACAAAAACGTTCACGTATCCATCTGCTAAAGTTTTAAACAAAATGAATAGCAGTTTTGAGATTACTTTGACATAAAAGTGCTTGCTTGCAGGAGCTATAATTTCTTGAAAATCAAGTCAAACATAACCATAAAACTACCTATTAGTTGAATGCTCGTGCGACTCCATTTTCAAAAAAGAACTAGTAAAAACATGCAAAATCTTTTATCTCCGTGATTAAGAAATGATGCATACGTGATGTTTTTTATTAAAAAAGTATAAATCGCCTAAAAAGGCACAAATTAATAGTAGTATCATGAAACGAGTACGAATTAATACAGGAAATGTAGGATTGGTTTTCAAGAACGGAAACTATGAAAAAGTGATTACCTCAGGTACACACTGGCTAGGATTTAACAAGCAATTGGCAACCTATCAACTTACAGAAAAGTTTCATGCGCCAGTAGCAAGTGAAATTATTTTGCAAGACAAGAATTTAGCAAATATGCTTGACGTAATTACTGTAAACGATAACGAAATTGTGTTGATGTTTGAAAAAGGAAACTTTAAAACAATTTTGGAAGCAGGACAGCACTTGTACTGGAAAGGCTTAGTAGAACGAACTTTTACTCGAATTGACTTAAGCAAAATAGATATTACCGAGATTGAAGATAAAAACTTGCTAAGCAATTACAACTTAGCAAAATATATCAAAACATTTGAAGTATTAGAATATGAAAAAGGTATTTTGTTAATAGACGATCAGTACGAAAAAATTCTAAATGCAGGTATTTACCGCTTTTGGAGAAATGCTACAAGCTTAAAAATTTCAAAAGTAGATATGCGTCAATTACAACTAGAAATTTCTGGTCAAGAATTGTTAACAAAAGATAAAGCCGCAATTCGAATTAACTTCTATACACAATACAAAGTTATAGATCTTAAAAAAGCTGTTTTAAATAACAAAGATTATGAAAAGCAATTGTACATCGCAATGCAGCTAAAACTGCGTTCATATGTTGGAAATTACACATTAGATGAATTGTTAGATCAGAAAGATGACATAGCCAATGCTGTATTTGAAAACATGAAAAATACCGAAGAAACTTTAGGTATCAAGGTATTATTTTGTGGTATTCGTGATGTAATCCTTACGGGTGAAATGAAAGAAATCATGAACCAAGTATTGATTGCACAAAAAAAAGCGCAGGCAAACATCATTACGCGTCGTGAAGAAACCGCTTCTACTAGAAGTTTGCTAAACACTGCAAAATTGATGGAAGAGAACGAAATGCTTTTTAAGTTGAAAGAAATGGAATATGTAGAAAAAATTGCTGAAAAAATTGGCGAAATTACAGTTGCTGGAAACGGCGGTGTCGTAAAACAGTTAAAAGACATTTTTTCAACAAACAAATAAATAAGCAATAATACATAATCACTATGTTTTTAATTGTCTCATGATCGTTCTACCAAAACGGTTGTGAGACTACTTTCTTATTAGAAATTTTTACACACAAAATGAAACATTATATTGAAAAAGCTATACATACTTTTAAAAGATTCTTTTATAAAGAAAGGAAAATGCAACCTAACACACTTGAAATTCCTGAAAATGTAATCTTAGATATTATGGATAAATTAAGTGATTTTGAACAAAGTAAAGGATTTTTTAAAAAAACAACCTTACAATCACTAGCTAAAAAATTAGACACCAATCCAAAATATCTCTCCAAAATTATCAATAGCTATTACGAAAAAAACTTTAGCACATACATTAATGAGTTGCGTATACAATATCTTTTAAAAGAGTTAAACTCAAACGAGACATTTCATACATTAACCATAAAAACTCTTGCTAAAAAAACAGGATTTGGAAGTACAGAAGCTTTTACAAAAGCTTTTAAAAAATACACTGGTGTAAATCCGTCCAATTATTTACAAACGTTAAAACCTAAATGATATTTCTGCACACATTTTTCTTGAAGTGAAAGTTCCTGGTTTACATTTAAAAACTCAGGGACTTTTTCATTTCCAACAACACCATAAACTACTGAATTTCAACACAAAGAATATTCAATAAAAATCGATACGTATTTTTTACGGGCTCAAAAGTGATAATACTCAATCTCAAAACCAAGGGAAACTACGCATCTAAAATAAAGGCGTATTCTGCAACTTTGAGTAACCTTTACCAAACAGATTACTTTTTATGGAAGCCACTCATGAAAATAGCCAAAAAGAAGACATTTTAGAGATTAAAGTATACGTTCCTATCAATGACGTCACAGAACGACAGCAAAGAATAATTGATGATGCAATCCTAAAACATCCTAGAGATCGAAAATATCTTTCAAACACTACACATTCTAGAATTTTTGCTCCTAGCATGAATGAAGCAAATGAAATTATAGATCATGCCAAAGAAAATAATTGGGAGGTCTCTTTTGATAAATTATCACGAGAAATTACAATCAAAATACACTCAAAAGATGTACTCAACATCAAAGAAAATGACTCCTCACCAATTGACTCACTTAAATTTTTAAGTACGCAAGGAGATATTCATTTAGATGTAAAAGATGTCGACGCCAAAGAAAATGCTAGTCCAGATGATATATTAGCCCCACATCAAAAAACAGGATTTGTAAAAAATAATCAAGAAAAACGCGTAGGTCGCGGAAACCCAATTCCTATACAAGAACCTTCACAAGGATACAGCATATTAGAGCTAGCAGAAGCTTATAACTTTCCTGAAGGAGATGGAGAAAAAGAAACCATAGGAATCATTGAACTAGGTGGGAAGTTTGAACAAAGTGATTTAGATACCTTCTTTGCCAAATACAATATTCCCGTTCCAGAAATTCAAATTATCGGTAAACCAACTACTACGCCTATAAATGATAATGTTGAAGTCACAGCCGATATTCAAGTAGCTGGATTACTAGCTCCAAAAGCTAAATTTGTAATTTACTACGGAACTTCGATTTTGAATGCCATGAAGATGGCTTTGGCTGACACTCAAAATAAACTCTCCGTAATCTCTATCAGTTGGGCTGGTTCAGAACTTGGCTATTCTATGCAAGAAATTACAGAGTTAAATAGCGTTTTTCATGAAGCAGCTCTAAAAGGAATTACAATTGTAGGAGCTTCTGGAGATAATGGAGCATTCAACAATAAACCGTATGCAAATGTTAATGTTCCTGTTAACTCTCCATATGTATTAGCTTGTGGCGGAACAAAAACTTTTATTGAAAATACGAACATGTATGAAGAAACTGTTTGGAACGAATCCACACCACAATCACAAATAGCCAGTGGTGGTGGTTTTAGTCAACGGATTGCCGAACAGCCTTACCAAACACTTGCCATTCAAAATTACATTCATAAATTTCCTCAATTTGAACCTTATCAAAAAGCAGGAGGAAGAGGAATTCCTGATATTGCGGCTAACGCTGCTGATGCTTCTGGATATGCTATTTTCTTTGAAGGAAATTGGGCTAAAATTGGAGGAACCAGCCTAGCCACACCTTTATGGGCAGCGCTTATTGCTAGAATCAATCAAAATCTGGGTTATAGACTTGGGTTTATCAATTCATACTTATACAGACTAATGGGCACACCCGTTTTTCATCAAGTATTGGAAGGCAACAATAATTTGTATGTAGCGGCTTCTGACTGGAATCCATGTACAGGTTTAGGAACTCCTAATGGAAAAGAATTATTACACGCTATTGATAGTTTAGAATAATCCACAAAAAACAATGATATGGCAAATAAATTAACAATAGATGAACTTCCTAAAAAATTGATTAAAAACGGAGAAAAAATAGCCGATATACTCATGATATATGGATTTGTCGCAGCAAGTACTGATGAAGAATCCATTACATTCTATTTTGACCCTTTATTAAAAAACTCAATCAATATTCATGAAAAAGATATTGTACATCACGTAAAAATGACTAAAACACACAGTCTTTTTGGTGGAACAATACTATGGATAAAAAATGCTTCTTCCTACTTAAATACTTACGATACAAGAACTCAACAAGAAGCTGCTCAATTTTTTCAAGGTGATATATATCAACAATTCATAAATACTACACAAAACAATACTTCGCAACAGCAACAAAAAAAGGGTAATGCGCCTGTTTGTGGTTGTGGGAAATGCAGATAATGACAAAATAATTGAAACAAAATTATCAATTATCCGAATCGAAAGATTTAAAAATCAATTTATTAACCTTTAACTTTTATTATTATGTTTACATTTTTTCACGGGTGTGGAATTCCACCTGTTACGTTAACATGTGGGCAAGTAGGTGGAGGCCACGCACAAGCACAGACTCTTGGACCTACTGGAACACAAGGTTGCACACAACCTGGACATTGTTTAGGTCCAACTGGAACGCAAGGGTGTACTATAGTGGGACCAACTGGTTACCAAGGATGCCATCAAGGAAATGCACAAGCTCAAACTGTAATTAATACTTGGTTCCAAGGATGTGGTATTCCTCCAGTAACGCTTACATGTCCTCAAGGAGGAAGAGCTCAAGCTCAAACTATTGGTATCACCGGATGGTATGGATGTACAGTAGTAGGACCTACAGGAACACAAGGGTGTACTATAGTGGGACCAACTGGTTATCAAGGATGCCATCAAGGAAATGCACATGCACAAACTATTGGTGTAACTGGATGGCAAGGATGTACAGTAGTGGGTCCTACAGGAACGCAAGGTTGTACTATAGTAGGGCCAACTGGTTATCAAGGGTGTGGTCAAGATAATGCTCAAGCACAAACTATTGGTGTAACTGGATGGCAAGGATGTACAGTAGTGGGACCTACAGGAACACAAGGGTGTACTATAGTAGGACCAACTGGTTATCAAGGGTGCGGTCAAGATAATGATGGAGCACATGCACAAACTATTGGACATACTGCTTATCTTGGATGCGGACAACCTGGTACTGCTGCTACACTTTGTACACAACCAAGTATGTGTGGTGGACCAACACATTTATTAGGATGTACAGGGTATGAAGGTTGCCACAAACCACAAGGAACTGCCGCAACAGTTTGTACACAAATTGGTTGTGATGATGCAGGAAATGCACAAGCTCAAATTCATAGCATTCCAGTAGCCAACTGTATTCCAACACGCAGCTGTACAGGAGCTTGGCCCGTTTGCTAACAACAGCTTATCTACTACAGATACAGCTATTTTTTATATAAAGTTGCCTGTTTTTACGGGCAACTTTTCCAACCAAAATAATTTTCAAAATGCGCTTAACAAAAAAAAATATTACCTATTATTTGCTAGACAAAGGGTTTCTTGAACCTGATACTTTTATGTCTGGAGACTACCTGTTAACTCAAACTCAAAGCCGAAATTCCATATTCAAAATTCAACAAGAAAACAATAAAGGCCTTTTTGTTAAGCAACTCATTACGCAAGATGCTACCAATAGTTATTTAATGCAAAAAGATGCTACCAGTCATTATTTAATTCATCAATCTAATCTGTATCGAGAAACAGCAAAACACATTCCTGATTATTATGGGTATGATCCTTATCAAAACATATTAGTTACTGAATATTTTGCCAACACTAAAAATGTTCATGAAGTTACCTACAGAGATCAAAAACTATCTAAGACACACGCTATTAAAATGGCAAACATTTTAGCTTCTTATCATTTTGATATTACAAATGAGATTAAGAAAAATAGCTCTTTACAATTTTTTAGTAAACAACTTCCTTGGATTCTAAACACAAGTCAACTGTTAAATGCGAACCCTAAAGGCATTACCAATTCTGTTATTGCTGAAATTCACAAACATCAAGATTTAGTTAAAAAAATTGAAAAATTAGCAACACAATGGGAAACTACTAGTTTGATTCATGGGGATATTAAATGGATGAACTTTATTGTAATACCTAACAATGAAGACATCAAATTAGTTGATTGGGAAATCGCAGATCTTGGAGACCCTTTATGGGATGTGGCTGGAGTTTTTCAATCATATTTTAGTGCATGGGTGTTAAGTTTTAATAATCAAAATATACAACAGCATCTTCAAACACAAGGAACTGAATTTTTATCAATAGAAAAAATCACTCCTATTGTAAAAATACTTTGGGATACTTATGCAAAAAAACAAGAATTTTCAGCTAAAGAGAGTTCCAAAAAATTAATTAAAACACTCTCATATATGGCAGTTCGAATGATACAGACTGCTTTTGAAAATAATATGGCCCAATCACACATTTATGCAAATTCTGTGCGAATTTTACAATTCTGCAATCATATTTTAGAAGACACATCAGGAATTGCGAAACAATGGAATTTAATTGATTAAAGTATGAAAGAAACTATATATACCCAACAAATAAAGCAAATTGTTGATGCTGTTCAAATCACTTCATTAAGCACTTATATTGTGCTTGGCACAGAAGAGTATGTACAACACCAAGCACCTTATCATACATTTTCAGAAGATTTCAAATCGTTTGGGAGTAATACTACGATTGATACACATCAACAGCGCATCAATCTTATCAATGCGATAACCAATAGTATTTATATGCGTTTCTACTGTGGTATCAATGAAGAAGAACATACTACCAAAATTCCACCTAAAGGAGAACGAGAGTTGTTTATGGAACAACTTTCCAAAGCCAATACATCTATAAATGGGTTCGATTATAATTGGAATATCTACAACATTGACCAAAATACAGGAAGTATTTATATTCAAAAAAATGATGAATTGCGCTGGTTGCAACCCAATTCGTATCAATATGCAAACCCACATCAAAAACAACCAGAAATCAATACGAAAGTACACTTAAATAGGTTTAAAGAAAATAAGAACTTGCAACCTGTATTTTATCATGTATTTAGCAACGAAATATTTCCTCAAGAAGCCGAAATAGCTAGAATATACTGGAATATTACTCCAGAAGGAGCTGGAGAATTAATTCAACTTCTTACAAGTACATTAAATTCATATAAAATTCCTTTTCAATTCAAATGTTTAAATCATCCGGCACTTTACGTTCGTTCTGACTCGGCTGTCTTATATCTCGATAAAAAACACGTACAAATTGTAGCAATCATACTAAAATCCATAATACCTACACTAGAAACTTATCTAGTTGACGAAATTCCTATGTTTACCAAAAAACTTTTCAAAGGTGTTAGTTATGCAGAAGATCCTGGCAAAGGACAAAGTTTTGGCATGAGTCGTTCTTTTGCAATTGCTGAAGCACTTGTAGAGGCTTTTCAGCAGCATCAAAATTTCGCTAAAACCTTCGAGCATACCATACAATATTTAGCTAAAAAAGGAATGACAACAGATCGCTTATACCTAAACAGACATACTGCTATAACTCCAACTTTTCCATCTTATGACTAATATAGAAACCTCAACAACAAAAGACCTTCAAATGTACATACAAACCGCTCATAATATTGGTAAGTATCTAAGTAAAGAAGCCATTTGGCATCAAAATATGTGCAATTGGACTAGTCATGAAGTAGCCGTAGTTGGCGACAAATATGAAACTGCAGTAAAAGCATGCAGTATTGATTTGTATAGCGGACTTACTGGAATTGCTTTATTCTTGACCGAATTATATAACAAAATCAATGACCCTATCGTTTTACATACAATTAATGGTACATTAAATACCATTGATTTTAATCTCGAAAAAAAGAATGTAAATAATTATGGGTATTATTCGGGGAAAATTGGTGTAGGGTTTACATTATGGCGTATTGGGAAAAAATTAGGAAATCCTTCGATTTCTGAAAAGGGATTACAATGTGTTAAATCTGTCAAAGGATTAGAAATTACCGATCAAGAAGTGGACATTATTTCGGGAGCTGCTGGTTCTATTTCAGTTTTGCTAAAACTCTATTATGCTGTTCAAGATGATACATTTTTAGAAATAGCAAATGATTGTGGACAATTTTTATTAAATAAAATGCAGCAAAACGGACAAGTTTGTTCGTGGATGACTGTTGATCCTACAAATGCACTAACCGGATATTCACATGGCGCTTGTGGTATTGCTTCTGCTCTAATGGAACTATATGCAACTACCAAAAACGAAGCGTATTGGCATGCTGCTATTGGCGGATTCAACTACGAAAAGCAATGGTTCAATGAACAATCTCAAAATTGGCCAGATTTGCGTCAATATGATGGAACAAAGCCGTTACATTACGGTACTATGTGGTGTCATGGAGCACCAGGAATTGCTATTGCACATCTCAAAGCATACGAAATGACACAACAAACGTACTTTTTGCAAGAAGCAAAAACAGCTCTAGAAACAACTAAAAGAAGTGTTATAAAAGAAACAAACGTCAATACAAAAGCCAACTTCTCTCTATGCCATGGTTTAGCAGGAAATGCTGATATTCTTTTACATGCATACCAACTTTTAGAAGACCCTACGTACATACAAGTTGCTCAAAATGTTGGTGATTTTGGAATTGCACAGTACGACAAAACAGGAACTATTTTTCCCAGCGGTGTAAATGATCCTAGCGGATTTACAATTGGACAACAAGAAAATGTAGGACTTATGTTAGGGTTATCTGGAACTGGATTGTTTTATTTGCGCTTAGCAGATATAATGATTCCATCGGCTTTAGTCCCTTAAAATAAAACGCTCCAATTATTTTGAAATCTCTATTTCTCTTGAAATATAGAGAAACTGAGATTTCTTTCAATAGTTTTTCTTACAAGCAAAACTTACTTATAAGGGTTATTTTCCTGTTTAAAATTAAGGTATTCCCTAGTGCAATATTGCATACTTGAAATTACTTTTACAACACTAAAATAGTTCTAAGTAAAACAAAGTGTTTTATAATAGAGGTTGTAGTCATTATAAGGAAAACGGGCACGATGTTTTAACAGAACTTCAAGAAAATCCTAAGTTGTACGACTTAGGATTTTTTATTTTTATTCAACCCCAATGTAAAGTTTTAAAAAAAATCTCGTCACATTAAAGACTGTATGTTTTTGCGTACTTTAGCAAATCTCAACATTGAATTAATTAAATTATGGACAAATCATACTATAATCCTAGAGACCTTAAAAAATTTGGTTCAATTGCAGAATGGAGCAAAGAACTTGGAGAAAAATTTTTCGAATACTATGGAAAAGTATTCGAAGAAGGTGCTTTAACTCCTCGTGAAAAATCTTTGATTGCCTTAGCTGTGGCGCATACTGAACAATGTCCGTATTGTATTGATGCGTACACACAAGATGGATTACAACGTGGAATTACAAAAGAAGAAATGATGGAAGCAATTCATGTAGGTGCAGCAATCAAAGGAGGTGCAACGCTTGTTCACGGCGTACAAATGATGAACAAAGTCAACAAATTAGAAATGTGAACAAATAGCATTCTTACACAATCATATCAATAATGTAAAGATGCTTTAAAAGCAATCAAACCAAGCATGCACAGTTCACGTACATAATGTAGAAAGAAAATAAAAAACTGATTAATGGCGACAAAGTCCCTACTTAAACGAGAAAGCGAACTTGCAAATACGCAGCGACAACTAGAAATTCTTTCCAATGGAATTTTTCAAAGTGGCGAACTGCCTACGTTTGCTAGTAAAATAAAAGAAACCAATCAATTTCCGCTTCAACCCAAAAAGATTGAAATTTTACAAATCAACGTAGGATATATGTGTAATCAAGTCTGCGCTCACTGTCATGTAGATGCGGGTCCAGACCGGAAAGAAATCATGACACGTGAAACCATGCAACAATGTTTGGATGTAATCGAAAAAACTGGTGCGCATACGCTCGATTTAACTGGCGGTGCTCCAGAAATGAATCCTAACTTTCGTTGGTTTGTAGAAGAAGCTTCTAAAATAGGGGTAAAAGACTTTATTGTGCGTTCTAATTTAACAATCATCAGAGCTAACAAGAAATATTACGATCTTCCAGAATTCTTTAAAAAACATAATGTACATGTGGTTTCTTCCATGCCACATTGGACACGTGGAAAAACAGACAAACAACGCGGTGATGGTGTATTTGACAAGTCTATCAAAGCACTTCAAGAGTTGAATGCCGTTGGTTATGGTATACCTGACAGCCATTTGCGATTAGATTTGGTTTACAACCCTTCAGGAGCTTTTCTCCCAGGTGATCAATTGGCATTAGAAAAAGATTTCAAAAAAGCATTAGTAGAAGATTTCGGAATTCAATTCCACCACCTATTTGCAATTACAAACCTTCCTATTAGTCGCTTTTTAGACTATTTGATTGCCTCAGACAACTATGAAGATTATATGTATTCATTAGTAGAAGCTTTCAATCCTGCCGCCGTTGCAAACGTAATGTGCACAAACACTGTTTCTGTTAGTTGGGACGGTTGGCTATACGATTGTGATTTTAATCAAATGCTCGATTTAAAAGTTGCAAGCAAAATAAAACACATCTCAGAATACAACGAAGAATTGTTACAAAACAGAAATATCATAATCTCACAACACTGTTTCGGTTGCACTGCTGGTGCGGGAAGCAGTTGTCAAGGAACCGTAGCATAGTACAATTGAAGCTTTTATATTGAGAATACAGCTAAGTTGAGCTACAGTTCAAGTCATATGAATTTACACTATTAATGAAATACATTCTATACATATTCATCTTTACAGTTGTCTCTTTAGTAAATGGGCAAACAAAACTCGATAGTCTGTTGCAAAAAGAGAATAAACAAACTGTTCCTTACATTACCGTAGCTGAATTAGTTCAAAAACAGAATTTTGTATTGCTTGATAGTCGCGAACTTGAAGAATACCAAACAAGTCACATTCAAGAGGCAATATGTGTTGGTTATGATAAGTTTAAGCTTAAAAAAATTCAAAAAGTACTTCCAAAAGAAAGAGACAAACTTATTATTGTATACTGCTCATTAGGAATCCGTTCGGAAGATATTGCTGAAAAGTTACAAAAAGCGGGATATACAAACGTGTACAATTTATACGGAGGGATTTTTGAGTGGAAAAACCAAGATCAAATAGTTGTTGATGCTCAAGGAAAGGAAACGGAAAATGTACATACATTTAACGAAGATTGGAGTATCTGGTTAAAAAAGGGCACTAAAATTTTTAAAAAATCAACACCCAAAAAAGAGTAGTAAAATATGCGTGATTCATCAACGCTCATCATCACTTTTGTTAGAAATCCTGAATTAGGAAAAGTTAAAACCCGTTTGGCACAAGGAATTGGAGAAAAAGCCGCACTTGAAGTTTATAAAGAGCTTTTACAACATACCGAAACTGTGTTACAACAATTACATGTTGATAAATGCGTTTGGTACTCCGTCAAAATTCATACAAACGATATTTGGTCAGATAATATTTATCAAAAAGCAGTTCAAAAAGGCAAAGATCTTGGCGAGCGCATGCTACACGCATTCACCGAAGCTTTTGCTAATCACTATAAAAAAGTAATCATTATTGGAAGTGATTTGTATGACTTACAACCTAAACACATTGAAGAGGCAATGGAAGCTCTAAACACAAACGATATTGTACTCGGCCCTGCAAAAGATGGTGGTTACTACCTTTTAGGAATGAATCGTTTACACAAAAAAGCATTTACACAAAAAAATTGGGGAACAGAAACCGTTTTACAAGACACTCTAAATGATCTTAATGCAGAAAAAATTCATCTTCTTGAAACGTTGAATGATATAGACTACGCTGAAGATTTATTACCTTACGAAACATTTAAAAAATACATTTCATAATATACCCGTATGCAAAAACACATTACAGAAACTACTGAATATCTAATAAACAAAGGATTTGACAAACCAGAAATCGGGATTGTACTAGGTACAGGATTAGGAAAATTGATTGATGATATAGAAATTATTGCTGAAGCACATTACAATAACATCCCTTATTTTCCTTTGGCAACTGTCGAATTTCACACAGGCAAGCTGATTTATGGAACTTTAGCAGGAAAAAAAGTAATTGTGATGCAAGGTCGTTTTCACTTATATGAAGGCTATGATTTTGTTGACATCACTTATCCTATTCGCATTATGCATCAATTAGGCATACAGAGACTTTTAGTATCGAATGCTGCAGGAGCAATCAATCTCAATTACAAAAAAGGAGATATTATGATTATTGACGATCATATCAATTTACAAGGCGGCTCACCTTTAGCCTTTAAAGGTGTTGGACAATTTGGTGATCGATTTGCTGATATGAGCGCACCATACGATGCTAAAATGATTGCTACCATTGAAGATATTGCTAAAAATCATCATATCGATATTCAAAAAGGTGTGTATGCAAGTGTAATTGGACCACAATTGGAAACACGTGCCGAATACCGAATGTTAAAAATTATCGGTGCTGATGCTGTAGGGATGAGTACTGTCCCAGAAGTCATTGTCGCAAATCATTTAAAGTTGCCATGTATTGCAATTTCTGTTTTAACTGACGAATGCGATCCTGACAATTTAGCTCCAGTAGACATTGAAGATATTATCGCAGTAGCAGGAAAAACAGAACCAAAAATGATTACGCTCTTTACAGAACTAATCAAAACATTTTAAATTAAGAAGCAGCAAAAAAAAGATTACATAAAAACAGCAACTTTCATCTAAAAAACATATGAATACCAATAAAAAAATAGCACTTCTCACGATTCGATTACTATTGGGATTCATATTCTTTTTTCAAGGGTTTGGAAAAGTTTTCACCTTTGGCGTTGACAAAGTATATACCAACTTTTTTGCTAAACCTTACGAAGGAATTTTACCAGAATTCTTATTACAAGCTACTGCCTATTACACCTCATATGTAGAGTTTTTTGGTGGTTTACTGTTAATTATTGGATTCAAGCGCGACTATACGTTATATGCTTTGGCATCTGTACTACTAATTGTTACTTTCGGACATGGCTTAACAGCGCCTATCTGGGATTTATCGCACGTAATGTACAGAGCTATTTTACTGATAGCTTTACTCCTATTACCGACAGAATGGGACAACTATCGACTAGACACATTATTACAAAAAAATAAACAATCAAACTAAATGAGTTATTTAGATACTACACACGACGTTTATAAAGAAGCTGCATTAACACCTGATGTAGGCCTCTGTTGTACCACCAATCCTATTTGGGAATTACCTGGCTTAAAAATTCCTAAAATCATGCAAGAAATGAATTATGGTTGTGGAAGTACAGTGCACGCTCGCGATCTTACGAACAATCCAACAATGTTATATGTTGGAGTTGGAGGCGGAATGGAACTATTACAATTTGCCTATTTCAACCGACAAAAAGGTGGCGTAATAGGATTAGATGTTGTTGATGAAATGCTTGAAGCTTCTCGTAAAAATTTTATAGAAGCAGAACAACAAAACGACTGGTTTAAAAGTGAGTTTGTAGACTTACGTAAAGGAGATGCTTTAAACTTACCTGTAGCAGATAATTCTATAGATGTAGCAGCACAAAACTGTCTGTTCAATATCTTTAAAACAGACGACCTAAAAAAAGCGATTTCAGAAATGTATCGAGTTTTAAAGCCGCACGGAAAACTTGTTATGAGTGATCCAACTTGCGAACAACCAATGAATGAAACCCTGCGTAATGACGAACGCCTACGTGCTTTATGTCTCAGTGGAAGTTTGCCGATTGCTGAATATGTAAAAATGCTTACAGATGCTGGTTTTGGAACTATTGAAATTCGCGCAAGAAAACCATATCGTATTCTTGATCCGAAAAATTATCCAACAGATGAGTTGATTTATATAGAGTCTATCGAAGTTGCTGCAATTAAAGATCCTATGCCAGCCGACGGACCATGTATATTTACTGGAAGAGCTGCTATTTACTTTGGCTCTGAAGAGTACTTTGACGACAAAAAAGGGCATGTTTTATTAAAAAATCAACCAATTGCTATTTGTGATAAAACTGCACAGGCATTGGCCGATTTGGGAAGAGATGATATTTTCATCTCAGAGTCTACCTATCACTACGATGGCGGCGGATGCTGTTAAAAAATCAAGAAAGCTCTTATCAAGGCATACTTAAATTACTGGTAAGAGCTTTTTCTCTTACAGCCTATTCTCTATTTTTCTTTTTATGCAAATAAAACGCTTCAAAATTGTAAGGTAAACGTTTACGAATAGACTATAGGCTACAAATTACATTATTACATGAAGTACGTTACTATACGCATAACAATGTTATGCTTACTCTTTTCTTTTGCATTATTTTCTCAAGAAACCACTGGCCGTTTAGAAGGCAAAATAAGTGATTCAAAAAATCAACCAATTGCTTTTGCTAATATTAGTATAACAGACACTGCCACCAACTTTAAATACGGAAGCATTTCTCAAGAATCTGGATTTTATGCGGTTACGAATCTTCCTCCTGGAAACACCTATAAAATAGAAGTTAGCTTTTTAGGGTATCGTTCAGAAACTCTAGAAAACATTACTATAAGTTTAGGAGCAACGACTACAAAAGATTTTATACTTATAGAAGAAGATGAAGCACTCGCTACTATTACTTTAAAAGTAGATAAATCTACTCTAAAAAAAGATAATGAACAGCTAATATCTAAAAAGACAATTGCACAAACACCTACTATCAGCAGAAGCATTCAAGACTTAACCCGAACACTTCCTGAAGCAAACTTAAATTCGTTTGCCGGTGCGAGCAACCGATTCAATAATTTAAACATTGATGGTGTTGCGAATAATGATGTTGTTGGTTTTCAAGAGCCTGCAAGTGGTGCTGCAGGATCTTCTGCCAATGGAACTCCTGGAAGCCTATCTAAAACTCAACCAATCGCTTTTGGAGCAATTAAAGAACTTTCTGTCAAAACAACGCCTTTTGATGTAAGTATTGGAAACTTTACAGGAGCTAATATTAACTTAGTTACTAAAAATGGAACAAATACTACAAAAACAGATATTTATGGTTTTGGAAATAATCAAATATTTGTTGGAAAATACGCCAATGGAGCACGCCAAGAAGTAAATAACTTTTATGACCTACAAATCGGCGCAAGTATTGGCGGAGCTCTTAAAAAAAACAAACTCTTTTATTTTATCAATGTAGAGCAAGCATTAAGCAGCCTTCCTCTTTTAAATGCTCCTGGCAGTTCTACTTCCAATATTGACTTTGCTACAGTTCAATTAATCTCCGAAACGTTACAATCTCGTTACAATTACGATCCCGGAACATATACAAATGCCGATTTAAAAACAGCAAGCACTAAAATTTTTGCTCGCTTAGATTACAACATCTCAGACAAACATAAACTTACAATACGTAATAACTATGTAAACAGTTTTTCTGATAATCTAGAATGGAACGAATCAATATTTAACTTTGGAAATCAAGGATATCGCCACAATAGCATTGCGAATAGTTTAACTACAGAATGGAATGCAAACTTTAATAACAACACTTCAAATACTTTATCCTTGGGATACAACAAAGTAACTGAAGATAGAGAATTTGACGGGCGTGTGTTTCCGCATCTCTTAATTCAAGATGCTTCCAATAGAATTTTTGCAGGAACATACCGAGAAGCTTCTGTATATAACACAAACCTTAACACATTCCAAATAACAAATAAATTCACATACATTAAAAACAAACACACATTTTCAATAGGAGCTTTATTGCAATACAACGATATTGATTACGGATTTTTATCTGCTTGGAATGGACGTTGGCAATATTCATCCGTTGAAAATTTTATAAACGACAGACCTTCACGAATTAGAGGCGTATATAGAACTTCAAATAATAATTTTGACTTTGTAAGCAATACGCCTTCCGCAACTTTAGACATTCTTACGACTGGTTTTTACATACAAGACCGCATCCGCTTTCATGACAACTTAAGTGTTTTTGCTGGAATTCGTTTGGATAACCAAATACTATTAGATGAGTTGCCAATAAGTGAGGAAGTAAAAAACACACCTGAATTTAGTCGTTTTGAAAATACAATCAATACAACTCCACAAATTAATCCGAGAATAGGATTTAATTATTATATAAACGATCGCAAAAATATAAAAGTACGAGGCGGAACAGGATTCTTCACAGGTCGCATTCCATACTTATGGTTTGCTTATGCAGAATATATTTCAGGAACTGATTATTTTAATGTTGATATTCGTCCTACTGGTGAAACGCCTATCGTTGAAAACGTAGAAGATTTGGCAAGTCAACAACCTGGATTAACAGAAATTAACCTCATAGACAACGACTTTAAACTCCCTCGTGAATGGAAAAGTAATATGGCAATAGATTTTAAGTTGCCTCATAATTTCGGGCTCTCTGTAGAAGGAAGCTACACCAATGTGATTAATGGAATTTTCTTTAAATCCATCAACCGAAAAGAAGAAACCGCAACATTTTCTGGTGCAGATAATCGTTCGTACTATACTGCGACAGGAGAAACTATTAAAATCAATCCTAATTTTACTAATGTATTTTTACTTACCAATACAAACAAAGGATATCGTTATAACTTTACACTTGGTCTAACCAAAAAAACAGATCAGTATAATGGTTATTTAGGGTACACTTACGGAAAAAGTAAAGATATTTCAAGTACAGTACGAAATTCTCCTGCGGCTAACTTTGAGTGGAATCAGGCAATTAACTCTAATAATCCCGAACTTTCATTTTCAAACTTTGATCTTCGTCATAAAATTGTTTCTGCTCACAATTATCAGTTTAACATCTCCAATCAGAGCGATTTACTAGTATCTATGTTATATAACGGTACTTCAGGAAGCCCTTTTTCATTTGTAAATCAAGGAGACGTAAATAGAGATGGTTCTTCAAGAAATGACTTAGTGTATATTCCGAATGACCAAAGTGAAATCAATTTAATAGACATAACAGATGGGAATGGAACCGTACTTGTTTCCGCTGAAGAGCAATGGGAAAATTTAAATAACTACATTAATAACAATGATTACTTACGTTCGCGTCGCGGACAATACGCAGAGCGAAATGGAGCTAAAACTCCTTGGAATCATCGATTGGATGCACGTTTTGAATACGGAATTAAGCTTAAAGGGACACATCGAATCAGTGTATCGCTAGATGTATTTAATGTCCTAAACTTAATTAATAGAGATTGGGGAAAACTCGTATTTGTTCCTAATGTTGTTAACTCTAGCTTTAGCTTGTTAAACTTCCAAGGAATTGAAAACAACCAACCAACATATCAATTTAATATACAAGACACTACACCTTGGGTAGTTGATACTGAGAACTCTCGTTGGAAAGCACAATTTGGTGTAAAGTATCAATTTTAACCTGTATCTTTGTAAGACTATGGAAAAGTATTTAGAAATCATACAAAAATCGTATAGCGATTACTGGAATTACTTTCAAGGACAAATATTTTTTCAAGATGTAGAAAATTACTTCTACGGTCTGATTGCAATTTCTTTGATTATTTGGATTTTGGAAATTTTGTTTCCTTGGCGGAAAAATCAATCTATTTTTCGAAAAGATTTTTGGCTAGATACTTTCTACATGTTTTTTAACTTTTTCATATTCAACATTATTCTCTATGCCGCTCTCTCTGACACTACTGTCGCCATAATGAATGATTTTTTAGGAATTGTTGGATTATCTTTTAACGATTTTCAACTTTTTGATATGAAACAACTCCCTACTTGGGCCGCGTTGTCAATTTTTTTCATTGTGTCTGATTTTGTTCAGTGGAATACGCACAGACTATTGCATAGGGTAGATTTTCTATGGAATTTTCACAAAGTACATCATTCTGTCAAAGAAATGGGCTTTGCAGCTCATTTACGTTATCATTGGATGGAAACTATTGTATACAAATCTATACTATACATTCCCATAACTATTATAGGTGGCTTCAATATAGAACATGCTGCATTTGTATACTTTTTCACGATTGCTATTGGACACTTGAATCATGCTAATTTAGGGTGGGATTATGGTTTGCTTAAATACATATTTAACAATCCAAAAATGCACATCTGGCATCACAGCAAAAAATTACCGAAAAAATATGGTGTAAATTTTGGTCTAACCTTAAGCGTTTGGGATTATCTGTTTGGTACTGATTACATTCCGAAAAATGGGCGTGATATTGAGTTAGGTTTTACCAATGATGAAAATTTCCCAAAAGATTTTCTTCAACAAGAAATGTATCCAATCCGTTTAAAAAAAGATTCACATGAAATATAGTTTCCTCTTTTTCTGTTTGATGTTTATAATTTCTTGCGGAACACAACAAAAAACAATTGAAAATTCAACCATAAAAACCTCTGAGGTCACTAAAACTATTATTGATTCTGTTACTGTACAACATGACAAAACCGCAAAGAATGATGCTCTCAATATTAAAAATAATCAGACAATAACGACTCCAGATAGTATTGTTTACAACGGAACTCGTGAGTTTACAACAACTTTTGAAAACACACACTTTAGTCATACAGTTTGGAATGAACTTCTTCAAAAATATGTTTCTTCAGAAGGTTTGGTAAATTATGCAGGATTAAAAGAAGATCGCAGAAAACTACAGATCTATTTATATGATTTGGGTGACAACCAACCGACAGACGTTTGGACAAAAGAAGAGAAACTCGCATACTGGATCAATGCGTACAATGCGATGACCATCGATTTGATTTTGGATAGTTATCCAGCTCGAAAAGGAATCAAAGAAATTCGTAATCCTTGGAAACAACGTCGATGGAAAATTGGAGACAAAGTATATAATTTGGATGAAATAGAACATGATATACTTCGCAACATGAACGAACCAAGAATTCATTTTGCAATCAATTGTGCTTCTTTTTCATGCCCACCATTACTCAATGAAGCATTTACAGCAACAAAGTTAGAAACACAATTAACAACAGTTACCAAAAAATTTGTAGCTGATACTAAACGAAATACCATTACAAAGAATCAATTAGAACTTTCTAAAATTTTTAAGTGGTTTAAAAAAGATTTCGAAAAAAATGGTTCTTTAATTGATTTTCTTAATCAATACAGTTCTCTTCAAATTGATACAAACGCAACTATATCATACAAAGAATACAATTGGAGTTTGAATGAACAATGAAAATGCCTTTAGAAAAAATCTCTATCATCATTCCAGTGTTCAATGAAGCAAAAAACATTGCAACGCTTCTTGAACAATTACTATTGCGAATGCGATACAAACATCATGAGATTCTTTTGATTGATGGTGGAAGTACTGATACAACTGTGGAAATTATTTCAGACTTTATTTCTCACTACAATAGAACAAACAATCATCATAAAAAACGCTGTATTGATCAACTAGTTGAAACAGACACTACAACTACACACATACAACTCTTTCAATCTGAAAAAGGACGTGCCAAACAGATGAACTATGGCGCACATAAAGCAACCGCTACAATCCTGTACTTTCTACATGCAGATACACTTCCTCCCAAACATTTTGATCAATATATGCTTCAAAAAGTATCTAAAGGGCACCAAGCAGGTTGTTTTCGGATGAAATTCGACTCATGGCATCCTGTGTTACTCGTTTCGCAATTCTTTACGCGTTTCAACGTTTCTTGGTGTCGTGGAGGTGATCAATCATTATTCATCGTAAAATCCTTATTTCACGAGTTAAAAGGGTTTAATGAAGAGTATTCTATTTACGAAGACTGTGAATTTATTCATCGCTTATATGCAGAAGATGAATTTACAGTGATTCCCAAAAATGTAATAACTTCTGCTAGAAAATATCGTGAAAAAGGCACTTGGAAATTACAATATCATTTTGCCATAATCCATTTCAAAAAATCTAAAGGTGCTTCACCGGAAGAGCTACATTCATATTATAAAAAATATGTAGCTACATAAGTTGCATCTTACTTTGCTGCGATTACGTCAATTTCAATTTTTGCACCAGCCGCCAATCCGCCTGCAGCAAATGTAGTACGAGCAGGTTTGTTAGGGAAATACTGTACATAAATGTTATTGAATGCTGCAAAATCGTTTATATCAGACAAAATTACGGTACATTTTACCACACGATCAAGCGATGAATTGTGTCGTGCCAGCACTTCACTTATGTTCTGAATTGCTTGTTTGGTTTCCGCTTCAATACCACCTTCTACTAGTGTTCCTTTGAGGTGATCTTTCCCAATTTGACCTGACAAAAACAATAAATTTTGAGTTTCTACTGCAGCGCTAAAAGGTGTATTTTTCCGTTCTTTCAAATGTGACGGGTGAAAGATAATGTCGCTTTGACGGTTGTTATCACTGGAAATTTGGCAGCTTGTAAAAATTAGTAGCAATAGTACATATAAAGAAAAGATAGTTTTCATCGTCGAAGTTTTGGTTTCTAACAAATTTAGTGAATTTGCTTTTTAAAGTTTTCATTTAAAAATACTGTCCAATTCCAAAAACGATTCCGCGGCTAGCATTTTTAGTAACTCCGTAACCATAATCTATTCGAAAAATAGCATTAAAAATTCGTTTATGAATAAAACGCAGTCCAACACCTGGATATATTCGTAGATTTCTACTATCGGTAAAATCACTAAAACTTCCTCCTGGATTTCGCCATGTTCCTGCATCAACAAATGTATTTCCTTGCATAATGAACCAGTCTTTTTCGTATAGTGTATATCGATATTCTGTATTTAGCACCAAACTGGCAGTTCCGCGATCAATAATATTTCCAACTCCACGAATATTCAAATTATTATCAACCGAAAAAGGAGCAAACGGACTTGAATTGTTAGATGCTACTCCAAAACGAATACGATTGGCCCAGTTTCCTCTTTCTCCTACTCTCTTAAAGTATAAAAAATCGCTCCAAGCAATTAAAAAGTTATCTTGAAAGTCATTTTCAGTAATTACATGTTGAGCATAAAAAGTATTCTTAACTCCCTCTATATACTGATAATAATAGTTTAAATTGTCATATTCATAAACAAGTTTTAACATCTGCTTGTCTAAAGTTAAATTTCTCGGAATCATATCTGACGTAAGTCCTGATAAATAATCATATTCTTCTGTAAATATGTTTATCCCAAACTGCAAACGATGTTTAAAGTTGAGCTGATACAACGCTAATACTTCAAATGATGTATTACTGTACTTATAATTGGCAGAACCTCCATTAAAAAACAAAGGCTCTTCGCTTGTCCAATTTTGAAAATTTATAGCGACACCAACATTTCTTGTGAAAAGATTGGGCGCTCGCAAATTGATTCCGTACGAATCAAAACCGTTATTTTGATAAAATCCGCCAAAAGCGATATTTCTTCCTAAAAAATTGTAATCATACAACCCAATTTTATATGCAAATTGCTCGTTGGTTGTTGTCCAAAAATTCACATTGGGAATCAGAGTAAAATTTTCTTCTACATTGTAAAATACATTGTATAAATTATCGTGTGAATGGAAAACTTGGTAATAAGCATGTGAAGCACCTGCCAAACGTTTTAATAAAATGACATCTTTTTCTAATCGTGCAGAATCTAACACATCACCATTACGAACACTAACATATCGTTTAAGAAAATGTTCCTTATTTTTTTTATGTCCTTGAAATTTGACATCGTACACAATTTCTTGTGGTTTTTCTTGAGCAAAGCTACAGATGAACCACAAAAAAAATAGGATGATACAAGATGATTTTTTAATTAACAGCATTTTTTAAATTACTGATGTAGTTTATATGTATTTCGTACAATTTCCTCTGCAGGTTTATTTTGTGGAGTAAAGAAAAAATCTTCTTTGCCTCCCGATCTTTCATAGTGATGAAACCATTTCCAAATAAAACCACCGGCAAACCATTCTTCCTTCCAAAATTCATTGTACAGGGCTTGCAATGCTACTTCTTGATTTTTTAAGTTTAGTGTTTTTCCCTTGTGAGAAGCATCCCAAGGCTCTTTGGCGGTATACTCAATACTTCGGTATCCATATTCAGTAAATAATACTTTTCGTTGTACTTTTTGTGCCAAATTTTGTATATTTTCCTTGTGTAGCTGCCATCCTTTTTGCAGGTCTTCAATGGAAGGATATTGAGCTTCACTTAATGGAAAATAAGCGTCAATTCCTATAAAGTCCAATTGTTCCCAAAAAGGAACTTTTGCAAACGAATCCCAGTTTTCTGCATAAGTTAATTTTCCCGTATACACTTTTTTTACTTTTGTAATGAGTTCGCTCCAGAATTTTGGTCGAGCTGCGACAAATTTGTGCAATTCGGTTCCTATACAATACATTTCTGCATTAATTTCTTGAGCCAAGCGAGCATATTCTAGAATAAAACTTTCATATGAAGATTCTAATTGCTTCCAATTTGCTTCTGATGTAGCTTCAATAAAACCTGTGAATTCACCTTTCCATACCCAAATTTGTGGTTTAATCATAATCTTAATCCCATTCTTTTGAAGTAGTTCAGCATATTGTTTGGCTCCCTTTCTAGTTTCTCCAAACCACTGTCTATCAGTATTATGAATAATTTCTGTACTTGATAGCTCTCGCATAAAACCAAAAGGCATGATTGCAGCATAATTGGCGTTTACATTAATTACAGGCGTAACATGTGTCTGTGTAATCGTATCGCGAGAAGCGACAAAACTCACGCCATTTACTTTTCGTATTTGGCTTGTACAAGACATTTGTAATAAGCCAAAAAATATACAGAGGAGTCTAAATTTCATATCAATAGCTTTAGACTCCTAATGTACTATATTCTTAAAAGATAGCTCTCAATCCGATGCTAAAAGTTTGTCCTAATCCTTGAAAGTTATGCCCTCTTACAAATTTATCAAAAGAAGCTTCAACGTTTAACACTTCGCTTAACTGGTATTTTGTACCAACTCCTAAAGAGGTAGAGTTTTGGGAAAAGTCGTTTCCAAGATCAATTAAAAAAGCTTGCTTTGTGTTTACATAAACAGTTGATTTAGTAGAAGGAAAATAACTCAAGAATACTCCAAAAGGTACAAATAAACTATTATTAGCAAAGCGCTCACTAACATTCTCTGAAGCTGGGTCAGCATCCGATGCTTTTTCTCCAAAGTTAAATCCAAAATCTATTTGAGTGAACAGTTGCCACTTGTCTTGCCCAAAAGTTTTATCATAAAAGAACTTTGTTTCCCAAAAAATACTTCGTTTGTCTAAATAAGGTGCATTCGCTTTGTCTTTAAATACAGGGAAGTATACAGAACTTGTAAAAGAAAATGTTGATATATTTTTGAAAGGTTGTACTCGAATAGAAGGAGCTATGGTTGTTAATCCGCTTCGAGAAGTGTTATTATCTCTAAAGTTAAATACATCTAATGCTCCCGCACCTCCAAACGTATTAGATCGCACTTGAAAGATAAATCCAATATTTATGCGACGATTGTCACTGATTCCTGTGTAGATTTCTGTAGTATTTGTAAAAAAGGTTTCTCTTGGAATCGTAACAGAATTACTTCCTGCATCTGTTCGTTCCGTTTGTGTATAAATACTATTGAAGAATTTAATATCCCATTGTCCCTTTTTTAAAAGTTTAGAAGGCGTATATTCTTGAATGTTTGTTTTATTATCGGTCGTTTCTTCCTCTTGTTCTTGAGCAAAGATGACATTTATAAACAATAAAGATAATACGATTGTGAATAGTTTTTGTGGATTCATTTTGAATTAATTTAGTATAGTTTTTTGGTTTGTATATTTTTTAAACTTGAATGTAGTTATAGCTTTACAGACTACTCAATTTCATTCAAGTTCCAATTATAGGGATAGTAACTTATTTTTGATTTTTCATCAATTTTATCTGTGCGATATTGATTTATGAATTTGATTTCATTTCCATTTTGGGTAAAGTCTTCTTTATACCATTTCATAATTTCAGAGAGTTGTACACGTCTTTTTTGGGTATTCACCTTGATAAAATCTTCTCTGTTCAAAGCTATTCGAGTTTGTCTTTCTAATTGCAACTCAAGTGTTTCTGGCATATACGCTTCATTAATAATTGGCGGGCAACCTAATCCTGCACATACCAATACAAAATGAAAACGTGCATCATGAAATTGTTTGCGTAATAATGTATGTTCAATATCGTTCAATGTGATTTTTTTTCCACCTACAACATGTTTTGTTATGTCAAAAAAACCTTTGATGTCTAAGGGAGATTTTACAGGGTAATTATCTATAATTCCTTTAATTACAGACAAGTTGTAAATATTAATCCAATACGCTTGATAGGTTTTTGCATCATTTTTAGTAACAGATAGCGAATTGGTCATTGCTAGAATTTTCTGCAATGATTCTGGATTTTCTTTGATTGCTTTATAATTAACACGACCATTTTGCACATATTCTTTAAAAAAAGCATCTGTTTCTTTAAAGAAGCTTGTGATATTCTGCGTCCACCCAATACTAGTGATAAACAGTAAAATAAATGTGATTTTTTTATAATTCATAGCCATTTTTTTGAATCATTTTTTGAGTTTGTGATGAAATGTAAGTCCATAAAACTTCCGATAACTTACAAAGTTTTCAAAATTATTTTTTTAGCTATTACGCTGATTTTCAAAAACAAAACAGGTTGTACTTTTATCAAATTCCTTACAATTGAATTTTAATTTATAATTATTCTAAATTCCTTGTCGAATTTAAGTTCTTAACTTTAGAGACGACAGAATTCACGTTACAAATCATTTCTGCGTAAGCTGAATTTAAAAACCCAACCACTATTTTATGGAACATATTGTAATTATAGGGAATGGAATTTCTGGTGTAACAGCTGCTAGACATATTCGAAAGCTTTCCGATAAACGAATTACTATTATTTCTGCTGAAACTGAATATTTTTTCTCTCGTACTGCATTGATGTACATTTATATGGGACACATGAAGTTTGTACATACACAACCTTACGAAAATTGGTTTTGGAAAAAGAATCGAATCGAACTAAAAAAAGCATACGTTACACAAGTAAATGAAACTTCCAAAGAGTTGGTTTTTGATACTGGAGAAACAATGAAATATGATAAACTTATCATTGCTACTGGTTCTAAACCAAATAAATTTGGTTGGCCAGGACAAGATTTGGAAGGTGTTATGGGCATGTATCATAAACAAGACTTAGAAAGTTTAGAAAAATATGCTCCAAATAATAAAGTATGTAAACGAGCTGTCATTGTTGGCGGTGGTTTAATTGGAATTGAGCTTGCTGAAATGTTACAAAGCAGAAATATCCCTGTTACCTTTTTAGTGAGAGAACAAAGTTTTTGGAACGGCGTATTACCCGCGGAAGAATCAGAAATGATTAATAGACATATCAGAGAACATCATATCGATCTTCGCTTGGGTGTAAACTTACAAGAAATTAACGCTGATGAATATGGTAAAGTAAAATCTATCATCATTAAAGAAACTGGAGAGGAAATTGAGTGTAATATTGTTGGTCTTACTGCTGGTGTTTCTCCCAACATAGATTTTCTAAAAGGGTCAAATATTGAATTAGGTCGTGGTGTCAAAGTGAATCGTATGCTTGAAACCAATGTTAAAGATATTTATGCAATTGGTGATTGTGCTGAACAACATGAAGCTATTGGCGAGCGCAGACCTATTGAAGCAGTTTGGTACACAGGACGAATGATGGGAGAAACATTGGCTCAAACTATTTGTGGAAACCCAAAAGAGTATACTCCAGGACATTGGTTTAATTCGGCTAAGTTTTTGGATATTGAGTACCAAACGTATGGTTGGGTTTGGGCCAAACCGAAGGAAAACGAAGCTCGTTTTTATTGGGAGCACAAAGATGGAAAAAAGTGCATTCACGTCAGTTTTGATAAAAATTCCAGAGAATTTATTGGTATTAATACATTCGGAATTCGATTGCGTCACCACTCTTTTAATACATGGCTTAATGAAAAACGTTCTGTAGATTATGTTTTAGAACACTTAGCTGATGCAAATTTTGATCCCGAATTCTACAAACAACATGAGAAAGAAATTATTACAAAATTCAATACTGAACAACAAACACAAATTACACTTAAAAAAAGAAACTGGAAACGCATATTCAGCTACTAATCTTACCTAAAAAACACGTTATGAAATTCATTCGAATTACTGGCCTTTATATATTCATTGTGTCTGTGTTATTATCTATCACAACACTTTTTATGGGATCTTATACGCTAACTTCTTCTTCCATTGAAGAAGCATTTAGCGGCAAAAAATCTCGAGTTAGCGAGACACTTACTGTTGTTGCTAAAGAAAATGGATTGCTCAATAAAACTTATCCAAATCAATTTTCCTTTATGGAAGATGTAAAAATACTTTTAAATAAGTACAATACTCGCATTACAGACGATCTTACAAAAGAGCGTGGAATTTCTTCTGTAGAAAAAGAACGTGTACTCTCTGCAGCTACCAAAGAAGGCAAGGTTATATATTCGCAAGAAATTATAAATCAATCGCTTTCTGAAAATAAGGCAAAGTTGCTACATGATGGAACAAATTGGATGTATACCTCCAATAAAACTTATGAATACGAAGAAAACTTTGAAAAAGATCTTACTGATAAAATAAACGAAATTAACCGTCAACTGGCAGGAGAATATGTTCTTTATGATAATAAATATACTCGTTTTGACATTACTGAACGTTCTGCTACTGGAATTATAACGAACAACAAAGTATTGTTTTTATTTCTCACATTTGGTTTGGGTGTTATAGGTTCCTTGATGTATATCATTACAGGATTATTTTTAAAACCAATTCCCGGTATTAAAAACAACGGAATTTATTTTAACAATGCCATCAACCGTGGTTGGGTTGGTATCATCGTTTTTGGGTTTTTAGTATCATTTTACGTTTTGCTATACTTTTATCCTTATATCATTGCAAACTGGACAAATATTGTAGATCCACTAAAAAGTATTTTCATTAAAAATGGTTCTGCTTCCCAATGGTTTTTATATGGAATTTTATATACCGTTTCAATGATTGTTATGGGTATTCGTATGTTCATTAAGTATCGTCATAATCAATATCAAATTGTTAGAACAGCTAGCGTACTCTTTTTCCAAATTATATTTGCCTTTTTATTGGTTGAAATTTTACCATTATTTGATCTTCCTGGCGTAGACTTAAAAAATGCTTGGCCACTAGATTATAACTTTTTAACCGATTGGAATGTCAAGAACTACTTAGAAGCAGGCCATTTAGGAAAGTTTTTATTTTTTTGGGGCTTTATTCTTTCGTTGGTCGTGGTTCCGGTATTGGTCTATTTTTATGGAAAACGTTGGTATTGTTCATGGGTTTGCGGCTGCGGAGGATTGGCAGAAACACTCGGCGACCCGTACAGACAATTATCTGACAAACGCTTAATTGCTTGGAAAATTGAACGCTGGACCATTTATCCAATTTTGATATTTGCAATTGTGATGACAATTGTTGTTGGAATGAATACGTATGACATTATTGCTACACCAAACAATCCAAATAATCATACATTTTTAGGAATTAATGCATATAAAATTAACGAATGGTACGGTTTCTTTATCGGCTCTATCTTTGCAGGTGTTATAGGAACAGGTTTTTACCCAATTCTTGGAAACCGTAGTTGGTGCCGTTTTGGTTGTCCTCTAGCTGCCTATATGGGCATCGTTCAACGATTCAAATCAAAGTTTAGGATTACGACCAATGGCGGGCAATGCATTTCCTGCGGAAACTGTTCCACATACTGCGAACAAGGAATTGATGTACGCTCTTATGCTCAAAAAGGACAAAATATTGTTCGTGCTTCTTGTGTTGGTTGCGGAATTTGTAGTGCGGTTTGTCCTCGTGGTGTTTTAAAATTAGAAAATGCTCCAAATGATGGAAAAACACGTCATGAAATTCCTGAAGTAATTTTAGGAAATGATGTGAATTTGTTTGAAATGCTTGAGGAAAATAAATAGGAAAAACCAACACTGTTTTCAATCTTCAAAAAAGAGTTAAAACTAAAAGTATCACATTATGAAATATGCACTCCTCATTTTTTGTATCAGCATCTCT
The DNA here is from genome assembly GCF_001005305.1 of Kordia zhangzhouensis. Taxonomy (GTDB): domain Bacteria; phylum Bacteroidota; class Bacteroidia; order Flavobacteriales; family Flavobacteriaceae; genus Kordia; species Kordia zhangzhouensis. Next base: position 129,892 of record NZ_LBMH01000001.1, read on the forward strand.
ATCTGCGGAAGCATTGAAAAAGAATATAAAAAAAGCTATCATGCTAATGGAAAGCTAAAAGCAGAAGGATGGGTTCGGGATGGAAAACGAATCAAATACTGGAAATTTTATCATACAAATGGTGTAATTTCCAAAGAAGGCCATTACAAAGATGGAAAAGCTGTTAAATATTGGTACTTTTATCGCGAAAACGGTAAAAAATTAAGTGAAGGACATTTTTTAGAAGGCCAAAAATGCAAATGGTGGCTTTTTTATGATGAAAATGAAAAGGTTAACCATAAATGTCAGCTAAAAGATAATCAAAAAAATGGTTACTGTTTACGTTATAAAAATGAAGAATTAGTTAGAGCAGAAAAATATCTAAACGGAAAAAAAATAGGTGAATGGACCGATTTAGCAAGTTTTAAAAAAGAAAACAGCATTTGGGACTTACGGTAGAATTGAAAAATTAATCGCTACATCTCAATTTTCTTAAAATGGTAAGTACTATTGGTGCACTTAAACTGAATATAGTTTTTTTACATAGAAAATTATATAAAAAGGTACTGGAACATGTAAATTCCTAAAACTATGAGGTCAACAGCCAAAAAATAAAATATGATCATAAAAGTTATCATTCCTGCGTACAATGAAGAAGATTCTATTGCAAGTGTGATTCAGGAAATCCCCAAAGAAGTACACGAAGTTATTGTGGTAAGTAATAACTCAACCGATAATACTGAAGTTAATGCCAAAGCTGTAGGTGCCACTGTTTTAAAAGAGCCACAAAAAGGCTATGGATATGCCTGTCTCAAAGGAATGGACTATATTGCTGCTCAAAGTGAGCAACCGAACATTGTCGTTTTTTTAGATGGCGATTATTCGGATTATCCTGAAGATTTGACAAAAATTGTGGAACCTATTATTGAAAATGATATCGATTTTGTGGTTGGTGCACGTGTAAAATCGTTACGAGAAAGTAGCTCTATGACACCGCAACAAGTATTTGGTAATTGGTTAGCCACTTTTTTGATGACATTATTTTTTGGAGCAAAATTCACAGATTTAGGCCCTTTTAGAGCAATTAAATATAAAAAGCTTTTACAACTAAACATGGAAGACAAAACCTATGGTTGGACAGTTGAAATGCAGCTTAAAGCTTTGAAACAGAAATTATCTTATATTGAAGTTCCTGTACGCTACAAAAGGAGAATTGGTGTCTCAAAAGTTTCAGGAACCGTAAAAGGTACTATATTTGCTGGCGTAAAAATTTTAGGTTGGATATTTAAATATAGTTTTAAATAGATGGATTTTGATGCAGAATTTTTCAAACTAGCACTGTCATTTGTCGTAATGGCTATTTATGGAATTGCTTTGATTATGATATTGATGTATAGTTTAGCACAATTAAACTTGCTTATCAATTATTTAAAAGCAAAGAAAAAAAATGATAACGCACCACGTTTTGATTTGAACAATCCAAACGAAGTTCCCTATGTAACCATTCAACTTCCTGTGTTTAATGAACTGTATGTAATGGAACGCTTGTTGGATAATATTGCTCTGATTGACTATCCAACAGATAAATTAGAAATTCAGGTATTGGATGATTCTACTGATGAATCTGTAATTTCAACTGCAGAAAAAATTAAAGAACTTCAAGAACAAGGATTGGATATTCAACATATTCGCCGAGAAAATAGAACTGGTTTTAAAGCAGGTGCGTTAAAAGAAGGATTAAATGATGCCAAAGGAGAGTTTATTGCCATTTTTGATGCTGATTTTTTACCAAAAAGTGACTGGTTAAAGCAAACCATTCCCTATTTTAAAGATCAAAGTATTGGGGTTGTGCAAACACGCTGGGGACATTTGAATAGAGATTATTCATTACTTACCAAAATTCAAGCATTTGCGCTTGATGCCCATTTTACATTGGAACAAGTAGGAAGAAATTCTAAAGGGCATTTTATCAATTTTAACGGGACAGCTGGAATTTGGCGTAAAACCTGTATCATTGACGCTGGAAATTGGGAAGGCGATACGCTAACGGAAGACCTAGACTTGAGTTATCGAGCGCAATTGAAAAACTGGAAGTTCAAATACTTGGAAGATGTTGAAACACCTGCAGAATTACCTGTTGTGATTAGTGCAGCACGTTCTCAACAATTTCGCTGGAATAAAGGTGGCGCAGAAAACTTTCGAAAGATGGTAAAACGTGTTATTTCTTCAAAAAACATATCTTTTAAAACCAAAGTTCATGGAATCTTACATTTGTTAAATAGTACTATGTTCTTGAATGTATTGATTGTAGGTATTTTGAGTATTCCAATGTTGTATATTAAAAACTCGTATGGTCACTTAGAAATCTACTTTACGATTTCTAGTTTTTTTATTATCAGTACTATCATCTTTTTTGTTTGCTTTTGGTTTCCATTCAAACGTGTACAAGGTGGCGGATTTGTTAATTTTATAGATTATATCAAAATGTTCTTTACCTTCTTTTCTGTAGCGATGGGGTTTTCAGTTCATAATTCTGTAGCTGTTTTAGAAGGTCATATGGGAAAACGCAGTGAATTTGTACGAACGCCAAAATTCAACATTAAGAGCTTAAAAGATTCATGGAAAAACAATAAATACATTAAGAAAAAAGTTTCTGCCAATACTATCATTGAAGCGTTATTAATGATTTATTTTTTATTTGGCATGTACAGTGCTTATCCGTTGAATGATTTTGGTTTGTTCCCTTTTCACTTGATGCTTTTCTTAGGTTTTGCTTTTGTGTTTTTTAATTCGATTCGTTCCAAAGTGTGATTGCATCTTTGGTAAAATATCATAAAATCACTGGTCTTTTTGTACTACTCAGTGTCTTTGTGTATTATTATATTGGCTATCCATTAGAGCGAACGAATACGACATTACTACTATCTTTATACAGTATTGTATTTGCATGTTTTTTAGGATTACTTCGCATAGAAAAACTATCCTTTTTAGGACTTGCAGGTATTGCAGTTTTTTTTCGGTTAATTTTTATAGGAAGTATTCCCAACTTATCACAAGATTTTTATCGTTTTATTTGGGACGGAAGAATGTTGTTAGAAGGTTGGAATCCCTATTTATATTTACCAAAAGATTTGATAGCAAGTGATTCAGCACCAATTGCGCAAGCTCATGAACTTTTTAATGGCATGGGCGAATTAAGCGCCTCTCATTATACTAATTATCCTCCTATCAATCAATTATGTTTTGCTATTGCAGGAATTTTTGCTGGAAAAAGTATTTTAGGCTCAGTTATAGTACTACGAGTAATTATCATATTAGCAGATATCGGAACCTTGTATGTTGGCACAAAATTATTGCAACGTCTTAATTTACCAGTAAAAAGCATTGGGTCATATATGCTCAATCCTTTTATTATCATTGAGCTTACAGGAAACTTACATTTTGAAGGCGTAATGATTTTCTTTTTAGTATGGAGTTTATATTGGCTTCACAAAGGTTGGTGGAAATTAGCAGCAATCTTACTCGCCTTTTCTGTTTCTGTAAAATTAATTCCATTACTGTTTTTACCATTATTTTTTCAATGGTTTACCAAATACAAAGTTTCAGCATTTTATAAAAAAAATTTCAAGTTTATTATAAAAGGAGTTTTTAATCTTAGTATATTTTATCTCATCGTAATTGGCACTATTTTTCTATTGTTTTTGCCTTTTATTTCTTTTCAATTTATAGAAAACTACCAGCAAACAGTAGGCTTGTGGTTTCAAAACTTCGAATTTAACGCTAGTTTCTATTATATAGCCCGTTGGATTGGCTATCAGGTAGTAGGTTGGAATACCATCGCAACAATCGGAAAAATCACACCGATAATAGTGCTGCTGCTCGTACTTACTCTGAGTTTTTTTAGAGATAATACGAATTTTCAAAAAACAATAACAGCTATGCTTTTAGGGCTTTCTTTTTATTTTTTTGCCACCACTACCATGCATCCCTGGTACTTAGCTACGCTATTGTTTTTAAGTGTTTATACAAAATATCGCTTTACAGTAGTTTGGTCCTTTACTATCATGCTTAGCTATACCGCCTACAGTAAGGATTCTTACCAAGAAAACTTAATTTTTGTAGCTTTAGAGTACATCCTCATGTATGGCTATTTAATATATGAAGTATTATTTAAGACTACTGCCAAAGAAACATAAAGCAATCCTCATAAACCTTCTTTCATTTTTTTTCTGTAATTTTATGTTATAACCATTATAATTACCAGATCATGAAATCATTACGTCTCTTACCAATTACATTACTTTTTGCTTTTACAACAACCACATTTGCACAGATTGATGGTTCTCCAAGACAATTTGAAACTACCTCTCAGATATATGATCAATTATTCAAGATTATGAATACTAGAGAAAAAATACCTTATGAAATTGATTGGAACAATGTACAAGGAAGTCCTTACTTAGACGAAAACTATAAACTGGCAAAGTTATATGTGGGAGATACATCCTATGGAAATATCATGATGCGCTTTAATACATATACCAATGAAATTGAATTGTATCCTAGAGAAGGAAAAGAATCGGAAGCATTAATGAAATTAGACGATTCCAAAATTGTATACGAAGATACTACCATAGAAATCTTTGAGTTTACAAATGAAGAAGGTGCGACAAAAAAAGGGTATTTTGTTGTGTTAAGCGATCAAGATGATGTAAAACTTTTGCTTCGTAAAAAATGTGTGTTTTCACCAAACGAAAAAGCACAAACTGCCAATCAAGCAGATCGAAAGGCAAAATTCACACAGTACGATTATTTTTATATTGTTCAGAACGGAGAATTGACTCAAGTTGATCCGCGAAAAAAAGACATTATCGAGCTTTTTCCTCAGAAAGAAAAAGAAATCAAAAAATACATTAAAGCACAAAAATTAAAGCTTAAGAATGCAGACGATTTTGCAAAGCTGATTAATTATGTAGCCTCTTTATAAAGATTTTTTTAGATTAGCCCAAGATCTTTAGCATTGGCTATTAAATGAATTGCATTATTTGCTTTAAAGTAAATTTTGAGTTTGCTAAGGCGTTTTTCAATTGAACTTAAACTGTTAGGCGAAATACTTCTTTTTTTCAAATCAGAAGCGATTTCGTCTTGGCTCATTCCTTTGGATAGTAGTTTTAATAAGCCAATATCATAGTCGTCAATCTCCATAGCGGTTTTAGGACTTAATGCATTACGTACTTTTGGCGACAGATACGTATCGCCTCCTGAAATTGCTTTTATGGCATTTTTAAGTTCTAACAAGCTTTTTCTGCCTTTACATACATAAGCATCAATGTCGTATTCTTGAAAAAGCCTACGAACACGTTGTAATTTGTCTTCCACAGAATAGACGATGACTTTTAATGCGGGTTGTTCTTCTTTAAGTTTAATCAATAATTCTTCCCCAGAACTTAATTTTTGTTTTCTGTGGTCTTTTACAAACGATAAATCGGTAATGAGTAAATCATAAGGAACATTATCTTTTCGGGCTCTTTTTGCTTTTAAGTCTGCATCATCACAATATTGAGCTTGATCTATTGTAGCTATTTCCAATTCGGAAAGTGCTTTCAAGACACCAGCGTTAATATCGTCCATATCTTCGGCAATTAAAACTTTTGTAAACATAAGTTATCTATCATATTGGAACATTAATACTAAACTTACAACCTTTTTCAAGTTGTGTATCAAAAGTAAGAGTTCCCTGAATGGCATGAATACGGTTTTCCGCATTTTGTAATCCATTTTTTGAAATCTTCTTAGAAAAGCCCTTTCCGTTGTCGATATATTGAATGAATAATTCTTTGTTTTTTTTCTCAATTGAAACCACTACAAGTCCGGCATTGCTATGCTTTTTCATGTTTGTCAACAATTCTTGTAATACTCGATAAATAGTAACTTTTATATGAGAAGACACTTGTGTCCAAATTGCGATATCATACCGTTTTAAAAGTACATTTACCTCATCTGATTGATAGCTTCGGAATAAATTTGTGACTTCTTCTGCAAATCCTTCACCGGTTTCCACACTTCTATTTTGCTTTGAAATATCGCGTGCATTATTATAAATAGTATCTAGCTTGTCTAACACAAACTCTTTTTCTGGATCGGATGTTTCCAATTGCGCCATTAAATTATGAATATCATTCGCCAATTCGTCATGTACTTTGCTTGAAATTCGAGCTTCAGTTTGATGAACAGTATCCACTTTTTCTATCTTATGTTGACGTTTAATTTTTTGATAGATGAAGAAGATTGCAACAAGAACAAGTATTAAAACTAGAGCCAGAATTAAGATGCTATTTTGGTTATCAGTAGCTCTTTGCCTTTCTTCCATCGCTTCTCTTTCAGCTCGAATTCTTTTGCTTTCTGAATCATCAAAATCAAATTTATTACTAATATATAACGAATTAAAGAACTTACGCTTGTTTTCTAATTTACGCTTGACTTTAAAAAATTCATTTTTAAAATCTTCCTTTATCTGAATTTGAGGTAATTTTTCAAGCTTAAATTCCATCATCTCATAAATTGATGATAAATTTCCCAATTCTTTAGCCTTGTTAATAGCCTCATCGATATAGTTTATAAAAACAGAAATATCTTTCTCACTGTAGAGTTCTGCTAATTTTTTATTGACACTAATTTGTAAAGAAAGGTTGTCCGTCTTTTTAGCTGAATCTAACGCTTTTTCAAGCAGTGAATCTGAAATAGCATTAAACCCTAATTTTATATACATAGCTCTAGCTAAGTTACTTTCTATACGAGGAATTGCTTTACTATTTTTAACCTCTTTTAAAAGTGATTTATAAATTGCAATCGCTTTATCTGGCTCTTGTTGAAGTGTAAATATGTTTGCACGGGTTTCTTTATAAACAATAATATTAGTTGCTCTTGCTCTGATTGTATAGGTTGTATCTTGTCCAATTTTTAAAGAGGAATCGTTCTTTTTTAGAGCTTCTTCATATTCGTTATTTTCCTTTGAAATTACTGCAAGAACGTGGTATAATCCGCTAAGAGTTTTCCCATCGTTTAAATTTTCAAGGTACTTAATCCCGTCTTGTGCCACGAGTTGTGCTATATAAAAATTTCCTATCCTTTTTTGAATATTGGCGATTTCTAAAGAAGCTTTCCCTGCGTATATACTATCTTTCTTTTTCGCATATAGTTTCTTAGCTTCAGCTAAATTTTGATATGCTAAATCAACACTGTCAACATCTCTATAAAATAACCCTCTATAATAGAGAGCCTTTGCTATTTGAAGCGTATCAGCATTTTTTATACTTATATCACAATATTTATCTACATACTGTTTTGCGGAATCCTTTCGGTTGCTTCTGTTAAATGCCAAATAAAGTCTGTAATATGCGTCTCTAATTGAAGTATTTGATTTTTCTTTTCTTGCGTGATAGAGCATTTTTTGTGCGTATACAATTGCACTATCATATTCTTTAACATCTACACTATTATAAGACTTATTCTCATAGTAAGATACTATTTTAGATTTCTTCGTTGTTTGCTTTAATTCTCTCTCACAACCTGTGATTATATATACGATTAAAATAAAAAAGAAGGATGTCGCTGGCAGTAGTTTCATCCTTCTAAAATAGTAAAAATATATTTACATTATATATTAACTTCCCGTTGGTTTTTCGTTTCCACCATCATCTGAAACTTCTCCATCATCGCCTTCTGTAGCTTGCTGTTCAAAGTGAATTTCATCTTCTGCAACCGAGTTTGGTGTACAAGAAAATAATGCGCAATTGAGGAAAACCGTAAGTATAATTAAACTGAATTTTTTCATTTTGTTAGAGTTTAAAATTGGACATACGTGTTGCCGTCCGAGGTATACTCAGCGTATCATAGATTCAGCAACACAGCGAAATTGAAATGGCGCCGATTTCTTGTGTTTTCTTGGAAGTGAAGAGATGATTGCAACAGAAAAACTACTTCCAGAAAGTTCTTCTAGTACAGATTGTCTCTAAGGTAAACTGAGTCTTAAATGCAGGAGATCAAGTTGATTTAATCCTCAGTTTGAGAAATATTTCTGAAGCAAATTAAAGGAGGAATCACAGGAAAAAATGGAAAGACTGAGGAAAGGTTTGGGAAAGATTGTAGAAATTAATTTCCCTGTTTTTTACACAAAATGTATGCTCACTTTTACGGATAGATATGAAAACCTAAAACTATAAGTCATGCATAGAGATTTAATAATTAGTGCTTTTGATAAAGCCAAAAAAGATGAGAAAGAAGAAACTGGAGTGAATATGTCCGTCACTGGACTGTCGAAGAGAATTTCAGATTTTATGTTGGAAGAATGCCACTTTCAGTATCATGAAAAAAGTCTACGGAATAAGTTAAAGGCAGCGCAAAAAGATGAACCTGTTGAATTGAAAGCTCCTGTAGCAAACTGTTTATGTAAGTATTTAGATTATGAAAATTATGCTGATTTTGTGATGAAGAATTCCAATCAAATAACTCAGGAGTTACATGAGAATGAACGTTTTATTGATAGCGGATTTCTAAAAAAGAAAATAAAAAAAGAGGTGTCAATGGGAGAAAAATTAAAAATTGTCATTCAGAAGAATAAGGTGACTTTGATTTTTTGCCTGTTTGTGATTATCGGTTTTTTTTCTTTGGTAGTTATTAATAAACAACGATGGATGGTTTGGGAAAATGACCGATATGTGGAAGTTCCTTTTGATGTTGAGAAGTACGGATTGTCAAATTTAAAATTGTTCAAAAAAGATCGGGTTCGGTATTTTAGAAAAGTAAATCCTGATTGTGAATATGCTTTTTTTAAGCCAGACGGAAGCGAAAATTTATGGTATCAAAAATCCGCTAGTGGAGAACTGGAATTTTTTACTTCCTTCGGACTTCATCCAGAGACAGGAAAAACCCTAAAAAAAATTACTCCCCACATGATTAAAAAATACATTTGCGAAACCTATTGACAATAAAAAAACCTCCCAAAAATTGAGAGGTTTCAGCAATAAATTTGACTACAATTTATTTATATGTTCTTTAAATTAATGATTTCTTGAGTTGTTAAATTTCTCCAATGACTTCGCGGCAAATCTTTTTTCGTTAAGCCTGCAAAAACTACACGATCTAAACGCAATATTGTATACGATAAACTTTCAAAAATTGCTTTTATCATTCCATTGCTTCCAGAACTTACTTTGATTCCAACTTCTCTTTTGGTTGCTCCTTGAATCCAAGAAATTTCATCAACTTCCAATTTTTCTCCTCTAATACGAATACCATCTTTGATTTTATTGAAATCTGCCTGACTTAAATTTCTATCTAGCTCTACATGAAATATTTTACGTACATTTTTTTGTGGATCTGTTAATTTTCGAGCAAGCTCTCCATCGTTTGTAAACAGCAATAAGCCTGTTGTTTGTCGTTCCAAACGTCCTACTGGAACTACTCTCGCAGTTGTTGCTTGAGCAATCAAATCCATGACCGTTTTTCTTCCTTTTTCATCTTTTGTTGTGACCAAAAAACCTTTGGGTTTGTTCAACAAAATATAGGTAGGTTTTTCAGGGTTAATTACTCGTCCATCAAAGCGAACTTCATCTGTAATTTTCACTTTATATCCCATTTCTGTAACCACTTTCCCATTAACGGTAACACTTCCAATAGAGATGTGCATATCAGCTTCACGTCGAGAACACACACCTGAGTTTGAGATATATTTATTCAACCGCACCTCATCAGGATTACTTGAAGATTTCGGTTTTGTTGTTGATTTTTTCTTGTAAACTGGCCTTTTTCCATCTACAGATTTCTTTCCCTGAAAAGATTTTTTTTCGCTATATTCTTTTTTTCCAGAGGTAGCTTTGCTCTTTCCTTGTCGTTCTTTTGCCATTGTATATATACTATAATTTTTTGCAAAGATACTTTTTAATTTGCGATAAACGAATGTAGTTTCAATTATTCTACAAGCAAATTATAATCTCTTAATTTACTCAAAATCAAAATATAAACTATCCCTTAATTTTAATTGTGCTTTGACGTTCTCTATTTAAAATAAGCTGCGTTACATCTGGTCTTGAATAATGACCTACAGCATCAAAATTTTGACGTTCTTCCAATACTTTATTAAAATCTAAAGTAGCAATGATTAACCCTTCTTCATGCAGTATTGGAGCCACCAACCATTCTCCATCTGGACTCGCAATACACGATCCTCCATTAGCGAGTTCATCTGGAATGTTGGCTAAAATTTTGTCAACGTTTGGAATGGTTTCCGGAATATCTGTTTTTCGCATTAAACTAGATACAGAAATTACATACGAACGAGATTCGCGAGCAATAAAGCGCGTGATATCTTTGGTATTTACATCGCTTCCTGGCCAAACAGCAATATGTAAGTTTTCGCCCATTCCATATAAAGCAGCTCTTGGCAAAGGCATCCAATTTTCCCAACAATTCAGTCCGCCAACTGTAAAATCTTTTAACGCATGTACTTGCAAACCATTTCCATCACCACTTGCCCAAGTAAGTCGCTCTTCATAGGTTGGCATTAATTTTCGATGAACTGATCGTATTTCTCCAGTAGGATTAATATAAACCAATGAACAATATATGCTATGACCTCCTCGATCTGCAGCACGTTCCATAATTCCTAGGTAAATTGCTATAGAGTGTAACTTGGCAAGTTCACAAATTTCATCCAAATCTCCTGTTTCTATTTGCACTGAATTTTGCACATAGTGTCTATGAATTTCTTTTTGAACTGTACTATTAAATTCAGCTCCATTGGTATGAGCTATCCAAAAAGGATAACCCGGCAACAAAGCTTCTCCAAAAACAATCAATTCACAACCATTTTTAGCGGCATTCTTAATTTCGTGTTTGATTTTTAGTAAGGTTCCGTTTTTATCTAACCAAACGGGAGCAATTTGTGCCAATGCAACTTTAAGTTCGTGTGATAATGACATGCGATGTTTTTATTACAAATTACCATTTTTCAACTAGAAAATGCATACACTTATCTTGCTTTAACAAAATTGATAAACAAGAAATATGATATCACAAAACAGTAGTTATTTTGTCTAAAATCACATCGATATTTAAGAGAGGAATACTAAAAACGCCTGAAACTATAACGAATTTTAAAATATTGTGAAGTAATAAGTAATGTGATTTGGTAGTAGCACGATACAATATAAATACTGAACTAATTAATAAAATGCTACTTCCGTAGAAATAATACAGCATATATCCTGTATCATACATAGAGATGAGATAAATGGTTACTAAAACGGCTATGCTTGCAGCAAAAGTAATGATAGCTTTAGAGGTTTTTTCTCCATAAAGAACCGGTATCGTTTGATAATTTTGAGCTAAATCTCCTTTTAAATTTTCTAAATCTTTGATGAATTCCCTAATTAGAATCAGCAAGAATAAAAATGTAGCGTGTACAAAAATGACACTATTTAGATTTCTGTAATAGATAAATACGACAAAAAAAGGTGTAATAGCTAATACTGCCGAAGTAAGATTGCCTATCAGTGGAATTTTTTTTAGTTTATGTGAGTAAAACCAAATTCCAAAAATATACGCTGAAAAAAATATGACTGCTTGTATTGAAATAAAACTTGCAATGATAACTGAGATTAGATTAAGCGTAAAGTAAACGCTGAGTTTAGTTTGTTGACTCACCAATCGATCTAGCATTGATTTTTTAGGACGATTGATTAAATCTTTCTCCGCATCATAAAAGTTATTGATAATGTAACCTGCAGCAATGGCTACAGCAGAAGCAAGAATTAAAGCAAAAAAGTGAATATCAAAAATAATTTCTGAGAATGTCCTTCCTTGCGCCAAAATATATCTTGCTGCTAAATATTGCGCAATTACAATAATCAAAATATTGTAACCTCTTACAACGGAAAATAAGCTGAATAGTTTGTAGATAAATAGCTTTTGCTTCCTTGATAGCATGTGCGTCTATACTTTAAAAGTTATAGACTACTTCGAGTTTGTAATCTTTTAGTGTTTGTTTTGTTTGTTCGATGTTTTCGGTAAATCCAAGGATATATCCGCCTCCACCAGAACCGCAAAGTTTTAAGTAATATTCATTCGTTTCAATTCCTTTTTTCCATAGTTCATGAAATTGTGTAGGAATCATTGGTTTAAAATTGTTGAATACTACTTTAGATAATGATTTTAAATTTCCAAATAGTGACTTGATATCGCCTTTTAAGAAATCTTCTACACACGAATCCGTATGTTTAATAAATTGATCTTTTAGCATTTTTCGGAAACCTTCTTGCTTCATATTTTCCATAAAGATATGTACCATTGGAGCAGTTTCTCCAATAATACCACTATCTAATAAAAACACGGCTCCTTTGCCAGCCTCGTTTTGAGAAGGGATTCCTGTTGGCTCTATATTATCTTTAGAGTTAATTAAAATTGGAAGGCTCAAGTAACTATTTAAAGGATCCAATCCAGAACTCTTTCCATGGAAAAATGATTCCATTGCTCCGAAAATTTCTTTTAGTTTGAGTAGTTTCTCGCGTGTGAGATTTTCTAAAACCGTAATTTTATCAAAAGCATATTTATCATATATAGATGCAACTAAAGCTCCAGAACTTCCTACTCCATATCCTTGAGGAATAGACGAATCAAAGTACATTCCTTTGTCCAAATCACTTTTTAATGCTTCAATATCGAATTGAACAAGATGAGCATCCAAAGCTTCTAAATAATTTGCGAATTTTTGAAGACTTTCGTTAGATTTCTCCGCTTCCACAGAAAGATTCTCATCAATTTTTAATGCTCCTTTATAGAAATTATAAGGGATAGATAATCCTTTTGAATCTTTGATGATTCCATATTCTCCGAAAAGTAATATTTTAGAATAGAAAAGTGGTCCTTTCATTTGCACTTCAGTTTGAGGCTTTTATAAATGTAAAATTACGCTTTTTTTGCACCAAAACCTACTCTATCGCAGATATGATGTCCTTTTTGACAAAAATTTAGTAATTCTTTTTGAATAAATGGATACACAGTATCTTTTTCGTATTCAGGATACAACACATGCACATTGGCTCCTGCATCTAATGTAAAACACACATGCGTACCTGATTCTTGGCGAAACTTCCATATTCGATTGATGATTTCTAGCGTGTTCGGTTTCATCAAAATGAAATACGGTGTAGAAGTCATCATCATAGCATGTAAGGTCAACGCTTCACTTTCTACAAGGCTGATAAATTTATCCAAGTTTCCTTCTGCTAAGATTGATTGTATCTTGGTTAAGTTTTCATGCGCTTGATCGAATCGTTGTTTAGCAAACGGATGATTGTGCATTAAATTATGTCCGACTGTACTACTAACTTGTTTTTCTCCTTTATCAACCAATAAAATAGTATCATAATAGTTTTTAAAAACATCGTGTACTTTATACGGATACTTGATTCCATACAAATCTGAACTTCCTTCAGTATACTTATGCGTTCCCCAAACAACTATATCTCCTTCAATACTTCTACTTGCACTTCCAGAACCTAATCGCGATAAAAATGATGCTTTTTGCTTGAAAAATTCGGCTGTCATTGTTGGATTCAATTCTTTCTCCAAACTCATTAAACACAAGGCTAAAGCACTCATCCCTGAAGCTGAAGAAGCAATTCCACTACTGTGAGGAAATGAGTTCGAAGTCTCAATTGTGAAATGGTATTCTTTTAAAAAAGGGAGATACAACTCAATTCTTTGAAAAAATGTATGAACTTTAGGTTTGAAATCGTCTTTTTGCTTTCCTTCAAAAATCAAATCAAAAGAAAAATCATTACTTTTTATGGGCTTTTTTGTATACGAAAGCTTTGTAGTTGTAGCACATGCATCCAATGTAAAACTTATGGAAGGGTTTTGAGGAATTTGTGAATCTTTTTTCCCCCAATATTTAATCAATGCAATATTACTAGGGGATTTCCAAGTTACACTTCCTTGCTCTTTAGTATGCGTGTACGTTTTAGGTAGAAATGCTGCTATTTCCATGAATGATTTCAAAATTTGTGCAAAGATACAGTTATTGTATAAGACTTTTTCAGATATGCTATTTTTTTGAATTCCGAGAGCTAAGTCGCTATTTTACAAAGTTCTTGTTATGCAAACATATGATTTGCAACTATATAACTTCCCGTCCATGCGTTTTGAAAGTTAAAACCACCAGTAATCGCATCAATATTTAGAATTTCTCCTGCAAAGTAAAGGTTGTTGTGTATTTTACTCTCAAATGTTTTAAAATTGACTTCTTTTAAATCAATTCCACCTGCAGTTACAAACTCTTCTTTGAATGTACTTTTACCTGTAACCTCAAAAATAGCTTCTGTCAGCTGACTTGCTAATGTCTCACTTTGCGACTTGTTCAAATCTGCCCAACGCATTGTATCTTTTATGTTTGAAGCTTCTACAATACGTTGCCACAAGCGTTTAGGAATATCAAACGGATTGTTTTTTTGAACTGTTTTTTTGGCTAATGTTAGTTTATATTCTTTGATTTGGTCCAAACATGCTGCTCTTTCTGTATAGTTTAACCAATTCACTTGAATTTGAAAGTGATAATTTTTTGTTGCCAGAAGTCGTGCACCCCATGCTGAAAGTTTTAGAATTCCTGGACCGCTCATTCCCCAATGTGTAATGAGTAACGGTCCATTTGACATTAATTTGGTATCTACTACCTGTACACTTGCTTCGGTGGCAACTCCGAGTAAATCTTTGATTCGTGGATCTTTTATATTGAATGTAAATAGTGATGGAACTGCTGGAACAATCGTATGTCCCAATGTTTCTAACATTTTCCACATTTTTGGATTACTTCCAGTGGTCAATACTAATTTTTCTGCTTTAATTGTTTCTTGATTGGTAGATACTTCCCAATAATCATTGTTTCTTGAAACTTTTTTTACAGCATAATTCTTTCGTAAGTCTATTTGGTACTTTTTTGCTTCTCGTAAAAAACAATCAATAATAGTCGCAGAAGAGTCTGTTTTAGGAAAAATTCTTCCATCTTCTTCTATTTTCAAAGCTACGCCACGTTCTTCAAACCAACCCATGGTATCGCCACAACAAAATTGATGAAAAGGACCGAGCAACTCTTTTTCTCCACGTGGATAATATTGCACTAGCTCTTTTGGGTCAAAACAAGCATGCGTCACATTGCATCTTCCGCCTCCAGAAATCCTAACCTTTGTTAAAAACTCTTTTCCTCTTTCTAAAACAACTACTGATTTTTCAGGATACTTTTCTGCAATATTAATTGCTGTAAAAAAACCTGCTGCGCCGCCACCTACAATAAGAACATCAACACTCTGCATTTTTGTCATTTTTGATTAGTATTAAGGAATGTTTTTCTGAAAAGCTGAATTATACCTTATTTTTTGACAAATGTACGATTTCGTCAAATCTTAAACTATTCTTAATTGACTTACAAAATTTCCGCTTCCGTAAGGAAAGCTGTATTTTTACGAAAAACCCTCTATTATATGATAAAAACACTTTTAAAACGCTTATTTATAATTATATTGTTTACAAATTGTACTGCAAACTATGGTCAGCTTACATTAGTTGCCCATTTACAAGGCGATTTAGAAGAAGTTTCAGGTGTAGAAGTTTCAAATACAACTGAGGGGTTTTATATGATTAATGATGGTGGAGATAAATCACGATTGTATGTATTGGATGATTCAGGAAAAATTTCCAAAACTATAGAAATAGAAGGAAAAAATGAGGATTGGGAAGATTTAACCAAAGACACTATAGGAAATGTATATATAGGAGATTTCGGAAATAATAGAAATCGAAGAAAAGATTTGAAAATATATTTTCTTGCAGCAGAAGATCTTGAGGGGCAAAAAAACATAACTCCTCAAAAAATAGAATTTTCGTTTCCCAATCAGAAAAAATTTCCTCCTAAAAAGAAAAATCGCCATTTTGATGTAGAATCTTTTTTTTACTACCAAGGATACTTGTATTTATTCACTAAAAGTCGTGTAAAGAAAGACTATGGTCGTACAAATTTGTACAAAATTCCTGCTCAACCCGGTACGCATGAAGCCAAATTTATTAGCACGTATACTTCTTGTGATAAAAATGAGTGTTGGATTACTTCAGCGGCTATAAGTCCTGATGGTTCAAAAGTCGTTTTATTATCGCACACAACTATTCTTCAATTCACAGATTTTACTGGAGATGACTTCTTTAGTGGAAAAGCAACACAATTTGATCTTAATCACGAATCCCAAAAAGAGGGAATTTGTTTTAAAAATGACTCAACAGTGTACATAACAGATGAAGAATCGCACGGAGAAGGAAGAAATTTATACGTATTTACCCTCGATTAACTCTTTCTTCTTTCTAACACGCTCTATTTTACGTAACTTCACGAGTGTTAATCACTACTTAATTTTCAACACATGGCAACACTTACAAAAGGAATCGACATCTCTAAATTTCAAGGACATGAAATCAACGATATCAATACAAACAATACGGATTTGAGTTTTGTGATTTGTAAAGCTACCGAAGGAATTACCTACACAGATCCTAATTTTTCTGAAAATTGGAACACTATTACGCAACAAGGATTTATTAAAGGTGCGTATCATTTTTACCGAACCAACGATGCTCCGCAACCGCAAGCAGATAATTTTTTAAACGCATTAGGAGATTTGCCAACAACTGCTTTTTCTCCCATTGTAGATTTTGAGGAAGGAAGTATTGTTGAAGCGACTTCAAAAGATCAAATTATATCTGATTTGCTTTCTTTCTTAACTATTTTGGAACAAAAATATGATCGTGTCCCAATGATTTATACGGATGTGAATATAGGTAATGCTTACCTAAACGATGCTCGTTTTGCAAAATATCCTTTGTGGATTGCTAATTACACCTCTGCTTCTGCACCTACTATGCCTGGAGCTTGGGAAGGAACAGAATGGATCCTTTGGCAACAATCAGACAATTATAAAATTGGAGATACTGCGAATGATTATGATTTATTTAACGGCAATATCGTGCAATTAAAGGCTTTTATTGCGAAAAATTAGTGTATTCTTCAAGTTCCGTTATTGCTGTTTATTTTCTTAAATTTGCAAACTGAATTATTCATAATAAATGAGCGATACACAACTAACACGAATCAACAAATTCTTGAGCGAAGCCGGTTACTGTTCTCGTAGAGCTGCTGATAAATTGATTGAGCAACAACGAGTAACTATTAATGGAAAAGTACCTGAAATGGGTACAAAAATTGCCCCAGGTGACGAGGTTCGAGTAGATGGCAAGTTGGTTTCTAATGCAACAGAAGAACACGTGTATTTAGCTTTCAACAAACCAGTTGGTATTGTTTGTACAACAGATACGCGTGTTGAAAAAGATAATATTATAGATTATATCAATTATCCAACTCGTATTTTTCCTATTGGCCGACTAGATAAGCCGAGTGAAGGATTGATTTTTTTGACGAGTGATGGTGATATTGTGAATAAGATTTTGCGTGCTCGAAACAATCACGAAAAAGAATATGAAGTCACCGTAGATAGGCCTATCACAAATGATTTTATTAAAAAAATGGGGAGTGGAATTCCTATTTTGGGAACAATGACTCGTAAGTGCAAAGTTGAACAACTAACAAAATATACATTCAAGATTATTTTAACTCAAGGACTGAACCGTCAAATTCGAAGAATGTGTGAATATTTAGATTATAACGTTGTAAAATTAAAGCGCACACGTATTATGAATGTTTCTTTGGATGTTCCGGTTGGAAAATGGCGTCGTTTGACGAAAGAAGAATTGATGGAAATTAACAATTCTACAAGTGACTCTAAAAAAACACATAAAAATTAATTTCTGTGCTTTTGATTAAAACCCTAACAATTCTTTAAATTTATATGATTGTCTGCGGGATATTTCTATCTCTTGTTCGCTATTTTTTATAGCTACTTTAAGCTTTCCATTAAACCATGGAATAACTTTATCAACATGGTTCAAATTGATAATTTGTTGTCTATTTGCCCTAAAAAATGTCTCCTCTGGTAATTTCGCTTCAATTTGATTAAGAGATTTATATATAAGCGGTTTATTTTTTTCAAAATACACTCGCGTATAATTTCCAACAATTTCAAAAACAGCAATTTCAGAAACTCGAATAAGCCAACAATTTTCACCTTCCTTAATGAAAATCTGACGATGCAATTCAAAAGGTTTCTCTGTGGTTTTTTCTTTTTCAATGGTTACAATTACTTTTTCTATTGTTTTAGAAAAACGTTCTTGGCTGATTGGTTTTAGTAAATAATCAAATGCATTGTATTCAAACGATTTGATTGCATATTCATCATATGCAGTTGTAAAAATCACCAATGGCACATTATCTAGCATTTCCAGCAATTCAAAACCGTTTTTTTCTGGCATATTAATGTCTAAAAATACTATTTGTGGTTGCTTAGTATGAATTAAATCAAAAGCAGTGTCAACATTTTCTGCTTCAGCAACTAGCTCAATTTTAGGATGCTTTTTTAAAAGTTCCTTTAGTTCATTTCGTGCCAAACGCGAGTCTTCTACTATAATTGCTGTGATATGTTCCATACTTAATCTACAGGTATTTTAATAATGGCTTGTACTTCATTTTCAACTTCTTTTAACACCAGTGCTGCCCGTTTTCCATAAAGTAACTCCAATCGTTTTTCTATATTTTCTATGCCAATTTTTGTAGAGTTGGAATCTGATTTTAATGTTCCCGTATTATTGACTTGAAGTACAATTTCTTCTGTATTATCAGTAACAATTACGGTTATTTTTCCTCCATTTTTTTGATCGGACACACCATGTTTTATTGCATTTTCAACCAACATTTGTAAAATCATGGGAGGAATTTTTAACTGTAGCAAGGATTCATCAATCTTTTTTTCGTATTGCAATCGGTCTTCTAATTGAATTTTAGAAAGTGCAATATAATTATCAACCGTTTCAAGTTCTTCTTTAATCTGAATGGCATTTACTTTATTCATGTTAAGTGAATAACGAAGCATTTCAGATAATCGTGTAAGCATTTCACGAGCCTTGTCAACATCTTCTAACATTAACCCACGAATATTGTTTAAACTATTAAACATAAAATGTGGATTTAACTGCCCTTTTAATGTATTTAATTGCGATTCTTTTAGGGAAGCCTCTAGTTTAAGGCGATCTATTTTATTGCGTTGATTTCTAGCTATCAATTTCACTGAAATATAAATCACTATCCAGAAAAAGATAAATATAGCAATGTTTAATGTTGTAGAAAGCACAATTAGTAATGACAGTTCTAAAGGCTTTTCATTAATGGCTTCAAATCCTATGTAAGAACCTAAAAGTAATAGAAACGAAAATAAAAATACAACGATTACATATCCGGCAAATGCTTTTATATAGTTTTTTTGCGATTGATTTTCAACAAAATCAATTCGTTTTAGATAGTTTCTATAAAGAGTCGTTAGGAGAATCGAAAAAAGTAAAAATAAAATTCCTTCTAAGAAAAAATAACTAGGTTTTACTTTATCTGCTGGAACGAGAAATGCCTTTACCCAAATGTTGACAAAGGTTATAAATCCCCAACCTGATATTTGTAATACCCAGAAAATGAGTGAATTTATTTTTTTTGAAATCGCCATAGGATGAAAAGTATAGGATGAAAAAATACGCTTTTTCAATAAGAGAAAGCGTATTTACTTTTTGATTGATTTTTAGAATCGTTTGTTAATCCACTGAGAAACGAAGTTTAGTGCTATTGGTGCGAAAGTTTCTTCAATTTCAGCATATTCACTTAATGCTCCTGTTGTAGATGTTTGAAACAAGTGATTTAAGTCTTTAAATTGTTTGATGGTTACATCTTTATTATGTTTTAATCCTTTTTGGATTGCCATAAGATTAGGCTCTGGCAACACTTGAAAATCTTTTTCTCCATTGATTGCCAACACAGGACAAGTTACATTTTGCAGAGATGTTTGCGGGTCGTATTTTAAAAATGCCAACATCCAAGGCGATGTAATCATTTCAACTTGTCTGTCCATCGCTTCTTTGGTCATTTCTTTTTGTGCTTTTTCAGAAATCATTTCTGTTCGCAATTGTGCATACAAAGCTGCTATTTCGTTTTTGGAAGCTTCTCCTTGGTAATTTCTACATATGTCATAAACTTTTGTAGAAATTTTTTGTGAAGCAGCAATATCTTCAGCAGGATAGCCTTCAAGCTCTGCGGCTCTTTTTCCTTGAGTCAATAAAATTTCTTTTCCATCAACTCCTGGTCCAGCTAGTAATACACAAAAAGCTACGTCCTTGTTTCTCGCTGCAATAATTGGTGCTATCAATCCACCTTCACTATGTCCTATAAAGCCAATTTTTTGAACATCAACATCGTTTCTAGTTTGCAAGTATGTCATTGCAGCTTCAGCATCTGTAGCAAAATCAAAAGATGTTGCTGTAGAGAAATTACCTTCTGAGCTTGCTGTTCCTCTATCATCATAACGTAATACGGCAATTCCGTTACGTGTTAGATGGTCTGCTAGCACCAAAAATGGTTTGTGTCCTAATAATTCTTCGTCTCGATTTTGTGGTCCTGAACCTGAAATTAGTATCGCCACCGGAGGATTTTTTACATCGTTTGGTAAAGTTAATGTCCCTGCAAGTTTAATATGATCTGCTTTGGGATTTTCAAAAGTAACCTCAATTGAAGCGTATGGATATGGCTTTTTAGGTTCCTGAGGTTTTTCTTTTTTTACTGCTTTTTCTCCTTTCTTTAAGTCTAACGGAAAAGTTTGCCCAGATTGTTTAAAGGTTCCTTTAAAAGTTCCATCAGAAAACGTTGCGGTATATTCCATTCCCATCTGTGCTTGTGTAATGGTTAGTTTATTATCGACAAAAGTTGTTTTATCGATAGGAATTCCAAACGCATTTTGCAATGGACTATCTAAAGTTGTCGTGTATTCTCCATTGGCTACTGAAATATTAAACGCTAAAGGAAGTTCCATTCCTTGTACACTTAACGCTCCTTTCCATGTTCCTGAAATGTCTTGAGCGGACGCAATGATTGCTGCTAAGAAAAGTGCTAGTTTAAATATAAGTTTACTGAGTGATTGCATGTCTGTTGTTTTTTGATTACAATGTAAAAGTAGATTGTTTTTATCTTTTGACATTACAAATTATGATGAACGGATTATAGATTATGACGAGCGGTTTTAAATTCAATAATATAAAATCCATTAAAAACTATTCGTAAAGAATACGAAATATCTATAAACTATTTTTTTCGTTTTTCAATTTCTTCTAAAATTCGTTCTGCCCGCTTTTTAAAAACAGTCAATTCGGGAAGAAATACTTTGTATGCTACAAAATATACACTAGCAATTCTGTTTTTGTAATCAGGATCGTTTAACGCATATTCAACAAATTCTTTGCTACTTCTCATAGAAATGAGATCTGACCACCATTCATAGTTATTTTTATAATGCGAATAGTTTTCTTTAAAATCATTCGCTCTCAATTCATCGTCAATTTGAATTTCTCGTAAACGTTCTGTATAAAACTCAATGATATGAGTTGGTAAACTATCTTGAAAACTATCTGTATTATACGTTACCAATTGGTCATATCCACGTTTATTAAAAGTAATTTCTGGAAAACCAATCGTAAGATAAGTGTATTGTGGATTCAACATATAATCTATACGGCGAACCGAATCATTTAAGATTTTGGTAAATAAAGGATCAACCGATTTGTAGAAACGTTGAATTTTATCAATCTCTTGTAAATCATTTGTTAAGTCATCTTTGATAATATTGTAAATATTGAATAGTTTCTTTTGTTCCTTACGGTTTTCATTCCAATTATTCAATGACACAGCAATAAGAATTCCAATAACTACTAGAATGATTTCTCCAACTGCATATGCTAGATAGTTTCCTATTTTCTTATTTTTCAATAGTTTATTTCTTTGATTTCTAAATAATTTCATAGCCTTTTTTTTAAAAGCCAAAACCTAAACCAAAGGCAAAACGCATTCCATCATTTGAGTTGAATAACGAAAAGTTTGCAGTCAAAATATCAGCTCCATTGATCCAAATTCCACCGCCGAGAGAAGTATTCCATTTTTCGGATGTATCCCCACTAATCCAGATTCTACCATAGTCAAACCCTCCAAATACTCCAATATTCAATGGCATTAATCCTGTTCTTACTTTTCTTAAGTTTAAACGAAGATCTGTAGTTTGCACAAAAGCCCTTTTTCCCGTAAAACGTTCATTTCTAAATCCACGAAGTCCCGTACGAGCTCCGATAGTAGCTCCTTGATAAAATTCGAATCCGTCTCCAAAGTTTATATGTCCTCGTAGTTTGGTAGCAAGTACTAGTTGTCCACTATCAATTAATCGGTGATCAATAGCAAACTCTGGAATTAGGTATCCAAAGCCTTTTGAGGTACTAACATTATTTTTGTAGCCTGTTTCGAGGCTCACTTCCATCCCCATCGTTGGGAACGCTTCGTTATCCACATTTTTAAAGTGATATTTTGCATTTACCCCATAAAAGTCCTGTTGATCGAATACGGTAGAATTTGCGGGAAAAGTTTGATCTAAAAATCGCCCTTCTGTTCGTTCTATTTCATTACTTTCATAAGAAACTCCTACTCGAAGACTTCCTCCAAGTTGACCTCGCCACACTAAAGCAGGTAAAAATCGAAATGTTCGAATTTTAACTCGGTTATAATCTAATGTAACATCCAAACCATCATTTTCATCTGCTTCAGGATTGGGTGTATCGCTTCCAAAACCAAAGAAATTGACCGCATAATTGGGACTATTAAAATCAACTCCTAGTTGCAAGTTCCATCGTCCTATAATATTATTAAATTCTCCTAAATAGCCAATATCGAAACCGCGAGTTGCAAAATAATATGCTGCTCTAAAACTATGACGTGATGTGTACGGGTTTCGTTCAAAACCATAATTGGTTTGCGTTGCCGAAAAACCTACTTTGAATCCATCGTCGGGGTTGAAACCTATCGTTGGTAAGATTTGCGTAGAGCCATTTTTAAATTTTTTATAATTGTACACATTGGTTTCGTAATTATCCGTAAGAACTCTGTGACCCTTTTTTGTTTTAAATGTGTTTTTTTTGGATTTATAATCGTAATACGTTAGTTTTTTTCCATTTTCTATATCATAAATATCATTGTTTTGACCTCCTATTAAGCGTACTCTTATATAATCATTACCATTGCCGTATACATGAAAGACATCGTCATCATCAAGCCCATAAATCCAAATTTCACTTGTTTCTTTTTTTGAATACGTTCTTTGATGAAAAATATCTTTTTTCTCACCGTCTTTAATTCGATAAGCCGTTACTTTTGTGTGTCCATTAGGCATACGTTCTACATCGAACCAATCATCTTTATTGGTTCCTTTAACTACTGCGAGTTCGTTGATTAATTTGTAATAACGATCAGAAATTGCTTGTAGGTTTTCACGTCTAGATTTAAGATTTTTTTTGATTGTATGCATATCTTCATCTCTCACTGCTTCAGGAAATGCTAAAAAGGCTTCATCAATAACTTCATCTGTTAAGCCCTCTTGAATAATTTTGACTTGTGCATCCCAAACCTCTTTTCCCGACTGAAGAATTAAAGTCATGTCCAAAGGATAAGGTTCTACATTCATTCCTTTTACATCTTCTAAATCTCCACTGTAAGAACGTAATAAACGTGCCGTAGGAACAATGGCAACTGCTGTAGATAGTACGAATCCATCTGACATTTTAGAGAATGCTTGGTCACGGTCTCTCGGTAAAGGACGAAACACACGTTGTCCATTTTCTCTGAATTCAATCCAACGCCATTGATCTTGATGTCTGTCCCAATCACCAATTAACATATCAAATAAACGAGCACGAATGTAAGACGCTTCGTCAAGAATGACATCTTCATCTTTATTCAGTTTTTTCAACATATCATCTGTGCTTTCTATATCATCCTGATATCCAAAACTTGCTTTGTCGCTGTGTCCTTCAGAAGTATGTTCTTCTATCATATATAATTCGTCTCCAAAGTGTTCATTATATTTCCCAAGTCCTTGTTGTTTAGGTATATAATATAAGGTAGGATTGGTATGGTAAATTCCAACAGCATCTGACAGCTTTCCTACTACAAATGGAGCGTAAGGATGTGCCCCAGAAAATATATCTAGTATTAGCTCTTGTGTAACAGTATCTTCAAATTGTCCTTTTATATATTGATCTTTAAAAAGTACTGCTTGTAAATATCGCAGTGCTTGTTTTCTGAGTGCACGCATTACATATTGAGCACCATTCTTGTCTTCCAATCGCAAAGATTTTGATTGATTTCCTCCTCCCATTCGAACAGGCTTCAATCCACCAAAAAGTGTGTCAAGATTAACAGTCGGAGCTGTTATTTCGGTACTAAACTGTTTTCGGTAGCGCTCGCCCCATAAAAATTTGTGAAAACCAGAAATATCTGTTTCTTCTTTTGTGTATATGGAAGCGGTTACTTCCTTAGGAAAAGTTTTAGGGTATACTACTTTTACTTCTGGTGATGGTGGGCGAATTACTTGAGTTTCAAAGACTATTTTATCTTCAATTGCTGAATAAAAACGTACATGTGACGAACCATCTTCAAAAATATCCAATCTGGCAAAACCAAAAGTGCCATACGAAAAAAGTCCACCTCCAACATTACGTGTTCCTGACATTTTAGACCCTGACCCGCTTACTATTTGTCGAAGGTTATCTTCTTCAATATATTGCAAACTATGTTCGTGGCCTGAAACAAAAATAACTTTATCATTCTCTTGAGACAGTGTAATAATACGCTTTCTTAACTCATTGTAACGCTTATGAGACATATCTACATTGGCAGTTCCACTTGTTGATCTCACTAAATTCTTAATAGTACCTAGTATTGGTATTGGCGATAAGTGAGATTTAAAAGTATACTGTCGGTCATGTGGCCCATTTGTATACATTGGATGATGTAACGCAACAATTGTAGTTTTTCCACGAGCTTTTTTAATAAGACTACTATATTCTTCTAGGAATTTTTCTCGTGTTTTTATTTGACATTCATCATTCATTGTAGGATGCTTGTCCCAATTGGTAATATACCATTGAGTATCGACTATAATCAGTTCAATATCATCACTAATATGAATCTTTTCTAGAGGACAACCATCTTCTGGAAGAAAGGTGTTTTTTCCTAAAATATCCTCAACATATTTTTCTTGACGTTTTAACCCTTCCAACCCATTGTTGTACCAATCATGATTCCCAGGAATAAAAATTGTCCTTCCAGCATATTTTCTAACAACAGCTGTTTGTGCGTCTAATTGATGAGCTGCAAAAGCTCTTTTACTGCTTGATTCTTTTGGCAGTCCTGCAGGATAAATATTGTCTCCCAAAAAAATTGTCGTGCTATTTTTCGAGGCTTCTTTCAACTGTTTTTCAAGCATTTGCAACGCTACTGCTTTACCATTAAGTGGAGAATTCCCTGCGTCTCCGATTAGGTAAAACGTGTGTTTTATTTCTTTATCTACAGGAAAAGGACTCATACTCATTTTCTCTGCATATTGTGCTTTAAACGTTGCACAGGCATTGAAAATAATGAATAAAAAAATGAGTATTATAAATCGTAATGATTGTATCATTGGGTTGCTTTTTTTTTGGTCGCTTAAAGATAATCATTCATTTTCTAAATGGTAAGGTATCAACAGGTAGTTTTCTAAAAAATGACGAACGTCTTCTGCTGGCATTTCGCACGGTTTCAAAAATTCATTCGTGCTCGTACAGTAATAATTAAGACTAATAAAGTGTGTTCCACCAAGTTCTTTTGCGTAAATTTTATAGCTCTTTCCTTGATTAAATTCGCTTTTTGTCACTCCATATTTTACTTGTTTATAATATACTTCCGAATATCCTATAGGTATTTTTTGAATTCGTTCTAAAAGAGTCATCATAAACTTTTACTTAACCATTTGTCAAGAACTTCATCTTGAGGGTTTCGCAATTTCTTTGTTCCAATAGTAATTGTTGGAAAATTGAGTTTTTTATTGGTATACAGATTTCGCAAAATTTCTGCACTTTCTTTATTTTTTAAAACATCAAAAAACAAGAAAGGTAAATTCTTATTTTTAAAAAACGCTATATAATGCTTTGTTTTATGGCAGTTTTCAGTGCCAAATAGTCGTATTTCTGGTATCGTTTTCATAACATTTATAGTCGGTTTACTTCAAATTTTCTTACGTTTATAAAATTAGAAAACTATCTACTATCACAATAAATAATCTACCTTTCGTTATACTCACAAAACATTGCTTAATGTTTTGTATTTTTACTTAAACTATTTTTAATATTTCTATGGACATTATCGCAGAGGCAGAAAAGTTTGTCGTTGATTATTTCAATCAAAATCTTGACAAAGCGTATGTATATCATAATTTATCGCATACCAAATCTGTAGTCAGTAAAACAAAGGAAATTGTTGAAGGGCTTGAAGTGATTGAAGAAGACGCTAAACTTGTATTGCTTGCGGCTTGGTTTCACGACATAGGTTATACAGAAGGATTTGCCAACCACGAGGAAAAAGGAGTCACTATTGCAACTGATTTTTTGCAGAAACACAATGTCTCAAATACCGATATTAAAAAAGTGTGCGACTTGATTTTGATTACTAAAATGGGAGAAAAACCAGAAACTCTCCTTGAAAAAATCATTAGTGATGCAGATTGTGGTCATGTAGGTAGCAAAAATTTTAATGAACTGACAGAGTTACTTCGCAAGGAAATTGAACTTACGCAAGATGAAGCCATTTCTGAAGCTGAATGGCTTCAAGAAAATATCAATTTTTTATCAGAACAACATAAATTTCACACTTCATATGCCGCTAAGAATTGGCAAAAACGAAAAGGGAAAAATTTAGCCAAACTTTTAAAGTCAAAAAATAAAGTTTCTAGAGAAGTTAAAAAATTAAAGCAAAAAAAAGCAGAACTTAAATACAAAAAGACCAAAAGAGATATTCCTGAACGTGGAATTGAAACTATGTTTCGTGTAACACTTAAAAACCATATTGAATTGAGTAATATAGCTGATACAAAAGCCAATATTCTTTTATCTGTAAATGCGATTATCATTTCTTTAGTATTGTCAACATTGGTTTCTAAATTAGACAAAGCAGACAATGCACATTTAATTGTACCCACGATTATCTTTACACTATTTACAGTTGTTTCAATGATTTTATCAATTTTGGCAACTCGTCCAAATGTAACCGAAGGAAAGTTTGACAAAAAAGATGTAGAAAATAAAAAAGTGAATTTACTTTTCTTCGGAAACTTTCACAAAATGAGCCTTCCTGATTTTGAATGGGCAATTGGTGAAGTAATGCAAGATAAAGACTATTTATATTCTTCTTTAACCAAAGATCTTTACTTTTTAGGAAAAGTATTGGATAAAAAATATAAAATATTGCGGTTAACATATTTGGTTTTTGTAATTGGAATTATTGCTTCTGTAATTGCATTTGGAATTGCATTTGCTACACGTCCAGAAACATTACCAGTTATTACCACCTAATAAAAAAAGCCTCCTAAATGTTTAGGAGGCTTTTTAATGTATTTTTTTATGCAATAATTATTTCTTATTTACTTCATCAATATATTTTGCCAAAGCCATAGTCATGGATGGTGTTTCTGGTGTCGGTGCTTGTATATCTACACGCAATCCGGCCTCTGTAGTTGCTTTAACTGTTGAATTTCCAAATACAGCGATACGCGTATTATTTTGTTCAAAATCAGGAAAGTTTGTTAATAATGATTTGATTCCTGATGGACTAAAAAACACTAGAATATCGTAGTACACATCACGTAAATCCGATAAATCACTCACTACCGTCTTGTAAAAAATACCACGTTCCCACTTTACACTCAATGAATCTAGTGTTTCTGGCACCGCAGGCTTCAAAGCATCTGATGATGGCAACAAGAATGTTTCATCTTTATACTTTTTAATAAGTGGAGACAATTCTTGGAATGTACGTTTACCCACATAAATTTTACGCTTTCTGTACACAACGTATTTCTGTAGATAGTAAGCAACAGCTTCTGATTGACAAAAATACTTCATGGTGTCTGGCACTTTGAAGCGCATCTCTTCAGCGACTCTAAAAAAGTGATCTACAGCATTTCGACTTGTCAAGATAATCGCAGTAAACTTAGATAAATCTATTTTCTGTTGTCTTACATCTCTAGCACTCACACCTTCAACGTGTATAAACGGCCTAAAATCGATTTTCACCTTTTGCTTATCGATAAGTCGAGAGTACGGCGAGTTCTCAATTTTTGGTTCTGGTTGAGAAACTAAAATGGTTTTTACCTTCATAAACCTGTATTTAATGTTGCGTTATTTAATTAAAAATTTATAGATAACTAAATAGGGGGCAATTTCAAGTGCGCAAAGATACAAAATAAAATAAAACAACTTACTGATTATCAATTTTTGATAATTCTTTAGTAGAAGAAATAATACGATGAGATTATATACGATAAAAATAAAAAATACTGAGAAAAATACAACTCTTTTTCCTTCAAAACTATACACTAGAAGCAAATTAACAGGAAGCAAGAATAAGCCAAAAAGATTTCTTGCGTTGATTTTCTGAAAGTTATACGCATCAATATACGATTCGATATCTAAAATTACTGCAATTATTTTTTCAATAATATATTTAATTACTAAGAAAAATAGAATAAATGAACTAATCTTGATAAATAAAAGAGGCGTATTTACTGTGTAAGGTTTAAAGAAAAGAGCCACTATATAAGTAAATATTGAAAATGAAATGACTTGTACTAGAAATAATAATGAAGTAAATCCATTAATATTTTTTTCTTGTTTGGCTTGAAGTTGGTGTTGGTATTTATTCGAAAATAGAAATCCTACAAACAAACCGAGTCGTTTTCTGTAAATAAAGCGTGTAATTACTAGTATGCACAAAATAGTGACAAACAATAATGTGAGCCAATCTTTTGAGATTAATGTCCTTTCTATAGATGGTAACATTTGGTAAAATTAGAAAGTATGTTAAATAATACATAAAAAATTCACACAAAATCTAAGACCTCATTCACAAAAGGCATAATTTGTTTACTTTTGTTTGCCCAATACACGAAGATGTCAGAAGCAATTGTTATCATACCAACGTATAACGAAATTGAAAACATAGAAGCTATTATTGAAGCCGTTTTTGCTCAAAAAGAGGCTTTTCATGTGTTGATAGTTGATGATAATTCTCCTGATGGAACCGCAAATAAAGTTACTGAGCTTCAGCAAAAATACACAGATCAACTTTTTTTAGAGGTACGAAATGCCAAAACTGGCTTAGGAACTGCTTATATTCATGGATTTCGTTGGGCATTGGCACGCCAATATGAATTTATTTTTGAAATGGATGCTGATTTTTCACACAATCCTGCAGATTTAGTTCGACTATTAAAAACCTGTAAAGATGAAGGTGCCGATGTTGCTATAGGTTCACGGTATGTAAAAGGTGTCAATGTAGTCAATTGGCCTATGAATCGTGTACTTATGTCTTATTTTGCATCAAAATATGTTCGTTTTATTACTGGAATTCCTATACATGATACAACCGCAGGTTTTATTTGCTATCGCCGAAAAGTATTAGAAACTATTGATCTGGACAATATTCGATTTGTAGGGTATGCTTTTCAGATTGAATTAAAATTCAAAGCTTGGAAACTAGGATTTAATAGTAAAGAAGTTTCGGTAATTTTTACTGATAGAACCAAAGGCAAATCTAAAATGAACAGCTCTATATTTTCTGAAGCTGTATTTGGGATTATTAAAATGAAAATTAGAAGTATGTTTACTAAAACCAAACACCATGCATAAAACACTCCTTAAAAACGCACAAATCGTTAGTGAAAGTGAAATTCGAACAGCAGATATTCTCATTGAAGGAGAACGTATTGTAAAAATTGACACTAATCTTACTGACATTGTTGATGAAGTGATTGATGCTACTGGGAAACATGTATTCCCTGGTATCATTGACGATCAAGTGCATTTTAGAGAACCTGGCTTAACGCATAAAGCTACTATTGCTACGGAGTCAAAAGCAGCTATTGCTGGTGGAATTACTTCTTTTGTGGAAATGCCAAATACAAATCCGCAAACAACAACTTTAGAAAAGCTGCAAGAAAAATTAAATATTGCCAAAGAAACATCGTTTGCAAATTATTCATTCATGTTTGGTGGAACAAACGATAATTTGGACGAAATTTTAAAAGTTGATCCAACACAAGTAGCTGGATTGAAATTATTTTTGGGTTCCTCTACAGGAAACATGTTGGTCGATAACGAAGCTGTTTTAGAAAAAATATTTTCTAATACCGATATGGTAATTTCTGTACACTGTGAAGATGAGGCAACTATCCGAGAAAACCTAGCAAAATACAAAGAGCAATACGGCGATGATATTCCTATCGAGCTCCATCCAATTATTCGAAGTGAAGAAGCTTGCTACTTATCATCTTCACGTGCTATTGCTTTGGCAAAAAAAACTGGTGCACGTTTGCATGTATTTCATTTATCGACTGGAAAAGAAACGCATTTATTTGACAATTCGATTCCGCTAGAAGAAAAGAAAATTACGTCTGAAGTTTGTATTCATCATTTATGGTTTACCGATGCTGATTATAAAGAAAAAGGTACACATATCAAGTGGAATCCTGCAGTAAAAACAGCTAATGATAGAGCCGAACTTTGGAAAGCTTTATTAGATGATCGAATTGATGTTATTGCTACCGATCATGCTCCTCACACCTTAGAGGAAAAAAGTAATGTATACACTTCGGCACCTTCAGGCGGACCATTAGTTCAACATGCGCTCAATGCAATGATTCAAGCACATAAACAAGGAAAAATTTCTTTAGAGAAAATTGCTCAAAAAATGTGTCACAATCCCGCTCGTTTATTTCAAGTAAAAGATCGCGGTTTTGTTAAAGAAGGGTATTATGCGGATTTGGTATTGGTCGATTTAGAAAAATCATATCAAGTTACCAAAGACAATGTTTTGTATAAATGTGGTTGGTCACCATTTGAAGGTACAACGTTTGATTCTGTTATTACCCATACATTTGTTAATGGAAACTTAGCCTACAGCAATGGAAAAATTTCAGAGAAACGTCAAGTAAAACAATTAGAATTTAACAGATAAATGAAAAAGGTAATTAGTTTATTCATTCTATGTATCACTATTATTTCTTGTAAGGAAGAAGCTGTTCCAAAACCAGACAATTTACTTTCTAAAGAAAAAATGGCTGAGATTCTCTACGACATTACATTAATAAATGCTGCTAAAGGTGTAGACAACAAAAAACTAGAAGAAAGTTACATGCACTTAGATGCATACGTATATCAAAAACATCAAATAGATAGTTTGCAATTTTTAGTTAGCAATAATTATTATGCCGCTAACCCTTTGATATATGATGAAATTTATGGAATTGTTCAAGCAAAACTTACCAAAGAACGTAAAGCTATTGGTAAAGAAATTGAGTTAGAACAAAAACGAAGAGATTCTATTCAAGATGCTAAAAAAATAGCTCGTAAAGAGAGAAACAATGATTCCATAACAGAAAAGAAGCCTAAATTTAAACAAGCGAAAAAACAGTAGTTTGTTTATATGTTAAAACCCTTTTTATAGAATTTTACAATCTCGAATAAACACTTTTTCAATGTTCTTTTCTATAGCGCTTACTCACACGTTCAATTGTTTCTTCCAAAGGCGTAAATGAAAAGTGTAATGCTTGTTGAAGTTTACTACTGTCATATACTGTTTTTGATTGAATAGATTTTGCTGTCAGTCGTGTCAATCGGCGGCGTTTTCCTGTAAATAGTTGTCGCCACCAATCCAATCGCCACGCCATTCCCAAAAGAAAAGCACCAGCCTCTTTTTGTGGTGGTTTTACTCCTAATGTTTTTGCAGTGATTTTACTAAACTTTTCTAGCGTCCAATTCTCTCCCACAAGTACAAAACGTTCATTTGTAATATCGCTTTCCATCAATTGAATCATTGCAGAAACGACGTCCTGCACATCTACATATGCTAAAATTCCTTGTGTATAATAGTCAAGTCCCTTATCAATTTTTCGAAACAACGAGCCGCTTCCGCCACCACGCCAAAATCCTGCACCCAAAATAATTCCAGGATTCACAATCACAACATCCAATCCTTCTTGCGAACCGCGCCATACTTCCATTTCTGAACCATATTTAGAGATGGCATACACATTATTATCTGCTTCTGGATTCCAATGAGTTTCTTCTGTAATTGGAATCGTCACGTCTTCATTTTCACCAATTGCTGCTATTGAACTTACAAAACAAAGTTTTTGAACACCACGAGCAATACATAAATTAACAATATTCGCAGTGCCTTCAATATTCGTTTTGCGGAGTGCATCAAAGTCTTTCGGGTCAAAAGAAATCATTGCAGCTACATGATATACTTGCGTCACTTCAGGAAAGACAGCTTCTAATGAAGGAATATCAATTACATCAGCTTCGTGCCAATCAATCTTCTCAAAAAACGTAGACACCTCATCAAAATAATACCCAAACACTTTTTCAACCGTTTTGAGCTTGTCTTTGGTTCTGTAAATTGCCTTAATCTGTGATTCGGTCTTTGCTAAATACGCCAAAAGATGCGCACCAACCAAACCTGTTCCGCCTGTTACTAATATCATGCTACTAAAATAACTTTTTTTCTTTTCACTTTTATATCTTTGCGAAGCTTTAAAAAATACAGTACAAATGAATAGCAATTTAGTAGAAGAATTACGTTGGAGAGGAATGATTCATGACATCATGCCTGGAACAGAAGAGCAATTGAATAAAGAGATGACAACTGCGTATATTGGATTTGACCCAACCTCTGATTCCTTGCATATTGGAAGCTTAGTTCCTATTATTTTGCTAATGCATTTACACAAAGCTGGCCACAAACCTATTGCTCTGGTCGGTGGTGCTACTGGAATGATTGGAGATCCTTCAGGAAAGTCTGACGAACGCAATTTATTGACTGAAGATATTTTACAAAAAAATGTAGCTGGAATCAAACGTGTGTTGTCACGCTTTTTAGATTTTGGAGGAACAGAAGAAAATGCGCCAATTTTGGTAAATAACTATGATTGGATGAAAGATTTTTCTTTTATCAATTTTGCGCGAGATGTAGGAAAACGCATTACAGTAAATTATATGATGGCAAAAGATTCTGTAAAAAAACGCTTGAGCGATACTGGAAACGGAATGTCTTTTACTGAGTTTACGTACCAACTGATTCAAGGATACGATTTTTACCATTTGCACAAAGAACACAATTGTTTGTTACAAATGGGCGGCTCTGATCAGTGGGGAAATATCACGACAGGAACCGAATTGGTACGTCGTATGAATGATGAAGGTGCAAAAGCGTACGCCATGACCTGTCCATTAATCACCAAAGCAGATGGTTCCAAGTTTGGAAAAACCGCTGGCGGAAATATCTGGCTGGACGCAGATAAAACTTCGGTATATAAGTTCTACCAATTTTGGATCAATACAAGTGATGAAGATGCGGAAAAATATATTAAAATCTTTACGTTTTTAGACAAAAACCACATTGATGAATTAATCTCAGAGCATAAAGAAGATGAAGGAAGAAACATATTACAAAAACGACTTGCTGAAGAAGTAACATTATTAGTGCATGGAGAAGAAGCTTTAGAAAATGCCATTAAAGCGTCAAAAATTCTTTTTGGTAAAACGACTTCAGAAGATTTAAAACGTTTGGATACACAAACTTTACTAGACGTTTTTGAAGGTGTTCCACAAGCAGAAATTGACCGTGCTGATATTGAAGAAGGTTTAGATATGATTGCAGCATTGGCTGCCAAAACAAACTTTTTGGCTTCCAACGGAGAAGCGCGAAGAGCGTTGAAGCAAAATTCAATTTCAGTAAATAAAACTAAGGTAAAAGAAGATTATACAATAACTACAGACGACTTGATTGATAATAAATTTATAACTATTCAACACGGTAAAAAGAATCAATTCTTACTGATTGTGAAGTAAGTTCTGTGAAATTTTAGGTTTTACGAAGTCTTAAGACTTCGTAAAGCTTGCATTTTAAACAAAGAACGGGATTGCTTCGTCGCTCCGCTTCTCGCACATATTATAGAATACATTTTCAAATCATCAAATTAAAAAACTACGCTTCTACATTCGGCAATCGGTAGCTTTGGTACGCACCTAGCAAACCGAAAAGTGATAGCACTAAAATAACTCCTTCAATAGAGATTAAAGAGACTAATGCGCTTAATCCACCCGTAACGAGTAGAATTAATCCAATCACTGTATTACTCACCGAGACATAATTGGTTCGATTGTTTCCTGTTGCCATATCAACGATATAGGTTTTTCGACCTAAACGAACACCTTCGTGTGCCATTCCTAAAACAAAAAAGGCAATAGGATACAACCAATTAGCATTTCTAAGAGTGTTTTCAAGTGAAACAATTCCATAGATGATAATTCCTAACGCAGAAGCAATTAATACAGCGACAGCCATCACGTCTTTACTTGACCGGTCTGACCATTTTCCCCAAATTGGCGAACTGATAATAGAGGCAATACCTTTAGAAATGATAAATAATCCAAGTAGATAACTTTCTTTTCCTACATATTTTTGTGCCAATAATATATAATAGGGCGCAGTTAATGCCGAACATAGTAGTAAAGAACGTGCAATGACAAAGTTTCTGAATTGTGTATCTGTTTTTAGCAGACTGAGTTTTGATAGTATGCTTTCATTTTTGGGATTTTCTTCCGTAGTTTTTCCAGGAAATTCTTTAATTCTCGCGTAGACCAATGCAGCAATCAACCACATCACAGCAGCAAAAAAAATCAAAGAACTATAAAATGTTATATCAGCAGCATCTTTCGAAGTATATAAAATGTATAACCCAACTGCCAACACTAACACGCCTGAAACAGAAACCGTATACCCTTTTAAACGACCGCGACGTGTTTTGGGAATGGTTTTTCCTGTGACATCTTTTGACGAAAGTGATGATAAACTTCTTGAGATACTAAATATAATCACAGCTACAATAATAAGCCAACCTGCAGCAACTCCTTCAAAGTACAGAGCAATAAGCCCAATTGAAGCGATGGCTACAAATTGCAATACAGCTCCGAAAACCCAAATCCATTTTCGAATGGCCTTTTTGCTTACGTAATTTGACAATACCACTTGTGGCACCATTGATCCAGATTCTCTTATGGGAACCACTAAACTTATCAAATAAACAGGTGCACTCACATAGCTCATAAGCCAAGTTAGTATTGTTTTAGGGTTACTCATAGTATCCCCAAGCTTAATTAAGACACTACTTACAAGAATTAGAAAGTAATTTTTAGGAACATGTTCGCATGCTTCGTCTGTAATATCGGTACAAACTCGTTCTCCTTTTTCATTATTTACATAGCGATATACCTTTTTTAGCATAAAGTTTGAGTCGCTTTTTTAGGGTTAGAGAGTAAAATTAACTTTGTTTAAAGATACGGTTTTAATACTGGTTAGCTTTCAATTTTTCTAAACCGATAAAAAATAACGCAACACTGCGTAAAGTAGGAATACAATGTTGCGCTTTTTAACTATTAAATAACTAAACTATTTAAGATGTGAATCTTATATACTTAAGTTCGAAAAAATATTTAAAACTTTCATAATGAAAGCGTTAAAAAATCATTAAATTACAACCACGTATATCTGAATGATCAAAACGCCCAATAACCTCAAAAGTATTGTCCTCATACACTTTACCTAAATCTTGAGTTGCAATGAATGCACATGAATTGATATTTGCCAAGTCAATTATATTTATTCCTCCCGACTTTCCATATGGTTGAATTGTGAGTGCATCTTCTGTATCACGTGTTAGGATTTTCATCCACGGAGGCGATTTGAATATTCCTTTTCCATTGGAATACCCTTGCGATAATAATTCGGTCATTCCGTATTCAGAATGAACTTCATTTACTCCAAAACCTTTACGAAGTTGCTGGTGTAGTTCTGCTCTAATTATTTCTTTACGACGACCTTTCATACCACCTGTTTCCATGATGATCGTATTTTTCAATTGAAACTGAGTGGTTTCCACTAAATCCAATAATGCAAACGAAACTCCTATCAATAATACTTTTTTCCCTTCGTTATCTAACCGAATTAATTTTTTAGTAAGTTCTTCTATATTGTCCAAATAGAAACCACTCTCAACACTTTTGCTTCGTTTTATTAAATCATTCACCATGTAGACTAAAGAAGATCCTTTTCGCTCTAAATAGTTGGGTAAAAGCGCTAAAACAACATACTGTTCAATAGCTCCGTAAAAATATTCAAATCCTTTTTGGAAACTTTTTTCATATAGAGAAATATCAGTTACCAAATGCTTGCTCGTATTATTTCCGGTAGTTCCAGAACTTGTAAATACTTCTTGGATGTTTTTTTGATTGGAAACAATTTTGTGAGACTTGAAAAATTGGATTGGCAGGAAGGGAATTTCTTCGATTTTCTTTACATCGCTAGGATGTACATACAACAAATCACAAAATGAACGGTAGGTACGGTTATTTTCAAATTGATGGCGAAATATATGAAAAGCATGCTTTTCAAAAGTAGCATCATTCGAGATGTTGAAAATAGTATTTGATTCCATGAGCGTATGAGCTTGACCGCAAAAATACTCAAAAATAACAGGAATATTAAGTTCTTTATTTCTCTTCTTTTGTAGGTTGTATTAAAAAGAAAAGCATCTTGAATATCAAGATGCTTTCTGTATGAAATATTGTTTGTAATAGAATTACTTAATCACTAATTTCTTAGTAGCTGATTTACCATTTTCTGTAATTTTTACCACGTATACTCCCGATTGTAATCCAGTAACATCTAATGTATTTGTAATTGTTGTATTGATTACTTTTTTACCTATGATGCTGTATACTTCAACATCTTTTGTATTGTTTGAAGCAGATGTAATAGTAATTGTATTTCCTGTAGCAGGGTTTGGATAAATACTAAAAGAAGTAGTTCCAA
Source organism: Kordia zhangzhouensis (assembly GCF_001005305.1). GTDB lineage: Bacteria > Bacteroidota > Bacteroidia > Flavobacteriales > Flavobacteriaceae > Kordia > Kordia zhangzhouensis. The sequence goes on from NZ_LBMH01000001.1 coordinate 167,111, forward strand.
ACTCGTCTGTACTTAAAGTAGTATCGATATCGCTAGCATATCTAGGAAAAACTTGGTATGTTCCATTAAACTCAGAACCTAAACCAGTAATATTTGCTGGATCAGCAGGGATTGTTGTTCCAATAAGATCTTCATCCCCAAAAGAAACTCTACATACTGTCATATCCGTTCCTCCATTTTCAGTTACATTGTAGTTTGTGTTGTCTGCAAACATTCCTCCAGCATCCATACCATCAAAAGTAACGTTAAGTAAACGGATTAAACGGCTTTCATATACTTCTCCATTGGTTGCTAATTCAGCAGCAGTTACATCAATTGGAGTTAATGTATTTCCAGTAGTTGATGCACCAGGCACGTTAGCCGTTGGTACAAATTGTAATACTCCACTGAATTGAGATAATTGTCCTTGTAATCCAACAATACCGTCACCAATGTTTAAAGGAGCACTTAAAGTTCCTGCTGTATCATCGATAAGAATTCCTGCACCACTATCTTGGATGTATTTTTGATTTCTAGTGTTTTCAGTTACGATGTAAGAGATAATTGCTTCTCCAGTTAATTCATAAAAACCTCCAATAGTTCCTGCACGTAATGCTGTGATATCAGAAACTTGTGTAATACTTGCAATAGAGAAAGAAACCATTTGTGTATCAACAACCATATTGTTTTCCAATAACTCAACAGTAACATTATATGTAGTACCGTCGGTAGTTGGGATTGTGTATGGACTAGAAACATCAGCATCTGTAGGATTTGCATCAACCGTAATATTTACTTGGTTTCCTGCTACCATTAAATCAATGTTTTGAGTTGTAAATGTAACATCAACACTATTGGTCCCTGGATCGAAGGTAGTACCATCTGCAGGCGTTACAATACTTACAGAAGGAGTTGATGAGTTATTCATAATTTCATTCCAGCTAGTTGCCACACGTACACCATCTACTAGTACTGTAGGTATGTTACTTGACTGACGAAAAGCAATTGCAGAAATTGCTTGCCCAGCTCCACCATTACTTGTAGCTTCTGGCATTGCTGGCTCAGTTGGCGTTACTGCTGATAACACATATAAATTTGAATCTCCTGTATCAATATTAAAAGAAAAAACAAGTAAGTATGTCGTATTTAAGCTATATGAAGCTGCTCCATAAACTAATGTAGAAGTATTTGCTCCAATACCAAATTGAACTCCTCCGCCACCATCATCTCTTGCTCCAACTCTTGCTCTAAATCCGCCAGAATTAAAGTGAAGAAAATAGTTTCCAGTACCAACAGCACTAATGTTTACTAAAGCACTTCCGTATACAGTTCCTGAAGATACTGTAGCAAAACTTCTGTTCACATCCTCAGCACCACTTCCATTGAATGTTACATGTCCTCCAACTCCTGAAGAAGGGTATCCTGCCATTGTCAAACTTGGAGTTGCAATATAAGCAACTGGCAATGTAGTTCCTGAGTGTTGCGCCCATGCTCCTCCACTTACTGCTGTAAGATCTCCGTCTGTCATTCCATAATCAAAATCTTCCGCTAAAATCTGCCCGAAAGAGATAGAAGATATTAATAATGCTACTAATAATAAGTAATTTTTAATCATACGATTTGTTTTAACTATTTATAAAATTATATCACAAATATACAAAAGAAGCCGAATTGAAAAAGACGACTCACACAATAATATACTATTTTAACCATTTGATAACAAAAGTGTTATTGCATAGCACATAAAAAACACCTTCCAATGGAAGGTGTTTTTTATGTGTATTATTTACTGTAGAAATTAGTTTCCTACTGTCCAACCAGCTCCCCAAGTTGCATAATCAGTTCCTGTTCCGTTTCCGTCACCTGAAATAAGATCTGCATCTGTAAAAGAAACTCCTGTATCGTTCTTCACTTTTAAAGTGATGTCTGTAAATAAAATATCTGTTACTTGTGTTTCTCCACTTGTTACGCCAGCACCAGTTGGGCTATCTGTATCGTTTCCATCTAAATCAAATCCTTCAGCATATCCTTGTAAAGAAACATTGTTGAACATTGCTCTTGTTCCTGCTCTTAAACGAATAGCCTCGCTACTTGTTGCAGAACCTAACCCAATGATAGTAAGATTGTTTACTGTAGGGCTAGAGAAATAAATAGGATTTGAATTGTTTCCGATATCAGTATTGAATCCATCTGCTTCAATTCCTTTATCGTGATCAGCTCCGTGCTTTACGTAAGCATCAGTAATTGTTCCTGTGTATCCTTCTGTCCAGTCAATAGAATCGTCTTGAGCATTGATAACAGAGGCATAGCTTACGTTTACTGTTCCACCGAAAAATTCAATTCCATCATCTTTTCCTTCAAATACTTGTACGTATTCAACAGTAGTTCCGTTTCCTACTCCATAAAAAGAGATTCCGTTGTTTTCAGATTGTCCGTCAGCAGAACCACCTGAATATTGTACACGTACATAACGTAAAATTCCAGAGTTATCATTAGCTTGAGTTCCTCCATAAGGTAAACTAGCAATCTCAGATGTAGAAGTAGCATTTCCAGATACAGAGTTGATTGGAGCTTTTCCTAATAAGATTAATCCTCCCCAATCTCCAGCTTCTGGAGCAGATGCATCAGATGTAAAAACAATTGGGTTATCAACTGTTCCAATTGCTTCGATTCTTGCACCTTGTGAAATAGCAACATATACGTCAGCACCACCAGCTAAAGCTTCGATTGTCATTCCAGCAGGAATACGTAAAGTTGTTCCTGAAGCCATGATTAAAGACCCGTTTACTTTGTAAGTATTGTTAGCATCTAAATCTAAATCTGTAGTATAAGTTCCAGATAAAAAGATTGTTTGCCCTCCATTGTTCCCTCCTCCAGGGTTAGTTGTCGTGTTGTTTACTACACTGTTATCAGTAATATTGATATCAGCAGTATCGTCTGATGCACAAGAAGTCATTACTAATGCTCCTAATAGTGCGAATCCAAATATTAAGCGATTCTTCATTGTTTTTGTGTTTTAATTGTAATCTTTAAATTGTGTTTGTTAAAATTTGTATTTTAATTGTAATCCTATATTTCTTCCTCTTTCATATCCTGAAACTCCTTTTCCGTTAGTAGATGTTACCAAAACATCTCCACCAGTGGTTTCACGGATATACTTGATTTTAGGATTTAAGATGTTGCGTACACTGAAATTAATTTCAAAGTTTTCTGAGATTTCATTTTTCATGATAAAATCTAGCGTAGGAACAGATTTTTCGATGATGTTTCCTAATTGACCAGAACCTAATGCATCAATTCTATCTGCAAAGTATGAGAACACTAAGTTTCCTGTTGGCTTGTAGCTTCCAAATGTTGGTGAGTAGCTTACATCAGCATTAATAATAAATGGTGATGCACCTTGTAGTTGTTCTGAATCGTTTCTAAAGTTAACACTGTATGTACCTTGAATTACATCAAATAAATCTTGCTCTGTATGCATTAATGTAGTATTCAAACCAGCAGACAATAATGTTTCTTCGTTCTCATTTTCAAGAATATTTTTTCTGAATTCAAGTTCGATACCATATACATCAGCTTGCTCTCCTGTTCTGAAGTAACGTTGCGTTCCAGTAGCATCAAAAGCTACTACTCTGTTTACTGGGTCTTTGATTTGTTTTGCAAAAGCAGCTACAGAAAATATTTCTCCTTTTCCAAAAAACCATTCATATTTTAAGTCAAAGTTCAATACATCTGAATATGATACGTCACTTACATTGATAAAATCAGGGTTTGTAGAACCTAATAAGTCAGGGTTACCTCCTATTCTATTTGTGACATCAATGTATACAAATGGTGCTGTTTCTTTAAATTCTGGCAATGAAACTGTTCTACTTGCAGAAAAACGTAAGTTTTGTTCTTCGTTCAGTTCGTATTTGATGTTCAAACTTGGTAAAATTAAGTTTTCGTACGCACTTGCTGTTGCGTTCCCGTTGTTTCCTAGGTTGATTACATCGTAGTCAATACTTTGATCAAAAGATTCTACTCGAACCCCTGGCACAAATAACCATTTACCCGTTTTGATCTCAGCATCTACATATCCAGCAAAAATATCTAAATTACCTTTGTATGTGTTTTCTGGAAGTCCCGGTCTATTAGTATTACTTAATCCTGGAATCGCATTGATTACCTTAATTTCATAAATTCCATCACCTGAAGTCAAACTAATGTTTGCTGGACTAAACACTGCATTCAGGTTATTTACATCTGTAATTTGAAAATCTGAATCAATAATGTCGTATCCATAACGAATGTTTTCAAAGTTACGTTCCTTACTTCTAGCGTTGTATCCAAAATTCAATTTAACGTTTTCATTTACCTCATAGTTCAAGTTCACTCGTCCATTAAATTCTGTATCATCGATATCTTGAAAATAACGCTGATTATCATAATCAACATTACTATAAAATGTTGGATTGGTACTAGGATCATTATCTAAAGCAAATTGATAATTTTCAATAGTGATACGTCTACGATCTGGTTGTTTAGCTACCACAAAGTTATATCCAGCTGCCCAATCTAATTCGAACTTTCCAGATTTATGATTACCAATCAACTGATTTACAAACACCTGATTTTGATCAAACTGCGCATTCATTTGATAAAATCCTTCGTCTGTATTTAAAATCGCATCTCTATCTCTACCAGTTCCATCAATACCAAAGTATCCAACTTCGTTTGTAGAACTATTGATAAACAAAGAGTTGAATTTCAATTTATTTTTATCATCAACTTTATAATTTACAGTTGCCATTGCCGTAGTCGTTGTACTATATTCGTACTCTTCTGCAGCTTTAAATGTTTTCTTTTCTACTGTAGTAAAATCGGTTGCTTCTCCCGATCTATACTCATATCCATTTTCAAAAGAAACTGTACCAAAAACACTCAAACGTGAACCATTCTCAAAGTCAAAAGATTTTCCTCCAGCAATTCCAAAGTTTACATTAATTGGGGCATCAACTGACTCAGGGTCAATCCCGTGAGATAATACTACCGCAAAAGGATTTTGATTGTGACGTGCATAATCTCCAAAATACCCAGAACCTTCACTCACTACAAAATTTTCACCAACAGCATTCGTGTTGACACTTGATCCAGCGAAAGCTTCTAAATATCCTTTCCCTTTATAATCTTTTGAGTTGATGTTAACATTCCCCGCAGCAAAATCTCCGTACTGCTTGGAAGAGTATGCTTTACTGATAGAAACATTTTCAATAACATCGGTAGCAAACAAGCTTAATTCAACGTTTTTCTTATTGATGTCGTTTGATGGTAAAGGCAATCCGTTAAAAGTAGTATTTAAATAACGATCTCCTAACCCACGTACATAAACATTACTAGAACCTTCTTGTTTAGAAACACCTGATATTTTTGTTACAGCACTTGCAGCATCACTAACACCTTTTCTTGAAAGTTCCTCTGCTCCAATAATTTGCTTGATATCAACTGCTTTCTTTTGTTCTAATAATGTTGCTGCCTCCGATACTTTTCTGGTAGTTGCTACAATAGTTACCTGATCTAAAGCAGCTGCATTTGCAGATAAAATAACATCAACATTAGTAATTTGCCCTGAATTTACAACTACATTAGGAACTTCTTGTGTCGTATATCCAACAAAACTAAATACTAGTGTGTATGTTCCTGGCGCCACTTCTGGAATTTGATACAATCCATCAAAATCGGAAGTAGTTCCTTTTGTTGTACCTTTGATAGTAATATTTGCAAAAGGTAATGGCGCATTGTTTTCTTCTTTATCTTGCACTTTTCCAACAATAGTTCCGTTGGTTTGTGCATATCCTATTATAAAGGTAAAGAATAGGAGAATCGTTAGGGATATTTTTTGTCTCATCTAGTTTTTATTTCACAGCGCAAAGAAAGACGTAGCGTGTAAAGATGATGTTATTTGCAAGTTAAACCTTTGTAATATGTATGTTAGCTTAATGTTATGATATTAAAAGAGTGTTAACCTCTTTCAATATTTAATTTTATATTTACTTTTGCGGAGTTAAACCGAACTTTAACCACAACCTAACAGAAACATAATCAACTACTTAAACACAACAACACAAAAATGAAGAAAAAAGATATTAAAATATTATTGGTAGATGATGAACCGGATATTTTAGAAATTGTCGGTTATAATTTATCCTCAGAAGGTTACCAATTAACGACAGCAAGTAATGGTATTGAAGCGGTGGCAAAAGCTAGAAAAGTAAAACCTCATTTAATCATCATGGATGTTATGATGCCTGAAATGGATGGTATTGAAGCTTGCGAGAACATTCGAAAAGATAGCAACTTAGCAAATACTATCATTACCTTTTTAACGGCTCGTGGCGAAGATTATTCGCAAGTAGCTGGTTTTGATGCTGGCGCAGACGATTACATCACAAAGCCAATAAAACCTAAAGTACTCGTTAGCAAGGTAAAAGCACTACTACGCCGATTAAAAAGTGATGAAGAAAATCCGCAAATAGTAACTGTAGGAAGTATCATCATTAATCGAGAAGAGTACAAAATAGAAAAAGATGGTGATGAAATCATTTTACCTCGAAAAGAATTTGAACTACTTTCATTACTAGCTTCTCGCCCTGGAAAAGTATTTAAAAGAGAAGAAATTCTAGATAAAGTATGGGGAAATGAGGTCATAGTAGGTGGTCGTACTATTGATGTTCATATCCGTAAATTACGAGAAAAAATAGGCGAAAACCATTTTAAAACTGTTAAAGGCGTAGGTTATAAATACGTACAATAAATTATGACTCAACAACTCAAAAAATCGTATCGCTTTGCGTTGCGCGGCTCCGCTTACATTACATTATTCATGACAATTGTTTTGGCCGTAATGCTTTACTTTTTTGAGATTGACAATATCTTCATTCTTATTCTTTTTACTTGCATCTGCTATACGTTTTGCTTTTTTATTTTACAATTTAGAGTGGAACGTTTTATTTATCGAAGAGTCAAAAAAATATACGATGATGTAACCTTGCTAGATGCAAGGGATCTTCACAGCTATCCAATTACAACTGATATGGCAACACTAACAAAAGAAATTGAAAAGTTTGCCACTAATAAGAAATTGGAAATAGAAACTTTGCGCATTCGAGAAAACTATCGAAAAGAATTCATCGGAAATGTATCACACGAGCTTAAAACACCATTATTTACTGTTCAAGGATATATTTTAACTCTTCTTGATGGTGCTATGAAAGATAAAACCATCCGAAAAAAATACCTAAGTCGTGCTGCAAAAGGCGTAGAACGTTTGATATATATTGTAAAAGATCTTGATATGATTACTAAGCTTGAGGCTGGTGATTTGCATCTTGACACAGAAGTTTTCAATATTATTGAATTGGTTCAAAATGTATTTGACCTATTGGAAATGAAAGCTGCCAAAAAAAGTATTTCTCTTTCTTTTGATATGCAGTACTCAAAACCTATTATGGTCAAAGCAGATAAAGAGCGTATACAACAAGTTTTAACCAATTTAATTGTTAACTCTATAAAATACGGCCGCACTAATGGAACCACTGAAATTAGTATTGAAAACTTAATTCGCAACAAAGTTATTGTACGTGTTACTGATAATGGCGAAGGAATAGAAGCTGAAAATATTCCTCGTTTATTTGAACGTTTTTATCGTGTTGATAAAAGTGGTTCACGCCGAGAAGGTGGTTCTGGATTAGGACTTTCTATTGTAAAACACATCATTGAAGCACACAACGAAAAAATTTATGTAGAAAGTGAATTTAATGTAGGATCAGAGTTTTCGTTTACGCTTGAAAAGGTGGAATAATGCCTTGTAATTCTCTTCATGATGAAAGCAACTCAACCCTTTAAAATCATTCACGCGTTCCAATTGCTCAATAAAAAAGTTGTCTTGTGTAGTAGTAGGCACCAATTGTTGTTTTTGCAAACGCTTTGCTAAGTACTCTTGCTCAAACTGCCCTGGAGTTGGTATAAAAAAAGCTTTCTTATTTAATTTGGCTAAATCCATCACCGTTGTATATCCTGAACGACTTAGAATCAGTTCACTTTCATTGAATGCTTTTTCAAGCTGCTCGCTTTGCATAAAATTATACACATCACAATTCAAAAATTGAACATATTCTTGCTTGGCTTCAATTTTTCCTCTAACAAACAGCACTTTTCCATCAAAATGTTTTACCTCTTCAAATAATTTCTCTTCCAACATGGTACGCTGCGGTTCTGGCCCTGATAAAATAACCATAAGGTCATACACTTTTGGCAATTCCTGAAACTTCAAACGGCTTAACGGCCCAATATACTTAAGAGACAATGTATGCTTTTTTAAATGTCCCAACTTTCCTGACAAATTAGGCTTTCCTTCAACATCAGGCACCCAACATTCATCAAATTTCTTAATAATCACTTGATGAATTTTACTACTAAACCATGTTGTTGTTCCACTCAACACATTCAATTGATGTGTAATAAATACCGAAGGGACTTTTTTACTATACACTCCTAAGCGATTATCAGAAATAATTCCGCAAAAATCACGTTCCTTGACTAATTTTTTAATGATTTTTCTCTCTTTTGAGATTGCTTTCAGCATCTTTGGAGAATCTTTCAACATTTTGAGTTTAAAATTTTTTCCTTTTTTAGCATATTCTATCTGATAATCAGGAAGTGTCAAAGTTTCCAAGTTTGGAAACTCTTTCTTCAATAATTGCAAAGCTATTCCATCAGAAGCAATCACAGGAACAAAATTCTCTTGAAGCAACGCATGAATAATTGGGATACATCGCGTAGCATGACCCAATCCCCAATTCAGAGGCGCAACGAGTACGGTTTTAGAATTCTTCATAAATTCAAAGATAAGAATATTCAAAGGTCTGCAAGATTTCCTTAGTTTTGTCAAAATATTAAGAAACTATTGTGGGAAGCAAGAATAAACTAAAGCGTTTTAGAGAAAACGATACATTTACCAATGTCATTCAACCAACTCGTGAAGAAATAGTTACAGGAAAATTTCCGTACAAAGGAAAATGGAATCAAGATTTCTTTAAAAATGATTCGCCAATCGTCTTAGAACTTGGCTGTGGAAAAGGAGAATACAGCGTGGCTTTGGCGGCTCAATTTCCAAATAAAAACTTTATTGGTATAGATATAAAAGGGGCTCGTTTTTGGCGCGGAGCCAAAACAGCCATCGAAGAAAACCTGAATAATGTAGCTTTTATCAGAACTCAAATTGAATTGATAGAAGGTTTATTTGATGAAAATGAAGTTTCAGAAATTTGGATTACTTTTCCCGATCCGCAAATCAAATATAAACGCACCAAACACCGATTGACCAACGAAGCTTTTTTAGCTAGATACAAAAAAATACTGAACCCTAAAGGTACCGTGCATTTGAAAACTGATAGCGAATTCATGCATGGCTACACACTAGGATTATTACATGGTGCTGGTCATGAAGTATTATACGCCAATCACGATGTATACAAAAACGAGGGAAGTCCCAAAGAAGTTACTGATATTCAGACTTTTTATGAAGCTCAATATTTGGAAATAAACAAAGCGATTACGTATATTCACTTCAAAATCAAGTAATGACCGATCTCATTATTCTCTTTTTTATCACTTTTTCTGCGGCACTTCTTGGAGTAGTTCCTCCTGGATTAATTAACATCACTGCTGCAAAAATAAGTACACAAAAGGGGAAAATGAACGGAATTATTTTTGCTATTGGTGCTTCACTAATTGTGTTGATTCAAGCATTTGTGGCTGTGATGATTTCTAAATACTTGTATCACAATCAAGAAATTATAGATGCATTGCTCAAAATAGCCTTGATTATTTTTGGTGTTTTGGCAATTTATTTCTTTATCATCGCACAAAAGAAAAAAGAAAAAAGAATTCGCATGGTTAAAGTAACCAAGAAGAAAAGTTTTTTAAAAGGAATTTTGTTGGCGACACTCAATGTTTTACCAATTCCCTACTTTGCAGGGCTTAATGCTTTATGGAATGTCTCCGACTTGATGGAATTTACTCCTGAAGATATTATCATTTTTATATTAGCAGCTGGGTTAGGTACATTTGCTATGCTCTATATGTATGTTTTCTATTTTGACAAATCACGAGCAAAATCAAGTCATTTCTCTAAATATTCAGATTATATATTAAGTGTTTTAATGGTTGTATTAGTCATCATCACACTAATTCGCATATTTTACAATCAAGAAATCATTGAATGAAACCAGAAAACCAAAACTTTTTTGAACGTGTATACGAAGTAGCTAGGTTGATTCCTTATGGACGCGTAACTAGTTATGGTGCCATTGCAAAATATTTAGGTGCTGCCCGAAGTGCGCGCATGGTTGGTTGGGCAATGAACAACTCTGGAAAATACGATGATATTGCGGCGCATAGAGTCGTAAACAGAAAAGGATTACTTACTGGAAAACACCATTTTCAAGGAACCAATTTAATGCAACAACTTTTAGAAAGTGAAGGTATTGAAGTTATAGACAATCAAATTCAAAACCTTGAAAACTATTTCTGGGACCCTTCTAAAGAGTTAAAATAACGCTACTATTTTTTTCCTAATAATACACTCTCTTATCTTTTCAATAATCAGATAAAATCGCATCATAAATCATTTCAATGTAACCACTTCGCTTTCTAAACATTTCGCTGTATCTTTGCAATTTAGAATCAATTTACATTGAAGTAACAAAACGATGTAATTCGTTGATTGAAATACAACACAAAAAGTAGTATCGTGAAAATAGATAAAAAAGAAATACAAGCAGCATTAAGTACAATCACAGCTCCTGGTGAAGGTGCAAATATGATTGCTAGTGGTGCTGTTCGAAATGTTATGACATTTGCAGATGAAATTGTAGTAGATATTGTCATTACAAATCCTTCCCTTCAAGCCAAAAAGAAAGTTGAAAATGAAATTACTACGGTTCTTCGCGAAAAAGTATACGCAGACGCCAAAGTAAAAGTAAATATAAAAGTTGAACGTCCAGAGAAACCTGAAATTAAAGGAAAGTCGTTGCCAAATATCAAAAATATTATTGCTGTGGCTTCTGGTAAAGGTGGTGTTGGAAAATCTACCGTAACTGCTAATCTAGCTGTAACACTAGCAAAAATGGGGTTCAATGTTGGTATTTTAGATGCCGACATATATGGTCCATCTATGCCAATTATGTTTGATGTAGAAGGAGAAAAACCATTGGCAGTTCGCGTAGATGGTGTTTCTAAAATGAAACCTGTAGAAAGTTACGGAATTAAAATTTTATCTATTGGATTCTTTACAAAACCGAACCAAGCTGTAGTTTGGCGAGGACCAATGGCAAGTAAAGCGCTAAATCAAATGATATTTGATGCTGATTGGGGAGAGCTTGATTTTCTATTACTTGATTTGCCTCCTGGAACAGGCGATATTCACTTAAGTATTATGCAATCCTTACCAATTACTGGTGCTGTAGTAGTAAGTACTCCACAAAATGTTGCACTAGCTGATGCTAAAAAAGGAGTTGCAATGTTCCAACAAGAAAGTATCAATGTTCCTGTATTGGGAATTGTTGAAAATATGGCGTACTTTACTCCAGAAGAACTACCAAACAATAAGTATTACATTTTTGGAAAACAAGGTGCTCAAAATTTAGCTGAAGATATTGAAGTTCCTTTCTTAGGGGAAATTCCATTAGTACAAAGTATTCGTGAAGCAGGTGATGTAGGCCGACCAGCCGCTATGCAAACAGCGACAATCATAGAAGCTGCTTTTGAAAAACTGACACAAAACGTAGTTCAAGAAGTAGTAAATAGAAATGAAAGCTTGCCGGCTACTGAAGTCATAAAAATTACAACAATGGCTGGTTGTTCAGCAGTTAAAAAATAAATCACGTAAATTCAGATTAGAGATGACAAGTGAAGAAATAAAAATTAATGTTGAAAAGGCACTAGAAGAAATTCGCCCTTTCTTACAAAGTGATGGTGGCGATATCAGACTTGTAGATATAGAAAACGATACGCTTGTAAAAGTACAACTTGAAGGAGCCTGTGTAGGTTGTAGCGTGAATCAAATGACACTGAAATCAGGTGTTGAAATGACTATCAAAAAACACGTTCCTCAAATTGAAAAAGTCATTAGTGTAGACTAACTGATATATATCATAAAAGTCAGAACTTATACATCGTATTTTTGTATCAGATTTTATTAGAACAGAAAAAATGATTAAAACCGATATACTCATTATTGGCGCTGGTCCTACAGGTCTTTTTGCCGTATTTGAAGCTGGATTACTCAAACTAAAATGTCACCTTATAGATGCACTTCCCCAACCTGGCGGACAATGTGCCGAAATATATCCTAAAAAACCTATTTATGATATTCCTGGATATCCCGAAGTACTGGCAGGTGACCTTGTAGATAATTTGATGAAGCAAATTGAACCTTTTGAGCCAACTTTTACACTTGGAGAACGTGCTGAAACTATTGAAAAACTCGAAGACGGAACATTCATAGTTACTACGAATAAAGGAACCAAACATCACGCTCCTATTGTTGCCATTGCTGGCGGATTGGGAAGTTTCGAACCGAGAAAACCTCCTATTCAAAATTTGGCAAACTACGAAGATAAAGGAGTTGAGTATATTATCCGTGATCCAGAAATGTATCGAAATAAAAAAGTTGTGATTGCAGGTGGTGGCGATTCAGCGTTAGACTGGAGTATCTTTTTAACTGATGTTGCTTCTGAAGTTACTTTGGTACACAGACGTAACGAATTTCGCGGTGCGCTAGATTCTGTTGAAAAAGTACAAGAACTCAAAAACTTAGGTAAAATTAACCTCATCACTCCTGCAGAAATTACAGGAATTCAAGGAGAAGGTCATGTTACCGCTGTAGAAGTAACTAAAAAAGGAGAAGAACCATTTACAGTTGATACTGATCATTTCATCCCTTTGTTTGGGTTGGCTCCAAAATTAGGTCCTATTGCCGATTGGGGATTGGAAATTGAAAAAAATGCTATCAAAGTTGACAATACCTTAGATTATCAAACAAATATTCCAGGAATTTATGCAATTGGTGATGTGAATACGTATCCTGGTAAATTAAAATTAATCCTTTGTGGTTTCCATGAAGCAACACTAATGTGTCAAAGTGCATACCAACGAATCTTTCCTGATAAAAAATATGTCATGAAATATACAACTGTCAGCGGAATTGATGGCTTTGACGGAACGCGAAAAGAAGCTCCCAAAGCAGTAGTAAAAGCTATTAATTAATAATTTGGCTGAGATTTCATCACATATTATCCTTTGCACTAGAAAGAATCATCAATGTGCTTAACCAAAATATCAATTACAACAATCTAAAATTATTGATTAAAACATGTCACAAGACATTACTATAAAAATAACCGATAGAGAAGGCGTTACTCACGAAGTACAAGCTCCCACTGATATGGCAATGAACCTAATGGAAATAGTTCGTTCGTACGAACTTGCCGAAGAAGGAACCATTGGAATTTGTGGTGGCATGGCAATGTGTGCTTCTTGTCAATGTTATGTAAATTCAGATCATGAATTGCCAGAAATGAGTATGGATGAAGACATGATGCTTGCAGAAGCCTTTCATGTAAAGGATAATAGCCGTTTGGGTTGCCAAATACAAATGACACCTGAGTTAGACGGTTTGGAAGTAGAACTAGCACCAGAGAGTTAATTCCTTTAGCACATTTGTTTACATTTTCACCTTGTATTTGTGTGTTAGTGTCATCATATATTTTTGAAGGTTTTTCTAAAAAGTACTTTTGTAATCACTCAAATCTCTTGGTCCTTCTAATACCTCACGCTCAATTTTCAAAATTCCATCATCGGTAGTAGACGTATACCACTTGATGAGTGAAATTGCATTATTTTCAATCTCGATTCCTGTAATACTTCGTGGATGCACACAACTTCCATCATTGAAAAAAGAAATCTCATCTGGATTTGGAAATCTTGGACGATGAGTATGCCCTACCACAGTAATTAAATTGTCGTTATCTATAATCCATTTTTTAATTCTGCGCTCTACCTTGATTAAATTTTTATAATTTTTTGCCGGACTTGTAGGATCCGCAATTCCAACTATTTGTAAAGGTTTCCAGAGAGCACGTACCATAAAACGACTCCATTTCCAAAATAAATAGTTCCACCAATCTGCCTGATGTCCATGCGTTAAGAAGATTTCCTGCTCAGTTTCCGTATTTTTAAGCACAATTCCTTCATGATATTTCAAATCTGTAAACAAAGGTTTATCTGTTCCTGTTTTTGGATCAAAGTATGTAGACAAATGCTTTTGCACATAAGCTTCATTGCGATATACCATATCATGATTTCCCCAAATAAGATGTAGTCGGTTTGACTCATGAAAGTCTTTTAATAGCATATAAATATTCTTATGAGCAGAGAAAATAGATTGAAAACTTATATTTTCCCATAACTCATCGCCATCACCTAATTCACAATACGTAAATCCGTGCTTATGATATTGCTTTAAGGCGTGAAAATAGATATTTCTATTGTTCGCAAAATCATCTGCAAAACTATTATCACCTCGATGACAATCACTAAATAAAATAATTTTTGAGGATTGATTAAAAGGAACTCTTTGTGCTTGTTTATACACTCGAGTGAGACGTTTTTTGGAAGACATACATAAGCGATTTTCTAGCTAAATATCGTAAAAAAATAATAAGTGACCACAGCATTAACTTTGTAGAAATTAAACACGATTACTTTTTACAAATACGCAAACTATATAAACAACTTAACAAATTGTGTAACAGAAAGTTGACACAAACGTCCGTTCTTGTAAGCAATCTGTACAATTACAGACAAATTAATAGTTACTAACACACAAAAAAAGGTACATACCCTTTCAAATTATAGGATTTTGTATCTTTGTAAGTCAAATAGTTTGGATCATGGACAAGAAAAAAGAACAACAGGAATTAAATTTACCATTACAACTAATTATTAGTTTTGATCAGGTTATTTCTTTTTATGATCGATATATAGAAGATACTGAGCATCCTTATCACAAATCTGCTGTTGAGATTACAGAATATCTGGAAAACTATCCTGAACTTCGCGAAGGTTTCTCTGATCTTTGCAAGTTAGATACCTATAAAGACCAAATTGATTTAGTACTAGAAGGTCTATTCCCCGAAATTCTTACAGACAATGAGATCAAAGTAGCCACAATTCCTTTTTCATTTCAATCGTTCAAATATTCAAATAGGTTAAAGAATATTTTGAAAAATGCGGGAGATGAGTACAATTTTACAGCACGAAATTTAGAAGAAAAAGAATTATACTTACACGCATGTGTATTAATATTGAATGTTTGTTATGGATATTCAATTGATTTGAAACGTCCATTCTATTTTGATATTCCAGATAAAAAACTAGGAGTTACCAAACATTATCGCGTTGCATTTAATGGTGATTTTTGCCAAGTCATTCCTACGGAAAAAGCACCCCAAATTACAGAAGAAGATGTTCGTCTACTACTAGATAATTATGATAATTTAGACGTATGGAAACAAAAATTTCCATTAGACAGCTACATTTTTAAAGGATTTGGAATCATGAATCTTTTTGATGTAACTTTTGATGAGACTTTATCTTCAATTCGTGAAAACCTATTACGTAGTGATGACAATCTGGTACCAGAATTACGAAAAAATCTAAGTGAATTTTTCAATATAAAAGATTTAAAATTAGGTTTTTCTGTTTTCGGTAGTATTGACAAAGACACACACTTTAGTCGCATAAAGCGTTCTGAAAGTTTATTGTTTTCTGACGAAAATGAAGTGGCCTGCTCCGATTTCTTTTGTCAAGGAATCGTAGAAAACATTTTTAAAAAAAGAAAAGAAATTGCCATTTCTGATGTGGAACACTATGGCGAACTTTCTGGCAAAAATGGCTTTTACAGTCGACTAAAAGCACAAGACATTCAAAGCATCATCTTAATACCTATTGTCGCTTCTAAAGGGCGAGATTTGGCAGTTTTGGAGATTGCTTCGCCACGCGCATACGAGTTAAATTCTGTAAATCAACAGAAACTACAAGATATTATTCCTGTCTTTGAAGCGGCTGTTTCACGTGCTTCTGAAGATTACCAAAATACACTAGAAGCTACCATTCAAGAGCAATATACTTCTATACATCCTTCTGTAAAGTGGCGATTTTATGATGCTGCGGAAAATTATCAAAAGCAATTGGCAAATCAAGTGGAAGATCCAATGATTGAAGATATTGTATTTGATGAAGTATACCCACTATACGGGCAAAGTGATATCAAAGGGTCATCAGTAGCTAGAAATGAAGCGATAAAAGAAGATCTCACAACACAATTAGAACTAGCTATTAAAGTTTTAGATGCAGCTCTAAAGCAAGATAAGTTACCTATTTATGAAGAACTTATTTTTAGAATTTCTACGTATCTAAATGATACACAAGAAGGGTTGAAAGCTGGCGACGAATTGGGGATTTTACAATTTTTGAAAAGAGATATTTACCCGGTATTTAACCACCTTAAAGCCACAGATCCAAAACTTGCTTTACTCATCACAGAGTATATCAACAGTTTAGATAAAAACCTAAAAGTGGTTTACGATAAACGAAAAGAATACGAAGACAGTGTAAATATTTTGAATAAGCGTTTAGCCAATTATATAGACAAGAAACAAGAAGAAGCACAAGCTATGTTTCCGCATTATTTTGAACGCTATAAAACGGATGGTGTAGAATATAACATGTACATTGGGCAATCACTGGTAAAAGATAAACCATTTAATAAATTGTACCTATACAATTTGCGTTTGTGGCAATTGCAAAACACTTATGAAATGGAACAAATTGCCCATAACGCTAAAAAAATAATGGAAAATAAGCTAGAGGTGGCTTCTCTAATTTTAGTACATAGCAGTCCATTGGCTATTAAATTTAGAATGGATGAAAAGCAGTTTGATGTAGATGGAGCTTACAATATTCGCTATGAAATTATTAAAAAGCGAATCGATAAAGCTTGTATTAAGAATACTACAGAACGGCTAACTGTTCCCGGTAAAATTGCTATTGTATATTCGCAAGATAAAGACGAGCGTGAGTACACAAAATACATTAAATACATGCAATCTAAAAACTATTTTGGAAAAGTAGAAAGGCTTGAGCTAGAAGATTTACAAGGTATTTCTGGATTACGTGCATTACGTGTAGAAGTAATTTATGAAGATGATTTCTCTGAAAAATCAGCGATGACTATTGATGAACTTATGCAAGGATTTGAAACTAAACAATAGTCATATAAATTGACATAATAAAAAAAGCGTATATCTATAAATTGACATACGCTTTTTTCCTTTTTAGGTCTAGTTATATCATGTTATTTGATTGGTCCACCAGCCATGATTTCTTCATTGGCAAACTCTTCAAATTTCGCAAAATTCTTTTTAAATGAATTAGACAGTTCAGTAGCCTTCGTATTATATGCATCCGCATCAGCCCAAGTATCAATAGGATTCAATACTTCATTAGGCACATTTGGACAATCTTTAGGAATTGCCAATCCGAAAACTGGATGTATTTGATAGTCCACATCATTTAGTTTTCCTTCCAGTGCTGCACTAATCATAGCACGTGTATATTTCAATTTCATACGATTACCAATACCATAAGGACCGCCTGTCCATCCTGTATTGATTAACCAAACATTGACACCTGCTTCTTGCATTTTTTTACTTAGCATTTCGGCGTATTTTGTTGGGTGCAACGGCATAAATGGTGCTCCAAAACATGCTGAGAAACTAGGAACAGGCTCAGTAATTCCCGCTTCAGTTCCTGCTACTTTGGCTGTATATCCTGAAATAAAGTGATAAGCTGCTTGTCCAGGTGTAAGCTTAGAAATTGGAGGCAAAACTCCAAAAGCATCTGCTGTTAAAAAGAATATATTCTTTGGATTGGTTCCAATAGAAGGCTCTTGAATATTATCAATATGATAAATAGGATAACTTACACGTGTATTTTGTGTAATGCTTGTATCTTCAAAATCTACATTCTTATTCTCGTCTAAAATTACATTTTCAAGGATTGCTCCTTTTTTGATTGCATGATAAATATCCGGTTCTTTTTCTTCACTTAAATCAATTACTTTCGCATAACAACCACCTTCAAAATTAAAGACGGTGTTTTCGTTTGTCCAACCGTGCTCATCATCACCAATCAATTTTCGTTCTGGATCAGCTGATAATGTAGTTTTTCCAGTTCCTGATAATCCAAAAAAGATAGCAGTATCTCCATCTTTGCCAACATTTGCACTACAGTGCATCGGTAAAGTATTCTTGAATACTGGCAAAATAAAATTTAATGCTGAGAAAATTCCTTTCTTAATCTCTCCTGTATAACCAGTTCCTCCAATCAAAGCAATTTTCTTCTCAAAATTCAAAATTGCAAAGTTATGTTGACGTGTTCCATCTATTGCTGGATCTGCCATAAATCCTGGTGCATTTACGATTAGCCAATCTTCTTCAAAATTTTCCAATTCATCTTCTGTTGGACGTAAAAACATATTATGAGCAAACATGTTACTCCAAGGATATTCATTTACTACACGAATATTTAAACGGTAGTTATCATCTGCACAAGCATATGCATCACGCACATACACTTCTTTTCCTGATAAATAATCAACCACTTTATCATATAGTTTATCAAAAGCAGTTGGTTCAAAAGGAATGTTAATGTTTCCCCACCAAACCTTGTCTTCTGTAATACTATCCTTTACTATAAATCGATCTTTAGGTGATCTTCCTGTAAATTCTCCAGTATTTACAGCAATGGCTCCAAAAGAAGTTTCAACTCCTTGTCCATTCTTTATAGTTTCTTCATGTAATTGGTCTGAGGAAAGTTGGTAGTGCGCTTTCGCTTCTTTGATTCCGTACGGAGTTAACGAAATCGTTTTCGTTGAGAAGGTGTTATTCGTCATAACTTTTAACTCTTGTTGTGTTTTTTGTAAAGGGCAAAAGTATAAATATTTTTATAGATAACAGATTTTTAAGCCATTTTATCCACTTTAGTTCTAAAAAAACTCACGATTAGAACAATCCACCCAATAATTAACAAAGTTCCTCCAATTGGTGTTACAAATGCTATTGTTTTAAAGTCAAAACTGGTCATATCATTTGTTGCAAGTACATATATTGACCCAGAGAACAATACAGTTCCCCAAAGAATAAATATGTATATTAGTTTTTGCATTTTAGGAGCTACAAAAGCAGAAGATCCAAGAAACAATAAAAAAAGTGCATGATACATTTGATAACGCACTCCTGTCTCAAAAGAAATTAGCTGATCTGAATTTAACGTATTTTTGAGCCCATGAGCTCCAAAAGCCCCTAAAATAACTGCCAAACATCCTAAAATAGCTCCTGTGTATAAAATTTTTTTTCTCATATTTTTATGAAGTTATTTTTATAAATGTAACATTTCACTACATTCGTGTTAAATTAATGTCCATTACAAAATTACGCAACAAAAGCCACTATGCGAAACATTTTAATTATTGGTGCAGGAAAATCTGCCTCTTACCTCATCAAATATTTTCTAGATAAAAGCCAAACCGAAAATTTACACATAACTGTTGGAGATATCAACGTCGAAAATGCAAAAAAACTAGTCGGAAATCATCCTAATGCTTCTGCAGTATTCTTGGATGTATTTCAAGAAGATAGTCGAAAAGAAGCCATTCAAAAGGCTTCAATTGTAATTTCTATGCTCCCTGCACGCTTCCATATTGAAGTTGCAAAAGACTGTGTCCATTTTGGAAAAAACATGGTGACCGCTTCATACATAAGTCCTGAAATGCAAGCGCTTGACAAAGCTGTAAAGGAAAAAGGGCTCGTGTTTATGAACGAAATTGGAGTAGATCCTGGTATTGATCACATGAGTGCAATGGAAGTCATTGATCGCATTCGTGACAATGGTGGAAAAATGATTTTATTTGAATCTTTTACAGGTGGATTGGTCGCTCCCGAAAGTGATACCAACTTGTGGAATTATAAGTTTACATGGAATCCTCGAAACGTAGTTTTAGCGGGACAAGGTGGTGCGGCTAAATTTATTCAAGAAGGCACTTATAAATACATTCCTTACCACCGATTATTCCGTCGTACAGAATTTCTAAACGTAGAAGGCTATGGAAAATTTGAAGCGTATGCCAATCGGGATTCTTTAAAATATAGAAGTGTTTACGGCTTAGATGACATTTTGACTTTATATCGAGGAACCATTCGAAGAGTTGGGTTTTCTCGTGCATGGCAAATGTTTGTTGTATTAGGAATGACTGACGACAGTTATACCATCGAAAACTCTGCAAAAATGAGTTATCGTGATTTCGTAAACTTATTTTTACCATATAGTCCTACCGATTCCGTTGAACTTAAAATGCGTCACAACTTGAAAATTGATCAAGATGATACGCTTTGGGAAAAATTATTAGAATTAGATATTTTCAATCCAAATAAAAAAATAGGTCTTGAAAATGCAACACCTGCCCAAATTCTTCAAAAAATATTAATGGATAGTTGGTCACTAGCTCCTGACGATAAAGATATGATTGTGATGTATCATAAATTTGGATATGAATTAGATGATAAAAAACATCAAATAGAATCGAAAATGGTAATTTTAGGAGAAGACCAAACTTATACAGCCATGGCTAAAACCGTTGGATTGCCGGTTGCGATTGCCGCTTTAAAAATCTTAAATGGTAAAATTACAACACCTGGCGTACAATTACCTATTACAAGAGAAGTATACACACCTATTTTAGAAGAGCTAAAAGAATACGGTATTGCTTTTCATGAAAAGGAAGTTCCATACTTTGGGTATAATCCAGACAATATGTAACATGTATTGATTTACGATTTATTACTATTTCAATAAAAAAAGAAGCAATTCTATGTGAAGAATTGCTTCAATCCTTTAAAACCGAACAAAAACACGTAACTTTAGCTTTCATATACTAAATACGATTGTAATGAAAGTAGTAAACGAACAAATTACGATTGACGGAATTGACAAAAAGATACTTCGCGCATTGATGAACGATGCTCGGACACCTATTTTGAGTATTGCACGCGAAATTGGGATTTCGGGGGCAGCAATTCATCAACGATTACGAAAGCTGGAAGATGCCAAATTAATTGCTGGCTCTAAATTTATCATCAATCCGAAAGTATTAGGCTATAAAACTATGGCATTTATTGGCGTATATTTAGATAAAGCCATGCGCAATCCAGATGCTGTAAAGGAACTTGAACGCATTCCCGAAGTAATGGAATGTCATTATACTACTGGAAATTGGTCATTATTGATTAAAATTTTATGTAAAGACAACGAACACTTGATGCATATTTTAAATCATAAAATACAAGCTATTAAAGGAGTTTCGCGAACAGAAACTTTTATTTCATTAGATCAACAAATTGATCGTCAGATAGAAGTTTAATAACTGACAGATACACTCATAAAAAAACCGAATGTTTAGTATACATTCGGTTTTTTTATTTCTAGATTTTTTAATCTCTGTTCAAATATCGCATAAAATAGAGCAATGTTGCCAACGATCCAAGTGCCGCAACCACATAAGTTCGAGCTGCCCATTTCAAAGCATCTTGCGCACCATCGTATTCTTCTGGAGTAACCATATGTTTATTGCGCAACCAAACCAAAGCACGTTTACTAGCATCGTATTCAACCGGTAAGGTGATAAAACTAAACAAAGTACCTGTTGCAAACATAATTAATCCAACAATCAAAACGGTACGCCCAAAACCAAGTCCTTGACTTGCCATTAACGCAATTCCTCCAAAGATAACCCATTGAGAAAATCTGGACGCAATACTTACCAATGGCACTAGTTTGGAGCGCATTTGCAGCCACTCATATCCTTTTGCATGTTGTACTGCATGACCAACTTCATGCGCCGCAACTGCTGCTGCTGCTGCATTTCGTTGATGAAAAACGCCTTCGCTTAAATTTACTGTTTTATTTTGCGGATTGTAGTGATCGGTCAGCATTCCTTCGGTAGAAATCACTTTTACATCATGAATTCCGTGGTCTGCCAACATTTTTTCAGCAATCTCTGCTCCACTCATTCCATTGCGTAGGCGTAACTTTGAATAATGTGCAAACTTGCTTTTAAGTTTAGAACTCACAAACATACTTAGCAACATAATTGCTCCTGCTAAGAGCATATATCCTGAATCAAACATATTCTTCTTTTATTTATTAAATTGTAATACACCCTAAAATACAAAAACCTCGCCAAATAAGCGAGGTTTATATATTTTATGAATTTTTGTCAGTAGTCTAGTCACGCTCTACCTTGCGTAAAGCTGCTTTTTGAATCACCGTTGTATGGTAACTAACCACCGAAGTATTTTTGTCGCCTGTTTTTCTTGCATTTGCCTTTTCTGTAACTGTGATTGAAAAAAACACACGTCCATCATTTCTAAATTCAACACGACTGTTCAAAATTTTGTTGTTAATCTCAAACGTACTAAACAATGTTTGTCGCATATAATTGGCACGCAATACGATTCCGTTATTTTCATCTAAATCATAAATTCCTTTTTCAGGATCAACCACTACTAGTGTATACTTTCGTTCATCTTTTTGCTTTGAGACAATATAAGACAAAATATAGTCATACTTTTTTGGGTCTTCCGTAGGTTTGATTGTCAGTTCCATAGGAACATTTTGCAAGACTCCTGACGCATCGGAGACATTCAAATTCCCTGCATATGTTCCAACGTATTCCTTTGGAAACGCATATTCAGTTGGAAACTTTTTATCTTCTGAATGTTTCCCATCTCGTTCTTTCACTTTTTTTTGTGCGATACAAGAAGACATGGAAATGAGTGCTATCAAAAACAGGAGTTTTTTCATTTTCAGCTTTTTAAAATTTATTTTTACCCTACGATATTAATAATTTTTCCCGGAACTACAATTACTTTTTTCGGAGTTCGTCCATTTAATTGTGCTTGTGTACGTTCGTCTTCAAGAATTATTTTCTCGATTTCTTCTTTAGATAAATCTAAAGGCAATTCTTTTTTGAAACGCATTTTGCCGTTAAAAGACACTGGATATTCTTTGGAACTTTCTACCAAATGTTTTTCTTCAAATACAGGGAATTTTGCAGTAGCAATAGAACCTTCATTGCCCAATCTTGACCATAATTCTTCTGCAATATGCGGCGCATACGGCGAAATTAAAATCGTTAACGGTTGTAAAATTTCCTTACTTGTACATTTTTGTGCGGTTAATTCGTTGACACAAATCATAAATGTACTTACCGACGTATTGAATGAGAAGTTTTCAATGTCTTCCTGCACTTTTTTAATCGTTTTATGCAATGTTTTTAAGCTGTCTTTGCTTGGCGCAGATTCAGTTACTTTTGAAACTCCTTCGTCACCCACATACAACTTCCATAATTTCTTTAGGAAACCAAAAACACCTGAAATTCCCGCGGTATTCCACGGTTTTGATTGCTCCAACGGACCGAGAAACATTTCGTACAAACGCAAACTATCTGCCCCATATTCTTCACAAATATCATCTGGATTGACGACGTTGTATTTGGATTTTGACATTTTTTCGACTTCGCGATGAGTTATATAGCTTCCATCCTCAGACAAAACAACAGCATACTCAAAATCCTTATATCTATTGTCTTTTTTGAATTCTTCAAGATCAAGTTCATCACTAACTCCTTTCAGTAAACTTATATCAACATTTCGTTTTAAAATATGGTTAGAGTTATAATTTACTTTAAAAGTCCATTCTTCTTTTTTTCCATATTTATTAATAAGCCAATTGTCTATTTCCTCAACAGGGTTACCTTCTAAAATAGATTCATAAGCTTCCTTTGAGATTAAAAAGAGTTGTTTTCTAGGAACATCAATAGAAATATTTCCTCCAGCTATATTTGTACAATCTAATAAATAGGCATAAATAAAAGCACTAGTCCCCAAGATCATTCCTTGGTTAATCAACTTTTTAAACGGTTCGTCCACATTTACAAAACCTCTATCACATAAAAATTTGGTCCAGAAACGTGCATATAATAAATGTCCCGTGGCATGTTCACTTCCACCAATGTATAAATCGACATTTTGCCAATAGTCTAATGCTTCTTTGCTAGCAAAATCTTCATCACGCAAGGTTTTTTCCATATAACGGAAGAAATACCACGAACTTCCTGCCCAACCTGGCATGGTGTTTAACTCCAGAGGATAAATTCCGTCATTGTTGACAAGTTCGTTGCTAACGATGGTATTTGTATTGGTATCCCATGCCCAAACCTCAGCGTTTCCTAATGGTGGTTCGCCAGTTTCAGTTGGTAAATATTTTTCAACTTCTGGCAAAGTGATTGGCAAATGTTGTACGTCAATCATTTGTGGCATTCCGTCTACATAATACACTGGAAATGGTTCACCCCAATAGCGTTGACGTGAGAACACCGCGTCACGTAAACGATAGTTAATTTTTCCTTTTCCAAAACCGCGTTGTTCCATTTCATAAATCACGGTTTTCATGGCTTTTTTATAGGTCAAACCATTTAAGAAGTCAGAATTAGCGATTTTTACACCTTCTTTTTCGCTGTATGCTTCTTCTGAAATGTCTACGTTTTCAAAGATGTTTGGAATGTCCAATTTGAAATGCTTCGCAAAGTCATAATCACGTTGATCGCCACATGGAACTGCCATGACAGCGCCTGTCCCGTAACTTGCTAAGACATAATCGCCAATCCAAATTGGAATTTGTTTTCCTGTAAATGGATGAATTGCATACGCCCCTGTAAAAACTCCTGAAATGGTTTTTACATCTGCCATACGTTCACGCTCACTGCGTTTTGCGGTTGCTTCTATATAGCTTTCAACCGCTTCTTTTTGTGCAGCAGTTGTTATTTGTGCTACCAAATCGTGTTCTGGTGCCAAGGTCATAAAACTTACACCATAAATCGTATCAGGTCGTGTGGTAAATACATCAATGTTTGCGTCGTGCCCATCTACTTTAAACGTCACCATCGCACCTTGCGAGCGACCAATCCAATTGGTTTGAGAATCTTTTAATGGTTGCGGCCAATCGATAATATTCAAGCCATCTAGCAAACGTTGTGCATACGCAGAAATTCGCATGCTCCATTGTGTCATTTTTTTACGCACCACAGGATGACCGCCACGTTCTGACACACCGTTGACAATTTCGTCATTCGCCAATACTGTTCCCAATGCAGGACACCAGTTGACTTCGGTTTCGGCTAGATACGTAAGCCTATATTTTAGCAATATTTCTTGCTTTGTTTTTTCATCATACTGCATCCAATCTGCGGAAGCGAACATTTCTACATCATCATCACAAACTGCTTTAACATCAATGTTTCCATTCGCTTCAAATTTAGCGATGAGCGTATCAATATGTTCTGCTTTGTCAGTTTCGATATTATACCACGAGTTGAACAATTCGATAAAAATCCACTGTGTCCATTTGTAATATTCAGGATTAGACGTGCGCACTTCTCTGCTCCAATCGAACGAGAAACCAATTTTGTCTAATTGCTCACGATAGCGCGCAATATTTGTTTTGGTTGTAATAGCAGGATGCTGTCCCGTTTGAATAGCGTATTGTTCTGCTGGCAATCCGAAACTATCATAGCCTTGCGGATGCAACACGTTAAAGCCTTGATGACGCTTGTAACGTGCATAGATATCTGAAGCAATATAACCTAATGGATGTCCGACGTGCAACCCTGCTCCCGAAGGATATGGAAACATATCGAGTACATAATATTTTGGTTTATCGGAATTATTTTCGGCATGAAATGTTCCGTTTTCTGCCCAATATTTTTGCCATTTGGCTTCAATTTCGTTGAAATTGTACTTCATCTTAATCTTTTTTTGAGAAGCGCAAATTTAACGGTTATTGTATGAAAGACAAAAGTTTGAGAGTTGTTTGTTAATTGTATCTCAATAGTTACCTGTAATATACTTTTTTGAGCAGCCTTAGTTTCTCCATTATCAAAATACTTTTTCACCCAAAATTTGACGTTTTGCATGGATAATTTTATAATTTTACCAGACTAATGCACTATTTATGAGTTCTTCTTTTGAAAAGTATCAAAAAAAACGTTTAATATCTTCTTATTTTTCTGTGGTACTGAGTACTACACTCGTATTATTCCTACTAGGAATTTTAGGCTTATTAGTATTAAACACTAAGAAAGTAGCTGATTATTATAAGGAGAAAATTGCACTGACCGTATATTTGAAAGATAGCGCTAAAGACGTTGAAATTGAACAGTTGCAAAAAACTTTAGCCTTGGCAACGTATACAAAATCGGCAGCGTTTGTTTCAAAGGAAACTGCCGCTGCTAATTTGACTGCAGATATCGGAGAAGATTTTGTAGAATATTTGGGGGAAAACCCACTACTGAACTCAATTGATGTTTATATTAAATCCGATTTTGTTTCTGGTGAAAAATTAGATTCTATCGCCGCAGAGATTACTGAAAAGAACTTTGTCGAAGAAGTTTCATTTGATAAGCCTTTAGTTTCTAAGTTGAATGCAAATATCAAACGCATCGGATATGGAATTTTGATTGCGTGTATCTTTTTTGCAATCGTAGCAGCATTGTTAATTAATAGCTCAATCCGTTTGTCTGTATATGCCAAGCGTTTTACGATTAAAACTATGCAAATGGTAGGTGCCACCAAAGGATTTATCCGTAAGCCTTTTATTTGGAATAGTATTAAAATGGGGATTATTGCAGCGATTTTAGCTTTGGCAGGAATGGCAGGTGTGTTGTATTATGCGCATAAAACGTTGCCGCAATTGCAATTAGCTAACGACCAATTATTGATTGGAGCTGTTTTTGCGGGAATTTTAGTGATTGGTGTTTTAATTACACTTGTTAGTAGTTTCTTTGCAACACAACGTTTTTTGAATTTAAGAACCGATCAGTTGTATTATTAATTTTGAGAACTGTTTGTATATGAAAAAATCAACTCTTCCAATTATTTTAATTGTAGCAAGTATCATTTTGATTGTTGTAAATAGTATTACTACTGAAGCTTTTGATCGTGGATTTTGGATGCGAATACTTTCAAGTGTTTTATTAATTGTTGCTATGGTATTAACCATTCGAAGCGAACGACGCAGCTCTAAATAGTTTTACTAAAAAAAGAAGATTTTCATTTTTATATTTTATCTTTCTTGTATGAAATCAACACGCCTCAGTTATTTTTTTCCAATAATCATCATACTACTTTTGTGTATAGGTTGCGAACAAAAAGCGCAAGATAGTTCTTTGCATGAAGAAAATTGGGCAAATCGCAGTATTGATATCAGCAAAAAGGATTCTCTTGAATATGGAAAAACGTATCTTTCCATCTATTCTCAGATTTATAGCTATTCAGAACATACCAAGCACAATTTGACAGCTATGGTAGGTTTACGCAACACAAGTGATACCGATTCTATTTATATTTTGCGAGCTTCCTATTATGACACTAAAGGAGAACTTGTGCGCACCTATTTCAATCAACCTATTTATTTGGCTCCACTAGAAACTACAGAAATTATTATTAACGAAAGTGATATTTCTGGTGGTACAGGTTCAAACTTTATCTTTGAATGGAAAATTCCAAAAAACGGTGTAGAACCTTTATTTGAAGCTGTTATGAGTTCTACTATGGGACAACAAGGATTGTCTTTTACAACTCAAGGAAAACGTATTGAATAATCGATATGACAGCCATTTTAACTACTATATTTTTTCTAATTGCTGTAATTGACCCCATAGGTTCTGTTCCTGTATATTTGGAAGCCACCAAAGAATTTGATAGTGTTCACAAACGTAAAATTGCCATTAGAGCTTCTATTATTGCATTTATGATTTTGTTGTTCTTTATCGTGATTGGACAACTCATTCTTGAAGGTATGTCCATTTCTTTAGATGCTTTTCAGATTTCTGGAGGTGTGATTCTATTTTTATTTGCGTTAACGATGATTTTTGGTGATGGAAAACCAGAACGCGAAAAAAACCAAATAACTGATTATAAACATGTTACTGTTTTTCCTGTAGCCATTCCTTCTATTGCTTCACCTGGAGCAATTATGGCTGTAGTTTTAATGACAGATAATCACATTTATACCATTCAACAGCAAGCCATTACAACTGCATTAGTTTTAGTTGTTATTGGTATTACTTGTTTAATTCTTCTAGCAGCAAGCGTAGTACAAGAACGTATTGGAAGTTATGGAATTACGGTAATTAGTAAAATCATGGGATTGATTTTGGCTTCCTACGCAGTACAAAGCATTTTAAGTGGTATTAGTAATTATTTTAATTGATTCTTTACATACTGTATTACTAATAAATTAGTGCTTTTTTCCTCTAAAACATTAACAGACTTTAACCCTTCATTATAAAATAATTAGGAAATTATTGAGTTATCTTTATAATAGAATGTAAACCAATACTTATATGATAAAAATATTTACGTGAACATGTACTGATATTTTAATTTTTAAAATTTTATGATTATGAGAAGACTCACATTTATATTTTTAGGTATAGCACTTGTTGTTTTTTTAGCATATTCATTTACCAATGCTCCAACCGTGCACTCAGAAGATTGTATCTTAATCTCAGGAAAAGTAATCTCGGTAAAAGAAGGAACTTCTAGCAATATACAAATTCGACTGGAAAATGACAGTCACTATTATTACATTGATCGTGGCATGGAGAAAGGCGTAAATTTAGAGCAATTAAGTACCAAAGTTTTAAATAAAACCGTTACTTTGTATTGCCCAAACCGATGGACCATTGTTAATCCTGATGGTATTGTACCTCAGATTTCAAAAATGGAAAAAGGCACTAGTGTGGTATACAGTGAATTTTAATGAATGTTTGTATGCAATAATGATGCTTTCGGTCGGCACCTCTAAAATTTGAATAGTGCATGAAAAATAAGAAAGTAACTAAAAAAACAACTTCACAAGAAAACATTTCCTCTTCACAACCAAGCTTTGTTTTTGGGAAGAAAAATTATGTCTTCATGTTTATTGGGCTCGCAGTTATTGCGCTTGGATTTATATTAATGGCAGGTGGCGGAAGCAACGATCCTAAT
This sequence comes from Kordia zhangzhouensis, assembly GCF_001005305.1. Lineage (GTDB taxonomy): Bacteria > Bacteroidota > Bacteroidia > Flavobacteriales > Flavobacteriaceae > Kordia > Kordia zhangzhouensis. The sequence goes on from NZ_LBMH01000001.1 coordinate 196,357, forward strand.
GTATTCAACGAAGCCGTGTTCAGCGTAAGAAGAATTCACATAGCTCCAATGTTGGTAATCTTAGGGTTTGCCATTGAAGTATATGCTATTTTGTTGAATCCGAATTCCTAGTTTATGGACATTATTAATGCTATTATCCTTGGAATTATTCAAGGACTTACAGAGTTTTTACCTGTTTCTTCTAGTGGACATATAGAACTTGGAAAAGCAATCCTTGATGCCGAAATTAAAGAAGATTTATTGTTTACGGTAGTTGTGCATTTTGCAACAGCACTAAGTACTATCGTTATTTTTCGAAACGATATTGCTACAATCTTTAAAGGTTTATTCCAATTTCGTTGGAATGATGAAGCAAAATTCTCTGTAAAAATTATCTTATCAATGATTCCTGCTGCCTTAGTTGGTATTTTATTTGAAGATGAACTAGAAGCTTTATTTGAAGGAAACATTTTACTAGTAGGCTGCATGTTAGTCGTTACTGCTTTCCTTTTATATTTTGCTGATAAAGCTAAGAACACAGAAAAAAATGTAAGTTATTCAAATGCTGTAACCATTGGAATTGCTCAAGCTATTGCTATTTTACCAGGAGTTTCACGTTCTGGAGCAACAATTTCCACTTCTGTTTTGCTTGGTAATGACAAAACCAAAGCTGCACGCTTTTCTTTTTTAATGGTCGTCCCTTTGATACTTGGAAAAATAGGAAAAGACATTTTAAGTGGTGATTTAGCATTAGAAAGTTCGCAAATTGCTCCACTCGCTGCTGGGTTTGTTGCCGCTTTTGTTGCTGGATTATTTGCCTGTACATGGATGATAAATCTTGTAAAGAAAAGCAAACTTACCTATTTTGCTATTTATTGCCTTGTGGTCGGATTGATTGCAATAGGCTATGTAATTTACGACACTTTCTTGTAATGAAAACACTTGAAGAATATCAAGCGGGACAAACATTATTGATTGACAAACCTTTAAACTGGTCTTCTTTTCAAGCAGTCAATAAAGTCAAATGGGCATTAAAATCTACTTTTAAAGTAAAAAAGTTAAAAGTTGGACATGCAGGAACATTGGATCCGCTTGCAACAGGTTTACTAATTATTTGTGTCGGGAAAAACACAAAAAAAATTGCTGAATATCAAGGGCAAACCAAAGAATATACTGGTACAATTACTGTTGGTGCTACTACGCCTTCATACGATTTAGAAAGTGATATCAATCAAACTTTTCCAACAGCTCATATTACAAATGATATTATTCATAAAACAACCGAACAATTTATTGGAGAGATTGATCAAAAACCACCTGTTTTTTCAGCTTTAAAAAAAGACGGAAAACGATTGTATGAGTTTGCTCGTGCTGGTGAAGAAGTAGAAATTCCTTCTCGGAAAATTACCATTCACGAGTTTGAAATTACACGCATTGAACTACCCGAAATTGACTTTCGAGTAGTATGTAGTAAGGGAACTTATATTCGCTCTTTAGCACATGATTTTGGCCTAGCATTACAATCGGGAGCGCATCTTTCTGCTTTGCGTCGTACTAAAATTGGTGATTTTGATGTAAAAGAGGCCATTTCTCCTGAAGCATTTGGAAACTCTCTATAGGTTTCTAGTGAGTGCTCTTAAACAAGTTTTAGTAAATCTTCAACTGTGTTTTGTCCTTTATCTTTGTTATACCAAACTTGTAATTCTTTTTTAAATTCGGGTGTTAGCTTGCCATAAGTCGCTTTGTAATCGTTTACCATTTGAGTTGCTTTTGTAGGTCTCGGACCCCAATCGCCAATCACATTCCCAGAAGGAGCATCAATAGCAATTAACTTAGGAATGGCTTTCCCTCCATTAGTTAAAAACTCATTCATCAGTGCTTCATTTTCATCTCTCAATACTATTTTAAGTGTGATGTTTTCATTTAACTCAGCCACTTTATTGATTACGGGCATTGTTTGCGCCGCATCTCCACACCAACTTTCTGTTAACACTAACCATGTAACATCGCCATTATACGATTTTATTTTTGAAATTGCTTCTTCAGAGAGTTTAACAGTCTTGTCTAATCGTTTCATTCGCTTGTCATTAAGCATTGTATAATTACTTAATGCTTCTGTTTGTTCTTCTCCTGTTGATTTTCCTTCTGTGACTAAAGTTTGAACTAAATCTCTGTATTCTTTATACGAAATTGCTTTTGCTTCGCTCTCTTGAATGATGTTTTTTATTGAAATATCTGTTGAAATCATGGTTTTCTATTTTACTTTACATGAGTCGTTTTTTTGACTTGAACTTACAGTGTTGTAAATTTACAAAACAATCCAACGACGCTTACTGATGATTGTCATGAAATATTTAAAATAAAACGCATGGATTTTAGTGAAAAAAGAAGATGTGCTTGGTGCGGAAACGATCCGCTTTATACTGCTTATCACGATCAAGAATGGGGTGTTCCTGTTCGTGACGATGCTACCTTATTTGAATTCCTCATTTTAGAGACTTTCCAAGCGGGTTTGAGTTGGATTACGATTCTGCGGAAGCGAGAAAATTTTAGAAAAGCTTTTGATTATTTTGACTATCATAAAATTGCTCAATATGATGAAGACAAGTATCTCGATTTGTTACAAGATTCAGGCATCATTCGCAATAAGCTAAAAATAAAAGCAACTATTACCAATGCACAAGCATTTATAAAGATTCAAGAAGAGTTTGGGAGTTTTTCCTCCTATATTTGGCAATTTACCAACGAAAAACCTATTCATAACGAGTGTAAAGATGAGAAACAAGTTCCTGCAACCACTGAAATCTCAGATGCGCTTAGCAAAGACCTCAAGAAAAGAGGGTTTAAGTTTGTAGGTTCTACAGTAATCTATGCGCACATGCAAGCAACAGGAATGGTAAATGATCATATAACAAGTTGTTTTCGCTATGAAGAAATAAAAAATATGTCATGAAATATATTTGCTGGATATTTTTTTTAGGAATGACATTACCTATCACCGCTCAAAATTCCTATAAGCATGAAAAAGAAGAACGAATTGAAGCTAAAATGTTTCCTAAGAAAGCTTTGGAGCTTCTTCAACACACACTTCCCGAAAAGACAAAAAAGGTTAAGTACTACAAAGAGCAAGATAGCCTAAAAATAAGTTATGAAATCAAATTAAAGTTTAAAGGAGACTCGTTTAGTATTGAATTTGATAAAGATGGCACATTGGAAGATGTTGAAGTTATCATCAAAAAAAGAGAGATTTCAACAGAAACCTATGATAAAATTAAATCCTATTTGAACAATCAATACGATTCATTTCGCATAAAAAAAATTCAGCGTCAATATAGAAATACTTCTCAAATAGCAGACAAGAAAGTTATTGAAGATGCTTTTCAAGAACATATAGGAAATCCATTTTTGTATGAGATTATTGCCGAAGTTAAAAAAGCTAAGAAGCGTTATTTTATTGAAATTACCTTTTCCAAACATGGTGATTTTCAATTGGTAAGAACCATTATAGGAAGCTCGTATGACCACATTTTATACTAAACTTAACTATTTGCTTTTAATTGCTTTTTGTTCGTTTTCTTCGTATGCGCAGAAAGATTTTACTTTCTTTTTTGAGCCTTCTTTTGCTGTGAATCATGAGGTTAATGACTCTTATAAAGTAAACTTTTCGACTGTATCTAGAAATTATATGTATCGTGACAACACATCTGAATTTACAATACGACAGGTACAACTGGTCCATTTTTCAACATATAGCTTCAATTCAAATCACAGTGTAAGCGCAGGCGTTATGTATCGCTTTCGAGAAAATTTTGAAGATAGTAGTAATGAACTTCGTTTTACGCAACAATACAATTATGCCTACCGACCTAATGTAGTACGTTTTGGTCATCGTTTTCGAACAGAACAACGTATGACCACAGAAAACACAGTACATCGTTTCCGTTACCGATTCACTTTGGATTTTCCCTTAGAAGGTGAAAAACTAGATATTGGAGAAGCTTATTTTGTTGCCAATGGAGAGGCATTACTCAGCGTTGTAAAAACTGATACGCCACAAATTGACCAACGTTTTACCACGCAAATTGGTTGGCAATGGACAGAAAATTTAAAGTTTCAAACAGGTTTGGAATATCGTTTTGAAGGTTATAATACTACGACACGAGAGATTTTATTCATTCTTACGTCGTTGATTTTAAAGATTTAAGCAATAAAAAAAGTCAGAAGCATATACTCCTGACTTTCTACAAACTTTTATTTTACATAAAACATGTTAAAGGCTAGTAATCTGCACCACATTGTAAAATTCCAGATGGTCCCCAACAAATTGTTTCAATACTTAAAGGTTCCGCAGGATCATCTTGACAATTACAATATGTCTTTGAATTTGGTGCCGCACCAACAAGTTTTTCTTGTTTAAAGTTTGAAATTGCTTGTTTGTTTAACTTTAAACTTTTTAGGTTTTGTCTTTTCATAATATAAAATTTAAAAGTTATAAACTACAGTTCATAAAAAAGAAAAGATGTTACCCAGAATTAAAAAATTAACTTAAAAAAGACAAAAATAGTTCTCTAGGAATTTCGTACGCACCCAAACTTTCCAAATGATTAGTATGCATTTGACAATCAATAATTTGACAACCTTCAGCTTGGAGTTTTCGCACTAAGTGAATAAAGCCAAATTTACTTGCATTGCTCTGAAAAGCAAACATACTTTCGCCACAAAACACGCGTCCTAAATTCACGCCATACACGCCGCCCACTAGCTTTTCATCGCGCCACACTTCTACAGAAGTGATATATCCCATGTTGAATAATTCCAAATACGCTTCTTGCATTTCGTTCGTAATCCACGTGCTGTCTTGTCCTGGACGTTTCACGGAAGCGCAGGTTTGAATTACTTCTTTAAAAGCGGTGTTGTAAGTCACGGAAAATGGTTGACGACGTAAAACTTGTTTCATGCTTTTTGATACTTTTAATTCGTCAGGAAACAATACCATTCTCGGGTCAGGCGACCACCAAATAATAGGTTCATCTTCACCATACCAAGGGAAAATTCCGCTTTTATAAGCTAATAAAAGTCGTTCAGGTTGCAAATCGCCTCCTATAGCCAATATCCCTTCAGGAGAAGCTTTATGAACAGGTGGAAATGCTATTTGATCTGTTAAAATATACATGAAATAATTATACGTAAAATAACTGCTTTTCGAAAAGAAAAGGTAATACTTTGATTTTTAGTATTTTTTCGCCAAATTTGTAATTAGTCTTAATACGTCTAAACATTTATTTTCATCATTGCTTTTTGAATTAGTGTATGAAGACTAAAGCCTAAAACCACAATATTAAGTCCCGTTTTCGGGACTTTTTTCATACTAAAAGCAATCCTAACACATATACTACTGTACCGACAAGCATTAGGATTATGGTATAAGGCAATATTTCTTTGGCTTTAAGTCTTGTAATGCCCAGTAAAGGTAATGCCCAGAATGGTTGAAGCATATTCGTAATTTGATCACCATATGCCAATGCCATAATTGCTTTTGGAAGCGGCACACCTAGTTCTAGTGCAGATTTGATTACTATAGGTCCTTGCACAGCCCATTGTCCACCACCACTCGGCACAAAAATATTTACTAGTCCAGCACTAAAAAAAGTAAAAATTGGCAGTGTTGTTTCTGTAGCAATAGATACAAAACTATCTGAAATCATTGTAACCATTCCAGAACTTTTCATAATGCCCATAATTCCAAAATACAAAGGAAATTGAATTAAAATCCCTGATGTTCCTTTAATAGCTTCTTCTACAGCAGTGAGAAAACTTTTAAAGTTTCCATGCAAAAGTATCGCCAATCCAAACATGAAAAAGTTTAACATGTTTGGAGATATTTTGATTGTTGAAAGCGAATTCAAATTGTCTGCATACTGAAGAAAGAAAACAATTAATATTAAAATACCAAATATAATAGCAAGTGCAGGAGCATAATCCAATTTTTCAGCACCTTCTAAGTCATTCTTCTCTTTAGTGTTAAATTGATATTCAGGAAGTTCTAGTTTTATGGGCATTGCTTTTTTAGAAAGTATGTGTAGAGTAAAAGGTATTACCACAAGTAATACTGAGAAGAGAAGTAAGTTCCACCAACTAAAAATTGTACTACTTGAAGTAATAACTTCAGGAACTTTTCCATAAGTATCAATATCAAGTATACCGTTCATCAACTCTAATAGGTGACCTTGTTCTGCTACTTTAGAAGGAGCTGAACCACTAATTCCTCCATGCCAAACCATTAATCCGACATAACCAGATGCACCAACCAGTGGATAGTTAATGGGAATGTGATTTTGTTGCGCATGCTCTCCTACTTTACGTGCTAAAATTGCTCCAAAAATTAGTCCCAATCCCCAATTAAAAAAAGCAACTAACATTGTTGTTACACTTACAAGTACTACTGCATTAGTGGTGTTTGTAACTGATTTTGTAATTATTTGTATCAATGAGTTGACAGGCTTGCTAAGAACTAACACATGCCCTAATACCAAAATTAGCATCATTTGATAGGCAAATTCAAGCAAACTTGTATTCCAAAGTCCATTTTCCCAAAACGTAAGCACTTCCACAAAACGACGTCCCATTGAAGACGTTTCAGAACTTGTAAAAAGAGTAGCCAATACTATTGTAATAATGGTAAGAAGTATTGCAATAGTAAATGGTGAAGGTAAATATTTTTTAAAAATAGTCTCTATCGTTTTGGTAATACGCATAGTTAATTTTTGCGTGAATTTACAAAATTCTGTGATTTTTCTTTTTGCATAAATTCACCTCTTCCTTTTTGCTTTTATGAAATAAAAAAACCTGCAATTAGAATATTACAGGTTTTTATGTTTTTTTAAGACCTCTTGAGCCGTAATCAAGTGCTCATTTAGAATATTTAGAATGGTAGATCATCATGATCTTCTTCATTAAAATCATTTACAGGCTCAAATGCATCTGCTGGAGGAACTGGCGGCATTCCAGCAGGAGCTTCTTGTTGTAAACTTTCAATTCTCCACCCTTGTATAGAATTAAAATATTTAGTTTCACCTTGAGGATTAACCCATTCTCTACCACGAAGGTTGATGCTAATTTTTACAGGTTGTCCAACTTGGAAATTATTTAATAAGTCTGTTTTGTCTTGTACAAACTCCACCATTATGTGTTGCGGATATTGCTCTTCTGTCGTTACTACTACTTCACGTTTTCTAAATCCATTATTCCCAAACGTCTGCGTTTCTCCGATTAATTTAATTTTTCCCTGTACTTCCATGTTATTTATTTTGCTAATAAGATTTTCCAAGCAGTCATTACGTCTCCTTTTGCAAGATATTCTTGAGCCGCTTGATGATTTGTTTCTATTGAATCTGAAATTTGAATTTCAGTAGTATTTGTAAATGCTAAAATTTCTTCAGGTGTTGGTAATTGTTCAACATTTCCTAAAATCCCCAAATCATTTCCTGTCAATACTTTACTATTGCGAATTTCTTGCGGAATTTGATCTACACCAATTCCCAAGGTAGCGATTGGTTTAGGAATTTCAAAAAATCCTTCACGAGCTCTACTATAAAAATTGCCTCCTGCTCTAGCTACCAAATCAATTTTATAATGGTCAATCGTTCCTTGATCACTTAATACATCTTCGTTGATATGTAATTTTACAACTTCACAGATGATTAAGTTTCCTGCTCCACCTTCGTCTCCAAGCGAAATTACTTCACGTACTTTACACTCAAATTGTACAGGCGATTCTGCCACGCGAAAAGGTTTTACTTTCTCTGAAGGCAACATCGTTAATCCTGCCTTTTCAAACTCATTCACGCCAGCCGCATATTCCGTACTACTTAGTGACATTTGTTGTACAATGGCATGATTTACCACATTAATTACCACTTCTTTTGTTGCCAAAGCATTCTCTAAAGTATGCTTAGTAGTATTATCACGAACTCTCCTTGCTGGAGAAAAAATCATGATTGGTGGATTTGCACTAAATACATTAAAAAAACTATACGGAGATAAATTCGGATTTCCTTCTGCATCAACCGTACTTGCAAAAGCAATCGGTCTTGGCGCTACAGCACCTAGCAAATACCCATGCAATTTGGCAGTTGGAATTTCTTTTGGATTTATAGATAGCATGTTTATGAATTTAGTCGCACAAAATTAGTGTAAAAAAGCGGAGGAAACAACTTTGATTTCAAACGTCATAAATACGTCAAAACTTACATTATTTGAAGTCTAAATACTATTACTCAACTTTTAATCGTTATCATTGAATAGTAATCACTAAATTTTTAAGTATGATCAAAAACATTTTGAATGTCAATGGTGTAAAAACGTTGACAAAAGAAGAACAGTTACATATTTTGGGAGGAGAATTTATCAACTGTAAAAAATTTACTGTAAATGGTAACAGATACATAGAGTGTTATGATACTGATAAGGAAGCATACGTCATTTTTAATATGACGGGAGGATTCTCTGATTGTGATGAAATATACAACCATTCAGAAATTTTGTAAAAGATTGTCTAAAAAAAGCTTTTTTGATGAAGTTTCAACCGAATTCAGTTTGACATCAAGTTTTAGGCAATCTTTTTATAAAATAAAATTACCTAGAAGAATTTCACAATAAAACTACTCGTTTTCATTTATATTAGTGTTTTCAAACTTTGTTTGCATGATTTTTAAAAACAAACCTGTTCTTATCCGTTGGATTTTAATTCTTGCGTCTTTTGCCATTGTTTCTGGCATTTTATGGAATACCTATATTTTCTTTCAAGAATTTAAAAAGGATGAGCGTGCTAAAATGGAAATTTGGGCAGCAGCTCAATCAGAAATTAATTTAAGTATAGACTTGAGTGAAGATATCGGGAATTTACCTTTAGATATTATAACGAAAGCTCAAGAATATACGAATCCAATGATTAAAAAAACTATAAAAGATGAAATTGAAGTTTTAAACATTGAAGAATCTAAAATTAAAGATACGACATATATAAATCGAAAAATCAAACAATTTTCAAGAGAAAACAACCCAATCGATATAATTTATTATGATACAATTTCCAGAAAGCAAGAAAAAGTAGCTACACTTTATTACGGAAACTCAGAAGCATTGAACAAACTTAAATATTATCCATTAGCGTTGTTGTTGATCATTGTGTTGTTTGCCGCCGTAGCGTATTTCTTTTTCAGTGCCTCGAAAGCATCTGAGCAAAATAAATTGTGGGCAGGAATGGCAAAGGAAACCGCGCATCAAATTGGAACGCCTTTGTCTTCGTTGGTAGGTTGGACCGAAATTTTAAAATCTGAAAAAGTAGATCCAGAATATATATGTGAAATCGAAAAGGATATTGATCGTCTACAAACAATTACCGAACGTTTTTCTAAAATTGGTTCGATACCAACACTCACACGCTTGGATATTGTGCAAGAAACCAAAGATTCATATGATTATTTATTGTCACGTTCATCCAAGTTGGTCAATTTTACATTTATAGCTCCCGAAACACCTATTTACACTGAGCTCAATTCACAATTATATAGCTGGACGATTGAAAATATGGTCAAAAACGCCATCGATGCGATGAAAGGAAAAGGAGATTTAGAATTGAAAATTAGTCCATCTGACAAATTGGTTAAAATTCAAATTTCGGATACAGGAAAGGGAATTCCTAAACGCAATTTTAAAAAAATTTTTCAACCAGGTTTTACAAGCAAAAAACGAGGTTGGGGTTTAGGTTTATCGCTAGCTAAACGTATTGTTGAGAATTATCACAACGGAAAAATTAAAGTATTGAAATCTGAACTTGGAAAAGGTAGCACCATGCAAATTTCCTTAAAAAAAGTAGCCTAAAGTGCGGCTCGTATTTTAGTTGCTACTTCTTCAAACGCTTCTGGCGTTAATTTTTCTTTATTAGCAAAATTCATGCTTTGCATATTATGAAGTGGAATTAAATGCACATGTGTATGTGGCACTTCTAGACCAATTACCGTCATTCCAACACGTAAACATGGTATTGCTTTTTCTATTGCAATAGCTATTTTTCGAGAAAAACGCATCAATCCTATATATGATTCTTCCGATAGGTCAAAAATTTTATTTACTTCTTGTTTGGGAATGCATAAAGTATGTCCAACAGTATTTGGATTGATATCTAAAAAAGCATAATAATGCTCATCTTCAGCAATTTTATATGATGGAATTTCTCCGTTTACTATTTTGGTAAAAATAGAAGCCATAAGTTGTTTTATTTGATGGTAAGATAAAAAAGTTCTTTTGAAAAGGCATAAAAAAATCCTTTTTTATATGTTAAAAAAGGATTCAAACTAAGTAATTTTTATTTTAAGATTAATTACGTGTAATTTCTAATATTTCAAAATTCATTGTACCGTTTGGTACTTTTACTTCTGCAATATCTCCAACAGATTTTCCTAATAGACCTTTCCCAATAGGAGATGTTACAGAAATTTTTCCTGCTGCTAAATTAGCTTCACTTTCCGCTACCAATGTGTAAGTTACTTCCATACCATTGGTTGTATTTTTGATGCGAACTGTTGACAAAACTAATACTTTAGACGTATCCAATTGGCTTTCATCAATTACGCGAGCATATGCCAACACTTCTTCCATTTTAGAAATGCGCATTTCTAATAAGCCTTGTGCTTCTTTGGCAGCATCATATTCTGCATTTTCACTTAGATCTCCTTTGTCACGAGCTTCCGCAATTGCCTGAGAAGCCTTTGGGCGCTCTACATTTTTGAGCTGTTCTAGTTCGTCTCTTAATTTTTTTAATCCTTCTGCTGTATAATAAGATACTTTACTCATAATTTCTTCGTTTTCTATCTGTTCATAGTTCATTTATTTTACACGCAAGAAACGTGTAATCTACACTATATAACGCAAAAAAATCCCATCGATCACGGGATTTCTAAATACAAATATAAGAAAATATTTAATGTACTATTTTAAAAAATGATTTTACGTAAATTGCGAAACGTATTAAATATGAAAGAGATGAAACGTTTATTTTTTAGCTGCCTTGTTATAATTAGCCTATTTTCCTGTAGTTCTGATGACGGCGGAATTAACAACAATCCTTATATTCCAAATACATTAGTTCAATTTCAAATCAATCTTGACTTACCACTTTTTGATAACTTACGCTTTGCCGGCGGCTCAACCTATATTTCGAATGGTGGTGGTGTACGCGGCTTTTTTGTATTTAACTTATCTGGAGATCAATTTTTGGCTTGGGAAGCTAGTTGTCCTAATCATTTTCCAAGCAGTTGCTCTACAATGACTATTGAAGGTGTGTTGGCTACTTGTGCTTGCGAGGATTTTGAGTATAGCTTGGCAAATGGACAATTGTTAAATCCAGTTGAAGGAGGTGAAAATTATCCGATGGTTAATTATCGAGTGACAAAGTCTGGAAATATATTAAGTGTTACAAATAACTAATTTAAAGTTTAATATTTACTAAAAAAGCGACTCTAAACGAGTCGCTTTTTACTTTATACTTTATTTCTATTTTAAAACTTTAATGTCATTCCTACTAGAAAGTTTCTAGTGGCTTGTGGATAAAATCCTGCGCCTTCAATGGTTGTTACAGTTCCTGGGTTTGACCATGTATCATCATACGTATAAAAGTATCCATTTGACACATATTCTTCTCCAAAAATATTATTAATTAACCCTGTAAAAGTTATTGATTCAAAAAATGAATTCATATCAATCTCATAGTTCAAATTTAAATCGTTCACAAAATAACTATCCAATTTAGAAGTGCCCGAGTCAATATTACCCATATACTGTTCTCCCACAAATTTAGACAATAACGATACTTGGAATTTTTCAGTAGGCGCATAGGTAAATATGTTTCCTGCTATAAAGTTTGGTGAAAAAGAGATGTCTGTGTTCCCTAAATCAACCAAACTTCCGTCTTTTGATGCTATGAAATCTACATTTTTGTTTGTGCTAATAGCTATATTTGGTCGAATTGTAAACTGATTGTTTATTTTAAATGATGCATCGACTTCAAGTCCTAAACGATAGCTTTTTCCACTATTTGTTCTCAATGGTGTCCCTGTATCATCTAGCGCTCCAGTGAGCACCAATTGATTATTATATAACATGTAGTAAGCATTGGTATTTACGGTAAAACTTTCGTTATTCCAACGCCATCCCAACTCAAAGTCATCTAATTGTTCTGGTTTTACGTTGTTGTTGTTTTCAAAGTCACTACGATTTGGCTCACGATTTGCTCTTGCATAGGAAAAGTATAAACTGTTTTTAACATCAATTCGATAATTGATTCCGGCTTTTGGATTAAAGAATGTATAGTTTTCATCTATGTTAAAAGACACCAAATCAGAAGTAATTCCAGAGGTTTCATAGCTCACATTACGCACTTGTACATCTCCAAACAAGGTTACTTTATCATTTACACGAATAGTTGCTTTCGTAAAAAAGCTCAAATCATTTTTCTTCCCATTCCCTTCGTAGTAGCGATCTCTAATTTCACTGTCACTAGCAAATCTTGCCCAGATAACTTCTCCAAAATGATCACCATTGTAAACTCCTAAGAACGCTCCAAAATCCATCTCCAAATCGTTCTTTTTATAATTCGCATTTGCGTTGATTACATAAAAATCATTTTTTAACCAACGTCGTCGAATCAAATCTGTTTTGTTAATCGTTGTTCCATTAATGACAATCTCATCAAAACCGTATTCTGCAAAAGGCTCATCTTCTTTATATTGTTCAAAATATCCTCTCCCAAATGTGTAGTTAAGACCTAAATTTGTTGTCCAGCTATCAGAAAGTTTTTGATTCCAATGAAATTGATAATGATCTTGCCTATAATTGTCAACTTCATTATCGTAAAAACGCTCATTACCATTCTCGTCAGTAAATTGTCCTGAAGGGTTGAAAGTCCTATTCGTTTCTAGTGTTTGTTTGTCAATACCGTTCCAAGCTTGATAGGTAACTTCATGTCCGCCAAACGTCAATGCTTTAATTAATGTATTGTCATCTACATACGAAGCTTGTAAAAAATAGGCACTTAAATCGGAAATAGCACGATCAATATACCCATCGGACTTGATTTTTGATAAGCGTCCTGCCAGCTCAAAATTACCATCTAGTTTTCCCGTACTAAACTTTACTGTATGTTTTCTAGTATTGAAGCTTCCAAAAGAGTTTGAAATTTCTCCGTTTGCTTTTTCTGATACTGCATCCGTTAATAAACTCAAACTAGCCCCAAATGCTCCTGATCCGTTGGTTGAAGTTCCGACACCTCGTTGCAATTGAATACTTTCTGTAGATGAAGCTAAATCTGGCATATTAACCCAAAAAGTACCTTGACTTTCTGCGTCATTGTATGGAATTCCGTTAATAGTAACATTTACTCGTGTTGCATCACTACCACGCACGCGAATTCCTGTGTAACCAACACCTGCGCCCGCATCAGAAGTTGTGACAACAGAAGGCATAAAGTTCATTAAAATTGGAATGTCTTGCCCTAAATTACGTTCTTCAATTTCTTCTTTTTCTATATTTGAATAGGTAATTGGCGAATCGGCATTTACTCGAACAGCCGAAATTAAGACCGCATCTAGCGCTTCCGAAGTATCGGATAAGGTGAAGTTGATAACAAGGTTACTAGAAACTGAAATTTTTTTTGTTTCGGATTTCATTCCGACAAAAGAACAAGTAATTTCATATAAACCATCTGAAAGACTAATAGAATACCGACCTTTGTCGCTGGTAGTAGTTCCTAATGAAGTCTTTTTTAAAGCTACGACTGCTCCTTCTAGAGGTTTTCCTTCCTTGTTAGTTACCGTTCCTGACACCGTAAAGTTTTGTGCTTGCAGACTGACTGATAGCGTGAAAAGACATAAAAAAGCGAATAAATTCTTCATATTCGTAAAACATTTTGTTACGAATAAAAGGGGTAATTATTCTTTGGATTAAATTAATTTGTGATTGTTGACAGACTATGACTGCCGGCATATTAGGTCATAACTGACCTAGTCCATCCCTTGGCAGCATTACCTGCCCAGGTTCATTGGGTATAATCTCAGCGTTTTGGATTGCTCCAAATTGCACCCCTTTGAGATGCTGCAAAAATAATTCAGTTTTTTAATTCTACACAGTTTTTCAACACATTTATACGATTTATTTTTTGTCAGTTATTACATTTAAAAATAAAGAAACCTCTTTGACAAACTGAAAGAATTTTAGTTTTCTAAAAATACATATCACCTGAAAATCAGTAACTTTACTATCTAACCAAAAACTTTATACAAATGAAAAAACAGAATTTACAGCAAAAATTATCGTTACATGTAACACGAATTTCTCAATTATCAAATTTGAATTTAATTTATGGCGGGCAAGATGCCGTTCGCTTTACTAAGAACTCATGTGTTATTTCTGATGTAGAAACCTGCCAAACAGAGCCTATTAAAATTACAGAAGCCATTCGTTGTACACACACACTAGGAAATGGTTTGGACATTAACGGAAACCCATGTACTTATTAATTTATAATATTTAAAAAACATCAAAAATGTCCTTTTTCAGGGTGTTTTTGATGTAAGTATAAAAGCAATCACGACTTGATTTGATGTGTAGGTTTTAATAAGTCATTAATAGTTTTTACTGGATTGAAAGTAACTAATGGCACTTCAACAAAAACTGTGTTCCAAAATGCCATGCCTCCATTCCAAAGTCCTGGTAATTCAAGTGCTTTTATTTTTTTCTCGCTTTTGGATTTGGATGCTATAAAGTATGATTTCTTATCTACAAATTTAGTTAGATTATATTTTTTTCCTTGATAGTTTCTAACGCCGCAAACCATATCAACCGGATTGAAGTGAGTTGCTAGTTTTTGAATGCTTTGATGATATTCGCTTCGTTTATCAATCTGAGCAGATTCTACAATTTGGAGTGAGTTTGCTCCGTTTTCGTGTTTTACCCAAAATGGCCCGCCGCCAGGTTCTCCTTCATTTTTTACCATTCCGCACACACGAATAGGTCTGTCTAGTTTTTCAATTAAATACTCTATTTGGTATTTTTGAGAATATTTTTCAAATTCTTCGCTAATTTGAACATTTAGCTCTGTGTACAAAAAGTGTAAGATTGCGGTAAGTTCTTCATTTGTGACTCCTGCATGTAACATTTTCATAAATTCAAATGCTTTTTGTTGCAGTGTTATTAGTTTTCCCGCCAATATTTTCTTGTAACGAGATATTTCTGATTCATACGTATTTACGACTACATTGTCTATATTTTTAATAAAGATAAGATCTGCTTCTATAGCATTCAAGTTTTGAATTAATGCACCATGTCCGCCAGGTCTAAAAATCAAATCTCCATTCGCATCTAATACGGGTTTGTTTTTATAGTCAACAGCTATCGTGTCCGTTTGTTCAGATTGATATGAATATGATATTTCAAAAGTACATCCTGTTTTTTGAGAAATAGGAGGCAGTATTTTTTCTTCAGTAGTTTTAAACTTCTGATAGTGATGCTCGGAAATTGTAAAATGTAGTTTAGCAACTTTGTCTTTGCAAGCATAACTTGCTGCTTCAAATAAATGCTCTTGAAACGGTGTAGACAAGTGATTTTTATATTTATGAAAAGGGAGCAGCCCTTTGGGAAAATTTCCATAATTAAGACCTGTTTCAGCCAATAACGTATGTACAAAATCGTAGTTAAATTGATCAGGGTTTTTGGTACGTTGTTCTTCAGAAGTATTCATCATTTTGAGTACTTCTTCATAAAAAGGAAATTTTTCAAGTCCTATAAAGAAAATTCGAATTTCAGGTTCTTTTTCTTTATTGATATATGAATTGATTGATTCTTTTTTAGGGTTATAACTTTCAAGGAATTTATACAGGAACTTGAACATTCGAGTGGCAGCGCCAGAAGCTGGAGTAAACTTAATAATTTCAAGAGTATTCCGTTTTTCTTCATATGTTTTTATGTATGCTTCTTCTTTTTCAGTATTTAATTGTATAATTCCATGTCCTACACTAGCATGTGCCGTAATATCTACATACGGTATTTTTTTTCCAAATTTCCGCAATTGTACTTCTATAGCTGACGTAGTAAGTCCTTTGGCATATATTTGTTCGGTATGTTTTTTTGAAAAGTTCAAGATTTTTGTAGCAATTTATCTATGATCGCTGTTGCCGTTTGAAAACGAGTTTTTTGATCTCCTTTCAACAACGCATAGGGTTGATTATAGGTTTTTAAGGTTTGCTCAAATTCGGAGAACGCTATTTCCCTTTTTTGAGGCAAATCACGGATTCCGTCGGCTTCCCAAGGGACATCAATATAAGTTAAAAAATAGAAATCAGCGTGGTGTTTTTCTATGTATTTTTGAAGGGCTTCTCCATTGAATTCTGGATAATATATCTTAGCATAGGTAAATGTTGCTAAAATATCTGTATCACATATTACGAATGGATGATACGCAACTTCTTCTTCTAAGGCTAATTGTCCTTTTGCGATTGGCAAAACATCGTCACTTGTCAATGTTTTCCCTTTTTGTTTTTTTTCTTCAGCAAATATTCGAGAATACTCAGGTACACATACAGCTTTATAATGTGTCGCTAACTGCTTAACCAGTGTTGTTTTTCCAGTAGATTCTGGACCAATTACAACTATTTTGATTTGCTTGCTTGTTGGCTGATTCCTTTGCCTTTCAGTGTTTTTCTCCATTCAAGATATCCAAAGATGGCTAAAATTAAGAAAATTGTGAATTGTATAGCTGTAAATCCTAGTCCTTTAACAAAATAAAGTGGTATAGATACAAGATTTCCAAAAATCCAAAATAGCCAATTTTCAATTTTTTTATTTGCCATTAACCACATTCCAGAAAAGAAAACACCCGTGGTAAAGATGTCTAAGTATTCTTTAATTCCTCTTATTTCTTCTATCGAGCCAAAGCTAGAAAATATCAAATCGATGGTTTCAGAAACACCTAAATGTATATCAATCATATTAAATTGAACATAAACAACATACGTGAAAGCGGCTGTAAATACAAATATGAAGGCAGTTTTGATTTTGTCCCAAAAATTTGTCCGTGAAATTTCAAGCTTCGAATCATTTCGCACGCGTGCCCACATATACCAACCGTATAAACTCATGATTGTGTAATACGCATTAACGATGAAATCTCCATATAAAATGAATTGATAACAGATATACATGTATATCAACGTACTAATAATCCCTGTAGGATATACCCAAATTTTTTCTTTTTTGGCAAACCAAACGCTTAAAACTCCAAATCCAGCAGCGAGAATTTCCAACATAATTGTTGTCCAAGCAGCTCCTTCATACGGTTTTGTTAAAAAATCAATAAGTTGGCTCATGGTTGCTTCGGTCAGATTTTACGATTTTCATTGTGAGTAGAATGTGTTCTTCGTTTTCAAACGCAGTTCGAACTTCTTCAGTCAATAGTTTCATGACACCATCATAATCTCCATAAACTTGTGTGCTCAAAGGATTTTCTAAGACTGTAAATTTTGATGCTCTCAGCTTTTTGATAAAATTGATGATTGGTTTTTCAAAATCGTTTTGCAACGGTGTCAGTGTTAATTCTACAGATATGTCCATTAATTAATATTCATTTTTTGTTCGTTTGATTTTGCATACATACAAACTAATATTTTATCACTTTTTTAGCTCTTCCAAAAAAGCTTCATTTTCTTCAAAAGCAGTTCCAATCACTACCATATTCGCTCCAGCTTCAAAAGCGGCATTGAGTTGTTTTTTTGAGCGAATTCCTCCTCCAATAATTAATGGAATTTTTAATTGATGTGCAACTTTTTTAATGATAGCTGAAGCAACCATTTTTTTAGCACCGCTTCCTGCTTCTAAATATATAAGTTGTTTTCCTGAAAATTGCCCTGCCAATGCTGTATGAATAATTTCTTTGTGATTTTTTTGTGAAATCGGTTGTGTTTGACTCACACGTTGAACCGCCGTTTCTGTGTCTCCATCAATTAAAATATAACCTGTCGGAATAATCTCTAATTGCGTATCAATTAACTTTTCAACTGATTGTATTTGTTGTTCAATTAAATAGACTGGATTCCGCCCTGAAAGCAATGATAAAAACAAAATACCATCTGCCGCTTCTGTAATTTGCTCATGACTTCCTGGAAAAATTAACACCGGTAATTGTGTCGTTTTTTTTATTTTTTCTACAACACGATGCATTTTTTTATCTACATCTGTACTTCCTCCTACCAACACATGTGTAATAATTGATTGATGTACTTTTTCAAAAAAATGAGGAATATGTGAAATAGCTATTTTTTCAGGATCAATTAGAACTGCCACTAATTTCTGATTATTTTCTTTTGCTTGAATGATTTCTTGATACAACGCTTGCCTCATCATTTTATCGATTTTCTTCTAATGCATATACGCATGTAAATCCTTCAAACTCTAAAAAATCAAGTGAATATGTAGCCGTATCATTTCCATAATACACTGTGCCTTTGGTATGAGATGCATCCATAGAAAAATCGTCAATATCAATATGCTTCAAAAAGCTTAATCCTTTTTCGGCATATACTTTATAGATAGATTCTTTTCCTCCCCAAACAATTGTTACTTTCCGCACCAAGGCTTCATGATTGGCTATGGTATTATACTCTTCTAAAGGTGTAAACTTATGAGCAATCCGCAATATTTTATCACGTTGTTTTTCGATATCTATTCCTACAGGAATTGTATCACTCACTATAATTGCTGAAAAAATGAATGAATGAGTAATTGAAATATGTTTCCCATCCTTTAGGTGTGGTTTTCCTCGTTCATCATAAAACAAATCAAAATCACTATATCCAAGTTCTGCCAATAAATGACGAACACTTAGAAATCCTCGTTGGTGAATTTCTGAACGCATGCCATCTAGTCGTTGTTGACAATGTTTTGTGAGTTTTACATGTCGATTCAACTCCTCAAAAGACTCTTCTATCTTCCAAATCAATACTTTAGTATGTGTATTTACTGTTATAGTTTTGTAAAGAGCCATTATATTAAAAAGTTATTTAGTACCTTTGCACTCGCAAACTTTTAACGTGCCGAGCACATTGTAAAGTTACAGAGCGAATTTAAGCATATTTTGGTTTTTTTAGCCATAAATTATTAAACTATAAAAAAAGAAAACATGAGTACAAAATCAGTTCCTTATGTAGCGTATAAAGTTAAAGATATTTCTTTAGCAGCTTGGGGAAGAAAAGAAATCGAATTAGCCGAAGCAGAAATGCCAGGATTAATGAGTCTTCGTGAAGAATATAAAGACGAACAACCTTTAAAAGGAGCTAGAATTGCAGGTTGTTTACACATGACAATCCAAACTGCCGTTTTAATTGAAACTTTAGTAGCTCTTGGAGCTGAAGTTACTTGGAGTTCTTGTAACATCTTCTCAACTCAAGATCAAGCTGCTGCTGCAATCGCAGAAGCAGGAATTCCTGTATACGCCTGGAAAGGAATGAATGAAGAAGAGTTTGACTGGTGTATTGAGCAAACGCTTTTCTTCGGAGAAGATCGCAAACCATTGAATATGATCCTAGACGACGGAGGTGATTTAACAAATATGGTGTTAGATAAATATCCAGAATTAGTTGAAGGAATTAAAGGATTGTCTGAAGAAACAACAACCGGTGTTCACAGATTATACGAAAGAATGAAGAATGGTACGTTACCAATGCCAGCAATCAACATTAATGATTCTGTAACAAAATCTAAATTTGACAATAAATACGGATGTAGAGAAAGTGCTGTAGACGCTATTCGTAGAGCTACAGATGTAATGCTAGCAGGAAAAAGAGTGGTTGTTTGTGGATACGGAGATGTAGGTAAAGGAACTGCTGCTTCTTTTAAAGGTGCTGGAAGTATTGTAACAGTAACAGAAATCGATCCAATTTGCGCATTACAAGCTGCTATGGACGGTTTTGAAGTTAAAAAATTAGACACAGTTGTTGGAAATGCTGATATCGTAATTACTACGACTGGAAACAAAGATATCGTTACTGGAAAGCACTTTGAAGCAATGAAAGATAAAACTATCGTATGTAATATTGGTCACTTTGACAACGAAATTGCAGTTGCTTGGTTGAACAAAAATTACGGTAATACGAAAGTGGAAATTAAACCTCAAGTTGACAAGTATACAATTAATGGAAAAGACATTATCTTGTTGGCTGAAGGACGTTTGGTAAACTTAGGTTGCGCAACTGGTCACCCAAGTTTTGTAATGAGTAACTCATTTACTAACCAAACATTGGCTCAAATCGAACTTTGGAATCATTCTGATAAATATGAAAACAAAGTATACATGCTACCAAAACACTTAGACGAAAAAGTAGCACGTTTGCATTTAGCTAAAATTGGTGTTGAATTAGAAGAGCTTTCTCACGAGCAAGCTGAGTACATTGGAGTAACGGTTGAAGGACCATTCAAACCAGAATACTACAGATACTAAGAATATATCTATATAAATATGGTTAAAGCCTTTTGTCGAAAGATGAAAGGCTTTCTTTTTTGATCATTTTTAAACAACCTATCGTACCGTTGCGTATCTACATTGTAAAATGTATGCCACTATAATCACTAGTTCTTTAAACAGTTAGGTTTATTTTCCTTTAAAAGCAAAACAATGCATTTTATTAGAGAAATTATATGTTGTGTATAATATTGCTTAAGACTGGCGTTATATTTGATAGTATTTTTTATCCCACAAATTCCTTCATTCATGAATACATATATTCGTTTTCTTTGTATTTCACTTTTCTGCTTCGTAAATATAAGCGTTGCACAACAAGCAGATTCACTTCAAAAAATATCCTATCGAGAACTTAAAAAACAATACACCAAATTAGAATATACCAATCCTACGTTGGCACAACAGTATGCCAAAGTGTTATTGAAAAAAGCCACACAAGAAAACAATTCTCAAGAAAAAAATATTGCGTATTTATTGAATGCTTCTTCTGAAAATTATTTTGGAAATATGCAATCATCGTTAGCGTATATCGATTCGTGCATTACCTATGCAAACACTCAAAAAGACAATGCTTTGCTCATTAAAGCAATAAGCCACAAAGGAAAAACGTATTATACGTTTGGAAAATATAATGACGCTATCACCTATTATTTACAAATGGATTCGCTGGCAAGAAGCACTCAAAACGTACGTTATCAAATCTACTCAAATCACAGTATTGGTTCCATCAAAAATATTATGGGAGATCATAAAGGGGCTACCGAGTTATTTCTTAAAAATAAAGAAATTATTGCGCCAATTATGGAAGAAAAAAACTATCATACTTTATATATAAATATGTTGATTGGACTCATCTCTGCCTATTCCTATTTTGATGTTGATGCTGCCGCAAATTATTTACCTACCTTGAAAACAATGAGCATCGAGCATAATGACACAGATGCACTGAGCTATTATTACTCTTTACAGGGAATTGTGAATTACATGCAAAAAGAATACGACGAAGCACTACTCTCTCTAAATAAAGCAGATAGCTTAGTTTCTTCTTTAGGAATACAGCGAAACCTATATCCCGTATATCGCTTTCGTGGAAAAACATATTATGAAAAGAAGATGTTTCCTGAAGCAATTGTAGAATTTGAAGCGATTAAAACCCTGCAAAGAAAAATTGAATTTGATGATTTTCAATTTAGAGAAGTCCTTTCATTACTTGCTAACAGTTATGAGCAAATTGACAGTGCCAAAAAAGCTTTAGAAAATTATCGTTTGGCACATAATTATTCATATACAGACACCATTCAGGAAGCAATTCGGTACACTATTTTAAAAGAGTACGATAAAAAAACACTGGAGAGCAAAATAAAAACTTTACAGCTCAAATCGAATCAAAAGGAAAAACAAAACATATCGTTATGGATGGTTTCTGTTGGATTGCTACTAGCATTGCTTATTTTATTTTGGATTTACAAACAACAACAACAAGACAACCGAAAAAAGTTTGATGCGTTAGTTCAAAAATTAAATGTGGAAGCTATCGAAAAAGAAACTACAGAAACCTCAGAGACTAACAGTAAATACCAAATTTCAGACGAAAAAATTACCAAAATTTTAAATGGACTTCAAAAGTTTGAAAAGTCTCATGCATTTTTAGATCAAAAAACAAGTTTGATTACCGTAGCTAAAAAACTCAATACTAACACAACGTATTTGTCGCAAATTATCAACGAACAAAAAGGAATGACCTTTAAAAATTACATAACCGAACTACGCATTAATTATGTGATTCGCAAATTAAAAAATGATAAAATCATGCAATCGTATACCATAAAAGCAATTGCTGAAGAATTAGGTTTTAAAAGTGAAGGCGCATTTTCAAGAGCTTTTAAAAAACAAACGGGTATTTACCCTTCCTATTACATCAAAAATTTAACCTCTATTTCATAAAACGAAGGCATTTGTATTTTTGTCAAACCCACGTATGGACTATATTCGAGGCATATAAACATTAATATTTAGATTAGTATGAAAAAACAAAAATTAACCCTTAGTTCGTTAAAACTTACAAAAGTACGTGTTGCAAATCTTCAAGTTTTAAAAGGTGGAGATAATGTTGAAACAAATGAAACCTTTTGTTGTACTGACCCAATCGTATGTCATCCTACGCTCACTACCAGACCGGATAGTATGACCACTGATGAAAAAAAGAAAGATTCGAAGTAAAAAACCAACCTCTCTTTTATAAAATGAATTTTGCATTAATTGTATACGCTGAAAATGCATTCTAATTTCACAACATTAATCATTAAAATTTTTTAATTATGTTAAAAAAAATTTCAGCGTTACACTCCGTAAGAGAGTTAAGTAAAAAAGAGCAACAGGCTATTAATGGTGGCGCAGGCTATTTATGTACATCTACCATTATGTCAGGAACGTATCATTCTGAAGATGATATTAGCGGCGATTATGGGAATGGACACATAATTAGCTGTACAGCAGCCTCACAAGCAGTTGGAAATCCTAAAGCTGCAAGATAGTATATAACGAATATGCTCTAAAATCACAGTTAGAAGTCACCTCTAGCTGTGATTTTTATACTTTAACTGATACAATAGGGTTTTTAAAATAAAAATCTAGTATCCCGTCACCAACAAACCACGTGCGCCACGCATACCACATTTCTGATATTGATGATAAGCCTTTACAGCACGTTCTCGTATTTCTGCATCTGATTCATTTTTTATCCAACCTTCTATAGCCGATTTCAACGTATAAGCTTCAGGAGACATTAATCCAGTAGTCCAAACCAATGGATTTGCCCCAGTTTGTTGAATGTATGGTGTAAAATACGCTTTGCTTACACAAGCCAATATAATTACATCGCGTTTCTTCTTGTTTTGCGGATTAAACTTCATATCCAAATCAAATTCCATTAATCCATCATGACCTACATAAGCTATCAAATCTGCATTGCCGCCAAAGCTCAATTTTTTATTCTTAATTTGTATTTCAACAGAATTTTTTCCACTACTTGCTTGCAGAAAATCAATTGTTGTCTCTTTAATATATTTCCCATCATACGCTTGTGCTAGTAAGTATGTGTCAGAATTTGTGTGTTTAAAAAGCAAGCTCTCTAATATTTTAGCATTTTTGGAAGGAATAACTTTCACAAGATTCCATTCTTTGCTTTGTTTTAAATATGTTTTCACACCATATAAAGCACCCCAATATAAATTTGTTTGCGGATTTTGCCCATTTCCGAGAGACTTTGAAACTGGAACAATACCTTGGTTGATATTATCACACAGAGCAACAAATACATGAATTTTCTTTTGCCCAAAAGCAACTAGACTGATACTAAATACAATACTAAAAATGAATTTTTTCATGGAAATTAAAAATCAGAGTAATATGTATATAACGAAAAAAAATATACAATCGCATAGAATGTTAAAATAGTGTTTTAACATTTAAAAAAACGGTATCTTGTTTGTTTAAACCAACAAACCTATGAAACGAACCTCCATAGCAATTATGAGCGGCATTTTGTTATTTACTTCATGTAAAGATGCTACGCCCCAAAAAAACTCTGAAACATCTATGACAGAAAATCCTTTATTGATTGAATGGAATACACCTCATGGCGTACCACCTTTCGACAAAATAAAAAGTAGTGATTATTTACCTGCTTTTAAAATTGCATTAAAAGAAAACGAGAACGAAATCAAAGCCATCAGTGAAAATACTGAAACGCCTACTTTTCAAAATACAATTGAAGCATTAGAATTTAGCGGAAAAAATCTTAAAAGATTGCAGCGTATTTTTTACGCTGTTAACTCTGCCAATACAGATGATACACTAAAAGTTGCCGCCAAAGAAATTACACCTGCCATCGCAGCTCATAACGATTTTATCAATTTGAATGCTACACTATATGAACGTGTAAAAGCTGTGTATGATCAAAAAGAAGATTTATCTCTTACTCCTGAGGAAGAACGTTTATTAGAAGAAACACATAAAAACTTTGTTCGTGCTGGAATCAGCCTTGAAGGAAAAGATCAAAATCGTCTTCGGGAAATCAATACACAACTAGCAAAGCTAAGCAGTGATTTTGGCGAAAATCTTTTAGACGAAACCAATAATTTTGAGTATCATACAACAGACAAAAATGACTTAGGAAATCTTCCGCAAAGTCTAGTATCTCTCGCTGCTGCTGAAGCAAAAAAAAGAGGACATAAAGAAGGCTGGTCATTTACACTACAACGTCCAAGCATTAATCCATTCTTACAAACATCTCCCAATAGAGATGCTCGAAAAATTTTATTTGATGGCTATGCGATGCGCGCCAACAATGATAACGAAAATGACAATAAAGCTATTTTGAGTGAAATGGCTGCGCTGCGTTTAGAAAAAGCCAATTTATTAGGCTACGATTCCCACGCCGCTTATATCTTATCTGATAATATGGCAGAAACTCCCGAAGCTGTATATGGCTTCATGGATAAGTTATGGCCTTCTGCATTAGAAATGGCAAAATCTGAACGTGAAGCCTTGGCTAAAAAAATGGCTACTGAAGGAATCAACGGTGAATTTAGAGGTAGTGATTGGAGATATTACGTAGAAAAAGTCAGAAAAGAACGCTATAATTTTGACGAAGAAGAAACACGCCCATACTTTGAAGTAAATGCAGTACGTGATGGTGTTTTTGCATTAGCAAGCGAACTATTTGGTCTTACTTTTAAGGAAATGAATCACATTCCTAAATGGCATGAAGATCAACAAGTATTTGAAGTTTTAGAAGCAAATGGAACACACTTGGGAATCATATACATGGATTT
Source organism: Kordia zhangzhouensis (assembly GCF_001005305.1). GTDB lineage: Bacteria > Bacteroidota > Bacteroidia > Flavobacteriales > Flavobacteriaceae > Kordia > Kordia zhangzhouensis. The sequence goes on from NZ_LBMH01000001.1 coordinate 221,734, forward strand.
CTTTGCTAGAGAAAGTAAACGTGGTGGTGCATGGATGAATGCTTTACGCAGTCAAATGAATGTTGATGGAATGGTTACTCCAATAGTGACAAACAATTTTAACTATCCAGCTCCTTCAGGAGATTCTCCATCATTATTATCATTTACAGAAGCAGAAACCTTATTTCATGAATTCGGTCACGCACTACATGGGTTATTTTCAAACGTAAAATACGAATCTTTATCAGGAACTAATGTCCCGAGAGACTTTGTTGAATTCCCTTCTCAGGTAATGGAAAATTGGATGAGTGAACCAAGAGTGCTTCGTATGTTTGCAAAACATTATCAAACAGGGGAAGTAATACCAGACACTATGATTAAGAAAATGAAAGACGCCAATTCATTCAATGGAGGATTTGCGACTGTAGAATATATGGCAGCAGCCTATTTAGATATGGCATGGCACTCGAAAAAGGAAGACATCCCAACAGATGTAAATGCTTTTGAAAAACAAGCTATGGATGATCTTGGATTAATCGAAGAAATTGTTCCACGCTATAGAAGCACCTATTTTGGTCATATCTTTTCTAGTCCAGTGGGCTATTCTTCAGGATATTATAGCTACTTATGGTCTGAAGTACTAGATGCAGATGCTTTTCAAGCATTCAAAGACACTGGGAATATCTTTGACGCAGAAACAGCAAAACGTTACCGCAAAATGTTAAGCATGGGCGGCTCACAAAACGGAATGAAACTCTATAAAACCTTCAGAGGTTCTGAACCAGAAATTGAACCTTTATTAAAGAAAAAAGGGTTTGTAAAATAATAAACTTTCTTTTTAAACTTTAAAGCCTCAATACATAGAATTGAGGCTTTTTATCATCTTAATTATGAAGTTTTTTCAACAAAATCCGACAAAAAAATTACATTGTATTATTAAAGAGCTTTGGGCAATAAATGATTCAAAAGCTATTGATTCCAAGCAGGAAAAAATTATCCCTGATGGATATCCTGAGATGATTTTTCACTACGGCGACCCGTATCAATCCAATGTAAATGGCACTTGGAAACTACAATCCAAAGACATTATTGCTGGTCAAATTACAAACTACTTTTTCCTTCAAAACACAGGTAGTATTGGCATGTTTGCCATCAAATTTCAACCATGGGCACTACATACTTTATTTGGCATAAATAGCGCCTTTTTGACCAATAAGGTTGAAAATATAAATTTTGAAACACACCCCATTTTAATACAATTAAAAAACATTGCTATTTCCCAACACTCATTTTCTGAAAAAGTAGTAATGATTGAAGAATGGTTTTTAAAAAACTTTAATCTTCCTACTAAAACAACCAAAGGAGAGCATGCTACACAACTTATCATTGAGGCTAAAGGAAACATAAGTAGCAAACAACTCGAAAACACAGTAGGAATCACACAGCGCAGCTTAGAACGATATTTTAAAAGCCACATTGGACTATCTCCAAAGTTTTATAGCAGAATAATACGCTTTGCGCATATCTTTTCGCTAGTTCAAAAAGAAAATGTTGATTGGGCAGATATTATTTATCAATCTGGATTTTATGATCAATCACATTTTATAAAGAATTTCAAGGAGTTTTCAGGAGAAGATCCTTCAAAATATGGTTTTTTTGAAAATTCTATGGCTAACTTTTTTCTTAAAAAATAAGTCTTCGTCGGTTTTTTACAATTTTCCCAAATAATTCTCTTCTAATTTTACCTTTCAAAAAACAAATATTATGAGAATTAGTACAGTAGCAAGCATTGCATTTTTAAGTTTGATGACATTATTTTCATGTAAACAAGATCAAATTTCCTTTCTTGAAGGAACATGGAAGATTGAAAATAAGAATCAATACGAAGTATGGGAAAAAGTTTCTCTTACGAAATTAGAAGGACACTCCTATAAATTAGTTCATGGTGAAAAGCATATATCTGAAACGCTTTCAATTCACAAAGAGAATAATGAAATTATTTATACTGCTTTGGTTTCCAATCAGAACCAAGGAAAAGCGATTCGTTTTATATTAAATCAGCGCGTAGATTCATTGGTATCGTTTGAAAACCTTTCTCATGATTTTCCTAAAAAAATCCAGTATAAAAAGTTAAATGAAAAAGAACTTCAAGTATATGTTTTAGGAGAAAACAACCAAGGGTTTGCTTATAAAATGACAAAACAATAAAAAAGCCTGAACAAATGTTCAGGCTTTTTTTAGTTGTTGCAAAGATTTTACTTATGCTTCGAAAGGTTCGATAGATACGTAAGATCTGTTGTTTGCTTTCTTTGTGAATTTCACAATACCGTCTACTTTAGCATGTAATGTATGGTCTTTTCCCATATATACATTTTCTCCTGGGTTGTGAGTTGTACCTCTTTGTCTAACGATGATATTTCCAGCAATTGCTGCTTGTCCACCAAAAATCTTAACTCCTAATCGTTTCGATTCTGATTCTCTACCGTTTTTCGAACTACCAACTCCTTTTTTGTGAGCCATCTTCGTAAGGTTTTATTTTGTTATACTTCAGTGATTTAGCAATTATGCTTTCCCACCATCTAATTCGTCTTGCCATTTCTTCAATTCATCCCACTTTCCATCAGCAGCTAATTGTGCTTGTTTTGGCCAAGTGTCAGTTACGTGATTACCACGAACATCTGCAATGATTTCAGAAATTTTAGCAGCATCCGTTTTTGCTAAATCAGCATACGTTGTGATACCTGCTTCATTTAAAGTAGAAGCGATTTTTGGACCAATTCCTTCAATCTTTTTTAAATCATCTCCTCCTTTATTAGATGCTTTTTTTGCCACTGGCTTCGCATCTTCTTTTTTTGCTTCCTTCTTTGGTTCAGCTTTTTTAGCTCCAGAAGCAACAATGTTTTCAATTACAATTTCAGTTAATGACTGACGGTGACCATTTTTTACACGGTAACCTTTACGTCTTTTCTTTTTGAAAACAATCACTTTATCACCTTTAAGGTGTTTTAAAACTTTAGCCTCTACTGCGGCTCCGTTTATAGCTGGGGCGCCAATTGTAACTTGTCCGTTATCATCTAACAAAAGAACATTATCGAAAGTCACTTGCTTTCCTTCTTCTGTAGCTAAACGATGAACAAATACTTTTTGATCTTTCGCAACCTTGAATTGCTGCCCTGCTATCTCTACAATTGCATACATAGCGTATCGTTTAATTAATTATATTTTATTCAAAAATGGATGCAAATATACATCTAATTAATTAATCTACAAACACTTCTATAAGTCTTTCTGTTTAATGTTGTTACTTGGTTTAAATTTTTGCATAAATAACAGACTCAAAATCACCGCAGAAGCGAATCCTTCTAGTATAATAACAAACAATAAAAGACCTGGTTCTTCAGAATATTTATCCAATCCTGTTTCCATAATCCGTTCAGCAAATTCAGGATTAAGATGAAATATGTAAACTGCCATAAATAGTGTAAATACTATTGTTGCTATAAATCCAGCAATCAGTCCAGCTTTAAAACCATCAAAATAGTTAAAATTACGCCCATTCGCATATTTTGTCTCTTTTATTACTTTGAAAATTCCATAGCCTACAATAAACCCATTAAATATTCGAAACCACGGATTTTCATGCATTCCAATCAATTTTACAAGTAAAAAATAGGCGATTAATCCTACCGCAATAAAAACTCCATATTTTACAGATCTGCTTTCCATGATTATTTTTTTTTGGGATTAGTCTCTTATAAAAATACTAATTATTTGACGAAAAGCGAAGCAAGAAAACCAAAATACCTATTAAAGTTATTGTAAAGTTTCAATAAATCTTGTAAGGTGTAACAATTTTATAGAACTTGCGTCCTATGTAAAATAACGTAAAGTCAAAAAAAGTTTAATGCAATGAAAAAAAGATTATTTTCAGTAGCTTCTTTATTGCTTTTCGGATTTATTTCCCAAGCTCAAGAAGTTAAATTTGAAGAATATGATTTAGATAATGGTCTACATGTCATTCTTCACCAAGACAATTCTGCTCCTGTAGTCACAACTTCAGTAATGTACGACGTTGGAGGAAAAGATTTAGGAGGAAACAACAACCCAGAGCGTACTGGATTTGCTCACTTCTTTGAGCATCTTTTATTTGAAGGCACCGAAAATATTGATCGCGGACAATGGTTCAAAATTGTCTCTTCCAACGGAGGAAGTAACAATGCAAACACATCGCAAGATAGAACTTATTACTATGAAGTGTTTCCGTCAAATAATTTAGAGTTAGGATTGTGGATGGAATCTGAACGCATGATGCATCCCGTAATCAACCAAATAGGTGTGGACACCCAAAGTGAAGTCGTAAAAGAAGAAAAGAGACAACGTTATGACAATCAACCCTATGGGCAATTATTGTTTGTCGTGAATGAAAATATCTTCAAAAAACACCCATACAAATACAAAAACATTGGGGAAATGGAACACTTAGACGCAGCAACTTTAGATGAGTTCAAAGCGTATTTTAAGAAATTCTACGTTCCAAATAATGCGACTTTAGTTGTAGCTGGCGATATAGATATCGCAAAAACTAAAAAAATGATTAAAGATTACTTCGGCCCTATTCCTAAAGGAGAAGAGATTGTTCGTAATTTTCCTAAAGAAGATCCAATTACAGAAGAGTTTAAAGTAGAATATTTTGACTCGAATATTCAAATTCCTGCAATCATCGCTGCGTACAGAACTCCTTCATTTACAACGAGAGATGCGCGCGTATTAGATATGATTTCTACGTACTTAAGCAACGGAAAAAGCTCTAAACTATACAAGCGATTGGTAGATGATAAAAAAATGGCATTAGCTGTACAAGCTGTAAACTTTAGCCAAAAAGATTACGGCACCTATGCTTTATTTGCACTTCCTTTAGGAGAAAATACCTTGGAAGACTTAAAAGTGGAAATGGACGACGAAATCAAAAAGCTTCAAACAGAATTGATTTCTGAGAAAGATTACCAAAAACTTCAAAATAAATTTGAAAACAATTTTGTAAACTCAAATTCGAGTGTTCAAGGAATTGCTAACTCTTTAGCTCGTTACAATGTAATGTACGGAAATACGAATTTGATTAATACAGAAATTGATATTTACAGATCAATCACTAGAGAAGAAATTAGAGAAGTAGCTAACAAGTATTTGAAACCAAACCAACGTTTAATTTTAGAATACAAACCTGCTGAAAAAACAGAAAAAAAATAAAAATCGCATGAAAACAAAAATAATTTCACTTCTTGTATTGTTTGTAACTTCACTAACGATGCAAGCACAAATAGACAGGTCTCAACAACCAAAACCAGGACCTGCACCCAAAGTTAACATTGGAAAACCAAATACCTTTACATTAAAAAATGGATTGACCGTATTGGTAGTAGAAAATAATAAATTACCACGAGTATCAGCAACGCTTACAATTGATAACCCACTAATTGTAGAAGGTAATAAAGCTGGACTTACAAGTTTGGTAAGTTCATTGCTAGGAAGTGGCTCTACCTCAATTTCAAAAGATGCTTTTAATGAAGAAGTTGACTATTTAGGAGCGTCATTAAATTTTGGTTCGCAAAGTGCTTTTGCAAGCTCGCTATCCAAATACTTTCCACGAATTATGGAATTAATGGCTGATGGAGCTTTAAATCCAAACTTTACGCAAGAAGAACTTGAAAGCGAACGAGCTAAAATTTTAGAAAATCTAAAGTCACAAAAGAAAAATGTAGGTGCTATCGCAGGCAGAGTACAATCAGTTTTAGCCTACGGAGCAAATCACCCATACGGAGAGTTTATTACTGAAGAAACCGTAAACAATGTAACACTAGAAGATGTTAAAGCTTTTCACAACAAGTATTTTAGACCAAATAATGCATATTTAATCATTATTGGAGATGTTAAAACTAAAGATGTTAAAAAGTTAGTTAAGAAACTTTTCAAAAATTGGGAAAAAGGCACAATTGTAGCAGATACTTATGATACGGCAAAAAATGCTACCAGTACAGAGGTTAACTTTATCAATGCGGATAATGCTGTTCAGTCTGAATTGAGTGTTCAAAACACTGTAAAATTAACCATGAAAGACGAAGATTATTTCCCTGTATTGATTGCAAACAACATCTTAGGTGGTGGTGGAGAAGCCCGCTTATTCAACAACTTACGTGAAGATAAAAAATTCACTTACGGTTCGTATTCAAGCATTGGAGACAACAGAAAAACAATTTCAACTTTTAAAGCTACTGCTAGTGTTCGTAATGCTGTAACAGATAGCGCTGTAGTAGAAATTTTAAAAGAAATCAAAAAGATTACTACTGAACTGGTTTCAGATGAAGAATTAAAAAATGTAAAAGCAAAATATGTTGGTCGTTTTGTCACTGGAGTTGAGCGCCCGTCAACCATTGCTAATTATGCTTTAAATATTATTACAGAAGATCTTCCTGCCAACTTCTACGAAACTTATCTAGAAAAAATAGAAGCAGTAACAAAAGAAGATGTATTGCGTGCTGCTCAAAAATATTTCCAAAAAGATAACTTACGTATTGTGGTTACAGGAAAAGGTAGCGAAGTTATTGGTGCACTAGAAAATTTAACTTTTGATGGAAAAAAGATTCCTGTAAAATATTTCAACGAATTTGGGGAACCAACAGAAAAACCTGTTTTCAAAAAACCAATTCCTGCTGGCGTAACTGCTCAAACTGTGATTGACAATTATATCAATGCAATTGGAGGTAAAGAGAAATTAATGCAAGTAACTACCACTGTTCAAGAAATGGAAGCTTCCTTTCAAGGAATGTCTATGATTACTACTTTAAAGCAAAAAAGTCCTAATATGATGATGACTGATGTGAGCATGGTAGGAATGGGATCTGTATTTAAACAAGCTTTTGATGGCGAAAAAGGATACATGTCACAACAAGGACAAAAAAGAGACATGCCTGCAGAAATGATTGACGAAATGAAAGCTAGAAAAGGATTATTCCCTGAACTAAATTACAGTGATAGCAAACTAACATTAAAAGGTATTGAATCTGTAGAAGGAAAAGATGCCTATGTAGTTGAGGTAGAAAAATCTTCAGGTGAAAAAGTAACAAACTATTACGACACCACTTCTGGATTAAAGGTTAAAAAAGCAGAAACAGCAAAAGGCCCTGGAGGACAAGAAGTTGTACAAGAAACAACTTATGGAGATTACAAAGAAGTTGATGGAATTAAATTTCCATATGAAATGGTTGTGCCAATGGCTGGACAAAAAATTGAATTTAAAACCATTTCTGTAAACGTAAACAAACCATTAAAAAAAGAAGATTTCCAATAGATTTTTCTTTTTTAAAAAGATAAAACCCGAAAGTTTTGGCTTTCGGGTTTTTTATATTCCACTATTTTTTCTTCAAGCGTTTATTTACTAAATACACTCCTATCAAAATAATAATTCCTCCTAGGAGTTGATATAAACTTAATTCTTCTCCATCTAAAATTCCCCAAAAAATAGCTACAACAGGCATAGTGTATGTTACCGAAGAAGCAAATACCGGACTTGAAATTTGTACCAACCGATTATAAATTACTTTTGCAATAGCTGTTCCAAATAATGATAAAATGGCTACATATCCTAAAGAAATCTGCATTTCCCTGTTTTCAAAAATGGTGCTAAAAAAACCTGTCCATGCTAAAATGATTAATGCAGGGATAATTAAAAAAACAAAATTTCCCACAACAATAGCAAGTGCATTTAAATCATTCAAATATTTCTTCACCATATTCACATTCAATCCATAACCAATAGTCGCCAATGCGATAAAAATACTGTACCAATAGTTTTGATTTGGGTTAAAGTTAGTACCCGCAAATATTAACACTAATGCACCAACTAAACCAATCAACACACCTAAAATTTGACGTTTGGTTGTCTGTACTCCAAACAGTATAATTCCAAAAATAACAGTATATAAAGGTGTCAATGAATTTAACATACTTGCTACAGCACTATCCAATTGTTCTTGCGCAAAAGCAAACAGAAATACAGGAAAAAACGAACCCGCAAGCGATGTTAAAAAGATCCACTTCCAATGCTCTTTCTTTATAAGTTTTACTTTTTGAATTCCAATAGAAAATAAAATAATTGCGGTTATAGTAAGTCGTAAAGCGCCAACTTGAACAGATGTCAGTCCTTTAATTCCTTGTTCAATAAGAATAAACGAACTTCCCCAAATTAAAGACAAAACAACTAAGTATACCCATTTTAATTTTGCGTGATCCATAACCGTTTTATGTAAATACCTGCAAAAGTCCGACAATTATTTCTAATATTTAGTTCATAATTCTTTAATTTTGTGATATGCTTATAAGCGAAAATTATATGAACTCTTTGATTAAAATTAGTATGAAAAAAATATTATGTATTTGCGCAATGGCAATTGCAATCGTAAGCTGTAAAGATAGCGCAACACCAAAAACAATTACTGTTGATACTGGTGTAACAACTGAAACGCAAGAAGCTACTACAAAAGAAGTTGCTGCCAATTATCACAAAGCACAATTTAAAATAGATGGCATGACTTGCGCTGTTGGTTGTGCAAAACGCATTGAAGGCAAATTAGCTGCTATGGAAGGTGTAAAATCTGCCAAAGTAGACTTTGACCAAAAACTAGCTATGGTTGAGTATAACGAAGAAAAAGTAAATTTTGATGCGCTAATACAAACCGTTTCTGAAGTTCCTGGCGATTATAAAGTTTCTGACATGAAAAATGTGGACTCTTTTGAGAAAGCTTGTCCATCAGATTGTAAAAAAGAATGCTGCACGAAGAAAGAAGAAGAAAAAATGGCGTGTGCGAAAGATTGCAAAAAAGCATGTTGTGCCAAAAAAGCGTAAAGAAATTTATTCAAAAATTAAAAACCCTCAACTAATGTAAGTTGAGGGTTTTTTTATAGCTAGTAAACTATTTAATTACTCTTTCCATTGCAACGATTCTATGAGTGTTCGTATATCTTTTTTGATATAAATGACTGCTGGATAAATAGAATCGTAATTAGGCTTTACATTAAAATACAAAGAACCTGTTAAAAAGTGTTTAGTACTGTCTGTAACATAAAATTGAGCTTGTGAAGCTGCATTTCCTTCTACTTCATACACCATTCCATATACATTTTGAGCCGCATTTTCATAAACAGTTGGCTCAATAGCATCTGCTTTTACGGCGTGCTCATACGTGAGTTTTTGCACATCTTCTAATAATTGCCTTAAGTTTCCATTAACTGGCACATATGACAAATGCAATGTTCCTTTTAAAGCGGGATAGTCTAAATTTATCCAACAATTTTGCTTTGGATTAATCACCGCGATTTGATTTTTTTCAAATGTATAAGGACAATCTGACTGCACTTTTGCATACAATGCTTCTGGAAATTCCAATCGCAAAAAACCTTTAGGTTTCGGCAACACTTCATCTCCACAAGAAATTAATAAAACACAAATAAGTAATGCTGATAGAATATATTTTAAAAAGGTCATTCTTTGAGTGTAACTTTTACTTGTTTTAATCGTTTGTTATCGATTACTTCTACTGTAAACGTATAATTACCAAAGTTTATTTTGTCTTTCACTTTTGGAAAACCTCTAAAAATTTCAAGAACAAAACCAGCAATAGTCTCCGATTCTCCTTTTTGATTTTCAAATTCGGTATTATCTTCCAAACCTATGATTTTGTAAAAATCTTTTAAGTTTGTTTTCCCTTCAAAAACAAAGTTTTTATCATCAATTTTTGAAAAATGCACATCTTCATCGTCAAATTCATCACTTATATCACCTACAATTTCTTCAATCACATCTTCAAGAGAAACCAATCCCGAAGTACCGCCATATTCATCAACCACAATTGCTAGATGAATTTTTTTATCTTGAAATTCACGTAACAAGTCGTCAAGCTTTTTATTTTCAGGCACAAAATAAGCATCTCTTAAAAGCTGAGTCCATTCAAAATTTTTGGCATCTATATGTCGAATCAGGTCTTTTACATACAAAACCCCTGAAATTTCATCTAGACTTTCTTTATAGACAGGAATTCGAGAATAGCCATTTTTAGTAATTTCTTTTAACACATCTTCGAAAATCATATCTTCCTTGAGCGCAAAAATGTCCATTCTTGGCTGCATTACCTGTTTGGTATCGGTATTTCCAAAAGAAACAATTCCTTGTAAAATTTTTTGTTCCTCTTTGGTTGTTTCATCTTCTGAAGTTAATTCTAGTGCTTGTGATAATTGATCTACAGAAAAGTTAGAACGTTGTTTTCCTAATTTTTTTTGAATTAACTCCGAAATAAAGCTCATTGGCACACTTAATGGAGAAAATAGTTTATCTAAAACCATTAAGGGATAAGCCATCATTTCAGAAAATTTATGCTTATTTCGACTCGCATATACTTTTGGTAGAATTTCTCCAAAAAGCAAAATCAGAAAGGTGACTACTCCAACTTCAATTACCAAACGTATCCAATTGACTCTAATTCCAGAAAAGAATACATCACTAATTGATGCAAATAACAAAACTGTAGCAATATTGATAAAGTTATTAGCAACTAGAATTGTTGCAAGTAATTTTTTGGGATTACGAAGAAGCCTTGCAGCTAAGCGTAAGCGTACAACCTCCGAATCGGAAGCTTCATTAACTTCGGTTTGTGATAGGGAAAATAGAGCTACTTCTGCACCAGAAATTAATGCAGAACAAAGCAATAAGATACCGAAAAATATAATCTTAAAAATAACAAGTCCATCAACGGACGCGGTCATGAGGAATAAACTGGGTTCTGGATCCAAAATCTCAATGATTAGTTAAACTTCGATTAAAATGGCAAATCATCGTCATCATCAACACTATGAGTTTGTGGCGCAGATTGTTGCATTGGCTGTACTGGTGGTTGCACTGCTTGTTGTGCACTCGGATTTACCGTTGCATTTGACTGAGATTCTTGTTTTGTAGACAAAAACGTAAAGTCAGTCACCTGAATTTCAGTTGTATATCGTGTATTTCCATCTTCTCCCTGCCATTGCCTGTTCTTCAAACGTCCTTCAACATATACTTTATCACCTTTGCTAAGGTATTTTTCACAAATCTCGGCTGCTTTATTTCGCACTACAATATTATGCCATTCAGTATTCACAACTCGTTCACCTGTTTGCTTATTGGTGTAGGAATCATTTGTAGCCAAGGGAAAACGACCTATACAGCCGCCACCTTCAAAGTAATGCATTTTTACTTCATCGCCCAAATGTCCTATCAACATTACTTTATTTAGTGTTCCGCTCATATAAAAAATTTATGTGTATAATCAAATGTACTAAAAAACCATTAAAAATTGAATTCTTCAATAAAGTTTCCAATTAGAATAGGAACTGGATATTTTTCAATTGTTTGCAAAGGTATTCCGTTTTTTAAATTTTCCTTGGTTTCTACAATCCAAAATGTAGTATGCAAATGTTGATGTGACAACTTATGGACTTTAATCTCCTTATTATATGGTGTAATAGAAAATTTCTTGATACGTATTTTTTTTTCTATCCTTTCTTCAAAAGAAACGATATTTTGTATAGGTTCGGATGTTTCTAGTAATGGAAATTGATACAGTCCTTGCCAAATCCCTTTTCCTTTACGTTGTTCCAAAAGTGTTTCTTTTTCATCTGAAACAACTACTAAATAATTGAACCAACGATTTTTGATTTTTGTTTTTCTAAGCTTTACCGGCAACGAATTCACTCGTTGTTTTTCTAATCCTGCGCAACTTGTATGCAATGGACATACTATACAGTACGGACTTTGGGGCTTACATTGTACAGCACCGAATTCCATAATTGCTTGATTAAAGTTTGCCGGATCTTCTTTATCAATTACTTCTTGGGCTAGTTTTTTAAATACCTTGATACCTTCTGTACTATTAATAGGTATATCTATATTAAAGTAACGCGCCAATACGCGGTACACATTTCCATCTACAACTGGAGTTACTTCGTTAAAGCAAATAGATGCAATAGCACTAGCCGTATAATCGCCAATACCTTTTAATTGTAACAATTCTTTATATGTACTAGGAAATATACCGTTGTAATTTTCCACTATATCTTTTGCTGTGTAATGTAAATTACGTGCTCGAGAATAGTATCCGAGTCCTTGCCAAAGTTTTAACACTTCTGTTTCTTCTGCATTTGCTAAGTCGAAAACAGTTGGAAATGCTTCTATAAACTTTTCATAATATGGTAACCCTTGAGCAACTCGTGTTTGTTGTAACATAATCTCAGACAGCCAAATACGATAGGGATCTTTTGTTTTTCGCCAAGGTAAATCGCGTTTATTTTGACGATACCAAAGGATAATTTCTTTAGAAAAGTTCATGATTTTTGAATAATATGCAAAAATAAATGTTTATATCATTAAATTTTAATCAATTAGAATATAAATATTATCTAATTAATTATATATTTGCATCCCTTAATTTTATAACGAATAAACAAAATATATTAAAATGACGAAAGCGGACATCGTAGCAAAGATTTCAGAGAAATTAGGAATGGAAAAAGGTGATGTACAGGCAACTGTAGAAACTTTCATGGAAGAAGTAAAGAATTCTTTAGAGAGTGGAGACAATGTTTATCTACGAGGATTTGGTAGTTTTATTATTAAAACAAGAGCAGAGAAAACTGGAAGAAACATCTCTAAAAATACTACTATCAAGATTCCTGCACACAACATTCCTGCATTTAAACCTGCTAAAGTCTTTGTAGAAGGAGTAAAAAGCAACGTTGAAGTAAAGTAATTGAAGAAAATATTTATTAATTAAAAACATAGAGCATTATGCCAAGTGGTAAAAAAAGAAAAAGACACAAGGTAGCTACGCACAAGCGTAAGAAAAGAAGAAGAGCTAATCGTCACAAAAAGAAGAAGTAGTTTATATAAACTACTTCTTTGTTTTATAGCTAAAACAACACGTTCTTTGAAAAAAAATTACATACTTAGTAAGCACTTCTGTCTTGTGTGTACGTAGAGGTATGTATATTTTATTGGGTAAAAACAATACCTGTGAGAAAATTGTTTAATCCATCTGTACATTCATGTATGGATAAAAATTAAATCAGAGTGAATAAAGAATTAATTATTAGATCCAATTCCTCTGAAGTTGATTTTGCCTTGCTAAAAGATGGAAAACTTATAGAATTACATAAGGAAGAAGACAACAATGATTTTGCGGTTGGAGACGTTTTTCTTGCCAAAATAAGAAAACCTGTTTCCGGGCTAAATGCAGCTTTTGTAAATGTAGGCTATGAAAAAGATGCCTTTTTACATTACCATGATTTAGGACCTCAACTTCCTTCCTTACTTAAATTTATAAAACGTGTAAGCACAGGTAAATTAAAAGATTATACATTAAAAAACTTTCCTTTTGAGCCCAATATAGATAAAAATGGTAGCATTATGGATGCTGTTAAAGCCAATCAATCTATTTTAGTTCAAATAGTGAAAGAGCCAATTTCAACCAAAGGTCCAAGAATTAGTTCTGAACTTTCTATTGCCGGACGTTATATTGTACTCGTTCCATTTTCGGAACGTGTTTCTATATCTCAAAAAATTGAAAGTAAAGATGAAAAGGACCGATTAAAACGTTTGGTACTCAGTATCAAGCCTAAAGGTTTTGGCGTTATTGTACGTACAGTAGCTGAAGGCAAAAAAGTAGCTGAATTGGACAAAGACTTACAAAATTTGTTGACCAAATGGTCTACAATGTGTAAAAAATTGTATAAAGCTGAACATCCTTCGAAAGTATTGAGTGAAATGAATAAAGCGTCTTCTATTTTAAGAGACATTTTTAATGAAACATTCACAGGAATACAAGTAGACGATGAAGATCTTTATTACGAGATTAAAGATTATGTGCAAAAAATTGCACCAAGTAAAGAGTCTATTGTAAAATTGTACCAATCTAAAGTTCCACTCTTCGAAAAATATGGAGTAGAACGACAAATCAAAACCTCTTTTGGAAAAACCGTTTCCATGAGTAAAGGCGCTTATTTAGTAATAGAACACACTGAAGCATTACATGTGATTGATGTAAACAGTGGAAATCGTTCTAACAAAGCCAAAACACAAGAGGATACTGCACTTGAAGTCAATCTTATCGCTGCTAAAGAAATAGCAAGACAGCTTCGATTACGAGATATGGGAGGAATTATCGTGATTGATTTTATAGATATGACTAATGCAGAACACCGAAAAACTTTGTTTGATCATTTGAAGGCAGAAATGAAAGATGACAGAGCGAAACACAAAATATTACCTCCAAGTAAATTTGGCTTGGTACAAATTACGCGACAACGAGTACGACCAGAAGTAAATATTAAAACAAGAGAGAAAGATCCTAACGGAAATGGCAGCGAAGTGGAAGCTCCAATTGTTCTTGTTGACAAAATTACGGCTGATCTAGAAAGAATTTTAGCCAAAAAAGAAGGCTTCAATGGGATTACGCTCAACACACATCCGTTTATTGCAGCGTATCTTACTAAAGGATTTCCATCAATCCGTTTTAAGTGGTTCTTAGAACACAAAAAATGGGTAAAAATATTACCTAGAGACGCTTACACGTATTTAGAATATCGTTTTAAAGATAAAAACGATGAAGTTTACACTTAAAAGAAAAGCGACCAAGTTTGGTCGCTTTTTTTATTGATACGCATTGTTTTCAAAACAATATTACTCTTTATTTTACTTTTCTTAACAGAACTATAGTAGAGTGTCTTTTATAAAAAAGGGCATTACACACTTAGGTGAAACAAAAATAACATCCCAACAATGTGTTATATTAACGGGTAATTTTCTTAACGAGTCTTCCCTTTTCTGTATCAATCACCACAATATACACACCTGAGGCAGCATCTCTCAACGACATCTTTTTACTCATGTCTGTAGTTACGGAAATAGCCTGTCCTATTAATGAATATATTTCGACCTTTTGAATTTCTGTTCTAGTTCGCTGTTTTATTTCTAATTCTTGATTTGAATTGAGGTACACAATTAAATCATCTGCTCCTATTACGTGTTCTTCTATACCAAGTAATGCACTATTTGTAAATTGCAATTGAAATCTATCCGCAAAACTCCCATCAATTGTCGTAAATGTATAAGCAGATTGCTTTAAGTCATGAGTGATGTTTAATGTCAAATCTTTTAAGTAAACATCCGTAGTTTGAAGAATTCCATCAAGATCATGAATACTTATAGTTAAATCTCCTAAAATGCTAGCATCATAACCCAAAGGAACAATATCGCTCCCTGTAAAAGCTGGACGCCCTTGAATTCCATATTGATGAGTTGCATCTTTTGAGTAAAATTTAAGATAATTAGACGCTCCTAATCTTATCCCGTCGTATAATCGATCTTTCTGCAAAGTAGCATCAGGAAAAAATCCAATCAATATTTGACTATAAGCTCCGTCAGGATTCGTTAAGTTTAACCAAATTCTATCTGGCTCAACTGTAGATTCAGATGCATTTAAACTCTCATTACTAGATCTATAAAAATTTGTATTATCATGAGCATTACTACGCATACTATTATTAAAAGTTACTGTTCCTGCGGTCAATGCTTCTAAGAAAAAACCTTGTCCAGAAGCAATAAATCCTGTTGGCGCAGAACTTCCACTAGTGGATCCTGTTCCTACTCCACCAGTAGCATTATACATAGCATAATCGTCTGTACTATAATTATAAGCATCTGGACCAGGATTTGAAATAGATGCATCATCTACATGCGTCCAAAAATATAGAGTTCCTGTAATGTTTGTATTGAAAGTCACAAAATCGTCAGCACTTATAGCTGATGGATACGGATTTCCTACAAAGTTCCAATCATCATCAGCATCAGTTGCATCTGCACTTAAACTAACAGGTACAGTTATTACTCCATTATTGATTGCTCCACTAAAGGTAATCGTTTCTGTTCGCGGAAAGCTTCCTGAAGTCGGCCCCATAACAGCATACCCTACTCCTGACGTCATTGTTCCTGACGTGTTAGCCCAAGCATCATCGTTATCATCAATCTCATCTCCATCCAAATCTTCAAAATTGGCAGCTATAAAATCATATGCATGATCCAAACGCCAGCCACTTAATACTGTTCCAAGATTAGCATTAGTGATAGGAGAAGACCAATATGTATAGTCATATTGCTCAAACGAAGTAGTTGTTTTCTCCACATTAACAATTCCAGTTCCATTAAGCGTAACATTTCCTGAATCGTCCACCATAACCAATGAACCTTGATGATTTACATCAACAACTCCGGTATCATTTACAGTCAAATCATTTTGTATATCTACATAAGTATTACTGGGAATGGTTAGTGTA
This sequence comes from Kordia zhangzhouensis, assembly GCF_001005305.1. Classification (GTDB taxonomy): domain Bacteria; phylum Bacteroidota; class Bacteroidia; order Flavobacteriales; family Flavobacteriaceae; genus Kordia; species Kordia zhangzhouensis. The sequence continues at coordinate 238,123 of NZ_LBMH01000001.1, forward strand.
ATTCCCGTATTAACTGTTAAAGAACAAACCGTCAAATCTCCATTGGTATTCGTATCATAATTTCCTGCCAGAGTAACTATACGAGATCTATCGGGTGTGCCATTACTCCATGCACTTCCATTCCAACTTGTAATTCCTTCTTCATGCTCTCCTAAATATGGATTTGTACCAGCTACTGGATTTTCAACCTCAGTATCAGTAAACTCTACCCAATCATTAATGTCCCAAGTAATAGAAGGCCCTGAAGCTACACATGAATTTCTAACAAAACATCTTCGATCACCCCATACCGTTCCATCTCCAATAACATCAACTCTATTAGCCCAAGAACTACTGTCTACAGTTGTCGTGATTATAACAATATCATCTCCACTAAATAAACTTGCTCCCAGAGGAAACTCAAAAGTAGGATTTCCATCATAACCAACTTCTCCTGGAGAAGCATAGGCTGGCAATACTGCCGTATCATGCTTGTAACGACGTACTTCGTCAACTGCCATGTCTGTAGCAATTAAAATATTATTGTTGAATGAAGGAGAACTAGCATTAGATGGATCAGCGGAAGCTGGGTTATCCGCATCAGCATTATTTAATACTACAATATAATAAGTGTTTGCAGGAATAATTGCACCGCTCACATTTTTTACTTCTATCCATTTATTTGTGGACGACCCTTCATAGTATTGGGTAATCATTATATCGGTAGCTGTAAGCGCATTTATGGTAAGGATTCCTGAATTATACGTAACCGGATCCCAAAAGCTACCCATATTGTCAGCTAAAATTCCTCCATATGTAAAATCGCTACTATTAATTCTAAAACGGCTCGCATAGTAATATGTTCCAGCAGTTAATGCTGAACCAATTTCAGCAGTATATTGGTCATTATTACCAGAATCTGAATCGTATGAAGCTACTACCCAAGTCCAACCTGGATCGGTTCGTGGATCATTATCTGTTGTGTTATATCCTATCCAAGCTTCTACATTGGCACCTTGTCCTGCCGCATCGGTAATACCTGGCTCATATATTTGTGCATATACATTAAAAGTAGCTCCTTGTGTTATTGTTGCAGATTTAGGAAAATCAACATTACAAAAATCAGCTACATCAGGATTTACAGTAAGTTGAACAGAATCATTACTCCAAACTCCGCCAGAACCACCATATGTAAAATTACAAGAATTCAGTCGAAAACGGCTTGCATAATAGTAGGTTCCTGTTGGCAAACTTGACCCTATTTCTGCGCTAAATTCATCATTGTTTCCCGATTGTACATTGAAAGTTGCTGCAACCCATGTCCAACCAGCACCAACACTTGGGTCATCATTTACAGTGTTGTACCCAATCCAAGCTTCTACTCCTACGCCTGCTCCCGCCGCTTCTGTAACTCCAGGCTCGTATCCTTGAGCATATACAGTAAAACTATCTCCAACAGTAATGGTTTGCGATGTAGTAGGGAATTGTATATTTACAAAATCCATAGCATCTACACAACTAGAAGAAACAGCACCATTAACTATTATATCGTTCCCAGTACCTTCAAATCCTCCTGAACCACCAGTAGCTTCTGCCCAACCATAAATTCTATACGTTACAGCTGCTGTATTTCCAGTTTGATTTACTGTAAATGTAATGACCTGAGTACTTGTATTATCAGCAATAGCCATTTCTGTGTCAATATTTGCTGCATAACCGTCTAAAGAACTTCGCAAGGCAATTCCACGTAGTCCTGTTCCAGAACGCTGTACGTTGAAAACCATTGTCGTTACATCAAATTCATAACCACCATTAGGTGTTATGGTAAATTCCATATAATCATTTCCAGAAACTGCATTGGCTATACTAGTGGTTGCCCATGATGTAGCATTAAACCTGTCGCCATTATTAGCGGCTGTAAGTCCACTACCTCTGGTAATTGTGGAAGTTGATAAATTTGCATCATTGAAGTTTGATACTGCAGATGCTTCGTTTCCTGCTAGTCCGTTAAAATCGAATGTTAAGATTTGAGCTTGTCCCAAAAAACACATTAGAAAAAAGAAAACGGGGGCTATTTTTCTTTTCATACCACTACATTTAAATGTACCTACTAATATACTAGATAATTATCTAATAATCAAAACTGATTATTTTTTGCTCGTGTAAATAAATAGTTATTCTTTTGTAAATGACTTTGCATAAAAAATCGTATTCTCTTACTGAAGCTGTTGTAAAAATACAACAATTTTGCGTATATCAAGATCGTTGTCATAAAGAAGTAATCGAAAAATTACAAAATATGAACATGATTCCTGATGCAATTGATATGATTATCGCAGAATTAATTAAAGATGATTTTTTGAATGAAGAACGTTTTGCTAAAAGTTTTGCCAGAGGAAAATTTCGCATTAAAAAATGGGGGAAGCTACGTATAGTTAGGGAATTAAAACAGAGAGAAATCTCAAAATACAATATTGACATTGCATTGCAAGAAATTGAAGACAATGCTTATTTGACTACACTTGACACTCTTGCAAAAAAACGCAATGATTCTATAAAAGAAGACAATCCGTATAAGCGAAAGAAAAAAATAGCAGATTATTTATTCTACAGAGGTTGGGAACCCCATTTGGTGTATGAAAAAATAAACGAACTAGTAAAATAGCTAAAGAATGTGGTTTTTTCGATGAGTTCTTACAATTGCTTGTTCATTTTTCCAATCAATCCATTTTTGTCCTTTTATTTTTCTCATTAAATTGTCATAATGACGCATGATAAACACATTATAAATTGCTTTCCCAAGATTCTTAGGTTTTTTTGCAATAGACCGTAAACTCATTGAAAAACCTGGCGTTACATATTTCATATAGTGCCAATACCCTTCAGGCATATACAAAATATTTCCATGCTCTAATTCTGTTATATAGCCTTCCGCTTTTTTTAAAGCTGGCCATTTTTCAAAGTCTGGATTTGAGAAATCAATATCTTCTCTTACAATAAGAGAATGTGGAATTTTATATAGAAAATTGCTTTGTTTTTGATCAAATAAAATGCATTGCTTTTTTCCTTCAAAATGAAAATGAAAAATATTTGCCAAATCAATATCGTAGTGCATAAACGTATGCGAGTTTGCGCCTCCAAAAAACAACATTGGGAGTGATTTCATTAATTTTAACCCAAAATCAGGATAAGAGAAATCTTTTTGCAACGAAGGAACTTCTTTGAGAATATTCCAAAGAAAGATACGATACTTTGTAGGTTCTTTTTTTAGCAAATCCACATATTCAGACATTTTCATCTTTGCATGTGGCTCGTTAAAACCATCTTTATAATCTACAGGTCTATCATCATACAATGGCACAACTTTATCACCTGCTATGTCTTTCATGTAGTCCAAACTCCATTTTGAATACGCTGGCCAGTCTTCAATAAAACGTTCTATAACCACTGGCTTTTGTGGTTTAAAGTAATTCTTAATGAATTCTTCTTTTGTAATCGTTTTAACTCTTGGAATTTGTTGCAGATTCAATTTCAAAATTCTAACGTTTATCTAGCTAAGTTAATAAATTGTTATGTAAAATTAATCGTAAAGTAAAAAAGAGCTCATTACTGAGCCCTTTTATGTTGTTTATATAGTACTCATTATTGCTTTTTCTCTAGCACAGCCGCTTTCATTTTCTCTTTTGCCTGCTCGTTTCTTTCAATAGTATGTTCTGGTCTTGACCATTTTGGTTTTTCTCCTAATGCCTGATATTTAGAGTCTTTTGCTTCCACCGTTTGTGGCTGCACTTTTTTTGTAAATGGTTTTTGTGGATTCAACCCAAGCATCTCAAACATTTTCATATCTTCATTAACGTCAGGATTTGGCGTTGTTAGTAATTTGTCTCCAGCAAAGATTGAATTTGCTCCAGCAAAGAAACACATCGCTTGTCCTTCTCTGCTCATATTTGTTCTTCCAGCAGATAAGCGTACTTGTGTTTCAGGCATTACGATTCGAGTTGTGGCAACCATACGAATCATTTCCCAGATTTCCACTGGTTTTTCATTTTCTAATGGCGTTCCTTCTACTGCAACTAATGCATTTATTGGCACTGATTCGGGTTGAGGGTTTAAAGTTGCCAATGCAACCAACATTCCTGCACGATCTTCTATAGACTCGCCCATTCCTATAATACCTCCACTACAAACAGTTACGTTGGTTTTACGAACATTATCAATTGTTTCTAGACGATCTTCATATCCTCTAGTAGAAATAACTTCTTTATAATATTCTTCCGAAGAATCTAAATTGTGATTGTAGGCATACAATCCCGCTTCAGCCAAACGTTTTGCTTGATTTTCGGTAACCATTCCCAAGGTACAGCAAACTTCCATGTCTAATTTGTTAATGGTACGTACCATTTCCAAAACTTGATCAAACTCTGGCCCATCTTTTACATTTCTCCATGCTGCTCCCATACAAACGCGAGAACTCCCAGAAGCTTTTGCACGTAATGCTTGCGCTTTTACTTGAGAAACAGACATCAAATCATTTCCTTCAATATCTGTATGATAACGTGCTGCTTGCGGACAGTATCCGCAGTCCTCAGGACAGCCACCCGTTTTTATAGATAGTAAAGTAGATACTTGCACTGTATTTGGATCATGATGTAATCTGTGTACAGTTGCTGCTTCATATAACAATTCCATCATTGGTTTGTTGTAAATCGCAATGATTTCTTCTTTCGTCCAATTGTGTCGGATGTTGCTCATAAATTAGTTAGTTTGGTGACAAAAATAGTTATATCCATTTAGATTCTGTGCCTGTTGCATCTAAAATATCAATTTTTAATATATCCGCAATTTGTTTTGCTACAGCAAACGCATCTTTTTTATCTTTCGTATTGTAAGCTTTGATGCGATGATTTCCGTTGTAGAATAAGTTTAGTACAATAACATCATTTTTTATTTCTGTTTCATGAACAAAATCTCTTATAATCGCTCTTTCTGTTGCAATGAACACTGAAATATAATCTATTTCAGGCAAATCTTCCCATTGCCCAAAACGAATTCCTAGAACATCTGTAAATGCCCTATATTGTCGTTTGTTTAGCTCTACTTCTGTTCCTTCTTTTATAAAAAATAAGATTGATACAACACAAAAAATTAATCCTAAAAAATTTCCTGTAAACGTTGCTATGACGCCAACTAAAAAAAATCCCACACCAAAAACGTACCTCAACAAATGAATCTCTCTTTTGTAGCTAATTTTATTTTTATTCATACTTAGGATTGGAGTAATCAAAAAATCCGCACAATGCGGATTTTTAACAGTACATTTTTATGTTATTTTTCTTCTGAATCTTCTGAAGTTGTTGTTTCTGAAGCTGCATTGTTAGCAGTAATGTCTTTTCCCTTTAAATATTCTGGCAATTCCATTCCTGCCATGTTGAACATTTCTTGTAATGGTGGTACTGCTTTGTACATGCCTGAGATAAAGTTGGATGTAGACGTTTTACCATCTTTTCCTCCGCCATTTTCCCAAACAGTCACTTTATCAATTTTTATATTTTTGATGGCTTCTGCTTGTGTTTTAACCAGTTCTGGCAATTTATCGGCAATTAACAATAATACCGCATCTTTTGCATTGTTTCCAGCAGCAGCAACTATTTGATCCAACCCTTGTGCTTGCTTGGTTAAGACTTCATACAACCCTTGTGCTTCTGCTTGCGCTTTGAAAAGAATTGCATCTGCTTCTCCTTTGGCTCTTCTACGAATGCGTTCTGCCTCCGCCTCAGCATCAATTTCTACTTTACGTTTGTCAATTTCTGCAGGAACGATAATGTCTGCTTGTTGCGAAGAACGCTCTCTTTCCGCTCTTGCTTCTTCTGCTTCACGTTCTGCAGCATATGATTCTTCCAAAGCTTTGGCTGCTTGCACTTTTTCTGCTGCAATTGCCACACGTTCTGCCTCAGCTTCGCGTTGTCTACGCAAGGAATCAGAGTTTGCCACTTCAATTTTTGCTTTGTTTTCTCCATCAACCGCTTTGGCATTGGCTGCTGCTACTTGTGTACGTTCATCTTGTGATGCGTTTGCTTCTCCAATAGCTCCATCTCTGTTTTTCTCAGCAACCGATTTACGAGCCGCATTGATAGCATGTGCCGCAGCTTCTTTACCTAATGCCTCAATATAGCCTGACTCGTCAACAATATCTGTAATGTTTACGTTGATTAATTTAAGACCCACTTTTTTTAATTCCGACTCGACACTTTCAGAAATGTTTGTTAAGAATTTATCTCTATCAGAGTTAATTTCTTCAATATCCATAGAAGCAACTACCAAACGTAATTGTCCAAAAATGATTTCTTGTGCCAGTTCTTGAATTTCATGTTGTCCTAATCCAAGAAGTCGTTCTGCTGCATTTTGCATAATTCCAGGTTCCGTAGAAATACCTATGGTAAATCGGGAAGGAACATTGACACGAATGTTTTGTTTACTTAACGCATTTACCAAGTTAACTTCTATGGAAATTGGCGTTAAATCTAAGTATTCATAATCTTGAATAACCGGTAAAATAAATGCGGCACCTCCATGAATACATTTGGCAGATTGTCCGCCACCCACTTTTCCATAAACTACTAAGATTCTGTCGGAAGGACAGCGTTTGTATCTACGGATAAATACCGTGATTAGCAAAAAGATAAAGAGTCCTGCAGCAATTATCAGAATGAGTCCTGACATTTCGCCTAACGCTGAACTATCACCACTATTCTGCGTTTGCAATAAGAGAAGTGCTTTTGTCATAATTTGTGTTGTTTATTGGTTGAACGATTAATATTCCTGTTCCTGTAATGTCTATAACTTTTACCACAGTTCCTGTTTTAAGTGCCTCATCACTATCAGCAAGCGCTTCTAATTCGCGCAAAGCACCTTGCACATTGATATGAACTTTTCCGATTTTAGAACGATTAGCTCCAATCGTTAAATATACTTCTCCTACATTTCCTATAGCATTTTCAAGTTTGAGTGTTCCGCTACTTACGAGTTTGTTAATGTAGTATATAAGGGTCGCCATTACAAACATCATTACCAATCCAGCTAACACTGATATTAAAATAGTTACACCTTTTCCAAAACCTGCATTGATACATGAAATTCCTGCCCAACTAAAAATGGTAAAGAACGCTACCAAATTTTTAAATGTAAAAAACTGAAACCCAATACCAGTATCGTTTTCAATTTCAGCATCTACATCACCATCAATACCATCTGTATCACCTACCAAAAAAGTGGTAATTAAAACAAATACAAAAATCGTCGATGCTATGGCTGCAATAATCCAATACGATTTTTCAAAAGTCGTTAATGCTGAAAACCAATCTCCCATGATATGCGATTTTAATGTGTTATTTACTATTATTAGAATTTTCGTTTTTGGTTAATAATACCGATACGGCATTTCCTCCAAATCCTACCGCGTTGACTAAAATTTTGTTTAGTTGTTTCGGCTGTTTTTCTTTTTCAAGATAGGGAATTGACACGAGTTGTTGTTGTTGCATCATCAGGATTGCCAATTCAATACTCAACATTCCAGAAGCTCCAAATGTGTGCCCTATTTTCCATTTATTCGTAGTAAGATTTGGAATTTTGTTACAAAATATTTTTTTGATAGCATTATATTCTGCTTGATCTCCTTTTATAGTTCCAGGTGCATGTAAGATAATTGCATCTATTTTTTCTACAGCAGTGTTCCCCAAAGCCATACGCATGGATTTTTCAAAACATATCCCATTAGTTGAAATAGATGTATTGTGCTGTAATGTTTCAGTAGCATATCCAATTCCACAGATATAAGCAAGTGCATTTTCCTTTCTACCTTTTTCTAAACAGATTGAAGCAGCGCCTTCCCCCAAAATCATAGTGTTTTGCCTTTTTTTCAAATCTAAAGACAAACATGGATAGCTCTTTTTTTCTTTAGCATAAATGTGTAATGCTTGCATTTGGGCAATTGTAAAAGGGGTTAATGGTGCTTCACTGCCTCCTACTAAAAATTTATCGGTCATTCCAGACTGCAACCACGCAATTCCGTTCAATACGGCATGCAATGCTGTTGAACATGTTATTGAATGTGATATTTGTGGTCCTGCCGTTTGTAAATCGTGTGCTACCCACGATGAGATATTTCCTAAAGTTGTGGTTGGAGAACTTAATGTTTCAGCATATTGATTTTGAAGAAAATCTGCATGATATTTTTCAAAAAGTGACGTAGCTCCTCGCGAAGAACCAATATTCACTCCAAAGTCACTCTCAGGAAGCCAACCTGCGTTTTTAATTGCCTTTTGCGATGCTAGTATAGCATATAAAACACTGTTATCAAGGTTTTTATATTTAGTATTTACTTTTTTTAGATTGCTTATTTCATCCAATGCATCTTTAGAAAGTGATGCAACATAAACTTCTTGCTGTTGCTGCTTTTGAATGGTAAAACAATGAGAGTCATTTGTATATTGTTTCCATATTTTATCAGGTTCATTCCCTAAAGGAGACAAAGATCCTAACCCTACTATCGAAATACAATCATGCAACATATCAGCTTTAATTTGAGTTGACAAATATCGTAAGAAATGTATTGATTAACCAACATTTGATAAGCTGTTTCAGGTTTTTGTTTTCTAATTTTTAGTATCTTTAAGTCTATACTTACTTATTCACTTTTTTAAGACTTTTTCCATGCAATATGACAATACAATCCATGAGCCTAGAAAAAATTGGTGGCAACGCAACTGGAAATGGTTTGTTCCAACAGGTTGTTTGAGTTTGCTGGTTATATTTAGCATTGTAGTTTATGGTATTTTTACGATGGTTACTTCCGTAATCAAAGAATCTACTCCGTATACAGAAGCTCTTCAGAAAGTAGTCACTGATTCATATATAATAGAACAACTTGGAGAGCCTATTGAGCAAAGTGGTATGTTACAAGGAACTATTTCTATTTCCAATGATGATGGAGAAGCTGATTTACAAATTCCTCTGAAAGGTTCTAAATCTAAAGCAACACTTCATGTTGTCGCTTATAAGAAAAATGACCAATGGCACTACGAAACAATTACTGTTTTAGTAGAAACTACACAAGAAAAGATTAATTTGATTGATAAATAATTTAGTTATTACAATTCATTAATAGTTTCTCTAATTGCTTGATATATTTTTTGTAATTGTAAATCTGTTGTGATGTAAGGTGCCAAAATGTAAATTGTGTTCCCAAGCGGACGTAAACACACTCCCTTTTTCATAAACGACTGAAAAAGTTGATCGCGTAAGTTTCCATATCGCTCCATCTGTATATTAAGATCAAGTGCAAAAATTTGTCCTTGTTGTCGTGTAGAAGCTACTTTTGGATGGTGTTTAATTTCTTCATTAAATCTTTCATGCGATTGCTGAATTCGCACTAGATTTTGTTGTATTTCATCAGACACTAACAGTTCTATCCCTGCAAGAGCTGCGCTACACGCTATGGGATTTCCTGAATATGTATGCCCATGAAAGAATCCTTTCTGGATATCATCTGCATAAAACGCATTATATATTTTTTGACTGCAACTCGTGATTGCCATTGGAACCATTCCTGCTGATAAGGCTTTTGACAGACACATAATATTTGGCTTTGTCTCAATATAATCTGACGCAAAGTTTTTGCCGGTTTTACCAAAGCCTGTCATTACTTCATCGGCGATAGTCACTACATTATTCTCTTGTGCAATTTTAAGAATTTCGTTGATATGTTTTGCCTCATGCATTTGCATTGCTGCAGCACCTTGCACTAACGGTTCATATACAAATGCCGCTACTTTTTCTTCTTTAATGAGTTTTATAAATTGCTCCTTGACTTCAGTTAAGTTTGTTGAATTTGGCACAGGAATTCTAGACACATCTATAAAGAACTCCTCAAAAGGACCATTGTATACTGAAAGTCCAGAGACTGACATTGCTCCAAAGGTATCTCCATGAAAACCATTTTCTAATGCAATAATTTTGCCTCTTTTTTCATTATTGTTATAATGATATTGCAAAGCCATTTTGATAGCAACATCAATTGCCGTAGACCCATTATCTGAAAAGAAAAGTTTTTCTTGATTTTCTGGCAATATACTGATGAGTTTTTCGGAAAGTTCAATTGCTGGTCGATGTGTAAATCCTGTAAATACAACATGATCTAGCGTTTCCATTTGTGAGCGCATTTTTTCAATGATATATGGATTGCAATGCCCATATACACATGTATACCATGAAGCAATTCCATCAATGTACTCATGACCATTTTCATCGTATAATACGGCACCTTTTGCTTTCGTAATCGCAATATGATCTGAATGCGTTTTATGCTGCGTTAATGGATGCCAAAGATGTTTTTTATCTCTTTCTTGTAAATTCATGTAAGTTTTTCTTTGAATAATGCGGCGTATTCGCTGATTACGTTTTGATCAATATATGGTTCTTCATCAATTCGTCCAATGATTGGAACATTGGTCATCTTCTCAATGATACTTTCTGTAGTTGGATGTTCTTTTCCGCTAAAAATAATAGAAACCTTGTATCCTTTTTCCTTTAGCATATTAACCGATAATAATGTATGATTGATACTCCCTAAATAATGACGAGAAACAACCACTACTTCATAATCTGGCTTGATAATATCCAAAATTGTATTTGTATCATTTAATGGAACAAGAACTCCACCAGCTCCTTCTATAATCAAATGATTGTCAGTAACAGGTTCTTGAATCTGATTAATATCAATCGTTATATTATCAATTTCTGCAGAAGCATGCGGACTCATTGGAGTATGTAACGCATAGCTGTTTTTATGAATCTTCGTTGTAGAATTGGATATATATCGCTTTATTTTATGACTATCAGAATTATCTAAATCGCCAGCCTGTATTGGTTTCCAATAATCTGCTTCGAGCGCTTCTGTCAAGATTGCTGAAGCGACTGTTTTTCCAACTTCAGTTGAGATTCCTGTCACAAATATTTTTTTTCGCATTCGCTATTTTATTTGAAAATTTCTCCACAATTAGCACACTCATAACGTTTTGGCTCAAAAAAAGGAAAGAGTAAATACCATAAACTCTTTTTGGGCGCTGCTATTAAGACACGATTTTCATTGCATGCTGGACAAATTATTCGTTGTCCTTTAGGGTCTACTTCGTATTCACGTAATTCATTGTACAATGCTATAGCTTTTTCTTTGTCTTGTAAGTGTACTTGTAACTTGACACCTCCAATTGCATGACTTACCAAAGGGTCTACATCTACAGTATGTTCATCTTTTAAAAATACTTCTATTCCTTCGGATTGAAATTTTCCTTTCATGACTTGTGCGTCAGCCGTATATTCAAAGGCTGCTACAGTGTAAAAATCATTCTTCATAGTTAATAAAACTCTCTTTTAATAAGTTAACAACATTCTGTATTTCGTCTTTTGTATTATATGCATGCAAGCAAAAACGAAGACGCTCTGCTCCTTTTGGTACAGTTGGCGACAGAATGGCTTTGACATCAAAACCTTTGCTTTGCAGTGTTTTTGCAATATGTTTTACTTTTTGATTTCCTGCAATCACACAACAATGAATCGCTGCATTTCCCTCAATAAATTTTAGCTCTTTCGTAGCTTGTTGAAATGCCTGAATGTTTTGGTGTAATTTGGCAACAGCCTTTGTTTGTATAAGTTCGTCGTAAGCAATTTTGATTGTTGCTACAGCATGCGGTGACAAAGCCGTCGTATAGATAAAACTTCTTGAGAAATTAACCAAGTAGTTTTTTAATTCTTTACTTCCAATAATGACAGATCCATGACAGCCTAAAGCTTTGCCAAACGTATAAATTCTTGCAAATACTTTTTTTTCTAGCGCTAATTCTTGCAATAAACCTTGTCCTTTTTTTCCGAAAACGCCAATTGCATGTGCTTCGTCAACGACAAGATATACTTGTTTGTTATGACACAGTTTTACAATAGCATGCAAATCAGGAGAATCTCCATCCATCGAAAAAACAGACTCCGTCACTACATAGATAACATCATTTTCGGTGAGTGTTTGTTGTGCTTTTTCAATTTTTTTTTCTAAATCTATTAAATCGTTATGTTTAAATTTATATGATTTTGCATGGCTCATCCCAATTCCATCTCGAATGGACGCATGAATGTATTCATCAAACAAAATTACATCTCCGCGTTGCGGTACCGACGAAAAAAAACCGATATTAGCATCATATCCAGAATTGAAAAGTAAACCAGCTTCTCCATTATGAAAATTACTTAGCTGCATTTCAACTTCTTCATATAATTCGTGATTTCCTGTAAGTAACCGCGAACCTGTAGCGCCATTTAGCTGTAGGTTTGTTTCTACTAGATATTGATGCACTTTTTGAAATATTGTTTCTGAAACCGCAAATCCCAAATAGTCATTGGAAGAAAAGTCTACATGATTCTGAGAAATCGAAAGTAATCGCAGACTATTGTTTTGCGTGCGATGTTGTAGTTTTGCTGATATTTTTTGAGGAATTTTCAAAGTTCAATCCATTTTGAATCGTTAGCAACCGTTGCATCAAGCAAATCAATTTTTAGTTTTTTAGCCAATTGTTTTCCTATTGCTAAGGCTTCTTCTTTTTCTTCTGCATGAGATATTTTAAAATGCTTGTTTCCAACATGCCAAAGATTAATCTCATAGAAACTTGCCTCTTTTTTAAAGACAGAAATATATTCTAAAGCTGGTAATTCTTGCCATTTCCCCAGTTTTACAAAGACATATTTACGTTCTTTTTTAAATAATTTTTTATCAAAATCGAAGTAGAAAGTGTGAATTACAGAGTAGTAAATTGCGGCACTTAATGAAAATATAGCAATTTCCAGTTTATTCACTTCTCTTAATGCATAATTCCTTTCGAGAGACAGTTTGAATTCCCATAAAAACCATCCGATTAAAAATATCGTCACCGTATAAAAAAATGCCGCAAAGACTAAATGCGTAATTGATCTTTTTTCTTGAGAGATGATTATTTGACCTTCCATAACGCAAAAATAGGGATAATTCTATGGAAATGATTGTAAAATACCAGCCTATTGTATGGTTATTTTTTCCCCTAAAAATTTGGGTTGTGTCCCAATAACAAGGTCTAAACACATCGCAACTCTTGCTAGCACTTCTCTGATTTTGACTTTTATTCCGCTGTTTCCACGCACATCCTTTGCATTGAATCCTATCGCTTTAATTCCTTTAGCATTGGCTATGGCAATTGCTCGTTCATTATGAAACTGTTGTGAAATTATTGTGATACTTTCTTGTTGAAATATTTCTTTACTACGCACTACAGAGTCCAACGTTCTGAACCCTGCATAGTCTAAAAATATTTTATCTTCAGGTATTCCTTCCGCAATCAAATCTTCTTTAAAAGTAGTAGGTTCATCATAGTATTGACTTCCATTGTCTCCACTTACTAAAATGTATTCGATTTTTCCTTCTTTATACAATTGAACTGCCGCATGAATCCTGTATGCGTAAAATAAATTTACCATTCCATTTTTAAGATATTTGCTTGTTCCTAACAACAAACCTACTTTGTTTGATGGAATTTCAGAAACTTCATTATACACTTTTTCTTTTGCAATGATTTCAACATACAAATTGCAAAAAATAATTGCGACTATGAGTAATACAAATAATAAAACTATTCGTTTTGCTATTTTTTTCATTTAATGAAATTCCTTTATTAGTTTATAATTTACAAAAAAGCACCAAGTACTACTTGATGCTTCCAAATCTTTTTCTTTATAATGTAAGATCGTTTTTTTTAAAGCGTATTGATATAATTTATAAGCTTTATCAAATCTTCTTCTTTTGTTGTTTTAATCTTTTTTTCTTTGATAAATTTCTCTACTTCTTTTTCTTTTCCAGGAAATAGTTTAATTACATCTTTCTTTCTTCTAGGCACTAAGATTGCACTTCCGCTTCCATCGATTTCGATAAAAAATTCACTTCTTTCACTTTTGAATTTAGCAGAAACACCTCCAAGATTTCCATTGTAGGAAGCTTTTTTCTCTTCTACAAACTTCTTTCTATCTTTTCGATAAAGCGTTATTTTTGAATCATCAGTAAGCTGTACATAATAGCCTAATCGATCGCCATCACTTTCATCATATTCTAAAATTTTATAGGTAATGTTCCCTTTATTTTGCTTAATCACATAACTTCTATTGTTCTTGTTCATGATAAGTGTATCCGTACTTTGAATGACTTCCATATCATCCAAAGCTGCATTGTAGCGTATCATATACACCTTGTCAATCGGCATAATTTTAGCCGAATTAAAACTGTCATCATAGTACGGTGTTCCGTTGATATTTGCCTCTAAAATCGATTTGAAGTTTTTTTGCATTTGTGCTTGAAGCGTTAAATCGTTGTGAAACATAGAAGCTTGAACAGCTGATCTTGCAGATTGAGAAAAAGCAACTCCAGCGATTAGCATGCAGACCGCAAATGATACAAATTGTTTGATAGATAGTTTCATAACTTATAATTTTTTATTGGTTAATGTACGAATTGAATTTGATTTGTTCCAAATAAATAGACTACTTTTCATAGCATCAAATATTAGTCCATTTTTTTTGATTGTTGAATTTGTTGCATAAAAAAAGCACCAAACGTGCGTTTGATGCTTTATATCGTGTTTGCTTGATTTAATAATTAATCAGCCAATACAATTACTTTATTATCCTTCATTTCTACAGTTCCAGAATTAATGTGTAGTGTCAGAACTTTATCATCATCATTGTGAGGAACAATTTTACCATGCAAATCATCCAATTCAAGATGACTTTGTGTATGCGTATGGATTTTAACAATTCCTTCTTTCAAAAGAGATACAATCGGTGCGTGATTGTTCAACATTTGAAATTCTCCATTAATTCCTGGCACAGCTACAGAATCAACTTCTGAACTAAATAATGTAGCTTCTGGTGTAACAATTTCTAAATACATAATTAATTCTTCTAGTATTGAGTAACGAGTGATGAGTTTTTGCAGCTTTTCACGGCTATAACCTCATTTCTCAGTACTTATTAAGCTTCAGCAAGCATTTTCTCTCCAGCTTCAATTGCTTCTTCAATAGTTCCTTTAAGGTTGAAAGCAGCTTCTGGCAAGTGATCTAATTCTCCATCCATAATCATGTTGAATCCTTTGATCGTTTCTTTAATATCTACTAATACTCCTGGAATTCCCGTAAATTGCTCTGCAACGTGGAATGGTTGTGATAAGAAACGTTGTACACGACGTGCACGTCCTACCGCCATTTTATCTTCTTCAGATAATTCTTCCATACCAAGAATCGCAATAATATCTTGTAGCTCTTTGTAACGTTGTAATAACTCTTTTACACGTTGCGCACAGTCGTAATGCTCTTTTCCTAAAATTTCGGCTGTTAAAATCCTAGAAGTAGAATCTAATGGATCTACTGCTGGATAAATACCAAGCTCTGCAATTTTACGAGACAATACCGTTGTTGCATCCAAGTGGGCAAACGTTGTTGCTGGCGCTGGATCGGTAAGGTCATCCGCAGGTACATATACCGCTTGTACAGAAGTAATAGAACCTTTTTTAGTAGATGTAATACGCTCCTGCATTGCCCCCATTTCAGTTGCTAATGTAGGTTGGTATCCTACCGCTGATGGCATACGTCCTAAAAGTGCTGATACCTCAGAACCTGCTTGTGTAAAACGGAAGATGTTGTCAACGAAGAAAAGTACGTCTTTTCCTTGTCCATCACCTGCTCCATCACGGAAATATTCTGCAATGGTCAATCCAGATAATGCTACACGCGCACGAGCTCCTGGTGGCTCATTCATCTGTCCAAATACGAAAGTTGCTTTCGAATCTTTCATCGCAGCTTTATCTACTTTTGAAAGATCCCATCCACCTTCTTCCATAGAATGCATGAAATCATCTCCGTATTTGATAATTCCAGATTCTAACATTTCACGTAAAAGGTCATTTCCTTCACGTGTTCTTTCTCCTACTCCTGCGAATACTGAAAGTCCACCGTGACCTTTTGCAATATTGTTAATCAACTCCTGAATTAATACTGTTTTACCTACACCAGCACCACCAAATAATCCAATTTTACCACCTTTTGCATAAGGCTCAATCAAATCGATTACTTTGATACCTGTAAATAAAACTTCTGTAGAAGTTGATAAATCTTCAAACTTTGGTGCTTCTCTGTGAATAGAAAGTCCGTTTTCTCCATCTCTAGGCAAATCTCCTAATCCGTCGATAGCGTCTCCGATAACGTTAAATAATCTACCGTATACATCGTCGCCAATAGGCATTTTAATAGAGTCTCCTGTAGTTAATACATTAGTACCTCTACTAAGACCATCTGTCGAATCCATAGAAATGGTACGCACTGTGTTTTCTCCTACATGCGATTGTACCTCTAATACTAATTTAGTACCATCTTCTCTTGCTATTTCTAATGAATCATAAATTCTTGGAAGTTCGTTCCCAGCGCTGAATTCTACATCAACAACAGGACCTATAATTTGTGCAACTTTACCTGTAACTTTTGACATTACTTAAGTGTTTAATGTTTAGGTTATTAAATACTGAAAAACGGTTTTCTATTTTTCTACTAAAACATGACCTTTTTTCGCGGTGCAAAGATATATTTTATTAATTAAAATAAGTAGTGTTTTGTAATGATTTTTCAAAATTACTTAAAAACCTTTTGTTTCTACGCATTTTCATAAGTCTTCTCGGGTTTTTAAATTGATAAAATGCACTTAATTTTAAAAACTATTGTCCCAAAAATCTATGATTTTCTTTTTATATTTCGCCTCCCAAAAAAATCAAGCCATTGATACGCTACTAATAGTATTCATTTAATACTTGAACGATAAAAATTGATAGCCACTAATGTCACAAAAAACGATTCTTTTTTTAGAAAACCTGTCTCACGGAAAACAAGAAGAGATTATTTTGTTGTACCAAAAAGTTTTTCCAAAAATTGAACGTTATGTATTGAATAATAATGGCCGCTTGGGCGATGCAGACGATATTTTTCAAAAAGCATTGTTACAACTTATTGTTCGTTACAAGAAAGAACCGTTTGATATTCATACCTCTTTTGAGAACTATTTTTTTATGGTATGTAAAAATTTATGGCGAAGAGAATTGAATACCAATAAACTCATAACCCATAACCCAGAATTGCTAAATAATCTACCTGATGAAACTGACAATGCCTTTGCAATTGTTGAACAGGAAAGACATGATCTTTTTACTGAAAAACTAGCAGCGCTCTCCAGTAACTGCAAACAACTACTACAATTATTTTTTAAAAAAACTCCGTATGATGTTTTAATGCGTATGTTTAACTATAATTCTGAAAGTGTCGTAAGACAACGTATCTTTAAGTGCAAAAATCGGTTGGTTGAGCTTATTAAAAAGGACAATCGTTATGATAATTTAAAAGATGTATGAAAATCGAAGATGATATATTGATTGAAAAATTTTTAAAAAATACGCTCTCTGACAAAGAACGCACTTCTTTTATGACAAGAATGGCTTCTGATGCGTCTTTTAAAGAACATGTTATCTTAGAACAACAATTATTTGAAGTTTTAGGTGATTCCTATTGGAGTTTTGCAACCAATGAAAAAAATGCGAGAGTAGTTGCCTATAAAAAAATACTTGAGAGCAAAGAAACTCAACAATTAAAAACAACGATTGCCGAAACTATTGAACATCACAAACAACAAGCCTCGAAATCATCAGGAAAACACACTTTTAGTTTGTCGTTTATTTTAAAAGTTGCTTCCTTATTGTTGATTTTCTGTATCTCTGCATTTTGGTATTTTTCAAGCAATACAGCTATTGATTATGCTGCGGCATCAAAAAGAGCTTGGGATAAAAATATAGGATTGGATTTTGCTTTGCGAAGCAATGCTACGGATACTGTTAAGATTTCTTTAGAAAAAGCTTTGTATTATTATTCGCATCAAGAGTATGATAGCGTGTTAAGCACGTTGAAACCATATCGCACAACTAATAATCAATATAAAGATATTTTGCTAATGCGTGCGTTGGCGCATTATCGATTGCATCACACGGAAACTGCATTGGCAACTTTAGATTCTGTGGCAACAACCGCACCTAAAATTGCAAAATGGTATCGCGGTCTTATATTTTTGGATCAACATAAAACTGAAGAAGCTTCACTTCTTTTAAAACTCCCTTCTGAAGCAACTCAAGAAATTAAACTTAAAGAATAAATGCGAAAAATTATTTTTTTGGCGTGCGCATTCCTTTTATTTGGAACAAACACTTTTTTACAAGCGCAAGAGAAACTAGCAACTGCTTCCGATTATATAAATGAAGGAAACCACTTGTTGTTTTACGGAAAGTATCTCGATGCGACTCAACTGTTTCAAAAAGCATTGAAGACTTCAGAAGAAACGCAAGATTTTCTACACATTGCAGCTTCCTACAATGCCTTAGCAAAAGCCTTTTTTTCGCAATCGCAGTTAATGCAATCGTATTCGTATGCACAACAAGCTTTGGTATATAGTGAAAAAGCAAAAGAGGTTGGAAAAAGGGAAAAAGCAACCGCTTTGGAAAACTTAGCTACTATTGAAAGCATTATTGGAAAACCTAAAGAGGCTCTTAAAAATGCTTTGGAAGCATTGGAAATTCGACAAACACATTTTAAAGAGGAAAAACTTGCGTTGGTAAATTCATATTTGAATTATGCTATTGCATTACACACCAACCGAAAGTTGCCCGAAGCAGTAGAAAATTTGGACATTGCTATTTCTATTACAGCCGAAAAGTCGCCTCAGCTCACCATTTTGCATGCAGATATTATGGAATTGAAAGGGCAGATTAAGTACGATTTAGGTGAAAACGGTGAAGCGTTGTCGTATTTTGAAAAAACATTGCAGTTGGCTCAGCAAGTTTATGAAAAAGAGCATCCGTATTTTGGAAAGGTGTATAATGAAATAGGATTGATTTATTCGATTAGAGAGGAATTTGGCGAAAGCTTAGAATATTATAAAAAAGCACTGAGTTTAAGCATTCAAAATTACGGTATAGATAATCATGACGAACAAGTACGAATTCATTTTAATATTGGCACGGTATATTTTAATCAAAATTTAATTGAAAAAGCCTTATTTCATACGAAAAAAACCTTAGAGTTAGGCACACATTTTTACGGTGCATCACATCCAAAAATGTTTTTTCCGTACAGCCAACTTGGAAATATTTACGGAGACGAACGCGGAATTCCGTATCTTGAAAAAGCGCTTGCCATTAGCTTGAATGCTCCAAAAGTAAATTATGTAATAGTGTCGTATTTGTATGAATATCTTGGACACATTAATTATAGAATAGAAGACTTACAACAAGCGTTGCATTATTATCAAAAATCGCTGGAGATTAGAGAGCGAATTTACGGAACGCAGAATACAAGCACCATTAAAATATATAATAATATTGCCAAAATTTATACTGGATTACAAAATTTTGAGGAAGCTTTGGCGTATAATCAAAAAGCCATTCAAGGCAATCAATTGGTGCAAATTACGGACACCAATCGTTTTTCTGCTAAAAGCTATGTGGACACCGACATGCCGCTAGAAAACACAAAAACGAAAGCGGATATTTTATTACATCTTTATGAAAACACAAAAGACAAAAAGTATTTAGAAGAAAGTATTCAATATTACACAGAAGCGATTTCTCTTATCAAATTAACACGTTCATCAAAGCGCAATTATGCAGATAAAATTAAGTTTTCGGAAACGATAAAGGCATTGTATGCAAAAAATATTTACACTTCGTTAGCGCATTACGAATTATACCAAGATGATTCTTCTTTAAAAACTGCTTTTACAGCTTCAGAACAAAGCAAAGCGTATGTATTGCGATCGTTGCTGAAAAACACAGAACAAAAGCGCCAAATTCATCTTCACGAAGATATTTTAAATTTAGAAAAAAACATCAACGACGAACTTGCAGTGTTGCAGTCTAAAATTCTTGTTGAATCTACCAAAAAAGACGCTGATAGCATATTACTATATACATTAGAAGGTGCATTTTTTGATCTTTCCAAACGAAAAGATTCCCTCGAAAAAAGCATTGAACACACGTTGCCAAAGTACTATAAACTCAAATATGAAGATCGTGTAATTACGCTTCAAAATCTTCAAGAAAAATTAAACGACCAAACCACCTTGTTAGAGTTTTTTAAAAACCATAACATGCTGTATGTATTTATCGTCACAAAAAATACGTTTCGAGTTGAAAAATTGGAAATTGAAGATTTGGACAATCAAATTAATGAATTCAATAACGCAATCGTACAAAAAGACACTAAAAAATTTACTGAACGTTCAGTGCATTTATACAAACAACTGCTTGCTCCTATTCGGAATTATTTTGTTGGCGACGAACTTCTTATCATTCCTGATGAATCACTTTGGCATTTACAGTTTGACCTATTGCTAACCCAAGAGTCAAATACAGATGCTTATCTTTTGCACGACTACGCGATTAGTTATGCAAATTCTGCAAGCTTATTGTTTGAAAGTACTGAAAGTAAGAATGTTAAAAGCATACAAAATGATTGTATTGCATTTTCATTTACCAGCAGAGACAGTATTCATGTGGTTTCTTCTGCAATTTCATTATCAGATTTGCGAAACTCTCAAATAGATTTGCCAGGCACACGAAAAGAAATTGCTGAGATTTCAAAAATTTTAGAAGGCTCCTATTTTTACGGAACAAAGGCAAATGAAGCAAATTTTAAGGAACAAGCCGCAAAGTTTAAAATTATTCACTTAGCGCTTCACGGTGATATTGACAACCAAAATTCCAATAATTTGAAAATCTATTTTTCTAAAGGAAGCGATGAAGAAGATGACACCTTATTTGTGCATGAATTGTACAATCTTCATATTCCTGCTAGTTTGGTGGTTTTAAGTGCTTGCAATACAGGAAACGGAAAAGTCAACAAAGCGGAAGGCATTCAAAGTTTAGGAAATGCTTTTCAATATGCAGGCGCCAAAAGTTTATTGTTGAGTCGATGGGAAATTTCAGATAAAACGACTCCTGAATTTATGCGTTATTTCTACAAGCATATCAAAGCTGGATTGCCTAAACACAAAGCTTTACAACAAGCAAAAATTGATTTTTTAGCACAAACAGATTCGTTTACCAATGCTCCTTTTTATTGGGGAAGTTTTTATGTGCTAGGAGACACGCAACCTATTGTATTCTCATTATTCAATTACACGTACTGGATTATCGGTATTGTTTTGGGTGCGCTATTACTATTAGTATTTATTTATAGAAAAAGAAAGCATCTTCAGAGTACGATTTAAGACCTTAAAAAATTAAACTTTACCTTTTTATTTTTAAAAAAAAGTGAAAAATATAGGGTAACAAAATCATTTTTTTTGAACTATAAATTATGGGGGATTCTTGTACAGAATCGAAAAATAACATACTAATTCAAAAATTATGAAAAAAAGAAGTATTGCATCTTTACACTTAAACAAAAAGTCAATTTCTAACTTGAATGTTGAAAAAATAAAAGGAGGAGAAACTTCTAGTCCAGTCTTTTCTAATTGCTGTGTATTCAAGAAAGGATAAACCAATAAACTTCTATAAAATGCGAACTCGAGTTCGCATTTTTTTTGCTCTTATCTTTCAATATATAAATATCTCACAATCAACCTCATCTTGTTTTTTATTTATTTTTTCAAAAAAATAGAAAAATATTGGGTAACAAATCTCTTTTTTTTGAACTATAAGATATGGGGACTTTATATTGTATATCGAAATATAAAAACACGATGTTTGTAAACACATTTTTACAAGACTTCTTTTATGATTTCACTTTGTACAAAAAATATTTTTCTCTTCTTGAATTCAATATCAAACAAGCATTTTATATAAAAAACATTAAAACCGAAACAAAAAGCATCATTACCTATTAAAACTGATGTTTTTTAAACAATATTCTTTCGCGAAGAATAGACGTATTAGTGAGCGTCTTTAAGTGTTCACTTTTAATATTATTTTAGAAATCATACATTATGAAAAAAAGAAATCTTAAATCGTTAAACTTAAACAAAAAATCAATTTCTAACTTTGACACAAACGAATTAGTTGGTGGAACTCTAGTTACAAACGTTTTTGAATGTCCATCTATCATTGTAAAGCCTATTTGCTTTTCTCGTCCATCTGATTATTCAGCATGTGACTGTGCAACTGCACAATGCTAATCAGAATAAGGAAACAATAGTAAACAGTTTACGCTGTATTGTTCATAAAAAAAAGCTGCCAAATGGCAGCTTTTTCATTATTATTATATTTCTATTAGTTGATTATCCATGAAATGTAGTATTGAGAACCAATAGTACCAACTCCTGGAGCACTTTCGTACTCATGCCCAAGAACGTTTGCCGCTCCTAGCTTGAAAGTAGATTTTTTATAGCGATAGTTAATCTGCGCATCAAATATAGAACGTGCTGTTACCATTCCGTCTGCAAAAGTAGATTCCCACATAAAAGCATCGTTCCATCTCCAATTAACATTAAATCCAAAGTTGTTGAATAAATTTGCATTTCCAAATGAAGCTTTTACTCTGTGTTCTGGTGTATTGAAGTTTGTTTCGAAATCAGGATCACTTGCTTGATCAAAATCTAATTTTGCATATGTATAGTTAATTCCGAAATCAAAGTCATCAAATACTTTTGTGTTGATTCCTATTGCAGCACCATAAGAGCTGATATCTGCATTCGAGTTAGAGTATAATTGGAAAGGAGTAAAATCACCATTTGCCGCTGCTATTAACGCATTTGGTGTTGGTCCTCCACCAACTGGAGTTAAATCTGTAATATCAGATAAATCTACATTACCATAATTTGGAACAATTACAGTTCTGTTCGCAATGAAATCTTTGTATTGGTTATAGTATGCACTTACATCTACAGAAACATTGTCAAAAACAATTCCACGATATCCCACTTCAAAAGCTGATACTTTTTCTGGCTTTACAAATTCTACATTTGCCTTTTGTAGCAATGCTGGGTTTGGAGCTCCTGCAGCTGCACTCGCACCAAAAGCTCGAAAAGAAGCTAATGTATATGAATTGTTGTACGCATCATTTCCTGTTAATGTAACAGTTCTATCTAAACCAAAAGCTTCCAATCCTGCTGGGAAATTATTAGTGATTGGTCTGGTAGTGTAACGAGCTAAATTATCAGGTGCCGAACCTACTAAAATTGCATTTCCTACATCTAATCCGATGTATTGATCTTGTGTAGTTGGGTTACGGAATCCTGTTTGGAAAGAAGCTCTAAAATTATGCTTTTTAGCTTCGTCAGGAGAAAATACCAACGATACTCTTGGAGAGAAGTTTCCATCAAAATTTTGAGCTTTGTCATAACGGATAGACCCTGTGAATTTTAATTTATCTTCCATAAATTTTTTCTGCACCTGTAAATATGCTCCGTATTCATCATAACGAATTGGTCCGTCATAATCGGTAAAGATAGTTCCCTCAGAGTTTAACACATATTCTCTATACGAACCTCCTATTTGAATATCAGCAAAATCAATTAAGTGAGAAAAGTTATAATTCACATCCGAGTGATATAATTTTGTGTTGTCAATGAATTTTGCCCCTGTTAACAAATCTCCATCAGCAGTTACACTGTTTAATGCATTTCTGAATTGCTGCGTTCCAGGTTCAAAACGTCCTGTATCAGCCAATCCTCTAGCAAATGCATGTGCTACCGCAGGATCTCCAGGAGTTACACCAGGAATTGCCCCTGTAATTGCTCCCAAATATCCTGTTGCATATTCTGTAAACCATTGCTGGTCAGATTTCCATCTTCTATTTACATTGATTGCAGCAAAACGTGTATCGTATGAATCTCCAGCTTTTTCTGCTGTTACATACCCTCTGATAAAGAAATTGTCGTTGCGAATTTCTAATTTATGCTGTTGCATGAAGAAATTCTTGATAGAATATCTATTTGCTCCTTGATAGATTGTATTTCCTCTACCAAATTTAGAATTCCATATTACAGTAAAGTCATTAGCCCAAGGTTTGTAATGTAATGCTAAATCAGCTTTCACACTTTCCGCATCATAATCCATTAAATTACGCTCTTCGTAACCTGTTCTAGATACTGCAGAAGAACCAAAAGTTCCTGCTGGTGTCATAGCAATCGCATCAAAGTTTAAGGTTGTCGACACTTCATCTCCATAGATATTTAATCCATTATAGTTCGGATCAGAAGCTCTTGTTCCTGCAATTGCATCTCCTGTTGAAGCATTGTAATTGGTATAATCTGTAGCAAACCATTCTGTCCCTTTTAAAAAGGAGAACGAAGCCTTCATCGCTATTTTATCATTAAAAGCATGTGCCGCTCTTAATCCAAAATCAACAAAATTGTTATCCCCTGCATTTTCAGATGAAGTCATTCCTGTTTTTGCATAAAAACTGATTCCTTGCTCTTGGAACGGATCTTTACTACGCATAAACATAATTCCGTTGAAAGCATTTGCTCCATATAATGCAGAAGAAGCTCCTGGTAGTAATTCTACAGTTGCTACATCCAACTCAGACATTCCTAATAAGTTCCCTAAGGCAAAGTTTAATGCTGGGGAAGAATTGTCCATTCCATCAACTAACTGCATAAAACGCGTGTTAGCAAACGTAGCAAAACCTCTAGTATTTACCGATTTAAACGTTAAACTGTTTGTATTTACGTCAACACCTTTCAGGTTTTCTAAAGCATCATAATACGTTGGTGCTGCAGCATTTTTAATTTCACGAGCATCCATGCGCTCAATAGACACTGGTGACTCTCTAATCCTTTCAGGTGTTCTAGAAGCAGAAAGAACAATCTCATCAAGCTGAGTTCCTTCTTTTATAGTGATTGTTACTTCTTGATTATTTGAGGTAATGTCTACCGTAGCAGTTTCATATCCTACAACACTAGCCTGAAGTTTAAAAGGAGGTTGTAACGATGTAGTAAGTTTAAATTTTCCATCAAAATCGGTAATTGTTCCTGAGGATGTACCTACAACGACAACATTCGCTCCAGGAATTGGAAGGTTATTCTCATCAACAACTTTTCCGCTAACATTGGTTTGCGCACACATCACTACGCAAACCAACATCGCCATAATTGATAAAAAGGTTCTCATAAGTCTTTTGGTTTAGTTATTATGAGAACAATATACACTTTTTTTGAAGTATCTCTAAAAAAAGTGTTAATAAATTATCGTTATTCTACTGTTACCGATTTTGCCAAGTTTCTAGGCTGATCTACATTACAATTACGCATTACCGCAATATAATATGACAATAATTGTAAAGGAATTGTTGTTAATAAAGGCGTTAACGACTCTAAAGTTTCAGGAATTTCAATCACATAATCTGCAATTTTCTTGATGGTTTGATCTCCCTGCATAACAACAGCAATAATTTTTCCTTTTCTCGATTTTATTTCCTGAATGTTACTTACCACCTTATCATAGTGCCCTTTACGCGTTGCAATAACTACTACAGGCATTTGTTCATCGATTAAAGCAATAGGACCATGTTTCATTTCAGCAGCAGGATATCCTTCCGCATGAATATAAGAGATTTCTTTAAGCTTTAATGCCCCTTCAAGTGCCACTGGAAAGTTAAATCCACGCCCTAAATACAAGAAATTGGTTGCATCTTTATAGATGTTTGCAATAGTTTTGACATGATTGTCCGATTCCAATGTTTTTTCAACTTTTGCAGGAATAGCATCCATTTCCGATAGGTACGTATGAAATTCAGAAGTAGATATTGTTCCTTTTTTGTGTGCTAGTTTTAGCGCAATTAATGTTAATACAGTAATTTGCGTGGTGAATGCTTTTGTTGAAGCTACACCAATTTCAGGACCAGCATGCGTATAAGCTCCAGCATGTGTTTCTCTTGAAATAGAAGAACCTACCACATTACATACTCCAAACACAAAAGCTCCTTTACTTTTGGCCAATTTGATTGCTGCCAATGTATCTGCTGTTTCTCCAGACTGTGAGATAGCAATCACTACATCTTTTTCTGTGATAACAGGGTTTCTGTATCTAAATTCAGAAGCATATTCTACTTCTACAGGAGTTCTAGTTAGTTCCTCAAAAACATATTCTGCTACCAATCCTGCATGCCAAGATGTTCCACAAGCTACAATTAGGATTCGATTGGCATTTAAAAATTTCTCAATATTATCATCCACTCCAGCCATACGGATAATTCCTTCATTTGAAAGCATTCTTCCTCTGAAGGTATCTAAAATTGCACGCGGCTGCTCATAAATTTCTTTCAGCATAAAGTGATCATAACCACCTTTTTCAATTTGCTCAAGATTCAATTGCAATTCTTGCACATATGGATCTACCAAAGAATCATCTTTGATTTTGCGAACTTTTACTTTTTTTCCTCTACGAACAATGGCCATTTCTTCATCTTCTAAATAGATTGCATTGTTCGTGTATTCGATAAAAGGAGAAGCATCAGACGCTATAAAAAATTCTTCCTCACCTACACCAATCACCAACGGACTTCCTAAACGAGCAACTACAATTTCGTCTGGTTTATTTCTATCAAAAACAGCAATTGCATAAGCTCCTACTACTTGATTTAAAGCAATTTGAACCGCCTTTCCAAGCTTAACATTTTCGTTTTTCTTTACATCTTCTATTAGATTTACTAATACTTCCGTATCTGTATCTGATTTAAATGTGTATCCTCTATTTTTTAACTCTTGTTTTAAAGGATCATAATTTTCTATAATCCCATTATGAATAATTACCAAATCTCCAGAATTTGAGTAATGTGGGTGAGAGTTAACGTCATTTGGCTCTCCGTGAGTCGCCCATCGTGTGTGCCCAATCGCCAAGGAACCATCCACAGTGATTTCTTTTTTTACACGATCTTCTAAATCGGCAACTTTTCCTTTAGTCTTGGACAGTTTGATGTTTTTTCCATCATATATAGCAACACCTGCACTATCATATCCTCTGTACTCAAGTCTTTTTAATCCTTTTAGCACCACAGGATATGCTTCTCTGTGACCTATATAACCTACGATTCCGCACATAATTTCTTATTACTTATTGATATTAATTGCTTTCTGGTATTGAATAAAATATTTCCAGTTTTAACCTTTTTTCTTCTGGCGTTGCCAATGTACTTCCATGCAAAACAGTTCCAAATGGATTCATATTAGAAACTGTAGGAATGAATTCTTTTTGAGATGTTCCTGTTTTTATTTGCCCACTCGTAGCTACACGAATATCTGAAGAAGAAACCAACCCAAGTGTTACGTTAGTTGAATCCTTACGTATTACATTATTCATATGCTCCGTTAATCTAATTTTATAACGAAGTGCATTTCCATTTTCATCACGCTCCAAAATTCCTCCATGTATTGCTTTTGACAAGGATGGAGAAGAAGGGTTTACAGTTTGATCAACAATATAATCTTCCAAAGGAACATTGTCATTCATATTATAAAGGTAAATACGCTGTGGATCTTGCGCATTATCAACCTGAATGGTATTATTTACATAAAACACCAAATTTGCATCATTGATAATCCAACCGTTTTCACGAATTTCTTCCAACTGATCTGCAATACCGTTTCCATCTGTATCTGGTCCGAAAAGCTCAATTACAGACATAGATCCTTCACCACCTTTTAAAAATAGATTTTCTTCACTTGCAGTAACATCCTGCGTAAAAGTTGGCGTGTTAAACGTATTAATAATATTTGCAGAAGATAAACTTAAATTAAAAAAAGCTTTTTCTGGCTCAACTTGATCATCTGAAGGGTCATCATTTCCTTGTGTATTTACTTTTTGATACACGTATTTAATCTGAATAGTAGCATTTTGAAAATCCAATAACATCAATGCATCTGTATTTTCGGCGGTAATATGAATTCCTCTGAATAAATCAGAAGCTCTAAACACATTATTATTAGATAAATCTATACTCCCTTCGTTATTAATAATACGTTGTTGGAAAAAATCGGTATCTAGTGGCACTCGAATACGCGGCGACAACGTTTCCTCTATAACTGGCTCATCATTTTCATCGCGCACAATTTGTCCGCTAGCATCTACCTCAATCACTTCGATTGGATCTGTATCAATTGTATAAGCAGTATCTTCAAAAAGAGTAACTCCTAAAGAACCTGAATAATCTTCATCTGAAAAGTATGCCTGTGGATCACCATTTTCGTCAGTTCCACGCAAATAATAGGTAAGCTCTTGAACACGTAATGTAAAAGGCTGCGTTATGTTTCCATATAATGAATCTACTTCAACTTCTGTTTCTCCATCATCATTGATTGTACTCGAACTAAAATACGGAATGTTTAGCCATACTTCTGTTACCAATTCATTTTCTTCAAAATCAGTAAGATCTTCATCTTCCTCTGCTTGACTTTTATCTCCAAACTCAGGGTTTTCGGATCCATCAATCAAACTCGCTTGCACTGTTAAACTAGAAAATGTAGTACCATAAACAGGATCTACATTTTTACCTAATTGATACACAGGAAGTCCATTCGTTTGAATAGGATTTAACCGTTTGTTGTAGGCACGCACTTTGGCATCAACATACAGTTCTGTGGAAAAGTTATTGTTTTCAATAACTTCATCTCCAATTGTACTAAAATCATCATCGCAAGCAACAAAGCCAAGCACTGTAAAAAGCACCAATAAGCCACTAGCAAGTGTCTTTTTAAATTTGTTCATAAGTGTAATAATCTGTTAACCTAAATTTAAAACTTTTGTTTTGTAAAAATCAGTGTATGCTTCGGCAAATTCTTCACTGTTTTTATACTCAAGAACTGGCTTGTCAA
Source organism: Kordia zhangzhouensis (assembly GCF_001005305.1). Taxonomy (GTDB): domain Bacteria; phylum Bacteroidota; class Bacteroidia; order Flavobacteriales; family Flavobacteriaceae; genus Kordia; species Kordia zhangzhouensis. The sequence continues at coordinate 267,058 of NZ_LBMH01000001.1, forward strand.
GGCTGGTGAGATATTCTTGAATATCAGTAGGAATTTCTTCAGATGCAACTACAACCGCATCTGAATGATCTACCGCAACTTTTAGAAGGTTAGAGTAGTTTGGCTCAGCAAGTATCTCTACGTTGCCATTACCAATATTATCAAATTTGATTTTATTTAGCATTTCATTATCTAAAGTTCCTTCAAACTCTTGTTTGTATACAGAAGTAACAATTTTACTATCTGTAAACAATGGTTCGTCTTTGTAGTATTTTCTCAAATACAAAGGCAATAAAGAAGCCATCCATCCGTGAACATGAATGATATCTGGTGCCCAATTTAATTTTTTCACAGTTTCAATTACTCCTTTAGCAAAGAAGATTGCACGCTCATCATTATCTGGAAATAAATTTCCATCTTCGTCGGTAAACGTAGCTTTACGTTTAAAATATTCTTCGTTATCAATAAAATATACTTGTATTCTCTCTTTAGGAATGGAAGCTACTTTAATGATTAGTGGCATATCCATATCATTAATTACTAAATTCATTCCTGATAAACGAATTACTTCGTGTAGTTGATGTCTTCGCTCGTTGATGTTTCCGAAGCGCGGCATAAATATTCGAATTTGCCCACCTTGACTATTAACCATTTTAGGAGCCTCAAACGACATGGATGAGATTTCCGTTTCTGGTAAATAAGGTACTACTTCTGATGAAACATATAAGACTCTTTTATTATTCATAAAAATACTTTTCCATTTTAAGATTCAGCGTAAAACATGCAAAATTACAAAAATTATGCAGATTAACAGTAATATATTAAGTTTGCACGCTGTTAATTTTTTCCAAAATGACTACATTTTATACTCAAAACGACGTAAAGTCATTCGTACAAACACTAAAATTGAAAAATAAAACGATTGGTTTTGTTCCTACAATGGGTGCCTTACACGAAGGACATTTATCACTGGTAAAGAACGCAATGACTGATAATGATATTGTATTTGTCAGTATTTTTGTAAACCCAACACAGTTTGACAATTCTTCAGATTTAGAAAAATACCCTCGAACATTAGACGCCGACGTAGACTTATTAAAAACGGTAGGTGAAAATATATATGTATATGCTCCAAATGTACAAGATATATACAAAAAAGAGGTTAAAGCCGAAAATTTCAGCTATGATGGACTCGAGTTTGAAATGGAAGGAAAATTTAGAACTGGACATTTTGATGGTGTTGGCACAATTGTAAAGCGTCTTTTTGAAATTGTTACTCCTAACAATGCTTATTTTGGCGAAAAAGACTTCCAACAATTAATGATTATCAAAAAGCTTGTCTCAAAGTACCACATTCCAGTAAATGTAGTAGGAAGTGAGATTTACAGAGAAGCTTCTGGACTTGCTATGAGCTCACGAAATCAACGCTTGTCTGATGAAGCAAGAAAAGAAAGTGCTTTTATCTATCAAACTCTTTTAAAAGCTAAAGAAAAGTTTGGCACAAAAAGTGCTACTAAAGTTAAAGAATGGGTTCAAGAGCAGTTTGAAAAACACCCTCTTTTAACACTGGAATATGTTGAGATTGCTAATAGCAAAAATCTCAAAACCGTTAAAAGAAAATCAAAAAACGAAACATATCGCATATTCATTGCTGCTTTTATCGAAAACATTCGACTAATTGACAATATTGCATTGAATTAAAAACTTTAAAATCATTAACTTTGCCCCATGCAAATACACGTAGTAAAATCGAAGATACACAGAGTAAAAGTCACAGGAGCTGACTTGAACTATATCGGAAGCATCACGATCGACGAAGACCTTATGGACGCTGCTAATATTATTCAGGGAGAAAAAGTTCAAATTGTAAACAATAACAATGGTGAACGCCTTGAAACGTACGCTATTCCTGGGCCAAGAGGAAGTGGTGAAATAACGCTAAATGGTGCTGCAGCTCGAAAAGTAGCGAAAGGAGATGTATTGATATTAATCACGTATGCCATGATGGATATCGAAGAAGCCAAAAAATTCAAACCTTCATTGGTATTCCCTAACGAAGCAGATAACACACTTACATAGTTGAAAAAATCTACCATAAAAATACTAAAAATAATACTCCCACTTTTTTTGGGAGTTTTTTTAGTTTGGTACTCTTTGTCAAAAACACCTATTGACGAGCTTATAAAACATTTTAAAAACGCCAATTATACTTGGGTAACATTAGGCGTTCTTTGCGGGATTTTAAGTCACTTATCACGAGCATATCGCTGGCAGTACATGCTAGACCCTTTAGGCTATAAACCTAAATATCCAAACAGTGTTATGGCTGTTTTTATAGCTTATTTAGCCAATCTTGGAATTCCCAGATCTGGAGAAGCTTTACGAGCTTTAACATTGACAAATTATGAAGATGTTCCTTTTGAAAAAGGGTTTGGAACGATTGTCGCTGAACGTGTAGCCGATTTAATCATAATGCTTCTGGTGATTATTGTCACGCTTTTTGTGCAATTTGATTTTATTTGGAACATCTTAATGAAAAAGTTTGATCCTACAAAAATTGCCCTTTTACTTAGTGCCCTAGTAATTGGTGGAATTGCATTCATCATTTTTATTAAAAAGGCAAAAAAAGGAATCGCCCTGAAGATTAAGAACTTCGTTTTGGGAATATATGAAGGCGCCACAAGCATTTTAAAAATGAAAAATAAATGGGGATTTATTTTTCATACATTATTCATTTGGGCTATGTACATCTTAATGTTCTACATTACTATGCTATCTGTAGAAGAATTACATGGAAAAGTATCTGCTGGAGCTATTCTCATTGGATTCATCGCTGGAAGCTTTAGCATTGCCGCTACAAACGGAGGAATTGGCTTATATCCAATCGCTGTTGCTAGTGCTTTTACGCTTTTTGCCATCCCTAAAGTTCCCAGTGAAGCTTTTGGTTGGATTATGTGGGCGTCACAAACTTTAATGATAATTATTCTTGGAGGATTGTCATTTCTTTATCTGCCTATTTTCAATAGCAAAAAATAATTTTTACCTTGCTATTCTAAACTAACCTATCTTCACTATGAAACATTTTTTAATGTTCTTCGTTGCGCTTATGAGTTTTTCATTAGCAACAGCACAAGTCAAAGTTGAGCAATTCAGTTCAAAAAAATTAAACGAAACTCGCGATATCCAATTGTACATTCCTGAAGGGTATTCTGAAGAAAAAGTATATCCAATTATTGTTGTTCTTGACGCACATTATCTCTTTGAAAGTGTTGTTGCCAATACACGCTTTTATAGCTATTGGGACGAAATGCCCGAATCAATTGTTGTTGGCATAAACCAATACAAAACCGAAGACCGTGAAAAAGACGTAGCATATGATGATGACAATGGGTTACCCAAAGACAAAGGAAATCAGTTTTTTGAATTCATTGGCATGGAATTGATTCCGTTTGTGGAAAAAAATTACAATACTGCAAACTTTAAAATGATTATAGGGCACGATTTAACAGCAAATTTTGCTAATTACTACCTATTGAAAGAAGCTCCTCTTTTTGACGCCTACATTAACTTGAGCCCATCATTCGCTCCAAAAATGGAAGAACGCATTGCAAAACGTTTGGAAGAATTTGAAAAGAAAAAATTTTATTACTTAGCCACAGCAGAAGAAGATACTAAAAAATCAGCTACCAAAATTAGAGCATTTAATGCTACGCTTAAAAACCTCAAAAACGAAAATATTTTCTATTATTACGATGATTTTACAGAGGCCAACCACAACTCTTTAGCCGTACAAGCAATTCCTAGAGCTATGAGCCAAATTTTTTCAATGTATCGCCCTATTAGCGTAAAAGAATACAAGGAAAAAATTCTTAACTTAACAACTTCTCCTTATTTGTATTTGAATGATAAATACGAAACTATTAAAAATCTTTTTGGCTTTGAAAAACGCGTTACCGTTAACGATTTTATGGCTATTTATTCTGCTGTACGCAGGGACGAAAAAAACACAGAAGACTTGAAATTGTTGGCAAAACTTGGAAAAAAAGAATATCCTGACACAGCATTATTTCACTTTTTTATGGGAGAATATTACGAAAAAACCGAAGCTCCTAAAAAAGCATTGCGCATGTATCAAAATGGGTTTAGTATGAATCCTATCGATTTTATTACTAAAGATCTTATGCTTGATAAAGCAGATAAACTTAAACAAGATTTCGGGTGGTAATATGGCAAAAGTAAAAACCTCTTTTTTCTGTCAAAACTGCGGAACACAATTTACTAAATGGCAAGGACAATGTTCTTCTTGTAAACAGTGGAATACAATCGTTGAAGAAGTTGTTCAAAAGGAAGAAAAGATTAATTGGCAAACAAAAGAAAAAAGCACCTCAAGAGTGGCTAAGCCAACCTTGATTCATGAAATCAGTGCTTCCAATGAAAAACGCTTACCTACTTCAGATTATGAGCTTGACCGAGTTCTGGGAGGCGGTATTGTTCCTGGATCTCTTATTTTACTTGGAGGCGAACCAGGCATTGGAAAAAGCACACTTTTATTGCAAATATCTTTAAAGCTACCATACAAAACGCTTTATGTTTCTGGAGAAGAAAGTCAAAAGCAAATAAAAATGCGCGCGGAGCGCATCCACCATCACAACTCAAATTGTTTTGTGCTAACAGAAACAAAAACTCAGAATATATTCAAGCAAATTGCCGAAGTAAAGCCAGATATTGTCATTATAGACTCTATCCAAACATTACACTCAGATTATATAGAATCGTCAGCAGGTAGTATATCACAAATTAGAGAATGCACGACAGAACTGATTAAGTTTGCCAAAGAAAGTGGTATTCCTGTCTTTTTGATAGGTCATATTACTAAAGATGGAAATATTGCGGGACCAAAGATTTTAGAACATATGGTTGATACCGTTTTACAGTTTGAAGGCGATCGCAATCATGTATATCGTATTTTACGATCACTAAAAAATCGTTTTGGTTCAACTTCTGAATTAGGTATTTATGAAATGCTTTCGGATGGTTTACGCGAAGTGAGCAATCCTTCCGAAATACTCATTTCTAAAAATGCTGACGAACTCAGCGGAACGGCAATTGCTGCTACTTTAGAAGGCGCACGACCATTGATGATTGAAATCCAAGCTTTGGTTAGCACTGCTGTATACGGAACACCTCAACGAAGTACGACTGGTTATAATGCCAAACGATTGAATATGTTGTTGGCAGTTTTGGAAAAACGAGCTGGATTTAAACTCGCCGCCAAAGACGTTTTTTTAAACATCACAGGAGGAATTAGCATTGATGACCCCGCAATAGACTTGGCTGTCATAGCTGCTATTTTATCAAGCAATGAAGATGAGGAAATTTCCAAAACAAATTGTTTTGCTGCTGAGATTGGTCTCGCTGGAGAAATTCGCCCTGTAAATCGAATTGATCAGCGAATTTTGGAAGCTGAAAAACTCGGTTTTACTACTTTTTTTGCTTCCAAGCACAACAAAATTTCTTTAAAAAACACCAAAATTCGCATCGTATTGATTTCTCAAATTGAGGAATTAGTAGCACATTTGTTTTAGCATTATACTCCTAAAAAATCCTGAAGCTATTACAGTCTACTGAAATTAATTCAACAGAAACAACTAATTGACAACCTATTTACGATGCTGGATTCGGAATACTACTATGAATTTCATTAATCCCATCAATCACTTCTTGTGACAATTCGATATCAATACTCGCTATATTTTCCTTAAGCTGTTCCATTTTCGTAGCTCCAATAATATTTCCTGTCACAAATGGCTGCTGATTTACAAATGCCAACGACATTTGCGCAAGACTTAATCCGTGCTTCTGCGCCAGTACTTGATAACGTTCCGTTGCTTGCGTAGCCTCTGCACTACTATAACGTGCGAATCGTGGAAATAAAGTCAAACGCGCATCTTCAGGTTGTTTTCCTCCTAAGTATTTTCCAGAAAGCACACCAAACGCCATTGGTGAATACGCTAATAAACCTATTCCTTCACGCATAGATATTTCAGACAAACCTGTTTCAAAACCTCTACACAACAACGAATATGCATTTTGGATTGTAACCATTCTTGGTAAACCTTTATCGGCTTCTTGCAAATAGCGCATTGTTCCCCAAGGTGTTTCATTAGAAACTCCTACTTGACGAATTTTTCCTTCTTTGATTAATTCCTCTAAAGTTGCCAAACTTACATGGAAATTATATTCCCAAGCATCATTAGGATCGTGTTCATAATTACGTTGTCCAAATGTGTTTGTATTTCGCTCTGGCCAGTGCAATTGATATAAATCTATATAATCTGTTTGCAAGCGTTTTAAGCTTTGTTCTACTGCATCTTTTATTGCTGCTGGTTTAAACCCATTCGTTCTGATATGTGCTGTGTAATCGCCTGGTCCTGCAATTTTACTTGCTAGCACTATTTTATCTCTGTTTCCCGATTTTTTGAACCATGTTCCTATAATACGTTCTGTTTCCGCATAGGTTTCTGCTGTCGCAGGCACAGGATACAACTCTGCAGTATCAAAGAAATTTACTCCTTGCTCTAGTGCATAGTCCATTTGCTCATGACCTTCGGCTTCGGTGTTTTGATTTCCCCATGTCATGGTTCCTAAGCAAATTTTACTAACTTTTATATCGGTATGAGGGATTTTTGTGTATTTCATTTTCAGTTTTAATGATTTTACATTAAGAATAAAGACAATAGTTTAAGTTCTTTTACAAAATAGGCTTTTGTTTACGCAGAAATGACAATTTTTAAAAAGCGAGTATCGATACCTTACCATCTACGTGTAGAAGGAAATGTCAAATTTTACAAGTTTACACGCTAACTTCTACTAAAATAGGGCAATGATCTGAATGTTTTGCTTCAGGCAAAATGGCCGCTCTAGTAATATTTTCTTTTAGAGGTTCAGCCACCATGTTATAATCAATTCTCCAGCCTTTGTTATTTGCCCGCGCATTGGCACGATAACTCCACCAACTGTAGTGATGTGGTTCTTTATTGAGGTGACGAAATGAATCAATAAAACCACTATCAATCAAACTTCCAATCCAAGCACGTTCTTCAGGCAAAAACCCTGAAACACCTTTCATTTTCGGATTGTGGATATCAATTTCTTCATGACAAATATTATAATCTCCACAAACTACAAGGTTTGGAATTTCCGCTCTCAAACTGGTTAAATATTCTTTAATTTCGTCCATGTATTGAAATTTAAAACTCAAGCGAGCATCATTGGTTCCAGATGGCAAATACATACTCATTATTGAGATATCATCATAATCAACACGTAAATTTCTTCCTTCTTCATCCATATATTTTATACCTGTTCCGTATTGTATATGGTTAGGCTTTTCTTTACAGAGTATAGCCACGCCGCTATATCCTTTTTTTTGCGCACTGTACCAATAATGATAAGGATAGCCCGCATTTTCAAAAGCTTCAAGATCTAATTGTTCTTTATGAGCTTTGGTTTCTTGAATACAAAGCACATCTGGACTAGCATGTTGCAACCATTCTAAAAAACCTTTTTTAATTGCAGCACGAATTCCGTTTACATTATACGAAATGATTTTCATGTAGTTTTCTATTTTTAACGTGTATGAACGTTTATGTAGTTATATAAAGAAGCGTTCAGATTTATTCTTCTTCTTGCTCGTTTAATCGTTGTTCTAGTTCCGCCTGAAACTCTTCCATCACTGGTTTTACTGTACTTTCTGGAAGATCCGCTATACGAATATACATAAGTCCATCTACCGCATTATTGAATAATGGATCAACATTAAAGGCGATTACTTTAGCATTTTGTTTTACATATTTTTTGATTAATACTGGCAAACGCAAACTCCCTGGCTCAAGTTCATCAATAATCTTATCAAACTTATTCAAATCTGCCTCCGTTTCATCAAAAATAAAGTCTTTATCAGCATCTTTTAATTTGACTTTAAATTCTTTTTTAGGATGAATATATTGTGCAATGTATGGATCATAGTAATGAGATTTCATGAATTCAATCATCAACGATTTAGAGAAGTTCGAAAACTGATTACTAATACTTACACCACCAATCAAGTATTTATGTTCTGGATAGCGCAATGTAGTATGTACAATTCCTTTCCATAGTAAAAATAGCGGCATTGGTTTTTGTTGATATTCTTTAATGATGAATGCTCTACCCATTTCGATTGATTCACTCATCATTTTATGCAACTCTGGTTCAAAACGAAATAAGTCTTGTAAATAAAATCCATCAATTCCGTATTGAGAATAAATTTGGTTTCCTAATCCCATTCTATATGCTCCCACAATACATTTTGCATCACTATCCCATAAAAACATATGATGATAGTAATGATCAAATTGATCTAAATCAATCGCTTGATTTGTTCCTTCTCCAATTTCGCGAAAAGTAATTTCTCTCAATCGTCCTAACTCACGTAATACGTTTGGAATTTCAGCAGCTTCAGCTAAATATACTTGGTAATTTTTACTAGTTAGTAGATGATGCTTTTGTGTTAACTCCTGAACTTCCTGCTCAATAAGTTTGGCAGAAACTGGCGTAATTATTTTTTTGGGTTGTTTAGGAATTTTAAGAGATGTAGGAACTTTACTCAATAAATTTTGCTTTTCATAAGTATTGGAAAGCATGTATGTTTTTTTGCGTAAAAATTCAGTAAAATCGGAAAGATTTTCATGCTCATCTTGTGCTTTTACAGGAATTGGTTTTCCAATACGAACTTTGATTACTCTGTTTTTTTGAGTCAATAACTCAGAAGGTAATTTTGCTGTTCTGAATGTGTCGCTAATTTTTGACAAACGATAAAAAATACGACTGTTTTTTGCGTGAAAATAGATCGGCACAACAGGAACTTTTGCCTTTTGAACCAATTTCATCGCCGCTTCTTCCCAAGGTTTATCTACAATCAATCGTCCATCTTTATATGTTGAAACTTCTCCAGCAGGAAAAATTCCCAATGGCTTTCCTTCTCTTAAATGCTTAATAGATTGCTTGAATCCTGCAATACTCGACTTGGCTTCTTTATGATCTTCAAAAGGATTAACAGGCATTACATACGGCTTCAACGGATCGATGCGATGTAATAAAAAATTAGCAATAATCTTATAATCTGGTCGCTGTTCAATCATGAGTTTTAGCAGCAAAATCCCATCAATTCCTCCTAACGGATGATTTGAAATCGTAATATATGCACCATCTTTAGGAAGACGTTTTAAATCTTCATCAGGAATTTCAAATTTTATCTGGAATTCGTCCAACAAGGCATTCAAAAACTCAAGATCATCCAAATGTTTATGCTTGTCGTAAATTTTATTCAAATCGGAGATACGCAACACTTTCATTAGAATCCAACCAATGAAGGTTCCAATGAAACCGTACTTATCTAATTTGATTGCTTTTGCAACTTCTTTTGCAGTTACCAATCCCATATATTTTTTTTAAGGCGAATTACAAATATAGGAAAACAACCTTAATTTGCCCGACTTTATTTAACAACTAGCTGAATCGTTTTTTCTGCACGTTGCTCTAATAGAATTTCCTTATCTTTTTTAAGTGTTTCAATTGCCAAACCTGTAAAATGTCGAATTGTATATAATGATACATTTTCATAATGCGTTACTTTAAACTTTGAACGCAAAGCACTAAGTAATTTTTCTAAATTGTTAAATTTATTATCTACACAAACGGAAAAGCTTATGGCTGAATTTTGAATAACATCTACTTTCATTTTACAATCATGCAACAGCTTAAAAATTTCACTGATATTATTTTCAACAATGAATGAAAAATCTAATGATGACAAAGAAATGAGTACTTGATTCTTTTTTACAATAAAACAAGGAATATTAGGTTCTATTCCTGTTCCTTTTGCCACAGCAGTTCCATTATCGGTTGGATTGATAAAAGATTTTACATATAGCGGAATTTCTTTACGCTGCAATGGCTGCAATGTTTTTGGATGAATTACTGAAGCTCCATAAAATGCCAGCTCGATTGCTTCGCGATACGAAATATTATGCAATAATTGCGCATTTTCAAAGTACCTTGGGTCAGCATTTAAAACTCCTGGCACATCTTTCCAAATGGTTACACTTTCTGCATTTAAACAATAGGCAAATATTGCCGCAGTATAATCAGAACCTTCTCTACCCAACGTTGTCGTGAAGTTATTTGGATCACTTCCTAAAAATCCTTGGGTAATGTGCAACTTAGTTTTTTGCACGTTTTGCTTGATATTTTGTTGAGTTTGTTCCCAGTTAACTTTAGCATCACGATAATTTGCATCGGTCTTTATCATTTCGCGTACATCTAGCCACATGTTTTCAATAGAAACCGTATTTAGATAAGCACTGACAATGGTTGTAGAAATCAATTCACCAAACGACACCAATTGATCGTATACATAATTGTAATCAGGCGATTTGTTTCTGCCTAAAAAACCTTTAAGTTCTTCAAAAAAACTTGTTACTTTTTTAAATATTGGGTGATTTTCATTAGGAAATAACTCTAAAAGTATTTCATTATGATACTTGACAATTTCTTGAATTGACGCTTGTAATTCATTGCTTTTATCGAAGTAATTTTTAATGACCACTTCTAATGCGTTTGTAGTTTTCCCCATTGCCGAAATAACGATAAGGGTATCTTCATACCCTACAGTTTGCAACACATTAACTACGTTTTTAACTCCCTGAGCATCTTTGACAGAAGCACCACCAAATTTGAATATTTTCATTGTATTCTATAATTTCAATCGCATTTATTTGTCATTCATATCTTTTCATATTCATGCCTTTTATGAAATGACAATAAAACCTTACCTATTTTTTTCTATGTATTTTTGAATCCCTTTTTCATCTAATTGTACAACATGCCAATCTCTCATAACATTCGCTCCAATATGTTCATAAAATTCTATCGCAGGAGTATTCCAATCCAACACTTCCCAACCAATACGTTTCACGCCTAATTCGTGCCCATACATAATTACTTCTTTTAGCAAAGCTCCTCCTATTCCATTTCCTCGCGCTTCCTCATTTACAATTAAGTCTTCTAAGTGAAGTACTTCTCCTTTCCATGTTGAATACCGCATATATACTAAAGCAATTCCAACAACTTTTTCGGGAGTTTCTGCAATAAAACAATGAAATTTAGGAATATTACCAAAGCCATCATTTCGCAACATTTCTGGTGTGATGATTACAGCCTCAGGTTCTTTTTCAAAAATAGCAAGTTCAGTAATTAAGCGAAAAATAGCATCTACATCTGTTTCAACCGCTTTTCGAATCGTATAGTTCATAGAATTTGAAATGTTTACGCAAAGGTAACAAGGCAAAAATTATAATTTTTACGAAAACGTTATAGTTTTACAAAATTATCGATATTTGTGATTTGAGAAACAAAGTATACAAAATGGCTAAAAAAAATCAAACCTTAGGAGAATTTATCATTGAAAATCAAGCAGAGTTTAAATATTCTTCGGGTGAACTTTCACGATTAATCAACTCTATCCGATTGGCAGCAAAAGTTGTAAACCACGAAGTAAACAAAGCCGGATTGGTTGATATTATTGGTGCTGCTGGAGAAACAAATATCCAAGGTGAAGATCAACAAAAGCTGGATGTATATGCGAATGATAAATTTATTCAAACTTTAATCAATAGAAATATTGTATGCGGAATTGGATCTGAAGAGAACGATGACTTTATTGCAATTAATAGTTTAGATGAAAATAACCAAAATAAATATGTTGTTTTAATTGATCCGCTCGACGGCTCTTCTAATATTGATGTAAATGTATCGGTTGGAACAATTTTTTCGGTATACCGAAGAGTTACACCAGTTGGAACACCCGTAACAATTGATGATTTTCTTCAAAAAGGAAACCAACAAGTAGCTGCTGGCTATGTAATTTACGGTACCTCAACCATGTTGGTTTACACGACGGGACATGGTGTAAACGGGTTTACTTTAAATCCTGCTATTGGTACATTTTACTTATCGCATCCAAATATGCAATTTCCTGAAACAGGTTCTATTTACTCTATCAACGAAGGAAACTATGCGCATTTCCCTCAAGGTGTAAAAAATTACATAAAATATTGTCAAGAAGAAAAAGAAGATCGCCCGTATACTTCAAGGTACATTGGATCATTGGTTTCAGACTTTCACCGAAATTTAATTAAAGGAGGTATTTATATATATCCTCAAACTTCCAAAGCTCCTAATGGAAAACTTCGATTGTTATACGAATGTAATCCAATGGCGTTTTTGGCTGAGCAAGCTAACGGCCTTGCTTCTGACGGCTTTCAACGCATTATGGATATCCAACCAACAGAGCTTCATCAGCGTGTTCCTATTTTTTGTGGAAGCAGAAAAATGGTAGAAAAAGCAAAGGACTTCATGAAGAACTCATAGGAAAAGTATTCACTTTATTAAAAATTGTTACTTTTGTTGTAGAACCCTTGTATAATAAAATACTTCTACATGGCTACAAAAGGTAAAAATACCAATGATGCTGATCTCACAAATCCAAGCATTTCTGATCCATCTACTAAGATTGAAGCGATAAAGAATTTAATTTTTGGAGAAAATATCCAAGCCTATAATTCTGAGTTTGACAATATCAAAAGTGACATCCTTGCCAAGAAGAAGGCATTGGAAAACTTAATAGAAGAAGTCCGATCAGAATTAATTCAAAACATTGATAATCTAAGTACTGACCTGAATATTCGTATTACAGAATTGGAATCTAACATTGAAAACAAGTTGGATGATTTAGACGAGAAAAAAGTAGATCGTCGACAATTAGGACAACTGTTAATCAATCTTGGAGAAAAGATAGGAAAAGAGTAAATTTCAATAGACATTTGTATGTGTATTTATGACGGAAGCTGATAAATTAGCGTTATTAAAAGACTTATTACTCACGGATGATCGTGCGTATGCGGAATCAATACACAAAAAAATCAAAGCGCTTGAAGAGATTATCAACGAGCAAAAAAAACTGTCTCATAAAGTTGATCCTATTATTGACCAACGATTAGAAGAGTTTATTGAAGAAATTCCAGAAACGCTTGGTCCTACCATCACAGAAGCGCTTGCTGAACAAATAAAAAACTCAAAAGATCAGGTTGTTGAAGCATTGTATCCCATTATGGGAAAAATGATTAAAAAGTATATTTCGCAAGAAATTAGTTTATTAACAGAGCGCATCAACAAGCAATTGGAAGATAGTTTTTCTGCGAAAAGTTGGAAGCGGAAATTCAAATCATGGTTTGGTGGTGTACGAGAAGAAGAACTGTTGTTGAGTGAGTTATCTTCCATATCACAAGTAGAACAAGTACTTGTAATTGAAAAAAATTCTGGCTTGCTAATTGGTCAATATGCTAAAACTGAAACTATTGACAAAGATATGATTTCTGGTATGCTAACTGCTATCAAAAGTTTTGTGGAGGATGCTTTCAATGAAAAAGGTCAAAATTTAGAATTGATTGAATACGAATTGTATCACATTCATATTCAGAACTTTGTATCTTTTTACATCGCAGTTGCGATTTCTGGCGAATATAATCTTATCTTTAAAAATAAAATTCAAGATATTATCTTTAATTTTACCGATAACTTTTTGAATTTATTTGACGACTTGAGCGAGATCAAAGAAAAAGACATTACTAACGAATTAGAATTCTACTTTAGTACGAATGAAAGCCTCTAAAAAAATAATCCTACTTGGTCACTTTGGCGTGGGAAAATCTTCCTTAATTCGACAGTTTGTCGAAAATACATTTACGTCTGATTATAAAGTAACCATCGGAGTACATATTTTAAAAAAAGAAATTAAAATTGCCGCTGACGAGACTATCTCTCTTATCATTTGGGATTTAGAAGGATACGATGATATAAGAAAAACTAGAGCTTCTTATTTATTAGGAACGCACGGATTTATTTACGTTTTTGATGTAACTCGCCCAGCAACTTTTGAAAACCTTAAAGACGATATAACCTATCTAACCGATCAATATCCTAACACGCCCCTCAAAGTTGTTGGGAACAAAGCAGACTTAGTTACGAAAAGCTATTTAAAAGAAAATAAAGACATCTTCAGTGTATCACCTAACTTTTTTACAAGTGCTAAAACTGGTGACAAAGTAGATGACATGTTTATTGCTTTAGCTAAAGAACTCGTAAAATAATTATGATGTTAGAAACCTACAGAGGAAAATATTTTCATCCTAGAACGCAATTTATTACGATTGATAATCTAGGAAAGGTATTAGAAAGTGACGACGTATTGTTTTCACTTAAAAAAGGGGATGAAATTGCCTCCGTAAGTCCTTTTTTTGAAGGTCTTGCGGCTTATTTTGACATACAAGAAGACAATGATATAAAATTTACTTGTGTACATCTTGAAAATACAGATGCACAAGAATATACTTGTGATATTGAATTTAAAACATTTGCCAACGGGCAACCTACTTTAATTATAATTCACGACTTTTCCGACCACTACACATACTATCAAGAAGTAGCGCAAAGTAGAAACGAATCTGTGATTAATTCACAAGTACTAGAATTAAAAAATAAATACCTGAAGGAAAAAGAAGATTTTAAAAATACGTTCATTGCTAATTTTAGTCATGAACTTCGCAATCCGCTCACAGGTGTTACTTCTTTTTGTTCGGTTTTACAAAAAACCGACATGACTACAGAGCAACAAGATTATGTGGAAGTCATTAAATCATCTGCAGATCATCTAAAAAACATGATTGGTGACATTTTAGAAATGTCTAAAATTGAAGTCGGCAAACTGTCTATAGAAGAAGAACTTTTCAACTTTCATGAACTAATCGAAATGTTGAACTTTACATATAGTGTAAAAGCGAGACAAAAAAATATAGAATTTGACGTAGATTTAGATCCTAAAATTCCAAAATATATTGAAAGCGATAAAACACGCATCAAACAAGTATTGGAAAATTTAATTGAAAATGCTCTTAAATTTACTTCCAAAGGGAAAGTAACGCTCAACATTAAAGAAAATCAACGACGAGCGCGAAAAGTAAACCTAAACATTCGTATTAGCGACACTGGGATTGGAATTCCTGCTGATAAAATTGACACTATTTTTAACAGTTTCACACAACTTAACAATCCGCAGAAATACTCTGGCACAGGTCTTGGCTTATCAATTGTTAAAGGATTGGTAGAATTAATGGAAGGGAAAATTTATGTGGAAAGTAAAGAAAAAGAAGGAACCACTTTTAAGCTAAACGTAAGTTTTAAATACCCAATTAATCAAGAAAGTATTTCTCTGGAAGATAAATCAGATATTGAACATAAAAACTTTTTATCTAAGGAAAAATACAATATACTTCTTGCAGAAGACTCTGAATTGGCACAAATGGCTGTATTGAAGATTTTAGCACAGGAAGGACATTTTTTCTTAGACATCATTAGCAATGGTGAAGATGTCATTGAAAGTGTAATTCACAATGAATATGATTTAATATTGATGGACATTCGTATGCCTGGAACACATGGAGATGAACTTACAAAAATGATACGCTCTCTACCAGTGCAGAATTGCAAAACAATTCCAATCTTAGCTATTACTGCCAACTTATACGACGATGATAAAAAACGTTATAAGAAAATGGGCATGAATGATATTATAGAAAAACCATTTGACGAAAAAACGCTATTAAAAAAGATATACAAGCATTTAAAATAATGTCGTGTCATTTTTCATGCGCATGTGACCTTTTTATTAGTAAGATAGAAAAATAACGAATAAAAAAACCGAGCAATTAAGCTCGGTTTTTTTATATTCTCTACAAAATCGTTTCTTGTTAACGATTCATATTTTTAATTTCATCCTTAAAATCGTCAGAGTCTACTCCTTTTCCAACTAACATCAATGCTTTATGTACAATGTACGATACATTTTCTGGAGAAAATCCTAATCCGATTCCCAAACGCTCTAACATAACAGTTTGCTTAGGCCCTAAATCATGATCTGCATATACCATACGAGCTAGGTCATACAAACGATCCAAACGCTCATTATACATTGATGGTGGATTTATAGGGTGATTTTTATAATCTTTTAAAATTTCCTTATAATCGCTCTCAGAGATATCTAAATTATTAGCCATTCTATCTAAAAAGGCCTTCTCTTCATCTGTGATTATGCCGTCACTCATTGCAACGCGAACGATTGCCGCAAAGTGATCTTGATTTCGCTCACGAAATCCACTTGAATATAAATCTGATATAGACATTTGTTATTTTTTTGTGTTGCAAATATACGTATTCTATCGTCTTTTTAAACAAATTTCTCATCTGATTTTCCATAGATTATGATATCTAGCGGTAGCATAGTATATTTGTGACAAAATTTGCTAAACCGTGAGTATATCTGAAATCTCGCAACTATTTTCACAATCTCCCGAACTTGGGAAATTGCAACAAGCTATTGCCAAAAATCAAGAAAAAATACACCTTAAAGGCTTAACAGGATCTAGTCTGTCTTTTGCTATTTCTGCAGCATTTAAAGCAAGTGAAATGCCTTTTATTATCGTTTTAGATGATAAAGAAGAAGCGGCTTATTATTTGAATGACTTAGAGCATCTGTTAAATGATAAAGATGTGCTTTTTTATCCTGGTAGCTATCGGAGGCCATACCAAATTGAAGAAACTGACAATGCCAATGTATTGCTTCGAGCAGAAGTATTAAATCGAATCAATTCTCGAAAAAAACCTTCTTTAATTGTTACATATCCAGATGCTTTATTCGAAAAAGTTGTAACGCGAAAAGAATTAGAAAAAAATACGCTTAAAATATCGGTTAATGATAAACTATCTATCGACTTTGTTAATGAAACTTTGTTTGAATACAATTTTCATCGCGTAGATTTCGTAACCGAGCCTGGTGAATTTTCAGTACGTGGTGGAATTGTAGATGTATATTCCTTTTCCAACGACGAACCATATCGAATAGAGTTTTTTGGTGATGAAGTAGACAGTATTCGTACGTTTGATGTAGAAACTCAACTCTCTACAGAGCGAATTAAAAAAATCAGCATTATCCCAAATGTTGAAAATAAAGCGTTGCAGGAATCGCGGGAAAGTTTTTTAAAATACATTCCCGGTAAAACAATTGTCTTTGCTAAAAACATAGAATTATTACTGAGCCGTGTAGACAAGTTATTTGTAAAAGCTACCAAAGCTTTTCAAGAGCTATCTACAGAAATCAAGCATAATACTCCTGAAGAGTTATTCTGCACAAAAGAGCTACTACAACGTCAATTATTAGATTATACAGTTGTTGAACTAGCCTCCAATTCTTTGCTAAAAGCAGACACTTATATTCATTATCAAACGGCTCCTCAACCTTCATTCAATCGTCAATTTGAATTGCTTGTTGAAAACTTGAACGAAACTCATGCAAAAGGATATCGCAACATTATTACCTGTACCAGCGAGCAACAAGCTAAACGTTTTGACGATATTTTTACGGAAGTTAAACGAAAAGTAACTTACGAAACAATTGTACTCCCTTTGTATCAAGGATTTGTAGATCATGAACAAAAAATTGTTTGTTATACAGATCATCAAATTTTTGAGCGTTATCACAAATTCCATCTAAAAAATGGCTATGCAAAAAAGCAAGCTATCACGCTTAAAGAATTAACAAATCTTGAAGTTGGGGATTATGTAACACATATTGATCATGGGATTGGTAAATTTGGAGGTCTTAAAAAAATTGATGTCGAAGGAAAAAAACAGGAAGCCATCAAACTAATTTATGGCGAACGTGATATCTTATATCTAAGCATACATTCACTCCATAAAATTTCAAAATATAACGGAAAAGACGGAAAACCTCCCAAGATTTATAAGTTAGGTTCTAACGCTTGGAAAAAACTAAAACAAAAAACCAAAGCTCGTGTTAAACATATAGCGTATAATTTAATTGAATTATATGCAAAACGACGCTTACAAAAAGGATTTCAATATGGTCCTGACACCTACATGCAACACGAATTGGAAGCATCTTTCATGTATGAAGATACGCCTGATCAATCCAAAGCTACACAAGATGTCAAAGAAGACATGGAAAGCGAACGTCCAATGGATCGTTTGGTTTGTGGAGATGTTGGATTTGGAAAGACAGAAATTGCAATTCGAGCTGCTTTTAAAGCGGTTGATAATGGCAAGCAAGTAGCCATCTTAGTTCCTACCACAATCTTAGCGTTTCAACATTATCAAACCTTTAGTGAACGATTGAGTGAAATGCCTGTAACCATCGATTATTTAAATCGTTTCAGAACTACAAAACAGAAAAATGAGGCATTGAAAGGACTTGCAGAAGGTACTATTGATATCGTCATAGGAACACATCAATTGGTTAATAAAGCCGTAAAATTTAAAGATCTTGGCTTATTGATTGTTGATGAAGAACAAAAGTTTGGTGTTGCAGTTAAAGATAAACTCAAAACTATTAAAGCAAATGTTGATACTCTAACACTTACTGCCACGCCAATTCCAAGAACTCTGCAATTTAGCTTAATGGCTGCACGTGATTTATCTGTTATTAATACACCTCCACCAAACCGTTATCCTATTGAAACCAATGTAATTCGTTTTAGCGAGGAAGTCATAAGAGATGCTGTAAGTTATGAGATTCAACGTGGTGGACAAGTGTTTTTTATTCACAACCGAATAGAGAATATCAAGGAAGTTGCTGGCATGATTCAACGGTTAGTTCCTGATGCAAAAATTGGTATTGGGCACGGACAAATGGAAGGTAAAAAGCTAGAAAAATTAATGCTTTCATTTATGAATGGTGAATTTGATGTATTGGTATCAACTACTATTATTGAAAGTGGTTTGGACGTACCAAATGCGAATACTATTTTTATCAACAATGCCAACAATTTTGGGTTGAGCGACCTACATCAAATGCGTGGTCGTGTAGGTAGAAGCAATAAAAAAGCTTTTTGTTACTTTATTACACCTCCATATTCGGCAATGACAGAAGATGCTCGTAAAAGAATCAGTGCTTTAGAGCAATTTTCCACTTTAGGAAGCGGCTTTAATATTGCTATGAAAGATTTAGAAATACGAGGTGCTGGTGATCTTTTGGGTGGTGAACAAAGTGGTTTTATCAATGAAATTGGGTTTGATACCTATCAAAAAATATTAAGTGAAGCTATTGAAGAACTCAAAGAAAACGAATTCAAAGAGCTTTATGAAGAACAAGAAAATAAGAAAGAAAAGGTTTTCTTGAAAGAAACTCAAATTGATACTGACTTTGAACTTTTGTTCCCAGATGAATACATCAATACTGTTTCTGAACGTTTGGTTTTGTATAATAAATTGAGTGAACTCAAGACAGAAGAAGAGCTACAAATCTACGAAAGCGAATTAATTGACAGATTTGGTCCGCTTCCAGAGCCTGCTTTAGCCTTATTGGATTCTGTCCGCATTAAATGGATTGCCACCAAAATCGGACTTGAAAAAATTCTTATGAAAAAAGGGAAACTAATAGGGTACTTTATTGCCGATCAACAATCTGAATTTTACCAAAGTTCAATGTTTACAAAGGTGTTACAGTTTGTACAACAAAATCCATCTTTGTGTAAAATGAAAGAAAAACAAACTCGCAATGGATTGCGTTTATTATTAACTTTTGATAAAATCACAACTGTGAAGCGAGCTCTAGAAGTGATGGAAAAAATTGTGTAATTTGGCTTTGGCTTAATTATTGAATAGTTTTAAAAAAACAATCAAATGATAAAAAAAATACTTCTTATCCTGTTAGCGACACCTTTGTTTCTTCAGGCGCAGAAAACTATTTCAGGTACATTTTCTCCTGCAGAGAAATATGAGTGGTTTATCATCTATAAACTTACTCCTACATTTCAAAAATATATAGGTAATGGGAAATTAACCGAAGGCAAAATGAGTTATACATTTTCGCCTACGGCAGAAAAAGGAATGTATCGACTTGTTTATGGATTGCCGCAAGAGTCAGAAAACTTTGATTTTATATACAGTGGAGACGAAGACATTGTATTTACTTTTGAAGAAGGTAATGTTGACTTCACAATTTCGAAAGAAAATAAATTATATACTTCCTACTTTTCTAGTGTCAATACAGTAAAACGGCAAATCAACACCTTCTACCAAAACGGAGAAGCCGACGAAAACATGTTTTTAACAATTTTCAATACACTTAAAGAAACACAAACGGTTTTTGAAAAAGAAGCAGAAGGCACTATCGCAAGTCATTTCATCAAAGCTAGCAAAACATATATTCCAACGAGTTACGAAACTCCAGAAGTAATGGTAAATCATATTAAAAAGCATTACTTTGATTATGTAAACTTTTCAGACCCTGTATTACAAAACTCTGATTTTATTGCAAACAAAATTTCTAATTATGTGTTTACAGCTTTACCAATGAAAGAATTTACTGGTGAAGAGCTAGAAAAAGAATATAAAATAAACATTGCTACAATCATTGAAAAAATAAAACCTGTAGCAAAAGACTATCAAAAAACACTCTTAGGTGTTCTATGGGAACAAATGGTTGTATTGGAAAATCAAGACATTGCCAATTATATAGCAGATACCTATTTGATTGAACTTGCATCTCAAGAAAATGACTCCGCTCTTGTAGAAAAATTGAAAAAATATAAAAGACTTTCTTTTGGAGAAGTAGCTCCCGAAATTACTTGGATTAAAGACAATAAAACTCATAAATTAAGTGAATTGGATACTGCAGAAAATTATGTTATTGTTTTTTGGAGTAGTACATGCTCGCACTGTCTAGAAGAATTACCTAAACTAAAAGAATTTATAGCAACACAAGAAAAAGGAAAGTTTCAAGTCATCGCAATTGGTTTAGAAGATGAACGCGCCAATTGGGCAAACGAAAGTTCTTTTTATCCTGACTTTATTCATATTTTAGGATTAGAAAAATGGGATAACGAGATTGGAAACATCTATGATGTTAGCGCTACACCAACATTTTTTGTGCTCAATAAAGAAAAGCGAATTATAGGAAAGCCTTATGGAGTAAAAGAATTGGTTGAATTTTATACCGAAGAAGAATAAAAATATTTAGAATAATAATAAAATCCCGCTCAATGAGCGGGATTTCTCGTAAAACTAAAATTACGCTTTAGAGGTTGAATTTCAAATCTGATAAATCAATTTTCCTTTAGAAAAATTACCCTTAAGATCTACCTAGTAACTAAACAGAAACGTCAATCCTTCCACGCAAACCTTTTATTAACCACTTAGATAAAAAGCTAGCAGTTAGTATTTTATACAAAATTCATATTGTTTAATATACGAACAACACGACCTACTGATTTACAACAATAGTGCAATCAATTATTAATTTAATTACTATAATCTTCTTCGATAGCTCTTACAGAGCAAGTAAAAGGAGTACGTTAGGGGAAACGCAGAAATAGATAAATTTTGTCACAAAGTATTAAAAGACTAGTGGCTAGCTAGCTTATACTTACTGACTCATTACACAAAGCAAAGTACTGAAATTATTTATAAGTTACACAACGTAGAAACACCTGTTTTTTTGGAACACTTATTAATACGCAATGAAACGTCAATATTTTTATTACAGAGATTTTAGATTTTTAATTACCGTGAAAGCTTTATCTACCTGTTCATCATTTACTAAAATGGTAAACTCATTCGTTGTTGAAATGACCTCGTAAATATTAACACCTTCCCAAGATAAACGCTGAAAAATAAAGTAATAGATTCCTGGAACATTCACATTATCTTTTGGCAACTTTACTGTAATAGAGGATAAATTTTCTTGTTTTTCCAATAAAATCTCATTCTTAAATATTTTCCCTACCAATTCAGCTACTTCATTACTCACTACAATATTCGACTCATTTACACCTCGCGAAGAAGTATAAAATACCGTATTTAATCCTTCTATTTCAGACATAAATGCAGCTTGATTCTTCAATAATGTTTCGGTGACTTTAAAAGTGTAATCGTTCAAAGACGAACGCACGGTTATTTCCCCAATATTTCGAACAAGTTTCAATACACGATGTGTCACACGAAATTCCAATTCAGACGACAAACGTTTTAAAGCCATTACGATTGCTCCATTTTTTACCTCTTTCCCAAGTTGATGCTCTATTTCTGGTTTTATTAATCGAGAAAGTGAAGTCAAATTGATAATTCCTTGTGATAATGCGCTAGATAAGAATGGTTTTGTCTTAATATATTCTTCAACGATTGATGAAATTGTCTTCATGAAAATCTATAATTTTTGTAGGCAATAAAAATAAGAACATCAAATGTATTTTCAAAACAAATTGTTATAATTATAACATAAAATTTTAAAAATGATAAAACGCATCTTTTAAATGTGTAATTGTGAAAGTTTCTTTATTACGCAATATTGCGATAATATCAAATCTTACCTCAACATCTAAATCGTTTTCTTCAATATAGTAATCTATCGCTTTTACCAACAGCTTGATTTTTTTAGAACTCACGAATTCTTCAGGATTCCCAAAAGCAGCTGATGTTCTTGTCTTTACTTCTACTGCTACAAGAATATTTTCTTTTTTTGCAATGATATCAACTTCTGCTTTTTGAAAATAATAATTGGTTTCCAACACTTCATAACCATGCTTGATAAGATGGGTAACTGCTAATTTTTCACCTTCCGTTCCTAATTCATTATGTACTGCCATCAGATATTCCGTTCTTTTTTGGGATAAATTACGTATCTTATCGTTCATTTTCAACTTAAACCAACCAAAAATCTATAAGAAACGCTCTACAAAAGTGCTTATATTTTTAAAAAGTTTCCAAATCTTAGTCATATGAAAGTAACCTACGATCACATTGGAAAAGGCTATAACATGACTCGCAAGGCAGATCCATTTTTGCTAGAGCGACTTCACTACCATTTGAATCCTCGTCAACATGGTTTTTATTTAGATATTGGCTGCGGAACAGGCAATTACACTGCACATTTGCACAATAAAGAAACCAAATTTATAGGAATTGATCCTTCCAAAGAAATGCTATCGGTAGCCAAGCAAAATGCTCCCGAAATACATTGGAAACTTGGCTCTGCTGAAAATATTCCACTTAATGATACTCATGTAGAAGGTGTTATTGGAACTTTAACACTTCATCACTGGAATGATCTTGAAAAAGGATTTGCTGAATTATATCGAGTAATGAAACCGTATGCGAATGTAGTATTTTTTACTTCAACACCTAAACAAATGAAAGGCTATTGGTTAAATCATTACTTTCCTAAAATGCTTGAAGCTTCTATTGAACAAATGCCTTCCTTGAAAAATATTACAGAGGCAATGAAAGCTGCTGGATTTACAGATTTATTTACGGAACGTTATTTTATACAACCTGACCTTAAAGATCAATTTCTGTATGTTGGTAAACACAATCCAGAAATGTATTTGGATGAAAACGTACGTAAAGGTATTTCTTCATTTGTAAATCTAGCCAACCAAGAAGAAGTTCAAAAAGGACTAGAAAAACTCACTCAAGACATTGCTTCTGGGGAAATTCAAAGGGTTATCAAAGATTATGAAAATAGACATGGAGACTATCTATTCTTACTAAGTCAAAAAGAAAATTAAGTGTTTATGAGTACTGTTAAAAGCTCAATTCTACCATCGCACCAACATCTAGTTTTGCCTTTCTTCCAAAAATTAATGAACGATTGTCCGCAATATGTCCTGCTGGAAAATTAAAACAAATAGGAAACGTATACTCTGAAGTTGCTTCGAGGATAATTTCATGTACTTTTTTACCAAATGGAATCGTGTTATCGTGCATTTTTGTCATTCCTCCAACAATTAACCCTGCCAATTGCTCAAAATAACCATTTCTCTTTAAGTTCATCATCATTCGATCGATATGGTAGAGATATTCATCCAAATCTTCCAAAAATAAAATTTTACCGCTCGTTTTTAATTGTAAATCCGAACCTAACATACTGTACAGCATACTCAGATTTCCTCCAATCAACTCACCAGAAACCACTCCTTTTTTATTAAACTCTGCCGAAGGAATTTTGTAATGTACTTGCTCACCAAATAAAACTTTTCGCAAACTCTCTAATGACTCTAAGCTATTTTTAGCAACATTGATTGGCATGGTAGCATGCAAAGTTTCTACATTCAGTTGTTGTCCTTTACTATGCAAAACAGTAACATCCGAATAGCCAACAATCCATTTTGGGCTGTTTATAAATCTTGAAAAATCCAATTCATCAATAATTCGAATGGTACCATACCCACCACGCGCGCACCAAATTGCATTAATTGCATCATCATCTAAAAACTGCTGAAAATTCATCACACGCGTCATATCATCTCCCGCAAATTGATCCGCTTCAGATTCAATTGTTGTTCCTAACACGACTTTCAAATCCCAACTATGCAATAATTCAATCGCAGCTTCTATTTCTGCTATCGAAATCTTACGAGCTGTCGATAAAATACCAACAGTGTCTCCTTTTTGTAATGGTTTTGGCTGATTCATAAATTAAATGTACTCGAAAAAATATAGATTCTTTTGTAACAGAACTACAAAATTCATTTTTAGACGAATCGCTAAAAAATATCGTTTTTGTGACTTTTGAGTATAGATTACACTACAATTTTAAAGATTTGGAACGTAAAATAATTATTTTTGCACGTTGATTACGGCATTTTTGATGAGCAATACATCAAAAATGAATTTAATTTGAATAGAAATTTTACGAAATGACTCAAAATTCCAAACGATATACCATTACTGCAGCATTACCTTACACTAACGGACCTATCCATATTGGCCATTTGGCAGGTGTATATGTTCCTGCAGATATTTATGCACGCTATTTACGACTAACAGGAAACGACGTTGCTTTCATGTGTGGAAGTGATGAACATGGTGTTGCCATTCCAATGCGTGCCAAAAAAGAAGGTGTATCTCCTCAAGATATTATTGACAAATATCATGGAATGATTAAAAAGTCATTTGAAGATTTTGGGATTTCATTTGACAACTATTCGCGTACTTCTGCTGAAATTCATCATAAAACAGCTTCTGATTTCTTTAAAAAATTATATGAAGCCGGTGAATTTGTAGAAGAAACCTCTGAGCAATTGTATGATGCAGAAGCAGATCAATTTTTAGCAGATCGGTTTGTCACAGGAACATGTCCAAAATGCGGACACGAAGAAGCTTATGGTGATCAATGTGAAAACTGCGGAAGCTCATTAAGTGGAACAGAACTAATCAACCCAAAATCAACCATTACTGGAAATACGCCAACACTTAAACAAACTAAACATTGGTTTTTACCTTTAGATAAGTACAGTGATTTTTTAAATGAATGGATTGTTGAAGGACATAAAAATGATTGGAAACCAAATGTACATGGTCAAGTAAAATCATGGATTGATGACGGATTGCGTCCACGAGCAGTAACGAGAGATTTAGACTGGGGAATTCCTGTCCCTGTTGAAGGTGCCGAAGGAAAAGTATTATACGTATGGTTTGATGCGCCTATTGGTTATATTTCTGCAACTAAAGAATGGGCTGCACGTGAAGGAAAAAATTGGGAACCCTATTGGAAAGATAAAGACACAAAGTTGGTACATTTTATAGGAAAAGACAATATTGTGTTCCACTGTATTATTTTTCCATCTATGCTAAAAGCACACGGAGATTTTATTTTACCTGATAATGTGCCTGCAAATGAATTTTTGAATTTGGAAGGAAATAAACTTTCAACCTCTAAAAATTGGGCTGTTTGGTTACATGAATATTTAGAAGATTTTCCAGGAAAAGAAGATGTGTTGCGTTATACACTGACTGCAAATGCGCCTGAAACAAAAGATAATGACTTTACTTGGAAAGATTTTCAAACTCGAAACAACAGCGAATTAGTTGCTATTTTAGGAAACTTCATCAATCGTGTTGTCGTATTGACACATAAGTATTATAATGGAATCATTCCAGAAAATACTGGAGATTATGAAGAATTAAAACAAATACAACATTTTCCTGCTGTTATTGCGAGTTCGATTGAACGCTATCGTTTCCGCGAAGCTAGCCAAGAATTGATGAATTTGGCCCGTTTAGGAAACCAGTTTTTACAAGCCAATGAACCTTGGAAAAAAATCAAAGAAAATCCTGAAGAAGTTAAAGGAATCATGTATGTTGCGTTGCAAATTGCAGCAGCAATCGCAGTGTTATCAGAGCCATTTTTACCGTTTACTTCTAAAAAATTAAAACATATTTTAGCGCTTGACACAGATTTAGGTTGGAATGATATTTCTCAAAAAGAAGAATTCCTTCCAGCAGGACACTCCATCAATGAAGGTGAATTGTTATTCGCAAAAATAGAAGATAAAGAAATTCAAGCGCAATTGGACAAACTAGAAGCTACTAAAAAAGCAAACGAAGCTGCTCATAAAAAAGCAGCACCGCAAAAAGACATCGCTACTTTTGATGATTTTACAAAGTTGGATATTCGCGTCGGAACAATCGTAGAAGCTGAAAAAATGCCAAAAGCAAAAAAACTATTAGTTTTAAAAGTAGATACAGGCTTAGACACTCGAACTATTGTTTCTGGAATTGCGGAAAGCTTTGCTCCTGAAGAAATAATTGGTAAAAAAGTAACCGTTTTAATCAACTTAGCTCCAAGAAAATTACGCGGTGTTGAAAGTGAAGGAATGATTTTAATGACTGAAACTCCTGAAGGAAAGCTTGTTTTTGTAAATCCAGATGAAAAAGGAGTCAATAATGGCGCTACAATAAACTAAACTATGAACAGCAAATCTCACTGGAACACGGTATATGAAACAAAGGAAGACAATGAACTAGGTTGGTATGAATCTGATCCAGTCACTACGTTAGATTTGATTAAAAAAACATCAATCGCTAAGGATGCCACCATCTTAAATGTAGGTGCAGGAACTACTACTTTAGTAGATGCTCTTCTAGAAAACGGTTATGAGACTATTATCGCTTCAGATATAAGTGATGTAGCTTTACAAAAATTGCATAGCCGCATTGCTAAAACCTATCAATATGATTTGCAATGCATCGTGGATGACCTAACTAATTCATCAAAACTTTCAACATTATCCAATATTGATTTATGGATTGATAGGGCGGTGTTACATTTCTTTTTATCTGAGGAAGAACAAGTCGCATATTTCGATCTTATAAAAAAAATTATCAGTCCTAAAGGATATGTCCTAATTGCTGTATTTTCGTTAGAAGGTGCTGAAAAATGTAGTGGATTGCCATTGCAGCGATACAACACAGAAATGCTTTCAGAACGTTTAGGAAATCAATTTTCACTAGTAGAAAGTTTTCAGCACACTTATGTCAATCCGTTTGGTGGTGAACGTCCATATATTTTCACGCTATTTCAAAAAAACTAATAAACTATAAGTAATTCCTTTAGTTAGAATAAATTAAAATTATCCTTCACGTAAGTAAAACTCGCTACTTATGCGTATTTTTACATATCGCAAAAAAGAAAACGCTATGTTATCAAAAAATATGGAAAGTGCATTGAACGCACAAATCAGAATCGAAGCCGAATCATCTCAAATATATTTATCAATGGCAAGTTTTGCCGAAGTTCAAGGTTTTGAAGGTGTTGCTTCTTTCATGTACTCACATTCTGACGAAGAGCGCATGCACATGTTGAAATTAATTAAATACGTTAACGAACGTGGCGGACATGCAACAATTTCTGACCTTAGACAGCCACCTAAAGAATTTGGCTCGTTCAAAGAAATGTTTAAAAAGTTATTTGATCACGAAGTAAAAGTATCTGAAAGTATTAACGAATTGGTACATATAAGCTTACAAGAAAAAGATTATGCTACGCATAACTTTTTACAATGGTATGTAGCCGAGCAAATTGAAGAAGAAGCTTTGGCTCGTACGATTTTAGACAAGATTAATTTGATAGGTGACGACAAAGGTGGATTGTATTTGTTTGACAGAGACGTTCAAGCAATTACGGTACAAGCATCTACAAATATTACACAATAAAAAATTTACCCTATACTAACACAGAGCGATTGAAAAAATTCAATCGCTTTTTTTATGTGAAACATTTCATGCTATAAAAAAACTGTACGTAAAGTGAAGTACAGCTATCTGCGCTTTTATCGCAATAATAACTTAGCCTTTTCATGAATAATTTCTGCAACAGGCCTATTTTCTATCTTACTTTCTAGCCACGACAAAATATCCAAATACAAAAACGCTCTACGCTCGTACGGATGATTTTCATAAGGTTTCAACTTAGCATGAAGCTCCTTAAACGCTTTTTTAATTTGATGTGGATAAATATCTCCCAATCCACGCAAAAAAGCAATCATTTCTTTCTGAACTTCATGCAAATCATCCATCTTTAATAAGTATTTATAAGTACTCTTTAACTGAGTTTCTAAATGATAATCAAGACCAAGTTCGTAATGCGCCACTAAATTTAAAATTCGTGAAAAACACAACAAATCTTCACGAACTTTTAAAGACTTGTCTCTAATAATCTTTTGCAAGTAATCAATACAATTTTTCGTTTCGCCTGCACCAAAATACAACGATGCAATCTTATAATAAAAAATCATTACATGATGTTGGTCAATTCTATTTTCAAAAGCGGCAATCTGCTCATTTACCTCATCTATCAAATACAAACCTTCGCTGAACGTTCCTGTTAAAAAGTGATAATTCAACTTATTCATATATACATACAAAAAGCTTAACACCTTTGTATTGTCATTTTGTGGAATAATCTCTTGATTAATATCGCTTTCCAACTGCAATAGTACTTCCTTAAACTTTACCTCATGTTTTAAATAAAACAACGATTCCAACAAATAATGATTTCCTTTTAAATAAAATACAGGATTAATCTCTTTCATTTTAGGATTCTGCTCGAATAATTGCACCCATTTGGAAGCATATTTGTAACACGACAAAAAATCCTGTGTTAAAAAACTATACCACAAATGCGCTTTATATAACCATAATTTCTCTCGGAAATCAAGTGAGTTATACTCAACTTTAGGCAAACGCTTATGAAAATAGTTTGTAATTTCTACATGGTCTTTTTTATTCTTTACATACCCTACTTTGAGAAGTAAACCGTATAGTTCTAATGATAAGTTAGATAACTTACTCGTTAATGTGTTTTGAACACTTAGTATTTTTGCTTCCGCAGAAAGTTCATCTGCACGACTTTCCATACTTCGGGTAATATATTGTGTTTCTATCACTTTCTCCAACTCCACAATTTCATATGCCACATTTTTCTCTTGATGCTCTAACGCTAATAATTTTGCCTTTTCGAGCAACTTTAAACTCTGCGTGTACAATCCTTTATTGTATAAAATAGTAGCATAATCTAACTGTTCTCTAATCATTATTCGAATATTATGCTGTGCTGGATTTAAGCGTAAACTCCGTAGAATTTGTTTGTACAAGTTTGCTTTTAAATTTGATAACTGTCGCTTGGTTACAATCTTCTTAGCCAAAATTGCTTGTTCATCATACGTCTGACTTTTATCCAAAAACGTAAACAGAGCCAAAAATTTAGCATCTACGTTGCCTTCAAAACGACCTACATACAATTTGAACTGTCGTTTCTCAGATTTTGACAACGATTTGATTAATACAAATAAAGGTTCATTTTGTGCGTTTGGCATTGTAAATTACATTTTTATAAAAAACTAATTATCAATTAGTTAAATCAATTTTAGACAATGTTAGCTTTTGTAAAATTCCAAAAGCTATGCGTCCTTTTGGGAAATACAAAGTATACATTCGTGTGAATAAAATGAAATAAACACGCAAAATTTTTAATTCATGAGTTCAAATCGAGTCTATATTTTCGATACAACTTTACGAGATGGTGAACAAGTTCCAGGATGTAAATTAAACACTACCGAAAAACTATTAATTGCCAGTCAATTAGACAAACTTGGAGTCGATGTAATTGAAGCTGGTTTTCCGGTATCAAGTCCAGGTGATTTCCAATCAGTAGAAGCAATTGCTAAGTTGGTTAAAAATGCTACCGTTTGTGGTTTAACACGTGCTGTAGAAAATGATATAAAAATAGCTGCACAAGCATTAAAATATGCAAAACACCCGCGAATTCATACAGGAATTGGAACGTCCGAATCGCACATGAAATACAAATTCAAAGCAACTCCCGATCAGATTATTGAGCGTGCAGTAGCCGCAGTAACGTACGCCAAATCATTTGTAGAAGATGTAGAATTTTATGCAGAAGATGCAGGTCGCAGTGATAACGAATTCTTGGCGAAAGTTTGTGAAGCTGTAATCAAAGCAGGCGCTACAGTATTGAATATTCCTGATACAACAGGATATTGTTTACCAGAAGAATATGGACAGAAGATTAAATATCTTAAAGAAAATGTGACAGGAATTGACAAAGCAATTTTGTCTTGTCATTGTCATAATGATCTCGGGTTGGCAACTGCAAATTCTATTGCAGGAGTTCTCAATGGTGCACGTCAAGTGGAATGTACAATCAATGGAATTGGAGAACGTGCTGGAAACACTTCACTTGAAGAAGTGACGATGATTTTAAAACAGCATCCATACTTAGAATTAAATACGAATATTAATTCCAAAATGCTAACATCCATCAGTCAACTAGTTTCAGAAACCATGGGAATGCCTGTACAACCTAACAAGGCAATTGTAGGAACAAATGCATTTGCACACAGTTCTGGAATTCATCAAGATGGTGTTATCAAAAATCGAGAAACTTACGAAATTATGAATCCAACAGATGTAGGTGCAACGACATCTTCAATTGTATTAACTGCTAGAAGTGGTCGTGCAGCACTTGCCTATAGAGCAAAAAATGTAGGTTATAATCTGACTAAGCAAGAATTAGATACAGTATACCGAGACTTTTTGCATTTTGCTGACAAGCATAAAGAAGTAACTGATAATGACATTCATCAAATTGTAAAAATGAGTGCTATCTCCAAACAAATGTACGCTTAGGTTATGAAGAAAACTCTTTTTGATAAAGTGTGGGACGCTCATGTTGTAGATAGTATTCCCAATGGGCCACAAATATTATATATAGACAAACATTTAATTCATGAAGTAACTAGTCCGCAAGCATTTGATGAATTAAAAAAAAGAAAAATTCCTGTATTTCGTCCTCAACAAATTATAGCTACTGCTGATCATAATACACCAACTATAGATCAACATTTACCTATAAAGGATGAATTATCTAGAAATCAACTACAACAACTTCAAGAAAACTGTAAAGCGCATGGAATTGAACTCTATGCGCTTGGACATGAGTACAACGGAATTGTACACGTAATGGCGCCAGAGTTAGGCATTACGCAACCGGGCTTGACCATGGTTTGTGGAGACAGTCATACCTCAACGCATGGTGCTTTTGGAGCCATTGCTTTTGGAATTGGAACAAGTCAAGTAGCTCAAGTATTTGCTAGTCAATCATTACTGCTTACAAAACCTAAAAAAATGCGAATTACCGTTAACGGAAGTTTGCAAAAAAATGTTTTACCAAAAGATGTAATACTTTATATCATCTCAAAATTAGGAACTGATAGTGGCACCGAACATTTTATTGAATTTGCAGGAGAAGTATTTGAAAACATGTCTATGGAAGGTCGCATGACTGTGTGTAATATGAGCATCGAAATGGGCGCACGTGGCGGAATGATTGCTCCAGATGAAACTACATTTGCATATGTAAAAAATCGAAAATTTGCTCCCAAAGGAACTGAATTCAATTTAAAAGTAGCTTATTGGAAAACTTTATACACTGATGAAGGAGCTAAATTTGACAAAGAATATTCGTTTGATGCAACAGATATTACTCCGATGATTACTTATGGAACAAACCCAGGAATGGGCATGCAGTTGTCTGACCAAATTCCAAAATTTGGAGATTCCAACCTAGATAAATCATTGCAATACATGAATTTTAAAAAAGGAAGCTCTCTTATTGGACAGCCTATTAATTATGTATTCATTGGAAGTTGTACCAATTCTCGTATTGAAGATTTTAGAGTTGTTGCTCGTTATGTACAAGGAAAACAAAAAGCTTCCAATGTAACCGCATGGTTAGTTCCTGGTTCACAATTAGTTGTAAAACAAATTAAAGAAGAAGGGTTAGATATTATATTTAAAAATGCTGGTTTTCAATTACGACAACCTGGTTGTTCTGCTTGCTTGGCAATGAATGACGACAAAATCCCAAATGGTGAGTATTGTATATCTACCTCCAATAGAAATTTTGAAGGCAGACAAGGACAAGGTTCGCGAACACTATTAGCAAGCCCTTTAGTTGCAGCCGCTGTTGCTGTAGCAGGTAAAATTGTAGATGTTTCTGTTCCAATTTTAGAAGAAGTTTAATTATGAGTACATTCAACACATTCACTTCAACAGCTTATCCTTTGCCTGTTGAAAATATAGATACTGATCAAATTATACCTGCTCGTTTTTTAAAAGCTACTGACAGAGCTGGTTTTGGTGATAATTTATTCAAAGATTGGCGCTATCACAAAGATGGAAGTCGTAACGAAAATTTTGTATTAAATCAATCACAATATAGCGGTTCAATTTTAGTGGCCGGACATAATTTTGGTTGTGGTTCTAGTAGAGAACATGCAGCTTGGGCATTGAAAGACTTTGGGTTTAATGTCATTGTTTCTAGTTTTTTTGCAGACATTTTTAAAGGAAATGCTCTGAACAATCATGTATTACCTATACAAGTAACTCCTGCTTTTCTTGAAATGTTATTGCAAAGCATTCAACAAGATCCGTCAACTAAAATTGAGATTAACTTAGAAAAACAAACTATAACTATAGAAAATAAACACAAAGCAACTTTCGAAATTGATCCTTATAAAAAAATGTGCTTACAAAAAGGGTATGATGATATCGACTTTTTAGTAAGCAACTTAGCCAAAATTGAAGCATTCGAACAACAACATAATTAATCAAATGAACTTACATATAGCTGTACTTTCAGGAGACGGAATTGGTCCTGAAGTCACTCAACAATCTATTAAAATATTGCAGGCCATTGCTGAAAAATATCAGCACAATTTTATATTTGAAGAAGCATTGGTTGGTGCCATCGCTATTGACAAAACTGGCAATCCGCTACCTCAAAAAACCTTAGATACTTGCTTAAATGCAGATGCAATCTTGTTTGG
Source organism: Kordia zhangzhouensis (assembly GCF_001005305.1). Lineage (GTDB taxonomy): Bacteria > Bacteroidota > Bacteroidia > Flavobacteriales > Flavobacteriaceae > Kordia > Kordia zhangzhouensis. Next base: position 300,396 of record NZ_LBMH01000001.1, read on the forward strand.
TGCAATTGGTGATCCAAAATATGACAACAATCCTGATGCAAAAGTACGTCCAGAACAAGGATTATTAGCCTTGCGTAAAGCCTTAGGTTTATATGCAAATATTCGTCCAGTAAAAGCTTATGATGCATTGTTGGACAAATCGCCTTTAAAAAGACACATCATTCAAGATACCGACATTGTTATATATCGAGAGTTGACTAGTGGTATTTATTTTGGTGAAAAAAGCAGAAACGAAGCAGGCACAGTTGCTTCTGATTTGTGTACATACAGTAAAGAAGAAATAGAACGCATAACCCATTTAGCATTCAAAGCTGCTCAAAAAAGGAATAAAAAAGTAACATTAGTAGACAAAGCTAATGTATTAGAAACTTCACGTTTATGGCGAAAGGTAGTTTCTGAAATTGCTGTACAATATCCAGGCACTACCTTGGAGTTCCTTTTTGTAGACAATGCAGCCATGCAAATAGTGCTCAATCCAAGTCAGTTTGATGTTATCCTTACCGAAAATATGTTTGGCGATATTATTTCTGACGAAGCTAGCATTATTGGTGGATCTATTGGATTGTTAGCTTCTGCTTCCATTGGAGAAAAATATGCATTATTTGAACCAATTCATGGTTCCTATCCTCAAGCGACAGGGAGAGGTATTGCCAATCCAATCGCTTCTATCTTATCGGCTGCAATGCTCTTAGATCATTTTAATTTATTAGAAGAAGCAACTATGATTCGTAAAGCTGTAGCCCATGCAATTGAGTTAGAAATTTGCACGCCCGATTTGAATGCAAGTGGAGACTATTCTACAGATAACGTAGGAACCTTTATTGAAGAATATATAGCTGACACCGAAGCAATACACATCAACTGTGGCAATATCAGAGTCGGTCAATCAACTATCATTTAGTGTTTTTAGAGTGCTTACATTCCCTTTCTCAATATACAACGAAAGGGAATGTTTTCAACCCTACTTTAATAAACTATATCTACAATTTTCTAGAGAATAATACCAGTTTGTTTGTCTTCACTCGTCAACAGATTATCTCGTTATTTTTTTAGCAAAATATTTTATGAAATGTATATTTCTTAACCTTTAAAAAATCACAGATTAACTAAAAAACTTTCAATTTGAAACTTTCGGAGAAGCTTATCAACAAAACTATTAGAATTGTTGATGGAATCTTACAAAAGACATGGTATTTATAGAATGGTTTTAATATTTTTAGCACTTATTTTATGACAACATGGAAACGGCTCAAAAAAATTACATTTTCGATTTTGACAGTACACTCACTAGTGTAGAAGCACTTGATGTTTTGGCTGAAATCTCTTTGGCAGGAAATCCTAAAAAGGAGCAAATTATTGAAGAGATACAAGAAATTACCAATCAAGGAATTGATGGAGAAATCTCCTTTACTGAATCGCTTGAACGTCGCATTCAATTGCTCAAAGCGCATCAATCCAATTTGGACGAATTGATTCAAAAATTACGTCAACAAGTGTCTGCTTCCATTGAAAGTAATAAAGAGTTTTTTGAAAAGTTCTCAGAAGATATTTATGTAATTTCTTGTGGGTTTAAGGAATTTATCGATCCTATCGTCCAAGAATATAATATTCCTTCTGAACGTGTATATGCTAATACATTTACTTTTGACAAAGATGGGTATATTAATGGTTTTGACGAAAAAAACGTACTCTCACAACACAACGGAAAAATTCAATGCTTAAAAAACATGGAATTAGAAGGAGAAATACAAGTTATAGGTGATGGATATAGCGATTATGTAATGCGTGAAGCCGGTGTTGCCGACAAGTTTTTTGCGTTTACCGAAAATGTAAAGCGTGAAAAAGCTGTTAAACAAGCCGATCATGTAACACCATCCTTAGACGAGTTCTTATTTGTCAATGATCTTCCAAGAAATATTTCATATCCAAAAAATAGAATCAAAATATTATTACTCGAAAATATTCATTCAGACGCTTTTGAAAGACTTTCTAAAGACGGATTCAGCGTAGAAATTTTATCTCATAGCCTTTCTGAAGAAGATTTGATTGAAAAAATACAAGACATCCATGTATTAGGAATTCGTTCTAAAACACAAGTTACACCAAAAGTAATCAAAGCCGCAAAAAAACTATTGGCAATCGGGGCTTTTTGTATAGGAACCAAACAAATTGATTTAGAAACTTGTAAAGAGCATGGTATTGTGGTGTTCAACGCACCGTACAGTAACACACGCTCTGTGGTAGAATTGGCTATTGGTGAAATTATTATGCTCATGAGAAGTATATTTCCTAGAAGCACTGAAATTCACAACGGACAGTGGAATAAAACAGCCAAAGGATCGCGAGAAGTTCGCGGTAAAAAACTAGGGATTGTTGGATATGGAAATATAGGAAAACAATTGTCGGTACTTGCTGAAGCGATGGGAATGATTGTTCACTATTATGATATCGAAGATCGATTGGCTCTTGGAAATGCACAAAAATGCAGTTCTTTGGAAGAATTACTAGCCATTTCTGATGTTGTATCATTACATGTAGATGATAATGCTGCCAATAGAAACTTCTTTGGGAAAGCACAATTTGACCAAATGAAAGAAGGAGCTCTGCTAGTAAACTTAGCTAGAGGATTTGTAGTAGATATTGAAGCTTTGAAAGAAGCTTTGGAAAGCGGAAAAATTGCAGGAGCTGCGGTAGATGTGTATCCGCAAGAACCTAGAGCCAATGGTGCTTTTGAAACTCCTCTACAAGGATTGAACAATGTAATCTTAACACCACATGTTGGTGGTAGTACTGAAGAAGCACAACGTGATATTGCAGATTTTGTTCCAAATAAAATCATGGGCTATATCAACTCAGGAAATACAGTTGATGCTGTCAATTTTCCGAACATTCGTTTGCCACGTCAAAACAATGCACATCGCTTTTTACATATTCACAAAAATGTGCCTGGAATCATGGCTAAAGTCAACAAAGTATTGGCAAAATATGAACTGAATGTTACCGGGCAATACCTATCAACCGATAGTAAAGTTGGATATGTTATTGTTGACGTTGATAAAGAATACAACAAAAAAGTAACTACTGCGTTGAAAAAGATAGAACACACAATTAAATTCCGTGTATTGTATTAGTAAAAATGATTGCCATGAGCTTCGTTTCTGCTAGACAGAAACCCTTAACATAAAGCTATTGAAACCCGAAAAAGAAATCATATACTATTCACCCCTCGAGGAAAAACTCAACATTTGGTCGCACGGTTTAGGTGTAATTTTAGGAATCGTTGCTCTGTTTTTATTAGTGATTCATGCCGCAATTAATGGTAGTGCAGTTCACGTTGTGAGTTTTACCATTTATGGTGTAAGCATTATCATATTATATGCAGCTTCCACCTTATATCACAGCGCCAAAAAACCATTATTACGGAACCGATTACGCATTTTTGATCATGCAGCAATTTACTTGCTTATCGCTGGAACTTATACCCCATTTGCTTTGGTAACTTTAGAAGGTGTTGTAGGTTGGACAATTTTTGGACTCGTATGGGGATTTGCCATTATAGGAATCGTTTTAAAACTTTTTTTCACAGGGCAATTTGATAAACTATCTACAATCATGTATGTATTAATGGGTTGGATTATCATTTTTGCTATTAAACCTCTTATAGAAAACTTATCTAGCGAAGGTTTGTTTTGGTTAATTGCCGGCGGAATAGCTTACACTATAGGAGCCATTTTATACAGTATCCGTAAGCTACCTCTTAATCATGCTATATTTCATGTATTTGTATTATTAGGCAGTATTTTTCACTTTATCGCTGTATATGCTTATGTATTGCCAAAAACATCATGACCCACGTTGAAAAACACTATCTTTATTCCTGTAAATGATACTTTTATAAATTCGTAGTTTTATACAATTCTGATAACAACAACTATTCTTTAAAAAAGTAAACGTATGAACCGTGAAATGATAGATATCAACGATTGCACGATTCTATTGGAAGAAGCTTCTTCCAATAAGCCATTAGTAGATGTTTGTTATTTTGATGAACCCGTAATTGCTATTGCTTTTTATGGCGCTGGAGATGTTGGTTTACAAGTAAAGTATAAAAACAAAACAAAAAAATTTCACCACACAAAAGGCATGGTCCTTTCTTTTTATGCAGATGAGCAAGTCGCTTTTCAGCATCATGTTTCAGCTGAAAAACCTCTACAATGTTTAGTCATAGCGACAACTATTAAAAACTTGGATAAGCTTCCTAATGGCGAAGGACAATTTTTAGAACAATTATTATCACAATTGGTTCATCCAAAAGATCATTATGTAGAAGGCCCAGTATTTAATATGAATCCAGAAATGTTCTTGCTAGTTGAACAATTTTTTAGCAATACTTTTGATGGAGAATTAAAAATGTTGTTCTACAAAAGTCATATGACAGCTTTGCTTTCGCACTATTTTGGACAATTAGCAACGGAAGAATCTTCTAAAATAAACCCTACTCAACTTGAAAAAATTAATTTAGCACAAGAAATTTTATTATCAGACCTTGAAAATCCACCTTCATTGACTGAGCTTGCTTATAAAATAGGAACTAATACCAATACTTTAAAAAAGCAATTCAAAGCTCAATTTGGTGTTCCTGTGTTTAAATATTTACAAAATGAGCGCTTAACAAAAGCATATCATTTAATAAAAAATGAACAAAAAACCATTCAAGAAGCCGCTTGGGCAGTAGGGTACGATAGTTTAGGTTCATTTTCAAATGCCTTCGAAAAAAAATTTGGTTATAGACCTAGCCAAGTGTAAAATTCTTTTTGAATAAATCATAATTCTTTTGAAATAAGTCACTGGTTTACAGCTATTATAGATTTGTATCATAATTAAAAGATAAAATTATGATCAACACCATTTCTCGTAGCATTGCTTGTGGTATTCTTGTTTGGATTTTAGGCGTAAGCTTTTATCTCGGATCATATTATATTCCATTTTTAGAAAATCCAGAGCAACAAGCAAACATAGTGATTGCCTTAGCAATTATACCGAGTGCTTGTTTAGGAACCTATTTGTTTTATAGAAAAGGTAAAATGAAACCTTCATCTCTAGCACTTACATTTGTGACAACTGCAATTGTGCTAGATACATTAATTACGGTACCTCTGTTTATTATTCCCGCAGGCGGTACTTATTCAACTTTCTTTAAAAACCCAATGTTCTATACTGTGATAGTTGAGTTCTACTTTATCGTGTTATACTTTGGAACATATTCATCAAAAAAAATCAAAAAATGAAAACAGTTCTCTTTTTTTGTTCCGTTTTATTAACCACTCTTTCATCAGGTTTGTTTTTTGCGTGGTCAATCTCAGTGATTGTTGGCACCAAAAAAGTGGGTGACTTCACCTATCTGGAAACCATGCAAACTATAAACAGGGAAATATTAAATCCTGTATTTTTTGTAGTGTTTTTTGGAAGTTTGCTTACACTAATTTTCAATGTATTTGCACAGTACACACACAAACCTGTATTTGGATTCGTATTAGCCTCAGCTATACTATATGCGGTTGGTACTTTTGGTATAACAGCTTTTGGAAATGTTCCTCTAAACAATGAGTTAGAAGTATTAAACATTTACCAATTAAACCTACAAGAACTCAAAAGTTTCAGAAACTATTACGAAAGCAACTGGAACTGGTATCACAGTATTAGAACCATTGCAAGTATAATCTCATTGATTTTACTTCTCATAGCAACTTTTATTCAAAAAACCACTTAAAACATTTACATATTATGAGTACAAATATTTTAGTTATTGGAGGAACCGGTAAAACGGGGCGTAGAGTAGTTAAACAATTACAAAACCAAGGAATTGAGCCTAAAATTGGTTCAAGAAATGCAACACCTAGCTTTGATTGGAATCAAAAAGATACATGGGTAGCCGCTTTGCACGGTATTGAAAATATTTACATAACATATTATCCTGATTTGGCAGTTCCAGGGGCTAAAGAAGCTATTGAAAGCCTTGTCTACTTAGCGAAAGAACTTGGAGTTAAGAAAATCGTATTGCTCTCAGGAAAAGGAGAAACAGAAGCTGAAGCATGTGAAAAAATTGTCATGAATTCTGGAGTAAACTACACAATTGTTAGAGCCTCTTGGTTCAATCAAAATTGGAGTGAAAGTTTCTTTTTGGATGCGGTTCTTTCTGGAGAAGTTGCTTTGCCAATGTCAAATATACCAATCCCTTTTGTTGATGCTGATGATATTGCAGAAGTGGCCGCTACAGTATTACTTGATGATTCTTATAACGGGAAAATTATAGAAGTAACAGGTCCTGAATTGATTACTTTTAAAGAAATTATCTCTATTATAGAAAAGGCAACTCATAGAACTTTACATTTTCACGAAATTACATTACAACAATATATAGATGGTATGACGCAACAGCAAATTCCTGCTGAAGTAGTCTGGCTGATTGAGTATTTATTCAGTCATGTATTGACCAATCCTAAAAATCAACAAATATCCCATGATATTGAGTTAATTTTGAACAGAAAAGCCAAAACATTTGCAGCTTATGTCAAAGAAACAGCAAAAACTGGAGTTTGGGACGAAATAACTGTGAGTAAATAAATATAAAATGTCATATCACATAGGTAAAATTAAGAAATCTGAATATCCAGAAGTAGTCCATGTATGGGAAGCCTCTGTAAGAGCAACACATCATTTCTTAAAAGAAGAAGACATCCGTTATTTTAAACCGTTGATTTTGAATACGTATCTAGATGCTGTTGAATTGCGATGTATTCGAAACACTGACTGTAGAATAATAGGCTTCCTTGGTACTGCTGATGAAAATTTAGAAATGCTATTCGTTCATCCAGACTATAGAGGAAAACGAGTGGGAAAAGCATTAGTAGATTATGCAATTGCAACGCTACACGTTACCAAAGTTGATGTGAATGAGCAAAATGTACAAGCAGTAGGATTTTACAAATACTGCGGATTCAAAATTGTGAGTCGTTCGGAGTTTGATGCAACAGGAAAACCCTATCCCATTGTACACATGGAATTAAACGTCCATAGCAATTAAATATATTACACCCTTTTTTCAAACACTTCATATTCGATTTGGTGGAAATATAGACGTATTTCACCTCAAATAATTTTCCTATCTTCCACATATGAAACCTACCAAAACTTATTTAAAAGGAAGATCGGTATTTATTGTGTCGCTTATGGTAATTGGAGTTACTGCGATTACTGTATATCTGACAGGTAGTGAGTACAATCGAAGTATAACTGGAAACTTTTTTATTTCATTAGGAATTATTTCGGTCATATTATTCTCCTTTTTAACATACGGATTGTATAAGGGTATTGAAATTGAAGACAATTTTCCTAAACTTAAAGGCTTTTCTTTTAAAAGCAGAATCAGCAGTCATTTATCCTTAAATGATTTACCAGAAGTTCAGATAGGTGATGGTATTGGCGGACTCATCGTTTCTGTGGTATTGTGGATATTAATTTCTATTGCTTTCATAATACTACTCTTAGTGTTAGAAACCATACTTTGGTTTTCATTAGCTATTATTTTAGCTATGCTCTATTGGGTATTTTTTCGTGCGATGCGATTGGTTTTTTCCAAAGCTTATGTAACCGAAAATGATTTGGGAATGGCTGCCATTTATGCATTCTCTTATACGTTTATGTATATAGCCTGGATATTTGGTGTTGTTTATATTACCACACTCGTTAAATAAAAAATACAAAAAGAAGTGTTTTTCAAATTAGGGGTAATTACTCAATTTTCTTACTATTTTTATAGCTAATTTCACATAATTTTTAATTCAAACCTACTTATTATGTGTACAAGAGTATTTAACAACCGAAACCAATCCTATCTAACAACTGCAAGAAATATGGATTGGAAAACCCAACTCCCAACAAGCCTTTATGTTTTTAAAAGTGGTGTTATTAATTACGCCCTAGACGGAACAGAATCTAAAGAATATAACAACTGGTATTGGACTGCAAAGTATAGCAGTATAGTAGCAATGGTAGGAAATGATGAGCTTGGTTACGGAGCATCTGATGGAATTAACTCCGAAGGACTCGTAGCAAATATGCTATATGACAAAAATGCTGATTACCAACTAAATGAACCCAAAAACTATAAACATTTAAATGTGCTTCGTTGGGCACAATACGTACTTGACAATTTTAAAACTGCAAAAGAGGTACGAGATGCATTTATAAAAAGTGATATTGAATTGGTGGAAATCAATGTACCTGGAAGTGATTCGCCAGCAGCTTTGCATCTTTCTGCATCTGACCGACATGGAGATAATACCATAATAGAAGTGTATGAAGGAAGCTATCATATTCATTACAATAAAAAATATAATGTAATGACCAACGAACCCAATTTTGATACCCAACTCAAACTCAACGATTATTGGTTGTGGCAATGGAGTGAAGAAAATGATTTTCCAAGTCATACCATTCCTGGTGGTCCTTTTGCTGCAGATCGCTTTGAAAGAGCCACCTATTACTATCATCATTTGGAGGCTCCAAACAGTCAACAAGAATCATTAGCACAAGCTAAATCAGTAGTAGCTAACGCATCTGTTCCTCTTGGAATGAAAGGCTTTGTGGGTCATCCAAACATAGCTCCTACTATTTGGACAGTAGTATCAGATCATTTGCAATTGAAATATTATTTCTGCAATGCCAGAACTCCAAATATTGTATGGATAGATATGAATGAAAAGCTTCCTAAAGCAAAAATATCCAAAGTAGATGTTGTAGTAGAAAGTAATGGTACTTTTACGAGTTTGAATTTTGTAGGGTGTATTAATAACCATTTGCAGCCAACAGAAAATCCGTTTGTGATAAAAACGGCAACTGTATAAATTCATCAAAATACTCTAAAAACCGCTTTTGAAGCGGTTTTTTTTCTTTATTTAGCATGTAAACAATTACTTTTATGCAATCACGAGTAACTATTATTGGTTTAGGTGTCGCCGATTTGCCTGCGGCTACTGCTTTTTATAAAGAAAAGTTTGGTTGGCAACTGACAAAAGCTAGCAACCAGCATATTTCTTTTTTTCAACTAAATGGAATACTGCTTTCACTTTATCCTAAGGACAAACTTGCAGAAGACGCTACTGTTTCCTCTATAGGTTCTGGTTTTAAAGGTTTTACACTAGCATACAACACCCGAAGTAAAGAAGAGGTAGATGAAATTTTTGATATTATGAAGCAAAAGGGTGTAAAGATTGTGAAAAATCCTGAAGCTGTTTTTTGGGGTGGTTATAGCGGTTATATTGCAGATTTAGATGATAATTTATGGGAAATTGCATATAATCCCTATTTAGAATTGGATGCTGAAGGCAATACTATTAAGGAAGGTTCATAACCCAATCTAACTTAAGTATACTGGATTCAAAACACAACCTGCATTTGCAAAACTTTTAGGACTTACTGGAAATCCTTACGAAGCCTTGTTGCTCTAAAAAATACACTTTACTAATTATTAGTATCTTATAAGTCTAATAATAAAGTAGGATTCGGACAGTTTTCTTTATAAAAATGTACATCTTTATGTGCACAAACTCCTGGATAATCTCCTGAGAAGCCTTGCATATTTTTAATAATCTGAAAATGCAAATGTGGCGGATAGTCACCATTGACGCTGGCATCGCCTAATGTGGCTATTTGTGCTCCTTGACGGAAAAATTGTCCGACACTTAGGTCTTGAATAGATCTCATACTTAGATGTCCGTACAATGTATAGAATTCTATATTGTGAATATGATGTTTCAGAATGATTGTCGGGCCATAATCGCCAAAGTTTGTATTGTTCTGAAAACTGTGCACTTCACCATCTAGAGGTGTGTAAACGGGCGTTTCGGCAGCAATCCACAAGTCCAGACCTAAGTGAATGTTCCGTTCGGTTTCGGTCTTTTGCTGATTAAAGTACTCGCTTCTATTATAAATTCCACGTTTTTCCAGATATCCTCCATAAGCTACTTGTGCACGGTTTTTTGCTATGAAGCTATCTATATAATCGCCTAATTTTTCCGAAGAAGATACATCTACATATTCTAAGGCTGCATTAGTCACAGAAAGATCTAACGAAACATACTTAGTTTTTAGAATCTGAGGATTCAACACATAACAAGATTGTTTTCCTAAGTTTGATATAAATTGTTCAAAAAAAGTCAAAACCATAGTTTTTAGTAGCTTAAATACAATAAACAGATATTATGAATTCATCTTTACAATTTCTTCATAAGCTTTTTGTTGGGAATGAATTTCGTAATCATCTTCCATTATATATCTATTTTTTTGCTTAGCATCAATTTTTCGCGCTTTTACTGTATCATTCAATTGCCATTGTACATAGGTACGTATTTGTCGATGCATCTCAGAATCTAAAATTGGTGTAATAACTTCTATGCGATGATCCAAATTGCGTGTCATCCAATCGGCAGAACCAATATATAATTTTTCTTTCCCTCCATTGGCAAAAATATATACACGCGCATGTTCTAAATGTTGCCCCAACACACTTTTGACACGAATGTTTGCACTTTGTCCTTTTATTCCAGGGACTAAACAACAAATCCCTCGAACAACCATGTCAATTTGCACACCAGCATTACTCGCTTCATACAAAGCTTCAATCATACGAGTATCTTGAATACTATTCATTTTTAAGATGATATAAGCTTTTTTTCCTTGCTTTGCATTTTTAATCTCAGTATCTACCAATTCTAAAAAAGCGTTACGTGTGGTAAATGGTGAAATTAACAGATTTTTAGTTTTAGGAATGATGATTTTTCGTTCTAGTACTTGAAAAACTTGAGCCAATTCTGTTGTTATTTTTTCATTTTTGGTCATCAAACAAAAGTCAGTATATACTGTTGCGGTTTTCTCGTTGAAATTCCCTGTACCGATATATCCATAGTGTACAGGCTCATTTTCTTCTATTCGCTCTATATATAACACTTTAGAATGCACTTTGATTCCAGGAAAACTATAAATGACTTTTGCTCCATTATTTTCGAGAATTGTGCCCCATTTAATGTTGTTTTGTTCATCAAAGCGAGCTTTTGCCTCCATAAATACCATCACTTTTTTTCCATTTTTGCTAGCGTCAATCAATGCATTCGTTAAGCGTGATTCTTTAGCAACTCTATACAGTGTGATTTTTATCTTTGTCACTTTTTCATCGTTGGCAGCTTCTTCGAGTAATTCTACAACATGTTCAAACGATTCGTAGGGAAAATAGAGCAAACGGTCTTTTTCTGAAATTGCAGAAAAAATACTTTTATAGGTGTTTAATGCCGCATTTCTTACTGGTGCTATTTCTGGTAACACCAATTTCTTCTTTATTGGATTTGGAAAACCAAAAAAATCTTTAAAGTTGTGATACATACCACCCAACACAACATCTGTATCATTTACATGTAGTTCATCTTTTAACGCATCTAGTAACGCATCAGGCGCAGTTTTATCAACCAACATTCGTGTAACTTGTCCCGTACTTCGGTTACTTAAAGACGCTTTTATTTTTTCGAGCAAATTACCTGAATATTCATTATCAATGTATAGTTCGGCATCTCGTGAAACTTTGATAGAGTGAAATGTGATTTCTGGGTATACATCTTTGAAGTTATATTTTAAAATATCATCTATAAATGTAACCGAATGTGATTCATCACCATTGGGAAAAACTACAAAACGAGGAGTGTCTGAAGGGATTTTGAATACGACCAATTGATCATTATGCAATGATGCTAGATACAATTGTTCATTTTCTATAAAAATGTCTTCTTCTTCAGAAATTTTACAATCTAGTGTAAGTTTAGCAGCTAACTGTTCCCGATAATATGTTTTGGCAAACTGTTGTTGTTCTTCTGAAAATTGTGTGTGATTTATGAGTGAAATGCCTACTGTTTTTAGCTCAGGAATAATATGATCTCTAAATATTTTACCAAACTCTTCTTGTTGCGAATTGACTTCTTTTTTTATTTTTTTTAGCAACTTATTAGGTTTCGTAATCAATTTTTTTCGCAGCCCTTTGTCTAATTGTTTTATTTGTCGAATTGCAGACACGCGTACTTTAAAAAACTCATCAAGATTTGATGAAAATATAGCTAAGAATTTGATACGCTCATACAATGGATTTCGCTTATCTGCAGCTTCTTGCAATACGCGGTGATTAAAGCGTAACCATGACAAATCTCTGTGATAATATTTTGTAGATGTAAGCGACATTATTCGGTTTTGTTATGCTAATTAATTTGTAATCGTGAATTGCGAAAGTACTCATTTATTTACTTTGCATACGTATTTTTAAAATAGCCTTAACAATATCATAATGCTTCGTTCTTTTGACTCATAAATTCTTTTAAAAGCAGTTACATTTTTGGCAAAAGAACTCGGAATCCTATCCACTCATATTTTTGGTTAAAGTAATAAAAACTTCCTGACCACGGAGTGAGTCTTGATTCATATGTCCTGTAGGAACCGCCTTTGGTAATCTTCCGTAAATTAGAACCTTGTACATGTATTTCGCCAGTTTGAAGAGGAAGGTCTGACTTCGCAGTATAACACCACTCCGTAACATTACCTGACATATCATACGCACCTATTTCATTCGGTTTTTTTCTTCCAACATTCTGTGGTTGTCCGTTGCTATTTTGCTGAAACCAAGCTACCTCATCTACCACATTTGATCCTGCATAGTAGTTTCCTTGTGATTGCATACCTCCTTTTGCAGCAAACTCCCATTGCTGAGCAGTTGGCAGTCGAAAACCATTTGCCTCTGGTTGTATTCGAACTTCTTCAAGCAAAATGGAATATGCTGGTTCCAAACCATGTTTTTGACTTAACCTATTACAGAAATGGATTGCTTCCAACCAGGTTATATTTGTAACAGGCAAGTTGCTTCCTTTGTAGGTAGAATTATTATAGTTCATGATTTCCTCCCATTCGGCTTGCGTTACTTCGTACTTACCTATCCAAAAATCATTTAATTGAGTGAGTTCATCATTCGTATATGAATCATTTGAAAAGTCAAATCCGAAAGTAGTAGCTGTTGTGCCAGTAGTTGGAAAATCAACACGCTGCCCAAATTTAAAAGCTCCTCCTTTTACCATTATATATGTATCAACCAAATTGGCAGGAAGAGTTGCTTCGCTAGTCACTACTTTTTTTTTAGGATTGGTCGTAAAAAGATGGTTTTCAAATAGCGATTTAAATACCAATGCGTTAAATTGTTTGGTATCTGTTTGATCTATTGAACCTGAGATAATCCTTCTAAACGTAAAAGTTCCTGTTGCATTACTTTGATTAAAAGCGACACCTTGCGCCAAAAATCCTGCAATATTTCCTTGACCAAGAGAGGTAAGCGCTCCTAATGCATTGATATGATTTAAATCGCCCAAAGAAGCTGCTCCATCTTGTAAAAACTGTGCGTAATCAGTATGAATTTTTGCCATTTGCTCATCTCCTTTATCAATAGCTTTTTGTGCTGCAGCAAGATGATTGTTAATAGTTTCTGTGAGTGATATTTCAGGGAACAAAAAATTATCTACTTGCTTCATTAATGTTTCATCTCCATCATATACAGTATATTCATACCTAGATACTGTTCCACTTGATAAGTTTTGTCGACTTTGCTCTTCTACATATCTTTTAATACTTCTTCGAGTAGACTTCCAAAATAAAAACCCAGAGCTAGAACTACTCGCATTGACAATTTCTTTTTTGAATTGTTGAGCTGAATAGTTTACAAAAGTTCTAAGATCTTTAATGGCTGCTGCCGATTGAAACTTGGATGATAAATATTGGAAATCACTCTGAATCAAATAATCTTTTTCTAATAGCAACCTAAAGTTAAATAATTCTTCAGAAAATGGAATGTTAATTTGAAATGTCCCTGAACCAACTGTAGAATTGGTTGTTAGTGTATGCTTTTTAATACTAACGCCGTTTACCAGAACATTAAACTCAAGGTTTCTAGGGTTTACAGGCACAACTTGATAACCTTTTGCATATTCAATTGCTTGTTTTCGCGAATTTTCCCATTGCTGAAGTTTGCTGTTATACATCGCCATTTTTTGATAATAGCTTCCCGTACCATTATTTACAGGTTGAATTGGTTTTTCTTGCAAAGACATTGGTTGGGCAATTCCTGGGTTTATTTTAGAAATTATAACCAACAATTCTTCCTCAGATGGAGTATTTGCCTTTAGCTCTACATTAATACGAGCTGTGAGTTTTTCAAACTCTGCATAATTGGCAATAGTCACTTTATCGCCAATCCTATTGCGAACTACAACAGCGTCATCGTGAAGTAATATCTGTGGAAAAATGTAAATTCTTGACTTTACCGCAGCGTTCTCATCTGTAAGCGGATTTTTAGGCTCTGCATATCCTTTATAAACATTTCCATCTGTAGCAGTTACTTCAAATGAAGATAAGTTTGACTGAGCAAAAGTGTTGAACGATAAAAATACAATCGATACTAAAATAAAAGAAGAGCGATACTTATGTAGTAAGTCCATCCGTAATTTTTTTAATTTTTTTATAAAAAATAGTATAATTCAGACACAAAACTATGCTTGTCTTCTCAACAATGTAATTGAGGCTATATACATGATTCTAATAGGATTAAAGCTATGATAATCTGAAGGAAAATCAAAATATCATCACTGATTAATTGGCAAGAAAGCATAAAATAAATTAATGTGTAGCAAGTATATTCCAATTTACTACGTAAACATGACATAAATCATATACTACCTACTTCTTGATTGCTAATTTTGAGCATAATTAATTAGGTATGTGCAATTTAGTGAATAAGTATAACGTAGCAGGACCTCGCTACACAAGTTATCCAACCGTTCCTTATTGGAATATGGAAACTTTTTCTGTGGATAAATGGAAAACTTCCGTGAAGAAATCTTTTGGTGAAAGTAATCAATCTGAAGGGATTAGTTTATACATCCATTTACCATTTTGTGAAAGCTTATGTACATTTTGTGGGTGTAATAAACGAATCACAAAACGTCATGAAGTGGAAAAACCATACATCAAAGCGCTATTAAAAGAATGGGGGTTGTATCGTGAAGTATTGACTGAAAAACCGATAATTAAGGAAATTCATTTAGGTGGTGGTACGCCTACTTTTTTTTCGCCAGAACACTTGCGTGAATTATTAGAAGGGATTTTACGACATGCAACTGTAGCAGAAAATTATGAGTTTAGCTTTGAAGGACATCCAAATAATACTACTGCCGCACATTTGCAAACATTATATGAAGTTGGGTTTAGACGTGTATGTTTTGGTGTACAAGACTACAATGAAACAGTACAAAAAGCGATTCATCGTATACAACCTTTTGAAAATGTAGCACGCGTTACTCAACTCGCTCGTGAAATTGGTTACACTTCTGTAGGACACGATATTATTTTTGGACTGCCTTTTCAAACCACACAACATGTAGAACAAACTATTGAAAAAACCAAGCTATTAATGCCTGACCGAATTGCTTTTTATAGTTATGCTCATGTTCCTTGGATTAAAGGAAATGGTCAACGAGGTTTTCGCGATGAAGATCTTCCTACCGCAGCAGAAAAAACAGCGCAATATAATCTTGGTAAAAAATTGCTACGTGAAGCAGATTATGTAGATATCGGAATGGATCATTTTGCGTTGACAACTGATAGTTTATATACATCTATGATTGAAAAACGTTTGCATCGAAATTTTATGGGATATACTGCACAAAAAACACAATTGATGATTGGTTTGGGTGTTTCTTCAATAAGCGATAGCTGGTACGGTTTTGCGCAAAACGTTAAAAATATAGAAACTTATTATCATTTGATCAACGAAGGTATTTTACCATTACAAAAAGGACACATATTAAATTCAGAAGATTTGTTAATTCGCACTCATATTTTGAACTTAATGTGTAACTTTAAGACCTCATGGACGCAAACAACGACACAAATTCCAGAATTGGCAAATTTGATTGAAAAATTGACCGAATTTGAACGTGATGAACTTATTCAAATTAACGATCAAACATTAAGCATTACTAAAAAAGGGAAACCTTTTGTTCGTAATATTTGTATGGCATTTGATGTGCTGTTACAGCGAAAAAAACCAGAAACACAACTGTTTTCCATGACTATTTAACTCTAAACTAAACAAACAAATGAAAAAAATTATTGTACCTGTAGACTTTTCCAAACATTCAGAATATGCTTTAGAAGCAGCAGCAATGTTAGCTCGTAAAAATGGAGCTGAAATTCTAGCACTGCATATGTTAGAGCTTTCTAATGCTATTATTTCTGAAGATGATAATTCAAAACAAGCGGAAGCAGTATTTTATTTAAAACTAGCAGAACAAAAGTTTACAGAATTTTTAGATAGACCTTTTTTAGAAGACGTTTCTGTAACACCAATCGTAAAACATTTTAAAGTGTTTAGCGAAGTCAACGAAATTGCACAAGACCACAGTGTTGACTTAATCGTAATGGGTTCTCACGGTTCTAGTGGAATTAAAGAGCTTTTTATCGGTTCAAATACAGAAAAAGTAGTACGTCACTCTGAAATACCTGTTTTGGTAATTAAAAATCGTCCAGAATCAGCAAATTTTGAAAAGGTGGTTTTTGCTTGTGATTTTTCACGAGAAGCAATTAGACCTTATATCAATGCATCTAAGGTATTCCAAGAGCTTGGAGCAAGCTTACATTTAGTATACGTAAACTTACCTGGCACTAGTTTCCAAAGTTCAGCAGAAATGGAAAAGAAAGTCGTAGATTTTCTAACTGTTGCCGATGGAAATATAGATAATCTTGAAAAAGTACATTATATAAACGATTATTCTATCGAAAAAGGAGTATTGAATTTTGCCAACTCAATTAGTGCCAACTTGATAGCAGTGGCTACACATGGTCGAACTGGTTTGGCACATTTCTTTGAAGGAAGTATTTCAGAAGATATTGCAAATCATGCAACCTTACCTGTAATGACTTTCAAAATTTAGCGATTGTTAGTTAATTTGTTAAAATGGCAAAAGCAGGAAATCAATGATTTCCTGCTTTTTTTTATTGTTTTTACTTTAATAATTAACGTGAATTAGGCACAAAATTCATTGAAATAAAATTTCAGTTTGTATCCCAAACCCATTTAATTTATTATGGATGCACAACCAATAATGGTCGTTGTAATGTTTTACTAATTGCGGTTGTAGAAGAATGTTTAAATAAACGTTCAAAGATGGATTCTTTTTGTACGATGAGTCCAATCATATCTATTTCATACAATTGCGTGTAGCATGATTTTGCATAATCTAACGGAACATTTTCAATAACATGATACGTGTATGTAATATCTTTATATTGCTTTATTAAATACGATTCATCATAATGATTGCCTTCATGACCTTTTTCATACACGCGCAATATGTGTACATGCAAATGATGTGCTTTGGCAGTGTTTAATAGGTTTGAAAAAGCATCGCTTTTGATATCATCTTTGGCATCTAAAGGTAGTAATATTGTTTTTGGGTGATGAAATTTCACCTCTTCAGGAATGACCAGTGTTTTGCAATTAATTCGACGGATAATGCTTAATGTGTGACTTCCAAAGAGAATTTCGGACGCATTTGACACTCCGTTAAAACCTGCTACTAATAAATCAATTTGTTTCTCTTTTATGATTTTATCAGTTGCATCAATAAAACTGTTGTAGTCTAAAATGGTTTCAAAAGAGTGTATATCATTTTGAGACCTTTCTTGCAACTCATCTAGTAAGTTTTGCAAACGTTCTTTTTCTGCTTCAAGAACGCTTTCAAATACATTAGCAGTAGCGGAAGACATGAGATCATCTAGCATAAAGCCGCCCGACTTATGAATATGCATTATATGGAAATGACAGGGTTCATCTTTTAAAAAATGCATTGCGTATTGTATCGCATTTCGCGAACATTGAGAGAAATCGGTAAGAGCTAAAATGTTCTTCATTGTGTTAAATATCTTCTGCTACTGCTTTTGTAGTAATTTAGATTAATATTGATCTAAAAGATAGTTAATTAAATCGGTTGTTGTCAAGATTCCAACCAATTTTCCGTCATCAACAACTGGCAATGCGTGAAATTCTTTGTTTGCTAAAATCTCAGCTGCTTCTTTTATGGTTGTTTGCGAACTCACGCTTACCAAATTTTTTGCCATTACTTGTTCAATAGTAAACATATTGTATACAATTGTATCTACATGATCTTCTTCTTCAAAAGCCGCATCGGCAAAACTGATACGTAATAAATCTGTATAACTTAGCATTCCTATTATTTCTTCGCCACTTACGACAGGTATGTGACGAATATTATTCGCTTTAAATAAACGTTCTGCTGTATCTAAATTGTCTGTATGGTTCAAAGTAATGACATTTGCTGTCATAATAGTTGAAACTGGTGTTCTTTTTTTCATCTTGTTTAGGTTTTAAATTCTATAGTAAAAGTACCTAAGAAACTATCTAAAAACTATGATATTAGTCATGTAGATTCTTCTTTCAGATATTTAATAGCAATGAATTATTTCTAAAAGTACTAGAGAATATGTGAACAAAATGTAGAGCCAAAAAACCTCTGGTTGGTTTAATTATTATCGGAAAAAAGAAATATGAGTAACACTCGAAGTTTAGTGGCAGTTCATTGTATTAGTAACCAATCCTGCATTTGATGCAGGAGAAATATATGGAATTCCTAAACCTAAACCACGAAGAATAAACAGCGCTCCTATAACAACTACAAATACAGGAATTGCTTTTTGAATGCGTTGCTTAATGGTTGTATTGAGGAACTTCCCAACGTAGATTGCTGTTGTCATTAGCGGAATGGTTCCAAGTCCAAAAAAAACCATGTATAAACTGCCTTGCCAAGCACTTCCAAAAGCAATTGCTCCAAAAACAGCCATATAAACTAAGCCACAAGGTAAAAATCCATTTAAAAAACCAATCGTAAAAAAAGTATCCATACTTTTCTTTTTGAATTGTTTTCCTAAACTTGTTTTTACTTTGGAAATAATACGAAATATTGGTTTTGAGATATTGTATTTGCTAAATGTTTTATAAGGAAGTAAGATGGCTACAATCATCACAACTCCAATTACTACAGATAATTTTTGTTGCATTCCAAAAATATAGAGACTTTTTCCAAGCAACCCAAAAACCAATCCGATGGTCGCATATGCAAGGAGTCGCCCTACATGATATAGCGCAATTTGCGCTCCTTTTTTATATGTATTTGTTCTATCAACAGGCAACATAAAAGCAATTGGTCCACACATACCTACACAGTGCAAACTGCCTAACAATCCTAATATGAAACCCGTTGCAACCATTTCAACTAATTAACGATTAATACATTAATTCTTTCTTGAATAAATAGTCATTGTCATCATATTTCCAATCTACCGTAAGGTTCCAACGACCACCTAACAGATCTTTGTCAGGTATGAGCAATGTGTGCGTTGATAACGAAATAGGTTTTTCGAAATCGAATTTTCTATTAGATGGCCTGTATAGGAACACTTTTCCTTTAATTTTTTCTAGTGATAATGTTTTTGGAAAGCTAATTTCAATACCTGAAACAGTAGTGGTAATTACTACATTTTCTTCCAGTTTTTGAGCATTACGAAGCTTATTAATGTTTGATTGATATTTTAATTCTTCTTCATAATAGGTATCTGTTACTAAATCATGATCGTATTTTTCTTGTACGTTCATATTGATTACGAAATACATGATGAAACTGATGAAGCCAATAAAAGCCAATACAATTCCTGTTCCCCAATTAATTTTCATACTTTTTTCTTTAGTTATAACTTGTAGGTCCGATAAAATTTACGGTTGTTATATCTATAAGTTTTCCTTTGCTAAGTACTTCGACCGTAATATTATTTTTTCCACTTTTTAGTTTTCCTTTCGGAATTTCAATAAACAATGTTCCTTCTGCAATTCCTTGTTTTGGGATTACAAATTCGTTAGATGTCGAAACTAGTTTAACAGTTCCTATATCTTTTCGGATTTTAAAAACAACATTTGTAATTTCATCTGTCGTTTTATTGATTAGTTTATACGTAAATACGTTCCTAACGATATTGTTTTCCTGCATTTCGTATAGTTGACCACGTAAACGCAAAATATTAGCTTCTACATCATTTCGTAAGAGTAACATTCCTATTAAAACACCTATTAAAATTACCAATACAGCAGTATATCCTTTAAGACGTGGTGTAAATTTGAATTTTTCTTTCTTTTCAATTTTTGCTTCGCTTGTATATCGAATTAACCCTTTTGGAAGATTCACTTTCTCCATAATAGAGTCACATTCGTCAATACATGCAGTACAATTTACGCATTCAAGTTGTGTTCCGTTTCGTATGTCAATTCCTGTTGGACATACATGTACACACTGCAAACAATCAATACAATCGCCAAAACCAAGTTCTGCTCTATCTTCATTTTTTCGGAATTTTTTACGTCCGTTTTCTCCTTCTCCACGTTTATGATCATAGGCTACTAAGATTGATTGATTATCAAGTAAAACACCTTGTAATCTTCCGTAAGGACAAGCAATGATACATACTTGTTCACGAAACCAAGCAAAAACAAAATAGAATACAGCAGTAAAGATGAGCAGTGGTAAAAATGTACCTAAATGCTTAAAAGGACCATCTAAAATATCTTGAATTAACTGATCACTTCCTATTAAATAGGCTAAAAACACGTTGGCAATAGCAAAAGATATTAGTAAAAAGATACTCCATTTTAAAAGTCGTTTTTTTATCTTTTCGGCATTCCATGCTTGTTTATCAAGCCTAATTTGTTTTCCTCGATCACCTTCAATCCAGTATTCAATTCGGCGAAATACCATTTCCATAAAAATGGTTTGTGGACACATCCAGCCACAAAAAATACGTCCAAAAGCTACTGTAAAAAAAGTAATGAATATCACTCCAATAATCATGGAAATAACCACCAAATGAAAATCTTGTGGCCAAAAAGGAAATCCAAAAATATTAAATCGACGTTCTAATACATTGAATAATAAAAATTGATTCCCATTAATTTTGATAAAGGGAGCGGCAAATAGAAAGGCTAACAATACATAGCTAACTATTTTTCGCCATTCGTAGTATTTCCCGCTTGGTTTTTTTGGATACACCCAAGCTCTTTTTCCTTCTTCATTAATGGTTCCGATGGAGTCTCTAAATTTTTCGTTTGCTGGTGTTTCCACGATCGTTGAGTTTTACTTATTCTTCAATTTCTACTTTGACAGAATCAATCACTTTTACATCTTCATGTACTTCTTTAAGAGAATCTTCCCATATATCTCCTTCTGGATCTTTTGGCTTAGCAGGTGTAGTGCCTTCAAACGTAAGTACATAACTAGCTACTTGTGCAATTTGGGAAGGGCTTAAACCATTTTTAGACCAAGGTTCCATTCCTTTCCCACTTCGTCCTCCTTCAGAAATAGTTTTAAAAACATTGTTGATACCTCCTCCAAGTATCCAATACCTGTCAGTCAAATTAGGGCCAATTCCTCCTCCTCCATCAGCAGCATGACAGGCTACACAGTTCTCGGTAAAGATTTTTTTACCTGCACTTAAGTCTGAAGCTTCTGTAAGTAGAACAACTGTTTTATAGTCTACCAAATCTTTAGCTGTTTTTAGGTATTCTTCATATTCAGCTTGAGCGATGACTTTTTCTTCTTCAAATTCTTCAAATTGATTTTGGCCTTCAAAAATGTGATACTTAGCCAGGTATACAAAAGCAAAGATGATGGTTCCGTAAAACCCATACAACCACCACGGCGGCAAGTTGTTATCCAACTCTTTAATACCATCATAGTTATGATCTAAGATAATTTCTCCTTCTTCTTCAACAGGTTTAGAGTCTACCAATTTCTCATAGAACTTTTTCAGTTTCGTGAATTTGACCGTTTTATTCTTATTAGCTAGGTAACGTTCTTTTCCTTTTTCATCGAGTCCATTGAATAAAATGCGTTCAACTGCTGCCACAATTCCTTCTATGGCAATTAAGATAAATAATACCAATAGTAAAAACAGCATAATCATTGGTTCTGCTACGAATGCTGGTCTATCGCCAGAATCTATAAAGTATTCAATTCCTATGAAAACAAGGAAAAATACAACGAGTACACGTACCCAAGATGGAATTAGATTTCTCATAATGTTTGGTTATTTTTTTCATTATCTAATGGAATATTGCTCACTTTAGTGATATATTCTTTTTTGGCAGTAACTACCCACCAAAATAACACCACAAAGAAGGTAAAGAAGATGAGCAAGGAAATTAACGGGTATATTTCAATACCCGTGATGGTTTCCATATGATTTTTTACAAATTTTAGCATGATGTGTTATTTTTTTACTGTTTGTTGTTCGTCTTTTACCTTAATATCAGTTCCTAATCGTTGCAGATAGGCAATAAGTGCCACAATTTCACGATCTTTTACTTCAATATATGGTTCTCCATCTGCTTTCGCTTGTTCTCTACTTTCTTTAAAAGAATCCAATAAATCAGGATCTTCCCGTAGATTTTTCTCAATACTTGTTGCTTGTTCTTCCATGTATTTCAAAGCATCTGTTATTTCTTGCTCTGTGTAAGGAACTCCTAATGATACCATTGCTCGCATTTTATCTTGTGTTGCTGAAGTATCTAGTTTATTACGAATTAACCATGGATAGGCAGGCATAATAGAGTTTTGTTCAATAATCCTAGGATTGTACATGTGCTTGTAATGCCAAGCATCATTACGTAATCCTCCTTCACGATGTAAGTCTGGTCCTGTACGTTTACTTCCCCAAAGGAATGGATGATCATATACAAATTCTCCAGCTTTTGAATATTCTCCGTAGCGTTCTACTTCGCTTCTAAAAGGGCGAATCATTTGAGAGTGACAACCCACACAACCTTCACGGATGTAGATATCTCTTCCTTCAAGCTCAAGCGGCGTATACGGCTTTACTTCTGTTATCGTAGGAATGTTAGAGTCAATCATTAATGTTGGTATAATTTGTACCACTCCTCCAATTAAGATTGCTATTGTCGCGTAAATTGTAAGTTTAATTGGTTTACGTTCTAACCAAGTATGCCATCCTTCACCTTTAGTACGTCTCTTAGACACTTTTTCTAAAGCTGGAGCTTCTGCAAGTTCGTCTGTTACTTTATTTCTTGATTTAGCAATTGTTACATAAATATTGTAAGCCAAGAATAGCATTCCTATAATGTATAGAGAACCACCAATAGCACGCATCCAATACATCGGAATAATCTCAGTTACAGTTTCAAGGAAATTAGAATATACTAAGTTCCCATCTGGTTTAAATTGTTTCCACATAAATGCTTGTGTAAATCCTGCTACATACATAGGTAATGCATACATGATAATTCCAAGCGTTCCAATCCAAAAGTGCGCATTTGCTAATCCTCTTGAATACAATTTGGTTTTAAATAATCGTGGTACTAACCAATATACCATACCAAACGTTAAAAACCCGTTCCAAGCTAACGCACCAACGTGTACGTGTGCAATAATCCAGTCTGTAAAGTGTGCTATCGCATTTACATTTTTTAATGACAACATAGGTCCTTCAAACGTAGCCATACCGTATCCTGTAATGGCAACTACCATAAACTTTAACACAGGATCTGTTCGTACTTTATCCCACGCTCCACGAAGTGTTAACAGTCCATTGATCATTCCTCCCCAAGAAGGCATAATAAGCATTACTGAAAATGCGACTCCCAAGTTCTGCGCCCATTCTGGCAACGCAGTATACAATAAGTGGTGCGGACCAGCCCATATATATATGAATATCAACGACCAAAAGTGAACGATAGATAGCCTGTATGAGTAAATTGGACGATTAGCTGCTTTTGGCACAAAGTAATACATCAACCCTAAGAACGGAGTTGTAAGGAAAAATGCTACCGCATTGTGCCCATACCACCATTGCACTAAAGCGTCTTGAACACCTGCATATACAGAGTAACTTTTTAAAGCGCTTACTGGTAATTCTAAACTATTAAAGATGTGAAGTACTGCTACTGTAACGAATGTGGCTAAGTAAAACCAAACAGCCACGTATAAGTGTCGTTGTCTACGTTTTAAAATTGTCCAAATCATATTAGCACCAAAAGCAACCCAAACAACTGCAATCGCAATATCAATTGGCCACTCTAATTCAGCATATTCTTTGGAAGTTGTGTAGCCTAACGGCAACGTAATCGCAGCAGCAACAATAATTAACTGCCATCCCCAAAAATTGAAATTACTTAAAAAATCGCTTGCCATTCGCGCCTTAAGTAATCGTTGCAATGAGTAGTAAACTCCTGCAAATATGGCATTACCAACAAAGGCAAAAATAACCGCATTGGTGTGTAATGGACGTAATCGCCCAAAACTAAGCCATGAAATTCCTTCTCCTAATTCAGGAAAAAGAAACAAGAATGCAAGTAGCAATCCTACCAACATTCCTACGACTCCCCAAACTAGGGTTGCGTAGATGAATTTTTTAACGATTTTATTATCGTAATAAAATTGTTGTATTTCCATAATAATACATATTTACTTTGTGTAGTTAGTTCTGCTTTTTAGTTTTCTCTTTCACCAATTCGTCTTCAAATAACATCCGTATAGAAGGCGTATAGCTGTCGTCAAATTGTCCGTTTTTAACTGCCATTATAAAGGCCACAAAAAAGAGTATTGCGACTACAATACTGATGGTTAGTAAAACATATATAACGCTCATACCTATTGAAGTTATAGTCCAAAATTACTTTGGTACCTGTTGCTAAAAAATGACTTTTATCATGTTTGTGGTTTATTTGCTATTTCATTTAGAGTTTAGAATGATTCTTTATAAAATATTGTGTTAGCGACTTAGCTTTTTTCCTATGATAGAGGTACAAACTGTAGTAAAAATTACAATACTTATAGAACTTAATGGCATAAGAATAGCTGCAATTACAGGAGCTAGTTGACCTGTTACTGCAAAATACAGTCCGATACTATTGTATATAAAAGACAATACGAAACTCCATTTAATAATTTTAATGGCAGATTTGGATGCCTGCATGAATTTATAGAGTTGATTAAATTTTGATGCATCTAAGATTGCATCACAAGCAGGAGAAAACACATTGACATTTTCAGATATTGCTATTCCAACGTCACTTTGCGCCAAGGCACCCGCATCATTCAATCCGTCGCCAATCATCAATACTTTTGCGCCTTCTGTTTGATGATAGTGTATATATTGAAGCTTTTCTTCTGGCTTCTGATTAAAGATAAGCTTGGTTTTACTTGGCAATAATTTTTTAAGGTTTTCTCGCTCACCTTCATTATCTCCTGAAAGTATTACAAGGTCATACTCTTTTTTGAGTTTATTGAAAAGTTTAGATAGTCCTTTTCGATAGCTGTTAAAAAATGTGTATTTTCCTTTATATTTATTATTTGTACTGATATGAACTGATGTATTTAAAACAGAAACTTCATCTGTATGACCAACAAATTTAGCTGCGCCCACTTTGATGTGATTATTTTGATAATTTGCAGTCATTCCCTTCCCGACATGTTCTTCAAAATGATCAAGTGTCACAATGTTATGTTGATCTAATATATTATATAATGTCCTGCTAAGCGGGTGATTAGAACCACGCAAAGTGCTTTTGAGCAACGTAGTTTCAGTACTAGTTAATGGCTCACCTTCATAACTTGCTGTACTTTTT
The DNA here is from genome assembly GCF_001005305.1 of Kordia zhangzhouensis. Lineage (GTDB taxonomy): Bacteria > Bacteroidota > Bacteroidia > Flavobacteriales > Flavobacteriaceae > Kordia > Kordia zhangzhouensis. The sequence goes on from NZ_LBMH01000001.1 coordinate 326,233, forward strand.
TTGTTGGAAGTGATAGTTCCTGTTTTATCAAAAATTATAGTGTTGATTGTCGCAAGTTTTTCAAGAACACTCGCATTTTTTATGTAAAATTTTAGCTTTCCAAAAATGCGTAACAAATTCCCAAAGGTAAATGGTGCTGCAAGTGCAATTGCGCAAGGACATGCAATAATTAATACCGCAGTAAATACGTTCATCGCTTTAGAAACATCGACTAAAAGCCAAAAAATAGTTGCAATACCTGCAATAGCCAGTACTGTAATAGTAAAGTGCTTACTAATCGCATTTGTTAATGTTGTAAAGCCTTCTTCTTTATTTTTTTCAAACACATCATTACTCCATAACTGGGTAAGGTAGCTTTGTTCGACTGATTTAGTTGCTTCTATTTCAATAACACCAGACGTTTGTTTTCCTCCAGCAAAGACTTTGTCTCCTGAATATTTTTGAACTGTTTCAGATTCACCAGTCACAAAACTATAATCAATTGAAGCATTTCCTTTTATAAGAATTCCATCAACTGGTATCAACTCTTCATTTCTAATAAGCAAGCGATCTCCTTTTTCAATATCATAGACTTGGATAGGTGTTTCTTTTCCTTGAAATATTTTTGTTACTGCAATTGGAAAGTAGGATTTATAGTCACGTTCAAATGATAAGAAATTATAGGTTTTTTGCTGAAAAAATTTTCCTAATAGTAAAAAGAATACCAATCCTGTTAAACTATCAAAAAAACCTGATCCTAAATCAAAAATAATTTCTACGGAGCTCCTAATAAATAATACAGAAATTCCCAAAGCTATAGGTACATCAATGTTTAAAAATCTGGAACGCAATCCTTTATATGCAGAAACAAAATAATCTTGAGCAGCATAAAAAACTACTGGAAGTGAAAAAGCAAACATAAGCCAACGAAAAACTATCTTGTACTTTTCGATCCAAAATCCGCTTACTTGAAAGTATTCAGGAAACGATAAAAACATGACATTTCCAAAAGCAAATCCGGCAATGCCTAGCTTGTAAATAAGCGTTCGATCCACTGCCTTTTTTCCAGCACTGTAATCTTCTAAACTTATATAAGGTTCATATCCAATTCTACTTAACAATAGAACTACATCTTTAAGAGAAATTGTTTCTTTTTTATACGTAATACGAACTGTTTTTTTGCCAAAGTTTACTTGTGAAGCTGTGATGGACTCGTTAAGTTTGTGCAAATTTTCTAAAATCCAGATGCAAGAACTACAATGAACATGAGGAATATACAGTGTTACAATTTGTATGGTATCATCGTTAAATTCCAATAATTTTTCTAGAATATTCTCTTGTGTTAAGAAATCATACTTTCCTTCAATTTCTTTCGGAACAGCTCCTGGTGCACTTTCTAAATCGTAATAACAGGTCAAGTCGTTTTCAGAAAATAACTCATACACTGTTTTACAACCAAAACAACAAAAAAACTTATCATCATATTCGATGGTGTCATTTGCGCAGGCGTCTCCACAATGAAAACACGTTGTTGTACTCATATCTATTGCTCATTTATACCTATTACAAAGGTCATGAATGAACAAATCATAAAATATGATATTGGTCATCATCTGAATTTCCTCAATGTTTGTATTCTTTTTCTTTAATTTTATTTCTTTTCGTTACCTTTAGTTCAATAAAACGAATACCAACCATTATGGAAAATCCTAAAAAACAACAAATTAAAGAAGTGGTAATTACTTTTATTCTAATTATCATTTTAACAACAATAGGTTTCTTTCTATTAAAAAATCATGCTGAAAAAGAAGGTAGAGAGTTGATGTCATCTATGGACAAAGCAAGTAAAATTCAAACCCATGAAGGAATGAATAACTGTGTAGGAAGAAGTGAAAAAGAAGTTGAAAGTCTCGTAATACTGAACAATATTATACAAAATCATAAAGAGCAACATGAAACCACTTTCTTAAAACTGTATACTTATCAGTTTGTATCAATGAAGCTGTTTTTGATTTTTTCAATTTTATCAGCGCTGACTATATTTGTGATTACGCATTCTGGCTGGAAGAATACAACGAATTATGTAAAAGCTTTGTTTCTTTTCTTTACGGCTATTAGTTCTTTATTTGGATTATCTCTTTCTTCTTTTGATCAAAAAGTAGGTATTCATAGAAATGGAAAGGCATTCATTAATTATGACAACTTACAGAAGCAGTTAGTAAATTATTGTGCTACAGGGGCAAATATTGAAGGTGATTCTATCTCTTTTGTAAAATTACATGCTGGAATTATGAAAAAAACAACAGAACTGCATGACTTTTACTTAGACTTTGACAAAACGGAACTGAATATGAAAGATGCGTTAGATTTGAATAAATCTAATGAATAAAAAAAAAGAGACTGATTCCCTTAAAATCAGTCTCTTTACAGATGAG
>NZ_LBMH01000010.1 GCF_001005305.1 Kordia zhangzhouensis
TTAATCGTTTGATATGTGTTCTCAGTGTTAAATTCATACGCTCAATTCTATTAGTACAATATTGAAAGCGTTTGTGAATTTCTTTTTGAATGATAGTCGGGTAAATATTTAATCTGTCTGTATAAATTCTATTAGGTTGAAGTAAAAGAACTTTGTCAATTAACGGTTTGATATTTTCTTTGGTTTTTCTACCAACAAAGAAATCAATCACAGAGTTTGTTTGTTGCTCAATCGCATAGGTAATCCAAGTAAAATCTTCTTTTCGTTCTATAAATGTCCATAGTTCATCAACTTCAAATTTACATCCTAGTTTATTGAAATATGGAATCTTAATTTCGTTAGCGATTTTCAACATTCGTAATTGTACTGTTTTCTTTGAAATTTTCAATATTCTTGAAATACTTCGAATACCACAACCTTCTTTTAATAAAGAAGTTATTAAACTATTAGTATGTTCAGTATATGCTTCATAAGTATATTTTAAGTGGAATTTTTTATTGCACGATGTACATTTATAACGTTGTTTTCCACTTTGAAAACCATTTTTAACTGATTGACTTCTACATTTTGGACATTGTATTTTTTCCATGCCCTAATGTAACCCACGTAGGATTAACAATCCCTTATTTTATGGGATTTAAGAAGCGTTCGTATTTTCTAACATATCAAAGAACGAAGAAAAACAGCAATCAACATTTGAGTTAACTACTGTTTTTCAGTTATTTATAATTTAAATTAAAGTTTTGCCCTAATTTACACCATTACCGTTTGCATCATTACCCGCAAATTCAAATCCTTTTCTGAATGGATTATAATCTTTTGGTAAATAAGGGTCAATTTTTAAAATAAATTGCCACATTTCAGGAGTAATTTGATATGTATCTATTATCTTTTGTTCTTTATACATAACCTCAAATCTTGGAGCGTCAAGAATTACTTCTAAATTTATTTTTGGTTTTTTTTCATAAGATTCCATTTGTTCTTTTAAAGAGTTTAAAATTTCATCAGAATTTATAAAAAATTCTTTTTCTAAATAAATACTATCAAGAACTAGATCGTTCTTATAATAATCAGCAGGTTGTTTAAAAGCAAAAGAGTTTCCATTTTGATTTATATAAATACCAGCAACATGATAACCATTCCTGTAAAATATTTTATAGTCATAGCTTTCATTAACTTTTTCAGTATTCTTGTTATTACAAGAAAATAAAATAACTGTAAAAAATAAAACAAACTTGATTTTTTTCATTCTAATTCTTTTTTTTGTTTTTCTGAAACGTAGTATGATAATTAACTCTCTTTCTTTTTCCTTGTTCTTTTCTCAAAGTATTTTCTGAAGGATAGACTATGCCTTTTTTTGATATTCTTCTAAAATCGACAAATATATTTACAGCTTCTTCGATCGGAATAATTTCTACTCGATTAACACCTTCAGGATCTGTGTAATAAATTGATTGATTTTTTCCTCTTTTAGACTCTCCTTTCATTTGAGCAAACGCATGTCCTAATTCATGATTCATCATATCAGTATCTGTCAATTCTTCTCTAATTGTAGCACCTCCATTGAAATCTTGAGAGAAAATATCGTGTCCGAAGCCTAAACTTATTGTAACATTTCCTCCAATACCATTATAAAAATTTGGATCATCCTCGTCTACTCCTTTAGAAGAACCAGAAGAAGCTCCAATCTGTCCAACATTAGTTTCTTCATCTCTATTCATATTAATGGTTAATTGTTTTTTATCTCCTATAATACTTCTAAGTAAATTTGTACCTACTGTTTTATCTCCTTTTCCTTTCTTATCAATAATAACCCTTCCCGTTTTTTTATCATATTTCAATTTATCATCAGTTATTTCACTTAGAGCTGATAAAATCTGATTTATCTCTTGTTGACTTAATTCTCTATCATTAATTGTATTTCTACCCAGAAGTATTTCTTTTCCATTTGGATCTAAAAGAAAAATTGGATTATTAGCTACATAAACATAAGGAGATACAGGAGAATATTTCTCTGCATAGATATCTACATTTATCCATCTTCCTAAAGAAGCATCATAATTCCTCCAACCATAATCACTCCAACTCAGACTTAATTCATTCTGTTCTTCCTTACCATTGTATCCATACTGATGATCCCTTCCAATAATTCCGTTATTATACCCTTTATGTTTGAGTCCAAATGGATAATAATGATTTTCTTCTTTGATTTCAGTTAATGGATCAATAGTTCCATTTTCATCAAGGTCTTCATAAGAGAGACGAATATTTCCTAAATGGTCTTTGTACTGATAAGTATAATTATATCCAAGAATTTTGCCTGGTTTTCCAGGATCAAACTCTGGTTCTATATACCCTTCTTCACTGTTAAAGAACGTAAGCGATACAGCAGATTGCGCACTTTGCTTGTTGTACACATAGCTGCCTGCATAATAGGTGTGTTGTGTGCTAGAGAGACTGCTATTATTTACAATCTTTTCTTGCTTTACACCACTCGCATCGTAAATGTAAGAAATTGTACTTTCATTATCAAATGTAATTTGCACAGGAAGATTTAAGTGGTTATAGCTAATAGATGTAATCCCTTTGTTTTTATCGGTTACCATATTTCCATTGACATCGTAGCTGTAATCATTACCTACGGTGTTCCCATCTTTAAATCCAAAGTCTACACCACTGGCATCACTCACACTCAAGAGCTGATTGCCTTGATAGGTATAACTTAAATTATCCATATCTCCGAATACTGTTGCCGCCTGATCAGTGTGTCCCGTACGAAGCAAGCCTTCAATGTTTCCATTGAGATCGTAGCTAAGGGATTTTAAATCGTAGTTTCCTGTATTACTAATTCCTTCGGTGATTCGATTCAGCGCATCGTAGTCATACACATAGCTTTTTAAAGAGCTATCTTGTCCTTTGGTCTTCCAAAGGGTACTACTGATATTTCCATTGAATAACTGCTTGGCCGGGTCTGCAATATCATTATAGGTAAGTGCAAAACTAAATAGGTCATTGCCTTGGGTATTTACATCATTGATTCCTTTGAGCCATCCACGAACGTTGTAGGTATAATCCACCTCTTGTAATTCACTCTCTAGATCCACAAGAACCAGGTCACTAATCTGACTATCGGTACTAAACATCGACACGTCTCCTAGTAATGGTGCGCCGTTATCTACAGTATCTGAAATATAAATCGTTTGATTGTTTTGCAGATAGTAAATTTGATTTCCTCGACGCTCTACCTTAAAGTTATCTCCTGCATAATAGGTGGCTACATCCCAAATCACACTGCCATTATCTCGAATATGTACTTCCGCAGCTGAATTGGTATAGATGGCATATTTGATACTTGTATAATTACTATCGCCTACCACATCAGAGAGTCCCACCATCATTGTTTTGTTAGCTTGTGTAACATTATAGCTTACATAGCCATCCCCTGAGATTGTTGTAGCGGTAGAAACGCCTCCGTTCCATGCATTAACTGATGTTTTGGTAAGCAACTCCTTGTTTTGACTTACATTGACCAAGTTGCTATACGTGCTGATACTTGGTAAGCTTCCTCCAACTTGTTTTTGAGTTAATTGTCCTAACTCATCATAATGATTTCTAGCAATGAGCTCTTTTGCATCTGTATTAATCTGTTTGGTCTGATAGAGCAGTCGATTGTTTGTATCATAGACATACTCATCATAGCTTACCACAGGATCATTCCCTGACTTTTTATGAGTAGTATGGGTTTTAAGTACTTTCCCTGTAAAATCCAACAGACTACTTACCGCATCACTGGTATTTAAATAATCATTTGTAGAACTACCATGAATTACACGTCCTTTTTCATCGTAATAGGATACAGAACTAATCCAATTGTTTGTACCTAATACACGTACCTTACCTCCCGTAGCCAATCCTTTGACATTGGAAGTAAAATCTTGTCCCAGCACTGAATAGCCGATATATACATTTTCAATAGCGGTATTAGGATCATAGAATACTCCATCGCCCACTAAAGGTCCCATAAAGCTAGTAGTCATTGAGAAAAAGGTAGTTCCGTTTTGTTTGAATAAAATTTGATTGCCTGCGCGCTCTACTCTAAAAGTATCGCCAATAGCACAGTAAATCACAGGAATGGATTGAAGCACTCCGTCTTTATAGACACGCACTCGTTTATCGGTTCCATATCCTGTGTAGATTGCGTAATCGATACTGTCGTAATGAATATCACTGGCCGTTGCCTCATCGGTGAGTCCTACCATCACACGCTGATTATCGGTTTGAGTAATGGTATACTGAATATAGCCGTCGCCTTCGATCGCTCCTTGGGTATCGAACCCTGAATTTGTCCAAGAGGCGCCCAGACCGCTGGTTTTTTGGTGAGTCACTCCTGTAGCAGTTACTCCAGTGCTTCCATTGAAATTATAATTTGCTTCATAGGAGTTTCCAGTGTCCCAATTGTAGTCATCGTAATAGCTAACGGTAAGCACCTCTATATTGACACTTGGAAAGATTCCATTGCTGTAATACACGCTCGTATCTCCAATTAGCATAGCACTCTGAGATTTACTCTCAAACAGGGTTGTATTAGCATCCACATATCCTTGCATAGACACTCTATCTGGATTTAAGCTCTCAGGTACAGTATAGATTCCTGTATAGACCACACGTCCAAGACCATCATATTTGGTAAAAAGCCATTTGCTCTGAAGAGCCAAATTGGCATCTTGCGTCAGTACAGGTCTGTCAAGGGCATCATACACAATATATTCCCATCCTTTGGCAGGAATCTTTTTTTCAATCAGCCTATTTCTATGGTCATACTTATACTGATAACAAAGCTGGTCAAGTTCTGTGGTGCCAATAGTAGTTTTATCAGAAGCTTCTGGTGATAACACATAGGTTAGATTGCCAAAATCATCATAAATATAATAGGTATCTAACTGCTCAGTGCCGTTATAGGTACGTTTTAAAAGTACTTGTCCCGATTTATTTTTAAATTCCTCTGTGGTGTGGTCAGTCGCATAAGTTTGACTTGGCTTCCAATTCTCATCTTTGGTTATAGTTTTAAATAAAACATCAGAAGGGTAGAGTCCGTTGGATACTAGCTGAATTTCTTCTGGTTGACCAAATGGATGGGTTACATCATAGCGTTTGACAGCATCTAACGAAGAATCGTTTAGATCATATTCCATTTTGATGGTGTGGTTGAATTCTAATGACCAATCTTTTCCTGGAGCAGCTACTTGAGTGGGACGATCCGCTATGTCAAATATTTGAGTGCTGTAAGATGGATAAATTAGCCCATTCTCAGGAGCATTTTCTATGAGATTATCAATTAAAGTCTGCGGGGCACCAGATAGATTTGAAAGCGATTGTAACATTGTCAGCCCACCATTTCCAGTGGTAAAACTGCCTACTTCATTAGGATATTTATTGTGATAGAATTGTTGTTGCTGTTTGATTTCTTCATTGATATCAGGATCAATGGCTGGGTCACTTCCTATAACCCTATAACTAAAGTTTCCTCCAACTTGGTTATCGACGTACGGTAAAAATGTGGTCGCTGCTCTTCCATAATTATCATAGGAAATAATGGTTTTAATATCTCTTCCATCAGGAGACTGCCCAATAGCCACTTGCATCTGTGCTCGTCCCATCCCATCAAAATAGGTTACTTGCTCTATTTTATCTTGGCTTGGGATAGTTCCATTTGTCAGTTCTAATACTTTATAAGGTTTTTGATAGGCGATGCTGTGAACATAATTCTTGTTTTGATTGATACTTGTCTGATCTGTGGTATCAGGACAGCCATTGTACTGTCCAAAGGTATCCACACACCAGTCTCCTGCATTGGTAACATATCCCGCAGGAGAAGAACCACTACACGACATGATTACATCATTGATATCTCCAAAGCCATCGTTATCAATATCTCTGTAATAAAGAGTAGATTGGTTTAGACTTGCACTACTGTCATCACAGTCTAATTGCAAATACGAAAAGTTTTGCAATACTGCATTCTCGTCAATGACAACTGCTCCTGCCGAAGGCTGAGTACATTGTTGAATAATGGCATTGATTACGACAAAACCATCACCATCACCATCTGTAAAAGTAGCCCAATTGGTATTAGGATTAATTCCTGCATCGGTATCATCACAATCGGTGTTATCACATACAATTTTATTGGACTGAGTAAATACGTAGGTCATCTTGACTGGTGCACTACTCATATCAAATAAATTATTCGGATCCCCATAACCATCCCCATCAAGATCGTAGTAATATTGCGTGCAATTCACTACAGTAAATGGTGGTGTTTGTCCTTGTACTGTTGTCAAAAATCCAACAGTAATAAGTAGAAGTATATATAAACGTGTTTTCATCTTCTTAGTTGTTTTTGTAGTGATAGTTATTCTGACTTAGTACATTTCCATCGTGGTCTAATACATATTGTAAACGCCCCATAGTATCGTATTGATAGTAGATGTTTCTTCCTCTAGGATCAATGCTTTGAGTCATTCCAATCATTGGTTCAAATACATACGTAGTTACCATGGCATTGGGTAGTCCTGCTCGAAGCGCATCTAGTGTATTAGTTAGGGTAGTATCTGTAAGATTTTGAATGGTAGTCTCATCTACAATTGAGGCTATTTCTGTATAAGTGGCGTTTTCAATCTTAGCTACTGGATAGTTATAATTGTACCCCCATAGATAGGTGATATGCGTACCATCAGTCTTAGACACTTCACGTACTTGTCCATATTTGTTATACCCATGGTAGGTTACACGCTCCTCTAGCGCATTGGTTTTCTTGGCTGCTGACATGGATTGTAATAATAGATTAGTTGGATTATTTACAGGATCACTTCCTGTGAAACTTGCATAGGTAGTCACCGCAGTCATCATCAGTTCACTATCCTTATACTGTTTGGTGTTTAGAGGAACGTTCAGCCTGTTTTCAGCTAATAACTGAGTGTGATTTTCCTCATACGGATAGCGAATAATCGTTTCATATGTATCTCCTTTACTGTCCGTGGTAACAGTTCGTGTTGGATTGTGATGAGAAGGGATGCTTTCATAAAACATATTTGTCTGACTTGTCAGCTCTTTTACCCCTTCTTTAGAAATTACCTTTTGACTACTCGTTAAGAGTTCTCCTGGCCATAGTTTGTATAAATTACGTCCCAAGTCACAATTCCCGCCGTTCATACAGGTTTGAATTGCACCTAAATTCTCAACACTATAACGTTCTGCGCGATAGTTCCCATCAATTTTTAGTCCCCATATTTCTAGTTTATCTCCCGTTCCGTCTCCTTCCAAAATCATATATCCAGTATCAGAGATACTTTTACCGACAATTTCTTCTCGAAGGATTCTTCCAGGAATCCAGTTAAATGCATAAGGAGCTCCAGGGAAGGCTATACTATAATCTCCTTGATCTGGAAAATATGAGTAGCTACGAGTAATTTCCCTTGATTCATCACTGGTAGTGCTTAAAGTGCTATATCCTGTCTCTACAGCTACTTGGTGAATTTTCTCCTTCACATTTCGATACCCCATATATCCCGATTGAGTGGTGATAAGAGGTATCCAACTTTGAGATACAAGTTTTTGAATGACATTACTCCCTGATGAAGACATTGCAAAGTATTCTGGCATACTTAAAACATACCCTCCATGATACTCAAAGCTCTTGTAAGAGGTCAGTTTGGTTTTATCGTAGGTTTTGATGGCTTGAACTCGGAGTCCGCCAAAATAATCAAAGTACAAGTCTGGATCAGGTGGATTGGTATTTTCATCAAACCATTTTACAGTAGCTTCACTGTAATGTTCTATTAGACTATAATTGTCATTAGTAGAAGTAATTTCTATCTCAATTTTATAGGTACCCCCCATAAAAAGGTCTATAAAACCTGATTCCCATATAGACGCTGTATGGAGTAATCCTCCTGTATCGTTGTTGTAGATTTTTAGATACATATCGTTACACACATTGTCTACACCTGTATAAAAGCTATCTACATTATCACAGCGATTTGAGAAGCCCGTGTAGCTTACTTGCGTTTTGTTACTTGCTCCTACAACAGGTTTAGCATCATTGGAAATAGTAAATGTATCATAAAACTTATACGTAGTGGTGTTTCCATTTTCTGAGATGCTATGAGCATTGGTAGGAAGTGCAGATAATGAAATCGAATTTTCTAAATATGGAGGAATATCTAAATCTTTGATATCTCCTCGGTTATTTTCGTATGATAATTTAGTAACACCACCTTCTGGATAGGTAATCTTGTTAAGAATGTATGCGTCACTGTATAACGGATTGGCTTCTCTATTTGCGCCACCTCCAAAAGATAATTCATCTGGAATATCAATCAAGGTAGTATTTCCTGAAGCACCATTGTAATACCCCCAATGATCTTGTTCATAAGAACGCTTGTGTGGTAGAGCTACTGAAGTATTATAGTCAAACTTATAACTGTAATCCTTGGTTGAATCATATCCTTGATACATTCCTTGGAAAATTACTTCTTTTAAATATAGTCGTTTATTAATAAAACTATCCCCTGTAATAGTTGTATTGCTACTTCCTCCTATAAATTCAGGCTCACTACTTGGTGTGCTGACAAAATAGTCATGTACAAGCTTTATACGTTGTAATTCCTCATTTTGATTATTGAATACTTTTATAAATTCCAAACGTTGTTTGGGACTCTGCATATCTAATCGATCACTGGTAGCTCTTACAAATTCTACATAACCTTTACTACTTGTAATCTTTGTAAGTATTTTATAATTTCTTTTGGTAATGGTGTAATTAGCAATGTGTTCATTTACGCTCTGCGTTCCATCGTGAATGATCTGTGCCTCTGAAGTTTTATCAGTTGTAATATCATTGTAAGCAGCCGTTTCATACCCTGCTAGTATTGGTCGTTCATACTCCAAGGTGATCACATCTCCGTTAGGACTGGTGACTTTTACTAAATTCCAAGTCTCAATGTATGAATGTGCATCACCACCATCTAAAGGAATTTCAAACTGTCCGTTTTTCTTTTGAAATGTTTCCGAACTTTGATAGGAATTTCCTTCTTCAAACTCATAAATAATTCCATTGGTATCTGTAATTTTCCACCCTGTGATGATCCCATTGGTGTCAAAGGTAGGAACAATATTTACATTCTCATTCGGGAACTGCACGATCTCACCTTTAGGATTTACTTGTCTTTTTTGATTGAACATAAAGCGTCCCGATTGACCAAACATGTTGTAATTAAAGTCATCTGGCTCATAGTCGTATCTGTTAGAAACAGCCACATTATCTGTGTAATAGCTACAAGAATAGGTGTAGTTGTTTGGATTATAAACAGGCGGGTCTCCACTCTCTGGATTACATGCCTGTTTTACAATGGCTACTGTATAAGGATTGTGAACAAAGCCATAGGTTGAATCATCAGGATAGCCGCGTACAGTACGGGTAATTTGTCCTCCTGCTGAGAGGCTCCAACCTAGTCCGACCCAACTTGCCTCTTCATTCACGCGGTATCCACCTGCGTGATACGATAAATTAATAGGTGCTGATAGCTCTCTTCCCTGAAGAGTGTAAATAGGTACCCCAATGTTAGGAATCCCGTTGTAGTGAGAAACTGGCACTTCACTATACCGTAATAGGGAAGCTACTTCTGGAGCTTGAGGAATAATCACTGGAGTTTTGTAGTCTGTAATACTTATCTGAGAAAAAAGAGATAAGTAACAAAAAAACATACTCAGCAATGCAATAACGTTTTTCATATAGTTTTGATTTAAGTAATGTTAATTGGTATATTGAATTTTTTTGATTCTGTATTTTATACGATATTTCTTTTCTTTGATAGCTGACGATTGCGTCGAAAACTAACTGGTAGAGTAATGCTACATTCCAAGTGCATTAATCGGTAATCTGGTTCATATCGTTTAACCTGTGATGAATTAACCAAATAGGAACGGTGAATACGAATAAAACCTTCTCTAGAGAAGATCTCTTGGTAATAACCTATAGGTTTACAACTTAAAAAACGAAAACCATCTCCGGTATATATCCAAGAGTAACTCTCAAAAGCTTCTATGTATATAATTTTTGATTTAACAACATAATCACCTTTATGTTTGCTTCCTATTCTCACATATTTACTATCATTCTCTATAGTCATTTTCTCTTTAATCATAACACTTTGTTTATTTATTACAACTCCTTAAAAAACGAAGAAATAAGCAATTAAAAACTGCCTGTATTTATCAAAGAAAAGTATCTATCCTACTCACTACAACATTTTTTCGTAAACGTCGATTTTTGTAAATAAGCGTTGATTTTTTATTAATTTTTTAATATTTTTCTTGTTAATAATAAGTTAACAAATAAATCTTTCACATATTTTCGATTACAAACATCTTGATTCTATTTCATAGTCAAGTTAGATTTTAAAATCACTTTCTGTAGTTGCAATTTATTTGATTTATGTTCTAACCGATTTAGATAAATGAGTTTGTTAGTAATTATAGTAAAACCATATTTTGATAGGATTGATTTAATTATAGATATAGGTAGGATATCCCAAAGAAATTAAAGAATTTCCTCTTACCTCTTTTCCTAGGATATGTTTTTTCAGTTTTTTACTTAATCAAACTTAAGTATCGGCTTCCTGCATGGAAGTATTTTTTATGATAGAATTCTTAAAATTAATTTCAATAAAAGTTTTAGAATTTTACATGATTATTAAAAAATCATATGTATTTAAAAATAGATAATAAAGAAACCTAAATAACCTGAAAGAAAAGTTGTCTATAGAAAGTATAACCATAAAAAAAAAAGCCATCCTAATGGATGGCTTTTGAAAGCTTTGCTCCCCCTCTTGGGCTCGAACCAAGGACCCTTTGATTAACAGTCAAATGCTCTAACCAACTGAGCTAAGGAGGAGTGTTATTGCTTTTTTGCGAGGGCAAATATATACTATTTTTTATTGCTAACAAATATTTTTTTCAAAAAAATAAAAAAGTTTTGATTTCATGTTTCTTCTTATTTGACCAGATTCCAAATATCATTTCCAAATATTACAACCATTAATGTCATAATAATCACAAACCCAATTATTTGACCTATTTCCATCACTTTTTGAGATGGCGCTTTCCCTACAATCATCTCATATAGTAAGAACATTACATGTCCTCCATCTAATGCTGGAATTGGTAAAATATTTAAGAAAGCTAGCCACACAGAAAACATCGCCATAAAGCCCCAAAAGAATTCCCAATTCCAAGAAGTTGGCATCATTTCAACAATTCCTATTGGTCCTTTTACTTTTTTATACCCTTTGATAACAGGATTAAAAATAAGTTTGAACTGCTTCACTTGACGCACCAACACATTGATAGTTTCTTCAAAACCTTTCGGAATCGCTTCAAAGAAACCATACTCTTTATGAATAAACAATGGACTTAAAGCCAATGCCCTATCAGGAATTACTCCTACTCCTGTAGAATCTGGAACCATTACTGGTAAGATAATCTCTGAATTTTGTCGTGATACTTTTACTTGTATCTCGTTGCCTCTATTGGCTTTTACGTTTGTATCAAATTCGTCCCAAAATTGTACATCGATATTGTTAACTGCTAAAATTTTATCTCCTTTTAAGAATCCTGCTTTTTTAGCATTCATTGTATCTATAACTTTTCCAATAAATGGAGCCATCCTAGGCGTCACAAAGTTCATTCCTTGACTTTCTAAAGCCGCTTTTTTTCCTTCGTCACTTAGTTGAATAGTTTCTTCCTTTCCGTTACGGAATACTGTAATTTCGTCGCCTAGTAATATATCTATCGACAAATATTTATCCAATTTATCAACCGATTTCCCATCAATTTTTAAGATTTTATCTCCTGTACGTAAACCAATTTTTTCGCTTATTTGGTCAACATACAAACCATCTTTTATTTGATTAACAGGAATGTATTGTTCTCCATAATAAATAAATATTGAAGCATAAATAACCCAAGCCAATAAGAAATTTACAATAACTCCTCCTAACATGATAATCAATCGTTGCCAAGCAGGCTTTGAGCGAAACTCCCAAGGTTGTGGCGGTTGTTCCATTTGCTCTTTATCCATGCTTTCGTCAATCATTCCAGCAATTTTTACATAGCCTCCTAATGGAAGCCAACCGATTCCATACACTGTATCTCCAATTTTCTTTTTTACAATAGAAAACCATGGATCGAAAAACAAGTAGAACTTTTCAACTTTAGTTTTGAATAGTTTGGCTGGTATAAAGTGTCCTAATTCGTGAAGAATCACTAAGATTGATATAATTAGAACAAACGAAATTATCTGAATAAATACTCCCATTTACGTGTAAAATGTTTATAGAACGCACAAAAGTAAGCTTTTATGCTTACTTAAAAAAAATAGCAACGTTTTAAATCATATTTTTCCTCTATTTGAAAGGGAAAATAAACATTTATATCACTTTTCAGAAGTAAATAATGTAGTCTTATTGGCTGTATTTTTTAAAGAAGAATTGATTTCGATTTCAGCTACAGCTTCAATATCAATTCCAATTGAATTGTTTTTAGAAATCAAATCGAATTTTGGATCAAAAATCACATCTGCGATTTCAAAATCTATTCCCAAAGAAAATTCTTGTTTATTTGTTGTGTGATCTATACTTATATACATTTCTTCTCCGTTAGTTCCAATAACCAAAAATGGAACATCCATTTCAAAAAAATCTACTTTTCTACTAGATTGTGTTTGACTCACTCTAATATTTAATTCATCCTTTTCATTTTGATACCAAGCAATATCATAAGAAGGATAGCCTTCTCCATAGATCCAGTCATTAAAAAATTCTTGTAAATCTGTACCACTTGCTTTTTCTAAGTGAGCTTGTAATTGACTTGTATTAGCATAGCCATAAGCTAATTTTTCATCTTCTAAGTAATTCTTGATAGCTCTAAAGAATACTTTGTCACCTAATTTTGTACGCAACATGTGGATTACCATTGCTCCTTTATTGTAGGTTAATCGAGAACTAAAAATACGTCCTACGTTATTAAGTTTCTCATCTTGCACATATACTGACCCATTTCTAGAAGTGGTTATGTCTGCAATTTTTCCTCGCTTCCAATTGATAAAATCTTCTTCTCCGTCAAAATGATGTTCAACTAATCCAGACAAATAAGTAGCAAATCCTTCATTTAACCAGATATCATTCCACGAGTCGCAAGTAACTTTGTTTCCAAACCATTGATGCGCTAGTTCATGTGCGATAAGCGACCTGCTAAAATTACCCATAAACGAAATCGTTGAATGCTCCATTCCACCACCATATTCAAACTCTGCATGTCCGTACTTTTCATCTTTAAAAGGGTAAGTACCAAATAAATCTTGAAATAAATTCATGATATCCACAGTGACTTCTGTATACTTTTCTGCTTTTTCTCTAGATTCTGGATATACATAATTTACAATATCAAAACTGTATCCATTGTGCTGTACTGTTTGTGAAAAAACCTCGTAATCTGTCACAGCAATACCAATTAAATATGAAGGAATTGGATAGTTATGCTGCCAATGAGTCGTCATAAAATCTCCATGAATTTCTTCTGACAACACCACCCCATTTGACACAGCTTTGTATTGTTTTGGTGCTGTAATAATGATGTCTGTTTGATCTACTTTATCTTCAAGATCTTGTTTGCATGGCCACCATTCTCTAGAACCATAAGGCTCAGAAAGCGTGTATAAAGAAGGCGTATTATTATGCGATGTAGTAATAAACCCATAATCTTGAGTGTCTGTACTAGGCGTTCCCTCATATGCTATAGTAACTGCTTGAATAGCGTCTTCGCATAAGTTATCTGAAAAAGCAATAGTCAACTCGTTATCATCGTGCACATAAGCTAATTCTTGTGCATTCATAGTAACAGATGTAACTTTTAAATTGTTTGCCAAATCAAAAACGATTGTTTCTGTATTTTGCAAAGCACGAAATTCGGTGGTTACTTTTCCTTTTATATAGTGTACTGCAGGATCAACTTCCAACTCTAGTTTATGCGTTAAGAGATCGTAAGTAGCTGTATGAGTATTTGCTTGGAAGTTTTGTAAAGATCTAGCCTTTTTTTGTTCTTTTTCCACTACATCAATCAATTGCTGATTGGTTTGACTAGAGGCGACAACAGTCCACAAAAGACCAATGATTAACATTGTTTTTTTCATAGGTAAGCTAGATTTGGGACTGAAAAGATAGGAAATTTTCACTCTCAAAGATAAAAACCGTAAATTTGTTGCGGGTTTTTTCGACGAATGCGTCAAATTCACTCGTTAAACAGTAAAATTATCCGTTAAACGACATAAAAATGCGTTCCTTTTTTAAAAAATACAGACTTTTCGCTATTGTAATGATTTGTTTATCAGTCATTATTATTTCTTCTTTCTATTTTGCATTAAAGAAAGAAAATGTGCTTCCCATATATCAACCAGTAAATGTAAATGTTGAATTAGTAGATAATTCTATACAACATGTAAAAAAGTATCATAAAATAAAAGATTTTGCGCTAGTTAATCAAAATGGTGACACCATTACACAAGAAGATTATAAAGATAAGATATATGTTGCTGATTTTTTCTTTACCACTTGCGCTACCATTTGTCCAATTATGACTAAAAATATGGCAGACATTCAAAAAGAAATTCTAAATGACGATGATATTATGCTTTTATCTCATTCGGTAACACCAGAAATTGATACTGTTGCCCAACTAAAAAGGTATGCAATAGAAAAAGGAGTAATTGATAAGAAATGGAATTTGGTAACTGGTGACAAGAAGCAAATTTATGATTTGGCTCGAAAATCATATTTAGCTGTAAAGTCGCAAGGAAATGAGGATTATGGTATGGTTCACACAGAAAACTTCATGCTGATTGATAAAGAACGACGTATTCGCGGTTTTTATGATGGTACTAAAAAAGAAGATATCAAAAAACTGCTGAATGATATTGAAATTTTAAAAGAATCTTATAAATAACGCTTTTTCTTCTTAGAAATTTTCTAACTAAACTTTTTACGCTATTTTTGCTTCTTTAAAATTAATCTAAATAAATAGATGCTAACGGTTGCCGATTTAAAAAAAGGAGAAAAAGCAACAATTCTTGATTTTTCTTTAGATTCTATTCCGCTGAAACTTATTGAAATGGGTTGTTTGCCTGGAAATGAAATTGCTTTAGTACAAACAACTTTGTTTAATGGTCCGCTATTTGTCACTATTAATGACAGTAGTATTGCTATTAGAAAAGATACTGCAGCCGCTATCTTCATTGAAAAAGTAGTATAATCCTATTGACTGATGAGTGAATCCATGATTAAAGTAGCGCTAATAGGAAATCCAAATACCGGAAAAACGTCTTTGTTCAACCACTTAACAGGACTGAATCAAAAAGTAGGGAATTATCCGGGGATAACTGTCGACAAAAAAACAGGAATCTGTAAACTTTCTGCCTCGCAGAAAGCAACTATTCTTGATCTCCCAGGCACTTATAGTTTAAATGCTTCTTCAGCAGACGAAAAAATCGTCATTGATATTTTAAACAATCCGTCTAACGAGTTGTATCCAGATGTTGCTGTGGTAGTAACCGATGTTGAGCAACTGAAACGTAACCTACTCGTTTTTACGCAAGTAAAAGATTTAGAAATTCCAACATTACTAGTCATTAATATGGCTGATCGGATGAAGTCTAAGGGAATTTCTATCGATATTGAACAACTAGAAGCAGAGCTCAATACAAAAATTGTTATTATTAGCTCTAAAAAACAAATAGGAATTGAGGATGTAAAACAAGCCATTATAGCCTACGATTCGCTTTCAATAGATCGGTGCATAACCAAGGAAAAAATTAAACAAAATACAATCACCAATCCAGAATTGATTGAGACATTATCAGCTGCTGAGCTCAAAAAAGTTCAGCATCGAGAAACGATTGTTCGTTATCAATTCATTAATGATATTTTAAAAAAATCGTATGTAGTTGATCGAACTAAAGCAACCGACCTACAGGCAAAGCTTGACCGTATTTTTACACATAAAATTTTTGGGTACGTAATTTTTGGGTTATTGCTACTGTTAATTTTTCAGGTCATTTTTGAATGGAGTTCTGTCCCTATGGACTTTATTGATGGTGTTTTTGGTTCGTTGGCAGATTGGACAAAAGAAGTATTGCCTAAGGGCATGTTAACCAATTTGCTTGCAGAAGGTATTATTGCTGGTTTGGGTGGAATCATCATTTTTATTCCTCAAATTGCTTTTCTATTTTTCTTTATTTCCATCTTGGAAGAAAGTGGTTATATGAGCCGTGTTGTTTTTTTAATGGATAAAATCATGCGTCGTTTTGGTTTGAGTGGAAAAAGTATTGTTCCTCTTATTTCTGGTGCTGCATGTGCAATTCCTGCTATTATGGCAACACGTAATATTGAAAGTTGGAAAGAACGCCTAATTACTATTTTAGTAACACCTTTTATTACTTGTTCCGCACGATTGCCTGTATATGCTATTTTAATTTCACTTATTATTCCTGGCGAACGTGTTTTTTGGTTTTTCAATTGGCAAGGAATTACCTTAATGCTTTTATACTTACTAGGATTTATCATTGCTTTACTTTCCGCTTATATTTTACACAAAACGTTGCGTATTGAAAGTAAATCTTATTTTGTGGTCGAACTTCCCAAATATAAAGTTCCATTGTTTAAAAATGTTGCTTTTACTGTAATTGAAAAAACAAAAGCATTTGTTTTTGAAGCAGGAAAAATCATTTTAGCAATCTCTATTATTTTATGGGTATTGGCTTCTGTTGGAGTTAATGAAAAATTCAATAACGCAGAAACAATCGTTGCAACAGCAATTGAGGCCAATGGCTTAAATGAAGTTCAAGAAAAAACACTTCAATATAAAATTCAACGTTATGAGGAAATCCTTCTAGAAGAAGCTGAAACACCTTTAACACCGCAAGAAATTGATGTTGCTATCACTGAAAAAACACCCGAATTAAGAGATGCCGTAATAAATGATGAAATTGCAGCATTACGCTTAGAAAATTCTATTTTGGGCGTAATTGGAAAAACAATTGAACCAGTCATTAAGCCTTTAGGATACGATTGGAAAATTGGAATTGCCTTAGTGAGTTCTTTTGCTGCTCGTGAAGTTTTTATTGGAACGTTGGCAACTATATACAGTGTTGGTAGTGAAGGTGATGATGAAGAAGGAAATACAATTAAAGCCAAAATGCAATCGGAAGTTCATGCCAAATCTGGTAAAAAAGTATTTACGTTTGCTTCTGGAATTTCATTATTATTATTTTATGCTTTTGCTATGCAGTGTATGAGCACACTAGCAATTGTAAAGCGAGAAACTAATAGTTGGAAATGGCCAATGATACAACTTGTAGGCATGTCTGTTATAGCTTATGTTGCCGCTTTTATTTCATTTCAATTGTTAAATTAGGCGTATGATACAGAAGATTTTGGTTGGCGTTATTTTTTTACTAGCTATAGCTTTTCTAGTCAAAAAATTTACATGGAAAAAGAAAACCGCAAAAGCCTGCGAAAAGGACAATTGCGGTTGTCATTAATTATTTTTACACTTTTTTAAAAATAATACGTCAATCCAAAAACCAAGTTTGAGGAATTTAAAGAAAGCCCAAAACTGTCCCGATCACTTTCTGCTCCATTTTGCGAGTTTTTTGCATTGCTAGTGGTGTAACCCAAAGATCCAATAGTCGTTTCAATTGCCAATTTATCACTAAACATATAAGTAAGTCCAGGTCGCACCCCTATAAACCAACCCTTCGTTTTTATATCATCATTTGTATTGAACTCACTTTTTCCTTTTGAGAATTGTGTTTCTCCTTGAACGAAGAAAGACAAACGTTCTCCAATTCCTCTGTAATACCTAACATAAGGGAAAATTCGAAATGTATTTGCTGTCAATTCTTGGGTATTAGTTCCTGGTGAGCTACTTTCGTTTTTATTATGAGAATATCCAACTCCCAAACCGATAAATAAATTGTCCTTGACAGCATATCCATATAGGGTATTAAACCCTATTCCGAATTGATCGTTTTCTTGAGTTACAGCTCCACTATTTTCTATTTTGGTAGTGTCCAAGAAAAAACCTCCGCTAAGCAAGCATGAGCCTTTTTCAAATGTAAGTTTGTCATTTGACCCTTCTTTCTTTTCTTGTGCATTAACATATGCAAATGTAAAAAGCAGAGCAAATAAGGTGATTTTTTTCATTTTAATTTTGTTTATAAGGTTAAAGTAATGCACCCAAAAATAGAACAGTAATTACAATACAAAAACACCTTTAACAAATTTTTATCGACTTAAAATGTTAAAAATTTCGTACATTAAACACATGAATATAACTTCTTTAATTTTTCTACTACCAATTGTACTTATAGGGGTTGGGTATTACTATGATTACAAGGAAAATCCTAAACGTTTTAATAGAGATATAAGAGGAGGAGCTCTTTATTTTCTAGTTTTTTTTGCGTTAATTCTTATTGAGCGAATTGTATTTAATGTAGGATATTTATACATAGTACTGCAAATTGCGATTTTGATTCTTATATCATTTTGCGCAAAATATTTTATTCAGAAAAGAAAAGACATAAAAAAAAGAGAGCGTTAAGCCTCACTCTCTTTTTCTAACAAAAATTGTTAATTAATGTCTTTAGGGAAAACAACTAAATGATTTCTAAAATTACTCAATGCTAAAATACATCCTTTAGCAAAGCCAACATTTTTATTTAGACAAATATACGCAGTTTGTCGATAAATGTATTATTTTCGTCGATAAGCGGTTTATCGCATATTTAACGTAAATCACTGTTTATCAATCAACTAACATTTGTTAGCGATTTTAGTTAACCTCTAAACAAAAAGAAATCATCCTTCATCTCTTCTATCTCTGCATCTTTATTGGTAATAATATAATCTATTGCTTTTTCGGTAAACTCTTCTCCCTTGTCGGTTAATGAAATAATAGAATCATCAATGGTTACCATATTGTTCTTTAAAGCTAAATCTACAATAGTTTTTGAGCGCAATCGTTGCCAGTTGATATGCTCATTCAAATGCTTTACATGCCGTTCACTCTCTTCTTCGTGGTTTCTGATATGTAATAAGAAAACCAACAGCATGATTTCCGTTTTTTGTTGTTGCACTTTGTAATATCCGTAAATAACACCTCTTTTGGGCAAAATATAAATTAAGAAACCAGCCAATGACACTGCCATTCCAATACAATAGATAAAATCTAACAGTATAAACTTAGAAAACACAGTATGTATTTTTTCTCCTAGAGGCAAATGCTCAAAATTAACACCATGTACCAAAAGCTCTTGATAGTATTGATAAAAGAAAAAAGCAATTGCTATTGATATACTTACTAATGCAGACGTAATAATTGGCTCATACACAAGTAAAAATAAGATTGCCAAAACCGTTGTCATAGATCCAGCAATAGAAGCATCTAATACATGCGCTAGCCAATAACCTGAAATAGCGGCAAATACACCTAAAAAGCATGATAACATTAACATTTTTTTCAAATCCTTTGTCATCAAATAAGCTGTTGCTGCTGGCGCTATCATTAGTGCAACGACCAATATAGGACCTACCGCATCAAATGCTCCTACTATAGTTATGGAAGATACTGTCATCAAACCATAATGCATAATGATTGGTGAAAAACCTAATGCCGCCGCTAAACCAGCATCAAAGGTACTTACCTTTAGCTCTTTAAAAAAAGTGATTAACAATGTGAGTGTAATTACTAAAATTGTTCCTATAACCCAAATGGCTTTTGGCCCTAAATTAATGCAAGAGTCAGGAACACCTTCTATACAATTAATTTGCAACAAGTCAAATGGCGCAAAGCTCAAATCACCAACCATCACAGAATCAATATCTAAATGTACATCGTTTGCGTTTTTTGCAATCAAAATCACACCAATACTGAATAATGCTGGAAATACCAATCCGATTGCGGTATCTTCTTTGACCAATCCTGTTTTTTGAATGTATTCAACTAAAATAACGGTAACAATTCCCGCCAAGGCAGCCAATACAATGAGTAAGGGAGAAGCGATATCTTCCACAATAAAAAATCCAATTACAATTCCCAACAAAATTGAATGACTAATTGCATCGCTAATGAGAGACATTTTACGCAACACTAAAAATGTTCCAGGAATAGCGCACGCTATAGCAACCAAAGCGATTATGATTTGTATGATAATTTGCGCACTATTCATCACTTTTCTTTATTTGTTGATCGTATAAATTTTCAGCCGTTTGATATCCTTCTTGCGTCATTGACCATTGTTGCCCATCAATTTTGACATAATTAAGATCGACTAGTTCTTGCAGAGATTTTTTAGAAAATCCTTGAAACCCATTTAAAATCTTGATTGCATGTGGGTGCGATATGTTTTGATGTGTTTTAGCGATTCCATACATAAATGCTAATGTTTTATGCATTTTGATGTTATTTCTGTTTTTTCGAAAACGGATTTCTCTAAATAATAATCCTCTATTTGGTGAAAATATAAAGGAAAAAAGAACAATACTTGCCGCCACTAATACAATAACAGGTCCCGTAGAAAGATTACCACTTACTGTGCTAATTCCAGTACCTACAACACCCGAAAATGCTCCAAAAATAGCAGCAAGAATTACCATAATTCCTAAACTATTTGTCCATTGTCGAGCCGCAGCTGCAGGTGCCAACAACATGGCACTCATCAATATAACACCAACCGTTTGTAAACCCAATACAATCGTGATTACGATAAACGTTGTAATCAACACATCAATGAATCGTGTATTAAAGCCCAAAGTTTTAGTGTAATCTTCATCAAACAATAAAATTTTGAATTCTTTCCAAAAAATGAATAGAATTAATAATGAAATTCCAGCTACAATTGCAATGAGCCATACATCTTTTTCAAGTAATGTAGCTGCTTGACCAAATAAATAGGTATCCAATCCTGCTTGGCTAGCGTTTGGTTGTTTTTGGATAAATGTGAGCAATAACATTCCAAAACCAAAAAACAAAGAAAGAGTCAACCCTAGTGCAGTATCAGATTTTAGATGAGTTTTTTTAGTAATACTTCGAATCCAAAAGGTACCTAAAAGCCCACTAACCAATGCTCCTAGCAAAAAGATGTTACTATCTTTCACACCAGTAATGAGGAAAGCAATTGCAATTCCTGGTAATGCTGCATGTGATATCGCATCACCTAATAAACTTTGCTTACGCAATACCGCAAAACTTCCTAGCATACCACAAATAGCTCCTAAAACGGCAGTTCCCAATGTGACCGTTCGAACGGTATAATCTGTAAAAACAAGCGATATGTATTCTTGAAAGTCTATGATTTCTAAAAATTTTAATTACTCTTGAACACTAACCTTGTAGTTAATACCATAAGTCTTAGTCAAATTATCATCATTGAAAATATCTTTTACTGGACCTGTTGCAATTTTTTTAACGTTCAAAAATGTAACCCAATCAAAATATTCAGGAACTGTTTGCAAATCGTGATGTACTACTACAACTGTTTTTCCCGCTTTACGGAGCTCTTTTAAGATGTTAATAATTGCTTTCTCGGTAGTAGCATCTACACCTTGAAATGGTTCATCCATAAAATAAATAGATGCATTTTGCACTAAAGCTCTTGCCAAAAAGATTCGTTGCTGTTGCCCGCCAGACAACTGACTAATTTGTCTATTTTTAAAAGGCAACATTCCTACTTTTTCAAGAGCTTCCAAAGATGCTTTTTTTTCTTTTTGCCCAGGACGCTTGATCCAGCCCAAACTTCCATATGTTCCCATCATCACTACATCTAAAGCTGTTGTTGGAAAATCCCAATCTACACTTCCTTTTTGCGGAACGTATGCTACTAACGAACGTTGTTTTTTATACGGTTTTCCAAAAACTGAAACCGTTCCTGCAATTGGTTTAATAATTCCTAATATCGATTTAATCAAAGTAGATTTGCCTGCGCCATTAGGCCCTACAATGCACATTAAAACACCTTCAGGAATCGCCAAATCAATGTCCCACAAAACTGGTTTGTAGTTGTAAGCAACAGTCAAATCATCTACAGTGATTGCATAGTTAGTTTCCATTAGTTAGGTTTAAGTTTTTGATTGTTTGTAAGCTTACCATGTCAAAAAATCATTTCAAAGCGTTCACAATAGTTTTTACATTGTATGTATACATTCCTATATAAGTTCCCTCTTCTGTTCCAGCATTTCCAAGTGCATCCGAATATAAGGTGCCTCCTATGATAACCTGATAGTTTTTAGAGCGTACAGCTGCTTGCAATGCTTTAATGGTACGCTTTGGCACCGAACTTTCTACAAAAATGGCTTTTACTTGTTTTTCTATAATAAAGTTTGCTAATTTTTGAACATCTTGTACACCTGCTTCTGTAGCCGTTGATAATCCTTGCAACCCTACTACCTCAAAGTTATGTAGTTTTCCAAAGTAATTGAATGCATCGTGCGCAGTTACCAAAATTCGTTTTTCAACAGGTAGTTGTGCAATAATTTTTTGAACTTCTTCAGAAAGAGCGTCAAGTTTTTCCAAGTATTGTTTCCCGTTCTCTTCAAAAGTTGCAGTATGTGTAGGGTCTAATTTTTTGAGTTCTTCAATTATATATTTGGTTGCCTGTTTCCAATAATCAATATGAAACCATATATGTGGGTCGTAACTAGACGCGAAATATTCAGAACTGATTAACCCATTTTTATTAACTGCATTTGAAACTGCAATGATGTGTTTTTGCTGTTTCTGCATTTTTTCAAAAATATCTTCAAGTTTTCCTTCCAAATGCAGTCCATTGTATATTACTACATCCGCATTAAAAAGTTTGCTCACATCACCTTCACTTGCTTTGTACAAATGTGGATCTACACCGCTTCCCATCAATCCTTTTACCTCAACTACATCGCCACCAATATTTTTTAACATATCTGTAATCATCGTAGTTGTTGTCACAATTTGAAGTTTACCTGTACGTTTTTTGACTTCTGTTTTACAGCTTACAAATGCAAGCATTAGAAAAAATATAAATAACTGTTTTTTCATTTTTTTACATAAATATTGTTTGCAATTTGTTGTGAAATCATGAATTCTTCTTTATTCACACGAATTTTCATTGAATTATCAAATGGCTCTTTATCTAGCACTTTTATTTTTTTTCCTAAAGCAATTTTTTGTTTATCCAAATATTTTAAAAAAGACGACGATGAATCTTTTACCCCAACAATAATTCCTTTTTCTCCTTTGCCCAAAGTTGCCAATAATACATCTGCATAATTGGAAATATTCCCTTCCTTATCAGGAATTGGGTCGCCATGAGGATCCCGTTTTGGGAATCCTAAGAACGCATCTAATTGATTGATTAATTTTTCAGACCTGATATGCTCCAATTGTTCTGCAACATCGTGTACTTCGTCCCATGTAAAATTAAGTTTTTCAACCAAGAACACTTCCCAAAGTCGGTGTTTGCGAATAATATTTGCCGCCATTAATTTCCCTTCTTGAGTCAACTCAACTCCTTTATAAGGTTTGTAATGAATCAACTCTTTTTCAGAAAGTTTTTTAACCATATCCGTCACAGAAGATGCCTTAGTATTCATTTGTTCTGCAATAGCATTGGTACTAATATCTCCTTCACTTCTATCACTAATATGATAAATCGCTTTAAGATAATTTTCTTCTGAAAATGTCATCATGGTAAATTACTTTAGATTACAAATATACAATTTTTACTTTTACTATATTAATTTTTTAGATAAGCCTAAAAATATATTATACATTTGCAAAAAATTAATTTAATGAGATTAAAAATAACTCTACTACTTTTTCTTTTTTATTCTTTTGTCTTTTCTCAATCTGTAGAAATAAAAGGAATTGTGTCCTTTCAAAATAAGGCACAAGATTTTGTAAATGTGTATATTAAAGAATCTACTCAAGGAACTATTACAAATGAAGATGGTTTTTATACACTTAACATAAAACCTGGAAACTATATCTTAGTCTTACAATCAATTGGCTTTAAACGAATAGAAAAGCAAATTGTGGTTAAAGACTTCCCTCTTACAATCAATTTTGAATTGCAAGAAGATCCTCTCGGACTCGATCAAGTAGTCGTATCTGCTACCAAAACTTCATTAAATCGACGAGAAGCTCCTGTTTTGATAACTGTAACTAACGCTGAAGTATTGCAAAAAGTACAAGCCAATACCCTATTTGATGGACTAAATTTTCAGCCAGGTTTGCGCACAGAAGTAAACTGTCAAAACTGCGGATTTTCTCAAATTCGTATCAATGGATTGGATGGTGCGTATTCGCAAATTCTAATCAATAGTCGCCCTGTATTTGGTTCCTTAAATGGAATTTACGGGTTAGAGCAAATTCCAACAAACATGATTAAGCAAATTGAAGTGACACGTGGCGGTGGTTCTGCAATTTTTGGCTCAAATGCAATCGCAGGAACCATTAACATTATTACCAAAGATCCGATAGAAAATGAATTTCAAGTGGCTACAAAATTTGGGTTCATAGGCGAAGAAAGTATAGATGCTGTAAACACGTTTAACTCTACATTTGTTTCCAACAACCTCAATAAAGGAATTACATTCTTCGGAATGCATCGCAATCGAGAAAGTTATGATGCAAATACCGATGGTTTTTCGGAGATGACAAAATTGAGAAACTTACATTTTGGCATCAAATCGTTTTATAAGTTTGACTTTCAACGAAAGTTGACATTCGATTTCAATACTTCACACGAATATAGACGTGGTGGAGATTTTATTGATAAATCGCCCATTTTTGCTAATATAGCCGAAGAAATTACAAGTAATGTGATTGGAGGAGGTGTAACGTTTGATTATTTTACTGAAGATTTTTTACAAAAATTTTCCTTCTATGGAAATGTACAACATACACGTTCTGATAATTATTACGGAACAGAACAAGATCCAAATGGATTTGGCATAACAAAAGATTTTCTTACCGTTTCTGGCGTTCAACATACCGCTAAGTTTAATAACTTTTTTGGTCATAGTATGGATTTGACATCTGGCGTGGAACACCGTTTTAATAGAATTACCGAACGTCGTGAAAACCCGCTGGTAAATCCTATAACACAAAACACGAATTCGATTGGAATTTACACGCAATTGGATTGGAAAGTGTTAGAAAATCTGAAGATATTAACAGGAGCACGCGGTGAATTGTTTTTGTCTAATTTGAACACTGAAACGTTATGTATTGTAAATCCTCGAGTGAGTATTTTATACAATTTAACAGAAACTATTAGCTTTAGAACTGGATATTCGCAAGGGTTTAGAGCTCCTCAATTTTTTTCAGAAGATGTACACTCTGAAATTATTTCAGGAGAGGTAAGACGTGTGCGTTTGGCTTCCAACTTAAAAAAAGAATTATCACACAGTTTTATTGGCTCTCTGGAATATGCTCATCAACATGAAAATCATCAATTAGTATTGACTTTAGAAGGCTTTTATACCCAAATTAACAATCCGTTTGTATATGAAGCTCGTGGCGAAATAGACGGTTTAGAAATTAAAGAAAAAATTAATGGTAATAGCGCAATTGTGAATGGATTTAATTTGGAAGCTCGCTTTAGTCCAAATCCAACGTTGTTGTTTCAACTAGGCGGAACCGTTCAAAATAGCTATTATGAAAAATCATTTGAACCTGAAGAAGGTATTGTAACTAACAAAATTATGCGAACACCTAACATCTATGGAAATATGATGGTAAATTATACACCCAATAATAAATGGAGTTTTAATTTGAATGGTATTTTTACAGGAAAAATGTACGTGCCGCATGTTGCAGGTTTTATTTCTGAAACAATCTTGGAAGAAACTCCTAATTTATTAGAAATTGGAATAAATGCGAGCAGAACGTTTGCTGTTTCTGAAAACTATCAACTGCAAGTAAATGGCGGTTTAAAAAATATGTTCAACGCATATCAAGATGATTTTGATAAAACTATCAATAGAGATCCCAACTATATTTATGGACCATCACAACCAAGAACGATTTTTATTGGATTAAAATTGGGAACAGATTTGTAGTGATTTTGAGTGCGGAAGTTTTAAAAAATCAACTTTTAGCACTTAAACTGTTCGATTCATCAATTGTTTGCCAAATAATGTAAGTGATTGCTTTTCTCTCTCACCAATATTTAACGTTTCCAACACCTGAAATGCTTTACTAGTATATACTTGAATTGCTTCTTTGATTGCTTCTGGCGCGTTGCTTTCGTTAAATAACTGCTTTACCAACTCAACTTTTTTGGTCGTATCTGTTGGCTGACTTGAAAATAATTCAATAAGTTTTTCTTTATTCTCTTTCGAACTATTTTCAAGAGCTTTCAGATATAAATACGTCTTTTTATTTTCAATTATATCGCCTCCTACTTGCTTTCCAAACGTTTCTGGATTACCATAGGCATCCAAATAATCATCTTGTAGCTGAAAAGCCAATCCTAAATAACGACCAAAATCATATATTCCAGCAGCATCTTTTTCACTTGCATTAGCTACCAAGGCTCCCATTTTCATTGCGGCTCCTACCAAAACAGCCGTTTTGTATTCAATCATTTTTAAATATTCAGGAATCGTGACATCATTTCGTGTTTCAAAATCGATATCGTATTGCTGACCTTCACAAACTTCAATTGCTGTTTTACTGAATAACTTTGCTAATTCCCTGAATGTTGTTCCATCATAATTTTCAAATAACTGATATGCTATAATAAGCATTGCATCACCAGATAAAATCCCTGTATTGACGTCCCATTTTTCGTGAACCGTTGCTTTTCCTCTTCGCAATGGTGCAGCATCCATAATATCGTCATGCACTAATGAAAAATTATGAAAAACTTCAACTGCCAACGCCGCATCTAACGCTTTTTTATAAGGAGTCCCAAAAATCTCTGCCGTCATTAAAGTTAATACTGGTCGCAAACGTTTTCCTCCAAGTTGTAAAATGTACAGGATAGGTTCATATAAATTTTTAGGTTTATTTAAAACAATTTTTTCATCCAAATAGGCAATAAACGCGTCTCTATAATGAGCAATTTGTGTCATTCAATAAAAATTTTAGCTAAAATACCATATTTCCGTTTGACACAAATAGAAACCATTTGTTAAATAAATGTAAAAACTTTGGAAACTTTTTCTGTTTTTAAAGTTTCCTGCTTACTTTTGTCGCCAATTATGAAAGAAAAGATAAAAGAAACTGCAACCGATATGTTCTTAAACTTAGGGTTTAAGAGTGTAACTATGGATGATATTGCCAATGAAATGGGGATTTCAAAAAAAACTATTTACACGCATTTTAATAATAAAACCGATTTGATCAATGAAGTTACGGGCTCCCTTTTTTGCGTAATTAGTGAAGGTATTGATTTGATATGTGCAGCTGAAAAAAACTCAATTGAAGAACTGTATGAAATCAAACGCTTTGTAATGGAACATTTGAAGGATGAAAAATCTTCACCTCAATATCAATTGCAAAAATACTATCCAAAAATTTACGCAACACTTAAAAAGAAACAGTTTGACGTCATGCAAGACTGCGTAAAAGATAATTTGACACGAGGAGTAAATTCTGGAATGTACCGTAAAAATATTGATGTAGAGTTTGTATCGCGTATTTATTTTAATGGTGTAACCGGAATTAAAGATCATTCATTATTCCCTTCCAAACTTTTTCCGATGCATGTATTAATGGATTATTTTTTAGAATATCACTTACGTGGAATTTGCACGCCAAAAGGACTTGAAACATTACAACAATTTATAACAACTAATCAATCAATATAATATGAAAAACAAACTAATATTTATTTTTAGTTTCTGTTTTCTACAATTGGGACTTTCCCAAAATCCAGAAGATAAAATACCTAAAAACTTTTCCCTAGAAGAAGCTATTGCATTTGCTTTAGAAAATAACAGAACTGCCAAAAATGCGGCTCGTGACATTAAAGCTGCCGAAAAACAAAAATGGGAAACTACCGCTACAGGTTTGCCACAAATTAATGCGCAAATCGATTATCAAAACTTTATAAAACAACCTGTTTCATTACTGCCAGCAAGTGCATTTGACCCATATAATCAAATACGACAGTTGGACGATTTTTATGACTTGAGTAGTTTGCCTGTTATTGATCAAATTCCTGCTGCGCCAAGACCTGACGAATTTATACCTGTAGTTTTTGGAACTAAACAATCTGTAAATGCCAATGCTACACTTACACAACTCATCTTTGATGGATCATATTTGGTAGGTTTACAATCAGCGAAAGTATTTTTAGAAATTTCTAAAAATGCCAAAGAAAAAACCGACTTACAAGTACGTCAATCTGTAATCAATGCGTATGGGAATGTCCTTTTATCTGAAGAAAGTGTTACTATTTTGGAACGTAATAAAGCTACTTTAGAAAAGAACTTGTTTGAAACAAAAAAAATCTTCGAAAACGGATTGACAGAAGAAGAAGATGTTGAGCAATTAGAGATTACTTTAGCAAGTGTAGAAAGCAATCTTAGAAACGTAGAAAGACTTCGCGATTTGTCTTATAAAATGCTCAATATTGCTATGGGAATAGACTTGAATCATGATACAAAATTGACAGATTCATTACAGGAGTTGACCATGCAAAATATGGCTCCTTCTATTTTATTGGTTGAAGATGATGTAACACAAACGGTAGATTACAAGATTGCAGCTAATGACAAACACTCAAAAGAATTGTTATTAAAATTAGAAAAAAGTAAAGCCTTACCTACGCTTTCAGGGTTTTTGACTGGTGGTTATAATGGTAACGCAAATTCGTTTGACTTTTTTAACAAAGAACAACGTTGGTTTGGTACTGCTGCTTTTGGTTTTAACCTTAGCATTCCTATTTTCAGTTCATTAAAAAGAAGTGCTGCCACACAACGAGCACAAATAAATCTTGAAAAAGCTGAAGATGGATTGGTAGAAGTTGAGCAACAGCTTAAATTACAAATTGATGCGGCTAAAAGCGACTATCAGTTAGCTATTGAAGAATATGAAACCGCAAAAAAGAATTTACACCTCTCTGAACGTATTGAAAAGAAAAATCAAGTAAAATTCTTTGAAGGCGTTGGTTCTAGTTTTGAGTTGCGCCAAGCACAAACCCAATTATACGCCGCTCAACAAGAGTATTTACAAACCATGCTTGATGTAATTAATAAAAAAGCGGCTTTAGAAACCATATTGAGTCAAACAAACTAATTACTCCAAAACGAATTGTATAAAAACATACTAACAACGAATCAGAAAAATTAATTCTAATGAAAAAAATATATATCCTGCTCCTTCCTTTCATCCTATTGATGGCTTCTTGTGGAAACGATGCCAAAAAAAATGTGGATACACTTATCGCTGACCAAAATGTAAAAGCGATGAAGGAAAAAAGAGAAATTCTCAAGAAAGAAAAAACAACTCTTGAGGAAGACATAAAAAAACTATCAGAAGCAATTGAAAAAATTAATCCAACAAAGAAAAAAACATTAGTCACCGTTTTTACTGCCAAAGACACTATTTTTAATCATTACTTGGAGCTTCAAGGAAATGTAGACACGAAGAAAAATATTGTCATCACTCCAGAAATGAACGGAATTTTACAGCAAGTGTATGTAAAAGAAGGGCAACGTGTTTCACAAGGGCAAATACTAGCAAAAGTAGATGATGGTGGCATGAGCCAACAACTATCTCAATTGCAAATTCAAGCCGATTTGGCCAAAACTACTTATGAGCGTCAAAAAAGATTATGGGATCAAAAAATTGGTTCGGAAATTCAGTTTTTACAAGCAAAATCTGCGTATGAAGCTCAACAAAAAGCTGTTGATCAAATAAAAGTACAAATTGGAAAAACTTCTATCAGAGCACCTTTTTCAGGAATCATTGATGATGTTATTACTGAACAAGGTTCGGTTGTAAGTGCGGGAATGTCTCCTGTTATTCGTATCGTAAATTTAAACGATATGTATATCGAAGCTGTCATTCCAGAAAAATATCTTACCAGTGTCACCAAAGGAAAAAATGTTGAAGTTTACTTCCCAATATTAGGAGAAACAATCAATGCTAAAATTCGTCAAGCTGCAGACTTTATTGATCCAAACAATAGAACATTTAAAGTAGAGGTTGCTGTGCCTAATAAAGATGGTAATATTAAGCCCAACTTGACTGCAAAATTGAGAATTAACGATTATACCAATCCTAAAGCTTTTCTTATTCCTCAAAGTATTATCTCAGAAAATGCAGATGGAGAACAATATGTATATGTCATTGATTCTTCAAAAGAAGGTATTAAAAGAGCAAAAAAAGCCATTATATCAACCGGAAAAACACAAGGAGATTATATTGAAGTAATCGATGGATTGAATGATGGTGACCAAGTTATTAAAGCAGGTGCTCGTAGTGTAAACGATGGTCAAGAAGTAACAGTTAAATAATAATCTATCAACCCTATGTCTGATAAAAAAATAAACAAGGAGTTCCGACTTTCCTCTTGGGCAATTGACAACCCTACCATTATCTATATCATCATGGGATTGCTTCTCGTGCTTGGGCTCACCGCTTATTTTAGCATGCCAAGAGAAAATTTCCCTGAAATTAAAGAAACAAAAATCTACATCAGTACTGTTTACAGAGGAAATACTGCTGAAGATATTGAAAAGTTAATTGTAGATCCTCTAGAAGACCGCATTAAGAACGTAAGTAATGTAGTAGAAGTAACTTCTACTTCACAAGAAGATTATGGAATTATTGTCGTTGAATTTGACGAGAATATTACTGTAGAAGCTGCTAAACAAAAAATAAAAGATGAAGTTGATGCTGAAAAAGGTGGTGAAGATTGGCCTACATTCAATGGAGCTAAAGTAGAACCTAATGTATTTGATCTTAATATTTCTGAAGAAGCTCCTATTTTGAACATCAATATTTCAGGAGATTATCCTGTAGAAAAATTGAAAGAATATGCAGAGTTCCTTGAAGATGAAATAGAAGATCTTGAGCAAATCAAACAAGTTGACATTCGCGGTGCGCAAGAAAAAGAAGTTGAAGTAGCTGTTGACATTTATAAAATGATGGCTGCTAAAGTTAGCTTTGACGATGTAAGAAATGCTATTGCTAATGGAAACATGACAATGTCTGCCGGAAACTTAATCACTTCTGGACAAAGACGTACAATCCGAATTTTAGGCGAAATCAAAAACCCGAAAGAGTTAAATGATTTTGTCGTAAAGTCACTCAATGGCCCTGTATATCTCCGTGATATTGCAACCGTTAGTTTTAAAGAAGAAGACAAAACAACATATGCGCGCGAATTTGGCAATAGTGTAGTAATGCTTGATGTAAAAAAACGTGCTGGTAAAAATATGGTCGCTGCCGCAGAACAAATCAATGTTATAATTAATGATTTTAAAGCCAATCATGAAGACTTGAAAGTTTCTATAACCAATGATCAATCTGAAAAAACCATCAACCAAGTAAACGATTTGGTTAATAATATCATTTTCGGAATCATACTTGTGGTATTTGTTTTAATGTTCTTTTTAGGGTTTAGAAATGCTCTCTTTGTCGGATTAGCAATTCCAATGTCTATGTTCATGTCGTTCATGATATTAGATGCTTTGGGATATACCATGAATACCATGATTCTATTTGCCCTTATTATGGGACTTGGAATGTTAGTTGACAACGGAATCGTAGTAGTAGAAAACGTATATCGTTTAATGGACGAAGAAGGAATGTCACGTATTCAAGCAGCAAAAAAAGGGATTGGAGAAATTGCCTTTCCAATTATCATATCAACAGCCACAACAGTAGCAGCTTTTGTTCCTCTTGGAATGTGGCCAGGTGTTATGGGGCAATTTATGATTTATTTCCCTATTACACTATCCGTTGTATTAGGCTCTTCCCTATTTGTAGCCATATTCATCAATTCAATGATGGTATCTCAATTTATGGAAGTTGGTGAGCGCGAATTAAAGGTTCGACAGTTGTTACTGGTAAGTGCTGCTCTCGTTTTCTTAGCAATCATTTGCTATTTCATAGGCGGAAATGCAACTGGCTTAGGTACACTTTTCATTTTTATTTCCCTAATGTTTTGGATATATAAATATGTACTAAAACCTATGGCTCGTTATTTCCAAAAAAGAATCCTTTCTGCTTTGGAAAGATCATACGAACGTTTTCTACGATACGCTCTAAGCGGTAGAAGACCCTATGCATTTACAATTGGAACATTTGCGCTGTTAATCATTGCTTTTTCACTATTTGGAAAATCCATTGGTGACAAACGAACTAAAGTTGAGTTTTTCCCTGATAACAAGCCAAATCAAATCATTGTTTATATAGAATATCCTCAAGGAACAGCGATTGAAAAAACTAATGAGATTACTAAGGACATTGAGCAACGCGTTTATGCGGTTCTTAATGATGAAGAATATATGGAAGGTAGCCGTAATTTCTTAGTAGAATCTGCAGTTTCTCAAGTAGGTGAAGGAGCAGGAAACCCTCAAACAGATGGAGGTTCTGCTGCTGAAATGCCACACAAAGGAAAAATCACCGCGTCCATGCGCGAATATAAATTCCGCAATGGAAAAGATAGTGAAGTATTACGTCAAAAAGTAACAGAAGCCTTGAAAGGAATCTATCCAGGAGTTGCTATTTCTGTTGAAAAAGATGCTGTTGGTCCTCCAGTAGGATATCCAATCAACATTGAACTAGAAGGAAATGATTATTCTGAATTGATTACTCAAGCCGGAAAACTACGTGATTTAATCAATTCAAAAAATATTGAAGGAATTGAAGAGTTAAAAATCGATGTGAACAAAGGAAAGCCTGCAATGCAAGTTGTGGTTGATAGAGAGAAAGCCGGAGAGCTAGGCGTTTCTGCTGGGCAAGTCGGACAACAACTTCGATTTTCTTTATTTGGTGTAAAAGCTGCTGTTTACAAAGAAAATGGAGAAGATTATGATATTTATGTTCGTTTCAATGAAGAAAACCGTTATAACAAAAGCTCTCTATTTAACCAAAAATTGATTTTTAGGAATCAAATGGGGCAGTTGAAAGAAATTCCTGTTTCTGCAGTAACCAAGCAACGAAACACATCTGGGTTTAGCGCAATTAAACATAATGACTACAAACGTGTTGTAACTGTTTATTCTGGGTTAGCACCTGGACACACAGATGCTGCGGCAATTGTAGACCAGATTAAAGCCGAAATTGGAGACGAATTCAAACCGAAAGGAATCAAAATTGATTATACAGGACAGATTGAAGAACAAAAAAAGCAAATGATATTCTTAATGGGTGCGTTTTTTGCTGGTTTAGGACTAATCATGTTAATTTTAATTTTCCAATTCAGCTCAATTTCAAAACCTACAATCATTATGATTGCAATCTTTTTAAGCTTGATTGGTGTATTTGGCGGATTACTCATTACCGGGGCTGCATTCGTAATTATGATGACAATGATGGGAATCATTTCTCTAGCAGGAATTGTTGTAAATAACGGTGTGGTATTACTCGATTACACGCAATTATTAATTGACAGAAAGAAGCATGAGTTAAAATTAGATAAAGACACCTACTTACCTATACCTCATGTATTTGAAGCAGTAGTAAAAGCTGGAAAAGCGCGTTTGCGTCCGGTATTATTAACAGCTATTACCACAGTTTTAGGTTTAATACCTCTAGCAATTGGTTTTAATATTGACTTTTTCTCTTTGTTTAGTGATTTTGACCCTAAAATTTATTTAGGTGGTGACAATGTAATTTTCTGGGGACCACTAGCATGGACCGTTATTTATGGACTAATTATAGCTACATTCCTTACATTAATTATAGTTCCAGTACTCTTCTATTTAATTACAAAGTTCAAGTTTTGGGCATTTAAAAGTAAGCGTCCTGTAGAATATGATAAAATGATTGATAATGATACTGATGACGATCAAAATCTTAATGAAATAGATGTGCCTATAGAAACTGTATAAACAAAAAAAACCGAAAGCAATGCTTTCGGTTTTTTTTGTCTTGTTTTATTTACTTGTTACTTACAACAGTGCTAGTTCGCTTCCATTGATTAACATCTTTAATTTTACTATCTGAATAATCAACTTCGCTTAGTAAATTTGATTCCCAGAAAAACCACTTTCCTACTTTCTTTCCATTTTCATAATTTCCAACGGCAATCTTTTTTCCATTTTCATCAAAAGACTTCCATTCTCCTTGTAGTTTTCCTTTTAAAGTAAAAAAACCTGTTTGCGCTACTTCTCCATTTTCATGATAATAAGTGGCTTCAATTAAATCTCCGTTTTTTTCTAAAGTAGGTTTTTGTGTATTTTGTGCGAAAGCA
Source organism: Kordia zhangzhouensis (assembly GCF_001005305.1). Classification (GTDB taxonomy): domain Bacteria; phylum Bacteroidota; class Bacteroidia; order Flavobacteriales; family Flavobacteriaceae; genus Kordia; species Kordia zhangzhouensis. The sequence goes on from NZ_LBMH01000010.1 coordinate 34,526, forward strand.
ATTGTTCCTGAAAAGAACAAAACTGCCATAATGAATAACTTTTTCATACTATATATTTTTTATGATTTGAGAATCTAATTAATATTTATATTACAAACTTAACTTTTTTTTTACTTTTGAGCAACAATTACGTAACATTAAATTAACATTGGAAGTTCAAATTACTAATAATCAAGTATTTATACGTTTATTTTTTAGTAACATTAGCATACAAATTGATAAAAAAGAAGGTTTTCATATAAAAAATGGTTCTTAAATAGAACTAATTGAAAAATATACATTCAAAAAAAAGCTGTAGATATCACAGTGTTTATTCATAAAATAATTCTGTTTGCAACACAGTTCATCCGTTAAAAACTTGTAAATTTGCGCTTTTAAAATCGCATACACATGTACAGATCACATAGTTGTGGTGAACTAAGAGCATCACACGTTTCACAGGAAGTTACTTTAGCAGGTTGGGTTCAAAAATCAAGAGATAAAGGATTTATGATTTGGGTAGATCTTCGCGATCGCTACGGAATCACTCAATTGATTTTTGATGAAGAACGCACGCCAGCTGATGTTTTTGAAAAAGCAAAAACACTCGGAAGAGAATTTGTGATTCAAGTTACAGGTCAAGTCATTGAACGTGAAGCAAAAAATACGAAAATCCCAACAGGAGACATTGAGATTCTTGTAAAGAAACTAACAATTTTAAACGCTTCTTTATTGCCTCCTTTTACGATTGAAGACGATACTGATGGTGGTGAAGATATTCGCATGAAATACCGTTATTTGGATATTCGACGCAATCCTGTAAAAAATAGCTTAATGTTTCGCCATAAAGTAACTATGGAAGTCCGAAATTATCTATCTAAACAAGATTTTATAGAGGTAGAAACTCCATATTTAATCAAATCAACACCTGAGGGTGCTCGTGACTTTGTAGTGCCTTCTCGTATGAATGAAGGTGAGTTTTACGCATTACCGCAATCGCCACAAACTTTCAAGCAATTACTAATGGTTGGTGGAATGGATAAATATTTTCAGATTGTAAAATGTTTTCGTGATGAAGATTTGCGTGCCGATAGACAACCTGAATTTACGCAGATTGATTGCGAAATGGCATTTGTTGAACAAGAAGACATTTTAACTGTTTTTGAAGGATTGACACGTCACTTATTAAAAGAAATTAAAGGAATAGATATTGAAAAATTTCCACGAATGTCGTTTGATGAAGCCATGAAAAAATATGGAAACGACAAACCTGACATTCGCTTCGGAATGGAGTTTGGTGAATTAAATGAGGTAGCACAACATAAAGACTTTTCAGTATTTAACTCTGCCGAGTTGGTTGTTGGAATTGCTATACCAGACGCTGCAAGTTACACGCGAAAAGAAATCGATAAATTGATTGATTGGGTAAAACGTCCACAAATTGGTGCATTGGGAATGGTGTATGTAAAATGTAACGAAGATGGAACCTATAAATCATCTGTAGATAAATTTTACGACCAAGATGATTTGGCAAAATGGGCAGAAAAAACAGGTGCAAAATCAGGTGATTTAATATGTGTATTATCTGGAAAAACAAACAAAGTGCGTGCGCAACTAAGTGCTTTACGTATGGAAATGGCAGAACGTTTAGGGCTGCGAAATCCAGAAGAGTTCGCTCCACTATGGGTGGTTGACTTTCCGCTATTAGAACTAGATGAAGAAACAGGACACTATCATGCTATGCATCACCCTTTTACTTCGCCAAAACCAGGACAATTGGAATTACTTGACAGCAAACCTGGTGAAGTTAAAGCAAATGCATATGACCTTGTTTTAAACGGAAACGAAATCGGTGGTGGATCTATCCGTATTCACGATAAAAAAGTGCAAGCAACTATGTTCAAACATTTGGGATTTACAGATGAAGAAGCAAAAGCACAGTTTGGTTTCCTAATGGACGCTTTCCAATATGGAGCACCTCCTCACGGTGGACTAGCTTTCGGATTGGATCGACTCGTTGCCATTTTGGGCGGACAAGAAACAATCCGCGACTTTATTGCATTCCCGAAAAACAACTCTGGTCGTGATGTGATGATTGATGCGCCTGCTCCAATTGATTCAGAACAATTAAAAGAACTAAACATAAAACTAGATATATAGTTCAAACTTTTTTTAAAATCTAAACCCTGCAAATTGCAGGGTTTTTTGTGTTTTACATTTACTTTGGATTACGTACTTTAGATGTATTCTATTAAAAGAACAATGTCAACTCGAAAAAAATCGCGCTTTACACGTTTTCTTATCTGGAGATATAAACATATCTCCAATAAAAACTTTGTATATATTTTGAGTGTTTTAGTGGGTTTAAGTTCAGGATTGGTTGCCGTTACTATTAAGAATATTACTTTTTATATAGAAGCTCTATTAGAAAATGGAATTATATTTTCTAAAAATCAATTGTACTTTATCTTACCTGTAATTGGTCTTTTTTTAGTATATGTATTAGTAAAGCAGGTTTTCAAAAAAGAACCTGAACATGCTATATCATCAATTCTATACGCGCTTTCTAAACGTACAGGTATTATCCCAAATCATAAAATGTATATGCCACTTATTACAGCTCCGCTAACTGTTGGTTTTGGAGGTTCTGTTGGGTTGCTTGGTCCTGCAGTAGCCTCAGGTTCTGCAATTAGTTCTAACATTAGTAAATTATTTCATATCAATAGTAAAACTAGAATCTTACTTATAGGTTGTGCAGCGGCTGGAGCCATCTCCTCCATTTTTAAATCGCCTATTGCTGCCATTATATTTGCTATAGAAGTCTTTAGTTTAGATTTAACCTTAACTTCTTTAATTCCATTATTACTAGCATCTGTGTCGGCAGTTGTAACTTCCTATTTTTTTCTAGGGAATGAAAACTTATTCAATTTTAATCTTACAGAACAATTTCAACTTACAGACATTCCTTTTTACATTGCCCTTGGTATTGGAACTGCTTTTGCTTCTATGTATTTTACCAAAATGCATTTTGCTATTACTCGATTTTTTGAACGATTCAAACATAAAAAACATCGATTAATTATAGGCGGACTTACTATTGGTGTGATGCTTTACTTTATTCCTCCTTTATATGGTGAAGGCTTTGGTTTTATTAATAATCTTTTAGATGGAGATCATATCAAGGCTTTAGGTACAACTCCTTTAGATCAATATATTGACAATATTTGGATTGTAATTTTATTACTAATTGGAATTACAATTTTTAAAGCAATTGCCATGACAACGACTTTTGCAGCAGGTGGTTCTGGTGGAATTTTTATTCCGACTATGGTTATGGGTAGTGCGTTGGGAAATGTTGTCGCCAAAGTTATTAATCAATTTGGGTTTACTGTATCCGAATCTAATTTTACACTAGTCGGAATGGCAGGTTTAATTGCTGGTGTTTTGCACGCTCCTTTAACCGCTATTTTCTTAATTGCAGAAATTACAGGTGGTTACGACCTGTTTGTTCCATTAATGCTTACTTGTGCTATTTCTTTTTTGACTACTAAAAACTTATTGAATTATACAATTTACACCCGAGAACTAGCAGAAACCGGAGAACTACTCACACATAATAAAGATGAAACCGTTCTCACTTTAATGGCTCTCGATAGTGTCATTGAACAAAACTTTAGTACCATTCAACCACAAATGACGTTAGGTACTATGTTACATGAGGCTGTCGCAAAATCGAGTCGAAATTTATTCCCTGTTATTGATGATGACGAAACTCTTGTTGGTATTATTTTATTAGATGATATTAGAGAATTCATGTTTGATACTTCTTTGTATGATTCTCTTTATGTTGACGATATTATGCACAACGCTCCCGATTACATTATTTATGAGGAAGACAATATGAAAACCGTTATGAAAAAATTTCAAGATAGTAGTGCATGGAATTTGCCAGTTTTAAAAGGAGGAAAGTATTATGGTTTTGTATCAAAATCAAAACTACTAACGGCATATCGCAGAAAGTTGATTACTTTTACACGATAAATATTTTTTTCAACAACTCATGAAATACTTTCTCATTATATTAATTATAGCATTATTAGGTGTTGGAATTTTTGCTCATTATTACGAATTCAAAGAAGAAGATTATGATCAAAAAGTCATTGGTATTTGCATCTTAATCTTTTCATTCATATGGATGCCACTTTTTATATATCATCGTTATAAAGGAAGAAAAAAAGAAGATTTTATTCTTTCTAAAGAAAAACTTCAAGAGATGAACGATTATGGTAAAAAAGATGCGTAATCATTAATTCAAATTACGCTTCTGAATAAAAAAACGTTTTAATAATTGTGATGCTTCTTCGGCCATCACTCCTCCTTTGATAATTGTTTTTGGATGTAACTTTGTATTTAGTTTGATGCAACCACGCTCTTCATCACGAGCTCCGTATACAATATTAGATATTTGACTCCAATACAAAGCACCTGCACACATTTGACACGGTTCGAGTGTAACATACAACGTACATTTTCTCAAATATTTTCCACCTAAAAAATTAGCTGCTGCCGTAATTGCTTGCATCTCAGCATGTGCTGTAACATCATTTAACGTTTCTGTCAAATTATGTCCACGTGCAATCACCCGATTGTCAATTACAATGACAGCTCCAACAGGAACTTCTCCTTTTTCAAAAGCAAACTCAGCTTCTTGCAAAGCTTTTTTCATAAAATAAGAGTCATCAAATATATTTTCGAGTGCCATGGTTAAGAATTTAATTGTAAAACTACTAAGTTTTTAGTGAACCAACTCCAAAAATCGTAATTTTGCGACTCTTAATGTTCTAAATGCAAACACTCCTTTCACATATTTATTCGCCTAAAGATTTACGTAAACTTTCTAAAGATCAGTTGCCACAAGTTGCTGAAGAATTGCGAGAATTTATCATTGATATTGTATCGGTAAAAGAAGGGCATTTAGGTGCAAGTTTAGGCGTAGTAGAATTGACAATTGCCTTACATTATGTTTTTAATACACCCGATGATTTGCTAGTATGGGACGTAGGGCATCAAGCATATGGGCATAAAATCTTGACTGAACGACGAGAGATTTTTCACACCAATCGTCAAAAAAATGGAATTTCTGGCTTTCCAAAACGAGACGAAAGCATCTATGATACATTTGGCGTTGGACATTCATCTACTGCAATTTCTGCTGCATTAGGAATGGCAATCGCTTCCAAACTTCAAAATAACATTACCAAACAACATATAGCTGTTGTTGGCGATGCATCTATTGCGAGCGGAATGGCGTTTGAAGCAATGAATCATGCAGGCGTTACAGATACGAATATTTTAATTATTCTCAACGACAATGCAATTGGCATTGACCCAAGTGTTGGCGCATTGAAAATGTATCTCACAAATGTGAAAAAAGGAACAGAGAAACAGGATAATATTTTTGAAGCACTAAACTTTAATTATGCTGGACCAATTGACGGACATGATATTTTTGCAGTGGTTAATGAATTGGAGCGCTTAAAATCTGTAAAAGGACCAAAGTTTCTACACGTAATTACGACAAAAGGAAAAGGATTGCGTCAAGCAGAAGAAAATCAAGTGAAATATCATGCTCCTGGGAAATTTGATAAACGTACTGGAGAATTGACTCCGAAAGACACCAAAAATCTGCCTCCTAAGTTTCAAGATGTTTTTGGACATACAATTGTTGAACTTGCCAAAAAGAATAAAAAAATTGTTGGTATTACACCCGCAATGCCAACTGGAAGTTCCTTAAAATTTATGATGGACGCCATTCCTGAGCGTGCTTTTGACGTTGGTATTGCCGAACAACATGCAGTAACTCTCTCGGCTGGTATGGCAACTCAAGGATTGATTCCTTTTTGCAATGTATATTCTACGTTTTTACAACGCGCATATGACCAAGTAATTCATGATGTTGCGCTGCAAAAGTTACCTGTTATTTTTTGTTTAGATAGAGCTGGATTGGTAGGTCAAGATGGAGCTACTCATCATGGTGTGTTCGATATAGCATATTTACGCTGTATTCCGAATCTTTTCATTTTTGCTCCTTTTGATGTGATTGCATTGCGAAATATTATGTACACAGCACAATTAGGACTTGAACAACCCATGGCTATTCGCTATCCACGTGGTCGTGGAAACATATTAAATTGGGAGCAACCTTTTTCAACAATTGAAATTGGTAAAGGAAGGTGTATAAATGAAGGTTCTCAAATTGCCATTTTGAGTATTGGATTTATTGGAAATACTGCTCTAGAAGCTATAAATACAATGCAGCAGTCGCAAAAAGTAGCATTATACGATATGCAATTTGTAAAACCACTTGACGAAACTCTTTTGCATGACATTTTTGCTCGTTATCAAACAATTATTACACTAGAAGATGGTACCATTAAAGGTGGGTTTGGAAGTGCTATTTCCGAATTTGCATCGGAACATCAGTACCAAAATCAACTGATCATTAAAGGAATTCCAGATTGTTTTATAGAACATGGAACCGTTGAAGAGTTACAGGATGATTGTGGAATTTCAGTTAATGCTTTAAGGACGTTGTTGATTTCTCTTTTGTAATAAAAATAAATTAATGCTGTAAGCAATCGATTTTTAAGATTAGTTTATGACAATCTTTGTGACTTGAGAGCGTGCTCCTTGTTGTATTTGCAAAAGATAGATTCCCGAAGAAAATTCATTTAATGACAATTTTATTGCCTGTCCTTTTCGTAAATTCATTTCTCGAGATACTACACGTTTTCCTTCCAAAGTAATTAATTCCATAGTTGCTTTTCCATTCATATCACTTTGTATGTAGATTGTTCCGTCAGAAACGGTTGGATAAATTTTGAATGCATTTACAGAAGAAATTTCATCTGTGCTTAGTGTTCCTGGCAAAAATTGTCCTGTAAAAAATCCTCGCCCGTGTGTTGTTGCCAACACCGTATTATCTGACGTTCGCAAATCCAAATCAAGTACTGCAACCGCTCGCATACCATTATCAGAGCGTGTCCAATTTGGAGAATTTGTGTTAAAATTTTGCGTACGCCAAACACCCAATTCAGTGCCAATAATTACCTCTTCTCCATTAGTTAACAACGGATTCATTAAAATACATTTGACAGGAATATCAGGGAAATCTCCCTCTTTATTTTCCCATGTGATACCTTGATTGGTCGAGTACCAGATATTGGTAATACCGTAGTTGTGAAAAGTTACAAGAAGTTCATTTTCGCTTTGACCAAACTCAATGTCTGAAATACTTCCTACAAAACTCGCATCACTAATGTCAGTAAACGTAGGCGTTTCGGTATGTGCATTTGTTATTTTAAGTAATCGTCCGTTTTTTAATCCTGCATATAATGTGTGTCCATCTGCAGAAATTTTTAAGGCTGTAGGAGCATTGTCAAGTAACGGATCTGTAAATTCAAATGTGACTACATTTCCATTTCCTCCATTGATATTGGAATGTTTTCCAATTTGAAAAGCACCATTAGAAATTGAAGCATTGGTAAAGAGTACATTGTTTGTTTTATCCAGTTCAGCGGCATTGATAAATTCTCCTTCTCGAAAGCTTGACGGATTGGATTCAAATGCGATAAAGTACCCTGAAAAAATGTCTAATGAAGGATATGGAATATACGCATGATTTAAGAAAGGAAAGGAAATAATTGCATATCCATCTGCTTCATCAATTTCTGTAAATGCACCATCGCCTGTAATGACTGGTGTAAAAGAATTGATTTGTGAAGATGCGTCAATTGCTGCCAAGCTTCCATTGTCTTGCGTTCCTCCTAGGATATCATCTCCATCAACGATATCTCCTTCTGCAATAGCACCATAATAAAATTGTGTTACGTTATAGTTTTTGACTCTGTGCGAAATTGCTGCAGCATTGTTGGTTGCAGCAGAAAAGGTATCACTAAAATACACACCTCCATCATTTCCGATGACCGCATGATTGTTGTTATTAGGACGAAATACAATTGCATGCTGATCTGCATGTACAAATGAAGCCGTGATATTTTGTAGTCCACTATCATTTTTCCATTTAGATATTTGATCCCAATTAGCATTGCTTGCATTATATTTGAATAAATCTATTCCACCAACATAGAGGTTGTCATTCACATCGGCTTCAATCACTAAATCAAAAAATGCTTGTCCTCTTGTAAAGTCAGTGGCTGGAATTCCACTATCGGCATCGACAGGCTCTACGAATGAATTTACGGTATTAAAATTATTCGTAGTCACAAAAAGATCTGCTTGACGATTTATTTCTGCTAAAATCCAAAACGTGCCCGAATTTATTTGAGAAGGCTCTATTTCTGTACGTTGAGCATTGGGAAAAGTATAAATTAACTGAAATGAATTTCCATCAGTTGATTGATAGATGTACCCGCCAGGATTGTTAAAAAAATCATTGGTCGTTGCAAGCCAAATATCATTATTGTTATCAATTTCAATATCGTTTGGATTTAGATAGGTTCCTCCTCCTGGATATTGTATTGGAAAGCGTGTCCAGCTACTTCCTCCTGTATCAGACTTATACACTCCTCGTTCATCAAATCCTAAAATGTTAAACGGAGAACTTGCATCTCTGTATGCTGCACTGGCAATTGCCGCATAGATTTCAGTTGTACCATTATTATTCCTTGCTACTAGATCGTTGACATGAAAAATTCCATCAACATAGTATGAAGCTCCATCTGCAGAAGCGGTTCCAACATTGCCTCCAAGAACTTGTTGCCATGTTATTCCTCCATCTGTAGACTTATAAACGCCGCTTCCTACTCCATATCCATTTGTATAAGATTCTCCTGAGCCCAAATACAAGATATTAGAGTCATTAGGATCTGCAATTATTACTGTTACTGAGATATTGTCTGGCAAACCTGTAACTAACTGCCATGATGTATTTGCATCAGTAATATCATCATTTACCCATAAACCACCCGAAACACTTCCCGCAAAAACACGGGTGTAATCATCGTTAGGGTTAGGATTATTAATATCATTAGGATCAAAGAGAATTGCACGTGTACGCCCACCAATATCATTAGGCCCACGTTCTTCCCAGTTGTTATCTATTCCGTCACCAGGTGTCCGTTCTTGGATGTTTTGGGTAGCCAATTCTCGCTGTAAGCGAACTAAATTTTCGGGAGTTGGTCTCCCTAAACTAGGGTTTATTGTTAATTCCCATTGTTGTTCAAAATAGGCATTTGGCGGCAATCCTTGTGTTTTTCTATCTGTGCGTGACAAATATCTAGAAGTAGAAAATGGACTATTTTTTAAGTAAAGAGCATGCTGTTGTTTGAGCGTTTTTGAACGATCCTTTTGTTGCTCTTGTTTCTTTTTACTACTGATAAGATAGCCAATAATTGCTAGAAACAGTAGTACATAAAATATCCTTCTCTTTTTCGTTCTGTCCATAATCTACGTTTTCAAAAGAGAAGGATATTTGTATATTTTCATCAACTAAATAAATTATTCAATAATAATCTTAGTTGATTTTACAAAGTCTTCTCCTGCTACTTTTACTATATATAATCCAGATTGTAAATTATTTAAATTGAAATCAACTGTTCCTGAAAGATTTACTTCTCTAGTATATAAATTTCTTCCATTAATATCAAATATTGTTACCGAAACATCTCCTAAATTTCTAGCAGCTTGTATTTTAAAGCTTCCTTTAGAAGGATTTGGGTACAATGTGAATGCGTTGCTATTGTTTACATCTTCTACACTCAATACTGAGGTTACTGTTAAGTTGTCTATAATAGCACCTTCTCTATTTACAGACTGATCTGTGACAAGAACAAATCTAAACACAATACTTGATTCTGCATTAAATGCTGATAAGTCATAACTATATTGTTGCATGGCCGTATTCGTTCCTGTCCACTGCGAGCCAATACAGCTAAAACAATCCGTATTTCCTGACGACGCAAATGTTCTATCACTATTATACCAGTTTGGATCTGAAGCACTTCCAAGCACATTCCAATCTCTTCCTCCGTTTGTAGAATATTCTACATACAAATAATCCCAGTTTTGCTCAATATCAAATGCCATATCAAATTGAAGAGTTGGTCCGTTTACCCCGACTAAATCATAACAGTCTGTTATTAAATAACTACGTGTACTTTGAGAATAATCTCCGTCTAGCGTTGTTGCGTATACTTCTCCCGTTAACGTGGTAGCATCAAAAACACTTCCAGTTTGTACGTATAATCCTCTTGACCATAGTTGAGGAGTTCCATCAGAATAGGTTAACAATTCGTCATCAACCGATTCAAAATCATATATATCCATAACGGCTCCTATTTCATTTACTCTGAGACGCAATGTTTCACGATTATTACTTATATCTCCATCTCCTATTACATTCACTGAAAAATTAATAATATGTAATCCTTTTGACATTGTAATTGAAGGAAGAAGAATATCTTCAAATGCTCCTACAGGAATGTTTCCATTATAAGTGAAAGTTGTTTGTGAGCCTCCATCAATAGTATAATTTACATTTAAAGAAGTAATATCATTTGAAACCCCCGAATTTTCTACTCGAACGCTTGGAGTAAATGAGTTTAATCCACAGTGAATTTCAGGATCTGTAACTGAAACCAATCGAACATCAGTTGCCAATGCTACGTACTGACTTCCAACATTAACTGCATAGAAAGCATCTTGAGTAGCGATTGCTTCAGGGCTATTTGAACCGTATAAACTTAAAGCAACTTCAATAGCAGCATTTCTAGCATCTAAGAATGTACTATTGGGTGTTAGATAATCTCTTAAAACTAAGTATGCAATTTCTTCTGCTTTTTGCATTCCGATACCATTTACATTGTATACGTTAAAAACATCATTTGTACCTGCTCCACCTTGTACTAACAAGTAGAACCAAAAATTCAATACTCCACTATTACTGTGTACACCGCATTGATCATTACTATTACTCGGTGTTGGACAACCTGCTACTGAAGTTGGTCTCCAATTGTTCCCTTCGTATGTGTCTGGATCACCGAATAAGTTTGGATTGCTCATACTACGAATACCAATTCCATTGGCAGCAATATCCTCTCCTATTTGCCAAGTTTCTACATTAGGGTTAAGGTCGTCGCCGTTTCCTTTTGCATAAAATTCAATAGCTGCTCCCCATAAATCTGAATATCCTTCATTTAATGCTCCTGATTCTCTTGCATATACAAGATTATTAGCAAATTGGGTTATTCCATGACCAATTTCATGTGCACATATATCAATACACGTTAACGGTTGAAAACCACCTCCGCCATCTCCATACGACATTACCGAACCGTTCCAAGCGGCGTTTATCCAACTACCACCATTTTGAGGATTGGCAACGTGTACATAGCTTCTCATAGCAAAACCGTTACCGTCAATTCCATTTCTACCATGTACATTTAACCAATAATCATACGAACGCATAGCTCCCCAATGTGCGTCTAGAGCAGCATCATCTTGTGAAGGAAGTGTCCATATGTTATCAGCATCTGTAAACTCTGCAAAGTTATTGATATATCCACCTCCAAAAGGAACGTTCTGAGCGTTTCTTGTAAATACACTTCTGGAATCATCATTAAGCGTAAACATTCCACTTGTTTCCAAGCGTGTTTCAATATCTCTTAATCCGCTGTAACGTGTATTCGCTGATCCTAATACAAAAGCAGCCGAAGTTTCGTCTTTCTTAATAAGGTTTGCTGAACTATTTAACAGTTCACGTCCTTCGTTATTGAAATGTTTGATAATCTTGTTGTTGAATAAAATTTCACCGTTATGAGCATCTACATAAACTTCTCCTCTACTTACTGGGTTTGTAGCATACATATCAAATTTATAGGCAAGATTCAACAATCCTGAGTACGTATCCATTTCTGGCAATAATACCAACTCTCCTGTTGGTTTTTGGTAATTAATTGCTGCCGCTTCTTGCGGGTTTGACCAAAGGTATTCTTGAGCTCCTACAAAAGCAACTGCTTTATTAAAAGCTTCTTGGGAAGACACTGTTGGGGATAAATTTACTCCATTTCCATGGTATACTTCTCCATTGATACTTTTTACTATATTATTTTTTGAGTGAACGATTAACGTTCCAAATTCTATTTTTATTCCGTTGTAATATTGTTGCAATCGCTCATGCTTCATTCCTGTTCTATCAGTATTGGTTGTAATTGTTTGGAATGAATGATCAGCATCTATTTTTAGTTCTTGAAGAAACGCTGCTGTGGCTTCTTTAGGAGAAAGTTGCTTAGAAAATTTTAGTGTTTTGTTTACCGAAACAGCTTGTTGTGCTTGTACTTGAAGCATACAAAATGTACAAAAAAGTAGCAATCCTGTTTTAAAGTAATTTGAATACATAGTAATAGGGTTAATTGGCTAAAAATAATAAAATTATAAAGTTTTGGCTGTCAATTTATTAAATAATATAACGGCCTTGCTATCTGATAATCCTGATATAAAACTAGTGATGTTCATCAATCGTTTGTATAGATGACTTGTAGTGTAGTCAACATTTTCAGGTAAAACTTTCAAAATCAACTTGTCATAGTTTGAAAGTGAATCGTTATGGAAGTGTTCAACAGCAGTGATAAATGTATCAAGCAAGTGTTGTAAGATGTGATATCCTTTGATTTCTTTTTCAATAACTTCGTCGCTTTTGTATATCTTCTCAACACTTATTTTGATAATATCATCAATTTGCGCTTTGTATTTGCTCTTTTCCATAAGGCCTACTGTAAATTCTCCTTTACAAATAGCTTCTTCATTTTCCAAGAAAATACGAACGGCATCTTTAATGAGCGTGTTGATTGATAGAGCTCTTAAATAACTTAAGCGATCCTCTCGATGCTGCAATAAGTTATACTTTTCTGTCTGAATGGTATCTCTTACTAAATTGATCAAATATTCTAAAGCATATTCTTCTTGAATCAATCCAAGGTTGATTCCATCTTCAAAATCAATGATTGTGTAACAAATATCATCGGCGGCTTCTACCAAGAATGTCAATGGGTGGCGCGCGTAGCGCTTGTCATCATCTTCGCCAAACGAAAGCAAACCTAAATCGTTTGCTACTTCCGTAAAGGCTTCTTTTTGTGATTGAAAGATTCCGTATTTTTTATCAGCAATGTGCTTGGTTGGTTTTTTCGGTAGTGATTGCTTAGGATACTTCATAAAAGCACCCAATGTTGCATAACTCAATCGTAAACTTCCGTTGACACCTTTGCGATTTTCGGTTAAAATTTTGAAACCATTGGCATTTCCTTCAAAATCACACAAATCTTGGTATTCTTTTGGAGAAAGTTGGTTTTGAAACTGTGTTCCATTGCCAATTTTAAAATATTCTCCAATTGCCTTTTCTCCTGAGTGCCCGAATGGAGGATTTCCAATGTCGTGTGCCAATGCCGCTGCAGCAACAATTGCACCAAAATCATTAAATTGAAATCCATGAACTTCATGCAGATGAGGATATTTTTCCAATAACTTTTTTCCAACTTTTCTCCCTAGACTCCTTCCTACCACGGAAACTTCCAAACTATGTGTAAGTCGCGTGTGTACAAAATCTGTTTTGGAAAGAGGAACCACCTGCGTTTTGTCTTGCAGGCTTCTAAAAGCAGTTGAAAAAATCACCCTGTCATAATCTACTTCAAAGCCCAAACGAGTCTCGTCTTGTTCTTTGCGTAATCGCTTATGGGTATCTCCGTATCGTCTTAACGAGAGTAATTGTTCCCAATTCATTAGTAAATAGCATTTTTTCCTTGCAATATACTACATAAATTATATAAATGCTACTTTGTATGCATTCTTAGCTTTATTCTATTGTTTTTCAGTAAAAAAGAAAGATATTTTAATACCTATTTGACTTATTTAGTATCTTTAACAAAGCTGTTATTGACTTAATAAATAGCATAAGATATAACCTTATGGTAACATTACATTTCGTAACACTCATGATATTTGTAAATTATTATTAATACGTACGTATGGACAATATTTACTTACTGATGATTATTGCTTTGACTGTATTAGCAATTGCTGATTTAGTCGTAGGAGTGAGCAATGACGCAGTAAACTTCTTAAATTCAGCAATAGGTTCCAAAGCTATTTCCTTTAAAACAATCATGATTGTTGCCAGTGTTGGCGTTGCCGTTGGAGCTATTTTTTCTAGCGGACTAATGGAGGTTGCACGAAAAGGAATTTTTACCCCTGAACAGTTTGTTTTTCATGAAATCATGATCATTTTTATGGCAGTAATGATTACTGACATCCTGCTTCTTGACTTTTTCAATACGCTTGGAATGCCAACATCTACAACAGTTTCTATTGTTTTTGAACTACTTGGAGCTGCTGTTATTATGGCATTAATCCGAATTAGCAAAGAAGGAGATGGTTATCATACTTTATTAGAATACATCAATACCTCACAAGCAACTACTATTATATTAGGTATAGTACTCTCTGTGGTGGTTGCTTTTTCTATTGGAGCTTTTGTTCAATGGATTGCCCGTTTGTTGTTATCTTATAATTTTAATGAAAAAGCGCATTGGGTTGGTGCATTATTTGGAGGAATTGCCTTAACTGCCATTACTTACTTCATTTTTGTAAAAGGAATTAAAGGAACTTCATATGCCAATATGGTTGTTGATTCAGACTCTTCTTTAACACTCAAAGAATTTTTGGAGAAGTTTGTACTTTCCATCGTAGTGGTAAGTTTTGTGGTTTGGTCAATCATTTCTTTTATAGTAATGTCTTTCCTCAATACAAATATTTATAAATTAATTATTGTTGTAGGAACATTTGCTTTAGCACTAGCTTTTGCCGGGAATGATCTTGTAAATTTTATTGGAGTTCCTATTGCTGGTTGGCAAGCTTTTGAAAAATTCATGGAAAGCGGTCCAGCTGCAGGTGATGTAGTTGCAGCGGCGAAAGAATTTAAAATGGGCTTTTTAGGAAAAACGGTTGAAACACCTACTATTTTCTTAGTAATTGCTGGTTTAATTATGGTAATCACTCTTTGGTTTTCAAGTAAAGCAAAAGCCGTTGTAAAAACGTCTATTGATTTATCTAGTCAAGAGCAAACTAAAGAACGTTTTAAGCCAAATTTCTTATCAAGAGGTTTTGTACGTATTGCCATTGGTATTTCCCAAGGAGTTTCAGCTATTACACCAACTTCATGGCAAGCCAAAATGGATAAGCAATTTGCGGTTCCTGCTTTGAAGACTTATAAAAACAAAGAAGACATTCCTGCCTTCGATATGGTCCGTGCGGCTGTGAATTTGATGGTTGCTAGTGTATTGATATCTATTGCTACTTCTATGAAACTTCCACTATCAACAACTTATGTAACATTTATGGTTGCTATGGGAACTTCTCTTGCAGACAGAGCTTGGGGAGCAGAAAGTGCAGTATATAGAGTTGCTGGTGTATTGAATGTAATTGGTGGATGGTTTTTTACCGCTATCGTTGCCTTTCTAGCCGCAGGCTTAATTGCTTTCTTACTCAACTTAAACTTGCCTATTATGCTTGGCGCACTGTTAGCGTTGGCTACATTTTTACTGGTTAGAAACTACATTAGCCATAATAAAAAAGCAAAAGAAGCTCGTGTTGAAGACAGTTTACAAAAAGCCGAAAGCAGTTCTGTACAAGGAGTTATTCACGAAAGTGCCGATAATATTGCCAGTGTAGTTAAGAGAGGAAATAGAATTTACACAAGTGCCATCAACGGTTTGGCTAAGCAAGATCTTAATATGCTTAAGAAAAATCGAAAGAATGTTACTAAACTTTCTAGCGAAATTGATGAACTGCGAGACAACATTTTCTACTTTATTAAGAACTTAGATGAATCAAGTGTTGGTGCTAGTAATTTTTACATTAATATTTTAGGATATCTCCAAGATATTGCTCAATCTTTAGAGTATATTTCTAAAGCAAGTTTAAAACACGTTAATAATAATCATAAAAAGCTAAAATTTAGTCAGATTAAAGAACTGAAACAAGTCGATGAAGCTTTAGAAGAGTTATTTAATACTACCAAACAAGCATTTGATTCACGTTCGTTTGAAGAGATTGGAAGCGTTTTAGCAAACAAAGAAGCTGTGTTCCAATTGGTTCGCCAAAAAATTCAAACACAAGTTGAACGTACTCGTACTGAAGAATCAAGCCCTAAAAACACAACTTTATATTTTAGCTTATTGCTTGAGACTAAAGACTTGTTAAGTGCTACTATGAATCTTTTGGAAGAATATTATACTGCGCACGACAGCTCAGTAAAGCCAGCAACAATTAAAGATAAAAACGCTGTAGAAGAAGAAGAATAAAGTATTCGAAATAATCATTTTTTAAAAAGCACGATTAACACGTGCTTTTTTTATACAAGATTCCTAAAAAACCTTCTTCTGAATTGTCTATATATTTTTTATCTTGAAACTTAAATTTTAAAAAATCCTATCATGAATCGATTCCTTTTTTCGCTTTTTCTATACAGTGCAGTATGTATTTCTTTTTGCGCAGCGCAAGAACTTACTGGACAACAACTACTTGAAAAAGCTATTCAGTATCACGATCCTAATGGAAATTGGTCAACTTTCAATGGTACGTTGCATGTAACAATGGAAACTCCCAAAAATGCAGATCGCATAAGTACTATTCAGATTAATTTGCCTGAAGAATCCTTTTATGTAAAAGCTACGAGAAATGCCCAAACTACAGAATATACCATTGTTAAAGATAGTTGTAACATTGCATTTAATGGAAATGACACTCTTTCAGAGGACGTTAAAAAAGAAAATAATTTGAGTTGTGAACGCGCGCAGTTATACAAGAATTATTATACGTATTTGTATGGATTGCCTATGAAATTGAAAGATAACGGCACTATTGTTCATCCTAAAATTGAAAAGAAAACATTTAAAGGAAAACAATATCTGGTATTAAAAGTAACCTATACAGAAAGTGTTGGAAAAGATACGTGGTACTTTTATTTTAACCCGAAAACCTATGCGATGGAAGTATATCAGTTCTTTAAAGATGAATCAAAAAATGATGGCGAATATATTATCCTTACAGAAGAAACTACTATAAATGACATTAAAATGCCTAAAAAACGTGCATGGTATTATAATAAAAATGGAGAGTATTTAGGAACGGATGTTTTAACAAACTAATGTTCCATATAAATTGGTAAGCAATTATTTTTTTTTACCTCTTTCATCCTTTACAATAATTCACTGAATAAAAAAGGGAGCATAATACTCCCTTTTTCTTTATTACAATTGCCCTCTTATTATGAACCACACATCAAACAATCATCATCTTGATTGCCTTTTGAGCGCGCAATCATCTCTTTCAATTCTTCTGGTGTTAATGGCTCTACTGCTACTTGTGAAGGTTTAGAGCCTAATGTTTCTACAGAAATAGCTGCAGTTGCTGTTGCTTCAACAGGTGCTTGTTTAGTAGATTTTTTCACTGTAAACTTAATTGCATCTACTGCTGATTTCGTACGCAAGTAATACATTCCTGTTTTGAGTCCAGACTTCCACGCATAGAAATGCATTGATGTTAATTTTGCCATCGTAGCTCCTTCCATAAATAAGTTTAACGACTGTGATTGGTCAATAAAATATCCTCTGTGGCGCGACATATCAATTATATCCTTCATACTCAATTCCCACACCGTTTTGTACAAGTCTTTGATATTTTGTGGAATTTCCTCAATGTGCTGAATAGAACCATTTGCACGCATTAATTCTTGCTTCAAATCTTCTGTCCACAATCCTAAATTCACTAAGTCTTCCAATAAGTGCTTATTCACCACAATAAATTCTCCTGAAAGAACGCGTCTTGTATAAATATTTGACGTATAAGGCTCAAAACATTCGTTATTTCCTAAAATTTGCGACGTAGAGGCTGTTGGCATTGGCGCTACCAACAATGAGTTACGCACACCGTTTTTAAGTACTTGTTTACGCAATTTTGCCCAATCCCAACGACCACTTAATTCTTCATCTTTAATTCCCCATAAATTATGTTGAAACTCTCCTTTAGACATTGGCGAACCTTTATAGGTTTGGTATGGACCTTCTTCTTTAGCCATTTCCATAGAAGCCGTTACTGCTGCAAAATACAAGGTTTCAAAAATTTCTTGATTCAGTTTTTTAGCTTCATCAGATGTGAATGGCATACGCAATTTGATGAACGTATCTGCCAATCCTTGTACACCTAATCCGATAGGTCGATGACGGAAGTTTGAATTTTCTGCTTCTTTTACAGGGTAATAGTTACGATCAATTACCTTGTTCAAGTTTTTTGTTACACGCTTCGTTACACGGAACAATTCTTTATGGTCAAATTCTTTTCCTTTTACGAACATTGGTAAAGCAATAGAAGCCAAATTACATACTGCTACTTCATCTTTTGAAGTATATTCCATAATCTCTGTACATAAATTTGAAGAACGTATAGTTCCTAAATTCTTCTGATTAGACTTACGGTTGGCTGCATCTTTATACAGCATATATGGCGTTCCTGTTTCAATTTGAGATTCTAAAATTTTCTCCCAAAGTTCACGTGCTTTAATTGTTTTTCGTCCTTTTCCTTCAGACTCATATTTAATATATAATGCTTCAAACTCATCACTATGCACATTAAATAAGTTTGGACATTCATTTGGACACATCAACGTCCACTGACCATCTTCTTGTACACGTTTCATGAACAAATCTGGAATCCACATTGCATAGAATAAATCACGTGCGCGCATTTCTTCCTTTCCATGATTTTTCTTTAAATCTAAAAAGTCAAAAATATCTGCATGCCAAGGTTCTACATAGATTGCAAATGATCCTTTTCGTTTTCCTCCTCCTTGATCTACATATCTTGCTGTATCATTGTATACACGCAGCATTGGCACAATTCCATTACTTGTTCCGTTTGTTCCAGCTATGTATGAACCTGTTGCACGTACATTGTGAATTGATAATCCAATTCCACCTGCCGATTGTGAAATTTTTGCAGTTTGTTTAAGCGTATCGTAAATTCCATCAATACTGTCATCTTGCATTGCTAATAAGAAGCAAGAAGACATTTGTGGTTTTGGTGTTCCTGAGTTGAAAAGCGTCGGTGTAGCGTGGGTAAAGAATTTTTTAGACATCAATTCGTATGTTTCAATAACCGCTTCAAGGTCGTCTAAATGAATTCCTACAGAAACACGCATCAACATATGCTGTGGACGCTCTACAATTTTCCCGTTTAATTTTAATAAATAAGAACGTTCCAATGTTTTGAATCCGAAGTAATCATATCCAAAATCACGGTTATAAATAATCGTTGAGTCCAAACGATCTGCATGTTCCATAATTACGTTATATACTTCATCCGACAGTAATGGTGCTTTTTTACCCGTTCGAGGATTGATATATTCGTATAAATCTGTCATCGTTTCCGAAAACGACTTTTTTGTATTCTTATGTAAGTTAGAAACGGAAATTCGCGCTGCTAATCGCGCGTAATCTGGATGCGTTGTGGTCATGGTGGCGGCAATCTCTGCTGCCAAATTATCTAATTCTGAAGTGGTTACCCCATCATACAATCCTTCAATAACTCGCATTGCAACTTTTACTGGGTCCACTAAATCGTTTAAGCCATAGCACAACTTTCTCACGCGAGAAGTGATTTTGTCGAACATCATTGGCTCTTTTCTTCCGTCTCTTTTTACTACATACATACGCTCATCTATTTTTTAAGTCTTCCAAACTTACGTTCAGAATAGGGGTTAGTTATTTATCCGATTTTTCGGCAAAAAAATCAGTGTTTAGGGTACTTTTTATACTGTTTTAAAATTTTAAACTGCGTACAGCTAAAATTATAGGGATTTACTGTTTAGAAATCAGCGTCGAAACTAAATTTATCTTTCTCTTCTTCTTTATTCATCACACCCGCTTTTTGATATTCTGAAACTCGTTTTTCGAAGAAATTCGTTTTTCCTTGAAGAGAAATCATATCCATAAAATCGAATGGATTTGACACATTGTACTCTTTTTCACAACCTAATTCTTGTAAAAGTCGATCCGTTACAAACTCTAAGTATTGTGTCATTAGTTTCGCATTCATTCCAATAAGACTTACTGGCAATGACTCTGTTATGAATTCGCGCTCAATATTTAATGCATCAACAATGATTTCACGAATACGAGGCTTAGACACTTTGTTTACCAAATGGTTGTTGTGTAAATGTACTGCAAAGTCACAGTGCACACCTTCATCACGAGAAATTAACTCATTAGAAAAAGTTAATCCTGGCATGATTCCTCGTTTTTTTAACCAAAAAATTGAACAGAATGCTCCTGAGAAAAAGATACCTTCTACTGCAGCAAAAGCGATTAAACGCTCAGCAAAACTTGGAGATTCAATCCATTTCAACGCCCAATCTGCTTTCTTTTTGATTGCAGGGAAGTTTTCAATAGCCTTGAATAGAATATCTTTTTCTTTTTCATCTTTTACATAGGTGTCAATTAAAAGAGAGTAGGTCTCCGAATGAATATTCTCCATCATGATTTGGAATCCGTAAAAGAATTTTGCTTCCGAATATTGCACTTCGTTTACAAAGTTTTCCGCAAGATTTTCGTTTACAATTCCATCTGAAGCTGCAAAAAATGCAAGAATATGTTTGATAAAATAACGCTCGTCATCGTTTAATTTAGTCGTCCAATCTGTCAAGTCTTGGTGCAAATCAATTTCTTCTGCAGTCCAAAAACTAGCTTCCGACTTCTTATACCACTCCCAAATATCGGCATGTTTAATCGGAAAAATCACAAATCTGTCTTTGTTCTCTTGTAAGATGGGTTCAATTGTTGATGACATAAATTTATCGCGTTTTTTATAAAATTGGGTAAAAGATTGTTGTTCGATTTGGGAATAACAAAGATTGAAAATTGTGGCTGAAAATGAAAGCCTAACTTATTCACAAACTCCATGAGTTTTTAACAACAATACAGTTTTTTCTTACTTTTTAATGAATTTAAAAAATGGCATTTTTTACTGAATATCAAATACTTACAAGAAGTAATTCTTTGTCAGCTGTGATAAAACAAGAGATTACAGAAAAAAATGAGAAAATGAAATTATCAAATTAACGATGCAAACTTTTTGCTATTTTTTCTAACTCATCATACCAATCTTCTCCAAATTTTCGGATAAGTGCTTCTTTAACGAATTTATAGATTGGTACTTGTAATTCTTTCCCTAAAGAGCAAGCATCATCACAAATAGGCCATCGATGATAATTTACTGCTGAGAAATCATTGTATTCTTCTACACGTATAGGATATAAATGACACGAGACCGGTTTTTTCCAATCAATCAAACCTTTGTTGTAAGCAGCTTCAATGCCGCATAGCGCAGTTTGATGTTCATCATAAATCACATACGCACACTCTGCTCCTTCTATTAAAGGTGTTTCTAATTCGCCATTCTCTGCTACTATATAGGTACCTTGCTCTTCAATTGCTTGAATACCTTCTTCACGAAGAAAAGGCTTTACTTTTTCGTACACCTCTTCTAAAATTTTAATCTCGCTATTTTCAAGTGGCGCACCGGCATCACCTTCTACACAACAAATTCCTTTGCATGCTTTTAGGTTGCACACAAAATCATTTTCAACAATATCTTCTGAAACAATGGTTTTTCCTAACTGAAACATAATACAAATATACTTTTTTATATAGTGTTGATTTGATAGTTTATACACTTTTTTTGGCTACTATCTCTTTATCTTAATTTAATCTAAAAAATACATGGTTTCCCTTTGCTAATTCTCTGAATAATGTACTTTTGCGGCAAAATTAAAACGTATTTGCATGGAACTCAATTTTAAACATATTTTTACCGCAAGTATGGTATTATTTGCCGTAATTGATATTATAGGGAATATTCCAATCATCATAGATCTTCGCCGAAAAACTGGTCATATCCAGTCGGGAAAGGCAACAATTATTGCTGGTATTATTTTGACTGTATTTTTGTTTGTTGGTCAAAGCATGCTTAATTTGATAGGAATCAACGTTAGCCAATTTGCCATTGCAGGTTCTTTTGTGTTATTTTTCTTGGCATTAGAAATGATTTTAGGAATTACTCTTTTTAAAGAAGATGACGAAGAAACCTTAAGTGATGCATCTGTATTTCCAATTGCCTTCCCACTCGTTGCTGGACCAGGAAGTTTAACGTCTATTTTATCGTTAAGAGCCGAATTTAAAGTAGAAAATATCATTGTTGCAATCTTAGTCAATATGGTTATTATGTATATTGTATTAAAGGCATCGGCTAGAATTGAGCGTTGGTTAGGACAAAACGGGATTCGTATTTTGAGAAAAGTTTTTGGAGTTATTTTATTAGCAATCGCTGTAAAACTGTTTACAACTAGTATTCAGAAAATATTTGCGTAATTTTGTATTGAAACTGAATCTTTTTAAGATTTATAAGACAAAAATTGACTTATGAAGACCTTTTCTTATATCGCAATGGTACTTGCCATTATTATTAGCATATATAGTATGACAAAACTTGATTTTTCCAATATATTGCAAGGAGAAAGTTTGATTGCATTAATCAGTATTGTAGGTGCTTTTTGCGTTATTTTAATCTTGTTAATCTTTTTGACTTCAAAGAGAATCGAGGAAAAAATTAAAAACAACGCAAAATAATGTTTGATGTTCTGATTGTAGGCGGTGGTGTATCGGGCATGCAATGTGCACTTGTTTTAGGTTCTGCAAAAGAAAAGCCGTATGCTAAAGGAAAAAAGATTGGAATCATTTTACACCAAAGAGCTTCACATTTGCAAAATGCATTATTTAATAATGTATTAGGGCTTCCTGAGGGAAAAACAGGTGCCTCTATTTTACAGGAAGGAAAATTACATTTACAAAGAGTATATCCGCATGTGTTACAAATTGAACAAGAAAAAGTTGTAAGAGTGACTGGAGAAGCTGGTAATTTTCAAATAGAAACCACTAAAGAAGCTTACCAAAGTAAAATAGTGATTATTGCCTTAAATTATGCCAAACCATTTACTATTGAAGGCTTGGAAGAATTTATAGCACCACATCCTAGAGCTGCTATTGAAAAGGATCGTGTGTATTTAAAAAACCAAGATCATTTGATTAAAAAAGGGTTGTATGTTTGCGGAACTATTGCTGGTTGGAGGAGTCAATTTGCCATTGCTGCTGGTAGTGGTGCACAAGTAGCTACAGATATTTTAACTCTTTGGAACGATGGAAATCACACGAAAGTACACGATAAAGTGTGATTATTATAAACATTATTTTTCGTGTAATTCTAACACTTTTTTAATCATTTCATCTCCTATGTTGAGCTGTTGTTGATATCCATTGACACCATATAATTGTTCAATATAGATAGCCTTGATATGTCTTTTGATTTGCTCTTCATATTTTTCAATATACATTCTTTGTCCGCGCATTTCACTAAGAAAATCTATATATTCTCTAAGTAACTCGTCACTTATCTCAAAGTTTTCCATAAACTCTTCTTGTGACATATTTTTGTATGTTTTTCGATCTTTATCTAACTTTTGAAAAACAAAATCATCAATATAACCTACGATTTTAGTTCGCAATCCTTTTTCCAACGAAATTTCTTCAGGTGTTTTAGATAGAGGAACAAAAACGTCAGGAATAATTCCGCCACCACCATACACAATTTTTCCTTTAGGTGTTACAAATTTTAGAGAATCTGCTACCTTAATGCTATCAATAGAACGTAACTCTCCAGAGTTGAAACGTTCATAATATTCATCAAAATAGTCTTTATTGCCATTTTTATATGAACGTTGAATTGAACGCCCTGTAGGCGTGTAATAGCGAGAGATTGTTAGTCGGACGACAGAACCATCTCCTAATGGCATAGGACGTTGTACTAATCCCTTTCCAAATGAACGTCTTCCAACAATAACTCCTTTGTCATTATCTTGTAAAGCTCCTGCGATGATTTCACTTGCTGAAGCAGATTTTTCATTGATTAGTACATATATTTCTCCCGATTCGAAATTTCCTTTTTCAGAAGCATAGTATTTTTCAACTTCTCCTTTTTTGTTTTTAGTAAATAGAATAAGTTTTCCATCTTCTAAAAATTCATCTGCTATACTTCTCGTTACATCTAAAATTCCTCCTGGGTTATTGCGTAAATCTAATGTTAAGTTCTTAGCTCCTTTTTGTTGTAATTCTTGTAAAGCTTCATGAAATTCATCGTATGTAGTTTCTGCAAAACGATTAATTTTTATGTACCCTAAATCATCTGTCAGCATATATGCAGCAACCACACTTTTAATAGGTACTTTGGCTCTTTTTAGATTAATTGTAAAGATTTCATCAGTTTGTTTTCGGTAGATTTTTAGATGAACCGAGGTGTTTTGATTTCCTTTTAATTTGGAGATAATTTGTGTATTTCGAAGATGTTTACCATACAACGTATCAGTATCAGCCATCAAAATTCGATCACCTGCTTTGATTCCAGCTGCAATACTTGGACCACCTTCTAACGTTCTAATCACCGTAAGTGTATCATTGACCATATCAAATCGAATACCAACACCCACAAAATCTCCTTGCATATTCTCAGCTACTCTTTTTTCTTCTTCTGAAGGAATATAAACTGAATGCGGATCGAGATTTTCAAGAATATTATTTACCGTAACATCAACAATACTATCTACATCTACATCATCAACATATTCATAGTCAATATAATCTATAAGACGATTGAGTTTGTCTTTACTCGTATTGGATGAAAACAACGTTTCTGGAGTTGCGCTAAAATTTAATTTACCGCCAATAAATACACCTATCGCTACAGCGGCAGCGATAATTACAGGTAATAAATATTGCGTTGTTTTATTCAATTTATATTTTTTATGGACTTTGAAGTATTGGAATGTGTTCTACCTCAACGCCTGCTCTTTTTAAAAATTGTATTCCAGAGTCATCTTTGTATGCATCCACATACACCACTCGTGTAATTCCTGCTTGATGAATCAATTTACTACATTCTTTGCATGGCGACATGGTAATGTACAGCGTAGCTCCAACACATGATTGTGTAGAGGCAGCCACTTTTAAGATTGCATTGGCTTCTGCATGCAATACATACCATTTTGTATAGCCTTCTTCATCTTCACAGAAGTTTTCAAATCCTGAAGGAGTTCCATTATATCCGTCAGAAATAATCATTCTATCTTTTACAATAATCGCACCAACTTGCTTTCGTTGGCAATAGGAGAGTTTTCCCCATTCTTTTGCCATGCGTAAATACGCATGATCGTATTTTACTTGTTTTTGTTTAGGCATGTACAAATTTAACCTTTTTGGAGCGAAAAAAAGCAACCATTATAGTTGCTTCTTATCTCTTCTAGCGAAGATATTGGGTTTCTAATCGATTCACAACCACTTTGCTGTTAATTTTTTACCAAAATTTGAGTGTTTATTATTTAGAATGGCATGGCAAGCAATCTGATTCTTCAGTATCACAATCACATGTATTAAGTCCAGAACAGTCACAAGTTTCTTCACAATCTGAAACAGCAGCTGCTAACCTTCCGCCACGGATATTGTAAAAATTTAACGTTGAGATTTGCTTTTTGTTTAAGCTTAGTTTTAAGATTTCTCTTTTTTTCATGATTTTTAATTTAATGTTTCGTACACTTCTAAACTATTAAAAATCATCGCGAATTACAAAAAGTTTACATCTACAATGTGAATAGCCACACCAAGTACTATCGATGAAATTACCATAATCCAATCTCTTTTTGAGAAGCGAAATACAGTTTGAAATACAAACGACAATACCAACATGACTAGCACTATAATAATTTGCGCAGCTTCTACGCCCAACGCAAACTCTAGCATAGGAAGTAATTTACTTTGTACACCAGAAGTTATGGTTTTGAAATAGTTGGAAAATGCCAGTCCGTGAATTAATCCAAAGAACAACGCTGCAACCAACAATAAAACAAGTTTGGTTTTATTATTACTGTGTTTTCCGGCAGTAAAAATATTGAACAAAGCCGTAACTATGATTGTTATATATACTAATAACTCTGCCAAATTTGCTTTCACAGAAATAACGGCGTAAGTAGATAAAATTAAAGAAATAGTGTGACCTATTGTAAAAATAGTAACTAGCCAAAAAACACGTTTCCAATCTTTGAAAGTGTAGGCTACTGTTAGGACAATTAAGAACAAAATATGATCATATCCGTTTAAGTCTAAAACGTGATTGAGTCCTAATTTAAAATATATCCAAAATTCATTCATTAAGTATAGGTTTAGGTTGGGGTTTGGGTGTTAAACTTACGTTTTATTTATCTTTTTTAAAAACCTCGCTCTTTTTGTAGCTCTTCATAGGCTTTTTGTACTTTTTGAAACTTTGCTTCAGCTCCTTTCACGTGTTCTTCTCCTAAGTGCTGTACTTTGTCAGGATGGTATTTTTTTGCCATTTTACGATACGCTTTTTTTATTTCATTGTTTGTAGCCGATTTGTCAATTTCTAAAATCTTGTATGCGCTATCTACAGGATTGTAAAACATTGCTTTGATTGATTGGAAATCACGATCATTGATATATAAATATCCTGCAATTTTCTCAATTAACTCTACCTCTACCTCATCAACAACTCCATCTGCTTTGGTTACACCAAATAGATAATGTAGTAATTGTAAACGTGATGAGTGATCCATGTACATTTGGATTTGCTGGCAAACTTCACGCGTAGAGATATCTTCCTTTTTTAGCAACCCATTAAACAATTGAAATGCATGATTGGCACGTTCTTTACCGTACATTTTCACAAAATAATCACGCACATAATTTTTTTCGGCTTCTGAAACAACACCATCAGCTTTCATCACAATAGCAGAAAGCACTAATAGACTTACTTCAAAATCACCTGATTTGGTTTGTGAACGTTTCTGTGAAGAAGACACTCGTTTTTTTCTAGTGTCGTATTTAGGTTCGCTACGTTGGTAACGACGTTGTTTGTCTTTTTTTGGCGGTTCGAGTAATAATCCTTTTTCTGTTGCTTTATCAACGGCCGCACCAATGGCAAATCCAATTGCGGCTCCAATCGGTCCTCCTAGTGTCCATCCTAATGCGCCTCCGATCCAGCTTGCAAATCCACTCATATTCTTGTTTTTTACCAAAGATACATTTTCCAAAGAAAAAAATATTCTCGCTCCACATATTTTATAGAAATTATGGCATATACTTTTAAATTTCTTTAACAAAAATCAAAAGCAAATCGTATCATCAAAAAAATTAATAATCCGTATCTTTGCCTCATTAGTAATGAATTAATACAGAAAGATTATGTATCCACCAGAATTGGTAAAACCAATGCGTGAAGACCTCACAGCAGTAGGTTTTGAAGAATTACATACGGTTGAAGCAGTTGAAAACGCTTTAGCAAAAGAAGGAACTACATTGGTAGTTGTAAATTCTGTTTGCGGTTGTGCTGCTGCAAATGCACGACCTGGCGCACGAATGTCTTTAGATAACGATAAAAAACCTGATCATTTAGTGACTGTTTTTGCTGGAGTTGATAGAGAAGCTACAGATAAAGCAAGAAGTTACATGATTCCTTTTCCTCCTTCTTCTCCAAGCATGGCTTTGTTTAAGGACGGACAGTTGGTTCATATGCTGGAACGCCACCATATTGAAGGAAGACCTGCAGAAATGATTGCAGAAAATCTAAAAGATGCGTACAACGAAAATTGTTAAGTCGTACTTTTAAAAATTAATATAAAACCACGCATTGTCGTGGTTTTGTTTTTTACTTTTGTAGTATATGGCAAAGTTTTTTTCATACATTTTAACTCCTATTTATTTTTTATTTTTTGGGCTTTTGTTAGTAATTTTTCATGGAGTTCAATGGCTCTTTTTAAAAATAGGAGGCCGTAAAGGGCATCAAATAAGTGTCAATGCGTTGCAATATTCTTTGATGCGTTGTCACAATATTTTAGGAACGCGTCACACTTTAAGAAACCCTTATAAATTAGACAAGAATCGTCCGGTAATTATTGTTTCCAATCATCAAAGCATGAATGATATTCCGCCACTTATTTGGCTATTTAGGAGGCACTATCCCAAATTTATTAGCAAAAAAGAGTTAGGTAAAGGAATTCCAAGTATTTCTTTTAATTTACGACATAGCGGTGCAGCGCTGATTGATCGAAAAGATGCCAGACAAGCCATTGCTGAGATTACACGTTTTGCTAAGCTGATTCATGAAAACAACTATGCAGGTATTATTTTTCCAGAAGGTACACGTAGCCGAACTGGCATTCCAAAACCCTTTAAAACAAAAGGATTGGAAGTGCTTTTTAAGTACATTCCAGACGCACAAATTGTTCCTGTAACTATCAATAATTCATGGAAAACAACCAAATATGGCAAATTTCCATTCGGGTTGGGTGCACACATTAAAGTAGAAGCACACAAACCTCTACAGCTTCGTGATTATCCTAAGGAAAAACGCACTGAACTTATCCAACAACTTGAAAAAACTATTACAGAACACGTAGTGATTGATTAGCAAATGAAAAAAACTCAAATTATTGACAAAACGATTGCTTTTGTCAAAGAAACTTTGAAAAATGCAGAAGGTGGTCACGATTGGTTTCACATTGAACGCGTGTATAAAAACGCATTGTTGATTGCGAAAGAGGAAGATGTGGACGAGTTTATTGTTAGTTTGGGTGCATTATTACACGATATTGCTGATGCTAAATTTCATAACGGTGACGAAACTGTCGGACCGAAAGTAGCTCGTGAATTTTTGGAAAGTATTGATGTTTCTGAAAAAGTGATTTTACACGTAAAAAACATCATAGAGAATATTTCTTTTAAAGGAGGAAATTTTGACCAAGCATTTCGTTCAACTGAATTGGATGTTATTCAAGATGCAGATCGTTTGGATGCACTTGGCGCTATTGGAATTGCACGTTGTTTTAATTATGGCGGATTTAAAGATCGTAAAATCTATGATCCTCAAATTGCACCAAAACTGAACATGACCAAAGAAGAATATAAAGCTTCTACAGCTCCTACTATCAATCATTTTTACGAAAAATTATTGTTACTGAAAGACAAAATGAATACGAAAACTGGTCGAAAAATTGCCCTAGAGCGTCATGAGTTTATGGAACAGTTTCTTGCTCAGTTTTATGCAGAATGGAATGGTGAAAAGTAACTTGTTATTGAATCATTAGCTTCATTTCGCTGCGGTATTTGGACGCGCTTTTTCCTGTAATCTCTTTAAAGAGTTTGTTAAAATGTGAAAAATTATTGAATCCGCTTTCATAGCAAATATCTGTAATACTACTTTGACTTTCTAACAACAATTTAGTTGCATATACTACTCTATATTCATTAACGAGTTTGGTAAATGTTTTTCCTGTTACTCTTTTAAAATAACGGCAAAACGCCGGAACCGTCATATTTACTTCTTCTGCAATTTCATCCAACGTAATAGCTCGTTGAAAATTATTATTGATGTATTTAAAAATCGTATCAATCTTTATACTGTCTTGTGCTTGAGTTTCAAAAGCAAACCCATCTGCGTTAAGCAATTCATAATCTTCTGCCAATGCAAGCATATGAAGAATTTCTAGCAATTTAATAACACGTTTAAAACCTGCATGTTTGGGTAATTTTTCTATTTTAGGACCTACAATTCGTTTTGTTTCTGGTTTAAATCGAATTCCTTTTTTAGCTTTTTCCAAAAGCAAAACAATATCTTTCATTTCAGGCAAATCGTAGAATTCTTTTCCTAAAAAATCTGCTTTAAACTGAATTAATGTTTCTTTTCCTTTAGAAGTCAATCGATCTGCAAAACCATTGTGTGGCAAATTTGCTCCAATAAGAATTAATTGACTGTTATTGAAATATGACAAATGATTCCCTATGTGACACTTTCCTTTTCCTTTATTGACATACACCAACTCTAATTCGGGATGAAAATGCCAAAATGCCAATCCTCGTTTTCGTTTCTTGGTGTTTTGTGCTACAAAAATTGAATTGCCAAATTCAGGTGTAATTTTTTCGTATGTAGGTTTGGTATGCATCGTTACTTATTCTCTATACAAAAATACTGTAATATAAAACTGAAAATCTATATTCAATTACCCTAATTGTATAGTATATTAACAATATATGGCGCACAATATTTAATAACAGTTAAAATACTATACAAATTAGCCAAAATAGCTGTTTTTATCTTTTTTACACTACCGTAGATTTGTTTCGTGAACTTTTTAAAACAAAATGTCATGAAAAAAAGAATTCAAAAACTAGTATGCTTGCTACTTTTGGCAATAAACATGGTAAGTTATGCAAGCCATTCGTATGTACCAAGCACTAAAAAGACACCTACCATTGTTTCATTTAACAATGTTAAAAAAGGACATCAATTAATTATTAAAGATGCAAATCTATTAATTCTTTACAAAGAGTCTATTCAGAAAAACGGAGACTATTCTAAAGGATTCGATTTGACATCTCTACCAGATGGCACTTATTATTTTGAATTGGATAAAGATGTAGAAATTTGCGTAATTCCATTTACAGTCAATGCAAATCAAGTGACTTTTGAAAAGGAAAAGGAAACAATTATTTACAAACCAACCGTTCGATTGGATGGTCGTTATTTATATGTTTCAAGACTTTCATTAGATACACAACCTCTAAAGGTTGAATTGCATTATCGTGAATCATCGCAATACGAAAAAACCTTACTTTTTTCAGAAGAAATAAAAAATAAAAAGATTTTTGAACGCATTTATGAACTCTCCAAAGAGAAAAAAGGAGAGTACATTTTACTATTTAAAAGTCAAGGAAGAGAGTTTATCAATAAATTAACGTATTAGTCTATTCAGCTAATTAATTGGGGAAAAGCGCAGTTATCTTGAAAAAGATGCTGCGTTTTTTAATTTTAAAACAAAGAATATTGTCCACTTTTGTATTGTTCATGCAAAGATGTATTGAGAGAAGGCATTTTTGCATTTTTAAAATATTTGAGCCGAGCAATATGAATTAAATTCCGAATCTGTTCTGCAATTTTTCCTTCACCTCGCATTCGATATCCATAACGACTGTCATTTAGTGTTCCTCCGTGACAACTTTCTATTTGATGTAACACTTTTTCAGCACGATCAGGCATCGTTTTCCGAATCCAATCTGCAAAGATTTCTCCTATTGCACCATTTAACCGAACAATTGTAAAAGCTATAGAAGTTGCTCCTAATTCTGAAACTTTTTTAGCCAACGGTAAAATTTCATGACTATTAATTGACGGGATAATTGGTGCTAACATCACATTTACAGGAATTCCATTGTTTGCTAGTATTTCGACTGCTTCTAGCCGTTTTTGAATGGTTGTCGTTCTTGGTTCAAGTACACGACGTGTTTCTTCTGATAGGGAAGTAATTGAAATATTAACTCCTACCAAATTATCTTTTGCCAATTCCTTTAAAATATCCAAGTCTCGAAGAATCAATGCATTTTTTGTAATGATTGCTACTGGATGTTTGTAAGCAAGAAATATTTGAAGTAAACTTCGTGTAATTTTTAATTCCTTTTCTAGCGGTTGATAACAATCGGTATTTCCTGAAAGTACAATTGGGCAAGCTTTCCAATTCTTATTTTTGAGTTTTTCTTCTAATAATTGGGCTGCGTTTTGTTTGATTAAAATTGTTCGTTCAAAATCCAACCCTGCACTAAAGCCCCAATATTCATGACTATTTCT
Source organism: Kordia zhangzhouensis (assembly GCF_001005305.1). Taxonomy (GTDB): domain Bacteria; phylum Bacteroidota; class Bacteroidia; order Flavobacteriales; family Flavobacteriaceae; genus Kordia; species Kordia zhangzhouensis. Next base: position 66,365 of record NZ_LBMH01000010.1, read on the forward strand.
TGCATAACAATAAATACAACCATGTTCACAACCTTGATAAGGGTTGAGAGAATATTCCATTCCCACATCAGGACTTGTTACTTTATTAACAATTGTTTTAGGAAATACATTGATATAATTCGTTTTATTTTTATCAGCCGTTTCCCCTTCTTTCCGACAATATTCTAAAAAATCTGAACGCACTTCATGAGTATGCTCCAAAAAACGATTGTGCACATTTTTTTGTGCACCTCTTCCATTTATTTTTATAGAATCTTTCAATTTTAATTACTCCTTTTCAGCAAAAATAAATTTCATTAAAGTCGCCAATGGTAAATCAATAAACTTTATACTGCAACTACGGGAAAATCTCAAGTGTACATCTCTCCTCATTAACTATTAAAAAGAAGCAATTTTTAATATCTTTAGCCTCAAAATATTTTATCAATGAAGAAAATCTTTCTAAGTATGATTGTATGCATTTTCATGATGCCTACAAGTTCTAAAGCCAATGAAGGCATGTGGTTCTTAATGTTTATTGACAGACTGAATCACAGAGATATGCAAAAAATGGGGTTACAATTAACCGCCGAAGAAATTTATAGCATTAATAACAATAGTTTAAAGGATGCAATTGTACAGTTTAATGGTGGCTGTACTGCAAGTATCATTTCCAATCAAGGATTAGTACTTACAAACCACCACTGTGGATATGACGCCATTGCAGAGTTGTCTACAGAAGAGAAAAATCTATTAAAAAATGGTTTTTGGGCGAAAAATTTTGAAGAAGAATTAAAACCAGAAAGTCTATACGTTCGTTTTTTTGTTCGAATGGATGATGTAAGTGAGCGAATTTTATCAAAAGTAAATGATAGTATGACTGAAAAAGATCGTGAAGCAGCGATCAACAAGGAAATTGCCTTAATTGAACAAGAAAATAACGAAGGAGGAAAATATACTGTTTCTGTCCGTTCATTCTTTCAAGGAAATGAGTTTTACTATTTTGTGTATGAAGATTATAAAGATGTTCGCTTGGTTGGAACGCCAACCGAAAGTATAGGAAAGTTTGGTGGCGATACTGACAATTGGGAATGGCCACGTCACACAGGAGATTTCTCATTATTTAGAGTGTATACCGACAAAGACGGAAATGCCGCAAATTACTCTAAAGAAAATATCCCAATGAAGCCTAAAAAGCACTTAGCTGTCAATTTAGAAGGTGTAAAAGAAAATGATTTTGCCATGATTTTAGGATATCCTGGAAGAACCAATCGTTGGATGCCTGCAGAAGGAATTGCGCAAAATGTAAACTACGCATATCCTGCATGGGTTGAAGCTTCAAAAACAAGCATGGATGCCATGAAAAAACATATGAATAAAAGTGAAGATGTAAACTTAAAATATGCTTCTGATTATGCTGGAATTGCCAACTATTGGAAAAACAGGCAAGGAATGATTGATGCTTTGACCAAACACAAAACTGCTGATAAAAAACGTGCCTTGGAGAAGAAGTTTGAACGATGGGCAAATAAAAAAGCAAATCGTGCTGAGTATGGAAATGTTATTAAAGACATTAACAATTACTATGCATTGACTAATGATAAATCACGCCACGATAATTATTTAATAGGAATCTTGCGCGGAAGTAACTTTGCAGTTTCGCCTCTACGAATTGGAAGAAATTTACAATACTATATAGAACAAAATAAAGCTAAGCGTGAAGAAATACGCCCAAGAATTCAAGGGTTAATTGATGAGACATTCAAAAATGCGTATATGCCTTTAGAAAAAGATGTACTTGCAGCTCAATTAAAATTATATGTTGAAAAAGCTGGGTATGAATTGCCTGAATTGGTAAAGCAAATTAGCGCAGAAACTAACAATGACTTTGATTCATATGTAGATGCAATTTTTGAATTAAGTTTATTCACATCTAAAGAACGTTTGGAAGCATTTTTACAATATCCAAACAAAGCTCTTTTAGAAAATGATCCATTATTCTTGTTGTCTTCAGTGTTAATTGCGAGGTATAGAGAACAACCTGAGGCAATTGCTGAAGCTAAGGAAGCTTATGACAAAGCTTACAGAAAACTTGTAAAAGGATTGCGAGAATCGAAACTAAGTAAAATTCAATATCCTGATGCAAACTCTACGTTGCGCTTAACATACGGAAAAGTGGTGGCGCTCCCAAAAGATGACAGAAACGATGCTAAAATTAACAATTATACAACCATGAAGGGTATGATTGCTAAATACAAGCCAAACGATGATGAATTTGATTTGCCAACAGAGATTTTAGACTTGTATAAAAAGAAAGATTTTGGTCAATATGCTGACAAACAAGGATACATGCCAGTAAACTTTTTGACAAATAATGATATTACTGGAGGAAACTCTGGGTCACCTGTCCTAAATGGAAAAGGAGAATTAATTGGATTAGCCTTTGATGGTAACATTGAAGCTATGGCTGGAGATGTAATTTTTGACGACCAGTTGCAACGTACAATCAATGTAGACATTCGCTATGTACTTTGGTTAGTTGATAAATTATCTGGCGCAGAAAATATTGTAAAGGAATTGACTATTAAAAAATAATTACTACTTGGTTAATCCTAATGTAAGTTAGGGTTTTTAACTAAAAGAATAGATCCAGAGAGTTTGACTCTCTGGATTTTTTTTGTTTATAAATTACCTAAACTTCTCTTTTTTCAAAAAAAACTTCAAAACTGGGTAATGAAACTTCAATACAAACCCATACTTATAAAATCGATTTTTTTACAGCTCTTACTTGATCATTTTGAGCTACAATCATGAAACCAAAAAGTAAATTAATTAAATCAAAAAAATTATGCCAATAAAAAACAAAATCTTGTCAATTTTAATAATAAGTCTACTACTGTTCACAGGCTGTAAAAACGATGACTACATCGAGGAACAATCTGAAAATTCGGGACTTGTTCAAAAATCAGGTGGAAGCAGTTATACCTTGTGTGGAAAATCAATTCTAAAGTTTAATACTCTAGATCAAGTTCAAAACACACATAGAAATTTATACAACAATTATTATACTGCTGGAGAAGATTTGGACGTACTCATTGCTTATGAAATGTCTAAAGGCTTATATTCTCTACGAAAAAAAGAAGAAGATATGGATGAAGGTATTATTCCTGACGATCCAGATTTTGATACGTTTGATTACACGTTTGACACTATTTTTGAATCCATGCTAAATCAGGACGGAATGATTATTATTGAAGATTATCTGTATTTGTGGAGTGATGGTTGTGTAGTTGTTCGTGTAAAACCAGCAAATTGTAAAAATTATGAAGAACTATTGAGTTTACATGAACTTGTAAAAAGAGGACAATTAAAAGATAGTGAACTATCTTATTATGTGAACAACGTAGGTGTTGAAATGATTAATATTTGTGACGATCCAAGATATGATTTTGAAAGTATCAGTGAAACTGGAGTAGATGTAGATAACAGTCATGATTACTCAGGTGATGATAGAGAAATGGGGTGTGGCTATGAATCTGTGATTTCTTATGAAATTTTAGAGCACAATGGTGATGATAAGATTATCAAACTAAAAATTAATGCCTATTCAATTTCTCCTATTGGGATTGATCCAACCTACTTTACCTACTTAGATAACTCAGACACTTTTACAAGTGTAACGATTAAGGAAAATAGTTTAGGATTAGGTGAAATGCTTTGGCCAGAAAACTTTGGATATGTTGGCGAATGGTTTGTCGTAGAAATAGATTACTCAACCATGGATACAACTCCTATTGCTAATTTTAGATTGTATGGATTTGTGTCATTACTCACTCCAAATGGTTGTGACGATACAGATACTTTAGATGTAAACTTAGAATGCCCTATAGGAATTTCTAAAAAACCTGTAGATGCTGATAGTGGTTTATGGGAGTTTTCTGTAGAAGGTATAGATCATTTAACAGAGTCTTATTCGATAGAATGGACCTTTGCAGGAGACGGTATTGCTACTACTTTAATTGTGTATGATGCTAGTGGCGCTAACAACATATTTCCAACACCTTGCGAATCAAGAAGTTTTGGCGTTTCTGCATTTATAAGCAGCAGCGAATCAATATGTAAAAATCAACTTTCAACAAGTATTAACTCCGGAGGTTATTGCAGTAGGTCAAATATATCTGAAGCTAGTCCTAAAGGCGTTAAACATGGCGGAAAAAGAGTTCGATGTAAAATAAAAGTAAAAAGGCGAGCCGATATTTTTGGAGGTGAAACTATTTGTAAGAATAAAATTAAGAATAGAAAAAAAGCTATAAAATCTATTAATTCTAGTGGAGGACTACTGCAAATTTCGGGACTTGACTGCATTCCTGTTGATATCACAACCATAATGCCTCCAATATCACAAGATTCAGAAACAAAAAAGAAATTAGTTCAAAAAGAAAATGCTGGATTTGCACGAGTAGATTTGACAAACCCATATTCTGTAAATTTTACAATCAGTACAGGATACACGCATACACTCTCATATTATTATCCTTGTTCCGAATAATTTTTGGCTATCTATAAATTGTTTAACACAAAAAAATCCTGCTTGGTTAAGCAGGATTTTTTATGTTGTCTTATTTATCAATACGTTGAATTGCTACTTTCCAGGAAAATCAGCTTGACGTTTTTCTAAAAATGCAGTTGTTCCTTCTTTAAAGTCGTCTGTTCCAAAACAGTTTCCAAATTCTTCAATTTCCACTTCATATCCGTTTTTTCCATCAATATATTTTGCATTTACTGCTTTAATTGCACCACGAATGGCAACAAGAGAGTTTCGGGTAATTTTTGCAGCTAATTTGTTTGCCAACGGAAGTAATTCTTCTTGTGTTGTAACATGGTTTACCAATCCGCATTGTTTTGCTTCTTCTGCTCCAATCATTGCTGCCGTCATAATCATTTCCATAGCTTTTCCTTTCCCTACTAATTGTGGCAAACGTTGCGTGCCTCCATATCCAGGAATTACTCCTAAAGATACTTCAGGAAGTCCCATTTTAGCATTATCACTCGCAATTCTAAAATGAGCAGCCATAGCTAGTTCTAATCCACCTCCAAGGGCAAAACCATTAACCGCAGCAATTACAGGTGTTTCTAAGTTTTGAACATAATCAAACAATAATTCTTGTCCTTGTGCTGCCAATTTACCTCCTTCTTCAACAGAAAAATCAGCAAACTCACTAATATCCGCCCCTGCCACAAAGGCCTTTTCTCCGCTTCCTGTTAAAATAATCACTTTTACAGCATGGTCTGCATTCAAAGTACTAAAAGCATCATGTAGTTCTTGAATAGTTTCTCTATTTAAAGCGTTTAATTTTTTTGGGCGATTGATTGTAATTGTAGCGATAGGATGTTGTTGTTCTACTAAGATGTTTTGATAGTTCATGATTCGTTAGATTTTGGAAAAGATACTGTAAAAACTGTGCCTTTGTTCAATTTTGACGTAAAGGTAATACTTCCTTTGAAAGTTTCCACGATATTTTTAACCATTCCTAAACCAAGTCCCATTCCGCTTGTTTTAGTCGTGAATTTAGGTTCAAAAATCTTGTCTACATTATCTTCAGAAATTCCAACTCCATTATCTGTAACGGTAATTAAGACATTGTTTTTATATTCAAAAACACGCACATCAATTTTTGGAGTTCTATTTTCTGGAATGGCTTGAATGGCATTTTTAACTAGGTTAGTAATAACCCGTATGAGTTGTGTACGATCAAATTTAGCAATGATTTCTTCTTTATCGTAAGAATAATTAATATAATCTTCATTAAAAATATCCATCGCCAAACGGGTAATTTCAACTACATTCAGTGTTTCACTTTGTTGAGCCGGCATTTTAGCAAAGTTTGAAAAAGCCGACGCAATACTACTCATCGTGTCAATTTGCTGAATGAGTGTTTTTGTGTATTCATCAACTTTTTGATGAATGTTTGGATCATTGGGATCAAATTTTCGCTGAAAACTTTGCACACTCAAACGCATTGGTGTTAATGGGTTTTTAATTTCGTGTGCAACTTGTTTAGCCATTTCACGCCATGCTTGCTCTCGCTCACTTTTAGCCAATTTTACGGCACTCTCTTCCAACTCGTCAATCATTCCATTGTATGCCGTAATTAAGTTAAAAATTTCTTCTCCAACCTCTTCTACAATAATTTTTTCGTTACGCTGGTTGAAACGTGTTTGATCTAATTTTTCTCCAATCCTTTTTAGAGAACGTGTGATATATCTGGAAATAAAATACGCAAAAATAATAGCTACTATCAGCATAACTACATACGTATAGCCTAAGCGCATTAAAAATTCACGTAATTCTCTTTCAAAAGTATTGTCAACTTCAAATTGCAGATTGATTATTCCTAACGGTTTCGATTTAGGATCGAGAATAACACTATAAAATGATTGATATTCTTTTCCATTAGAAATTACAGTATCTGCACTGTAATCTTTATCAGCATTACTTTGAATTCCGTTTAGTACTTCCGCAGGCAAGCACTCAATAATTTCTTCACTACGAATTGAAGTATCTGATGTAATGATAAAACCTCCTTCTAAATCGTACAAATTGATCATCAAATTATGAATGTTAGCAATTTTGTAGATTTCATCTTTAAAGATTAATCGCAAGTTTTTCTCATTGACGATATATGTCGTTTCAAAGTTGATTAAATTTTTTACATGTGTTGCTACTTGTTCTTTCTTACGTTTGAGTCGTCGATCATGATATTCTCTTGATTGTTCTTCGTATTGAAAAATGGTCACCAAGGCAATCAAAATAGAAGCTACTAGAATCAATAGAATCATGTAGGCAAATATTCGTGATCGTAATGAAAGTCTTGCTGGTTTCATGAATGTTTTTTATTTGCTAGGCTTTTGAACAAGAATCAAGCCAATATCACGCTCCAGGGTTTTTCTCGCGGATGCGTTTGTAAATTTTAAATCCAAGCATGAGCAAGATGCCCAGCACAAAGATTCCTATTACACCAAAAATCCAGTTAATAGTACTTTTTAATATTACCAAAAATACTACTGCAAAAAGGATAAACGTCGCTCCTTCATTCCACAAACGCATAAAATTAGAACTGTAGCGTACATCGTCGTTTTGCAACTGTTTGTACATTTGATGCGTTTTAAGTTGATATACATATAAGAGTACAACAAAAGTAAGCTTAACATGCATCCATCCTTGTTCGAGCCAATACGGATTGATGATGAGCAACCAAACCGCAAAGATTGTTGCCAAAACCGTTGAAGGTATGGTAATAATATTCCACAAGCGTTTTGCCATGAGCTTGAGTTGCTTTCCTAGAATTTCTTTTTCAGGTGATGGCTTGTGAAAAGCTTCGATTTGGTATACAAATAATCGAGGAATGTAAAAAAGTCCTGCAAACCATGTCACTACAAAAATTAAATGCAGTGACTTTATGTAATTATAATATTCTCCCATTTAGTCTTCTATGAACAAATAGTTGAGTTTTTTAGCATTAAATGCTTCATTAAACGCTTTAATTTCTGTGTCGACTAAGGTATTAAAAGTGTTCAATTCTTTGTTAATTTTTTGTGTCAATTCGTTCTTTACAGCTATATCTTGTGCAGTTGGAGCAAAATCGCCCATACTTACTAGTGAATTTAAGTGCCCTAATTTGTTAGTGAGTCGAATTGGAAAATTCAACGGATCTTGTCCACTACGATTTTTAGTTTGATACAAAGCCTCTTCAATTTCGGTAAATTGTTTTTTCAAAGCATTGGCTTTTTCAACTAGTTCTTTTACATTTTCATCTTCTTTGTATTGAGTAGCAAACGCACTTAGTTTTGTATTAATTTTACGAATTTTTTTGATTGATTTATGCGCTTTGTCCATAGTAGCATTCACATCTTTGATGAAATCGAATTGCTTTTGCATATCAGCCAAGGTGCTTTCTGCTCTTGGATCTGCTAGAATAGTAAATGGCTTTATGATTTCAACTGCATCTTGCCCTTCCTTTTTTATGGTTAATTTCACTTTATATTCGCCAGGAACAGCTTTTGGACCATTTAAACTTGCCCACCATAAAATCATGCCTTTTAAACGCTCTGTTCCTGTGTACATCATGTCCCACAAAAACATATTGGCTCCTTTTTCTACTTTCAGTTTATCTTTTTCTTTATTTTTAGTACTGAATGTTTTGATAACATCGCCATTGGCTTCCATATAACTCAATGACACCTCATCTTTTTCGTCGTAATCGTTCAAATAGAAATACGTTATCACACCATTGGGATGATTCGTTCCTTCCGTTTTACTTCCTTTTTGAGAATTGCCACGCATTCTATAACTGTCTTTTGGTGTGTACAAAATATGTGTGTCTTTCGCACGATTGTATTGTTGATGAATCACGGTTAAATCATCTATAATCCACACACTTCTTCCTTGTGTAGCTACGATTAAATTGTTGTTTTTTACAGCTAAATCAGTAATAGGAACTATGGGAAGATTTAGCTGAAACGATTGCCAATTTTTTCCATCATTGAATGAAATATACATCCCTGTTTCTGTTCCAGCATATAATAATCCTTTATGTTTTGGGTCTTCACGCAATACACGAGTAAAGTGTTCAGCGTCAATTCCTTTTGTAATTTTTGTCCAAGACTTCCCATAATCTGTTGTTTTATAGATGTACGGAGAAAAATCACCTGTTTTGTATTTCGTTCCAGCAACATAACATGTTCCTGCGTCAAAAGCACTTGGTTCAATGCTGTTAATCATCATCCACTCTGGCATTCCTTTTGGCGTGACATTTTCCCAAGTTAGTCCGCCATTTTGCGTAATGTGAATCAATCCGTCGTCGCTTCCTACCCACAACAATCCTTCTTTCAAAGGTGATTCTTGGGCAGCAAATATGGTACAGTAGTATTCTACGGAAGTGTTGTCTTGCGTAATCGGTCCACCAGAAGATTTGAGTTTTTCGGAATCATTTCTGGTTAAATCTGGACTGATAATTTCCCACGATTGTCCTTCGTTTTCCGTCACATGCACTTGATTTGAAAAGGTGTATAATCGATTTGGATTGTGTTTTGAAAAGATAATAGGGAAATTCCACTGAAAACGATATTTCATACCTTCTGCTCCATGTCCCATAGGGTTGTCTGGCCATACATTGATTGCCCTTACCGTTCCTGTTTTGTGATTCACTCGTGTTAAAAAGCCATCATAACTTCCACCATACACAATATCATTGTCTTTAGGATCAACAGCAATATGTGCTGATTCACCACCAGCCGTACTTTCCCAATCGTCTTCGGTAATTGCCCAACCGTCCGTACGATGCGGAATTCGAATGGTAGAATTGTCTTGTTGCGCTACATAAATTCTGTATGGAAAGCTGTTATCAGTCGTGACGCGGTAAAATTGTGATGTTGGTTGATTGTGATAAGTACTCCATGTTTCCCCACCATCATACGTTACTTGCGCGCCGCCATCATCACCGATAATCATTCGTTTCGGATTTTCGGGTGCAATCCACAAATCGTGATGGTCGCCGTGTGGAGCGTTGTAGGTACTGAATGTTTTTCCGCCATCCGTACTTTTATGATAACGAACGTTTAGTACATAAACGATATCTTCGTTTTCGGTGTCAGCATATACACGTGTGTAATACCAAGCACGCTGACGTAATTTGCGCTCGCTGTTAACTTGTGTCCACGTTTCGCCACCATCTTCGCTGCGGTACAAACCTCCTTTGTCTTTGTTTTCTACAATTGCCCATACACGTTGATTATTCAAAGGAGAAACCGTAACTCCAATTATGCCAAGCGTGTCTGTTGGAAAACCTTGATTTTTTGAGATTTCCGTCCACGTTTCGCCGCTATCAGTACTTTTCCATAGTGCAGAACCTTCGCCACCAGAACTCAAACTATAGGGAGTTCTGCGAACACGCCAAGTAGACGCATATAAAATTCTGGGATTGGTTGGATCTATCAGTAAATCAACTACACCAGCATCTGCATTGGCAAATAGTGTTTTTCTCCATGTTTTTCCTCCGTCGATACTTTTGTAAACACCTCTGTCTTCAGATGATTTGTAGATGTTTCCCATCACGCCAGCATATACAATATCGGGATTTGTAGGATGTATTACCATTCTAGGAATATGTCTTGAGTTTTCTAGCCCTGAAAAAATCCATGTCTTTCCGGCATCGACACTTTTCCAAACTCCGTATCCAGAAGATACATTACCTCGTACAGTTTTTTCACCACCGCCTACATATATAACATTTGAATCGCTTTTAGAAACAGTTATTGAGCCAATGCTTCCACCAAAAAAACCATCAGAAATGTTTTCCCAAGTTCTTCCTCCTGTTGTTGTTTTCCAAATTCCTCCACCAGTAGCTCCAAAGTAAAATAAATTTGGTTTATTAGGAACACCTGTCACTGCGGCACTTCTCCCTCCTCGAAAAGGACCTATAAGTCTGTATTCTAAATTTTTATAATACGCTTCTTCAAAATCTTGCGCTTGTGCTTCATTCTGGTTACTAAAGGCGAGAAATAATACTAATAATATGGTCTTAATTCGCATGAGTAAAGATTGGTTTGGTTTTAGCTACTAAAATACGGATTATTCTTCTTGATTATGCGTTTTACACTTTTTTTGACTTTCCTCTATCTGAATAGCTAATTGTTTTGGGTAACAAAATTTGCTTTTAGAGTCTTCTTCATAAACCACTAAATAATGGCGGATTCCGAAAAGCCAATACAAATAGAGTAGGAAAACCAAACTTTAACAATATGAAAAAATACTTTTACTTAATTGTATTTATGCTCTTTAGTTTGAATGGTTTTAGTCAAGTAAATCCACAAAACTATTGGCAGGATACTCAAAAACCAACTATTATTAAACAGCAAAACTCGGCACCAACCAATGCTAGAGTATTGAAACTAAATGAACCTGCATTAAAAAATGAACTTAAAAGCCTAAGGGAAGCTCCAAGAGGTCAAAAAATAATACTTAGCATTCCGCTTCCAAATTCGGGAATGGAAACCTTCGAAGTTCAATATTTTCCAATCATGGAAGAAAAATTAGCTGCAAAATTTCCAGAAATTCATTCATACAAAGGAGTTAGTATGGACGATTCAAACAAAACAATCGCTTTTGGATTTACACAAAAAGGATTTCATGCACAAATTTTGGGTGGAAAGACAATTTTGATAGATCCGATTTCAAAAATTGAAATATCTGACTATTATCAAGTGTATTTTAAGCAAGATACACCTATTCAGAAGAATTTTTCCTGCGACTATGAAAATATTCCTTCTTTTAAAGATAAGCCTACCGATGGCTCTCCAGAAATAGATTTGGGCGATTGCCAAATTAGAACTTTTAGGTTAGCAGTTGCTTGTACTGGTGAATATGCACAATATCACGGAGGGACTGTTGCAGATGCAATGGCTGCTATTAATGTAACGATGACGAGAGTTAATGGAATATACAACCGTGAATTGGCAGTACATATGATTTTAGTTAGTGATAATGATGACATTATTTATACAAATGCTGCTACAGATCCTTATACAAACTCCAATGTATCAACTATGCTGGACGAAAATCAATCTAATATTAATAGTGAAATTGGAAATAGTAATTATGATATTGGACATGTATTTGCTCAAGGTGCTGATAACGGAATTGCTAGAAGGAGTTCCGTTTGTCAAGGTAGCCATAAAGCTAAGGGAGCAACAAGTTTAGTTGATCCTATCGGTGATGTGTTTGATGTAGATTATGTAAGCCATGAAATGGGACATCAATTTGGAGCAAACCATACACAAAATAATAATTGCAATAGAAATAATGCAACGGCAGTAGAGCCTGGTAGCGCCTCCACAATTATGGGATATGCTGGAATTTGCGCACCAAATGTACAAGCAAATAGCGATGATTATTTTCATACTATAAGTATTGAAGAAATGTATGATAATATGATTAGCGGAAATAGTACTTGTGGTTCTCTTATCAACTCTAATAATTCTAATCCAACAGCAAACGCAGGAATTAACAGAACCATTCCAAGATCAACGCCATTTTTCCTAACAGGAGAAGCATCAGAAGCTTCTAGTTACGCTTGGGAACAAATAGATAATGAAACTGGCACAATGCCACCAGCAACTACAAACACGCAAGGACCAATGTTTCGATCAATACAACCATTGGCAACCGAAACACGTTTCTTTCCTAATTTACCAGCCGTTTTAAATGGCACAACTCCAACATGGGAAGTTTTACCAAGTGTTGGACGTGTAATGGATTTTGCATTTACCGTGAGAGATAACAGATTTGGTTGGGGATGCCAAGCGGTAGATGAAATGAGAGTCACTACCGATGGAGGATCTGGACCATTTTTGGTTACCTCTCAATCTGGAAGTCAAACCTGGGCACAAGGAACCACACAAACCGTGACATGGGATGTTGCCAATACTAACACAGCACCTGTAAGTTGTGGAAACGTTGATATTCTTTTATCTACTGATGGTGGATTTACATGGGATATTGTTTTGGCTGAAAATACTCCAAACGATGGATCTCAAGACATTACCGTTCCAGGCGAATACACTTCTAACGGACGAATTATTGTGAGATGTTCTGATAATATTTTTTACAATGTATCACAAGGTGTCGTAACGGTAACGCCACCGCCGTGTGATATTACCGATTCTCCAAATTTTGAAATAGATGTAATTTGTGATAACGGCACGTGGAAAGTATCGGTGCAAGCATTAGACTTAGACCCTCAAAACCATTGGTGGGGCTTATATGAAACAGATACACAAGGAGAAGTTGAAGATATCAACACAATTGATGGACCAATTGGTGGAATTCAAAGTGGTGAAACTGCTAATTTTAACTGGTTAGACCTATCTAAAAGATACTATATAAAACATGGTATCTGGACAGATGGTTGTTATGGTTGGAGAGAAGATAGAGTTGCTGTTGAGCCTTTTTATGTAGAACCTGCAGATTTCCACTTAGAAGATGAAAATGATATAGACAAAGATGTTTTTTGCATTGGTGAGGATATTTGGGCAGATGGAAATGCAACTATAGGAGAAGGAAGATATAATATTCATGCATGGAGAGTTGTAAACGGGCAAAAGCAATGGTTTGGCTCCATTGGCTGGTTTTATGGAAATATGACTGAAGTTAATATTACTGAAGAGTTTGCTTCTTTAGATACTCCAAAATATTTTACAGAAGGAGAATATATTCTTACAATTGCATTTGCGAATCTTAGTGAGTGTAAAGTTTGGACACCTGTAGAAAAATCATTTAAAGTACAGTGCTGTGATGATTTTATAAAAGCCAATTTCTTCCTTGATATTAATCATATAGACGAACAAAATTACACACTATCGGCAGTAAATTATGACACATATTCTAGTGCTTTTCAACATGAATGGTACATATTAAGTAGTCCAAATTTAACTGGCGGACCATATACTCCAGAGAGTTATCAAATAGGTGAAAACTTCTCATTTAATGCCGAATACGGAAAATGTTATTTTGTAGTACACAAAGTAATTTCAGATTGTGGAGAAGTTTGTTACGGCCGCAGTATTTGTCAATCACAACGTTCTGAAGATATGAAAAGTGATTGTGAAGTATGTGGCGAAATAAGTTGTGATATATTAGACCAATGGTGGCCGCCGTGTAGTGACGTCATCGCTCCTACAAATGTACAAGTGTCAGGCAATACCGTAACTTGGGATCCTGTTCCTGGAGCTATTGGTTATATAGTTGAACCAGCTAAATTTTGGCCAGTAGATTGTAGATGTGACAATCCAGTTTCGATAGTTCCTGTAGAAACTACAGAGACTAGTGTATCCCTATCTTTACCAAATCGTGGTTGTACAGTTGTTACAGTACGGGCTATTTGTAGTGAAAGTGTGAGTTCTCAACCTTCTAATCTTGTTTGCGTTAATGGAACTCGAAAAGAAGTTAAACTCCAAGAAGTTGAAGTTTCACCTAATCCAAATAATGGTGACATGACTTTTAAAATCAACACTTCAGAAACAATTCCTGTAGTGATTGAAGTTCGAAATTTTTACGGTGTAATCATTCACAATACGAACATAAAAGTAACAGCGAATATCACAGAATCCATTCAATGGAATGCAACTGGCAAACTATCAAGCGGAATCTATTTTGTAACATTTAGAACAGGCGATGAAGTGATTACCAAAAAAGTAATAGTACAATAATAATTCTGTTTCGCTAACATGCGACACATGTTTTTAACATAACAATTAATAAAGATAACTCAACTGTCTGAAAAGATTCTACTTTAACTTTTCAGACAGTTTTTTTAATAGAATAATTTATTTTAATGTACGTTTCACTTCACGATTCAAATACCAACCAGTAACAATCGTTGCAAGTAAATCTGCTATAGGAAAAGAAATCCAAACTCCTAAAATTCCAAAATAGGCAGGCAAAATTAAAATTAATGGAATGAGAAAAAAACCTTGTTTGGTAAGCGTCAACAATAAAGCAGGAATTGCCTTGCCTATGGCTTGAAAATAACCAGCTCCTATCATTTGAACTGCAATCAAAGGAGTTACAAGGAATACCCAACGTAAGGCGTTTGGTGTATCTCTGATTACCATTTCATCATTCGTAAAAATTGCGGTAATTTGTTCAGGAAATGTCATAATAACAGCAAATATAAGTAAGGCAAGAGTGGTTCCGTACTTAATAGAAATAGTAATACTTTCTCGAACACGCAAAAGCTTTTCTGCTCCATAATTATAACCTGCAATCGGCAGAAACCCTTGTGTGATACCCATAACGGGAAATAACGCCAGCATTAACATTCTACTAATGATACCATACATAGCTACAGATGTTTCTCCTCCGTATGTAAATAATGTATGATTAAGTATGATTGATAAAATACTAACCATTCCTTGCCTCGCTAAAGTAACTCCTCCCAATTCTGTAATTTCTCGAACAATAGTGTGTTTCAGCTTAAAACAGTGTAATTGTATTTTAAGTTCGCTATGCTTAGAAAAGAAAAACCAATAAATAAAAACAAAGCAAATAAAGTACGAAATAGATGTTGCCCACGCCGCACCAGCCATGCCCATATCTAATACATTGATAAAAATGTAATCAAAAAGAATATTTCCAATGGCAGGAAGAATCAAAGCTACCATAGCAAATTTAGGCTTCCCTTCTGCCCGCACTACTGGATTTCCTGTCATACAAAGTGCTAAAAAAGGAATGCAATACATGACTATGACATAGTAAATCTCTGCGGGTGCCAAAATTGCTCCTTTTGCGCCAAAAAGAGCCAATGCTTCTTCCTTAAAAATAAGTCCAATAACAACAAAGAAAACTGCCAATCCGAGAGATAATACAATCTGATTTCCAAATGTTTGTTGTGCTTTCTCATAATTATCAGCTCCCAAAGCTCTAGAAATGATTGATGCTCCTCCTACTCCAATTGCCATACCAATGGACGCAATTAAAAAAGTAAGAGGTACTACAACAGTAATCGCAGCAATTGCCATTGAACCAATCCATTGACCTACAAAAATAGTATCAACAACCATATTCAACGACATGACCAAAATTCCAATAGACGCTGGCAATGCTTGCGCTATTAGTAGTTTTCCAATTGACTCAGTTCCTAATTCGGCAGATCTACGCTGAGTCATTACATTAGGTAGTTACCTGATTGTCAGAAGTAACACTCCATTCATTAATCCACCGTGTCATTACTTTAACCCATGCATCATCATCATTTAAACAAGGAACATGCTTGTAATGCTCTCCTCCAGCTTCTTTAAACTCTTCTTCTCCTTCCATTGCGATTTCTTCAAGCGTCTCTAAACAATCTGCAACAAATGCAGGTGTAATTACCACCAAATTCTTTTTTCCTTCTTCGGGAAAACGCTCAAATTCTTTATCTGTGTAAGGTTTTAACCAAGGATCTCCTCCCAAACGCGACTGAAATGAATCACTATATTTTCCTTCCGGTAGTTCCAAATATTCGGCTACTTTTTTTGTAGTTTCAAAACATTGATGACGATAACAAAATTTATGTGCTTCTGACGGTGTATTGCAACAACTTCCGTCTATTTTGCAATGTGACTTTGTTGGATCTGTTTTACGAATATGTCTTTCAGGAATTCCATGATATGAAAAGAGAATATGGTCATAATCCACATCTTTTATATGATTCTTTATTTTTTCAGAAAGTACTCGGATATAATCTGGATGATTGTAAAAAGAAGGCATAATAGTCAATTCCATATGAGGAAAATACTTCTGTTGCTCTTCTTGTGTCTTTACAATCACTGTTTCTGTTGAAGACATTGCGTAATGCGGATATAAAGGTACTACTAAAACCTCATCAACACCTTTATCATGTAATTCTTGCAATCCTTTTTTGATACTCATAGAACCATAGCGCATTCCTAGGGCTACTGGAACTTTAGCTCGCTCTTGAATTTTTTCTTGAAAACGCTCCGAAATAATAATTAAAGGAGATCCTTCCTCCCACCAAATTTTTTGATACGCTTTTGCTGATTTTTTTGGTCGTGTATTTAAAATAATTCCTTTAACCAAAAACCAACGCAACCACTGAGGAACATCAATAACACGCTCATCCATTAAGAATTCTGCTAAATATTTTTTTACATCTTTCGGATTGGGACTATCAGGCGAACCCAGATTGATTAATAATACACCTTTCATCAGTTTATTTTTTGTATGCTTTTTCAAGATTTTTTTAAGAAACACAAAAATACGACTCTATGTTCAATTAACAGGTAAGCAATCATAGGAAATCTCTATTCACTCATTCATAAATCGTTTTTACGCATTATGATTCTATTAACAAGATAACATTCATATCTTTAGTACATTGTAAGCCTTTACCGATTATATTATACCCGTTTTTTAAAAAAATTTACTTTTTTCATGAGAGTTTATATTTCAGTTTTATTCCTTTTTTGCGCTTCCTATCTTTTATCACAAGAAAACAAACAGAGTCTTTTATGGCAAATTTCTGGAAACGGCATGAACAAACCATCTTATCTATATGGTACGATGCATGTGAGTAAAAAAGTTGCTTTTCGTTTGGATGATGTTTTCTTTAAAGCTCTGAATGAAGCAGAAACTGTAGCTTTAGAATCCGATCCTTCTACTTGGTTGGCATACAATTACGAAAGTACCAATAATTTTTCAGGGAAAAGTTTTCGACACGGCTCCCGTTTTTATGATTGGAACTTTAATCCGCAATTTTCCAAAAAAGATATTATTCGTGGTATTATCCGTTTTGACAATGGAATTATCAATGGATATTTATACCGAAAACATGCAGGTGCTGATGACTTTGAAGAAGAAACCTATTTAGACATGTTTATTTATCAAGCAGGGAAAAAAAATCAAAAACCAATTATTAGCCTTGAAAATATTGCTGAAGCTAATTACTTAACTTCACGTGCTGCTTATAATATTAGAAAGAAAAAACCAGACGAATGGATTCAAAAGTTTTTTAAGAAAAAAAACAAATATAACTTTCAAGAAGATGTATACAGAGACCGAAACATCGAATTACTTGACTCTATAGGTGCTGCTTTAAATACAGAACATTACAGAGAGCACATGCTTTTTAAACGCAATGAAAATATGGTGCGTGTTATGGATTCATTAATGCAACACAAAACCGTTTTTGCTGGTGTTGGAGCAGCACACCTAGCAGGCGAAAAAGGCATGCTACAAATGTTGAAAGATAAAGGATATTCTGTAAAACCTCTAACCTCACCACAAACTGATTTTGCTCAAAAAGCAAAAACCGAACTCGAAGATTTGTATGTAAAACCTGTTTTAAACACTTACAGTACTCCGGATAGATTTATCTCATTAAAAGCGTTCGATAAACTTAGAGAGTTTGTATATAAAGAACAAAAGTTTTACTTAGCTCCAGATATGACTAATGGGGCTTATTTGACTATTACTCGACTGAATACATATGATCATTTTCCGAGTGAAGAAAAAATAACACTCCAAGAAATTGATCCGTTATTATATGAAGATATTCCTGGAGACATCATTTCTAAAGAAAAAATTACGGAACCCTATCCAGGATTTAGCATTATTAATAAAACTAAAAAAGGCGATTATCAAAAGTATCATATCTACAAAACGCCTTTGGAAATAATCATTATTAAATTTGCTGGAAAAAAAGATTTTGTTCTAAAGTATGAAGCTGAAATTTTTGATTCGATATCATTTCGAAAAGCTTCTAACGAAATGACTACCTATACTTCTGAATATGACAAATATTCTTTTAAATTTCCTGCTACTTATATTTCTGACAATACTGAAAACGCAGGCAACAAATTGGTACAAGCTGCTATAAATGAAGAATACTACTTCTTTAAAGAAGTTTTTAATAATGATACTGATTATATTGAAGAAGATGCGTTTGAAGCACAATACATTCACGATAACTTTTATAAAAACTTAAAACTTGTCAAACAAAGTGGTACATTTATTTCCTCTCCTTACAAAAGTTACGAATCAGTTGCTTTGATTGATTCTACTACTCAAGAAAAATTACATTTAAAAACAATTATTAAAGACGAAAGTTATTATTTGCTAGGTTTTGTTGGTAAAGATTCTAAGAAAGCTTCAGCATATTTTAATTCGTTCCAGCTTAAAAATCCCACTTATAAAAAGTTCACAACAGTAGTTGACACATCGTTGCATTTTTCAGTATTGACCAATACCAAACAACCTTTTTCTAGATCGTATAGGTCAAATTTTGGTCATGAAAAGAAGCCTTATGACCAAGAAAAAAAATACATTTCGTACACTTCCAAAAGTAATGAAAGAGTCTCTGTATATCGCTTAAAATATCACGATTTACAAATGTTCCATACTATTGACAGTATTTGGAACTCCTTAGAACGTTCCTATCAACAAAACTTTATTGTTGAACACAAAACGGCAACTCAAAAAGGCACTGTTTATTATAGTACATTTATTCTTAAAGATACTGCCAGCGCTAAACGTATTTATAGAAAAAACATTCTCAAAAAAGGAGTGCTTTTTTCCCTCTCTACACTAGAAGATTCTATCGCTGAGCATTCTGATTTTGTAAAAAACTTTTATGAAACTTTTACTCCTTTAGATACATTACTTGGTAAAGATGTTTTTATGGACAAGACAGCTATTTTCTTTGAAGGAATTAAGAATAATGATAGCATTGTATTAAAATCGTACGAACGGATTAAATTTACAGACACACATGTTCAAAAAATCATTCACTTACTCCAAACGTATGAATTCCCAGAAGATAGAGAAGAAATAAAAAACTATTTAATTACATCATTAGGGAAACTTAAAGGAGATGAAATTCGTCCATTTTTAAAACAATTATATCAAGAAGCATACGATAAGCCACACACTCAAATAGCCGTATTAAAAACCTTATTACAACAAAAAGACAAAGCTTCTCATTCCTTAGTACTTGAATTGCTTGATAAAGATTTTCCATTAGATAGCAGACGTATCAATAGATTGTTTGCCTCCACAAAAAAAGATTTAGCTCTCAAGAAAAATCTGTTCCCTGAACTTTTAAACTATTCCAGCATTCAGGAATACAAATTGCCGATATACAGATTACTTACACAGCTAGTAGATAGCAATTTCGTAAAGCCAAAAATGTATAAACGCTATAAAAATCAATTAGTTAATGATGCCAAAATTGAGATTAAGCGTAATTTAGGAAAATCTTCCTATGATATTCATAGTAGTAAATCGTTAGAAAATTATGTAAAACTGTTATTTCCATATCGAAAAGAGAAGAATGTGAATGATTTTTTTGACAAGCTTATCAAAACAGAAGCCAGATCAGCTTTAACAATGTATTTAACATTATTAGCAGCTCACAAAGAATCAATCCCACAAACATTAAAAGACAAAACGATATTTAATGAAAAAGCATTGGCTGCTACTTTGTGGAAATTAGCAGAAAAAGACTTATTACATATGGTTCCAGATTCATTAAAAACGCAGCAAAATTATGCAAAATCAGGATTGATAAGTCGCTTAGGAATTGACACCAAAAAAGATAATATTACATTTCTAAAATCTGAAAATGTAAGCAATGAAGATGGAGATATTACCATCTATTTTTTCAAAGTAACCAAAGAAAGCCGTTACAGTAGCGGATCTCGTTTATATTTTGCTGCATTTTTAGACAAACCAACATTAAATACAAAAATCTACACAATATCAAAAAATTACAGAGGCATTCAGATGTTTGGAGATGAAATAGATGATGATACTTTACACAATGCAATCGAACTTGTAACTTACAAAAACCGAAAGCGAATCAGTGGAAAAAGATAGTCGTTGAAACTATTTATTAACTAACACTTGCTTGAATATACTTTTTAGGCGTAGTTCCATATTTCTTTTTAAAAGCTGCAATAAAATGACTTGCCGTGCTGTAGCCAACTTTCAATCCGACTTCGTTCACGTTGTAACTTCCCGATTCTAATAGTTTCCGGGCATATTCCATTTTATAATCAAACAAAAAGCTAAATACCGAATCGCCATATATTTGCTTAAAGCCTTCTTTCAATTTCTTGATATTCAATCCAACTTCGTTTGCCAACTCTTGTAATCCTGGCGGTTCAGCCATATTAGCAATCACGATATCCTTGGCACGACGAATTTTAAGAACATTGTCTTCATCAACCAAAAAAGGACATTGTTCAACATCAGCATCTTCACTACGATTAAAATACAGACTCAACAACTCATACGCCTTTCCTTTTAAGTATAATTTTTTGATAGAATCGTGCATATTATAATTAATCATTTGATTCAATACAACCGCCATCATCGGTGTAATTTTTTTATTATCATAATACTTCTTATCCTTCTTATCGGCATTCAAAAAATGAATATAATTTGCTTCCGTTGAAAATAAAGAGTGAAACTTTTTAATTGGCAGTAATACCGAAATCAACCATGTTTTTGGCTGAATATCAACATTAATAGGTAAATCTGTTTGTGGATTGTACAACAATAATGCGTGTTCATCTAATACATCAAAAGAATAACGACCATTATTAAAATTGAACTTACATTTTCCTTTTATGCAAAAATGAAACTGAATAAAACTACTATCAATTTCACGGATTAATTGTTGTGTATTGTTACTATCGTTTTGAAAAGTAACGATATAAAATCCATCCTCTATTTGAGTTTCTAGTAAAGTTCCTTGAGCGATATTTTTTTCTTGCATAAACAGCGATACTTACGAGTGTTTTATTTAGAATCATTCTATGTTAAATACAATAAAAACACTCATTTTGCAGTAAATTTAAAACATTTCGAAAGTTTTTGAAATGAATTGTAGCTAAAAAACTTAGAGCGATATAAAAAGTCCTTTAAGCGTTATTTTTATTTATGGTTGAATGATACTTTTGTTAACGATTTTAGAATCCCCATGAAGCAATACAATATTTCAAAACATAATTCATTCTACTGTGTCGGCATGAGCTATCAAAAAGCAGATGCACAGATACGTGGAAAATTTAGTTTATCAGATACCGCAAAAGCTTCCATCCTATCTACCATCAAAGATACAGAAATTGGTGACGGAGCATTAATCATATCTACGTGTAATCGTACAGAAATTTATGGTTTTGCCCAACATCCGTTTCAGTTAATCAAGCTACTATGTGATAACTCTAATGGTACTGTAGAAGAGTTTCAAGAAGTGGCTTATGTTTACAAAAACAAAGAAGCTATTTCACACTTATTTAAAGTAGGTACTGGATTAGACAGTCAAATATTGGGAGATTTTGAAATTATTTCTCAGATTCGCAAAGGATGTAAAGAATCGCAAGAAATTGGATTAGTGAATGGTTTTATGGAGCGTTTGGTCAATGCTGTAATTACTGCTAGCAAACGAATTAAAAATGAAACCGAGATATCTTCTGGAGCAACTTCGGTTGCATTTGCCTCTGTACAATACATCTTAACAAATGTACCTAACATGTCCGAAAAGAACATTTTACTTTTCGGAACAGGAAAAATAGGGCGAAACACTTGTGAAAACTTAGTAAAGCATACTAAGAACAATCATATCACGCTAATCAATCGTACCAAAGATAAAGCTGAAAAAATTGCAGGTAAATTTAATTTAACTGTAAAAGATTATTCTGCTCTCAATGAGGAAATCTTAAACACGGATGTGTTAATTGTGGCTACTGGAGCACAAACACCTACTGTGTCAAAAAAAGATCTTCCAACTACCAAAGAATTACTTGTTTTAGATTTGTCAATACCAGAAAATGTTTCTCGTGATGTAAAAGAGCTTGACAATGTAACATTAGTACATTTAGATGTATTATCACAAATTACAGATGAAACTCTAGAACGTCGTAAAGCACACATTCCAAAAGCAGAAGCCATCATTGATGAAGTGAAAAAAGAATTCATTGCTTGGTTAGAAACACGTAAATTTGCGCCCACAATTAAAGCATTGAAGCAAAAACTTACTGCCATCAAAAATGCTGAGCTTGATTTTCAGCGAAAAAAAATCAGTGACTTCGACGAAACGCAAGCAGAAATCATTAGCAACAGAATTATTCAAAAAATAACTACACAATTCGCCAATCATCTTAAAGATGAAAATACAACTTCTGAAGAAAGTGTAGCACTGATACAAAAAGTATTTCAATTGGAAAATAACTCCATATGAGTAAACGCATCAGAATCGGGACTAGAGATAGTGAACTCGCATTGTGGCAAGCTAAAGTTGTACAAGAACAACTTGAACATTTAGGTCATCAAACTGAATTAGTACCCGTAAAATCTACTGGAGATCTTGTTTTAGACAAGCCCTTATATGAACTCGGAATTACAGGAATATTTACACGTACGCTTGACATAGCCATGCTCAATAACGATATCGATATTGCTGTACATTCACTAAAAGATGTTCCGACAGTTTTACCAAAAGGTATTATTCAAGCCGCAGTTTTAAAACGTGGTAATGTACGTGATACGCTCGTTTTTAAGAAAAATGAAGAATTTTTGTCGCAACGCAATGCCGTAATTGCTACCGGAAGTCTACGCAGAAAAGCACAATGGCTTAACCGCTATCCAACACATACTATTGAAGATCTTCGTGGAAATGTAAATACGCGTCTCCAAAAACTAAAAGATACTCAACATTGGAATGGAGCTATTTTTGCTGCCGCAGGATTAGGACGTATTGGACTACGACCAGAAGAAGCTGTCAATCTTGATTGGATGATTCCAGCACCAGCTCAAGGAGCTATCATGATTACAGCTTTAGAAGAAAATGAAGAAATACGAGCTATCTGCGCAGAAATTAACCATGAAGAAACAGAAATTTGCACATCAATTGAACGCAAATTTTTAAACTTACTTGAAGGCGGTTGTACTGCTCCAATTGGTGCTATTGCCAAAATAAAAGATGACGTTGTAACACTTGAAGGTGTATTACTGAGTACTGATGGAACAAAACGTATTTACGTAAAACGCTATGAAAAAGTAGGAGAACATCACGATTTGGCAAAATACTGTTCTGATTATATTATTGACCGTGGAGGAAAACGCTTGATGGACGATATTAAAAATTCAGGCAAACAAATCAATGTGTATTCTACCAAACTATTAACAGAAACACAACGACAACTTTTCAACGAAGGAATTTTTACGGAAAGTAGTGATTTCATCAAAATCAGCACCAACCGAATCAAGCCACAAGTTGTTCGTAAGCCAATAAAAAATGTAATCATTACCAGCAAAAATGCTGTTGCAGCACTATTGGAAAACTTTTCTCCTGCAGAGTTACAATTTGAAAATATTTATTGTGTTGGTCGTAGAACTAAAAAACTGATTGAACAAAAAATTGGTCCAGTAGTCAAATCTGCTCGCAACTCAAAACAACTTGCTCATTATTTAGTAGAATACATAGAAGGAACCGAAGTAACTTATTTTTGTAGTGACATTCGGCTAGATGCATTGCCTAAAATACTAGAAGAAAATCATATTCATGTAGAAGAAATATGTGCCTACAAAACTATTTTGGATGCAGAGAAATTACAAGATAGTATTGAAGGAGTAATGTTTTACAGCCCATCTACCGTACAAAGTTATATCTCAGCAAATAAAGCACAAGGTATAGCCTTTTGTATTGGAGAAACTACTGCAAAAGAAGCAAAACAATATTTTGAAGACGTACGAATCGCCAAAGTACCAACCGTTGAAAGTGTCATCGAATTGGTGAATGAACACTACCTATAAGGTGCAAATGGGTTTTAGTTATTAAAACCCTTAACCATCGGGTTGTTTGTTGTTTTTAAAATAAGAGTTATATATAAAGGTACATCCGTTAATTATCATCTATAAAAAACTAGGGATATAAAAATCATTAACGGATTAATTAAAAAAAAGCTAAAAGCAAATAGCCAAAAGCTAGAACATGATAAAAAACGATTTATTTTTAAGAGCCTTAAAAGGAGAAACGGTAGAGCGTCCACCTGTATGGATGATGCGCCAAGCGGGAAGATATTTACCAGAGTTTATGGAAATCAAAAAAAAGTATGATTTCTTTACACGTTGTCAAACGCCTGAATTGGCCAGTGAAATTACTGTACAACCCATTCGTCGTTATGGTATGGACGCTGCAATTTTGTTTTCAGATATTTTGGTGATTCCTCAAGCCATGAACATCGAAGTACAAATGAAACCAAACTTCGGTCCGTATTTACCAAATCCTGTACGATCACAAAAAGATGTAGACAATGTAATTGTGCCTGATGTTACTGTAGAATTAGAGTATGTCTATAAGGCAATTAAAGCCACAAAAGAGTTGCTAAACGATGAAATTCCACTAATCGGTTTTGCTGGTTCGCCGTGGACAATTCTATGTTATTGTGTGCAAGGACAGGGTAGCAAAAATTTTGACAAAGCCAAAAAATTCTGCTTTACCAATCCAATAGCAGCGCATCAACTCTTGCAAAAAATTACAGATACCACAATTGCTTATCTAAAAGAAAAAGTAAAAGCTGGTGTCAATGCGGTGCAAGTGTTTGACTCTTGGGGAGGCATGTTGTCTCCAACTGATTATCAAGAATTTTCTTGGAAATACATCAATCAAATTATTGATGCATTAAAAGATGACGCACCAGTTATTGCCTTTGGAAAAGGTTGCTGGTTTGCTCTTCATGAAATGTCACAATCCAACGCATCAGCTTTAGGCGTTGATTGGACATGCTCTGCACGAAATGCTCGTTATTTAACTGGTGGCAATATTACACTACAAGGAAATTTTGATCCAACTCGATTGTATTCGCCACCGGCAGAAATTAAAAAAATGGTGCATCAAATGATTAATGAATTTGGTAAAGACAAATATATTGTAAACCTTGGTCATGGAATTTTACCAGACATTCCTCTCGAAAATGCCAAAGCATTTATTGACGCAGTAAAAGAGTATAGAGCATAAATACACTTCGTTTCTACTTCGTAAATACATTATAAAATAAATCCGTTGTTTCTATAATAACAAACAACGGATTTTTCTATATGTATATATTTCCTTTACACCTTCTAAAAATCCAAAATGGTAACTAAATCGTAAATAAGGTACAAATTCTACGCAAATGAGTTAACACGTATTTTTCATTCATAATACTTTTACAATCATATTTTAATCCATGTTTAGGATAGCATTCAAAATATAACTTTAAAAACAATAACACATGAAAAAACTAGTCTTATTATTTGGAATCTTATTAATGGCTTTTCAGGCAGGAAATGCACAAGACGCAACATCTAGAACCGCCAATGTTGGTATAAAAGGCGGATACAACTTAGCAGCTGTAAGTTTAGACGATGATGATAATGCAGACACAGGAAATCGTAGTGGTTTTCATATTGGTGTTTATGGCGAATCGTTTTTAAATCAGAACATTTCCCTGCAACTAGAACTTTTATATTCACAACAAGGATACGAAATCGAAGCAAATGGAGGAACTTTTACGCAAAAACTCGATTATATCAACTTGCCATTGATGTTGAAAGGATACTTGGCAGATAGTTTTTTCCTAGAAGTTGGTCCACAAATTGGTGTAGCGATTTCACATAAAGAAGAGTTTGATAGTAATTTTAACCTATTTGATACTTCACAAGAATTTGAACCCAATAGTTTTGATTACGGAGTTAACTTCGGTGCTGGATTCAAGACTGGTACAGGAATTTCATTTAGTGCTCGTTATCATTTAGGGTTAGGTGATATATACGACGATGGAAGTCCAAAAAATAGAGTTTGGTTATTCTCTGTTGGATTTGACTTATAACTAACATAAAAAACTATTATTCAAACTACCATTCGCAAACTCTGAGTGGTAGTTTTTTATTTTTGAACATCTTTCATTAAAAAAGAAAGGCTAGTTTATGCAAATCAACAGTATCGGCAATCAATTATATAGATTTATTGTACTTTTACTACTATGATGAAAGACATTTACAACGGAATTCAAGCTTACTTTTCAGCCTATTCATTATTGAATACGCTCAATTTGTGGCGATTTTTTGCCATTCCTATCCTAATCAGCTTCATTTTAGGAATTATCATTATGATTACTGCGTATGGGTTTTCAGATAATATTGGCGATTATATTGCAGGTGTTTGGTCGTTTTCGTGGGGAAAACAAACCTTTACTACTATTAGTCATGTAATTGGAGGGTTAATTGTAATTGCTTTTGGATTGGTTATTTTTAAACATACATTGATGGCTGTTGCTTCTCCTTTTATGACGCCCATTTCCGAAAAAATTGAATATTATTATACTGGAAACTTACGAAAACCTAATGTAGGATTAAGAGCACAGACCTCAGTATTGGCAAGAAGTATTAGACTTAATGTTAGAAATCTAATTGTAGAAATCCTATGGATTATTCCATTTTTCATCTTCAGTTTTATTCCTGTAATTGGTATTATATTTCCCATATTAATTTTTTTAGTACAGGCATATTACGCTGGTTTTGGAAGCATGGATTATACACTAGAACGCTATTTTCCATACAAACAAAGTGTAGCTTTTGTTCGTAAACATCGTGGTCTTGCCATTGGAAATGGTATTGTATTTATGCTCATCCTCTTGATTCCTGTAATTGGAATTTTGATTGTGCTACCACTATCTGTGACTGCTTCAACGGTAACAACTCTCAAAAAATTACACCCTCCATCATAAGAAAATTATTTTCTAAACTTTAGTGTAAAACATAACTTATCACTTTTAGTTAGCTTTCCCTTTTAACTAAAATCATAAGAATATGAAAAAAAACAATGTAAAATTGACATTCAGCAAGCACACTGTTGCCTCATTAGAAGACATCCTTGGAGGACTTCGTTCAGAAACCTCGTATAGTTGTCCTGGTGACCAATGCTTAACGAATGCTAAAACCTGTGCTCAAAATGGACCTTGCGAACATACTATAGGACAAGGACAATAGTACAACCCAAAAAAGAAGTCAGTAATGGCTTCTTTTTATACCTGCTTATTTTAATCTTTCTCTTTTAACAAGTACCTTTGTGATATTCAATTGAACATCATGAAAGACCTTTTTCTTAACTACATACATCAGTTACAAGATACAATCACTTCCACACTCGAAAAAATTGACGGAAAAGCCAAATTTCAAGAAGATCTTTGGAATCGCCCAGAAGGTGGTGGTGGACGTACACGAGTAATTGAAAATGGTGCTATATTTGAAAAAGGAGGTGTAAATATTTCTGCTGTTCATGGCGAGTTGCCACAGGCTTTACGAGAAAATTTTAACGTTGAACAAGGCGATTTTTTTGCTTGCGGATTAAGCCTTGTATTACATCCAAAAAATCCTTTTATACCAACAGTTCATGCCAATTGGCGTTATTTTGAAATGTATGATGCCGAAGGAAATATTGTGACACAATGGTTTGGTGGCGGACAAGATTTAACACCGTATTATCTTTTTGAAGAAGATGCCAAACACTTCCATTCTGTGTGTAAAACTGCGTGTGATAAACATGATTCAACATTCTATCCGAAATTCAAAAAAACATGCGATGAATATTTTTGGAATACACACCGCAACGAAGCACGTGGCGTTGGTGGATTATTCTTTGATTATTTAAAAAGAACTGAAAAATTCTCCATGCGTAATCGTTATGATTTTGTCACTGAAATTGGTAATAGTTTCTTAAAAAGTTATGTGCCAATAGTAGAGCTCCGCAAAAATATGGAATACACACAAGCGCATAAAGATTGGCAAGAAATACGTCGTGGTCGCTATGTAGAGTTTAACTTGGTTCATGATAGAGGAACGTTGTTTGGACTCAAAACCAATGGTCGTATTGAAAGTATTTTGATGAGCTTACCCCCTGTAGTACAATGGAAATATGATCATCATCCTGCCGAGGGAAGCGAAGAAGCAAAACTAATTGAAGTATTAAAAACTCCGAAAAATTGGATATAACAATTATCTAATATCTTCTGAAAAGCTCTTCTTTTTTAGAAAAACTGTTCCAAAAAATCATTAATTTTAATTTATGGAACACTACCGAAAATTAGAGCGTATGTACTTGGCATCCAATGTAAATACGCAACTCTATGAAACCACCAAAATCACTATTAAAGAAGAAACTGCAACCATAAGTATTGTTGTTGATTCCAAATATTTTCATGCGTTAGGAGCCATTCATGGTTCAGTGTATTTCAAACTGTTGGACGATGCGGCTTTTTTTGCTGTCAATTCAATCGTAAAAGACGCCTTTGTCTTAACAACTTCCTTCAACATTAATATTACACGTCCTGTAAGTCACGGAAAAATAACTGCATATGGAAAGATTAAATTCAAATCTCGTAATTTATTTGTGGCAGAAAGCACATTGGTAGATGAAAAAGAACGTGAAATTGCGTTTGGAACAGGTAATTTTACCAAAAGTCGTGTATCTCTTAGCGAAGAAATCGGTTATCGATAAAAGTTTATATCTTTAAAAAAATCGAACACATGTTAGAAAGTTTATTAGAAGCCTTACAATTTTCCCCTAATAATATTCCACTCAAACTTCAAATTGCCAAACTATATATGCAGCAAGGAAGTTATGCAGAAGCGGAGCAACAACTCATTGAAATTATAGATTTAGACGGAACATATATTGAGGCAAAATACGAGTTAGCAACCTGTTTTTACAAACAACAAAAAAGTACCGCCGCAGAAGTTTTATTGGAAGAAATCATAAAAATTCGTCCAGAACTAAAATATCTTGAATTATTGTGTTACTGTCAAATTAGTCAAGAAAATTACAGTGATGCACAGGAAACTTATAAAGAATTACTAGAGCAATATGACGATTATGAAAATGAAGATTTTGATAATGCACTAAAAGTAAACACAACTCGCGAACCAGATTTTATAGACGAAGATGGCTTGTCATTCCTTAAAAAGCCAACAATCAATTTTGCTAGTATTGGCGGCATGGACGACATTAAAAAGGAGATTGACCTAAAAATCATCAAACCACTCGAACATAAAGATTTGTACAAGGCTTACGGCAAAAAAATTGGCGGTGGTATTTTATTATATGGACCTCCTGGATGCGGAAAAACACACATTGCACGTGCTACTGCTGGCGAAATCAATGCAAATTTTATCAGTGTCGGAATCAACGATATTTTAGACATGTGGATTGGTAGCTCAGAAAAGAATCTTCATGAAATCTTTGAGACAGCTCGAGAAAACACACCTTGTGTTATTTTTATTGATGAAATAGATGCGCTTGGTGCCAATAGAAATGACATCAACAAAACGTCTGGAAGGTCTGTAATCAACCAATTTTTAGCTGAATTAGACGGAATTGATGCTGATAATGACGGAATTTTAATCCTAGGAGCTACCAATGCACCATGGCATTTAGATCCTGCTTTTCGTCGTCCTGGACGATTTGATCGAATTATTTTTGTATCACCTCCAGATGTAACAGCAAAAGCTGCTATTTTCCAAATTCATCTAAAAGATAAACCAACAGAAACCATTGATTATATGGCATTGGCTAAAGCTGCCAAAGAGTTTTCTGGAGCCGATATCCAAGCTGCTATTGATATGGCAATTGAATCAAAACTAGAAGATTCTTTCAAAGACGGTATTCCTAAACCTTTACGTACAAAAGATATTTTAAAAGTGATAAAAAAAATAAAGCCAAGTACCAAAGAATGGTTTATATCTTCTAAAAATTATGCGTTATATGCCAATGATAGTGGATTATACGATGATATTTTAGCATACTTAAAAATCAAAAAATAATGGAGTCAACAAATCATCAACGAGGAATACAATTATTTGAGCTAGGACGATTTCAAGAAGCCATTACTTACTTGCAAAAAGCTGTTGCTGAAAGCCCTTACACTTATACCAGTAAATACTATTTGTCACTCTGCTTCTTTAATATTGGCAATTACAAAAAATCTTCAGAAATTGTTGATGCATTGTTACAAGAAACACCAAATGAAGCCAATCTTTTCTTTTTAAAAGCTCAAATTGCTTCACGATTAGACAATGTAAAAGAGGCACTATCTCTAATTAACAAAAGTATCGAAATGTATCCTTACGAGGCAGATTATTTTGGCTTTAAAGGTGCTTTATTAATGGATTTAAAAAAGTTTGAAGATGCTTTATATTTTGTCAATGAAGGACTTCAACTAGATCCCAAAAATGCTACATGTTTAAATATTCGTGCACGTTTGCTAACCAAATTGAATCGAAAAGAAGAAGCGGCAGAAACCGTTGAACATATTTTATATGACAATGCCGAAGACGATTATGCACATGCTAATGTAGGTTGGGTTGCCTTAGAAAATGGAGATACACAAAAGGCATTACAACATTTCAAACAAGCTTTACAACTTAATCCAAATATGGCTTATGCTCGTGAAGGAATGGCTACTGCAATCAAATCTAAAAATTTCTTTTACAAGTGGTATCTCAAATATGCTTTTTGGATAAGCAAGCAATCTTCTAGAAATCAATGGGTTTTTATAATTGGATTGTATATAGCTTATCGAATTGGAATTTCTGTATTACGAGCTTCAGAATTAAAATTTTTAGTTATTCCATTAGTTATCGTGTATTTAGTATTTGTTCTAGGTGGATGGATTATGGAGTCGCTCTCCAACACCATCTTATTAGCAGATTCCTATGGTAAATATTTGCTCACAGATGATGAAAAATACAGCGGATATACCTTTGGCGGATTAGTTCTTGGAGGTGTACTAGGTGTAATCATATTTTTTATAAGTAACAATCCGTTGTTTATGCTATTAGGATTTACTTGTTTTTGTACTTTACTTCCTCTACCTGGCTCCTTCTTACAAAATTCTAAAAAAGCTAAAACGATAGGGCTTATGTATGGTATTGCAATGCTATGTGTAGGATTTTTGGGAATGTTCTTTACCAACGATGTGTTTCTTGTAGGCGGAATTGTTTTAGGAATGATGGTTATTTATACATGGGTTTTTAATTTTATTTCATAATCTTTTAGCTTGATATAAGTTTGATTATAAATACTGTTGATTACATTTATTCGTTCTTAAAATCAAGCATATTACAATAAAGCTATATCAAACCTATCTTATATATTAATCATATAGCTTTCGCCTGAATATTTGCTATCTTTGTACAACTTTTCAAAAACAACAATATGTTCCCACTTCGACGCAACAGACGTTTACGTACCAATGCAGCTATACGCGGCTTGGTAAGAGAAAATACGATAAGTGCCAATGATTTTTTAGTCCCTCTTTTTGTGGTAGAAGGTAAAGGCATAAAAGAAGAGATTCCATCCATGCCCAATTACTATCGACACAGTTTAGATACTTTAGTCAATGAGTTAAAATTATTGTGGAGTCTAGGTTTGCGTTCAGTTTTACTTTTTGTAAAAGTGCCAGACAATTTGAAAGATAACAAAGGGACGGAAGCACTCAATCCAAACGGTTTAATGCAACGCGCTATTAAAACCATTAAAAATACTTGTCCAGAAATGATTGTGATGACGGATGTTGCTCTTGATCCGTATTCTTCATTTGGGCATGATGGAATTGTAAGTGAAGGAAAAATTATCAATGATGATACCGTAGAAGTATTGGCAGAGATGAGTGTATCTCATGCTGAAGCTGGTGCCGACTTTGTCGCTCCAAGTGACATGATGGATGGACGAATTGTAAGTATTCGTGAAGCACTAGAAGATGAAAACTTCACTGATGTGGGCATTATGAGCTATAGTGCCAAATATGCATCCGCATTTTATGGTCCATTCCGCGATGCATTAGATTCTGCACCTGGTTTTGGTGATAAAAAAACCTATCAAATGGATCCTGCAAATCGCTACGAGGCTATGCGCGAAACAGAAATGGATATTGACGAAGGTGCAGATATAGTAATGGTTAAACCTGGCATGGCTTATTTAGATATTGTTCGCGAAGTCAAAAATGAATTTGATGTCCCTGTAGCAGTATATCAAGTAAGTGGTGAATATGCAATGATTAAAGCAGCTGCAGAAAAAGGTTGGTTAGATCACGATCAAGTAATGCTAGAATCAATCATGGCGTTTAAGCGTGCTGGTGCTGATATAATTGCTAGTTACTTTGCTAAAGATGTGATTCAGTTACTGTCTAAATAAAATTTATGAAAAAATACGTTTTAGTACTTACACTACTTGTTTCCTTATTGGCAAATGCCCAAGACACACCAATTACTGCTTTTTTAGAAAAATGGGAAAACTCTAAAAATTATTTGGTTGAAATGGCAGAATTGATGCCAGAAGATGCGTACGATTATAAACCTACAGAACGTCAAAAAACGTTTCGAGAGCAACTCATACACATCAAACAAAATATGGATTGGTTAAGTACCACATACTTTTCTGTCGAAAAAAAGAAAACAAAGGAAGGAACACTAACCACCAAAGCTGATATTATAGCTGCACTAAAAGCTTCTTTTACGCAAACATCAACAATGGTAAAAACTGCGAAGGAAAGTGATTTAAAAGAAATTGTAGAATTCTTTGCCGGACCGAAAACGAAACTGCAAATTTTAAATTTACTGCAAGACCACGTTACGCATCACAGAGGGCAATTGATTGTATATTTAAACTTAAATAACATTGAACCACCTAGATACAGAGGTTGGTAATACAACCAGCGAAAAGACAAAACTTTTAAGATTCCAACAACTTATCTCAAAAATTGAGCAAAATATTAACTAAATTCGCTGAATACAATTTTTAAACACTCATGACATTACTAATATTTTACGGGGTTATTTCTATTTTCTTCTCGTTTCTATGTTCCATTTTGGAAGCTGTATTACTAAGTGTAACACCAACATTTGTAAATATTAAGAAAAAAGAAGGAAAACCTTATGCTACAGATTTGCAAGAATTGAAAAGAGATGTAGACAAACCACTAATTGCTATTCTTACATTAAACACTATTGCACACACTGTAGGAGCTATCTTGGTGGGTGCAGAAGCAAAAAAACTATTTAGTGACGAAGGATATGGTGTATTCATTGTATCTTCAATAATGACTATCTTAATTTTAGTTGCCTCTGAAATTATACCAAAAACGATTGGAGCTATGTACTGGAGACAATTGGCAAACTTCACTACAAAGACACTTAAAATAATGGTTGTATTACTAAAATATACCGGAATCTTGTGGACACTTCAACTGTTTACAAAAATTATAGGTAGTAAAGGTCATGGCGAAAGTATTTTGAGTCGTGAAGATTTTAGTGCAATGACACAAATTGCTACAGATAAAGGTGTTTTTCAAGAGTCTGAAAGTAAAGTAATCCGAAACTTATTAGGTTTTAAAGATATATTGGTAAAAGATGTAATGACTCCGCGATCTGTATTAAAAATAGATTCGGCCAACAAGCCTATCCAGCAGTTTTATGAAGAAAATCCAGATTTAAAATTTTCTCGTATTCCAATTCATGGAGAAAATCCTGATGACATATCTGGTTATATTTTAAAAGACAAAATGATGGAAGCGATTATTCACGGAAAAGGTGAAGAGCCATTATCATCTATCAAACGAGAATTGTTAGTTACTGACCGAAATTTGCCCATCCCTGAGTTATTCGAAAAACTTATTGAAGAACGTGAACACATTGCTTTGGTGGTGGATGAATACGGATCGGTAAGTGGCCTAGTGAGTCAAGAAGATGTTATTGAAACTTTATTAGGTTTGGAAATTATGGATGAAAGTGACAACGTTGCTGATTTACAACAATTGGCACGTAAAAGTTGGGAAAACAGAGCTAAAAAATTAGGGCTGATTGAAAAAAATAACCCAGAAGAATAAATTCTCTGGGCCATTTTTACATTGGTAAATTTTTACTCAAATCACCAACTACTAACAACTTTCTTTTTGTGCATGACACCATCGGTTAACAATAATTATTCATGCATAACAAATCTAAAAAAAAAATGCATTTCATCTGTAATTATAATCTTTTTATCGATGAAATATACCATTTTGCCCGATGAATCTACATACAATCCATACTAAAACACCTTTAGGCGTTGCCAGAATTATCTCTAGCAGTAGCGCTATTTGTGAAATTTCGGTACTAGATGACGATTCGGTTATTAAAAATTCGGAAGAAATTCCGCAAGTCCTCCATGATTGCGTGTTACAATTACAGGAATATTTTGAAGGAAAGCGTATTCAGTTTGAACTTCCTTTGGCACCTCAAGGAACCGATTTTCAGCAAAAAGTTTGGAAAGAATTGCTAAAAATTCATTTCGGAAAAACCTGTTCCTATTTAGAACTTTCCAAAAAATTGGGCGATGTAAAAGCAATCAGAGCTGTAGCGGCTGCCAATGGAAAAAATCCGTTGTGGATTGTTGTTCCGTGTCATCGCGTTATTGGAAGTGATGGTTCGCTCACAGGATATGCAGGTGGATTGTGGCGAAAAAAATGGTTACTTGATCATGAAAATCCTGTAAAGCAACAATCTCTTTTTTAAAAGTTGAAATGATAGCATCTCATAAAAAAATTCATTTTCTCCTATTGAAAATATTTTTGTGCTTTTTCATTACTGCAAATGCTCAAAACTTGCAAAACCATTCGAATTTCAGCAAGTTTTCCACATCTGATCTTAAAGATAGTATTGTTCATACTATTGAGAAAAATGCTTTAGCGACACAACCTTTTGCCAATGAATACCTAAAAAGAGCTGAAAAATCAAAAAACATATATACTGTATATGAAGCGTATCAATTTCTAGGAAGAATTAATTACCATCTTAAAAATTACACAAAAGCAAATGCATACTATGATCAAGCAATAAGCGCACTCAAAACACAATATCATGTATATCCGAAAGAGGTTGTTTTTTTATTAAAGCAAAAAGGACAAAGCTTTTTAGATACACAACAAATTGATTCGTCGTACTACTGCTATTCAAAAGCATTAGATACATTAAAAAAATATCGTTTAAATGATTTACTAGTTTCTATTCGGTCAAATATTGCTATGATAAAATCTGAGATTTCAGATTATAGAGAAGCTTTACACCTACATCAACAAAATTTAAAATTTCTAAAAAGGACCAATCCTGAAAACTATTCTTCCTATAACAAATATGATGTAGCGTATATAGCAACTTTGTTAAACATTGCCACTGCGCATAGAAGATTAAAAAACCTTGATAGCGCCAATATCTATAATGTTGAAGCTTTAAAGCGCAATCAACAAATATTAGATCACGAAAAATTAGCTCCTCAAATTAAAAGTATTCAGCATAAGTTAAAAGGTCATTTGTTAACCAACCAAGGAAT
This sequence comes from Kordia zhangzhouensis, assembly GCF_001005305.1. GTDB lineage: Bacteria > Bacteroidota > Bacteroidia > Flavobacteriales > Flavobacteriaceae > Kordia > Kordia zhangzhouensis. Next base: position 102,304 of record NZ_LBMH01000010.1, read on the forward strand.
TATTTCTTTTCTCAGCAAAAAATTTGATGAATCTTTATTGCATTTTAAAGCTGCTAAAAATATACAAGACTCACTTAAAATTCATAGCTTTTCTTTAGAGTGTGATCTTTATAAAGGCAAAAACTACTTAATGAAGCAAGAGTATGATACCGCCATTTATTTTGGAAAAAAAGCCATCAAAGGATTTGAAAAAAAATACCAATTTTCTTCCACTAGAAATTTACTAGATGCATACCTGCTTTTAAGCAATTGTTATAAGAAAAAAGAAGACTATAAAAATGCTAATTTTTACTATGAAAAATACCGACAACGGTATGAACAAGTGTTAGATCCGCAAAAAATACATGTGCTAAATAGTATAGAGAATGAGTATAAATCTAGTTTTTTAAAAAAGAGCAATAAAGTACTCGAAAAGAAATCTTTCTTCTTATTGTTAATTGCCATTTTATTGCTGACTACCCTGCTTTTAGGGTATTTTTTGTATAAAAGAAAAGCCTATAAAAACAAAAAAGCTTTTGAGACACTGATGCTTAAAATAAAGCAATTAGAAAGTCGTAAAAAAGAAAACAAAGTTAGTACTAACAAACATTCATCATTACAAATAGATGAGAAAACAGTTCATATCATTTTAGAAAAATTGTCTCGTCTAGAAGATAATTATTTCTTTTTAGATAATTCGTATGATTTGAGTGCAACAGCTCAAAAGGTAGGAACTAATACAACATATCTATCTGCTGTCATAAATCACTATAAAGGCAAAAACTTTAAAGAATATATGAATGAATTAAAAATTAATCATGCCTTACTAACTTTAAAAGAAAACGCTACCTACAGAAAATATGCAATTAGTGCATTGGCTATAGAATTCGGATACAATAGTACGTTAACTTTTACTAGAGCCTTCAAAAAATACTCTGGTCTTAATCCTTCAGAGTACATTCAAAACTTGAATAAAAGCATTTAAGATAAACCTGCGTTATACAATATAACAGAGTTTTCTACATAAAATAACTGCTCTCTTTGCTAAAAAACACTTCTTATAAGCATGTAAAAGCTGCTTCTTAAAAAACTATGAGCGTTCTTTTCAACTAAACCGTATTACTCTATTTTGGTATAGCAATACCTACATCATTTTATAAAATGATAGACCTCTTATTTGGAAAAAGTAAACAAGCATCATTAATTTATATTCATTATTAACATTAATATGAAACATGATGAAAAACATTGAAAACACTAAGCTCACATTAAAAAAGCTATCATTAAACAAAAACGTAATTATACAATTTGATTCTATCAAAGGAGGTTCAGAATTTAATACTCTTCTTCCTAGTCATCAAAGTTTAAATCAAGAAACTTGCCCTCAAGATTTGTAGCTTTTCATTTTATAAAATGATAGTAGCAGCCCTTTTTTCATGCCCTTTTTTAGTTTCAATACGAGTAAGTTTGAACCATGTTTAACGCATTAAAACAATTCTCAAATGAAAAAAAAGAGTTTTAAAAATTTAGAATTACAGAAGACCATTGTTTCCAGCTTTAAAGAAACTGCTGTAGGTGGAAAAAATAATACAGATATTCTATGTATTTCTGTTGATATTCTTTGTAAAAGTCGGGATATCAATTGTCCATCTAAAGATATTCTATGTGAAACAAAACATGTTCCCTGTGTCACAGACTTTTGTTATTAATCAAATTATTCATCTTTAAATTTTAAAATCATGAAAAAAGGAACAACAAAGAAAATCAATTTAAGAAAGTTAACGATTGCAAAAGTTGATGCTAAAAAAATCCAACACATTCAAGGAGGATTAGTATCAATTGTAAACACGTGGTGTGCAAGTGACCATACAAGGTGTGGAACACAATGTCATATGCAAAATGAGAATTAAGATTTTTAACTTCTTATTATTTTTAAACCACCTCTTATTTCGAGGTGGTTTTTTTATCTTTATTTTTTGCAATCGTAAGTTATCAAGAATGTATAGACAGTTACAAAAAATACTAGTAAAGTTTTTGCCTATTTCTACCATTTATAAGTACGGCTTTAACTTATCGCCCATGTATCGCCGCACTACTGCTCGTGTTGTTCACATTAGCGACGACCTTAAAAAAGTGACTATTAAAGTGCCTATAAGCTATAAAAATAAGAATTATGTAGGTGCCATTTTTGGCGGAAGTATGTTTGCTGCAACAGACCCTATTTACATGACACAATTAATGCAAATTTTGGGAAACGACTATGTGGTTTGGGATAAAGCTGCAACAATTAACTACAAACGACCTGCCAAAGAAAATTTATTTTGTGATTTTACTTTTCATGAAGAAGAAATTGAATCAATTCGAGAGCAAATTGTAGAAAATCATGAAATGACCATTGAAAAAACGACTTTTTTGAAAAACCATGATGGACAGAATTTTGCGGAAGTAATTAAAACGCTGTATATTGCTGATAAGAACTTTTATAAAGAAAAACTTAAAAAGCGATTAAAAAGCACATCTTAATTAGTACACTGCCTATTTTTCACTCACAAACGTACTAAAACAAAGATTTATGCTACAAAAATTGAATTTAACACATGTATTGTTTCTAGATATTGAAACAGTTCCTGAATATCCTCACTTTGACAATTTAGATGACGAAGAGAAACTTTTGTGGGAACAAAAAACAACCTATCAGCGTAAAGATGAATTTTCTCCAGAAGAATTTTATGATCGAGCAGGCATTTGGGCAGAATTTGGTAAAATTATCTGCATATCTGTAGGCTATTTTGCAAATAAAGGAGATATTCGTCAATTTCGAACAACTTCTTTTCACGGAGAAGAAGAAAAATTACTTCGTGAATTCAAGTCTTTACTCGAATCACATTTTGACAGACCTCATCATGTCTTATGCGCTCATAATGGAAAGGAATTTGACTTCCCTTATATAGCTCGCCGTATGATTATTCATCGTATTTCTTTACCTCACAAACTGAATTTATTTGGCAAAAAACCTTGGGAGATTCCTCATCTTGACACAATGGAGCTATGGAAATTTGGCGATTATAAACATTATACTTCATTACGTCTCATGACTAAAATTTTAGGAATTCCATCGCCTAAAGATGATATTGATGGTAGTCAGGTACGTACTGTTTATTATGAAGAACAAGACATAGATCGAATTATTTCTTATTGTGAAAAAGACGTGATTGCAATAGCACAAATTCTTCTTCGCTTACGAAATGATGCCTTGCTGGAGGAAAACGAAATTTTACATGTTTAAAACTACGTTTTATCAAATTCCAACATAATTTTCCATCATTTTTTAAGTTTAATTCATTCGGAATAATCCGTACTTAAGAATGCAATAAATAGCTCTAACAGCATCTTTCCAACCTATTTTTTTACCTTCATGATAATCTCGTCCGTAATAAGAAATTGAAACTTCTTTCAACCGAACGCCATGTATACGAGAAAGTTTTGCGGTAACTTCAGGTTCAAATCCGAAACGTTGTTCTGTAAGCGTTATCGATTGTATAATTTCTATTGTAAACAGCTTATAACACGTTTCCATATCAGTGAGCTTAAACCCAGTAACCATATTAGATAAGATAGTCAACGATTTATTACCTATATACTGCCAAAAGAAAAGCTTTTTACGTGACTTTCCGTCAAAAAAACGAGAACCATATACTACGTTTGCTTCATTTTGCAAAATAGGTTCTAAAAGCACATTATATTCATTAGGATCATATTCTAAATCAGCATCTTGAACAATCAAAAAATCACCTGTGGCATGACTAATCCCTGTTTGAATTGATGCACCTTTTCCTTTATTTTTTATATGTTCATAAAAATGGATGGTTACAAACGAGTTTTCTTTTATAAAATGATGTATCAACTGTTGGGAGTCATCCGTAGAGCAATCGTCAACAATGATTAATTCTTTTTGAATATTATTAAGTAACTGAACGGCAATTATTTTTTCTAAAATCATCAAAACCGTTGCCGATTCATTATAAACAGGAATGATTATGGAAAGTTTAGTTGGTTTTATCATTCCCTTGAACTTTTTGGTTGTTCGCATACATGCTTACTTCAATTACTTGTCCATTAGCATCTTTTTTAATGACTTCTCCTTCTAATTTTCCTTGTTTCCAAGTTCCAGAAAGTGATTCTCCATTCTGAAAATACACGGTTCCTTTTCCATGACGTACATCATCCTTCCAATAGCCTTCATACTTTTGCCCATCTTCCCAAACATATATGCCATAGCCGTTTCGCATATCATCTTTCCAGCTACCCGAATAACCAAATTCAGGTGTAAACTTCATTAAATATGTATTAGGATTGGAAAGTTCTTTTATAACTTTAAACTTATTAGGATATCGATCAATTGCAGGAACCAAATATCGAGCCGTAGAAGAATAGCCTAATTGTTCTACAACTACATACGTTACATTTTTGGCTTTCAGATGCTCTAGTAATGCCTCTTTATTGGTTGTTTTAGGATAATTTGTTACGTATTTTTTTGAGAATAAATAGAATAAGCCTTCTTTCCGTACACAAGTAACTGTTTCACTAGGAGCTTGATCACGAACCCAAGTTGCAAGCTCAAAATAATTTTTATAATTAGCTGCATACGTTTCTATAGCTTGGGTATGTAATTTTTGTATCGAAGTAACTCCGTATAGAAAAATCCAAACGCTTACAAGTAGAGATACTAAAATAGGCAATACTATTTTCTGTTTTTTAGGGATTATTTGAACTGTTATCCACTTTAAAAAAGTAATCGTTCCTACTACAAATAAAAAAAGCAAACACGGAATAAGTGGCAATATAAATCGTACACCATACCAAACACTTGGCCACAGCAACAATAAGGAAACAAATGTTACTATGTATACTGCAATGAAAGCTCTAAATTTAGGAAGTTTTAAAATCCCAATTGTAATTCCAGTTATTAATATAAATCCTATGAGCCATGCTGTAAAAGAAGTGTCACTTCCGGTGTATATACTATCTACATTCGTAGCCATGCTCGAAGGAATTTCTTTGGTGATATACCGTTCAAAATTTATAAAAACTCTTTCGAGTAAATCTGTAAAACCCATTGTACCAAGTTCAGGTTTATATGGGTTTTTTAATACTAACTGATTTAGATACGAATTTCCCATAGTGTTTTGACTTCGCCACCACCAAGGAAAGTAGAGAATTATACAACTACCTATAAAAGTCAATGCATATTTCCACTGTTTTTGTACTACTAGAAAAAAAGCGATACTAGCAATGAGCGCTAACCCTGTAGAGCGAATATAAAATGTGAACATGACACATAGGGTTAGTGCTATAAATACTGTATTGGTATATATTTTTTTTGAAAAATCAACCGTAAAGAATAGCCACAGAGATACTAATGAAAAAAATAAAAAAGGCATTTCACTCATCATAATCGTTGTGTATCCTACTAAATGATAATTCATCAGTACTAACAAACAACTTACAAAAGCTATGTGATTATTTGCGGTGAGTTTTATTATTATAAAAAAGAGCAACAATACTGCTCCAATAAAGAAAATTCCATTGGCTATTTTGATTGTAACTATATCATCACCCAAAATACGTGATATACCAGCTATCAGTAAAGGATAACCTGGCGGATAATGATAATGAGCCTCTTTTTCCTGATGATGAATATTAGTATAACCTGCTCCATCAGCGAGTGCGTTACCTAAAATATAATAGCTTGCATTGTCCCCAACCAAACTTACTTTTGAATCAAAAATAAACGTATACACACATCCAAACGTTAGCACCAAGATGATGATATATAGAATCTTGATTGGTTTTTGCTCAGTTGAAGAAGAATGTATCATATACTAATAATAATTCGCCGTTCGAATATAAGAATATTATTATTAGAAATTATTTGCATATAAAAAAGCTCAAGCAATATTGCTTGAGCTTTTAAGCACTCTAAAATTTATCAATTATTATTGCTTGATGAATCTCTTAGTTACTGTTTGTGATTCAGCATTTATTTGAATCATATACACACCACTTCGCAATGAAGAAACATCAACAGTTCTAGCAGTTAAGTTTCCTTTTGCTACTTGTTGTCCCATCATATTAGTGATTGTATAACTTGCATTTTCTTGAGAAGTTGTAACATTTAATACGCCTCCTTTTACAGGGTTTGGATAAATTTGAACTTCAAAAGCTGATTGTGTATCAATAGCTGTAGTTGCATATCTTATGTCATCAGTCGTTGCATTTGTCGTTGCTGTTAAGCAGAAGTTTGTTGTATCTGATGATGTAAATGATCCTCCAGAAGCTAACGTTGCTCCTGTATCATTATTTGTTAAGGTAAATGAACCATTTCCATACGTACAACAGATTCCGTCACCATAAGTATCTGTAATAGTGAAATCATAACATCCATCATCCAAACATCCAACTGCAATATTCAAAGTAGAGCCATCTGCTTGAGAGCCATAAGTTCCACCAGAAGCTACTACTTGTCCACCACTATTCGTAATTTGCCATGCAGTTTCTTCTGGGTAATTATCAAAAGTGATTGATAAAGACACATTTGAACATGATGGTCCACTTCCTCCACTTGTGGTAAGGCTTACATCATCAATTGCGATATCTGCTTGCCAAGTAGAGCCTGTAACTCTGTTGAAACGAAGTTGAACAGTTCCTCCTACATATGCAGATAAGTCAACACTTGCAGATAACCATGAGTTTCCTTTGTTTCCAGATTCACTCCATAATGAAGTCCAAGTTGCTCCATCATCATCGCTTGCTTCTAAAGCAATTGTTCCCATATCAGCTGCTCCATACATGTGATATTTGAACGCAAAAGTTGCTTGTGTTTCTCCACTAAGATCAAAACATGGCGAATTTAAAATTGCTTGCTTATTTGGATATCCTGTACCACTTCCCGAAGCTTCAACATACACATAGTAAGTTCCTTGTGAAGCACTTGAAGGTCCAGTACTACCAGAAGGTGTTCCTGAAGCATCTATAGTCCAATCAATATCATCTGCCGAAGATTGTGACCATGCTCCTAACGTATTTTCAAATCCTTCACTATAAGGGAAAGAAGATATTCCACTTGTACAACCGCCTGTAGCTGGTGCCGTAACAATAACTGTTCTAGACACTTGAGTTGCAGCGTTTCCTGCAGCATCACTTACATTATAGTTAAGCGTATAAGTTCCTTCTACAGAAGTATTTACAGAGCCTGTTACAACAATATTAGATGTAAGATCTCCATCAATATTATCGGTCGCTGTAGCTCCTGGATCTGTAAATGAATCTCCTACTGTTAAATTGATTGTTGCAGCTCCATTTAATGTAATAACTGGAGCAACCGTATCAACAACACCTGCAGTGATATTTACAGTATAATCTTCTACTTCTCCATAAGAGAATGATTCACATGCTGTTGGCACACCATTATATTTCATAGAAACACGCATACGAGTAGCTCCATTAGTTGCAGAAGAAGGCACTGTAAACGATCCACTTACAGGTGTTGTTTGTGTAGCTGCCTGTGTCCAAACTTGCTCTCCAGCATCACTAAAATCACCATCTTGGTTATAATCGATCCAAACACTATATCCTTCGCTATATGTGGTTCCTGTCCAAGTTGGTGTAATTGTAATGGTATGCGATTGATTTTTTGTTAATGAAGTAGATTCTGAAGTATGATCTCCATAACCTCCTGATGAAGCTCCTGAGCTGTGATCTAACGTTCCTAATTGTACTCTGCCAATATACTCATCAGCAACACTATTTCCATTAGAAGCACAATAATTTAATTGGAACTCAGTAGTTGTAAAGTTAACAGAAGTACTATATGATGAATTTCCACTAGTACATTTACTGCGCACCTGCACTTCATACTGTGTAGTAGCAGACAATCCACTTAAAGTAGTAGAAGTTCCTGTAACTGCATTGGTAATCCAAGAAGTAGTTCCTACCTGACGATATCTTACATCATAAGTAGCACCAGGAACTGCTGTCCAAGAAACCGTTGCTTCTGAGTCAGTTACTCCAGATGTAGATACTCCTGTTGGCGTAGTAGCATTACATACTACAGGTGTTCCTGATAATCCAGTAACAATTAAAGAAAAGTTTTGGCTTCCTCCTACTAAAGAACCCTTGTGTGTTACCGTAATAGTATACGTTCCTGAAGCTCCTGAAATATCAACTCTTTCGTAAGGATCTACAGTATTGTCTCCTACTCCATTTGTCGTTACACCAGTTAACCTCCACGGACTATACGTAGTTCCTCCTTGAGTTACTCTAATATCTAGGTCATTTACTAATACTGCTGTAGATGAGTTTGTCGCTGTAGTTGCTGTTCCTGGTCGATCTGTCCAAGAAATAGATGCTAACAATGGACTTACACCATCAGAATCAACTGTAACTGTATATGATTGACCAGAAGTTAAGGTTAGCTCTTCAATTTTAGATTCGTTTCCGTTATTAGTAATTGTTTCTGCGGCACGCTTTGCATTTAATAATCCCCAACCAAAAATAGCATCAGGTCCATTAGACCCAGCATCATCTGCGGTATGTAATGCCAACCCTTTTAAAGTTGCAGCACGCATATACGAACCATTCGTATTATTAGCATGTTGTTGTAACAATAATAAAGAACCCGCAACATTAGGCGATGCCATTGATGTTCCTGTGATTGAATTATACGCTGTATCACTCGTTTCATATGTAGAATATACAGAAGTTCCATTTCCTGTAATATCAGGCTTGATACGATAATCATCTGTTGGTCCTTCACTACTAGAACTATTAATAGATACCGAAACTAGGTTTCCACTTCCATCAATATTAGCATCTTGCGCATTAGCAACAACTAAGTTATTTTTTGCTGTTGAATGCCCTGTTAATTTATCATAAGAGCTATTTCCATCTAAAGGACTTCCATTATAGCTATTTTGGTTTCCGTCGTTACCTGCAGCAACTACCATCAAATAGTTTGGCGCATTAAAAAGAATTTCGTCCCAATCTCTTGATTCGTCAATATAAGCTCCAAAATAATAATCAGGAACAAGATCTCCTCTAAAACCATAAGAGTGATTTGAGATTAACATTCCGCTAGACGCTTCAGCAGTAGCTTCAGCTTTATCACTGTTCCAGTCATAACCTACTGCGCTTGCATGTGGTGCCATTCCTTTTGCATTGGCAACTACTCCAGATGCCATAATAGTCCCTGTTACGTGAGCCGAATGGTAATTTAATGATCCGGAGTCACCCGCAGAAAATCGATTGGTTCCTCCTGGTCCATCATATTCTTGGTGAGATGCTCTAGCAATTCCCCCATCCCATACATGGGCAGTCATGTTTTGTCCCATAAGGTTCAATCCTAATCCGCCACCTGCATTTAAGTAGTTCGTTCTTGTAGAACGCGCAGCATCAACATTGAAAGTCGTGTAGTAAATAGGTTGACCATCTGCCGTTACTTTTTGTAATTCAATAAGAGTTCCGTCTGGTAAGGTTTTTTTTATGTCCCAACCATTTTGCTGTGCAAGTCGAATCGCATTTTGCTTTTCTTGAGCTTGTACAGCTGTAAATTTGTTTTGTAATGTTCCTAGCTGTTGTACATCATACTGACTTACAATTTTTTGCTTTTCAGCGTCAGTTTGTCCAAATGTACTTTGCGCAAAAAACATTCCGAAGGCGAGTAGCCCCATAGAAAAGTACTTGTTTTTCATGTGCTAATTTGGTGTTAGTTAATTAATTTTTTAATGAAAAAGAACTGTATAAATAATATGTAGTTTAGGTGAATTATACATATCATTATTTGTTTATTATTGATTAATTTTCATTAATTCGTCGCAAAAGTGTTAATTTTTTATTAATATTTTAAATGTTTTGCAAATTTTTCGATGAATTACACTTTTTTATACTAATTTTTTAATCACCAACTTATTCAATGTAATTCATTTCAAAAGCGTAATTTTGAATCATGAGTAAATTACTAGAGATTAAAAATTTACGTGTTTCTTTTAAAGGAAATGAAGTCATCCATGGAGTTTCATATACATTACAACAAAATGAAATTCTAGGAATTGTTGGCGAGTCGGGAAGTGGAAAATCTGTATCTTCTCTTGCCGTATTGGGTTTATTGCCTAAAAAAAATGTAAAAATCTCAGGCGAAATACTATATGAAGGAAAAAATCTAGCCTCTCTTTCTAATAAAGCTTTTCAGCACTTGCGTGGAAATGAAATATCGATGATTTTCCAAGAACCAATGAGCTCACTCAATCCTTCAATGACGTGTGGAAAACAGGTAGAAGAAGTTCTTTTACAACATAAAATATGTTCAAAAAAAGAAGTCAAAACAACTGTTTTATCCTTATTCGAAAAAGTAAAACTCCCTAGAGTTTCGCAAATGTACCGTTCGTATCCTCATCAATTGAGTGGTGGGCAAAAACAACGCATAATGATTGCGATGGCTATTGCCTGCAAACCCAAACTCCTTATTGCAGATGAACCTACAACAGCCTTGGATGTAACTGTTCAAAAAGAAATCATCCATTTATTAAAACACTTGCAGCAAGAAACTCAAATGGGTATTATTTTTATATCGCATGATTTATCACTTGTAAGTGAAATAGCTGATAAAATAGTCGTTATGTATCAAGGAAATATTGTAGAAAAAGGAAACACAACTACAATTTTTCATACACCACAACATACGTATACCAAAGCACTATTGCAATCTAAACCTTCTTTAGAAGTTCGGTTGAAAAAACTACCTACAATTCAAGATGCTTTAAACGGAACTATTTCTACTGAGGTTGTTTCTGCAGATGAGCGTGCAAAACGCCATGCCAAACTATATGAAAAACCTCCTTTACTCGAAGTGCGAAATGTATCAAAGTCATTTTACAGCAAAGCAGGTATTTTTGGAAAATCTACAGAAGTGAAAGCTGTAAACAATGTGAGTTTTTCTTTATATGAAGGAGAAACTTTAGGGCTAGTTGGTGAATCTGGCTGTGGAAAATCTACTTTAGGAAATACTATTTTACAACTTCACAAAGCTTCTGAAGGGCAAATTTTATATAAAGGTGTTGATATTACCAAATTAGCAACAGATCAGATTAGAAATTTACGCAAAGAAATCCAGATTATCTTTCAAGATCCGTTTGCCTCACTTAATCCACGTATTCCTATTGGTGCTGCAATTTTAGAACCTATGAAAGTACATGGATTATATGCAACCAATTCTGAGCGGAAAGAAAAAGTATTAGAATTATTGGAACGCGTTGGTTTGGATGCTTCACATTATGGAAAATATCCACACGAGTTTTCAGGAGGCCAACGGCAACGAGTTGGTATTGCACGAACCATTGCACTTCAACCTAAGCTTATTATTTGTGACGAATCGGTTTCTGCATTAGATATATCTGTGCAAGCGCAAGTGTTAAATTTACTAAATGAGCTTAAAGATAATTTTGGTTTTACCTACATTTTTATTTCACACGATTTAGCGGTGGTGAAGTATATTTCAGATCAATTGTTGGTCATGAATGCTGGACAAATGGAAGAACTAGGAGAAGCTGATGCTATATATGCGCATCCTAAATCATCTTACACTCAAAAATTAATTGATGCGATTCCGAAGGGAATCTAATTTTACCTTTTTCTATTATAGCAATTCAAAACTGCTTTTCGGAAATTCAATCTTCTATATCACTCTTGCATTACTTAACTTGAGGATATAAATAGTAAAACGTTATATCATGAAAAAACAAACATTGAAAAATTTATCGTTACATAAAAAAACAATTTCTAGTTTAAAGATGTTACAAAACATAAACGGAGGGGAAGATTCTTTTTGGCCAGAAACCGTAAAGTTTTGTCCTATTCCTCCAAAACCCGAACCTCTGCCTCCCACTAAATTCCCAGGAGACGTATGTGATGTGAATGGTTAGTACATAATTTAGTATACAACCTTTTTTAAAAGAACTGAAGAAACAAATTCTTCAGTTCTTTTTCTTTTCTGCTGTATTTGAAAATTCCTTATATTTAGTAATATGAGCTTGACCAGAGAACAAAAGCGCGCCTTTCGATCCTTATTATTTAAACATCAAGATGGAATTGCTATTACGGCTTCAATTTCTGTACTGGAAAAATATGGCGTTTTTGATTATTTGGCGCGTGCAACGTCTACTACTCTAGGAAAGATTATTGAAAATTTTCCACCGTTTCACGCAGGATATTTAAATATTTCTCTTCGTAGTTTAGCATCACAAGGCATTTTAAAGTATACCGTCACAAATGATGAAGTACGTATTGAAATCACTCCTAAGTTTCAAGATTTTCAGCAACACATAGTGCATTATATACATTTTAATCGTCTTTTTGACTACTATTACAACTTGTTACAAGCGTCTTTTCAGTTTCCATTACCCAAAATAGATACTTTAATTGAGTATGCAGAATACTGGTTTACAACCAAAGAGAAATTGAAAAATGACTTGTATTTTCAACAAGAAGTTTCTTCTCATTTGGAAGGCGTTTTAGTAGCGCCTTTGTTGGTGTATTTGGGATATCATGCTGATTTAAAAAATGTAACGTCTACAACTTTTTTGGAAGATATATCACTTCAAAAAGTGTTACAATTATTGGAACTTCATGATGGTAATAATTTTACGGCAAAAGGAGTGTTTTTAATTACTAAGAGCTATGCGTATGGCGTAACTACCTCATATATACCCATTATGCGTCATACTGAAACCTATTTGACAGGTGATTTTTTACCCTTTTTCCAACAGGATTCTTTAGGAAATGAACAACACGTATTTCGCGGTATTAATGTGTGGGGAAGCGGCGGCTCACATGCTACATATTTCAATAAGTTTGATGCTGTTTTAATTGATATTTTTAATAAGCCTCTCGCAAAACAACCCAAAGGAATTATTGATGTTGGCTGTGGGAATGGTGCGTTATTGGAGCATATTTTTGATTTGATATGGAATCATACCACGCGAAGAAATGATTTAGAAACGAATCAATTGATTTTGATTGGAGCCGATTATAACAAAGAAGCTCTACTGAGTACCAAACGGAATTTGGAAAAGGCCAATGTGTGGGCAGAAGTTGTATGGGGCGACATTGGAAATCCTGCTGAGATTGACAAAAAACTGCAAAAGTTATACAATGTCAAACTGGAAGACCTTCTTAACGTTCGCTCATTTTTAGATCATAATCGTCCCTTTAACAAACCAAAAGAAGTATACAAAGGAAAATTGCTCTCTTCTGGCGCTTTTGCACATCGAGGAAAACAATTACATACTATTGATGTTGCACAAAGTTTAATAGAGCATTTTCAAAAATGGAAGCCTTACATTCAAAAACATGGTTTGCTTTTTATTGAGCTGCATACCGTTGCTCCAGAAATTGTAGCTGCCAACTTAGGAAAAACACCATGTACGGCTTATGATGTTACGCATGGTTTTTCTGATCAATACATTGTAGAGTTGGCTATTTTCTTAGAAGCCATTCATCTTGCCGGTATTACTATTGATTCTACACACTCGTATCACTTTCCTAGCGATGAAATTCCGACCATTAGTATTCATTTAATTCGATAACAATTAATAGTACATTTTTAATAAACTTTGTTGAGACTCTTTGGGTATCTAAAATAGTTTTATTTACTTAGTAGAATCATTAACATTTTAAATTTTTTATTATGAAAAAAAAGAGTCTTAAAACACTAAATCTTAACAAAAAATCTGTTTCTAATTTTTCTTCTAAAGATATCTCTGGTGGAAAAATGGCTTCCGATTGCACTTCACAACTTACATGTTTTCAAACAACTTGTTTAACGGACTTTTTAACCATAACTTTTACAACTCCTTCTTAGGAATTTTTATAGAAAATAAAAAGAGAGCCAAGGCTCTCTTTTTTTATAATTGAAAGGAATCTTTTTTCGTATTCTTATATAACTATCTTCTCATATGCTTTTGTATATCTTGACACCCTGTTTAAGGTAAAAAATATTTACTATCTAGTTCGTTCTTTTCTTTCGCTTCTTTTTCTTTGAAACCTCTTCCGCCATCAGCAAGGCGTTGTAAGCATTAACTATTTTGCCTGATTTGGACATCAATTGAAAAGGAATTCTTTCTTCTGGTTGTTTTTCTCCATAAGGATAAGGTTTTATTACGTTTACATCAAAAGAAATTCCTGATTTTAAAATAATCTCTTTAACTTCAATTGAAGACAAATTTGGATAATATGATCGAATTAAAGCCGCAATACCTGTTACAATCGCAGATGCAAAGGAAGTACCTGAAGAATTATGCCACCCGTCGCGAGTTAAACAATGAATTTTATGTCCAGGCGCAAAAACATCAACATTCTTTACACTGTAATTTGAAGACAACCACACTAATGTAGAGTCAGCCTTGTACGAGCTTGCCCCAACTTTTATAAAATTATCTACATATTCGCCCTTGTCATCGTAATCATCTGGAAAATCAAACTCTGTATCTAAATTATAACTTTTATTACCCGCAGAAGAAACAACAAGTACATCTTTACTTTGTGCATATAACAAAGCTTCTTTTATCCATTCTGGATGTGTTGAGAATTCTTTTCCAATACTCATGTTAATGATTTTTGCTCCATTATCTACTGCGTAACGAATGGCTAGTGTGATATCCTTATCGTGTTCATTACCAAAAGGAGCCACGCCTAGAAACATTACCTTTACAGTGTTTGTAACTCCATCTATTCCTAAATTATTATTACGAGTAGCTGCCAAGATTGACACTACCTTTGTACCATGATTACCTTTTTTAGTTCCTTGTATATTATTATTTCCATAATCTCTATCACTAAGATTATCTATATTGTCTCTTTGATTTTTTCTGTCGTTATAATTAAAATTTAATATTGTAGCTAGTTTTTTTTTCTCCTCTTTTATTCCATTATTTGTCCATTCTACATCTATACCATTCTTCAAATAATATTTCATGTAGCTTACCCTTACTTTCAATACTGAGTCACTAATCTCTGTAGCTAACGAATCTAACTGTGATATCGTGTAATTTTTAGTAGGGAAATATTTTTTCAATAAAGAATCTGCTTCTATAAACTTATACTTTATACGTCTATAAGTTTCAATATCATTCATCACATATTCTTTTTCTTTTTCATATGTTCTAATAGCTCGTTTATACTCTTTAAATCGTTTCTTTAAATTCTTAGGTATACTTTCTAATGTTTTATTTATAAATTCTTTTTCATCTCTTTCTATAACTCTAATAAATTCATATTTAGAGTATTGAATATCCCCTCCTATCATTGTTTGTAAAAAATTCCAACCGTGCATATCGTCTATATAACCGTTGTTGTCATCGTCTAATCCATTATTAGGAACTTCATCCGTATTTGTCCATATCTGATTTTTTAAATCAGGGTGATCAATATCAAGTTCAGTATCAATTACGGCTATGACAATAGTATCACACTTTTTATCTTTTAGAAGCTTTTTATATGTTTTATCTAAACTTATTCCTGGTATAGTATCATTAAAAATATTCTTGAAATGCCAGTGTTGTATTTCATTTTTAGTAAGTGGTTGTTTTTTTGCATGCGTAATGGTAATTGACTCAGAATAGTTATTTCCTATTTGTACTGTTACACAGGCAGAAATAAGACAACAAATCGAAAACCATACTATATGTTGAATAGATTTCAAGTCTAAATTTTTATACTAAGATAAGTTTCTCTTTAAGTTAATAAAAAGCTCTTTCGCTTTTTCTATTACTTAATAATTAGTTAGTTCTTTTCTTCCGCTTCTTTTTCTTTGAAACCTCTTCCGCAAGCAACAAAGCGTTGTAGGCATTGACTATTTTGCCGGATTTGGATAGCGAACTAAAGGGAACAAGTTCTTTTTCATTACTAGCAGAGGGTTTCTTAACCATAATGTCGAAAGAAACACCCGATTCCATAATAATTTGTTTCACTTCTGCGGCGGTTAGGTTGGGATAGTAAGAAAAAATCAAAGCTGCAATACCTGACGTTATAGAAGCAGACATTGAAGTGCCCCTTTCGTACGTATATATATTGAAAGGGAGCAGTGTTGCTATCTTTTCTCCTGGAGCAAATATGTCAACATCTTTTTTTCCGTAATTTGAAAAATTACAGACTAAGCTATCATTAACACTGAACGATGATGATCCGATCAATAAAAAATTTCTTGAAACTTCTTGACCATTATTAACGTTATCGTTCGGATAATAGTCATTCACAACATCCAAATCCATACTATTGTTACCTGCAGATGAAACTATCAAAACATCGTGTTCATCCGCATATTTTAAGGCATCAAAAACCCATTCTTTGTGTAAAGACAATCTTTTACCAAAACTCAAATTAATTACTTTTGCTCCATTGTCTACTGCATAGCGAATAGCTAAGGCGATATCTTTGTCATGTTCATCTCCGTAACCCGAAATACTTATAGGCATAATTCGATTAGATGAAGATATACCTCTGATTGTGTCATTTTTAGAATCATAATTTATCATAGGCGCAACAACATTGGTTCCGTGTGTCAGAATATCCAAGCTATGACTTACATTATTGTTACCGTAGAATCTATCAGATAAATCATTTGGATTATCCCTTTTCTTCTCCCTCTCATCATATTCAGTATTCAACAACACTTTTATATGATTTGAGTAAATGATGTAACTTATGTCTATGACTTCTTCAGATGTAAATTGACTAAATGTATTGTAGTTAAAAATAGCATCCTGTAAAGGTTTGTCTTCTGAATGCATATTCTTTAAACTATCTAATTTGCTTTTGGAAAAGTCATTTTTTAAGTATGGAGACAATTGATCTTTTGCTTTGTAGTAAGCTTTATAAATCATTGTATAATATTGTTCAGCTTGCTTTGATTTTGCTAACCTATCTGAATAATATTCTTTTGCCTTCTGATACGATTCGTATGTATCTTTTTCATTTTCCTCTATCTCTTCCGAACTTTTGTTTTTAAACAAAGAATCAAATTTTCTTATGATTCTTGTATATTCCATGTGCATGAAAGAAATATTCTCACCCTGTGAATTTCCTTGAAAATTCCATCCATGAATATCGTCTACATATCCATTAGCATCATCATCAATATTGTTATTTGGAATTTCTCCTTTATTTACCCAAATATAATCTTTCACATATTCATGGTCTTTATCGATTGGAGAATCTATTATAGCTATAACTGTATGAGTAGCTTTTCTATTATTTAATAATTCTCTCTGAGCTTTTTCAAGACTAATACCAGGAATAGAATCTTCAAAAATGTCTTTG
>NZ_LBMH01000011.1 GCF_001005305.1 Kordia zhangzhouensis
CTATTCCTTAAAATCAAGTTAAAGATATCTTAAAGTCTTCCGTAAATAGTCAATTAGTCTATGCTTATTGTTAATTTAACGCAGAAAACTAATTAATCAAATCTATGTTAAGAAAATTACCATTATTTCTTTTGGGGATTTTGCTGATTTCTGTTACTTCTTGTTCGACGGCTAAAAAGGCTTCTGCAAGTAAAAAAGGAGCAACAGCTTCGGCAAAACAACCTTCTAAGATGCCAAAAAAAGGTGGCATTCAGCCATATAGTAAAGTTATTACTAAAGATGCTAAAAGTGATTCAGGGTTATTTACTGTTCATGAATTAGACGATAAATATTACTATGAAATACCAGATTCTCTTTTTAATAGAGAAATGTTAATGGTTACAAGAATTGCTAAAACTGCTTCAGGCTTAGGTTTTGGAGGAGGAAAACAGAATACGCAAGTACTACGTTGGGAGAAGAATAAAAAGCAAGTTTTATTAAGAGTTGTTTCACACAGAGTAGTAGCGGCAGATTCTTTGCCAGTTTATGAAGCGGTGGTCAACTCTAATTTTGAACCTATTTTATATGCATTTCCTATTAAAGCGTTTAGTAAAGACTCTTTAAATACAGTTATTGATGTAACACCTTTATTTTCAAAGGATATAAGTACATTAGGGATTCCTCAATTTAGAAGAAGACAATACAAAATTACTCGATTAGATGATTCAAGATCGTATATTGATAAGCTGAAAAGTTATCCATTAAATATTGAAGCACGTCACATCAAAACATATAATGCGGGCGCACCACCGTCAAACGAAAGTGTTGGTTCTATTTCGGTTGAAATGAGCAATTCTATGATATTATTGCCAAAAGAACCAATGAAAAGACGCTATTTTGATGAGCGTGTAGGTTGGTTCACTAGCAATCAAATTGATTACGGACTTAAAGCTCAAAAAAGTAAAACCATAACTTTTTTAGATCGTTGGAGACTAGAAGTTAAGGAAGAAGATATTGAAAAATTTAAAAGAGGGGAGCTAGTAGAACCCAAAAAACCAATTGTTTATTATGTTGATAGAGCTACACCAGAAGAGTGGAAACCATACATTAAGCAAGGTATTGAAGATTGGCAAGTTGCATTTGAGGCAGCAGGGTTTAAAAATGCAATTATAGCTAAAGACCCTCCTACTGTTGAAGAAGATCCAGACTGGAGCCCTGAAGATGTTCGTTATTCGGTGGTACGTTATTTGGCATCACCAATTCCAAATGCAAACGGACCACACGTAAGTGATCCAAGAAGTGGAGAAATATTAGAAAGTGATATCAATTGGTATCATAATGTAATGAGTCTATTAAGAAATTGGTTCTTTATACAAACTGCAGCAATCAACCCAGAGGCACAATCTCTAGAATTTAAAAATGAAGTAATGGGACGATTAATTCGTTTCGTATCTGCACACGAGGTTGGTCATACTTTAGGTTTGCCTCACAATATGGGAAGTAGTGCAGCTTATCCAGTAGATAAATTAAGAGATGCTGAATTTACCAAAAAGTTTGGAACAGCTCCATCTATTATGGATTATGCACGTTTTAATTATGTAGCGCAACCAGGAGATGAAGGAGTAGCCTTAATGCCAAATATTGGACCATATGATAAATATGCAATCAATTGGGGATATCGTCCTATATTAGAAGCAAAAACAGGAGAAGAAGAAAAAGCAATTTTAGACAAATGGATTCTTGAAAAAGATGGAGATCCTTTATACAGATTCGGACACCAACAAGTAGGAGATGTAGTTGATCCAAGTTCGCAAACAGAAGACCTTGGTGACGACGCAATGAAAGCTAGTGATTATGGTATTAAAAACTTAAAGCGAATTGTTCCTAATTTGATTAAGTGGACAGCAGAAGATGGTAAAAATTATGACGATTTGGAAGAAATGTACGGACAAGTATTAGGGCAGTTTAATCGTTATATGGGACATGTTTCCTCAAATATTGGAGGTGTATACGAACACTACAAAACATACGATCAAGAAGGAGCTGTATATACTCATGTTGACAAAGTAAATCAAAAAAGAGCTTTGCAATTCATTAATGAGCAATTGTTCCAAACGCCAAATTGGTTAATTAATCAAGACATTTTCGAAAAAACTCAATATTCTGGAGCTGTTGAACGTATTCGCGGAATGCAAGTTCGTACATTAAATAGAATTTTAAGTTTAGGAAGACTTGCACGTGTTATGGAAAATGAAACGCTCAATGAAAATGATGCATATAAATTTTTAGACATGATGCGTGATTTACGTAACGGAATCTGGACTGAGTTACGTTCTGGTAAAAAAATTGATGCGTATCGTCGTAACTTACAAAGAGCACATATTGACAGATTGGCATATTTAATGACTGCTGAAAATCAAAGTAAAAGTAGAGGCGGTGCCTATGTAAAATCTACAGCATTAAACACAAGTCAGTCTGACTTAAGAGCTGTAGTTCGTGCTGAACTAACTACGTTAAAAAATAATATCAGAAACGCAATTGGTCGTACAAGTGATACTATGAGCAAAATTCACTTGCGTGATGCTATTGAACGTATTGATGCAATACTAGATCCAAAATAAAACGATCTCACATAAAACCAAAAAAGCAGCCTTCGGGTTGCTTTTTTTTTACTGCAAAGACAGGAATATTAGTTTTTTTAGCTTCTAAAAAAAACGGTTAGCATGTATTTTTATACAAAATTCCCCTTAAATATGTATGCAATAATTGACTGTAACAGTTTTTATGCTTCTTGCGAAAGAGCTTTCGATCCAAGCTTAATAGATAAACCGTTGGCAATTCTATCAAATAATGATGGATGTGTAATTTCTAGAAGTAAAGAGGTAAAAGCTTTAGGAATTCCGATGGGTGCACCACTATTCAAATACAAAACACTTATTGCTGAAAAAAATATACAAATCCGTTCCTCCAACTATTCACTATATGGAGATATGAGCGAACGAGTAATGAAACTTCTAGAAGATTTTTCTCCAGAAGTAGAAGTATATAGTATTGATGAAGCCTTTGTCAAATTACCATATTCAGAAAACTATCAAGTCGTTGGTCTTCATATCAAACAATACATTTATCAGCGCACAGGAATTCCTGTTAGTATCGGAATTGCTCCTACAAAAGCACTCTCCAAAGCAGCCAACAATATTGCCAAAAAATTTCCTGAACAAACCCAAGGCTGTCACGTAATTGATTCTGAAGAAAAACGCATCAAAATGCTTAAATGGCTTCCTGTAAAAGCTATTTGGGGAATCGGAGTAGGTAATACCAAGCGCTTGGAAAACAAAAATGTACACACGGCATATGAGTTTACGCAACTTGCTGATGATTGGGTAAAACGAAACATGTCAATTATAGGATTACGCCTCAAAAAAGATTTAGAAGGAAAGCCTACTATTCAACTTGAAGAATCTGTAGTGCACAAAAAGGCCATTGCGACCACTCGAAGCTTTGAATTTACCTTTTCAGATCGCGAAAATCTAAAAGAACGTATTGTGACATTCGCTTCTCGTTGTGCTGAAAAATTAAGAGGACAAAATTCTTCCTGCAATGTAATCATGGTATTTCTTAGAAGCGATCGAAACAAGCACAATAATGTCTATGTCAGATCAAAAAGGGTGCTTACCTTACCCTATGCTACCAATTCAACACTTATTATCAATCAATATGCTTTAAAAGCACTTGCCGATATATACAAACCCGGAATAGCCTATAAAAGAGCAGGTGTTATTCTTACAGGACTTGTTGATACGAATGCATTACAGCTTGATTTATTTCAAAATGAAAACCCGAAACACAAAAAATTAATGGCAGCTATGGATGCCCTAAATGGAAAGTATGGTGTGCAAAAAATTAAGATGGGAAACCAAGATTTACAGCGCACTTGGAAAATGCGACAAGCTTACTTATCTCCCGAATACACCACAAAATTTAAAGACATTATTGTTTTAAACTGTGCTACGATTTAATTTTGTACACATGATGAAGAAGGAAGAAAATGACAAATTGTTAACATTCTACAAAACGCGACAAGGAAATACACAACTCGAATTTGTAGAAGCAGGAATCTCTGCGGGATTTCCCTCACCAGCAGACGATTTTAGAAACAAGCGCATCAGTTTGGACGAAGAATTAGTCAAGGATAAACAAAGTACCTATTATGCAAGAGTTAATGGCGAGTCAATGATTGGTGCAGGATTAGATCATGATGATTTATTAGTCATAGATAAAAGTATTTCTCCCAAAGATGGAAAAATTGCAGTATGTTATGTAGATGGTGAATTTACAGTAAAACGTTTAAAAATAACAAACGACTGTATTTATTTAATGCCTGCCAATGACAAATACAAACCCATTAAGATTACTAAAGACAAGCAATTGCTTATATGGGGAATTGTCACATACGTAATTAAGAAAGTGTAATAAATATAAACAGTCTACAAATCTAACATTCAACAGGTCTAATATGTCAAAAATTAAAGCTGACTGAGCTTGTCGAAGTCAAGCCTTAATAAAATCTTCGTACTCATAATAAAAAGCTTCAAATTGCAGCATGGTTTCATTGAGAAAAACCATAGTTTCTTGCCAAGTATTCTTATTATGAATAGAAACGTTGTGCTTTTCTATATATACTCTAGAAATCTCTTTTCCGTTTTTTAAAATATATGCCTCATCAAAAATAGCTTCAGGAAGAAACTCTTCAATCAGAATAGTTTTCAATGAAATCATCTTTTCCCAATACTTAATACGGTTTTCTAAGTTTTGGTCTTCAATATCTAGTGAAACCATTGCTTTCTTTGTGTCAAAATAAAACTTAAATGAAAAATCTTTAATCTTTGTATTATACAAAACCCACTTTCGCGGAAATGACTTCCCAAATGAGATCCAAAAATCTTCTCGTAACTTTCTTGATTCGGCTTTACTAAACATTAAAATAAAATAATCACTTTCGAGTACCAAAGATATTATATCTTTGGCAGAATATTTACAAAATAGAACGTACATTAATTAAATACACAATACTCGATGTCTGACGAAATGAAACCTTGTCCACAATGTGAATCTCCTTATGGATACTCTTTAGGAACTGGAATATATGCATGCCCAGAATGTGCACACGAATGGAATCCTGAAGAAGTAACGACAGACGATTCTCTAACTGTTATAGATGCAAATGGAAATGAACTAGCAGATGGTGATTCGGTAATCGTAGTAAAAGATTTGCCTGTTAAAGGAGCTCCGAAACCTATCAAAGCTGGAACGAAAGTAAAAAACATTCGCTTAAAAGAAGGCGATCATAATATTGATTGTAAAGTAGATGGTTTTGGTGCTATGGCACTCAAATCAGAGTTTGTTAAAAAGGCGTAGTATTGCACACATACGTCCTTACGTTATATAAAATAAGCAATTACTGTAGCAGTAATAATTACTAATAGTTTGGTTAAATTGAACTTGTGTCCTTCTGAACTTTCAAACAAAATCGTAGTAGAAATATGAAGAAAGATACCTATAACCAATGCAGAGATTTCATTTTGGTATGCTTCTAAAAAAGTCAATTGCTCAGACAAGAAACTACCCAATGGCGTCATAAATGCAAACAATACCAAGAAGCTCAAAATAGAAAGTTTGGACATTTTTGATTCATAAAAAAAGGTAGTCAATAAAATGGCAACAGGAATTTTATGTACCACAATTCCATATACCAAATGATCGTGATGATGCATAGGGAAGCCTTCCAATATCGCATGTACGCTTAAGCTTAAAAATAATAACCATGGAAACGTGCTGCGATCTTTCTTAATATGTACATGGCCGTGTTCAGCTCCTTTTGAAAAGAATTCTAAGAAAATTTGCAGCAAAATACCTGCCATGATAAAAATACCATAACTATTTTGGTAATGCCCAAAAACAACAGGAAGTAAATTAAATACTGTTATAGCCAACAAAAAAGCACCACTAAAGGCAAGTAGTAACTTCATGTGTTTTTTGTTGCGTAATCGAAATACCGTTACAAAAACAAAACCGAGTAATACGGCAATAATAGGAAGTAAATAATGCATCATTTAAAAATCATTATCAGCCTTGTGGAAGTTTTCTGATCAAACTTTCCTAAGTTATAATCTCCAAAAATAGCTAATAAATCAATACCTGCAGCAGTAAAATACGATTCAAAATCTTGTAGCGTCAATGCTTTTACCTTTTCAGTATACAAATGTTCTTGTCCGTCAGCTTCAAATCGAATTTCTTTATAAATGAATCCATCTTTAACATATCGGTGTAATGTAAACGTAATACCTTCTACTTCTTTGACTTCGTGTGGAACTAAATTTTCAATAACATAATCGGCATTCAAGAAATCAATTACACCAAAGCCGTACTCATTCAGTTCTGCTTTAATAGCTTGTAGTGTGCGTAAATTATCAGATTCATGTTCAAAATATCCAAAACTGGTAAATAGGTTACATACAGCATCAAACTGTTTTGGATAAGGCTTGCACATATCGTGTACTTCAAAGCGCAATGTGTCGTTTGCAAATTGAGAAGCGTATGCAATACTATTAGGAGATAAGTCAACACCTGTTACGTCGTATCCCATCGAATTCAAAAACACTGAATGCCTCCCTTTTCCACAAGCCAAGTCTAAAATAGTGGCTTTTTCAGGTAAATTCAAAAAGGCAACTAAATTTTTCATAAATGATTCTGCCTCGTCATAACCTCTATCTTTGTACAAAATATGATAATACGGTGTGTCAAACCACGATGCATACCACTTTGTTTCCTTTTCTTGCATAGTATTTTTTATGGGTTTTTCGTTGATACACGTCAACGCTATTCAGTGTATATTATTTGTATTCAATACAGTTAGTAAACTTTTATGTTAGCTTAATTTATCGTAACAAATAACAAAGCGCAAAATTACACTATTTTACATTTTTTACAGTCGTTGTATTGAGTAAATAATTTCAAAAAGATTCAATTTTAGGTGAAAAATCAACGTTTACGAGATAATCTTTATCGAGATGTTTCTCGAGAGTTTTCTATGACTAGTGTTTAGAAAGTTTCGGTAATGACATTTTTTATATAACGTTTTTAGTATATCACATACATTTTATTAACTATAAAAATCATGAAAGTTTCAGTAAAGGATTGATAATGTTATGTGAATCAAAAAAATATTACTGGATATAATTAAATATAAAATGCAGCATATAATAATTTGATTTTTAACATAAGGTTTGCTAAAATTCATTTAGTTTTAATTTGTAAATATGCCATAGAATATAGGTGTGTTTTCAACTTAAAAAATAAGCTAAATGAAGAAAACTATAATTGCACTAATAATAATCACTTTTTTTGGATGCACTAAAAACGAAAGTAAAGAAATAGAGTATAAACAACAACAGGCAGTACAACAACAGGATACTAATAAAGTAAAGGTGCTCAATTTTGGAACAATGCATTTAAGTGGAAGCGGAGACGCTTATGCATCAACAACCAATAGTAATGATTCTGTTGTAAAGCACAAACTACAAAAAGTTATAGACAAATTGGTCGCTTTTAAGCCAACGGTGATTTGTATTGAAATTCCTTGGGAATCTAATGATCACATTGCAGCAACCTATAAAAAGTATATAAAAGATCAAACGCATCGCTTAAATTGGTCGGAAGAAGTTAATGTATTAGGACTTGAGGTTGGAAGGCTTTCAAATACCAAAAGAATATACGGAATTGATAATCCGTCAGGGTTGGAATGGGGAAGGTTAGTGGAAATGGCCAATACTAAAAAAGAAGATAGTATCTTTTTAAAAAATATTTTGGATGGTTATGAAGGCTTTTATAAGCTTGATATACTAGAGCAATTTAAAAAAATGAACAGTACAGAGTATAAAAGAGAAACGTTTGATTTGTATAATTTTTTGGCAACCACCTATGAAACAGAAGAAAAAAGATATGAGGGTTCTGAAATTGTTGCTGGATTTTATAAACGAAATTTACAGATGTACACTAATTTTAGAGCAATTCCTCTATCAAAAGATGATAGAGTATTAATCATTTTAGGAACAACACATACGGCATATTTAGACGAATTTATAGGTAATAGCTCTCTCTATCATTTAGAAAATGCTGAAGAGTATACTAATTTCTAATAAAAGTAATAACATATATTTCTTTACTTAAAACTCAGTTCGTTTTGCTAACTTTAACACATCAATAATAAAGAAAGTTCATTTTTTTGTTATAAATATCTACGTAAAACCGTATCATACCATACTGCAAAAGGTTAATTAGATTAATGAAACAAAGCATAACGTATTATATTACTTTATGGGTTATTAAACTCAAAGGAATTAAAAAGAAATTCAGTAAAGATCCTATAAATTATAAAAAGGTTAGGAAAGAAGATGTTCCTGTTCCTAAAGGAGCTTTCTTCAAAAAGCATCAATTGCGTACGTTTACAGTTTTAAAAACGAAGGTAACCGAAATAACGGCTAGCGAACATTCAACACATCTATTAATCTTCATACACGGAGGTGCATTTATTTCAGGTCCTGCACAACATCATTGGGATACGGCAGCATATATAGCAAAACACACACAGCATACTCTTTGGATGGTAAATTATCCAAAAGCGCCTGAAAATCAAATCAAAGAAATATCAAACAATATTGATGCAGTATATACTGAGGCCTTAACAAAATACTCGGCAAATCATATTTGTATCATAGGCGATTCTGTTGGAGGTACTTTAACCGCAGCTCTCGTACAACGATTGGTGTTAAACAACATAAAAAGTCCTAAAAAAATCATTTTGGTGTCGCCAGTAATGGATGCAAGTATGTCAAATCCAGCTATTGAATTATTAGAAAAAAAAGACCCAATGCTTTCCAAAGCAGGAGTGTTGAGTGCCAAAAAAATGTGCGCAGGAACAATAGATTTGAAAGCACCTATACTGTCTCCTTTATACGGTAGTTTTACAAAATTTCCGCATACATTTTTATTTCTTGCTCAAAATGATATAACGTATCCAGATGCAAAACATGCAGCACTTAAAATGAAGGAAGCAGCCATTTCTGTTGAAGTAATTGAAGGAGCTCATATGCCACATATATGGCCGTTCTTGCCAGTTATGAAAGAAGCAAGGAATTCTTTAAACCAAATTATTCAAATTTTGAATACACACTAAATGCATCCCAATTTAATTGAATACATAAAAAGATATGTTTCTATTACGGAAGCTGAAATTGCTATTTTTCAAACATATCTACATTCTAAAAAAATAAAGAAAAAAGAATTTTTACTAAAAGAAGGTCAATTTTGTAAATCGAGATACTTTATCATTAAAGGTTGTGTGCGTTTATTTCATTTTGACAATAAAGGCAACGAACAAATTATACATTTTGGAATTGATAATTGGTGGATAACCGAATATGAAAGTCTAATAAACCAAATACCTTCTCAATTGAATATACAAGCCGTTGAAAATACAGAATTACTTGAATTACCGGAGGCTTATTTTGATGAATTATGTGAAAAAGTACCAATCATAGAACGATTATTTCGAAAAATTATGGAAAAAACGTATATCGCTATTCAAAAAAGAATTGAATACATATACAGTCTCTCAGGCGAAGAACAATTTCGTTTCTTTATAGATGCAAACCCAGAATTTACACAAAGAGTCCCACAATATATGATTGCATCTTACCTAGGTATGTCGCCAGAGTTTGTAAGCAAAGTGAAAGCCAAAATAAAGTAAATACATTTCTTAATCATGATTAAGTTTTTTTAAGTAAAAAGGACAGACCTTTGCTTAAAACAATATTAAACATGAAAAAAATACTCGTACTGTGCGTCATTGGTCTTGTTACTTTTAGTTGTAATTCAGATAAGTCATCTTCACAAATTACGACAGAAACAACCCAAACAACTAGCAATACAAAAACAGCGGCAACGCATGTTCGTCCTTTTAATAAAGAGCTTCCAACCATTGGACTTTTAATGTATGATGGTGTTTTGCAAGGAGAAGTAATTGCTACATCAGATGTGTTTGCAAAATTAGACATAGAAGGAAAGCAACTTTTTAATGTTATCTCCATTGCAGAAACCCAAGCTCCAATTATTACCGAAGAAGGAATGAAGTTTGTGCCCGACTTTACGTTTGATAACTGTCCAAAATTGACAGCACTATTTGTGCCAAGCGCCTACGATATGTATGGGCAAGTGAACAATCAAAAAATAATTGATTTCATTAAAAAGAAAAACGAAGAAACCGAATATATTGTAAGTAATTGTGCAGGTGCTCAGTTAATTGGAAAATCGGGTATTGCAGATGGACATAAAATTGTTACTTGGATTGGAGGAGGAACACAGTTGCAAACAGATTATCCAAATCTAAAAGTACAAAATGACAGTATAGTAACTTTTGTAGAAGATGGAAAGTTTAGCTCGTCTAATGGCAATTTGGCAAGTTATATTTCTGCCTTACACTTGTTAGAAAAAATGACAAGTACTGAGCATAGAGTCTTTGTAGAGGGCTATTTATATCTTGACCGACTTCAAAACTGGAAAAAATAATGTACAGATGTGATGTGTGTTTTAAATGAACAAAAACTAGTATTTAAATTCGAAATCTGTATTTCGAAAGGAGAAAATCAAATACTATCATTACTTATTCAGTACACAAATTATATTTTCGAACAGGTGAATCATCAATTTAATGTACTTTTGCAGATAGATGACAAAGTACATGGGAGAAAATTTTAAAATGGTAGCCAAAACCATGCATGGTTTTGAAGACTTACTGGAGAAGGAATTACTACAATTGGGAGCGCAAGATGTGCGCAAAGGAACTCGAAATGTAAGTTTTCGTGGCGATAAAGGCTTTATGTACAAAGCTAATTTATGTTTGCGTACTGCAATTAAAATCTTAAAACCTATTAGATATTTTTCTATACGCAGTGAAAAAGAGTTGTATGAACAGGTGTATAAAATGCCTTGGGACAAATATTTGACAGCAAATGATACTTTTGCAATTGATGCGACGGTTTCTTCTACACAATTTACACACTCTAAGTTTATTGCCCTTAAAGTAAAAGATGCCATAGCTGATAAGTTTAGAAACACTGAGGGCAAGCGTCCTAATGTTGATTTAAAATTCCCAACCTTGCGAATTCATGTGCATATTCAACATAATGAATGTACAATTTCGCTAGACAGTTCTGGTGGATCACTTCATAAACGTGGATATAAAACAGCTACTAATATTGCTCCTATCAATGAAGTATTGGCAGCAGGATTAATTATGCTTTCGGGTTGGGACGGACAGTGTGATTTGCTCGATCCAATGTGCGGAAGCGGAACCATTGCTATTGAAGCTGCTATGATTGCATGTAATATCCCTGCAAACATTAATCGTAAAGAATTTGGCTTTGAAAAATGGCAAGATTGGGATGTTGATTTGTTTGAAACGATAGAAGATTCAGTACTAAACAAAGTTCGTGAATTTCATCATCATATTTACGGATACGATAAGGCTCCTTCAGCGGTACATAAAGCAAAAGATAATGTGCGCAATGCAAATCTAAGTGAGTATATACAAATACAACAAGCAAATTTCTTTGAAACAAAGAAAGAAACCGAAGGAAAACTTCATATACTATTCAATCCGCCTTATGGGGAGCGTTTGCACATTAATATGGAAGAGTTTTACGCACAAATAGGGAATACATTAAAGCATGGATATGCCGATACAGATGCATGGTTTATTACCTCAAATATGGAAGCTTTAAAATCTGTTGGATTACGTCCGTCGAGAAAAATAAAAGTGTTTAATGGAAAGCTTGAGTCTCGATTAGTGAAGTATGAAATGTATGCCGGAAGTAAAAAAGCAAAATACCTAGATAATAATTCCTAAAGAAAATTTTATGAAACCTAAAACGAAAGCCATACTATACAATTTTATTGCGTTTATGTTGATCTTTTTAGCATTTCGTCTCACAATTGGTTTTGTTCTAAAATTAAATACCTTGTGGTTGGCGTTGATATCTGCCGTAATAGCAAGTATCTTAGCTCCAAAATTTGCAGTTGTCAATGAAGGAGGTAAAGAAAAAGTACTAATGAGTTCAATATTTACCAAAGGTCATAAAGAAATGTAATAGGAAAGGGCTTGACTATTAGTCAGTATCCTTTTCTTTTTTCTTCTTTTTTGCCTTTTTATAAATTGGAATTGAATAACTGATTGTATAGTTGAATCCTGCGCCCACATTATTGTCGGTGGTAACTTTGTTAAACCCTGGAATGAAAAGGTTTTGAAAATTCTCAGGCTCTTTTGTATTTAACAAGCGATTCAAACGAAGACTGAATCCCATGTATATGTTTTGTAGTACTTCAACTTTAATTCCAGCAACAACTTCTACCCAATGACCGTTTAAGCTAGAAAATTCTGTACCAGGCATTAATAATAATGAATCTTCACCTTCTACATGTTGATTGGTTTGGTAAATAGTGTAACTATTTAATGTCTGCTTGTGTGTACTAAATCCATAACGCAATCCTACATAAATAGAATTTCGCATTCCAAACCAGTTTTCATAAGCATTATAGTCAAAACCAATCTTGATGAAACTTCCTTCAGTAGTAAAGTTAATTTGGTCTTCATCAACTGTTTTTTTCTCAGTTCCTAGTTCTGCTGCTATATAAAATTTATCTGTAATTCTAAAATCCCCAACAATTTCCAATCCTTGATAATCATCTTCAAGTAACATACGGATGGGTTTGCTTATATCTACTCCAACACGAAGTCCATACGTTTCTTTGGCAGGAATAGAATCATTTGTTTTTAGAGTACCAGTTTCTTGGGCAAAACTTACGCTACCCACAAAAAACGCAAGAATACTAATGATATATTTTGACATGTGTAACGTTTTCATTTTGAATATTAATTTCTGAAACTTGTATACCAAAAGCTGGGTTGATCCAATTGTTTCCATCATCAGTGACAACAGCACCATTTGAAACATTCATGGTATAATTGGTAATATAGCCACATGCTCTTGAAAGGAAAATTTCTCGTGTAGTATAGTTGAATGTTATGATATCTTCATTTCCTAACTGTCCGCCCATATCGTCTAACTCGTAATTAGAAATAAAGCGATATTGAGTACTATCGTCTTGAGTTCGAAGCGGAATACTAACAGTATTTGTTGTTTGAGGAGATAGTTGTATGGGGTCTACAATTACACCATTATCGTCAGTGTTAGGATTTACAGCTTCTACCCAAAGTTTGGTTACATTTTTAGCAACTTCTTCGCCACTGGTATTATTGGCATCGAAAAACTCAATGACTAGTAAAGGAGTTGTTATTGTACCTTCTACACAAATATCATCTTTTTCGCATGAAAAAAACAAGCTAGTTAAGATGAGTAAACATAGAATGCTTCCAAGAACGGAATATTTTTTAATCATATTATTTTCTCTTTTCTAATAGTACAACATTTTCTATGTGATGGGTTTGCGGAAACATATCCACCGCTTGTACTTTGGTTACTTTATATAAATTATCCATCAAAGCAAGATCACGAGCTTGTGTAGCACTATTACAACTTACATATACGACTTTTTTTGGTGCAATAGCTAAAATTTGTTCTACTACGTCAGCATGCATGCCATCACGTGGCGGATCAGTAATAATTACATCAGGAGTGCCATGTGTTTCAATAAATGAAGCGTTGAACACTTTTTTCATATCACCAACATAAAACTCTGTATTGGTAATAGTATTATGTTTGGCGTTTTCTTTGGCAGCTTCAATGGCTTCTGGAACTGACTCGACACCAATTACTTTTCTTGCTTTTTTAGAAACGAATTGTGCAATAGTTCCTGTTCCTGTATACAAGTCATAAACCAATTCATCTCCTTGTAAACCTGCAAAATCACGTGTGATTTTATACAATTCATATGCTTGTTCAGAATTGGTTTGGTAAAAGGATTTCGCATTGATTTTAAACTGCAAACCTTCCATTTCTTCAAAAATATGATCACGACCGTGATAGCAAATCACTTCTTGATCGTAAATGGTGTCATTGCCCTTTTCGTTAATTACATACAACAACGATGTAATTTCAGGAAATGTTTCTTGTACGTAATTTAGCAATAATTCACGTTTTTCTTGCTCATCTTTATAAAATTGGATCAATACCATCACTTCTCCAATTGATGAGGTGCGAATCATCAAGGTGCGTAACAAACCTGTTTGATTGCGTGTGTTAAAGAAAGGTAAATCATTCTCTGTCGCAAACTCTTTAATTGCATTTCGAATAGCATTTGAAGGATTTGCTTGTAAATGACATTTATTAATATCTAATATCTTATCCCACATACCAGGAATATGAAATCCGAGTGCATTTCTACTACCCAAATCTTCCTGCGAATCTACTTCCTCTTGCGTCAACCAACGACTGTCGGAAAACGAAAACTCCATTTTATTGCGGTAAAAATATTCGTTGGCACTTCCTAAAATTGGTGTGAGTTCAGGCAATTCTATTTTTCCTAAGCGAGTTAAGTTATTATATACTTCTTTTTGTTTGTAAAACAATTGATGTTCGTATGCCAAATGTTGCCATTTGCAACCGCCACACACACCAAAATGTTCGCATACAGGTTCTGTACGCTTGTCAGAAAGTGAGTGAAACTTTACCGCTTTCCCTTCATAATATGCGCGTCGCTTTTTAAACGTTTGAATATCTACCACATCACCAGGAACGGCATTTGGAACAAAAATGACGGTGCCATCTTCTGTTTTGGCAACCGATTTTCCTTTCGTAGCGGTGTCAACTACAGCTACTTGTTCAAACAATTTCTTACGATTCTTTCTTCCCATTCGGCAAAAATAACAATAGCAATAAATATACAGCTAATTTATACAGTCAATATTTAAAAAAGTGTGAAAAGTTTTGGTTGATGGTTTATCAGATTATTTTCTGTGTAGTAGAAGATATAATTCAACATTTAGCTACTCAAACTTCTCCATCAAGTCATTCACAACGTTTTCTGTGATACGATACTTTTCTTCTTTCTGTAGAATAATTGGTGCCGCTTTCCGAACTTCACAATCTGTAATCGCACAGCGTTCACATGTGACGCCTACATTTCTGGTTGGAATGGCATTATCTTCTATAAAAGATAACTTGCGTTGCAACTGCTTATCAATCAATAAACCTACACTAATACTGCGATACTGATTTTCTTTAAAAGGATCTTTAGTAGCGGAAGAAAGTACTAAATAATTCATATTGTCTTCTGGATAGTGTGAGATTTGAAGGTCAAATACATGTGATTTGTTTTGTTGTGAAATAGTTTTCAAAACATCCAAAGAAACCCAACGACGGCAATAATGTTCATTTGTTTCATTTGCATGTGGCGAATGTTGATGTGATAGATGTAACTCTTTCTTTAAATGAAACTTTTCAGAGCCTTTTTTGTGAGTAAAACGAAGAAAAAATAAATTTTGGATGTTAAAATCTTTAGGCAAAATGTTTGTTAAACGTTGATAAAATGCCTCAGGTGACGCATTATAGTTAGCAATCAATTGTAAAAAAGCATTTTTTTGAAAAGTTTTTTGCTCAAATAAATTTGTCAATTGTTGAGTTAACGAAGCTCGTGGGATCATTAATGCGCCCGCAAAATAGGACGCATAAAAATTATTCAGTACTTGGTCAAAATTATCAAACTTAATCCAAGAAAACGTATACAATCGATCTTCAATATCCAAGTAATGATAAGCTAATTCTTTTCCATAAATAAATGTACGTTGTGCGTCGTCAATATGATTAGATAGCAACAATGTTTTTGTTTTAGGAACAAAAATAGAGCGTAAATTTCCCAACTCGTGATGCTTGGTCAGCTCTTCATTATTAATGGTATATCCAAATTCTTCAACTAAAATATCTTCCAATTCTTGAGAAGAAATGCGTTTTGTCAAATCAACTTGATATGTTTTGGCAAACGCTACTACTTTTTGCTCTAAATCGTCAAAATAATTATTGTTTGCTTCTTGAAATGAACGTACAGAAGCCAAGTAAAAACTTTCTCGGCTAAAATTATAATGTTGAGCGATTTCGATTATTGTACTAATAAAAGCATTTACCTTAACGGGTGCATTAGCAACAATGTCAATTAAAGTACTCTCTTGAATTCCAAACAGTTCAAGCGGAATCTCTTTAAGGATTTTGGATTGAAGAATTTCACCAATAGGAGCTAAATTTTTATCCAACTTCAATGACACCAAATGATCATAAGGGACTTCTAACTTTTCAGCAAGAACGACAATTTTGTCTGTTTTTGGAAACTTTTTTCCTTTTTCAATCTCGTTTAAATATGATTTTGACAACCCTGTTAATTTGGAAAGTCCGAACAAGGATAAATTTCTCTCAGTACGAATTTGCTTGAGTTTCAAGCCAAAAATCAATTTGATGTATTCTTCTTCCATAAAGACAAATATAAAACAATTTGCGAACAATAATTTTTTAGCGAATAAAAATAATTTAGCGAACGTTCGCTAAATTCAAAAAAAAGTTTTAATATTGTTGCATAAAATTATGAGTCATGGAAGAAACTTTATTACAACAATCTAAAATTCAGTTCGCTAAAACAGTGAAAAACTACTATCCTGAAATTCTAAATGATGAAGCATTAGCATTTATTATTGCTTTGCATGAAAAGTTTAATGCAAGTAGATTAGAACTGTTGGAAAGGCGGAAGTTGCAACAAGAGGTGTTTGATAAAGGACGATTTCCTGAATTTCCAAGAGAAACAAAAAATATACGAGAAGGCGAGTGGAAAGCGGCGGAAATTCCACAAGATTTATTAGACAGACGTGTAGAGATTACCGGACCAGTGGATCGTAAAATGATTATCAATGCATTAAATTCTGGAGCAAAAACATTTATGGCAGACTTGGAAGATAGCAATGCTCCAAGTTGGGCAAATGTGATTGAAGGACAGCAAAATTTATTGGATGCCAACAAACGAACAATCTCTTTATATGATGTGAAACGCGATAAATCATATAAATTGAATGAAAACGTAGCAGTTTTATTAGTGCGTCCGCGTGGATTACACTTAAATGAGTGTCACATCCTTATCAATGGAGAAGAAACTTCTGGAAGCTTAGTTGATTTTGGGTTATATGTCTTTCACAATACCAAAACACTACTCCAAAACAATACAGCTCCCTACTTTTACCTACCAAAGTTAGAACACTATTTGGAAGCACGTTGGTGGAATGATGTATTTGAATTTGCGCAAGCGTATCTTAAGGTAAAAAAAGGAACTTTTAAAGCAACAGTTCTAGTTGAAACCATTACAGCCAGTTTTCAATTAGACGAAATCATTTATGAATTAAAAGAACATATTGTAGGGCTAAATTGTGGAAGATGGGATTATATATTCTCTTACATCAAAAAATTTAGAAACCATAAAAACTTTATGGTGCCCAATAGAGATCAAGTTACAATGACTACACCGTTTATGGATGCATACTCCAAACTGGTCATTCAACGATGTCACAAACGTGGAATTTTGGCAATTGGAGGAATGGCAGCCCAAATTCCTATAAAGAATAATAACTACGCCAATGAAATTGCATTAGAAAAAGTACGAAAAGACAAAGAACGTGAAGTTAAAAATGGACATGATGGAACTTGGGTAGCACATCCTGCCTTGGTAGAAGTTGCGATGGACGAATTTAATAAGCACATGCCTTTGGCGAATCAATTGCATGTAATGCGAGAAGATATTCACATTACAGAAAAAGATTTGGTAGAACTTCCTTTGGGAACTGTGACAGAGCAAGGAATTCGTAAAAATATCAATGTGGGGATTTTGTATATCGAAGCTTGGTTGCGCGGTTTTGGAGCAGTAGCATTGTATGATTTAATGGAAGATGCAGCCACGGCTGAAATCTCT
Organism: Kordia zhangzhouensis; assembly: GCF_001005305.1. GTDB lineage: Bacteria > Bacteroidota > Bacteroidia > Flavobacteriales > Flavobacteriaceae > Kordia > Kordia zhangzhouensis. The sequence goes on from NZ_LBMH01000011.1 coordinate 17,995, forward strand.
CGTACACAAGTTTGGCAATGGTTGCAAAATGAAGTAATCCTTGATGATGGACGAAGGTTTGATGACACTCTGTTCAAAGATATATTTGATGATGAGGTTGAAAAATTGATTACAGAAATAGGAGAAGATACACTGCCTTCAACCAAATTCAGTTTGGCAATTACACTCTTTAAAAAACTTGTTACTACAGAAGCATTTGAAGAATTTTTAACGCTTCCGGCATATCAATATTTATAAAAAAACAATCCTGCGATTGCGGCAACAATCAACAGGATCTAATTATTAATAATAAATAACAGTACACAAATTTATGAAATCTCAAGACAGAATTCAAGCATTAATTGCAGATTGGACTACAAATCCTCGTTGGGAAGGTGTTGAACGCCCATATACTGCAGAAGAAGTAGTGAAATTACAAGGCTCATACAAAATTGAACACAGTATTGCACGTTTAGGAGCTGAAAAGTTATGGCAAAAACTAAATGATCAAGACTTTGTGGCAGGTTTGGGAGCATTAACAGGAAACCAAGCAGTGCAAGAAGTAGAAGCAGGTTTAGAAGCTATTTATCTAAGTGGTTGGCAAGTTGCCGCAGATGCAAATTTAGCGGGTGAAATGTATCCAGATCAATCGTTGTATCCGGCAAACAGTGTTCCTCAGGTGGTTAAACGAATTAATAACGCACTATTACGTCGCGATCAAATTCAATGTGTTAATGGAGCAGAAAAAAAATTAGATTATTTAGTGCCAATTGTAGCGGATGCGGAAGCAGGTTTTGGTGGAAATCTAAATGCATTTGAGCTCATGAAAGCAATGATTGAAGCTGGTGCAGCAGGTGTACACTTTGAAGATCAATTAAGTTCTGCAAAAAAATGTGGTCACTTAGGAGGAAAAGTATTAGTGCCAACGCAAGAAGCTATTAATAAATTAGTGGCTGCTCGTTTGGCTACAGATGTAATGGGAGTGCCAACATTAATTATTGCACGTACAGATGCGGATGCTGCAAATTTATTGACGAGTGATATAGATACAAGAGATGCAAAATTTATTACTGGAGAGCGTACCAATGAAGGTTTCTTTAATGTAAATAACGGAATTCAACAAGGAATTGCACGCGGATTGAGTTATGCGCCGTATGCAGATTTAATTTGGATGGAAACTTCCAACCCTGATTTGGAGTATGCAAGGGAATTTGCAGAAGCAATTCATGCGCAATACCCAGGAAAAATGCTAGCATACAATTGCTCACCATCGTTCAATTGGGCAGCAAAACTTAGTGTTGCAGAAATGGAAACCTTTAGAGAAGAATTAGCAGCAATGGGATACAAGTTTCAATTTATCACCTTGGCAGGTTTCCATGCGCTAAATACAAGCATGTTCGAATTATCAAAAGCTTATAAAGAACGAGGAATGGCGGGTTATTCAGAATTACAAGAACGTGAATTTGCTTTGCAAAAAGACGGATTCAATGCCGTAAAACATCAAGGTTTTGTGGGAACTACTTATTTTGATGCTGTGCAAAATACAGTAACTGCTGGGGCATCAAGTACTGTTGCGATGAAAGACAGTACCGAAGTTGCACAGTTTTAGGTGTAAGTAGTTTGAATTTTTTTCGATAAGAAAGCTTCTGTTTTGCAGAAGCTTTTTCTTTGTCTATCTTTCTTTAGTTTTCCGAACGTTTGATATGTGTTGCGATTTTGTAGCAAAAAAATCTTAAAAAAAATGAACCTTTCCAAACTTTCTACGTCAGTATAATAAAACAGGATGTTTTTTATGCATAAAAATGATCATACAGAAGCTAGTGAATTGGTACGACAATATGTGCTTGGCAATTCTGAAGCGTTGACACAGTTGGTCAAACGATTTCACAAACGCTTTTGTAATCATGCGTATTACATAGTTAAAGATGTTGAGGTAGCAAAAGACATAGCGCAAGATAGTTGGAATGTAATCATGAATAAAATTTCAAAACTACAAGATCCTACACAATTTAAAAGCTGGTCATTACGTATTGTGCATCGAAAAGCAATTGATTGGACAAGGAATCGTTTGAAACAACAACAGCAAAACGATGCATATCAAGTTACAAAAACCATTCATGAATTGCCTTCAACAGATTATTCACAAGTAAAACAACAATTACGAAGTGCTATTCAAGAGTTGTCAATACATCATCAACAAGTGATTCGTCTGTTTTATGTGGATGAATACTCATTAAAAGATATTGCAAATACATTACAGATTTCAGAAGGTACCGCAAAATCCAGATTATTCCATGCAAGAGAACAATTAAAAAAACAATTAAAAAAATAAAATCATGAGTACAGAAAAAGACATTGATAAGTTAATCAAAGAGACATTAACAGAAGAAGAAGCTAAATTTTATGACGAGCTTGAAGAACAAGGGCTTTTAGGGATGTTGGGAAGTACTTTTAAAGGAAAACTAGCATGGCTAGCAGTCGTGATGAATGTGGTAAACTTGGTAGGATTTGCTTTTTTCGTGTATTGCGCTGTTCAGTTTTTTAATACCGATGTTACCAATGAATTGATTCGATGGGCGGTTTTTGGCTTTATAGCGTGGTCATTTATGGCAATGATTAAACTATTTGTTTGGATGCAAATGCACAAGAATACACAGATTAGAGAAATTAAGCGTTTGGAATTGCAAATTTCAATTCTGTCCAACAAACTTTCAGATAAAAATTAAGTTTAGTATGAATTGTTTTTTCAATCGAGGAATAATGTTACAATGAGACCTGTTGGGATGTATTTAAAATGGCATATTGTTTTTAACTTTTAACAGCATCAATATATATGTTTGAGCTGATAACTACTGCAATTCTTCACATTTAAATAATACTAATAAATTATAATGTTAAAATCTGCCATAATAAATTTCAATTCAAAATGAATATTTAGTATTTTGCAAGCTCTAGGGATGATTTCTCTCCCACGCTGAATTTTCGAGTTCTTCGAAAGGATAAAGGTACAGTAGGAATGGTTATTTTATTCACTTAAAAATTTATTAAAATGGCTGTTTTAGAACAACTAACATCTCAAAAAGCAATCGAATTAGAAGACAAGTATGGAGCACACAACTACCATCCACTACCAGTGGTTTTGAGTAGAGGAGAAGGTGTCCATGTTTGGGACGTAGAAGGAAAACAATATTATGATTTTCTATCTGCCTATTCTGCTGTTAATCAGGGGCATTGTCATCCAAAAATTGTGGATGCTATGGTTTCTCAAGCAAAAACGTTAACACTGACATCTCGTGCATTTTATAATGACATGCTGGGACGCTATGAAAAATTTGCTTCAGAGTATTTCAATTTTGACAAGTTATTACCTATGAATACAGGTGCTGAAGCGGTAGAAACTGCTTTAAAGATTTGTAGAAAATGGGCTTACGAAAAGAAAGGAATTGCAGAGAACGAAGCCGAAATTATTGTTTGTGAAAACAACTTTCATGGACGTACAACCACAATCATATCATTTTCTAATGATCCTGTAGCACGCAAGAATTTTGGACCGTATACAGACGGGTTTATCAAAATAGAATACGATAATATATTAGCATTAGAAGAGGCTCTCAAAAACAATCCAAATGTAGCAGGTTTCTTGGTAGAGCCGATTCAAGGAGAAGCAGGTGTATATGTGCCATCAGAAGGGTATTTGGCTAGAGCAAAAGCATTATGTGCGCAGTACAATGTATTATTCATTGCTGACGAAGTACAAACGGGAATTGCTCGTACTGGGCGATTATTAGCAACTTGTGGAAATTGTTCATGTGAAAAGAAAAACTGTAGCGGAACTCCAGAGGTAAAACCAGATATCTTAATTTTAGGAAAAGCCTTATCTGGCGGAGCGTATCCAGTGTCGGCAGTATTAGCAAATGATGATATTATGGGAGTAATTCGTCCAGGAAATCACGGTTCTACTTTTGGAGGAAATCCTGTAGCAGCAGCTGTGGCAATGGCAGCATTGGAAGTAGTAGCTGATGAAGAATTGGCGGAGAATGCATATCAACTAGGAGAATTGTTCCGTAGTGAACTGAACAAATACATTGAAACAAGCAATATTGTTACCTTAGTGAGAGGAAAAGGACTATTGAATGCAATAGTAATCAATGATACGGAAGATAGTGACACAGCGTGGAATATTTGTGTAGCACTAAAGGAAAATGGATTATTAGCAAAGCCTACACATGGAAACATTATCCGTTTTGCACCGCCTTTAGTAATGACAAAAGATCAGTTGCTTGAGTGTGTTTCAATAATTACAAAAACACTTAAAAAATTTGAATAGTGCCTATTCGCAAAGAAGAAAATAATTCGGTTTTTGATAACTTTGAACTTCGATTAAATGAAAGTTCTAAAAAGTTTTTACGTGAAACTTCTAAATGGGCTTTCGTACTGTCTATTGTTGGGTTTGTAATTGTAGGACTGTTTGTCTTTATGGCTGTTTTCTTCTTTGTGATGCTAGTAGATGTTCGCAGTAACTTAAATCCTTTTCACGAACTTGGTATGCCTGCATGGTACTTTGGTTTGGTGTATTTGCTTATTGCAATCATTTACTTTTTTCCAATCTTGTATTTATATAAATTTTCTCGTAAAATGAAGTCTGCATTGATTGATAAAAGTACTGAAGATCTTACAGCTGCATTTTCGAACTTACGATCACACTATAAATTCATCGGAATTATTGTATTAATCATTGTCGGAATTTATATTTTGCTATTTGGAATAGGACTTGTAACTGCTTTGTTACAGTAATTAAGAAAAACTCAATAAATAAAAAAGCGGATACTTATATTGTATCCGCTTTTTTTAATTTTATTGTTGAAAATATTCTTGAAGAACTCGTTGAAACTCTTCTTTATCTTGAACAACTTCCCAACCAAAAGTCGTAATAGCCCAAACCACAAAAAGTATACTTAATACATTTAAAACGATTCCAATAATGGCCAAAACTTTTCCAATCACAACTGTAGAATGATTGTCCCAAGCCGAAGGATCTTCTTTATATAGTTTAGTTGCTTTAAAACCGTAATAAAGAGCTATTAATCCAAGGATTAAGCCGACGTAGTAAAAACAACAACCAATGATTGATAATGCTCCTAAAACAACAATTAGCGTAGCATTGGGTAAATTTCTTTGTTCCATAATAATAGTTATATTGATTAGTTAAAAAAGTTTATTTTATTGTCTATTACGTTCAAATTCTTCCATTGCTTTTTGCCACTCAATCATAAATTCGTCCCAACCACCTGTCATAAAATAGTAAACAGTATACAAGAAATGTAAAATGTTGATGATTAATATAATTAAAGCTACAATTTTAGCCGTTTTCATCGCATTAATATCACCATGGTAATTATCAGGCTCAGTTTCTAATTTTTTTAAATTGTTTTCAGCAATGTAGTAAGCAGGAATTCCTAAAATAAATCCCAAACCACCAAAGCAACAGCAAAGAAGGCTAATTACTGATAAGACATAGGATACTGTAGTGTTTAATTCTTTTTTCATGGCACTTATAAAAGATGTTTAATTGAAAAATTAATAATAATGATTAAAATATTAATAATAGCTAAAATTCGAATTAGGCGTTGCGAATTATTGAATTTATAAAAGATACTAATAAAAACTACTCCAAAAAAAAGAAGTAAAGTGTAAATAGCAGGATACATTTTAAATGCAGCTACCAATTCTCCACGCATTATCAAAGCTAATGCACGTTGAATACCACAACCAAAACAGTCAAAACCAAAGTACTGTTTTGTCAGGCAAGGAAGCATATAATCCTCTATTGAAAGCAAGAGTAAAAAATTCAAAATAATATAGAATTAGTTCTGTAAAACTACTTAAAAAAATATGTTTTTATATCTCTATGTGCAATAAGTATTGTTCTGGGGAGTTTTGTTACACCATAAAAATGATTTATTAAATCAATTCAATATACAAAAATGTATTGTTAGTTAGAATGTAGTACTTTTGTAGTTAAACAAAGTAGTAGAGTGAAGAAAAAATACACGACAACCATTTATTTTGCACTAGCGCTTTTTAGTGCAGGATTCTTGTTTTTAGGAGAATATTTTTTTGAAAAAAAACCAATTATACCCACTATACTTGCCGTTGTAGTACTGATGTTTGGAGTATATCGAATGATTTCATTGCAAAAATCAAATATACATACTGAATACAAAGATCAAGAGTATTTTAATGGTGAAAAATATTGGAAAGACGAGGAAGAATAAAAAGAATTGAAGATGAATTTTGAAGTAGGTGATCCTGTAGAAACGATTGATGATATTATTAAAGGAGTTGTAACAAAAATAGATAACACAACCATTACTATTGAAACGCTAGAAGGTTTTCCGTTGAAATTTGAAGCGAATGAGTTGGTAAAAGTACAAACCGATGAAATTGCGGGCGATTTGACTTTTCAAAAAATTCACTCAGCAATGCAGGAAAAAGAAGTTCGAAAAAGAAAAAAACAAACGCTACCGAAGTCGAAAAAAGAACGTGTAGAACATATTTTGGAAGTTGATCTTCACATCCATCAATTAACAAATTCATATAAAGGAATGAGCAATCATGAAATGCTCGAGTTACAATTGGATACTGCGAGGAGACAGTTGGAATTTGCCATTCGAAACCGAATTCCTAAAATTGTATTTATTCACGGAGTTGGCGAAGGTGTGTTGAAACTAGAATTGGAATACTTATTTGGTAGATACGACAATATCAACTATTATGACGCAAACTATCAAAAGTACGGATTAGGAGCAACCGAAGTCTATATATATCAAAATCCAAGATAAAGATTAATTAGTAACAGCAGTCTTAATAGTTCCAAATTCAAAAAGGCCATAGCGAACATCTTGTCCATTGTCTCCTGTAAATACTACTTCTCTTAATCGGATAGTGTGTTCGTAACTTTCTACTACAGAACCATTCAAAATTTCTACAGTAGTAACTTCAAGTGTGCCTGCAACAGCAACATATTCTAAATTAGAACTAATATTGGAAGGAAGTTCATCACAAAAATAGGAACTACCAATACTTTCGTTAAAACTTCTATAATAGCAAGATGCTTGACTTGTATTTAATGTTTTAGTACGAGGTACAGGAACCATTTCTCCATCTACTTCTTGAAAATCAGTTTCTTCATTGATAAAAACATCATCTGAAGTTTCAAGGATTAAAGTTTCAGTCCCATTGATTTTAAACAACAAAGTAACACCTTCTTGAGTTTCTTCATTTTCCATTATACACGCTTGTACATTGGCAGTTGAAGTCAAATCAATCTCTTCTAACGTAAGATCTCCATCATCACAACTTACAAAAACCGTCAATAACACAAAAAACAAGCAAAATTTTTTCATCAAAAAAGACTTAAATATTATCATATGAATAGCAAAAATAGGAGAAAACTCTATTTATAACGAAACTTATTGTAAATAATTTTATTTCCGTTATTTTTGCTCATCTTTAGTATACCCAATCCTATTTATATAAACAACAGCATGAAAAATGTATATTTTGACAGTGCCGCAACTACACAAGTTCGACCAGAAGTCGTAGACCGTATCAAAAAAGTATTGGAGGAAAATTATGGAAACCCTTCTTCTACACATAGTTATGGACGATCGTCTAAAACATTAATTGAAACAGCACGAAAAACAATTGCCAAATACTTAAATGCATCTCCACAAGAAATAATTTTTACTTCAGGAGGAACAGAGGCAGATAATATGGTATTGCGCTGCTCTGTGAGAGATTTAGGCGTTACGACAATTATAACTTCTCCAATTGAGCATCATGCTGTGTTACATACAGTAGAACAATTGCGTATAGAATGTGATATCAAAGTAACGTATGTAAAACTACAACCGTGTGGAACGCCTGATTATGATGATTTGGAAGCGTTGTTAAAAGCAGATAATTCAAAAAAAATAGTGAGTTTAATGCATGTAAATAATGAGATAGGGAATATTCTAGATGCAGATCGCGTAGCAAAATTATGTACGGAGTATGGTGCATTATTTCATTCAGACACAGTGCAGTCAATAGGACATTTTGAATGGGACGTGCAGAAAACTTCCGTAGATTTTATGGCAGCTGCCGCACACAAATTTCACGGACCTAAAGGAATTGGTTTTGCGTTTATTCGAAAAGATTCAGGATTAAAACCCTTAATTTTTGGAGGATCGCAGGAACGTGGATTTAGAGCTGGAACTGAAGCAGTGCATAATGTAGTTGGATTGGAAGAAGCATTTCGTTTGGCGTATGATAATCTTGCAGAAGAAAAAGCGTATGTAGAAGCGTTGAAAGTGTATTTTATGGAAGAACTTAAGAAAGTTTTACCTGATGTCAAATTCAATGGAAACTGTCATGAAACGACTAAAAGTACATACACGTTAGTAAATGTATGTTTGCCGTTCGATCAACAAAAAGCGTTGATGTTGTTGTTCCACATGGACTTAAAAGGAATTGCATGTTCCAAAGGAAGTGCGTGCCAGTCAGGAAGTAGTAAAGGTTCACACGTTTTGCGTGCTATTTTAAGTGACGAAGATTTAGAAAAACCATCGTTGCGTTTTTCTTTCTCAAAATTCAATACCAAAGATGAAATTGATTATGTAGTGCAAGTACTGCATGAGTATGCAAATTCATAAGACTAAACATATAGTGAAAAGGCGAGTTACAATAGAAACTCGCTTTTTTTTGTAGCTACACTATCAAATATTTATATGTAGGCTTTAAATTTTAGTTACTGCTTTTCTTCATACGGAAACTTTCTAGAAGCTTGTCGCATCATTTTATCAATGATTGCATTGGTGTTTTTTCCAGATTTCCGATCAATAGTTTTTTCATAGCGCCACAGTAACTTTCCGGTATGTTTATCACTAAGTTTGATGATAATTTTTCCGTAATCCGATTTTCCTTTTAAAAAAGTAATAAAGTCAAAAGACGTATCAACTTCTTTTGAGATTAGTAAGCGAGATGTTAGTGAACCGCTAATGATGGCATCAACTTTAAGAATCTTACAAAGTTCTTGCGGAGCATAAATATCAATATTATCCATTGATATGCCTGCTTTTTTTAACAAACGATTTGTGGTATCAATGTCTTGAAAATCAATTTTAAGCTTCTTCTTACGTTTTCTATTTAAAAAATAACTTTCAAGTGCTTGTTGTACAGCAATACCTTCTTTTTCTTCAAACGTTTCTATTTGCTCTTCTGTATACTTCTTTTTATCAGATTTCAAATTGAGCGTAGTTTGAAAAGGGAGTATTGCAATAATTTTATGATCCTTGGATAATTCTTCAAAAGCATCACTTTCGTAAATCTTTTTTTGAGCATTACTTTGTTGAATTCCCAATAAAATCAAACAACAAACAACAATTTTTTTAAGCATCATTTTCTTTTTCAAGGTAAAAGGGTCGTTTTTTGAGGTTAAGAATTTTAAATAGATAAAAAGAGTGTTTAAAAACGAGAGCTCAATTTTATATTAAATACACGGCCTGTTAAGAAATTTGGAATTCCAAACTGACGTTTTGTATACACGTCGCGAACCCATGTGTTGGTGATGGAATTTTGCACATCAAATACATTGAAAATCTCAAAACCTACACTCAAGTCTTTAAATGTCGATAGCCAATGTCCTTTATCAAATTGTTTATCTTTATCTACTAATACATATGAAAACCCTACATCAGCACGCTTATAATCCGGTAATTCACTTTGAAACAAATATGGGTCAGAATAGCTAGGCGATCCTCCAGGAAGTCCTGTATTGTATACTAAATTCAAGTACAATTTTAAATTTGGGATTTTTCGCATATAATCTTGAAATAATACAGCAAATTTTAGTCGTTGGTCGGTTGGTCGTCTAATATAACCACGATTATTGATGTTTTCTTCAGTTTTTAAATAGCCAAAACTTACCCAACTTTCTGTGCCTGGTACAAATTCTCCATTCAAGCGCATATCCAATCCATATGCATACGCTTTGGAAATATTATCTGCACGATAACGAATCCGTACATTTTCAATGGTATAGGCATTTACATCAGAAAGATTTTTATAATAAGCTTCTGTGATAAGTTTAAATGGACGATTCCATAGTTTAAAGCTATAATCATTTCCTAAAACTACATGAATAGATTGTTGTGCTTTTACATTTGGATTTACTTGTCCGTCAAAACCACGTAACTCTCTATAAAATGGCGGTTGGTGATAAAATCCTCCAGACAAACGAAATAACATGTCTTTTTGCCAATCAGGTTTAATTGCAATTTGTGCTCTTGGACTTACCACAGTTTGTGTTACACTTTCAATACCATCACCACTCACAGTCCAATTATGCGCACGCACACCAATATTAGTCCACACTTCATGATTGCCAATAGAACTTTTTTTGCTCCATTGTGCGTATCCAGAAATACGATCAATTTTTGTATTGTTTCGAGCTCTCACAGTTTGAAAAGGTTCTATAGGGCCTTCATAAGGTGTATATGGCTGATTGTTGGAGAATTGAGGAAGTGGAGGACGAATAGAGAAGCCCGCAGAATCAATTACTTCCCATTCAATCAAACGATCACGAATGTCTTCATGCGTATATTTAACGCCCCAATCAATCTGACTTTCTTCGTCATTAATTTGATAATTTCCTTTATGTTCTGCATTAAAAATTAATGCATCCAAATCGTTTCGACCGTGATTTAATTGCGAACCAATTCCTTCACTAAATTCAACATCTCCTAAGTTTTGATCGCCAATATTTGTATTCACTTCTCCTAAGCGATATTGTGCAAAAATATCAAAGTGTTCTTGTTCGGTTGTGTGATATGCAGATGTAATAAATTTTAAGGTAACATCATCGTTCAAGAAATAGTTAGCTTTTAATGCTCCGAAATAAGTACGATAACGGTCTTCTTCTTGTCCTTGATAAAAAATCAGCAATGCAATAGGATCTTGTAAAGTTCCAAAATTTGTTTGGCGTGTTAAGGGTTCGTAATCATAATCATTAAAAGAAACATTCCCTAAAAAGTTTACATGAAACTTATCTGAAAACTTATATGTGGCGTAGGTTTGAAAATCTACGAAACGAGGGCGAAAATTAGTTTCCGTTTGTTTACTGTTTACAAACAAGCTATTATCTCTATATCGAATACCCGAAATGGTGGTAAATTTACTATCGTTACTTGCGGTTTCAATAGAAGCACTTCCTCCAAGTAAACTCAGATTGACTCTTCCGCCAAAACGAACAGGTCTGCGATAGGTAATATCCAGTACTGATGAGAGCTTATCTCCAAACTTTGCTTGGAATCCACCAGCAGAAAAATCTACGTTTTGCACCATGTCAGTATTTACAAAGCTCAATCCTTCTTGTTGTCCAGAACGGATTAAGAAAGGACGATATACTTCAATTTCATTTACATACACTAAGTTTTCATCATAATTTCCTCCTCGTACAGAATATTGCGTACTCAACTCGTTATTATTACTCACACCAGGCAAAGACATAATTAAATTTTCCACACCAGGATTGGCTCCTGGAATCAAACGTACTGTTTCGGCAGAAAGTGTTTGAATGCCTTCTACAGCTTTACGTTTTCGAGAATCCAAAATTACAGCTCCAATCTGTTCTTCAGAAGTAGACATAATCGGGTAAAATTCGTAGTCTTCTCCATTTTTGAGTAGCACTGTAAGTTTAATATCTTTATGTGAAATGTGAGAAAATGTTAAGGTTATTTGAGTGTCTGCAGGAACAGAGATTATAAAAAAACCATTTTTATTGGTTTGTGTTCCCGTTCCTAAAGATGTTTTGACATTTACCGCTTCAATAGGGTGGTTTTTAGCGTCTAAAATGACACCTCTTACGGTTCCCGTTTGCGCTATCAAAAGGTTGGTTAACAACAAAAAACCGATAAAAAGTAAAGATTGTATTGGTTTCAAGAGTCTAGTTTTTTAATTTTTTCTATAAAATGTGCTGGTAAATGTAGTACTATTTCCAACATTATCAGTAACGATCAACTTTAAATTATGTTTTGCTTCTGTAAAATTTAGATCGTTAAAATCGTAGATTAGCATTTGTTTTTTAGGATCATATTCTAGTAAAATCCATTTTCCATTAATGGTTCCACGAAAACTTCGTACACCAGAAGTTTCATCATCAACTTTAATTTTTAAATATTTATGATTAGAAATCCATTTGTCTTTCGCAAAATTTACGGGGGTTACAATTGGAGGAATGGAATCTTTAGCTAGAAAATAAGTGCCTAAACTTTTTGTGCTTGTAGAAAATATGTTGCCTCTCTTTTTTGTAGTGCTATACGAAGGTTTGTCTTTGGAGTCTAAACTGGCAATAAATAATTGTTTGCGTTCTTCGGCAGAATAGTTGGAAACGTCAAATGAAATGATAAAATTTTTATGCGCAGCTACATTCTCATTGTGAATAGTATAATAACCATTAGTATCTTTTGACAAGTCAAAATAAAAATCTTCATAAAAAGTTTCTTTCGGTATATAGACGCTTACTAGTTCTTTTTGTAATGTGTGCGACTCGTTACGTGTTACAAAATGCGGTGTTTTTGCTTGTTCTTGTTGTAAAGAGATAGGTTGTTCTTTTCCAATCACAGGAATCGTAACTGTTGTTGTATTATTCTTAAAATCTTTAATTTTAAGAGTTACAGTGTATTCTTTTCCATCTTCTATGGTAATCATACCATTATCTATGGCTTTATCATAAATACTCAATTCATTTGCAGGTGTAACAAAACAGCGTTGTACCCGTTGTTTCATTTGTTTAAAACGCGTGTAATCAATCAGTGTATTGATATATCTAGATTCGCTAAATGAAAACTTGTCAAATGTATAGCAAAAATTTTCTTCTCCATTTACAAAACTTTTCAGTTGATAAATTCCATTCTTATTAAAGGCTAAATCTTGTCGATCATGTGCATTTACACCAAAACCAATTTTACCAGAAGCATATATTTTATCGGCTATGTAGCTGTTTTTTTCTTTTCCTTTTTTTAATTGTAGTTGTACGATTTTATTAGACGAATTGACTTGAGCAGTTTCAGAAAGTGCATAGGCAAACAAACCATTTACGGTTGGTGTATGACTATCTTTAACTTCAATTCCGAACAACATAGGATTCATTGGACGTGATGCATTGTCACGAATCTCAAAATGCAAATGTGGTCCGCCAGAAGAGCCGCTATTTCCTGAATAAGCAATCACTTCTCCTTTTTTTACAATCAATTCATCTTCTTTTGGATATAATTGAATTTCGTAACTCTCTTTATTGTATTGTTGTTTTTTTAAATAAGCTTCTAGCTTAGGAGCTAATTTTTTTAAGTGTGCATATACAGATGTATAGCCATTAGTATGTGTTACATAGAGAGCCTTTCCAAATCCCCAATGCTGAATTTTAATACGAGACACATGCCCGTCACCAATCGCAAACACTTCAAACCCTTCTTTCTGTTTGGTTTTAATATCGATTCCTGAATGAAAATGATTACTTCGCAATTCCCCAAAAGTACCCGAAAGAACGATTGGAATATCTAATGGTGACCTAAAATCACTTTTAGAAATGGGTTGTTGAGAAAATATATATGAGGAAAAAAATAAAAAAATATAAAACAGTCTGTACATAGATTAAAAATGCGTTTGAGCAGCTAAAATAGCTAATACTTAGTTAATTTCGAATCTTTGAATTCAAAAACTACACCAAAAATAAAGACACATCTTAAAGTGATACTTTAAATAATAGCTAAAACGCTTGCGAACTAATTTTATGAATACTAAATTTGTAACAATATGCATTGAATAGAAATGTAATGAATAGTACTTTGAAAATCGTTGATTCTCTTGAGAATAGAGTGAGTAAAGTGCTCCATAAGCTTGAAGTTTTGGAACAAAAAAATCAACAATTACGACAAGAATTAGCGAATTCAAGGGAAGAAATGCAACGTTTGCACAATGAAATCTCTCAATGGGAAGAAAAGTTCAACACGTTAAAAATTGCAAATTCAATGCTTGGCAGTGATAACAACAAAAAAGAAGCTAAGCTTAAAATAAATACCCTAATTCGGGAAATTGACCATTGTATTGCACAATTGGCTGAATAAAAGATGAGTTCTTTACACTATGGAAAATAAGCTCAAAATAAAGCTTTCTATTGCAGATAGAGTATATCCGCTAACGATTTCCGCTAGTCAGGAAGAAGGTTTGCGTAGTGCTGCAAAGAAGATAGAAGCAATGATTAAGCAATTTGAGCAGAGTTATGCCGTTAGAGACAAGCAAGATGTATTGGCTATGTGTGCTTTGCAATTTGCGGCACAAGTAGAGCAAAAAGCGATAGATAAAGATGCCCATCAAACCGCATTAGAAGAAAAGCTCAAAGCGCTTGATAATTTATTGAAAGCGCAGCTTAGTTCTTAAAAAAATAAGTTCTTTAAAATATAAAATAGGTTACTGCCTACATTGATTTTTATTTTTGATAAACTCAACGTTACTATCATTAAAAAGAGTAAGTCATGGTTGTAAAAGCAAGCTGTTAATACTTTTGTATTAGGACAGATCCTTGATCAATCTGTTAGCTCTAAACTTGTTTTTTGGAGTTTATACAAAAAACTCTTATCAATGTAGGCTTTTTTTTATGAATAAAACACAGTTTTGATATGTTTGAGAATGGCACTTCAAAATTGCTAGTCGTTTGTCCATTTCAAAAAAATGACATTCGATGTTCTTTAAAATTAGTATATAATCAAGATCGATAGATGATGGATAGTATTACAATCATAATTGCAGTCGCCGTAGGTGCGGTTGGTATAATCATAGGCTTTCTTATAGCCAAAAGTTTAGAAAAAAAACAAGCTTCAAAAGTAATTGAAGAAGCAAAAAAAGAAGCTTCATCTTTATTAAAAGAAGCCAAAGCAGGTGCTGAAAATGTTAAGAAAGATAAAATTCTTCAAGCAAAGGAAAAATTTCTTGAACTAAAAGCAGAACACGAAAAATTCATTTTGTCGAAAGACAAAAAAATGGCAGAAGCTGAAAAACGTACACGTGACAAAGAATCACAAGTTTCAAGTGAATTATCAAAAAATAAAAAACTTAATCAAGAGCTTGAGTCAAAACTGAAAGATTACGATTATCGTTTAGATTTTATAGAAAAGAAAAAGTCTGAAGTTGAGCGATTACATAAAAGTCAGATAGATCAATTAGAAGTAATTTCTGGATTGTCAGCAGATGAAGCAAAGGAACAATTAGTTGAATCTCTCAAAGAAGAAGCAAAGAGCGATGCAATGGGCTATATTCAAGCAAAACTTGAAGAAGCAAAACTTACAGCACAACAAGAAGCCAAAAAAGTGATTATCAACACAATTCAACGAATTGGGACTGAGGAAGCGGTTGAAAACTGTGTATCCGTATTCAATATTGAATCCGACGATGTAAAAGGTCGTATTATTGGTAGAGAAGGGCGAAACATTAGAGCATTAGAAGCAGCCACAGGTGTAGAAATTATTGTAGATGATACGCCAGAAGCAATCATTTTATCTTGTTTTGATTCTGTGAGAAGAGAAGTAGCTCGTTTGTCTTTACACCGATTGGTAACAGATGGACGAATTCACCCAGCACGTATCGAAGAAGTAGTAAAGAAAACACGTAAGCAAATCGATGAAGAAATTATTGAAGTAGGAAAACGTACTGTTATTGATTTAGGAATTCATGGTTTGCATCCAGAGTTAATTAGAACAGTTGGTAGAATGAAATATCGTTCTTCTTACGGACAAAACTTATTGCAACACTCTCGTGAAGTAGCAAAACTTTGTGGTGTAATGGCTGCTGAACTCGGATTGAATCCAAAATTAGCAAAAAGAGCCGGATTGCTTCACGACATAGGAAAAGTACCTGATACTGAAACCGAAGTGCCTCACGCAATATTAGGAATGCAATGGGCAGAAAAATATGGTGAAAAGCCTGAAGTTTGTAATGCTATTGGAGCGCATCACGATGAAATAGAAATGAACTCGTTACTATCACCAATTGTACAAGTGTGTGATGCTATTTCAGGAGCACGACCTGGCGCACGTCGTCAAGTACTTGATAGCTACATACAGCGTCTTAAAGACTTAGAAGATATTGCTTTTGGATTTACAGGAGTAAAAAAGGCATATGCAATTCAAGCGGGTAGAGAATTACGTGTCATTGTAGAAAGTGAAAAAGTAGACGATGCAAAGGCAGCAGAGTTGTCATTCAATATATCACAAAAAATTCAAACAGATATGACATATCCTGGTCAGGTAAAAATTACTGTGATTAGAGAAACACGCGCTGTTAATATTGCAAAATAAATAATTCAATAACTTATAAATATATAAAACGTGAATAGCGTAGTAATAAGAAGCTACGGTATTCACGTTTACTTTTTATGGCAAACCAATGACAGGGAGGATTTTTTTATATGTAATTTTAGGTATAACCTAAATAAAAATCAAGTATGTTAAAGAAAATTTTAAGCCTTACTGGTGTTGACATGCTTTCAAAAACCCAACAAGTTGGCACTCAAGATGAACGAGGTATGACACTAAAATCTTCTTTTATGTGTTATTGCAATACGATTTATGTCGGAAAGAAAAACTCTGTGAAAGATTGTTGGAGTGCTTGCTAAAAAGTAAAGAGACTCAGTGAAAAGAAGCAGCAAGTATTTAAGTAAAATACTTGCTGCTTTTTTTAGTTTCTTGGATGATATTTTTGCATAATTTTAGCCAAATGGCTTCTGTCTACATGCATGTAAATTTCTGTAGTGGTAATGCTCTCATGACCTAGCATTAACTGAATAGCTCTTAAATCGGCACCATTTTCTAACAAATGTGTAGCAAATGAGTGTCTGAAAGTATGTGGCGAAATATTTTTCTTTAATCCTGTTTTTTCAGCTAAACGTTTAATAATTGTAAAAATCATTACACGCGTAAGTTGCTTTCCTCGTCTATTCAAAAAAACAGTATCACTAAACTCAGGAACTTCTTTTACAAAAGGGCGAATTTCTTTAAGATATAAATTAATATGTTGTTGCGTGAAATGGCTAATAGGAACAAAACGTTGTTTATCACCTTTTCCTGTCACTCTTATAAATCCTTCTTCAAAAAATAAGTCAGATACTCGCAATCCAACCAATTCGCTAACTCGCAATCCACAACCATACAAAGTTTCAAGAATAGCTTTATTGCGATGTCCTTCGGGTTTGCTCAAGTCAATTGCTTCAACAAGTCGTTCTATATCTTCCAACGCAAGTGTGTCTGGTAGTTTTCTTCCAATTTTAGGGGCTTCGAGTAATTCTGTAGGATTATCCTTTCTATAATCTTCAAAAACCAAATAATTAAAAAAACTTTTCAATCCTGAAATGATGCGCGTTTGTGAACGAGCATTTAGTATTTTTGCAATTTCATAAATAAATTGTTGAATAGTATTTTCATCTATGGTAAGTGGAGAATGATGTATATTATTGTCTTCAATAAATTGAATCAATTTTTCGATATCATGTGTATAATTTATGATGGTATTCTCCGATAAACCACGTTCTATCTTCAAAAAATGCTGAAAATCTCGTAAAGTATGTGCCCATTTCATGTACTTTTTTGTGTTAGATTAACTTTTGTTTCAAATTAAACATATGCTACTGAGATTGTTATAAAAATAAGCTCAAAATTTGTTAATAATTAGTTAAGAAATGTGTGTTAATTTACAAAAAAGTAGTTCTTTTGTAAGTGAATTAATTAAAAAACTATTTAAGATGAAAAAAATTATTTTAGCAGCTGTAGCTGTTTTTGGATTCGCTTTTACGGCAAACGCACAAGACGATGATAAAGCAACTGGGCAAACAGCAAAAGGTAAATGGTTAATTGAAGCTAACACAGGAAACGCTGTATTAGGGACAACAGGTATTTACTTTACTTCTTCTGATGGAGAGTCTACTTTCAACATCGGTTTAGATGGAGGTTATTTCATCATGGATGACTTAGCTTTAAAAGCAGGTTTAGGGTACGGATCAAACTCTTTAACTGATACAAGTGTTTTCTCTTACCGTTTAGGAGGAAAGTACTATATCAACAGCATGATTCCTGTATCTTTAGACTTAACAGGTTCATCAATTGAAGACGCTAATGAAAATCCATTATGGTTAGGAATCGGAGCAGGATATGCTTGGTTCATTGGAAACAATGTTTCTATCGAGCCAGGACTTCGTTACAACCACTCTTTAAATGAAGACTTCACTGATGAAGGAGTTTTCCAAGTAAACATTGGATTTGCTTTACATTTCTAAGAGAAAAATAACTAGGTATATAAAAAGAGGAAGTTTTACTTCCTCTTTTTTTTTGTTCTATACAGCATATAATCATCCCAAAATTGTTATTATCTATAATTAATAAATTTGAAAGTGTGTTCTTCAAAATATTTTCTATATCTGTTCCTAGAAAGTTTATCCGATGAAAATTATTTCAATTTAAGAAAGAGTATTTTTTCTTTTGGCAAATAATTCAGATAGTATACATTTGCCGAATATTAAAAGTCAAAAAATAAACATTATGAAAAAACTATTACTTATAGTTATTGTCCTTACAGGACTTACAGTAAACGCTCAAACAGAAAAAGGAAAATGGATCATCTCTGGAGGAACATCTGTATCTTTTGCAAGTACCAATCTCACTTTAGAATTGGATGGGCAAGAAATTAGTGATGACACTAGCGGTTCTATATTTACGCTGTCACCAAGTGTAGGTTATTTTGTAATTAATAATCTTGCTGTAGAGTTTGATTTAGCATTTACTTCAAACAAGATTGATAATGGAACTACAGAAACTAAAACTTCTTCTTTGATGTCAACTCTTGGTGGAACTTACTATTTTGATGCTGGTAGCAAAATAAAGCCTTTCTTAGGACTTGGAGCAGGTTATATAACTACAAGTAGCGGAGACAGTGATGCTTTAAAATCTAATGGATTGGCATTAACTGGTAAAGGAGGTATTGCTTACTTTATTAGCAATTCAATTTCTGCTGATTTCTTTGTTCAGTATTTGAATTCAAACCAAAAGAATAAAGCAAACAGTAACTTAGAAAGCAAAAACTCTAGCTTAGCTTTAGGTTTAGGATTTTCTCTATACTTATAATATCATATAATATATCTGTAAAAGGTCTTTCAATCATTGAAAGACCTTTTTTTATAATAAAATTTTGAAACGTTCTTTAGAAAATTCACATCATCTTTTTTAATATCTTAGCTGTCATGAAAAAAATTATCATCATTAACGGGCCTAACTTAAATCTCTTAGGAAAGCGTGAACCTGAAATTTATGGGAGCGCTACATTTGAAGACTATTTTAAATCTCTACAAACTCAATTCTCACATATAGAGTTGAGCTATTATCAGTCAAATGTAGAAGGTGAGTTAATCAATAAAATTCAAGAAGTAGGCTTCACGTATGATGGTATTATTTTAAATGCAGGTGCTTATACGCATACTTCTATTGGAATAGGCGATGCAATTAAAGCCATCGAAACACCAGTAGTAGAAGTACATATTTCTAATACGTTTGGTAGAGAATCTTTTAGGCATCAATCCTATATTTCTCCCAATGCAAAAGGTGTGATTTTAGGTTTCGGAATGCAGAGTTATGAATTGGCAATTCAGAGTTTTTAGCTCTTAGCATATGAAGAAAGCCTATTTTAACTGGAGCTCTGGAAAAGATTCAGCTCTAGCCTTATATCAAGTTTTACAAGCAAAAGAGTACAGTGTTACACAATTGGTAACTACAGTCAATAAAGATTTTGAACGTGTATCTATGCATGGATTACGGGAAGAGTTATTGGATGCTCAAGTAGCACAATTACAAATACCATTACAAAAAATATATTTTCCTGCAGAAGTTTCTATGACAGCCTACGATACTACCATGCGGATAGCGACTCAAAAATTATCTGACCAAGGTTTTCAATATGGTATTTTTGGAGATATCTTTTTGGAAGACCTCAGAAGCTATCGTGAGCAAAAACTAAAAGAAGTAGGTATTACAGGTGTTTTTCCTCTATGGAAAAAAGATACAAAAACATTGCTAAAAGAATTTTTACAATTAGGTTTTAAAGCAATTACCGTGTGTGTAAATGCTCAATTACTAGACGAATCGTTTGTAGGGAGAATTCTTGATGAGAGTTTTATAAACGATTTACCTTCTGGTGTAGATCCATGCGGAGAAAATGGAGAATTTCATACATTTGTTTTTGATGGGCCTATTTTTTCAACACCTATTCAATTTTCTGTTGGAGAGAAAGTGTTAAAAACATATTCTTCGTCAAAAGATGAAGATTCTTGTACTACCAGCAACTCTTCTTGGGATACTTCTTTTTGGTATTGCGATTTAGTGCTTAAAAATAGCACAGCTTCTTAAAAATTAACAAAATTCTATAAAAACCTTACCAAAATTTTGGCATTTAATTGGCAACAAATTAAGAGTCTTGCACCCTATATTTGATGCTGTAAACCAGTGTATGGTTTTGCGCAATTTTTTCATAACTGAAGGTGGGATATCAGTTATTTTAGGTTGGTTGAGGGAAAAGTCATTCGGGAAACTGAATGACTTTTTATATTGTTTATTCTAAAAAGCTACGTTTAGAAATTTTAGTTGTGATCACAACCAGGCGTAAGCTGTTTTTCTTTTTCGCAGGTTCCATACGATTGATCTTGACAACAAGCAGATAATTCACTTCCTCCTCCTTTGATGAAATACTGATTGAAAGAAGAAATAGGAGTTTTACGGAGTCTTAAAGATGTAATCTCTCTTTTTTTCATGATAGTATGTGTTTGGTTTATACTATAGGAAGATACATAGTTTAATTATCAAGTAGTTACGGGATTACCATACTTAACAGAGTAAGATGTGTTGCTAAAGGAAAATAATATACAGAGACAAAAAAAGCGAACCGAAGTTCGCTTGTGTTTGATTAAAATAATGTATCACAAATATTATTACATGACTCATCATACAGCGAAGGAATATGTTTTTTTCCTCCTTTAAGCTCTTTAAATTTTAGATTTGAAATGGCTTTTTTGCGTAAAACCAGTGTTTTAAATTCTTGTTTTTTCATCTTTTATTACTTTTTAAATTAATTGTGATAAAGCTATATTATAGATGAATATATCAACTCGTACAGAATGAACGATTTTTTATAAAAACAGAGAATACTAGTTTGCTCGAAGGTATTTTTTCTCAATATAAAAAGTTGCAAAAGGAAGTAACGAAGCTATAAACAAGATTGCAAAACGTTTCATACTCCATTTTTGTTCTTCGGTAACCAAATAAGCAAACAACACATAGGCCAAAAACAAGATACCATGTGCCATTCCGACAATCTTGTTAGGCAATGGCATTTCCATCATGTATTTTAAAGGCATAGTAATGAAAAATGCTAAATAGGAGATTCCTTCAGCAATCGCAATCCAGCGAAATGTTTTTAAAGTTTTGGTTTCTTTTAAAATGGTATCCATATTAATTAATGCTATTTTTTAATTTATTCATTCCGTAATACAAAGTTTTCATAAACATGATTTCGTCTCTAGGAT
Organism: Kordia zhangzhouensis; assembly: GCF_001005305.1. Classification (GTDB taxonomy): domain Bacteria; phylum Bacteroidota; class Bacteroidia; order Flavobacteriales; family Flavobacteriaceae; genus Kordia; species Kordia zhangzhouensis. The sequence continues at coordinate 39,626 of NZ_LBMH01000011.1, forward strand.
CACATTTGTATTTTACAGAATCATAATACAAGAGCTTTTTTGCACGTAAATCAAAAACATATAAACGAATGGTATTAGAAAAACTACCATCTTTTACATATGTTCTTACTTCTACGAATAATTGTTTTGAACTATTCAGATTAGGAATCGTTAATTTGCTTACTGCTTTTTGGTCTTCGTTATTGAGTCGAATATCTGTTGTATAAAACATAATGTCGTTGTATTTTTTATGTAACAGCAGTGTTTCATCTAAAAAAGTAGATTCTGGAAATACTTTTTTTACAACTTTTTTGGCAGTTTTATTAATAGAAAAACGAATTGAATCTTTCTCTAAGGAATCTGTTAGAGTATGAATCATGGTGTAAGTTGCTGTATATGATAATCTCGACAAATTAGTAAGTGAATTAGTGTCAAACTTAGTGTCTATGTCATAAATCTTGGCATTTTCATCACATGAAAGCGAAGAAGGCAGTTTAGGCCTAATTCTACTTGAGGCACATCCCACTAATATGATTCCTGTTAGTGCAAAAAATAAAGCTCTCATTTGTAAATTTATAAAGAGTAAAAAAAAGCTGCTCATTGAGCAGCTTCTTATATTATTAAATGTGAATCACTTCGTCATAAGCGTCTGCAACGGCTTCCATCACAGCTTCACTCATAGTTGGATGCGGATGCACGGCTTTCAATACTTCATGTCCGGTAGTTTCTAATTTTCTACCGAGTACTGCTTCTGCAATCATATCTGTTACACCAGCACCAATCATGTGGCAGCCTAACCACTCTCCATACTTAGCATCAAAAATTACTTTTACAAAACCTTCTTTATTTCCTCCAGCACTTGCTTTTCCAGAAGCTGAGAATGGAAATTTACCAACTTTGATATCATACCCTTGTTCTTTCGCTTGATTTTCAGTCAATCCAACCGAAGCAATTTCAGGTGTACAGTACGTACAACCTGGAATGTTACCGTAGTCTAATGCTTCTACATGCATTCCAGCAATTTTTTCTACACACAAAATTCCTTCAGCAGAAGCAACGTGTGCCAATGCTTGCCCAGGCGTTACATCGCCAATAGCATAATATCCAGGAATATTGGTTTGGTAGTAATCATTGACTAAAATTTTGTCTCTATCAGTAGCAATTCCAACATCTTCCAATCCGATGTTTTCAATATTTGTTTTAATTCCAACTGCTGATAAAACTACGTCAGCTTCAAGTATTTCTTCTCCTTTTTTAGTCTTTACAGTTGCTTTTACACCTTTTCCAGAGGTATCTACCGAAGTTACTTCAGCAGAAGTCATGATTTTGATACCACTCTTCTTGAATGAACGTTCTAACTGTTTTGATACTTCATCATCCTCTACAGGAACAATTTTTGGCATATATTCAACAATAGTTACTTCAGTTCCCATAGAATTGTAGAAATATGCAAATTCTACTCCAATAGCTCCAGAACCAACTACAATCATCTTTTTAGGTTGTTTCTCTAACGTCATTGCTTCACGATAGCCAATAACTTTTTTACCATCTTGAGGTAAACTTGGTAATTCGCGTGAACGTGCTCCTGTAGCGATAATAATATGTTTAGCGCTATATTCAGTTGTCTTTCCGTCTTTGTCTTTAACTTCTAGTTTTTTGCCTGCTTTTACTTTTCCAAAACCTTCAATAACGTCAATTTTGTTCTTTTTCATTAAGAATTGAACACCTTTGCTCATTCCTTCAGCGACACCACGACTACGTTTTACAACGGCATCAAAATCTTTATCATATTCTTTTACGGACAAACCATACTCTTCAGCGTGTTTTAAATATTCAAAAACTTGAGCAGATTTCAATAAAGCCTTCGTTGGAATACAACCCCAATTTAAGCAAACGCCCCCTAAGCTTTCTTTTTCTACTACGGCAGTTTTAAACCCAAGTTGCGAAGCTCTGATGGCAGTTACATAGCCGCCAGGACCACTTCCTAAAACGATGATGTCATATGTATTCATATCTTAAAATTTTGTTGTCTGTTTTCAAAGGGGCAAATTTACGGAATTCTGTTTGAAGAATAAATTATAAAGAGTTGTTTTTACTTTTAAGGATGTAGCTGCTAATATGGATAATTGCATGAACAGTAATTGCGATATTATTTTACGGTTCCGTGTCAAAAAAAAATTACAAATCTTCTGTAAAATGACGTCTGTCTTTAGCTTTATTGAACTTTTCAGTATTATATGTCACTGATTTTCCTTTTGGGATAGACAAGGATTTCCATTTATCTGAGCGAATCTGCTTAGCAACAAAAACCAATTGTCCAATATGATAAGGATAATGACACAATTGACGGGTAATTGCTTCTAAAACCGTGTGTCCTTGATTTCGAATATAAACAATACGTAAGGCATCTTCGGGCTGTAAAGAATGGAGAGTCGTAAACAAACATTTCCATCCTTTCTCCCAAGCAGTAATCATTTCTGTTTTTGTTTTATAAGTTGCTTCAAACTCAGTATCACGATGACGCCACTCTTTTTCACCATCTTCCGTAAGGAAATTGGTCCAACGACTTAGCATATTGCCAACAATATGTTTTACAATAATTGAAATACTATTACTATCGTCGTTTGCTTGCCAATGAATATCATTATCATTCAATTGGTCAAAAGTTTTATCTCCCAAGCTCTTATAATAAGTGAATTGTTTATAGGCGGTTTCTAGAAAATTTTCAGCAATTGAGCTCATACGTTTTGTAGTTGATGATTAAAATGCGTGCTTATGTAATTTTGAATATCTTTTGTTTCTTGAGGATCATCTAACTTGATACTATAACTAATTTGTTGATTCTTACTATTTCGGAACGTTAGTTTCAGAACAGTAGAAATGATGGATAAATGAATAACTTTATTCAGAGGAATCTTAAAATACTGGATTTTATTCCTACGATTTAAAAGATGTATACCACTCATTAGTAACAAAACAATAAAAGTGTCTTCAAAAGGGTTGGTTATTTTTCCGAAGATTAGAAACAATAAAAAAGTAATACTGATGATTGTATATATTGTATTAATAATATGGTTGGAAATGTAAAAAAATGTCAATCTCGGATTTTCAGTTTCCTCTAAAATTTTGCAAGCTTCCCAATCACCATGATTACTGAAATAAAAAAACTGGTCATCAATATTCAAATATCCTTTCTTTAAAACAAAATAACGTTTTTCCATAGCTTAAAGATACTAAAAACAGTTGTTAAAAACGCACATACGTATGCAGTAAACTAAAAGGAATTTTCAGCATATGAAATTAAAAAAAGAAGGCTACTGATTTAAAATGGTTGCAACTCTACGTTGTAGCTCAGGAAGTACGTTTTCTTCAAACCAAGGATTTTTATGAAGCCAAAAACGATTTCTAGGTGATGGATGCGGTAATGGAAAAAACGCAGGCAAAAAACAGTCATAATTAGCCACAGTTTCAGTTAGCGTTTTTTTTGCTTTCTCCTTTAAATAATATTTTTGAGCGTACTGTCCAACAAGCAATACCAATTCAGCTTGTGGCATATAGTGTAAAAGTTGATTGTGCCATGCTTCAGCACATTCTTTTCTTGGTGCTAAATCACCAGACTTTCCCTTTCCAGGATAACAAAACCCCATAGGAATCAACGCAATTTTTTTCTCGTCATAAAAAACAGCATCAGGCACATTTAGCCATTGGCGAAGTCGTTTTCCACTCATATCATTCCATGGAATTCCATTCTGATGCACTTTTAACCCTGGCGCTTGTCCAATTAAAATAATCTTAGAAGAAACATGGGCAGACAAAATAGGATTGGGGCCAAGAGGCAAATGTGCTTTACAAATAGTGCAGCCCAGTATTTCTTCTAACAAATTTTTCATAAAAATGAAATCGTATCTATTTAATTAGGGACAAACTTTAAGGCAACTCCATTAATACAATGGCGTTTGCCTGTGGGTTTTGGACCATCATCAAAAACATGACCTAAATGCCCGCCACAAGTAGCACAATGTTCTTCGGTACGCGCATAACCAATCTTATAATCAGTGCTAAATGCTACATTTCCTTCAATTTCTTTATAAAAACTTGGCCAGCCTGTTCCAGAATCAAACTTGTGCTCGCTTTTAAACAAAGGTGTATTACAAGCAACACAATAATACGTTCCGTTTTCATAATTTTTGTTCAGGGGACTGCTAAAAGCACGTTCTGTTCCCGCTTCTCTCAACACGTAATATTCCATCTCAGAAAGCTGTTTTTTCCATTCAGCGTCAGTTTTAGAAACCTTAAATGCTTCTCCTTTTTGAGCAGCAGTTTCTTGTTTTTTTTGTGCGTTGGAATTACAACTAAAAAATAATCCAATCAGCATTAAAGCAATCATTTTTCTCATACAATAGTGTTTTTCTTTTTCAATCATTGTATCTTAAAAATACAACTTTTTATATGAATCGTTGGTCGTGAATAAATTATAATCATTACGAAAATGTTTTCGTTTCATTAAGAAGAGGAAGAGTTGGAAAATATTGCTTAAAAGTCAGATGAATTGATTAATTTTAAGACCATTACCCATTATAAACCATTAAAAAGTCATTTAAAAAAGATCATGAAAGTACTTTTCTTTACCAAAGAATTTCCTCCTTATGTATATGGAGGAGCTGGTGTACATGTAGAATATCTAGCTGATGAATTAAAGGAATTGATGGAAGTAGAAGTGCGTAGTTTTGGTGATCAAAACACTCAAAATACACAGCTTACCATTCAAGGATTTTTAGGAAATCATAATGACTTTACTAAAACAGATAAAAAGTTACAACCCATATTCAATACGTTGCAAACCAATTTGCACATGAATGCACAAGCGATTGATGCAGATGTGGTACATTGTCATACGTGGTATGCACAGTTTGCAGGAATCATGGCAAAGCTTTGTTATGGAAAACCATTAGTCATTACGACACATTCATTAGAACCGTTACGTCCGTGGAAGCGTGAGCAACTAGGTCGTGGATACGATGCTTCTTCATGGATTGAAAAAACAGCAATCGAAATGGCAGATGCAATCATTGCTGTTTCTGAAGAAACCAAAGCAGACGTGCTCAAGCATTTCAATGTTCGTGAAGAAAACATACAAGTTATCTACAACGGAATCAATCTGCAGCAGTATCAATACACAAATCATACTAGCGTTTTAGAACGTTTTCAAATAGATACTTCCCAACCATATGTACTATTTGTAGGACGAATTACCCGTCAAAAAGGAATCATTCATTTGGTAAATGCCATCAAATATATTGACGAACATATACAAATTGTGTTATGTGCAGGTGCGCCAGATACAGAAGAAATTGCACTCGAAATGAAAGAAAGTGTGGATGCGGTACAACAAGTACGTGATAATGTATTTTGGATTGAAGAAATGTTACCCAAAGAAGACATAATTCAGCTGTATTCGCAAGCAACTGTATTTTGTTGTCCATCTATTTACGAACCGTTTGGCATTATCAACATAGAGGCAATGGCGTGTAAAACAGCAGTTGTAGCAAGTGCTGTTGGCGGCATCAAAGAAGTTGTAGTTCATAATGAAACGGGTATTTTGGTAGAAGTAGCTCAACAAAATACAGCTCCTTTTGAACCTATAGATGCAGCACAATTTTCAAAAGAACTAGCAGAAGGAATCAACAAAGTAGTTCGTAATCCTGAAATGAGAAATCGTATGGAAAAAGCAGGACGAAAACGTGTTGAAGACTTTTTTGACTGGAAAGCAATTGCCAAACAAACAGAAAACCTATACAAATCCATTATATAACACATCATGATAAACGATAAAGTACTTAGCATTATTCTTGGAGGCGGGCAAGGTTCACGCCTGTACCCACTTACAGCAGCACGTTCAAAACCAGCGGTTCCGATAGCAGGAAAATACCGATTGGTAGATATTCCAATTTCCAACTGTATCAATTCGGACATCAAGCGTATGTATGTGTTAACGCAATTCAACTCTGCTTCATTAAATAAACATATTTCCAACACCTATCGCTTTAGTTTTTTTAGTTCGGCCTTTGTTGACATTTTAGCTGCAGAACAAACTATTTCGAGTGATAAATGGTTTCAAGGAACTGCCGATGCTGTTCGCCAAAGTATGCATCATTTTTTAAAACATGATTTTGAATATGCACTGATTCTCTCTGGAGACCAATTATATCAGATGGATTTTAACGATATGATCCATCAACATGAAAAATCAGGAGCAGAAATTTCAATTGCAACCTTGCCTGTCAATGCGAAGGATGCAACATCATTTGGCATCATGAAAACCGATGAAGAAAATGTGATTACATCGTTTATAGAAAAACCTTCGGCAGAGGTGTTGCCCGATTGGACATCGGATGTGAGTGATGACATGAAAAGAGCAGGAAGAAAGTACTTAGCATCGATGGGAATTTATATTTTCAATCGTGATTTGTTGATTGCATTAATGGACAATCCAGATACAGTTGATTTTGGAAAAGAGATTATTCCGCAAAGTATTGACAAACATAAAACTGTAAGTTTCCAGTATGAAGGGTATTGGACAGATATTGGAAATATTGAATCTTTTTTTGAAGCCAATTTAGGGCTCACAGACGATATTCCTAAATTCAACCTCTACAATCAAAAACGACGTATTTACACCAATGCACGCATTTTGGCAACTTCCAAAATTTCGGGGACTACATTAAACAATACTGTCATTTCTGATGGTTGTATCATTCATGCATCCAAAATAGAGCGTTCTGTCATAGGAATTCGCTCCCGTATTGGAGACGATACAGTGATGATTAATACCTATATGATGGGAAATGATAGCTACGAATCGTTAGAAGAAATTGAAGAAAAAAAGATTGATATTCTAATGGGCATTGGCGAGCGTTGTTACATTAAAAACGCAATAATAGATAGAAATTGCCGCATTGGCGACGATGTAAAAATTAATGGAGGTAAACATGTCGCAAATACTGAAACAGACACCTATTTTGTAAAAGATGGTATTGTAGTTATCAAAAAAGGCGCAGTCATTCCCAAAGGGACGATTATTCAGTAGATAATAGGGTTCTTTGTTTTTAAGAAGTATGTAAGAACAAGGAATTGCTACTTGTATTATTGTTAACTCCAGTTATTTTTGTTCTTCTCCGCAATATGGACAGAAAGCAAACCCCTCATCCAATCGATTATTACAGTTTGAGCAAAGAGTTATTTGTTCAATTACAGACTTGAATGGAATACTCGTTTTAAATGTAAAGTCGTCTGGAATTTCTTTTAGAAAACTTGATTCGTTTCCTTTTTCGGTAATTAAAAACAAATCGTCTTTTGCTCTTGTAATGGCTACATAAAAAAGTCTTCTTTCTTCTTCAAGCAACAAATCGTGATTTGATTCCTTAATTACCTGATAAATTCTATCTTCCATCCAAATGTCAGGAAATCCGCCATTTCCTTCTGTTAGTCCAATAATAAACACAGCTTTTGCTTCAAGTCCTTTGGAAGCGTGAATGGTCTTGCCTGAAACAAATACTCTCTCTTGTTTAAACCGTTCAAAATACGAGCTATACATTTTACTTCTTCTATACAGAAATAATATATCCTCTTTTGTGTATCCTTTATCTTTTAGCTTGTTAACTTGGTCAAGTACGTATTCTATATTTTCAGCTTCATCTTTTCCTGCGTAAATATGAATTTTGCTACTTGACTTTTTGTTTGAACGAACATCTTTATCAACTTTGAATTTATTGTGTTTGATTACTTCGTTACTCGCACCGACAATATGTTCAGTACTTCTGTAATTCATACTCAATTTTATAGTTTCTGAGTTTTTAAAATGTTCTTTAAAATTTACAATGTAATCTACATTGGAACCTCTAAAGCCATAAATACTTTGCCAATCGTCTCCTACACAAAAAAGTTGGTTTTTGTCCGTTAGCAAAAGTTTGATAAGTTCTACTTGCAAATTGTTTACATCTTGAAACTCATCAACCAATATATATTCATATTTCCCTCTAAACTTTTCGGCTATTTCTTTGTGATTTTTAAATAGCGAAATGGTTTTTGTAATCATATCATTGAAATCGAGATATGATTTGTTTGTACAATAGGCTTGGTATTGTTCTATGATTGGTATTGCAAGTTTATAAAAATCCCGAACCCTTTCATGTTGGTCTTTCTGTGAATTTTCTAATACGGTTTTGGTTGAAATGTTTTCAACTTTTACCATATCAATTACTCGCATTGTTTGGCGTAAAAAGTCCTTGACTTCTTTGTGATAAGAGTTAAATTCTTCCTCGAAAGACAACGCTGTCGAAAAATGATAACTTGAAGGAAGTCTGTTTTTTACAATTCTTTCCAATGCCAAATTAAAAAGCGCAGTATCTTTTGTTTGGTGTTCAAATGTTTTTACTAGTAGTTTGTTTGCTTTGTTAAATTGTTGCTCTTTTCCATTCGTTGGATAACTTTTATTACTGACGTGTTCAATATACAAATTTGCTTCAGGAACGAAAAAGTCAGGTCTGAAATCAAAATCCCTAAAGTTTACTTTAGGTTCGTATTCAAATTTTATACTGTGGCGATATAACCAATCTGCAATGTATTGTTCCGATTTTGAACGGACTTTAGTTCCATTTAAGGTTGTGTAATACTTCCCATCTTTAGGTAAAGAAAGACGGTTGTCTTTTTCAATATGTATTTTATCAATCATATAATCCAATATATATCTTTTCAAATTGAGCAGATATTCGTTGGATTCGCAGTTTTCGATTAGGATTTTATGAACGACTTCAAAAGCTGTTTCAGTCGCAGAATATTTTGCAAATTCATCATTGGTTGCTTTTGTATCTCCAATTATTTTGAATTTATTGTCAAATTCATTTACTCCAAAATTCTTGATGATACTATAACAAAGGCTGTGAAAAGTCCTTAACGTTAAGTTGTCAATCCATTTATGCTTTTTTGTGAAAAAGTAACGTTCTGTGTCTTTCTCTTTGGCAGTTCTGTTTTTGTCAGCAAGAATTTCGGCATACTCTTCGGTATCGTCTGCTGAAATAATTAATCTGTCAAGCATTTCGTTGGCAGCATTTTTTGTAAATGTGATTGCCAAAATATTGCTTGGATTTACGCCTTTTTCTTCTATAAGATAGATTAGTTTTTGAAGTAGTGTTTTGGTTTTTCCCGAACCTGCACCCGCAAGAACGAGAAGTCGTTTACACTCGCTAACTACTGCTTGACGTTGTTTTTCATTAAGTCCGCTTAAATCGGTTTTGGTTTCTTGCATAATTTATTTTCTTCCAAAATCTGCTGGAATTTCGCCCCAAGCTTGAGTTTCCCACTTTAGAATTTCATTTTCAATTTGATTTTTCTCTAGCCATTTTACTGCTCTGTCCATAAGTTCAAATGACTTTGAGTTTCTTTCGTTTTTTTCAAGACTTGTTCTATAAGTCTTTCCTTTTACCCAACTTATTGCAGTTTTACTGTCCGTATAAATAGGTCTTCTATCATTAGTCTTTTTTAAGTGAGCAAGGGTATGAACTAATCCAAGAAATTCCCCAACATTATTTGTGGATTCATAGAGGGGACCAAAATGGAATATTTGTTTTTTTGTATTCGTATCAACGCATTGATATTCAACAATTCCTGGATTTCCACTACAAGCTGCATCAACCGAAACCGAATTTAAGTTAGGTTTTCCGATTAGTTCTAATTGTTCTTTGGATAATGTACTTTCAAATATGGTTTTTCCTTTATACTCATCATAATTTTCGGAAAATGCTTTTTTTGCTAATTCAAGTGTTGTAAAGGATTTATATTCTGCCCCTTTAAAACCGTGAATTGATTTTTTGCATTCTTCCCAAGATTCCAAAATTCCTGTTTTTGAACCTTTCCAAACAACGTAATATTTTTTCTTCTTTTTACTCAATTTTCTTTAGTAGGTAAAACTTGTATCACAACGTAATATATACATAGAATTCCTTATTTCATACTAAATCAGTTATATAACAGGAGCTCTTTTTATAAAAACTATGTATTATTTTTTCTAAAAGTAAAACAAAACTTACATATATGCAATGAGGTTTTCCGTAATGAAATATAAAAATTATAGTAAAAAGAAAATGTCAAGCAGTTTTTAAAAAACTTTAAAACTAGCAACTGTCAACTAAATGCTATATAAAAGAACCTGTTTATGGTTGTTTAGTAAATATAATAGGTTGTATAAGTAACTATAATAGGTTATCCAACCCATTACAATTGGTTGCATGTGGAAAATAATCTATAAGTAACCGTTTTTAATGACTTCATCGAGAGGTTCATACCTATCTTGAACTGCATATACGCAATCCAAAACTGCTTCGAGGTGGTTCTGAACTCCATATATTCGGTTCCGAACCAGATAAAAGCGGTTGTCTGAGAGGGGCTACCCCCTAAAAGAACCGTCTCGAAGGGGTTCCAAACCGAATAAAAGGGGGTATCCAAGGGGTTCTACCCCCAAAAGAACCACCTCGAAGCGGTTCAAGACCACCTCGAACCACTTCGCCGAGGGGTTGATACTTATCTTGAACCACATACAAGTAGTAAAGAACCACTTCAATGGGGTTTTTAACCCAATATATTTGGTTACAAACCAGATAAAAGCGGTTGCCTAAGGGGTATATTCCCTAAAAAGCGCTTCGAAAGGGTTCCGAACCAATTCGAGCCATTTTACTAAATGGAGGAATCGTATTTCAAAAACATAATTCGAAATTATGAATAAATCAACTTCGCAATCGTTGTAGTTTAAAAATCAATAAGATAATAATGAATTGACTATGTAAATTGCTGCTAATTTTAGTAATTTCGGAATCTATAACGCTAATAATTCCGAAAAATGCAAAACCAAAAACGTGTCGTAATCGACCACATTTCTCCACAACTAAATGGAGGTGAGTTTTTTATCAAGCGAATTGTCAACGAAATTGTTCATATAGAAGCACATGTGCTTGTAGATGGACATGATGTCATCGCCGCTTCTGTATTGTATAAACATGAAGATGAAAAACAATGGAGTGAAGTGCGTATGCAGGATAGCGGGAATGATGAATGGCAAGCTTCGTTTACAGTAACAAAACAAGGATTTTATAGTTATAAGGTACAAGGATGGGTAGATTATGCCTTGAATTGGCAACATGGTACAGAACGAAAAATCGATGATCAACAACATATTACTTCAGAGCTATTGGAAGGTGCAGAATTATTAAAACCATTACAAAAAGTAGTTTCTAAAGACGAGAAAGAATATTTGGGCGATTGTATTGATGCGTTTCAAGATCCTGCGCGTTATGAAGAAGCTGTTGCGTATGCTAAAAGTGAAGCACTACATAAAATTCTTTTACAGTACCCCGAAAAAAAATTAGCCAATGAATCAAGAGTGCTACAAGTATATGTAGATCGCAAAAAAGCACAATTCAGTACTTGGTATGAATTTTTTCCTCGTTCGGCTTCTGAAACGGAAGGGCAACACGGAACGTTTAAAGATTGTGAGCGTTTACTTCCTCGTGTAGCCAATATGGGATTTGACACACTCTATTTTCCACCAATTCACCCTATAGGCGAAGTAAATCGTAAGGGAAAAAATAATACTACAGAAGCTAAAAAAGGGGATGTAGGTTCCGCTTGGGGAATTGGTTCTAAGTATGGCGGACATAAAGACACGCATCCAGAACTAGGAACTATTAACGATTTTAAACGATTGGTCGCAAAAGCCAAAGAATTGGGGATTGAAATAGCGATGGACTATGCCTTGCAAGCAGCGCCCGATCATCCGTGGGTAACCTCGCATCCTGATTGGTTCAAATGGCGACCTGATGGAACGGTACAATATGCTGAAAATCCACCAAAAAAATACCAAGATATTTTGCCAATATATTGGGAAAGTGATGATTATAAAAACTTATGGAACGAATGTTTAGAAATTCTTTTTCACTGGATTGATTGTGGTATTCGTGTATTTCGCATCGATAATCCGCACACAAAACCATACTATTTTTGGAATTGGATTATTGCTGAAGTAAAGAAAAAATTTCCAGACGTACTCTTTCTTGCGGAAGCATTTACAAAACCAAAAGTAATGCAACAATTGGCTAAGCAAGGGTATACACAATCGTATACATACTTTACGTGGCGAAACAATAAGCATGAACTGATTGAGTATATGAATGAGCTCACACAAACTGATCAAAAAGAATACATGCGACCTAATTTTTGGCCGAATACGCCCGATATCAACCCATATCACTTGCAAGGAGCAAACGAATCTAAATACATTCAACGATATGCACTAGCTGCCACATTAAGTTCAAACATTGGAATTTACGGGCCTGTATTTGAGCAAATGATAGATGATGCCATTCCAGGCAAAGAAGAATACTACATGTCAGAGAAGTTTCAACTGTGCCACTATGACTGGTTTAAGGAAAACAAACTTACCACATTAATTTCGCGCATCAATCACATTCGACACGAACATGAAGCATTGCAACAAACCAATAATATTAAGTTTTGTCATATTGAAAATGATAACTTGCTAGGTTTTTACAAGTGGAATCAAGACAAAACAAGCGAATTGTTGATTATCATTAGTTTAGATCCTTACTATTCGCAACAAGGAACCCTGCAATTGCCGTTACACGAATTGGGAATTCACCAAGGACACAAAGTAGAAGTACACGATTTGGTAACCGGCAATAGTTACAATTGGTATGACGAATGGAACTATATAGAATTGCATCCTGCGTTGCCATTTCATATATTTAAAATTAAGAAATAATAGCACAGCTCATGGCTAAAAAAACCACCAAAACCAAACTGCCAGCACAGTACAAATTTGACGATGCTTGGGAAGAATTGTTAGAAAACAAAGACTTTGTCAAAGCATTTTTGTCGGATGTATTGGAAGAATATATAACCAAACAACGTTGGTATGGTGGAAAAGCGAGTAAACTAAAATACATTGAACTCTCAGAATATTTTCGCATTCAGCAACATGGCGAAGTGTACTACGGGTTAATACTAGAAGTGAACTTTAAAGAAGCGTTCTATCAGCATTACTTTTTGCCAATAGCGTTTGTGTCGGATGAAAGTTTTGCCAAGGAAGACCGTATTTTACCAATCAGCATCAAAAATCAAGAAGGATTTATCATTGACGCTACGAATCTTGAAGCATTTCGAAAACTTGTTTTTGAACGCATTCTCACCGCAATTCCAAACGATCAAACACGCGTGCAATATCATAAAAGTGCGCATTTTGATGATCAATACGAATCGTCGCGACCTATGGGATTGGAGCAAAGCAATACTTCTATCGTGTATAACGAAAAATACGTGTTGAAATTTTTCCGTAGAATTTATGCTAACAAAAATCCAGACTATGAAATGAGTCGTTTCTTGTCGGAAAAAAAACAATACAAAAACACGCCTGCCTATTTGGGAAGTGTGAGTATTGTAGATTCTGAAAAAGACAACATCACGATTGGACTCATGCAAGAAATGGTAAAAAATGAAGGCGATGCATGGGAATACATGTTAAAAGAATTACACAAGGTATTTCTAAATCTGGAATCAAAAAACATAGACATTGCTACCTTACCAGAAACAGAACTATTTGAACGATTGAGCATTCGTGATGTTTCTCCTCGAATTATTGATTGGGTAGGGCTCAACTTGTTCTTAAAAATTCAAACTTTGGCAAAGCGAACGGCTGAAATGCATATTGCTTTGGGAAGTGAGTTTGAAGAGACCGCCTTTACTCCAACACACTTTAATGGCGATTATACCGTATGGTTAAAAAATAGATTGCTCTATCAATTTCAAAACCGATTAAATACGGTAGAAAACAACTTGCACAAATTAGAAGGTTTGTCATTGCAATTGGCGCAACAGTTTTTAGACAATAAAAATATTATTCGTAAGCGTTTGGTTACGTTTGATTGGACAAAGTTGAAAGGGGAACGTATTCGAGTACATGGCGATTATCATTTAGGGCAAATCTTGGTAAAAGACGATGATTTTTACATTCTTGATTTTGAAGGAGAGCCTGAAAGTACCATTCGTGATCGCAAAGTAAAACAACCACCATTAAAAGATGTGGCAGGACTGTTCCGGAGTTTTCACTATGCAATTTATGCAACTATTTTTAATCATAATGACGAGTACAAACACTCGCAAGAAGAGCTGTTTGACGCAGGCGAGTTGTTATATACCTATTTTATAGGTGTATTTTTAAAAACCTACATTGCCAAAATTCAAAATGCAAACTTGAATATTGGTTACAACCAAGAACGCATCTTTTTACTAAAATATTCACTGCTCGAAAAAGCAATCTACGAACTTGGGTATGAACTCAATTCACGACCACGTTGGGCAGTCATTCCGCTGAAAGGCATCACAAACATTATCAATCACTAACTATGGCAAAAGTACTTCCGCACAGTTTATTTTCTGAATTTGACATCAATCTATTCAAAGCAGGACAACATTACAAACTCTATGAAAAGTTTGGTTCACACTTAATTACGGTTGATGGTGTTGAAGGAACCTATTTTGCAGTGTGGGCGCCAAGTGCCAAAACCGTTTCGGTGATTGGTGATTTTAATTATTGGATTGAAGGCGAACATCAACTCAATGTACGTTGGGACTCGAGTGGAATTTGGGAAGGATTCATTCCAAATGTTCAAAAAGGAGCAATCTACAAATACAAAATTCAGAGTCATCACGGCGATATCAAAACGGAAAAAGCAGATCCGTATGCACGTCGCTGTGAACATCCACCAAAAACGGCGTCGATTGTTTGGGATGCTGCGCATGATTGGAATGATGGCGATTGGATGAGCAAGCGTAAAAAGCACAATGCATTAGATGCACCATTTTCGGTATACGAAGTACATTTAGGTTCGTGGAAACGCAAGGCTGACAACGAATTTTTAAGCTATCAAGAATTGGCAGATGACTTAGTGAACTATGTAAAAGAAATGAATTTTACGCATGTAGAACTCATGCCTGTGATGGAATATCCGTACGATCCGAGTTGGGGCTATCAATTGACAGGATATTTTGCGCCAACCTCACGTTTTGGGAATCCGGAAGACTTTAAATTGTTGGTGGATACACTCCATCAAAACGATATCGGAATCATTTTAGATTGGGTACCGTCGCACTTTCCTGAAGATGCACACGGACTCGGTTTCTTTGATGGAACACATTTGTACGAACATCCAGACAAGCGCAAAGGATATCATCCTGATTGGAAAAGTTTGATTTTTAATTACGGGAGAAATGAAGTAAAATCATTCCTTATAAGCAATGCGATTTTTTGGTTGGAACACTATCATGCAGATGGTTTGCGGGTAGATGCGGTCGCGTCGATGTTATTTTTAGATTATTCTAGAAAAGAGGGTGAATGGGAACCGAATCAGTTTGGCGGACGCGAAAACCTAGAAGCCATTGCGTTTATGCGTGAAATGAATGAAGCCGTATACGCTATGTTTCCTGATGTACAAACCATTGCAGAAGAATCTACCTCGTTTCCTATGGTGTCACGACCAGCTAGTATTGGTGGACTCGGTTTTGGTATGAAGTGGATGATGGGGTGGATGCACGATACGCTTCAGTATTTTGCTAAAGAACCCATTTATAGAAAACACCATCAAAACGATTTAACGTTTAGCATGACCTATGCGTTTACGGAAAACTTTATGTTACCGTTATCACATGATGAAGTGGTGTATGGAAAACATTCAATTTTAGGGAGAATGCCGGGCGATGAATGGCAACGCTTTGCAAACATACGCTTGCTATATAGTTATATGTTTACACATCCAGGAACGAATTTGCTCTTTCAAGGAGCTGAATTTGGACAAAGTGAAGAATGGAACTTTCAACAAAGTCTCGATTGGCATTTGCTACAATACGACGTTCACAAAGGAGTACAAACACTTATAAAAGATTTGAACGCACTATATAAAGCTGAACCAGCGTTGCACGAAAAACAATTTACGGCAGATGGGTTTGAATGGATCGATTATAACGATGCAGAAAACTCGGTGTTGGTTTACATTCGTAAAGGAAAGAAACCTGAAGACGATTTGATTATTGCCTGTAATATGACACCAATTCCACGAGAAAACTATCGTATTGGTTTGCCGCAAAAAGGAATCTTAAAAGAAATTTTTAATAGTGATTTAACAAAATATGCAGGAACGAATGATTTCATCAACAAAAAAATCACTTCTGAACCTCAAGAATGGCAGTTTAGAAATCATTCGGGAACTATTAGCATTCCGCCATTAGGTATGGTCGTGTTGAAGTATGATTTTTAGACTTTAAGACGGTTAGAATCGTCACTGCGAGGAAACATGACGTGGCAGTCTCGTTATCAAACAACAGTTCCTTTATTTTGAAGTTAAAGTTTGTTTGGTCGCACTCGCTACTCGTAATGGCAAGTCAAATTCTCAAATTAACGAATTAAAAAAATATCTTTTCAATCCTTGAATCTTTCAATCTTTTAATTTCATAAAAAATAACCACCAACTATAACGTTATCGTTAATAAGTAGCTGATTGAAAGCTTTTAAATCTCTAAACTTTTACGTTTTTTTACAACTTATCTTAAAAATTGCAAGATGATTGTAAATACGGAGTTAGAAAATAAAGGAAATCAGTTTCCAACCAAAATAATAAACTTTAGAAAAGACGTTGATACGCTATATTTTTCAGCAGATAATGATGTTGTGTTGCAACTTCGTATTGTTCGAGATAGTGTACTGCGTTTTCGATATACGACGACAGGAACGTTTAAAAAAGATTTTTCCTATGCAATTACTAAATATGCAAGTACTGGATACAATCATTTAGAGATTAAAGAAGACGATGAAAAGTATATTGTTACTACGTCCAAATTGATCTGCCATATTTCAAAAGAAGATATGCGTGTACAATTGTATGACGCAAAAGATAATGTACTGGTCAATGAAGATGAACTAGGATTTCATTGGGAAGAAAGCTATGAGTTTGGCGGAAATATCGTAAAGATGAGCAAAACTGTGAATGAACGTGAAAGCTATTTCGGGTTGGGAGATAAGCCAGAACATTTAAACTTAAAAGGAAAGCGTTTTCAAAATTGGGTAACCGATTCGTATGCGTATGGCAGACATACCGATCCTATATACAAAGCAATTCCATTTTATACTGGGTTGCATCATAACAAAGCCTATGGAATTTTCTTCGATAATACCTTTAGAAGCTATTTTGACTTTGCGCACGAACGTAGAAATGTAACGAGTTTTTGGGCGCAAGGTGGCGAAATGAACTACTATTTCATTTACGGACCGCAAATGCAAGATGTGGTTGAAAATTACACGGATTTAACAGGTAAACCTCATCAATTGCCACCATTATGGGCGTTAGGATATCATCAATGTAAATGGAGCTATTATCCGGAAAGCAAAGTAAAAGAAATTACTCAAAAGTTTAGGGAGCTCCAAATTCCATGTGATGCTATTTATTTGGATATTGACTATATGGATGGTTTTCGTTGTTTTACATGGAACAAAGAACATTTTCCAGATCCGAAACGTATGGTCAAAGAACTGGCAGATGATGGTTTTAAAACCGTTGCGATTATAGATCCAGGAATTAAGATTGATAAAGAATATAGTGTGTTTAAAGAAGCGCTAGAAAAAGATTATTTCTGTAAGCGTGCTGATGGGCCTTATATGAAAGGGAAAGTGTGGCCAGGCGAATGTTATTTTCCAGACTTTACACGTCCAGAAGTGCGTGATTGGTGGTCAGGATTATTCAAAGAATTGATTGAAGATATTGGTATAAAAGGAGTATGGAATGATATGAATGAGCCTGCCGTGATGGAAGTGCCAAACAAAACATTTCCAGATGATGTACGTCACGATTATGATGGAAATCCTTGCAGTCACCGAAAAGCACACAATGTGTACGGAATGCAAATGGCAAGAGCAACATACCAAGGCTTAAAAAAATTCAACTATCCAAAGCGTCCATTTGTCATTACCAGAGCAGCATATTCGGGAACACAACGCTATACTTCAACATGGACAGGCGATAATGTAGCCACTTGGGAACATCTTTGGATAGCCAATGTGCAAGCACAACGCATGGCGATGTCTGGTTTCTCATTTGTAGGAAGTGATATTGGTGGGTTTGCCGAACAGCCTCAAGGGGAATTGTTTACACGCTGGATACAATTAGGCGTATTTCATCCGTTCTGTAGAGTACATTCTTCTGGAGATCATGGCGACCAAGAACCGTGGGCATTTGATGAAGATGTGACAGATGTCGTAAGAAAGTTTGTTGAATTGCGTTATCAATTATTACCGTATCTGTATACTGCATTTTGGAACTTGGTAGATCATGGAACACCATTACTGAAATCATTGGTAATGTTTGACCAAGAAGATCATCAAACGCATTATAGAACAGATGAATTTATTTTTGGAGATTCCATTTTGGTCTGCCCAATTCAAGAACCTAATGCCAAAGGACGTAGAATGTATATTCCGAGAGGAGAATGGTACAACTACTGGACAGATGAATTAGTAGAAGGAGGAAAAGAAAAATGGGTAGATGCTGAAATTGATAGTATGCCAATTTTTGTGAAAGCTGGTGCAATCATTCCAAAATATCCAATTCAACAATATGTAGGCGAAAAGAAGATTGAAGAAGTAACACTAGATGTGTATTATAAAGAAGGAAAAGAACTTTCTCAACTCTTTGATGATGCACACGATGGATATGATTATACAAAAGGGCGCTACAGTTTACGTACGTTCAAACTAACAGGAAAATCGAAAGAACTCATTATTCAACAGCACAAGGAAGGAAAGTACACTGCCGAATACGAAAAGTTCTGTATCAACTTGCATGGGTTGCCATTTGAAATTAAAGAGATTCAATTAGACAATGTGTCAGTTTCATTAGCAGACGTCAAAACAGCTTCTACAGGAGCTATGATTGTTGACAAAGATTTTTCGGAAATCCATATCATTGGATAGTTTATTAAAATCAAAATAATTAAGATATAAGAGTCATGACATATGTTGTGGCTCTTTTTTTTGAAAGTTTTTACAGCGACAATTTAAGATACAAAAATTCGTAATATCTGATTATCTACTGGTTCCACAGACTAATCTTCCAACAAGAACCGCTCAATTTTCTCAATTACTTTTTTATTTCCAAGAATTCTTCGGTGTCCCAACCCTTCTGTTATATGAATGGTCCCATTAGGCAAAGCGTCGTATATAGAATGGGCACAATTGATGTGTACATCCGCATCATTTTTATCGTGTACAACAAACGTTGGAATCTGTACATTTTTAGCTGAATAACTCGCAGATAGTGCATTAATATCACCTCCAAACTTTTCGTCTAAAATAGTTTTCATCTTTTTTGCAACAATGGGTTTAAGAGTCAATGCTTCAATAAAGTGTTGGATGATATCTGTAATAATATCTGCAGCGCCAATTGTGACCAATTTTTTCACATTCACACGTTCACTGATGGCATTTAGTAATGACATGCCGCCCAAACTATGACCAATTGCAAATTCGAAAGGTCCGAACTGTTGATCAATTTCATGAATAGCCGCAATAAACTCAAGTAATGACGTGGTACTTCCTTTTGCTTTTCCATGTGCAGGCGCATCAAAACTAATGGTTTGATATCCCAATTTCACAAAGTGGTCTGCAATTTTAACCAATTGGGTTCCGCGTCCACTCCAGCCGTGCGCTAATAAGATTTTCTTATCACTAGTTCCGTAGCTATATACAACTACTTCTTTGTTAATTTTTGGAATCAAAACACTATTTTGTTTAGATTCTATATCCATATGAAACTCACGCTTAGGCATTGTATGTTTAATAGGCGTAATAAATAAGCGTTGCGCATATTTGGCAGCAAGTGAGGTAGAAAAAGTTTGTAAAAAACGTCCTGTATATACAATTGGTTTTGGTACTTGTACACTAGGTTCAACAGGGAGATATTCTTTTTTAGAATTCATAAGTAGGATGCTATGGCTAAGATTTTTCAAAATTGCTATTTTTTTTTGAGTTAAAGAAATAGATGAATTGGTTTAAGAAGATGTTTGATAATTCCGTAAATTTGAGCAACAATAAATACTACAGAATAAAAACCCTTAAAAGTAAGTTTATGAAGAAAGCAATATTTCTGTCAATTTTTATATTGATATTGTCCTGTGCCACGAATCCTTTTACTGGAAAAAAGACTTTAGCTTTTGTCCCTAATTCTCAATTGTTTCCAACAGCTTTTGCGCAATACGACCAGTTTTTAAGTGAAAATAGTGTTGAAAAAGGAACGTCGAGAGCCGAAATGATTAAAAGAGTAGGTGAGCGTATAGCAGTTGCTGCCGAACGTTGGTTGGACGCTAATGGACAACAAGGTTATTTGAAAGATTACAAGTGGGAATACAACCTTGTAGTTGATGAAACCGTAAATGCTTGGTGTATGCCAGGAGGTAAAATCGTTTTTTATACAGGAATTTTAGATGTTGCACAAAATGAAACAGCAGTTGCTGCTATAATGGGGCACGAAGTGTCACATGCATTGGCTAATCACGGTCAGCAACGTATGAGTGCAGGAATGTTACAACAATTAGGAGCAGTAGGAGGTAATATTTTAATTAAAGACGACCAATCTAGAGCGGCTTTCAATCAATATTATGGAGTTGGATCGACTGTATTAGGCGTATTACCTTTTAGTAGAAAACATGAAAATGAAGCTGATAAGATTGGAATCTATTTAATGGCAATAGCGCGTTACAACCCTGATGAAGCTGCTGAACTATGGAAACGAATGGGAGCTAGAAGCAGTGGGCAAGCACCGCCAGAGTTTTTAAGTACGCATCCATCTAGTGAAACGAGAGTTAAAAATTTACAAGAAGAAGCTGCCAGAGCCAAAGAAGAAGCTAGAAAATTTGGTGTAACCTCATAC
The DNA here is from genome assembly GCF_001005305.1 of Kordia zhangzhouensis. Taxonomy (GTDB): domain Bacteria; phylum Bacteroidota; class Bacteroidia; order Flavobacteriales; family Flavobacteriaceae; genus Kordia; species Kordia zhangzhouensis. Next base: position 60,640 of record NZ_LBMH01000011.1, read on the forward strand.
AGACCGTTAGGTAAATTTTAATTTAACATACAATCAAAAATAAATCTGTATTTTAGAAGCCGTCCATGAAGGACGGCTTTTATTTTTATATTATGGGGAAAAAACGATTACAAAAAGGCGATATGAAACTTATCAATGCTTGGGCATTTTATGACTGGGCAAACTCTGTATATTCGCTTGTTATCAGTACAGCTGTATTTCCTATTTACTATGCAACAATTACAGGTAGTTTTGCGACACGAAGATTAAAAGAAAATCTTACTTCTTTAGATGCTGATTGGAATATGTTACAACTATATGATTATGCAACAGCTTTTTTCAATTATAAAATCTCTTTTTTAGGAACCGATTGGACACCTGCTACATTATACAACTATACGATTGCTTTTTTTATGGCAATCGTGGCTATTACATCGCCTATTCTGTCTGGTATTGCTGACTATTCTGGAAGTAAGCTCAAATTCTTAAAGTTCTTTTGTTTATTAGGCTCACTTTCTATCATGGGCTTGTTCTTTTTTGAGGACGAATCCACACTTTGGGTAGGTATTTTATTAACTATTACTTCTGGAATTGGCTTCTGGGGAAGTATAGTGTTTTACAATGCCTATTTGCCCGAGGTAGCACATCCTGAACAGCAAGATGCCGCTAGTGCCAAAGGATTCATTATGGGATATATTGGGTCAATCATTTTATTGGTACTTTGTTTAGTAATCATCATGAATCCAGGGTTGGTAGGTTTGGAAGAAGGTACGCTGCCAACGCGAATTTCTTTTGTAGTAGTAGGACTGTGGTGGTTAGGTTTTGCACAAATTACCTATCGCAGACTGCCAAATAATGTGCATCAGCGAACACCGCAAAAAGGATATTTAACAAGTGGGTTTAAGGAGTTGAGAAAAGTTTGGGACGAATTGATTGATTATCCGCAACTACGCACTTTTTTAATATCATTTTTCTTTTTCAGTGTGGGTGTACAAACCATTATTTACATGGCAGGAATCTTTGGGAGTTCAGAATTAGGACTGCCTACGACTAATTTGATTGGCGCTATATTGTTGGTGCAATTTGTGGCTATTTTTGGAGCTTATATTTTTTCGAGAGTTTCGAAGAACTATGGAAACCTTACAGCATTAAAAATAACGATTGTGATATGGGGATTGGTATGTTTTGTTGCGTTTTCGCTAGATAAATCTCAAGAAAATATAGAGCTTTATTTTTATGCATTGGGCGGATTGATAGGGTTGGTATTAGGAGCTATCCAATCTTTAGCACGTTCCACCTATTCTAAATTGTTGCCAGAAACAGAAGATACTGCAACGTATTTTAGTTTTTATGATGTTACTGAAAAAGTAGCCATAGTGTTAGGAATGGTCGTTTTTGGAGCTTTAAATGCTTTGACGGGCTCTATGCAATGGTCTGTACTATTTTTAGCAATCTTTTTCTTGATTTCGTTTATAGTATTGACTATGATTAAAAAAACGAAGTACGTTCAGTAATACTTTTTAAACAGGTTCAGATACATTTGAAAGAATCACTTCGATAAAGCATTCGCTTTGTGGTCAATTTGATGGACAATTCCTTTAAGCATTTTGGGAACTATCAATTTATGAAACGGCTTTACAGGTAGGAAATACAATTTTCCAAACCAATTATTAAATGTTACAGTAGTAGATATAGTTAGTTTTTTTTCAGTAACATTGTCCGCATTACTGTCTTTTAATAAAGAAATTCTAAAGTTTAGATGTTTGTCATCTTCTCCCATAATGACTTCATTGGCATTGGTGTGATACACTTTAAAAAGACCAATTCTTTCTCCAGGTTTGCATTGAAAATTGTGAAGTATTCTTTCTCGATCCTGTGTTTTGTTAGGAGTTTTAAGTCCAAAAATGGAAACAATTTTATTGCGTATGCTAAACAATGTTTCGGTCCATTTTGGAGTTCCATTAAAAAAAGCGATAGCTATATCCTTTGAACTAATTTGGTTAAGAGGATCGTGATATATTGTTTGAAAGCTATCAACATATTCAAAATTAGAGTTGTTTAATATGGATTCTTTGGGTAAGGATACTTTTTTTGTTTTCATCAAAAAGGTTCATAAATGACACAACAATTGTTCATGCAAAAAGTCTGTATAAAGCTACCTTAATCTACAATAATATCAAAAGGAAAAAGGATATTTATGATAGCGTTTTATAGTAAAATATCAATGTTGTTTTTGGTATAAAAACTTGTCAAGATTGCAGTAAATTTTCACATGTTTTAATTCAGCGTTGTATCTTGTGCTAGTAGGAATAAAGGAAAGACAGAAAACTACCATGAATAGAAATCATTAAAACATTTCGACGAAAGTGTAGGAGTATTTTAAATCTCGATTATCGAGTAAATATGAAATTTTTAGAAATGAATTTGCATTCCCCCAAAACGTCACAAATTACAAAGCGTCATACACTTGAAACCCTTGTAAACAAAGGTTTTGCAAAGTATGTAAAAAAGCTCAGCAAGTTTTTGATAAAACCTGCTGAGCTTTTGGTCATTTCTTGCTGAGGTTTTACTCAAAACCTCAGCAGCTTTTTTTGACGTCTTACGTTGAATGTATTTTTATCGCTTTTTAATTTGCAGAAATACTTCCAGATCCAGAAACTTTTGTGTCTTCTTTACTTGGATTTCCTTTATAAGTAATATCTCCAGAACCTGCCACGCGCGCTTTTAAATTATCTGTTACATTCACTCGAATATCTCCAGAGCCAGCCAAACTTACTTCTGCATTTCTAGCTTGAAGTTTGTAAGCATGAATATCTCCAGAACCTGCCAATTTAATTTCTGCTTCGTCAGCATTTCCACGAGCTGTCATATCTCCAGAACCTGATACTGCCATTTTTAGTTTTCGGGCATCAACATCAATAATAATGTCACCAGAACCCGCAAGTGCCATGTTAAACTCATTAGCCTTAATGACATCTTTTGTATATACATCACCAGAACCTGCTAAAGCAACCGTGCTAATTTCCTCAAAAGGAACTGTGATAAGTAATTTTTTACCATTACTTACACGTAAGTTATAGCCTTTTTTTACTTTAATTTTTAATTTGTCGTCTTTTACTTCGGTTTCAATGTATTCTAAAAGATTAGATTCTCCATGTAACGTAATACGACCTTCGGTACCTGCTACTAGCTCTACATCAAAAGAGCCTGCAACACTAACAACATCATAATCAGAAGTAGTTCGAGTGATTGTTGTCATGTTTCCATTTCCTTTAATTTTTTTTCCTTTTCCCCAGCCCCATTGAGCGTGTGAAACAGTGGTTGCTAATAAAAGCGCTACGATAAATACTGTTGTTTTTTTCATGATGTTTCTTTTTTTAAGTCTGTTTGTTTTTTGATGATATGTGTATTAAAGTTTTTCAAATCGAACACTTCCGTATTCAGAATCGATAGTGATATTGTTATTACTTTTGCTACTTCCGTAATGCCCTACATAATAACGTTCTCCATCTTCAACTCGTTTTTTGTTAAAAGAAAAATCTTCTTCTCCTTTTATGCTAGCGTATTCTAAAATCAATTCAAAATTGAAGTAGTATTGTGGTTGATAGCCTATTTTAATACCTGCATATTCAGATTCAATACGAATATTTCCTGCATCTTTGGTCATTTCTGCAATTTTGATAGAACCATAATCTGCTACAATTTCAACGTTTCCGGTAATAGTCCCTAAACGAAGAGATAAATAATCACCTGTGCCATTTACGTGATTGGCTTTGTCAATTTGCAAATTGTTATAGTCGCAATTGTATTCTATATTTCTAACTGTGCCAAAGCGTGATTTCGTATAATCTGCATTCAATCGAATATCTTCTGCGGTATGAATCATAAAAGAGGAATAATCTGCATTAATCTTTCCACTTTTCATAGAAGCAACTGTTACAGTACTAGTAGAGTAGTCAAAGTTCAATGTGTTGTGATCTGCAAGTAATTCTCCAATTTCCATTGTTCCATAATCGCAACTTAGAGTAGCTCTATTTTCAGCACGGTCTAAGAAAATAGCGCCATAATCATTGGAAATATTTAACTCATTTCCTTTAGGAAACTTAATAGTATAGTGTACAGTCATACGGATTTTAGAATTGTTATTCCATTTCCACCATTTTTTAGAACCTGTATTAAAATTGGTCTTAGCACTTACCATTGAAGCAGAATTTTCAAAATCAACGTCAATTTGTGATAAACGCTCGGCTACTTTACTTTCAGAATTTCCATTGGTTTTGATAGTCACTTCAATCGCCACTGTATTTTTGTCCCAAGAAGTCAGTTGAATATTTCCATAACTGCTCGATACTTTTAGCAACGCATCTGAATTAACAGAAAACTCTTTAGTAATGGTTTTTTCTTTAGTATATTTTCCAGTAAAATCATTGTCACCATTACTTCCTAATAATAGAAAAGGTAATAATACACTACAGATTATTAGTTTATATAATTGTTTGTTCATTTTTAAATAATTTTAATTCATCGATTTGAGTGAGTACACTTTCTACAAGATCAATCCGTAATTGGAAATTAATGACCATTGCATGTAAAATTCGCTTGTCTTCACCGCGTTCAACGAGTTGTTTTTTTAGGTTATTATAGTCTTTTTCAAGTCGCTCTAGTTGTATCAAAGCATCTTGAATAATTTCTTTAGTATCTTCATTTTCAGCTGCTTTTACTTTAGCGATTTCTTTTTCTAACAAAGAAGCAAAATATACTTGTGATTTTTGTACTTCTGGCGAAAGTGTAACGTTTGTTTCTTCTGCAGAAGTGTTCAAATTGATTCCAATTAAAATTCCAAGACTTACCAAAATCACACAAGCGGCAGCCATTTGTTTCCACCAAGTAAATAAAACTACAGGTTTTGAAGCTTCTTTCTTAGCCCCAGCTTGCTGTTGCTGAATTTTTGCTAAGAAACGATTTTGATGTCCCATGTGTGGTATTTCAATATCAAAATCGTTTTGCAAGCGTTCAAACAAATTTGTAATGTTGTCTTTCTCTTTCATACGTATACTTCTAGTTTTCGTCTCAAACTTTCTTTGGCTCGCGAAATGGTCGTTCTACAACTTGCGTAGCTTATATCAAGTATTGAGCAGATTTCCTCATAATCATAGCCTTCAATTAAATGTAAGGTCAAAGAAACTCTGTAATTGTCTTTCAGTGTTTTCAAAGTTTGCAATACTTTTTGAGCCTGTAAGCTTGTAAACTCTTCATCCGAAGCAATTCCTTCATTATCTTCGACCTTATGTAATAAAGTATCGATAGGAACTTCTTCTTTTCGCTGTTGTTTTTTGTACAAATAAATACTGCGATTCACTACGATTTTTTTTAGCCATGCACCGAAGGAAACTTCTTCGCTAAAAGAATCTAGCTTGGTAAAAGCGCTTAAAAAAGCTTCTTGCATAGCATCTTCAGCTTCTGCGCTATCTTTTAAAATACGAAATGCAGTATTGTACATCGCATGATAATAACGATTGTATACTTCCATTTGCGCAGCTTGATTTCCTTCCTTGCACAACGTAATGAGTTGTTCAGTATGTAACTTTTGGTGGCTCAAAAAGTTTAGTTTATTGTAAAGAGTAATGAGAAATTGAATTGTTACACTTTAGCCTAAAAATATTTAATATTTATTATTTTTTAGGTCTTTTGAGGAGAAAGCTTGGCATAGGAATTGTCTTAAGAATAGTGAAAAATATGTCTAGATTAAGGCTTTTGGCTGATTTTGAGCATATTTGCAAACATAAAGAATAAATAAAATGATAGATCTTATTCTGTTAATATGACAGAATGACTTAGAATATACCTATGAGCGAAACGAAATTTTTAAATATAGACAGTTTGTCATTTCAATCTATTGACGAAGATGCAGAATTAATTCCGTTAATGACACCTGAAGATGAAGAAGAAATTAATAGGGAAGAATTACCTAAAATATTGCCGATATTACCATTGCGCAATACGGTATTGTTTCCAGGTGTAGTGATTCCGATTACGGCAGGAAGAGACAAATCCATTCAACTAATCAAAGATGCCAACAACGGCGGAAAAGTAATTGGAGTAGTTTCTCAAAAAGACGAAGACGTCGAAAATCCTACCTTAGAAGATATCAATACCTTAGGAACAGTTGCACGAATTTTACGGGTTTTGCAAATGCCTGATGGAAACACTACTATCATCATTCAAGGAAAAAAGCGTTTTGAAATTGACGAAATGTTACGGGAAAATCCATACATGGAAGCCACCGTACGGGAAGTGCCTGAAACACGACCAATTCCGTCCGATGATGAATTTGGTGCTATTTTAGACTCAATTAAAGAGTTGGCACTGCAAATTATTAAGGAAAGTCCAAACATTCCTTCGGAAGCTTCTTTTGCAATTAAAAATATTGAAAGTTCTTCGTTTTTGATCAATTTTATTTCCTCAAACATGAACTTGACAGTCAAGGAAAAGCAAGGATTATTGGCAATTCCAGACTTGAAACAACGCGCTTTAGCAACTTTGAAGTTCATGAATTTGGAAAAGCAAAAGCTTGAAATTAAGAATGATATCCAATCAAAAGTTCGTAACGATCTCGATCAGCAACAGCGTGAATATTTCTTGCATCAACAAATGAAAACCATTCAAGAAGAATTGGGTGGAGGTGTTTCGTATGAGCAAGAAGTAGAGGAAATGCGTATTCGCAGTAAAAAGAAAAAGTGGGACGAAAAAGTAAAAAAACACTTTGACAAAGAACTTGCAAAAATGCAGCGAATGAACCCGCAAGTTGCAGAATATTCAATTCAACGAAATTATTTGGAGCTATTTTTAGATTTACCTTGGAATGAGTTCAGCAAAGATAAATTTGATCTTAAAAAAGCACAAACAATTTTAGATAGAGATCACTCTGGGTTGGAAGATGTAAAAAAACGTATCATTGAGTATTTGGCAGTACTCAAACTTCGAAATGATATGAAATCGCCTATTCTTTGTTTATACGGACCTCCTGGTGTAGGAAAAACATCTTTGGGAAAATCAATAGCTGAAGCATTAGGTAGAGAGTATGTGCGTATTTCTTTAGGTGGATTACGAGACGAAGCAGAAATCAGAGGTCATCGTAAAACTTATATTGGGGCAATGCCTGGTCGAATTATTCAAAGCTTAAAAAAAGCGGGCACTTCCAATCCTGTATTTGTATTGGATGAGATTGATAAATTATCAAGCAGTCATAATGGCGATCCTTCATCTGCGATGTTAGAAGTATTAGATCCAGAGCAGAATACCGAATTCTATGATAATTTCTTAGAAATGGGATACGACTTATCAAAAGTCATGTTTATAGCTACTGCCAATAGTTTAAGTACCATTCAACCAGCATTGCGTGATCGAATGGAAATTATCAATGTAACAGGATATACGACAGAAGAAAAAATAGAAATTGCTGGGAAACATTTGTTAGGAAAGCAATTAAAAGAACATGGACTAACAAGTAAAGATCTTAAAATAGAAAAGAAGCAACTAGAAAAAATCATTGAAGGATACACGCGTGAAAGTGGTGTTCGTGGATTGGAAAAGCAGATTGCAAAAATGGTACGCTATGCTGCAAAATCTATAGCGATGGAAGATGCATATGAGAAAAAAGTAACTAATAAAATTGTTGAAGAAGTACTTGGTCCTCCAAAACTTGAACGTAATAAATACGAAAATAATGATGTAGCAGGTGTGGTTACAGGATTGGCATGGACAAGTGTTGGTGGAGATATCTTGTTTATAGAATCAACTCTATCAAAAGGGAAAGGGAATTTGACCATTACTGGAAATTTAGGAAAAGTAATGAAGGAATCTGCAACAATTGCTATGGAATATATAAAATCTAATGCAGATATGTTAGGTGTTGAGCCAGAAGTATTTTCCAAATACAATGTACATATTCACGTACCTGAAGGAGCTACTCCAAAAGACGGACCAAGTGCAGGGATTACAATGTTGACTTCTTTAGTGTCGTTATTTACACAAAAAAGAGTGAAAAAAGATATTGCAATGACAGGAGAAATTACGCTAAGAGGAAAGGTGTTGCCTGTTGGAGGCATCAAAGAAAAGATTTTGGCAGCCAAACGAGCAGGTATCAAGGAGATAATTTTATGTGAACAAAATGAACGTGATATCTTGGAAATCAAACCATCATATTTAAAAGGTGTAACATTTCATTATGTTTCAGAAATGAGTGAAGTAGTCAAACATGCAATTACAGATGAGGATGTAAAAAATCACAAAGAATTGTAATTCATAAAGAATCTTTGTTTAATAAAATACAAAGCGTTTTATAGAAGTTTCTGTTAGCTACTGAAATTTTTATAAAACGTTTCTTTTTTGTACATCTTCGTATTAAAGAAAAGCTTTTCAAAGCGAGCTAAAGTACTTTTGAATTTAATCTTAAAAAATAACAGGCAAAAAGTATATATTCGTGATTTTATAATTGGTGTAAAATATTTACAATATCTGAACGTTTTCAGTAAAGATTTTAGTTACTTTGTCACATGCAGAAAAAAATCCTCTTATCCTTTTTCTTGTTGATTGCTATGGTAGCTTCTGCTCAAATAGGTGGAAGATATACATATCAATTCTTAAATTTGGTTTCGTCACCAAGACAAGCAGCACTTGGAGGAAAGGTTATTACTAATTATGACAAGGATGTAAATCAAGCCTTGTTTAATCCTGCAAGTATCAACTATAACATGGACAATCAGTTATCATTGAATTATGTTAACTATTTAGGAGATGTCAATTATGGTTCTGCGGCATATGCCTACACTTGGGATCGAAGAGTACAAACCTTTCATGCAGGTGTTACTTATGTGAGTTACGGACAATTTGATGGTTATGATGAACAAGGAAATGAAACAGGAAGTTTTTCAGGTAATGAAGTCGCATTATCGTTAGGGTATGCGTATAATATTCCTTGGACAGATATTCATGTTGGAGCCAATGCGAAATTCATAAGTTCTACACTAGAACAATACAACTCTTTTGGAGGAGCACTTGATCTTGGAATCATGTATATTAATGAAAAACTTGAATTCAATGTGGCATTAGTTGCTAGAAATTTAGGAATTCAGTTTTCTACTTATGCAGGTATGCAAGAACAATTGCCTTTTGAACTCATATTGGGTTTATCTCAAAAATTGGAACATGTGCCAATTCGCTGGCATCTAACTTTTGAAAACTTGCAACAATGGAATATTGCGTTTGCCAATCCAAATAGAGCAGAGCAATCCATAGATGGTAGTGAAACACAGGAAAAAGTAACATTTCTAAAAAATTTAATTCGACACACTGTTGTCGGAATGGAATTATTTCCAGACAAAGGATTTAATATACGTTTGGGATATAATTTTAGAAGAGGAGAAGAGCTGAAGATTGTAGATCAACGTAACTTTTCAGGAATTACTGCAGGTTTTGGACTTAAAATCAAAAAGCTCAAATTTGATTATACATATGCGCGTTATGCAATTGCAGCAAATACAAGTCTATTTGGTGTAACAATCAATCTGCAATAAATATATTTGCAAAACCAAACTTCAATAGGGGCTAAAAAAGATGAAAAAAATTACCATAGCCATTGATGGCTTTTCTTCTACTGGAAAAAGTACCATTGCTAAACAATTGGCACGAGAACTAGAATATATTTATGTAGATACAGGAGCAATGTATCGAGCGGTGACACTTTACGCAATGCGTAAAAACTACATCAATACAGATAACTTTTTTGTGAACCAACTAGTAGAAGATCTTGACAAAATTGAACTTACATTTGTATATAATGAAAAAGAAGGATACGCTGAAATGTATCTCAATGGAGAAAATGTTGAAAAAGAAATCAGAACGATGGAGGTTTCCGATTTTGTGAGTAAAGTGGCAGCTGTTCCCGAAGTACGTTACCAATTGGTAAAACAACAACAAAAAATGGGCAAAGGTAAAGGTGTTGTAATGGATGGAAGAGATATTGGAACGGTTGTTTTTCCCAAAGCAGAACTCAAGCTATTTATGACAGCTTCTCCTGAAAAAAGAGCGATACGTCGTTATAAAGAATTGCTAGACAAAGGAGAAAAAGTAAAGTATGAAGAAGTATTGCGGAATATTCAAAATAGAGATTATATCGATTCTCATAGAGAAGATTCTCCATTAAAAAAGGCGGAAGGAGCCATTCCAATAGATAACAGTGATATGGGGCTAAAAGAACAATTTGAACGTATTCTAAGTTTAGCCAAACGAATTATAAATGCATAAAAAAAGCTTCCTTTTAGGAAGCTTTTGTGTGTGATGTATTTCTTAATTAGACAAATGAGGAATAATCAACTCTTGTCCTGGATGAATTACATCTGGATTTTTTAAAATGTGAGTATTCGCATTAAAAATAGCATTATATTCCATAGGATTTCCATAATAATGCTTAGCAATTTTACTCAAAGATTCTCCACTAGCCACAGTATGACGGTGAAAAACAGTATCATCAGCAACTTTAATATCAGCTTCGATATCTTGAGGTAATTCACCTCCAACTTTTTTAATCTCGTCCCAAAGTAGGTTTTTTTCGTATTGTGTGTTAGCGATACCTTTTACTTTCAATACTCCATTTTCTTCTTGTACATCTCCTTCTTGGATTGCTAACTTTTCTCCTAAGTCTAAAACGCTCTGATATTTAGATTTTACGCTCATTCTTTTATTATTTTAATGATTAATACCCTAAAGATAAATCAAAAAAATAGAAACTATGTTATAAAACTGTTACAATCTAATTTTTCGATGAACACCCAAAATCAACGACTAAATTGATTAAAAACAATACATTTGAACACTATTAGTTTGTAAATCAAAATAATAATAGTAATTTTGCACTCCTTTTTAGCATGATAGAGAATCAGAAAGGGAAATATTAGAATGTATAAAATATAACAATCTACTGCTTTTACATGCGAAGAATCTCTAAATGAGCAGTATACAAATTAATATCAGCAAATGGCTGAAGAAAACAAAAACACAGACGTTCAGGACGTTAAAAATCCAGAAGAATTCTTAGCAAACTTTAACTGGCACAATTACGAAGAAGGAATTGACCAAGTAGAAGATGAAAAATTGGAAGAATTCGAAAAATTAGTAGCAGAAAATTTCGTTGATACAGATGATGATGCTGTAGTAGATGGAACTGTAGTAAGAATGACTGACAGAGAAGCAATTATTGATATCAATGCTAAATCTGAAGGTGTAATTTCTTTAAACGAATTTCGTTACAATCCAGACTTAAAAGTAGGAGACAAAGTAGAAGTATTAATTGACGTTCGTGAAGACAGAACAGGTCAGTTAGTATTATCTCACAGAAAAGCGAGAACTATTAAAGCATGGGATAGAGTAAATGCTGCTCATGATAATGGTGAAATCGTGAATGGTTTTGTAAAATGCAGAACTAAAGGAGGTATGATTGTAGACGTATTCGGAATCGAAGCGTTCTTACCAGGATCTCAAATTGATGTAAAACCAATTAGAGATTACGATCAATACGTAAATAAAACAATGGAATTCAAAGTGGTTAAAATTAACCATGAATTCAAGAATGTGGTAGTTTCTCATAAAGCACTTATCGAAGCAGATATCGAAGAGCAGAAGAAAGAAATTATCGGTCAATTAGAAAAAGGTCAAGTATTAGAAGGAGTTGTGAAAAATATCACTTCTTACGGTGTATTTATTGATCTTGGAGGTGTTGATGGATTAATCCACATTACAGATCTTTCTTGGTCGCGCATCAACCATCCAAATGAAGTTGTTGAATTAGACCAGAAATTAAACGTTGTAATCCTTGATTTTGATGATAACAAATCGAGAATTCAATTAGGATTAAAACAATTAAGCGCTCATCCTTGGGAAGCTTTAGATTCTGAGTTAAAAATCGGAGATAAAGTAAAAGGTAAAGTAGTAGTAATTGCTGATTACGGTGCATTTATCGAAGTTGCAGAAGGAGTTGAAGGATTGATTCACGTTTCAGAAATGTCTTGGTCAACACACTTACGTTCTGCTCAAGATTTCGTAAATGTTGGTGATGAAGTTGAAGCGGTAATCTTAACATTAGATAGAGAAGATCGTAAAATGTCATTAGGTATTAAGCAAATGACACCAGATCCATGGACTGATATTACTAATAAATACCCTGTAGGTTCTAAGCACACAGGAACTGTGCGTAACTTTACTAACTTTGGTGTATTCGTAGAATTAGAAGAAGGTATTGACGGATTAATTTATATCTCTGACTTATCTTGGACTAAGAAAGTGAAGCATCCATCTGAGTTTGTTGCTGTTGGTGACAAATTAGATGTAGTTGTACTAGAATTAGATGTAGAAGGACGTAAATTAAGTTTAGGTCACAAACAAACTACAGAAAATCCTTGGGATAAGTACGAAGATGAGTATGGTGTAGGAACTACGCATACTGCTGAAATTACAGATACGAACGACAAAGGAGCAACAATTACATTAAATGATGATGTAGTAGCCTTTATTCCTTCTCGTCACTTAGAAAAAGAAGACGGTAAGAAATTGAAAAAAGGAGATTCTGCAGAATTCAAAGTAATTGAATTCAACAAAGAATTCAAAAGAGTTGTCGCTTCTCATACTGCTATTTTTAGAGAAGAAGAGCAGAAAAATGTACAAGCAGCTGCTAAGAAACAACAAGTTGCAGAAAAAACTACACTTGGTGACTTAGACGCTTTACAAGAGTTAAAAGACAAAATGGAAGGAAATAATTAATCATTCCTAACATTCAAATCTTATATGCGAAAGCCGTTTCATTTATGAAACGGCTTTTTTGTTTTTAAACATTTTATGGGTATCTGTAACTTAAAGTGCATTACGTTCAATTAAAAAAAGTGCATATGCATAAATTGGCAAAATGTGTGTAGCGTGAAAGGAAAAAATCCCAAAAAAATCTGTACTTTTGTGTTCCAAATAGCATTTGGTACTAGCACTATGAGTCAAAAAATCTTATTGAACTCAACTGAGATAGGAATTATTCTTCATCGATTGGCATGTCAGCTTATCGAAAATCATCTTGATTTTTCAAATACAGTCCTTATTGGTATCCAACCAAGAGGAATTTATCTTGCGGAACGTCTTACACAGATTTTACAAAATGATTATCAAGTTAAAGATATAGAATTGGGCTATCTTGATATTACTTTTTACCGAGATGATTTCCGTCGCAACGAAAAAATTTTGGAGGCAAATAAAACAAAAATCAATTTTGTAGTAGAAAACAAAAAAGTAGTCTTTATAGATGATGTTTTATATACAGGTAGAAGTATTCGTGCTGCTCTAACAGCTATTCAATCATTTGGACGTCCTGAAGAAATTGAACTCTTAGTGTTAATCGATAGACGTTTTAGTAGACATTTGCCGATTCAGCCTAATTATCGTGGCCGACAAGTAGATGCCATCAATAAAGAAAAAGTAAAAGTGAATTGGTCTGAAAATGATGGTGAAGACATGGTATATCTTATTAATCAAGAAAAAGACAAGTAGAAATGAGTGAATTGAGTGTAAACCACTTGCTAGGAATTAAATATCTTACAGAAGAAGATATACAACTCATTTTTGAAACGGCTGATCATTTTAAAGAAGTGATCAATCGTCCTATAAAAAAAGTGCCTTCTTTGCGTGATATTACAATTGCAAACTTATTTTTTGAAAATAGTACGCGGACTAAGCTATCATTTGAATTGGCAGAAAAACGACTTTCTGCAGATGTCATTAACTTTTCCGCATCACAATCGTCCGTAAAAAAAGGAGAAACACTTATTGATACAGTCAATAATATCCTATCTATGAAAGTAGATATGGTAGTAATGAGACATCCAAATCCTGGTGCAGGTGTATTTTTATCTAAAAATGTAAATGCTAGTATTATTAATGCAGGAGATGGCGCACATGAACATCCTACACAAGCTTTGTTAGATTCGTATTCTATTCGTGAAAAGTTAGGGGATGTAGCGGGAAAAAACATTGTAATTGTTGGTGATATACTACACAGTAGAGTTGCATTGTCAAATATTTTTGCATTAAAACTTCAAGGAGCCAATGTGAAAGTGTGCGGGCCAAAAACATTATTACCAACGTACATAGAGAGTTTGGGCATTGGTGTAGAAACTAACCTTAGAAAAGCGCTAGAATGGTGCGATGTTGCCAATATGCTTCGAGTGCAAAACGAGCGAATGGATATAAGTTATTTTCCATCTACTCGTGAATATGCACAACAATATGGAGTAACCAAAGCATTGTTGGATTCGCTAGATAAAGAGATTGTGATTATGCACCCAGGACCAATCAATCGAGGTGTCGAAATTACAAGTGATGTGGCCGATTCTAAGCAGTCTATCATTCTTAACCAAGTAGAAAACGGAGTTGCTGTACGAATGGCAGTTATCTATTTGCTGGCTTCTAAAATTAAACAATAAAGACTTTTTTCGATTCTTTTGAGTGTATCTTACAAAAAATCAAATTGTATTTTTTTGTAAAAATATGCGTTAATTTTTGTAAATTGGAAATACGTCTTTCAATAAGATGTTGCCTAAAAACCCTCTAAATTTTTAATTATGATTTTAGACAAGCAAGAAAATGTTCTTGTCATTACACAAGAATCTGCAAATACAGTTGAACTTGTAAAAAAGATTGAAGCACGTTATGATGAAATAAAACACTACAATATCATTGTAAATCTTTTTTCTCTTGGAGATTTGACACGAGAAGATTTAGTCGAATTTTTACAACTGTCAAAAAAGCACCGACAAGAGAAACACTCTTTTGTTATTGTGACTAATAAAATCAGTACCGACGAATTGCCAGAAGCAATCATGACTGTCCCAACATTACAAGAAGCGTATGATATTATAGAAATGGAAGAGATAGAGCGCGATTTGGGATTTTAATTTTTGAATGATTATTAACAACGAATGAAATTAACCATACTTGGCTGTTATGCAGCTACACCTACAAAAAACACTAACCCAACAGCACAAGTTTTAGAAATACGCAATCATATTTTTTTAATTGATTGTGGAGAAGGAACACAAGTTCAATTGCGTAGAAGTAAGGTTAAATTTGCTCGAGTTAAGCACATATTTATCTCTCATTTACATGGAGATCACTTTTATGGGTTAATTGGTTTAATCTCAACATTTATGTTGTTGGGAAGAACTACAGATTTGCATATTTATGGTCCTAAAGGTCTCAAAGAATTAACACTGCTGCAATTAAAACTTACAAAGTCATGGACAAGTTACTTGTTAATTTTTCACGAATTAGAAAGTGACCAAGCAGAAGTACTTTTTGAAGATGATAAAGTAATTGTAACGACGATTCCGCTACAACATCGAGTATATGCTAATGGTTTTTTATTTCAAGAAAAACCAAAAGAACGAAAATTAAATATCAATGCTGTTTTAAACTATGAAATCGATAGATGTTACTATCAAAACATTAAAAATGGCAGAGATATTACCCTGGATTCAGGAGAAGTAATTCCTAACGAAAAACTAACTTTTGATCCGCCAAAACCTAAAAGCTACGCTTTTTGTAGTGATACCGAGTATTTCCCTCAAATAATAAATCAAATAAAAAATGTAGATGTGTTATATCACGAATCGACATTTTTAGATAAACACGATCAGTTGGCAGCAAAAACAAAACATACCACTGCAAAACAAGCAGCAGTTATAGCAAAGGAAGCAAATGTTGGTCAACTAATCTTAGGACATTTTTCTACACGTTACGATGGTCTTCATCTTTTTGAAGAAGAAGCTAAAACTGTTTTTAAAGACGTTATCCTAGCCGACGATGGAAAAGTGTTTGAATTTGATTAATATTTATGGGAAATGATTTTAAATGAAAAAAAAAGAATTTATATCACAAACCTACTTCTTGTAGGTTTTGCCTATCTCATAAGTAACAGTTGTCAACATAGAAAAATTCCTGTTGAAGCAATAGATGAGCAAGCATTAATCCATAAAATTGAGGAAAATCTAAATAAAGACTTTGAAAAAGCCATTCAGTTTTCAAATGAGCTAATGGTATATGCATTTGCCAAAAATGATAGTGCAACCATAGCAAAAGCATACTTGCATAAGGGAATCGTTCTTACGAAAAAAGGAGTGTATCAAACAGCAATTGATACGCTTAATAGAGGATTAAAATTCATGGGAAACAAAAATCTTCCTGACAAAAACCTTCTCTTACTTCGAATCGGAAATGCATATGTATTAGATAAAAAAGACGACATCGCGCTTAGGTATTACACGCAAGTATACGAAGACGCTTTTACACACCATAAGAAAAAAGATCTTCTAAAAGCTGCGATCAATATTGCTAAAATAAAACGCAATGCTGGCAATTACGAAGAAGCGCTGGAAAACTATAAAACATCTTACGAGAAAGCGGTAGAATTAGATATGAAAAAACCGCTAATTGCGCGTACATTAATGGGAATTGGCGGAACGTTCTTAACATTACAGCAACCTGATTCAGCTTTGTACTACAGTAAAAAAGGATACGAGATAAGTCATTCCATCGACGATAAAGTAGGAGAAAGCTATTTCAATGTTGATTTTGGGATTGCTTATTATCTAAAAGATGAATACAAAACTTCGTTGATTTACCTTAACAAAGCTAAAACCTATATGGAAAGTATAGGAAACAAAAAGCGTTTGGCGGAGACACTTTTTTATATGGGCGCTTGTCATTATCGTTTAAAAGATTACGCAACAGCAATTGAGTATTTAAAAAATGTGATATTGGTTGCAAATCAATCTGAAAAAGTAGGAAATGATGAATTCAAACCCTTACAACTGATTGAAACCTACGATTTTTTGTCAAAAAGTTATATTGCCTTAGGCGAAACGACACAATCACGTTTCTATGAAAATGCTCGAAAAGAAATTGAGCAAATCACAGACAAAGAAAACAATAGAATCAATACCACACTACTAAAAAACGAATTGCGCATCCGCGATAAAGTTATTGCGAATATCAATCGTACTACAACGCATTACAAATATACCCTTGGTTTAGTGATGATTATCTGTGTAGCTTCAGTTTATTTTGTCATTTATTACAGAAGAAAAGCAAAGCGTAATAAAGAAAATTTTGAAAAACTCATCCAAAATCAAAAAACAACCACTCAAAATGAGCATATAAAAACAAATAAGATTAAGATTGATGATGATAAAGTTGCACTTGTCTTGAAGAATCTTGACAAAGTTGAAACACAGGAATACTTTCTTGATTGTAACTTTTCATTGGCAAATCTAGCAAAAAAGGTAAAGACAAATCCAACATACTTGACCAAAATTTTGAAAGAGGAAAAAGGGAAAACTTTTTATCAATATCTTAATGAACTTCGTATTAACTATGCAATCAATCGATTAAAAACAGATGGGCAATTTCGAAAATATGCAATTAAGCATATTGCTCTAGAAGTTGGCTACAAAAGTCCAGAATCGTTTACTAAACATTTTAAAAAAGCAACAGGAATCAATCCGTCATACTACATCAAAGAATTAGAAAAGCGTATAGAAGTACAATAATTAAGGATGGCTGTTATGCAATAGAATACCTTAAATTATCCAATTTAAGGCAATTCTAAATTTAAGTATTTGCTAGAATTTATAGTTTTAAGAAATTAAAATAATTCACATTCAATTTATTATGAAAAAAGTAAACAAAAGAAAACTACAATTCTCAAAAATTGCTGTAGCAATCATTCAAGAACTTCAGCTCAAAGCTATTAAAGGTGGTACTGAGCCAGTGTCGGCACCAATGTCACAAGAACCCGATCAAAATGGAATTTGTTTTGCAGAGAAATAATTAAAGGATATTCAAAGGCAACGTAAATCATCTAATTTGGTTTAGTCCTGTTTTTTTGAGAGTACATTCCTTTCTAATTTGGCAATACCAATCGATTGGAAAGGTGAAACCGACAACCTAATAAAATAGCGGTAAAATTAAACACTATAAACATGAAAAAAGTAAAAAAAATCAGGTTACTCTTAAACAAAACTAAAATTTCTCAAGTGAATAAAAATACAATAGTTGGTGGAGGAGAAACATATCCTTGTCCGCACACATATGGACAAACATGTACTTCTACGTTGCCTCCTACGGTATTAAACTGTGATGATGCTCCAAGTGAATTTGGAGGAAGTTGTACATATGAAAAACCAGAATAATCTTTGCGAATTATTAAAAAGACAAGAGGCAACGAAAGTTGCCTCTTTTTTTGTCAATATATTTTGTGAAAACTTAACGTAAAAGCCGACTGTTTTACTTCTCATTACGAATGAAAAACTGTAAATTGCATTCACAGTATCATATGAAAAGCTAAGGAAGAGAAATAGATGAAACAAGACTTAAGTGATTACAGAAAATCGTACGAAAAAAGTGAACTGTTAGAAGAAAACTGCCCTGAAAATCCAATCGAAATGTTTCGCAATTGGTTTTTGGAAGTAGAAAAATCAGAAACTGTAGCAGAGGTCAATGCTATGACCATTAGTACTATTGGGTTAGATGGTTTTCCTAAAAGTAGAGTGGTATTACTTAAAAAATACACATACGAAGGTTTTATATTTTACAGTAATTACACAAGTGAAAAAGGAAAGGCTATTGCTGCCAACCCTCATGTTTGTCTTTCGTTTTTTTGGCCAGCGATGGAACGACAAATTATCATCAAAGGGATAGTAGAAAAAATAGCAACGAATTTGTCGGATGGTTATTTTGAATCACGTCCTAGAGGTAGTCAATTAGGGGCATTGGTATCTGACCAAAGTAATGTGATTCCTTCGAGAGCGTTTTTAGAAGAGAAATTAGAAAAACTGGAAGAATCTTACGAAGGAAAAGAAATAGAGCGTCCTTTACATTGGGGCGGATATATTGTAAAACCTCAGGAAATGGAGTTCTGGCAAGGAAGAGCAAATCGTTTACATGATCGTATTCGGTACCAATTACAAGAAGATTTTATTTGGAAGATAGAACGTTTAGCACCTTAAAAAAAAGAATTGTATTGAAAACTTTAATCATAGTACGACATGCAAAATCATCATGGGAATATCCTGTAGATGATAAAGATCGTCCACTCAAATTACGAGGGATAAAAGATGCACATTTGGTGGCCAATCACATTGTTAAGAAAATAGAAACACCAGATATAATTTATTCTAGTATCGCAAACCGTGCATTGCACACCTGTGCCATTTTTACAAGATGTTTAAATTACTCCTTTAATAAGGTAGTCATAAAAGAAGGAATGTATGATTTTGGTGGTTCTGGTCTACTAGAAACCATAAAAATGTGTAATGATGAAGTAAATACACTCATGGTTTTTGGACATAATCATGCAATCACAGCAGTTGTAAATACATATGGAAGTAAGCTGTTTGAAAATGTACCGACAAGCGGTGCTGTGGTAATTCAATTTGACACTCAAGCTTGGAAAGATATTGACGAAGGTAAAACAATTCTAAAAGTATTCCCTAAAGACTTAAAATGACAACAGACCAAAATAAATACATTAATAGAGAAATAAGTTGGCTACAATTCAATGGTCGCGTATTACAGGAAGCAGCTGATAAAACTGTACCGTTGATTGAGCGTTTACGTTTCATAGGAATATTTTCAAACAATTTAGATGAATTCTTTAAAGTTCGGTACGCAACTGTAAAACGAATTGCCCAAGCAGGAAAAGGAGGAAGAAGTGTGCTTGGTGGAGCAAAAGCAAAAGATTTGTTAGAACAGATTACCAATATGGTAATCAAGCAGCAAACAGAAAGTTTACGAATTTTAAATGAAGTACAAAAAGAACTTGAAAAGGAAAATATTTTTATTATTAATGAAAAAAAAGCCTCTCCAAGTCAAAGTGCTTACATAGAAAAATACTTTATTGAAAAAGTAAGTCCCGCGTTAGTGACGATTATTTTGGATGATATTGATGAAATGCCAAGTTTAAAAGACAAAGCGGCTTATCTGGCTATTCGAATGGTAATGAAAGAACAAGTGAAAAATACCAAAAAAGTCACACGTTTTTTTAAGCCGAAAGTAAAAAAAGTAAAATATGCCTTGATTGAAATTCCAAAAACAATCGATCGTTTTATTGTATTACCTAATGATGGAGACAAAAAGTATATTATTATTCTTGACGATTTAATTCGTCATTCACTAGCGAATATCTTTAGTATTTTTGAATATGAAAGCTTCTCGGCGCATATGATTAAAATTACACGAGATGCTGAATTGGACATTGATAATGATTTAACAAAGAGTTTTATTCAAAAAATATCTACCAGTGTAAAAGGCAGGAGAAGTGGCGAACCAGTACGTTTTGTATATGACAAGACAATAGACAAAGATACGTTTGAGTATTTGCTTCAAAAAATGGGAATTGACGATATTGATAGTCTTATACCAGGTGGCCGCTATCATAACCGTAGAGACTATATGTCGTTTCCAAGTTTAGGAAGAGAAGACTTACTTTACAAAACCTATCCGCCATTACCCATAAAAGGATTGAGCCTAGAAGGGAGTATTTTTGAGAAAATTGCCCAAAAAGATTATCTTCAATTTGCCCCATACCATACATTTAGTTACGTAGTGCGTTTTCTTCGTGAAGCGGCATTAGATCCTAAAGTAAAAAGAATAAAAATTACAGTATACCGTTTGGCAAAAATCTCTCATGTGGCGAGTTCGCTGATTAACGCTGTGAAAAATGGTAAAAAAGTAACAGTTCAGATTGAATTACAAGCTCGTTTTGATGAAGAAGCCAATATTAAATATGCAGAGCAATTGCAAAGTGAAGGGGTTCATTTAATTTTTGGTGTCCCAGGATTGAAAGTTCATAGCAAAACCTGTGTAATTGAACGACAAGAAGGGCGCAAAACGGTTCGTTATGGATTTATAAGTACAGGAAATGTAAATGAATCTACGGCAAAAATTTATACTGATTATACATTATTTACTGCAGATCAAAACATATTAAAAGAAGTCTCAAAAGTGTTTGATTTTTTTGAGATTAATTACAAAGTGGCAAAGTATAAACACTTGATGATATCACCACATTATACACGAAACGCACTATATAAGCTTATTAATGCCGAAATAAAAAATGCTGCCGAAGGCAAAGAAGCATATATCAAAATAAAAGTCAACAGTTTATCAGATTATAAAATGATTGATAAATTGTATGAAGCAAGTAGAGCAGGTGTTAAAATTCAATTGATTGTTCGCGGTATATGTTGTTTAATTCCAGGGGTCAAAGGAATGAGTGAAAATATTGAAGCTATTAGTATTGTAGACAAGTTTTTAGAACATCCTAGATTGTTTATCTTTGGAAACGAAGGTGACCCTAAAATCTATATTTCTTCTGCCGATTGGATGACGCGAAATATTGATAAAAGAGTTGAAGTAACCTGTCCAATATATGATGAAGATATTAAAAAGGAATTGTTGGACACGTTCAATATTGGTTGGAGTGATAATGTAAAAGCTCGTGTGTTTTCTGAAAAACAGGACAATGCATATCGTAAAAACCAATTGATAAAAGTTCGTTCGCAATTTGCTACTTACGATTACTATTTAGAAAAATTATCAAATTAAAAAATAAAAAAGTATCCATTTTGAGAATTAGAAAATTTGCTGCCATTGATATTGGATCGAATGCTATACGATTGTTAGTTGCAAATGTGATTGAAGAAGATAGCAAGCCTCCGAAGTTTAAAAAAAGCTCGTTGGTTCGTGTACCAATTCGTTTAGGACAAGACGTATTTACCAATGGGGAAATTACCAAACACAATGCGCAACGAATGATTAATGCGATGAAATCGTATCGGTTGTTGATGGATATTCACGGCGTTGAAGATTATATGGCATGTGCAACTTCTGCCATGCGAGAAGCAAAAAATGGAGCAGTTATAGCTGAAAAAGTCAGTAAAAAAGCAGGAATTGATATCCAGATTATCGATGGAAAACGTGAGGCACAAATTATAGCTTCTACAGATTTGCATGATGTGATTGAAAAAGAAAAAGATTACCTCTATGTTGATGTAGGTGGTGGAAGTACAGAATTCACTATTTTTTCTAATGGTAAAATAAAAGTTTCTCGTTCTTTCAAAATTGGTACTGTACGATTGCTCAATGAAATGGTAACTCCTGACGATTGGAAAGATATTGAAAAATGGATTAAACGAAACACGAAAGACCTTAAGCGATTGTCATTAATAGGTTCTGGAGGAAACATTAACAAGCTATACAAAATGTCAGGAACAACTATTGGCGAGCCACTCTCATATATTTATCTAAATGCACAATATCAATTTTTGCAGAGTTTAACATATGAAGAACGTATTTCTGAATTGGGACTTAACCCAGATAGGGCAGATGTAATTATTCCTGCAACTCGAATTTACCTTTCTGCATGCAAATGGAGTGGTGCAAGAAAAATATATGTTCCTAAAATTGGTTTGTCAGATGGTATTATAAAGACATTATTCTTCGAAACGTCGAAAAAAGAAAAATCTATCTCTAATATCATTAACAAATAAAAAGCCAATTACTATTTTTAAAAAAAGAATGATTGAATTGTAAGTGAACTAACCCAAAGATTTAAAGGATGAAAAAAATATTCGTATGCTCATTGTTGTTATTTTCTTTTTCTCTGTTTTCACAAGAAATTGAATCTGAAGAAGAAAAAGAGGTTCAAAGTTACGTAAGTACCGATACCGAAACAAAGTATGGTTTTAAAGCAGGCATTAATATTTCAAATTACAACAGTACCAATTTAGACGATATCCAAGAAGGATTGAACGATAGTAGAATAGGTGCTGTATTTGGTTTTTTTATAGATATGCATGTTGCGGGAAAAATACGTTTTCAACCTGAATTCCTGTATTCTGCTCAAGGCGCTAAAGAAGAAAATTTACGTGCCGATTATTTACAGTTGCCACTTATGTTTAAAATTGAACTTACAGAGTTTTTAAACATTCAACTAGGACCACAAGTAGGAGTGAAAGTTCACGAATTTGAAGATAGCTTTAAAAACTTTGATTATGCAGTAAATGGAGGCATTGGATTGGATATTATTGAAAACATCTCGTTAGAAGCTAGATACAGTTTAGGTTTGGCAGATATGTTCGATGAAAATAGAGCGCCAAATTTGGAAGGAAAAAATGCAGTGATTCAAATAGGCGTTACCTATCGGTTGTAACTATAAATATGCATCGTTTTACACAGGTAAAACAGTTTAGTTAAAAATAAAAACATCCAATTTAAAAGGTTTAATTGGATGTTTTTTTATATCAAAACCATAAGGTCTTTATAGAGCTACGTAGGGTTCTCTAGCCATGCATTGTTTCTTTCTTACCTAAATCTTTCATGATTTCTGCTTCAAAATCTAACAAGGATTGCCATTTTTTGTCCACTTCTTCGCGATTACCATATTGTCTGGCAAATCCTAAAAACATAGTATAGTGATTGGCTTCACTAACCATAAGGTTTCTATAAAAAGTAGCTAATTCTTGGTCTTCCATATGTTCTGAAAGTAATTTAAAACGTTCACAACTTCTGGCTTCAATTAAAGCAGCGTATAACAATCGATGTGTTAATTGTGTTGTGCGACTTCCTCCTTTTGGAAAAAACTGAGTTAATCTGACTACATATTCATCTTTACGATCACGACCAAGTGTCCAGCCTCTAGCCAGAATTTTATCATGTACCATTTTAAAGTGACTTATTTCTTCTTTAACCAATGCAATCATGGCTTCTACCAATTCAGGATATTCTGGAAAGCTCACAATTAGTGAAATTGCCGTACTTGTCGCTTTTTGTTCACAAAATGCGTGATCTGTTAAAATTTCTTGAACATTTTTTTCTGCAATATTAACCCAACGTGGATCTGTTGGAAGTTTCAAGCCTAACATGTGGTTGTTTTTTAAATTTCTAAATCAAAATCTTTACGTAAGCGCTCAACTAAAGGATTAATCTCACGTAAGCGTTCGTATTTATCTCTTGCACCAAAAATATATTTTTTTTCAGTTGTTTCGTTGACATCAATTTCTAAAGAAACATCATAATTATTGAGTTCACTTCGAATATATTCTAACAACGGATATTGTGCACGCTCTATCTCAATACGCATAGTTTCATTGGGAAGCTCAAGCCAAATAACAGTTTGCTTTTTTAACTTTGGAACGTCTGTAGCAAGTAAAGAAGCCATGATTTTTTCTCCTTTTTCATCCAATTTTTCTACATATGCATCCCATACTTCAATCATTTGTTCTTCAGTGAAAGAATCTTTAGGAAGATCTTTTTGATCTTTTACTTTACTTTGCTGTTTCTTTAAGTGTTCTTGTTTGGCTTTGATACTCGACAATGACAAGCCAGATACTCTATTTTTCATCATAGAAATATCTATTTTTGGCTTTGGTGGAGTTGGAATTGCTACGTTTGGAAGTGTTTGTTTTACTTCCGTAGATGGTTTCTCAGTTGCAGTTGTTGTAGGAGTAGCTTTCGACTTGGATTCGTGAACAACAGTTTCAATTCGATTTTCATCTTTACTCAACACTTTTTTACTGTGCGAAATAAAAAATGTAGCAGGAATTATAAACCGATTGCTATTTTTTTTTTCTCCATCATAATTGATAGAGGCTAATTGCATCAAACAAAGTTCAACCAGTAAACGTTGATTTCTACTAGTTTTATATTTCAAATCGGAATCATTTGCCAACTCAATTCCTTTCATTAAAAACGAATGAGATGTTTTTTGTGATTGCTCTAAATATTTCTGTTTCGTTTGTTCACCTACTTCTAGTAGTGGAATAGTAGCTTGATTTTTACAGACTAAGAGATCTCTAAAATGAGAAGCAATACCAGCAATAAAATGATGACCGTCAAACCCTTTTGATAACGTTTCATTAAAATCAATCAATAATTGCGGAATATTATTTTCAAGCATCAAATCAGTTGCTTTGAAATAGATTTCGTAATCTAAAACATTCAAATTTTCAGTTACTGCCTGACGTGTCAGTTGTTTTCCTGAAAAACTTACGACTCTGTCAAAAATTGAGAGTGCATCACGCATGGCACCATCTGCTTTTTGAGCAATAATATGTAAGGCGTCATCATCAGCTTCTACACCTTGACTTTCTGCTATGTACTTTAAATATTCTTTAGCATCTTTAACACCGATACGTTTAAAGTCAAAAATTTGACAGCGAGATAAAATTGTAGGAATAATTTTATGTTTTTCGGTGGTAGCTAGAATAAAAATAGCGTGTTTTGGAGGCTCTTCTAAAGTCTTTAAAAAGGCATTAAAAGCTGCTTGAGATAACATATGTACCTCATCAATAATGTATACTTTGTATTTCCCTACTTGTGGAGGAATTCGAACTTGCTCAATAAGGTTTCGAATATCATCTACTGAATTGTTTGAAGCAGCATCTAGCTCAAAAATGTTGAAAGCAAAATCTTCATCTGGGTTTTCAGTACCATCCTGATTAATTTTTTTTGCTAAAATACGGGCGCACGTTGTTTTTCCTACACCACGTGGACCACAAAAAAGCAAAGCTTGTGCTAAGTGACTTCTTTCTATAGCATTTTCTAAGGTATTCGTAATCGCCTGTTGTCCAACAACATCCTTAAATGTTTGTGGTCTGTATTTACGCGCTGATACGATAAAATGCTCCATAGAAATAGGGTAATTTTTTAAGAGACAAATATAGTAATACAATATCAATTGTACCTTGTGCTATAATATGAACTTCTTCTTTTTTATCAACAGTTATACGAAAGAAATAGAAAGTATTTTTTAATTTTTATTTAAAAAAGATGCTCTTTCGTTTAAAGCATGTATTTTTGCGGTTAGCAGGCTACCTTATCGCTGCTTCTAATAGAAGGAGAGGAAAGTCCGAACACCGTAGTGCATTGTAGCGGATAACATCCGTCCGTCGAAAGGCGAGGACAAGTGCAACAGAAAGTATGTACAGGTAATGCTGTAGTGAAATCAGGTAAACTCTACAAGGTGCAATGCCATGTATATGAGCGATTGAGAGCTGCACGTTCGATGCTCAAGGGTAGGCAGATAAAGAGTATTGGTAACAATAATTTTAGATAAATGATAAGGCTTGACAGAATTCGGCTTATAGCCTGCTTTTTTAAGTTATTTTCTTCTATTAACTAGGTGTTAGTTGAATATATGATGAACTCGTGAATTTTACTAATGATAAAGAGATTTTGATGTAATCTGTAAAATAAAAAGAGAGAACCGCATACGATTAAATTTGAAGAAAACTTAGTATTAACTTAATAATTCACATATGAAAAAATGATACAAATTTTGATAGCGAATTCTCTCCTTTATTTTTTGCACTAACATCTAAATTCTTTATGAAAAAGATTTAAATAAACTAATTTATCTTTCGAGTAAAATTAGTGTGGTTTTTCTTGATTTTAAATAAAAAACTTATACGATTTGTAAGGTAAAACCGTATTAATTATCGAAAAATCTTAGCAATACCAATATCCAGTACTTGGGTCATAACAATCAAAACATCTACCATTCTGACAAATTTGGTCAATAGTACAGTCTGATTGTGATGAACATTTTTTAGCAGGTCTGATTCCTCCCAAAATATTTTTTTGAGAAGTCTTGCTTAATTCATTTGTTCCTTGAAGGTTACGAATACTTTTTAACATAATTTACTAGTTTTTAGTTACGTAAGTAAAGGTAAACAATCTATGAATCAGATGTGTACGGTGATTCCGTAGTAATACTATTGTATAAAAAAATCTTCCGAAGAAGACTTTTTTTATACTATCATTATGTAATTGATTTTATTCAGATTGCAATTTACTCTGCCATGGTATGATACACATTTTGTACGTCATCATCTTCTTCAAGTTTTTCAAGAAGTTTTTCAATGTCAGCCATTTGCTCTTCATTTAACGGCTTGGTAACTTGAGGAATGCGTTCAAAACCAGAGGACAAAATTTCGATCTCTCGATTTTCTAATTCCTTCTGAATAGCTCCGAAACTTTCAAAAGGAGCGTAAAGTAAAATTCCGTCATCGTCAACAAAGACTTCTTCTACACCAAAGTCAATAAATTCCAATTCTAATTCTTCAGGATCTTGTCCTTCAGCAGGAATACGAAAGTTACATGTATGATCGAACATGAATTCGACAGAACCTTGTGTGCCTAAATTTCCATCACATTTATTAAAATAACTACGAACATTGGCAACAGTTCTATTGTTGTTGTCTGTTGCAGTTTCAACTAAGACCGCAATTCCGTGAGGTCCGTATCCTTCAAATAATACTTCTTTATAGTTTTCCGTGTTCTTATCAGAAGCTTTTTTTATTGCACGCTCAATATTGTCTTTTGGCATATTGGCAGCTTTGGCGTTCTGAATTACTGCACGCAATCTTGAATTTGTTTCAGGATGTGGTCCGCCTTCTTTTACAGCCATGACAATATCTTTTCCGATACGTGTAAACGTTTTTGCCATTGCAGACCAGCGTTTCATTTTACGGGCCTTTCTAAATTCAAATGCTCTTCCCATGTGCGTGTTTTATTTTAAATTTTTACAAATATATAGGTTGTATTATTCTTTTGGAATATGTCGACTTAAAAATTTTGCAGAAGCTTCATTCCATTGATGAATGATTTGTGTACGCTTATCGTTCAGCGTTTTGTTGGTTTCGTTAAAAGAGATAACTGCTTGATTTATTTCTGTAACCATAGTATTGTACTGATCAATTTCTTTTTGAGAGCGTTGGTTCCGTGATTTTTTTTCTATGGCATCTTTGATTGTGTTAAATTTTTCATTTTTCAGAAAAAATGCTATCATTTCAGGAATTTCTTGTTGTGTTTCTTCTAGATAAAAAGTGAAAGCTTTATGCGTGGCTTTTATTAATGTTGTGTCACTTTTATATAATGAAATTGTATCTAAGGCCTGCAAACCTTCTTTTGCAAACGTTTGCAATGCACTTGCATTTTGTTGCAGTGCACTCATGTCTCCACTTGAAACAGCATTGAGCATTAACCGTTCTTGAATATTGCTTTTAAAAAACAATAGGTAGATTTTATTTTTATGATCAAAAACAGCATTAGATATTTTCATCTTTTTTCCTAATTCTGTTTCAATATCTATTAGTTGAATATGATTTCTTACAGCATATTCTTTTTGTGCATTTGCGTAGGTTTCATGTGCTTCTTGCATTCGTTCATCTGCTAGTTTATGTGCTAAAATATACGCTTCCATAAAGTCGTATGATTGCTCAGCAACTTCTTTCATATCTACAATTTTGGCATATTCATTTTTGAGTAGACTAGCATATAAATCCATGTATTCAAGGACTTGTTTTTTGTAAGTTTCTTCTCCTGTATAGGGTTGTGCATTTTGTATCTTTAAGATTGCACGCTCAATAGATTTTAACAAGCGTTTCCGGTCGCTTTCTATTTTTCGAGCACTTTTACTATGTGCCACAGATTTGGTATAGTTCCACATACTTTTGCTTATTTTTTGATTTTCTTTTCCTATAAAATCAAGATAGGCATCGGCTGTTTTGAAATTTTGTGCACATACGAGTTGTGATACACATACAGAAATGAGGATGAACAGTTTTTGAAGCGGTTTGGTAGGCATGTATTATTGAGCTAATTGGTTGATATAATCGATAAGAATATGATATGCTTCTTCAATTTCATGGTCTTTTTGAGTGCTTTCTAAAGCATAAGAGTTTTGTTTTGCTTTGTCTTTTCTGTACGCTAGGATTTCATGGTAATCTTCCAAATTAACAACCTCAAAGCTTTTATGAGCAATTTCAATTGTGTCAGAGTTTGAAAAAATAGCATCGAAAGCATCTCTATCTTTTTTCATTCCTTCTACAGAGATAGGTATTTTTCGAACACTTTCTAAATAAGATAGCAAATCAGCATTTATTTTTCTTATTGTTGTTGCTGCTTGATTTTGCTTCATTCTAGAATTGCTTTGAGCTTGTATTTTTGAATAATCGGAGAGTTCGGCAATATCAAAATAAACATTCTTGTTAATGGTATCGTTGATGATATGTGTAGAATTATCTGCTTCACCATTTTCGATATTTGTGTAGAAACTAGGAAATTCGATATCAGGAATAATTCCTACTGCTTGATGAGAGTTTCCTTTGAATCCATACATTTTTTCAATCGTCAATTTGACATATCCAGCGTTGTTAGGTAAAGGTACTACTTGCTGTACAGTTCCTTTTCCATATGTTTTGCTTCCAACAATGATTGCTCTGTTATGATCACGTAAGGCGGCAGCTAAGAATTCTGAAGCTGAAGCACTTTCATTATTTAATAAAATAAGTAAAGGTTTGGTAAAGAGTGTACCACGATTGATATCTTTTACGATTGTTTTTTTATCATTATGGTCACGATAAATACCCAAAGGACCTTTGTCGATAAACATTCCGGCTAAATCGATGGCTTGTTTCATAGAGCCTCCACCATTTCCTCGTAAATCCAAGATTAATCCGTCAATATTGACCGCATTTAGTTTAAACAGTTCTTTTGCAATATCATTGGCACTTCCAAAACCGTAATCAACGTTTGTGTAAAAGCTCGGTAGTGAAATATATCCAATGTTTTTTTTACCCTTTAAAATAAAACTATTCACTGCATTGGCTTCAATTTTGAGATTTTCCTTTGCCAATGTTATACTTTCTTGATTATTTTTTTCAGTGAGTACATGAATCGTAATTTGTTGGAACTTTTCATCACTAATAAACTCGTATAAGCTTTGCAAAGACAGACAAGTTGTGCTAATTTTTTCATCGTTAGCTTCTAATGAAAGGACAAGATCGCCTGCACTTATCTTTTTTTCTTTCCAAGCCTTGCTGCCAGTTTGTAAACCAGAAACTATAATTTTACCATCCCCATTTTTTGAAAACCAAACACCAATTGAGTTTGTTTCAGTTCCAATAGAATTCATAAATGCAGTATTGTCGGTAGGATCCATAAAGTTTGTATGCGGATCAAAATATGAACAAACCACATCCAAAAAAGTAGTTTCAACATATGACTCCAATCCGTTTACAGCTTGGAGTTTGTCTACAATAAAGCATTTATTTTCAGCTATTACCTTTGCTTTTAATTCGGCTTTTACCTTACGAAATTTTAATGGATTTGATAAAGAAAGATAATCTGTAATAATATCAATTCTAATTTTTTTCAACCAACGATCTTCCAGTGCTTTTGGCGTTATGGAGTAGGTTGCTTTTTCTCTGAAGCTTCCATATGTGGCAGTATCTTTTCCAGAAAAATCAAGTCTACTCTTTTCAATTTTCTCAATAGTTTTTAATGCCAATTCTAATTGTTGTTTGTACGATTTGGTAATTGCTGAAATAAAATCACATTGTTGATTAATTAAAAAATCATCAAATTGAGTTTTGAACGTTTCAAAGGTTTCAATATCGGTTTCTGAGTAAAGTAATCGTCGAGTGTCCAATCGTTCAAATAAATTGGTGTATACATACTCTGAAAAGTTATCATCAATAGGTTTTGGTTGGTAATGATTCTTTTCCAGCAGTGTTAGAATAGCTGATGATTTTTCACAAAAAGACAGAGTGTTTTGAGCACAAAGTGTGGTTGTAAATAATATGATGAGTACGCGAAAAAATGTATGCATGTAGACTTGAAAAATTTTCAACAGTGAGTGTGTACGAATTTAGCAAATCTTTTGTGTTTCTCGTAGGAATATTTTTAAAAAGCAATGATTTTTAAACTAAAAGAATTGTTTATTCTTTAACCTTTCCTGCAATGTGCTCAAGTGTTTCTTGGTTACTTGTCGCTAGATGTTTTGGAAGTTTGTTATCTTTTGGAAGAACTGCTAGAAAGCGATCAAAATTTGAAGTATAAACATTTTTGAAAAGCGGTTTTTGAATGTTCATTCCTTTTAAAATTTCAGTAAAAAACTCATCATGATGAATCAAATCTTCAGCACCTAAGTGAAAGATTCCATTTTTTTGTCGATTAATCATATAATGAATTTGCTGCGTCAATTTTCGGTCAGAAATAGTATTCATTACTAAATTAGGGAAAACTTCAATAGGTATTTTTTCATGTAGGCATTGCTTGATTTCTTGAATTCTAGGAGAGTTATTCCCAAATACCATTGGCAAGCGAATGATTGCATATTTTTTTTGCGGTAAACGCATTAACATGTTTTCAATGCGAATTTTGAGTTTTCCATAAATACTTTCCGAAAGAGTTTTGTCATACTCATATGAAGGATAGCTGCTGTAAGCATCAAATACATTAGCAGAAGATAAAAAGAAAAGTTTGCATGGACGTGTTCGTATGTATTCGGTCAGAAAAACATGTGCGTCAATTTGCGCTTCAAAATCACCTCGTAAAGCAGAAATAATAATTGAAGGCTGTACTTCTGACACAATTTCGTCAATACCATCGTAATCAAGGTCGTACCGAATGAAATGTGCATTTTTAACAAACGACTTGTTACTGTAAAAGGTACCGTATACATCAAAATAGGAGCAAAGCTCTTTATAAATCGCTTGACCTATAAATCCACTCGCTCCTAGTATTAATATTTTATTCAAAAGAATTACTGTTTTTTATAAAAAGGCAGTTTAATAATTTTGGCAGGGACTCTTTTTTTACGGATTTGAATATAGATAGTTGTGTCTACATCGGCAAAAGAAGTTGGAACATAGCCCATTCCAATTCCAATTTTGATAGAAGGTGACATTGTACCAGAAGTAACCATACCAATTTGGTTTCCTTCGGCATCTACAATTTCATATCCTTGACGTGGAATTCCTCGATCTAGCATTTCGAAGGCAACTAATTTTCGAGTAGTCCCCATCTTTTTCTGGTTTTCGATATATTCACGATTGGAAAAATGCTTTGTGAATTTTGTAATCCAACTCAACCCAGCTTCAATTGGGGAAGTGGTTTCGTCAATATCATTTCCATACAAACAATAGCCCATTTCTAAACGTAAAGTATCTCTAGCAGCCAAACCAATTGGTTTAATGCCAAAATCTTTGCCAGCTTCCAAAACTTTTTCCCAAATTTCTTTTACATCTTCGTTTTTGCAGTAAATTTCAAATCCGCCAGAACCAGTATATCCGGTAGCAGAGATAATTACATTTTCAACTCCAGCAAAAGTATCTATCTTGAATGTATAGTATTTAAAATTTGTAAGATCGACACTAGTCAATGATTGCATAGCTTCGGCAGCTTTTGGGCCTTGAATGGCTAGCAACGAATACGCTTCAGAAACATCACGTAATTCTGCATCTACATCATTTAGACTTGTAATCCAATTCCAATCTTTTTCAATATTTGATGCATTTACAACGAGTAAATATTTCTCTTCATTGATACGGTATACAATCAAATCGTCAATAATTCCACCCGTATTATTTGGCATACAACTATATTGCGCTTTCCCATCTACTAGTTTAGAAGCATCATTAGTAGTAATTTTTTGTATTAAGGCGAGTGCATTAGGACCTGAAACTACAAATTCTCCCATGTGACTTACGTCAAAAACACCTACGCTATTGCGAACGGTTTCATGTTCGATATTCACACCTTCATATTGTACAGGCATATTATAACCTGCAAAAGGAACCATTTTTGCGCCAAGAGCAATGTGAGTTTCAGTTAAAGCTGTATTTTTCATGATTTCTTGTCTTCTTAAAATTGATTGCGAATTTATGAAAATTCGTGATAAAACGATGATGAATTTTCAGTTCCTTTAGAAATTAACATCAGTTTTTGAAAATTTCACAAATAGAGTTGTTTTTGATTATTCTTTAACGCATTAAAAAATGTTTAAGCTCTTTATAGTTGCTAATAGTGATGGCTTTTTTTTCTTTAGTCATAATTTCCTTGATTTGAGAAGGAATATCAATTTTTTGATTCAAGGTTGATTCTACCGTTGGCAAAAACTTGACAGGATGTGCTGTTTCTAGAAATACGCCATATGCATTTTTTAAGTTATGTTTCTTTAATCCTAAATATCCAACAGCTCCATGCGGATCAGCCACATATTGATGCTCATTAAAGAGTAACTTCATAGCGCTCTTCGTTTCTGCATCGGTAAAACTGTACGATGAAAAATGCTTTTTGAGTGTTTCAAGATTATTATTATATAATTCTTGAATACGAATAAAATTGCTTGGATTCCCAACATCCATAGCATTGGAAATAGTTGCTATTGATTTTTGAGGAACGTATTCACCATTTTGTAAATAGTTTGAGACTGTATTATTAACATTTGTTGCGGCAATAAAATGTTGAATAGGCAAACCTAGTTTTTGTGCCATGATTCCTGCACAAATGTTTCCAAAATTTCCACTCGGAACAGAAAAAATAATGTTTTTGTGTTGTTTGTGTAGTGCTTTGTACGCAAAGAAAAAATAGAACATTTGAGGCAGCCAACGTGCAATATTTATCGAATTCGCAGAAGTCAATGTACGTTTGATTTCTGTATCTAAAAAAGCGGTTTTTACCATATCTTGGCAATCATCAAACACGCCATCAACTTCTAAAGCTGTAATATTATTTCCTAAGGTTGTTAATTGTTTCTCTTGAATTTCACTTACTTTACCACTAGGATATAAAATGACTACATCAACACCTTCTACACCCAAAAAACCATTAGCAACGGCACCGCCAGTATCACCAGAAGTAGCTACTAAAACAGTTACCTTTTCAGTAGAATTACGATTAAAATAGCCTAAACAGCGAGCCATAAAGCGTGCTCCTACATCTTTAAAGGCCATAGTAGGGCCATGAAATAATTCTAAAGTAGCAATATTTTCTTCTATGGGAATTACAGGGAAGTCGAAACTCAATGTTTCATTGATGATATTTTTTAATACATTTTTAGGAATAGCATCGCCAACAAATTGTTCAATTGCATGCAAAGCAATTTCTTCATGTGAATACCGATTTATATTTTCAATAAAATCTTTAGGGAGTGGTGTGATTTTTTCAGGAAAATAAATTCCTCGATCAGGTGCCAATCCACGAATAACGGCTTCTTTAAAAGATACATTTGGAGCTGTATGATGTAAACTGTAATAGTTCATTTTTTTAAATTTTTATAGGATTCGACATCCTTTTGTATTAATATTTGAAACATGAACATCAAAATCTATATTCAAATTTTGATACGTTTCAGACATGCTTTTGGCAACTTTTTCGGCAGTCGCTTTTCCTTTACTTAGTGCAAAAATTGAAGGACCAGATCCTGAAATACCAGCACCAAGAGCACCAGCCTGTATTGCATTTTGTTTGACTTCATCAAAGCCTGGAATTAGGATAGAACGTAAAGGTTCAACAATTTCATCGTGTAATGATCTACTAATCAAATTATAATCAGCAGTATACAGTCCGCTAATCAATCCTCCTAAATTTCCAATCTGAACAATTGACTTTTGCAACGAAATGGATTGTTTTAAAACCGAACGAGCATCAGAGGTTTTAACTTCTATTTGAGGGTGAATTACTGTTGCGTATAATTGATCAGGAGATGGAATTTTTATTATATCCAATGGTTCATAACTTCGAATTAATGTAAAACCTCCCAACAATGCAGGAGCTACATTATCAGCATGTGCTGTTCCACTTGCCAATAGTTCTCCTTTCATAGCAAAAGCAACCAGTTCTGTAGCATCAAATGGTCTTTCAAGTAGTTCATTCATAGCCCAAACCGTTCCCGCAGCACTTGCAGCACTACTTCCTATACCACTTCCAGCTTTAATTTTTTTATGAATTTCAATTTCAAAACCAACTTCTGAGTTGAGTCGTTCTAACATCGCTAAAGCGGCAACACCTGCTACATTTTTTTCTACTTCTAGCGGTAAGTGTTGCCCGGTTATTTTTGAAATTCGAATTCCGCTTTCAGGTATTTTTCGAACAATCATTTCGTCGCCAACCGTATCCAAACAAAGTCCTAATACATCAAAGCCACAGGAAACATTGGCGATGGTTGCAGGAGCAAATATTTTAAGTTCGTTCATTTTAGTATAAGATTAGCGATTTAAAATTTACCTATTCGAATAACATCTGCAAAAATTCCAGAAGCAGTTACTTCGGCACCAGCACCAGCACCTTTAATTAGCAACGGCTGTGCTACATAGCGATCTGTAAAGAAAAGTACAATATTATCACTGCCTTCTAAATTATAAAAAGGATGATTTGATGGAATAGGTTGTAGTCCAACTTTTGCATTTCCATTTTCAAACGTTGCTACATATTTGAGTCGGCAATTTTGATCGTTAGCGTTTTTAAAAAGATGTTGAAAATGATCTTCATGCTTAATTAATGAGTTGAAAAAATCGTCATTAGAATTAGTTGCTAACGATTCTTCAGGTAAAAAGGAGTCATTTTTTATATCATTTAGTTCCAGTTTGTATCCACTTTCACGAGCTAAGATTAGAATTTTTCGAGCAACATCAATTCCGCTTAAATCAATTTTTGGATCCGGTTCTGTATAGCCTTCTTTTTGAGCTTGTAGAACAATGTCATGAAATGTGTTTTGATTATTGAAATTATTGAACACAAAATTGAGACTTCCTGAGAGAACCGCTTGAATTTTGTGTATTCGATCTCCTGAAGCTACGAGGTTTTTAAGAGTGTCAATTATAGGTAAACCTGCTCCTACGTTAGTTTCGAATAAAAAAGGCGCATTGTATTTTTGAGAGATGAACTTTAAGTTATTGTAATTTTCATAATCGGAAGCACAAGCAATTTTATTGCAAGTAACTACAGAAATATTGGCTTTCAAATATTGATTGTACACTTTGGCAACTTGATTACTTGCAGTAATATCAATAAAGATGCTATTGCGAAAATTGTACGCTTGGATTTGTTCGTGAAATGCTTCTAAATTGGCTTTTTCTCCATTTGCTAATTCATTTTTCCAGTCATCCAAGTTGATGCTTTCTTCGTTAAAACACATTGTTCTAGAATTTGAAATACCGATAACACGAATGTTCAGTTTTAACTGTTGAATCAAAAATTCTTGCTGTTTTTGTAATTGGGCTAAAAAACGTTCACCAACATTTCCAACACCTACCACAAATAGATTAAGTTGTTTTATTTTCTCTTCAAAAAATTCTTCATGTAAAGCATTAAGAGCTTTTTTTGCATCTTCATGTTTGATAACAGCAGAAATGTTCTTTTCAGAAGCACCTTGGGCAATCGCTCGAATGTTTACATTGTTTTTACCTAACATACTAAACATTTTTCCACTCAGCCCTTGATGGTTTTTCATGTTTTCACCAACTAATGCTATAATTGCTAATTGCTGTTCTACATAGATAGGATCAACTTTTCCGAGAGAAATTTCATAAGCAAAAGTCTTGTCCAGAGCAACTTTTGCAATGGAAGCTTCTTTGTCATTAATTCCTATACAAATTGAGTGCTCAGAAGAAGCTTGTGTGATTAATATTATATTGATTTGCTCAGTTAATAAGGTCTCAAATAAGCGTTTAGAAAACCCAGGAATTCCAATCATACCACTTCCTTCCAAAGTTAATAATGAAATATTTTCGATATAACTGATTCCTTTTACTGCACGTTGCTTTCCATTCGTTTCGTTAGAAATTCGTGTTCCCGCTTCTTTAGGAGCAAATGTATTTTTGACTAAAATAGGAATCTCTTTTTGTAATACAGGTTGAATAGTAGGAGGATAAATGACTTTTGCTCCAAAGTGAGACAATTCCATCGCTTCTTGATAAGAAATATGCGGTATCGGTGTTGCTTGTTTTACAATTCGAGGGTTTGCAGTGTACATTCCGCTAACGTCCGTCCAAATTTGCAATTCTTCAGCATTAATGGCTGCAGCAATGATAGCTGCTGTATAATCAGATCCACCGCGGCCTAGAGTGGTTGTTTCTCCTTCTGCTGTAGCAGCAATAAAACCAGGAAGCATAATGATTTGATTAGTATGTGCCTTAAAAAAAGTTTTACAGTTTGCATTTGTCACTTTCATATCTACTTGTGCGTTCTCAAAACTTTTTGATGTAATAATCAATTCACGGCTATCTTTATAAATACAATCTAGTTTTTGTGTTTTCATTACCTCAGAGATAATATAAGAGGATAATAATTCTCCAAAACTAGCTATTGTTGCCAATGTTTTAGGTGTCAATTCTTTTAATAGATAACAACCTTCATATAGCGTTTCTAAATAGTTTAATAAGCGTTTCGTGTGACTTAATACAGAACTTTGTTCGGTGATAGGAATTAGGTCTTTTACAACTTGAATATGTCTATTTTCAATTTCTTGCAGAAGAGATTTGTAGTGATCATCTTTTATAGCGGCCAATTCTGCTGTTTTTAATAGCATATTGGTTGTATTTCCAAAAGCAGACACAACAACTGCTAATCTGTCTTTTTGAGAGATTTCTTTTATAATGGCTATAACCAGATTTATATTTTGAGCGTTAGCGACAGAAGTACCGCCAAATTTGAGTACTTTCATGATTTTGTATTTGAAAGGTTATTAGTGAGTTTTGCTAAGAATTATGAACTCTTAGAATTTTTTTATGAACGAATACCAAAAATGGTGTATAAATTAGAGAACCCCAAAAGGGGTTGTAGTAGCAATCGTTACAGTGGTTTGATTAACTGTAAAGTTGAGTAAAGAGTTTATATGAGTTGCTACTATTTGCATTTTTATCGCATGATGTTATTCAAAAGTATTATTTTTATCTCCATAAACAAATTATCTACTTATTTTTTACAGATATCTATTCAAAAGTTATTTTTATTAAAAATGCACTAAAAAAATATCAAAATTAACAGGTAATTTCATCAAAAATTCAACATTTACTAAATAGTTAACTTTCATGAAAATATTTTCGGCGTCACAAATTTATGAGGCAATCAATACAACCATTGAAAAAAATCAAATTTCATCTAATGATTTGATGGAATTTGCAGGAACTCAAGTATTCAATTGGTTTCATTCTCGTTTGCATGGAGCGCAAATTCCAATACATATTTATTGTGGTATTGGTAATAATGGAGGATTAGGTTTAGTTTTAGGAAGACATTTGTTGCATCATGGTTACAATGTTCATATATATATAGTTAATTTTAGTGATAAACGAACCAAAGATTTTCTTATTAATTATGATCGAGTAAAAGAATTTAAAATTTGGCCGCGTTTGTTGAGTGCTGGAGAGGAATTTCCAGAAATGGCAAAAGAAGATATTATCGTAGATGCTATTTTTGGTATTGGACTGAATCGAAAAACGTCTGATTGGGTAAAGAGTCTAATTAAATATATTAATGCTTCTAAAGCATTTACAGTGTCTTTGGATGTGCCATCTGGCTTATATCCTGATCATGGGCCTGAAGATAAAGAAGCGGTTATAGAAAGCAATTATACACTTACAGGACAAGCCCCAAAATTAAGTTTCTTTTTGCCAGAAACTGGTATTTATATTCAGCAATGGGAAGCTATTGATGTAGGTTTGGACGCTACTTATTTGAATACCACAGAGACGGTAGCACAGTTAGTTGACAAATTTGAAGTGCTTCCATTTTATAAACCTCGTGAGAAGTATGGACACAAAGGAACTTATGGGCATAGTATGATTATTGGTGGTAGTTACGGGAAAATAGGTGCAGTGACATTGGCCAGTTTGGCATGTTTGCGAACAGGCGCAGGATTGGTAACAGCTTATTTGCCATCGTGCGGTTATACAGTCTTACAAAGTTCATTGCCAGAAGCGATGGTATTGTGTGATGAAGCAGATAAAATGATTACAGATATCTCATTCGATATAGTGCCTAAAGCTATCGGTATAGGTGTAGGAATGGGAACAGAAAAGCAAACAGTTGCGGCTTTAAAAAAGTTTCTAAAAAAGCAAACAACACCTGTTGTTATTGATGCAGACGCATTGAATATATTGGCGGCTCATCCAACGATGTTAGCATCTATCCCGAAGAATTCTATCTTAACACCTCATCCTAAAGAGTTAGAGCGTTTGCTAGGAGAATGGAGCGATGATTTCGATAAATTAGAAAAAGCCAAAGATTTTGCCAAAAAGTATGAAATTGTTTTGGTTATAAAAGGAGCTCATACTATTGTGATACATGATGGTTTTCTATATATCAATAACACAGGGAATCCAGGCATGGCAACCGCTGGAAGTGGAGATGTACTTACAGGAATTTTGACTGGATTATTATCGCAAGAGTATAATCCGATTCAGGCGGCAATTTTTGGGGTATATTTACATGGAAAAGCAGGTGATATGGCGTTAAGGAATTTTGGATATCAAGCATTGATAGCAAGTGATTTGATTGAACATATTGGTGATGCGTATCTGGATTTGTTTGAAAAGCCTGAAGTGTCAAACTCAGCTCAAAAGGAAGATGAAAAATAAAGAAAAGAATAGACAATACAATCTGTTTGTATCATTATAAAATTGATGAATATAGCAAACTAGCTATAAAAATATTTACATAAAAAAACGCTTTGGAAAAACCCAAAGCGTTTTTAGTATAACGTTCTTTTGTAAAGTAAAGAATTAAATCTTTAATTCATTAAATAATTCAATCAATTTAGGACTTGATGGTCTAGGAGCATCGGCATTTACAATGTTTCCTTGAGGATCAATCAAGATGAATCTTGGAATACCTTCAATAGCATAATCTGTAACAAATTTTGATTGCCATGCGTTATCAGCCATTAATTGAATGCCTCCAAGTTCTTTATCCTCTACCATTTTTCTCCAAGTTTCATAAGCATTTTTTTGATCTATAGAAATAGAAACAAACTCAATGTTTTTATCATGATATTCTTCTTCAACCTTTTTTAATGAAGGAATTTCACCGATACAAGGTCCGCACCAAGTCGCCCACACATCTATATATACATACTTTCCTTCAAGATCTTTTAGAGAAGTAGTTCCTCCTTTATGGTTTTCGTATTCAAAAGTAGGAGAAACTTTTCCAGTAGCGAGTTCTTTTACTTTATTATACTTTTCAGTTACTTTTTCTTTTAAATCGTTATCATCAGAAATTGCATTAATCGTATTGTATATTTCTTCTACATTTTCATTGGAAGGTGAAATTGTATACACTAATTCAGCAGCAAGCTCATTTTTGATGTTTTGTGATTGTAAGTTTTGAATCTCTTTCAAGGTTTGAGCAGCCAAAGAATCTTGATACATATTTTGCATATAGTGTCCTAAAACAATCTGCTTATATGGTTCAAAGTTTTTAAAATCGTTAGCATTATCATAATTTAAGTCATTCAAAGGCTTTAAAATTTCTTCAGAAGCTTTATAGTCTTCTTTTTTAGCATAATATGCATGATACATTGGGTAACGTGATAAGTCAGCTAAATATTCGTAATTGATATACGATTTTTCAAGATTCACAAAATCAGCGCTTAGTTCTTTTACAACTTGTAATGCATCTTCAGCTTTTGCTTTTTTCTCGTTGATTATTTTCATGAATTCAGCTTCTTCACTAGCATATACTTCTTGAAATTTAAAATCTTTATTAGCAGCTAATTTGCCAACCAAATAATTATTTTCGTTCGCACCATTGCCTTTAAAAGATAATGAATCAATAAACATTTGCCCATCAGTAGTCATCGTTAAATCATGTCCTTGAGCAACAAAAAGAGGAGAACGGTTTCTACCATGAAAAACAGTATAATATCCAGTATCAACGCGAAGTGTATCTGCAAAAGTTCCATCTTCATTCAAAGTAATTTCTTTCTCAAAATCTTCGCCAGTAACCACTACTTTTTCTCCTTTCGGATTGGTAATTTTACCAGAAAATAGCGCATAGTCTACTTTAGGTTCGTTTGTACATGAAACGATTGCAAATCCTGCAATCAATAGCAATATTTTTTTCATTTATTTCAAAGTTTGTTTTCTCAAATGTACTAGATTCTTTCTTTAATCAATA
This sequence comes from Kordia zhangzhouensis, assembly GCF_001005305.1. Taxonomy (GTDB): domain Bacteria; phylum Bacteroidota; class Bacteroidia; order Flavobacteriales; family Flavobacteriaceae; genus Kordia; species Kordia zhangzhouensis. The sequence continues at coordinate 101,671 of NZ_LBMH01000011.1, forward strand.
AATTATTAACAATTATTTGGTTAATACAGATTGAATTTTGACTTTTGGGAGATAATTTGATCTCACCATTATGACACATTACATAAGCGCACAATTTTTAGACATTACGACTATTCAAGAGTTGATTCATTCAGACACAAAACTTGCTTTATCCGAATCAGCAATGAACAAAATCGTTGCCTGTAGAACTTATTTAGACAAGCGTTTGGAAAACCAAAGTACTCCGATATATGGTATTAATACGGGATTTGGCTCTTTGTGTAATGTAAAAATTTCTAATGAACACCTTTCAAAACTGCAAGAAAATTTGGTGATGTCGCATGCCTGCGGAACAGGAGATCGAGTGCCGTTAGAAATTATCAAGTTAATGCTGCTTCTTAAGGTTCAGTCGCTGAGTTACGGACATTCAGGAGTCCAATTGGAAACTGTACAGCGATTGATTGATTTTTACAATCATGATATACTTCCTGTAGTGTTTGAACAAGGATCTTTGGGAGCTTCGGGTGATTTAGCTCCGTTAGCACATTTGTCTTTACCGCTTTTAGGAAAAGGAAGTGTGTATTATAAAGGAGAAGAAGTTGCCGCCGAAACTGTTTTGAAAGAATTTAACTGGAGCCCAATTCGTTTGATGGCAAAAGAAGGATTGGCACTGTTAAATGGTACGCAATTTATGAGTGCATATGGTGTGTATTCACTTTTGAAGGCATATAAATTATCGTACTTTTCAGATTTATTTGCAGCGATTTCTCTGGAAGGTTTTGATGGAAGAATTGAACCTTTTTCAGATCTTATTCATCTCATTCGTCCACATAAGGGACAATTGAAAACAGCAAAACGCATTCAAGAATTTGTGGATGGAAGTGAGTTGATTTCACAAGAAAAGAAACATGTTCAAGATCCGTATTCATTCCGGTGTGTACCACAAGTACATGGAGCGAGTAAAGACACTTTAGATTTCGTTAGAAAAACATTTGAAACAGAGATCAACTCAGTAACCGATAATCCAAACATTTTCATTGAGCAAGATGTGATTATTTCTGGAGGAAATTTTCATGGCCAGCCGTTGGCTCTAGGATTGGATTATTTAGCAATTGCTGTGGCAGAATTGGGAAATATTTCTGAAAGAAGAACATTTCAGTTGGTTTCTGGATTGCGAGAATTGCCGGCCTTTTTGGTAAACAATCCAGGGTTGAATTCAGGATTTATGATTCCGCAGTATACAGCAGCTAGTATTGTGAGTCAAAATAAACAATATGCAACACCTGCAAGTGTCGACTCTATAGTGTCTTCTAACGGACAAGAAGATCATGTGAGTATGGGCGCAAATGCTGCGACAAAAGCTTTGAAGGTTATTGATAACGTAGAACGTGTTTTAGCTATAGAATTATTAAATGCTTCTCAAGCATTGGTTTTTAGAGCGCCTTTAAAAAGTTCGGAATTTATTGAAACATTTTTAGAAATGTATAGGGCAGAAGTTCCTTTTGTTGATGAAGATAGAGAATTACATATAGCTATTGGTGACACGTTGTCATTTTTGCATTATGTGTCTGTTGAAAAAGAGGTTTTGTTTGAATAAAAATCACAAGTGTGTGTGAGCCCATTCAATTGCTTCAGGTAAGGTTTTAAATAAACTCATTGGTTTATTGTAAAAGTGCTTTTCGATTTTAATATTGTGATTATCAATAAATTTATCAGATACGACAGCAATTGCTTTTAAGTTTTCTATTTCAAATACTTTTAAATATAGCAATGGATCAACAGCATAAGAATTTTTGCGAATGGTAATGTAAGCAAATGGTTGTTCAGGAAAGTGGTTATTTGCAATAAGAACAATTTCTTGTACCGTTTCAATGTTTAACGTAATGCCTTCATTGAGTTGAGCTAACATATAATTTTCATAGATGGCCACTTCGCCTATATGCAATGTATACTTTTTTATATAAGAATTTCTATTTCCGTTAGCTATTTGCATGCGATTAAAATCAATGTATCTAAAGATAGTCGTTTTTTAGGAGAAACTACCAAAAAATAGATGAACAGCACAATAATGTTCGTTCTGTAAGATTTTGGGCTGCAAATAAATGAAAAAATTGGATTACATACGCTTATTATCCGAAATATTTGATTGATGATTTTCAAGAGGAACAATAGTATCTAGCCAATTAATTGCCGCATTAATAGTGGTAAATACTTCAAAACGCCCGTTGAAAAAGCTTTTTTCTACTTGAGCATTCAATGTGGAAAATTTTTGGTCAGTTACCACAGCAATCCCTTTTAATAATGTGTTTTCAGGGAGAGCTTTGTATACTTGTGGATCAATAGAATATGAATTTTTTCGATAAGAAATATAGCCAAAAGGGATTTTATAATTTTCTCTGAAAAATTCAAAAAAAGAAAGTAATTCTTCAGTGGTTATGTGAACACCTTCGTTAATTTCACCAACAATGACATCTTCATAAAGATATAAATTCCCCTCTTCAAAAGTATAAGTTTTAAGTAGTTGTTTTCCTGTAATATGCATTAGGTAGTAGTATTATTTACAGCAAAATTATGCGATAGTAAATAGAACAATTTTTTAAAGGTATTATTTGTTAAAATTTTAGATGAATGACCTTTTTTTGACTGTCAATAACCAAAAAAAGAGAGAAAAAGAAAAATCCTGTTTGTAAAAAACAGGATTTTTTATAATAATGTGTAAATGATAAGCTTACGATTCGGTAGGCTTTTCAGTTTTTTCAATTTTTATAGTCAATTCATCATTATCTTCATCAAGATCCATGAAAATTTTGTCGCCTTCATGAATTTTTGAAGTAATGATTTCTTCTGCAAGAGCATCTTCAATATATTTTTGGATAGCTCTTTTTAAAGGTCTAGCTCCATATTGTCTATCAAAACCTTTGTCTGCAATATAATCTTTGGCTTTGTCACTCAATAATAAGTCATAACCTAAACCTTTGATACGCGCATATAGTTTTGCAATTTCAATATCAATGATTTTGTGAATGTCTTCACGTTCTAAAGCGTTAAAGATAACAACATCATCGATTCTGTTTAAAAATTCAGGAGCAAATGCTTTTTTCAATGCATTTTCAATTACACCTTTAGCATGTTCATCAGCTTGATTTTTCTTTGCATTTGTACCAAAACCTACGCCAGAGCCAAAGTCTTTCAATTTACGAGCTCCAATATTGGATGTCATAATAATGATAGTGTTTCTAAAGTCAATTTTACGCCCAAGACTGTCAGTCAAATAACCATCATCCAACACTTGTAATAACATGTTGAATACGTCCGGATGCGCTTTTTCGACCTCATCAAGTAAAACAACTGCATATGGTTTTCTGCGAACTTTTTCGGTTAATTGTCCTCCTTCTTCATATCCAACATATCCTGGAGGCGCACCTACTAAGCGTGATATGGCAAATTTTTCCATATATTCACTCATATCAATTCTGATTAATGCTTCTTCAGAATCGAATAATTCGCGCGCTAATACTTTTGCTAGCTGAGTTTTACCAACTCCAGTTTGCCCAAGAAAAATGAATGAACCAATTGGTTTGTTAGGGTCTTTCAATCCTGCACGGTTACGTTGAATCGCTTTTACAACTTTTCCAACGGCTTCGTCTTGGCCAATTACCTTTCCTTTGATTAAGTCTGGCAATTTTGCCAGTTTATTGCTTTCAGTTTGAGCAATTCTATTTACAGGAATACCAGTCATCATTGATACCACATCTGCTACATTATCTTCGTCTACGGTTTCCTTGTGTTGCTTAGACTCTTCTTCCCATTTTTCTTGTGAAATAGCCAATTCTTTTTCTAGACGTTTTTCGTCGTCTCTAAGCTTGGCAGCTTCTTCATATTTTTGTTTTTTAACTACAGAATTTTTCAATTCACGTACTTCTTCCAACTGACGTTCTAAATCTAAAATTTGCTTTGGCACATCAATATTGGTAATATGAACTCTTGAACCGGCTTCATCTAAAGCGTCAATCGCTTTATCTGGCAAGAAGCGATCCGTCATGTATCTATTGGTCAATGTCACACATGCTTTAATCGCTTCAGGAGTATAATTCACATTGTGATGCTCTTCATACTTATCTTTAATATTCTCTAAAATTTCAATTGTTTCTTCTACAGAAGTAGGTTCAACAACTACTTTTTGGAAGCGTCTTTCCAAAGCGCCATCTTTTTCAATATATTGTCTGTACTCGTCTAAAGTTGTTGCACCAATACATTGAATTTCACCTCTTGCTAAGGCGGGTTTAAACATGTTGGAAGCGTCTAAACTTCCAGTAGCGCCACCTGCACCTACAATGGTGTGAATTTCATCAATAAAAAGAATGATGTCATCATTCTTTTCCAATTCATTCATAACGGCTTTCATACGCTCTTCAAACTGGCCTCGATACTTAGTTCCTGCAACTAGGCTTGCAAGATCAAGAGTTACCACTCTCTTATTAAATAAAATACGAGATACTTTACGTTTAATGATACGATTGGCAAGACCTTCAGCAATGGCAGATTTACCAACACCTGGTTCACCAATTAATATTGGATTGTTCTTCTTACGTCTACTCAAAATCTGAGAAACACGCTCTATTTCTTTTTCACGGCCTACTACAGGATCTAATTTTCCTTCTTCTGCAAGTGCGGTTAAATCTCGACCAAAGTTGTCTAATACAGGTGTTTTAGATTTCTTATTTGCCTTGTTTCCTGAATTAGAAGCACCAAATGGATTGTCTTTGGAAGCATCTTGAGATCCGCCATTATCATCAGAATAGGAAGATTCTGCTCGTGGTGTGTCTATATAATCGTCGTCGTTTGTTATCATATACTTGAATTGCTCTTTAACGTTGTCATAATCAACTTTAAGCTTATTTAAAAGCTTGGTAGTTGGATCGTTTTCATTTCGTAAAATGCACAGTAATAAGTGTGCGGTATTTATAGAAGAACTTTGAAAAAGTTTGGCTTCTAAAAATGTAGTTTTAAGTGCTCTTTCGGCTTGACGAGTCAAGTGTAAATTACGCTTTTCATTGGAAGCTACTGCAACATTAGGATTTGCAGGACTTAAAATCTCTACTTTTCTGCGCAAATGTGTCAAATCGACATCTAATGCGCTCAAAATATTGATTGCTTTACCGCTTCCGTCTCTAAGAAGTCCAAGCATCAAATGCTCAGTACCAATAAAATCATGGCCTAAGCGTAATGCTTCTTCCTTGCTATACGCAATTACATCTTTAACTCTTGGGGAGAAATTATCATCCATATATTCTAGTTCCTTTCGTCATTAAAATTAATACTTCAATCCGAATAATACAAAAATTGTTCCGTGATGAAGACTAATTACAGCTAATTGACGAAAAAAAACAGCGAATTCAAAAATTATAATCTTAAATTATCAAAAAAACTTATTAAAAAATTGTTAATAAAAAAAGCTCAAAATGACCTCTAGAATCTTCGCTGAATACTAGTAAATGTTGTATATTGGCTCGATTTGTAAAACTCGAAATATTAAAACATTAAATACATGGCAGAAGGAGAAAAGTTAATCCCCATTAATATTGAAGATGAGATGAAGTCTGCTTACATCGATTATTCGATGTCAGTCATTGTGTCACGTGCGCTTCCAGATGTAAGAGACGGAATGAAACCCGTACACCGAAGAGTATTGTTTGGAATGCATGAACTTGGAGTAAGATCTAGTTCGGCGCACAAAAAATCTGCGAGAATCGTTGGAGAAGTATTAGGTAAGTATCACCCGCATGGCGATACTTCTGTATATGATGCTATGGTTCGTATGGCGCAAGAATGGAGTTTGCGCTACATGTTAATTGATGGTCAAGGGAACTTTGGTTCTATAGATGGTGATAGCCCTGCAGCAATGCGTTATACGGAAGCAAGAATGCGTAAGATATCAGACGATATGCTAGCGGATATCGATAAGGATACTGTAGATCATTCTTTGAACTTTGATGACACCTTAAAAGAACCTACTGTATTGCCTACAAGAGTTCCAGGGTTGTTAATCAATGGAGCGTCTGGGATTGCAGTTGGTATGGCTACTAATATGCCACCACACAATTTATCAGAAGTGGTAGATGGAATTCATGCGTATATAGACAATAATGATATTGAAATTGACGAATTAATCCAACATGTAAAAGCTCCTGATTTTCCAACAGGAGGAATCATTTATGGTTACGATGGAGTTCGTGAAGCTTTCAAGACAGGACGAGGAAAAATCGTTATGCGAGGAAAAGCAATGATTGAAGAAGTTCAAGGAAGAGAGTGTATTATTGTGACTGAAATTCCTTATCAGGTTAATAAGGCAGATATGATTAAGAAGACTGCCGATTTGATTAATGAAAAGAAAATCGATGGAATTTCTTCTATTCGTGACGAATCTGACCGTAAGGGAATGCGTATTGTATACATTTTAAAGCGTGAGGCTATCCCTAATATCGTCTTAAATAAATTATATAAATACACAGCATTACAATCTTCTTTTAGTGTAAACAATATTGCATTGGTAAATGGTCGCCCGCAATTGTTAAACTTAAAAGAGTTAATTCATTATTTCGTTGAACACAGACACGAGGTAGTTACTCGTAGAACGGAATACGAACTGAAAAAAGCGGAGGAGCGAGCACATATTTTAGAAGGTTTAATTATTGCTTCTGATAATATTGATGAAGTAATTGCTATTATTCGTGGCTCACAAAATGCAGAAGATGCTCGTAATAACTTAATCAAACGTTTTGAGTTAACAGAAATTCAAGCAAAAGCGATTGTGGAAATGCGTCTTCGTCAATTAACAGGTCTGGAACAAGACAAGTTACGCGCTGAGTACGAAGAAATCATGAAGAGCATTGAAGATTACAAAGATATTTTGGCAAACAAGTCAAGAAGAATGGATATCATCAAAGAAGAATTGGCGGTTGTCAAAGAAAAATATGGTGATGAACGTCGTTCAGTAATCGAATATGCCGGTGGCGATGTAAGTATTGAAGATTTAATTCCAGATGAAAAAGTAGTGATTACGATTTCGCATGCAGGATACATCAAACGTACGTCGTTGACAGAATACAAAAAGCAAAATCGTGGTGGTGTTGGACAAAAAGGAAGTGCGACTCGAAATGAAGACTTCCTCGAACATTTATTTGTAGGAACCAATCATCAATACATGTTGTTCTTTACACAACAAGGAAAATGTTTCTGGATGCGTGTGTATGAAATTCCTGAAGGAAGTAAAACATCAAAAGGACGAGCTATTCAGAATTTGATAAACATAGAAAAAGAAGATAAGGTAAAAGCTTTTATTTGTACACAAGACTTGAAAGATGAAGACTATATCAATAGTCATTATGTGATTATGGCTACGAAGAAAGGTCAAGTAAAAAAGACACCTTTAGAGCAATATTCACGTCCACGTACCAATGGAATTAATGCAATTACTATCAAAGAAGGAGATGAATTGCTAGAAGCTAAATTAACTACAGGAAACAGTCAGGTAATGTTGGCTGTAAAATCTGGAAAAGCGATTCGTTTTGAAGAAGAAAAAACGAGACCTATGGGGCGTAACGCTTCTGGAGTTCGTGGAATTACCCTAGCAAGCGATAACGATGAAGTTGTTGGAATGGTAGCTGTGAATGATATGGATAGCAATATTCTAGTAGTTTCTGAAAATGGATATGGAAAACGTTCTAGTTTAGAAGATTACCGTATTACGAATCGTGGAGGAAAAGGAGTGAAAACGATTTCTGTGACTGACAAAACTGGTGAACTCGTGGCAATCAAGAATGTGACCGATGAAGATGATTTAATGATTATTAATAAATCAGGAATCGCAATTCGTATGTCTGTTTCTGATCTTCGTGTTATGGGAAGAGCAACGCAAGGAGTTCGTTTAATTAGCATTAAAGGGAAGGATTCTATTGCAGCAGTTGCTAAAGTAATGCATGAAGAAGAAGATAATGATGACGAAACTATTGAAAACACTGATGTTGTAGAAAATGGCACGGCTGTTGATAATGCTACTTCAGAAAATAACGAAACAGAAGAATAATCATAACACAAACCTCAAATATTTTAAACATTTATAAAATGAAGAAGACAATTTTAATTTTCTCAGCAATGTTAATCACTGCGTTTTCTTTCGCTCAAAAGAAAGAATTAAAAGCTGTTGAGAAAGCATTAAAAAAAGGAAATGCTGTTGAAGCTAAAGAAGTGCTTAACAGTATTTCATCAACAATTGAAAGTGCCGATGCTAAATACAAAGCGCAATATTACTTTTTAAAAGGTCAAACATATCAAGATTTAGCAGACAAAGGAATGGATACTGATGCTTCTCTTAAAACTGCAGGAGATGCGTACAATAAATTATTCGATTTTGAAAAAGAGCAAAGAGATTTTAGATATACAAAAGATGCGAAGCCTAAGTTGCAAACAATGATTAGTAAGTTGGTTGATAAGGCAATTGCAGCACAAAAAGCAAAAGATTATAACAAAGCTTCAGATTTATTGTATTTAACGTATACATTACAACCTGAAAATAAAGACTACTTGTATTTTGCGGCTTCAAACTCTATTTCTGCTCAAGATTATGACACTTCATTAAAATATTATGAAGAGTTAAAAGAAGCAAATTATACAGGTGTTAAAACTGAATATTATGCAATTAATACGGCGACAGGACAAAAAGAATCTTTCCCAGATAAAACAATCAGAGATATTTCTGTAAAAGCAAAAACGCATAAAGATCCTACTACAGAAACATCAAAGTCTAGACTTCCTGAAATCGTAAAAAATATTTCTTGGATTTATACAAACCATGTCAAAGACAATGAAAAGGCATTGGCAGCTGTTGAAGAAGCAATTGCTGTTAATCCAGATGATCCTTCTTTGTTATTAACAAAAGGAAATATCTACTATCAAATGGGAGATACTGCAAAGTTTAAAGAAATCATGCAAGAGATTGTTAAAAAGAATCCTAATGATGTAGATTCGTATTACAATATTGGGGTAATTAGTGCTGAAAATGGTGATTTGGACGAGGCGAGAGCTGCGTATAGTAAAGCTTTAGAATTAGATCCAGGTTATACAAATGCAGGAATTAACCTTTCTAAAACATATTTAGATGAAGCGGCTGATGTTGTTGATAAAATGAATCAATTAGGAAACTCTTCTGCAGACAATAAGAAGTTTGAAGAATATCAAGCACAACAAACAGAATTGTATAGAGAGGCTTTAAAAATCTTGGAAAAAGTAGCAGACAAAGCTCCTGAAAATGTTATAGTATTAAAGCAATTAAAAGGATTGTACTCTTTCTTAGGAGAGGATGCTAAATTCAAAAAAGTAAAGGCTAAACTAGAAGAACTAGGACAATAATTTAGTTAGTTCATACAACTTAAAAACCTCGCAATTTGCGAGGTTTTTTTTTATTCTCTAAAAAAATATATAAAAGCGCTATATTATTTTTTTGATGACACGTAATCGATGCGTATGACGATTGGTTTCAACATTAAAAATTCCAGAATGATCTATTCGATCAATGCGAACTTTTCCATGCGCATGAATGATGTAGTTATTTTCCATAATGATTCCTACATGAATAATGTTTCCTTCTTCATTATCAAAAAAAGCAAGGTCGCCTGGCTCGCTTTCTTCAATAAAACTTAAGGCTTCTCCTTGAGTAGCTTGTTGAGAAGCATCACGCAATAACTTATAACCATTCAGCTTATACACCATTTGGGTAAAACCCGAACAATCAATCCCAAAAGGGGTTTTTCCGCCCCATAAATAAGGAGCGCCTAGATACATATATGAAGTCTTAATAATATTTTCTTTAGGGAGAATCCCAGAAACTGATCGACCATCAAATTGATGTGAAAGTAGAGGTAAAGAATTCAGTACAGAGCCAATAGGAATAGGCATTAATTGTGTTTCTTGTGAAATAAACTCAACCAAATCAGACGATAAACGTAATTCTTCTGAATCTTTTTCTTTGTAAATATCTTCAGAAATTTCTAAATATTGTTTGTTGTCAATCCAACCTTCATATTTATCATAAGCAATACGAATACGACTCCATTTTTTTCGCTGCTCCAATACTTTAAAATGTTCTCCATACAAGACCTGTGATACGAGTTCGCTCATATCACTTGGTTCTGCACGAAGCGGAACAATACTTAAATTGCAAATGCCATATTGCATGAATTATAATCTCTGAAGTGTATTTTAGGAATTATGGTCTTTCTAAAACTAAAGCGGAAGCTCCACCGCCACCATTACAAATTGCAGCTGCTCCAATTTTTGCATCATTTTGTTCTAATACATTAATCAAAGTAATTAAGATACGAACACCAGAACAGCCTAGAGGATGTCCTAATGAAACGGCTCCACCATTTACATTAACCTTGTCATCAGAAAGTCCTAAAATCTTCATATTTGCCAATCCAACTACAGAGAAAGCTTCGTTAAATTCGAAGTAATCTACCTCTTCTAGTGAAATATTCGCTTTGGCCAATGCTTTTGGAAGGGCTTTAGCAGGAGCTGTTGTAAACCATTTAGGTTCGTGCGCAGCATCTGCATATCCTTTAATAGTCGCTAGAGGTTTAAGTCCTAGTTCGGCAGCTTTTTCAGCACTCATTAATACCATAGCTCCAGCACCGTCATTAATAGTTGATGCATTAGCAGCTGTTACAGTACCATCTTTGGTGAAAGCAGGGCGTAAAGAAGGGATTTTTTCCATCTTTACATTTTTGTACTCTTCGTCTTCACTTACAATAATTGGTTCACCTCTTCGCTGTGGAACTTCAACAGGAACTACTTCGTTGGCAAACTTTCCTTCAGCCCATGCCTTTGTAGAACGTTCATACGATTGAATTGCAAAAGCATCTTGGTCTTCTCTAGAAAAATTGTATTCTGTAGCGCAAGCATCAGCACATACGCCCATAGCAACATTGTCATACACGTCTACTAAACCATCTTTTTGCATTCCGTCTTCCATTTGTGCAGGCCCAAATTTAGTAGCACTTCTCGCATGGAAATAGTGAGGAATTAAACTCATGTTTTCCATTCCACCAGCTACAACGATAGCTGCATCACCTAAAGCAATTGCTTGTGCAGCTTGCATTACAGCTTTCATTCCCGAAGCACATACTTTATTAACAGTAGTGCAAGGAACTGTATCTGGAATTCCAGCAAAAATAGCAGCTTGTCTAGCAGGAGCTTGTCCTGTACCGGCTTGTACTACATTCCCCATAATCACTTCTTGTACTTTTTCAGGAGCCAAATTAATTTGTGCTAATGCACCTTTAATAGCGGTTGCTCCTAGTTTTGGAGCTGGTATAGTAGATAAAGCACCTAAAAAACTTCCAATAGGAGTTCTTGCAGCTGCTACAATTACAACTTCTTTACTCATGATTTTAGCTTAACGTTTAATTGCTGCGAATTTAATTATTTTTTAGAAGATATCCGTATAAATTATCAATTTAACCAATCAGCTAAACAACTTAAATTTATTACTTTTGAATATTATCACAATCACACTTAATGAAGCAGCTCGTTACTAAGTTATATCAAAATCAGTCATTTGTATACAAGATTTTCTTATATATACTCACTACATTTTTGATAGTTTACCTTTTTCCTAAAGGAGGAAAATTTCAATACGAATTTCAAAAAGGAAAACCTTGGCAATATGAAACCTTGATTGCGCCGTTTGACTTTCCAATTGTAAAAACTACAGAAGAAATTGAAGCAGAGAAAGCCAATATAACTGCCAATGCCAAAACTTATTACAATTACAATACAGAAGTAGTTACAAGTGTAAAAAATGATTTTAACCAACAATTTGATGAACTGTTTTCTATAGATAGTTTGATAGATAGAGGAACATATTCAACACTCAAATATAAAACAAGTAACTTATTAGATGATTTTTACAAAAATGGTGTCATAGCTACGATTGATGATTCTAAAATCGATCGATTAGTCGTTTTAATAAAAGATAATGTAGAGAGAAATGTAAGTTATAACAGTTTTATAAAACTTAATAATTTACAGCGATACATAAAAGATTTTGTTGAAGAGGAAGTGCTTGAAAATTATGAATCGCAATTATATAATTTGTTTTTTGAAATTATAGAACCCAATGTAGAAATCAACCAAAAATTTACCAATAGTGTTTTAACGCAGGAGCTAAGTGAAATTGCCTATACACGCGGAAATATACAAGAAGGAATCCGAATTATTGCCAAAGGAGAGGTTGTAGAAGGTGAAAAATTCGCAATTCTTAATTCGCTAAAAAAAGAATATGAATCACAGGTCTGGAATGAGTCTAACTATAATTGGATTGTATTTGGATATGTAATATTAGTAGCATTGGCACTTCTAATGCTTTTACTGTTTATTAGAAAATACCGACCAGAAATTTATGAGAATAACAATAAAGTCACATTTATCTTCATGAACATAGTATTTATGATTATACTGACGACTTTAGTGGTAAAGTATAATGCAAATTACGTGTATGTGGTGCCTTTATGTATTTTACCTCTCATTCTCAAAGCGTTCTTTGATGCACGATTGGGATTATTTGCACACGTATTAACTGTGTTATTACTAGGTTTCATTGTGCCAAACAGTTCAGAATATATCTTTTTACAGATTATTGCTGGAATTGTAACCATTCTTACGGTTTCTGAGTTGTATAAAAGAGCCAATTTATTTATTTCAGTAGGGCAAATTACATTGATATACATTATAGCTTATTTTGCTTTTTACATTACTCATGAAGGAGGCATTAAATTCTCAGAAGTATTTAGTAGAAATGAATTAGGTAGTTTGCATGTTACTTGGATATATTTTACACAATTTATTTTATGCGGATTGGCAACTTTATTTGTGCAACCGTTAATTTACATTTATGAAAAGATTTTTGGGTTGGTTTCTGATGTTTCTTTATTAGAATTATCCGATACCAATTCCAAACTACTGAAGCGATTGGCGAATGAAGCACCAGGAACTTTTCATCATTCACTCCAAGTAGCCAATTTAGCGGAAGCTGCAGCTAGCGAAATAGGTGCTAATACTATGTTGGTTAGGGTAGGAGCTTTGTATCATGATATTGGTAAAATGAACAATCCGACGTTTTTTATTGAAAATCAAGCAACATCCGTTAATCCTCATGATGAACTATCACCAGAGGAAAGTGCAGCAACTATAATAGATCATGTGCTGGACGGAATTGAGATTGCAAAAAGTAACAAAATACCAGATAGAATTATTGATTTTATAAGAACACATCATGGAACGTCAACTGTTTACTACTTCTATCAGAAAGCAAAAGAATTAGATAAAAATGTTTCAATAGAAAAATTCCAATATCCAGGACCTATCCCTTTTTCTAAAGAAACAGCTATTTTAATGATGTCAGATGCTGTGGAGGCTGCTTCAAAAAGTTTAAAGGAACCTACGTATCAAAAAATTGATGAATTTGTAGAACGAATAATCGATAAACAAATGGATGAACAGCAGTTTATGAATGCTGATATTACATTAAAAGAAATCGTAACAGTAAAAAAAGTATTAAAAAAGAAGCTCAATAACATCTATCACTTACGAATTGAATATCCAGAATAAGTGATAGGATATTGAAAATGAAATTATTGAAAAAAAAATAGTCAAAAAAGGCTAAAAAAGTACATAAATAGTTGCGAGGTATAAAATGAACAGTTACATTTGCAACCGCAATTTCACAATTGTATAAGTTCATTTTCATGACAATTTTGGAGAGGTGGCAGAGTGGTAATGCAGCAGCCTGCTAAGCTGTCAACCTTCGGGTTGCCCGGGTTCGAATCCCGGTCTCTCCGCTTTTTTATGAAAATTAAACTTTTCGGGGTGTAGCGTAGCCCGGTTATCGCGCCGCGTTTGGGACGCGGAGGTCGCAGGTTCGAATCCTGCCACCCCGACATAGAAATTTTGCTTTATGCAATGGTCGCGTAGCTCAGCTGGATAGAGCATCTGCCTTCTAAGCAGACGGTCACAGGTTCGAATCCTGTCGCGATCACAAGTATAACAAGGCTTTCGAGAAATCGAGAGCCTTTCTTGTTTTCAATTTGCACAAAATTTGCACA
>NZ_LBMH01000012.1 GCF_001005305.1 Kordia zhangzhouensis
AGTGATCCGAATGATCCATGTAATCCAAATGCAGGAGGAAATCCTGATGGCGATTGCGACGGAGATGGAGTATCAAATGGAGATGAATTAAATCCACCTAACGGAGGAGATCCAACAGATCCAACAGATCCTTGTGATTTAAATGTAGAAGATATTACTTTAGATCCTAGTCAAGATTGGATAGATGGTGATTGTGATGGAGATGGTATTCCAAACGGACCTGATGGAACAGATGATGAAGATGGAGATGGACTGCCAAACTTCTTAGATGTTAACAATTCAAATACTGTTGAAAACGATCTGGAAATATTCAATGCAGTAACACCAAATGGAGATGGAGATAATGATGTATTTACGATTAGAAACATTGAAATGTTCCCAGACAACCAAGTGCGTATTTACAACAGATGGGGAGTTTTAGTATATGAAACGCAAGGATATGGTCAAAATGGAAACTACTTCCGTGGAATATCTAATGGACGAGTGACAATACAGAAAAACAAACTGTTACCGGTAGGAACATACTATTACGTTGTTGACTATGTAATAAATGGAGTAACAAAGAATAAAGCAGGTTACTTATACATTCAACGATAAATACAAAAGCGTACATACAGTTTTTCTGTATGTACGCTCTAATTAATAAATAAAAAATACAGCATACTATAATGAGAAACAAAATCAGCATCATCATAGTTTTATTGAGTACTGTTTTTTCGCTACAGAGTTACGGTCAACAGGATGCTCAGTATACGCAATACATGTATAATACCATAAGTATCAATCCGGCATATGCTGGTTCAAGAGGCGTATTTAGCATGGCAGGGTTGCATCGTTCTCAATGGGTTGGATTGGAAGGTGCTCCGCGTACGCAAACACTCAATTTACATACCCCTATTGGAAAAAAAGGAAATGTAGGACTAGGGTTTTCTGTGATAAATGATGAATTGGGACCAACCAATGAAACTTATTTTGATATTGATTTCTCATATACAATTCGAACATCTGAAAATGGGAAACTATCATTTGGAATCAAAGCAGGAGGACATCTCTTAGACGTATGTTTTGATTGCTTAAATGAATACAGCCCTAATGATGCATTGCTGCAAAGTAATATTGACAATAAATTTTCTCCTAATGTAGGAGCTGGAATTTACTATCGAAACTCTGAAAAATGGTATGTAGGATTATCGGCTCCCAATTTACTAGAAACGAAACATTTTGATGAATCTTCACTATCAACAGCTAAAGAACGAATCAACTTTTATTTAATCGGAGGATATGTTTTTGATATGAGTGAAAGTGTAAAATTTAAACCAGCAGTATTATTTAAAGCTGTTTCTGGAGCACCATTACAAGCAGATTTATCTGCTAATTTTTTAATCAATGAAAAATTAACCCTCGGAGCAGCCTACAGATGGAGCGCTGCTTTTAGTGGACTGGTAGGACTACAACTGTCTGATAGCTTTATGATTGGTTTTGCATATGATCGAGAAACAACCGAACTTGGAAATACCCAATTCAATGATGGTTCGTATGAAGTGTTCTTACGTTTTGAACTGTTCAACAATCGCGACAAAATTATCTCACCAAGATTCTTCTAAAACTAGCATGATGAAACAAATAAAATATATAATATATACGGTATTAAGTTTACTTGTTTTTGTGGGAAATGCGCAAGAACGAAAACTTACTAAAGCAGATAAAAAGTATGATGATTATGCGTTCATCAATGCAATTGAAATTTATGAAGAAGTTGCAGAAGAAGGGTACAAATCAAAAGAACTTTTTGAAAAGCTAGGAAATGCATACTATTTCAATGCAGATTTGGCGACTGCTGCAAAATGGTATGAAGAACTATTCAAAATGGGAGAAGAAATTGCTCCAGAATATTACTTTCGTTATGCACAATCACTAAAAGCACTTGAACGTTATGAGGAAGCCGATACTAAAATGCAACAGTTTAATCAACTTACGGGAAGTGACATAAGAGGGAATAAATTTATAAAAACACGTAATTATTTAGAAGAAATTGCAGCACAATCAGGTCGCTTTCGTATAGAAAATTTAGGAGTTAATTCTCCATATTCTGATTTTGCGCCATCATTTTACCTTGAAAATAATTTAGTGTTCTCTTCAGCAAGAGATACAGGAGTCGCAACACGTTACAAACACAAATGGAATGCTCGTCCATTTTTAGACCTCTATGGAGCTGAAGTAGCTGAAAATGGAAGTTTAGTCAATGTAGATAAATTTTCAGGAAAACTAAATACCAAATACCACGAATCAACTACAGCTTTTACAAAAGATGGAAACACAATGTACTTTACGCGTAATAATTATTACAAAGGAAAGTATAAAAAAGACCAAAAAGGAATTAACAAACTAAAAATATTCAGAGCCACACGTGGGGAAAATGGTTGGACAAATATTGAGGAACTTCCTTTCAACAGTGATTTATATTCTGTTGCGCATCCAGCATTAAGTCCTGACGAGAAAAAACTTTATTTTGCATCCGATATGCCTGGCTCAGTAGGACAATCTGATTTATACGTAGTAGATATTCACAATGACGGAACATTTGGAGAGCCTAAAAATTTAGGAAAAGGAATCAACACAGAAGCTAGAGAAAACTTTCCGTTTGTAAGTCAAGACAACGAGCTCTACTTTTCTTCTGATGGACATGTTGGTTTAGGAGGATTAGATATTTTCGTGATGCGTCTTGACGATGAAGAATCTACTATTTATAATGTTGGAGAACCAGTTAATAGTCCTGTCGATGATTTTTCATTCATCATAAACACTACAACCAAAAAAGGGTACTTTGCATCCAACCGTTCTGGTGGACAAGGTGATGACGATATTTATTCATTTTTAGAAATAAAATCCATTCAATGGACATGCGAACAGGAAATTGTAGGTGTGGTAAAAGATAACAAATCTAACGAATTGTTGGTAGGAGCAAATGTAAAACTATTTGATAATGATAATCAAGAGCTAGAAAATACGTATAGCGATGATTTAGGAAAGTTTAGGTTTAAAACAATGATTGATTGTGAAGAAGTATATTTTATCAGAGCTTCCAAAAAAGAGTACAACTCGGAAGAAGTTTTATTACCTAAAACAGATGAAGCTGGTTTACGCTCAGTAACACTATTGTTGGAAAAAGAAAAAGTTCCATTCAAAGTAGGGGATGATCTTGCTGTAACTCTTAACATACCAATTATTTATTTTGACTTTGACAAGGCAAATATTCGCCCAGATGCAGCTACAGAACTAGAAAAAGTAGTTGCAGTAATGAGAAAATATCCAACACTTAAAATTGATGTTCGCTCGCATACAGACAGTCGTGGAAGTGATTCATACAACAAAAAACTATCACAACGCAGAAACAAATCTACACGAGACTATATCATCTCTAAAGGAATCGATGCAAGTAGAATAACAGGCGACGGTTACGGAGAAGAAAGATTGGTAAACAAATGTAGTAATGGTGTAAAATGTTCGGAAGAAGAACATCAACTTAATAGACGTAGCGAATTTATAGTCGTGGAAAAATAAAAAAACGAACATATACAAAAAAAGCATTCTAACATTTAGAATGCTTTTTTTTGTAGAATACATACGGCATAAAAATGGGGTAACTACTTTTTCAAAAACACAATATGTTAATTTTAACTAAAAAATAGGAAAATACAGTAAAGGCAACACCTGTTGATTTTGTAAATTTGTGTTCTATCAAAAAATATGGCACAAGAAAACGTAATTCTAGTAAACGAAAATGATGAGCAAATTGGCGTGATGGAAAAAATCGAAGCGCATGAAAAAGCATTGCTACATAGAGCATTTTCCGTATTTATCCTTAATAACAAAGGAGAGTTGATGCTACAACAACGCGCCCTCCACAAATATCATTCCCCTGGTTTATGGACCAATACCTGTTGCAGTCACCAACGTGAAGGTGAAAGTAACATTGCTGCAGGTAAACGAAGATTACAAGAAGAAATGGGTTTTGTTACCGAACTTGCAGAAGCAGTTTCGTTTATATACAAAGCACCTTTTGACAACGGATTGACAGAGCATGAATACGATCATGTAATGATAGGAAACTATAACGACGCTCCTATAATTAATCCCGATGAAGTTGCCGACTGGAAGTGGATGGATGTTAAAGCTGTTAAAGATGACATTGCTAGTCACCCCGAAAAATATACAGCTTGGTTCAAAATTATTTTTGATAAATTTTACGAACACATAAAAGTCGATATATGAAAGTTACTGTCAGCAGAAAAGCACATTTCAATGCCGCACATCGGTTGTATCGACCAGACTGGGACGATACAAAAAACGAAGCCGTTTTTGGAAAATGTAGCAATCCAAACTATCACGGACACAATTATGAATTGATAGTAAGTGTAAAAGGCGAAATTGACCCTGAAACAGGATTTGTAATGGACGTAAAAGTATTAAAAGATCTCATTTGCTCGGAAGTAGAAGACGCTTTCGATCATAAAAATCTAAACCTAGAAGTTCCAGAATTTAAAAACCTGAATCCAACAGCCGAAAATATTGTGGTAGTCATTTGGAAAAAGCTTAGAAAGCATATAAAAACTACATTAGACCTCGAAGTAGTTTTATATGAAACACCGCGAAATTTTGTAAAATATGCAGGAGAATAACTAAGAACGATGAACTTGTATCCTTTTAAATTTAATGCCATACTCAAAGAACGTATTTGGGGCGGAACCAAACTCAAAGAAGTACTCAACAAAGAAGCTACTGGTGAAACCATAGGTGAAAGTTGGGAACTATCTGATGTAAAAGGAGAATCGTCAGTTGTTGCAAAAGGGGCACTCAAAGGAAAAACATTACAAGAACTCAGCGAAACTTTTCAAGAAGAGCTTTTAGGAAGCAAAGTATATGAAACCTTTGGAACAAAATTTCCTTTATTAATCAAATATATCGATGCTCAAAAAGATTTATCAATTCAAGTACATCCCAACGATGCCCTTGCAAAAGAACGCCACAATTCGTTTGGAAAAACAGAAATGTGGTATGTAATGCAAGCTGATGAAGGAGCCAAATTAATGGTTGGTTTCAATCAAGAGGTTACCAAAGAACAATACCAGGAGCATCTAGAAAATAATACGCTTACGCAAATACTCAACTTTGAACCTGTAAAAAAAGGAGATGTGTTCTTTTTGCCTACCGGAAGGATTCATGCCATCGGAGGCGGAATTCTTCTTGCAGAAATCCAGCAAACTTCAGATATTACATATCGGATTTATGATTGGAATCGGGTTGATGCCAATGGAAACTCTCGCGAATTACATACAGCTTTGGCATTAGATGCAATAGATTATTCTTATTACAAAAACTATAAAACAAACTACCAAGAACTTCCTAATCAAATAACAAATCTAGTTGATTGCCCTTACTTTACGACTAATTTACTTCCTTTTATAGGAGAACTGTCATTAAATCATCATGACAAAGATTCATTTGTGATATATCTCTGTGTAAAAGGCAATGTAACTCTTAGCACAGAAACTTATGAAGAACAGTTAAAACAAGGAGAAACACTGTTGCTACCAGCTTGTATAAAAAACATCAAAGTAATGGCAAAAGAAGCTTCAGAATTATTGGAAGTGTATATCAAATAACTTTGCAGATTTATACCTAAAAAATAAAAAATCCCAAGCGTTCAACTTGGGAATTTCATTACTCACGAAACCTTTCGAATGGGTTTTTCTAACAAAGGAAAGCCAAAAGTAGCTTGACAAATAGCTTCTTCTGTTTTTGATTTTTTCTTCGATTTGGTGACTAAAATATGTACGACAAGTCGTTGAGCGTTTTGCTGAATCAATTGTGCTTGAATATTCAAAGAATCATTTAAACGCGCACTTTTATTCATCTTTATATCGTATTCTACAATAGTGGGAACTTCATGAGAATAAAACTCTCTAATTGGATAGGTGGCTGCTACTTGAATTTTATCAAAAAGAATATGTGGATGTAAAAATCCGTTACCGTTCGTTACTTTTTTAGTAACTAAAAATTGAATATTGGTCTGAATTGTATTTTGTGTGAATGTGTTCATAATGTAAAAAATTAATGATGTATCAAAAGTGGTATAGGTTCATAAAAAGGTGTTTGAATTCTATAATAAGGATTCATGGAAAAAATCAGTTGAGACATTTTTTGGATCAAGGTGAATGTACGTTTCATACGAATAGATTTTAAAAAATTAAACAGTTAAAAATAAAAAAGGTGCTTTGTAAAAAGCACCTTATAAGTTTATAATATAGATATTGAATTGTTAACTAATACTTATGTTGATGCTGATGGTACGGCGATTTCTGAATACGCACAGGAATACAAATCATAACACGTTTGGCGTTCGTGGTAGATTGAGTTAACTGTCGATATAACTGTACAATAGCATTCATGAGATAAAACTAGAAAAATAAATTTAGATGCACTAACATTTGTGTTATTTATAACAAATAATAGACCATTTTAGTGTAAATTTGCAAAAAATTATAATATATCATGGCAAATAAAAGAGATTTAAAGAAAGACTTGAACTATGTTTTTGGAGACATCATTGATGCTGCATTACTATGGCAAGTTGCCAATCCTCAAGAAGATTCTGCAAAAAGTGAAGAGATTATTGATGAATCTATTCAGAGTTTTGATGAATTGATTGCAGAGACTAACAAAAGAGGAGTAGAAAATCCTAAGGCACACTTTAAAGGAATCCGTCAAGAATTGGAAACAAGAGCAACTACTCTAGTAACAAAAATCAATAGTTTGTAAAAAAAATAAAAAAACGTTTGCAAAGAATAAAAAGCTTTTTATATTTGCAACCGCTTTGCCGATGTAGCTCAGCTGGCTAGAGCAGCTGATTTGTAATCAGCAGGTCGTGGGTTCGAGTCCCTCCATCGGCTCAAAGTATATAAAGACAGCAATTACGAAAGTGATTGCTGTTTTTTTTATGCATAAAAATCAGCGTATATTTAATACAGAAATTCAAAATTATTCTAAGTGACTTTTAAAGAACTAAAACTCAACAAGCCAATTCTCCGTGCAGTATTTGAAAAAAATTATGAGCAACCAACTTTAGTTCAAGAACGAGCCATTCCTATTATTCTTTCTAAAAAAGATACAATTGTTTCTGCACCTACAGGAACAGGGAAAACTGCAGCATATGCTTTGCCAATACTACAATTATTATTTGATAAGCAAGATGCTCCCAAAAAAGGAAAAAAAATTAGAGCATTAGTTGTTTGTCCTACACGAGAATTAGCCGTTCAAATTGAAGAAAATTTTAAAGCATATAGCACCTATACAAATTTACGAACAACAGTAATTTTTGGAGGAACTTCATTTGAACCACAAAAAGAGAAACTCAAAAAAGGAATTGATGTATTAGTAGCAACACCTGGACGATTATTGGATTTACATAAACAAGATTGTGTGAACTTAGATTATGTAGAAACGTTAGTGTTGGACGAAGCTGATTTGATGTTGGATATGGGTTTTATCAACGATGTTCGTAAAATTGAACGCTTATGTCCTACGAAAAAGCAAATCTTACTATTTTCGGCAACGATGCCACATAAAGTGGAAGAACTCGCTAGTTCCATTTTAAAAATGCCTGAATATATTGAAGTAGCTCCAACTTCTTCAACAGCAAAAGGAATTCAACAACGACTCTATTACGTGCCTAAGCGCAACAAAATAGAACTCTGTTTGCATTTGCTTCGCAACGAACTGAAAGGAACGTGTATCATTTTTAGAAGAACCAAGTTTGGTGTGGATAAATTGGAAAAAACACTGTTGAATAATAATTATAAAGCGGTTGGATTGCACGGCGATAAATCGCAAAGCATGCGTCAGGAAGCCTTGAATGAATTTATAAAAGGAACTTCAAATATTTTGATTGCAACTGATGTCGCAGCAAGGGGAATTGATATCAAAGAAGTAGACATAATCCTGAACTTTGATATTCCGAATGTGTCAGAAACGTACGTTCATAGAATTGGTAGAACAGCAAGAGCTGGCGCAACAGGATTGGCTATATCTTTTTGTTCGGCAGATGAAAAAAAATACATAAAAGATATTCAAGAACTCATTCGTAAAGAAATTCAAATTATTGAAGAGCATCCGTATCCATTAGATCCGAAGGCGAAACCAGTAGTTCATAAAAAGAAAGGTAGCAAACACAAAAAAGGGCGTAAATCAGTTGCTTCTAAAAAGAAAAAGAAACGTTGGTACTAAACAAGGATATACTACTTTCAAGAAAACATTGAAATAAATTGTATCTTAGAGTGCGTAGTAATTTTTAAATGTTTCCTTCCAATGAAAAAAATAATATGTTTCTTAATACTTCTTTTTGCTGTACAATCGTATGCACAGCAAGAGTCCACTGTTTTTGAATTGACAGGCTCGCAAAGCATGTGCATAACAGGAAAAGGAGCTGGGCAAGATGCAGCAATAAACCCATTTAAGGACAAAAATAGCATAGCCATTGTGGAAAATATTGGCAAAAACGAGCTTAGTGTTCGTGTAGAATATCAAGGAAAGTTGTTTTTGACACGTGCAATTGAAGCAGGGAAAACAGCAGAAATCTCTTTGCGTAGAGGAAGTATTTTATATGTTGATGCTGATTTGAAAACCAGTGCAAAAGTGAGTTTTAAAGAAGGGAAAGAGTAAATAATAAAAAAGACAACTAGAATCATAGTTGTCTTTTTACTTTTTTGAAAAAAGAAGGGATTATTGTTGTTCTTCTACTTTGCGTTTTTCGATTAATTCTTTTAATTCCTTTCCATATTTTGAATCTGCTACTTTTGGAGGTAATTGCTTGTAAATAGTGTCTAAAAACTTAACATTTGCATCGTTTGCTTCTTTGGCAACTACATAAGGGACAATAATATTCTCTTTATTGGTAAACGCATAATTTAAAATATAGCGCATACGAGTTTTCGCATAATTGTTAATTTGCGTATTGATTTCTGTTAGTTTTTTAGTGTCTTCTTCTTTTTGAGCGTCCAAACCTTCGCGAATCAACATTAATTCTTTTGTGTTAAATTTGGTCATAAAATCCTTAAATGCATCAAGATCATTATTGCTTTCAGAACCGGTAATCTTTACATCGTTTACAAATCTACGAAGAGTAGTATGTATGGTCATTTCACCAGGTTCAGCAAAAAAATCAATACGGTCGTTTAAATCGTTATAATCTTTTTTGTCTAAGTATAAATATAGCACTTGAGGTTCTTCAATACTAGTACTGAATGCAAAGTTGGCATCGCCTTTAATTACCACAGAATCTAATGTTACCAAACTGGTATCTTGTATTTTCTGCAGAAACAGTGTTCCTTCTTTCAAACCATCAATATTTCCGGTAATTTTTAAGTTACCTTCTTTTTCTTTTCCACAAGCGATGCAAGCTAAAATCGCAAGGAATGCAATACATTTTCTGAACATTATTCTAAATTTTAAAGAGCGCAAATATCTATAATTTTGTTAAACTTTAGAAGCCATTTCCATCAAAATTGTACATAAAATAGCTCCATACGTTCCAACTACATAACCAAAAACAGCCAATAATACACCTACAGATGTCAATGAAGGATGAAATGCTGAAGCTACAATTGGAGCAGAAGCAGCACCGCCTACATTTGCTTGACTTCCTACGGCTAAGAAGAAATAGGGAGCACGAATTAATTTGGCAACCAAAATGAGCAACCCTGCGTGAATTGCCATCCAAACCAATCCAACAGCAATAAGACCAGGATTTTCCAGTACTTTTCCTAAGTCCATTTTCATCCCAATTGAAGCAACTAAAATATAAATGAAGATACTTCCAATCTTACTTGCTCCAGCCCCTTCATAGTTTTTTGCTTTGGTGTATGATAAAAGAATTCCAAAAGCAGTAGCAATTGTAATCATCCAAAAGAAAGAAGAACCTAAAAATGACAGCGCTCCATCTTTATCTTTAACAGCATCAAAATTGCTTGTTAAATACTCAGTAATAGTATTGGCTCCAAAATGAGCTAGAGAAACGCCTCCAAATGCTAGAGCTAGCATAACCATTAATTCTGTTAACGTTGGATTTCGTTTTATTTTTTCTGTAAAAGAGGAAACGCGTTGTTTCAATTCTTCAATAGCAGAATTGTCAGCTTTAAAATGAGCGTCAATTTTTTTCGATTTTCCGATTCCTAATAAAAGTATAGCCATCCATAAATTCGCAACAACAATATCAACCAATACCATTGCCCCATACTTGTCTTGGCTATATCCATAAATTTCATACATGGCAGCTTGATTTGCGCCACCGCCAATCCAACTACCGGCTAAGGTGGAAAGTCCACGCCAAACAGCTTCAGGACCTGCGCCGCCAACAGTTTCGGGTGAAAAAATAGAGATTAATAAAATTGCCAAAGGCCCGCCAATTATAATTCCCACAGTTCCGGTAAAAAACATAATCAAAGCTTTTGGTCCTAAATTGAATACACCTTTTAAATCAATGCTTAACGTCATCAAAATAAGTGCGGCAGGCAATAGGAAACGACTAGCAATTAAGTAAGCTTCAGAATATTTATCTGAAATAATTCCAAGAGAGCTTAAAATAGCAGGCAATAAATAGCAAATAAGAAGTGCTGGAACATATTTATAAAACTTTTTCCAACCAGAATTTTTACTCGCTTCTGTATAAAACACAAAACCTAACAAAATCATTAGGATTCCAAAAACAATTTTATCACTACTAAATAGCGGTTTTGGATGAATAATTGTTTTTTTTACTTTTTGCTTTTCCTTAGGTATAGAAATTACAGCACTTTGATTGTAAAAAGTTACATTTTTAAGTTCATAAATTATTTCCGAAAAACCATATTTAGGTACTGTGGAAAGTTCAAAAAGCGAAATAGGTTTGGAGGTGTTAATGGTTTCTTTTCCTCGATAGGAGATGGTAGCAACTGAGTTGTCAATTGTAAAGCTGAAATTGCCAGTAGCAATAAATTGAGTGTTAATATTGCTTAGATTTTCGAGAGTTGCGAACTTAGTGTTTGTTTTAATCTCTATGTCAAATCCAGAAAAGGAAATTGAATCGATTGTAACTTTTGCATTGAATTTTTGTTCTTTACTTTCTACATTTTTAATGGTTAATTGCTGAGAAAACATAGAGAAACAGCTCAACAATAAGAATAAAGCAAACAATTTTTTGAACATAATCGGATAGTTTAAGTCGCAAAATACCAAAAATGTTAGCTTCGGTAAAATTTCAATTGCATTTTATAAAAAGAAATAAATTTAAAGCTCAGATGATTCTTCAGAAGAGTCTGTTTTTTTGTTAGGAACTCGTTTAGCATTTTTTAAACTTTGCATCAGCATCCATTCTATTTGTCCATTGGTACTGCGAAATTCGT
This sequence comes from Kordia zhangzhouensis, assembly GCF_001005305.1. Classification (GTDB taxonomy): domain Bacteria; phylum Bacteroidota; class Bacteroidia; order Flavobacteriales; family Flavobacteriaceae; genus Kordia; species Kordia zhangzhouensis. The sequence goes on from NZ_LBMH01000012.1 coordinate 11,436, forward strand.
CAGTAGCCCATTTTTCAATAGCTTTCAACATATCTTCATTGATTCGTAATGCAAAGGCTTTCTTTTTTGCCATAATTAGTTTTTGGACTTTGCCGCTTTTTGATTTTTTTGAATATAAATTAATAAAACAATAGGCATGATTACTGAAAAAGCAATCAGAATGTACATGAATGAATTTCCCATTAAAGAATTTTCTCCAGATGCAGCTTGAATGACTGATAACGCTACATATCCCATGATAAAAAGCGTTATCAAGTTCACGATTCGTAATAATCGCGCACTCATTTTATAATTATGGGGAGCATTTTCTTCGGTAATTTCGGTCATATAATTATGAATGTGTGGAAATTTAGTCAATATATACATTCCAATTGTGATTACAGTAGTAATTCCCATCAGAAACCATATAGAGCTTTTTCCGCCAGTTCCATCTACTTCACCTTGTGCATTAAAATGCGTTGGTACAATTTCTGGAAGCGATTGATATTTCATGATGACATAAGCCCATAAACATACCAAGACTGCTAATGTAATAAACTCTATAACAACATCAACTGTTGTTAAAGGAACTTTGATTCTGGGTCTATTTGAATGCATAGATTATCTATTTTTACTGCGTTCAAAAATAATTTGAACATATCCTTCATTTTTGTTGATATTACACAATATCCAACCTTGCTTAGCGTGGTTATTTAGGATTTCTTCTAGTTTTTCACTTCTATTTTTCCAACCTAAACTAGGTTTAACTACTTTATATTCTTTCATAAGATATTAATTATTTAGGAACCATCTTCTCGTAAAATCGCTAATGCAATAACGGCTCCAATCAATGTTCCTATTAAAGAGCCCATCATGGTTCCTGCGACAATGTTTCCAAATACAGCTCCATAAGTTGTTCCTATACTTGTACCAATTGACACTCCTAATGCTATAGCTGCTATTTGTTTCTTATTCATATTTATTGATGTAACGTTCCTGTGTTTACAACAGGAGAAGCATCTTTATCTCCACACAAAATAACTAATAAATTACTCACCATGGCAGCTTTCCTTTCTTCATCTAAAACTAATAGTTCTTTCTTGTTTAACTCATCAAGAGCCATTTCTACCATACTTACAGCGCCTTCTACAATTTTATGTCTTGCAGCAACAATTGCTGTTGCCTGTTGTCTTTTGAGCATAGCACTGGCAATTTCTTGCGCATACGCCAAATAACCAATTCGCGCTTCCAATACTTCAATCCCAGCAATTGCTAAACGCTCTTCTAGTTCTTTTTCTAGAGCTTCACTAACTTCATTGACACTTGATCGTAATGTGATGTCTTCATCGTGTCCTTCATCAGCAAAATTATCATATGGATACATACTTGCTAATTTTCGAACTGCGGCATCTGTTTGTACACGAACAAAATGTTCATAGTTATCTACGTCAAAGGCAGCTTTGTAGGTATTATTTACTTTCCAAACTAATATGGTACTAATCATAATAGGGTTTCCAAGCTTATCGTTCACTTTTAAGCGTTCACTATCAAAGTTACTTGCCCGAAGCGATATTTTCTTTTTTGTATAAAATGGGTTTACCCAATAAAAACCATTTTGTTTTACGGTTCCTACATATTTTCCAAATAAAAGAAGTACGCGAGAGTTGTTTGGGTTTACCATTAGAAAACCAAAAGCAATCAATAGTGCAATTATAATTCCTGGAATAAATGCAGGATTTTCATAATATAACATAGCAAAAATGTTTCCGAATAGTAAGAGCAAAAACACCAAAAGCATCAAATATCCATTTGCAGGAATAATAATTTTTTCTTCTTTCATAATGTTTAGTTTTAGATTGATATTAAAATGATATCATAAATATATAAAATTAAATAATTTCTTCGCAAGAAATTATATGTTTTTTTGATGCGTAGATTAAAAAAACATGTTTAGTACACTTTTTATAAATTATTTTTTTGAAAAATTAAAGTTTGGCACGTGGTTTGTTTTATACTATATGTAGTATAGCGATGACGTGTAGCAAAGCTGGTTACTTTCTACACAGAGTATATTACATTTTTTTGGTTGGTTAGTTATAAACACTCCGTTTTTACGGAGTGTTTTTTTATTTAAGTAATAATGCGAAATGTTATATTGATTCTCCCCTTGATTTGTCGAGTAGTTTTCGGAATTTGATGCAACCAGTGATGTTGCGTAGAACCTTTCATGAGGAGTAAACTTCCATGCTCAAGAAGAATTTTATGTTTCAGTGTGTTGTCATTTCGATGTTTAAGATAAAAAAAACGATTTTGACCAAAACTTAACGAAGCAATCACAGGATTGGAGCCAAGTTCCTTTTCATTGTCTGCATGCCAACCATTACTATCTTTACCGTCTCTATAATAATTGAGCAAAAGTGTTGTGAAGTTTTTTTTACACGTTTCATCAACTCGTTGTTTTAGTTTTTTTAAAGTTAATGTCAACGGATGTGGACTCATCTGTATGCTAGAATAACTATACGTTTTTTGATTGGTTCCGTATAATGCTGTTAATCGTGGTTGGGCATAGATTTTTCCAAAAACCTTAATATCATCTTGCTGCCAAGGGGTTTCATTTTTGAGTATTTCGAAAATTTGTGAGGCTTCTATAAAAGGAATATAGTTTGGATAATAGGTAATATCAGCATCTTTTAGATGTAATTGGTGTGGATTTTCTCCTGAAAATAAAGAAGCTTGTTTCATGTTTCTCAATAGTGATTATAAAATTAATCATTATTTTGTGAAAGAAGATGACAAGACTAGCAGTTATGCCAAAAATATACTATACAATTCCTTTATTATTATCACTACTTTTTTTTAGGAGTGACACTCAACTTCCTAGTGGGTTTGTATATGTAAAAGATTATATACCTAATATTCACGTTGAACTTCGTTATTTCTGTTCTGATAATTTTGTAGGAACACATATTGATGGCTATGAGGCACATACATGTATTTTATCAAAAGCAGCTACGTTAGCATTACAAAAAGTGCAAAAAGAACTGAACAAACAAAACTTAGGATTAAAAATTTATGATGCTTACCGACCACAACGTGCAGTAGATCATTTTCGGCGTTGGGCAAAAGATGTAAACGATACATTAATGAAACAGGATTATTACCCAAACGTTGCTAAAAAAGATCTTTTTGTACTACAATATATTGCAACACAATCACGCCACAGTAGTGGAAGTACTGTTGATGTAACCATTATTGATTTAAAAACTCAGAAAGAATTAGACATGGGAAGCTCTTATGATTTTTTTGGTGAGATATCTTGGGTTGCATATTCCAAACTGACTAAAAAGCAATTGGAGAACAGACAAATGTTGCAACGTGTTATGTTAAATAATGGGTTTCGAAACTATCCGAAAGAGTGGTGGCATTTTACATTGCGGGGAGAACCTTTTTATAATCACTATTTTGACTTTCCAATACAATAATTTCTCGATAAAAGTAGGGTGTTCCCGTACTTACATACTAAAATATTTAGTTAGCTTAGACTATTATAAATCAATAAAATACCTAATAATCATGCTACAGAATATTTTAAAATTAGAAGGAGTTTATGTGTTGGACAAGAAAGAACAATACGTAGTGACAGGAGGAAAAAAACAATGCAATTCGCACGCAGATTGTGGTTCTGGGAATTGTTGTAATACGGCAGGTTGGTGTCAAGCATTCGGCTCGCAAGGCTCTACAGGATATTTGTGTGACGGAAGCTTTTTGTAATATATAGTTTGAATCTTAACTCACTATAAAGTAAGGTGTTACCGTACAAAATCGCAAGTGATAATTAGTATCTTGTAAATAGCAAACCAAAAATTTTTAAATTATGAAAAAAAAGAGTGTACAAACATTAAAACTGGTGAAGAAAAAAGTATCAAACTTGAAAGTATCAGAATTAAACAAAGTAAAAGGCGGATCAGGAGTAGGAACGTACTGTAATACTTGGTTTGATTGCTGGTATCATTAAAAATTAGAATGAACACATTCATAAAATTAATAAGCGAACTTCGGTTCGCTTTTTTTATGTAAGATTGAATTTTGAGAAACGTTTAATCTCACGATTAAGTAAGCTATAATACTTATTAGGCGGTTCAATTGAAAAACAACAATTTTTGTTTGTGATAGGATGAACACATGCAATAGAAGTAGCACATAAAAACAGTCCTTTTTTATAATTTTCGGAAGCTTTTCCGTACAACTGGTCACCCACAATAGGATGTGAAATACTTGCTAAATGTACTCGTAATTGATGGGTTCTCCCTGTTTTAGGGAGTAATTTTACATGTGATAAAAATTGATTTTGTAAAGAAGGTACAGTTTGCAACGTTTCATAATAAGTCAATGCATCTTTTTCTGCCACTATTGAAGTTATTTGCCCTTTTTCTGGTGTTTTACCAAGAACAATAGCTTGATAGGTTTTTGAAATTTTTTGTCGTTCAAATTGTTGATGAAGATTGAGTTGAGCAGTTTTTGTTTTGGCAATTATCAAAATACCCGAAGTAGGATTATCCAATCGATGTACAGGCTTGGGAAACGGTAAAGCGTCAATTGCATTAGAAGTTTTTAAGTTATGTGGCAAAGCATTTTCAATAGTTTTAAAATAGTTGCCACTAGTGGGAAAACCTGCAGGTTTATTGATAATAGCTATAAAGTCATCTTCGAATAAGATAGGAATTTCAAGCTTAAAAACTTTTTTAGGAATATAATCTTGCTCATACACTTCAATCAAATCCTGAGTTGATACAAATGTTGCTGTGGTGGCAATTGTGCCATTAATATATACCACCTTTTTTTTAATCATTTTCTTCAATGCACTTTTAGTCATAATAGTTTTAAAATGACCTACAGGATATTCTTGAATTCGAACAGGCGAATCTATTTGATGTACAATATGGGATTCAAGAAGTTTCATTGCTGTAAAAATAGCGAAATCACAACTAAAAACCACGAATACAACTTTGATTGAATTCGCAGTTTTTCTTTACAGTTGTAATCTTATATTATTTGACTTTTTTTCCAGTCATTTTTTTGCCATTTTGGGTTAGAGTAACACGTATAGGCTTCTTTGTTTGCGTCTCAATTTCAAAAGTTAAAGTTGCAGGAACTACTTTTAGAAAGAACTGATTTTCTGTCTCTGCAAATATTTCAATTTTTGGTTGATTGGTTGCCTGTGCAAAAATTTGATTATTTTCTACGGTTATTTCAATACGAAAGTTTGGTTGTAACTCATAGATGCCAATATACTTTTGTAAAATTTCTGAAGATAATTGAATTTCTCTTTTAGGTTCTGGTAGCTTCTCATTTGTTGCAATTCCTTTAGATTCAGTTATATTACTTTTAAATAATACAGATTTTGGAGTTCCGTCAGTAAAAATAAATTCTGAAAAGCTATCTTCAAAAAAGAAACGATTTTCTGAAAGAGGAAAAATTGCAAATTCATTATTTCCATCGGTACGTTGACTGTACAATTGATTTCCTTTTCGCATAATTACACGAATTACACCATCTTCAAATTTATATGCACCAACCCATTTGTCAAGTTGAGGTTGGCTCAATTGAATTGCTTGAGCAATGGTAGGATACGGTTTTCCAATTGTAATAGCTGCAATTTTATAAGCAATGTTAGAAGGTGAGTTGCAGTTGCAATTTGTTAAAATGATGATATATGTGTTTTTACTCGGAATATAAATTCCTTGTGAAGTATACCCAAAAATTCCTCCACCATGTTCAATAATCGGAATCCCTTGAATGGTATTGTGAGACCATCCATACCCGTAATTAATCTTATTTCCGTTATTTAAAGTATAATTGCTAAAGGCTTTTTGCAAACTTTCTTTAGAAATTAAATCGTTGTTTTGAACTGCGCGTTGCCATTTCAATAAATCATCCACGGTAGACATGAGTGAACCAGCAGCATACGGAATGGTCATACTTATATAATTAGCGTTAAGATAACCTTCATTTCCTTTTTGATATCCCATGGCTCTATTGTTGATTAGTTTTGATTTGCTACCATAGTAAGAGTTGTTCATTTGAAGAGGTGTAAATATTCGCTTTTGTATAAAATCAGCATATGGCATATCAGTTATTTTTTCAATGATATATCCTAAAATTACATAGCCAGAATTATTATAGCGAAATTCCTCGCCAGGAGTAAAATCCATAGGTTCATTTTTAAAAAGATCCATAAGTTCTGTTGGAGAAAGATCTTTTCGAGCATACTCATTTAGCGAACCTAAAGAAGTATAGCTTTTAATGCCTGAAGTGTGAGTGAGTAAGTGGTGAATGGTAATTTTTGTATTCTGTGTTGGATAATCAGGAATGTATTTGGTAATCTCGTCATCGAGAGAAAGTTTGCCTTCTTCAAGGAGCATTAAAATTGAAATTGCGGTAAATTGTTTTGTAATTGAACCAATTTCAAAGACGTTTTCTGGAATCATGGCTACGTTCTGTTCTAAGTTTGCTCTTCCAAACGCTTTTCTATATACAATAGATCCTTCTTTGGCAATAAGAATTGTTGCGCCCGATTCGTTTGTCTTGTATTGATTGCTCATTAAAGCATCAATTTGTGCTTCAATATTTTGTGCATAAAATATGATGGGAAGTGTGACAAATAAGAACACAACAAGTGTCCTGAAAAGTGATAATTTTTTCATGAGTGAAATTGTTTTTTGATTGATACTATGTATGACTGTCTATTTGAAAAAAGGTTACAAAAAAAAAAGCCTCTTTTATAAAAAGAGGCTTTGTAATATATACATTCTATTATCATTTAATCATTTCATAGCTACGTTTGATGAACTGTGTCAACTCTTCCCCTTTTAACAAGTTTTGAGATAAACGGGCTAAGTCTAAGGACTGTTTGATTAAGCGTTCTTGTTTTTTCTTCGTTTTAGTATTTAAAATTTCTCCCACTAATTCGTGATTCGTATTAACGACCAAATTGTACATTTCAGGGAAATTCCCCATGCCAAACATGCCACCTCCAGTTTGTTGCATTTCTTTCATACGACGCATAAATTCTGGTTGTGTAATCATGAAAGGAGACGCATTAGAGTCCATTGCTTCTAACTGTACAGTATATGTGTCACTTGGAATTACTTCTGTAAGTGTTGTTTTTAAAGATTCTTTTTCCTCGTCAGAAAGTTTTGAAATTTGCTCTTCATCTTTTTTGATCAAGTTATCTATATGATCTGCATCAACACGAGCAAATGATATATTTTCTTTAGAAGTTTCTAATTTTTGAATCAAATGTGAAACAATAGGAGAATCTAAAAGCAATACTTCATAGCCTTTATCTTTGGCAGCTTGTATGTAACTATGTTGTTGATCTTTATCGGCAGCATACAAAATGATAGTCTTTCCATCTTTATCTGTTTGTGCGTCTTTGATTTTCTCGTGAAGTTCTTCATAGGTGTAGTATGCACCATCAACCGAAGGATATAAAGCAAACTTATCTGCTTTATCAAAGAATTTTTCTTCAGAAAGCATTCCGTACTCAATCACCACTTTGATATCGTTCCATTTTGCTTCAAAATCTTCTCGGTTATTCTTGAATAAAGAATTCAGTTTGTCTGCTACCTTTCGTGTAATATAAGAAGATATCTTCTTTACATTGCCATCGGCTTGTAAGTAAGAACGAGAAACATTTAATGGAATATCAGGCGAATCAATCACACCTTTTAGCATTGTTAAAAATTCAGGGACAATTCCTTCCACATTGTCAGTAACAAATACTTGGTTTTGATACAATTGAATTCTATCCTTTTGCATATTCATATCGTTCCCAAGTTTTGGGAAATACAAAATTCCAGTAAGGTTGAATGGATAGTCTACATTCAAATGAATATTGAATAAAGGTTCTTCAAATTGCATTGGATACAATTCGCGATAGAACTTTTTATAGTCTTCATCTTCTAAGTCTGCAGGTTGTTTGGTCCAAGCAGGATTTGGGTTGTTAATGATATTATCAACCGTAATTGTTTCTGGTTTTGCATCTTCAGGAGCGTCTTCAGGAAGAGGTAATGTTTCTTCTTTGGTGCCAAATTTGATTGGAATTGGCATGAACTTGTTATATTTTACTAACAATTCACGAATTCGCGCATCTTCCAAAAATTCAGTAGAATCTTCTGCAATATGTAAAATAATTTCAGTTCCTCTTTCTGTTTTGTCGTGTTCCTCTAATGTAAATTGAGGAGAACCATCACAAGTCCAATGAGCTGCTTTGGCATCTTCTTGATAACTTTTAGAGATGATTTCTACTTTTTCGGCCACCATAAAAGCAGAGTAGAAACCTAATCCGAAGTGTCCTATAATTCCTGAATCTTTGGCAGAATCTTTATATTTTTCTAAAAATTCTTCTGCTCCAGAAAAAGCGACTTCATTGATGTATTTCTGAATTTCATCAGCAGTCATTCCAATTCCTTGGTCAATAATGTGAAGTTTTTTTCCTTCCTTATCAACTTTTACCTCTATAATTGGATTCCCATATGTTACATTTACTTCACCAATACTAGTTAAATGTTTAAGTTTTAGCGTAGCGTCAGTAGCATTAGAAATTAGCTCACGTAAAAAGATTTCGTGGTCACTATATAAGAACTTCTTTATTAGAGGGAAAATATTTTCTACAGATACATTAATATTTCCAGTTGCCATTATGTTATTTTTTAGTTTATATTATGATTTATGAATGTTTGACTATTCTTTTTCAAAAAAAATACCATTTTACAACAGGTGACAAGATGGCATAAATACTGTCAAATACACATAGATATAAACATACAAAGGAGTTTTTTATGGAATCGTATCTTTTATAATAAATACGCTTTTTCGTTGAAGAGCACTCATTTACTTTACATAAGTTATTAATAATGCTTAATATTGCGGTTCAGTTTTTTAAGAATTTGTAAATTTATATAGCGATTACAGGCTAAAAAATAAAAAATCTACAATTTATGTATACATCAAAAATTATAGGATTAGGACATTACGTGCCAGATAATGTGGTTACCAATGATGATTTGTCCAAAATTATGGACACCAATGACGAATGGATACAGGAGCGTACAGGAATTAAAGAAAGAAGATTTGCCGTTAAAGGAACAGAAGATACCACTTCAGGAATGGGAATCAAAGCCGCTAGAAAAGCGATTGAGCGTGCAGGTATTGATAAAGACGATATAGATTTTATCATTTTTGCTACATTGAGTCCTGATTATTATTTTCCAGGACCAGGCGTTATGGTGCAAAAAGAATTAGATATAAAAACTGTTGGTGCACTTGATGTTCGCAATCAATGTTCTGGTTTTGTGTATGCAATATCTGTAGCAGATCAATTTATTAAGACAGGAATGTATAAAAATGTATTGGTAATAGGATCTGAGTTACACTCTCACGGATTGGATATGACTACAAGAGGAAGAGCAGTTTCTGTAATTTTTGGAGATGGCGCTGGAGCGGCAGTACTTACAAGAAGTGAAGATGCTAATCGCGGAATTTTATCGACGCATTTGCATTCACAAGGAGAACACGCAGAAGAATTAGCACTTACAGCGCCAGGAATGGGAACACGTTGGGTAAATGATATTCTTGATGATTATACGAATGGAGTAGAAGATACGTCTTATTTTCCACACATGAATGGACAATTCGTGTTTAAAAATGCAGTTGTTCGTTTTAGTGAAGTAATCATGGAAGGCTTGATGCAAAATGGATTGAAAAAAGAAGATATCGACATGTTAATTCCTCATCAAGCAAATTTGAGAATCTCACAATTTATCCAGAAAAAATTTGGGTTAACTGATGATCAAGTATATAATAATATTATGCGTTATGGAAATACTACAGCAGCATCTATACCTATTGCATTGACAGAAGCTTGGGAAGAAGGAAAAATAAAAGAAGGAGATACTGTAGTATTGGCAGCTTTTGGAAGTGGTTTTACTTGGGGAAGTGTAATTATAAAATGGTAATAAGCTAACACGCTATATAATAGTTTAAAATAAAATCCCAAATGCAAGTGCATTTTGGGATTTTTCTTTTTTTAGATATTGTAAAAATATCTACTATACTTTCTGCAATATTAAAGGGTGTTTTTAGAGTGCTAAATTCGAATAACTAACGTATTGCAATACAGTATAACATTAACCTGTTTGCAAGTACTTTGTTTTTTTTGGAATATAAAAGGTGCTTTACAGAACTTTAACAATTTTTTTGTTTAAAGGTGTTAAATAGCAGATTAACAGTAGTTTGTTGTTTTTATAAACAGAAAACCTTGGTCGTGCACAACCAAGGTTTTTCATATAATAACGGACAATTAACACTAACCATCAATAATAATTGCCGTCACTAGTTGTAGGATAGTGGCTTACATAAAACCACCACCACCTTCTTTTACATCTTTGTCACGTTGCTTACGTGATTTTGCTCTGTATTTTCCACCTCCAAAGCGATATGATAAACTCACATTTACAGTATTACTTTCCCAGCTAAATGAACCTACTTGACGGAAAGGTCTTTGTCCATCAAATCCGAATTCCATTGTATTGAAAATATCATTGTAATTCACGCTAATAGTTCCGTTTCCTTCAGCAAAGGCATAACGAGCACCAATGTTTACAAAATACATAGGTTCCATTTTAAACTGAATACCTTGTACGCTTCCTCTGTAAAATCCAAATGCAGATAAGCTTAATTTTTTAGTTACCCTAAAGTTATTAAACATTCTAAAGTTCCACGCTTCATTGTCTACTTCTACAGTTTCACGAACAATATTGTCCACCGTAGCCACATCTGTTGGAGCATTTAATGATTCTGTGATTCCTTTTTGCGTCTGCGAGAAAAAGTCAAAACTTGTATTAAAACTCCACCAACTTGTAGGTCTAAAATTACTTGAGATTTCAATTCCGTAGGCAGAAGTATTGTCAAAGTTATCATGAGTTAAAATCAATCGGCTTAAGTCAGTTTGATCTACAAAAACGGCTCTGTTGATTTCATCTTCGATAATTCTATAAAAAACACCTCCAGTAACAGTTCCTTTATTACCAAGCTTACGTGTGTAATTCAATTCCATAGAGTTGGTAAATTGCGGTTGTAAGTTGATATTTCCATAAGAAGTTATCAATGGAGTACTCCACTCTCTAATTGGGTTTACTTGTCCAATTCCCGGACGGTCAACACGTCTGCTATAGCTTAATTGATACGAATTTTTTTCTGACGGATTATAGGTGAAAAATGCTGAAGGATATACCTGAGTGTAATCATTTTCAAAAATAATGTTGGTTTCATCATTCGAATTTACTTCTCTTGATAGTGCATTCGCATCGACTTGAACAGTTTCGGCACGAAGTCCTAATTGATACGACCATTTTTCATATTGTTTTCCATATGTTGCATACAAAGAATAAATATCTCTGCTGTAGTCAAAATCAGTACTTGGAGTTCTACGTAAAGTTCCCATTTCATTGAATGAAAACCCTGTTGATTGGTAATCAATGTTCGAATTGAATAAACGTGCTTCTGCACCAAGTTCTAATTTAGCTTTGTTTTTTAATGGACGTACATAATCTAAGTTAATGGTAGTGCGGTTTCTATCCGTATCTGTTTCATCAATATAGTCAGGAAATGTATTAGCACCAGAAAAAGTAAAATCAAAGACATCATCTGCATCAAACGTATTATAATCTACTTCTAATTCAATATTGTGGCCTTCTTCATCAATATCGTATTTATAGTTAAAGTTATATTGAGATGATAAGTTGTCATTCTTAGCTAAGAAATATTGAAAGTTGTTAAATTGTGGATCGTCGTAAAAAAATACATTTGTCGTTCCGTCATTTTTACTATCCGATATATTTTGATTGGTAAAGAAAGAGATTGTATTCTTTTCATTCAAATAAATATCCATTCCAACTTTAAAAAGGTGCGTCTTACGATTGTCTAAGAAACTGAAAATTTGTTCAGAATTTTCATCTACTCTAAAAATATTACCATCGTTGGCATTTTTAGAAATATTATTGGCATAGTTTCCAAAAATATTGAATTTACCATTGCGATAATTCATATCGATTGAGCTATTGAATTTAGCTTCGCGCTCACGTGTCAATCCAATATTTACATTTCCATTGAAACCAATATTAACGTTTTTGTGTAATACAATATTGATAATTCCACTCATTCCTTCAGGGTTGTACTTTGCGGAAGGATTGGTAATCAATTCTATTTTTTTAATTGAATTAGAAGGTAATTGCTTCAATAATTGTGCAGCAGGAATTGTAGAAAGCTTTCCATCAACCATTACGCGTACGTTTTGGTTTCCTCGTAAGCTAATAGCGCCTGTTTGCTGATCAACATTCACAGAAGGTAAATTGTTCATAATATCAGAAGCAGTAGGTCCGCTAGTAACTAGGTCTTTACCTACAGTAATTACTTTTCTGTCAACTTTTTGTTCTATCGTTGTACGTTCAGCAACGACTTCTACTTCATTAAGAGTTGTGGCACTTTCGGCAAGTGAAATTGTTCCTAAAGAAACGGTTTTATTATCGTTGGTAATCGTCGCTTCTTTGGAAATTGTTTCGTAACCGATAAATTGAATATCAATAATAATTGCTACAGCAGGAATATTATTGATAGAAAAATTTCCGCCATCATCAGAAATCGCTCCTGTTAATACCTTTTGGTCAGCTTTTGATTTGATTACGATTGTTGCATACGGAATAGCTTCATTAGTAGTAGCGTCAATGACTTTTCCTTGTACAGTTCCGATTTTAGGGGCAGTGTTCTGCGCATGTAAGACAATGCCTAGCATTAACATGCATAGGGAGAATAGTTTTTTCATGTAATTAGTTCGTTTTTATTTTTTGACTGATGAATTCGCAATTTCACGAATCATGCATACTTGACGAGATATTACAAGGTATGTTACGTTCTTTAACAACTTTTAACATATTTTAACAATTAAGAGCCTAACAGCTCAAAATTGATTAAATTTGTATGCTTTTTACCAGAAAGCATTCACTCAAATCGTAACTAAATACTATAACTAATTGAAAACACTTGTGTTAGGTGCTTCTTTAAAGCCGCATCGTTTTTCGCATAAAGCGGTAGCTAAACTTGCTTCTAAAGGATATGAAGTAGTTGCTTTTGGATTAAATGAAGGAGAAATTAATGGAGTGACTATTGATACAAAACTGAAAGAATATAATGATATTCATACAGTTACATTGTACATGAATCCGAACAGGCAACCCGATTTTTACGAATATATTCTTTCGTTACAACCGGAACGTGTTATTTTTAATCCTGGAACTGAAAATCCTGATTTTTGCAAAATGTTACAAGAGAAAGAAATCAAATGTGAGGTTGCTTGCACATTAGTAATGTTAGCGTCGAATCAATATTAGACCCAAAAACGTCAACAATCCGTTAATAGGTAACAATTCATACCCGAATTGATAAAACGTTTCTTTTGAAAGTTTTACAGCTTCTGTCATGTTGGCAACATCAGCAGTAAAATACGTGTAATAAGCTCCAAAATTTGCTAAAAGATATGTAGCAGCAATTGAAATTCCGGTTACAATCCACACTTTTTTGTCACGTATATGGTAATTGGTGAAAATTCCAAAAGCAAATAACCCTAACAAAGGACCATAGGTATATCCTGCAATAGTAAGGAGGCTGTCAATAACACTTTTATTGCTCAAACTGTTGAAGATAATTACTACAATAATTAGTACAATAGACATGGAAATATGCACCATTTTTCGAATGTTTTTTTGTGTGTTTGCTGGCTTTTTTTCAATATCAAGGAAATCTACAGAAAACGAAGTTGTCAATGAAGTCAATGCAGAATCGGCACTTGAGTAGGCAGCAGCAATTAATCCTAATAGAAAAACGATTGCGAGCGAAACTCCAAGAGTTCCTTTTATTGCAATTTCAGGAAATAACAGGTCAGTTTTAGCTTTTCCATCCATCAAAGGGACTGCCATATTTTCTTGTGCAGCATACATGAATAACAACGCACCTAATAGTAAAAAAATAAAATTCACCACTACCAGCACAATACTAAAAGTAACCATGTTCTTTTGGGCATCGCCCAATGTCTTACAAGTTAGGTTTTTTTGCATCATATCTTGATCTAATCCAGTCATACAAACGGCAATAAATAATCCTCCTAAAAATGATTTTAGAAAATAATTTTTTGCCATTACATCTTCTGTAAACCATATTTGACTATAGTCTTTTAGCGTTTCTGAAGATAAAAATTCACCAAAGCTCATGTTCAAATCACCTAAAATTAAATACATAGCTACGCCAACAGCAATTAACATAAATAGAGTTTGCAAGGTATCTGTCCACACAATAGTTTTAATTCCGCCACGAAATGTATATAGCCAAATTAATAAAATAGAAAGTGTTACTGTTAATGCAAAAGGAACTCCTAATGCATCAAAAACATAGCGTTGTAATACAATAGCAACCAAATACAAACGGAAGGAAGCGCCGAGAATTCTAGAAATCAAAAAGAAAAAAGCCCCGGTTTTATAACTCACCACACCGAAACGATTTTCCAAATACTGATAAATAGAAGTTACGTTCAACCGATAATAAATAGGCATCAATACATACGCAATAATGAAATACCCAACCAAATATCCAAAAACGACTTGCATGTAGCTAAATTGTGAAGCGTGTACCCAACCAGGTACTGAAATAAACGTTACACCCGAAAGTGATGCGCCAATCATTCCAAAAGCAACTACATACCAAGGTGATTTTCGAGAGGCTTTAAAAAAAGTTTCGTTGCTATCATCTTTTCCTGTGAAATAAGAAATCAAAATTAAAACGCCAAAATAACCAGCGATGAGTAGTAAAATATGAATCGGTTGCATACTTATATGTTTTCAGAAGTTGCAAAATACAAACTTCTATGTCTTTTTTTAACTGAATCACAAAAAGATTGGGAAAAATAAATAGAACCACATAAAGAACATTTAAAACCTTTAACAGAACATCAATTTCAAAAATAAAAAACTGTAAATTTGCCATATGGAATTCTCCTCAAGACTTTTAGAAAATGCGGTCAATGAAGTATCGCAATTGCCTGGTATCGGAAAACGGACAGCGCTGCGTTTGGTGTTACATTTGTTACGTCAACCAGAAAGTCAAACGTTACATTTAGCAAATGCTTTGAAAGACTTGCGATCAGAAATCAAGCATTGCAAGAATTGTCATAACATTTCGGACGTAGATATTTGTGATATTTGTATAAATGACAACCGCCGGCAGGACATAATTTGCGTAGTAGAAGACATTCGTGATGTTATGGCGATAGAAAGTACTGCTCAGTACAAAGGTTTGTATCATGTATTAGGAGGGAAAATTTCTCCATTAGATGGTGTTGGACCGCATAATTTGACCATCACTAGTTTGGTAGAAAAGGTGCAAAACGGAAAGGTAAAGGAAATCATTTTTGCTTTGAGCTCTACGATGGAAGGTGATACGACCAATTTTTATATCTACAAACAAATTGAGAGCTACAACGTAAAAACATCTACAATTGCTCGTGGAATTGCTGTTGGTGACGAGTTAGAATATGCAGATGAGGTAACTTTAGGTAGAAGTATTGTCAATAGAGTTCCGTTTGAAAACTCTTTGAAAAGTTCATAAATCATTCGTGTTATGAAACTTTCAGTCATCATTCTCAATTATAATGTACGCTATTTTTTGGAAGCTTGTATCAAAAGTGTGCAAGCGGCTATTTCCAACTTAGATGCAGAAATTATTGTTATAGACAACAATTCACCAGATGATAGTTGTGCTATGATGCGAGAAACTTTTCCGAAAATAGTATGCATCGAAAATAAAGAAAATGTTGGTTTTGCAAAGGCAAACAATCAAGCGGTGCAACATGCCCAAGGCGAGTATATATGTATTCTAAACCCTGATACTATTGTTGCCGAAGATACATTTGTTCAACTGTTGTCGTTTGCAAAAAACACAAAAAATCTAGGAAGTATAGGATGTAAATTAATCGACGGACGCGGAAAATTTCTACCAGAAAGTAAACGAAATATTCCCACTCCAAAAGTTTCCTTAAAAAAAATCTTAGGAAGTAAAAATTCAGGATATTATGCAAACCTGCATGAAGATGCTATTGGAAAAGTTGATATTCTTGTAGGCGCTTTTATGTTCATGAAAAAATCGGTATATGAATCTGTTGATGGTTTTGATGAAGATTATTTTATGTATGGAGAAGATATCGATTTATCTTATAAGATTAAAAAAGCAGGTTTTCAAAACTACTATTACGGAAAAACCACAGTAATTCATTACAAAGGAGAAAGTACGTTAAAGGACAAAACCTATGCAAAGCGTTTTTATGGAGCTATGCAGTTATTTTATAAAAAACATTTTCAGCGTAATATTATCTATGATATTGTGGTGGCGCTTGGCGCGAAATGGATTCCGTTCCTATCAAAAGGTGAAACCAATACAATCAAACAAATCCATTCCTATATTTTTATTAGCGATTCGGAAGAACGTTTCAAGCAAGTTTCACTCTGCTATCATGAAAAAAAAGGAGTTCGCATCGAAAATTTAGATCATTTTTTTAGTGAGCTAAAAAAGAACAAAACGGCTGAAATTGTACTAGATACTCATTTCATAGACTATAAATCCTGTATTCAAATCTTTGAAAAACAACTTGGATATTACAAAATATTATCAAAAAACAGTACTTTTATCCTCGGTAGTGATTCGTCCAAAAATAGAGGAGAAGTTTGGCTACTGAGTGCTAAAAAGAAGTATGTTAATAAAGAATTAAATTAAAAATAATTCAATAAAAAATCATATTATTTAGTATTTTCGCAATCTCAAAATAAAATAACATCTTTAGATTAAGGATATGGCAAAATTTGAACTAAAACTTCCTCAAATGGGAGAGAGTGTTGCAGAGGCAACAATTATATCATGGCTTAAAGAAGTTGGCGATACAATTGAAGCTGACGAAGCAGTATTAGAAATTGCAACCGATAAGGTTGATTCTGAACTGCCAAGTGAAGTAGATGGTGTTTTAGTTGAAAAACTATTTGAGGTTGACGATGTAGTGCAAGTAGGGCAAACCGTTGCTATTATTGAAATTGCTGGAGAAGGAAGTGCTGTAGAAGAAACAAAAAAAGCAAATGATGCTTCAACACCAGAAGTTAAAGTAGGAGGAGAACCTGCTGAAGCAGAATTGGCAGCACAAGCAGTGGCAAAAGCCAAGGAAACAGTATCCAATGACTTTTCAACTACTGAAAAATTCTATTCGCCATTAGTTAAGAATATAGCAAAAGAAGAAGGAATCTCTGTTGCAGAACTTGATGCAATACAAGGAACAGGAAAAGATGGAAGAGTTACAAAAAATGATATTCTTGCATATGTGAAAGATGGTAAAAAAGCACAGCCTGTAATAGAAGCTCCAAAAGCAGCTATACAAGAAGCAGTAAAAACAGTAGCAACTTCAAAGTCTACTCAAGCGACTCCAGTTTCAGTAAACGGAGGAGATGAAATTATTGAAATGACGCGTATGGGGAAACTTATTGCGCATCATATGGTGGCATCAGTGCAAACTTCGGCTCACGTTCAAAGCTTTGTAGAAGTAGATGTGACAAAAATATGGAACTGGCGTAAAAAAATGAAAACTGCTTTTGAGCAACGTGAAGGAGAAAAATTGACGTTCACGCCAATTTTTATGGAAGCTGTAGCAAAAGCATTAAAAGATTTTCCAATGATGAATATTTCTGTAGAAGGAGATAACATCATTAAAAAGAAAAATATCAACCTTGGAATGGCAGCTGCCTTACCAGACGGAAATTTAATTGTTCCTGTTATTAAAAATGCAGATCAACTGAACTTAGTAGGAATGGCTAAAGCTGTAAATGATCTTGCAGAAAGAGCAAGAGCCAACAAGCTAAAACCAGACGAAATACAAGGAGGAACTTATACTGTAACCAATGTAGGAACATTTGGAAGTATTATGGGAACTCCGATTATCAATCAACCACAAGTTGGAATCTTAGCGTTAGGAGCAATTCGTAAAGTGCCTGCAGTTATTGAAACTCCTGAAGGTGATTTTATTGGCATCCGTTACAAAATGTTCTTATCACATTCTTACGATCACCGAGTAGTAAATGGAGCTCTTGGAGGACAATTTGTTAAACAAGTAGCAGACTATTTAGAAGCGTGGGATAGCAATAGAGATATCTAAAAATAGTAAACTAAATACAAAAAGAGCTTTCATTTGAAAGCTCTTTTTGTATAAAAATAAGTTTTCACGTTTTAGGATGATTTGATAAAAAAATACAATTTATTGTTTTAACATTTCTACAAAAGAAATCAGGTTCAATCCTTCGTGTAATTCACCTTTAACAATAGCAATAGGAATAGAAGAAATAAGTACATCCCTACGTTTCATTTTAGAAATAGTATTCCAAAAAAACTCTTTATATCGTTCATTTTCTGAAATATTGAAGACTTTGTGTTTGATGCGATTGACTAAAAGCATCTCTGCCAACTTTTCACATTTAGCGCATTCATCTTTAGTGAAAATGATTGTTTCTCCACGATCAATCACATACTCAAGATCTTTCCAGCTATCAACTTTCATTTCAATGTGAATTTCCTGTAATTGATTTTCTACAGAGTGAAAATATGTATACTCAGGAGTTACATTTTTTAGTGGAATAAGGACAGTGAGTAATACTTTTTGTTGTGCAGGTACTTTTTTGATTACAGGCCGATAACTGCTTTTTCGAAATCCGTTTCCGCTTACCTTAAAAAATACTTCTTTTGTAACTTTTGTGTGATTAATAGCATAAAAGGAAATCTTTTTTTGATCCTTTACTTCTACAATTTCTACAGATAACTCTTGTGCTTGTACACAAAAAACATTTGAAACACAGCAAAAAAGCACTAAAAGAAAATAATTATACAAACAGTTTTTCATGAGATACTACACAATCGCGTTAAAATCTAGTTTTAAACTAGAAAATAGTTTTATTTGCTCTGTAATAATGGTAAATTTACTGTTTTAAACAAAACAATGGAATTAAAGCTAAAAAAACCTGTCTGCTTTTTTGATCTTGAAACTACTGGAATAGAGGTTGCTAATGACAGAATTGTAGAAATATCAATACTTAAAGTATATCCAAACGGAAATAAAGAGAGCAAAACTTGGTTGGTAAATCCAGAAATGCCTATTCCTCCAAGCGTTTCTGAAATTCATGGAATTACTGACGAAAAAGTAGCGAATGAGCCAACTTTCAAACAGCTATCCAAAGAAATATTCAGCATGATTAAAGATTGTGATTTAGCTGGATACAACTCTGACCGATTTGATATTCCATTATTGGCAGAAGAATTATTGCGAGCAGACATTGATTTTGATATGAAAAACAGAGTTTCTGTTGATGTTCAAACCATTTTTCATAAAATGGAAAAAAGAACGTTGGCTGCAGCGTATAAATTTTATTGTGGAAAAGAGTTAGAAGGAGCACATAGCGCTGCTGCTGATACAATGGCAACTTATGAAGTATTAAAATCGCAACTTGAACGCTATGAAGAATTGGAAAATGACATCAAGAAGTTGAGCGAGTTTACCACGAGAAAAAAAATGGCAGATTTTGCAGGCTTTATTTTGTTTGATAAAGATAATGACGAGATTTTTTCTTTTGGGAAACACAAAGGAAAAAAAGTAGAAAAAGTATTAGAAGAAGAACCAGGTTATTTCGGTTGGATTCTTAATGCAAATTTTCCATTATATACAAAAAAAGTACTCACTGCAATTAAGTTACGAAAACTGAATACAAAATTTTAATCGCTAAAAATGATTTTGAGGAAGTCTACCATATTGCTCATCACATTTTTAAGCATGCAAATCTTGTGTGCGCAAAAAAACATGTCAGGAACCATTCTCAATCAAGAGACAATGGAACCTGTCACACATGCTCATATAATCATTCCGTCCGAAAAAAGAGAAACAACTGCCAATAGTAAAGAACAGCTTGAATTTACTGTGCTAAATCAATGGATTGGAAAAACACTTGCAACTAGTTGTGTAGGCATTGAAGACAAAAACGTGCAAATAATTCGAGCAAAAGGGATGATGTTACACATGAAACCTTCGGTAGAATTTTTAAGTACAGTACAGCTATCCAATACTAAAAAGGAAAAACAGCAAAAATCAATTCCTTTCGAGGAAAACGAAGGCGAATCATTTTCTTATTATCTGTTGGGTAACGGTTGGAAAAAGTAGGAAAATTAAAAATGCCAGAAAATAGCTTTTCAAAAAATCAAATTGTAGCACTGGCACTCAAGGTACAATTGACAAACTAAAAAAATACAAAAGATGAAAATTATTTGTATCGGAAGAAATTATACAGAACACATTGCTGAATTGGCAAATGAAAAACCCGCAGATCCTGTTATTTTCATGAAACCAGATACTGCAATACTAATTAAAAAACAACCGTTTTTTATTCCAGATTTTTCTAATGAAATACATCATGAAGTAGAAATTTTGGTAAAAATTAATAAATTAGGAAAATATATCGATCGAAAATTTGCGCATAAATATTATGATGAGATTAGTGTGGGGATTGATTTTACGGCTCGTGATTTACAATCTAAACTAAAAGCAAAAGGATTGCCTTGGGAAAAAGCGAAAGCTTTTGATGGTTCGGCGGTTGTTGGGGAATGGATTTCCAAAGACCAATTTGCAGATATGAACGACTTGAATTTTTCATTACAAAAAAATGATGAAATTGTACAACAAGGAAATACCAAGCACATGCTTTGGAAAATTGACGAATTAATAGCGTATGTATCACAGTTTTTCACGTTAAAAATAGGTGATGTCATTTTCACAGGAACACCAGCAGGTGTCGCAAAAGTCAATGCAGATGATCGACTCAAAGGGTATATCGAAGAACAAGAATTATTTTCAATATTAGTAAAATAAAATGAGCTATAATCTAGAAAAAGTAAATGCAATATCCGATGGAGATAAAGATTTTATAGAAGCTGTCGTAGTCGCTTTTATAGAAGAAATCCCTGAAGATTTAACAAAATTTGAACACGAAGTTCAAACAGAAAATTACAAAGGAATTTATCAAGTAAGTCACAAAATAAAGCCAAATTTGGATCTTTTAGGAATGCAAGAAGCCTATGAAGAAAATCTGCAAATTCTCAGTTGGTCTAAGGCAGAAACAAATATGAATGCTATAGCTGAAACTTTTGAAAGTATACAGCAAAAAATAAATCAGACAATCATTGAACTCAAAAAAGAATTCAATATAGCTTAACAGTTATGACTGCTGAAATAATTACAATTGGTGACGAGATACTAATCGGACAAATAGTAGATACGAATTCTGTATTCATCTCTAAGGCATTAAATGAAATAGGAATCTCTGTTTATCAAATAACTTCCATACAAGATGATAAAGCACACATTTTAGAAGCGCTTGAAGAAGCTAAATCTAAAGCTGATATTGTATTGATTACTGGCGGATTGGGACCTACAAAAGACGATATTACAAAGCATACGCTTTGTGAGTTCTTTGAAGATGAATTAGTGCGTAACGATGAAGTATTACAGCATATTGAAGAGCTATTTGCAAAGTACGTCACTACTTCTCCCATCTCTGAGATGAACCGAATGCAGGCGTTAGTACCTTCTAAAGCCCAAATTTTGATGAATGAATATGGTACAGCTCCAGGAATGTGGATGGAAAAAGAGCAAACTGTATTTATTTCTATGCCTGGTGTGCCTTATGAAATGCGGGGAATTATGAATGGACATGTCATACCCAAACTTCAAAAAGAATTTGAACGCCCATTTATTTACCATAAAACAATTTTGACTTATGGTATGGGAGAAAGTAGTATTGCAATGAAAATAGAAGATTGGGAAAACAATCTTCCTCCAACAATTAAACTTGCATACTTGCCTAACTTTGGAAAAGTGCGTTTGCGTCTTACGGGAAAAGGTCAAAACAAAGAAGAAGTAGTAAATGCGGTTGATACCTACGCCCAAAAACTCTATCCAATCATTGGTGATATCATTCGAGGAATTGAAGGAGAAAGTAATATAGTAACTCAAATAGGAGAACTTTTAGTCGCTAGAGGTCATAAACTCGCTGCCGCAGAAAGTTGTACTGGCGGACGAATCGCAGCTCAAATTACTCAAGAGTCAGGAGTTTCAGCTTTTTTTAACGGAAGTGCTGTAACGTATGCAGTACAATCAAAAATAGATATTTTAGGAGTTTCCAAAAAACTAATAGATCAGCATTCTGTTGTCAGTACTGAAGTAGTGGAAGCAATGGCTAGAGGAGCTCAAAATATCTACCATGCGGATTATGCGATAGCAACCACAGGAAATGCTGGACCAACCAAAGGAAACTCTGATGTTGAGGTTGGAACTGTTTTTATAGCCATTGCCACTCCTAAGGGTATAATTTCCAAAGACTTTAACTTTGGGCAGCCTCGTGAAAAGGTCGTGAATAAGGCTGTTACCAAAGCTTTTGAGATGTTATTAGAAGAAATTTTAAAAAACAGTAAATAAATATTTGCTGAGAAAATAAAAAAATGTAAATTTGCACCTCGTTTTTGAATAACTTAAAAAGTTTAGTACAGATGTCAAGAGTTTGTGAATTAACAGGTAAGAAAGCTATGGTTGGGAACAACGTATCCCATGCAATGAATAAGACGAAACGCAAGTTTAATGCGAATCTTACAAAAAAGCGCTTTTACATTCCTGAGGAAGATAAGTGGGTAACTTTAAAAGTATCTACTTCAGCGTTAAAAACAATTAATAAGAAAGGAATCTCAGCTGTGCTAAAAGAAGCAAGAGCGAAAGGTTTTATCAAATAATTCAGTCATAAAGTATAAATACCAACAGCAATGGCGAAGAAAGGAAATAGAGTTCAAGTAATTTTAGAATGTACTGAGCACAAGGCTTCTGGGCAACCAGGAACTTCTCGTTACATCACTACAAAGAATAAGAAAAATACTCCAGATAGATTAGAGATTAAAAAATTTAATCCTATCTTGAAGAGAATGACTGTTCATAAAGAAATAAAATAATAAGTCATGGCAAAGAAAGCAGTAGCATCCTTACAAACAGGATCAAAAAGATTATCGAAAGCTATCAAGATGGTTAAGTCTCCAAAAACTGGAGCGTATACTTTTGTTGAGTCAATTATGTCTCCTGATGAAGTTAATGATTGGTTAAAAAAATAATTACCCATCTTTTTATACGATTACATAAGCTATTCTCGAAAGAGAGTAGCTTTTTTGTTTGAATTATTTTGATGCGAATTTGTCAACGTGACACTTTTTCATGTTTGTAAGTTAGGCAAGATAATTGACTATATACGAAGCATACAAGATATGTTAATTTTAAGTATCTTGCTTGCGATTTATATACATCATTTTATGGATGTTAGTGATTAAATAATGAACCAAAAATTATGAGTTTTTTTAAAAAAATATTTTCATCAGAAAAAAAAGAAACACTCGATAAAGGATTGGAGAAATCCAAAACTAGTTTCTTTTCAAAACTTACCAAAGCTGTAGCAGGAAAAAGTAAGGTAGATGATGAAGTTCTTGATAATTTAGAAGAAGTATTAGTGAGCAGTGATGTGGGCGTTGATACAACCTTAAAGATTATTGACAGAATAGAAGAAAGAGTAGCGAGAGATAAATATTTAGGTACAGACGAATTGAACAAGATTCTTCGTGAAGAAATTGCTGGATTATTATCAGAAACAAACTCTGGCGAAGAAACGGAATATACGATTCCAGCAAATAAAAAACCATATGTGTTAATGGTTGTTGGAGTGAATGGAGTGGGAAAAACAACTACAATTGGAAAATTAGCATATCAGTTTAACAAAAAAGGATTAAAAGTTGTGTTAGGAGCGGCAGATACATTTAGAGCTGCTGCTATAGATCAATTACAAGTTTGGGCAGACAGGGTTGGCGTGCCAATTGTAAAACAAAATATGGGAAGCGATCCAGCTTCTGTAGCATATGACACTTTAAAATCTGGAGTTGCGCAAGATGCAGATGTAATAATTATTGATACAGCAGGACGTTTGCATAACAAAGTTAATTTGATGAAAGAATTGACGAAAGTTAAAAAAGTAATGCAAAAAGTGGTTGGAGACGCTCCACATGATGTTTTATTAGTGTTGGATGGTTCTACAGGGCAAAACGCGTTTGAACAAGCCAAACAATTTACAGCAGCCACAGAAGTAACGACACTTGCTGTAACTAAACTTGATGGAACGGCAAAAGGTGGTGTAGTAATTGGAATTTCCGATCAATTTCAAATTCCTGTAAAATATATTGGAGTAGGAGAAGGAATCGAAGATCTTCAAGTTTTCAATAAATATGAATTTGTAGATTCATTCTTTAAAAAGTAATTTTTTTGAGGTCTAGAAATGACATTAACAAATAAAAAAAAAGCTGCAAATTAATATTTGCAGCTTTTTTTTTATCGTGAAATAATCACGATTATATTTTAGTCAAACGAATTGTAACTTCGCTTAAGGCAGCATTTGTACAAGTTGCACTTCCAGTATCTTCCACAAAACGGATATCGATAGTGTTGTCATCTACCATATTGTAGTTGGTTGGCATTGCAGTTCCTTGTCCTAACAATACATTATCTCCTCCACAGTTAAAGTTTGTATCTTGATCGTCAGGAACACTTACAGTTCCATCGCAATTAAGGGTAAAGTTGAATGTCATAGTAGGTTGTGTTCCAGTCACGTCTAGATTTGCTAAATATTTAACAGTAATACTTCTTTCAGTATCTGATACACTGGTAATATCAACATTTACAGGATCTCCAAAAATTGGTTCGTCTGTATTGCCTATTTCTTCATACATATAAGTTCCTGTGTAGCCAAGAGGTAAGGTATTCACATTATTAAATCCAATCCATTGACTTTGTGTCGTAGTTCCGCAAAGGGTTCTTACAGCAAAAGTATATAAGGTGTTTGGGCATAAACCAGTAACTGTATAGTTGGAATTATTGGTTGTAACTACTGTTGCTGTTGCTGGGTCAAAACCTGCAACTTCTCCATAACGAACTTCCCAAGTTGTTTGCGAATTTGAATCCCAATCTAAACTTACAGAATTTTGTGTAAAACTATCTATCGATAAATTAATTGGAGGCAAACATGTAGAAAAACGGAAAGGACCTGAAAAAGCACTAGAGCTTCCTATTTGACTTCCGTCGGTTACGGTATTACAGTTTGCACGTACGTAAAACTCATAATCAGTATTTGGTTGTAAGTTTGCTACTGAGTGCTCTGTGTTATTTCCTGTGGCAAATAATTCTGCTTCTTCTAAATTAAATCCTACGAATCCATATTTGATCTCCCAAGAAACTTCATTTCCGCCCGGACTCCATGTAAAAGTAGCTCCTGTTTGTGTAATATTGTTTACGCCTAAGTTAGTTGGTGCTGGACATGAAGTGCGAAACTCTACAGGTCCAAACCATTCATTATTAGCTAAATTACAATCAGATTTTACATAAAACTCATATGAAGTCTGCGCAGTTAAACCTCCTATACTAGCACTTGTTGAAGGTGTATTGATAATAGTTCCTGTATCTGGGTCAAATCCAGGAGTTCCCCATGAAACAGTCCAACTTACACCTGTAACAGGCAAACATTCTCCTGATTCGTTCACGCTTCCACACCAATTCAATTGTGCAGAATTATCTGTAATATCTGAGGTAAAAGAAGCCACAACTGGCTGACAAGGTTGTATAATTTGGGGGATTGGCGTGTCATCTGAACAAGAGAAGACAAGTCCAATTAGTAGAAGCAAAACTACTTTTCTCATAAAATTTTTTTTTCGTTCATGACAAATATAAAAAAACAATGAAGAGTTTATCATGTAGAATTCAAAAAAACAAGAATTACAGACAATTACCCAATAAGATTGTATCTTTATATCTAAAAATAACGCATTATAATGAAGAAAATTATATGGTTTGTGGCACTATTTTCAATATTTTCCTGCCACACGCAAAAAAAAGTAAGTACAGAAAATAATATTTCTGATATCAGTGTCAAAGAATTTAGAGAGTTTAAAGTGTTGGACTCAAAAAATGTAGATTCAAAATATTATGACAATGCACTCGATATACAGTTACAGGACTTTAGTGAGACAGATCATGAACGGTTAAAGCCATATATTCTTGAGAAAAACATACTAGAGCTTCATAAAAATAGGGTAAAGGGAGCTTTTACATATGAAGAGTTAGTCAAATTTTACTTATATAGAATCAAAAAATACGATCGAGAAAATAATATTTCTCTTAATTCTATAATTAGTATCAATCCGAACGCTGTAGCAGAAGCACAACAGCGAGATCGTGACTTTCTCAATAAACGATTAAAACCGTTACTTTTTGGGATGCCTATACTGTTGAAAGATAATATCAATACGGAAGTTATGCCAACCACTGCAGGCGCTATTGCGCTTAAAAATAACACTACCAAAGACGCTTTTATTACCAAACAATTGAAAGATAATAAAGCTATCATTCTAGGAAAAGCAAATTTAAGTGAATGGGCCTATTTTTTCTGTGGTGATTGCCCAAGCGGTTATAGTGCTATTGGTGGACAAACGTTAAACCCTTACGGGAGAAAAGTTTTTGATACTGGCGGATCTAGCTCTGGAAGTGGAGTAGCTATAGCTGCCAACTTTGCTGTTGCAGCTGTTGGTACAGAAACGGCAGGATCAATTTTATCACCTTCAAGTCAGAATTCAGTTGTAGGATTAAAACCTACCATTGGTTTATTAAGCCGTTCGGGAATTGTTCCAATTTCAAGCACGCTTGACACACCAGGACCAATGACAAAAAACGTTGTTGATAATGCAATTTTACTAGGAGCCTTATATGGCTTTGATTCAAACGATACTAAAAGTATTTCGTTAAAATATCATGGAAGTCATTATTATGAACGAATTAAAAACGAGAATGGTTCTGTAAAAGGAAAACGTTTTGGCGCTTTTACACGCTTGCTACAAGATACATTGTATGTAAAAGCAATCGAAATCCTCAAAGAACAAGGAGCTGAAATTGTGGAAATTCCTGAAGAAGAAATACAGTTGCCAAAATTTATCAATCTTTTGAACTTGGATATGCAAAAGGATTTGCCTGAGTATTTTACGAAACACGGAAGCAAATCACTTTCGTTCAAATCAGTAGAAGATGTAATTAACTTCAATAAAAAAGATTCAGTCAATACGATGCCATATGGGCAAAAATTATTCTATGGAATTGTAAACGATAATGCTACAGAAGAAGAATTTTCGGCAATAAAGAGCGTCTTGCATGAAAATGGAAAAACTTTTTTTAACACACCAATGGAAAAGTACAATTTAAACGCAGTTTTATCTATCAATAATTATCATGCCGCTTATGCGGCTGTGGCAGAATATCCAGCATTGACTGTTCCGATGGGATATACAAAAAAAGGAGAACCTAAAGGACTTACATTTATTAGTATACCTTATTCTGAAAAATTACTGCTAGAATGGGCATATGTATATGAACAAGCTTCTTTAAAACGGAAAATGCCTGAAAATTATAAGTAGAAATAAGCTATGCGTTTCTAAAAAAAAACGGAGCACCTAGAATTATTTAGTGTTCCGTTTTTTATAATCTATTTTTAGAAGTTATATCTATTGAGATATTTTTAAAAGTAGATAAAGAAATTATTCTTCTATATTTTTTGTAGTGTCTTTGTTTTCTTCAGATTCTGAAACAATTTCAATAATTCCACCAGCTAATGATGTAACTAATCCGCCAGCACGAACAAAAATTACCAATGCATAAAATATATTTTTATTAATTGGAGGATACCCTAAACCTGCTGGTAAATAATGAATCACTTTTCCTATATAACTCATCTTTAAAAGCTTTTTAGGCATTACAGCCATTGCAATAATCAATCCGATTGCTCCAAGTGAGCAAATAGCTGGTTTTACATATTTTAAAGCTAATTTGCCAACCTTTACTACACTAGTTGTATTGAGTGCTAGCATGGCTATAACTAGTGCTAGTGCTAAAATATGTAATACGATAATTGGAATTAAAATCCATTTAATCACTGCTGGAATTTCGATCTTTCTATGATATAATAAGCCCATGGACCAAAACGTGCCAACTAAACCTAGTATTGATATTGTTTTACTGATTGATCCTACAATGCCTAAATCGGTTTCGGTACTATCGGCAACTTCTTCTGCTGCATAAAATAAAAGTCCAAGTCCTGAAATTGCTAAACCACCAATAGCAAATATTCTATCAACATCATCCAAGGTATTTTCTGCTGTATTATCTATTTCTTGTGTCATGATTGTTTAGTTTAAGTTTAGTTGAAAAATAGTTTTACCTCTATTGATGAATTCTTCTTTGGTTTTTCCTTCTCCAAAAGGAGCTTTTCCTTCACCAATTTTATAAAGAATTGTAGTTGGAATGGCAACAAATAAGCACATGACATCCAAAAATGTTAGTTCGTCACTTTTGGTAACCGCTTTATACAACGGCGTAATGATTGGAATTTCCCATTGTTTGTTCAGTCCAACTTGTGCGATACTGATTAAGGTGTCGAGAGATACAAAAATAAGATCCATCAACTGTTTTACAAGAAATAAACTCAATCCTGCAAGTTTATGCAAGAGTAACTTTAAAAACTCTAAAAATGTAAGTTCGCCTTGAATCATCTTTTTAAATCCATCAAAAATTATATCTACTTGAAGTTTAAACCCTTCTCCAGATTTGACTAAAATTTCCTTTAATTGACTTGTAAATGATTGAAAAACATCAGTAAAATCAGTTGGAATTTGCGATTTGATAGGTTTGCCAGAGCTGTCATGTAAATAATTCTTTTTTGAGTTCAACCAATTTGCTCGAGGATCGGCAGGAGCTTCTTTGGAAGGTTGAGAAGGATCTGCTTTGTGAAGTGAATCGGGAATGTCAACCAGTTCGGGAGAAAACTTTTCAATTTGTTTGTCAAGAGTATCATCTACATATTTACGTATGTTTTTGATTTCGTTTTTTAAACAGATAATAGCTTCGTTGGTAAAATCTTTAAAAGCATTTTTTGTTTCTACAATCGAATTCCAATCAAACAAAAATGCTAAAAACTCAAAAAGATCTTTAAAAAACACGCTAATCGCATCAAATATTTTCTGAATAAAATGTCCAATTTCACGTATTGTTTTCACAATCCAATTAAAGATTTGTTCTCCAATTTTGATTATGAACTTTACACCATCTTTTACTTTTTCAACTACAAATTCGAACGCCTTTTTGGTGCTATCCCAAACAGAATGTAAAAAGTCTCCTAAGGTCAATCCTTGATGAATATTAGAAGAATTTACAATACTTCTCGCTGCAGTTGTTTGGTTGGATGTTCCTATTCCGAAAGAATTACTAGAAAAAGCAGTGCCATTTTCTACTGTTTTGGCAACTGATAACATCTCTTTGATACCATTTGCAGCACTATTTAAAAGAGCTGGATCAGTCCCTTTGGCAACTAATAAATTACCGTTTTGTTTGCGTGCATTAGCCAAGGCTTCTCCTGAGGTCACTTTTTCTTCAAGATTCCTCAGAACTTGTTCAGACAAGTTAATTGCAACAGGTTTTTTTAAGAAATTAGCATTGAGAATAATATTACTTGAAGCAATATCTTTTACAGGACAAATTACAGTGAACTCTGCAGAAACACCTAGCGGAATGCTTACTTCATGATCAGGACCAATATGATAACTTTCGCCATTTACATACACAAAAAGATTGCTTTCGGCACTTAGTCGTACCTGTAAGTCTTGAAAAGTTTTTGTGGCTTTGCTTCGAAATTGAATATGTGCTGAATACGATTCAACTTCTTTTAAACTATCAATGCCTTTAATTGTAAGTGTGTTTTTATTCCATAATGTAGTGGTAGCATCTTGCCAAAGCTGTGTAAGTTCGCTTCCGTGTTTTGTGTTAATAGCAAATAATCGGTTTCGAATACCTTTGCCTTTTACACAACAAAATTGCTCAGCATCTTTTGCCATCACAATAGGATGTGTCCATTGATTGTCAATAAATTGTTGTAAATTTTGATCAAAAAACTGATTGTTTTGATAGTGCAATCCTTTTTCATTTAATGACCAAACACTATGATGGTCTCCGTTTCGAGCTGCACGTATTCTTTTGATTTCTTCAAAAGTTCCAGGCATTTTTATAACATCAACCGTATCTTCTTCGATACCAGAAATATATTGATGAATATTTTTTCCAGCACCGTATACAATATCGTTAGTATCGTCAGATTCTACTAACGCAAAACAATTAATAGCTTTTTCTTCGTCAAAACGCGCTTTAGTTGTTTTTCCATAGCGCTCATCTGGAAACGATTGGTATACAAATGAGCGTTCTTTTCCAATATCATATAGCATAAAAACACCATTCGTATACTGAAAATTACCAAGTTCAAACTGAATAATTTTCATTCCATTTTCAAAAAGCGTGCAAGGTTTAGGTGTCAAATCATCTAAATTGGCTACATAATATTTAGCATCTTCCCCTTTGGTAGTTGTGGAAAAAACTATTTTTTCAATCCCAATTGATACTTTATTGATGACTTCGTTAGTATTGACTGCTTGCATTGAAGACCACGAAAGGCTTTTGTCGAGCGTTTCAAATTGTGTAGTATCCAATGGAATTTCATCTGAAACCCACACTTTGTTATCTTCTACTTTTGCAATCTGAAAATAATCTTCTTCTGTGTTATATTCTAATTCAAAGGAAGTAACTTCTCCTTTGGATAATATCAATTGTATCCATCCAGAAGCAGAGCCTTCTGAACGTAAAATACCTTGTAATTGTTTGTCTTTCGTTAAACAAAAAATAAAAGGTTGTTCGGGTGTAACCATTAATGAACGAATAGTGGTTCCAGCTTCAATAGCAGATTCTGGAAAATAATTTTGCATCAATTCGCTTTTAAAATCTACAGTGACCTTGTCATCTTTTGAGATTTGAAATTTTGGATCTACTTTCATGATATTTTTTATTTTTCAATTACTGGCGCGTATGCAATATCATAAGCAACAATATCTTCTTTGTTTTCAATGCGTAAATTTTTAAAGGCGTATACTTTTCCAAGCGGAAGAATCACTTTATTAGTTTGGTTTAATACATCTATAGCATTGAGTTTTTTAATCAATGCACTAGAACTGCCTGCTCCTTGTTTTCCTAAGTCAGTAGCAATTTGATTAACAATGGCTTTTACGGTAAGGATAATCCATGAGATAAAGATGGTAAGAATACTCAGTAAATCATTCCAGAAACCGTGTCCAAATAAATTAGGATTTTCGTCAAACGCAATATTAGGTTCTGTAAGTTTGTGATCTAAATCAAAACGCCCCGTTTTCCCAGCTTTGATAGTGAAATCTAAATAACCAGGAGAACCTTTTTTCTTAATTTCATCTTTGGTATATTTTCCATTTGTAGATAAGGTTTTTTTCCCAACTTCAATAAACCAAGCATGTACTTTTACGGTTACATGAATTTCAATTTTGTAGCGTACAGAAATTCCTGAATTATTACTATTATTTTTTACTGATTCTTTGGTAATGGTAAACGTAGTGTCTATCGTATCATCTTTTTTCTTTTGATGCCTTGTTAAGACCATCACGTTATTTTGAAATCCGTGTTTAAGTTGCACACCTTCTAAATTTGTAAATGTGCTTTGAACATAATCATCTAACGATTTTAGATACGTGTTGAAATGATTTCCTTGAATAGAAAATACACCATCAGTAGAGCTACTAGTGTCTTTGCCTAGTTCAATTAAGCTTTTAGGAAGAATTCCTGCGGTTGTAGTTGTAGGAGGCTTGGTATCGTTTAGCATCATTAAAAAGTTTAATGCACTAAAATCACCTGGTTTTTTATTCTTATTACTATATGAAGTTGAAAAGCCTAATGAAGTAGGTTGAAACATCGCTTTTTCTGAAGCTTTTATTTTTTTGCGTTTAATTCCATATCCTAAAACATATGGATTGTCAGTTCCAGAAACAGTCATATTAAAGTAGTTGGCAATTGCATTTTGAAAAGCTTCACTACTTCCTGAAGGTAAGGTGCTTTTTGATTTATCAAAATTTGAAATATTGGCATTTTCAAAGTTTAAAAAAAGACTTTGAATGGTGAAATCTTCATAAGACAAACCACTTTCTCTAATGATTTTTTCAGCACTTTCCCCAGCATCTAAAATCATCTGTTCTTTCTTAACTTTCAATTGTCCAATAGGAACTCTAAATGCATAAACTGAATCTTTTAAATTAAAAACAGTAATGGCTTTGGTTTCTTCTTCTCTGTAATAAAGTTTTCCTGTTTTAAAACGTATTTCAAGGAATACTTCTTTGGTGTTGTCTTTTATAAAACTGACTTCAGGTGCTGCTAAAGTGGAGTCCCAGCCAAAAGTAAGGTTCAAATTCTCGGAAGCCCTACGTTTCATTAGATTGCCAATCTCCTCCCAGTTATTGTCTTTTCGAGCTTTTTCGATGTCATTTTGAAGGCTAATCCAATCTTTTATTTTTTGTTTAAATTCAGCATCTTGTTCTGTAATGTGGATATCTTTTCCATCAGTATTTTTTCCTCCTAAAACACCCCATTTTTTATGAATGATGTTTCGTTTATATAATTGTGAAAATTGATAATTAATGGTATTTTGCGATAAGGCCAGCACCATGTCGTAACCGGCAAGTGTTTCGTTTCCTTTCATATTGGCTAGTAATTAAGGTTTATGTGTCTAAATTATAGCAGAAAAAAGAAATAGATAAACGTACAAATACGTGATTTTCAGATAGAAAAAAAGTGAGAAATATCTCAAAAAGCATGATCTAGGATTAGTTAATCAATAAATTGATTTTTTCCCAGAGAGCATTGTCAAAGTCTGACAAAGCAAAATTGTCAGTATCTGCAGCATTTCCCATTCGGATGATGACCAGTTTTTTGCTAGGAACAATATAAATTTTTTGATCATTTTTTCCTAGAGCACAATACATATCTTGAGGAGCATTTGGAATCAATACACCCTCAAACTCTAATTGTGTTTGTGGTAATCGGTAAGAGCTCGTTCCATTAATCCACCATAAATATCCGTAGGCTTTGTTAATGTTTTGAGAAGTAGAAGTGGCTTCATTTAAAAAACCTTCGGGAATAATTTGTGTGCTTTCCCATTTTCCTTTGGCAGCCATCAATAAGCCAAAACGAGCCATACTTCGTGTAGTACTCCAGTAAACATTAGCTGTTTCAGTTTGTATCCAAGTTCCAGTCATTCCAATTCTATTTTTCAAATGAGAATCAAAATAATCATCCCAAGTTTGATTGCTTGCAGCAGCAATTACGTCTTGCATTTTTACAAAAACACTATGATAAGCCCAGCGAGAGCCTGCATCGGCTAAATATTGTAAATCTTCAGGGGCAATTCCATCGCCCAAGCTATCATCCAATCCTGAGGTCATGGATAGTAAATTCTTACATGTAATCAGATTTTCTTTTTCCAAAGGAGCATTTGTCCAATTTGGACCGATATACGTTGAAACTTTGTGGTTGATATCAATCAAGTTTTCTTCTTGAGCAATTCCTGCAACTGCTGTAGTAAGTGTTTTGCCAGCACTCGCCCAATACCAAGGCGATGTTGCAGAATGTCCATCAAAATAAGTTTCCACTACAATCTTTCCTTCATGTAAAATGATGAAACTTTTAGTGTTTTTTTCTTCCAAGTACTCTAAAAGAGGTTGTAATTTATTGGTATTCCACTGTAACGCTTCTGCAGAAACAGTTTCCCAAACATCAGAATTTAGTGGCGGAAAATAAAGTGAAGTATCTGTCGAAATGGGTGTTTCTTGTGGTGGAATTTCAGTAACGTCTTCGGAAGTACAATTTAAAAATAAAACAAACGCAATGGAATAAAGTACAAGAAACAGACGATTCATGAGCTAGATTTTTATTTTAAGACTATTAAATATACCAAAGGTTTAAATTAGATTGTATCTTTGTCCACTGAATTTTTTTGGATATGAGAACGAAGACTTTAAAGAAAAATAAAATCAATGTTGTTACACTTGGATGTTCTAAGAATGTGTATGACTCAGAAGTATTGATGGGACAGTTGAAGGCAAATGGGAAAGAAGTAGCACATGAAGAAGAAGGAAATATCGTGGTAATTAATACTTGTGGATTTATTAATAATGCCAAAGAGGAAAGTGTCAATACGATTTTAGATTACGTTCAAAAAAAAGAAGATGGTATCGTTGATAAAGTCTTTGTAACAGGATGTTTAAGTGAGCGTTATAAACCAGATTTAGAAGCTGAAATTCCAGATGTAGATCAGTATTTTGGCACAACACAGTTGCCACAATTATTAAAAGCACTTGGAGCCGATTATAAGCATGAATTGATAGGAGAACGTTTAACGACAACACCTAAAAATTATGCATACTTAAAAATTGCAGAAGGTTGCGATCGTCCGTGTTCATTTTGTGCAATTCCATTAATGCGAGGAAAGCACAAATCGACACCTATTGAAGAATTGGTTGAAGAAACTGAAAAACTAGCTGCGAAAGGTGTTAAAGAGTTAATTTTAATAGCACAAGATTTAACGTATTACGGGTTAGATTTATACAAGAAGCGTAATCTTGCCGAATTATTACGTGCTTTGGTAAAAGTTGAGGGAATTGAGTGGATTCGTTTGCATTATGCATTTCCCGCAGGTTTCCCAATGGATGTGTTGGAAGTTATGAATGAAGAACCTAAAATTTGTAATTATTTAGATATTCCATTACAACACATTGCAGATGATATTTTGAAATCAATGCGCAGAGGAACAAATCAAGCTAAAACAACAAAACTATTAAAAGAATTTCGTGAAGCGGTTCCTAATATGACTATTCGCACTACGTTGATTGTAGGATATCCAGGAGAAACAGAAGCGCATTTTCAAACCCTAAAAGAATGGGTAGAAGAGATGCGTTTTGAACGTTTAGGTTGTTTTACATACTCACATGAAGAAAATACACATGCCTATGCATTGGAAGATGATGTTCCGGAAGAAGTGAAACAACAACGCGCCAATGAAATTATGGAGATTCAGTCACAAATTTCTTGGGAACTGAATCAAGCAAAAATAGGCCAGACTTTCAAGTGTATTATTGATCGAAAAGAAGGCAACTATTTTGTGGGACGTACTGAGTTTGACTCACCTGATGTTGATAATGAAGTATTGATTGATGCTGAGAAATTTTATGTAAAGCAAGGTGAGTTTGTTAATGTAAAAATCATAGATGCAGCAGATTTTGACTTGTATGGTGAACCAGTTTCTTAGATGTTAAATTTTAAATACTAAATGCGTCTAATCCTACAATTCAAACGAATTGTTGTTTACCAAAAAGATTGCATTCGCAAAGAATAGTTTTCCATTTTCCCAAAATGCTCTAAACATAGGATTGTCAACCATGTAAATCATGCTGCCACTCTTAATTCTGTGTTCGCCAAAAACTAATGTCTTGTCTATTTTTTCTATTGCTTTGTAACCAGCAAATCCAGCGACAGGAGTCTTATTTTCTAAATAGCTAACGGTAAAACCATCTTCAAGATACTTGTAAGCGTTATTTCCAAGCTTTAACGTGTAATAAGTGTCATCATATCCAAAAGCTAACGGATGTGTATTGTCAACTGTTGTTTTAAAAATGGCTCCTGTTATAGAATTTGAAATATTTTCTCGTTCATTTCTAGCATATGAAGTAATTCTTTTGTCAACATCTTTATCGTCTTCTTTTTTAGAAAGTCCAAATCCTTCCTTATCTGCAAAGGTGTTTAAAGCACGTCCAATAGCAATCACTTTTCCTCCGCGTGACACCCAATTTTTCAGTGCTTTTATTTGCTTTTCATCAAAAATAGAACGGTAATTTCCATTAGGTAACACAAGTACATCAAAAGCGTTCAAAGAACTTACTGAAAAATCATCGGAATTGATATTTGTAACTGGAAATTTCAGTTCTTGTTCAAAAAAGTACCATAACTCACCAAAACCAAGAGAACTTGTTGTTTTTCCTGACATGACAGCTACTTTTGGCATTTTTATTTCTTTAATATCAGGAGAACCAAGATCAACACCATTATCTGAAAAACCTGAAGATAAACTGGTTAGTTTTATAGAATGTTTTTCAACAAGATTCATTAGTGTTTTGGTATAATCTTCCTTATTCTTATGATCACTTTTAGTGAAAATTAATGAGCCTTGTGCAAATGTTTGTCCGTTAGTAGTTAACGGTTTTTCAGTGAATCGTACACGAATTCCGTTTTGCAATGCATCACTCAAAAAAGCGGCGTCTTTAATACTATTCCAAGGAGTTATAAAAGCCGTCGAATTAACTTTATTAAAACTCGTTGTGTATGTTTTTTGGTTGGCATTTGGAGCAATCAAACTTTTGGAAGCAGTTGTTTTCAATCCATAGACATACGGAATACTCCAAGCGGTAATATCGTATGTTAGTGAATCGCTCAATTTTGCATCTTTTTCAAACAAAACTTTCACCATAGTGGCTTTTGGCTGATTTGTACTAACAACAAGTCCATAAGAGACAGCATTAGATTTTTGCGCATTGCTATCATAGTCCAACCCTTTTACAGTAGTATTGGAAGTGAAGCCATACTTAATTTCATGCCTGTCCAACAATTCTGCTAGTTTATGGAGACGATCTTCATTACCTTCTAATACATAACTCTTATAGGTAAAATGGGTATTACTAAAGTATTTTTTAAATTCAGAATTAAGTTTGTCTGCATTCTTTGAAGAAATCTCTACGGTTGATAAGCCAGTGGTATGATGATGTAAAATGCGATCTTTCAACGTTAACAAATCTCCTTCATCATTTAAAATTCCTAATCCTGCTCTTCCGTGACCTGCTTGTTCGTACGTCATTCCGATAGCTCCATTAAATGTTGGATAGGTGTCTCCGTAACTTGGGTAAAACAAATCAAAACGCTCTCGCGTGAAATACAACCAACCTTCTTTATCAAAATAACCCGCATGATTTTGACCGATTTGCGTTTGGAAATCACGCTGCCAATCAGTAATTACTTCATGAAAAGGTTCGGCAGCAGGCGCAAAATAATAAGGTTCGTTTATTCCTTGTTCATGAAAATCTACGTGAATATGCGGCAACCATTTATTATATACTTTCAAACGTTGACGTGTTTCTACTTGTGTGGCCCACGCCCAGTCTCTGTTCAAATCAAATAGGTAATGATTTGGTCGACCGCCTGGCCAAGGTTCATTGTGTTCTGTGGCTTTTTGGTGTGAGTTATACGGAGTACTAGCTACTTGATTATACCAATTGACATAACGATCGCGACCATCAGGATTAATACAAGGATCAATAATGACAATGGTGTTTTGTAACCATTCCTTTTTTGCAGTAATCAATTCATAAATCGTTTTCATAGAAGCTTCAGTGCTTGATGACTCATTTCCATGAACGTTATAACTTAACCAAACAATTGCTTTGCTAGCGGTATTTTTGGAAGTGGCCAACCCTGCATTTGCTAAGTGATTTTTACGAATGTTTTCTATGTCTCTTAAATTTTCAGGAGTAGAAACATACGCAATTTGTAACAAACGATGTTCATTTGTTTTTCCATATTCTTCTAATTGTACCATCTCAGAAGTTTTCGCTAAATGCTGATAATAATCAACCACACGATAATGATTTGTAAATCGTGTACCTAATTCATATCCTAAAAACGTTTCAGGAGATTGGGTGTTTTGTGTAAAAACAGAGAATGAAATGAAGAAAAGTGAAAGTAAAGTAAAAAAATGTCGTCTCATTACAAATGATAAGTTAGATAAACACCAAATCTAACTAAATAAATCAAAAGAAGCTACCGTAACAGTAGCTTCTTTACATATTTTATCATTTAATTACTAACAAATAAAATTGCCATCAATATCAACTTCAAATGTTAACAAACATCCTGCGTCAATTGTACATAAACAGGTAGCAAGTGTCACACAAGGATCTGATTGTGGCGGCGGAATTGGCTCACAATTTTTGCCATTAGTAGGAGCACCACCAACAATTGTAGCGGCTTTAAAGTTGGCAATGAGTTGTTTTTGGATGGATAACTTTTTTAAGTTTCGTTTTTTCATGATTTGCGAATTTATAGTTACTAAGGTAAGATACAAATACCTATTATTTTAGGTGTATGGTAAAACCGTAATTGTACATGTTTGCAATTCTTAACGAAACTTTGAGAAAATCACATTTTAAATAACTATATCTTTACAACTTAAAACTTTTTGACAAATAGCTATGCCAACCGAATGTATTCCCTACAATGAAACTGGATATTTTTCATCTATGATATGTGATTATGTAGCTGAAAAAGAAAATATAACACCTTTTTATCATCGCTTTCCAAAAATAGAAAACTTTAAAGCGCAAATAGAAGAAAAGCAAACATCGCAATTGACACAGGTTTCTCAAAGAAAAATCCTTTCAAAAGCATTACGGAATCAATATCAAACGATAAAAGCATCTGATGAGACGTTAGAAAATATTCACAAACTATCATCAACAAATACATTCACTGTTACTACGGGACATCAGCTTAATTTATTTACGGGACCATTATATTTTCTCTACAAAATCATTTCTGCAATCAATCTGACAAAACAACTCAAGGAAAAATATCCTAGTTACGATTTTGTTCCTATATATTGGATGGCTTCAGAAGATCACGATTTTGAGGAAATAAGTTTCTTCAATTTCAAAGGGAAAAAAATTCGTTGGAATAGAGAAGCTAGTGGTGTTGTTGGAGAATTGTCCACAGAAGGACTTAACGAAATACTACAAGAATTTTCAAAAGAGCTAGGAAGCGGAGACAATGCTAAATATTTACAATCGCTTTTTGAAGATGGTTATATTAAACACGCCAATCTTGCCGAAGCTACACGATATATAGCCAATGAACTATTCAAAAAATATGGATTGGTAATTGTAGATGGGAATGACATTGAATTAAAGCGTTTATTTATTCCTTATATTGAGAATGAACTGTTTCAAAAAACAGCGTATAGAAACGTAGCTGAAACAGCAGAAAAACTCACAAGTGTAGATGAATCATATAAAGTGCAAGTCAATCCTAGAGAAATCAATCTATTTTATATTCAACAGGGAATTCGCGAGCGAATCGTGGAAAAAAATGATCGTTACAGTGTATTGAACACTTCCGTAAAATGGAATAGAGAAGAACTAAAAGAAGAAATTCATAAACATCCAGAGCGTTTTTCGCCGAATGCTTTATTGCGACCATTATATCAAGAAGTTATTTTGCCTAATCTATGTTACATTGGTGGCGGAGGTGAATTAGCCTATTGGTTTGAATTAAAAAAATATTTTGAAGCTGTTGAGGTGACATTTCCCATGTTACTATTGAGAAATTCTGTGGTACTTAAAACGAAGAAACAATCTGAAAAAATGGAGAAACTTCAGGTATCTAATAGAGATTTGTTTCTTTCAAAAGATGATTTTGTAGCCAAAAAAGTAAAAGAATTAAGTGAAATTAATATTGATTTTACATCGCAAAAAAAGCATTTACAAGCACAATTTAAAGAATTATACGAGCTAGCAGAGCAAACAGATAAATCATTTTTAGGAGCGGTTGCGGCTCAAGAAAAAAAACAAATCAAAGGTTTGATGCATTTGGAAAAACGATTATTGAGAGCTCAAAAAAGAGTGTTAAAAGACAAAACTGATCGTAGTAGAGAAATACAGGAAGAATTATTCCCTAATGGGACTTTACAGGAAAGAAGACTCAATTTCTCAGAGTTTTATGAAGTATATGGAGAAAATCTCATTCCGACATTAGTGGAACATTTACATCCCTTGCAAAGTGAATTTTTGGTGTTAGAGTTGTAAATCTGTAAAATGGCAGGTGTTGTTTAAGAAATTATTTAAGGCAACTTTTACAATTGTTTGAAAGAAAAAAAAGCGAACCGAAGTTCGCTAATGAAATTAATCACCTTTCTTAGGTTTTTGCTTGCATATTTCAAGACATAATGTATTACAACTCCAATACTGAGTTCCAGGAGGATCTGCTGTTGTATCAGCACAAGATAAACATCCAGTATTATAATGGGTTCCTCCTCCAGCAACTTTAATTTGAGTTACTAATGAAATCGATTTTTTGTTCAGTTTTAATGATTTCAAATTCTTTTTTTTCATGATTTTATGTTTTAATTAAATTAAAAAATCTTTTTTCAAGATAGCGAAAACACAAAAGAGGTAGAAGGGTTTATTCTTGTAATTTATGAATTGTAAGTATAAAAAAAAAGACTCTTCTATACCTTGAAATTGTTGTGAATATCCTGTGAAAAAATCTTCAACGCAAGCGCAAAAAAGTAAAATCTAAATACTACTTTTGCATATGCAACACGACAAGGTATTAATTTTAGACTTCGGATCGCAGTACACACAATTAATTGCGCGCAGAGTTCGAGAGTTGAACATCTATTCCGAAATTCACCCATTCAACAAAATTCCAACCCAAATTCACGAGTACAAGGCTGTCATCCTTTCTGGAAGTCCAATGTCTGTACGCTCCAAAGATGCTTTTCATCCTGATTTGAGCAACATTCGTGGTCAAAAACCAGTACTAGCTGTATGTTACGGAGCACAGTATTTGGCGCATTTTTCTGGAGGAGAAGTAGCCGAATCTAATACACGAGAATACGGGCGAGCTAATTTGAATTTTGTACAAGAAAATGAACCATTTTTCAACAACATTTCAGTAGGTAGTCAGGTATGGATGAGCCATAGTGATACTATCAAAAGTTTACCAACTAATGGAAAACTCTTGGCAAGCACACACGATGTGGAAAATGCAGCTTACAAAATCGAAGGCGAAACAACGTATGCCATACAATTTCACCCTGAAGTGTACCACTCAACCGATGGAAAGCAATTATTAGAAAACTTTCTTATCAATATTGCTCATGTTAATCCTGATTGGACACCCAATGCTTTTGTAGAAGAAACCGTAGAAGAACTTAAGGAGAAATTAGGAAATGATAAAGTTGTACTTGGATTGTCTGGAGGAGTTGACTCAAGTGTAGCAGCAATGTTATTACATAAAGCCATTGGAGAAAATCTATACTGTATTTTCGTAAATAATGGGTTATTGCGTAAAGACGAGTTTACCAATGTCCTAAAACAATACGAAGGAATGGGACTCAATGTAAAAGGCGTAGATGCTTCGGCACGTTTTTTGGATGCACTAGCAGGATTGAGCGACCCAGAACAAAAACGCAAAGCTATTGGGCGTGTTTTTATAGAAGTGTTTGATGATGAAGCGGCTCAAATAAAAGATGTAACATGGTTAGCACAAGGAACCATATATCCTGATGTGATAGAAAGTGTAAGTGCTACAGGAGGTCCTAGCGCCACCATAAAAAGTCACCATAATGTTGGAGGATTGCCAGATTTTATGAAACTTAAAATTGTAGAGCCTTTAAAAGCACTTTTTAAAGATGAAGTGCGTAGAGTAGGAGCGTCTATGGGAATGGATTCACAATTGTTAGGACGTCATCCGTTTCCAGGGCCAGGATTGGCAATTCGAATCTTGGGAGATATTACTGCTGAAAAAGTTCGTATCTTACAAGAAGTTGACGCTGTGTTTATCAACGGATTGAAAAAATGGGAACTGTATGATAAAGTATGGCAAGCTGGAGCAATTTTACTGCCTGTTAACTCTGTTGGAGTAATGGGAGACGAAAGAACGTATGAAAAAGTAGTTGCCTTACGTGCTGTTGAAAGTACTGATGGAATGACTGCAGATTGGGTAGATTTACCCTATGCTTTTTTACAAAAAGTATCCAATGATATAATAAATAAAGTAAAAGGCGTTAATAGAGTAGTGTATGACATTAGCTCAAAACCGCCTGCAACCATTGAATGGGAATAATAAACTAATAAAAGAACGAATGAAGAAGCTCTTAGGATTTTTTTTGATACTGATACTATCTAGTTGTGCAGTAAAGGCACAACAATACAAAAGTCACAAGGTATCACGTGGAGAAACGATTGAAAGTATTGCAAAACAATATAATGTTACAGCAAGTGATATTATTCGATTAAATCCTGAAGCGAGAGGCGGAATTCGTAAAAATAATATTCTCGTTATTCCTTCTCAATCTCTTACTACTTCCAAAAATGTAGAAGTTACATTTGTAAATCATAAAGTACGCAGAAAGGAAACCTTATACAGTATTTCAAAAAAATATGGTGTTACAATTGAAGATATTAATAAATTCAATGAAAAAGTAGCGAAAGAAGGACTAAAAAAAGGGGATCGAATAGCAATTCCTCAATACAAAAAGAAAAAGGATTCTAAAACGGTTGTTTCTACAGATGAAAAAGATGAAGAAAAAACGGAAGACGAAAAGGACTCTTTTGAAACGTATATCGTCAAAGCAAAGGAAACCAAATGGGGAATTGCTCATAGCTATGGACTTACTATTGAAGAGCTTGAATCGCTAAATCCTGAAATTAAAGAAGGACTTAAAATTGGGCAAGAAATCAAATTGCCAATTCGCAAAGAAAAACCTAAAGTTGCAAGCGCAGAAAAATATGTGTTTTACAATGTAAAGCCAAAACAAACAATGTATACACTTACTCGAAAACTAGGTGTTTCTGAAGACGAGCTTATTCATTTAAATCCAGCATTAAAAGAAGGACTTAAAGCAGGAATGGTGCTAAAACTTCCTGTAAATAAATCAGACGATTTGGATGTTGTCGGAGCAGTAATTGTCGATAAGTTTAACTTCTTAGAAAATGC
This sequence comes from Kordia zhangzhouensis, assembly GCF_001005305.1. Lineage (GTDB taxonomy): Bacteria > Bacteroidota > Bacteroidia > Flavobacteriales > Flavobacteriaceae > Kordia > Kordia zhangzhouensis. The sequence continues at coordinate 54,421 of NZ_LBMH01000012.1, forward strand.
AAGTGCCGATAACGTATCGAACATAGTAATCATGTTGCCATTCAAATTGAATGAAATGAACATGGATTCAGTAAGCCAAACCAAAGAAAAACTCAAAAAAGATCGTTTGTTAGCGTATGCTACAGATTTTTATACAGGTTCTTTAATGGCATTAGATTCTATTAAAAAACTTGGTTTTTCGGTAAATGTTAAAGTAATTGACAATGGAGGAAATCGAGAAGGAACGCGTAAAGCGGTTGGAAGTTATGATTTTTCTGAGACACATGCTGTTATTGGTCCAATTTTAGATTCAAATATCGAAGTGGTTGCGTCTGAATTAAAATCTGATGGCATCCCAGTAATATCTCCACTATCAAGTATAGAAGTAAATCATAGAAACGTATATCAAAGTGTACCCGCTAAAGAACTATTGCAGGAAAAAATGTTAGATTTTATCCGAAAGAATGGGCAAGATAAAAATGTAATTTTGATTGTTGGTAATAATAAAGCGGAGATAAAACAAAAACTACGATCAGCTTTACCTAATGCTACTGTTTTTAACCCAGAAGAAGGTAACTATATCAAGCCTCAAAAAATTCTACCATTGCTCAAAGAAGATATAGAAAATTGGGTAATTTTAGAATCAGATGACCTTTCTTTAATTGCCAATACAACCTCTGTTCTTAATTCGTATTCAAAAAGGAACAGAAAAATTGTATTGTTAACTACAGATAGAAACAATAACTATGATAATAGTGACAATATATATAATACACACTTGGCAAATTTGAGTTTTCACTATCCATCAATTGATAAACCATCATCTTACGATAATAAATTTGTAAAGCAATACAAGCGTGTATATAATATATCACCAAGTGTTATTGCCACTCGCGGTTTTGATATCACTTTCGACATATTACTTCGATTAGCATATGATCCAAACTTGGCAAAAAGTGTTCGTTCTGGTGCTGAAACAAGTTACGTTGAAAACAAATTTGATTACGACAAAAAACTCTTTGGAGGATTCTATAACAAAGGAGTTTATATCGTAAAATATGATGGACTAGAACTAAAAGAAGTAAAAACACAATAAAAAAGCTATGACCTCTAAAGTCACATATACAGGAAGCCTTCGTACAGTTTCTACACATATAAAATCTGGAAATGAATTCATCACAGATGCGCCAACGGACAATAATGGGAAAGGAGAAGCGTTTTCTCCTACAGATACTGTTGCTACAGGACTCGCAAGTTGTATGTTGACGGTAATGGGAATTAAAGCTTCACAACTCAGTGTAGATATGACAAATACTACGGCTGAGGTTACAAAAACAATGGCTTCTGACCCAAGACGAATTTCAAAAATCGAAGTACACATTCATCTTCCGTTTGAGGCTGATGAAAAAACTAAAAAAATACTTGAACATACCGCAAAAACATGTCCTGTACATTACAGTCTTCATCCTGACATAGAAAAGATTGTTGAATTTCATTGGAAATAAATGTACAAATACTTAACTGCTATCTGTTTACTCTTATTGGTTCAAAGTGAAGAAACCATTACTTGGTCTAAAGATCAAAAATTGCATTGGGGAAACTTTGAAGGCACGCCAGATTATGACTCAGATGCAGTTGCGATAACAGCTTCTGGAATTACCTACGGGTACAGTGCCAAAACATTCTCTAACAGTAATAAAATTGAATATACCACACAAGTGATAGCGCAATTCTATCCTGAAAAATCATGGTATCTCAAAGAGCGAGTTAATGATACAGTACTTGGACATGAACAATTGCATTTTGATATCACAGAATTACATGCCCGAAAACTTCGAAAACGCATCCAAAACACTAAATTCACAAAGAATATCCAAAAAGAAATTTCCAAAATATACGATCAGGTCAACAAAGAATTACGAGCTATGCAAAATGCATATGATGAAGGTTCTGATTATTCCCGTAACTATGAAGGACAACTAAAATGGGAAAATAAAATTACTTCTGAACTTAAAAAACTTGAAAAATATCACAAGCCTGTAAAGTAAAATGAACAATCCTTTCGATAAAGCATCACAGCAAAAACTGCTGGTAGAATTGGCGCATGCCAAAATGCCTTTTGGTAAATACAAAGGCCGGTATTTGGTAAACTTGCCAGAAGCTTATCTCATCTGGTATCGTCAAAAAGGATTTCCGAAAGGAAAGTTAGGGCAGCAATTGGAGCAAATGCTAGATATCAAAATCAATGGATTAGAACCATTAATTCGTAATATCCAGAAGCAGTTTCATAAATAAGAATTTCAGAATATCACACAAGACGGATTTATTACTTCAAAGCCTAGTCCATATAAGTATATTTGGGAATATAAATGTATAGGTGTAGTTGGTAAAAAACCATCCCAAAAACGTCTTATTTTATCACATCGTACTTTTAATTCATCACTATTTCTGTGGTAATCTATCACAAAGCTTTATGAATAGTGCGTTTGAGTTTTTTATGCAGATATATTTGATGCATTCATTGCGTATCGAAATTTTATCATTCTTTCAGAATACCTATGAGTTTTAGCTAACATTAAAACATTTATTATGAAGAAAAAAAGAAGTATTGAAAAACTGAGTTTTCAAAAAGAAACGATTAGTAAATTAAACGAAGTAACAGGAGGCGCTAAAATTACGACAACGATAGTTACTATAACTCCGGCTGTGTCAGAAGGACTAGGAGGTAGTTGTGTAGACAGCTGTGATTGTCCAAATAAAACATATAATTGGATGATATGCGTAGCTGATTATACTGAAGATTGTTAAATAATAAAAAGGTTTTTAACCTTTCAAAAGACCTTTTTGAGCAAATACTATTGAAGCTATCTGTTTCTCAGGAATATTCAGAAACAGATAGCTTTTGTTAGATACAAACAATACTATTCTCAAAATACATATGTAACGTAGGTATTCAAATTCTAATAACGTCCACCATACATTCATACATATTTAACCTGCAAAGACGGAAAAGGTGTTTTTCCCCTTTCGGCATTCTTGAAATATTCCATACCTTTAAAAATCCTCCTTTTACAAAAAAAAATATACGTAAAATCAATACACTTGGTATAGTTTGTAAAAGGATTTTTTATTTAAAAACAAACAACTATGATAGTATTGCTGGACAACGGTCATGGTGGATTGATTAATGGAATTTATCAAACTCCAGGGAAACGTTCTCCCATTTGGAACGATGGTTCGCAACTCTTTGAAGGAGAATTCAATCGCGCAATTGTTAACGGAATTATTGAAGAATTGACCACACTGCAAATTCCGTATGTAAACTTAGCTCCTGAATATAGAGATGTCACACTAGAAACTCGCGTAAAAAGAGCTAATAAATTTGGTGCTCGAAATTGTTTTTATCTCAGTGTACATTCCAATGCAGGTGGCGGACACGGCAGCGAAGTATTTACCTCGGTAGGAGACACAAAAAGCGATAAAATTGCCACTGTTTTTGGAGAAGAGTACAAAAGGACTTTTCCTGAGCGTCGTTTAAGAACAGATTTTTCTGATGGTGATTTGGATAAAGAACAGCACTTTTATGTGTTGAAACGTACCAAAATGCCAGCTATTTTAACAGAAAACTTCTTTATGGACAATGAAGAAGAATGTAAATCCATTCTCATGACACGTGAAGGACGTTCAAAAATCATTCGCTATCATATAGAAGCAATCAAACGAGTACAAAAAGAATTATTCTAATCTATAACCAAAACAACATGAAAACACGTTATTATACAGCATACCTAAGTGCTTTGCTATTGCTGTTAGTTACCTCTTGCGCCTCCTTGCGAACGGCGGCTTTTGATCAATATTCGTATCAAAAAGGAACCGAACTAAAAGTAGATGCTCTACGCTTGATGGACAAAGCAACTTCTTCGTACGAGTCGCAAAAAGCAGCGATTGAAAACTTTGAAACTGAATTGGACAAAATGGTTGAATATGAAAAAAATAAACCCAACAATCAAATCAGTTACGCCATGTGGAAAATGATTGCCAATCCAGAAAAAAACCTTGTTGCAGGTTTTCTAAAGCGATGGAAAAATGAAGGACAATTATCTAGTTTTTTTGTAACCGAAGCTAAAGGACAAGTGGAAGAAGCTTTAAACTTAATTCTTGAGTATGAAGGCAAAAAAGATCCTGCTGCAGAAAATAAATTAAAAGCCATATTAGGAATTCAATAACACTAAAAGACTCAACAATGGAATTCAAAGATATTTTAAAAGAAATCAAAGGAAATTTGCTAGACCTCATGGGAGCAAAATTTGATGACCTTAAATCTGAAGCAAAAAAAGATGTACAAGATTTTTTAAATGCTTCCAAAGAAAAATTAGAACGTTGGACAACTTTACTAGCAGAAGGAAATTTAACTATTCAAGATTATAAATGGTTAATAGAAAGTCAAAAAGATCTTGTTGTTCTCAAAGGATTATATGCGGCAGGTGTTTCAAAAATTAAGTTAGGACATCTAAAAAACAGCATCTTACATACAGTCATCAATACAGCAATTGGAATCATAAAAGGAAATAATGAGGACGAAAATACCTCCGATGAAGGCGAAGAGTAACCAAGAGTTGTGATATAGCTTGCTGATAATCAGTTTTATTACTAAAAAATACAAAGGTTGAATACACTTAAAAAATAGGTATTCAACCTTTAGTAATTATAAATTCTTCTTTGTACTTTTGCCGCCGAATACAACAACACAACACACTATTACGAATGACAAACACCAAATACATATTTGTTACTGGCGGTGTAACTTCTTCATTGGGAAAAGGTATTATTGCTGCTTCTCTAGCGAAATTGTTACAAGCACGAGGATATCGAACCACCATTCAAAAACTAGATCCCTATATCAATGTTGATCCAGGAACACTAAATCCGTATGAACATGGCGAATGTTATGTAACGGATGATGGCGCTGAAACAGATTTGGATCTTGGACATTACGAACGATTTCTAAATGTCGCTACTTCACAAGCAAATAACGTAACAACAGGTCGTATTTACCAAAGTGTCATAGAAAAAGAGCGTAGAGGTGAGTTTTTAGGTAAAACGGTACAAGTAGTTCCACATATCACGAATGAAATTAAAGAACGTATCCAAATTCTCGGTAATTCGGGCGATTATGATATTGTGATTACTGAAATAGGAGGAACCGTAGGTGACATTGAATCTTTACCTTACATTGAAGCAGTGCGTCAATTGCTTTGGGAATTAGGAGAAAACAACGGAATTGTAATCCACTTGACATTAGTGCCGTACCTTTCTGCTGCGGGCGAACTCAAAACAAAACCAACTCAACATTCTGTAAAAACCTTAATGGAAAGCGGAATCAAAGCAGATGTGTTGGTATGTAGAACGGAACATGAACTTTCTGAAGAATTGCGTCATAAACTAGCATTATTCTGCAATGTAAAACGTGAAGCTGTTATTCAATCAATTGATGCAGAAACGATTTACGATGTGCCTAACTTAATGTTGCAAGAAGGATTAGATACCGTTGTATTAAAAAAATTAGCAATCACAGAAGAGGAAACTCCAGACTTGTCTCAATGGAATAAATTCCTTCAAAAGCTTAAAAATCCAACAGATACCGTAACTATTGGTTTGGTTGGAAAATATGTCGAATTACAAGATTCTTACAAATCTATTTTAGAAGCCTTTATTCATGCAGGAGCTGAAAACGAAATCAAAGTACAGGTAGAGTTTATTCACTCAGAGCATATTACAGAGAAAACCATCAATAATACATTTAAAAATTTAGATGGAATTCTTGTAGCACCTGGTTTTGGAGATAGAGGGATAGAAGGGAAAATCAAAGCGGTACAATATGCGCGTGAAAACAATGTACCTTTCTTGGGTATTTGTTTAGGAATGCAAATGGCAGTAATTGAATTCTCTAGAAACGTATTGGGCTTAGAAAGTGCCAACTCTACAGAAATGAATCCTAAAACAGCAAGTCCAGTAATCAACTTGATGGAGGAACAAAAAGATGTAGAAAATAAAGGAGGAACGATGCGTTTAGGAGCATGGGAATGTGAATTGAAAGCAGGAAGTAGAGCGTATGACATATATGGGAAATCAATGATTTTAGAACGTCATCGCCATAGATATGAATTTAATAACGATTACAAAGAAAAAATAGAAACAGCAGGATTATTAGCTACAGGGTTAAATCCGAAAACTGGTTTGGTAGAAATTGTCGAATTGCCATCACATCCTTGGTTTGTAGGTGTTCAATACCATCCAGAATACAAAAGTACAGTAGCCAATCCGCATCCATTATTTGTCGCTTTTGTAAAGGCTGCTTTAACACATGCGCAAGCCCAACAAGATGCCAGTTTGGCATAAAAAGACAAATTGGATACTTTTTTGAGTAACAAAAGCACATAAAAGGTGTCTACCTAATTGTAGATGCCTTTTTATGAGATTAGTATAAATTAACGATTAGATGGAAGAAAACAAGTTTGATTACAAACAATTTATAGGATTTGCTTTAATAGCTTTAATTGCAGTTTTTTGGTTCAATACTACAAAACCTACAGAAGAAGAAGCGGCTGCAGAAGCAGAAAAAGCCAAAACAGAACAAGTCAACTCACAAACTACTGTGGCTAATAAAGTTGCAGAACAAGAAGCTACGTTAGACTTGACAGATTCTACACAAGTTGCCAACTACAAAAATAAACTTGGTGCTTTTGGATACAACGCCGATAAAGTATCTGCGGAAGAAGTAACAACGCTTGAAAACCAATTACTGTCTTTAAAAATTAGTAACAAAGGTGGTCAAATTGTTGAAGCACAGGTTAAAGGACAAATGGTTAAAGGTAATTTTGAACCTTTAGTGACGTATGACTCATTGCCAGTATACCTAGTAAAAGATGGGAATGCCTCATTTGGACTTAACTTAACAACAGCCGATAATCGTGTCATCAATACAAAAGATCTTGCTTTTGAACCAACCTTTACAGAAAATGGAGATAGCAAGGTACTTTCTATGAAACTAAAAGTAGCTCCCAACAAATTCTTAGAGTATCGATACGAAATGAAAGACGATTACATGATCGACTTTACAGTACGTTCGCAAGGATTAAATGGCGTAATCAATGGAAGTCAGCCAATCAATATGGAGTGGAAACTAAAAAGTTTCAGACATGCTAAAAGTGTTACATATGAAAATCGCTATACAGACTTACATTATGAATATGACGAAGGAAAAGATAGCTATTTAGGACAAGGTACAGATGAAGAAAAAATCAACGATGTCACTTGGTTAGGTTACAAACAACACTTCTTCTCATCAATACTATTAACCGATCAAGCGTTTAAAACGGCAACAATTTCTACAGAAAATATTGTAGACAGTGAAATGCCTGAAAAAGATGTTGAATTCTTAAAAAACTTCTCCACTACAGTACCTTTAGAATTGCAAGGAGGTGAGTTGAATTACACTATGGACTTATATCATGGTCCGACTGATTACGATGTCTTAACAGCGTACGACAGAAACCTAGACGAAATTGTTCCGTTAGGTTGGGGAATCTTTGGATGGATTAACCGTTATTTCCTAATTCCGTTATTTGGATTGCTAAGTGCCATGTTACCAGCAGGTATTGCAATTATTGTAATGACAATCTTAGTGCGTTTATTATTGTCGCCAATTACGTATAAATCGTACCTGTCACAAGCAAAAATGAAGGTCATTCGTCCAGAGATTAATGAGATCAACCAAAAATACAAGGACGATGCAATGAAAAAGCAACAGGAAACAATGAAATTATACAGCAAAGCAGGTGTGAGTCCTATGGCAGGATGCATTCCAGCCTTAATGCAAATTCCTGTATTCTATGCACTCTTCATGTTTTTCCCTTCGGCATTTGAATTAAGACAAAAGAGTTTCTTGTGGGCAGAAGATTTATCTTCTTATGATACCATTGTACAACTTCCATTTAACATTCCTGTATATGGAGATCACATCAGTTTATTCCCAATCTTAGCATCTGTAGCAATATTCTTTTACATGCGTATGACTACAGGTCAGCAAATGGCAGCACAACAACCTGCGCAAGAAGGAATGCCTGACATGAGCAAAATGATGAAATACATGATGTATTTCTCTCCACTAATGATGTTATTCTTCTTTAACAACTACGCAAGTGGATTAAGTTTGTACTATTTTGTGTCGAACCTAATTACCATCGGAATCATGTTAGTCATCAAAAATTACATCATTGATGAAGATAAGATTCATGCGCAAATTGAAGAAAATAAGAAAAAACCTAAAAAGCAAAACCGTTTCCAACGTAAAATGCAGGAAATGATGGAGCAAGCCGAAGCACAGAAAAAGGCAAACACAAACCGAAAATAAAACGTAATTAAATACTACAAAACTCCTCAACTTGAGGAGTTTTTTTATGCCTTCTATTTATATCAAGATGAATTTTGAAGCCTATCAAAATAAGTAAAGTTCACACTCAAAACGATGTACATAGTCACTAAAAAAGGATAAAAAACTCCACCGAAATGTTGTAGTTTATGGATATAGATTGGAAAAAAATCGCTCAAAACTCGCACAGTGTCAAAATAATGGCTATATTGTATCGTAATTACTTTAAAACCACACAGATGAAAACAAACAAGAAAATAAAAGTATTAAAAGTTCATGAAAAAGAAACTCTTTTAGGAGGATTTAAAGGAGACTTGAACTTAAACCATAGAACGGCGGATTGTGACGATCCAACATGTAGTTGTAATCAACACAAGTTGCCAATCGCACCTTCAAGAGAAGCATAAAAAAAAAACGATTATAAAATAAATGCTGCCTGTATCAAATACACTCGTATTGGGTACAGGCAGTATTGTATTCAGGGAAAATATATTCTTTGTAATATCTATGACAATTGTTGAATAACATTATTGATTTCTTGTAGTTCATTATGCCCTGTTTTGGGAATTTCTACAATCATACTTTCCACACCTTGATTGACATACGTTTGCATATAGTCGCGCACTGCGGCATAACTGCCTACCAGATACGGAACATCTGTATAGCCGTTGACAAACGGTTGTAGATTGTATACGCCATCATTGGCTGAATTTTTATGACGATCATACACCTGTTGTTTCCAAACCGACTGCGATTGTTGGATGGATATGTGCTGTAAAATGCTTCGCTTTCGATTTGCTTTAGAAAAAGTGTCCAACACTTCCTGCGCTGCTTCAGACGTTTCTCTAGTAATCACTCCAAAATGATAGCTAATTTTTTGAAAAGCATTTAAAGAAAGATTAGACAATGGTTCGCCCATTTTTAATTGTGTCATGCCTTTCTGCTGAATCAATTGTTGCGCAAATTCAGAACTTCCTGCAATATGAAACACAGGTTGCAACGCGGAAGGCAGTGAACCTTTAAAAACAATCTGGTCGAGCGTATAAAAATCTCCCTGAAACGAATAGGTTTCATTTTCTTTAGCAGTCAATAACTCCTGTACAATTGTGATAAATTCTGCTAGTCGTTTGTACTTTGCTTCTTTAAAAAGGGAATCGCCAATCTTTGACGAATCTGCTGCTGAGCCTCCTGTAATAAAATTGAGGTAGATACGTCGTTGGTAAAATGTAGACAGATTGTATAAATTTCGCACGACATATAACGGATGTACAAAACATGGATTAATCGCGATAAACGGTACTTTGGATGATTTCGACAACATTTCTTGCGCAAAAAACCATGGATTAATCGGGCCTTCAATCGATTCAGGCAATAAGGTTCCAGCAAAAGTTGAAGTGTCGGTCTGCTCGATAAAATCGGTCAAATACTGAGCAAACGATACTTTTTCTTCAAAAATAGAATCGCGCGAAATGCCTAAAAGATTAAATATCTGTACGCTCATTGGACTGTCTATTGATTTTTCCGGTGCTGGTTCTGGAAATGCTTTCTACTTCTTTAATAATATCTGGCACTGCATATGGCGGCAACTGATTCCGAAGATAGGTTTTCAAGGCAACTTTATCAACCTTCTCGGTAGAAATTACGTATGCAATGAGTGTGTCATTCTTTAAAAAAACGTGTGCTTCTTGGGTCATTTGCGAGTTCAGTAACGCATTTTCCACATACGTAGGCGACACTTTATACCCTTTTACCTTGATAAATGATGAATATCTGCCTTCTATATGCAATCGGTCATTCTTCACATAGCCAACATCACCTGTATAGATTGGTGTAAACAACTCTTTTGAATGCACCACCATTTCCTCGTCGATTGTGATTGAATAACAAGGCAGTATTTCATACGAATGGGTATTCTCTTCAAGAGTAGTAAAAGTGTTCAATGCAATCACCGAAGGAATCTCCGAAATACCATAGCGAATGGCATACGAAGCCTTTGGATACAGGTCGTGTAATGTTTGGAGTAGTACGTCATGTACAAATTCACCTCCAAAACCAAGATGTTGCACATTCGGAAAACGAATCTTTTGTTGCAGTACCAACAATTGCGAATACAGATACGGAACACCTTCTACGGCAGTAATTTTTGCCTGTATCTCTTTCTTCGCCAACAAGCGAAATAAGCCTGCAAACGACGCTTCGCTCGGCAAGTAGATGATGCTATTGCCCAAGGTATATTCGAGCATCGCACTAAACCCGTATGAATGCGTTAAAAAAGGCGTCAACAATACGTGTTGCTGTTTGCAGTACGGCATCAACTGTTCTTTAGAAATACACTCCAAACTTGTTTCGAACTGTGCAAACGTATTCCAGATTAACTTTGGTGTTCCTGTCGTTCCGCTCGATACAAAACCGATTTTTGAAATGTGTTTGCGCTTTGGTCTTTCGGTTTGTACTTTGATGTGATACGTAGTCAGATTACGTACATCTAGCTTCTCAAAAAGTATTTCTTTGGAAGTAACCACCAAGTCGCACAACGCCTCTGAAAGTAATGCTTTCTCTAATACAGGAGTTGTTTGAAACGGTAACACTACAAACGATTGTGCATGCTGTATACATGCCCAAATGCAGCCCATCAACAACGCTTGATCGTTTATTTTCAGAGCGATCACTTCATTCGTATCTTCCAAAAACGTCTGTGTAAAACTCACAACAAACGCAGACATATCGGCATACGTATACGCTGCTTTCTCTGTATGGAGATAGACAACGTTGGGATTTTTGTGTTGTAGCAATGTTTGGAGTTGCACGAATGGTTTTCTTTTGTTTTAAATGTAGGAAAAAGGATTGGTTTCACAAACTGTATGTGAGTTTAGCAGTTTCGTTGATGATTATTTAAGTTATACAAATGTCCGTTCGAGTGTGTCATGTTAAGTATAGTCGCAATACAGGTAGGAAACAAAATAAAACGTCATTATGAAGGAAGTGTGACTGAAGTAATCTCTTTAATTAATAAAAGTATAACTCATTAAAAATAAAGGTTTTATATGGTTTGCGCAAAACCACAGCATCTTTCGGAAAAAACCTCCTGTACTTTTACCAAAAACCTCAGCAGGTTTTGGTCATTTCCTCAGTACCTTTTTGGGAAAACCTGCTGAGGTTTTTGCAGATACCTTTTCTGGTATAAAAAATTAGTGGATTTCACCCCTTTTTTTAAAGCTAGAAAAAGAAGATTTTTTACATGGATTACGGAAAACCGCATTGCGTATATGTAATCTTTGTTTTACATTTATAAAAATAACAGGAAGCTTTGATTAAAAAAGTTCCTGTTAGTTACCTAATTTAGTATATAAACAGGAATTCCTGTTATACATATGTTAGGCATCATTTAAACCAACATCATCAATGGCATTAGGAACAGGAACAAGCTTTGATAATTTATTTGACTTAATCGAACGCGATTTAGCCGAAATTGAAATCATAGAAACTAATGCTAAGGATAAATGTATTATTTGGGATTTGGCAGATAGCGATATAGCTTATAATAGCTTTTTAATTGCAAGAAATTCAAGGTCAAGAACAATCTGCGACATTTCATTTCATAAGTCAAGCCAAACTGAGAAGTATCTTCCAAGATTAGCATTTAAAAGAATTGCAAATGATGGTAACATACAATCAACTAAAAGCAGAGACAAAGTCACAATCAAGTTTGATGAGTCTGAAGACGCTATTCGCTTTTGGCAATTTATAGGATTTCTGTATAACTATAAGGATTTGGTAGATGTTGAAGAATTTGAAAAATCATTTCAAGTTGTTTCTAAAGAAGATTACATTCTTAAATTTACAGACAAAAATGAGTTAGAAAAAATCCAAGATTTAAAGGAGTTAATTGGAATTTCGGATTTAAACTACAATCAACTCAAAACGTTAACGTTTGAAAATCGCAAAAGGAATTTAAAAGCATTTTATTACCTCTTGAAAAATATTCGAGAGAGCCAAAAGCATTACCGAGAAAAGTTTGACATACAACCAGGCGAAGAACATATATGGCATCATTTTCTTCAAAATAACGATTGGATACTTGGTTTGAATGCTGATTTAAGGTTTATATCAGATTTCTTGGATGAACAAAAAGTAGGCATCGAAAATTCTGAAGGAAGAGAAAGCCCCAAAGTAGATTTGTTTGGAATTTCTGAATTCACAACACTTATAGAACTTAAACACACCTCTGCGAACATTTTTAAGACAACAAAATCGAAAGGAAGGGCGAATACTTGGGATTTTACAACTGACTTCATAGAAGGTATAAGTCAATGTTTAGGTCAAAAAAATGAATTGGAAAAGTCATTTGAAACAAAGGTTTTTCTTGATAGCGAAAATAAGAGAATACCAAAAGACGGAATAGACACTATTGACCCCAAAGCACTATTGCTAATTGGAAATAAAAAGAGAGAATTTCCTATTAATGAATTGGACAATACGAATATTTTAAAAAATAAGACCCTTGAAAGGTTCAGAAGAAACAATCGAAATATTGATGTACTGACTTTTGACGAGTTATTTGAGAGAGCTTACCAAATTGTGTTTTCAAGAAAATTAGACAAAAATTGGTATTGGCAAGAGGAAAATGAAATATTTCGAGAAGAAAACGATGCCTAACATTGTATAAAAATAATAGCGGTTTAGTCGCTAAAATGAAAGTGAAATATATAAATCAAAAGACAGTAACAAACCGAAAAGTAAGTGCGTAAAACACCGCTACTATTCTTATACGTTACCGTTATAAAACATTTAATAGAACTCAATAATTAATTGGAAATATCGTTCACTCATTTAGAGTTTCGGAATAGATAAACAAGAAATAGATTTGAAAATAAATCTAAACGGAATGAATAAAACTGTATTGCTATACTTGATAATTCTTCTGAATCTCAATTTTAGTTTTTCACAAACTGAATCGGAAATTGACTTATTATTAAACGAAATTGCGAAAACGAAAAATTCTATCGGAATTATAAAAACAACGCAAGCCGAAAAAATTATGGATTTCGGAGAAAAAGCGTTACCAATTCTTACGGAATTTTTTACTGACTCAACTCTGACTGAAATAAAATCGGAATGTAATAAACGGAATTTGACGAAAGGAGAATTAGCAATAATTATAGCTGACAGAATTGAAGGGATGCCATTTGCTCTTTTGACTGGAGTTCAAAATTGCACGATGAAGTTTTGTGAAAATAATCCAAACTTAATTGAGTATTATTTACCTTGGATTAAACAAGATGGAGGAAAATTGTTTAAAGAGAAATATATAAGTTGGTTAGCGAGTTATAATCGAAAATCAAAAAGTGAAAGACGAAAAGAAAAACGGAAATCGAAAAAAGAAAAAACATAAAAACGATTTGCCAACACCATATAGAATTAATTGCTAGTGTAAGCCCATTTACGAAAATCTTCGTGGATTTTCTATCTATTTTTTGCTAAATTTAGTGCTTAAATATACAACGAAACCATATACGACACGTTGTTAGTAATCATAAAAGAATAATGTTGAAGAAAAAACTATTAATTATTTTATCAGTTATCATTATTCTGTATGTTATTGGAAGTAATTTCCCTAGAGGAACTTTTAAAATTGAGGATGAAAATGTAACAATCAAAATGTCGATAACTGACAATTTCTGGGTATTTAGAGATCCTGAATGCACAAAAAGAATCAAAATTATTGACGGAACGGAAAAATTTGAAATTAAATTCTGGTCTGAGCTTTATGAAGTGAAAGTTTTTAAACGAATCAATGGGAAAGAATTTTTTTGGGTGATTGGTGATAATATGAGAGGAGTTACAAGAACCAAAAATGGTGATTTTAAGGAGTTTACCTGTTGGGAACCTTCTTGCTCTGGAGGTGAAATGGAAGGGGAAGACGTCCTAAGTTTTGAATTCAAAAATGATAAATGGACTAAAAAAAAAATAATTACCAACAACATCATATATTAACGTTGTACACAATTTAAACCGAATGTAACCTGAATGTGTAAGATTGAAGAAATAAAAGAAAACTACAAAGGGTTTTCAGATTCAAAAATTGAGAATATTGCCCGGAATGAATCTAAAGAATTACGAAAGGGAGTACTCGGAATACTAAAAGAGGAAATTGAGAAACGGAATTTAGACAAAAAACTTATTACTTGGATAGATGCGGAAACCAATACTTTATCTGACTTTGAAAAGCAAACTCTACTTCGAAATATTGAAAATTTAAAATGTCCAAATTGCGGATTAAAAGAAAATAAATTAATTGGACAAGAATTTAATACAATTGTTTCGGTAATCCTTTTTTGCAATAATACAACCGAAAACAGAATCCTATGCTCGAGTTGTAGCAGAAATAAAAAAATAAAATCGTTTCTAATAAATGTATTTGCTGGTTGGTGGTCAAGGCGTGGATTTCTTTTGACACCTTATATTTTGATAAAAGACACGATTAACCTTTTTTATAAAAAGAAAATTAACAATAGAATAATTGCTGAATTTATAGAACGAAATAATGGAATGTTCAGATTACAAGGAACAGATGATGAGACTTTGTTTGGGCTAATTTCGTGGCATAATAATGATTACAAAATTTCTGAAACAGAAAACGGAAACCTAAAAGGAATAAAAAAAAGCACCACACGTAGTTAACTATTACAAAAGATTATAATCTCATAAAAGCATACCTATTTTCAATTGATTTAAGTAGTTTTATATATTTTAGACTTGTGTAACTGGCACAACGTATATAAAAACAGCGGCTTAATCGCTTAATCGAAAGAAATGAACAAATAAATATTGTAAATTAAAGCGTAAAAAAACCTGTAATTGAAATTGAATAACTATCTAGAATTGGATTCTAAAACAAAAGCTATCTGTAAATGATTTTTATATATAAAAACCGTGGAATTTTAATTCCTGTATATCTTGTGGTGTCAGTTTTAGGAATAATATTCTTAGACAAGTTTTTGAAAGAAAGCATAGGCGGAATCTTTTTAAGCGGATATGATTTTCAAATTGTTTTAGGAGTTGGTTTGTTTATCTCATTTATTTGGACATATTTAACAAGTTATGATTATATAGAAGTAGACGGAAAGAAGCAAAGAATCGAAATGTTTAATCATTTTTTCTTTATCTCTAATAGACTCTGGAGTTATATTATGTTAGGTGCTTCGATTTTGGTATTTTCTGGAGGAATAATTGAAATTTTAGATAAATAAAAACTATACTAAATAGTAATAACCGTTCCACAACCCAATAATCCCATGAAAAATGACTACATTCGTAGTTGTTGTATAAGTGTCTCTCTTATGAATTCCTGCAAAAATCTTTAGAACTTTCTAAAAACATAGTTGATCAAGCGCAGTCGACATCACATCCCATTCGAAAACAAAATCTCACATTTGGAACAAATCGGCATCAATTCATTGTTATGTGTTTCGCGGAATTTGGTAAAGGTGTCGCCATGCCATACGTCTTTGAGATTGTTTTCGTATAAGTTGCCCATTTTAAATTCGGTAAACTTTTTACAAGAAACCACATTGCCCGACGGCATCACATCCATACGATTGGAAATACCTAAACATGTCGCTTTGCAGGAAGGCGCTTGCGATTTTCCACGAATATAGGCTTCAATTTCGTGCAACTCTAAGTCTGGTTGAAAACGAATGCGAATGTTCCATGTTTTTTCTAAAATACGGTGAATTTGCGCGAGCAGTTCGCCCAACTTCGCAACATCAATATGAAAATCAAACGATTCCCACGTGCGCTTGCGAATGCGCGGTCGTTCCAACCAAGCAAACTGTTCATTATAAAAATCTGTCATCTTTTCCGCTTCGTCTTCGGGAATATACCACGGAAAATTAAAGTATAAGGTGTCAATTCCTTTCGCTTCAAAATATTCGCAACATTCGTACAAATGCGGAATCAATTCTTCACTAAACACCGCCGCAATCGAAATATGTCCTTTGTACACACCTTGCTGTTGCAGTTCAATCAAATAATCTACATTGTTCATGATCTTGTTGAACGTACCTTTGCCACGTAACTTATCATGCTGTGCTTCCAAACCTTCCACACTGACCAACGTCGTAAGTTTTTCAGAAATCTTTACGAGCGAATCTATTTTTCGTTTGATGGACAACCCATTGGTACATACCACGGTATCGCGAGGATCGTTCGAAAGAAGTTCTACCAATTCGTTCCAATAGGCATAAATCATCGGTTCGCCGCCCCACAAATAAATATGCGATTGCTGTTCGCGGGTTTCTTCCAGTAATTTTTTAACAATCTCGATATCCAAATCGCCTTGTACTTTCACTTCTTTCTTGTCCAACTCCCGATGAAAACCAATATCATTCCACTGAAAACAATGCGTACAGCGCAAGTCACAACGATTGGTCAGTTTCAAACCGATCTCGTTCGGCACTTCGGTTGCATAGGTTGGATCTTTCATCCGCTCCGCATAAGTTTTCCGCGTAAAATCAATCTTTTCCTTAAAGCGTTGCAGTGCTTTTTTTGTATATGGCTTATTACTTTTGGGTTGCATGCGTGTCTAAATTAGCGATTAAGTTGGTATATGCCGTGATAAAACAAGGAGTTTTTGCCTTTATGGCAAGAAGATTTGTCTGCATTTCTTGTAAAAGCGTTGCTTTTTGTTCGCTTTGTAGCCAGTTTGGAAGTGACATACCTAACTGCAACTGTTCCCATAACTGTTGATTGCTTTGCTCGTTCTTTCCCACAGTTTTTAAGAAAAGCAACGGTGTTTCTGTAATGAGAGAATCCATTAAGGTCATACCGCCAGGTTTGCTCACAATGGCTTTGCTTTGGGCGAGTACGGTTAAAATCCCAGGATGTTTTTGATAGTCTTGTAAGAGAAGTGTAGAGTCGCTTTCCATTCTACCAAATGACGGAAATCCATCATCGTATAGCGGATTCCAATTCGGTTGATTCGCATACAACGTGATGTTTTCTGTAGAAAGCTTCGGTGCGGCATTTACAATTAAATTCACATGATACGCGTTCGTAAAATGATTGGTCATTTTGGTAAATTCTCCTAAATCCCAACCGCCACCATGCATGGCAACTGCGTCTGCACGTTCCGAATAGGGAAGAGGTTGTACTTCGGGAATGTGCAACACATAGTTAATCTCGTTGGTTTGCGCATTGAAAAAAGAGAAATCGTTTGCAATCAAATCATGATGTCGTTTTAAGGCTTCCCACGTAGCAGAAACTGCCGAATCCACACGACAGATATCAATCGTACAAGAAGGATGCTGTTTTGTATAGGTTTCCAACGTATCCAACCACAATCCAGAAAAGCATAAAAAATGTGTCGAAACGTTGTTTGCCCATTCTTGAAGCAATGCTTCAGTTTTTTCGTTACTGAGTTTTTGCGTGTATTTTACTGGAATTCGCGAAGCAATTTGCACCAAACGCACGTCTTTTTGAAAAGCTTTTTTGGTATCCTCAAACGCCGTTGTGGCTTCTTCCGTAAAATAGCGTTCTATAGAATAGATATGTACGTCGTAGTTAAGCGCTTTGAGTTGTTCATAAACGATTAGCGCAGGAAAGTAGATACCATAGCCAATAACGGACGTCAAAATAGTGATGGTATGAGCTTTCGAAGCGGTCATTTACTCAGCTTGTTCGCGTTCAATATAGGCTTTTACGGTTTTGTACACGAAAAAGGTTTCTAAGTCAACTTCTTCCAAATCGACTTCCACACCAAACACATTTTCAATCTCCAAGATAAAATACATCATATTGAGTGACGTCATGCCTAAGTCGCTGGTCAAATTGGTATCGTCTTGAATGTCTGCCACTGTAATGGTTTCGTCGAGAATTTCGGTTAATATACTTGCTATTTGTGCTTTCATGGGTACGTTGTTTTCGTTGGCTTCTGTATGTGGTATTGATTACAGCAATATAGTTTATTCTTTTGGAGTATGATAGAGTTGTTCAGCCAGATGTAATTGTTCTTGTGTGTTGATTGAATACCACGGTTTGGTATAGGTTTCGGATGCATACAACAATCCTTGAGTCATCAATTGTTGCCAAACTTCATAAAAACTTTCTACGGGTTGCGTTGCTTGATTGATTTTTTTTGGATGGAGAAGTTGAATGCCCGAACCGTAAATAGGCGAAACGTCTGTTCTGCTTAATTGTGTAATTTGATGGTTTGTGTGTTGAATAAAATCACCTTCGATTCCTTCTACAGGTTGTACAGGAATGAGCATACACGCAGGTGCATTCAATTGTTGGTATTGTTGAAAAATCCAATCGAGATCAATTTCTACAATATTATCACAGGTTAACACCAATAACGGTTCGTCCAATTGTTTCAGTAAGGTGTTATACAACCACCACGAATTTCCTTTTCCATTGGTGTTAAAAATAGTGTGTACACCTTCTTTGATTGCGTATTCGGCGAGTTCGGCACCTTTGTAACCTACCGTAATACTGATGGTTTGCAAGTCGCTTTGTACAAGTTGTTTAAGGGAATTACCAATCAACATGGCATTATTGAATTGAATCATCGCTTTGGACGTGTTGCTGGTGAGTGGCATCATGCGCAAACCTCTTCCTGCGGCAAGTATCAACGCATGCTGAATCAAAATATATGGTCGGTTTCAAAGGTTAGTAATTGCTGTAAGGCTTCTTTTTCTAAAAGTGGCTGATTGTCCGTAGAGACGGAATGTTCAATTGCATCTTCCACAGAATGATCGTGAATCAAGTAGAACGATTTCCCGTTTAGTTCTATCATCTTTGTGGCATGGGTTTCATACGGATCAATCATCACTTCGTCCACACTTTCGCCTGCACGTGCAGGAATCTTTTGGTAGCTTCCGCCGAAGCGTTCAATAAAACAATCCAACGCATCTTGCATCAACACCGTTTTCATGTGTGGACAGAGTATTTTTCCTTGAGTGGTTTCAATATGTGTCAAGCAAGTATTTACCAAATCTACTGCGTCATCCAAAGAAAAGATAAACCGACGCATGTGCGCGCCTGTCGTTTCGATGAGGTTGTTGTTTTCTTTCAACATTTTCTCCCAAATCGGAAATACCGAACCTGTGGACCACGCAATGTTGCCAAACCGAACACAGGCAAATTGTGTTTGCGCATCGTTGTTCATCAGCACAAATAATTTTTCCATCACTCGTTTGGAAAGTCCGTAAAACGAGTTGTTTTTCACACTGGCTTTGTCCGTTGAAATGCCAATCACGGTTTGTACATGGTGTTCTATTGCCGCGCGCGCAATGTTTTGTGAACCTTTAATGTTGATATCCAAACACTCATTAGGAAATTTTTCTGCGAGATGTACATATTTGGTCGCTGCCGCGTGAATGATAACGTCAGGCTTTACAAGTGACAACGTTTCCCGCACAGCGTCTATATTCGTAATGTCCATCGGAATCACTTCACAACCCACCACTTTCCGAACGCGTTCGTTGAGGTAATTATTGCGTCCGCAAGCGATCACATGATGTTCCTTTTGGAATTTTCGTGCCAACGCACGTCCTAAGAAACCAGTTCCGCCAGTGATGAGTATTTTTTTCATGTCGAATTATAGGTTTGACTTGAATTTTAGAATTCGTTGATAGGATTCGTTGATACGTTCTTCGGATATTTCGCCGTCATTGACCATTTTCTTCACTATATCAATAATGTCTTGCGGCAAAATCATATCGCGCCCTTTCATCGGAATGTGATTAGAGAACATTAGTACATCTACTCCCGCATGAATAGCCATTTGAATGGATTTTTCAAAACCAAATTGATCGGCAATTGCTTTCATTTGCATATCATCCGAGAAAATAACGCCTTTGTAGCCAAGATCGCCGCGTAGATAATCGGTCATAATCTTTTTAGAAAGGGTTGCAGGTAATTTAGAGTCGTCCAATTTATCATTTACAATATGTGCTGTCATAATCGCGTCTACGTTGCCTTCATACATCAATTTTACATACGGAAACACTTCTTGCAATTGCCAATAGTTGCTCACATCGGTTACATTGTAGTGTGAATCTTGTCGTGAATTTCCATGCCCTGGAAAATGTTTTACCACTGTTTTGACATTGAAGTAACGATGACTTTGAATCACTTGTCGCGCATGGTTGATGATGTCTTGTGGATTGTCCGAAAACGCACGTTCATTTTTGCCAATTGGCGGATTCAACGGATTGTGGACATCTAATACAGGTGCATAATTTACATTGATACCCAACGATAACAAGTTGTGTGCAATGATGTCACTGTAATATTTGGTAGAGTCAATATTGTTGACATTACCTAAGTAGTTTGCAGAAACCGTTTTTGGAAAACCATATTTTTGTTTCAATCGGTTTACGAGGCCGCCTTCTTCATCAATACTTACTAAGAGTGGTAATTCTGCGTCTTTCTTCAACGTAGCAATGAGCTGTTTGAGCTTTTCAACAGAATTTTCTTTTGAAATGTTTTTCTCATATAATAAAATACCACCTAGTTTTTGCGCTTTGATATCTGCTAAAATTTTATTGTCTGCTGTAATCTCAGTATCGCCGCCAATACCTAGCATAATCATTTGTCCAATTTTAATGTCTAGACTGTCTGTTTTTTGTACTTGAGAAAAGCCGAGATTTCCCATCATAAGGAATGCTATCGCAATAATTCCTATCTGTATCTTCATGTGTTATTTCTTTTTAATTGCTTCGATTGTTTTGTCGCCATCTTGATCGAACTTATGATATTGTTCCACTACAAAATTGTCATAGAAAAAGCAATACGCCAATTCTCCATTTTTATGGAAAAATAAAATGATTCGATCGGTCAGGCATTGTTCGCCATCTACTGTGTAATGTATTCTATACTTCACATAAAATATGCCACCTGTTTTAAAATACTCTCGTTCAACTTCCTCATTACTTCGATACACCGCGTCTTTATGGGGAACACGCAGTTGAAAAACTTTTTCAAATTGTGCTCTTATTTGTTCTTCGACAGTATCGATTGGGACAATGGTTTTCATGAATGTGACGGAATCTAGTACGCTTTGTGATTTATGTAAGATGTACGCTTGTTTCGTATCGAATATACGGTAAAATTGATGAAATAAAAAGAATAATAACAGAGCGATAACAAACGCTGCATAAAAACAATTGCAACGAATTGCTGCTCAGAGAAGTATTAGAATAGGGGAATTTCTGTTTTTGAATTGTTTTATGTACAGAAGTGTGCGACTAACCATTTGTATGTGAAATAATTAAAATGTAAAACCAACGCAACCAACAAGCGTTTTGCGCATCTCAAACATATAAAACCAATCAAAAAAATCTCATGAAAATATATCAGATTACCTTAATTTTTCTTTTTGTATTATGTATACTTTCGTGTGAAAAAGATACGGATGCAGCTCCGTTAGCAGAAAGTAGTATTTCAGGTAAATTCTTCGCGCCCAATACAATTGATCCTATTGTGAATGGGAAAATCACCGCAAGTAAAGATGGAACAATCGTTTCGGAAACACGTTCAGCCGCCGATGGAAGTTTTGTATTGTCAAATTTAACAGCAGGAGAATACGAAATTTTGTTAACCAAAGGACTATTCAGCGCTTCCAAGACAATTACAGTTGCAGAAGATGACGATATTCAAATTCCAAATATTCCTATTGATGTTTTTCCAAAAATTGGTGTGGTAACCGGTGCGTACGACCATATTGAATCAGTGTTGTATGATATTGGATTGGTAAATCCAATTACACAAGAACCATTGTTTGATATTATTCAAGGTATAGGTGTTGGCAGATCGGGCGTTAATAGCACCTATCATGGAACGCATCACGGACACGATTCTGGAATGTTTGAACCGGAAAACACAAGTAATTTACAACCAAACGTATCCTTTACTTTTGCAGATTTGATTGCATCTCCAATGATGTTGGCAGATTATGATATTCTCTTTTTAAATTGTGGATTGAGTGAAAGTTTTACCAACTATAATGACAATATCGTCCAATATGTAACTAACGGAGGAATTTTATATGCAACAGATTGGGCATTTAAATATGTACAAGGGATTTCTGATGGACCTAATTATATAGATTTTTATGATGCTGAAAAAAGCGGACGATCTACTTCCACAGAAGCAATCATTTTTGATCCTGATTTAATTGCTTGGCTACAAGTGAATTTCGGAATTACTTTAGCTGCTGATGATACTATTCTACTCGATGAGTTTTTACCAGGTTGGCAAGTAGTAGAAAGTGCTAACGATGCAACTGTAGTAAGTTGGTTTAATGGACCCGTAACCTACCGAGATACAACGGGTACAGAAATTACAGCACACAAAGACTTGGCGTTTACATTTTTAGTGGGTGACGGCGGCGTATTCTACTCTTCATTTCATACGGAAAACCACGACGACGACTTTAGTACAGTTGATAGGCTATTGGAATACTTAGTATTTGAATTGTCTTCGCTGTAGCTAAAAAATGTAAATAATTTTAAAAGCCTGAGTTTCTTTCTGCTCAGGCTTTTTTCGTATTGTATGAATAATTTATAGGACATAAAGATAAAAGAAGATGATAATTTGCTGTAAAATCTTAGTATTTTTAAGCGTTGTTAAATGATGTTTCTTTATCTATTTGAATTGAAAAGAAGTTGAGTGCATCTATTAAAAAATTAATTCGTACCATAATAAAATTCTAGGCTTTTGAGTAGTGAAAAAACAGCCATACGCACCACATATTTTAGTATAATAGGAAATACTTGCTTGGCTTTGATTAAAGGAATAGCCGGTATTTTTGGAAATTCCTATGCGCTTATTGCTGACGCTATTGAATCTACAACCGATATATTTTCTTCATTACTCGTTTTGTTTGGTTTAACATATGCCAAACGACCTGCAGACGAGAATCATCCGTATGGACATGGAAAAATAGAACCATTAATCACTTTCTTGGTCGTTACGTTTTTAGTTGTTTCTGCAATTGTGATAGCATATGAAAGTATTCAAAATATTCAAACACCTCATGAAGTACCAGAATCTTGGACTTTATATGTACTTGGAGGAATTATTTTATGGAAAGAAATATCATTTAGAATTGTTTATAAAAAAGGAAAGGAAACTCACAGCTCGTCTTTAAAAGCAGATGCATGGCATCATAGAAGTGATGCTATAACTTCGGTAATGGCTTTTATAGGAATTTCGGTAGCATTAATTTTTGGAAAAGGGTATGAAAACGCCGATGATTGGGCCGCTTTATTAGCTTCTTTTTTTATTTTATATAATAGCTATTTGATTTTTAGACCTGCTTTGGGCGAAGTGATGGATGAACACTTGTACGATGACCTCTTAGAAGTTATTCGAGAAGAATCGGTAAAGGTAGACGGTGTGTTGGGCACAGAGAAATGTTTTATAAGAAAAGCAGGAATGAAATATCATGTAGACTTACACGCTATTGTTGATGGCAAGAAAACAGTAAAAGAAGGACATGAAATTTCACATTCGTTAAAAAACCATTTAAAAGAAAAAATTCCTTCTCTTATTAATGTTCTTATTCATATTGAACCGGATGATTGATTTTTAATAATTTAATGTTTAGCTGCAAAGCAGATGTTACTATTTTTAGAAGTATAAACGACACGACAAATTGGGAGTGATTCCTAATGAGAAACGCTGAATATCTGTCAGAGTATTTTGAGAATTTATCCTGTAATATCTTTCGATAGAATTTTTAGTATCTAGAATATTCCATAAAGCAAATGCTAGGTCCAACCGTAACTGGTTTTTTAACGCGTAAGTGTATTTTGCAGAAATATCCACTCGCAAGTACTCATCCAGTCTAGAAGAGTTTACCGGTTGGTAATTTATTGTTCCCTCAGAAATTGCATTATTAGGTACGGGTGTCGTAATGGGTTTTCCTGTTCTCCAATTGAGTCCAACGCCTACTTTTAATGCATTGTATGAATACGTAATTCCAGAAGTAATGGCATGTGTTATATCATAGTTACTAGGAAATGGAGTAGGTTCAAGAGTTGTAAATTCATATTCATTATTCATGTATGAATAGCTTAGCCAAGCATTCAAATCGTTCCATTTTTTCCGTAGGAGCATATCAATACCCAACACATTGTACATTCCGCTAGCTTTGGTAAATTCATATTGATTTTGAAATCCTTGACTTTGAGTAGTGATTCCATCTACAGCTTTATAATAGGTATCAACACTAGCAAGCCAATTGTTTTTTTGGTAATTAATGCCCACGGAAACTTGTTGGCTAGTAAGCACAGGAATATTGTCATCATTGGATAATTGCCAACGTCTTTTTTCAATACCCAAAAAGTCATTTTGAAAATTAACAATTTGCGAAGTGTTTTGATGTTTATATTCTGCTTGTGCTTCAACTATAAAATCATTTAAAAATTGATGACTTAAACTGAACCGTGGTTCAAATATGTGTTTTTTGAATTTGTCGAGATAATTGTAACGACCGCCAATACTAATCTGAGTGTTTTTATTAGCAGAGCTATAATCAACTCCAGCAAAAACGGCATGTGTTCTTAAAACTTCTGAAATTAACAAGCGAAATAAAGGAACATCAATATCATCTAAATTAGTGACCTCAGTTTCTACAAAATGATAGCCAGTACGGATATTAAAATTTGTATTGTGTAAGTAATTGAATTGTACTTTGGCACTTGTTTCAGAAACCTTATTTTCCTGTAAAAAACGTTGTGCGTCTAATACGTTCGCATTAATTGCTTTTAACTTATAATCTGTTTCATAAATTTCTACAGTAGTGAATAGTTGATCTCTCCAATTGTTTTTGTAGTATAAACCTGCGGCAAAACTATTTTGTTGCAAGTTGCTTTCTCGAGCGTTCTCTATATTGTCTGTTTGTAAGTTTTCTGTAAAACTTAGTGTATTGGAAACAAAAATTCCGTTGAGACGTAATTCGTTGCGTTCATCAATAGTATACAACCAGCGAAAAGAAGCATCATAAAAATCAAAATCTTTATTAGAGTTAACAATGTTTTCTTGATTTTCGGCAACTTCAGTATTTTGTTCAATTTGTTCAAAATAGGCAGTGTATGCAGGAGTTTCAATCAAATCATTAATTGATTTTCTAGCTGCTACTTGAATAGAAGATTTTTTCCCCAGTGGAGTATCTAAAAAAAGATTGGCATCCGTAAAATTTATACCTGCATTTCCATTAAAAGTCGTTGTAATATTTTTGGCAGTTTCCATATGAATGCTACCTGAAACACCATCAGTTTCACTAGCATCTGTACCATTTTTAAGTAATTTTACTTTTTGCGTGATTTGTGGATTGTACATAGAAATGAGTCCAAAAAAGTGGCCAGACTGATACATTTTAATGCCATCCCATTTAATTAAGTTTTGATCGTGTGTACCACCTCTAATGCTCAAGTTTGATACTGTTTCGTTTGTACTTTGAATACCTGGGAAAGCTTGTACTGCTTGCAACACGTCATTTTCTGTCATACCAGGAAGCATGTCAAAATTTTTGAAGTTTATGCTAAATGAACCATTGCCAAGCTTGCTTATTCCTGTTGATAAAAAGTGAGAAATAATTACACTAGATAAGAGCTCTGTTTGCGGGCGCAGATATACCTGTCCACAACCATTTGTCGTAAAATGATCACTCATGCGTTGAACAGTTTTGTATGAAATATGGCGAATTGTAATACGTTCATTCGAATTGGTGATTCGCAGGCGAAAAAAACCATTCTCGTCACTAGTAGTAGCATTACTCGCTCCTTGAATTGTAGCTGCGTCAATAGGAGTATTATCTTCTTTATTTTTTAAATAGCCACATAATAAAAAACCTTTTTTTAACTGTACTACAATAAATCGTTTATCAATCTGTTGAAAAGCAAATTGAGTTTCCAATTCTAATTGTAGTAATATTTCCGGAAGTGTCTTTGAAAGGTCAGGAGTAGTAACGGTTATTTCTTTAAGTTGTGTTTGTGCATAATTAAATTCTACACTAAACTTTTTCTTCAGCATATCAAAAACTTCAGTAATGTTTTTTTTTGAAGCGTTAGAAGAAACATTTTGTCCCAAACAAGAGATAGAACACAATAAAACACATACTATGATGATATATAGTTTATGGATGCTTTTCATATAAGATTACACTTTTTTCTGTAGCAAACTCATAACGTATATTCATAGGTGTAGTAACCGATTGGAGCGCTTTTTCTAGATTTTCATGTTGAAAACCTCCAGTAAAAAGTTGGTCGCTGTCAATATGTGTGGTTGTTATTTTTACATCAAACTGACGTGCAAGTTCATCAAAAACTTCTTGTAATGGAACTGCTGAAAAAGTACTAAAGTTTTGAGTCCAATTTGGCTTGGTATCGCTTAGTTTTCTTTCGATTAGTTCTGAATTCATTACAATTAGTTGATCACCAGGAGCTAATATTTTTTGGTGGTTTCCTGTGGAAACTTTTACAGAACCTTCATAACAAGTCACTTCAAAGTAATTTGAACGTTTTTTTACATTGAATTCGGTTCCTAATACGGTAACCGTATCTTTTTGGGTAATAACATCAAAAGTTGCGCCTTTAGCAACTTGAAAAAACGCTTCTCCATCAAGTGTAACCAGACGATTTTCTTTCCAATCTTTTTTATGATAGGAAACAGAAGAGCTAGCATTGAGCACTATTGTTGAGGTATCTGGTAAGGTAATGTTTGTTTTTTCGCCAGCAATTGTGGTAATTGTGATGAGAGAATTTTGAGTAAAAAAGAAATACAGCCCAAATATAATTATACATGCTGCAGCTATTTTAAGTGCAGGCATCAAAGTTTTCATAAAACTTCGATGTTGGGTTTTTGGAGTCAATCTTTCGCCTTTAAATTTCTCATAGGTGTCAACATTTTGAAAATTTGAAGCTTTAAAGTTCTCTGCATACTTTATAATAGATTGATAATGCTCAAAATCAGGACTTTTTTCAAAGTCTTGTAATTCGGCTTCAGTAAGCTCTCCATTCAGCCATTTATGTAGTAAATTATCATTGTCCATTGCATGTGCATTTTTTATATAACAACTTATGTTTTAAAATCCCTGACTATTTTTTTAAGGTAAAACCATCCAATTGCTCTTTAAGAATCATAAAAGCTCTGTGTATTCTGTATTCTACTACTTTAACAGTAATGTTTAACATGTCAGCGATTTCTTTTTGTTTCTTGTGTTCAGCTTTACTTAACAAAAAAGCAACGCGGTATTCTTCTTTCATATTGGCCAAAACGGTTTGATACTTTTCTAAAAATTCAGCTTCTTGCATGATGAACTCAGGACTTACATTGGTATGTGTTTTTACTTGAGTTTTCTCATAATTGAGCTTTACTTTTTCATGTTTTAACTGGTTTAAAATAATATTATTGGCAACAGTAAATAAGAAGGATTTTGCTTTGTTGGGAGATACATTTTCACAATTGTTCCAAAGCTTAATAAAAGCTTCTTGCGTAGCATCATTTGGATTGCATGCGCTTCCATATTTATAATATAGGAAGTCATGCAAGCTTTTCGAAAGCTTTCTGTATATGCTTTCGAAAATACGTTCTTCACAAACCTGAGTTTCTAATTCTTTTTCCACAAAAAAAAATATCTAAATCAAGATAGTTAAATTTTTTTTTAATAAAAAGTCAGGGATTTTAATTTGATGGTTGTTGTATAGATAAAGAAGCAAAAAATTAATCCAAAAGAATATGAAAACACTAACGCAACTTTTAATCACGGCAATGCTTTTTGCCATTGTAAGTACTTCCTGTAGAACTGAAGATATGGAAGTAATTGAGCCGCCTCAAGAGCAAACTTTAGTAGTAAATTCAACTGTTCAAACTTTGATGCAACGAACCGTAATGAATGATGGCTCTATAGATAATATTATTGATAATGCAAACTGTATCACTATACAATTACCCGTTACAGTTGTTGTAAATGGTTTGGAGGTACATGTAGATTCTCAAGAAGATTTTGCAACTATTGAAGCTATTTTTGATGAGTTTGATGATGATAATGATGACTTGGTAATACAATATCCTATCACAATCATATTGGCAGACTTTAGCGAAATAGTGATAAATAATGCAACAGAATTAGCAACATTTACAGCCAATTGCAATGGGCAAAATGTAAGTGACGACGATATTGAATGTCTAGATTTTAACTACCCGATAGTAGTTTCTTTTTTCAATACCAACAACGAATTATTAGAAACGATCTCTATTATGAATGATGCTCAGATGTATGCATTTATTGAAAATATTGATGAAAATGATATCATTACTATTCAGTTTCCAATCACTGTAACTACCTATGCAGGCAACGTTATCACAATTAATAATTTTACAGAACTGGAAAATGTAATCAGTAGCTACGATGACGAGTGTGATGAAGATGATGATTATGATTACAATGATGACGATTGTAACAATTGTACAAATGATCAACTAGCAACTGTTTTGAGTCAATGTTCTGATTGGAAAGTTGACAAACTAGAACGCAATGATAACGATCTTGAAGATAATTATGTAGGATATGCGTTTAACTTCAATACAGATGGGACTATACAGGTTACCTCTGGAAATGGAAACTACACAGGAACTTGGCAATCTTCAGGCACAGCCAATAATATTTCGGTTACTATTGACATAACTGGGTTGACAGATTTTAATGCTACTTGGAATTTGCATGAAATAGAACAAGGAAACAATGAGACAAAAGTAGATTTAAGGTTAGGGGATGATCGTTTACGATTTGAAAATAACTGTTCTACATCAGGAAGTAACGGAAATGTAGACGATACAGCATTGGTAAACTCATTAACAACAGGTGATTGGTATATAACCTATTATTTTGACGATACAGATGAGACAGCAAATTACACAGATTATGTATTTACCTTTTCTTCTGATGGCTCTGCGACTGCAAACAACATGGGGAATGTGACAAACGGTTTTTGGAATACTTCCGCAGGAGACCAAACCGCTTTAGAATTGAATCTAAACTTTGGAACGACAGCTCCGCTAGATGACATTGCAGAAGACTGGGATGTTTTAGAAGTTACCAATGATATCATTCGATTAAAAGATGTGAGTGGAGGAGATGGAAGTATAGATTATTTAACTTTTGAACGCAATCCAAGTGGAGGAAGTGGAAACAATCTGGCAACAGTATTAACAGATGGCATTTGGATTGTACAATCATATACAGATGATGGAAATGATGAAACTGCTGATTATAACGGATATCAATTAACATTCATGAGCAATGGTACAGTGCAGGCAAGTAATGGAACGGTAATCAATGGAACATGGGATGTTCAGAATGCCGGAAATGTACTGGCACTAAGCTTTGCTACTGTTCCTTTTGATGAATTTACAGATGATTGGGATGTAATCTCTGTAACGTCAACAGAAGTCGTATTACAAGATGTGAGCGGCGGAGGTGGTGGAACTGATGTATTAAAATTATCTAAACTATAAACACTTTAATATTATGAAAACACGACTTTATTTATTCTTTTTAGTAATGCTGAGCTTCTCTTTAATGTCTACAACCTGTGAAAATGATGACGATGCAATTATGGATAACTCACAAGTAATTGCTGAAATTACAGATATAGCAGAAACGAATACATGGAGAATTACAAGCTATATTGATTCAGGACAAGATGAAACTACTGATTTTACTAATTACACTTTTACTTTTGAAGCAGGTGGAACAGTTACCGCAAGTAATGGAACCAATCAAGTAACAGGTACTTGGTCAGTAACAGATAGTA
Source organism: Kordia zhangzhouensis (assembly GCF_001005305.1). Lineage (GTDB taxonomy): Bacteria > Bacteroidota > Bacteroidia > Flavobacteriales > Flavobacteriaceae > Kordia > Kordia zhangzhouensis. The sequence goes on from NZ_LBMH01000012.1 coordinate 84,655, forward strand.
GCAATAGTAATGACGACAGCAGTTCTGATGATGATATCGATTTTAATATCTCTTTTAACGTAACAACCTCGAGTGTATTTTTTGATTTGAACGACGATTGGGATATCGTTACGTATTCTTCAACCACTATAAGTTTGCAAGATATTAGTGGCGGAAATGGCGGAACAGATACGTTGGTTTTCCAGCGAAACAATTAATCTTTTTTTGTCCCAAACGTCAAAATAGTTAGTATGCTGCCCTTTTGAATAAAAACAAAAGGGCAGTTTTTTTATGCGTATAGTTTGAATTTAATCAGTTTCTAATGATGATCAATAACGAATCTATAAAAACGCAAAAAAGGTAGTATCTTTGTCAGCAAAATTAAATAACTACGTCTAAAGCAATTTGACAACTTTATGATGCGAGAACTTTCATGTTACGCATACTCAATATAAAAAAATAAATAAGCGAAAGGAACAACAATGAAACGAGTAATAGTAGGACTCTCTGGTGGTGTAGATTCAAGTGTGGCAGCCTATCTGTTAAAAGAGCAAGGCTATGAAGTGATTGGGCTATTTATGAAAAATTGGCACGATGATTCTGTTACAATCTCAAACGAATGCCCTTGGTTGGAAGATAGTAATGATGCAATGATTGTAGCAGAAAAGCTAGGAATTCCTTTTCAAACCATTGATTTAAGTGAACAATACAAAGAACGAATTGTTGACTATATGTTCAATGAGTATGAAAAAGGTCGTACACCCAACCCAGATGTGTTGTGTAATCGTGAAATTAAATTTGATGTCTTTCTTAAAATTGCTTTAGATTTAGGAGCTGATTATGTAGCAACAGGTCACTACTGTCGCAAAGAAACTATTGAAAAAGAAGGGAAAACTATTCACCGATTATTAGCAGGAAAAGATACAAACAAAGATCAGTCGTATTTTTTATGTCAATTATCTCAAGATCAATTAGAAAAAGCATTGTTTCCTATTGGAGAACTGACCAAGCCTGAAGTGCGAGAAATTGCAGCAAAAGCAAATCTAATTACTGCAGAAAAAAAAGACTCACAAGGGTTATGTTTTATAGGAAAAGTAAAATTACCGGACTTCTTACAACAACAATTACAACCCAAAGAAGGTGTTATTGTAGAAGTCCCTCTAAGCAATGAAAATTACCACCTAGAAACACCAGAATTTACCAATAAAATAGACGAATTAGCTTTCAGAGCACAAAAATATACCTACTCCAAAAATGATGGAAAAGTTGTGGGAAAACACCCAGGAGCTCATTACTTTACCAAAGGACAACGCAAAGGACTCGCAGTAGGAGGTACAGTTGAACCTTTATTTGTAATTGAAACGGATGTAAAAGAAAACATAATTTACACAGGGCAAGGAAAATCACATCCTGGGTTGTATCGTCGTACACTGTTTGTGAATGATGATGAATTGCATTGGGTACGAGAAGATATGGCACTTCAACCAGATGAATCGATGGAAGTGCTGGCTCGTATTCGCTATCGTCAACAATTAGAAAAAGCATTCCTCTATAAAATTGAAGGAGGTTTATATGTTGATTTTGAAAAACCACAAAGTGCCATCACTGAAGGTCAATTTGTAGCGTGGTATATTGAGGATGAATTAATAGGTTCGGGAGTGATTTCATAAAGAAAATGAAAAATCAATACAAATAAGTTGTGTAAACTTATGATATATAGAATCACTATACTGAAATCTATTTTTTAATCAAGAAAAATAAATGTGGAAGTAAAAAAGAAGCTTATGAAAAAAATTACAATACTTGTTATTCTTTTAATTTCACAACTTAGTATAGCGCAAACGGAACATGCATGGGTATATTTTACAGATAAACCCAATGTGGCAAATGCGTTGGCAAACCCTTCAACAATCCTTACGCAAAAGGCAATTGACCGCAAAAACAATCACGGAATCGTAATTGATGAAAGAGATGTTCCAGTAAACGAAACTTATATTTCACAAGTAAAAGCACAAACAGGAATTACTGTAAAAGCAAAATCGAAATGGTTCAACTGTATTCATGTGCTCGGAACACAAACAGATATTGATAATTTATTAAATCTAACATTTGTTAATGAAATTATATACGCTGATCATTCTTTGAATACGGCTAATAGATCTGTTGCCTTTACAACTGTTAAGCAAACCGCTGAAAAATTAGAGACTCTAGTTGTGTATAACTATGGAAATAGCTCCAACCAAGCGACTATGATTAAAGTTGAAAAGCTTCACGAACTTGACTATACAGGAGAAGGTGTAACAGTAGCAGTAATGGATAGTGGTTTTCCAAATGTAAACACAATGGCTGCTTTTCAACGCTTGCGAGACAATGGAGATTTACTTAATGGATATGATTTTGTAGATAGAAATCCAAATATTTATGCTTACACAGGAAACAGTCATGGAACAAATGTACTGTCGGATATGGCGGCGTATATTGATGGACAATTTGTAGGTACAGCGCCCGATGCAAGTTATTATCTATTCAGAACAGAAGATGCAGCTACTGAAACACCCGTAGAAGAATCGTATTGGGTAGAAGCTGCCGAACGAGCAGATAGCCTTGGTGTTGATGTAATTAATACGTCGTTGGGTTACAATCGTTTTGACGAAAGTCGCTATGATTATACAACGAATGACATGGATGGTAATACAGCATTTATTACAAGAGGAGCAAACATAGCTGTTGAAAAAGGGATTTTGGTAGTTAATTCTGCAGGGAATTCAGGAAATGATGGAACTTGGGGAATTATTACTGCTCCTGCAGATGGAAATGTTTTTACTGTTGGAGCTGTCGATGCTAGCGGAAACTATGCTTCATTCAGTTCAAGAGGTAGAGTGCCAAACATTCCTGTAAAGCCTGACATTGTAGCGCAAGGAGCAAGTGTGTATGTAGTAAGTTCTGGCGGAAGCGTAGTAACGTCGAATGGAACGTCATTTTCGTCGCCAATTATTGCGGGTGCTATGGCGTGTATGGTACAAGCGTTTCCTAACAAAACGAATTTAGAATTAATGCAAATTGTACGCGAATCAGCTTCTATATATACAAATCCTACCACAGAATTAGGGTATGGAATTCCAAATTTTGAATTGGCGTTTCAAACATTGGCAATTGTTGAAAATGGTACTGAAGAAAAAATTACACTTTTCCCAAATCCTGCGAAAACAACTTTGCATGTTAAAATTCCTGCAACCATACAGCAAGCAAAAATTACACTCATTAATGTACTTGGAAGAACAGTACAAAGCTTCCAATCTACTTCTCCACTTCAACTTATAGATGTTAGTAAATTGGCAACAGGAATGTATCTTTTACAAATTGAAACAGACAACAAAATCATTACTAAAAAATTGATAAAACAATAAACGAATGAACTTATTCGAACACAACAAAATCACACAATTATACAATATACACTATCCAATCATTCAGGGAGGTATGATTTGGGCAAGCGGTTGGCGTTTAGCTTCTGCTGTGAGTAATGCGGGAGGATTAGGACTAATTGGTGCTGGCTCAATGTATCCAGATGTATTGCGAGAACACATTCAAAAGTGTAAAAAAGCAACCCATAAATCGTTTGGAGTAAACGTTCCAATGTTGTATCCAAACATTGAAGAGATTATGGATATTATTGTTGAAGAAGGGGTGAAAATTGTGTTTACGTCTGCTGGAAATCCAAAAACATGGACGCCCTTTTTAAAAGAAAATGGAATTACAGTGACGCATGTGGTAAGCAGTTCAAAGTTTGCTTTAAAATCGCAAGAAGCTGGAGTGCATGCTGTTGTCGCAGAAGGTTTTGAGGCAGGAGGGCATAATGGCCGTGAAGAAACTACTACATTAACGTTGATTCCAACTGTTAAAGAGAAATTAGAGATTCCGCTAATTGCTGCCGGAGGAATAGGAAGTGGAAAAGCGATGTTGGCCGCTATGGTGTTAGGAGCTGATGGCGTACAAGTAGGAAGCCGATTTGTGGCTACAGATGAAGCTTCTTCTCATATTGAATTCAAAAAACAAGTAGTTGAAGCAAAAGAAGGGAGCACTAAGTTAACCTTGAAAGAATTGGCTCCAGTTCGATTGCTAAAAAATAAATTTTACCATGATGTGGAAAGTTTATACGAAAAAGGACCAAGTATTGATGAACTCAAAACATTATTGGGTAGAGCGAGAGCGAAGCGAGGAATGTTTGAAGGAGATTTAATTGAAGGAGAATTAGAAATTGGTCAAGTATCAGCTTTGATACATGATATCAAACCTGCAGCCAAAGTAGTAGAAGATATGATTTCTGAATTTAAAGAAAGTGTAACAACTGTTTCTAACAATTTTAAAATATAAAACCAGTACTTTTAGAATAAAGAAGTAGGTAAAGTTATGTGTAGAAAGCTGATGCGGAGTTTAATTCCCATATTTTTGAATTAAGCGTCCAGTTTCGTTTCCTTCATAGGAACCATCGGGTTTTTGTAAAATATAGTCAAAAATATCAGCTTGTTTGACTTTAACTTTTGTTCCAGATTTTAAGTTTTTAATATAATATGGCTCATTCTGTAAAATACCTTCTATTGTATCTTCGTTCCATGTAACTACTTCAATCCACATCCATTCATTACTACCATCGTCCGTTTTGAAAGGAGCTTTCAGTAACAAAGAATAATTTGCTTCTAGTCCATTATTGAATATTTTTTTCATGGAAGGCAAACGCTTTTTAGCACGTTCACTCGCTGCGATAATTTCTTCATTATGAGCCACTGAAGTAAGTTCGTCTTTAAATCCAAAAACTTTTCGGTAGATTTCATCTTGATAGGCTTGTACATTGGTATAATTATCATTTTCAAAATCTATCTCTAATAATAAATTAAAAGGATCTCCTTCGTCACGAGTTGCTTCTTTAAAACGAATCGTTGCTTTTTTAGTTGCATTTTCAAATATGAGTTCTTGTACATCTTTTTGCAAACTATTGTTTTGAATGGCATCTAAATCTATTACAAAATTGTTTGTGTCAAAATCTGGTCTTTCTGCCATCAATTGCGCTGTAATGATTAGTAAGTCATTAGCAACACTTGTACTTGAACAAGCAGCATTTTCAATAACTAAATCTGGCAAGCCAAAACGTTGCATGCCTAAAGTGATAGCACGACAATAATCTCCTTTACGATAGGAATGTACAGTAGTTTGGTAGGAAATATTAGGAATAGTGTCTTGCCATGCTTCTGCACGCCTTGTTTTCCATGTGTCGGGAAGAAAATACTCTCTACTTTCTCCATCATAAGCAACAAAATCAGTATCCTTAAGTGTAGTGTAAACCCATTGACTAAGTTTTTTAGTGTGTAAAAAAGCATCATTCTTATAAAAAATAACACAGATTAAGGCATTCTTTGTAGTTAGGAGTTTTTCTTTTTGTGCTTGCGTAAAACCGTCTGCAAAATAGTTGAGGTATTCTATACCATACACAGGATATTCTTTACTCACATCGCTTACAGGTTTCATATAAATCAATGTTTGGTCTACTTTTTTAGGTAATTCGGTAATAAAATCAGCCGTTGGATAAATTTCTTTAAGCTCCTTTTTGACATTTTCAATATCTAAATTTTGATTCATTGTATACAAACCAACTTCCCAATAATTAAAAGGTTCTTGTGGTTCAGTATCTTGAGAAAACACACTAATTGTGTTGCATAGCAGTAAAAAAAAGAAAAGTCGTTTCATGGAAATTTGCTGAAAAAAATATAAAAAATATAAATACCTCATAATCTAATTGTTTTTTGATACATAAAACTGATGTACTTGTCTACCTAATTCGGCTAAAAACGGAATACCAATTTCATCATATTCATAAGTGTCGTCGTTAAATAACTGATTTTCATTAACGTGAATAGTAGCTGTAATAAAAAATGAGCTATTGTTTTTTTCATCAACTACATATGCGCAATCAGTCAAATATCCATAAGCATAGCCAACTTTGTTATATATTTTTAGATAGGATGGAATAGCTTCTTGAGTATCGCCAAAAAGGAAAAACTTTACATAACTATCATAATACTCCAAATTGTTAAAACCTTGCTGTTGCGGGGTTTCTTGCATAACTTTTAATAAAAATTGGCGATCACTTTGCGAAATATTAAATATTTTTTCTTGTGAAAACTTCTCGGGAAACTGAATGCGTTTCATTACTTCATGAAGTGTAGTGATAGGTACATAATTTTTTCTTGAAAAATCCATGGGGTGTTGGATTAACGAATCATTTCTGTAAAAGCCCTTTCCTTTCGTAACATTAAGAAGCGCAAGCGGTTGTACAGAACTGTTTTGTATTGATTCTTGTTGATAGATAATACGGTTATTTTTAAAAAACGTAACTACTTTATTTTGTGCAGAATAAGGGTTGTTGGAGTCTAATCGGTGTGAAATACGGACAAGGTTAAGTCCTTTGGAATGTAATCTCGTATTGATTTCATCTTTTCCAACAAATTCAAACAACCGATTATAAGCTTCATTATCACTTATAGCAAAAATTTTCTGCACTTCTTTTCGAATGGTTGTTTTGACAGAATCACCGTGTACAGAAAATAATGTGTTGCTATCAATCTCCGGGATTTCTTGTGCTTTCTCTAATGCGAGTAATGCAACTGGGAATTTTACACTACTTGCAGGGTAAAAATACATTTGATCATTTACTTGAAAACTAAAATCATTTCCTTTTGAATCGGTTACCATGATTTGAATTTCATGCGATTTCAAATTTTTCAACACGAGTTGGATTTTTTCAGAGTCAGAAGAAAGTGCATAGGCAATAGGATCTGAAGTTGGTCGTTCGCCACGACAACTTACACATACAATTGCAAACAAACAGAGAAGCCTTTTCATAAAATAATTTCGAAAATCTATTTACAAGATACTTTTTTTAATTGAAAAACGTAAAATGAGTATCTTTAACCACTATGATTTCTCAATTTAATGAAAGACAAAAGTTTGGGCAATGGTGGCTCTGGCTTTTGCTTGTTGGGATAGGTGTTTTTCCAGCAATAGGGATATACAAACAACTAATTTTAAAGGAAGAATTTGGAAGCAAGCCAATGTCTGATGGAGGACTTATCACTTTTTCTTTGATTATAGCGGCTGTAATTGTGCTTTTTGGAATTTTACGTTTAGAAACCACAATTGATCATACAGGGATTCGGATGAGATACTTTCCTTTTGTTAGAAAAAATGTATCATGGCAGACTATTGAAAGTGTCAATGTGATTGATTATGGATTTGTTGGAGGCTGGGGAATTCGTTTGTGGACTTCCTATGGTACAGTTTATAATGTAAGCGGAAGTAAAGGACTTGCTATACAACTCAAAAATGGTAAAAAGTTTCTCATTGGAACTCAAAAACCAACTGAATTAGATGCGTTTTTGAAAAAAATAAAATCATAAAAAAAAGTGTCTGAAGGTACAGACACTTTCCAACACTAAGCTAAACCTAAACTTCTTTAGGAATATTTTTTTTCTTTTTCACAGGAGAAAAATCAATATCTACTTGATTTCTCAAAATATCGTCTAGTGTTTCACGTTTTCGGATGAGATGTGCTTTTCCTTGATACCATAGTACTTCTGCTGGGCGATAACGTGAATTGTAATTACTCGCCATTGAAAAGCAATATGCGCCAGCATTGTTAAATTTTAAAATATCACCTTCTCGGATTTCACTAATTCTACGATTATTGGCAAACGTGTCAGTTTCACATATATATCCTACAACCGAATAATAGCGTTCACGACCTTCTGGATTGGAAATATTTTCAATATGATGATAAGAATTATATAACATAGGGCGGATTAAGTGGTTAAAACCACTGTCAACTCCAGCAAAAACAGTTGAAGTTGTTTGTTTAACAACATTAACCTCTGTTAAAAAATAACCCGCCTCGCTTACAAGAAACTTTCCAGGCTCAAAATTGAGTGACAACTGTTTTCCATACTCATGGCAAAACTCATTGAAACGTTTACTTAATTTTTCACCCAATTCTTCTATATTGGTTTGAATATCATCTTTTTTATACGGAACTTTAAATCCGCTGCCAAAATCAATAAAATCAAGTTCTTTAAAATGTGTAGCTGTAGAGAATAAGATCTCAGAAGCATACAAGAAAACATCAATATCCAATATATCGCTTCCAGTATGCATGTGAATTCCATTGATGTGCATTCCAGTTAGTTCAACAATACGTAATACGTGCGGAACTTGGTGGATAGAAATACCAAACTTTGAATCAATATGTCCTACAGAAATATTGTGATTTCCACCCGCTAGCACATGTGGGTTGATGCGTATACAAACTGGAATTTTAGGATGCTTACTCCCAAACTGCTCTAGAATAGATAAATTATCTATATTAATTTGTACTCCTAGTTGAGCTGCCTCCTCAATTTCTTGCAATGAAACACCATTTGGAGTGTACATGATTTCACTTGCATCAAATCCAGCAGCAAGTCCAAGTTGTACTTCCTGTATAGAAACAGTATCAAGTCCAGCACCAAGTTTTTTCATTAGTTTCAAAATAGACACATTTGAAAGTGCTTTAACTGCATAATGTAATTTCATTTTAGGAACAGACGCAAAAGCATTGGTTAGTCGTTCGTATTGAGAACTAATTTTTTCTGCGTCGTACACGTATGTAGGGCTTCCATACGTTTGTGCAATATGTAATAAATCTGAAGTATTCATTCGTATAAATTTGGATGTCAAAACTATAGTAAAATGAAGTTACAATAAAGAAATGATTTAAAAAATATAAAAAACACACAAAAAGTTATATTTGAAACAAAAAAAAGATTCTATTTACCTTGTGAGCGTGTAAGTCGTAGTGCATGTATATTTTCTTTTTGCAATAGTTGTTATATCTTGTAAGAATAATTGTAAAAATTAAAATCATGAAAAAAAGAAATCTACGATCACTTGCATTAAACAAGTGTAAAATCAGTGAATTACAAAAAGAGCGAGGTGGGTTGGGTGATTTTACAACCGATCAACCAACAGCAAGTACTTGCACATGTGTAAGTTGTTTACAACATTGCCAAGAACCTATTCGACCAGCCACACAAAAATGTGAAAGATAGTAGCTAATTTTATAACGAAGCGAGCACAAAAGGCTCGCTTTTTTTGCATTCTATCTAAACCTTAAAATTAATTGGTTTTAGTGCTATTGATTTTTTACATTTGTGCTTTATAAAAAACTTCGTAAAATGAATCTACACGAATACCAAGGAAAAGAAATATTAGCAAGTTTTGGCGTACGCGTCCAAAGAGGAAAAGTAGCGACAACACCAGCAGAAGCTGTTGAAGCAGCAAAGCAACTAACAGAAGAAACGGGAACTGGATGGCATGTGATCAAAGCACAAGTACATGCAGGTGGTCGTGGAAAAGGTGGCGGTGTTAAACTTGCCAAGAATCTTCAAGAAGTAGAAGAGATTGCAGGACAAATTATTGGAATGGATTTGGTAACGCCTCAAACTTCTGCAGAAGGGAAACGTGTACACCAAGTATTAATCGCAGAAGATGTATACTATCCAGGTGACAGTGAGCCAAATGAGTTTTACATGTCTGTGTTATTAAACAGAGCTACAGGACGTAATATGATTATGTACTCTACAGAAGGAGGAATGGATATTGAAACTGTTGCTGAGGAAACTCCACACCTAATTTTTACAGAAGAAATAGATGCTGCTCAAGGTTTATTGCCTTTCCAAGCAAGAAGAATAGCTTTTAATTTAGGCTTAAGCGGAACGGCATTCAAAGAAATGACAAAGTTTGTTACCGCTTTATATAAGGCATATGTAAGTTCTGATTCATCATTATTTGAAATCAATCCTGTATTGAAAACTTCAGATGATAAGATTATGGCAGTAGATGCAAAAGTTACCTTAGATGATAACGCATTATTCCGTCATAAAGATTATGCAGCAATGCGCGACCTTCGTGAAGAAAATCCAATTGAAGTAGAAGCTAAAGAAGTAGGATTGAATTATGTAGACCTTGATGGAAATGTAGGATGTATGGTAAATGGAGCTGGTTTGGCAATGGCTACAATGGATTTGATTAAAATGGCTGGTGGAGAACCTGCAAACTTCTTAGATGTTGGAGGAACTGCTGATGCAAAACGTGTTGAAGAAGCATTTAGAATCATCTTAAAAGATCCTAACGTAAAAGCAATCTTAATTAATATTTTTGGTGGAATTGTTCGTTGTGACCGTGTAGCACAAGGAGTAGTTGATGCGTACAAAAATATGGGAGATGCTATTCAAGTTCCTATTATTGTACGTTTGCAAGGAACAAACGCAGATATTGCTAAAGAACTGATTGATAATTCAGGATTGGCGGTAGAGTCTGCTGTTGAATTCCAAGAAGCTGCCGATAAAGTGCAAGCTGTTTTAGCATAAAGACACAGTTATATATTTAGACACTTTCAATTTATATAGTAAAAGACCTTTCTATTTTAGAAAGGTCTTTTTTTATGGAATCAAATAAAAATTACACTTATCTCTCTCTTTTTAATCTACGAAAGGTTTATTTTTTCAGCATTAAATCGTCAGTATGTCGTACTATTTTAAATAAAATTGACAATTTGTCATTGTTTTATTAAGCAGTAATGACAAATTGTCATTAAAATTCATTTGGAATACTGTTTGCCTTATACAAGTCGTATTTGAATAACAAAACTGAATTTTAAACATTAAAAGACTTTAAAGATGAATATAGTAAAAAGAAGAAACGCAGATTTTCCATCAATTTTTGACGATTTATTCCAAACAGATTGGTTTGGAGGAATTGCAAATTCAAACACGCATGTGCCTGCTGTAAATATTAAAGAAACAACGGATGAATTTACGTTAGAATTAGCAGCGCCAGGAAAAGCAAAAGAAGATTTTGAATTGTCATTAGATCATGATGTACTAACTATTAGTACAGAAGATAAAAAAGAAGAAACTACAACAGAAGAAAACTATACACGCAGAGAGTTTAGTTTTTCAGCATTCAAGCGTTCTTTTAAATTACCACAAACGGTGAATAAAGAGCACATCAATGCAACGTATACAAACGGAATTTTGAATGTTACCTTACCGAAACGTGAAGAGGATAAAGTGAAGCCTAAACGCTTAATCGAAATTTCGTAACAAATTTTCATAATAATTATTTAGGATTGGTTAGTTAATTAATGGTTGAAAGGCTCGTCAAATAAATTGATGAGTCTTTCCCTTTTTATAAAATGTTATCTATTTACTAGTGTACGTACAATTTGAAGTTTGTTTCTAAGCTTTTCCCTGAAATTTTATCTTTCATTTGAAAGGTACAAGTCACAGGTTCTTCTCCAGTTTCTTTTTCAGTAATGATAATTGAAGCATATAATTGTTCTTTCAAGTCTTTGGCAGAAACTTTATTAGGGAACAAATCTTTAATCTCGGTAATAATTGTTCCATCAGCATGTTTTAAACTCATATTTGCACTAATATCAGCTTTTCCTTCTTCGTCAATTTCATAGCCTTCCAAACCTTCCATAAGAAGATAAACTTTTTCATTTACTGAAATTTTGTGATCTATCACAGATAGGTTTCGATCCATGGAGTAGATGTACATAATATCGTAGCTAATACCATCTTTTTTGACGTTCATTTCAGGATCATGAGTGATTGAAAAATTCCGTTCTACATGATAAAAAGCATCGCTATTATTTTTGTCTGTGATATGAGCATGCATTCTATAGGTGTTATTAGGAAGTAGCGGACGCGCAAATGTTACATCGCTGTGTAAGATAAGTTTTCCATCTATCTCTTTATAACCATCTGTAACACCTTCAAATAAATTTTCTTGCTTCAATAATGTATCTCCTTTTTTATCAATAAGATAAATGTCCATATTTGGATGTGCCTTACCATCCTGCAACGTAAACCCTCTCATATCATTATAAAATAAGGTAATCTTTTCTCCATACATCGCTTCTGAGGCATCTACAACACCTGAGTAATTTTCCATAACAATGTGATTACAGGAAAGACCTTCTTGTGTTATTTTAAATTGGTCAGAAATAGTGGGAAGTTGTATTTCGCTTTTACAAGAAAGTATCAAGCAACATACACTAACTATTAGATAAAGAGAAAATGGTTTCATGGGTTTGGTATATTAGACCATGAAGCTATAAAAACATTTCCGTACTTGCAAATTACTTTTGCGTGAGGAGTAGTTTATTGTTTACGCTTAGAAGTGGCTGGCTTAGAAGTTGATTTTGCCTCTTTTTTTGGCATTGGTCCACGTAAGTGAATTACCAACCCATTAAGAAAATTACGCAAAATTTGATCTCCACAATTTTTATATTTAGGGTGATCTTCGCTTCTAAAAAAAGCACCTAATTCACTTTTGGAAATTCTAAAATCAACTAGTTCTAGAATTTTGATAATATCCTCATCGCGTAGTTTGTGTGCTACACGTAGTTTTTTGAAAATGTCATTATTTGTTAGTGCCATACAACAAAGATACTTATTTTAGGAAAAGAATATGGAGAATTATGAAATACTTCTGTATAAAAAAAGTCTATCATTTGATAGACTTTTTACTTCATTAAGGAATAAAATATATATATAATATTAAATCACTTTCACGTTCACTGCGTTTAAGCCTTTGCGACCTTCTGTTAATTCGAATTCTACTTCGTCACCTTGGCGAACTTCATCGATTAATCCAGAGATGTGCACAAAATGTTCTTTGTTTGAACCTTCTTCTACGATAAAACCAAATCCTTTTGTATCGTTGAAGAATTTAACTGTTCCTTTGTTCATTGTAATAAATTTAAATAATTGTTTTAATGTTACAAAGATACTATCATTTCGTATGCGCCCGACCTGCGGTGCGATTTTTTTTGAATAGTTACAATTATTTAATATTAAATTTCTGTAGTTTGTTGTGTAAAGCCGCGTCTTTCATAAGTTCTTCGATGAATGGAAATTTTTCTTTTTCAACAGATTTTTCGATTTTTCCTGCTTTTAAGTAGTGTAAAAAGTCGCAAGTGTCTTGTAATGTGGTAAATATGTGTGAAGAAAGAAGGATAATTTTACCTTTTTCTTGCAGCTTTTTGATAATTTCTTTAATGAGTATGTTGCTTTGAATATCTACACCATTAAATGGCTCGTCAAGAATGAAAATATCGTTTTGTTGTAATAGGATTCCTGTTAAAGCAAGCTTCTTTTTCATTCCTGTTGAATAGGTTGAAGCATACTGTTGTAAAGGTAAATCAAATAGATTGCTGTCATCAAAATTTACAGCGTTGATATTTCGCGCATTACAGAGCAATTGTAAATACTCTTTTCCAGTCATTTTTGATAAAAACTGCGGATTGGTTTCTAAAAAACCAATTGAAGGAGTTTGAGAAGCATCAGAAAATACAACAGAGCCTTGATGCGATTCTAATTGAGCAATACATTTAAAAAAAGTGGTTTTTCCAGCACCATTTTCTCCAACAATTCCGTGAACTTCACCTGATTTTAACTGAAGTGAAATGGATTGTAATAAGGTTTTTTTACCAAAAGATTTCGATAATTTTTCTATGCGTAGCATGAAAGTATAGAATTTAAATTTTTAGTAGCACGATGATATGCTAGCGGAATAAAAAGGATTAATAAAGGCGGAAACATAAAACTAAATACTAAGGTAAATGCTTGAAATATTGGAACACTAGAAGGGTAATTAGCATATTTTCCTAAAACAGCCAATACCATAAAACCATATCCTATTGCCAAGAATATTAAAGTAGTATCTATTTTTTTTACAGAAAAGATAAATAACAAAATGACTATGGGAAATAGTAAAAAAGTGGAAAAAAGGAACGCTGTTTTTATTTTGTCAAGTAAAAAAGCTTTGGTTGTTTTTTTGTAAATCCACACGTAAAATAAAGGTTCTGGCTTTGAATAATAAGACATACAACATACAAAGGCTGCGATTAAGCTAAAAACAATCAAATTATAGTTAGCAACGTATAAACCTATACAAGCAAAGGTGTATAAAATAGGAAATACCCAAAAGGTTTTTCGAAAACCAATAGAAAATTCAAAAGGTTTTTTGCCAAAAGGTGTAGGAATGGTTCTGTTTTTTACTTCAAAATTTTTGAAAAAAGCTGTTACTATTACAAGAACATGAAGTAATAACGCTTCAATATAAGCCTGCTTGTAGATTAAAAAACTACTAAAAGGGAGTGCTAATAATGTGTTTTCAAGAATTCGTATGTAATGAAAGGAACGATTAGGAAATGTCATTTTTAAAAAAGTAATGCGTTTTGTAGATAAGAAAGTAATACTAAAAGCGACACCAATCCCTACATAAAAATAAGACGCATTGCTTAAATTTTGAAAAATGCGCTGCGATACTACAATGAAAAGCGCTATGATGATAGCAAATCCTACAATTGGAATGATACCAAATTCATCTATATGACGATATATTCTTTTGCATTGTAAGGTAAAATAAAACTTCACGGTGGATATTTTTTCAAACAAAATCGAAGATACATATAAAATCCAAAAAGCAACTTTTTATGAGCAATTCAACATAAAGTTTGGGAATTTATTAACAAAACTATCGATGAATGCTAATAATTATAAAAGCAAGCAGTTTTACCTGTTTTCAATTTTTAGAGAATTTACGCATTGTACACATTGGCTATTCTAGTACCTTTATAAAGTTACTATTTTCTAAAAACAACAAAGTATGGCTAGAGTTCCGGTGTATGGTACCTACAAACCTTCAAACAATACATTTGAAGTAACAATTACAAGTGCAGATCCTTCTAACGGACAGATACAAGGAACATATATTCATCATTATACACCTGAAGGAGAAATTACGGTTACAGGAAAAATTGGAGGCTATGCTTGGGTTCATAATAATGATGGAGGTAGTGGAACAGCTCCTTTCAGTATCAACTTCACAGTCTCGGTTCGACCAGATGCTTATTCGTATTGTATTGTTGATTTTTGGAACGGATTTTATACTAAAACAAATTCAATTGTGCTTTCTGGCGTGCGTTCGTATGTCAAAAATGATGGTACAACTCAATCCATAGGGTTGGGAACTTTAGAGTTGTACTTACAGTCGTAAGTACTAAGTTTTATCTAAAAATTCCATATCCAAATAAAATTCGTCAACATCATAAGGGTTGATGTATAAAGTTGTACTTTTTTGCATGTAAAAATACATCCGAACCGTTGTTTCATCTTTGTGGATAGTATGTTTCACTGTAATGGTTGTATCGTGATAATTTATTTTAAACGTAACTTTACAATATACATGCTCAATCTTCTCTTCGTTGAGATGACCGTACCCAGCAATTTCGTTCAAAGCTGCACCATTTCCTTCAACTACATTAACAGTTTGATAGCGTTTATTTTCTATAATATGAGCTTCATCCAATAAAATTACTATACGATCAGCGGATGCTTTAAATTCTTTCACATATTTTTCATAAGCACCTTTGTTTTTGGATTCAGTTTCGTCCATTTTCAACTTTTCTTTTAAGAGTAAAAAAAGGGGAACTAAAATCATCAAACCTACAATGATATACTTCCATTCAATAGTATATGAATACACGCCCGAAATGATTAAGAACGCACCGATTCCAATGATAACTAAATAGATTAATTGACCGAGAACACCTAATTTATCTATAAATTTAATCATTATAGTTTTTCTTGAAGTACTTTGATTTCATCACGATATTTTGCAGCGTCCATAAAGTTCAATTCTTTTGCGGCTGCTTCCATGGCTTTGCGCTTTTCTCGAATCATTTTTTCGATATCTTGTTTCGATAGATATTCTAAATCTGGTTCGGCTGCTTTTTTCGTTTCGATTTCGTTTTCCCAAGCCAAACTTTCATTTTTACTAAGCGCATTGTTTAGAGATTTGTTCAGACCTTTAGGAACAATATTATTTTCCGTATTATACGCAATTTGTTTTTCTCTTCGATAAGCTGTTTCATCAATGGTTTTTTGCATGCTATTGGTAATTTTATCAGCATACATAATCGCTTTTCCGTTTACATTTCTCGCAGCTCTACCTACAGTTTGTGTCAGTGATCTGTTGGAACGTAAAAAACCTTCTTTATCTGCATCCAAAATAGCTACTAAGGAGACTTCTGGCAAATCCAAACCTTCCCGCAATAAATTCACACCAATCAGGACATCAAATAATCCTTTTCGTAAGTCTTGCATAATTTGTACACGTTCTAACGTATCTACGTCACTGTGAATGTAACGACAGCGAATTTGAATTCGCGATAAATATTTGGTCAATTCTTCTGCCATACGTTTAGTCAACGTAGTTACTAAAACACGTTCATCTTTTTCCACGCGGACTTGGATTTCTTCTACTAAATCATCAATCTGATTCAAACTTGGACGCACTTCAATGATTGGGTCTAGTAAACCTGTTGGCCGAATAACTTGCTCAACATAAATTCCATCTGTTTTTTGTAATTCATAGTCTGCAGGTGTCGCACTCACATAAATTACCTGATTTTGAATTGCTTCAAATTCTTCAAATTTTAATGGCCTGTTATCCATAGCGGCAGGCAAGCGAAAACCATATTCTACCAAATTTTCTTTACGACTTCTATCACCTCCATACATCGCATGCACTTGCGAAACCGTTACGTGACTTTCATCCACAACCATCAAATAATCATCAGGAAAATAATCCAACAAGCAGAAAGGACGTGTTCCTGGTGCGCGACCATCTAAATAACGAGAATAATTTTCAATGCCAGAACAATAACCCAATTCGCGAATCATTTCCAAATCAAAATTGGTGCGTTCTTCCAAGCGTTTGGCTTCCAAGTGTTTGCCTATTTCTTTGAAATAATCTACCTGTTTCACTAAATCTTCTTGAATTTGGTGAATTGCATTTTGTAATACATCTGGCGAAGTCACAAACATATTGGCAGGATAAATATTGAGTTGTGAGTATTTTTCTAAAACTGTATTTGTTCCCGGATCAAAAGATTCTATTTCTTCAATTTCATCTCCAAAAAAGTGAATTCTAAAAGCAAAATCTGCATACCCAGGATATACATCAACGACATCTCCTTTTACACGAAATGAACCGTGAAGAAAATCTGCCGTAGTTCTTGAATATAAACTCTGTACTAAACGATGTAGTAATTTTGTGCGAGAGATTACTTGATCACGATGCAGTTTGATGACGTTTTTTTGAAACTCCACAGGGTTTCCAATACCGTACAAACATGAAACTGAGGCAATCACTACTACATCACGACGCCCTGAAAGTAGGGAAGAAGTGGTGCTCAACCGAAGTTTTTCAATTTCTTCATTGATTGACAAATCCTTTTCAATATAGGTTCCAGATGTTGGAATGTACGCTTCAGGTTGGTAATAATCGTAATACGATACAAAGTATTCTACCGCATTTTCTGGAAAAAATTGTTTGAACTCCGAATACAATTGTGCTGCCAAGGTTTTATTATGAGCTAAAATCAGCGTGGGTTTTTCTACTTTTTCAATTACGTTAGCAACGGTAAATGTTTTACCAGAACCTGTTACACCAAGTAACGTTTGATACTTTTCTCTCGATTTTATTCCAGTTACTAATTGATCAATAGCTTGCGGTTGGTCGCCCGTAGGCGCAAAGTCAGAGATGATTTTAAACTTCATGGATATTCTTTCTTTTTCCTGTTTGGGCGTTTCCGCAAAAGTGTATTTCGAGTACCTCAATGCACTTTTGTGGTCAGGCTTTTAGCAGTCGCTCTCCTTTGAAAAAAAGGAGGAGCTCCAACAATGCCTCAATCCTTAACGCTGTGTCTTACAAAAATACGGAAAAGAAATCAGCTGTTATCGTTTCAACGTAAAATGTCCTTTTACATCAAAAGAATTTGGCCCGTCTTTAATTTCTGCTAAAAACCAATAATCGCTCGAAGGCATTTTTCGACCTCTATACGTACCATCCCAACCTGGATCATTTGCACGCAACGTTTTGAGCAGTTTCCCATAGCGATCAAAGATATAGACTACGGATTTCGGTAATGTTTCAATGCCTATAATATGCCAAGTATCATTGTAGCCATCATTATTTGGAGTGACAAATTGGATGTAATCAATTATAACGACTTCTTCACTGACTGAACCACAACCATTACTATCAGAAACTGTTACAAGGTGATAGCCTGGACCTACATATTCAAAAATGTTAGATATTTGAGGTGTTCCGCCATCTAAGGAATATAAATAATCGCCATTTCCAGTAGCCGTTACGGTAATTGTATTATTGTCTGAAAAATTAACGGTTTCTACATCAACAATTGTAGCCAATTCAGATTCGTTTACATTGAAGCTAGCAGATTGTGAACAACCAAAAATATTTGTTACTGTAACCGAATATGTCCCAATAGATGTAATATCAATGGAAGCGGTCATTTCACCTGTTGACCACAAATAAGTGTTGCCTATGTCAGAACCAGCAGTTACAGTTAGTGGCAAGTCATTTAAGCATAAAGTAATATCGTTTGGAATGTCAATTTCTGGTAATGGATGAATAATCGTCATAAATTGTGAGGTAGCATAACAACCTGTTGTATTGTTTTCAACACGGACGTAGATAATTTGCTCGTCAAAAGCATTGTACAATGGAGGAAGCGGATTTACATCATCTTCAGCATTTTCAATACTTACATGATAACTCACTGTGAACAATGCTGCACTTTGCGAGCCTAGAATAGCTGCATTTTGCTGAGTTAAGTCAAAGGTTTGTGTGGTATTGGCATTATCATCTGTACATGCTTCCAAATTATTTACTGGATTTGCAATCGGATTCGGATTGATTACTACTTCAATACTTTGCACGTAGTAACAACCTGTGGTATCATTTTCTGCACGAATAAAAATCGTTTCAGGATTGGACGCAAAGTTGTAAATATCTGGAAGAGCGTTTGTATCATCGTTTGCATCTAAGGAAGTGTTGTGATACGAAATAGAAACATTGGTGTTGTCATCAATAATAAGAGCATCAATCTGTCGTAAATCAACGGTGCCAGGTTGTTCTGCTTCGCAAAAGGTAGCTTGTGGAACATTATTTAATACTGGAGGTAAATTTACGTGCAATGTAAAAGGAATGATTACATAGCAACCAGAAATGGTGTTGATTAATCGAACAAAAATAGGTTGTGGATTGCTACTATTGGTATAGTTTGTTGGATCGGGGATTGCGTTTGTTCCACTATCAGCATCTGCTTGCGTTTCGTGATAGGTGATGACCACGTTATCTTGGCGAATATTTAATATTGAGAATTCCGCTTCGGTTAAGTCCCAAAGAACTTGGCCATCATGATTGACATCGCAAGCGGTCATGTCTGGCGCAGGATTGGTTTCAGGTACTTGAATTACATTCACTTCAAAATCTACCACAGTGAAACAATCAGAATCATTTGTAATTCTAGCATAAATAGCTTGTGGATTTGTGGTATTTGTGAATGTTGTCGGAATTGGGTTGCTATCATTCGAAGCATCGTCAAATGACGTGTGAAAAGTGATGTTCAAGTTTTGTGGAATTCCAGCACTTATTTCGGTTTGTTTTTCGGTGAGATCAAAGGTGTCAACACCATCATTACTCACATCATCACAAACAAAAATGTCGGTCGGTTCATTGTACAATGGAGCAGGACTTACTTGAATCACAAAGTCAGAAACAGCAAAGCAATTTGGATCGGTATCATTTTCAATACGTACGTGAATCGTTTGTGGATTTGTTTGATTAGCGTACGGTTGTGTTTTGTCGATTTCGTTTGTTTTATCCAAGGCATCTTGTGCAGTTGGATAGTATAATACGGTCATATCGCTTTGGCCATTCAAAATTTCATCATCTCTAGTTTGCATGATAAAATTTTCTGTTTGATCTGTATCCGTTTCGCAGAGTTGGTAGATATCTGTGGCAACTACTTCGGGAACTGTATTTACTATGATAGGCAATTCTACAATTGCAAAACAACCTGTAGTTGCGTTTTCTACACGAACATATGTAGAAGTTGTTGCCGTGTTATAAACTGTTGGATCTGGAATTGGATTGGAATTACTATTTGCATCACCACCACTCACATGGTATGAAATGTTTATATTATTTAAGTCTGTAATAATTTCAGATAGACTTGCGGTCAAGTCTGCATCAGCAATTCCATCAGTATCATTATCACAAATTAAGATTGTGTTTGGTTGTGAAACATCAGGAGCTGGTAATACTTCCATCATAAAAGAAGAAACGTCAAAACAGCCTGTGTTTACATTTCTATATCTATAAAATATTTCTTGCGGATTGGAAGAGTTGACAATAGGATTTGTGACTTGATTTGTTGCATTATTCGCATCGTTAATTGTTAGGAAATAGGCAACTGCAAATTCGGTATTTGTACCAACAATATCAGGCGTAAATATATTTAAGTCAACCAATGCAATAGCATTTGAATTGGTGTCACAAACTGTTAATGTACCTACATTGGGTGCTTGTACGTATGGATTTACGATTAAATCAATCTCGCTGGTGTCTGTACAGCCAGTTTCTATATCAGTGAGCGCTATAAAGATTTCCTGTGGATTTGAAGTGTTGTTGAATGGAACTGTAATGTCAATTGCATTGATTCCATTTGTACGATCATCTTCAGAAAGGTAAAAATCAATGCCAACATAATCTAAGTTGTTTTGAAGGGTTGCCAAAATATTTTGAAAATTAAATTGGTAAACTCCATCATTGCTAACATCATCACAACGATTGATGTTTCCAATACTTGTAGCAGTTAATAAAGCATTTGTGTGTACTGCAAATTGCGTTAATGAAAAACAGTTAGAGTTATTGCTTTCTACTCGTACATATAATGTTTGTTCTTCAGGATTGGTATTGTCAAACGCAGAAATATCAGGAATAGGATTGGTGCCATTTGTAGCATCTTCCAGTGTAGTGTGTACAGTAATTGTAACACCTGTTAAACTAGCGGTTATTTCGTTTATATAATTTGTAAGGTCAAACGTAGCAAATCCATCGTGATCTGCATCGCAGGCATCAATTATATTTCTATCAGGTTGGGTAAGCATTGGAGCTATATCTACATTAATCGTAAGTGTAGTGAAGTTAACGCAGCCTGTTTGTGTATTTACTACACGGACAAATAAAGTATCAGTAGGAGATGTATTTGTGTAATCTCCAATGATTGGATTGATATTGGTATCAGCATCATTTTGTGTGTAATGATAACTAACTCCATAATTTGGGTTTGAACCCGTAATTTCATCGTCTCTTACCGTAAGCGATATTTGAGTAATTCCGTCACTATCTGTGTCACACGCATCAATAGAGCTTGGAGCATTAACGGTAGGTAGCTCATTAACTATAAGATTGAAACTGGTATAAGATAAACAACCATTATCTGTATCTAGTACGCGTACAAAAATCTCTTGAGGAGAAGTTGTATTTTGAAGTGTTGAAGGGTAGGGGTTTGTATTGTTGTTGGCATCATCTTGGGTAGGATGGTAACTTACACTATAGTTTGCGGGAGGAACTGTGGTAAGTATTTCAGGTTCTTTGATTGTTAAATCAAAGTTCTCTATTCCATCTTGAGAAGAATCGTCACATAGTTCAAAGTCAGTTACAGGGCCAGCCGTTTGAGCAGCATTTAGTGTTACTTCTACAGTGTCTTCAATTACACAGGTTTCGGTTCCTACAGGAATGGTTATTTCTACTCTGTAAGTACCTGTTATTGTGGCGTCGTGTGTGGAAGCTATACTGCCAGGAATAGGAACGTCATTTCGAAACCATTGATAGGTAGCTAGTGGATTCCCAATATCGGCATTTAACATATATGAGTTGGCGCAAGTAGTAATATCTGGACCAAGATCAACTGTTGCATTGAAACTATTCCCTTGAATAAAAATAGCAGAATCTGCATTTTGGTCTGTACCGTCTGCCAGAACTAATTTAATGTGATATTGCTGGTTAGGAATAAGGTTGGCAGTTGCTGTTAAAACTGTTGTTCTACCATTGTAATTTGTATCTCCTAAATTATAACCTGCAAAATATTCTTCATTTTCAGCAGGACAAAACCCAACAATTTCATCATGAATTACACTTGTACTAACAGGAATAGTTGTTCCAGGGACCACAGCAATATTTGTATAAGGCACTGTACTTCCTGTTGGGCGTATTAAAAAAGCAAAACTATCGGAAAAACGACAAGGGAAGTCTGCAAAGTATTCTTCAGAAGCTAATAAGTAATTGA
Organism: Kordia zhangzhouensis; assembly: GCF_001005305.1. Classification (GTDB taxonomy): domain Bacteria; phylum Bacteroidota; class Bacteroidia; order Flavobacteriales; family Flavobacteriaceae; genus Kordia; species Kordia zhangzhouensis. The sequence goes on from NZ_LBMH01000012.1 coordinate 106,958, forward strand.
AACTAATTTGATTGGTTACTGCTATAAAATCGAATTCGATAGAGGTTGCATTTAAGGTGTTCATAACACCAAGAGCTGTTTCTATATCGGGATCTGTTCCCCAATTGGTAGTTCCGCTATTGAGAGGCATTGTGTTTACAGGAGTTCCAACATCTGAAACACGTCCAGAGGTAAGTACAAGACCATTTGAGAAAGGGAAATTAGAGCTTGCTTGTTCAAAAGCTCCATAACTAGCAAAACCATCAATAGAACCATTGACAGAAGAAGAAACATTAGAAATTTCAACGCATCCCTGAACTAACTGTTCAACAAGTTGTTGTAGCGAAAGTGATTCGTTTGTGGTTACTTGTTGGGCTAAAACTAAGTGGTAGGTACACAAAGCAAAGAGTGTGAAAAATACTTTTTTCATAAGAATGGGGTTAAGTCGCATGTATGACAATGCTTGATGTTAGTTGGGCAGACTACCACCAAAGGTTTTTATATTGTCATGATAAAATTTGCAACAAATATATACATAATTTAACGCGCAAAAAACAATTTTTAGTGCATGCTTTTTCTTTTGAAAGCTACAGTCTTCATATACTAAAATACAGAAAATCAGTGATATTTACAGTAAGAATGGTTAATTATCTTGTAAATACACCCAGCCAATATACGTTTGCTGTAATAGGAGAGGAGTAGCAATGGTGTGAATGTCATTTAAATATAGGACATAAAAATAAGTACCTGTAGGCATTTTTTGGCCTGTGGGATATCCTTTGTTTGCATATCCATTCCAAGGAGTTTCGTTTCTACCTCCTTCAAATATTAATGTGCCAAGTCTGTTGTAAATCAATAGTTCATGATTGGGATGTGCTTCAAGGTTTAAAATATTGAATACATCATTCTTACCATCATCATTAGGAGAAAAGCCACTTGGAATATAAATTTCGCAATTTATTACCCTGATATTAAATGATATATTTTCTGAGCAACCATTTGAATTTAAAACACTTACATGAATAGTTTGTGGGTTGCTATTGTTAAAAAAATGAGTCGGCTCTGTGATTTCATCAGCAAAAGTTCCATCACTATTTAAGGTTTCAAAATAGCGAAAAATGATATCGGCATCAGTATTGATAAAAGCTTCATTTACAGTTAGGTCGAACGGAGCAGATGCTGTTGTGTTAATTGTACAGTCTTCTAAATCAGTGGCTTGGTTTGTTGTTGGACTATCTAAAAGAATTAATTCAAAACTTTCAATAGCATGACACAAAGTGATTGTATTTGTAACTCGGATAAAAATTTCTGCTGGAAAGTTTGAAGGTTGATAATTTTCAGGATTTGTTATAGGGTTTGTTTCATTAGTAGCATGTGTAAGATTTGTGTAATATTCAAATGTAAGTGAAGGTTCTGAAAATAGACTTTCTTGAACAGTCAAATCAAAACTTAAAATTTCGCTATTATCACAAAGTGAAAGAGTATTCAAATTTGGAATCTCAGGAGAAATAGGAAGAACGTAATTTTCTATCGCAGAATTATTGTCTTCGTTAATTTCGTCCACAGTTCCTGTTCCTGTGCCATCATCATCTACTACAATTTCTAGTACAAAAGAATCAGGAATCGTTGCTGGAATTACCAAAGCAATCATTTGTTGTATACTCCCGCCTATAGGAAGTGCATTTTGTGTTACATCACTCCCGAGAAGTATTCCATCTCCATAAAAAGCAATTGGAGTATCTTGTGGAAGTGCTGCAGTACTGTTAGTATTAAAAATGGTATATGTAACGTTCAATTCGCGAGAATCGCACATACTACCAATTTGATCAATAACCACGGTAGCATCTGGCAATTGACTGTTCAATACCGTAATGATATTGTTAATCATTACAAAATCCTGTCCAGAAGTCAATGAAATAGTAGCTTCTGTATCGCCTATATTGATGTAGTTTTGAATATTATAAAAATCAATATCCATATTATACAAGTCAGAAGCACCTGTAAAACTATTTGTACCGTTGAACGCATTCGTCGCTGGATTTAAAGGGAAATTAGAGATTAACGATCCGTTGATGCGTAACGATTCATTAACGCTCAATGCTTGATCGCCTTCCCAAGCAATAAATCCAATTTTGGCGCCCATATTATCAAAAACGTTGAGGTTTTCTAGTGTAATTTCTAATTGATCGGGCACACTTTCCAAGCCGTCGTACACATTCAATTGATTCAAAGGTAATGCAGGGTTTTCATAGATTACTGTCATGGCCCAACCTCCAAAATTCGTACCTGTAGGACAATAAGGAGCTATTATAGAAGTTAAATCTAGTTCACTTACAGTGTAAATACCGTTTCCTTGAGATTGAACAATAGAGGTGACATCGGCAAAAGCAGCAAAAAATGTTCTATTTCCAGTTAAGCTATCGCTGAAAGTACGTTCTGCAGATACAGGAATTCCGTTCAATTCAATATCAAAATCACCATTATCAGAACCCGCCCAATATAAATAGGCAGCAATCATTGTTTGATTAGGAGTAAGAAACAAGCTTGCACTAGAGCTTGTATTAATAACACACGCTCCATTAGGACCATTTTCGGCTGTATTTAATGTATTTCCTAATGCTGTATAATCATATCTACCATTGAATTGTTGAAATAAAGTAATTTCTTGTGCAGCTGTTTTGAGTGTGCATACAATACAACTTAAAATGAAGAATATACGTATGTATGTTAATCTACTCACTTACTAATGATTATTTTTTGAAAGTAGCAAATTCTACTCGCATAAAAAAACCGAAGAATATTTTTCTTCGGTTTTGCTATTCTATAGAATCTTATCTCTTCAATGTAAAATG
>NZ_LBMH01000013.1 GCF_001005305.1 Kordia zhangzhouensis
TCCTTCTCTTGATGGTATTAGATGTATATTTATGATAGTTCCTTATTTTATTTAAAAATAATATACTAATAGCCGAATTGATTCTTTTTGCTAAAAAAAGGGAAGTTAAGGTACTGATTTATAAGCATTCTGCCAATTATTTTTTATTTTTTTTTTGAACTGACCATTTATCCGTCAATTCAATAAATGAAAAAGGCAAAGCAGACGGTTGTCTTTTTAATTGATTATTATTGAATGCTCGTTGCAAAATATCTTCTATTAGGTAGTCCTCATGATCTAATTGCGGTTGGAATTCTCTCTTGAGCGATATATCGAATAGATTGGCTGTAGTATTATACCAAAAGGCTTTCCATCCACTTCTGAGTCGTTTGATAAGACTAAAAGCTGTCTCTCCTGTTTGCCTATGAATCAACTTTACCAATATTTGCCCTTCGGTTTTTGTTAACTTTTTGAGTTCAGCCGTTAATTCTTCTTCTATATATTTTTGTACTCTTTTGGTGTAACGTCTTTTTTGGGATTTTGATTGTATTTGATCAAGACGTTTATTCAATTTAACCAAACGTTCTGCCGCCATTTTTGCATATGGATACACTTTGAGTGTTTTTCTCCGTAATATAAGATATTTAATGCGTTCGTCTTTGGAAGAGAATTTAAGCTTGTTTAGCACTATTACTTCATCCAACTCAATTGTAGTTTGCGGAATACTATCACCTTCAATAAGGAATTGTTTGACTTTTGTTGTGTCTTGCGTAATAATTTGCGCATGAGACACAAGAGAAATTAGAAGCAACAGTATGAAACTAATTCTTTTCATGAATGATTTGGGATTCTTCAAAATTTATATCAAATGTAATAATTCATTCTCTTATAACTATAAATTCTGTCTTAATATTATTATTTTCGTCAGAACAAAATTTGATTTTATGGCAAAAAAGAAAATAATCAATAAAAAGTCTATGGCTTTTTTGGAAAAATATTTGAACAACGCTTCTCCAACAGGTTATGAATGGGACGGACAAAAAATCTGGATGGATTATTTAAAACCTTATGTAGATGAATTTATTACAGATGCATACGGAACAGCCGTTGGTGTAATTAACCCGAAAGCCAAATACAAAGTAGTAATTGAAGGACATGCAGATGAGATTTCTTGGTATGTAAATTATATTACAGATAATGGATTATTGTATGTAATCCGTAATGGAGGAAGCGACCATCAGATTGCACCATCAAAGTGGGTTAATATTCATACAAAGAAAGGCATTGTAAAAGGTGTTTTTGGTTGGCCCGCTATTCACACTCGTAACAGTTCTAAAGAAGAGCCGCCAAAATTAGATAATATTTTTATAGACCTGGGATGTAGCTCAAAAGAAGAAGTTGAAAAGTTGGGTGTACATGTTGGCTGCGTTATTACTTACCCAGATGAGTTTCATGTTTTAAATAAAGATAAGTTTGTATGTAGAGCCATCGATAATAGAGCCGGAGGATTTATGATTGCAGAAGTAGCTCGTTTGCTTCATGAAAATAAAAAAGAGCTCCCTTTCGGATTGTATATTACAAATTCTGTTCAGGAAGAGATTGGTTTACGAGGCGCTCAAATGATTACAGAAACAATCAAACCGAATGTTGCTATCATTACTGATGTTTGTCATGATACAACCACTCCAATGATAAATAAAATTAAGGAAGGAGAAACTAAAATCGGAGCTGGGCCTGTAATTTCATATGCTCCTGCCGTTCAAAATAAGTTACGCGAACGCATTATTGAAACTGCAGAAAGCAAAAGTATTCCTTTTCAACGTATGGCTGCGAGTCGTTCTACAGGTACCGATACAGATGCGTTTGCTTATAGTAATGGCGGCGTTCCTTCTGCATTGATTTCACTTCCATTGCGTTATATGCATACTACAGTAGAAACTGTACATAAGGACGACGTAGAAAATGTAATTCGTTTGATCTACGAAACTTTATTAACTATTAAAGAAGGAGAAACGTTTAGTTATTTTGACTAAAAAGCTTCTTTACTACTATTATATAAAAGCGACGCAATTTTAAAAAATTGCATCGCTTTTTTTTAGGGACTTTTTGTAAGAAGATTATCCCTTTATCTTTTTCGGCTTAACAGTCCCATATTTATCAAATAAATATACTAACGATGTCATTGTTGCAGCGCCTAATTCTAGTTCACGTTTGTTAACAGCATCAAATGTATCATTAGATGCATGGTGATGATCAAAATAGCGTTGTGAATCAGGTCGCAATCCTGCCAGTACAATGTGGTCATTTTTTAATGGTCCAATATCAGCTCCACTTCCCCCTTTTTCAAAATAGTGAATTAAATAGGGCTTGAATAATTTTTTCCAGCTTTCAACTTGCGCAAAATTTTCATCAGAACAATCAAACGAAAAACCTCTTGGTGTAAACCCTCCAGCATCACTTTCTAATGCAAATACATGTTCTTCTCCTTTTTCTTTGACTACTTCTGCATATTTACGGCCGCCTCGAAGCCCATTTTCTTCATTCATAAAGAGTACTACTCGTATAGTACGTTTAGGTTTGTATCCTGTTTCTTTTAATAAACGTAATACTTCCATGCTTTGTACAACACCAGCTCCATCATCATGAGAGCCATCTCCTAAATCCCAAGAATCTAAATGACCTCCTACAATAATAATTTCATTAGGAAATTCACTTCCTGTGATTTCTCCTATGACATTATGTGATTTTACATCTTTGTATTGTTTACAGTACATGGTAAACCCAAACTTTGTGTTAGCATTTTTTTGAAGTTGTTTACTTAATAGGTCTGCATCATTTGTACTGATTGCCGCTGCCGGAATTCGATTTTCAACCGGAACATCGCCATAACTCATTGCGCCTGTATGCGGATAATCGTCCATTCGCAAGTTCATAGAACGTACTACAACTCCAACTGCTCCATATTTTATCGCTTCTTTTGCTCCCGAATATCGCTGGTCTACACATCCTCCATATGCTTCAAACGTACTAATTAAATCGGCTTGCATTGGGCGATTGTAGAAAACAATCTTTCCCTTGATTTTTTCTTCTCCCAGCGCTTCCAATTCCTCCAATCCTTTTACTTCGACTACTTCTGCCTCTACACCTCCTTGTTTTGTTGCTATAGAACCACCTAAAGCACAAATCTGCAATTCTCTTTTCCCTGCATCTGTTAGCATGTATGCTTCTTCTGCTCCTCCTCGTTCCCATTTTGGCACCATCACTTCTTGTAGCCAAACTTTGTCTAAACCTAATTTTTCTAGTTCCGTTTTGGTATATTGAACAGCTTTAGCAGCATTGGCAGAGCCTGAAAGTCGTCCACCAATTTCATTCGACAAATGATCTAACCAAGCATAACTTTGTCCGTTGGTTAATGATGTAGAATATACTTTTTTAAGTTGTTCTTCATCTGTCGTTTGGGAAAACCCAATGGCTGTGAATAATAAAATTGTGAGAATTGAGAGTTTTTTCATGGTTGTTTGATTGCTTTATTCAGATTCAAGTTGTTTTTTGTACAATTCAAGATTTGCTTTGATATCATCATCTAATTCTGGCTCTTGAATATCATCATACTGCTTTAATGTATCATAAATAATTTTTGCCACAATATAACGTGCGGTAGATTTGTCATCGGCAGGAATTGTAAACCAAGGCGCATGTGACTTACTTGTTCTATTTAATGCATCTTCATAACATTCCTGGTATTTTTCCCAAAGTCTTCGCTCTTTTAAATCGCCAGGAGAAAATTTCCAATTCTTTTCTTTAAGTTCCAAGCGGCGTAACAATCGATCTCTTTGTTCTCTTTTAGAAAGGTTTAAGTAAAATTTAAAAATAATTGTTCCATTTTCTGCTATGTGCTTTTCAAAATTATTGATTTGCTCAAAGCGTTTTTCCCAAAATTCATCCGTAATATCTTCTACACTCTCTATATGAGGCAGATTTTCACTCATTATATATTCTGGGTGCACACGCGTAACTAATACATTTTCATAATGTGTTCTGTTAAAAATAGAAAATTTACCTCTTGAAGGTAATGCAATATAATGTCGCCACAAATAGTCATGCTTTAGTTCTAATTCTGTAGGAACTTTAAAACTATGTACTACGATTCCACGCGTATTAAAATCTTTAAAAACTTCTCGAATCAAGCTATCTTTCCCTGCTGTATCCATTCCTTGTAAGCATACTAATACGCCATATTTTCCATGGGCATACATAGTGTCTTGTAGTTTTCCTAGTTTTTCTCGAATCTCTTCTAATTCGTTTTTGATTTCTTTTTTAGATTCTCCCAAATCGAAAGTAGTGCTTACTTCCTTCAATTTGATAGGATTCGTTACTTTGAATGTATCGATATCAAAATGCTTCATGCGTTACTTTTTTTTCTTTGAAGGCTAAATATACGGATTGTACTTTACATTTTTCGTAGTTTAGCGAACTCTAATAACCCGTATATCATATGAAGCATCAAAAAAATATTTTATTTTTCTTTTTGTGTGTAACATTTTCATTGTTTTCTCAAAACAATCAAGACTCTATTCCTGCTTTTCAAAAGAATGGAATTTCAAAAACAAGTATTGTATCTACCAATCCTTTTGGAGTTTTTATTTCTCGCCTCAATCATAATTTTAAACAGAAAGCATCACGAAGACTTGAAATAGATATTACTTTAGAAAGTGGAAATGTTTGGGGACCTAATGTTAAAACATACATTCCTAACGATCCTGCATTACAAAGCCAAATGAGCAACATTGCTTGGTATAGCAGACAATATTTTGTAGATGAAGAACAACTAGATGCTGGTTATTTTGAAATAGAAACCGATGGAGTTATTAAAGGATTACGAGGCAATTTGACGATTCCTACCACAAATAAACAAGAATTGATTGTTGGATTTAGAGCTTTTGTACTGACCAATGGAAAGTTTCCTTTTTCTTCTTTTACTTCAGATCGATTTATTGAGTTTTTTCATGACAATATTGCTGGCGGTGATGACCCTTTTGACCGTCGTGTTTTTGGTTTAGATAAAGCCAAGTTTTTATACATTGATAGAGAAGGAAAATCGTTTGATCTTGGGAATGGTGATTTTTTGACTGCAGGAATTGAGACTCATTATTACTATTACCCTACATTTTTAAATGAAAAAAACATCTATTTCAATCTTGGAGCACATTTGGGAACCAATCTTTCTAAATATAATATGTCGGTAGATTTTGGGGCTTCTGTTGCTGGTGTGAAACAATTTGACTTGAATGATCGCAATTTCATGCTTTTAGGACTCGGAGCAAATGTGTTACGCAAAAATGCTATTGAACTACAAAATGATAATTTCGATTTCGGAACCAACGACTTTATTGGAAGCTTTGAAGCCAATGCAGAATACACCTTTATTTCAAAAGGAAAAACGTACCACTCTTTTGGATTAAGTTATTATATGCAAACCAGTTTTCATCAAAAAGATGAAGATAATTACAATATATATGTAAGAGATGATGAAGCTTTTAATTCTTGGGGACATGGAACACGTCATTTATATAAAAACAATGATTATTGGACATTGATGTACACCTTTACCCGAAAAATATCAACTTCTTTTTATATTCAACAGGATTTTACAGTAAATAACAATCCTGATTTACAGACAGGTGTTAGCGTAAAGTTTTGCATATAGAAAAGTTAAAAACTGTGACAATAAAAAAAAATCAGCTCTTAAGAGCTGATTTTTTTTGTTTTATTTAGAAGCAAAAAGCTTTACATCATTTTCGGTAACTTCTTTACCACTAAGAATAATCAATCGTTCTACTACATTTCTTAGTTCTCGAATATTTCCTGTCCAATCATATTCCTGCAACAACTTCACAGCTTTGTCTGAAAAATTCTTTGTAGCAGTTCCTTGTTCTTTTGCTATTTTAGATGAAAAATGCTCAATCAATAGCGGAATATCATCTCTACGATCATTAAGAGCTGGGACTTTGATTAAAATAACAGCCAACCTGTGATACAAATCTTCTCGGAATTTTCCGTCTTCTATTTCCTTTTTTAGATTTTTATTTGTTGCTGCAATGACACGTACATTAACTTTAATGTCTTTATCACTTCCTACACGTTGCACCTTACTTTCTTGCAAAGCTCGAAGTACTTTTGCTTGCGCAGAAAGACTCATGTCTCCAATTTCGTCTAAAAAGATTGTTCCTCCATTGGCAGCTTCAAATTTTCCAGCTCTATCCTTATTCGCACTGGTAAACGCTCCTTTCACATGACCAAACAATTCACTTTCTATTAATTCACTTGGAATAGCAGCACAGTTTACTTCAATCATAGGGCCCGCACTACGATCGCTTTTTTGATGCAACCAATGTGACACTAATTCTTTACCTGTACCATTAGGTCCTGTAATAAGAACACGAGCATCCGTTGGCGCTACTTTTTCAATAATATCTTTAATTTGTTGAATGGCTTCAGAATCGCCAATCATTTCGTAATTCTTGCTTACTTTTCTTTTTAAGCGTTTATTTTCAACAACTAGTTCTTTTTTATCTAATGCATTTCGAACAGTATTTAACAAACGATTCAAATCTGGCGGTTTGGATATATAATCAAAGGCTCCTAAGCGCATTGTATTTACAGCCGTGTCAAGATCTCCATGACCAGAAATCATAACAAAAGGAATTTCTGGTTTTATTTTTTTGGCAGCTTCTAATACTTCCACACCATCCATTTTTGGCATTTTTATATCGCATAATACCAAGTCAAAATCTTCTTTTTTGACCATTTCGATTCCAGCTAAACCATCTTCGGCTTCAGACACTTCATAAGTATCATTTTCTTCGGATAAAATTTTAACTAAGACTCTACGGATAGCAGATTCATCTTCTATAACAAGTATTTTAGGCATCTTATTCTATTTTTGAATTGTAAATGTGTACATCTCGCTGTGGAAATGGAATGGTTATTTTGTGCTCTCTAAACAATCGGTCTACTTCAAAACGCAAATCGCTTAGTATTAAAAAAGCTTTAAAACTGTCTTCTACAGTAACCACTAATTTAAAGTCCAAAGAACTGTCTCCAAAGTTAGTAAAAAGGACTGTGGGTTCGGGAATTTTTAGTACTTCTTTATGATTTTCGGCTACTTGAATCAATATTTTTTTTACCAAAGCCACATCACTTCCATATGCTACTCCAACCGTAATACTTTCTCGTGTAGTCACTCCGTTTTGCGTCCAATTGTACAAACTATTTGTCAGGTATAAATGATTGGGTATAATCAAAACTTTATTATCAATTGTAACAGCTCTTGTGGTTCGTAGTTTTATTTCTTCTACACGCCCTACTTTTCCTTCTATTTCAATAATATCTCCCACATGAACAGATTGATCAACTAGAATAAAAATTCCCGAAATGATATCTTGAAATAACGTTTGTAATGCTAATCCAATTCCAATCAATAGTGCTGCTGAAGCCGCAAAAATACCCGTAACATTTACACCAACAGCATTCAAAGTTACCAAAACAATAACCACATAAGTAAACCATCTGGCATATGAAAAGACTGTTTTGAACTTTAGTTTACTTTCATTATGTAATTTTCGGGTAATAAATCGCTGGAAAAGTTTTAAAAGTAAATTTGCCAATATCAATACAATGCATAAAACGAGAATGTGCTTAACACTTATCTCAATTTTAGTTCCAAAGTGAATTGATTTATTTAATATTTCGTTGATTTTATCCATTTAGTATTTCAACCATTTAAAGATTTCTTTATAGCTTGGTTTCTTACCATACATTAAAATACCTACTCGGTAAATTTTAGACGCAAACCAAACTGTTCCCGAAAAGGAAATATACAAAATAACAACGGATAGTAATTGTTGCCATATGGGAACTCCAAATGGAATTCGCATAAGCATAACAACTGGTGACGTAAGTGGGATATACGAAAACACAGTAGCTACTACTCCGTGAGGATCTTCAAGAACTGTAAATCCACCTACATAAACAGCCAACACCAATGGCATTATAATCGGCATCATAAATTGTTGTGTATCCGTTTCGTTATCAACCGCTGCTCCAATAGCTGCATATAAAGAGCTATACAGTAAGTAACCTCCAATGAAAAACACAAAGAAGGCAATGACCAAATTAGCCAACGGTAAACTTTGAAAAACACCTGCAATTTGCGCTTGTATATTCGGATCTACTCCTTGAGCTAACAATTCTTGTTGTGGTGTTTGCATTCCGGAAAGATCTACTCCAAATACCATCGAAAATATAATCAACATTACTCCTCCTAAAATTACCCACATTAAAAATTGAGTAACTCCAGCCAAGGAAGTTCCAATTATTTTTCCCATTAATAGTTGTACGGGTTTTACAGAAGAAATAATGACTTCTATAATTCTATTGGTTTTTTCTTCAATAACACTTCTCATAATCATATTCCCATAAATGATGATGAACATAAATAGTAAGTATCCGGCAGCAAGACCAAAACCTAGTTTGGAATAGTTGATAAGTTTTGAGGTGCGTTCTCCAGAAAAAGTTTCTTGTGCAATGTTAACATTTGTCTGTGAGTCTTGAACTAAGGCAATATCTACTCCATTTCCAATCAAAGTTTCATCTGTTAGTTTTTTACTAAGTACTTGTTCTAAATGAGAAATGAATTTTTGCGAAGGTGAATCTTCTGAATAGAATTTAATTTGTTTGGCAATTTCTTCAGGAGTCGAACTATTTTGAATGTATAACAATCCGTATTGTTCCGTTTCTTGCACTTGCTTCTTAGCATCGTCAAGAGAAATTCCTGTAAGTAGCGTAAATTTAGTATTGGATTCTTCATCTGTTTCTTGTGTAAATACTTGAGAGATTGTCCCAGTTTCATCTACAATAGAAACAGTTCGTTCTTTATTATTATTGAGTTGCGTCAAATATGTAATTAACATAATCAGTCCAATAAAAATTAGTGGACTTAAGAAGGTCATGATTATAAATGACTTATTCCTAACCTTTGTTAAATACTCTCTCTTGATAATTAGTGGTAAGTGATTCATGTCCTAATTATTATTTGCTACAGTTTGAATAAAAATATCGTTTACACTCGGAATAACTTCCACAAAGTGGTTTACTTGTCCCACAGAAGTTAAATAGGATAGTAAATCATTAGAAGTTTCCCCATTATTTAGCTTAATGTTTACTTTCAAATCATCATCAATCGATTTGAAGTTAGCTTCATTCAACTCAAATTTATCACGCAGTGTAGCACGTAATTGCTCATTGTTTTGGGAAGCAATACCTACTTGATATGTGTTGCTTTTGTATTGACGCTTTACGTCTGTTAATTTTCCATCCAAAACCTTATTCGATTTGTGAATTAAGGCAATATGATCACACATTTCTTCTACAGATTCCATGCGGTGAGTAGAAAAAATAACTGTTGCGCCCTCGTCACGCAATTGAATAATCTCGTCTTTTATTCTATTGGCATTGATTGGATCAAAACCACTGAATGGCTCATCAAAAATGAGCAGTTTAGGCTGGTGCAATACCGTAACTACAAATTGAATTTTTTGAGCCATTCCTTTAGACAACTCTTGAATTTTTTTGTTCCACCAATCAGTAATTTCAAATTTTTCAAACCAATATTGCAAGCGTTTTTTAGCTTCTGCCTTGCTTAACCCTTTTAATTGTGCCAAATACAATGCTTGTTCACCAACCTTCATAGATTTGTATAATCCACGTTCTTCGGGCATGTACCCAATATCTTTTATGTGAAATTGCTGCAAAGGCTCTCCGTCCAGTAATACATTTCCTGCATCTGGTGCCGTTATTTGGTTAATAATTCGAATCAGAGAGGTTTTACCTGCTCCATTAGGCCCTAGAAGTCCGAAGATACTTCCTTTAGGCACCTCAATAGATACCTTATTAAGTGCTGTATACGTTCCGTAAGTCTTTACTACGTCATTAGCTTGAAGAATTGAACTCATGAAAAGTTTTTTATATCAGTAATACGATCGTATGTTTTGTTACATTATAATTTTAAAAAACAAAACCCACCCTAAATAGGATCTAGGATGGGAAAAAATTGCTATGAAAAAGAAAAAATTACTAGCTGGACTCAGCCAGTAACTTATCAAAGATAGTTTTTTTTTCGTAATAGCAAAAGAATTACGAAAACATGTCTTTGACTTTTTCAAAAAATGACTTGTCACCTTTCTCTGGATTTGGAATAAAATTCTCTTCATTTGCCATTTTTTCAAAGAAAAGTTTCTGTTCTTTTGTAAGTGTTTTTGGTGTCCAAACGTTAATATGAACGAGTAAATCTCCCTTTCCATATCCATTAACACTTGGAATACCTTTTCCGCGTAAGCGCAATATTTTTCCTGATTGTACGCCCGATTCTATTTTGATACGCACCTTTCCTGTTACGGTATCTATTTCTTTAGAACCTCCTAAAGCAGCTTCTGAAAAACTTATATATAAGTCATAATGAAGGTTATCTCCTTCGCGCTTTAAAAACTCGTGTTCTTTTTCTTCAATAGCAACTAAAAGATCTCCAGAAATTCCATTTCCAGGCGCTTCATTTCCTTTACCAGTAACTTTCAACTGCATTCCTTCTACTACACCTGCTGGTATTTTGATGCTTACTGTTTCTTCTTTTATTTGAAGTCCTTGCCCATCTGCTCCTGCTGGTCGCTTATCAATCACTTGTCCTGCGCCTCCACAAGTACTACATGTAGTAGATGTTTGCATTCTTCCTAAAATAGTATTGGTGATGCGCGTCATTTGACCTGAACCATTACAGGTTTCACATGTTTTATAGCTAACACCAGGTGCTTGTACCTTACGGCGAACTTTTACCTTTTTCTCAACACCATTGGCAATTTCTTCTAGTGTTAATTTGACACGAATTCTTAGGTTACTTCCTTTTACACGTCGTTGACGAGTTCCGCCGCCGCCAAAGCCGCTGAATCCACCTCCGCCACCAAAAGCGCCACCAAATATGTCGCCAAATTGACTAAAGATATCATCCATGTTCATACCGCCTCCGCCGAAGCCTCCGCCAAATCCGCCACCATTTTCAAAGGCTGCATGACCATATTGATCGTAGCGTGCGCGTTTGTTTTCATCACTCAATACCTCATAAGCTTCTGCTGCTTTTTTAAACATTTCTTCCGCTTTTTTATCATCCGGGTTTTTGTCTGGATGATATTGAATGGCTTTTTTGCGGTATGCTTTTTTTATTTCAGCTGCCGAAGCATCCTTACTCACACCTAATATTTCGTAATAATCTTGTTTCATCTTATTCTAAAACTTTTTCAAAAAGATTGTTTTGCAGTGTAAGAGCAACTATTATTGCCCTACAACTACTTTTGGATAGCGAATTACTTTATCGCCTAACGTATATCCTTTTTCAACAACGTCAATAATTTTCCCTTTCATATCATCAGAAGGTGCTGGAATTTGTGTAATTGCTTCATGATCTTCCGCATCAAATGTATCTCCTTTGTTCACTTGTACTTCAGCCAACCCTTTGGATTTAAGAGTTTCTCTTAGTTTGTTACTGATAAGCTCCACTCCTTTTTTTAATTCTTCAGCTTCTGTTTTCGCTATTTCTGTCAGAGCTCTATCAAAATCGTCCAAAACTGGCAACATGGCAACCATTACATCTTTCCCTGCCGTTTTAAAAAGTTCTACACGCTCTTTACTGGTTCTTTTTTTATAATTTTCAAATTCAGCAAATAGACGTAAAAATTTATCTTTTTCTTTTGCTAATTCTTCTTTTAATTGTTCTTCAACAGAAACTTCTGCTGTTGCATTCTCTGTATTCTCTGCGGCTTTTGCTTCTTCTTTAATTGCTTCTGCAGTTGCGCCTAATTCTTCGTCTTTTACTGTTTTATCGTTTTTTTTGCTCATGATAAATGTCCAAAAAATTTGTTAGTCCTTAATAAGTTTGCAAAAGTACTGCCATTTATGGAAAAATGTCAAAATGTCATCAAAAATATTTTTGTTTAATTAATTCTATAAATTCCTAAACGTTTTGTATTTTTACATTCATTTTTTAAAGATTAAAAAACTAAACACAATGAGAAAAAAATTTTTAAGTATACTAGCGATGACTGCATTTGCTGTTTTTGCTATTTCTTGCGGAGAGAAAAAGAATCAAACAGATGCTGAAGCGGCAAAAACAGAGAAATCTACTACTGTTGAAGCTGTAAAATTTAAAGTAGATACTACTGATTCACAAGTAGATTGGAAAGGTTCTAAAGTAATTGGAGGAAGTCATAATGGGACAATGAATTTATCTTCTGGAACGTTTTCTGTTAAAGAAGGAAAATTAGAAAGTGGTAATTTTATTATTGATATCGCTTCTTTAAACGTTTTAGATATTCCAGCAGAAGATGATAAAAACGCGAGCTTACGAGGTCATTTATTATCAAATGATTTTTTTGATGCAGAAAATCACGGAAGTGCAGCTTTTGCTGTTACAGGAGTCATTGAGAAAGAAGGAAAAACAATGATTGAAGGTAATTTAACTCTGAAAGGTGTTAAGAAAAACATTTCTTTCCCTGCAAAAGTAACGGTAGAAGGAGATAAAGCGATTATTGAAAGCGAAACATTCACAATTAACCGAACTGATTTCGGAATGAAATACGGGTCAGCTTCATTAGCTGATACTGTAAAGGATAAAGCGATTAGTGATGATGTAGAACTCGCTGTAAAAGTAGTTGGAATGAAATAATTTCCTTAATTATATACAATTATAGGTGAGCCGACTTGATGTCGGCTTATTTTTTGAATAAGTTTTTCAATGCGGGTTGCAATGTAGGAAACGAAAAATTAAATCCCGCATTTTCAATTTTTTGAGAACTCACTTTTTGGCTAGATAGAAGTAGCGTACTCATTTCTCCTAAAGCCAGTTTTAATATAAACTTCGGTACATTGGGCATAAAAAAAGGTTTATTGAGAACATGGGCAATTTCTTTGGTCATTTCTTTATTGGTTACAGGGTTAGGAGTCGCCGCATTGTAAATTCCTTCATGTTTTTCTTCTAGTAAAAAGAGATATAAACGTGCAATATCATCAATGTGAATCCATGATTGCCATTGCTTTCCAGAACCTATGGCCGCACCAATACCATATTTTATAGGTTTAGACATTTCTACCAGCACACCTCCTTTTGTTGATAAAACCAAACCTGTGCGTACAATTGTTACGGGAATTTCCAATGATTTGAACTGATTGGCATGTAATTCCCATTGTTGCACAACTTTCCCTAAAAAGTCATTGGCAGTTGACTTTTCATCTTCTTTGTAATAAGTAGTTAGTGAACTTGAATATATGGCAGTTCCAGAAGCAGAAATATATTGTTTAACAGAGTGTGTTTGTAAATTTCGTAATGTTTGGAATAATATATTGGCCGTATCTATACGGCTATTCATAATTTCTTCCTTGTAGGATTCTGTCCAACGTTTGGCAATATTAGCGCCAGATAAATTTATGATTGCATCTACATCATTGAAACATGCTTCATCAATTTCGCCTTTCGCTGGATTCCAATAAAAACCACTTTTAAGTTTGGACTGTTCAATCTTACTTTTATTTGTTGTTAAATAATGAATTTGATGTCCTTCTTTTAAGCATAATTCAGTAAGAGCTGAACCAATTAATCCAGTTGCGCCACATATAAGTATCTTCATCTATTTATTTTTTTCAGACAAAACGTTTCGATTCTATCTTTCTACTTGTTTTTATCAGGTTTATTCTTTCCCTATAAAAATACGGCAAAAAGAGTAGATTTAGTAATTACGTATACTATTAGCTTGCTAAAAATTAGTTAATTTTTGTTGCGCGCAACATTTCTCGTTTGCCCGGAGGTCCAGGAAGACGTTCTATTTGAAAACCTACTTCTAGCATTGCTCGACGCACACTACCTTTGGCTGCGTAAGTAACGAGCACTCCATTATTTTGCAATGCATCGTACATTTTTCTAAAAATAGTTGCAGTCCATAATTCAGGTTGAACACGCGCTCCAAAAGCATCAAAGTAGATGAGATTAAAGGCTTCTTTGTCACTTATTTGATTAAAAAATTGTTGTCGCTTGGTAAGTTTGAAGTTTTCTGAAATTACAGTTTCTTTTTCCCAATCGCAGGTATGCATTTTGTGAAAGACTTCGGCTGTGGCTTCTGCCTTGAGTGCTGAAATGTAATTAAGTTGTTTGATTTCTGTAGAAGCAACTGGGTAAGCTTCAACTCCATGATAGTTGATGGTACATTGTAATGCTTGAGCTTCTAGGAAGGTGATAAAAGTATTCAATCCTGTTCCAAAACCTATTTCAAGAATAGCGATTGAATCAGGATTGAACATAGATTGTACATGATATAAACCACTTTTGATAAATACATGAATCGCTTCTTGAATGGCTCCATGTGTTGAATGGTATTGTTCGTTCCATTCTTCTAAATGAATCGTTTTAGATCCATCTCCAGTGGTGATTATGGTACGTTTCAAATTTATTTTTTCAATAAAACCCCGTCAGCTACAAAAGCAACTGTTTTTTTAGGTTCAGTAATTTTTGCAATTTCTTCTTCAGATTTCCCAGCATCTTCAGCATAATGCTTTAATTCATCAACAGAAGTTTCTTGAAGAAACGCTTTTCCATTCACAATTACTTCTCCTTTTGCATCAAGAGGCATAAAAAATCCGTAATCTTTAAACTTTACCATTACTTCTTCCTCTTCTCCCAAATCCAAACGCATCCAACATCCTTTTTTAGAACATACAGAGTTAATTTTTGACGTAAACTTTACATTCAAAGTGTCTCCTACTTGTAAATTGTCAAACTTTTCATTGATTTCAGTAACTGTTAATACGTTTTCGGCATCAATTTTTTCTCCAAAAGATGCATATGCTAGCTCTTGTGTATTCTCTGTAGATGTTTTTTCGACAGCTTTCTCGCTATTTTTCACGTCTTTACAACTAACAAAAGTTAAAACCGCTACTAGTAAAAAAATAATTTTCTTCATTTTTATTAAAAATTTCTTAAAATAATTAGTGTTTTGTTATGAATATTTAATTTTACGAACCAATTTTTGTTGAAAACTAAGATTTTTTTAAAAATAAATATTGCTTAACTTAGCGCAAAATTAAGAATTATTATAATGAGTGACCTTCCAATTGATATAAAAATTTCCAAAGTTTCTAAGAGTAAAATTGATCAGGTAGATTTTAACAACTTAACTTTCGGAAAAGTTTTTACAGACCACATGTTTGTGTGTGATTTTAAAGATGGCGCATGGCAAACACCTGAAATTATTCCATACCAGCCACTTACTATTGCACCTTCTGCTCGTGTATTTCATTACGGGCAAGCTGTTTTTGAAGGGATGAAAGCGTTTAAAGATACTAATGATGAAATTTGGATGTTCCGTCCAGAAGATAATTTTCATCGAATTAATAAATCGTCTCATCGTATGGCAATTCCTGAATTTCCTAAAGATTATTTCTTTGAAGGATTGACTACTTTACTTCAGTTGGAAAAAGATTGGATTAAAAAAGGTAAAGGAAATTCATTGTATATTCGTCCTTTTGTAATTGCTACAGAAGAAGCTATATCTGCCTCTCCTTCTAATAGTTATAAGTTCATTATTATTTGCTCTCCTGCACAATCGTATTATGCCGGAGAAGTAAAAGTATTATTTGCCGAAGAATATAGTAGAGCTGCTGATGGAGGTGTAGGATATGCGAAAGCTGCAGGAAATTATGGAGCACAATTCTATCCTACAAGTTTGGCACATGCAAAAGGATACCAGCAAATTATTTGGACCGATGCAAGCACGCATGAATATTTAGAAGAAGCAGGAACGATGAACATTTTCTTTAGAGTTGGTGATGCACTATTGACAGCTCCTACAAATGATCGTATTTTAGATGGAATTACTCGAAAAAGTGTGATTCAGTTAGCCAAAGACAACGGAATAGCTGTTGAAGTACGGAGAGTAAAGGTTTCTGAGATTAAAGAAGCGGCAAGAAAAGGCGATTTGAAAGAAATTTTTGGAGCTGGAACTGCCGCAGTAATTAATCCAATAGCAGGATTTGAGCATGGAGGCGAAAAGTTTGACTTACCAAAACAAGAGCATTCGTATGCCTCTCTTTTTAAAGAACAACTAACGAATATTCAGTATAATATTTCTGAAGATCCACACGGTTGGAGATACAAAGTATAAAGGCAATAAAGTTTTATAAAAAAAAGTGACTCTGCATGAGTCACTTTTTTTTAACTTTTCATATGTGTTATTCTCCAACCAAAATTTTAGCTATGTTAGGCTTAAAATAGTTTGGTCCTTTCAATACTTTCCCATCTTCTCTGTAAATTGGCTTGCCATCTTCTCCTAGTTTGCTCATATTGCTACGTTGAATTTCTTCAAAAACTTCAATAATTTTTTCTTGCATTCCGTGTTCTATAATAGTTCCGCATAAAATGTATAGCATATCGCCAAGAGCATCAGCCACCTCTACCAAATCTCCATTTTGAGCTGCTTCTAGATATTCTTCATTTTCTTCTTTCATTAAATTGTAACGTAACAAATTTCTATCTTCTCCAATATTTGCAGTTGGTTCATTTTTTATTCCTAATCCAAATGCTTGGTGAAATTCCGTTACTGCTTCTATTCTTCGTTTCAATGTGTAGTTTTTTAAATTAATACTCGAAATATACTTGTTTATTAATCGTATTTACTAAGTATTAAAATTTTATTTTGAAACTTTTATTAACAAGTTGTATGGTTTAATTCGTAATTTTGTAAAAAATTTAAATCCCTTATGTTTTCTTCTGGTCAATTGATATTTGCTTTATTTTTTATCATTGTGTTTACTGTTATAATGATATATGCCTACCGAAAAGACATCAATTTGCACAAGCGTTATTACAAAGGTAGTTTACGTATACTTTTTGTTTTTATTGTATTCATTATTGCCATTGTAGTGATTAAAAAATTCATTGTTTCTTAAAAATCTTCTTATTTCTATTACACTTTTTTGTACATTGTAGGAAAACTAACTAATAATAATTGAATTCATTTTCTGATTAGTATCACAAAATCCCCGAAAAGAGAGTTTTATATTTTGGCAGAGACAATAGTTAGTTTGTAATTTTTTTAAATTCTTATGATTACAGTTGCTATTGCAGAAGATCATCAAGCATTGATTGATGGAATTGTTTCTTATTTAGAATACGAAGAAGATATTCAAATTGTAGGATATGCAAACGATGGAGAAGCATTGTTAAAAATTGTTCGTCAAAAACAACCTAAAGTTGTCATATGTGACATTCGGATGCCAAAAATGGATGGTATTGTAGCGACTACGCATATAAAAAAAGAATTTCCTCATATTCAAGTAGTGGCTTTTACAATGTACGATCAAGATAAGGCAGTACGACAAATGTTAAATGCTGGTGCCACAGGTTATATTTTGAAAAATTCTCCTCTAAAAGTAGTTTTGGAAGCAATTCGGACGCTTGCAGATAATAAACCGTACTATGATGCTAAGTTGAATATAGATAAGGTGTCAAAAAACAGTTCCAAATCTATATTGTCAAGACGTGAAAAAGAAATTCTCGCACTCATTGCACAACGTAAAACTTCTCAAGAAATCGCAGATTTATTATTCATTTCCAAATCAACCATTGATACTCATCGTAAAAACATGATTCAAAAGCTTGATTTGAAAGGCGCTAATGAATTATTAGGGTATGCTATAGAAAAAAAATATGCGTTCTAATTTCCTAAAAAATTGAACTGATTTACCTACCCATTACTAACTTTAGCGTCATATAGACCTCAAAATACTGACATATAGGTATTTTTAGATTACACAAAAAATCATACTTTTATATCAATAAACTACAACCTATTAACCATGAAAGCATTTTTTTCATTAGTTCTTGGATTTTTTTGTTTGAGCGTATCTGCACAAACAAACAATTCGCAAAGAATCATAGATTCTACAGTAAAAGAGGCTTTACGAGTCAAACTACAAACCATTAATGACTTGATAGACTCTATACATGCTAAAAAAGACAATCAAAAAGTATTAGAGTTAGATCTTACAAAAGCTGAACTCGATTCTGCTACGAGAATTCAAAAGGAAAAGGAATTAAAAGAATTAGCAAAACTGATTAAAGAAGAAGATTCAACTATATTGTCCAAATGTGCTGATTTTACAAAGCATAAACAGTATTTGAAGGAATTTGCCAATATACACGATTCCATTTTAACTCAATTTAGTGATCGAAATTGTCGCTTATACGGTCCTGCTCCTGAAAAGCCTATTGATTATACAAAGTTTATCATTATTGGGAATAATGATCCTGTAAAAGCCGATGAATTATTTACTAATGAAAGTACTAAAAAAGTGTTTTCAGATGTATTTAGCATCAAAAGTGAAACTGACTTGGGTACTTTTGAGATTCCTGGCAACGAAACCTTTATTAAGTTTTATGCTAGAAGTCGTAATCGTGCCGATTTATTTACAAATGATACAGATGAAGGAGATTTTCTTGCTATCACACGTATCAAGGAAGAAGAACAAAAGAAGCAAGAACAATCTCAAAAAAATAGTACTTCTACTAAAAACTATGAGCTGATTCCCGATGGTGCATTGTTTCAATCCATTCAAATAGAATTACGCGAAGGCGGTATTGTAGATACCCGATTGATTCTTTTATCGCAAGATCGAAAAACTCAATTTTATTTTGAAGGGACTTCTCCAGTAAGTATATTACACTATACCCGAAGAGCTGCCGAACGCAATTTTTTAGAATATTCTCATCATGTAGATACAGGAAGCGAAAAAGTTTATTACAATCAAAATGCGTTGAGTCATTTGCGCGTTCGTTATATTGATGTATTAGATTATCATCCAAATGTAGGTAGTAATTATGTACCAGATGATATTTCATACACCTTTCCTTCTACTAACGATAAAGAAGCTACTACCGCATCAAGAAGATCGTATCAAGTTATCAATAATAATAACTTACAACACGTACTAGACATTCGAACTTATACTGACTTTTTGGGATTATTTGGTGATGAAGCTAACGGATTATTTCAAATAGAAGGAAAAGCTGATTTCTTTATTCATCCGTTTAACTTTCCAAGAAGTGCGCTATATTATTTGAAAAAAGTATCTCCGTATGTTCGATATTCTAGATTTGATGAAGATGAAGATTTTATTCAAGCAACATTAAATACAGGAACAAGTGAATATGAGTTGAGCGATAAAAAATTAGAACTTTTAGAGCGTTCCACTTTGGAAATGGGATTGAATGTAAACCTTGTGAATTTTAGAGCCTTTAAGGAGTCGCCTTTTTGGACATCTTTTTATGTTCCTATTAGTTACAATGTCACAAATGTTCAAACAGATGCATCATTGGATAAGGTAAATTTTAACACTATCGGATATGGTTTAGGTGCCGAAATTGAATTAAAACGTTTCAACAACTTCGGACTTAATCTTGGATATGAACTAAAAGGATATTCATATATTGGCGATTACTCGTCTGAGAATATTATAGAGCCTGGCTTTATGAAAACACAAGCGTTAAAAGCAGAAATATTTTATTTTCCAGGCTTAGATAGATCTCAATCGGTGTTTTTACGAATGAAAAGCATTAGAGACATCAGTTCTGGTGGTGGCGATTCCTTTTTCCAATTACAAATAGGGTATCGTTTTACACTTGGTGTTGGTGCAGTAAAAGCAAAATAATCACTATACTTCTAGTGAAGTAAATGAAAAAGTAGTCCCGTTAAATAATCCTTGATCACTCAGTTTTAACGACGGGATTACTAATAATGCCATAAACGAAAGCGTCATATAAGGGGCTCGTAAAGTACTACCCATTTTTTTGGCTAATTTGTCCAATGCAGCATATTCCTTCCCTATTTCCCAACCCGTTTTAGCGCTCATAATACCTGCAACTGGTAAAGAAACTACATGTGCTGCTGAGTCTGAAACGGCACAAATACCTCCTTTGTTTGCAATCAAAAGGTTGACGGCTTTACAAATAGCTTCATCAGACACTCCTACTGCTATGATATTGTGCGAATCATGGCCAACCGACGATGCTATTGCTCCTTCTTTCAATCCAAAATTTTTGATAAAAGCCATTGCAGGCGCCTCATCTTGATAGCGATTGACTACAGTCATTTTTAAAATATCGCTTTCTATGTTTGAAACTAAATTTCCATCTTTTACCAAGTTCTCTTCAATCAATTCGTTCGTTACCAATTCTCCATCCAAAGCTTCTATGACGCGAATTTTACTTTTTGTAGCTTTGACTTGAAAATCAAGTACACTTTTGGGCGTTGTATGAAAATTGTTAAGTATTTCAAACGGCACACTTTCTATATGTGAAACTTCTCCAGAAGCAACACACAAACCATCAATATAGGTTTCTAATACATTGAGATTAGTCAAATCTTCTACAACGGCAAAATCAGCAGCATCTCCAATTTGTAATTGTCCAACATCCAACTTATAATGCTTCACAGGATTCTCACAAGCAACTTGCAATACTTTAAATACGTCATTTCCTTTGGCAACAGCACGAGCACACAACTCATTGATATGTCCCAACAATAAGTCATCAGGATGTTTATCATCAGAACAAAACATCATATTTTCAAAATGCGTATCAAGTAATGGAATTAGTGCTTCAAAATTTTTAGCCGCACTACCTTCACGAATAATAACCTTCATCCCTTTTTGCAATTTTTCCAATGCTTCATCATATGTAAAACATTCATGATCAGTTGATATTCCTGCCGAAATATATTTTGTGATATCATCGCCACGTAATCCAGGTGCGTGTCCATCAATGGGTTTGTTGTAATGCTTTGCCCAATTGATTTTTTTCAAGACTTCTTCATCATCAAATAATACTCCAGGATAATTCATCATTTCCGCCAAATATTTGATTTCAGGTTTTGCCATTAATTCTTTTATATCATCCGAATCAATCACAGCACCAGCCGATTCAAAACTTGTTGCAGGCACACATGAAGGAGCTCCAAAATTGAATTTTAATGGTACTTTTTTACCATTTTCAATCATAAACTCTACACCTTTCACACCTAACACATTGGCAATTTCGTGTGGATCAGAAACGGTAGCAACTGTACCATGTAAAACAGCCAAACGTGCAAATTCTGAAGGAACTAACATTGAACTCTCGATATGAATATGTGCATCCACAAAACCAGGAATGATATAATGCGCTACATGATGTTCTTTTTCAACAATGTTTGTAATCTTTCCGTTTTCAATGTGAATTTCTCCTTTGTAGATTCTTCTATTTGCAATATCTACAATGTTTCCTTGCTTGATCATGGTATTGAAATGGTATAAAAAAGGATGCACGAATGCATCCTTTTTGAATTCTATGTAAATATACTTCTAAATTTTAGTTCTTGTTAGGTAAGAAACTGTAATTCTTCCCGTAATATAACATTTGATTGTCAAATGCTGATGGTTGCATTACTTTAATAGCTGTAATTTCACCTGCATCATCTGTTTCTGGAACTAATACAGGATTTGCAAATCCACTGTACGGAGCTGATTTGAATTGTTCGTTACGCTTTAACACTTCCGCATGAATGTCTTGGTCTACTTTGATTCCATAGCCTTCTACTAATGCTCTCGCTGCTTCAAAATCTCCTTCTGATTTGATACGTTGAGTTTCACGTAATAACTGACCAAATAGTTCACGTAGTTTTTGATAATCGTTGATGTTGTAATATGTTTTTCCATCACGAGTTACTTTTTCGATTACGTTATCTTTTTGACCTTTTTCAAAAACCCATGCAGAAACCCATTGTCTGTTTACCATGTGATCTTCTTCCACATCATCTCCAAGATTTAAACGAATTAATTGTGTCATTAATCCATTTCTGATATAGCCATCGTACGCAGCTTTTCCAACACCTTCCGTATCTTCAACCAAACCTAGTTCTTTTAGTTTTGGATCCATTAAGTAATACAATCCAACCAAGTCTGCTCTACCTTCTTCCATTGTAGATGCATAATTTTTTAAAGTTTCTTTTGGCTGACCAACACCTGGATTGATTTGTCCAGAAGCGTGCCCAATAACTTCGTGTAAAGCAGTATGAAGTTTGTCTGCTAATTTTCCATATTTTTCTTCTAGTTCAAATTCTTCATCATCATGAACAAATTCTCTCAAACGTCCTGTTCCTCCTGCTTGTGAATATGCATTAATGATGTTTCCTAACGAAACTGATTTAGAACCATGTTGCTGACGAATCCAGTTATTGTTTGGCAAGTTTACACCAATTGGCGTACTTGGCGAAGCATCTCCAGCTTCTCCTGCTACATTTACCGTTTTATATGAAACACCTACAACGTTTTTCTTTTTGTGGCTTTCTACTAAAGGGGAATTGTCTTCAAACCATTGTGCATTTTCAGAAAGAACTGCCATTTTTTTAGACATGTCAAAATCTTTGATTTGCACGATTGTCTCATACGAACCTCTATATCCTTTTGGATCATTGTACACTTCAATAAATCCATTAATCCAATCTACATCACCTTCTGTTGAAGTTACCCAAGCAATACAATATTCGTCCCATGTATCTAGACTTCCTGTTTGATAGTACTTAATCAATAGTTCTAATGTGTTGGCTTGTTTTTCATTTTCAGCAACACCTTTAGCTTTTTCTAGCCAGTAAATGATTTTATCGATTGCTGCTCCATACATTCCACCAGATTTCCATACTTTCTCCACTAGTTTTCCATCTTCACGAACCAATTTAGAATTCAACCCTGCTTCAATTGGCTGACCTTCTGGTCCTTTGTACGCATCTTTATAGAAATCTTCTACATCTTGACTCGTAATGTCTGGTCCATAAAAGTTTACAGCAGAAACTAGTACATTATCAACACCATCTTTTTTATTGACTTTTTTGCTGTCTTTTTCATTAAAGATTACATCGTAGGCTTCTCCTTCAAGTTTTGTATTCGTATCAGTTAATAATGAATTGAAGTATTCTTTAGAGAATTCTGGTTTCAATTTATCATTAGAATAGTGGTGATGAATTCCATTAGAGAACCAAACGCGCTTTACATACGTTTCAAACGCTTTCCAATCGTCAGAATTTTTATCGCCTTCATAATTTACATATACATTTTCCAGTGCTTCTCTAATCGTTAAATTATGACGATAATTTTGATCCCACATAATATCTCTTCCAGAAAGACCTGCTTGCGTTAAATAATATACCAATTTTTGTTTTTGCAAAGGCAATTGATCAAATCCTGGAATTTCATAACGCAGTACTTTTACATCTGCGAACTGTTCTATTAGGAAATCCATTTTCCCATCTTCTGCAACCTCTATATATTGAGGCGCATATGGATCAACCTTGGTAGTTGTTTCTTTCTTTTCTGCACAAGAAAATAACATCCCTGTTGCCAACGCCAATCCTGCTATTGATTTTAATTTCATTTGTTTGAGTTTATTGTTTTTAGAGATTGTAATCAAAAAAGTGCTACTTCAAGAAAATAGCCATACTTTTTGATTCCTCACAAATGTAATCAAATAAAGAAAACATTAAAAATTTGTACATTAGCAATACTAACTAATACACCTAAACATTATGAAGATTTTAAAGTATGTACTCCTATTGCTGCTTGTCCTGATTGTTGCAGGCGCAATTTTCGTAGCTACACGGCCAAATGAATACGATGTGGTACGTAGCAAAGTTATTAAAGCCCCTGTAGATGTGGTTTTTAATAATATTAATGATTACAAAAACTGGGAAGCATGGGGACCATGGAAAGAAGAAGATTCCACAATCGTTGCTACATATCCTGAGCAGACTTCAGGTGTAGGTGCTTCTTATAGCTGGACAAGTAAAAATGGCCCAGGAAAAATTAAAACATTGAGTTTGACACAAAATCAATCAATTGAACAAGAAATGCAGTTTGGTGATTACGAACCAAGTCAAGTATATTGGAAATTTGAAGAAGTTGACGAAGGTACCAAGTTGAGTTGGGGAATGAAAAGTGATAATACTCCTTTAATTTTCAAATTTTTTGGTGTATTGAATGGCGGAATGGACAAAATGTTGGGCGATATGGAAGAGAAAGGACTTCACAATATAGAACGTGAAGTCATGGCAGAAATGAAAAAAAATCCTCCTCAAAAATTTAGAATTGGCGACATTAGTGAAGAAGACGCTACTGCCAAACAATTTATAGGATACTTTCAGCAAACAAGTACTGACACAGCTATTGAGGAAATGACTAAATTGTTTATGGAATATATGCCTAAAGCAGGACAATATGCGGCTATGCACTCATTAGAACAGTATACTCCTGGTTCTTACTACGTTAAATGGGACGAACAAACTAAAGAAGCTGAATTCTATATAGGACTAATGGTTCACAATCAAGAAGCGCTCACTCCTGCTGATGGAATGAAAGTAGTACAAGTACCTGCTGGAAAAATTATAAAAGTTTCAAAATTTGGTCCGTATGGCGTGGGCGATATGGAAGCTCATGCAAAAATTGCAACCTATCTTGAAGAAAATAAGTTAGTCCCTGCAGGACCAGTTTGGGAATTGTATGAAAACGATCCTACAAACGTAAAACCAGAAGATATTCAAACCGATATTTACTATTCTGTTACCAACGCAAATTAATTTTACAAAATATTAAGTGATAAAAAGATTGTCTAAAATGAGTATTTTTAGGCAATCTTTCTTTTTATATAGAATCAAATGAAACAACTTTTACTCGTTTTTTTAGGTGGTGGATTTGGAAGTATGCTCCGATTCTTGCTTGGCAAATATTTGAATAGTACGTCTTCAGGAATTCCTTTTGGAACGTTTGCCGCCAATATATTAGGAAGTTTGTTGATTGGTATCATATTAGGAATGGCCGCTAAAAATGAAACCATCAACGACGAATATACATTGCTGCTCGCTTCAGGTTTTTGTGGCGGTTTCACGACTTTTTCTACATTTGCTTATGAAAACCATGTGCTCTTAAAATCTGGAGATTTCTTAACCTTCTTCTTATATACCATAGCAAGTTTTGTAATAGGATTTGCAGCTGTTTTTTTAGGAATACTTCTAGTTAAAAATATATAATTTCATACCTCCTCCTATTTTTTGATTAAAAAATTATCAAAAACCCACTTTTAAAATATCTATACCCTTAAAAAAATAGGGTTTATTTTTAAATTTTAATAAAAATAAGCAACACACCCCTTACTTATCATATATCTACATATCTTTATCTTGTTTAATTTAGATTTTATCATGAAAAAGATAGAAGCCATTATTCGTAAATCAAAATTTGAAGATGTAAAAGACGCTCTTCATGAAATTGAAGTTAACTTTTTCACTTATTGGGATGTAACAGGTGTTGGAAATGAAAAAAAAGGACATGTATATCGGGGTGTCAGTTATAACACACGTGATATTGCCAGACGTCACCTTTCCATTGTCGTTTCTGACCATTTTGTAGAAAAAACTGTAAACACAATTCTTCAACACGCATATACAGGAGAGGTTGGAGATGGAAAAATTTTCGTTTCTCCAATTGAAGAAGCGTACAGAATACGAACAAAAGAAAACGGAACCTCATCACTACAATAAAAAAAGCTATATGGATACTTCTCTTTTTACCACAAACAATCTTTGGATGATGATCTGTATTGCACTTGTTTTCATCATGCATCTGGGTTTTTCTTTTTTAGAAATTGGATTGACACGTGCCAAAAACACAATTAATATATTATTTAAAAACGTAATCATTATTATTATTGGGTTGATATCATACACAATGATTGGTTTCAGTTTGATGTATCCTGGCGAGACCTTTGAGGGGAGTTGGATTGGATTTAAATCTTTTGGATTATTACTTCCTGAAAATGGTTTGACAGCAAGTTATGCTAAAGGAAACTATACTTATTGGACAGAATTTTTATTTCAGGCCATGTTTGCCGCTACTGCAGCTACGATTGTTTCAGGTGCTGTAGCTGAACGTATCAAATTAGGTAGCTTTATTATATTTTCCTTACTATACGTAGGAGTTATTTATCCCATCGTAGGTATGTGGAAATGGGGAGGCGGCTTTTTAGAAAGCTTAGGTTTTTATGATTTTGCAGGTTCTACTATTGTTCATTCAGTAGGTGGATGGGCAGCTTTAATAGCTGTAATTTTATTAGGCCCTCGTATAGGAAAATTCAAAAAAGGTGTTTCTGGTGTAATCCCTGGTCATAATTTACCTTTGGCAACAGCCGGTGTTTTTTTACTATGGTTTGGTTGGTTTGGGTTTAATGGAGGCTCTGTATTATCAGCTGAACCAGGTACTACATCACTTGTATTAGTTACTACGTGCTTGTCTGCCGCAGCAGGTGGTTTAGGTGCATTTATTGTGTCATTTTTAAAATACAAAGAAAATGATTTATCTATGGTATTGAATGGAATTTTAGGTGGATTGGTAGCCATTACAGCTGGAGCTGATCAAATGGGTATCTTGAATTCTATTATTATTGGATGTATTGGCGGTATTTTAATTGTTTTTGCTGTATCATGGTTAGATAAACTTAAATTGGATGATCCCGTAGGTGCTATTTCCGTACATCTAGTGTGTGGTATTTGGGGGACTCTTGCCGTTGGTATATTTGGCGCTAAATCTGGTATAGACCAATTCATACACCAAATATCTGGCGTATTAATCGTTGGAGTATTTTGTTGTGCAACTTCTTTTATACTTCTATTTGTTTTAAAACGATTAATAGGTATAAGAGTATCGCAACGCGAAGAAGTAGAAGGTTTGGACATTCACGAACATGGCATGCAAGCATACGGTGATTTTAGATTGAACGAGCATTAATTTTAATGCTTATCAAATGCTTTAACACCTGCATTTACTTCTGTAGCCATAAAATTTACACGTGGCGGGATTGGACATGAATATTTATCATTATAAGCACAGTACGGATTGTATGCTTTATTAAAATCTATTTCAATTGTATTTCCTTCAGGAATAGAAAGATCTATGTAACGACCGCCTCCATAACTAGCAAACCCATTGGTTTCATCTGTGAAAGGTAAGAAAAGATAGTCTTTGTACTCTTCCTCTTTCATTAAAGATTGATTTTGATATACTTCTAATGAAAATTCTTTTCCATTCAACGTAAAAGTAGCAATCCCAAAGCGTTTATACTCTGGTTTTCTATCGGTTGTAGTGGGCATTTTAAAAATAGGAGAATCTGGCGTTCTTTTAAAAGATGCTACTACTTTGTATGTATCATCTACTGGAAAAAAATCAAGTCCTTCAAATGTTTTTAAATCTTTTTCTTTTAAAGGTGATTTTGAAGCATCTTTATATTCTGCATTGATTTCTCTTTGAAACTCAGTTTCTCCTTTCACTTCTTTTTTCTCTTGAGAGCAGCTAATGTTGATTAGTAATAATGATACGATCAGGCACAATTTTTTCATCGGTCTTGACTTTTTATTTTTATTAAGTTTATATCAAAAATACAATAATATTATTCATCAGCACATGAATTTCAACAATCAAAATGATATATATTATTCATGTAAAACTGATTAAAATGCAGTTTTTACTTTCCAATTTAAAAACTATCACTTAGAATAGATTTTTATACAAAATTTAAAAAAAATTAATTTTTGTATTCTTTTTTTACGTAGTTTTGAAAAAACAAACGCGAAAAATGAGATTCATTACAGTATATAAAAACGTACAAAAGACTTCTTCTACCAGAAGTTCGGACGTTGATATATTGTATTGATATTGATATCATATATAACAATTTTCAAAGTCCGACTTCAACGTCGGACTTTTTTATTTTAGAACAAAAACAACCAAAAATCACCAATCAAAAAACACGAATCATGAAAAAAGTATATACTCATTATGTTGATTCATTTTCAGGGTTATCAAAAGAAATATGGTTTTTAGCCTTGATATCTCTCATCAACCGGGCAGGAACTATGGTTATTCCTTTTTTATCATTATACCTTACGAAAGAACTGAATTTTAGTGAGAGCGACACAGGAACCATCTTGGCATTTTTTGGTATTGGTTCTTTATTAGGTTCATTTTTAGGAGGAAAATTGATTGATACCATTGGTTTTTACAAAATCATGATTTTTAGTCTATTTTTTACAGGTATTGGTTTTATTGGATTGCAATATGTACATAGTTTTTGGGGATTATGCTTTGCTATTTTAGGTATCATGACGATTGCAGATATGTTTAGACCTGCCATTTTTGTATCTCTTAAAGCATATAGTAAGCCTGGAAATCAAACTCGTTCCTTAGCTTTAATTCGATTGGCAATTAATTTAGGAATGGGTATTGGCCCTACACTCGCTGGTTGGATTATTGTAAAACGTGGATATGACATGCTTTTTTGGATTGATGGAGTTACATGTATTATAGCCATCATTATTTTTTATTGTTTAGTTAAAGAACAAAAACGCCCTAAAACAGATATCAGTACAACCTCAGATATATTAGACAAAAATGCTGTTTATAAAGACAAAAGTTATTGGATATTTATTGCGATTTGTTTCTTTATGGGAATGTCTTTTTTCCAATTGATGATTACGATGCCTATTTACCAGAATGTGCAATTTGGCTTAACCGAATTTGAAACAGGTTGGATTATGTTTATTAATGTTGCAATTATTGTAGTATTTGAAATGCCCTTGGTAAATCGTTTAGAGCAATTTAAAATCTCAAATACTAAATTAATCATTTATGCTTCTGCTCTATTCGCATTGAGTTTTTATGTATTGATTTATAATTTTTGGATAGGAATACTTATTGTAAATATCATTATCATTACTTTAGGGGAAATGATTGGATTTCCATATACCAATTCGTATGCTATTAATAGAGCAAAAGAAGGTTTGGAAGGAAGCTATATGGCAATGTATGCAATGGCTTTTTCTTTGGCGCACATATGTAGTTCCAAAACCGGATTAGAGATTGTTGAATATTTTGGACATCAAGTTAACTGGGCTGTTACCGGAACTTACGGTGTTTTTGGTGTACTTCTATCAATTTGGTTACATAAACGAACTCAAAAAGGACTATAATGAACTTAAATCAGGTTACTATTTCATCAACAAATGTTGCCAAAGCAACCGAATTTTATAAAAAGCTAGGATTGCGTCTTATTGTAGACGCACTTCCTAGATATGTTCGCTTTGAATGTCCTGATGGTGATGCTACATTTTCTATTCATCATGTCGAAAACATGACGGACAATTCTACTATAACGGTGTATTTTGAAGACGAAAATTTAGATAAAACAGTTACAGAATTACAAGCCAAAGGTATTGTATTTACAAGCAATCCTGAAGATACAACTTGGAAATGGCGTGAGGCTCATTTGACCGATTTAGATGGAAATCGATTAATTCTCTATAAAGCTGGTCATAATAGGAAAAATCCACCATGGCGTATTTGAAAACTTTTGAAGTGCTTTTTTTATAATTTTGTAGAAGCATAAATAGTTATATATGTCACACAAAAAAATAGCAACCTATTCGTCCATTGAATTATTTGATATTATCAAAAATAGTTCAGACATGACTCTAGTTGAAAAGGCACATTTAGAGTTTGAATCAAGAAAGTTAACCGCTATTCAAAAAGCTAAGATTGAATCAGATTATTTAAAATCTAGAGATTTACAGGAAAAACGAAAACAAGAGCCATTAACAGAAGAAGAATGGCTGACTTTTTTTTCCTCCCTTTTTTTACTCCTAAGTGGATGCATTCAGAAGACGCTTTTTCTGCAACAGAAATGGAGCGATTTCAAAAATACGGCTTTGAAACAAAAATGAAACAAGCAACCAAAATCAAAAACTATGGTATCATTTTTTGGTTGCTTGTTATTATGATTATTGTTGCTATAGCTTCTTTTTATAAGTAGCTATTTTTTGTTAAGTACCGTAAATTCAATTTTTGAATCGTTGAATACTGTGTGTGTTTGATTTTGAAAATCTTCTTTATTAGCCTTATAAATATTAGGTACAAAAGTTTGTGGATTCAAATCGATAAGTGGAAACCAAGTACTTTGCACTTGAACTTGTATTTTATGCCCTTTTTTAAAGGTGTGACACACATCTTGCAACTTAATATTTACTGCAGTTTTTTGATTAGGTACGAACGGTTCTGGGTTTTCAAAACTATTTCTAAAACGACCGCGCATTACTTCACTTCGTACCATTAAATGATAATTACTCATTGCTAAATGGTCTTGCATGCCTTCTTCTTGTTCTTTTGCATCATGTGGATGCACATCAACAACTTTTACAATCCAATCTGCATCTGTACCAGTGGTTGCTACTTGCAATTTTGCCATAATATCACCTGCTAAAGTAACATCTTCTTCCAATATGTCTGTTTCAAAGATTAACACATCTGGACGACGCGCTGCAAACCGTTGATCATCTGTCATATATTTTCGTGGTGTAAACACAGTTTTGATATCTTCAGAATAAGGCACCGGTCGTTTCAAGTCACTTATGAAGGTTTCTTTTGTCGAACCTTTTTTCTCAGACGATAATTCTTGATTAGCATTAAGGTACATTGCCTGTGTGCTTGTATTCGCTGGCGGCCAACTGTCAAAGTTTTTCCATTCTTTTTTACCAGTATCAAACACATAGGCTTCAGGTAGCTCTGTACGACCATTTCCTTCACCTTTCAAGAAATGATTAAAAAACTTAGTTTCCACATCGCGTTGATAGTTTAGAGATATAGAATCTCCAAAATAGTAGTTTCCAACATAATTTTTCACGTCAGTACGTGCCCATTTTCCATGATCCCAAGGGCCAAAAACCATAATATTGTAATTGTTCGGATTGTGTTTTTCTATTGTTTTATATGTTTCAAATGGTCCGTACAAATCTTCTGCATCAAACAAACCACCAACAATCATTGTTGCTACAGATGATTTTACATTTTTTAAATGTTGAATTAATCCTTTTGGTTTCCAAATACTATCATAATTTGGGTGTTCAATAATTTCTTTCCAAAATACATCATCTACCTCATCAGCAGTAGATGTAAGGACATTGTCTAATTTTTCATACTCAAAATATGAATTCAAATTACTCAATGGTCCGGCATCTAAAAAGAATTGATACTGATCTTTAGTTCCTAAATCAGGTAACTTATACCAAGCAGAATCTCTTGGAACATTTTTCATTGTTCCAAACAAAGAAACAGCTCTAAAATAGCTCAACAAGAATGCGCCATTGTGATGAAAATCGTCAAAAAAGAAATCACCTATACATGCTTGCGGAGATGCCGCTTTTAATGCTGGATGCGCATCAACTGTTGAATATGTAGCATAGTATCCTGGATATGAAATTCCCCACGTTCCTACTTTACCATTATTATTTTCAACATTATTAATCAACCATTCGATTGTGTCATACGTATCTGAAGATTCATCTACTTGTGTTTTATCGGTTTTATTTGGAATGTATGCGCGCATATTGTCATATACACCTTCACTCATCCATCGTCCGCGCACATCTTGGTACACTATAATGTTTCCTTCTTTCATTAGGTGTTCATTGGGACCAATTTTTTTTCGGTATTCGTTTTCTCCGTAAGGCTTACAACTATAAGGTGTACGCATCATTAAGATTGGATATTTTTGACTTTTATCCTTTGGTGTATAAATTGTTGTATGCAGTTTAATGCCATCCCGCATTTCAATAGTTACTTCCTGTTTATCATAATGGTCTTTCACATAAGTTTCAGAAGTTTCAACAATTTTTTTATCGCTGGTTTTGGTATTTTTACAACTTACCAAAAAAAGCATTAGGGTGAGGGAAATTTTAAAAAAGGTTTTCATGAATTGTTGTTGGTAATTTTTAATGGCTAAATTTACGAAATTATCATCGCCAAATGAGTTCCATGAAAAAAATACTCCTACTTTTAACGTTTACATTGTGTATTGTTAGCTGTGAAACGAATCAACATCCCGCACAGAAAAAGACAGAATTAACTCAAAAACAATTTCCCAAATTAGTTTCCAATCGTTACAATGTTGGTTTTTTAATCATGGATGGTGTGTACAACACAGAACTAACAGCTCCTTTTGATATTTTTCAGCATACAATTTTTCGGGAAAATATTAAAGCGATGAATGTATTTACTGTTGCTAATACTGATGAAGCTGTTACTACATTTGAAGGAATGCGCATTTTGCCTGACTTTAATTATTTGAAAGACAGTGTCCCTAAAATTGATATTTTGGTCGTTCCTAGTGCCGAACATCATTTAGATACAGATTTACAAGACAAAGCAATGATTGCTTTTGTTCAAAAAGTAGCTAAGGAAGCTCAATTTGTAACCTCACATTGTGATGGAGCCTTTGTTTTGGCAAAAGCAGGTTTGTTAAACAATGTAGCATCTACTACTTTTCCAAGTGATATTGAAAAAATGAGAGAAATGTTTCCAAAACTAGATATCCGCGATAGCACATTATTTGTACACGATGGAAAATATATCACTTCTGCTGGTGGAGCACGATCTTTCGAAGCCGCTTTGTACTTGTGTGAACATTTATACGGTAAGGAAATTGCAAAAAGCTTGGCAGGCGGCTTGGTAATTGATTGGAATTTGGAAGATTATCCACATACGGTTGTAAAGTAATGTAATCAATCATAGCGCCCGAAAATGTTGTAGTTTGATTATATATTTAACGCCACAATTAAGATAAAAAAAGGAGCATATTTCTACGCTCCTTAACCACAAATTCGTTTTTTAATTTAACATAAGGTTACTGTAGTGTCACAACCTTCTGTAAACTCTTCCATACAAATAAGACAAAGACTAACACCTGTTGGTTCAAGACAACCTGGGTGATGTGTAACACATCCAATTTCGGTATATTGACAATTGTAATCTGTTCGTGCCCCTCCTTTTACTTTGTTCAAGTTTACCAAATTAGAGACTGTCTTTTTAGACAAATTCAACGCTTTCATTTTTTGTTTTTTCATAATAATAATTTTGATATTAACATTTTGTCAAAGAAAAAAAACACAAAACGAAAAGGCGTCTTTTTAGGTAAATGCACGTCCGTTTGTGCACAAACACACTAGTTAAGTTTGTAAGTTTATGAGTATTACTGATATTACATTTTTAGCAACTTATTGATATTAAATTCATTAACACCAACCCATACACGTATTTTACTGTTTGTAAGATAAGTTCCTTTTTATTAACATTTTTCAACACAAATTCTACTTATATTTATTACAAAAAAGATGTCTTTTACTTTTTTAGACCTTATTTTATTTGCTGGATTGATTCAAGGAATTTTCCTCATGCTATCGTTGCAATTTGTTTCTAAAAAAAACACAAGAGCAAATAAGATTCTTACTTTATTAATCGGTCTTTCAACCTTTACATTTGCTGCAAAAATGGCAGCGTTCCAAATCAACGAAATTTGGGTATGGCGTACTTCTCTCTTGTCTGATTGCACCATTTTTATGTACGGCCCATTATTTTATGCTTACTTTAAAACCTTATTGTTTGACGAAGTTCCCAACAAAAAATCCCTATTTTTTCAATGTATTCCTTCTGTTTTATTTTTACTATTCATTTTGTATTCATTGCTGCTTCCAAAAAGAGATTTTTATCATTTAATGACTTCAGAAATTTCTTGGTATGTGTTTTTATTTATGGAAATCACAGGCATTATTTATCTTAGTGTGTATACGTATTTGTCCTACCGAATTTTAAAGATTGTGAAAAATGTTTCACAAAAAGAATATGCCAAATCACGACAAATAGCACGCTTTTTACAAGTTGTACTCATAGGTTTTCTAGTATTAATCATCGGTTGGAGTTTGGGGATTTTAAAAGTGTACTTTATTCAAACAAACATGTATTATATTAGTTACAGACTTGTTTGGATAAGTGTTACCACGTTCCTTTTTATCATTGGTTATTTTGGTGTTACGCAACCAGAATTGATTCGCATACCAGTTCAAAAAAAAACTACCACCAAAAACCGATTGAGTGCTGAAGAAGTTTCTGAGCTGACCAAAAAGTTAGATCAACTTATTCACGAAGAAGAAATTTATACACATTCTGATTTGAGCCTTAAAATGTTGGCAAATATGCTACAAACGAGTTCTAATAATTTATCATGGTTGTTAAATTCAGTGTACAAAAAGACGTTTTATGAATTCATCAATGAATTGAGAATTGAAGCTTTTTTAGAAAAAGTTGAAAATGGAGAGCATAAAAAGCA
This sequence comes from Kordia zhangzhouensis, assembly GCF_001005305.1. GTDB lineage: Bacteria > Bacteroidota > Bacteroidia > Flavobacteriales > Flavobacteriaceae > Kordia > Kordia zhangzhouensis. The sequence goes on from NZ_LBMH01000013.1 coordinate 34,352, forward strand.
AACATTGATTGCAATTGCTATGGACGCTGGATTTAATTCAAAATCTACCTTTAATAAAACGTTCAAATCCATTATGAACGATACACCTTCTCGCTATATTGAAAAAATGTATTCGTCTTAAAAATTATTGATTGCAATACAGAGCGTATTCATGTTTTTGGAAGTTTAAAAAAAGTAAAAAATACTCATAATGTCAATTCTTTTTTATCTACAAATAGATATCTAATTATTTATGACGCATATACTATTGAAAAGGTAGTAGTAAAAGTAAACTATCTTACTTACACACTTTACAATTTTGTTTATCTTTTACTTCTCCTACAAGTACTCCTTTTTCATTGAGTTGATAATCACAACAATCCATATATCCTTGAACAATCAACTTTCGCCCTCGTTGAATTTGTGATTTTACAGTAGATAGTGGAAGGTTTAATTGTTTGGCTATAACCGTTTGTTTGATTCCTTTGATATCTGCCAAGAATAATGGTTTTCTATACTTTTCAGGAAGATTTTTAAGTATACCTGGTAAACAATCTTTTTCAGAGTGTGTGTAATTTTCTTCACTTACAATTACCTCTTCTTTTTCTTTTGGCAAAGGAACTTCTTTGTTATTTTTTCTAAAATAATCTAAAACAGTATTTCTACTAATGCTCAGTATCCAAGGTCGTATTTTTCGTTCATCAATAAGAGTGTCAAGTTTTGTGTGTACTTTAATGAAAACTTCTTGAATCAAATCATCTGCTATTTGATCGTCTTTTACTTTACTTATGATAAAGCGTTTTACATCTGCAGCATACATTTTCCAAACTTTCGTCGTAGTCATTTTTTTCTTTTTTTGGGTACATTGAGATTGTTTCCAAAAGATAAACAATCATTGTAGCTTTTGAAAACAATCTCTTTATAAATTAACAATTACAATTTACGCAGGTACAGTTTTCACAAGTACACTGATTACATTGTCCGTTTTTACAATTTGTACAGTTACAAGTACATTGATCAAGATTTCTCATTTTCTATTTTTTTAAAGGTTTTCATTCAATAGACGAGCATGAAAACAAAAAGATGCATTTTTAAATAAAAAAAGAGCGTTTTTAATTCACACTCTTTTATAAACTTTTCATTTTTTTGATTTTTTATCGAAAAGGAACGTCTACTTTACATTCACATTCAGTGTCCATACATAAACAACTCGTGTGCGATCTGTTTCCTCCTTTTAATTTGTTAGAAAAGGAAAAGGTAGCAATTGTTTTCTTGTTCATTGATAGGTTTTTAATACTTCTTTTTTTCATGATATATCGTTTATAGATTATGCATTTAATATACGAAATAAGCCAAAAATAGAACGTATTCACTAGTGTATTCTTTTTTAACAAATTACTTTTACTTTATTTTCATTAGAGTTTCTGGTAGTATTTCACAACCAAGATTAACCTGAAAGATGACAAAATACAAGTGCCACGCAGCGTAAAGACTAAAACACTTTGTGACACTCTTCGTTAGAAATCAGACTACTAACTATTTTATAAGAATTCGTTGAGTCAATTGTCCTTTTGAATGTATTATCTTCATAAAGTACAAACCCGTTGCATAATTTGCCAAATGAATTGTAGTTGGTTCCTTCAACTCTTGAAACGTAATGTGTTTTATTTTTCTCCCAAAACTGTCAAATAGTTGTACTTGAACATTGGTGAGTAATGCACCTGCTGATAAATATACCGTATCATCAGTGATGGTAGGCTGTACTTTTATTTTTAATGGGTTGTCTGTATCGATTACTGTTAATGTACTACTCAAATTGGTTGATGACGGGTAGAATACTGAAAAGGAATCCGTTAAAAAACGTATGTAATAATCATTTTGGTAAGCAATAGTATTACTACTGATGAAATCTCCTCCAGACACATATCCTGTAGTACACGTATTTCCATTTATTTTCATCACTTCAATATCATGCACGGTATTTAAGTTTGAATCAGCTAGCATGAGATCATTCACCTCATCCTGTAACATATACAAACGTACCTGTACGTTACTTACTGGAGCAATCGACGTACTGATAGAGACTTCTCTCCGTAGATACGGTTGCCCTGAAAAGTCTCTTGTATCAGCGTTGTCTATAAATAGTGTGGTTGTAACAGTTCCCAAGTCATTTCCATTTGCATTGATTGCTGCTACAATGTTACTACTAGTATCCAATATTGGAACCCAATTGTTAGTATTTCCCTGTGCTGTTGAAATTTCAACCGATGGAATATTTTCGCATATCCCAGCTGTTCCTGTAGCCACTACAGGAGCTCCTTCTAAGCAAAAAGTGGCGCTGTTGGCGTATATATCTCTTCTTGAAACTTGTAGGTAATACGTGTTTCCAAAAGTAACGGGAATAGAGCCGTTGTTCGAAAAACATGCAACTTCTGTTCCATTACAAGCATCAAATACCGCAAAGTTGTTAAATGTTGAAGTACTATTCAGTGTAATGTTTCCTGTTAAAGTAGCCTCAAATGTATACCAAGCATCCAACCAATTGACCGTATCATTTTGGCAACTTCCCACTGTACTTGCTACAGAAGAACCACGAAGTTCAATTGTAATGTTTTGTGATGTACATTCTCCAATTGCGGCTACTTGTGCCAATTCTGCGGAAACGCATGTATCATTTGTAGGAGTTTCAAAAGCTTGAATTGAGAAACTATCAGACGATGCGTAAATTGACTGGCTATGTACACGAAGTAAATAAATACCTGGACTTAATCCATATACAAATCCTCCATTATTAAAACACGCTAATTCATTGCCTCCACAGCTATCGTAAAAGGTAAATCTATCTAAACTGTTAACTCCCGATATTTGCACATTTCCATTGACAGGCATAGAGAATTCATACCAAAGATCTAGATATGTATTTGTAGCGGTATCACAACTAGCTTGTACACTTTGTGTAGCTTTTCGGTTATCATAAACTACAGAACGCTGAGTCGTAATATCATCTGTAATTACCTGAGCATTCACACATTCATTATTGGTTGCTGTTTCAAATGCTTGTATTTGAAAGCTATCAGCAGAAGAGTAAATATCAACGCTATACACTCTAAGTAAGTAAGTCCCGATAGAGAGATCGTAGGCAAAGAAACTTCCTGAGCTACATGCAACTTCATTTCCTCCACAGGAGTCGTAAAGTGTGAATCTATCTAAACTATTGACTCCTGTAATTTGCAAATTTCCTTGAACAGGCATGGTAAATTCATACCAGATATCCAAGTAGGTATTGGTTGTTGCGTCACAACTGGCTTGTATACTTTGTGTCGCATTTTGATTGTTGAAAGCAATTGTTCTTTGTGTGGTAATATCATCAGAAATGACCTGCGCATTTGCACAATCATCATTTGTAGCCGTTGCAAACGCCTGAATTTTAAAACTTTCAGAACTTGCATAGATAGAATTTTTATATGCCCTTAATAAATAGGTCCCAATTGTTAAGTCATACACAAAAGTGTTGCCTGTAGTACAACTTATTTCTGTGCCGCCACAACTGTCATATAGAGTAAACTTGTCTAAACTATTGACTCCAGATAAACGCAAATTTCCATTAACAGGCATGGTAAACTCATACCATACATCCAAATGTGTATTACTTGCTGTATCACAACTCGCATCTAGACTTTCGGTAGCACCACGATTGTCAAAATTAATTGTTCGTTCAGTGGTTATATCTTCTGTAATGACTTCTGCAGTACCGCAGTCATCGTTAGTTACAGTTGCAAATGCTTGAATGGAAAAACTATCTCCCGTAGCATAAATAGACCTGCTGTACGCTCGTAATAGATATACGCCTGAAGTCAAATTGTACGCATAGGTTTGACTGTTAGAACATATTATTTCCGTTCCGCCACAACCGTCATACAAAGTAAATTGATCTAACGAATTTACTCCTGAAATGTGCAGATTTCCATTTACAGGCATCGTAAATTGATACCATACATCCAAATAGGTGTTCGTTGCAATATCACAACTTGCATCTAAGCTCTCGGTAGCTCCTCGATTGTCAAAGTTAATTGTTCTTTGTGTGGTAATATCATCGGTGATAATTTGTGCAGTTGCACAGTCATCATTTACAACTGTTTCAAATGCTTGAATACGAAAGCTATCAGCTCCTGCTTGTACTTGCGTACTTACGACTCGGAGTTTGTACGTTCCCATAGGAAGATTGTAAACAAATTCATCATCATAAAAGCAAGCGATTTCAGCTCCTCCACAAGTAGAATATAGCGAAAACCCATCTGCAAAATTCACATTGGTTATCTTGATATTTCCATTAACAGGCATCGTAAATTCAAACCACACATCTGGATATGTTGTTGCTGAAGTATCACAACTACTCAGTAAGCTTTGCGTAGCCATTCCATTATCAAAATTTACATCTGTAAATGTTGTCGTTGTTACTGTAATAACTTCCGCATTTGCACAGTCATTATTTAATGGTACTTGTGCATAGGATATTTGGGTAAGTATAAATATTCCTAAGAAAAGTATGATTGTTCTCATGTAGTTTGCCCCAGTTTTAGTTTTACTTCATGAAGGTACTTTCTTTTGAATAAGCGTATAAAAAAAATGTATGAACCGACACGATTCATACATTTTTGGTAGTGTTTATTTTTTGTTTAGATGAAACTACATATTTCTTCGATATTGTCCACCAACTTCGAATAATGCAGAGGTAATTTGTCCTAACGAACATACTTTACAAACATCCATCAAGGCTTCAAAAATATTTTCATTATTGATGGCTTTTTTCTGTAAATCACGCAATAATTCTTTGGTGTTATGTGCCTTGTGTAGATTGTTTAATATCTTTATTTGATATTGCTTTTCTTCTTCTGTTGCACGAATAACTTCTTTTGGAATCACCGTAGGCGAACCTTTACTACTTAAAAATGTATTCACACCAATAATTGGAAATTGTCCGTTGTGTTTCAATGTTTCGTAATACAAGCTCTCTTCTTGAATTTTTGAACGTTGATACATGGTTTCCATTGCTCCTAAAACACCGCCACGCTCTGTAATTCGGTCAAATTCTGCTAAGACAGCTTCTTCTACTAAATCTGTTAGTTCTTCAATGATAAACGAACCTTGGATTGGATTTTCGTTTTTAGCTAGTCCTAACTCCTTATTGATAATCAATTGAATTGCCATTGCCCTACGAACTGATTCTTCCGTTGGTGTCGTAATCGCTTCGTCGTACGCATTGGTATGCAATGAGTTACAGTTATCGTAAATTGCATATAAGGCTTGCAATGTAGTACGAATATCGTTGAAATCGATTTCCTGCGCATGCAGACTACGTCCAGACGTCTGAATGTGATATTTCAACATTTGCGCACGTGCATTGGCTCCGTACTTGTGTTTTAAGGCTTTCGCCCAGATTTTACGCGCTACACGACCAATTACCGAATATTCTGGATCGATTCCGTTCGAGAAGAAGAACGATAAGTTTGGACCAAATTTATTGATATCCATTCCTCTGCTCAGATAATATTCAACATACGTAAATCCGTTGGAAAGAGTCAATGCCAACTGCGTAATTGGATTAGCACCTGCTTCTGCAATATGATATCCAGAAATAGACACCGAATAGAAGTTACGCACATTGTTTTTGATAAAATATTCTTGCACGTCTCCCATCAAACGCAAGGCAAATTCTGTAGAGAAAATACACGTATTTTGCGCTTGGTCTTCTTTTAAAATATCTGCTTGAACCGTTCCACGAACTTGTGCAATAGTATTGGTTTTGATTTCGTTATAGATTTCTTTTGGCAATACTTGATCACCAGTCACACCAAGCAACATCAACCCTAGTCCATCATTTCCTTCTGGCAATTCACCATTGTATTTTGGACGCTCTTTATCTTTATAGATTGCTGCAATTTTTGCTTCTACCTCAGCTTCTAGCCCATTTTCTTTGATGTAAATTTCACATTGCTGATCGATGGCTGCATTCATGAAAAATCCTAACAACATTGGTGCCGGACCATTAATTGTCATACTCACCGAGGTCATTTTATCCGCTAGATTAAATCCAGAATAGAGTTTTTTTGCATCGTCCAAACAACAAATAGAAACACCTGCGTTTCCAATTTTACCATAAATATCTGGTCGTACATCTGGATCGTTTCCGTATAACGTCACACTGTCAAATGCTGTTGACAAACGTTTTGCGGGCATGCCTGCACTCACATAATGAAAACGCTTGTTGGTTCGTTCTGGGCCTCCTTCTCCCGCAAACATACGCGCTGGATCTTCTCCTGTACGCTTAAACGGATACAACCCTGAAGTGTATGGAAACTCGCCTGGTACATTTTCCTGCAAACACCAACGTAAAATGTCTCCCCAAGCTTGGTATTTTGGCAAGGCTACTTTCGGAATTTGTAAGTGTGATAAGGATTCTGTGTGCGTGTTTATTTTGATTTCTTTATCGCGAACTTTAAACGTGTAGATTGGATTTTTGTATTTGTTGACTTTATCATTCCAGCCGTTGATGATTTCCCAGTTGTATGGATCGAGATTTAGCTTGACGCGATCGAACTCTTTCAGTAATAATTTGACCAATTCTATATCTGCTTCGCTGTCTAATCGCTCTAAAATGATGTCTTCATCTAAACCAGTTTTAGACATGAACGTCATTTCTACTTCATGTGATTTTACATTGGTAATAGAACCAATCGTTTTATAGATTCCGTAGAGTTTTTGAGCTACTTCAACTTGTTCTGTTGCTTTTTGATCGTACGCTCGATTGTTTTCTGCAATCTCAGATAAATAACGTGTTCGTGATGGAGGAATGACAAAAATCTTCTCGCTCATTTCTTTAGATATCTCGAAAGTAGAAGATAAATCAGCTTCTGTTTTTTCAACCAATTTATCCATCACGGCTTTGTACAAGGTGTTCATTCCAGGGTCATTGAACTGCGAAGCAATGGTTCCAAACACAGGCAATTTATCTTGTGGAATGTCCCACAAATTGTTATTGCGCATATACTGTTTTTTTACGTCGCGTAAGGCATCTAACGAACCGCGTTTGTCAAATTTGTTAATTGCTACCAAATCGGCAAAATCAAGCATATCAATCTTCTCTAACTGTGTTGCCGCCCCAAATTCTGGTGTCATTACGTACAATGCCACATCACTGTGCTCCATGATTTCTGTATCAGACTGACCAATTCCAGAGGTTTCTAAAATGATTAAGTCATATTCTGCCGCTTTTAAGACCTCAACCGCTTCATTTACATATTTTGACAATGCCAAGTTGGATTGACGTGTTGCCAAACTACGCATATATACTCTTGGCGAATTGATGGCATTCATACGAATACGATCTCCTAATAGTGCGCCACCTGTTTTTCGTTTAGAAGGATCAACTGAAATAAGTCCGATAGTTTTTTCTGGAAAATCAATCAAAAAACGACGTACCAATTCGTCTACCAAACTAGATTTCCCTGCACCTCCTGTACCTGTAATTCCTAATACTGGTGTTTTTGAGTCTTTATTTTTAATGTGGATTGTTTCTAACGCATCTTTGGCTACTTCTGGAAAGTTTTCTGCGGAAGAAATGACACGTGCAATAGCTTTTGGGTCTTTTTCATGTAAAATTGCGACTTCTCCATTAAGAGAATCACCAATTGCAAAATCAGACTTTTTTACAAGGTCATTGATCATTCCTTGCAGTCCCATCTCACGTCCATCATCTGGTGAGTAAATTCGTGTAATTCCATACTCCATCAATTCTTTAATCTCTTCTGGAAGGATTACACCACCACCGCCGCCAAAGATTTTAATATGTCCAGCTCCTCGTTCTTGAAGCAAATCATACATATATTTAAAATATTCATTATGACCTCCTTGATATGAGGTCATTGCAATAGCATTGGCATCTTCTTGAATTGCAGTGTTCACTACTTCTTCAACACTTCTGTCATGACCTAGATGAATCACTTCTACACCAGTAGATTGAATAATTCTACGCATGATATTAATAGCAGCATCATGTCCGTCAAACAAAGAAGCTGCTGTAACAATTCGTACTTTATGAGTTGGCTTATAAGGTTGTACTTGTTCCATTTGTAATGAAGTCTCTTTTTTAGGCTTGCAATTTACGGAATATTCAAAAAAATATCATATTTATTATGAATTTTCTAACACCATCGTACCGTCTACTTTTTTGACATATCTTGTTATTTTTAAAGCAGATTTTATATCTTTCACGTTCAATAAATTTTATTACTTATGAAGAAAATCATTGTTGCTATTGTTGGATTATTCATGCTAAATTCATGTGCTGAATTACAACAAGTAGTAAATCAGTTGCCGCAAGGAGGTATTGGAAATGCAGATATTGCTGCTGGTTTGCGTCAAGCTTTAGATTTTGGAATTGACAAACAAGTTAAAAAATTAACATTAAAAGACGGGTTTTATAAAAATGAACTTGTTAAGATTTTAATGCCTGAAGAATTACGAAAAGTAGACAAAGCTTTACGTGATATTGGCCTAGGAAGTTTGGCTGATGATGGTATTAAAATGCTTAATAGAGCCGCTGAAGATGCGGTAAAAGAAGCTACTCCAATTTTTGTAAACGCTGTAAAAGACATCACTTTTGATGATGCTAGAAACATTTTACTTGGCGCTGACAATGCCGCTACTCAATATCTACAAGGAAAAACTACTACAGATCTTTACAATAAATTTCAACCTGTTATACAAAATTCCTTTTCAAAAGTTGGAGCCGATAGAATTTGGACTAATTTGATTGAGCGTTATAATACAATTCCTTTTGTGAATAAAGTAAATCCAGACTTGACGGATTATGTAACTAATGAAGCTTTAAAAGGTGTTTATACTATGATTGCTGTGGAAGAAAAGAAGATTCGAACCAAAGTAAATTCTCGAACCACAGACTTATTGAAAAGAGTGTTTGCTTTGCAAGATTAAACTTAAATAGTTATACTCAAAAGTTGTAATATATTAAAAAGTACCGTTGTAATACTCTATATTACAACGGTTTTCTTTTTACGGCAAACCGTAAGTTGTTATCGTTCGTTTCACATATTTTTGTAGAAATGAAGTATCTAATTTTTTTATTTTTCTTTTTTTATTTTTCTTTTGCCTGTCTTTCACAAGATGTGTACAGAACTCCTACTGGAAAAAGATACCATTTAAGTTCTTGTAGAATGGTAGAAAATGTTTCTAGTAAGTTAGTCGGTATTGATGTAATTAATTCCTCCAAATTAACTCCTTGTAAAATTTGCAAGCCACCTCAAAAAAAGGAGCTTGAAAAACGTTTTACTCCAGAAGATAAATCTGTAGGAACATCCATTTCAGTACAATGCAAAGGTTTTACTAAAAAAGGAAAACGTTGCAAACATCGAACACAATTAGCCAACGGATATTGTTTTCAACACACTCAACAAAACAGCCAAGAAACAACTTCTTCTCAAAGTACGACCACAACAACTCAAAGATGCGGAGCTAAAACACAAAGTGGAAAACCATGCAAAAGAAAAGTGAAGGGTGGCGGATTTTGTTATCAACACAAGTAATTTTTTAATTGTATTCTACACTTTTTATGTTAAAGTAAGGTTAGAATATGTGTTTTAATCGTCTTCAATTTTGTATCTTTAAGTACTAATTTTTCAGAAAAGGCTATGGAAAAGAAAAAAATATATTCTACCGATTCGCAAATCCAAGTTATGGACGCAAAACATCTTTTAGAAGAAGCAGGCATTAACTACTTTGAGATTAATAAAATGGATTCATCCTATGCGGGCATTCTTGGCGGAAGTATCGAACTACACGTTGCAGAAGAAGATGTTTCGAAAGCTATCGCAGTATTAAACGAACTTAAATAAAGATATTCTATAAACGTAAAGTTTTTACTATTTAAAATAATATTTCCTGATTTTGTTTCTTTTACAAAGTCAGTCTATTTTTTATCATATACATTTCGTAGACAAAAGCTTCTTTTCAATAAAAACCTTTCAATATTTAAGTACCTTTCTATGGATTATTTTAATTATACCTTAGAAAGTCATGCATATTCATTCCAAAAAGTCAAAAGAAAGAACCTCTTCTGCAAGTCAAACAGCAATTCAAAATACCGAAAGTTCTCCTCTTTTTTTGGAAGATAATAGACCACATATTACTATTCAGAAAAAAAGTACTGCTTCAGCTCCAATTCAACTTGTAAAATATATCCGAAAACGAAACGGTCAAATTGTGCAAGTTCCTGATGATTATCAGAAAAAAAGTAAAGAACGATGGGCGGAAGCTCCTGCACCTGCCGCAGTTGCTCCTGCCGCAGCCGCAGCTGCACCAGTAGTTGCAGCACCTGCTGGACCAACTCCTACAGATATTTTTTTAGCAAAATCACCTGCTTCTTTTTCTCTCTCAGGTGGAAAAAGAACAACATTAGCAGGCACAAAATGGTTTAAAGTATTGTATGGTGATAAAGATTATTCACTTCATATCCATGTAAAGGATAATGGCGGAATTAATCATACAGATGATAAAATAAAAAATAGAAGTGGTACTCGTGAATATTATGTAAACCTACCTAGTAGTTTCAATGCAAAAGTAAAAGAATTGAATCCTTTTAAAAAGTAATCATGTATTACCAACCAACCTCACAAAAATATACTACTAGAGAATCTGTTGCTAATTTTGCTCCTAATATATCCAATAACGTTTTTCAGTTGGTCGATAACAGAGAAATTGCACTGAAACATCCACAATTGTTTCAGCCTTCTCAAACCATCCAATTGGCAAGAACCATAAAATATGGTGATTCGGCAAAATTAGCTCGTGCCCGTTTTAGAGTTGGTGGTGGCAAACGTTCAAAAGGTCTTGATTTTAGTGTGTGGAAACGCGGTAGAGAAGCTCAGCATTTAATTCCTGCACAAGTTTGTAAAGCTTTTGGTGTTCCTAAAAGTTGGGCAAATCATGCTATGAATGGAATGATGTTGCCTTCTGGAAGACGAACGACTAACCACTTGCGTATAAAGCGTTTGGATAAAGGAAAAATGCATCACATCAAAGGAGGCGGTAGTCATCCTAACTATAATAAATATGTATTTAGACTTGCTCATCAACAAGGTTGGAGAAAAGGAAAAGTAAGTCAGATACAGTTTGCGAGACTTGCTAATCGATTACGAGTTCTTAACAGACCTTACCGAACTGGCTCTGCTAGTGGTTATATTGACGACTTGAAGTAAGCGCAAAAAGATAGTGTTTTTCCCCTAACACACTCTTATATTTTTTTCTTATTTTGCTTATAACGAAAAAGTTACTCTCATGGAATGTTCTAATTTGCTAGAAGCTGCACTCAAAAAAGGAAATATTCATCAGTCATTATTTCAAGGTTCAACGGACAAATTATTGGTTACAGATTTGCAACGTACATTGTTCGAATTAGGTTTCAGCAAAGAACTAAAATGGGACAATTATCAAGCTGATGGCGATTACGGAAATGCGACTGCAACCGCCGTTGCTGCTTTTGCACAAAGAAATCACATGGCAACTGACGGAAAAAAGGTTTCTGACGAATTGGCAAAAATTATTTTACAACGGCATGATTTTCTTCCCGAGATGTATATTTTATGGGACATTCATCAATCGGATCTTCGTACCAAGAAATATATTTCTAAAGGAACACGTATGAGCATCACAGCTATCCAAGTATTATTAAATACGCTCGGTTATGGGGAAGAATTGAATTTTAAAAAGTTTGGAGCTGATGGATTTTATGGAGACAATACACGCAATGCCGTTAAAAAATATGCCGCCGATCATCATATTTCTTCAGATGGAGACTTACTTACACGACCGTTAATTAATCTTCTCTTAAAAGATATTGATAAATATTACGGTAATAAATGGAAAGAACTAGCTGCTCAAAATTTACCGAATAAAAAATCGCCTTTAGTGTTATTTCAAGGTTCTCGATTTTCTGGTAAACCTTGTAGAGCCGACGAATTATTTGTACCAGCACTAGAAAAAATCAATGGATATGCAGAGCAAGCTGATGTGATTATTCACGTAACCAGCTCATTTCGCACTACGACTAATGTTCAAGGCGCAATTGTAAAACCAGCTACTTTTTCTAATCATCTTGCAGGACATGGAATTGATATGAATATTCGATATGGTAATGGAAAATGGGCAAACTCTTCAGTACTGGCAAAATACCCTAATGTTCCAGAACCTGTAAAGTACTTTTTGAGCTTAATAATTGATGATGATGAATTGCGATGGGGCGGAAATTTTAATACGAAAGATCCGGTACATATTGACGATCATTTAAATAAGGATAGAGCAGCTTGGAAAAAACGTTATCAAGCAATGCAAGAAGCCGTACAGCTAGGAAGAGCTTAATTTTTCGGTAACGACTACAAATAATGTATACAAATCGTAGACAAGCATTCAATTAAGACTATAAATTACATTTTATAACAATCCTTTTTTATAAATTAATAGTGATTAATTGAACTATGTTATATGTATCATTCTGTTAAAAAATCAAAAAATCAGCAAACAGCTTCGGACAAAACTATACAAAAGAAGAGTGAGAAGTCTATTTTTCAACTAGCTGATAATCGGTATAATACACTTACACAGAAAAATACAGGATTTCATTTTAAAGATAATCGTTCTTCCAATTCTTATCGAAACTCCAGTATCCCCAAAACCAACTCTATCTTCCAACTTACAAAAACTGACTCTGCAATTCCTCTTGAAGTATCAAATTATTTCTCTAGTAAAGGCACAACATATCACAGCTTCAAACAAAATCATTGGGATGAAATTGCAAAAGCACACACAGAAGCTCATGGCAGTGAACCCACAACTCAAGGAGCTGCTTATACTATTGATGCTAAAACAGGAAAAAAACTTATTGAGAATTTAGGTCCCGATTGGAAAGCTCATGATGACCAACACAGAGAAGATGCTATTAAAAACTCTAAAAAAAAGTCGCAAGCTTCTCGTAAATTGATTAAGAAAGAACGAGAAGAACAAGCGGTATTGCCTAGAGCGTACAAGTCACATGAAGATGCCAAACAGAAACTTGCTAAGCAACCGCACTTGGGAACAAAATATCGTCTTAAAAAAGACAAAACTCTCAGAGAATATGATATTAACGACGAAAATTAATCAATTCTTTTCTTTCACATACAATCCGTCAAAAACGGTTATCCACTTTTTTTGATTATTGGAAGTTTCCCAATGTTGTCTCACAGAGCCATCATCGTTAAGTGTCCAAGTAACTCTGTTTACATATGTATCTCCCTCTTTGTTTTGGAGTTCATCACTTTGTAAAATCATTTGATTGCCCACTCGTTGTCCTTTTAAATGTAGATTTCCTCCTTTATTATCTATCCAAATTTGCTCCCATTGATTGGTTTGTGCATTGTAAAAATTGTAACTTGTTCCGGTATAATTGCCTTTTGCACTTGTCCAATTTTCACGAAGAACACAATTATCCTCAATTTTCGTAATTACATTTTTGCCAGCATTTGTTCCGTCTGGGTTGGTTACATTCCATGTACCAATCCAAAAATCAAAAGCTGTATGATCTTTACTACAACAAGCACATGGATTTTGTTGTGCTTGCACAACTACAGAATAAAATACAGCAATGAGATATATTATTTTTTTCATTTTTTAGAGAATAGTTGATTTTTTTAAAAGTAGCCTATTTTTTCTTTTTACATCGTTAATCAATTGTTAAACACATACTTGAAAGTTGTTTTTCAATCATATAAAAACCATTCATTTTCTAAAAAAGAAGAATTTCCTTAACATTTTTTAATTAATTTCTAATATTCTCTTAACATACAAAATAAGTCTTTCAACCTATATTTGTAGTGTTGTAATCATTTAATACAACATTTTTGGGTTAGTTAAAAAAATAAATCGGGTGTAGTTACCCGATTTTTTTATAGACTATTATGAAGTGTTTTGAAATAGTCAAAAGCTTTTACCAATCGTGAGCCATACCAACTAAAGTATTCTCCATCTACGAAAATAGTTTTAGCATGATGTGTATGGCGTCCCAATTCAAAAGCATGTTCTTCTTTAAAAGGATAAGGTTCTGAAGAAAGCATTACAATATCTGGATCACCCTCTTTACGAATATTTTCAATTGGCACTTCTGGATATCTTCCAAGTGACTCATATATATTATCAAACTTACATAAATGCAACAAATGATTGATAAAAGTATCTTTCCCAGCCACCATCCACGGATCTCGCCAAATAAAATAGGCTACTTTTTGAATAGGAATGTCTTTTACAAACGATTGAAACTCACGCAAACGAAATTCAATTTTTTGATTAATTTTTGAAGCTTCTGTATTACGCTTGAATATTTTTCCATATTGCGCAATCATTTCCATTGACTCTTCAATAGTTTTCACATCAGATACATGAACAGGAAATAGTTTTTCGAGCGTTTCAACAATCTCTTGTGTGTTTTCTTCTTTATTGCATAAAATTATATCAGGCTGTAACTCCTTTATCTTTTCGAGCTTTATGTTTTTGGTGCCACCTACTATTTTTTTAGTACTTTTCCAGTGGTATGGATGCACACAAAATTTTGTAATACCAACTACACTATCTTCTAGACCTAGGTCATATAACAACTCTGTTTGTGAAGGCACTAACGAAATAATCCGTTTGGGAGTGTTTTCTAAAACAAGTTCTCTATGTAATTGATCATAAATTTTCATCTGTGTTTGCTACAAGACTACTTTGCTAAGATGGCAGCCATTTGTTGCTGTAATTCTTTGGCTTTTTTCGCTGCTGCAGATGCAAAATCTGCTTCGCGAGATGCATAAATAATTCCGCGAGACGAGTTAATCAACAAACCAACATTTTTTGTCATTCCATAAGTACAAACGTCTTGTAAGTTTCCGCCTTGAGCACCAACACCTGGAACTAACAGAAAGCTCTCAGGGATAATCTCTCTGATTTCAGCCAAAAAAGAAGCTTTTGTTGCACCAACCACATACATTAGATTTTTACTATTTTTCCATTGTTTGGAAATTTCTAATACATGTTTATACATTTCCTTACCTTCAATAGTTTTTGTCTGAAAGTCAAATGCACCTTCGTTAGATGTCAGTGCTAACAAAATGGTATATTTATCTTCAAAAGCAAGAAAAGGTTCTACAGAGTCTTTCCCCATATAAGGTGCTACTGTAACTGAGTCGAAAGCTAAATCTTCAAAAAATGCTTTTGCGTACATACTAGAAGTGTTTCCAATATCTCCACGTTTGGCATCAGCAATTGTAAAAATTTCAGGGTAATTTTTATTCAAGTACTGAATCGTTTTTTCCAAAGCTTGCCAACCTTTGATTCCGTAGGCTTCATAAAAAGCAGTATTGGGTTTGTATGCTACTGCTAAATGATGTGTTGTTTCAATAATTGCCTTGTTGAATTCAAATATCGGATCGTCTGTATCTAATAAATACTCAGGTATTTTTTTTAGGTCTACATCCAACCCAATGCATAAAAAAGATTGTTTTTTTCGAATTTCAGTAACTAGTTGTGTTGTGGTCATTGTTGTTAGTTGTTAGCCATGATTGCTAGTAATATTTGGATTGATTCATCAATAATTTACTAGCAATCATCAACTAATTAAAGTTCACTTGATTCTTTAAGTTTTTCTGTGTTTTCTACCAACATTAATTCATCAATAATTTTTTGAATATCACCATTCATGATATTTGACAAATCATATAACGTTAATCCAATTCGGTGGTCAGTTACACGACCTTGTGGGTAGTTGTAAGTTCTAATTTTAGCACTTCTATCTCCTGAAGACACCATACTTTTTCGACGCGCCGAATCTGCAGCCATTTTCTTCTCTAATTCTCTTTCGTATAAACGCGAACGCAATACTTTCAAGGCTTTTTCTAAGTTTTTATGCTGTGATTTTTGATCTTGACAACTTACAATAATCCCTGTTGGTTCGTGATGGAGTTTAATCGCTGAATAAGTAGTGTTTACACTTTGTCCTCCTGGTCCTGTTGAAGTAGTACGTTCAATACGTACATCTTGCATATCCAATTCTACATCAAATTCTTCTGCTTCAGGAAGAACCATTACAGTAGCAGCACTTGTGTGTACTCGCCCTTGCGTTTCTGTTTGCGGAACACGTTGTACACGATGTACTCCTGCTTCAAACTTCATTGTACCGTATACATCTTCTCCAGAAACTTCAAAAATGATTTCTTTAAAGCCTCCTGAAGTTCCTTCACTATAATCTACAACACTTACATTCCATCCTCGTCCTTCACAATATTTCGTGTACATACGGTGTAAGTCTCCTGCAAAAATACTTGCTTCATCTCCACCTGTTCCTGCACGTACTTCTACTACGACATTTTTGCTATCTTCAGGATCTTTCGGAATCAATAAAAATTTAATTTCTTCTTCCAAAGCAGGCAAAGCTTCTTTTGCTTCATCCAACTGCATTTTTGCCATTTCCACCATTTCCGAATCACTTCCATCGGCTATTATTTCTTCCGCTTCTGAAATGTTGTCTAAAAGTTCTTTATACGTATCTCGTTTTTCAACTAATACTTTTAGGTCTTTGTATTCCTTATTGAGTTGGATATATCTTTTTTGGTCCGCAATAATATCAGGCTGAATGATTAGGTCATTTACCTCATCAAAGCGCTGTTTTACGATTTCTAATTTTTCTATCATGAAACTTGTTCTTTTACAGGTTTGCAAATTTACAATTTTTATTGATTGTTTATCGTTTTATATAATAGTTCTAAAATACTTTCTTTAGTGACGTCAATTTCTTCTTTATAAAA
Organism: Kordia zhangzhouensis; assembly: GCF_001005305.1. Taxonomy (GTDB): domain Bacteria; phylum Bacteroidota; class Bacteroidia; order Flavobacteriales; family Flavobacteriaceae; genus Kordia; species Kordia zhangzhouensis. The sequence goes on from NZ_LBMH01000013.1 coordinate 51,214, forward strand.
TTGATTTATCTGACTTTATATTGTAATTTAACACAGAATACATAATAATTAACCAAAAATTTTTACAGATGAAAAAAAGAAGTTTACACGCACTACAATTGAACAAAAGAAGCATTTCCTCCTTAAAGAACATTGTAAAAGGTGGGTTGCGTACACCTTTAGATAGTGATTGTTCGTCATTCGGTAATGGAGAATGTGAAGAAACCTACTGCAACTGTCAAAAGAACTAGCAGCACGCATATATTGTTAGTATATAACTGCATTGTTTTCTACTGAAAATGATGCAGTTATTTTATGAACATTACTTTTATTACGGATTTTCCATAATTTATTTCTAGAGTTTTTGGCTAGCTTAGCGTTCTTTAACCACAAACCTAGAAATCATGAAAAAAAGAAAAGTTAACTTAAAACAACTATCCTTAAAAAAATCAAGAGTTGCTTCATTGGAATCAAACAGTGTGACTGGAGGATACCAATCTTGGACAGGTACTGCTGAGCCTTGCTTCTCTGATTTTGATTGCGGGACATTTTATGGATGTAATGTAACAAACGGTTGCCCTGTAGAAACTGATGGTTGTCCAGTTCAAACTGACGGATGCCCTAGCCCAACGCAAGGATGTCCTCCAGCGACACTTTTATGTCAATCTCATTCAGTATGTCCTCCAGGAGTATACTGCTACTAAAATATGTTTATTTAAAATGGAAAAGGCTCTTGGGCAACTGCTTGAGAGTCTTTTTTTTTGTTCAAAAAGTACGCACAATGAAAATACCAATTCTAAAAATCATTGTATTTTTGAACGTATGAATCCAGCTAATGAAATAAATAAAATAGCTCTTGGTGGTAGCTGCCATTGGTGTACCGAGGCGATATTTCAATCGTTAATAGGTGTTGCCGATGTAGCTCAAGGTTGGGTACAATCAATAAACGAAAATGACTCGTTTTCGGAAGCTGTGATTGTGAAGTTTTCTCCATCAGTGATTCCTTTAAAGGTATTGATTGAAATACATTTGCGTACACACAAATCAACTGTACACCATTCTATGCGTACTAAATACCGTTCTGCAATATATTATTACACTGAAACGCAACGAGATACAATAGTTGATATTTTGAAAGAACTTCAAAAAAGTTTCAATCAAAAAATCATTACACAAGTTTTACCTTTTGTAGCATTTAAAGCTTCTCGTGAAGAAATTACCAATTATTACTATTCAAACCCGCAGAAACCTTTTTGTAGACAATTTATCCATCCGAAACTACAATTATTAGTAAAAGAGTTTTCTTCATTCACTTCTAAAGAAAAGTTACAGCATTTACATGCCTAAAGTTACCTAATGAATTAATTGTAATACAATTTAAAATCTGTACACAACCTATAAGTTCATTGATTTTCTAATGATACTCAAACGTTCCGTACTCACTAGAAATAGTCAACTTTTTAGCATCAGCAGCCTCTACCCTGCCTACGATTTGTGCATCTACATTGAATGATTGGGAAATCGATATAATATCTTCTGCTATTTCTGGAGCAACATACAATTCCATACGATGTCCACAATTAAACACCTGATACATTTCTTTCCAATCTGTATTAGATTGTTCTTGAATCAATTTGAATAATGGCGGGATATTAAACATGTTATCTTTTATAATATGAAGATTATCCACAAAATGTAATATTTTGGTTTGCGCTCCACCACTACAATGTACCATTCCATGAACTTCTGTCGCGGTATATGTATCTAAAATGCGTTTGATAATTGGCGCATAAGTTCGTGTAGGAGACAGCACTAATTTTCCAGCATCAATTGGCGAACCGTCCACATCATCTGTCAATTTTACATTCCCAGAATAGATTAATTCAGCAGGAACTTTATCATCAAAGCTTTCTGGATATTTTTCTGCCAGATACTTGTGAAATACATCATGACGTGCAGACGTCAATCCGTTACTTCCCATACCTCCATTATAAGATTTTTCATAGGTTGCTTGCCCAAAGGAAGCCAGTCCTACAATGACATCTCCTGCTTTAATATTTGCATTATCAATTACATCCGTACGTTTCATTCGAGCCGTTACTGTAGAATCAACAATAATGGTACGTACTAGATCGCCTACATCTGCGGTTTCTCCTCCTGTAGAATGGATTGTTACTCCAAAATCTTTTAACTCTTGAATAAGTTCCTCACTTCCATTAATGATTGCCGAAATAACGTCTCCAGGAATGTTGTTTTTGTTTCTTCCTATGGTTGACGAAAGCATAATATTATCTGTTGCACCCACACACAATAAGTCATCAATATTCATGATTAATGCGTCTTGAGCAATTCCTTTCCAAACAGACAAGTCGCCCGTTTCTTTCCAATACATATATGCTAGTGACGATTTTGTACCTGCACCGTCGGCATGCATAATCAAACAATAATCTTCGTCATTCGTTAAATAATCGGGAACAATTTTACAGAACGCTTTAGGGAATAGTCCTTTGTCTATATTTTTGATTGCGTTATGCACATCTTCTTTGGATGCTGAAACGCCACGCATGGCGTAACGTTTGGATACTTCTTGACTCATAGTTGTGGTGTTGTGCTGCAAATATACTTTTCTTTTTTAGAATGATGAAGTATTGAGAGCGGTAGAATTTTCACTTTTCATTATTAATTTTTAAACAAAGTTCTTTTCAAAACAGATACTTTCTGCAATACCTACATACTGATCGTAATTTGGAATACGCTTATATTTATTCTTCTCATAAAAACGCATAGCCTCAGGCAGCATTGTTCCTGTTTCTAATATACAACGAGTATTTCCCAATTCTTTTGCCCATTCTTCCAAAGCCAATAAAACCATTTTCCCTAAGTTTTTTCCTTGATATTGAACATGTATATACATACGTTTAATTTCTACCGTAGTAGTTGAATATTTTTTAAATGCCCCACAACCAATAGGCATTTCTTTTTTGTATAAGACAATCACATGATCCAGATGTTGCAACCCGTTGAACTGACTAAAAAAATCATCACTTTCTCCATTTCTAATCGTTAGAAATGCATCTAATTTTTTGACCAATTCCACAAAGTCTACATTTTTTGAGTTTGTACGCTTGATATAAAAGTCCATTTGAAGTGTATTAAAAAATCCCGCTAAATAGCGGGATTTGATGTGATTATCTAGTGAATAATAATTCTCTGTATTTAACCAATGGCCATAAGTTATCGTCAACTAATAACTCCAACTTATCACAGTGATAACGAATTTCGTCAAAGAAAGGTTTTACTTTATTACAATACGCTTCAGCCGCTTTTTGCCCTTCTAGTTGGTTGGCATTTCTACGTTCTTCAGTCATTGCATTAATTTTAGAGTTAATTTCAGCAATATGTCCCGAAATTTTCTCAATTAAGTCAATTTGTTCTGCTGCTAATTTTTTAAACTCTTTCCCAAAAATTTCTTTTAAACCACTTACGTTTTCAATCAATGTATTTTGATAACTCACAGCAGTTGGTATCACATGATTTCGTGCTATATCACCTAATACACGCCCTTCAATTTGAATACGCATAATATAGTCTTCCAATTCGATTTCGTGACGTGCTTCTACCTCTACCTTACTCATAACATTCATTTCTTCATAAAGAGCGATTGTTTTTTTCGAAATCTGCGCTTTTAATGCTTCTGGCGTAGTCTTATTATTACTCAAACCTCTCTTCGCTGCCTCTTTTTCCCAAGCTTCACCATAACCGTTTCCTTCAAAACGAATTTTCTTAGATTGTTTGATGTATTCTCGAAGAATGTTGAAAATAGCTTCATCTTTCTTCAAATCTTTTTTAGCAATCAAAGCATCTACTTCTTCTTTAAAGTCTTTTAATTGTTTTGCCATAATCGTGTTTAGCACAGTCATCGGTCCGGCACAGTTTGCCCAAGAACCTACAGCGCGAAGCTCAAACTTATTTCCAGTGAAAGCAAATGGAGAAGTTCTATTTCTATCTGTATTGTCAAGTAGAATTTCTGGAATTTTACCTACAATATTCAGTTTTAAATCTGTTTTTTCTTGTGGAGACAATTTCCCTTTGGTAACATTTTCTAACTCATCTAAAACCGCCGATAATTGCGACCCTATAAATACAGATATAATTGCAGGTGGAGCCTCGTTTGCTCCTAGACGATGATCGTTACTTGCGCTTGCAATAGTTGCTCTAATTAATTCTTCATTGTCATGAACCGCTTTGATAGTGTTGATGAAAAACGTTAAGAATTGTAGATTTTTCATTGGTGTTTTCCCAGGACTTAATAAGTTTACACCTGTATCAGTAGCCAATGACCAATTATTATGCTTTCCTGAACCATTGATTCCTGCAAATGGTTTTTCATGAAACAATACTTTAAATTGATGACGTTGCGACACTTTTTCCATCACATCCATTAATAACGAATTATGATCTACCGCCAAATTGGCTTCTTCAAATATTGGTGCCAACTCAAACTGGTTTGGAGCTACTTCGTTATGACGCGTTTTTACTGGAATTCCTAGCAACATACATTCATTTTCTAAATCACGCATAAAACTCATTACACGACTAGGAATAGATCCAAAATAGTGATCGTCTAGCTGTTGTCCTTTTGCTGGTGAATGCCCTAATAACGTTCTTCCTGTCAAAATGATATCTGGTCTTGCAGCAGCTAATGCAGAGTCTATTAGAAAATATTCTTGTTCCCAACCTAAAGAAGCATTCACTTTTGACACATTTTTATCAAAATATTTACACACATCAGTCGCTGCCTGATCTACTGCTTGCAAAGCTCTTAACAATGGTGCTTTATTATCTAGCGCTTCTCCGGTGTAAGCCACAAAAATAGTGGGAATACATAAAGTTGTTCCATATATAAATGCAGGTGATGTTGGATCCCATGCAGTATATCCTCTAGCCTCAAATGTATTTCGAATTCCTCCATTCGGAAAACTAGATGCGTCTGGTTCTTGCTGTACTAATTGTCCTCCACCAAATTTTTCCATAGAACGCCCATTTCCAATGGTTTCAAAAAAGGCGTCATGCTTTTCTGCGGTAGCACCTGTAAGTGGTTGAAACCAGTGAGTGTAATGTGTAGCACCTTTACTGATTGCCCACTCTTTCATCCCTGTGGAAATATGATCAGCAATTTTTCTGTCAATCTTTGTTCCAAATTGAATAGCATTCATCACACTTTTATAAGCATCTTTTGTAAGATGTTGTAGCATCGCATGTTCGTTGAATACATGATCACCAAAAATTTCTGAGCGACGTTTCGTTTCTTCAACTTTCACGGGTTTTCTATTAAGTGTTTCCTTTAATGCATTAAATCTGATTGTAGACATTACTTTATTTTTTAATTTTTATCCATTTTAAAGCGTAAAATTACAAAAAAGTCATTTTATAATGAAATAACCCCTTTATTTTTAGGGGATGTTAACAACTATTTAATAATTAAATTAAAATTAACCTCTATTTTTTTAATGTTCAATATGAAATTAATTTATATTTGCTTTGTAATTATTAATGCGAATTCTTATTTATTATGAGCAAATCTAAATTAGAATACATTTGGTTGGATGGATACTTTCCAACACAAAATATGAGAAGTAAAACTAAAATTGAAGAAAATTTTAGTGGAAAGTTAGAAGATTGTCCAATTTGGTCTTTTGATGGTTCTTCTACGAAGCAAGCCGAAGGCGGATCTTCAGATTGTTTATTGAAACCAGTTGCTATTTATCCTGATCCTGCAAGAAGAGATGGATATTTAGTTATGACTGAGGTTTTAAATGCAGATGGAACTCCGCACGAATCTAACGCAAGAGCTACTATTGAGGATGAAGATAATGATTACTGGTTTGGATTTGAGCAAGAGTATTTTATCATGGATACCAAAACACAAAAACCTTTAGGATTCCCTATTGGTGGTTATCCAGCTCCACAAGGATTGTATTACTGTTCTGTTGGTGGAAAAAATACTCATGGAAGACAATTTGTAGAAGAGCATGCAAATTTATGCATTGATGCTGGATTAAATTTTGAAGGAATCAACCAAGAAGTTGCTTGTGGACAGTGGGAATTTCAATTATTTGCTAAAGGAGCTCGCAAAGCAGGTGACGAAATTTGGATAGCACGCTATTTACTAGACCGTTTGACAGAAAAATATGGATACTACATTGAATATCACCCTAAACCATTAGGAAAAGATATGGACTGGAATGGTTCTGGTATGCATGCTAACTTTTCAAATAGCACCCTACGTACATGTGGAAGCCGAGAAGTGTATGAGAAAATTTGTGAAGCTTTCCGCCCTGTAGTAAAAGAGCATATTGCAGTATATGGTGAGTTTAACGACCAACGTTTAACAGGACATCATGAAACGGCTTCTATTAATGACTTTAGCTATGGAGTTTCTGATCGAGGAGCTTCTATTCGTATTCCAATTATTACTGTTGAAAAAGGTTGGAAAGGTTGGCTAGAAGATAGACGTCCTGCTTCTAACGGTGATCCTTACAAAATTGCAGGAAGAATTATTAAGACTGTAAAATCTGCAGGATATTAATTATCAGATATATTTATTCTAAAAAAAGAGCTTACTAAATGTAAGCTCTTTTTTTAATTTTAAAATACAGTATAAATAAAGAATATATACGCTAAAAATAACAATACTCCTTCATAACGTTCAATTCCGAATCTTTTAGGAACAAAAGCCATTGGAAATAGAATAAAAGCAAATCCTAACATCCAAAAAATATCCCTTGACAAAATTAGAGGTTCAACTACAGGAATTTCTGTAATAATTGCTGTAAGCCCTAAAACGGATGCAATATTGAAAATATTTGAACCAATTAAGTTTCCTAATGATATCGCTTTTTCCTTTTTGAAAGCTGCAATAACCGAAGCTGCCAATTCTGGGACACTTGTTCCTATTGCAATCATTGTAATAGATATAACTCCCTCACTAACACCCATTTGTAAAGCCACTGATTTTGCACCTTCTACTAAAAATTCTGATCCATAATACAAGGCTGCGCCACCAATAGCCAACCACACAACTATTTTGAGATATGATATAGTTGCTGCTGTAACATCTACTTCTTCCACTTCTATTTCGTCCTTATTATTTCTTGCAGAACGTATTAAAACAATTAAAAACAAAACTAAGCCACTAAGCAAAATGATTCCTTCCAAGCGTGTAAGCATATTTACGTCTCCGTTCCATAAAAAATAATAAATTGCTAGTGAAAAAATCATCAATACCGGCCAAGTCAAATTATAAAAAGTATTATTAACCGCTATAGGACCTATAATCGCTGTAATTCCGAGAACCAACCCTATATTGGCGATATTAGATCCAATAACATTGTTGATTGCAATTGCCGGTGAATCATTTAAAGCTGCATTCACACTTACCAATAATTCGGGGGCTGATGTGGCAAATGATACAACCGTAAGTCCTATGACCATTTTAGATATATTTAGCTTAAAAGACAGTCCGACAGAAGCTTTAACTAAAAATTCGCCTCCTGCAACTAGAAGCACAAGACCGAAAATTACATACGCAATGTTTTCCATTAAAAAATTTTTACTGCGAAGATACTATTTCCTTTTTGATGTTAAATAAACTATAAAATTCGTTGATTAACTATTTTTATAGTTGCGTAACTATTTTTTTAGTTTATATTTGTGATTAGATTAATTAAACTACGTATTTCAATCATGCAAAAATTAACAAATAAGGAAGAAGAGATTATGCATATTATCTGGAAGCTAGAAAAAGCTTTTGTTAAAGATATTATGGTAGAAATTCCTGCTAAAAAACCTCATTATAACACCTTATCGACTATTGTTAGAAATCTAGAAGAAAAAGGATATGTACATCATCACGCATACGGAAATACGCATCAATATTACCCAATTATTAGTAAAGAAGCATATCGAAAGAAGTATATGGCTTCTGCTATTCAACATTATTTTAATGATTCGTATAAGAATGTTGTTTCTTTTTTTGCTAAGGAAGAAAAAATTAGTGTTGAAGACTTAAAAGAGATTATTAATCTTATTGAAAAAGAGCAATCATGAGTGAAATTGTCTTATATTTTTTAAAGAGTGCCGGTTTATTAAGTTTATTTCTCGGATTGTATTTTTTCTTTCTTCGAAAAGAGACTTTTTTTAGTGAAAACCGTTTTTTCTTACTTGGAGGAATATTAGTGTCGTTGATTTTGCCTTTTTTAGTAATTATTAAGTATGTTGAAATTCCAGTAATTGCCAATACAACCAATGAATTGTTTTTTATAACAGAAACAACCATCGCTCCAGAAAAGGCTTCAATTTCATGGTGGCCCATAATAGGTTATACCTATCTGCTAGGGTTTTTTGTATGTTCTTTTAAGTTTATAATAGAGCTTTTTTCTTTACTCAAACTTCTGAAAACAACTAAAATATCAAAAAAATGCAACCAATTTATATATGTTGAAACTTCTACGGCTTTTACTCCTTTTTCTTTTTTTAACTACATCGTTTACAATCCCGATTTATACACTCATACAGAACTTGAGGCCATTTTAAAGCATGAACAAGCCCATAGTAGGCAACTACATTCACTAGATGTCTTTATTGCCAAACTGTATTGCATTTTCATGTGGTTTAATCCTCTTGCTTGGGTCTACAAAAAATTCATTTCACAAAACTTAGAGTTTTTAGCCGATCGTGCCGCAATTCAACAAAGCATTTCTAAAAAAGAATATCAACTGACATTATTGAAAGTTTCAGGCAATAGCTATTGTCCTGCACTGACCAATAATTTTTATAATTCATTAATCAAAAAGCGAATAGTTATGTTACAAAAAACACAATCCACACAATTCAATCGTTGGAAACAAGCATTAATTTTACCATTGTTAGTTGCCTTCGTACTTATGTTTAACACGCAAGTTATTGCCAAAGAAACTTCTTCTCCTGTTTCTACTACTGAATTTATATCGACAGAAAAAGCGATAGGCGATCTCGTTGTAGTCATTACAAAAAATACCACATTAGAAGAATTAAAAGCCTATAAAAAATTATTTTCTTCTCAAAAAATACAATTCAGCTACAGCAATGTTGATTTTAACTCTAAAGGAGAAATCCAGCGTATTTCTTTAAGTCTAACAGCAAAAAAATTGCAGACAGCGACTGGTGAGTTTAAAACAGATGAAGATAATGCAATTGGAGAGATTCAACTTGGCAAACGCAATGATGAGTTATTTATTCAATCGAATACATTTGCTGCTACCAATAAAGATGCATATGCTTATACCGTAAAATCTGAATTTATTGATGACAAAACTCAAAATAAGAAGTTCATTGTAAAGAAGATAGGAAAAGGAGATGCTAAAATAAATACTTGGATTCAAAAAGATAGTATCACAACTATTAATATTAGAGAAGGTGATGGAGAAGATATTATTATTATAAATGGCAAAAGAGTTTCTCCTGAAACTATAATAGAAGAAGAAATTGAAATCAAAAAAGGAGACAAAAATCTCTTCATTTATAGTAATAATGCCAACAATAAAAAGGAAGAAGAAGTAGAAATTGAGGTTATTAAAGAAAAGGACAATAAGATTGTTTTTAGAAACTCATCCAATGAACAGCCTTTAATTGTTATTGATGGAAAAGTATCAAACTCTGAAACAATGAATCAATTGGATGCTGATAAAATCAAAAGTGTGTCTGTACTCAAAGGAGAATCTGCTATTAGCAAATATGGCTCAAAAGCAAAAGATGGAGCTATTGAAATTATTACCAAAAAGAACTAAAACAAAATTATAGCCTATAACATTAGGTATAAATAAGCAATACAATTTTAGTATTGCTTATTTATACCTAACTTTTTGTATTTTTATACAAATGAAACAGTCTTTATTCCGAATATTAGCTAAAATCAATACACTTTTATTGCCTTCATTTACTAAAAAAAAGCTCGATTTGAGCAAGGCAACAAAATTTCAATTAGCAATCATTGCTTGGCGTTATTATGTCACAACCAATGCTTTAGACTAACACTTACGTATTCATTCATGGTAGTGAACATAAAAAAGTCTACAAACAATTTATTTTTTTACATTTTATTGTTTGTATTTATTCCAAAAAGAAATATATTTGCACCCGCAATAAGCCAATGGCCTCGTAGCATAACTGAATAGTGCACTTGATTACGGCTCAAGAGGTTGCAGGTTTGAATCCTGCCGAGGTCACGAATAAATGAAAAGCAAGCTAAAATAAATAGCTTGCTTTTTAATTTTAGTGCATTTTTCATTTTCAAAGCAGAGCTTTAAGGATAATGAGATAATATATGCATGAACTCTATTATATAGCTTCTCAATAGAGCAAGCCTGAGTAAACATTGCAAAAAATCTTCACAAATACAGTTGTGCAACGGCTACTTTTGTTCGCATTTGTTTTGTTAGAAGTATTATGAAAATAACTTGTCAAATTTTGGTGATGTAATATAATGTGCCTCGTCATAATCACTTATGAGACTTTCGCCATTTAATTTTTTTGCCATTGACCCGCGAGCTTGTGTAATTTCTAAAGGAGAAAAGTGTGGTGTATTCATACAACCTAAGTAAAATGTAATTACTTCTGGGTCAACATTTAAGTCAAATGCAAGATAGTTACTCAATTTTAAACTGTCTATCGTACCAGGCAATAACGATAAATTATAGACATTGAAGTATGATTGAGTAGTACTTGAATGTGTATTAACAAGTTCTTTTACTTCTAAACATCTTTCATAAGATAACTTAAGAATAGATTCGTCATCTTCAGGTCGACCAATTATTAAATTGAATGTTAGCATATCAATTTCCATTTCGGATAAAGATTTAATGATTGATTTCATAGAGTTAAAAGGCTTTAACTTTCTGAATAGTTTATTGTTATCATCAGATAAGTTCTCTAAAGGAATCGTAGCTCTGTAACAACCTTTTGTTCTATCCGGGTCTTTTCTTCGCCAAAACATCGTTTCTAATAATTCAAAATCTATGACTCCATTGTGTTCAAACTGACCAAACTCTAATCCGTTTGTAAACTCCCAAGAAAAATCCATTTCTCGTGCTAAACGAAACATGGATAATGTTTCTTCTCTTCCATTTTCATACATATATGAACCATTACCTCTTCGGTGTACTCTGGATAGTATGTTATCTTCTTGAAATAGCAACGTTGTAATTCCTTTCATTTTAAAATATTCAAAATGTTTTCTTATGGTATCCAATGTCATAAATCGAAATCTCCCTTTTGTTTGAGGAGTTGCACAGAAAGAACAAGCTTGTGCACACCCTCTTGATGTTTCAACGCTTATAAAAGGAGGTTTAATTCCATATGGAGGAATTCCTTCACCCGTATCCGTATAGGTAGATAAATTAACAATATCTAAATCTGGAGGTAGCATCGTAGCCACATTAAACTGCGTATTCTTTTTTAAAAAATTATTGTTATTGGTTTTGATATCTCCGTATGTATCTATATAGGATATATTAGGAATGTCATTTAATCCTTTTCTTTTGTAGATTGATTCAATGATTAAAGAAAAAGTTACTTCGCCTTCTCCTTTTACAACAATATCCGCACCATTTTTTAAATAATATAAAGGCACTACTGTAGCCTCAACACCTCCAATTACGATTGTTGCTTTTGGATTAATTCGTTCACAATATTTAGCTAAATCTGATATGATTTTTCGTGAATGCGTAAAGTTGGCACTTAACCCAATAATATCGCTTTCCAAAATTTTACCCTTGATAGATTCGAAAGGAATACCAATTCTATATTTATCTAATTGCAGTTCTCCATAATCAATGATTCCATAATGTGTTTTTTCAACAGCACCAACTTGCATATCAATTATTTCTATAGTTGATTTTATTCCTTTTAAGGATAATCTGTCTTCCAACCCAGCAGCAAGTGCCGTTAAAGAAGCTTTATGCATAAATGGTCTTACTGTTCCTAAAAACTCGTCTGTCCCATTTATAGATTGACCAGGAATTGGATTTGCTAATAATGTAACTTTCATTTTTTTATTAATTGTGTATATAATTTTTTAATTTGAATGATCTCAGCAAACTTGCTTGTCAATAAATAATCATAAACCGAATAAGAAACAGATTCAATTCAATAGGCAGTATTGTTATAATATGTATTTACACGATTATCAATATATAAATGCTCTGAAGCTCGGCTCGAAATATTCCCATGAATTCATTACTTATGCTTTGTAGACTTTTGTCACTAGGGAGTTAACTTCACAGCACAATTGTAGTAAGATGGCAGATGAAGTGATGTAAGCTTTTTTCTAATTGTAAATAATCGTGTTTTGCTCTGATTTTGATGTATTTCTAGCGTACCCTTTTATGGCTTTAAAAACCTACATGATTTAGCATACAACTGTTGAACTAACGTCAGATACTATTTGACCATAGTTAAACTTAATGATCCGTTCTGCTTTATGAAAGTACGTATCGTCATGCGTTACAGCAATTACTGTTTTCCCTTGCTTTTTGAGTGTCGGAATAATGATATTGTAGAAGTATGCTTTGAATTGTGGATCTTGCTCTGCTGCCCATTCATCAAGTATTACAATGTTTTTATTTTCTAACATACTATATATAAAAGCAATTCTTTTTTGCTGTCCTTTTGATACGTTTGTTTTTACTTTTTCTTCATGAATTTGGAAAATATTTTCTAGTTGCATTTCTTTGATTAATGCATTTAATTCTGGCTGCTTTTTTTCATAATCAAAACTATTGTAGTTCTCAGAAAAAAGATAATTGTCTGTAAAAATGCACGATATCTGATCTCGATAATAACTATAATTTTCTTCTGTAATCTGTTGATTATTTAAGAAGATTTTGCCATCTATCGGTTTGTAAAGACCTGCGAGTAACATTATAAAAGTACTTTTTCCACTTCCGTTACCTCCAGTAATAAAAATACTTTCTCCTTTTTGAATTGTTAGGTTAATGGGTTTTAGTTTGAATATTTGCTGTTTTTGTGCGTCATAATATTCAAAGGTTACATTTTCAAAACGTATCGATTCAAATTGTGCATTAAAGTCCGTCATATCTCCATGACTAAGCTTTTCCCCGAACTGTATCCCTAATGTCGTATTAAACTCTGTTATTCGAGCCATAGCTACATTCATTTTAGTTAATTCATACAGTGTCAAAACCAACCCTACGATGGGTGTTAATAGGTATAAAAAAGTAACTATAAAATTAATTCTGGCTTCGGACGACATTGGTATTGCAGCAGGTAATACAAATAGAATTATTCCTATGATAATGTATCCTGCATAACTTCCCATAAGATCATTTACCAAATATTTTGTCACTGTTTTTATAGTTAGTTCTTTGACTTTTTTTCTGTTTTGAGCTAAATACTCATTATAAATGGTATCGTTTCTTTTGGTGCTCATTTTGATTTCACGAAATCCTTTTAAAAAGTCATTGATGTTTTCTTCATATTCGTTTGCCAAATCTCTGGTCGTATTTAAATCGCGTTCTATACTAACATTTCGTACTGAATAAATAATGACCAATAGAAGTAATACTAAAAATACAATTACTGCTCCTGTGAGATGTACAAAAAATAAGTAAGCAACACCAATAATCACCATAATACTAGAGTTGAATACTTCTATAAAAATTTGTGGGAAGTTTTGTAATGTAGCAACATCTGCAAGCGCTGTTCTTACTTTTTCTTCTCCAAGATTTAGAAATTCTGTGTAGCTTTTTAATCGCAATTTGTTAAAGATTGATAAGTTTAATTCATTCCCTAATTCATATGTAAGCTTAATCATATACCCTTGAAAATAGCGAGCTACAATGAATGAAAAGATGATTAAACCTGTGTATAATAGCCAATCGTATTTTTCTGATACAAACGAAAGTGCTTCTCCTGTAATTTTTGTATTTATAAATAAAAGCAAGGTGGAAGCCCATAAAGCATTGACAATTCCTAAAAAACCTAGCCCTATGTAAAAGAGCTTAGATTTTTTATACAATAGTTTGAATAAATTCATGGTATACTACCTAGTTGTTGTTAATAAATGTTTTTATTTCTTTGAAAATACTTGCTATGTTTTCGTCTTCAAATATTGTGGTGTGATTTCCATCAACAGTGACATGACTAAAATTTGCCGTTGAGATTTTTTCCCAAGATTTCATCATGTTTTTGTCTGGATTTTCTTTTGCTTCAACAGCGAGAATATCAGAATGTAATAATCCTTTAAAACCATCGTACATTTTCACAATTTTAATGTTGTTGTATAATAAATTGTAGATTCTTTCTTTTGTGAATTCTGGCAAACCGTATTCTTTAATGGTTTCTTCTACTCCTTTTCTTATTTCTTTTTCTTCCAGCGTATTTGCTGTAATTTCACTATCGTTTAGTGGTCTATCAACCAAAATTAATTTTGCTGGAAATCCTGCGGTTTCAATATGTGCCACAACTTCTACCGCCAATGTAACACTCATAGAATATCCAAGGACAATATTTTGTTGTGTTTTGTGTAAATGAGGTGCAATGTCCAAAAACATACTTTCTGCCATTTTTTCGATACTTTCACTAAAGTTTTCTGTATCATCTTCTCCTTGATATTGAAGTCCAAAACAAGCTATTTTTTCAGTTTTCAATTGTTGTGCTAATGGCATATACATTAAAGGGTTTCCGATAACTGGCGGAATCATAAACATGGTAGAGTTTTTTATATGTACTTGATTTAGTGGAACAATAAGCGATGTTTGTTCACTATTTTTAGTTTGCAATAAAACGCTCAACCAATTTATGGTAGGATCAATCAGTAAGTCTTTCAGTTTTATTTCTTTTTTAAAAGTTGACCATAAAATACCTGTTAATCGCATGGCAGAGATTGATTGTCCTCCTAGATTAAAAAAGTTGTCGTATACTCCTATTTTTTCTATTCCTAACAATTCCTGCCAAATGGCAACCAATTGTTCTTCGATTTCATTTCTTGGTGAAACATATTCGGAATCATCAAAAGTAGTTATGGGAGTAGTAGCTAACTTTTTCTTGTCTATTTTTCCACTACTCGTTAATGGAAATTCTTCGAGTGTACCCCATATTTTTGGAATCATGTAATCTGGCAAGTATGCTGCTAAAAATAGTTCTATTTTTTCTACCGTAAGATTAGCTGTTTCTAGTATGTATCCTACTAATTGATTACTTCCTGTAGTGTCCTTTCTTGCCAATACACAACAATTGGAAATAGCTTCATGTTTTAATAACGTATTTTCTATTTCGCCTAGTTCTACACGATGACCTCTAATTTTTACCTGACTGTCTTTCCGTCCTATAAACGCTATATTTCCATCGGGTAACCATTTTGCTACATCTCCTGTTTTGTATAAGCGTTCGCCTGTTTTAAATGGATGTGCTATAAATTTTTCCTGAGTTAGTTTCTCTTGATTCAGATATCCTCTTGCCAATCCCGAACCTCCAATACATAATTCACCAATAACGCCTATTGGTAGTAGTCGTAATTCTTCATCTAAAATATATACCTCAACATTCGAGATGGGCTTTCCTATAGGAACAAAGTCCATAATTGTTCCCTCAAAAATTGTAGCGCATACGCTTGCTTCGGTAGGTCCGTATGCATTTATGTATCGACCACCATTTGACTGAAAGTGTTTTACTTGCGATAGCGGAGCTTCTTCTCCTCCAGTAATTAAAGTGTGTATACTTTGTAACTTTTCTATCGCTAACATCTTTATATATGCTGGAGGCAATAAGGTAATATGTATGTTATGATCATGTATATAACTTTCAAAGCGTCTAACATCATACTTGTCTGTTTCTTTAATGATATGTAAACTTCCTCCACTCAAAATAGCTGACAAGATTTCCCAAACAGAGGCATCAAAACATTGATTTGCAAATTGTAAACAATTGGTACTTTCTTTCATTTGGAAAGCATTTATTAGCGACAGTACTGTATTGGCAATTCCATTGTGTTGTATTAGAACACCTTTTGGTGTGCCAGTACTTCCTGAGGTATAAATAATATATGCTAATGAACTTGCTTCAATGGAAATCGTTGGTGCTGTAGTAGTGTATTTCGTTTTTTCTTGTTGATAACGTACCGTAAATACTTCATCAATGATGAGTTTGCAATTACTATCGTTTTCTATATAGTCAATTCGAGCTTTAGGATATGCTGGATCGATTGGAATGTATACACCGCCTGATTTTAAGATTCCTAATATATACACAATCCAAAAATCATTTCGTTTTACCTTTAATCCTATAAAATCTTCTACTTCTATTTTATGATTAGCTACTAAGTAGTTTGCAAAACGATTGGAAGCCAATTCTAATTCTTCGTAGGTAAGTGAATTGCCCTCATACATAATAGCTACTGCTTTTGGCGTTTTGAAAGCTTGTGTTCTAAATAAATCTACAAGAGTTTTATTTTTTGGAAATACCTCGGTGGTAGCGTTGAACTCATAAAGTAGTTTATTTTTTTCTTCTTTTGTTAATATTTGTATTGCAGAAATGGATTGATGAATGTTAGCGGTACATTTTTTTAATAATTCGTAGTAATGCCTCAACATATTGTGAATAGTGTCTTCTTTAAATAATGCTGTGCTATATTCAATACCTAAAGAAATTCCATTACTATTTTCTACCACATTCAAACTTAAATCAAACTTTGCTGTAGTGTTTTTACTTTCTAATAAAGATACTTTGACTCCATGCAGGTCAAATTCAGAAGCGTCAGGAGTATTTTGCACCACAAACATCACTTGAAATAACGGATTCGTCCGTATGTCTCGAGTTGCTTCCACGGTATCAACTACTTTTTCAAAAGGTGCCAACTGATGGTCGTATCCGTTTAAAGTTGTTATTTTTACCCTATTTAATAGTTCTTTGAAAGTCGGATTACCGCTCAAGTCTGTTCGCAATGCTAATGTATTTACAAAAAAACCTATCATTTCTTCTAATTCCGACTGTGTACGGTTTGCGATAGGGGTTCCAATACAAATATCTTTTTGCCCGCTATATTTTGATAATAGTAGTTTAAAAACAGTTGCTAGAAACATGAATAACGTAACTCCTTCTTCTTTACAAATCATATGTATACGATTGTATACTTCTGTTGCTATTGGAAAATTAGAAATAGTAGCGCCCGTTGTATGTCGTTTTGATGTGCGAGGATAATCTAAAGGTAATTCTAATGGTTGCACACCTGATAAGTTTGATTTCCAATAGGTTAATTGCTTGTCAAGATATTGTTTTTCTACGATGTTTCGCTGCCAAAATGCAATATCTGAATAGTGCAATGATAATTTAGAAAGATTTGGTCTTTTCCCTTTTATTAACGCATTGTAAATGCTCATGAATTCTTGTGTAAGAATCTTTTCCGACCAACCATCACTAGCAATATGGTGAAAGACCAAAACTAGTACATGCTCAGTTTTACTCAGATTATAAATACAGGCTCTAAACATATAATCTTTTGATAGATTGAAAGGAGTTTCTATAAATTGATGGATGTTTTCTTCAAGAATTGTTTTTGAAGTTGTTCCTGCTTTTTTTAAACTCCATGCTGATGAAGACAGTATTTTTTGATATCCTGTTCCACCATGTGAATAGATAACTGTCCGCAATGTTTCATGACGATTTACAATAGTATGTAATGTTTTTTCGATAATTGCTATATCTAACGCCCCTGATACTTGTAATACAATGGGAATGTGATAATTTGCACTGTTGCCTTGTAGCTGATCTAACAACCACATTCGTTCTTGTCCAAAAGACAAAGGTATTCGCTCAGTAGCACCATAGGCATGCGAAGTAATTTTTACAAGTTTTTCACTATTTTCTCTCCCTTGAAATTTTTCTAAGTACTGAATAATCTGTTCTTTATTCGTCTTAATTTTGTGAAGCAAATCTCTATCAATAGCAACATCCGATTTTGCTGTTAAAGCACCATTATTTAGGACTAACTTGATTCCTTTTTCTTTACCTTCTTTTAAAATAGATATGACATTATTTTCCATACAACTATTTAAATTTCAGTGGTTATATTATATTCATTATCTTCTTTAACCTGCATATTTAGTTCTTTATATTGGATATAAGATGCTAATTCTTTCACTGTTGTAAACTCAAAAATGTCTTTAATCATGAGTTCTATTTTTAACTTTTCTCTGATTAAAGAAACCAACCGTGTTACCAGTAGTGAATGCCCTCCTAAGTTGAAAAAATTGTCATGAATCCCTACTTTTTCAACATTTAATAGTTCTTGCCAAATGATTGTTAATTGTGTTTCTACATTATTTGTTGGAGCTACATATGTAGCGGTAAATTGTATACTTGCGTCTGGGTTTGGGAGATTTTTCCTGTCTACTTTTCCATTGTAGGTTAACGGTATTTCATTCAATTGAACCCAAATTCTAGGAATCATATACTCCGGTAAGCTTTCAGCTAAAAATGCTTCTACCTTTTCTTTTTCAAAATTTCCCTGAGAAACAACATATCCAATTAGTTGATTATTTCCAATGGTGTCTTTTTTAGCCAATACGCAGCTATTTGTTATACCATTATAATTCAACAAGATACTTTCTATTCCTCCTAATTCAATCCGATAACCGCGCACTTTTACCTGATTGTCTTTTCTCCCAATAAACGCAACATTTCCATCTGGAAGATAATGTGCTAAATCTCCTGTTTTGTAAAGACGCTCACCTTTTTTAAACGGGCTTTCAATAAATTTTTCTGCTGTCAACGCTTCATTATTTACATATTTTTGAGCTAACCCTATACCTCCAATATATAATTCTCCTATTACGCCTATTGGAGTTACTTTTTGGAAAGCATCTAAGATGTAAAAACTCATGTTTGCCAACGGTTTCCCTATAGGCACTATCTTCAATGAATCAAGCTGATCGATAGAATTTATTTCATAATAAGAACTGTCAATAGTAGCTTCAGTTACTCCATAACTATTGATAAATCGAATGTCGTTCCCAAATCGGGAGTACAATCGTTTAAAATCATAGGCATAACAAACATCAGATCCTACAATTACATGTGTAATCCATGAAGTATCCAAAGCAGCGTCATACACATAATCTAATAAGGCAACTGCTAACGATGGTGGCATATCAATCACCGAAATTTGATGTGCAGCTATAAGTTTGTATAATTGTTGCACATCAAACCGAATATCTTCTGGGCAGATAATTAGGCGACCTCCAAATAATAGACTTCTACAGAAATCTGCTATAGAGACATCAAAACCAATACCTGCGGTTTGTAAAAAGCTTGAATTTTCATTGAATCCAAATTCTTCCTGCCAACTTAAACATACATTTAGTAATGCAGTATGGTCAACGGCAACTCCTTTAGGTTGTCCTGTGGTTCCAGATGTGTAAATTACATATGCTAAGTTTTTCCCAGAAATATCAATTGCTACAGGTGTTTGTGCTTCAGTGTGTATATATTCAATTTCTGTATCTAAATGTATATGAGGAATGTCTGCAACACTATCTAATAATGCTACATCTTTACTGTTTGTGATTAAAAGGTGAATTCCCGCATCATTTAGTATGTATGAAATACGATCAGAAGGATTACTAAGGTCAATAGGCACATATACATTTCCTGATTTTAAAACTCCAAGCATACAAATAATCATATCAATTCCGCGAGAAAGTCCAATACCAATATGAAGATTTCCCGATGGATTCTTTTTGGTGATATAATTTGCTAATTGATTGGATTGCTCATGTAATTGTTTGTAATTAATAGAAGTATCTCCATGAATTACAACCGTTTTATTTGCATTTTGAATAGCTTGTTTTTCAAATAAATCAAGAATTGTTGTATCCTTAGGCAAGGATAACTTTTTAGTATTGAATGCATGGAGAATTTGTTCCTTCTCAAATGTACTTAAAATCGATATGTCAGTTACATTGACTTCATTATTCTCTACATGATTTAAGAGTTGTTCTATAGCATTTTCGACAAATGTTACAATACGACTGGCATCTAATTTTTTATCTACAAGTAGTGTGATTCCAAAACCTTTTTCAGCTCCTAAATCGTCCACATCCATGTTAAACGGGTAGTTGGAACGTTCGTTTGTCATTATTTGTACTATATCAATATTGCTTGCTACGTCTAAACTACTATGCTGCCTTTGAGAACCTCTATAGTTTAGAATAGCACTGAATAATGGGAGTTGCATGTCTACTCCGCTCCAAGCTTGAATATCTGATAAAGGTGTTTGCTCGTATGGTAATAAGCCAATTAATTCTTGATGAACTGACTTCAGATATGTAGATATACTATTGTGTAAATTGCAACGTATAGGCAATGTATTTAGAAATAATCCTAAAGAACGATCTGAACCTACTGCCCCTTGTAAACGTCCTGATAAAACCGTTCCAAATACAATATTTTTATAACGATTGCTACAAACACCAATGACCAAACCAAATGCTGCATGAAAGATAGTTGCAGGATTGATTTGCAATTGTTTTGCTACCTCATGAATTTTATACGAAGTTGCAGTAGCTAATACTTTCGTTGCTGTGACTATTGAAGTGCCATCACCATACACGTTTTCTAATTCAAATGGTAACGTAGGTGTTTCTATGTTTTTAAAACGTTGCTCGAAGTATTCTTTGCTATTATTGATAGATTGTTGGTGCAATACATGACCTATGAAGTTTCTGTATAAACTTGGAGTTTCCAATGTAGTTCCTAATCCAGATACATACATAAATATTTCTTCAGCAATAATATTTAATCCAAAATTATCTACGATAAGGTGATGCTGATTTAATAGTAAATAATAGGCACTTTGATTGCGGTCTTCGGCTGTTTGCACTTGCAACAATGGTGCTTTTGAGACATCTATCCAATGTGCATCATTTGCTACTATGGCTCTCAATTCTTCTTCTATATGTGCTTCTTCTTTGATTGTAATTTCTGTTACAGGAAGTTTTACTTCTCGCAATACAACTTGTACAGCAGATGGAAGATTGTCGCTCAAGATACAAGTACGTAATACATCATGTCTGGCAATAACAAAAGATAATGCTTCTAAAAAGGCTGCTCGCTTTGCGATACTTGGAAATGAAAATAAACTTGGAGCAATGTAAGCATCCTTTCGTTCTTGAGCTCCCATTAAATGATGAAAATACATACCTTCCTGTAGTGGAGAAAGTGGATACATATCTTGGATGTTGGTGGCGCCTCCAACAATTGTATTCATAATGATATCTAAATGCCTTTGCTCTAATTGAACTAACGGAACCATGTTTGGTGTTATGTAAGAGCACCCTTTTTGTATACCATTAGCAGGAACTTTATAAGCATTTGTGTTGTTTGTTACTTTTAAGGATTGTTCACGAATCGTTGGGTTTTCAAATACATCTTTTACGGTTAGCTTTAAGTTATTGAGTTGTAATTCTGCAATTAGCTTTACAACTAATAAAGAATGTCCTCCTATTTCAAAGAAATTGTCATGAATTCCAATTTTTTCAATCCCCATTATTTTTTGCCAAATAGCAACAAGTTCTGTTTCTATTTTATTTCTAGGAGCTACATAAGTTGAGCTAGACAAAGCACTCATGTCTGGTTCGGGTAAGTTTCTTCGGTTTACTTTTCCGTTGTGGGTTAGTGGAATTTTATCTAATGTTACCCAAACTCTAGGAACCATATAACTAGGCAGATGTTCTTCTAAATATGCTTCTAGCTTCTCTTTATTAAAATTTCCATCAAATACTATATATCCTATTAGTTGATTGTTTTTCGTTATATCTTTTTTGGTCAATACACACGCATTGGAAACGTGTTCGTAATCTAACAGCAGACTTTCTATTTCGCCTAATTCTATACGATATCCGCGCACTTTTACTTGATCATCGCCTCTTCCAATGAATACAACATTTCCATCGGGAAGCCAACGCGCCAAGTCGCCTGTTTTGTAGAGAAGTTCTCCCTCTTTGAATGGGTTGTTTATAAATTTTTCTGCTGTTAATTCTTCATTATTTATATACCCTTTGGCTAACCCAATGCCACCAATATATAACTCGCCAACGATTCCGATAGGAGTTATATTTTGAAACGTATCTAAAATGTAAAAGCTTGTGTTTCCATAAGGCTTACCTATTGGAACTGAGATTAGTGTGTTTAAACTTTCTATGACATCTACTTCATAATAAGAGTTTTCAATAGTAACCTCTGTAACTCCATAGGTATTTGTAAGTCTAATCGTGTCGCCAAATCGATTGTGTAATCGAATAAAATCATGTGCATAACATATATCTGCACCTACCATGACATGGGTTATCCATGAATACGCTGAGTTTGTATCATAAATATAATCTAACAAAGCTATTCCTAAAGATGGAGACATGTCCATCGTGTTAATTTGATGTTTTACGATGAGATCGTATAGTTGTGGTACATCAAAACGAATGTTTTCTGGACTAATGATTAAGCATCCTCCAAATAATAAGCTTCTACACATATCAGCAATGAATGCATCAAACCCAAAGCTAGCTGTTTGTAAAAAGCTTGATTTTGTGTTGAATTCTAGTTCTTTTTGCCAATTTAGACAGGTATTTAACAACCCCAAATGCGCTAAGATTACTCCTTTTGGGCGGCCTGTGGTTCCTGATGTGTATATTATGTAGGCTATTGCTTCTGGACAAATAGTAACTTCGAGTCGTGCAGTACTTTCCAAGCGGATATGTTCTTTTTCTGTATCTAAACATATCTTAGCAATTGTGTCTTTAATCGGTAAAAAAGTATCTTCAATGTTATGTGTAATTAAGAGATTGACTCCAGAATCTGTTAACATATATGAAATTCGATCTGGCGGATGCGTAATATCAATCGGCACATACGCGTTGCCTGTTTTTAAAACTGCCAAAACACTTACTATCATGTCTATTCCGCGGGAAAGCGCAATTCCGATACGAAGATTACCTGACAAATTCTTTTTGTGTATGTATTGTGCTAATTGATTGGATTGTTCATCTAATTCTTTATATGTAATTGATGCATCTTCATAAATTACAGCAATGTTGTTTGCACTTTTCTGAGCTTGTGATGCAAATACATCGAGAATAGTTGTATTGTTAGGAAGAACTAGTTCTTTATTATTGAAAGTGTGTAACAACGTATCTTTCTCATCGGCACTTACTATAGATAAATGGGTTATGTATGCGCTTTTATTTTCAACATTTTCTATAATTTGTTGTAATGCGTTTTCAACATATACCAACACACGATTTGGATCTACTTTTTTATCAACTTGAATGGATAGTTTAAATCCTTTTTCTACACCTAAGTTATCTACATCCATACTGAAAGGATAGTTAGAACGCTCTTGAGTTTTTATCAGTTCTAATCCCAAATCATGTATTTCCAAATCATCACGCACTTGCGAATGGCGATAGTTTAAAATGGTGTTGAATAGTGGAAACTGCTTGTCTACACCACTCCAGTTCTGAACGTCTGATAAGCTTGTTTGTTCGTGATCTAATAATCCTGTAAGTTCCTTGTGTACTTGATATAGATAGTCGGAAACAGTACAATGTAAGTCACAAACAATAGGTAAGGTATTTATAAATAAACCTAAGGAACGGTCAGAACCTATCGCTCCTTGTAAACGTCCAGATAATACTGTTCCATAAACAACTTGTTCATAACGAGTGCTACAAACTCCTATGACCCAACCAAAGGCTGCATGAAATATTGTGGCAGGACTCATTTGTAATATATGAGCTACTTCATTGATTTTGGCAGAAAGAACGGCTGGTAGTTGTTTGGTTGCTTCTCTTATTTCTAAGTCACTTTTATGTATGTTTTGCAACCCAAATGGCAACGTAGGTTCTTCTATTTGCTCAAAACGTGTTCTAAAATATTGTTCACTATTATTGATAGATTGTTCATGTATGATGTGTCCAATAAAATTTCTATATAAACTTGGCGTTTTTAAAGAAGCTTGTTTACCCGCTAAATAGGTGACAACTTCCTCTGTAATAATTTCCAAACCAACATGATCTGTCATTAAATGATGTAAATTTAATAAAAGGTAGTATTTGTCATTAGCGTTATCGTCTACAGTTTGTAAGTGCAACAGAGGTGCTTTGGAGACATCCATGTAATGATGGTTACTTTCAATCATAGTTTGCAATTCTTCTGCTGCAGAACAATCTCCATTCAATTCGATTGTAGTCACTTGAAGCCTTGTTTCTCGCAATACGACTTGTACCGCATACGGAAGTCCTTCACTTAAAATACAGGTACGCAATACATCGTGACGCATTACCACATAAGATAACGCTTCTATAAACTCGTTTCGTTTCTGTAAGCTTTTGAATGATACCAAACTTGGCGTGATGTATATGTCACAACTTTCTTTGGAACTCATTAAATGATGAAAATAAATTCCTTGCTGTAATGGGGAAAGCGGATATATATCTTGAATATTGATGACACCTCCAACAACAGTATCCATAATGATGTCTAAATGCTGCTGCTCAAAATCAATGAGCGGAACCATTTCTGGTGTAATATAAGTGCAGTTTTCGGGTATTTTATTTTCAGGAACCACATAAGTAACTTCCTGTTCTGTAAGCTGTAATGCAAGTTCTCTAATTGTTGGATTAGTAAATACATCTTTGACAGTTACCTGCATGTTATTTTTTTGCAATGCTGCCAATAGCTTTACAATTAATAAGGAATGTCCGCCTAATTCAAAGAAATTATCATGAATGCCTATCTTTTCAATTCCTAGTATTTCTTGCCAAATTTCTGTAAGTTGTGTTTCTGTTTTTGTGTTTGGTGCAATATATGTAGTGGTAATTAAAGTATTTGTTTCTGGATTTGGCAGGTTTTTTCTGTCTACTTTTCCATTACTATTGAGAGGCATTTCATGTAATGAAATCCAAATTTTCGGAATCATATATGTAGGTAAGTGCTTTGTTAAGAATGTTTCTATAACTTCTTTAGCAAAATTCCCCTCAAAAACAATATAGGCTATTAATTGATTATTACCCGTAGCATCTTTTTTTGCTAATACACAACAATTAGAGATGTTTTTGTGCTGTAACAAGGTATTTTCTATTTCTCCAAGTTCTACTCGATAGCCACGAATTTTAACCTGATTGTCTTTCCTTCCTATAAATTCTATATTTCCATCGGGTAACCATCGCGCCAAGTCACCTGTTTTGTATAAGCGTGAATTTTGTTTAAAAGGATTGTCTATAAACTTTTCTTTTGTTAATGCAGTGTTGTTTACATATCCTTGAGCTACTTGTACGCCACCGATACACAATTCTCCCTCTACGCCTACAGGAACTAATTGTAGGTTTTCATTTAAAATATATACCGGAACATTGGCAATTGGTTTTCCTATAGAAATTGTATCTGTAATTTTTCCATCAAAAGTAGTGGCACATACACTAGCTTCTGTAGGTCCATACGCATTTATATAACGACCTCCTTGTGATTGGAATAATTGGGCTTGTGCTATAGGCGCTTCTTCTCCTCCAGTTACTAAAGTTTGCAAAGTCTTTATTTTTTGTATCTCTAAAACCCTTGTAAAAGCCGCAGGTAAGGCTGCTATAGTTATTTCATTTGTATTTAAATAGTTTATAAAATAATCAACATCATATTTTTTGCTTTCTTCTATGATATACAAACTTCCTCCACATAATATTGAGGATAAGACTTCCCACATAGAAACGTCAAAACATTGATTGGTAAACTGTAAACATTTTGTTCCCTCCTGTACAGGGTATGTAGGCATTTGTGCAAAAACAGTATTGATAATTCCACTATGTGCAATCATCACACCTTTAGGAGTGCCTGTACTTCCAGAAGTATAGATAATGTAGGCAAGCGAACTTGCGTCAAATGCAACATTTTGAGCTGTTGTGCTACATGTATCTTTTACTTCATCATATGTTGTTAAAAATTCTTGATCAATAATACACTTGCAATTACTATCAGTTTCTATAAATCCTATACGCTCTTCAGGGTAGTTTGGATCAATTGGAATATATACTGCTCCAGCTTTTAAAATTCCTAGCATGCAAATAATCCACTGATTACTACGAGATATTTTCAATCCTACAAAGTCTCCTATCTCTATTTTATCATTCGTAATTAAATAACTTGCAAAACGATTCGATTCTAAATGTAATTGTTTATATGTAAGTTCTTGATTTTCAAAACTAATTGCAACCGTATCAGGAGTTTTTTCAACCTGATTCGTAAATACATCTACAATAGTTTTTCTGAAAGGAATTTCTGTATCTACTCTATTAAAGATATTAAGTACCGTATCTTTCTCTTCCTCAGTTAATATAGATAGATCGGCTACTTTTAACGCATCATTTTCTATATTATTTACCAGTTTTTCTAATACGTTTTGAATGTATGTTAAGATACGTTTTGGATTTATTTTTTCGTCTATTTGTAAGTTTAATGAAAAGCCTTTTCCTGTTCCTAAGTTATCTACGTTTAGTCCAAATGGATAGTTAGAACGTTCTTGTGCTGCTATAATTTTTACTTCTTGATCTTCTAAAGCTGAATTCTCTCGTTCTTCTGTATGACGATAA
>NZ_LBMH01000014.1 GCF_001005305.1 Kordia zhangzhouensis
GCCTACCACCAAACCAAAGGCAGCATGAAATAATGTCGCTGGACTCATTTGTAATTCTTGTGATACACGGTAAATCCTAGAAGAAAGACCCTCTGATAATCTTACTGTAGATTCTACGATGTTAACACCATCTCCATGAACATCTTGTAATCCAAAAGGTAACGTAGGGGATTCTATAGACTCAAAACGTGACTTAAAATAAGACTCGCTAGCACTCAAAGATTGTGTATGTAGTACATGACCTATAAAATTTCTGTAGAGACTTGGAGGCGGTAAAGTAGCTGCGTTTCCTGATAGGTATTGTCCAATCTCTTCGATAATGATTTCCAATCCTACATGATCCAACATTAGGTGATGTAAATTAAGCAGTAGGTAATAGTTTTGATTTTCTTCATCTTCTACCGTACGTAATTCTAATAAGGGAGCTTTTGATACATCAATCCGATGATGGTGGTTACTAATATAATCTTGTAATTGACCTGCTACAGCTTTGGTATCTTCTAACTCTATCGGAGCTACTGAAAGTGACACCTCTCGCAATACGACCTGTACAGCATGTGGAAGTCCTGCACTTAAAACACAAGTACGTAATACATCGTGACGATTTATTACAAAGGATAAGGCTTCTAAAAAGGCTGCTCGTTTTGCTTGACTTGAGAAACAAAGAAGATTTGGCATGATGTATACATCGCCGCGCGCCGATGCACTCATCAGATAATGAAAATAAATGCCCTCTTGTAGTGGTGATAAAGGATAGATATCTTCAATGTTTTCTGCGCCACCATCAACCAAATCCATGATTGTTTCTAAATGATCCTGTTCAAAATCGAGCAATGGAACCATCTCTGGAGTAATGTAGTTACAGCCATCTACAATACCATTCGCTGGGACAACATACGCTGGCTCTTGCTCTTGTAGCCTTAAGGCAAGCTTACCTATTGTGGGATACTCAAATATATCCTTCACCGAAAGTTGTAAATCATAGTGCTGCAATGCCGAAATCAGCTGAATCACTAGTAAGGAATGACCTCCTAGTTCAAAGAAGTTCTCTTCAATGCCCATCTTATCAATCCCCAATAATGCTTGCCATATCTCAGCCAATTGCTTCTCCATAGCAGTTTGGGGAGCAATGTAAGTTGTACTCGTATATAGTTGGATATCTGGTGCGGGTAAAGCTTTTCTATCTATTTTGCCGTTGGTCGTTAGCGGTATTTCTTCTAGTAAAACCCATATCTTGGGAATCATATAGCCTGGTAAGCGAGAACCTAAAAATAGTTCTAGGGAAGCTTTGGAAAACTCTCCCTCAAACACCACATATCCAACCAAATAGCTTGTTTCCTGACAATCATGCTTGACTACTACACAGCTGTTCAATATTGATTCGTGTTCTAACAGTGCATGCTCTATCTCTCCTAGTTCAATACGATAACCTCTAATTTTTACCTGAGTGTCTTTTCTTCCTAAAAGTTCTATGTTTCCATCAGGTAACCAACGTGCTAAATCTCCCGTTTTGTATAAACGTTCACCTTCATCAAATGGATTGATGATAAATTTTTCTGTAGTTAAAACGCTTCGATTCAGATAGCCTCTGGCTACTTGTATCCCTGATATACATAATTCACCAACAACTCCGATCGGTTGTAATGCCTGATTGGTACCTAAAACATAGAGTTTTGTGTTGGCTACTGGTTGACCTATTAATATTTTATCAATGTCTTCCTCTAACGGAACATGCCAATAACTAACATCAATCGCTGCTTCTGTTGGCCCGTATAAATTGGATAAAGCTACCCCTGGTAGTTTTTCTTTAAATAAACGTACATCATCCAATTGTAAAGCTTCTCCACTGCATAGAACACGACGTAAGGTGCCACAATCATTTGGTGAAAGCGCTTGTAGAAAAACACGCAACATCGAGGGAACAAAGTGAAGCGTCGTGACTCCTGCTGACTCTATCAAATCTTTTAAATACTCCGCATCTTTGTGACCATCTGGCTTGCTAAATACCAACCTAGCACCACAAATATTGGCCCAAAAAAGCTCCCATACTGAAACATCAAAACTAAACGATGTTTTTTGTAGTATTACATCATCTCTTGTCAATCCATACTCAGATTGAGTCCATAACAAACGATTGACAACTCCGGCATGTTCATTCATAACTCCTTTGGGATGACCTGTACTCCCTGAGGTATAAATTATATACGCTAATTGTCTGCTTGATAGTTCTACTGAGACTTTCCCTGTATTATATTTTGAGATGTCTGACCAATTAGTATCTAATAATACCGTCTTTAATGTTGCTCTGTTAGTAAATATAGAAGCATATCTTGAATTACTTAGAATCAATTCAATCTTACCATCTGATAGTATATAGTTAATACGATGCTCAGGATAATCTGGATCGATAGGCACATACGCACCTCCACTTTTTAAAATCCCTAATATTCCTATTAGCATAGACAAAGAACGATCAATACAAATTCCTACTAATGTTTCTGACTCAACTCCCTGTCCTACTAAATAACTAGCCAATTGATTGGAACGTTTATCTAATTCTTGGTAGGTAAGTGTTTCTTCTTCATAAACAACCGCAATCGCATCGGGGGTTTTTAATACCTGTCTTTCAAATAAGGCTACAATCGTTTGATCTTTTGGATATTCGACTTGCGTAGCATTGAACTTATGTAGTAATATGTCTTGTTCGAATGCAGAGATCATGTTTAAAGATTGGATAGACTGACTTACATCTTTGGTAATGACTTCCAATAAGGAGCTGTAATGATCTAATATTCGAAGAATCGTTTCTTTTTTGAATAATGAAGTACTGTATTCAATGTGTAAAGAGAGTTCTGTTTTGTTTTCTTCTACATGTAAACTGAGATCAAATTGTGAAGTTGTAGTATCACTTTTCAAGAAAGAAACTTCCAATTCATCAGTGATAAAATCTGAAATTTCTAAAGAGTCTTCTAGTGAAAACATGACTTGAAATAATGGATTCATGTTCATCTCACGTGTAGTCACTATGTTGTTGACTACTAGCTCAAAAGGAGTTAATTGATGTTCGTAACTTCCTAATGCCGTATTTTTTACACGTAATAGTAATTCTTTAAACGTAGGATTTCCGCTTAGATCTGTTCGCAAAGCCAACGTATTTACAAAAAATCCTATCATGCCTTCTAAATCTGATTGTGTACGATTGGCAATAGGTGTTCCTATACAAATATCGTCTTGTCCACTATATTTCATCAATAAAACCTTGAACGCTGATAATAAAAACATGAATACCGTACTGCCTTCTTCTTTACATATTTGATAAATACGAGCACTTAACTGACTATCTAATTTGAAATTTTTAATCGTTGCACCTGTGGTATTTTGAATGAATGGTCTTGCATTATCTAACGGTAGTTTTAGCTGAGAAACACCTGATAAATTGGAGTGCCAGTATGTCAATTGTTCTTTGAGGAAATCACTCGTTAGTGCATTTCGTTGCCAAATAGCATAGTCTGCATATTGAAAAGATAATGGTGATAGTGTTGGGATTGACCTGTTTATTAAAGCGCTATAAATTCTTTTAAATTCTTCAGCAAAAATTTGAATTGACCAACCATCACTAGCGATATGATGAAAAACACACGCTAATACATGTGCTCCATTTTCTGCTTCAAAGAAACAGGCTCTAAACATGTAATCTTCTGAGAGATTGAATGACTTTATTGTATAAGAGTTGATAAGTTCTTGCGCTGATTGTTCAAGGTTTTTTTGTCCTTTTTCCAGCGTCCAGTTTTCTGATGATTGTACTGTTTGGTATCCTATTCCATTTTCTGATTTGATAACGGTTCTTAGTATTTCATGTCGCTCTACTATCGCTCTTAGAGAAGCTTCTAATATTTCAAAATTAACAGCTCCTTTTAATTGTAATCCGCCAGAAATATGATAGTCTTGTGTTCCTTGCAATTGGTCCAAAAACCAAAGTCGTTCTTGACTGAATGACAATGGAATGTTCCCTATTTTTTCTTGTACTGAAATTGCGGGTAAAGTATCTTTTTTAACAGCTAAACGTACTTGACTGGATAACGATTTAATGGTTGGATACATAAAAATAGTGGTGATAGAGATATCAATACCCAATTGTTTTTGAATCATTGATATCATTCGCGTCGCCAATAGTGAATGCCCTCCTAATTCAAAAAAGTTATCTTCCAATTCTATTGTTGAAATATGCAATAATTCTTGCCAAATAGTTCGTAGTTTTTCTTGTGTTGGGGTCACAGTTATAGATGGAAGCGTTACTTCTTTCTTTGCTAATTCGTCATAATTGATACAGCCATATGGGTCTTTAGGCAACTCTGAAACAAACTCAATGTGAGAAGGCAAATTGTCTAAATTTACTTTTCTTTTTAACCAAGTTCTAAACTCGCTACCTAAAATTTCACCTTCGGATTCTAGCTCTACAAATGCAATCAAGCAGTGCAATGATTTTTTATATACTACTGCTGCGTCTATCACATTGTTGTGTAGTTTTAAAATATCTTCCGTTATATCGGGCGTAACAAGCTTGTCGTCGATATATATTTCTCTGGCGCTTTTTTGTTGCAGTACGATTTCCCCATTTGATGTAAATTTTGCTTTATAAGCCAACGCTTTTAGTTGCTTAGAATGATTCCCAACATGTACTTCTTTCAGAGAATTTTGTACTCCTACAGGAGTTGAGAAGTAGTTACTTTCAACCCAAAGTGTTCCTGAAACTTCTAACGGAACAGCGCGGAATTTAGCATCTAATATTTGTAAGTTTAATTTTCCCAGAGGTTTGGTGTAATTTACAAATGTGTCTTCTTTTGTATCAAATGCCGTTTCTGTTTGAATTATTGATAGATGAATTCCTTGTATGTGAAGTGTGACAATTATTTTCTCTAATTTTTTAAATACTTGTTTTAATTTTTTGATGCATTTCCCCGAAATTTTTTCATCTGATGTGATAATAAGTTCAGTAACTTCAAAGGTGCAATTTGCAGCTAATTTTTGAAGCAATTTGTGGTTTGAAGCTACTTGCTTTGAAATTTTTAAAGTTCCGACTCCATTCTTATGATTTGTGTTATCATCAGTAAAATAGAGTGTTACTCCTGATGCAATGGCAGGTAATATATATTCTAATACATCTGTTTTTTCAAGGTCTTTACTTGCCTGTAATTTTGTTTTTAGATGTAAACCAAAAGACGATTGTACTTCTTGTAGGTGCTTTTCAATGTCTACTGCTTCTATTTGATATCCTTCACTTCCTGTTTTGTTTACTAGAATAATTCCTCCTACTTGGCTTGAACTTGGCGTATTCTCATTGAACGTAACTGCAGACAACTTTTGAAAGGCTTTCAGCGCAAATGTTTCTTGAGTATCAGTTGATAGATATATTTTTTCATCTTGAAAAGCAGTTTGAATACACGTCTCAATGAGTTGTTCTTTGGATGAAGTCATGATAGCGTATCCCCCAGATTTTATAATTGCTAACAGATTTACAACTTGAGCTATTGGGTTTCGATATGCAAGCACAACTTTTTTTCCTGCAAGATTTCCTATTTCGCAACATTTTTTCTCAATAGAATTCCATAGTGTTGAGTAATTTATTTCAGTTTCATTATATATTAATGCAGGAGTTTTAGCCTCTCTTTTTTGTAGAAATGAAAAGATAGTTTGATTGTTCATCTAAGTCAATATTGGTTGGTAAATAAATGCTGTTTACAAGTTATTCCAGGAAGAAAATACGTTTGTGTCTTTTTTATTTTCTATCGAAAGTTGAGAAATCGTTTTTGTTGCGCTACTTATTGCATCATCTAACATATGTAGAAAACAGTTTGCCCAATTTGCTATGACTTCTTTGTCAAAAAGTGCGGTATTATAGTAGAAGTCCATCATTAAATTATTGTCCATTTCAATAATACTAATGCTCAGTTCATATTTTACATATGATACAGGAGGAAAGTAAAATGTTGCTTCAAGACCTTCAAAATTGAGTTGTTTTTTAACACTATTCATGTCTATTTCTGCTGTAATTTGTGGAGGCATTACATCACTACAATTTTCTAGAATTTCATTAAATGAACAGTTTTGGTGTTTTATGGCTTCAGTAGTTACTGTCTTTATTTTTTCAAAATAGCCTGTAACGGTCTGTTGTTCATCTATATCTATATAAATTGGAAGCATTTTTACGCATTGCCCAACTATATTTTTTTTACCCATTGCCAATTGCCCTGACGAGGGTATTCCAACGACAAATGTTGTTTGTGAAGAAAGTCGTTGTAATAGTAATGTATAGGTTGCAAAAAGCACGTTAAACACGGTGAGTTTATTTGTTTTTGAAAAATGTAATAACCTTTCTTTTAGCGAATTATCAATTTTTTGACTAAATAGATTTCCTCTTTTTGAATTAGGCGTTACAATATGACCTGTAGCTAAGCTTACTTTGGGATATTTTTTTTGAAATTGCTTTTTCCAAAATTCTGAGGATTCTTGTTGATGTTCTCGTGTATTCACTTCTGTGTACCATTGGTTGAATTCGCTCAATCCTGTAGGTTTTAATAAACCAACCTCAGCTCCTTTGATTTCCGTTGCATAAATCGAACTTAACTCATTCCAAATGATTTCAATAGAATAACCATCACCCACTAAATGATGTGTTGTCAATAGTATTTTGTGATGTGTTTTTGAAATTTCAAGAATTACCATTCTTATAAATGGACCATTTGCTAAGTTAAATGCTTCTACTCCTTGTTTTCCTAAAAACTCAATATAATCCTCTGTTGAAATAGCTTCGGTTGTGACATGGTTGTTTTGTAAGTATGTAATCTTTGGAGTTACTTTTGATGCAATATGATATCCGTTTTCGTCAATTTTTGTAGATCGCAAAACCTCGTGGCGATTTACCACTTTTATGAACGCATTTTGGAATGCTTCTACATGTAGATTTCCTTTTAATTCAATAATTTGATTTTCGTTAAATGAACTCGACGCATGTTGATTTACAGATACTAGCGCATATAATTTTTCCTGATCTTCTGAAAAAGCAATGGATGTTGTCGTTGTGTTTTCTTTAGGAGATGTATCAATCCAATCTGACTGCAGAACTGCTTGGGTAGATTTGACAACTGCCTGATATATAAACTCAATATCTTCATCTGAATGTGCTGTGGAAAGAAAACAATTTCTTCCTTCCCAAACATATATTTTATTGGCTAATAAATGTTGATAAAACAAGTCCCAACCTCCTTTTAGGAAAAATCTAAAAAGAGAGCCAAATGCTACTACTTTTACAGATGCGCCTACCTCATCAAAATAAGAATTCAATCTTTTTACCAAAGTCATTGTCTTTTTATTAAGATTGCTCTGTAAGGTATTTCCTTGATCTTTTAAATAAGTTAATAAAGCTAGAGAAGCACTCATCGTTAAAGGATGTTGATTGAATGTTCCTGCTACAAAGGTTGTGGGTTTGTTAGGATAAGAGTTGTCTCCAAATTGCCAGCTTCCTCCATCAATAGCATCCATAAATTCTGCGTTTCCTGCGACAACTCCAATGGGCATTCCTCCTCCGACAATTTTTCCATAAATACATATATCAGGATCAATTTCAAACCATTTTTTTGCTCCGCCTACATGAATTCTAAATCCCGATATGACTTCATCAAAAATGAGCGCAGTACCGTTTGATTTTGTTATTTTTTGTAATTCTTGTAAAAATTCTTTTGGTTGAATATCGGGTCTTCTACTTTGTACAGGTTCCACCAATACAGCTGCCAACGTGGAAATATGTTCTTCTATATAATCTAATGATTCTTGCCTACCATATTCTAATACTACAGTATTCTCAATAAAATTCTCTGTAATTCCTGATGCTAATGGAATTGGATTTCCCAGATCTAAAGGATTATTTATTGCTAAGATTCCATCAAAAGTTCCATGATATGATTCTTTAAAAATCACATATTTTTTTCTCCTTGTAGTCGCTCGGGCTAGTCTTAAAGCCACCATAACTGCTTCTGAACCAGAGTTATAAAAAGCAACTCGCTCATTACCTGTTAGTTCTGAAATTAAAGCAGCTACTTTTCCTGCTGTAGCATTCATAGGACCTACAGCATATCCTTTGTACAATGCTTCTTGTAATGCTTTTTCAATAAAATCTGGATTGTATCCTAGTAAATTCACTCCAAAGCCCATCGTTAAATCTACATACTCGTTATTATCTAAATCTATAATTTTTGAGCCTTTCGCTTTGTCTGCTATAATTTGGTAAGTTATTTCTTTGGTTTCAGGCTTAAATCCTGCTACATTCCTATTATTTGCAAGTACTTTACGGTATTTTTGAGTATGTTGTTTTGTATCATTTGTTTGCGTTACAATTTCATGTATTAGTTTTTCCAGATGATTTGCTTGAGTGGTTGTAAATACTTTAGAAACATCTTTTTCAATTTCTTTATACGGCACAAAGTAATCTATAGCATTCCGTTTATACTGAACCTGTTTTTTTACCTGTTGAGATGTCATGCTTTTTGCCATTCCATTTTTAACAATGAACTCTGCTAGTTTTTTTAAATTACTAACCTCATTGTAAAATTGTCCCAATTCTAGATTAATATTGTATTGTTTTTTTATGGTCTGTATAAATTGAAAAATAATAATCGAATCTATTCCAAGATCAAATAAATCTTTATCTAAAGCATCTTCAGTTACTTGAATTCCTGTGTTTACAGAAATAAGCTCCGAAAGTTGTTTGTATATAGTTTCATATTTTAATTCTGGAATTTTAGTAACGGGTAGTGTTTGCTGTTCTGTATGTTGTATTGGAAAATTTACACCTTCAAAATTAGGCCAGCAAGATGTTTCAGCCAGTGGATAGCGTGGTAAATCAATATTTGTGTAGACATTATTTTGGTAATATCTTCTCCAGGGAATGACGGCTCCTTTTTTATATTCTGCTAATAGATATGTTAAAAACTGAGTTCCATTTTCCTCTTTTCTTGTTTCAAAAAGTGCTGTATTTATTTTGTAACTGTACTCAACTTGGGTAATATGATTTTCTGGATTTTGCAATAGTATTTTCAATTGCGCTAATGTTGTGACTTCGACTCCAAAACGCCAGTTATAAGTTCCTTTTTTTGTATTTGTTGCATAACAAATATCTGCTACAGCGATTAAATTATTTTCGTCTGATATTAAATGTATGTAGTCACTGATACACTGTTTTAAGGTGCTTTTGTTGTGGGCACTTAAGGTAAATAGAAAGCTTTTTTCATCATTGATTGTATCATCTACTTTGTTTGGTACATATTCTTCTAAAATTACATGTGCATTGGTACCACTAATTCCAAAAGAACTTACTGCACATCTTCTTTTACTTTCAGATAGCCAATCTTTTGATTCTGTATTGAAATAGAAAGGAGAATTTTGAAAATCTAATGATGGATTTGGCTTATTGTGATTAATTGAAGGGGCAATTGTTTTATGCTTGAGTGACATGATACATTTTATAAGACCTGCGATTCCTGCTGCTTCAAACTGATGTCCAATGTTGCTTTTTACTGCGCCTAATGCACAAAATTGCTTTTTAGAAACCCCTTCAAACGCATCGCATAATGCTTGAAACTCTATTTGATCGCCCAATTTTGTTCCTGTACCATGTGTTTCTATAAATCCTAAGGTGTGTAGATCAATTTTTGCTTTTGTAGCGGCTTCTTTAATTACGCTTGTTTGTGCTTCTGGATTAGGAGCTATGATTCCTGAAGATTTTCCATCCTGATTGATTGCCGTACCTTTGATAACCGCATAAATAGTGTCTTTATCTGCTATTGCATCATCTAATCGTTTTAATACAATTGCAGCAACTCCTTCTCCTATTCCTGCACCGTCAGATTTGTGATCAAAAGGTTTTGTTGTTCCTGTTGGCGATTCAAAACCTATATGATATTTTCCCTTTTCTGGTAATAGATACATTTTTCCTCCTCCAGCTACTGCCATATCACTATCTCTATTTGATAATGAATTACAAGCTAGATGAATGGCTACCAATGATGAAGAACAAGCTGTATCTATGGTTAAGGCTGGTCCTTTGAAGTCCATAAAATAAGAGAGTCTGCTTGAAGCTAATGAGTTTGTATTTCCCGTTAATGATGCCGAACCTAATGTGTCACTAGATTGGTTGATGATATCAATATATTCCGCATAATTTATATCGCCAGAAGCTCCTAAGAAAATACCTGTCTTTTCTACATGAGTTTGAACATACCCTGCATCTTCCATAGCTCTCCATGAAGTTTGTAAGAATAGACGATGTATAGGATTTATAACCGAAGCAGTAGCATGATCAATTTTAAAAAAATCAGCATCAAAATGATCTATACTATTTAGATATCCTCCATTTTGAAACGTAAGCGTATCAATAGCAATTCCTTTTGATTTATAGTATGATACCAGTTGCTCTTTTCGAGCCTTGGGAAAAGATGCGATACTATCTTTTTTATTGATGATATTATCCCAGTATTGCTCGGGGTTTTTAGCGTTTGGAAATTCTAAAGCCATACCAATTACAGCAATACTTTCATTCCTTTTTTCACTTTTTAAGTTTGCTAATTCTGATTTGTACTTTTCAATTTTGTATATCGCTTTTTTTAATGGGCTTAATTCGTTGAAACGTTTTTCATTTGAGTAACTCATCTCCATAGTTTTCTTTTTAAAAGATTCGTATTTTAAATTTTTAGGAGGGTATTTTTATATGTTTAAAGAGGGAAACATATGTAGAGAATTAATTGTCGTGTATTTTTTCACTTAAGAATGCTATGTTATGACTGAAATTTCATTTTTTTTAATGTTTTCTCATCAAACGGCACTCTCTATATTTATTTAGAAAGTATTAATATCAAGCGTTTATTAGGCTCTTCATCAAACATTTTTGGTTGTTCTTCCTTGTAGTATATTTTATATCCTATAGCTTTAGCAGTATCGATAATTTCTTGATTAGATTTTGGTCTTTGTTCAGAAAATAAGATTGGAATTCCATAATCAACCACATTATTGAGAAATATGTACCCTTCTTTATTTAGCATTGGGAATAAGCTGGTTAGTAATTGCTTGTAATCAACATAGTTTACTATTTGAGACATGGTAACTACATCATAGAAGTCTTTATAGTATCCGAATTGTGCGGTCATTTTTTGCGTCAAATCATGAAAAAATGTAGTTGAATCAATGTTTAATTTAAAGATAAAGCATCTAAATTTTTCTGACAACCAGTTAATTACATTTTGATCGTTTTCTAAGAAATTGATATTGTGATTTTTAGGTAAGTAATTTTGCAATTCTTCCGAAAACAAAATAGGCGTAAAAAAAGGCCCTATTTCTAAAAAATTCTCACCAAAAATAGCACTGTTATCTAATAGGTAAGGAAGTAATTTTCGACCTGTTTCAATCATCCTAATTCTAGCTTCAGCATCAAACTCTTTTCCATATTTATTATCACTTAATGACCAGCCAGGCCACTCTATTTGGTAGCTTTTTTCTATGCTTTTTTGCATTTTCTATGTATTTGTTGTGATTTAAAGTTTATATTAGTTTGTCTAATAGCTGTAAGACTTCATCATCACTTAGCGATTCTATTTTGGTAAGTAGTTCAGCATCATTTTTAGCCTCACTCTTTTCATCTTCTACATGTGTATTAGATTTCTTGGAACTAAATAATTGGGCTTCTATGTATGCTGAAAGTTTGAGTATTGTTGGATACTTGTAAAAAATAGTTGTTTCTGCAATGAGACCAAGTCTGGTTTTTAATAGTTGCGCCAATTGTACAGCATGAATAGATTTAAACCCTTGATCTCCTAAAGGAATTTGCATATCTATCATCACATTTTCGCCATTAAGAATTTCTAAACATAGTGATGTCAGCCAAGTATTGATATCTTTTAATCTATTTGTTGAATTTTTCCACACTTGCAATGTATTGTGAAGCATTTCATGGCTTATGAGTCTACTAATTTCTTCAAACTCTCCATTTTGATATCTTTTTAGTAATATACCGTGTTGTAGTTTACCGCTTGTTGTTTTAGGGATTTCTTTAACTGGAATGATGACATCTGGTATAATTCCTAATGCGTTTGAAAGTCTCTTTTGTATGGCAATAATGACATTCAAGAAATTTTCAATTTTTCTTTTATAGTAGATAAAAACAAGTAGCTTTTCTTTATTATTTCCATTGCTTGGCACTCCGCAAACAGCTACTTTCCCTAGTGTTACATCTGCTGTTCCTATAATGATATTTTCTATATCACTAGCATAGTAATTGTGCCCTTGTAGAATCATCATATTTTTATGCCTACCTGTAATAACTAAAGTATCATCCTCTAGCAGAAAACCTAAATCGCCTGTACGTAACCAATCATTTTTTAGAAAAGCCATTTGCGTTGCTTCTGGGTTTTTATAGTATCCTTTCGTAACGTTTTTACCTTTAATATCAATAAAGCCTAATGTATTTTTACCTAAGGAATTTCCTTTTTCATCATTGATAGCTACACGGCAACTTAAAAGAGTTTTTCCAACTCCAACAAAATTTTGTGTTTTTTTTTCATCATGTTGTTGCGCAAAAATGAGTTCTTTTCCTATAACAAGCGATTCTCTTTTTACAGTGTATACTGAAATTTTATCTCCAATATTGGATGATGAAACTCCGACTGAAGCTTCGGCTAATCCATAGCTAGGAATTATACAATGGTCAGATAAATTGTACTGAGATAGTAATTCTGTAAAATCTAAGCAGACTTTTTCGGAGATTGGCTCGGCACCGTTTATGATAGATTTTACACATGATAAATCCCAATTGATTTTTTGATCAGGTCTCCTATAGAATGCTTGCATAAAGTACTGATATCCAAAATTAGGAGAACATAGTCTAGTTGCTCTATATTCATGAGTTTTTTCCATCCACAATAAAGGTCTTTTTATAAATAAACTTGTGGGCATCATCATGTGATTACAACTAGCTACAATGCTTGACAAATGAAAAGCAATCATTCCCATATCGTGTGTGAGCGGAATCCAACTAAAGTAGTTATCATCTGTGGTTATTTTAAATCTTTCAATGATATCATACGTATTGTAAATTAGATTTTCGTGTGTTAACATGACACCTTTAGGCATACTAGTAGATCCGGAAGAATATTGAATAAAAGCCAGCTCATCTGAAAAAACAGTTACAGGAATCCCTTGGGTTGAATTTTCAAAAACTTCTGATGATGCTATGCAACTTTTTTTAAAATTTGTTTTGTTTTTTACGAGTCCCTTTTCAATTCCAAAGGTAATAAGCTTCTCTAATTTTTCCGCCGAAGTAAATATTTTAGGATGTGTAAGATTGTTCCAAATTCTAAATGGTTTTAGCTTGTGTTCTTCTTTCCCTCCAATAGCAACAGGAATAGGAATGTATCCTCCTAATATACATGCCCAAAAAGCAATTAAAAATTTATGATGGTCGTCTTCATAAATAATAATTTCATCTCCTCTATTTATACTTTTTTTGCGTTGTAATGTCCCTAAAAAAAATAATGCTTCTTGGTAAAAAGTTGCATACGAAACAAAATGCTCCTTATTATTTGCGGTAATGAATATGATACCTTTTTCGGTATTGTTTGATATCCCAAGGATTAACTCGTTGAGGGTTTTATAAGTGTATAACTTTTTTGACATTTTAAAAATTCTTTCTTTTTAACTCTGACAATACAGTATGAAGTGTGGAAAATGGTTTTTGTAATTAAAAAGTGCTTATTAATTCTATATAAATAATCTGTAGAAGCAAGTAATTATAGTTTTAAGATTTTTGACGGGTAAACATTTCTATTTAAAAGTATCACTTGCAGTAATTTTTAGGTTTACTACATTAAAAATAGTAACTATAAGAAGATTCTTATTTTAATGATAAAGATTATTATTCGCCAACTTCTATAGCATTTTTTAGAAGCTTTTTATTCTGAAGTCTTAAGAGATATTTTTGATTTTCTTTCTACAATCAAAGCAGTTATTTTAACTCCTACGGGCTAAAAAATATTAGTTTTTAATTATTGTACAGCTCTGCTTAGTCAATTAGCAGTGTATATTATCAATTGACATTTTTTTTATAATGAATTCCATTCATTATAAAAATATTAAATATCATAAATATAAAATATGACTTTACCGTAAAATAATTATGTATTAACCTTAAAGAAGAAGTAAATTCCTTCGTGGTGTTTATGAAGACTTACCTTTTTTCGGACAGTTCTAAATTTGACAAAATAAAGTTAAACAGCTTGCATAAACTCATAAATCCCCCTCAAATTCTCCATCAAAAAGTTCGAACTTTGAATTCTCGAGGTCACATAAATTGTAAAAACCTGTAATTTAAAACATTACAGTTTTTTTTTATACTACAAGAGGTATCCTATTTATGAATTTTATTAAAATTTATAACCAACTCCTAATCTCAATGTATTACGACTATAACTATTAGAATTACTATCAATTAATACTTCCTTTGATAAACCATAACCATATCTTCCCTCAATAAAAAAGCGTTTAGATATATTATATTGCGTTCCTATTTCAAGTGAAACAGATAATGGTTCATATAAAGCATTTTCAATTGTTTTGTTTGCAACAACATCCAATTTTGGACCAGACATGATAGACCATTTATCATTCAAATGGTATTTTAGTAGCAGAGGAATTTCTAAAAAACTAATGTCATCTGTATACGAGTACAATAATTCGTATTGAAAACTTAATGTATTACTTAGACTAGTTTCTGCAAAAAAACCTCCATATAGTTCTAACCCAGAATAGTCATTATCTGATGAGGTATTTAAGTAACTTTGATTTAATCCTGCTTTAAAACCAAATATTGTTTGATTTTTTAAAAAGTCTTTTTTTTCTTGAGAAAATGAGAAAAATGTACATCCCAAAAAGAAAATAGATAATAGTAATTGTTTTTTCATTTCAAATAGTTTTAAGTTAATACCCAAATCTAACGATACAAATTGTTAAAAGACTAAAAGATAATCACAATAAAGCTCTAAATATTTTAAAACAAATTGTTAAAAATTAACATTTTCAAATTTTGATATACAGTGTAAAATTCAAAATACAAACTAGTTTCATATAGATTTTATTAGTATAGAACTTCTCCAAAATCCACTACAAAAGTTCGAAATTTGAAAGCTAGAGATAACAAGTAAACTAGATTCTATTTGCTTTTTCTTTTTAATGTTAACTATAAAAAAAACTCCTTGTTGATAAAGGAGTTTTTGTAGTGCTATTTTTATTAAAATTACCTCCAACCTCCACCTAAAGCTCGGTACAAGTTAATTTTAGCGGCTAACTGTTCTTTTTTTGTTTGCACTAACGACACCTTAGCTTCTAAAGCGTCACGTTGTGTTAACAAAACTTCCATATAATCTGCCCTTGCCGATTGAAAAAGCTTATTCGAGATTTCTATAGACCTTGTTAGTGAAATAACTTGATCATTTTTATTTTCAAAACTTTTTTGAAGATTTTCAATATTGGAAAGTTCATTAACAACTTCTATATAGGCATTCAATATGGTCTTTTCGTATTCGTACACCGTTTGTAGTTGTCTAGAGTTTGCATTATTGTATGCCGCTTTGATAGCATTCCTGTTTATTAATGGCCCAACCAAATCACCCGCTAGATTATATAGTAAAGCACCAGGAGTTGACGTTAAGTATTTTGAATTAAAAGCAGAAAGTCCGATGCCTGCCTTGATTCCAAAGGAAGGATAAAAATTAGCACGAGCAACTTTTACATTCAACTTAGCTGCTTCCAACTCATATTCAGCTCTTCGAATATCTGGTCTGTTGATTAATAATTCAGAAGGAACTCCTGTAGAAATTGAATCCATTTGTAATTCCATAAAAGTATCCGAATTTCTAACAATAGAAGAGGGTTGGCTACCGATTAAAAAATTAAGTCGATTCTCTATTTCTACAATTTTTTGTTTCACCTCAAAACGCTCACTTTTGTTTTTAGATAGCTCGGCTTCAAATCGTTGTACAGCTAATTCTGTTACACGAGCGGCTTGTTTTTGCATTTTTACAATATGAAGTGCATTTTGCTGTATTTCTAAATTTTGATCTATAATACGTAATTGATTGTCTAAAGCAATTAATTCATAATACGTTTCTGCAATTTCAGCCACTAAATTCGTAATCATGAAGTTTTTACCTTCTACAGACGATAAGTATTCCATGACTGCCATTTTTTTTGAATTGCGCAGCTTTTTCCAAATATCAATTTCCCAAGAAACATTTAATCCTATCGTATAGTTTGGCAAAGGATCTGGAAAAGCTTCTTCTTCATGAATTGGCAAGTTTTCTTCAACAGCACCATTTCTAGTAAATTTACTTGCCTTTTCTAGTTCTGCTCCAGCTTTATAGCTTATAAAAGGAAGATATTCTCCTTTTCGCACTTGTATTTCATTTTTAGCAACTTCAATTTGTTGCAACATAATGTTTAACTCTTGATTATTTGCTAGGGCCGAATCGATTAAGGCATTCAATTTTTCGTCGGCAAAAAATTCTTTCCATGAGATGCTTGCGCTATTTAATGTGTCTTTTTGAATTTTTTCAAACTGATTAGGCATTGTTTTTTTAGCACTCCTTACTGTTTTTGTGGGTACACATGAGTGAAGAATGATTGTTAGTATAAAAAGAAGTGTCCTTATATATGTATATTTAGTTATTGTCATAATCTTGCTCTTTATTTTTGGAAGTAATCTTTTGTAAAAGTTCTTTTAATTGACGTAGTTGCTTTTTGATAGATTTCTTTTCTTCAGATGCTCGTACAAATTCCTCTGAAACAGGTTCATCTGATTCATTTTTGATTAAACTACGACCGTCGGACATTTTGGCAAAAATGTAATACAACCCTGGTATAATAATCACTCCAATTAATGTCCCTATAAGCATTCCTCCCATAGCCGAACCGCCAATTGTTTTGTTTCCTATTGCACCTGCGCCAGTTGCTATAACTAAAGGAATTAATCCGGCAATAAAAGCAAAAGAAGTCATTAAAATAGGGCGAAATCGCATTTTTGCTCCTTCAATAGCGGCATCAAAAATCGGAATGCCTT
Organism: Kordia zhangzhouensis; assembly: GCF_001005305.1. Classification (GTDB taxonomy): domain Bacteria; phylum Bacteroidota; class Bacteroidia; order Flavobacteriales; family Flavobacteriaceae; genus Kordia; species Kordia zhangzhouensis. The sequence continues at coordinate 17,153 of NZ_LBMH01000014.1, forward strand.
CTCGTCGTTTTTGCACTGCAAATTCAACAATGAGCACCGCGTTTTTCCCCAAGAGACCAACTAGCATAATGAGTCCTATTTGCGCATATACATCATTCGCGAGTCCCATTAACTTTAGAAGTAAAAAAGAACCAAATATTCCGACTGGTAATGATAATATGACCGCCAATGGAAGTAAAAAACTTTCATATTGAGCAGCAAGTACTAAGTATACAAAGATCAATACGACTGCAAAGATATAGATGGATTCATTCCCTCGACCAGCCTCATCATAGGAAAGGTCTTCCCAAGCAATATCATATCCTCTTGGAAGTTTTTCTTTTGCTACTTCCGTAATTGCATTGATAGCATCTCCACTTGTATATCCTGAAGCAGGTAATCCTCTAATAGCAGCAGAGTTATATAGATTATACCGTGTAATTTCATTAGGCCCTAATCGTTTTTCTAAGCTCATAAATGCAGAGTAAGGAACCATTTCTCCAGCTTCATTTTTTACAAATAGTTTTTCAAGATCTGAAGGAAATCTTCTGTACTCAGGAGCTGCTTGCGTATACACTTTGAAAAAACGCCCAAATTTTATAAAGCCTTGCTCGTAGGTACTTCCTATAAGAATATTTAAGTTTTCCATAGCCGCTCCAATTGAGACTCCTTTTTGCATTGCAGCTTTATTATTGATAATTAACTCATATTGAGGATAATTTGCTGCGAAAAAAGTAAAGAGTCCACTAAGTTCTTTTCGTTCTCTTAGTGCATCCATAAATGCATTGTTTATTTGCTCAAATTCATGGTAATCGGTATTATCTGTCTTGTCTAAAAGACGTAAAGAAAATCCTCCTGAAGAACCAAAACCTGGTACTGCTGGTGGCTCAAAATATTCAATTACTGCTCCAAGGTTTTTACTTTCTTCCTCTAGCTCTTCCATAATTTCATGAACAGTTTTCTCTCTTTCTGACCATGGTTTTAAATTGATTAAGCAAGTTCCTGCATTCGAACCTCTACCTTCTGTCATAATTTCATAACCTGCTAGTGATGATACAGAAGCAATGTCTTTTTTTTCTTCACAAAGTTTTTGAAGATTTCTAGCAACTTCATTAGTTCGCTCTAAAGTTGCTCCTGGAGGTGTTTGTATGATGGCATATATAGTTCCTTGATCTTCATTTGGAATGAATCCAGCAGGAAGTGTTTTATTCGTGAAAAATATACCAGCACAGAAAACGGCTAGAATCCCAAATGTAAGTACACGTCGATTTACAATGAGTGTTAGTAAACGTACGTAACGTCCTGTGAGTTTGTCAAATGTATTGTTAAACCAATCTATGAAACGATTGACTGGAGATTTTTTTCTAGGCTTCCCATGATTATTTTTCAATACCATAGCACAAAGTACAGGGGTAAGTGTTAAAGCTACTATTGCAGATATTATGATAGATCCTGCCATAGTAATAGAAAATTGTCTGTAAAAGACTCCTACAGGTCCTGTCATGAAAGATATAGGAACAAATACAGATACCATTACTAAAGTAATGGCTATAATTGCTCCCCCAATTTCGCTGATTACACTTTTCACAGCTCGATATGGAGAAAGATGTTCTGATTCCATTTTGGCATGCACTGCTTCTACCACCACAATAGCGTCATCTACCACAATACCAATGGCTAATACCAAAGCAAAGAGAGTAATCAAATTGATAGAGAGTCCAAATAATTGCATGATGAAAAATGCTCCAATAAGCGAAACAGGAACTGCTATGATTGGGATAAGTGTTGATCTGAAATCACCCAAGAATAAAAATACGACAAGTGCTACAAGAATAAAAGCGTCTCGTAATGTATGAATAACTTGTTCGATTGATGCGTCTAAGAAATTTGACACATCATAACTAATTTTATATTCGATTCCTGGAGGAAGGTATTCTTCTAGCTCTGTCAATTTATCTTTAACAGTTTCTATAACATCACTGGCATTACTTCCAAAGGTTTGTTTTAAAACTATAGAAGCCGAAGGTTTGCCATTAAAATTAGAATAAATATCAAAAAATTCACTCCCCAATTCTACTTCTGCAATGTCTCCTAGAGTTAGAATTTCTCCTTCTTCATTAGACTTGATAATAATATCTTTATATTGTTGAGGCTCATTGTACCTCCCTTGGTAGGTCAATACATATTCTAAGGATTGTGCTGCTTTCCCAGAACTTCTTCCTAGTCTTCCTGGTCGTGCTATGAGGCTTTGCTCATCCATTGCTTTCAACACTTCTTCTGCCGATATATTGTAAGCCCTCATTCTATCTGGTTTTAACCATACACGCATAGCGTATTTGCGACTTCCTAAAATATTTGCGCTCGCAATTCCGTTGATACGCTGTAATTCAGGAACCACTTTGGTATACGCATAATTGTATAGAAAATTTTCGTCATTGTCCTTAGCATTACTATACAAGTTTACGTACATCAACATACTTGGTTGTACCGGTGTGATGATAACTCCTTCTCTTTGCACCAATGGCGGTAATAGTGGCATTACTTGATCTACACGTGTTTTTACACGAACTACGGCTTGACTTGGATCTGTTCCTGGTTCAAAAATAATCCGCAACGTTCCTTCTCCAGCACTAGTAGCATCAGAAGCTATATAACGCATTCCTTGTACACCATTGATAGAAGTTTCCAAAGGAATTAGTGTTGATTTTACTAATACATCTGCACTTGCCCCTGGATAAGCTATAAAAATGTTTACTGTAGTGGGTGCAATTTGCGGAAATTGAGAGGTTGGGAGCTTGTTGATAGAGAGCAATCCTGTGAATATGATGATTACTGAAATCACAATTGCAAGCACAGGTCTTTTGATAAAGTTACTGAACATTTTTTCTGTTTTTTTAGATTAAATTATTCAGTGTATAAAGCTAGATTTGAAACCGCTTCTTCTGGATTGATGAACTCATAATCAATATGATCTCCATTTTTTACCAACCGAATTCCTTCTAATACGATTTTATCTTCAGCAGTTAATCCTTTTTCAACTATAAACAAGTGTGGAAGTTCTCCGCCAATTTTGATTTCTTTTTGATGTATGATATTATTACTATCTAAAACAAATACAAATTTTTTGTCTAATACTTCAAAAGTTGCTTTTTGCGGAATCATTAATACTTCTTTGAAAGGTATTTTCATCAAAATACTACCAGTCTCTCCGTGTCTGAGTATTTTATCAGGGTTAGGAAATGTAGCTCTAAACGCAATATTTCCTGTTTCGTTGTTAAACTCTCCTTCAATGGTTTCGACCAATCCTTTTTGGTTGAACACTCGATTATTAGCTAGTAATAATTCGACTTCTCGTTTTTCCCCAGCATGACCGTTCATTATGTAATCTAAATATTCAGCTTCAGGTACGTTAAAGTATACCCACATTTTACTATTGTCAGAAAGTGTAGTAAGCAATTCACCTTCATCCAACAAACTTCCTTCTCTTACGTGAAAATGATCTATAATACCGTCAAAAGGCGCTTTGATATTGGTAAAACCTAAGTGAATACTTGCCATATTTACTTCGGCTGTTGCTTTTTCAAATTTGGCCTTTGACATTGCCAATTCATTAGATGAAACAATATCATTGTCTGCCAATAGTTTGGTGTTTTTGTATTCAATTTCAGCTAAATCTGCTTCGGCTTTTGCTTTTTGTAGTTCCGCATCATATACATTAGGCATAATCTTAAACATTGATTGTCCTTTATTTACAAATTGACCTTCATCAACGGAAATACTTTGAAGGTATCCTTTTTCAAGTGCTCTAAGTTCAATATGTTTAATGGAGTGAATTTGACACACATAATCTTTTATAATGATAGTGTCTTTTTTTATAGGGCTTGTTATTTTGTGTGTTATGTGTTCTGTATGTTTTTTTTCATGATGATTGCAACTTACAAGCGTAAAGCAAACCATCAAGAACAAAATGAATGATCTCATTATGGAAATTTTTATGATTTTTTTTAATTTTTTGTATACAAAAGCTGTGTATAGTAGCTCATGTAAATGAAGAATAATTTACTAAAGAATAGAAGGTATACGATTGTTTACCTTAGTTTAAAAAAATCATAATCTAAAAACCTCAAAGAAAAGATAGATAGGAGTTGTAGATAATAGTACGCTTTTGTCAAATGGTTTTTGGCACTTGACTTTTTTCGTTGCAAATCGTAAATACGATGAGTAAAATGTATGTGATACTGCAACTTGTGTACTAGTTGTTGTGTTTTCTTGTTCTTCTTCTGGAGTTTCCTCACCTATTTCACTTAAAATTTGAATGTGTTGATGATCAAGTGACTGAATTGTAATTTTATCATTTTTATGTACTTGAAAAGTATCAACATCATGAGACGTAGTTATGTGTGTTGAAACAGCAGCATGAAGTGTTGCTTGGTTCCCAAAAAATTGAAATCCAAACACAAACAACAACGTTGTTAATAAAGAAATATGTATACGTTTTTTCTCCATTGCGATTGCAAATTTAATTTCCTAGAATTACATACACAAGAAATAAAGATGTTAATATTTTTCTAAAAAAAATGTGGTTTCTTACTTTTTCAATGCACTGTATATAACAAGAATTACTAGCATTTATAATATCTTTTACAGAAAAAAATGATCACTTTTTGAAGAAGTAATCATTTTATAGTATAATGCTCTATTGCATGCTTTTGTTTTTACAAAAGTGTTATTAAGTCAATAGCATATTTGTAAATTAGAAGAGGTATTTAATTAAGTTAAAACTAGTCAAGTACAAACTTAAATCCAGTGGAAATTATGTTTGCTGAAAGTCCATCACTACGCGTATAATGATTGAATCGTATATCAAATGTTTTAAGTCCGAAATTTAAAATTTTAAATTTCGTGAAAATGTCATAATACTTGAATCCAATTCCATATTGATGACTGTCAAATTCTGACAAATCATAATCAGAAGTATAAAATTCATCTGTAGAAAGATGTGTTTCAAAAGGAGCAAAATAATCAGCTTTTGTTTGCGAATAATATCTATACGTTGGATAGAATGTAAATTTACCTTCTGCTAATTTGATAGGAACTTCAATACTAGCAGTATGTGCATTAATTCCCCAATCATCAAAGTAATAACGATAGTAGGTGCGAAGCGAAAAAGTTTCATCAATATAATAGTTAAATCGTGCTCCTACTGGTAGTTTGAATCGTGAATCAGGAAGTTTTTCGACATCATCTCCTAATTGAAAGTTTTGTACAAAAAAATCATTTACATCTGCAAAATATACCCGTTGATGAGGAGTTGACAATAATCCATCTTGCTTTACAAGATCTAGAAATAATGATATTTGGGCATTTTCATTTAAGACTTGTGAAAAACTAACCGAGACTGAATAAGTATTTCTTCCTTCATTTTCAAATTGTGTAAATGAATTAGAATAGTTTCCTGTGCCAACAATGTCTGGTCTTGTAAATCCTTCTTGAAATTCGGCAGGATATTGAGGATTCCAAGTGTCAAGATATATATTAGCTTTTACACTTAATTCCGTATTTTTTTGATTGAATAGACGAGTATAACTTCCGCCTAAACCAATAGAAAAATAATCATATTCAGATGCTACGTTGACATGACCACTCCAAATAGAATTTCTATCTTCTGAAGAATGCGCATAATTCACATTAAGGTTTACCCATGTATCACTTTGAGAAGCTCCCGAAGAAGCTTGAAAAGGATCTGCAGCGCTATCGCTATCAAAAGGATTTATATTACTTGATGATGCCGACGTGTACGCCGATATACCTGCATCGATTGTTAAGACATCGTCGTCATTTAAAGGAATGGCTACTACAAAAGTTGGCGTAACATCCGTAAGTTCTTCTGTTCCTTTTCCTCCAGTAACAGCCGCATGTGTTCCATCTTGTGCATAATAGCTCATTAAAAAATCTACTTCAGTACTTTCCAATACCCGTTTTTTATAGGATGTATTGGAAGATTCATTTTCACTTTCTTGAGCATGGAGCATAGTGATGCTGAGTAGTAATGACACTGTAAAGATTAGGGTGTATTTCATGTGCTTTGATTCGTCGTTTTAAAATTTAGAGATTAGTTACATCCGCAACCACCTCCTGCTTTTCCTCCATTAGCTCCTGAAGCAGCTTCTCGATAAACTTGAAAGTTTGTTTCAAATCGCTCAATTGAATTGGCAGATAGTTTCATATCTGGATCATTCAAATTCACTTTTTCATATTCTTTTACAGCCACACAAGAAGTTAGTGAGATTGCACTGCATCCAATGAGCAAGGTTTTTTTAAAATTCATATGTGTTATTCGTTTTTTAATTTGTCTTGAATGTCAATATTTGTAGAGTGAACTATTTTCCCTTTTTCATCTACAATTATACATTCAATCCCTTTTAATTGATTAATAAAATTGAGTCCTACATCTTTTCCCATTACAAATACGGAAGTTGCCAATGCATCGGCTAATTCTGCACTTGGTGCAAATACACTTACACTAACAATACCGCTACTAGGATACCCCGTTCGAGGATCAATAATATGTGAATACCGTTTTCCATTAATCATGATATATTTTTCATAATTCCCAGAAGTGACCACTGCTCTTTCAGAGATTGGAAGCAACGCAAAAACATTATTCTTGTTCATTGGATTGGTTATGCCCACTTTCCATTGATCTCCATTGGTTTGGGTTCCCCAAGTGTTCATGTCGCCTGAAGCATTAATGATTCCCGCTTGTACTCCTTTTTGTTTTAGCAATTGTTTGGCTTTGTCTGCAGCATATCCTTTGCCTATAGCTCCAAAACCAATTTTCATTCCCTTTATTTTTAGAAAAACGGTTTGTTTTTCTTTATCAAGTATAATGTGTTGATATCCTACTTTGGCAACAGAAGCTTTGATGTTTTCTGGTGTAGGCATTTTAGTTACACTTCCATCAAATTTCCATATTCGATCCATTGAAGCATAGCTTATATCGAAAGCTCCATCAGTTAATTTTGATATCTGAATAGCTCTTTCTATAAGATCAAATAACTCTTTATCTACGTGTACAGCTTTGATTCCAGCATTTCTATTAATCTTTGATGTTTGCGAGTTTTCATCCCAAGACGATATTAGTTTTTCAATTCTGGAAATCTCTGTTACTGCTATGTCAATATATGTATCCGCTTCCGTTTTATTATTAGCCACTACCGTAATATCAAAACGAGATCCCATCAATTTGAGAGTTCGCTTGTGTGTTTCTTGTGCGTTTATAGCAACAGTCGTTATTATATAGATTATGGCAAAAAAGTACTTCATTATACTAAACAATTATTTTTCAAAAGATTGTAATAATGAGATATAGGCTTCTGGAGTTGTATTCTTATAGCCTGTTTTTCCTAACACTTTTCCCTGCGAATCTAATACTACTACTAGAGGAAAGTACCCTTCTTGATTGTAGAGAGCCGCTAGTTCATTGTTATGCTTTTGCTGCTGCTCTGATAGTTTATTTTTTTTCCTCTTCGGAAAATCAGCACGCAACAACACATACTCATTGGTTGCCGTTTTTTTAAACGCTTCTGACTGAAATATGGATTTTTCTAATTTTATACATGGTGCACACCAGTCAGACCCTGAAAAAACTAAAATTATATTTTTATGTTCTTTGCTTGCTTGCACTTGTACTTCTTTAAAATCAGTATTCCATTCTTGTGCATAGACTACCATATTAACTGATAATAGAAATAGAAGAGCTACTAAGTTTTTTTTCATTTGCTTTGTTTTATGTTCTGTTAAAACACATGATAAATTTATATATTAAACGAAATCTTACTTCAGAAATTACATTGATATTTATCAACTTTTTATGTGTTTTTAGGTACTCATAGAGACCTTTACCAAGCCTTCATAGTTTTTAATAAAAATGCTTCTTCCTTGTGTAGTGATTAATTCTTCGTCTTTAAAATCTTTGAGCATCCGAACTAAAGATTCTTTTGCAGTTCCAACCATACTTGCTAGGTCGTCTCTATTGATATTAATGACCGTCTCAGAGTCTGCATTTTCATGAAATTTATTTTCTAAAATTAATAGGTTTAGTGCGGCACGTTCTCTAACGGTATGCTTAGCTAAGAGTTTTGTTGCATTGATAAAAACACCAAATTCGTGACTTAAACTTTTTAGTAGCCGCTTTGACAACTCATGTGAGCGCGCTATTGCTTTTAAGAAATTTTCCTTAGGAATGAATTCTATGACACTGTCAACAAGCGCTATTGCAGAGTCTGCATATAATTCTTCACTGAGCAATGCGTGATAACCTAAATATTCATTTTCTTTACAGATATAAAATATATGTTGTGTCCCAAAACTTGTCGTTGTTAGTTTTTTTACCTTTCCTTGTAGCACTCTGTAAATCCCCGTAGGACTATCTCCTTCTTTAAAAATAAATGCACCAGCTTTAAAATTCTGTGTTTCAACACCTGTTTTTAAAACAGATAGAATATCTTTAGGCAACTCTCCTAATATCTTTTCATTGTTGAAACTATATTTTTTTGTGGGAAATGAATTTTTCATTTATATTTTTTTATTTAGTCCCCTAATAAACCGAAAGCTCCTTTTGTTAAAAATTTTGTTTCAGGAGGCAAATTATCTACATTTTCAATCACAATGTATTCATTGTAACTTTCTCCTGTTTTAATTTCTTTTTGTTCAAAATAATAGTTGTCAGCTTCTTGTTTACGCAACACTAATACATAAATCTTGTCATCAATTGCAACCGTAGCTTCTTTAGAAAGTGCTTTTGAAGTGACTGTATCTGTAATAATGGAAGCTTCTACAAACATGCCTGTTAAAAAATTATGAGACGTTTCGTCTTCAATATGTCCATGCACTTTAATAGTTCTATTATCTTCTATCACAGTTCCAACCAAATGTACAGTTGCCTTAAATGTATTTGTTCCAGTTTCTGGAATTTTAAATTCTATCTCTTGTCCTTTTTTTACTTTTAGAATATCTTTTTCAAATACGGAAAGTTCTAAATGAATGTGACTATTATCTATAATTTCTATAATCGGAGTTGCAGGCGAAACATACATTCCTTTGGTAATGTTCACTTTGGCAATTTTTCCTGATAATGGTGCATATATAGACGCTTCTGAAGTTATTTTTCCTTGTTCTACTGCTTTTGGAGAAATGTTAAGGATTTTTAATTGCGTACGCAAGCCATTGTAAGTAGCTTTTGCAGTTTTATATTCACTTTCAGCCTTAAGGAAGCTCTTTTGCGAGGTGATTTTTTCAGTAATCATTGTTTTTTGACGCTCATATTCTGACTTCAAAAAAGCAAGTTGTTCATATACTTCTGCATACTGTTGTTGCAAAACCACAAACTCCTGATTTTCAACAGTAACGAGTCGCTGTCCTTTTTCAATCGTATCTCCTTCCAAGAAAGGCATATTTTTGATGTAACCTCCCATAGTTACACTAACAACTGCTTTATTTTCAGGTGGTACATCAATCATTCCGTTGACTTGAACTGTAATTGGAAATGTTCTTTCTTCAAGCACACCTAGTTGCATTTGATTTTGCTCAAATTGTACTTTGGATATTTGTATCATGGTTTGCGTAGACTCGCTTGATGAGACTACTGATTCGCTCTTATCTTCTTTTGTTTCACAACTGAAAAACAAAAAAAACAGACTTCCTAATAGTATTTTATAGAATATGCGTTGCATAATATTTTGTTTATAGAGTTAAATAATTAATGGCAATGATTGTTTCATTATATTCCGCAAGTTTTTCGAGATAGTCTAACTTTATCTCATAAGCATTCTCCAGGTTTTGAATGTATTGGTAAAAGTCAATTTCTCCATTTTTAAAACTCCCATTCGCTGTTTTTAAAATTTCATCAGCAAGCAAAGTTCCTTCTTCTTCAAAATATAAGAGTCCTCTTTCTAGCTGCGTTGCTTGTAGAAGAAGTGTTTTATAAGTTGCTTTTACATGTACTTCATAGTCATTTGATTCTTGCTGAACAATTTCATTAGTAATTTTTGCAGCTTTAATTTTAGCAGATTGCCCTCCAAAAAGTAGCGGTATTTTTACTCCTATTTGATAGCCATATAAATTATCATTCAACTGAGAATTAGACCCTTGAAAATAGCTTACTGTAATGTCTGGTAAAAGTTTTTGTTTTTCAAAAGATTGCTCTGCTTTTGACAAATCAATCCTGCTTTGATAGTATGCCATTTCAGAACTATTAGTAATAGATGATGGTACTTGTTCCCATTTTTTTACTGGCGTTTTCTGTATAAGAATACTATCTTCCGTTTGCACCAACCTGCGTAAATCTTCATACATTTGCTGTACATTTTTTTGAGATTCTGTATAGGATAAACGAATTCTTTTTTGTTTGGAAGCAGCTGTAATTTTCTCTAAATAGTTGGTTTCTCCCAATTCAAAACGTCTGGAAGCCATTTTTGAAAAATCAGTATAGAGACTATCCAATTTTTTGTATAATTGCGCCTTTTCAAGAGCTATTTGATATTTATTAAAACTCAATGTAATGTTACGCATGAGTATTTTTTCTTGAATAGAAAATTGATAAGAAGCTACTTTTTTTTGTGCTTGATACATTTTTCTTTCAGAAAAATAAACTGTTGGAAAACGAAAGTCTTGTGCTATTCCTATAACTCTAAGTGGTTCGTTATTGACCGCGAGATTATTTTGATCATAAGCATAATATATATGAGTTTTATCAAAAGTAAAGGCACTTTTGATTCCGATTTCTGCACGATACACTTCTAGTTCGTTGGCTTTGAGGCCTGCATTATTTTCTTTAGCTAAAAGAATCAATTCCTCAAGACCTAATTCTGTATTTTCTTGAGCATACATTCCAAGTGAAGAAAACAGAAAAAACAATATCAATTGTTTGTTAAAACCTGTGGCTTTTGGTTGTTTATTATTTTTTGGCTCTCGATGAAACCACGCATATAATACTGGCAATACAATAAGTGTTAATAAAGTAGCCGTAACCAAACCACCAATAACTACTGTTGCTAAGGGTCGTTGTACTTCTGCTCCTGCATTTGTTGAAATTGCCATTGGCAAAAAACCTAATGCTGCAGCAGATGCGGTTAGTAAAACAGCTCTGAGTCTATCTTTTGTTCCTTGTTTTATCAATGTTTCCATATCATCAAAACCTTGCTTTTTTAATTCTTTAAAATGCTCTATTAATACAATTCCATTAAGGACTGCAATTCCAAAAAGTGCAATAAATCCGACACCTGCCGAAATACTAAAAGGTAAATCTCTTAACCAAAGCAACCATATACCTCCAACAGCAGCAAGTGGAATTGCAGAATAAATCAAGAATGCCTCTTTGACTGATCGAAATGCAAAGTAAAGCAGTATAAAAATCAATAGTAATGCAATAGGAACGGCAATCAATAATCGCGCTCTGGCACTTTGCAAATTTTCAAACTGTCCTCCATATGTAATTGAATATCCTACTGGTAATTTTATGTTTTGATTAATTAAACGTTGTATATCGTCTACTACAGATTGAAGGTCTCGATTACGAACATTTACCCCTACCACAATTCTTCTCTGTGTATTGTCGCGAGAAATTTTTGCAGCTCCTTTTTGATAGCTAATAGTCGCCAATTCTCGCAAAGGAATTTTTCCTCCTGAAGGCACATCTACATATAAATTTTGAATATGTTCAATATCTTGTCGCTTTTGCTTATCTAACCGAACAACCAAATCAAAGCGTTTTTCTCCTTCAAAAACATGTCCTACTGTTTTTCCTGCAAAGCCCATAGATACCATATCATTCAAATCTTGAATATTTAGTCCGTAACGCGCTATTTGTGACCTATTATACTTGATATTCATTTCTGGTAATCCGGCAATTTTTTCAACAGAAACATCCGCAGCACCAGAAACATCTTGTATCAGGTTTCCTATTTCGTTTCCTTTTTTTGCTAATATTTCTAGATCTTCTCCAAAAATTTTGATTGCTATATCGGCTCTTACTCCTGTAATCAACTCATTAAAGCGCATTTCAATAGGTTGTGTAAACTCTACTTCCATTCCCGGAATGACTGCCAACGCTTCTTTAAATTTATCTGCTAACTCATCTTTTGTATCTGCAGAAACCCATTCACTTTTTGGCTTCAATACTATGATTACATCACTTTCTTCCATAGACATTGGGTCCGTTGGCACTTCTGCTGCGCCAATTCGAGTTACTACTTGTTTGACCTCCGGAAATTGTTGCAAAAGAATCGTTTCTATTTTTGTAGTAATCGCTACTGTATTTTTTAAAGAAGTACCCGTTTTTAATACTGGTTGAATTACAAAATCGCCTTCATCTAAGGTAGGCACAAATTCGCCTCCCATCGTAGTATATACATATCCCGAAGCAATTAACAATCCAATGGCTACAGTCAAAACTAGTTTTTTGCTTTGCAATGCCCAATGAATAATAGGTTCATATACTTTATATACCCATTTCATCAAACGAATAGAAATATTTTTATGACTTGTGGTTGAAGGTTTTAAAAATAAAGAAGCCACGACAGGAACATAGGTAAAACAAAAAATCATAGCGCCTATAAGAGCAAAACTAAACGTAAGAGCCATCGGTTTAAACATTTTTCCTTCAACTCCACTTAATGATAAGATTGGAATAAATACAATTAAAATGATTAATTGTCCGAAAATGGCAGAATTCATCATTTTAGAAGCTCCTGTATATGTAATTTGATCTTTGAGTTTTTGTTGAGCTGTTTTTGACAAAGATTGAATTTCTGTTTTCTGCTGTGTAATATGAAAGGCTATAAATTCAACAATAATCACAGCTCCATCAATGATAATTCCAAAATCTATAGCTCCTAAACTCATTAAGTTGGCATCAACTCCAAATATATACATTAAGGATAATGCAAAAAGTAAACACAACGGAATGACGGATGCTACGACAAGCCCTGAACGTAAATTACCGAGTAATAAAACAACAATAAAGATTACAATCAAACAGCCTAAAATTAAATTTTCAGTGACCGTAAAAGTTGTTTTTGAAATGAGTTCGCTACGATCTAAAAAAGCATTGATATACACTCCCTCTGGAAGAGATTTTGAAATCAACGCTACACGTTCTTTAACGGCTTCAATTACTTTTTTAGAGTTTGCATCCTTGAGCATCATCACTTGTCCTAACACCTTTTCTCCTTCTCCGTTTCCTGTAATTGCCCCAAAACGCATTGCAGTACCAAAACCAACTTGAGCCACATCTTTTACATAAATAGGAAGCCCATTCTTAGTAGCGACAACTACATTTTCTATATCTTTCAAAGAACTTAACAACCCTTCTCCACGGATAAAGTATGCTTGATTGATTTTTTCAATATAACCGCCTCCAGCTACGCTATTATTTTTTTGTAAAGCTGTAAAAACTTCTTGTGCTGTAATATTCATTGCATTCAATCGTTCAGTATTGATTGCTACTTCATATTGTTTTAAAAAACCTCCCCAAGTATTTACCTCAACTACACCAGGAATTCCTGAAAGTTGGCGTTTAACCACCCAATCTTGAATGGTACGAAGTTCTTGAGCAGTATACACATCTTTAAATGCTGGTTTGACATCAAGGATGTATTGATAAATTTCTCCTAAGCCTGTAGTAATCGGCCCCATTTCGGGCGCTCCAAAGCCTTGAGGTATTTTTTCAGATGCAGATTTGATTTTTTCAGCTATAAGCTGACGTGGTAAATATGTTCCCATCTCATCGTTGAAAACTATTGTAACCACAGAAAGTCCAAATTTAGAAACCGATCGTATTTCTTTAACGCCCGGTAAGTTTGCCATTTCCAGTTCAACTGGATATGTAATGAACTGTTCCATATCTTGCGTAGACAAGTTTCGAGAAGTTGTAATAACTTGCACTTGATTGTTTGTAACATCTGGAACTGCTCCTATAGGAATTTGAGAAAGTGAATACAATCCAAACCCAATAATAAATGCAGTAAACAAAAGAATAATAATTTTATTCTTTATGCTAAAGTTTATAATATGTGATAACATTTTTTCATAAAATAATCATAGTGAGCGCTCTTCTACGCAACAGTGTAGAAGAACATAAATAAATTAAGTCAACAGATTACTTATGATAGCCGTGGTGGCTGAAGAAATTTTTGAGAATGTAGAGAAGATGTACTTGAAGTATAATGAAATTGAACATCTCGTAATTCTACATATTCAATGGTGTTTAATTTTATTTCGGAAGACTGTATAAAAAAAATCGTAGAAGCAACTTGCACCGTTTGTTGGCAAGGTAGCTTTTCATGATCTTCTCGCTCTTCTTGATGTTCTTTTTCATGGGTGCTTTTTAGTTCGCCATAATGTTTTGAAACAAATTCAAAAAAAGTATCACCATATTGCGTATTGTGATATTGTGCATGTTCAATAAAATCATCTAGCTGGAAAATATCGCCAACAGTAAACCCTACACTTTTAAAAAGGATTATAGATGATAATATGACTGTAAATATTGTACGCATGTTATGTAAAGATACATATTTAGTTTTGACTCTTATGTTATTTAAGTTACAAATAGCTACTATTTCTTTTCTATGATAACAATACAGCTTTATATAACTCGTCTGTAACTCATTTTAAGTCATAAAACTAAAGGTATTCGTATAAGTTTATTAATTTTTGATGCGCTTTTGTATTTTCTTAAAAATTAAAAAAAAGAATTAACTTAGCTATATTATAAATCAACTAATATGTGATTAGCTGTATCATTTTGATACAGGAAACTCTTCACTCACTATAAATTAACTACCTACTATGAAAAAATTCACTATATTTTATGCAGATGATGATGAGGATGATCTCATGTTCTTTGAAGAAGCGGTGACTTCCATATGCGAAGAGAATGAAGATTTAATCGAATTGCATTTATTGAAAAATGGTGTGAATTTGATTGATTTTGTAGAGGAAAAAAGCAATACAGATTCTGTTGTTTTTTTAGATTTAAACATGCCGTTAAAATCAGGCTTTGAATTATTAGAAGAAATACGTTCCAATCCAGCGATACAGCATACGCCAATTATAATGTATTCTACTAGTTCAAGTGAACATAATATTTCGCTTAGCCAAAAATTAGGTGCTAATTATTATGCAATTAAGCCTAATAGCTTTGGCGACTTAATTAAGATTATTTCTTGTGCTGTAAAGATTAATTGGGAGCAAGATACTCGTGACACCAACAATTTTATTTTCAATAAAATTACATAAGCATATTTTACGCAGCTTTTTTTGAACACTACACTTGATACTCTATGAATTACAGAAACATAACCAATCATGACATTGTAAATCTTGAGAATTGTGAAGACGAACCTATTCACATTCCAGGACTTATACAGCCACATGGTTTTTTACTTTCAATAGATTCTAAAAGCAATATCATAAATGTGTGTAGTGAAAATATTAAGGATTTTTTAGAGCTTACCTATCAAAAGGCACTTGGACATGCTATTAGGAATGTTTTTGACGCAAATTTAACAACAGCTTATCAGCTTTTTAAAAGTGAAAAAAACGCACTACAGAAAGAAACGCACCTTAGCATACAAGAAAAACATTTTTCTATAAGTTTTCATTACAGCGACCAAAACATTATCATTGAAGGAGAACCTACTGAAAATCAATTTAATCAAGATCAAAAACTCTATAACTCTTCAAAACAGTTATTGAGTTATATTCAAGATACTTCTACACTAAAAGAATTATGCAATTCTGTTGCCCTAGCTGTAAAGGATATTACTAAGTATGACCGAGTAATGATTTATAGGTTTGATGCCAATTACAATGGAGAAGTTTTTGCTGAGAGTAAAGAAGAACACCTTGAATCGTTTTTAGGATTGCACTATCCTCACACTGACATTCCGAAACAAGCGAGAGCACTTTATATTAAAAACCATCTTCGTATTATTGGTGATGTGAATTACAGACCTGTCGAATTATACACACTTACTTCTAGTGCTGTTGATACTTTAGATTTAAGCTTATCTGTGCTTCGTAGTGTTTCACCAATTCATATACAATATTTACACAATATGGGTGTTGGCGCTACTTTAACAGTGTCTTTAATCCATAAAGGAAAACTTTGGGGGTTGATTGCTTGTCATCATTATTCGCCTAAATATTTAAGTCAGGAAATTCGAAATACTGTTAAACTTCATGGGCATTTTATTACCTCACAAATTGATGTTCGATTGCTCAATGAACAATATGAAATTGCTCGAAAAGCTACTACTGCCGTAGATACTCTTACAGCCAAAGACTTGAATTTTTATAGAAGCTCAATTCAGCAACTTTTCAATGAAGAAGCCATTAAACATATTTGTAACAGTTGTGGCGTTTCTGCCTCCGTAGATGGGAAAGTATACACAAATGGTTTTACGCCTGATGAAGAACGAATTAAACAGTTAGGAGATTTCCTCTATAATTATAGCAAAAAAGGGCGATTCACTACAACATCTCTTTCTCAGATAACATCAAATTTTGAAACAATTTCCTCTAATTTTCCTGGTATTCACTATCACGCTATGGGAAATGAAAATAATTTCATAATCTGGTATCGAAATCCAACAATACAAGAAATCCATTGGGCAGGAGATCCTACCAAATCTATTGAAAAAGATAAAAATGGTTTATCGCCCAGAAAATCATTTGAAAAATTTACTGAAAACGTTAAAAATACATCAAAACCTTGGTTAGATGCAGAGTTGACCGCTTGTTCCAATTTTGTTAATTTCTTTCAAACACATATCAAATCAATCATTATTAATGAAGAGAAAGAAAACCAAAAAAAGCTAAGCGAAATCCTTAAAGAAACTAATGCAGAGTTAGAAAATATTAATTGGATTAGTACGCACGACTTACAAGAACCTCTTCGAAAAATTCGCATGATGGCTTCTACGTTACTAACGAAAGAAGATAAAAACTCACTTTCTGAAAAAGTAGTACACAAAATTGAACGTATGCAAAATTCTGCAGAACGTATGCAAACGTTGATTAGTGACATTTTGAAATACACTAAAACGAACGTAGATACACCAGAATTGGAAGTAGTTGATTTGAACGAAGTGATGCTACAACTTTCCAAAGAGATTGCAGACACACTTGCAGACGCCGATGCAACATTAAAAATTGGAAAACTACCAAAAATTAAAGGAATTCCTTTTTTGCTTAAGCAATTATTTCTGAACACTATTTACAATTCATTAAAGTTTAGAAATCCTAAAAGAGCTCCGCATATCAGTATTCAAGAGATGGAAGATGAAAATGATAATATATTGCAAAGCGGTTCGTATCACTTAATTGAAGTTACTGATAACGGAATTGGTTTTAAAAACGAATACAAAGAGAAAATCTTTAAAATATTTTCTCGTTTAAATAGCAAATCCGATTATGACGGATCGGGAATAGGTTTGGCACTTTGCAAAAAAATCATGACAAAGCATCAAGGAGTTATCAGTGCTGATGGAGAAGAAAATGTAGGTGCTTCAATACGGCTTTATTTTCCTAAGATTTAGTTTGAGTTAAATGTGATTGTAACGCACTAAAAGTTTCTTTGGCACCTCGAATCATTTCTTCTTCGTTAATGGTCGCTTCAATTTTTAGCATTGAATCTTTAAAACTAGTCCACATTTTTTGTGTTTCCTCACTATAAGAGTCAAAATAAGTATGTGCACCTACTGAAGTTACCGACAATTGCTTATCAAGCATTTTTACGATAATCTGTCCGCCTAAAGTAGAGCCTTCTATCACATACAAAATACCTAATGCATAGGATGTACTAGAAATAGATAAAGGGTTAAAAGTAGTATCGGGCTTAAAACTCGCATGAATGGCATGTATATCTTGAAGCAGTCGCTCGGTATGCTTTCGAGCGGAAATATCACTAATAAATGTAGTATCAATCGCAAGCTGAATCTCATCTTCAAGAGGTTTATAAAACGCATATAGTCGTTCAAGTAAATGTCCATATTGTTCCATAGAAGATAAACTTTTAAGTTCTGTAATCAATACTTTTTCTACACTTTGATGATCTTCTTTTGTGCGTTCTTTTATACTATCTAGTAGATTCATTATTGCTTAACTCTTTTTTAAAATTAACTCTATATTTATGCTTCATTTTTTCTAGAATCTCTACAAGATTAGTTTTGTAGTAAGTTATACATAGCATACATATTTTTCAAAAATATAACTGTTTTTTAGATTAGCTACCCATTTTTTTATAGAATCAAATTCTGGAAATAGAAATTTATCTTTCTCAAATAAATACTATATACATCATGATTAGTAACTTTGAATTAATCTACAAGTATAAATTTATACAGAAATTTGTGATTTAAATTAAGACATCATGTTAAGGAAGAAAAAATTTATGTGCATCCTATGTCTGTTTTGTACATTATGGATAATTGCTCAAGAAAGCTTATTACGTTCAGGTCCAATGGTAGGATATTCAGATTTCAGAGAAGCGCTGATTTGGGTTCAAACTACTGCACCTGCAAAAGTTAAAATAGGATATTTTGCTACTGGTGAAACAGAAAAATTCACACATACTGTAGAAACAAGTTATAAAAGTGATTTAATAGCCAAGCTAACTCCAAATGATGTTGCATATGGTAAAACGTACACTTACAAACTATACATCAACAATATATACATTCCTAGAGATTACAAATTAGAGTTTCAAACTCAGCCTTTGTGGCAGTACAGAACTGATCCTCCTAATTTTAAAATTGTACTTGGTTCCTGCAATTTTATCAATGAGAAAAAAGATGATCGACCAAAGCCATATGGAGCTAAATATCAAATTTTTGATGCCATTCTCAAAAAAGATCCCGATTTGATGTTATGGGTAGGCGATAATATGTATTTACGAACTCCAGATTTTATGACCGAAACTGGGATTCGTCACCGATATCAACATACAAGAGCCACTAAAGAACTTCAAGCATTACTAGGAAGTGTACACCATTATGCAACGTGGGATGATCATGATTATGGTCCAAATGATGCTGACAGAAGTTATGTAAACAAAAAAATAACCGAACAAACTTTTAATGACTACTGGGGAAATTTAAACACGAATGCCGTAGGAAATGGAGGAATAACTCAACACTTTGCTTGGAACGACATCGAATTTTTTATGCTTGATAATCGCTACCATCGAGCTCCAAATGACGATCCTAGTATTGATAAAGCATATCTAGGAAAAGAACAATTAAACTGGTTAATTGATGCATTGACTACTAGCAAAGCAACCTTCAAAATTGTTATAAATGGCGGACAAGTACTAAGCGATGTCGCTAAATTTGAAAACTACGCAACCTATCCAACAGAACGTACAGAATTACTACAACGCTTACACAATGCTAAAATTGAAGGGGTTCTCTTTATAAGTGGCGATAGACATCATACTGAAATTTCTCGATTGGAACGCAAAGACGCTTACCCATTAATCGACATAACTTGTTCTCCTCTTACTGCAGGAACTCATACCGCCAGAGATGAAGGGAATACGTTACAAGTAAAAGGGACAACCTACTACAATCGTAATTTTGGTATTATAGAAGTTACAGGCAAACGCAGTAATCGTGAATTATTACTAATTATTTATGATTCTGAAGGAAACAAAATATTCGATTACCAAATCAAAGCCCAAGAATTAAAATATAATAGGAAATAATAGCACATGTTTGTATATTAAAAACAGATTTTCTTATTTCACAAAATGATTGCTGCTATTGACATACATTATAAAGAAACATACGCTAAGGCTGTGTGTGTCATTTTTGATTGGACCGATGACGTCCCGCAACAGGTATATACTGCAAAAATAGAAGATGTAGCACCATACATACCTGGAGAATTTTACAAACGAGAACTGCCTTGTATCCTAAAAGTTTTAGAACAAGTATCTTATGAAGAATTAGAAACAATTATTGTAGATGGGCATGTATATGTTGACAATAATGGCAAATATGGCCTAGGAGGATATTTATGGGAAGCCCTTGATAAAAAAACTCCAATTATAGGTATTGCCAAAAAGTCTTTCATAAATACTGAAAAAGTTTCATTCCCTTTGGTTCGTGGTTTTAGTAAGAATCCTTTATACATATCAAGTATCGGAATCTCTATTGAAAAAACAGTAAAAAAAGTACAATCACTTCACGGAAAACACCGAATACCTACTATTTTAAAATTAGTAGACACTATCTCCAAAAGCGATTAAAAAATAGACGCATTTGTTACTCTTACGTTAAAAGCAAGTTTTTTCTCAAAAGACAGAATTTTAGTAACTTAAGCATCGTAAAAACTCCTTTATTTGATAAAAAACAAGTATTTATACGCTACTTAATACTGCTGTTTTTTCGGAAATTTGAATTTTACGAAAAACACCTTTAAATCAACCAAATTAACAAAGAAGACATGAAAATCGTATCTAAAGCTACTGCTATACTATGCATAGCACTCTTATTTTTCACTTCATGTGAAGAAAAAAAGAAAGAAAAAAACAATGAAGACTCAGAAACATCTTCAACTGCAAAAGCACAAACAACCTATGATCTTGCCGACGCTGAAACTATAGACAGTACATGCGCTTGCTTAACAGATTGGTTTCCGCACACTCAAACACCTGCTCCAGCAGAAGGAAAAGGAAGCCCATTTGATGCAAGTAGTACTACAAATTGTATCTTTCATCAATGGTCTTGGCAAAAATTTTTATGGCTCACAAAGCCTGACGGAGATACTCCTTTATTCCTTAAAGAAACTATACAAGTTGACCCATACATGAGTCCTGTAACTATCCCTTCTGGAGTTTCGTTAGTATTAACTTCCTCTGAAGCGGAACAAGCTGGTTCTTCAGGAATATTAAAATCAAATCCAAATTTTAATGCTAATGGAAAATCTGGAACTGTATATTATGCTATTTACATGAATGATATCATGAATACAGCAGCAAAAGAATATGCTGCTCAAATTGCTAGCGGAAAACTACAGCCTGCAAACTCTCAAGCATTTCCTGTTGGATCATTTGAATTAAAAACTTCATGGGTTTCAACTGAAGTTATTCCTGAATCAGAACGAGGTAATTATTACACTACAAATGCAAGTATCGATGGAACAACAACTGAAGTTGCTATGTTGGGTATGCATGTAGTTGGAGTTGTTGAAAACCATCCAGAATTCATTTGGGCAACTTTTGAACACAATAGTTTAGCTCCTGCTTTTGATTGGACTACAGGAACTGCAAGTGCAGATAGTGAAACGCTATTATTTAAAAAAGGAAGTACTTCTTCTATTGACGGAATTTATTGGAATAGCAAAACGGGAGCTCCGAATGCAGCTAGCGAAGCGTATATCCTATTTGAATATGGAGTTCCAAGAGTACAAGGTGCTCCTGACAGTAACTTTATGGAAACTAGCCAATCAGAACCTTTAAATTACAATAACATCCAAAATATTAACAATTGTGTTGCAGAAAATCTTTCTGATGTATGGAATAATTATGCTTACAGCGGTTCTATTTGGGTAAACACTGACGGGCTAACTCCTGCAGAACAAGTTGCTCTCTTAAAAAATGAAGGATATAACTTAGGAAAAGCAACTCCTGGTTCTGTTACTAGAGGTTCTGTGAATGCTGCAAATATAACAATGGAAACGTACACGCAAACATTTAATTCTAGCTTATCCAGCATAGATGCTAGCAACTTGGCAAACTGCTTGTCTTGTCACAACGCAAAAAGTTTCAGTGGAAACCAGCCTACTTCTCCACTATATATCAGTCACGTATTCAACGGATATCTTGAAAGTCAAAAAGGTACTTCTAAAAAAGATATCAAGTTAATGAAGGTAAAAGACTTTCAAGAAGCTTATATAGACAAACAATAAACTTCGTTTAAAAAATATTTACACACAAAAAAAGAGAATCCTAAGGGCAATGGATTCTCTTTTTATTTTTAGTACCAATTCGTACTCATTATTGACAATACTATTATTCTAATTAAGTCGGTACTATCTATTTAAACTTACAATTTAAAATAAGCGCATAAAAAAAGAATCCTCAGGGCAAAGGATTCTTTTTTTATTTTTAAACAATTATCAGATTGTTAATACTTCAATACTAAATAATAACAGTGTAAATATACTTCAGTATACAGATGCATATACCATAAAGTCGATGAAAATGGTATTATATGTAGATAAATGGTTCTTTTTAATCGACGACCAAAAAATTTATACAATACTTCAAACTATTATGTATAAAAAAAAGAACTTTCGGGGCTCAAAAGTTCTTTTTTATTTTTTTACAATTTACCAGATTGTAATTATCGTAATACTAAATATTTACACCAAATATACAAGCTCTAGTTTCTTTAAAATACTAAAGTCGATAAGCTTAGCTAGAGTGTAGATGAATGACAACATTATGACGATAAACGCACTGTATAAATAGGAAATCTCAACGTTTTTAAAAGCGAAAGGAGTGTTCCCCAACACTCCTTTCTAATTGTAGAATAATAAACCTCAATAAAAATACTCATTGAAACTTGGTTCCAATGTAGTAAATGTTATTGAAGATGAATAGGATTAATTAATAAGCGTCGAAAAAACTTAATAAGCGTTGAATTTTATCTCTAAAAAACAAAAAGGAGCGTCCCCCAACACTCCTTTTGCATAAGAAATATATTCTTCTGTTTTGACTAAAAAGTATTTGAAGAATAAATAACCTAAAAAACCTATGGTAAACATATATAATCTACTTAAATATTAAAAGAAATGATACCCGTAATTTATAAATTGCGTATAATGCTAAATATACTTAAAAAATTGAATATCAGCTATTAAAAGTGTTTTACCTCTTTAGTTTTTTAAAAATTTCATACCACTCACCTTTTTAGAACTATCATTGAAGAATTTTAAAAAAAACATACTTCTAGACGAAATGATTACTCCTAAATTAACGTCAATTTTATATCGACAAAAAGTTAAGATTTATACCGAACACATTTTTTTGATACCAAATAAAAACGACCTTCACATCTACTAATTTCTACACTTTAATCTAATAAACTCTATCGAAGTTTTATAAAACCCCTTTCAACAATCACAAAGATTGTTTGTTATATTTGTATCAAAATATAGAGATATGAAGATTGAACAAATATATACTGGTTGCTTAGCACAAGGAGCCTACTACATTGAATCTAATGGAGAAGCCGCTATTATTGATCCATTACGTGAAACTCAGGCATACATAGAGAAGGCTAAAATGAACAAAGCTTCAATAAAGTATGTTTTTGAAACGCATTTTCATGCAGATTTCGTATCTGGGCATATAGATTTGGCAAAAGCCACGGGTGCTACAATTGTATTTGGTCCCAATGCACAAACAGATTATGAAATATACAATGCTAAAGACAATGAAGAATTCTCTTTAGGAAAAATAAAAATAAAAGTTTTGCATACGCCTGGTCATACGTTAGAATCTACAACTTATTTATTAATAGATGAAGATGGTAAAGATCATGCAATTTTTTCAGGTGACACTTTATTTTTAGGAGATGTTGGGCGACCTGATCTTGCTATCAAATCAGATTTAACCAAAGAAGATCTTGCTGGAATGTTATACCATTCACTCCGTACTAAAATTATGCCTCTTGCTGATGATGTAATCGTATATCCTGCGCATGGAGCTGGTTCTGCCTGTGGTAAAAATTTAAGCAAGGAAACCGTAGGTGTGTTAGGAGAGCAAAAAAAGACCAATTATGCGTTACGTGCTGATATGTCAAAAGAAGAATTTATTAAGGAGGTATTAGATGGTATTGCACCACCACCACAATATTTTGCAAAAAATGCTTTTATGAACAAAACTGGATACCCTTCTTTTAAAGTGGTACTAGAAAAAGGGAATGTTCCTTTACTCCCTGAGAAATTTGAAGCTATTGCAAATGAAGAAAATGTATTAGTATTAGATGTTCGTCATCAAAAGGATTTTGTAGAAGCACATATTCCCAACAGTATCTTTATTGGGCTTAATGGTGGATTTGCACCTTGGGTTGGCGCATTAATCACAGACTTACAACAACCTATTTTATTAATAGTTCCTGAAGGAAAATCTGAAGAAGCCATCACTCGTTTGTCTAGAGTAGGTTATGACAATACACTAGGATATTTAGATGGTGGTATAGAAGCTTGGAAAAAAAGTGGTAGAGATGTTGCTAGTATCGAATCAATTTCTGCTGAAGAATTTGCATCTCGTCTACAACAACATGAATTACAAGTATTGGATGTGCGAAAAGATGGAGAATACCAATCTAAACATATGGAAAAGGCACAACATTTCTCTTTAGACAACATCAATCAGAATATGAATCAAATAGACACTAGTAACAAATACTATATACATTGTGCTGGTGGATATCGTTCAGTAATTGCGGCTTCTATTTTAAAAGCTAGAGGATTTCATGACATCGTAGATGTTGCTGGCGGATTTGGAGCAATACAGAAAACCAGTATTCCACTTACTGACTTTGTTTGTCCTTCTACCCTACGTTAAGATTCAAAAGTAAGAGATATAAAAAAGGCGCTGGTTAGGCGCCTTTATTTTATATGTTAAAAATCGCTCGCGATTTTGATTTTATTTTCTTATTACTGTGTTTTAAGAATAATATATTCTAGTACAAATAGCGTAATGCAGTAATATCACTACTACTGAATTCTCCATCCTCACTTGAACTAAAACAAGCATTCATTAATGAAGTTGGATCCCATCCTGTAGGTGTTCCTGGGATATGAATTGCACCAACTCCAGCGCTTCCTTCGTTTGTGTTTTGTCCACAGCTTTGTCTGCTGAAGTAGTCTGAGTGACGGAAACCAATTGAATGTCCAATTTCGTGTCCAATTACGTGCTCGTGTACGTTGTTGCTGTATGGTGCTAATCCAGAGTTAATTTTAACCCACTTGTATGGATTTCCTCCTGAAGGGAAACCTGCAGATCCACCTGCTCCTCCAGAAACTTGGTATACTACGATATCTTTATCTTGGTAGTTAGTACCAAACGATAATTGGAAAGAAATATCTAGGTTCAATGCATTGTAGTTATCTACAGCCCACTGAAGTCCAGTTCTCATTTTTGTAGTTAATCCGTTAGAATTATTTCCTGTATATCCAATAATAGTAATTACACCATCACTTACTAGGTTATTAGTGCGGTAATGTTTGCTAGTGATTCCTTCTCCAATATCCATATTCATGATTTGGTCATACGACATCATGATATCACCTTCAAGCACATACGCTTCTTCCATTTTGCCTCCTGGCTTTTCAAACATGGTTTTTTCCATGTCATTTACATTAAAGTGAAGTGATTGCGCTTTTTCAAATAGCTCTTGTGGAATTCCAATAGGTGCTGTGCTTTGCTCCTCTTCTGCTATTTCAACGTTGTCTTTACTACATGAAGTAAAAGTAAGACCCATCGCCAATGCCATTAGCAGTGCTAAGTTTTTAATTTTTTTCATTTTAAAAGTTTTTTCGGTTAATGTTATAAATTGTTTGGAGCGATTTTTAACACAACACAATAATATAACATTTATTAAGTAATTCCTAATAAAATGTTAATATTGTTAATGATATGTAAAAAATTAACAGATTATATGTGTTTTGTTAGATATTCATCAAAATAAAACACAAAAAAATAGACACCGTAAAAAGTGTCTATTGTACTGTAGGGTAAGAAAAATCTAGGGTTTACTATATTATTTCCGCCGAAAGTCCTGCTTCCAAAAGTTTACTACACCTAGGTTTTAAATCTTCGTATTTGCCAGTTTTTACTGTACATTTTCCTTTATAATGAACTATTATTGAGCATTGTTCGGCTTGTTCAGCAGTATGATCACAAGCGTAAATTAGTGTTTCAATAACATGATCGAACGTGTTAACATCATCATTGTATAATATGATTTCATTATTTGTTTGCACATCTTCAATGGTAAGAAGTTCTTCTTTGTGTTGTTCTTGTGTACTCATATACAATCTTTTATTGTAAAGTTACAAATTTTAACGCTACCCAATTATTTTTTTGAAGTTTGTCTGCAAATTTTAACTTGTTTTTGGTGCACTCTTCCGTTATCAATGGTATGTCTTCAGTATAAAAACCACTTAAAAATAATACTCCATTCGGATTGAGGCATTTGGCATATTGATGAATATCATTCAACAATATATTTCTATTAATATTAGCAATAATGATGTCATACTTTTTTCCTATCAACAAATTCACATCACCTTCATACACTGAGATATGATGGCAATTATTTCGTTCTACATTCTCTAGAGAGTTTATATAACACCAGTTATCAATATCGATTGCATCAATAGGCGTAGCGCCTTTCATTTCAGCCAAAATCGCCAAAACACCTGTTCCACAACCCATATCTAATACTTTTTTATCTACAACGTCTGTTTTTAAGATATGCTGCAACATCATGTGAGTAGTCTCATGATGCCCTGTACCAAAACTCATTTTAGGTTCAATTACAATATCATAATCTACAGTAGGCTTTTCATGAAATGGCGCACGTACTACACATTTTCCATCGACTTCAATAGGTTCAAAATTCTTTTCCCATTCTTCATTCCAATTGACTTGTGCAATTTCTTCTTTTTGATATTCAATTGTAAATGCGGTATTGGTAAGTATTTGAATATCATCCAAAATTCCCTCGTACCAATCGTCTTTTTGTATGTAAGCATTCACACCTACTTCGTTTTCTACAAAGCTTTCAAACCCAGCAAAACCAAGTTCTGCAATTAAAATTTCTGTAGCAGGTTGAACAGGCGAAACCGTAAAGGTATATCCAATATATGTTGTTGACATTTTTTAAATAGCGTTAATGATTGCTACAAAATCTTCTGCTTTCAAAGAAGCTCCTCCAATTAATCCACCATCAACATCTTGTTTTGCAAAGATTTCAGCGGCATTCGTAGGTTTAACACTTCCTCCATATAAAATTGAAACAGTTGTTCCTACTTGATCTCCAAACTTTTCTGAAATAGTTTTTCTAATAAAGGCATGCATTTCTTGTGCTTGTTCTGGTGAAGCTGTTTCTCCTGTTCCAATTGCCCAAACTGGTTCATATGCCAAAATTATGTGTTCCCAATCGGATGTTTGTAAGTGAAATAATGCATTTTTTAATTGCTCTTCAACTACCGAAAAGTGACGACCAGACTTACGGTCTTCTAGTTCTTCTCCAAAACAAAAAACAACTTGCAATTCATTCGATAAAGCAGCAGCTACTTTTTTTGCAAGCAACTCATCGGTTTCTCCAAAATACGCTCTTCGTTCACTATGCCCTAGAATTACAGTATTTACCCCTACACTTTTTAACATTTGGGCAGAAATTTCTCCTGTAAAAGCTCCATTAGGTTCTTGATGCATATTTTGAGCAATGACTTCTATATTGTGTCCTTTTAACACATTGAATGCCTGAAAAAGATTTACAAATGTTGGAGCCACCATAACAGTAGCTTCTGTATTTGGCACCAAAGCAATTAAGTCATTCAGTAAGGCTTCCGTCCCAGAAAGATCATTATTCATTTTCCAGTTTCCTGCAACTATTTTACGTCTCATGTGTTTATTTTTTTATTGTTTGATAGCTTCTAGTAGTGATTTTTCAGTTGTGGTTGTAGCTTCAAAAAGTTTGATACTTCCATCAGGATTAACCACCATATATCTCGGAATCCAATTAATACCAATCGCTTTTCCAAATGTTCCTTTCATCCCTGATGGAACATAATAATGTTCACCTATCAGCTTATATTTTTGAATTCCAGCTTTCCAGCTAGTTATTTTACGATCCAAAGATAAAAATAGGTACGTTAATTCTGGATGATTTTTTTGAATTTCTTTTACTTTAGGTATCCCTTCAATGCAATCAGGACACCAAGATGCCCAAATATCAATAAAGATTGTATTTCCTTTATATTTTTTTAGAATTTTTTCAAACTCTATTGTTTCTCCATCAATTGTTTGCATTTTTTCCTGCAGCGCTACCGAAGGGAATTCAGATAAAATTTCTTTTTCACAACTTTGTAAAGAGAGGAAAATAAAAATTACTAATAGTATATTCTTCATCATTATTTTTGAATCGTAATTTGAGTTTGTTTAGTGATATATGGATAAATTTCATTTATATCAGCATTTTTCATAGAAATACAACCCAACGTCCAATTTCGTTTTTCATCAATCATATTATCTTTACCTTCAGGTACTCCATGAATGCCTATCTCACCACCAATCGTTTCGCCTTCTTTGATAATGCCTGCTGCTTTTTGTTGGTTAAATTTTTCCCAAGAAGCTGCATTCGGGTAATCAATCCAAATAAATTTTGACCAATTGCGATGGGGATATTTGTCGCGCACGCCAAACACACCTTCTGGCGTACGACGATCACCTTCTTTTTCTTTGTCTTCTACTGGATTTCCACCAAATACCACAGCATAGGTTTTTACCAAAGTATCTGCCGTAAAAACTTTCAAAGTGTAATCACTTTTATCAATGACTAATTGAATTTGCGTATGCGCAGGTAATACCTTTTTTAATGA
The DNA here is from genome assembly GCF_001005305.1 of Kordia zhangzhouensis. Lineage (GTDB taxonomy): Bacteria > Bacteroidota > Bacteroidia > Flavobacteriales > Flavobacteriaceae > Kordia > Kordia zhangzhouensis. The sequence goes on from NZ_LBMH01000014.1 coordinate 45,821, forward strand.
TACCCCATCAGTAATTTCATGTTTGTTTGTACAAGAACTTCCTAAAAGAAACCCTAATAGTAAGACAAAATACAGATTGTTAACTTTCATTTTGATTAAAGAATTCCCATTATATTTTAAATGAATTACCCAATCTTAAAATTGTAAATAAAAGAGTTTTATTGTAATCGTATTTTAGGATCAAGGTAAGCATATATAATATCAACTAATATATTGATAATTACAAACATAGTCGCTATTATTAGTACAGAACCCATAATAATCGGTAAGTCTTGACTGTTGAGCGCGTCTACAATTTCTTTTCCCAAACCGTTCCAACCAAAAATGTATTCTACAAAAACAGCACCAGCCAACATAGACGCAAACCAACCTGAGATTGCTGTAATCACTGGATTTAATGCATTTTTGATGGCGTGTTTTTTGACTACTTGAAACTCACTTAACCCTTTGGCACGTGCCGTACGAATATAATCTTGATTAAATACTTCTAACAGCGAATTACGCATGAGTTGAATGACAACCGCCAAGGGACGAATTCCCAATACAATAGCGGGTAGAATGAGGTTTTTCCAGCGAATGCTGATTGATTCACCAAAATCATCAACTTCATATAAACTTCCTGTCATGTTCAAATTGGTAAATTCATGCAGTAAAAACCCAAAAATCCACGCAAAAAGAATCGCGCTGAAAAACGAAGGAACGCTCATTCCTAACGTACTAATAATTTGGATTAATTTGTCAATAAACGTGTCTTTGTAAATAGCTGAAATAACTCCAAAAATTAATCCTAAAAACATGGCAATACTAATCGCTGCAATGGCCAAAACGATTGTGTTTGGCAAGGTTTCTCCAATAACTTGTGAAACCTTTTTTCCAGATTTTTGAAACGATTCGCGCAAATACGGTAGTTTGATCACTGTGGTTGTATTTCCAATCGTGAATAGTTGAAGTGCGCTGTATTTATCTTCTGAGAGAAAAGTATAATCGTCTTTTTGAGTAGAATGAAACGACAACAAAGATAAATCATTCAAATAGTACACATATTGCGTAAGTACAGGTTTGTCAAAGCCGTATTTCTTCTTTACAATCGCCACTTGTTCTTCTGTTTGATTCTGTCCAAGCATCATTTTGGCAGGATCGCCAGGCAAAATGTTGAACAAGAAAAAAATCACCGTCACAACACCAAAAAGTGTCAAAAAAGCATAACCTATTTTATGTACAATGTAGCTTACCAAAAAGAGTTACAGTTTTATAGTGTCAAAATCATTGTAATGTGCTTTGTCGACAATGGTTCCTCTTTCAAGTTTTAGTATCCCTGGATTGGAACGAACTACTGTTTTTAACGCTGTTTCATCCGACAAGTAAAAGTCAAAATTGAATTGCATCAAATCGGCAAGCGACTTCATATCGTTTGGATCTGAAGAAGATAACCCAATTACTTTGTATCCCGCATCAATCGCTTTGTCTGTAAAACTTTTTACTTTTTCAAAACCGTCTTCTTCTGCTTTGTCAAGACTGTACATGATGACAATGATTAATTTGTCTTCTTCCATCATCATTTCGGTCACATCTCCTTCATCTAGACTTTCAATAGAAAAATCGTGAATCGGTGGCTCGTATCCCTTTTCAATCATACGACTATCTACTTTTACATACGTTCCACCTTCAACTTCAGGGTACTCTGTACTACGTGTTACAATTTCTTTTTCTTCACCATTTACATTGAATGTCCAAATGTATTCAAACACAGGTCGCGGTGTTTCTGGAGGAATGCTCATTCCTTCCATAATGTTAGCTCCTACATGATATGGTCTAAAATCAAACACTGGTAAATGATTCAATACGTGTCTTCCAAAGAAAATACATGCAATCAAGCTTACAGTTGTGATTCCTGCATTTATTTTATTAGTAAATAATGGTTTGATATGCGTATGCCCTATTACTAGGATGATAATTAAGACTAATAAAAACACGTCTTTCCAAAAGCTTTCCCACGGTGTAAGTTTTAAGAAATCTCCAAAACATCCACAATCAGTTACTTTATTAAAATAAGCCGAATAAAATGTAAGAAATGTAAAAAATAAGATAAGCCCTAAAAGCATTCCCAATACTGGCTTTTTTTGATAACCGAGCAGAATCATTACTCCGAGAATAATTTCAAGAATCACAATAAACACAGCAATTCCGAGCGCATACGGAGAAAGAAATTCCATGTTCAATACACCTTCTGAAAAATATTCGGTAAGCTTGAATGAAAAACCAACAGGATCGTTGAGTTTGATAAATCCTGAAAAGATAAATAATCCGCCAACAATAATTCGAGCAATTGCAATCAGGTATTTCATGTGTTTTTTATTTTTGTCTTTTTGCGTGAGATTTTATGTAAATTTCGTCCAAAATAATCAATTTATAAAAAGAAATGGACATAAGTTTGTTTTAAAGGTATGTAAGTATGCGAAGTATAAACTGTAAAGGCACTTTGATTTCTCTAGACACTCCTAAAGTGATGGGAATTTTAAATATAACTCCTGACTCTTTTTATGATGGAGGAAAGTATAAGGATGCAAAAAGCATTGTGTCACAAGTAGAAAAAATGCTGAAGGAAGGAGCTACTTTTATTGACATAGGAGCTTATAGTTCGCGACCAAGTGCTGCAAAAGTTACAGAAGAAGAAGAAAAACAACGATTGCTTCCTATATTGGAATTAATTTTGGGCGAATTCCCTAACGCATTAATCTCAGTAGATACATTTCGAAGTGAAATTGCCAAAAAAGCCATTGATATAGGAGCCACTCTGATTAATGATATTTCTGCAGGGAATTTAGATTCGCAGATGATGAAAACTGTAGGAGAATTAAATGTTCCTTATATCATGATGCATATGCAAGGAACTCCTCAAAATATGCAACAAGATCCTTTTTATGAAAATGTAACAAAAGATATTATTCGAGAACTTTCTGAAAAAATTGCGCTAGCTAGAACTCATAAAGTTAATGACCTTATTATTGATCCAGGCTTTGGTTTTGGAAAAACGATTGCGCACAATTATACTATTTTAAAACAGCTTGATTTATTTGAGATTTTGAATTGCCCTGTGCTAGTTGGAGTTTCTAGAAAATCTATGATTTATAAAGTGTTAGAAACATCTCCTCAAGAAGCTTTAAATGGAACTTCTATCATACATACAATTGCATTACAAAATGGCGCATCAATTTTACGCGTACATGATGTTAAAGAAGCCGTAGAATGTGTGAAATTGGTTTCTATGTTATAAAAAAACTGCCTAAATTATTTTTTAGACAGTTTTTCCTTTTTTAAGAATCAAAGACAATAACAACACTGTACTTCCGCACAATGATGTCCACAATCTGTACAAATACCATTGTTAAAACATTTAGCGCGTCCACCATTAATTTTTTGTTGCTCTTTTTTTTCGATTTCCGAAACTCCATTAATTTTTAAAATACTACGTAACATAATGATAGGTTTTTATGGTTATATATTTTTAATATAAAAAACTTACAAATCACCTAGCTACGGTTTCGCCATAAAAGTGAGTTTACGACAACTTTATCTATGAGGTTCTATTATATTTATTATTTTTACTTTAATTGTATACGCAACTGACATTGGATTTTATCGATTTTTTAAATTTTGACCTGCTAGATTTTATTGAGATTATTCTCGTTGCCGTGCTTTTGTATTATATCTATAAACTTGTAAAAGGAACGGCAGCGATTAATATTTTTATTGGAATCGTTATTATTTTCATTATTTGGAAAGTAACAGAAGCTTTGGATATGAAGGTATTAAGCAATATTTTTGGCGGTTTTATCAACGTAGGAATTATTGCTTTATTTATTGTCTTTCAACAAGAAATCAGAAAGTTTTTATTAATGATTGGTTCTACCAATTTTGCGACCAAACGCCGTTTTATAAAACATTTCAAATTCCTAAAACAAGATGTAAATACAGAAACCGACATTGAAGCTATTGTTAAAGCTTGCACCAAAATGTCTGCTTCAAAAACTGGTGCTATTATTGTAATTGAACGAAATAATTCACTGGATTTTGTCAAAGATTCGGGTGATAAGATGGGCATGGACGTAAATGTTCCTACGTTAGAAAGTATCTTCTTTAAAAATAGTCCATTACATGATGGTGCTGTTATTATTCAAGGGAATCGAGTCACAGCTACACGTGTAATTTTACCCGTTTCAAAAGAAACCATGATTCCGCAACGCTTCGGATTACGCCATAGAGCTGCTGTTGGAATTACCGAAAAGACTGACGCCCTTGTATTAGTAGTTTCGGAAGAAACCGGCCAAATTTCCTATATCCGCGACGGCGAGTTTGTACTATACGAAGATATAGGAATGCTTCAAGAAATGGTTCAAAATGATTTGAATTGATTTACTCCGTATGAACCCACACCTTTTATATTGTAAAAACTGTAATACTACACTCCAAGAGACCGATCAATTTTGTGCAAATTGCGGTGCAAAAATTATTCGTAACCGATTAACTCTGAAAAATCTTTGGCAAGATTTTTCAGAACGCTTTTTAAACTACGACAATGTTTTCTTTAAAACTATTCGTCATATGTTTACCCAACCAGAAGAAGTAATTGAAAGTTATATACAAGGAACACGAAAAAAATACTTACACGTTTTTAATTATTTTGCAATCTCTTTGACAATTACAGGTTTTCTTACATTTATTTTTTTGAAATTTTATCCTAATATTTTCACAGATGCAATGGATGTTTTCAACAGTTCACAGCAATCGGAAGCGCAAAAGCAACTGTTTTCCAATTTTATGTCGGGATTTGTAGATTTTCAATCACTCATTTACTTACTGATTATTCCGCTGCTTGCTTTAATTTCTAAGATTGTTTTTTACAATTATAAACAATACAATTATACTGAACACACTATAATTTATTTATATGCATATTCACATACGGTAGTGTTGTTAAATTTAATGTATTTGGTTTGTATCATTGTGTATGCACCACTCTTGCAATACTTCGTATTATTATCTATTCCTTTAAGTACTATTTATGTAGGCTATGTTTTAAAACGTTTGTTTAGGCTGAATTTAAAGCAAATTCTTATAAAGTCACTGCTTTTTATAGTGATTGGAAGTATTTTTTATATAATTATTGTTTTTATCATTGGTATACTTATCGTTTTGTCAATGCTTGTTGATGGAAGCTTTATCGAAATGATAGAACAGCAAAAAATGAATGGAAACTAAAATAATTATTAGGTTGTTTCCTGCTGAATAAATTGTACTTCGTAGAGATTTTTGTAATACCCATTTTCAATTTGCAGTAATTCTTCGTGCGACCCTTGCTCTACAATATTTCCGGCATCCATTACTATAATTGTATCAGCTTTTTTAATTGTTGCCAATCGATGTGCTATTACAATAGATGTTCTACCTTTTGTAATTGTGTCTGTAGCATTTTGTATTAGCTGTTCAGAATACGAATCGACCGAAGATGTTGCTTCATCTAAAATTAAGATTCGTGGATTTGTTACATATGCTCGTAAAAAAGAAATCAATTGACGCTGACCAGATGACAACATCCCACCGCGTTCTTTTACGTTATAATCATAGGTATTAGGCAAACTCATGATAAAATCATGCACCCCAATTTGCCGAGCCGCTTCTTCTACTTTTTCTCTGGTAATAGAGGTATCTTGTAATGTAATATTATTGAGAATAGTATCTGCAAATAAGAATACATCTTGTAATACAACTGCTATTTTTTCGCGTAATGCCGCCAATCGTACATTTTTTATATCAATTCCGTCAATACGAATGATTCCTGAATCAATTTCATAAAAACGATTTAATAAATTAATAATTGTAGATTTTCCTGCGCCAGTAGCTCCTACAATAGCGACTGTTTGTCCTTGTTTGACATCAAAAGAAATTCCATGCAATACTTCTTCATCTTCTACATATGAAAAACGAACATTTTCAAATGAAATATTTCCTTGAATGTCCAAATTTGTGATTTCTCCTTTATCTTCAATTTTACTTTCTGTATCTAAGATTGAAAATACACGTCCAGCGGCCACCATTCCCATTTGTAAAGTATTGAACTTATCTGCAATTTGTCGCAACGGTCTAAACAACATGCCTATCATCATAATGAACGCCAAAATGTTTCCTAATTGTACCGAAGCAGTTGTGGCAGACATCAACCCTCCGTACCAAACAATTAAACCAACTGCAATTGAGTTGGCCAAATCGGGAATTGGAAAAAAGATAGAGTTATACCAAATTGTCTTTAGCCATCCTTGCTTGTGCTTTTCATTGATTTCTTTAAAGTTTTGATATTCGGTTTCTTCACGAGAAAACAATTGAACAATCTTCATTCCTGTAACACGTTCTTGTACAAATGAGTTCAAATTGGATATTTGTGCTCTTACTTCTTCAAAAGCAGCTTTCATCGCTTTTTGAAAAACACGTGTTGCATAAACAATTAGCGGAAGTATTGTAAAAACTATGAGTGAAAGTTTCCAACTCATCCAGAGCATGACTCCCATTACTACCAACATTTTTAAAAGATCTGCTATAATTACAAATAATCCTTGACTGAAAATGCTGGCAATTGTTTCAATATCGCTTACAGCTCTGGTAACTAACCGTCCAACCGAAGATTTGTCATAATATGCCATTTTAAATTGTAGCATTTTATGAAACAATCTTGTTCGAATATCTTTTACAATACTTTGCCCTAACCAGTTCGCATAAAACACAAATAGAAATTGAAAAATTACTTCTAATACTAATACACCTAGCATAAAAAGAATGAAAAGTAATAATCCTTCTTTATCTTTAGTCACTATATAATTATCTACCGTAAACTTCAATAATACAGGACGTGCAACTGCAAAAACCGATAATAAAATTGCTGCAAGCGCCACAAAATATAGCGTAATTTTATATGGATTGGTGTACGTTAATAAACGTTTAAAAAGTCCTACATCAAATACTTTTCCTGTTACTTTACTCATGTGTTGTAAATGTTTCTGCAGGATAGCTTACTTCTGTTAAATATAATGCTTTTCCTGGCACTGAAGTTCCTGCGTTGCTTCGATCTCTTGATTCTATAATTTTTTTAAATTCTGTAATGGATAGTTTGCCCAAACCTACATTTAGTAAAGTCCCCACAATAGCACGTACCATATTTCGTAAGAAGCGATCTGCACGTATGGTAAAAATCAATACTTCATTTTTTTGTTCCCAAATTGCTTTTTCTATTGTGCAGATATATGTTTTTACATCTGTATGTGTCTTGGAAAAACATTTAAAATCTTTGTAATTAAACAGTTCTTTGGCAGCTTCATTCATTAATGAAACATCTAGTTTTTTATAAACTGTATGTGCCGAATGAATATGAAAAGGATTTTTTTTTGTAACAATCCAGTATTCATATGTTCTGCTCATAGCATCAAATCGCGCATGTGCATCGTTTGCAACTTTATAAACTGCATGTATAGCAATATCATTGGGCAAAAACGAGTTCAGTTTATATGTTAAAGCGGAACTATCAAAGATTTTTTCTGTATCAAAATGTGCATACATTTGCTTTGCATGTACACCTGTATCTGTTCTTCCTGCACCAACAATAGCAATTTCTGTTCTCAGTATTGTAGATAGGGCTTTTTCAATAACTTCCTGTACTGAAATTGCATCTGGTTGATTTTGCCAACCATGATATTTTTTGCCGTGATAAGAAAGTTCAATGAAGTATCTCAAGGTATTTTGCTACTTTTGTTACAGACTCACAAAGATAAGTTTTAATTCATTATTTTACGGGAATTCACATTTATTTAGGAAAGTTTTACCAAAACAATTCATGAAGAAAATTTTACTGTTATCCGATACACATAGTCATATAGATGATCAGATTTTGAAACATGTTAAAAATGCTGACGAAGTATGGCACGCAGGAGATATCGGAGAATTATCAGTTACTGATACAATTAAAGAATTGAAACCGTTACGCGGTGTGTTTGGTAATATTGACAATGACAAAGCACGTATGGAATTTCCTGAACATAATCGCTTTATGTGTGAAAATGTTGATGTTTGGATTACGCATATTGGAGGCTATCCCAACAAATATAATGTACGTGTTCGAGAAGAAATTCGGCAAAACCCACCTCAATTGTTTATTTGCGGTCATTCTCATATATTAAAGGTAATGTTTGATAAAAAATTAAATTTGCTACACATGAATCCTGGAGCTTGCGGAAAACATGGCTTTCATAAAGTACGAACTATGTTGCGTTTTGTAATTGACAATAATAAAATTAAAGATTTAGAGATTATTGAACTTGCCAATCGGTATTAAAACAACAAGCCTCATCTGTATACTGAGACTCGTTGTATATAAATTGTCGTTTTTTAACTCAATCCATGTAAGATTGCTGCAGCGTAAGCCGCTGGATCATTTCCACATTTCTCAATATCATCATATAACCAAATAAACCCGCCTGTAATACCCTCTTTTTTCCATTTCCCAAATTGAGCATTTACTTGTTTTGGATTCATTCCTTGATCGCAATTATCCCCATGTGTACACCATAAACCTGGATTAATAAATGCAGCGGCGTCAAATCCTTTTGACATGGCTTTTTGCAGTGGTTCAATCCAATATTGCTTTACATTTCCAATATTATATGCTCCACCTGCATAACATTGCAAATTGAAACCGGTTACCAATCCTGGATGGGTTTGCTCAATAGAAACCAAACAATTAATCCAAAATGGGCTATTCGTGTATGGACAAAAAGTAATTTGTTGATATCCGATTCCTGCTAGCATTCTACTAAATCTTACAATTGTATTTATACTGTAATTACCTTCATCATCATAATCTATTCCATCAATTACTGGTATTTCTTTTAATAAAGCTTGAAAGTTTCTATATAAAACACTTGTCGGACCATCTCCTTGCGTATTTAAAAGGTTCATTATGTTATAAAAATCATTGGTTTGCCAACCTCCAATGGAAAATAAAATACGGTTAATACTACCTTCTTCTTTTACTTTCGCCAATTCTGAAGCCCAAGAAGGGTCTCCTATATATTCACCGTTTGACACCACTGGTGTATCATTATATACAAGATCTCCATTGTGATGCACATGTAATGCCCAGCAAACTAATGTTGTAAAACCTGAGCTATTTATTGTTTGTAACACAGAATTTGGTCCTGGATAAAAAGGTCCACCACCATAAATTGAAGCTGTAAGTCCCATAATTGGAGTTTTTTAAGTTTTTGTATTTATAAACTTACAACTGTATCTACTTACATTTAAACGTGATTTTCTTGCTTTTTAGATTCACGTATTTTCACTTGGTCAACCTTACACAATCATACAAAGAGTACATTTCATTGCTGCAATGACTTTTAAGTTATTATTTAGCCTTCACAGATAAAAAAACTCCAAAGTTTTCACACTTTGGAGTTTTACGCACTAAGATTACTAAGATGTTAGGTTTATCGCAATCGATCTACAGATTTTACAAGGTCTTCATCCTTTTTAATTGCTCGATTTGCGAGCACTAATAAAACGATAGAAATAATAGGAATGATTACCCCAATACCTTTCTCAGAGATTTTTTCAATCCCTCCAGATAAATTTAGCATTCGATATACAAATATCCCTAATAAAATAAGGTGTAATAAGATGTTGAATCTATTCAACACGAATTGTAATTTTCTATTTTTATATAAAAAGATAGTGATTAATGCTAGTGCTGCGGATGCCACAAAAATCCCTAAATATAAAGGATCGTCTTTTGCAAATACTTCTACTTCATTTTCTAGCGAATACAAACTAAATACAAATGTTAATCCGCCGCAAATTCCTGCAACTAATAACATATATATACTTTGAATTCTTTGAATCATATCTCAATTTTGGAACACAAAAATAATAGTTCTTTTCATAAAATACTATTTTGTTTATTAAAATAAATTTGTATTATTGCATGAACAATTCATAATCTGTTGCTATCAACGGATTTACGTCTTCTTACGAGTATCACTACTCATTTTCAAGAAAAATTCATTTACAAATTTATACATGTTAGAAATTTCAGAATTAAAGAGCAAAAAGCTACCCGAATTGCAAGAAATTGCCAAAACTTTAGCCGTTCCCAAGTATCGAACTTTAAAGAAATTAGATCTGATATACAAGATTTTAGATCATCAAGCTATCAATCCTGAATCTGTAGCTCCTATTACAAAGTCTGAACCTAAAACAGACGATAAGAAAGCGCCTGCAAAAAGGAAACGAATTAAAAGAGAACCTAACCAAACTACTGACAAGAATACGTCTGCTCCTCAAAAAAAGCAAGAGCTTTCTACTGAAAAGTCTACTAGTTCTAATCAAAAACAACAGAGAACTTCGAATAAAACTATAGAGAAGACTCAAAAAAATACAGCTTCTAATTCTAAAAATGAAGATGTAAAAAAGAATACCAAAGATTCTTCGGATAATCAAAATAACTCCAACAATAATAACAATCAGAAGCAATCACATAACAAGCATGCGAATAAGAAAGATCATTCGCAACAAAATAAACATAATAATAATAAGAAAGACAATTCCAATAAGAACAACGGAAATAAAGACCAACGCAATCGCTATCGCGAACCTGATTTTGAGTTTGATGGTATTATAGAAAGTGAAGGAGTTTTAGATATCATGCAAGATGGATATGGTTTCTTACGTTCTTCTGATTATAATTATTTATCCTCTCCAGATGATATTTATGTATCACAATCACAAATCCGCTTGTTCGGATTAAAAACTGGAGATACAGTTTTAGGTATTATTAGACCTCCAAAAGAAGGTGAAAAATATTTTCCATTAATTAAAGTTAGCAAAATTAACGGGTTAGACCCAGACGTTGTAAGAGACCGTGTCGCTTTTGAGCATTTGACTCCGTTATTTCCCGATGAGAAATTTAAAGTAGCTGAACGTCAAAGCACTATTTCTACACGAATTATTGATTTATTTTCTCCTATCGGAAAAGGGCAACGTGGAATGATTGTAGCGCAACCTAAAACTGGTAAAACCATGTTACTAAAAGATGTTGCTAATGCGATAGCTGCCAATCACCCAGAAGTATATCAAATTATTTTGCTAATTGATGAACGTCCAGAGGAAGTTACAGATATGCAACGCAATGTAAAAGGAGAAGTGATTGCTTCAACTTTTGACAAAGAAGCATCAGACCATGTAAAAGTTGCCAATATTGTTTTAGAAAAAGCAAAACGTTTGGTGGAATGTGGTCATGATGTAGTAATTCTTCTAGATTCAATTACTAGACTAGCTAGAGCCTACAACACTGTTCAACCTGCTTCAGGAAAAATATTAAGTGGTGGTGTTGATGCAAATGCATTGCACAAACCTAAACGCTTTTTCGGAGCTGCAAGAAATATAGAAGGTGGTGGTTCATTATCAATCATAGCTACAGCATTGACAGAAACTGGTTCAAAAATGGACGAGGTTATTTTTGAAGAGTTTAAAGGAACTGGTAATATGGAACTTCAGTTGGATCGTAAAATTTCCAATAGACGTATTTTCCCAGCGATTGACCTTACTTCTTCTAGCACTAGAAGAGATGATTTATTACTTGATGATAATACGATTCAACGTATGTGGGTAATGCGTAAATATTTAGCAGATATGAATCCTGTAGAAGCCATGGAATTCATTAACCAACGCATTAAACAAACGAGAAATAATGAAGAGTTTCTACTTTCTATGAATGGATAAAGAAGAAACTATTGTATAAAAAGTTATTAAAAAAGCTACTTGATTAGTATATCAAGTAGCTTTTTTTTAACTCTTATGTTTTTAGAAAAAAAAGGACATAAAAAAACTCCAATCTAATTTGGAGTTTTTTTATACTATCTTTTAAGTGTAATAACTTCTTATAAAGAACTTACATGCTTAGCAAGCTTAGACTTCAAGTTAGCAGCTTTATTATCATGGATAATATTACGCTTTGCCAACTTATCAATCATTGAAGCTACACTAGAAAATAATGTCTCAGCTTCTTTCTTATCAGTCAATTCTCTTAACTTTTTAATAGCGTTACGAGTGGTTTTGTGCTGATATCTATTTCTAAGGCGCTTAGTCTCGTTGCTTCTAATTCTTTTTAATGCTGACTTGTGATTTGCCATTTCTTTTTAATTAACTTTTTTAAACTTAAAATGTTTAGTAGCCCGTAGGGGATTCGAACCCCTGTTACCAGGATGAAAACCTGGCGTCCTAACCCCTAGACGAACGGGCCATCATTTTTCAATGAGGATGCAAATTTAATTTAATAATTGACATTTGCAAAATAAACTTTCAGAAAAAATTTGTAGCCCGTAGGGGATTCGAACCCCTGTTACCAGGATGAAAACCTGGCGTCCTAACCCCTAGACGAACGGGCCATTATTTCTGTTAGCGGATGCAAAAATACAACTATTTTTATATGCTCCAACTATTTTTTAATTTTTTTTTATTTTTTTTAATATGCTTTCGCAAATAACACTCTTTTCTTAGAAGGATTCCCCGAATATACACATTTTCCTTCTTCCTCCAAAGCATCTAAAGGAATACAACGTATGGTAGCCTTTGTAAGTTCTTTTATTTTACTTTCAGTTTCCTCAGTGCCATCCCAATGCGCAGATACAAATCCTCCTTTGGTTTCAATTACTTCTTTAAATTCTTCAAATGAATCTACTTCAGTTGTATGCTCTTCTCTAAATGTTTTAGCTCTTGAAAATAAGTTGTCTTGTATTTCTTCTAACAATTCCAATACAGTTTCTACAGTATTCTCTTGAGCCACCGATTGTTTTTCAAAAGTATCTCTTCTGGCAATCTCTAAAGTACCATTTTCAAGATCACGTGCTCCCATCGCAATTCTTAATGGAACTCCTTTTAACTCCCACTCTGCAAATTTTGCCCCTGGTCGTAATGTATCTCGCTTATCAAATTTTACAGAAACTCCTTTTGCTTTTAATGAATCTGTTATTTCAGCTACCTTTTCAGAAATAGCTTCAAATTGTTCTTCATTTTTATAAATAGGTACAAAAACGACTTGTATTGGCGCTAATTTTGGTGGCAATACCAATCCAGCATCATCGCTATGCGTCATGATTAATCCTCCCATTAAACGCGTTGAAACTCCCCAAGAAGTTGCCCAAACTAATTCTTGCTTTCCTTCTTTAGTTACATATTTTACATCAAAAGCTTCCGCAAAGTTTTGCCCTAAAAAGTGAGAAGTTCCTGCTTGTAGCGCTTTTCCGTCTTGCATCAAAGCTTCAATTGTATACGTATCTAAAGCTCCCGCAAAACGTTCACTTTCTGTTTTTGCTCCTTTTACTACTGGCATAGCCATAAAATCTTCTGCAAACTCTGCATAGACTTTTTGCATTTGTAACGATTCTGCTACCGCTTCTTCTTTGGTTGCATGTGCAGTATGACCTTCTTGCCATAAAAACTCTGCAGTACGCAAAAACAAACGAGTACGCATTTCCCAACGTACAACATTTGCCCATTGATTGATAAGAATTGGTAAATCTCTGTATGATTGAATCCAATTTTTATAAGTGTTCCAAATAATAGCTTCACTTGTAGGACGCACTATTAATTCTTCCTCTAACTTAGCATTAGGATCTACAATAAGTTTCCCTTTATTTTCTTCGTCAGTTTTCAATCGATAATGCGTTACCACAGCACATTCTTTTGCAAATCCTTCCGCATTTTTTTCTTCTGCTTCAAAAAGACTCTTGGGCACAAAGAGTGGAAAATACGCATTTTCATGTCCAGTTTCTTTGAACATTTTATCTAATTGTGCTTGCATTTTTTCCCAAATTGCATAGCCATAAGGTTTGATTACCATACAACCTCGTACTGCCGAATTCTCCGCTAAATCAGCCTTTACCACCAATTCATTATACCATTTGGAGTAGTCTTCAGTTCTCTTTGTTAATTTCTTACTCATTACTAGTAGTTTGGCACAAATATTGTGCTTATGTTAAATAAAAAATAGTTTCGGCAAAACTAACTATTTTTGTATTGTTCAACAATTAATTTTAGGAGATATGCGAGTAATTTACCATTTAAAAAACAACATACCAGCCTTACTAACTTTAGTATTGGCTTCTTTGACATTAACATCTTGTGGAATGTATCAACAAGCCACTTATGATGATGGTATATATGAAACTGATGATACTAGAGGCGAAACTGTTGAATATGGACAAAGCTACGACTCCAACAATAGTAACGCATACCAAAATTATTTTGAACAAAAATCGTTAGAAGCTGACGATCGATATGGTGATATTTTTACTGATGTAGAATCATACTCTAGCCAAAACGAAACTACTCCTGAAACAAATGTTGACAATATCCGCTACTCCGAAAGCTATTCTCCATGGGGAGAAACTACTGAAGACATTACCATTAATGTATATGGTGGTGCTGGATTTGGAGTTTGGAACAACTGGGGCTGGAATGGCTGGGGTTGGAACCGTTGGGGTTGGAATCGCTGGAATAACTGGGGCTGGGGATGGAATAACTGGGCTTGGAATCCTTGGGGCTGGAACAACTGGGCTTGGGGCTGGAATTCTTGGGGATATGCAGGGTATTACAACCCATATTGGAGATCTCCTTATTACGGAAACTACGCATACAACAGAGGGAGAAGAACATATGCTAACAGAGCACTAGCTAATAGAAGAGCTGATTTTTATTCAAGAACAACCAATAGAAATAGTACTCGATACTCAAATTCTAGATCTTCCAGAAGAAGTAATAACAGAAGTGTTCGTCCTTCTGACGGTTCAAGAAATACTAGAGCAACTAGAAGTACACGTAACACTAGAAACACTCGTGCTACTAGATCTTCTAATTCACGCATTCGATCTACACGTTCAAATAACTCAACAAGATCTTATAACAGAAGCCAATCATCTTCCTCAAATAGAGGAACATATTCATCTGGAGGCAGAAGATCATCTTCTAGCGGAAGTAGATCTTCTGGAGGTGGTAGAAGAGGTGGCAGAAGCTAAAATTATATATTAATCCATTATCCCTAACAATACTAAATCACATTATGAAAAAAGTATTTATACTATTCATAGGCGTTCTCTCTTTGTCTATAAGTCACGCCCAAAATATAAATGACGTTGTTCGATATTCTACTGAAAATCTGAATGGAACCGCACGTTTTAGAGCAATGAGTGGAGCTTTTGGAGCTCTTGGAGGTGACTTTTCTGCCTTTACTATCAATCCTGCTGGATCAGCAGTTTTCAATACTGGAGAAGTTACAATTTCTCTTAGTAATTATTCAAATGATAACGATGTTTCCTATTTTGGAACTTTAGCCAATAGCAATGAATCGGAATTTGATTTAAATCAAGCCGGAATAGCTTTTGTATTTAATAATGTTGGCGATGGAGATTGGAGAAAAATTTCTTTAGGACTGAACGTTCAAAATAATGACAATTATTATAATAACTTTTTTGCTACAGGTAGAAATAGCACAAGAGGAATTGCTGATTATTTTGTAACCTTTGCCAACGGTCAAGAGTTAGGAGTCATTGCTCAACAACCTGGAGAAAGTGATACTGACACGTATTTGATTTTAGGTGAAGACTTCGGATTTGCCGCCCAACAAGGTTTCTTAGGATATGAAGGTTTTGTAATTAATCCTGATAGCAACGACAACGCTAACACTTCGTATAGCTCAAATGCCGATTATTCTGCTGGTGCAGATCACAATTATGTAGTACAGACCTCAGGCTTCAATAGAAAATACACATTCAATTTTGCGACTCAATATAAAAACAACCTTCTTTTAGGTATCAATATCAACTCACATGACGTTGATTATAGAGAACGAAAAGTTTTAATAGAAACACCCGTTGCAACCGCTTCAGGCCTGCAATATGCTGAATTTTCTAATGAATTATACACATATGGTACTGGTATTTCCTTTCAACTTGGAGCAATCTTAAAATTGCAAAATATACGTCTAGGAGGTTCGTATCAATCTCCAACATGGTATAGTTTAAATGACGAACTTATTCAGAGCTTAAGTACTGATTTTCGAGATCCTGGAAACCCAAGCGATATTCTAAGAAGAGATATTTTCCCTAATGTAATAAACGCATATAGAGAACATCGAATAGTTACTCCAGGGAGTATTAATGGTAGTTTTGCTTACATTTTTGGAAAAAGAGGCTTAATTAGTTTTGATTACTCATTAAAAGATTTTTCAAATGCTAAATTACGTCCAACTAACGATTTTCTACAAGCTAACAGCTCTATTGAAAATCAATTGCAAGCTGCATCAAGTTATAGAGTTGGTGGCGAATATCGAATTGATAAATTCAGCTTACGCGGAGGATATCGTTTTGAGGAAAGTCCATACAAAAACGGGAACACAATTGGTGATTTAGAAGGGTATTCATTAGGATTAGGTTATAGTTTTGGTAGCTTTTCTATTGACTTGGCCTATGACCGAAGCGAGCAAATTAGAAATTCTCAACTTTTTCAAGTTGGTTTAGTAGATACAGCTAATATTAATAACGTAAATTCTAACGTTACTTTATCTGTTTCTTTCAAATTATAACATTACCACTACTAATAACTTTCTAAAAAAGCCTTATTTTAAAAAAAAATAAGGCTTTTTTATTTTCTATAAATTTAAACGTTATATAAAACCCTATCTCTTCAATGTAAAAT
>NZ_LBMH01000015.1 GCF_001005305.1 Kordia zhangzhouensis
CCACCATTCGAGTCTTGGACACCTACGTATGATCCTGATACAGGAACTGCAAACCCTGATGGAGTATATCCAACAGTAATGACAGGTTCATTAACAGGAGTAAACTTTGGAATCAACTATGTAAACCTAAACTCTACATCAAGAGATGCCAACACTGGAAATGTTCTTATAACAAACGGAAGTGCATTAAGCGAAACTCCAGAAGACATTTCAGATAGATTACACCTTTATCCAAACCCAGCTGTTAGAGAAATTACCATCAATACAGAAGAGTTTGCAGGTGATGTAACTGTAGAAATATACAATGACAGAGGATACAAAGTAATGACTACAACGGCAAGTCAATTTGGAGAAGAAGGAAAAGTTGATGTACAAAGATTAGCGCCAGGAATGTACTATGCTAAATTTGTATCGAGAAATAAAGTTGCTAGCAAAAAGTTCATTAAGAAATAACCAATAGCAACTTCCCTGAACCATATGAAAAGCCGCATTACTGCGGCTTTTTTTATGATATCTCCTAGAATGAAATATTAGCGTATATTTGCACCAAAATAAAAGAACTATGTTTAGCGATTTAGCCAATAAAATATTTCAAGAAAGTATTGACAAATATCATATCATTGATGATGTAGATCAACCGTTTGAAAATCCGTACCCAAAAGATAAAATAGAACACTTATTATATCGAAAAAATTGGATTGATACAGTGCAATGGCATTATGAAGATATTATCCGTGATCCTAATATTGATCCTGTTGCAGCACTGAAATTAAAAAGGCTAATTGACGCTTCAAACCAAGATAGAACAGATACTGTTGAATATATTGATAGCTATTTTTTACAAAAATATAAAGATGTTCAACCCAAAAAAACAGCGACTATTAATTCTGAAAGTCCTGCATGGGCTATTGATCGGTTATCAATTTTGGCATTAAAAATATACCACATGCAAGAAGAAGTAGATCGAAAAGATGCTTCTGAAACGCACAAAGAAAAATGTCAAGCAAAGTTAAATGTGTTATTAGAACAACGTGTAGACTTGTCGACAGCAATAGATCAATTAATTATAGATATAGAGAATGGTAATAAATACATGAAAGTCTACAAGCAGATGAAAATGTATAATGACGACGATTTGAACCCTGTACTCTACAATAAAAACAAATAAAAGAAGTCTCCATAAAAATGGGATCAACTTCAAAGCATATTTTAGTTATACGTCTCTCCGCAATGGGAGACGTTGCTATGTGTGTGCCAGTCATTAAAGCAATGAATAGAAGTTATCCGCATGTCAAAATTACGGTGCTTTCGAGGGCTTTTTTTAAGCCAATGTTTCAACAACTACCCAATGTAACATTTCATGCAGCAGATGTAAAAGGAAAGCACAGTGGCGTGTTTGGCTTATTTAAATTGTATAGAGAATTAAAAAAACAAAACATAGATGCCATTGCAGATTTGCATAATGTTTTGCGTTCAAAAATATTAGGAGCCTATTTTCAAATATCTGGATATCAACTTTGTAGAATTGACAAAGGTAGAGCTGAAAAAAAAGCACTAACTCGTACAGAAAACCAGCAGTTTAAACAACTCAAAACAACGCATCAACGGTACGCAGATGTTTTTAATAAATTAGGTTTTCCTATTCAGCTTACACAAGAAGATGTGTTGCCACGGTTACCATTAACAGAGAAAATTTCTTTATTTATTGGGAAAGATGCTAAAAAGTGGATTGGAATTGCTCCTTTTGCAGCGTTCGATGGAAAAACATATCCTAAATCGTCTATGGAAAGTGTTATTGCCAAACTTAATGAAGCTTCTACTTGTAAGATTATATTATTTGGCGGTCCAGCAGATAAGAAGCAGTTGATTGATTGGGAAAAAAAGTACAAAAATGCTCATAGTTGCGCAGGCTTATTTTCTTTTGAGGAAGAGCTGACTTTAATATCCAACTTAGATGTTATGTTATCCATGGACTCAGGAAATGCTCATTTAGCTGCAATGTTTGGTAGAAAAGTAGTAACCATTTGGGGCGTTACGCATCCTTATGCAGGATTTTATCCGTTCGGACAACCCAAAACACATGCACTTATAGCCGATAAGGAACAATACCCTTTGCTGCCTACTTCCATTTATGGAAACAAATTTCCTGAAGGATATGAAAACGTAATGGAAACCATTACACCTGAAATGGTTTATGAAAAGATTATAGAAGTACTATAAAGGGATATTTTTAGTATATACCAATGTATTAAATGTCGTCGTAATCAATTTTAATACTTGTAGTTGTAGGGTGTGCTTGACAAGTGAGAATCATACCTTCTTCAATTTCACTATCAGTTAAAATTTGATTTTTTTCCATAACCGCTTTTCCTTCTACAACTTTAGCAATGCAGCTACTACAAATACCTCCTTGACACGAATATGGTGCGTCTATTTTTTGCTTTAAAGCAGCATCCAAAATGGTTTCACTAGCGTCCATTTCAAAAGTAAAATCTTCATCATCAACAGTAATAGAAATACGTGTGGTTCCAGAAATATTTTCTGCAGCTTTATTGGTTTCTTCTGAAGAAGTAAATAATTCAAAATTGATAGCATCTTCTGCAATACCATTATTTTTTAATGTATCAGATACAGTATGAATCATGGCTTCAGGCCCGCATATATAATAATGACTAAAATCAACATCTTTTAATTGATTTTTCAATACAAAATTGACCGCAGCACTATCAATTCGCCCAGCCAAAGCATTTTCGGCACGTGCTTGACTGTATACAAACTTCAAATAAAAGTTAGGATATTTACTAGCTAAAGACATCAGCTCGTCGTTAAAAATAGTTTCATCTACAGATTTATTTCCATACAACAAAGCCACCGTATTTCCATAAGCCAAAGCTGTTTTCAAAATACTCATAATTGGAGTAATTCCACTACCGGCAGCAAACAACGCAATCGCTCCTTTATGTGTGGAAGGTGTATATATAAAATTACCTTCAGGAGTGTGTACATCTAATGTAGCGCCTTCGGTTAATTTTCTATTGGCATATGTTGAAAAAGTTCCGTTTTCAACTTCTTTAATAGCAACTTTCCACGTATTTTCATTGGGAGTTGTGCAAAGCGAATATGCTCTGCGAACTTCCTCACCATTTACTGAAGTTTTTAAAGTAATATACTGTCCAGCTTTAAAAGAAAAAGAAGGTTGTAATGCAGGTGGAACATTAAATTCAACACTAATAGCAGTTGGAGTTTCTCTATGTATACGATATACTTCTAACGAATGGAAATTTGACATTGACAATTTTTTAAAATGATCACTTTTGCGAATATTGTGCAAAAATAAACAATACTCAAAGGCTTTAAAAACGATTTACTATAAATTACTTCTGAAAACACGAAACATATAAAAAATGAATCTATAAAAAGATGAATATTTGAACATAAAAAAGTTAATTTTTGACATTGAAACTGTAACAAATCCTTAAATTTGATACTAACACTACAACCAATTCACATACATAATGATTAAAAAATTTTTAAGCTTACAATGGAAAGAATTTGCCCGGTCGGCTTCTTTTCAAAAAGGGGTTGCGATTAAAATTTTACTGTTTTTTGCAGCCTTATACTTTGGTGGTATGGCGATATTTCTAGGAACAGGAATTTATTTTATCATAAAAAAAGCGCTTCCTGGACAAGATCCGATGGTAATTGTCAACAATTTTCTCATCTTTTGGTTTATGCTCGATCTTATTATTCGCTATTTCATGCAGCAAATGCCTGTAATGAACATTAAGCCACTAATGGTTGTTCCTATAAAACAAAAAACAATCATTCACTTCCTTTTAGGAAAAACGATGATTTCATTTTTTAATTTTATTCCGCTTTTTATCTTTTTACCCTATAGTATTGTATTGCTATTTCACGGATATGCTCCGTTGCATGTCATTTTTTGGTTCTTATCGGTGCTTGCAATTACGCAGTCATTAAACTTCTTGAATGTGTTGGTAAATAAAAGCAATACAGTATTTTATATTGTATTAGCATTGCTTGTACTATTAGGAGCTTTGGAATACTTCCAAGTGTACAAAGTGTCAGAGTTATTTGGTGTTGTTTTTAACGGAATATACAATCATCCATACTTGGTAATTGTTCCAATGGCTTTGGCAGGATTTCTATACTATCTTAATTTCGATTACCTCAATAAGCGTTTTTACCTTGACAATGCGATTTCTAAAAAAATAAAAGAAGTAAAAACTTCAGATTTATCTTGGATGGATCGTTTTGGAAAACTGGCTACTTTTTTGAAAAATGATGTACGAATGATTTGGCGCAACAAGCGTCCTCGACAAGTGTTGATGGCATCTGCATTCTTCTTATTTTACGGATTATTTTTCTTCACCCAAAAAGCATACGATGATATGCCTGCTATGGTTGCGTTTGCATCAATCTTTATCACCGCAGGATTTTTATTTTCGTTTGGTCAACTAGTGCCTTCATGGGATAGTGAACATTATAAAATGCTAATGAGTCAAAATATATCATATAGAAAATATTTAGAATCTAAATGGTACCTCATGGTATTAGCCGTATTTATTTCGTTTTTACTTAGCACGCCCTATATTTACTTTGGTTGGGATAAATATGCAATGATTGCCGCAGGCGCATCCTTTAATATCGGAATTAACTCATTTGTTACACTTTTTGGAGGTGCATTGAATAGAGTTCCTGTGAAACTTAATGAAAAAGCAAAGGCATTTAGCAATACTCAGGGATTTAACCCAACACAGTTGTTAATTGCATTGCCTAAAATGTTATTGCCGGTATTATTATTTTACATTCCGTACTTAATTACAGGATATAACCTTAATGCAGGAATCATTACGTTAGCAGCTAGTGGGTTAGTTGGATTAGCGTTTAGAAACTTTTTCCTCAATCAAATTGAAAAAGTTTATCAAAAAGGAAAATATAAAACGATTGAAGCTTTTGGCGAAAAATAATCTCAGTTAAAAACACATACAATGATCTCAATACAAAATATCTCAAAAACATACGGACAAAACACTGTTTTAAACATTAATAGCCTTGAAATCCCAAAAGGACAAAGTTTTGGGTTGGTGGGAAATAATGGAGCTGGAAAAACAACTCTGTTTAGCCTTTTATTAGATCTTATTCAACCCACAACAGGTCACATAAGTAATCATGGAATTAAGGTGCATGAAAGCGAAGACTGGAAGCCTTTTACTTCATCGTTTATTGATGAAAGTTTCCTTATTGGGTATCTTACAGCAGAAGAATATTTTTACTTTATTGGCGATCTTCGTGGTCAAAACAAAGCTGATGTAGATGCTTTATTGGCTCAATTTGAAGATTTTTTTCATGGAGAAATCCTTAATCAAAAAAAATACTTGCGCGATCTTAGTAAAGGAAACCAGAAAAAAGCTGGAATTGTGGCATCATTCATTGGAAATCCAGAGGTAGTTATACTAGATGAACCGTTTGCAAATTTAGATCCTACAACTCAAATTCGTTTAAAAGGAATCATTAAAAATTTAGCAGCCGATCAAGAAACGACAGTACTGGTTTCAAGTCACGACCTTATGCACGTTACCGAAGTTTCAGATAGGATAGTGGTACTTAATAAGGGTGAAGTTGTAAAAGATATTGTCAAATCAGAAGCGACACTCAAGGAACTAGAAGCGTTCTTTGCTGGAAAAGAAGAAATATAATAGAGAGATGCTCTAAAAGTACCGATTCTGTATTTCGATTTTACTTAATGACGAAATACAGAATCGGTGTTTTTTTAAAGCTATTGAATTTATTCTTTTTAAAGATTATAGCGGAACAGGTTGTGAGTAATCGCAAATAATATTGTAACCTAAAACCCAACCCAATTCACCGTCGCATTCTAAAATATAAGCCACAGCACAAATTACACAGTTAGGATTTGCATTCCATGTACCACATTGAATATATCGAACACCTTTAAGATCACAATCTCTATAGTCTCTTGGAACACCACTTGTAATGGAACAACCTTCATCAATAATCGCATACCCATTAACAAAAGTTACACAACCGTAGCGAACAGGATCTCTTTTAGCAATGGTTTGTAATTGTCGATCTAGGTAAGCATCTAAGTTTTTTACTGATTTTTCAGGAATTAGATTAAATGTGCCGAAGTTGTTTTTCCATTCCAGATTTTCTTTATCAAAAGCTTCTACTTCTGAATTTATAGTATCTGTTTGACAAGCTAAAAAAGCAAATAATGATACTATCAAAGTATACGTAAGTTTTTTCATAACTATTGGTTTATAAATTACTATTCAAATTAAACAATTTAAAAATCAGGTAGTTACGGTAAAAACATACATTTAGAAAGTAAAAAATCTAACTAAACTCTATACAGTAGCCAAAAAAGATGACGAAAAAGCAATTTGTAAGATAAAGAGTGTTTTTAATGTAGTCTATTTTCTTTTTTGTGTCGACGATTTGATACGAAACTATCTTTCTTTGATACATTCCTATCATTTAACAGTAAGAGAATCTAAAAGGAGTATTTTTAGGGAGAAATTTATTAAGTCTCCCTATCTTACTAAAACTAACTGCCATGAATCAATATATAAGTTTTTATACTTATTTTATTTGCAATTTTTCTACTAAACGTACACTTTTCTTTATTCTATCTTTACTATGTTTCAGCGATTCTTTATCGCAAACAACCATTGCACGCCAACAGTTTAATAATGGTAGCTCTACAGGACAAGTAACTATAGCAGCTCAATATGCGAGCTCAAATATCACTACACATCAAGGTACAGATGATTGGGATTATGTAGCAACATCTACAAATGGGGTAATCAGAGTTGTAAATAGTTCGGTTACAGCTCCTGCTTCAAGTGATTATTGTTTAGAGTTCAAAAATTACTGGGATAATCAACCATCAATTGCTTTAGCCGATCAAGATATCAGTTTATACACTAGTGTTACGTTCTCTATTGCTTATCACTCTTTAGGCGATCCAGATAATGCAGAAGACCTTTGGTTGGACTATTCATATTATGAATCAGGAACATGGGTAAATATTTCTGTAAAATTAATTGAAGGAACAAATGATGCATCAGATGCATTAGCGTTTGGAGTAAGTGGAGTGCATACCAACCCATATACAGTTTCAATTCCAGATACTGCAACAGGATTCAGAGCAACTATTCGTTGTGATTTTCAAAATGCGTCTGGCGGAAATGATAACTATTATATTGATGATTTAATCTTAGAAGGAACATTGTCAATCACACCACCACAAGCAAATTGTAATGATATCTCTATTACTTTAGATGCCTTCGATAATGCTACAATCATCCCTGCAGATATTGATAATGGCTCTACGGTTGATTCTGGAGTGCCAATATTATCTATTGATAAAGCAAATTTTACATGTTCTGATATAGGAACAAACATTATAACCTTAACGGTAGAAGACTCCTATGGGTTTACAGATACTTGTACTGCTACAGTTACAGTAAATCCATATACAGGAATCTTGGTTGCACCTTCCTTACCCAATGTTACTACATATTGTGATTACACCGCATCAGCACAAACAATATCTTATCAGTGTAGGACTATTACACCTACAACAAGTGACCCGTTAACTTTTTCTGCACAAGGAAATTACACTATACATTGGCTCTATTATGATAGTGTTACAGGGAATTCTGCAACGGCTGTAGAAATGGTGTCTATTGTAGCCACAACAGCACCAAGCAATATCAGCGCAAGTACTATAGAAGCTACAACAGCTACCATTACTTGGGATGAGCTTACAGCTATATCTTCATATGAAATACAATATAGAGAAGTAGGAGCTACAAGTTGGACGTCTGTATTATCACCCGATAACACATTAAATATTGTAGGTTTACGCTCCAATACAAACTATGAACTTCAAGTAAGTGCCATTTGTAATGGAAGCAACTCCGCATTTTCAACTATGTTTAATTTTATGACACCCAATCATGTATACTGTACTCCAAATGTACCTAATACGAACGCAGCACATTATATCAACAGAGTTCGTTTTGGCTCTTTAGCACAAAATATTGACAACTCTTCTGGTTATGACAACGGATATGGAGACTATAGTGCTAATGTAGCAGATGTTTATATTGGAAATACAGAAACTATTCGTATCGATGTAAACAAAGAACAAAATTGGATGCAAGTTGGGTTTGCGGTATGGATTGATTTAAATAATGACGGAGATTTTACTGATGTTGGAGAAGATATATGGTTTCAAGGAGGTACAGGAACTGGAGGAACTATTGCTGGGAACTCTGTGTCAACAAGTTTTACCATTCCTACATCAGCTACTGCTGGACTAACCAGAATGCGTATTGCGTTTCGAAATTGGTGGCATCCTACAGATTCTTGTGACGGTTCTTTTGATGGGAACTTAGGAGAATATGAAGACTATTCTGTAAATCTTATGATTGATCCAAGCTCTCCTGGAGAAATTGCTGTTTCAGGAAATGGAAATAACATTACGAATGGTGCTGTTTTAGCAGATGCTACTGTTGACAACGGAACTGATTTTGCGGTATACGATATTTATGAAGGAACCATCACAAAAGTATACACTATTACAAATAATGGAGGTTTGGATTTGAATCTGGTAGGGTCACCAATCATTCAAAGTTCAGGAAGTACAGATTTCACAGTTACTCAACCTTCCGATACAGTATTAAGTGTTGGAGAAACAACTACATTTACGGTAAGCTATAATCCATCAACGCTTGCAGTGCATCAAGCAATCATAAGCATAGGTAGTGATGATACTGATGAAAATCCTTTTACATTCGTAGTTAGAGGAGAAGGTGTACAAACATTTCCAGATACAGATGGTGATGGTATAACAGATAATGTAGATATTGACGATGATAACGATGGTATTGTTGATACACTCGAAAACGCATCATGTAGTAGTTCGTCTAACGCAACACAAACAGAGGTAGTTTTTCTGAACGAATCCTTTGGATCTAATGCAGGAACACGTGTCGAAATAGATGCATTTACAATTGGAGTAACCACATCTTATTGTTATGAAGATGGTTCGGGAACTGCTTGTGCTACTGCCTTCAATCCAACCAGTTTAAATGATGGAGAATATACAGTATATCATCAAATTGCCAATGGAGATGGTGTAGATCAAACACCAATAGGTGATATTTCTCAATGGGCAGATGACTATTGGTACGTAGGGGAAGATCACACTCCTGGAGATGTAGACGGACGTATGGCTATTTTCAATGCAGATGAAGAGCCAGGAATATTTTTTGAAGCTGATATTGTAGGGGTAACACCTAATGTGCCAATTACCTATGGCTTTTCAGCATTAAATATAGACAGAATAGATGCACCAGATATTGCGACAAGACTTCGTCCTGAAGTACAAATATTAATATACGACCCAAATGGAAATCAAATAGCTACGGCAACTTCTGGTCTAATCCCACCAACATCACCTGCAGGCGATTGGGTAGATGTGAGTGCCACATTTACAACTTCGTTTACACAATTCAAAGTGCAATTAATAAATAGCCAATTAGGAGGAATTGGAAACGATTTAGCAATTGACGATATTTTTGTTAAGCAGCAATTATGCGATTCTGATGGCGATGGAATTTCAGATACAGTTGATTTAGATAATGATAATGATGGAATTCCAAATGTTGTAGAACTCAACTTACCTGATAACGATAAAGATGCTACTCTATTCAATGACTCCGTAGTAACATGGGTTGATACAAACAATAATGGTATGCACGATTTGTTTGAAAGTATCACCATACCCGATTCTGATGGTGATGGAACACCAGACTATATTGATTTAGATAGTGATAATGATGGTATTTTTGATAGTGTAGAATATGATGGTTTGGGAGATATTGATGTGAGTGGTGATGGAATTGGAACTGGAAATGATAAAGACGATGGAGATCCTTCTACTCAAGCAGATGGTGATGGAATACTTCCTATTATGGACTTAAATGATGATGGTGTAGGAAGCGACCACGGAAGTGCAAACTATCCAACACCTTTAGACAGTGACGGAGATGGAATTCCAAATTACTTAGATGTAGATAGTTATGATGCGACAAACGATACTTCAAATGGCTCGGACATTAGTGGCACAATTTGGGCTCATTTAGATACCAACCACGATGGCATTATTGATGGAACGCTTGATGTGGATCATGATGGAATTTTAGATGCGTTTGATAGTAATACAAATTACTATGGATCTCCAAGAAATTTTGAAGATAAATATACACTATTCTTTGATGGAAGAAACGACTATGTAGAAGATAGTAATGTAATTAACTCTGGAGAAGCTACACTGATGGCATTCATTCGAATTACAGGAAATAATGCAACCAATTCAACACGAACTGTTATTGGACAGCAAAACTTTAATATTACTGTAAACACAGATAATACAGTAAGTGTCTCTCTAAATGGTGTTGCACTAATTACCTCTACATCAACTGTTGTAAATGAAATCTGGACGCATATAGCAGCAACTACTTCATCAGGAGAAACAACACTATTTATAAATGGAGAAGAAAGTGGCTCTGCTAGTTTGGGACTTTTAACTTCAGACACGTCCAATTTTACAATTGGAAAAGAATCAGAAATGGACGCCAATTATTTTGCAGGAGAAATTGATGAGGTTCGGGTTTTTAATAAAGCATTATCTAATCAAGAACTTCAGCGTATGGTATATCAAGAATTGGATGATGTAAATAGCTTCGATAGTGGAAAAATAATCCCATACAATATTTCAACCTCTTTAGGCACCTCTTTAGTAAAATACTATAAAATGGATGCTTATAAAGACGATATTTTGGATAACAAAACAACTTCAACTATTGATGAAAATACAGGAGCTAGGATATATAATATCAAAAACATCTATCCACAAACGGCTCCATTACCTTATGAAACTACTGCTGATGGAAATTGGACAACTCTAAGCACTTGGTTACATGGTAGTGTGTGGGATATCACCAATGTGACCTCCAATAAAGATTGGTCAATCGTGCACATAAAGAACAATATTAGTACCTCAGATACGCATAAAGGTATTGGTTTACTAATTAATGCAGGGGTAAAACTAGAGGTTACCAACAATGTAGAGTTGTCAAACTCTTGGTATTTAAATCTTGATGGAGAAATTGATCTACAAGGAGAGTCACAATTAGTTCAAACGAGTAGCAGCACAATTGTTGCCGGAGCTAATGGGAAACTAGAAAGAGATCAGCAAGGAACAATAAATCTATATACATACAACTACTGGTCATCACCTGTACACTCTAACAACCCTAATGCTCTTATTGATGGAGATGAAACCTACACTCTACAAAATGTTCTTATGGATGGAACAGATGCTAGCAATCCTGTAGCCATTAACTTTGTGAGCGGATTAAATGGAAATGGCACAACGACGCCAATCCAACTGGCCGAATATTGGATTTGGAAATTTGTTAACAGTCTAGATGATGACTATTCGCAATGGCAGCAAGTACTTAGTGGAGGAAATCTCTCTGTTGGAGAAGGATATACAATGAAAGGTCCATCAACAAGTCCTTTAACTAATTTGCAAAACTATACATTTAGAGGCGTGCCCAATAATGGAACTATTTCATTAAACATCACAGGAGGAAACAACTATTTAGTAGGAAACCCTTACCCTTCGGCTATAGACGCAAACGAAGTTCTGAATGATAATACAAACCTTAATGGAACATTATATTTTTGGGAACACTATGGAGGAAACTCTCATGCGTTAGCAGAATACCAAGGAGGTTATGGGCTTTACAACCTGTCAGGAGGAACACCTGCTATTGCTGATGCAGATGTAGATAGTGGAGGAACGGCACTCAAAACACCAAGAAGATATATTCCTGTAGCCCAAGGATTTTTTGTGGTAGCAGATTCTGACGGCTTAGTTACTTTTGAAAATGATCAGAGAATATTTGTAACTGAAGAGGGAAATACCAATTCGTGGTTCTACAGAAGTGGAAATAATGAAACTGCATTCATTGAAAACGAAAATAATAACTTACCTGAAGATGTGCGCCCTAAATTCAGAATCAAATACCATTCGCCTGAAAACTACGAGCGTCATTTATTACTTACGGTTGATGAAAATGCAACCAATCAATATGATTGGGGATATGATGGTGCGTTGATTGAAGATAATGTAGAAGACATGTCATGGTTACTCAATGGAACCAACTATGTGATACAAGGAATCAATGAAGTTAATGAAACGACTATTTTACCATTAAGCGTTAAAACTCAAAATGGTGGAATTATAGAAATTAGTATTCATGCCCTAGAAAATGTAGCGAATGATGTACAAATATATATTGAAGACTTATATAACAATACGTACCATGATTTAAGGGCAAATAACTATTCTACTACAGTTGCTTCTGGTGTAATTTCTGATCGTTTCAGAATCGTATTTGCAGATAACACATTAGCTGTAAACGAATTTGAAGTTGCCGAGGACATTCTAATGCATTACAATACAATCACAAACTCTTTGGTTATAAAAAATCCTAAAAAACGCAACGTAGAAACCCTAAGTATTCATAATTTATTGGGACAAACGTTACTCAAAGAACAACTGAATACTTCCTTAGAAGAAGTAAATCTCCCTATATCACTTCAAACAGGGGTATATATTATTACCATGCAAACAGAAGGAATTACGATTACCAAAAAACAAATCATACATAACTAAACAACAAACGTTAACTTAAACAAACCTACTTATTCACATGTATAAAAAATTACTTTTTTTAGCATTGCTATGCATGTCATATAGCTTTGCGCAAGGCCCTATGACACCTTTACCTTCATCTGTTACTTCTGGTTCAGATTGGAATACTACGACGCTTACCGCAGATTTTGCTTTTGACTTTCCTTGGGAAATTACCTACGGCCCCGATAATAATCTTTGGATTACGGAACGCGTCGGAGAAAAAATAGTACGTATAGGAACTACTGGAGGAAGCATTACTACAATGATTGATCTAAGCAGCAAAGTAACCAATGCAAAGCAAGGAGGATTAATGGGAATGGCAGTACATCCAGCACTATACAATGATATCACTACCGTAACCAACAATTATGTGTATGCAGCCTATACCTATACTGATGGAGGCCTAAAAGTTCGATTGGTACGCTTAGTATACAACAACACTACTGGAACACTTACAGAAGATACTTCATTAGATGCCAATGGAACAATTTTAGAAGGTCTTCCAGGGAGCGCAGATCATAATTCAGGACGATTAATCATTGGACCAGATTTGAAACTATACTATACTGTTGGAGATCAAGGAGCTAATCAATTTGATTACTCATGCAACCCTGTACTATCTCAGGTATTGCCAACATCTTCTACAGATTATGATAATTACCCAGGAAAAACACTTCGTATCAATCTAGATGGATCTATTCCCGCAGATAACCCTGTATTCAACAATGTGCAAAGTCATGTATTTAGTTACGGACATAGAAATGCACAAGGAATTATCTTTGCTGAAGATGGAACTCTGTATAGCTCTGAACATGGGGCTAAAGTAGATGACGAAATTAATATTATTTATAAAGGTAAAAACTATGGTTGGCCAGAAATTGCCGGATATTATGATAACATGGCATATACGTATTGTAATTGGTCTTCATTAGGAGGAGCTTGTAATGCAAATGATTTTAGTGATCATAATTGTCCTGTGGGAGCAGAAACAGCTACTGAATACGAATCGTATCCAACAATCAATGATGTTCCAGTAAATTTTCAACCACCAATAGGAACGTATGGTAGTACTACCAATGTTGATCCTTCAGGAGGTTGGTTTACATGGCCTACAATAGCACCTTCAGGAATTGATATTCATGAATCCAACAATATTCCTGGATGGGGACGATCGTTGCTCATTCCAGCACTAAAAAAAGGAACAATTTACAGGGCAAAAATTACTGCTAGTGGAGATGATATAGTAGGTGATAGCTATGAAGAATTTCACTCGTCAAATGACCGCTATAGAGACATCGCAATATCTCCTGACGGACTTACAATTTATGCTGTTACTGATAATAGCGGAGGAACGTCAGGCCCTTCTTCTACAAGTGGTGTTTCCATTGAAAATGGAGGTACAATTATAAAAATAGAATATATAGGTTCGCAAGTTTCCAATCCGCCAGTAGCCATTTGTCAAGACATTACCGTAACTTTAAATCCAACAGGTAATGCAACAATCAATGCTTCACAAATAAATAATGGTTCTACAGGCGGTGCTGCAGGAATCAGTTCTGTAACCATTAATAGAGATACATTCGATTGTTCTCATGTGGGAACTCCGCAAACTGTTTGGCTTACGGTAACTGATAATGAGGGAAATGAAAGCAGATGTTCTTCAACTGTTACTGTTCAACCAAATGCAAACCCAACACCTATTTCTTCACCAACACTTGATGACATCGTAAGCAATTGTGCCATTACAGTTGCGGCACCTTCAGTAATATCAAATGGTTGTGTAGAAATTACAGCAACTACCAGCAATCAAATCACATATACTGCAGGACAAAGTGGAACAATAACATGGTCTTTCAACGATAATGGAAATATTGTAACCGCTACTCAAAATGTAGTAGTTAATGCCATTCCAGTTCCATCAAATATAATAATTTCACCTGGAGCAACTTCCGCAAGCGTTACTTGGGATGCTGTTGAAGATGTTACTTTTGATGTACGGTATCGACCAATTTCCGGAGGCGCATGGACTACTACAATAGCTCCAACAAATATGGTAACGCTTACAGGGTTAACAACGCTAACAGACTACGAACTGGAAATCAGAAGTAATTGTGGAGCTAGTCAATCGGCATATAGTTTTCCAGAATATTTTACCACTACAACCATCACATATTGCACACCTAACGTTCCTAATACTGCTGCAGGGCATTACATTAATAGAGTTCGTTTTGGTTCGCAGGCTCAAAACATCGATTACTCTTCAGGTTTTGACAACGGTTATGGAAACTATACAGTAAACATTGCTGATGTAGACATAGGAAGTACTGAAACTATTCAAATTGATGTGAATAGAGATCAAAACTGGATGGAAGTAGGATTTGCTGTTTGGATTGATTTCAATCAAGATGGTGATTTTACAGATTCTGGGGAAAATGTATGGTTTCAAGGTGGCTCAGGTACAAGTGGAACCATTAATGGGGATTATATCTCGGCCAATATCGCGATTCCAAATTCAGCCTTTGAAGGACAAACTAGAATGCGTGTAGCATTCAGAAATTGGTGGCATCCTACAGATTCTTGTGATGGAAGCTTTGATGGAAATTTAGGAGAGTATGAAGATTACACAATCAATATCATTGGAAATACACTTTCAATAACTGATGAAATATCGGTAAACTCAATTCGAGTGTTTCCAAATCCTGTTAGAGATATCGTTACCATTGCTTTGCCTTCTCAATATCAAGAATCACAAATACTACTTACACTGGTTGATGCACAAGGAAGAGTTGTATCTCAAAAACAAATCGATTCAAGTGAAAATGTATTAAAATTTAACGGATTAAAAAATGCAAATAAAGGAGTCTATTTCCTAAAAATACAATCATCTGAGGAAATCATAACTGTTAAAAAGCTTGTAAAACTATAACATACAAGCTTCGTTTAATTTTTAGTGTTCCTAGCAAAAAAACACCTATTCTGCATGATGACTGCGTTCAGTGTCTGGCAGAATAGGTGTTTTTGTTGCAATGAAAGGATATGGATTTCTAAAAAAGGAAGAAAATAATCAATTAGCGCACATAAAAACGTGGTTTAAATCAAACAGATGAGGTTTTGTAGATATTTTATAAAAGGTACCTACTCTCCTAAAAATGTTCAAAAGTTTGTAATATCACTAAAAAACCTAGAGTTTATCCGAGTTTTTTCTCAATTTTTCAAAAAGAAATGTATTTTTACCCTTCTGTATACTAAACGCTTAACTTTTTAGTTTTACAAATACAAAATTGAATCAACTTGAAAAAAACACTATATACATCGGTAACCTTATCAATACTAGGAGTTTTGCTCTTTAGTTGTTCTACCAAAAAAGACACTTTTATCAACCGAAATTTTCATGCGGTAACCACCAAATATAATGTATTATTTAATGGAAATGTTGCCTTTGAAGAAGGTCGTGAAGCCTTAATGGATGCTTATATTGACAATTACTGGGAAATCCTTCCTGTTGAACGTATGGAAGTACAAGATGAACTTACGCTTCCTGGAAAAGGTGGAAAAAATCCAAATTTTAAAAAAGCAGAAGAAAAAGCGGTAAAAGCGATTCAAAAGCATTCTATGGAAATTAATGGTCGTCAACGCAATCCGCAAATAGATGAGGCTTATTTACTACTAGGAAAAGCTCGCTATTTTGATCAGCGATTTATACCTGCGTTAGAAGCTTTTAATTACACAATAAGTGAATATCCAAATAGTGACAAAATTAACGAAACAAAAATTTGGAGAGAAAAGACACATCTTCGATTGGAAAATGAAGAATTTGCCATAGCAAATCTTAAAAAAATCTTGCGCTATGAAAAACTAAGCGATCAAGAATATGCTGATGCAAATGCAGTTTTAGGGCAGGCATATATCAATCTAAAACATAAAGATAGTGCTGTACAAGTGCTAAAACGAGCGGTTACGACTACAAAAATCAATGAGGAAAAAGGGCGTTATAACTATATTATTGGACAATTATTCAATGAATTAGGATATAAAGACAGTGCCAATATGGCTTTTGATAAAGTAATAGATCTCAATAGAAAATCACCTCGTGTATACATGATTAATGCGTACGTTGAAAAAGCAAAAAACTATGATCTGGAAAAAGGAGACAAAGAAGAATTTTTAGAAATGTTAACGGATTTAGCTGAAAATCGAGAAAATAGACCTTTTTTAGATAGAATTTATAGACGTTTAGCAGCATTTCACTTGTCACAAGACTCATTAACCTTAGCGGAAGAATATTTTAACAAATCGATTCGAAAAGTTACTACAGATAAATACCTAAAAGCTTTAGATTACGAAAATATTGCTGCACTACGTTTTGACGAAGCCAAATACAAGGAAGCAGGTATGTATTATGATAGCACACTTGTAAACTTGGAAAAAAACACGCGTAAATTTAGACGTATTGAAAAGAAAAAAGCCAATTTAGAAGACGTAATTGCTTATGAAAATGTTGCCTACACTAACGATAGTATATTAAAACTAGTGAACTATACAGATGCAGAACGCACGTCTTATTTTCAAAAACATATTGACTTATTAAAAGCAGCAGAAGAAGAGCGAAAAAAAGCTAAAGAAGATTCAGAATATAGAGAAAGCTTTGTGGCTAACGAATTTGCAACTGGGAGAAACTCTGGACCTAGAAGTGGAGAAGGCGATTTTTACTTTTATAATCAAACAACAGTTGCTTACGGTAAAAATGAATTCCGAAAAAAATGGGGAGAACGATCTTTGGAAGATAATTGGAGACTATTTAATAAAAGTACGGTTTCTAAAAACACAGTTGGTCAAAATCAAGCTACTACAGCAGATTCAAGTGCAGACGATATATACTCAGTAGCTTATTATACGGACAAAATCCCTACCGATACGAAGGTTATTGATAGTCTTACGAAAGACAGAAATTTTGCGTATTATCAGTTGGGGTTGATATATAAAGAAAAGTTTAAAGAGTATGAACTAGCAGTACAACGTTTAGAACAACTATTAAAAAATAATCCAGAAGAAAAACTCGTTCTGCCATCAAAATACAATCTATATAAATTGTACACTCTTTTAGAGCAATCAACAGCGGCAGAGAAATATAAAAATGATATTCTTTCCAATCATGGTAACAGTCGCTATGCTCAAATTTTAAGAAACCCACAAGAGGTAATTGCTTCAGACGAAAACAGTCCTGAAAACTTATATGCGAAAACCTATAAAAAATTTACAGAACAACAATTTGAAGAAGCACTAACAGATGCTAATACCTACATTCTTCAATTTACAGGAGAACCAATCGTGCCTAAATTTGAAATGTTAAAAGCAATTGCCATTGCTCGTTTAGACGGATATAATGCATACAAAGAAGCGTTGAATTATGTTGCACTAAACTACCCAAACAATGAAGAAGGGAAGCAAGCACAAGAAATCATTAATACATCACTGCCCAAAATAGCAAACAAAACACTGGTAAATGATGATAAATCTACCAGCTTTAAAATCATTTATGCGTTTCAAAAAAACGAAACCGAAGCAATGGAAGCTATAGAAAAAACTATCAATCAAATGATTGAAGATAAAAATTACAACTCGCTTTCCATTTCACGTGATGTATATGACAGGAGTCAACATTTCGTAGTTATACACGGTTTCAAAACCAAATTAGCCGCCGTTACGGTGGAAGATATATTGGAAACGTTCAAGGAGTACAAAATTGCAAAGGAAAATGTAATTATGTCTTCGGAGAATTATCAAACCATTCAAATACATAAAAATCTTGACGAGTTAAAATAAAAAGAATAGCCTAACCAAATTATATAATACCCCAAACTAAAAAAATCATGTTTTCAGAATCTAAAAAAAACAAAAACGGAGAAGCAACCCGCGGTCAATCAAATCGTATTGGAAAATCAACACACATAAAAGGTGATGTAGTCTCAGAAGCAGATTTTAGAATAGATGGAAAACTAGAAGGAAGTGTAAAAACTACAGGAAAAATTGTCATTGGAGCAAGCGGAGTCATTACTGGAAAAGTTAATTGTACCAATGCTGATATTGAAGGACGTTTTGAAGGAGAGCTTTTAGTGTCAAACTTACTTACCATAAAAAGCACAGCTACAATTGAAGGTGAAATCACAATAGGAAAACTTTCGGTTGAGCCTGGGGCGTCATTAAATGCTTCCTGTACTATGAAAACGGGTATCAAAGAACTCAAATCAAGTGAAGGAAAAAAAGCCGACAAAACAGCTTAATAAGCTCATCCGATTCTCAGGATTAGGAATACAAATGGGAGTTACGTTCTATTTGGCAGCCTACTTTGGCAAAAAACTAGATACATACTACGGAAATGAAAAAAAGATAATTACTTTTATCTTCATTATTATTGCCTTAGTTGCAACCATGTACAGTGTTATTACACAACTCAAGAAAATAAAAGATTAAACATGATAAGTAAGTCAATTGCTCGTTTTACAATTGTACTCACAATACTTCTTGGAGTTGTTTTTGCAATCCATATATTCGTATTGCAATTTTTAGAACTTTCATTATTTGAACATCAAATTGTCAAAGCCTATATAGTCAATTGGATATTAGCAGTAGTTATTTTTGTCTCATTGTTATTATTAAAGAAGAAATATAATGATCAACTAGGGTTTATCTTTATGGCAGGCAGTCTGTTTAAATTTCTCTTCTTCTTTATCCTATTTTATCCAGAATATCATGCAGATTCAAAAATGCAAGGAATTGAGTTTGCAACATTTTTTATTCCGTACAGCATTTCTCTGATTATTGAAACCTTAGCAGTGATTAAACTTCTTAAATAAAAAAGAACTGTATAGAATACAGCTCTTTTTTTAATAATTTATGCACTTCCCGTTTCCCCAGGTTCCCCAGGTTCCCCAGGTTCTCCATCTCTTGGTGCTCCTCTTGACTTTAACCATTCAATAAAATCATCCCATAGACCTCCACCTAAAACAGTTTGTTTAATCAGTGCATCATTTTCTAAATTAATTTCAGACATGAAATACTTAATTGATTTTCTTTTCATTTTAATAAGTTTTTGATTTCTTTAAAAGTAAGAAAAAAAACTTTTTTAGGGTAAAAATATTATATAAGCGTTAATCATTTTTAAGAACGATTGATTTTTTGTGAATTGTTTTGTTCTGTTGAAAAAAAAGAGTTCTAATCTTTAAAATTGAAGTATAATAAAATAAACTTGGAAATAGTTTTTGTTTTTAAGAGAAAAACATACCTTTGCACCGATTTTTAAGACACTATTATCTGTGCGATATGCGAAGAAAATTTTCAATTAAAAAAATTACTCTCTTACTATTTTTAGTATCGTTTGTTACTGTTGCTCAGCATCATGGAGACGAATCAGGACACCAAGAAGGTTCAACTGAAGTAACTTCGGAAGATGCTCAAAAGAAAAGTATCAAAGATTACATCAACCATCACTTATTAGATTCGTATGATTTCGGATTGTATTCTTATACAAATGATCATGGCAAAAAAGTGCATGTTGGTTTTCCATTGCCAGTAATTTTATGGGATGGTGGATTAAAAGTATTCTCTTCTTCAAAATTCCATCACGGAGAAGAAGTTGCCAAAGTAGGTGATAATTATTACAAAATGTATCACAACAAAATCTACAAAACAGATGCAGAAGGAACTATGAATTTTGAGGAGGGAGATCATGACCATCCTACAAATGCAAAGCCTTTGGATTTTTCAATCACTAAAAATGTAGTATTTATATTCTTAGTGAGTTTGTTGATGTTTGTGGTATTTTCTCGAATGGCAAAATCATACAAAAAGAACCCTGTGCCTAAAGGAATAGGGCGTTTCTTAGAGCCAATTATTCTATATGTTAGAGATGATATTGCGATTCCAAATATTGGAAAGAAGCACTATAAAAAATATATGGGGTACTTATTGACAGTATTTTTCTTTGTATGGATTATCAACTTACTAGGATTAACTCCGTTAGGAGTGAACGTTACCAATAATATCGCAGTTACATTTGCCTTAGCATTGATTACATACTTAATCACAACATTTACGGCTAACAAAAATTACTGGGGACATATTTTCTGGATGCCTGGTGTGCCGTGGCCAATGAAAATTATTTTGGCTCCAATAGAACTTTTAGGGACATTTATTAAACCATTTTCATTAATGATTCGTTTGTATGCAAATATTACAGCAGGTCACGTTGTATTGATGAGTATTATTGGACTAATGTTCTTATTTAAAAACTGGTTAGGAAGCTCACTTTCTTTCGGATTGGCATTTGCGTTATCTCTGTTAGAATTATTAGTAGCTGCTTTGCAAGCATATATTTTCACAATGTTATCAGCATTGTATTTCGGGTCGGCAGTTGAAGAACACCATGACCACTAAAAATTGAATGTTTAATTATTAAATATATATATTATGACAATTCCAAACATTGTAGGAGCAGGTTTAATCGTTATCGGTGCTGGTTTAGGTATTGGTAAGATTGGTGGATCAGCAATGGACGCTATTGCACGTCAACCAGAAGCTTCTGGAAAAATCCAAACAGCTATGCTTATTGCAGCAGCACTTATTGAAGGTATTGGATTTGCAGCGTTATTCGCAGCATAATGACTAAAATTATAGCTGCAACGGTTGGT
Source organism: Kordia zhangzhouensis (assembly GCF_001005305.1). Lineage (GTDB taxonomy): Bacteria > Bacteroidota > Bacteroidia > Flavobacteriales > Flavobacteriaceae > Kordia > Kordia zhangzhouensis. The sequence continues at coordinate 21,514 of NZ_LBMH01000015.1, forward strand.
TGTAGCTATAATTTATTCTGTATTTATAAAAAGAAAAATATAATAGTATTTTATATCATATATCATGGAGAAGTTAATTAGTGAGTTTTCTTTTGGATTGTTTTTTTGGCAATTATTCCTTTTTATAGGATTAGTATTATTGCTATGGAAATTTGCATGGAAACCTATTTTGGAAGCTGTAAATGGCAGAGAAGAAGGGATTAAAAATGCGTTGGCATCAGCTGAAAATGCAAAAAAAGAAATGCAAAATCTTCAAGCAGATAACGAAAAGTTGTTGAAAGAAGCACGTGCAGAAAGAGAGGCAATGCTAAAAGAAGCACGTGAGATCAAAGAAAAAATGATCGCAGATGCTAAAGAAGAAGCACAAGTGCAAGCAGGAAAAATGATTGCTCAAGCTGAAGAAAGCATTCGAAGTGAAAAGCAAGCTGCTTTGGCAGAATTAAAAAATCAAGTGGCAACAATCTCTGTTGAAATTGCAGAAAAAGTAGTTCACGCTGAATTGGCAGACAAGGACAAGCAATTATCATTAGTTGATAAAATGCTGAACGACGTTACATTAAATTAATTAGCACACAATGGCAGGATCTAGAGCAGCAATACGTTACGCAAAAGCAACCTTGGCATTAGCACAAGATCAAAATGCTGGAGAAGCGGTTGCAAAAGATATGGATAGCATCGTAAAAACTGTAGCTGAAAGCAAAGATTTACGACTGATGCTCAATAGTCCTATCGTAAAGCAAGAAATCAAAAAAGCGGCGTTACAAGAAATATTCAAAGAAGTTCATTCTGTTACAGAAGGATTAATTGATATTCTAGTAAGCAACAAACGTGTTGAATTATTAGGTGACGTTGCTGCACAATACAGTACTTTATTCGATGCGTCTCAAGGAAAAGAAAAAGCAGTAGTAACTACAGCAGTTCCTTTAACAGACGATCTTAGAACAAAAGTATTGCAAAAAGTAAAGGACTTGACAGGAAATCAAGTGACAATTGAAAATAAAATCGACGAAAGTATCATAGGAGGATTTATTTTACGTGTAGGTGACTTACAGTATAATGCAAGTATCGCCAATCAATTAAATGCACTAAAAAGGTCTTTCTCTCAAAATTAAATACTAAATAAAATGGCAGAAGTAAAAGCTGCTGAGGTATCAGCAATATTAAAAAAGCAACTATCAGGATTTGAAGCAACTGCTTCACTTGATGAAGTTGGAACTGTACTACAAGTAGGTGATGGTATCGCTCGTGTTTACGGATTAGCTAATGCTCAATATGGAGAATTAGTAGAATTCGAAACAGGAATGGAAGGTATCGTATTGAACCTTGAAGAAGATAATGTTGGTGTGGTATTATTAGGTCCTTCTAAAGAAATTAAAGAAGGTGACACGGTAAAACGTACACAACGTATCGCTTCTATCAAGGTAGGAGAAGAAATGGTAGGACGTGTAGTGGATACCTTAGGAAATCCTATTGATGGTAAAGGACCAATTGGAGGTGATCTATATGAGATGCCTTTAGAGCGTAAAGCACCAGGAGTTATCTTCCGTCAGCCAGTAAACGAACCGTTACAAACAGGAATCAAATCAATCGATGCGATGATTCCAGTAGGTAGAGGTCAACGTGAGTTGGTAATTGGTGACCGTCAAACAGGAAAAACAACCGTTTGTATCGATACAATTCTAAACCAAAAAGAATTTTATGATGCAGGTGAGCCAGTATTTTGTATTTATGTAGCAGTTGGACAAAAAGCATCAACTGTAGCAAACATTGCAAAAACATTAGAAGACAAAGGAGCATTAGCGTATACAGTTATTGTAGCAGCAAATGCATCAGATCCTGCTCCAATGCAGGTATATGCACCATTTGCAGGAGCAGCAATCGGAGAATATTTCCGTGATACAGGTCGTCCAGCTTTAATCGTATATGATGATTTATCAAAACAAGCGGTAGCATACCGTGAGGTATCGTTATTATTACGTCGTCCACCAGGACGTGAGGCGTATCCTGGAGACGTTTTCTACTTACACTCAAGATTATTAGAGCGTGCAGCAAAAGTAATCGCTGATGATGATATCGCTAAGAACATGAACGATTTGCCAGAATCATTAAAGCCAATCGTAAAAGGTGGAGGATCATTAACAGCATTACCAATCATTGAAACACAAGCAGGTGACGTATCAGCATATATCCCAACAAACGTAATTTCGATTACGGATGGACAGATTTTCTTAGAATCTGACTTATTCAACTCTGGTGTGCGTCCAGCGATTAACGTAGGTATTTCAGTATCACGTGTAGGAGGTTCGGCGCAGATTAAGTCTATGAAAAAAGTAGCAGGTACTCTAAAACTTGACCAAGCTCAGTTCCGTGAATTAGAAGCATTCGCAAAATTTGGTTCTGACTTAGATGCAGCGACATTAAATGTAATTGAAAAAGGAAAACGTAACGTTGAAATCCTTAAGCAAGCACAAAATGATCCATATACAGTTGAGGATCAAGTTGCAATCATTTATGCAGGTTCTAAAAACCTATTAAGAGATGTTCCTGTTGAAAAAGTAAAAGAGTTCGAAAGAGACTTCTTAGAGTTCTTAAATACAAAACACAGAAATATTTTAGATACCTTAAAAGCAGGAAAATTAACAGACGAAGTTACAGACACATTAACAAAAGTTTGTAAAGAGATGTCTGCGAAATACAATTAGTAATTAGTATTGAGTACAAAGTATTGAGACAGCTCAGTATTTTGTACTTTTCAACATAAAAATATGATATTGAGTGTTAGCTATCTCAATACTAACAACTCAATACTCAATACTAAAAACAAATGGCAAACTTAAAAGAAATACGTAATAGAATTAGTTCTGTAAAATCAACAATGCAGATTACTAGTGCCATGAAAATGGTTTCTGCAGCTAAGTTGAAAAAAGCACAAGACGCAATTACAGCAATGCGCCCATATGCTAATAAACTTACAGAATTACTACAAAGTTTAAGTGCTACACTTGATGCAGATAGCGGAAGCAAATTTGCAGAACAACGTGAAGTAAATAAAGTACTTTTAGTAGCTATTACATCTAATAGAGGATTGTGCGGGGCATTTAACTCTAACATCATCAAACAATCAAATCACTTGATTAATAATGTATATGCTGGTAAGCAAGTAGATGTATTGTCAATTGGAAAAAAAGGAAATGATATTCTTTCTAAAAACAATACAATTGTTGCAAATCACAGTGACATTTTTGATAATTTGAACTTTGCAAACGTAGAAGTAGTTGCACAAAAATTAATGAATTTATTTGAAAACGGTTCGTATGATAAAATCGAAATTGTTTATAATAAATTTAAAAATGCGGCAACTCAAGCTGTGATGACCGAGCAATTCTTGCCAATTGTACCTATGGCTTCCGATACGAATGTTCAATCAGATTATATCTTTGAACCATCTAAAGAAGAAATTGTAGAAGGATTAATTCCTAAGTCATTGAAGACACAACTGTTCAAAGCAATCAGAGATTCGTTTGCAAGCGAGCACGGAGCACGTATGACAGCAATGCATAAGGCAACCGACAACGCTGCAGAATTGAGAGATTCATTAACGTTGACGTACAACAAAGCACGTCAAGCAGCCATTACCAACGAAATCTTAGAAATTGTTGGTGGAGCGGAAGCTTTAAATAACTAAAATAATAGGTACACTGAGCGGAGTCGAAGTGTACTACATATAAAAATAAAAGCCTCATGGAAACATGAGGTTTTTTGTTTTTCATACCATTAGATTCGTCATTACGAGGAAGCATGACGAAGTAATCTGCCAAAATCACATTTCAGACTCGTATTTGAAACCAACAGATTGCCGCAAATTTTTCAAATTCCCGCAATGATATCTCAAAACCCAAACGTCAAATAGAGTAGCAAATTGAAGATTCATTATATCAAAAGGTACCCATAACTACAAAAACACACTTTAAAATATAATTTTTATCGAAAAAAACACGTTAAAACACAAAGTAAATTTTTACAAAACCGCCATTTTATATCTTTGCAAAAACCGATACAAACTTCATGAATCCAAAATCCCCTTTTGTCCTCTTTCTTTTTTGCTGTCTTAGTTTGAATATGTTGCTGAATGCGCAAACGCAAATTGATTCTTTGGCGAAGTATAGTTATGAGGAGTTGAAAGAATCAATAGATGAAAATGAATACACAGATATTGAACGTTCTAAACTTTATACTTTAGGGTATTTATTAAAAGCAAAAAAAGAAAAAAACAAAATACAAATAGCAGAAGCCTACTATCTATTAGCTGTATTTAATAGTGACAGTGTAGCATTAAAATATTCTGATAGCATCATAAGCATTACTAAAAACATTAAAGGTCATGAAAAATTTCCAGCTATAGGCTATTATTTTAAAGGATATTGCTTGTATGTGTTTGGAAAAAATCAAGAATCATTAAATAATTATTTTCTAGCTCTTAAATACTTAGAAGTCAATAGAAATATTAGGTTAGAGATTGATACTAGGATGTCTATAATAGCTTTAATGAGTAACTGGAAAGACACAAAAGAAGTAGTAAAAAATAATGAAGAACTTGTTCTATTTCTTGAGCGAATTAAGGATAAAAATGTTCATTATAGAAATCGGTATTTAACAGCTATATATAATTTATCATTGTCATATTTTGGAATTAATGAGTACCGTAAGGGTTTATTAAATGTTAAAAAGGGAATAGAGGAAATAAGTAAAGCCAAAGACACTATTGAGTACTATGATTTCGTTTGTGTAGCAGGAACTGCTCAATACTATTTAAAAAATTATAAAGCAGCAATTGATAGTTCTTTGATTGCATTGCCACATTTAAAAGGAACTAAACTAGCCATGAGGTATTATTACTTAGCTAAAAGCTACAATAAACTCAACCAACTAGAAAAAGCCCAATTCCACTTCCTAAAAACAGATTCTATCTATCAAGCCACCAAAGATGTTTTCCCAGAAATGCGAGATGCGTATGAACATATTATCGAATATTATAAAAGTAAAAATGATGTGCAGAATCAAATAAAATACTATGACCGTTTGATAGCAGTGGATAAAGTTATTGATTCTACGTATACCTATGTAACAGAAACCGTTAACAAAAAATTTGACACGCCACAAGCCATCGCCGAGCGCAATCGCTTAGTAGAAGAAGCCAAAGCCAAGGAGAGTTCTTGGAAATACAGTTTTGCCGCCATTAGTGTTATTCTGTTGGTCATTTTAGGTGTGTTGGTCGCGGCGTTTCGCCGTCAGAAATATTATAAAAAACGTTTTGAAAATATTATGAGCATTGAGCAGAGTCGAAATGCGCTTAATCAAACAAAAGAAAAAGAAACGTCTAAAAAGAAAGACATTGACGTTCCCGAAGAAATCGTAGAATCCATTTTACAACAATTAGAAACATTTGAAGTATCCCAAAAATTTACCAAACAAATTTCATTAACAGAACTTGCCAAAAAACTTGGAACAAACCCAAAATACCTGTCCAAAGTCATTAACGGACACTATCAAAAAAACTTCAGTACTTACATTAACGAATTACGTATTGAGTATGTCATTTCCAAACTAAAAGAAGATTCCAAATTTAGAAATTATACCATCAAAGCCATTGGGAAAGAAGCAGGTTTCGGAAATACAGAATCTTTTTCCAAAGCATTTCAAAAAACCACAGGAATCAATGTTTCCTACTTTATCAATCAGCTACAGAAACGGTTGGAGAGTTAAGTAGTAGTGAGATGTTAGTAGTGAGTATTGAGAAGTTGCAAGGAATATTTGGGAAAATTACTTTTTAAGAGTCAAGAGCCAAAAAATCAAAAATCTACAATCGTACATCAAAAAACCGTACATCAAAGTGTAACATTTCTAAAAAACGGTATCTAAAGGGAAAATCAAAAAAACAAACAGTATGCAAACCTTTAGAAAATTAATCGTATTATTTACCGTTTTTGTGAGTTATACAGTGCAATCACAAGAAACCGCTTTTCAAGTAGAAGTTATAGGAAAAGGCGATCCTATATTATTATTTCCTGGATTTAGTTGTACAGCCGATGTGTGGGACGAAACGGTAAAAGAACTCTCCAAAACGCACGAATGTCATGTATTCACCTTTGCAGGGTTTGGAAATGTACCCGCAATCGATTCACCTTGGCTAGAAACTATTAAAAACGATGTCTCGAAATATGTCGCTCGAAAAAAACTAGCAAAACCTACCATTATCGGACACAGCATGGGTGGTTCATTAGCACTTTGGCTTGCTTCTAGTAATTCTAATGTTTATAAACAATTGATTATTGTGGATGGCTTGGCAAGTATCGGCGCATTGATGATTCCTAATTTTTCGCCAGAAAAAGTTAGTTATGAAACACCATTTGCAAAACAACAATTGGCAATGGATGATGGAGCGTTTAAGCAAATGGCAACACAAATGGCAGCAGGAATGACAATGAATAAAGAAAAACAATCATTAATTGTCGATTGGATGCAGCAAGCAGATAGAAAAACCTATGTATATGGATATATTGATTTGCTAAAATTAGATCTTAGAGAAGACATCCAAAAGATTAAAATTCCAGTAACCATCATGGCTGCAATAAGCTACTATCCGAAGCCGCAAGTGGAAAAACTCTACTCGGAACAATATCAAAAACTAGTCAATAAAGAAATCATATATGTTGAAAATTCAGCACACTTTATTATGTTTGATCAAGCAAAATGGTTTCAAGGGCAGCTTCAAAAATTGGTAACAAACTAAATTGACGTAACTACACGTGTTTTAAGTGCTAAAAAAGAATAATTCTATATTCTACAACAAAAGAATTAAAAGTTAAAAAACAAGCATCATTGTCACAACAATTTACAAACATATATCAAAATCATTATGATAAAGTCTACAGGTTATGTCTCGGATACGTTAATGGTGACGAGGCATTAGCCAAAGACTTAGTGCAAGATACTTTTATCAAAGTTTGGGAGCACTTGGATCAATTCAAGCAAAAATCAAGTATAGGAACTTGGATTTACAGAATTACGGTCAATACCTGTTTATTATTCATTCGAAAACAAAAAAAAGGAAAGTTCAACGAGTCTGATATATTAAATTCATTAGAAAATACAACCGAAGAAAAAATAATACAGGAAAATCGGCTACAGCAAATGTATGCCTGTATTCAGCAACTCAAAGAAACTGACAGAATTATAATTTTATTGGTTTTAGAAGGAGTATCACAAAAAGAAATTGCAGACATCACAGGACATTCACATCAAAATATTCGTGTCTTAGTACACCGAATCAAAGAAAAACTCTCAAAATGTGTATCACATGGAATTTAAAGATTTACAACATACATGGCAACAACAGTCGCAACACAAAACCGTACCCGATTTTAAGCCAGCACAGCAAAAATTACAAAAATTGCGCAAACAACAACGTATTACTCAACTCATATTAGGAATTACAGGGATTATTCTAATTTACTTTTTTTTCTACATCTCTGCATACAAGTTTAGCGGTGTATTGGTTGGAATGTCTCTCCTCATTGGCGTAGTTGTCATTCGAAGCTATATTGAAATAAAAAGTAGACAAAAACTACAAAGGCTAAATGTATTGCTTCCATTAAATGATTTCAAAACTCAATTGGTAAACTACTACAAACAGCGCAAACAACTTGCGTTTAAAATTATCCCTATATTATTGATTGTATACAACATAGGATTTGTCATTATGGCGTATTATTTCTATCAATATCTCACAAGAGGATTCTTTTATTATGTTGTCATATCGTACGTAGTATCGTTTGTAGTTTTATTCTTTGTCATTCGAAAGCAAGTTTTAAATGAACTTCAAATCTTAAAAACACTCCAAGAATCATAAAAAAAGATATACAAGGGCTTAGAAAAGAGAAAAACAAACCCATTATTCCTTTTGGGAAAGCCCGAAGAAATCAATACATTTAGAGCTTAAACGAAAGATTTCTTGAGCGCACTAAAAAAGTTTTTCAAAGACACCATCATCTATGGTATCGCTGCCATTTTGCCACGCGCAATCAACATTGGTTTATTAAAGTTACATACCGATGTTTTTGGTGCAGATCGATATGCGGTAAATACCGAATATTATGTATATGCGGCCTATTTGAATGCACTATTGACTTACGGAATGGAAACTGCTTTTTTTCGTTTCTTTAGCCGAGAACAAGAAAAAGGCAAAATCATTTCTACGTCATTCATAACATTGTTGGTGACAACGACTATTTTCTTACTCCTAGGATTAACATTTGCACCTGAGATTACAACTGCATTAGGCTTTGAAAAAATCATGTATGTCAAGATTTTAATCTGGACCGTTTTTCTTGATACCATTGTTGTCATTCCTTTTGCATATTTGCGAGTAACAAACCGTCCAATTCGTTTTGCAGGAATCAAAATTGCGAACATTCTCTTTCTTGCAATTTTAAATATTGTATTTCTTTGGATGATTCCTAACGGTGTCCTTTCGGAAAAATGGCTTCCAGATGCATTCAACTTTTATATAAAAGGAGAAGCACAAGTTATTTATATCTTTTTGGCTAATGTATTGGCGAGTCTACTTACTTTGATAGTATTATTTCCAAATATTCTGAAAATACAATGGACGTATGATATACAAATCCTAAAAAAATTGCTTGTATATGGAACACCAATCATGATAGGTAGTTTAGCTTATGTAACCAATGAAAATGTCGATAAACTCTTTTTAGGAGAATTTATTGGAGATGCTGAGATGGGAAAATATGCAGGCTGTTATAAACTAGGTGTTTTCATGACATTATATATTACTGCATTTCGCTTAGGTGCCGAACCATTTTTCTTTAACCACGCCAAAGAAAAAAATGCCAAAAACAATTATGCAACTATTCTGAAATGGTTTACCATATTGGGAGCGATTTTTATGTTGGTAGTTGTAGCATATATTGACCTTTTTGCAAATATGCTTATCAGCAAAAAAGAGTTTTTAGAAGCATTGGCAATTGTTCCAATCATATTACTAGCAAATCTTTGTTTGGGGATTTACAACAATCTCTCTATTTGGTATAAACTTACAGACAAAACCAACTACGGGATGTATATTTCAATCTTTGGCGCTATGGTAACGATTCTATTCAATATCATTATGATTAAAAAAATAGGATATATGGCATCCGCTTGGGCTACATTAGTTGCTTACGGAAGCATGATGGTAATTTCGTATATTTTGGGACAAAAGCATTATGCTGTTCCGTACAATATCAAAAAAATAATATGCTATTTAGTAGTAGTATCTATACTTTCTGGAATTGCCTTTTATGGACCATTACGAGGAAATTATTTCGTGTCAACTCTATTGGTTTTAGTATTTTTGACAATTGTTTATCTCTTAGAAAAGAACGAGCTCAAACAAATATTGCAAAAAACAGCCTTAAAATAACCTAGATTCATCACAATTTGATAAAAAATAGATAATGAACATACAAATCATTAACAAATCACAACACGCATTGCCTCACTATGAAACTGCTGCTTCTGCAGGAATGGATTTAAGAGCAAATCTTACGGAGTCTATAACATTACAGCCGTTAGAAAGAACTATTATCAAAACAGGATTATTCATTGAATTACCGATAGGTTATGAAGCTCAAGTACGCCCAAGAAGTGGGTTAGCTGCCAAAAAAGGAATCACGGTTCTTAATGCTCCAGGAACGATTGATGCAGATTACCGAGGCGAAATAGGCGTTATTTTAGTCAATCTTTCAAATGAATCCTTCACAATTGAAAATGGAGAGCGTATAGCTCAATTGGTCATTGCAAAACATGAACGTGCCGAATGGATTGAAGTCTCTGAACTATCTGAAACGGCTAGAGGTGAAGGCGGATTTGGAAGTACAGGAACCAAATAAAAACATTTCATAGTAACAAAAGAATCATAGAAAAAAACAATAAAATGAAGATTATAGTACCAATGGCAGGACGAGGTTCTCGACTGCGTCCACATACACTTACAGTTCCAAAACCGTTAATTCCAATTGCAGGGAAGCCAATTGTACACCGATTGGTCTCTGACATAGCAAAGGTATTAGGAGAACCTATCGATGAAGTTGCATTTGTGTTAGGAGATCCAGCTTTTTTTGGAGAAGATGTGGTAAAAAGCTTGACAGACTTAGCAGAAAGTTTGGGCGCAAAGGCGAGTATCTATCGTCAAGATCAACCATTAGGAACTGGTCACGCAATAATGTGTGCAAAAGAATCTTTATCTGGTCCAGCTGTAATTGCATATGCCGATACATTAATTCGCGCAGATTTTAACTTAGATAAAGAAGCTGATGCGGCTATTTGGGTAAAACAAGTAGAACATCCAGAAGCATATGGAGTGGTAAAACTTAATGATGAGAATGAAATTATTGAACTGGTAGAAAAACCAGCCGAATTTGTCTCTGATCTTGCAGTGATTGGAATTTACTATTTCAAAGATGTAGGTGTACTAAAAGAGGAGTTACAATACGTATTAGATAACAATATCATTCACGGAGGAGAGTATCAAATCAATGACGGAATTAAAGGAATGATGGCAAAAGGACGCCGTTTTGTTACTGGACAAGTAGATGAGTGGATGGATTGTGGAAACAAAAATGTAACTATTGAAACGAATGGAAAAATGCTAGGGTTTTTACAGGCCGACAATGAAAAATTAGTAGCGGATTCTGCAAAAATTGAAAACTCAGAAATCATACCGCCATGTTACATTGGTGAAAACGTACTTATTAAAAATGCAACAGTTGGACCTAATGTTTCTATAGGAGATAATTCACAAATTGAAAATGCAACTCTTAAAAATAGCTTAATTCAAACGAATAGCTTGGTAAAAAATGCTAATTTAGAGGAAGCTATGATTGGTAACTATGCAAAATTTGATGGAAAGTTTACCAAAGTGAGTATTGGTGATTATTCAACAATGGAACAATAATTGAGACCATCTATTCTAATGAAAAAAATAATACATATATTATTAATCTCAGGAATACTTTTTAGTGTTCCTGAAATTGTTTGCGCTCAAGAAGAAGAAGAAAGCGCAGCTATTTCATTAGAAGAAAATAATGACGAATTCCAAGAGCATTTTTTTGAAGCATTAAAACAACGTGGTATCGAAAACTATGATCGTGCGATTGATGAACTACTAAAATGTAAAGAAATTGATGACAATCCGACGATTGCTTTCGAATTAGGGAAAAATTACTTTTCCCTTAAAAAGTATGAAGAAGCCAAAGAATCATTTGAAGAAGCAGTAAGTAAAAAACCGCAAAATCAATGGTATTTAACAGGTTTATTTAATGCGCAGATAAAACTTAATGAGCGGGAAGATGCTTTAAAAACAGGAAAAAAGATTGTCTACCTCAATCATTCATTCAGAGAAGATCTTGCAAAAGTATATATTGGGATGAAAGAATATAAAAAGGCATTCGAGCAATTGGAAGAACTTCAAAAAAAAGGAACATTATCTTTTACGGCTACCAACATGAAACTCATGTTGGAAAAGCAACTCAATAAAGATCAAACCTCTGATAAAGAAGTCGCCGAAGTCATTCAGCAAACACCAAAGCCAAGAGAAAATACAGACAGTAAAATTTTAGAACAAATAGAAGAAGCGTTGGAAATGAATGCGTACAAAGATGCCAATCGATTGGCGATTATTGGACTCAGTGATTTTCCGTCGCAACCCAAACTGTATCTGTACAATGCGCAAGCTTTACATGCGTTACAAGATTACAAAAAGGCAATTGAAATGCTTGAAATTGGACTCGATTACATCATTGATGATACGGCTCTAGAACAAGAATTTTATGAAGCCTTTGTGTTAGCCTACAAAAAAATAGGAAATACGAAAAAAGAGAACTATTACCGAAAAAAAATACAATAAAGACGCTTGAAAAACAGAATTCACATTGCGATTATTAGCGTGCTAGCAATCATGCTACTGGTTAGTTGTAAATCATCTAAAACGTTGGTTTCTTCTGGAAAAGTCGCCAACTTATCTACGAAGAATATTGTAAAAAATCACTATAGGAATAGTTTAAAATTTAATACAATTCGCGGGAAGCTTAAAGTAGATTTTGATGACGGTAAAATGCAAGAAGGGTTTACGTTGAGTCTACGCATGAAAAAGGACGAAGCTATCTGGCTAAGTGCTAAACTCTCATTGGTAAAAGTATATATAACGCCTACAAGAGTTAGTTTTTACAATAAATTAGACAACACATATTTTGAAGGTGATTTTGCATTAATTAGTAAATTTCTTGGAACGGACCTTGACTTTGAAAAAATACAAAACTTACTTATTGGAGAAGCATTGTTCAATTTAAAAAATGAAAAATTCAACTCAGAAATTGTTGACAAAACGTATGCTTTAACACCAAAGCGTGATTTTGATCTTTTTAAACGATTATTCTTTTTAGACGCATTTCACTTCAAAATTGCACAACAACAATTGGTACAAACAGCTGAAGAACGATTGTTAACAATCAACTATCCAGCGTATCAAAAAATTACGGGACAAGTATTTCCTAAAAATGTAGAAATCAAAGCTTCCGAAAGCAATAAAACAACGACTATTCAAGTTGAATATAAAAAAATCACTTTCAACGAAGAGGTGCGTTTTCCGTTCAAAATTCCTAGTGGTTACAAAGAAATTAAAATATAGTGAATCCTTTATACTGTAAACATACCTATCAAAAAATAACTGTTATCATTCTCTTATTGGTGAGTGGTTTCAGTATGGCGCAAGATCGCAAAAAGGAATTGGAAGCAATGCGTTTGCGTTTGCAAAACGAAATTCGTCTCATCAATAAACTCATCAAAAAAAATACATCTAAGACAAAATTTATTGTAGAAGATGTTCAAAGTATCAATCACAAAATTCGGGTTAAAAAAGATTTGATAAAGGTGATGAATCAGCAAACCAATCTCCTTACAAGTCAAATAAACAACAATATTAAAAAAATAGGACAGCTACGAGACGAATTAACGAAGCTAAAAGCAGACTATGCGGCAATGATTCGAAAATCCTATAAAAGTCGCTCAGAACAAAGCAGATTGATGTTTTTACTCTCTTCGGAAAGCTTTTTACAAGCGTATAAACGTGTTCAATACATGAAACAATATACCGACTATCGTAAAAAACAAGGAGAAGCTATTGTAACTCGTACTCAAGAATTACAAGAACTAAACAAAACATTTGTCGCTCAAAAAAAGGAAAAAGAAGCACTAATAGTTGAGAATAGAAAAGTGCAGGAAGAACTTGAAAAAGAGAAGACGCTACAAAATGAAATGCTAGCGGTTTTAAGAAAAGACAAAAATAAGTATGCTGCGCAGGTTAAAAAGAAGCAAGAACAGGCAGACGAAATCGATCGTCAAATTGATAAAATCATTCGAGATGCAATTGCCAGCTCTAATAAAAAAGCAGGGAATAATTCTTCTACAAAAACATACGCGCTTACTCCTGAAGCTCAAGCCATTGGAAATAGTTTTGCTGCCAATAAAGGAAAGCATATTTGGCCAGTTGCAGAAGGAACCAAAATAAAAGGGTATGGAAACTATCGTGACGTAGTGAATCCGAATGTAACAAGAATGAGTAATGGAGTTGTTATTGCAACAAATGAGAATGAACCAGTACGCGCTATTTATGGAGGAGAAATCACACGAATATTTGCAACGAAAGAAGGTGTAAAATGTGTGTTAATTCGTCACGGAAGCTACTTTACTACGTATTTTGGTTTGGAATCGGTTTCTGTAAAAACAGGAGATAAAGTGTCTATGAAACAGCAAATAGGCATCATGTATACCAATCGTAGTACTGGAAAAACAGAGCTAAAATTTACAGTCTTTAAAAACACTACTCGCTTAAACCCAGAAACATGGTTGTATAGAATGTAATTTTTACAATAAAAGAAATTTAAAAGAGAAGCAAAAAATTAATGTTCAAACAGAGCTTTTAATTCGGTAGCTTCATTAGGCTTCATTTTCCCAGCCAATACCAAACTTAATTGGCGTCTTCGTAAAGCGCCTTCGTAACGTTCTTTCTCCAAATCGGTTTCAGGAATCAATTCTGGAATGCGTACTGGACGACCAGTATCATCTACAGCTACAAAAGTGTAAATAGCTTCATTTGCTTTATCGCGCATACCAGACTCACGATCTTCAATCCACACATCAATATAGGTTTCCATAGACGATTTAAAAGCTCTTGAAATTGAAGCTTCTACCGTTACTACACTTCCTACTGGAATTGAACGATTAAATGCAACATGATTAACAGAAGCAGTGACAACAATTCGTCTCGAATGTCTTCGTGCGGCAATACTTGCTGCTCTATCCATACGAGCCAACAATTCACCACCAAACAAATTATTCAAAGGGTTTGTTTCACTTGGCAAAACCAAGTCAGTCATAATTGTTTTAGAGTCTTTAGGGTATTTTGCTTCCATCCAAAAATTTTTTGCAAAGGTACATAGATTCGTTTTTTACGTGGCCAAAAAAGAAGAATAATTATAAGAAATAGGTAGATATCACAAAAGTGATACAATTTGTAAAGATTATGAAATAAAAAAAGACTGCTTTAATAACAGTCTTTAATATAAATTTTGGGTAGTTCTAATTTATTCAGTTACTAATAACCAAGCTTCTGGAGCAATTGTTTCTTTGATTTTTAGCAACGCTTCAGCTGCTTCAGCTCTAGTGGTATAACTTGCAAAAGAAACTTGATGCAAGCCATATTTATTTTTTCCAATCAATGAAGCATCAAAACCATTGGCTTTCAACTCTTCTACTTTTGTATACGCATTTTCTTCAACTCTAAAGGCGCCAGCTACTACATGATAATTTTGAACTTCTTTGGTAACTTGTAATGTTATAGAAGGAAGTTCTACAGGATTCGCATTAAAAAAAGTGGCTTGTTGAATATATGAATTGATTGATTTTTGTGCTTTGGTTTGTTCTGCAATTTGTTGTTGCGATTCGTATTGTTTAAACCCAAAAAAGCTAGCGCTAACAATAATGGCAGCTGCAGCGGCATATTTCCAAGGGAAACGATATTTAGTACGTTCTTGAGAAGCTACTAGAGAAATAACAGAAGTTTCTTCTTCATTGGTAGCAACTACAACCTCTTCTTTTTTAGTTTCCTCTACAATTCTTTGAATCTCTGATGATACAAACGAAGAGAGCCCAAACGAAGAAGTTAGATAATTTAAGTGATAAGAAGGCTCAAATTGAATATTTCCTTCTACATTAAGAGATAAATCTCCAATATTTTCAAGTGAAACAATCTCTGTATTCTTTAATTGCTTTTTCCAATTAGCAACTTCCGTAAGTACCTTTTGCAAGGTGTTTTCATATCCATCTTCTGTAAGATCAGCAATATATTTTACCAATAATCCATCATTGGAAGTCAATTGAGCATTAAATGATACTACTTTTGATGGTGGATAAAATGCATTGGTTGTGTGATGTACTTGCGCTCCTTTTCGTTGCGTTAAAAAAGCACCAAACTCAGGAACAGTCACACACTCATATCTATATAAAAGGTCGCTTATGTATTGGTCTAATCTCATTAAAACAAATTTAGAAAAAAATTGAAGCCGATAAAATATCTGCATAACTTTTTATTAACATTTAAAAATCCTGTAACTTTAGTCGTGTAAATCAAAAAGATATGAATAATGACCATGATTTGCTGTACACATTAGCATTGCAAAAAACAGCAAAAGTTGGCGATATATTAGCGAAAAAACTAATAAAACATTGCGGATCCGCAGAAGCGGTTCTTAAAGAAAAAAAAGAAAATTTACTTAAAATTGAGGGAATTGGAACCTATGTTTTAGCAGACTTATATAACGCAAGTAATTTGAGAGCTGCCGAAAATGAATTGCAGTTTATACAACGGGAAGCTATTCAAGCTCATTACTTTTTAGAGAAAACCTATCCACAACGATTATTGCATTGTCCAGACAGTCCGATTGTGTTATTTCAAAAAGGAAATGCAGATTTGAATGCTGCAAAAATGATTAGCATAGTAGGAACACGAAAGGCAACATCATATGGTGCGCAATTTTGTGAAGAACTGATTGAAAACTTATCTCCTATACAACCAACGATTGTTTCAGGTTTTGCTTACGGAATTGATATTGTGGCACAGCGTTCAGCTATTCAAAATCACATTCCTACAATTGGTTGTTTGGCACATGGTTTAAATCAAATTTATCCTAAAGTACATAGTAAATATGTAGATTCTGTTCAAAAAAATGGGGCATTTGTAACGGATTTTTGGAGTAGTTCTAAGCCAGATAGGGAAAATTTTTTAAAACGAAACCGATTAATAGCAGGAATGTCACAAGCAACCATCGTAATTGAATCTGCCGAAAAAGGTGGAAGTTTAGTCACTGCTCATATTGCCAATTCCTATAATAGAGATGTATTTGCTGTTCCAGGAAGAGTAGGAGACTTACAAAGTATAGGATGCAATAATTTGATTAAACAGCAACGAGCACATATACTAACTACTGCGGCTGATATAGTATATATGCTAGGATGGTCGTTAGAAAGAGAAGAAATAAAACCGCTTCAAAAACAGCTTTTTGTTGATCTTAGCCCAGAGGAAACTTCCATACATTCCTACTTGCAGGAAAAAGGACAAAGTATGTTGGATACTATTGCGTTGGCTCAAAAATTGCCTATTCATAAAATTACACCAATCTTACTTCAGATGGAAATGAAAGGTGTAATCAAGCCTTTGCCAGGAAAATTATTTGAAGCCGTATAATCGTAGCGCGTTGATTATTAGGAAATAAAAACTATATTTATAGTGAAAACTAACACTATTGAACGTATGAAAAAACTTTCTTTTGGAGTATTCTTTTTGAGTGTCAATTGCCTTTTGGCTCAGATCCATTTAGTAAGTCCTGAAAAACTAGAGCAACAAAATACAAGCACAATACATATCAGTGCACAAACTCCAGTAAAAAATCAAGGAAATGGAAATACATGTAGCGCTTTTGGAGTTGCTGCTGCATTGGAGACTTTGCCAAACATGCCTAAAGATATTAGTGAAAACTTTTTGTATTCTGCCCAAAAATACGAACAATTAGATGCTGAAACAGGCGTTACTAGAGGGAATTTTTTAAAATCCTATATCATGTCTTTGCCAAAATATGGGATTCTTACGGAAGCTGCGTTACCATACCCAAATATAATTGCGGGAACATGGAATGAGAATGATCCAGAAATCATGAAAGCCTTAAAAGAGTCCACTACTGGACCGGTAACCTTTCTGCTTAAATACAAGTCGACTGCCAAAAAAATATCATTAGATTCTTTTGAGTATTTAGGGCAAATAGATAGTAAAAATGTAAAACATTTAAAATTTTTGTTAGACAGTGGAATTAAAGCAATTCCTGTATCATATGAACTATATATACCTGCCTGGAAACCTTTTAAAGCTCAAAAATACCATACCATAACGCCTGATGAAGGTTATGGTGTGTTAATGCAAGATGGAAGCTATGCTAAATATTCTGATATTAAAAGTCGTTTTCCAGATATTAACGAACGAATTAACAATCAGCAGGTTTCTTTTCTTCGAACTGTAGCACCTACAGCCAATTTTAATCCTTACGGAGGACATGTAGTCACAATTGTTGGGTATGACTCAGAAGGATTTATTATTAAAAATTCTTGGGGAGCTGATTGGCGTTACTTTGGTTATGAACGCATTAGTTATGATTATCACGAATTATTTGCCTATGAGGCATTGGTTATCAAAAGAGTAAGTTATAAGGAAGATAATTAAAAAAAGCAGTTAAACCTTTAAAGTCAACTGCTTTTTCATATAAAATATTTTTAAATCTTAATATCCTACCTTTTTACGAACTCTAGCGAGTACTTTGTTTGCAATGGCAGAAGCTTTCTGAGCTCCAATAGCTAAGGCTTTATCAATTTCGTCTTTATTTTCTATATAATGATTAAAGCGCTCTCGAGGTGTAGCAAATTTTTCAGCAATTAATTCGTATAAAGCTTGTTTGGCATGTCCATAACCATAATTTCCTCCCAGATAATTTTGACGCATGGTTTCAATTTGCTCTTCAGAAGCAAGTAATTTATACAAGGCAAATACATTATCAGTATCTGGATCTTTTGGATCTTCTAAAGGAGTACTATCTGTTTGAATTCCCATAATTTGCTTGCGCAATTTTTTATCTGTTTGGAAAATATCAATAACATTGTTTTTACTTTTACTCATTTTAGAACCATCTGTTCCAGGAATTAATTGAGTAGCTTCTTGAATTTTAGCTTCAGGTAATACGAATGTTTCGCCTAATTTTTCATGAAAACGAGTGGCAACATTTCGAGTAATTTCCAAATGTTGTTCCTGATCTTTTCCAACAGGAACAATTTCTGCATCATATAATAAAATATCAGCAGCCATCAACATTGGATATGTAAATAACCCCGCATTTACATCTTGCAAACGATCTGCTTTATCTTTAAAGCTATGTGCTAGTTTTAAACGATTATATGGGAAAAAACAATTCAAATACCAAGCGAGCTCAGTAACTTGTGGAACATCACTCTGACGATAAAAAATAGTTTTATTAATATCTAAACCAAATGCGAGCCAAGCGGCAGCAGTTCTATATGTGTTTTCTCTTAGAGTTTCGCCATCTTTAATCTGCGTAAGTGAATGCATATCAGCAATAAATAAAAACGATTCGTTTTCATCATTTTGAGCCATTTCGATAGCAGGCACAATTGCGCCTAAAATATTACCTAAATGCGGTGTTCCTGTGCTTTGAATTCCTGTAAGTATTCGTGCCATGGGTTAAGTGTAATTATAGAATTTTTAGCAAATGTACTTCTTTTACATAGAATTTTTAAAAATTATCATGCTTGGTTTCATAAAAGCATTTTTTGAACACATTTTCGAAACTTTAGTGTATTTTTGGCGGGCATGATAGCTTTGATACAAAATATTGGACGATTTTTTTGGCGCATTTGGTTTTACCTTTTGGTCATCGTTCCTATTCTTTTATTTTTCCCAATTTTACTTATTCTAAGCGCTAGCGAAAAATTTTATCCGCAATTTTTTTGGATTGCTCGAAACTTGTGGGCGCGCCCAATTTTGTATGGAATGGGTTTTGTTCCTAAGTTTAAAAAAGAAGAAAAAATCATCAAAAGGAAAAGCTATATGCTAATTGCAAATCACACAAGTATGACTGATATCATGCTAATGCTGGTAGCTTCTAAAAACCCTTTTGTATTTGTTGGAAAAAAAGAATTGGCAAAACTTCCTATTTTTGGACTATTTTACAAAAGAACTAGTATTTTAGTTGATAGAGGAAGCGCTCGAAGCAGAAAAGCAGTGTATGATAGTGCGCAAAGGCGTTTAAAACAAGGAATGAGTATTTGTATTTTTCCTGAAGGAAGAGTGCCTGAAGAAGAAGTGTATTTGGATCTTTTTAAAGATGGTGCTTTTCGATTGGCAATTGAACATCAAATACCTATTGTACCAATGACATTTGCAGACAATAAAGAACGTTTTCCATACAGTTTTTTTAAAGGCTCACCAGGGCGTATGCGGGTTACCATTCACAAATTTCTTCAAACGGAAGGTAAAACACTTGAAAGCAAAAAGGAACTGACAGAAACAGCTCGGAATATCATTCTTAATGAATTACAAGCGTATGGCGTAAAGTCATAAAAAGAAAAAACCGCTTTTATAAAAAAAACGGTTTTCTGGCAAACATCATTGCTTTTAAAGGTATATGGCAAATACCTAACCAACTAAAAAACTAAAACCTAAAACTAACACCGGTATACACTCCTACAGAGTAAGGTCTAAAGGTGCCAGTATTTCCTGAAAATGAATTGATTTGATATTTTAGCATAGGTTCTAAGTTGAACTCCAATTGGTCAGAAAATTTATAATCAATTCCAACACCAATATTTGTACTAAAACTCACATCATTTATATTGGTTGCTTCTCCCAATTCTGCCAGTAACTCAGGAGAATCTAATATGATACTATTCTCGGTTAATAGTAGTGTACTTACACCACCAATTACATTTACACCCAATTTTTTATCTAAAACAGCATATTTGAGTTCTACGGGAACTTCAATATAACTCATGCGCTGATTTAGGTTTCCTTCTATTTGTTTTTCGCGTATTGATGACTCAGAAGTAGGAAGTTGGTATTGTGAATACACAATATCAGTAGGTGTTTGACGGTCTTTAATGTCAAAAGAGACATCATTTGTTTTGAAGGCAATTGTTGTTAAGTCAGTTCCATCAATAGAAGGAACCAATGCAATATCTTTAGTGCTATAGCTATAATCAACACGATGAATTCCAGAACGAACAGTCAATCTTTTTGAAATATCATACCCTACATTCAATCCGTAACTTAAATTTACATCACCAACTTTAGTATTGTCTGCAAACGTTTGATCAATTGGAGAACCGTTGGAAAATGTATTGTAATAAGTTGGTGCGGCATTAGGAGAAATGCTCCATTTTTTGCGTTTTGTTTCAGCAACTTCTGTATTTTCTTTTTCCAATTCATGCAATTCATTGATTACATCTAATAGTGATTTTTTAATTTCTGTTTCTTTTTCTACTTCTGTAACTGTGGTTTCTGTAGAAATTTCTTTTTCAGATGAAGTATTTGTAGCTGTTGTTAAATCTGCATCAGTTGCATTTTCTGTTACAGCAACAGTAGTTGCATTGGAGTTCTCGTTTATGTTTTTATTGTTTTTAGTATTGATTGCTCGCTTTTGAGAATCATTTATAGAGTTGTTCGAGTTTTGGTATGTAAGAGCTGTCTCTGAAACATGATTTCCATTCCCTGTTTTATGTGGATGAACCTTATTTTTTGACAAACTTACGTTGAACTGATTATTTGTATGAGTATTATTTTGTTGGTTAACGGCATTTTGTAAAACAGAATTGTTTTCTTGTTTCTCCAAAGATTGTTGATCTGAATTATCAGTTTCGTTATTTACTATATGTTTTTCGTTTGAAAGATTTTGATGTGTAATGTTTTGATTTGTATCAAAATCTTTAGAATTGTTATCAGCATTCGTTACTGGTGTATCTTGATCTGTGTGATTCGTATTTTCCTTTTTTGTAGAAGTAATTGGAGAATCAGTGTTCAATCTGTCCTTAGAATTTGTATTAAATATTGCATTTCCTGCAAAAAACAATACTACAATAGCAGCAGCTATGCCTGCTCCTTTGTATAACCACGGAAGAAATACAATGCCTTTTCGGTCGCGTTTTTGTTCTTTAGCTGTTAACTTTTCAGAAATGCTATCCCATAACGCTGGATCTGGTGACGCTTCAAAATCTCGAAAACGTTCTTGAAATAATTTATCTATATCTTTTGGATCACTCATTGATGGCGATTTTTTTTTTAAACGATTCTATTTTATTTTTTAAAATCATACGAGCTCTAGCTAAGTTTGACTTTGAAGTGCCTTCTGAAATACCTAACATTTCTGCAATTTCTTTATGCGAATACTCATCAAGCACGTATAAATTGAACACCAATCGGTATCGATCAGGCAGTTCTTGTACAATATGTAATAAATAATCTAACGATACATCTTCTTCATATACTGTAACCGGGACATCTTTCAGTACACGTTCATTGACTATTTCAAAAATACCTTTGGTTCGGTATTTTTGAAGTACTGTATTTACAGTAACTCTTCGCAACCAACCTTCAAAGGAACCTTTAAAATTGTATTGAGAGATTTTGTCAAAAATAACCATAAAACTATCTTGTAGATTATCTTCTGCTTCTACTTGATTACGTGAATACTTTAAGCAAGTACCATATAGTTTTTTTGCAAACATCTTATATAGTTGTGCTTGGGCTTCACGATTGTTATTCTTGCAATTATATATGAGTTGTTCTAAACTCACTCGGTCTGTTGGTTTGGTTGATAACGATTTTCTAATTATTTACGGATACCTCATAAATCAAATACATATCTTGTCCGTTTGCATCTTTTCCTTGCCAAAACTTAAATGTGTACGGTTCCGTATCTAATACACTAAAGTTAAAACTTACAGTTTTAAATTCCTCTTCTAATGTTTCACAATCACTGCGTATGGCAACAAAATTAACAACAGCTACATTGCGAACATTTTGAGGTTCTTGTACGTACTGAAAGTTACTAAATGAATGACATGTAGTAGGTTGTTTGTAAGTGACATGGATGGTATGCGTATTGCCAAAATTGAATTCTTGTGGCATTTCGACACTTTCAATTGGAATAAACTCAAATTGAAACTCTGCCGTAGAATTATCGTCTACCGAACACGCTTGAAGCATGAACAAACTCACTAAAATAGCTACGAATAATATCTTTTTCATAGTTCAAAAATTGGGCTACTTTTCAAGTAGATACATATCTTATCAAAAGGTTGCGTATAAAAATAAAAAAATCCCTAAATAGGGATTTTTTTAATGATTTAGCTATTAGCAATAGCTTCTTTTATTTTTGTTTCGAGTTCTTCAAGTAACTCAGGATTATCTTCCAGGAGTGTTTTTACAGCATCACGACCTTGACCGAGTTTGGAGTCGCCATAACTAAACCAAGATCCACTTTTTTTAATAATTTCATAATTGACACCAATATCTAAAATTTCTCCAATTTTAGAAACACCTGTTCCGTACATAATATCAAACTCTACAGTTTTAAAAGGTGGAGCGACTTTGTTTTTCACTACTTTGACACGTGTTTTATTTCCTTTTACATCACCATCAGTTCCTTTAATCTGAGTAGAACGTCTGATATCCAAACGTACAGAAGCGTAAAACTTTAAAGCATTTCCTCCAGTAGTGGTTTCTGGATTTCCGAACATTACCCCAATTTTTTCACGTAATTGGTTAATGAAAATTACGGTACAATTGGTTTTACTTATAGAAGCTGTTAATTTACGAAGTGCTTGAGACATCAAACGCGCATGTAATCCCATTTTCGAATCACCCATTTCTCCTTCTATTTCACTTTTTGGAGTCAATGCGGCAACAGAGTCAATCACTACAATGTCAATAGCTCCCGAACGAATCAAATTATCAGCAATTTCCAAAGCTTGCTCTCCATGATCTGGTTGAGAAATAATCAAGTTATCGATATCAACGCCTAGTTTTTCTGCATAAAAACGATCAAAAGCATGTTCTGCATCAATAAAAGCGGCAATACCTCCTTTTTTCTGAGCTTCTGCCATTGCATGAAGTGTCAACGTTGTTTTACCTGATGATTCAGGTCCAAAAATCTCAATAATTCTTCCTCTTGGATAACCACCTACGCCCAAAGCTATGTCTAACCCAAGCGAACCTGAAGAGATTGTATCTACATCTTCTACTACAGAATCTCCTAGCTTCATGACAGAACCTTTTCCGTAAGTTTTGTCTAGTTTATCTAACGTAAGCTTCAGTGCTTTTAATTTTGCGTCTTTTTCTTTATCTGAACTCATTATGTCAATTTTCTATTAATTTGAATGTTGCTAAATTACTATTTCTTTTTACTGAAAACAATTTGTCATTTTTCATTTTAGCAATCTACAGGCAAAAAAAAATGATTATTGAAACGCAACCTTTTAAACAAACTTGAATCTAGTGAATAAAATTGCATCATAAATATGAGAATTTTAAACAGATTTATTTACCAAAAAAGAGATAACGCTTCGGTTCCTTTATTTGGGAATTGCAAGCTTGATGGTGGCTAGCTTCATTGTTAATTTGTACTCTTTAATAGAGAAAATTAATATTAACAATGAATTAGCTAGTAAAAGTGCTTCTTACCTTAGGAAGCACTTTTATTTTTTCCCGTAGTTGCAGTAAAAAGTTTTTTTCACTCTAAAAAATGATCTTTTTTTCCTTCAAAATTGTACTAATCTCAGGAGGTAAATCAATCAAGCTGTTAAAAAAATCATCCATAAAGCCACTAGATTCATCCGATAAACAATCGTCTAATAATTTAATGGCTTTCTCGCCTAATAAATTTGCCGAACCTATTACTAGATTTTCCGATACATATGCAGACAATTCATACTCATATAATTCTTCCATAGTTTTTTTTGTTACTGCACATATGGGCTTAGGCAAATAATCTTTATAAACGTCTGTAATTACAATTTGAATATTTGGACTCAATCCTGGATATTCTTTAGCGAGTTTTTCAAAAGCGCTCAATGTTTCCTTTGAAAAATTATTGGAATAGGTTTCTGAGCAATCTTGACACATTACAAGTTCAAAATTTAAAACAAACGAATCTTCCAAACTTAACCGCGAAAAACTTTTACAAATAGTATACTTGACATTAGTTA
Source organism: Kordia zhangzhouensis (assembly GCF_001005305.1). GTDB lineage: Bacteria > Bacteroidota > Bacteroidia > Flavobacteriales > Flavobacteriaceae > Kordia > Kordia zhangzhouensis. Next base: position 45,946 of record NZ_LBMH01000015.1, read on the forward strand.
AATTTTGATGGCAAAGCGTACAATTTGCAAAAGGTTGTTTTGTGTTCTCACTATATAACCATTCTGGAATCGGTTTGCCGAATTGCTCTGCAAATGATTTTTCTGCCATATCTTACCTTATACTCTTCGTTGCTCAATTAGTAATATCCTAAAAATACATGAATTATTTCAAACGTAGCTTGTAAAATGTACAAGCGTAGAAATTTATGTATAAGCGTTGATTTTTATGTCAAATAGGACCTAATTCTCTCAAAAAATGTACTTTTGCGAAAAATATTGACACTTTATAACTTAAAAAATTGATATAGCATGCAACTGTACAATAAATTAAGTGCTAAAGAAAGAGCCGAACTTATCGAAAAAGCGGGTAAGGATCGAATGACGATATCTTTCTATCAGTACGCCAAAATTGGAAATCCAGAAATTTTACGAAATCATTTATTTATCAATTGGGACAAACTAGAAGTTCTTGGGCGAATTTATGTGTCTTATGAAGGAATAAATGCACAACTCTCAGTTCCTGCAGAAAATTTCAACGCATTCAAAACACACTTGGATACAATTTCTTTTCTGGAAAATGTTCGTTTAAACGTGGCTATAGAACAAGATAATATGTCTTTCCTAAAGTTGAAAGTAAAAGTGAGAGATAAAATTGTAGCCGATGGACTCAATGATGATAGTTTTGATGTTACCAACAAAGGAATTCATGTCGCTGCCGAAGAATTCAACAACTTATTGGACGATGAGAATACGATTCTTGTAGATATGCGAAACCACTATGAAAGTGAGATAGGTCATTTTAAAGGAGCTATTACACCCGATGTGGATACATTTAGAGAATCATTGCCAATTATTGAAGAAGATCTTTCTGAGCATAAAGAAGATAAAAACTTAGTAATGTATTGCACAGGAGGAATTCGCTGCGAAAAAGCAAGTGCGTACTTTAAGCATAAAGGCTTCAAGAAAGTATATCAATTAGAAGGAGGAATTATTAATTATGCTCGCCAAGTAGAAGAGCAAAACTTAGAAAATAAATTTATCGGTAAAAATTTTGTATTCGATCACCGTAGAGGAGAGCGTATCTCTGATGATATTATTGCAAACTGCCATCAGTGTGGTAATCCATGCGATACACATGTAAACTGTGCCAATGAAGCGTGTCATCTATTATTTATTCAATGTGAGTCATGCGCCGAAAAAATGAATAATTGTTGTTCGGAAGAGTGTAAAGAAGTACATAGCTTACCTGAAGAAGTACAAAAAGAACTTCGCAAGGGAAAAGAAGTAAGTAATAAAATTTTCAAAAAAGGACGTTCAGAGGTTTTAAAATTCAAAAAATAATGATGCAGCATATAGAATTAATGGCACCTGCAGGAAATTTTGAATCCTTACAGGCTGCTTTAGATAATGGAGCAGATTCTGTTTACTTCGGAGTAGAACAGTTGAACATGAGAGCGCGAGCTTCTATCAATTTTACATTAGATGATTTAGAAGAAATCTCTTCTCGCTGCAAAGCAAAAAATGTACGTACCTATCTTACGCTGAACACAATTATTTACGATCATGATTTATCAATTGTCAAAACATTGATAAAAAGAGCTAAAGAAGCAGATATTACAGCAGTAATTGCTATGGATCAAGCAGTAATCGCTACCGCTAGAGAAGCAAATATGGAAGTTCATATTTCTACGCAAATAAACATTACAAATATTGAAACGGTAAAGTTTTATGCAATGTTTGCAGATACAATGGTACTCAGTAGAGAATTAAGTTTGCGACAAGTAAAAAAAATTACCGAACAAATAGAAAAAGAACAAATCAAAGGACCTTCAGGGAAATTAGTTGAGATAGAAATATTTGGCCATGGAGCATTGTGTATGGCGGTTTCGGGAAAATGCTATATGAGTTTGCATTCACACAACTCTTCTGCGAACAGAGGTGCATGTAAACAAAACTGTCGTAAAAAATATACGGTAATTGACCAAGAAACTGGTTTTGAAATGGAGTTGGATAACGAGTATATCATGTCTCCGAAAGATTTATGTACTATCGATTTTTTAGATCAAATTTCAGAAGCAGGGATTAAAGTTCTTAAAATAGAAGGCAGAGGTAGAGCACCCGAATATGTTGCAAGAGTTATCAAATGTTACCGAGAAGCTATTGATAGTATTGCAACGGGAACTTACAACAAGCAGCAAGTTATTGAATGGATGCAAGAACTTGAAAAAGTATACAATCGCGGGTTTTGGAGTGGTTATTACTTAGGGCAAAAACTAGGCGAATGGAGTAAAGGATCAGGTTCACACGCCACTCAAAAAAAGGTTTACATTGGAAAAGGAATGCACTTTTTTCCTAAATCAATGATTGGCGAATTTAAAATTGAAGCCTTCGACCTCACAATTGGAGATACCATCTTAATCACAGGGCCTACCACAGGAGCGAAAGAAGTAGTTGTTCGTGAAATGTTAGTAAATGATGAAAAGCAAATTAAAGGAACCAAAGGAGACTCAATTACGATGCCATTAGAGTTTAGGATTCGTCCATCAGACAAACTATATAAAATTGTAGAAACTAAGATTGAAGCATAATGGTAGTTATTACACTACAAAGGAATAAATGTATAGGCTGTAATTATTGTGTGGAATTAGCTCCAGAGCAATTTCAAATGTCTAAAAAAGATGGGAAATCTGTTTTATTAAAAGCAACAGAAAAAAAAGGATTTCATACAATAAAATCACATGATCATATCATTTATGATGATTGCATGCAAGCGTCTAAAGCATGTCCTGTAAAAATTATTGATGTAAAGCTCGTTTAGAGGCGATGTATAGAATTAAAATAATGAGTATCTTTACGACTTTAGAGAAAAATACGAACCCTATATCTGTTTCCCCGAAAAAACAGATTCTATATACAAAAATATGAGTTGCAACAATTGTTCAACTGGTAAAGATGGCCAACCAAGAGGCTGCAAGAACAATGGAACTTGTGGCACAGATAGCTGTAATAAACTTACAGTATTCAATTGGTTATCAAACATGTCGCTACCTAGCAATCAAAAACCATTTGATTGTGTTGAGGTGCGTTTTAAAAACAGTAGAAAACATTTTTATAGAAATACAGAAGATTTATCACTAAGTATAGGTGACATTGTCGCTACCGAAGCTTCTCCTGGACACGATGTTGGAATTGTGACGCTTACTGGAGAATTGGTTCGTGTACAAATGAAAAAGAAAAAAGTAAATCCTACTAGTGAAGAAATCAAAAAAGTCTATCGAAAAGCCTCACAAAAAGATATTGATGTTTGGTCACGAGCTCGTGATCGAGAAGAAGAGATTAAAAAACGTTCCCGCGAATTAGCCATTGCTTTGGGACTAGAAATGAAGATTTCGGATGTTGAATTTCAAGGAGACGGTTCAAAAGCTACATTTTATTACACTGCCGAAGATCGTGTTGACTTTCGTCAGTTAATTAAAGATATGGCAAAAGCATTCAGTATTCGTATAGAAATGCGTCAAATAGGATTTCGTCAAGAAGCAGCTCGTTTGGGCGGAATTGGTTCTTGCGGAAGAGAACTTTGTTGTTCAACATGGCTTACCGATTTTCGTTCGGTAAACACAGCTGCCGCTAGATATCAACAATTATCACTCAATCCACAAAAATTAGCAGGACAATGTGGAAAACTAAAATGTTGTCTTAATTTTGAATTAGATGCCTATCTAGAAGCTTTGCAACAGTTTCCTAAAAACGATATAAAACTCTATACTGAAAAAGGAATTGCTGTTTGTCAAAAAACAGACATCTTTAAAGGATATCTGTGGTATGCATACGAAGGAGAATGGATGAATTGGCATAAGCTTACCACTGAGCAAGCAAATGAAATCATTGAACTCAATGCACAAAAGAAAAAAGTTGCTAGTTTAGAAGAATATGCTTCTGAATTGGCAGACGAACATACTAAAACAGACTTTGAAAACGTTGTAGGACAAGACAGTCTTACGCGATTTGACAAAAAAACCACTCGAAACCGAAAAAGAAGAGGCGCTCAAAACAAGAAAAAGCGTAAAAACAACCATTCTGGAGCACAAAATAATCCGGGCAAAAACACTAAAAGCAATAGTAGTCAGCCTAGAGCAAAAAATAGTGCCAAGAATACGAACGGTAACAAGAATAACAAACGACGTAAAAAACCAAACAAAAATGCGAATCCTAAATAAATGTGCATTTTTACTTTGTATTCTTAGTACAGTTGTGTTGATTTCATGTGATGGAAAACGCATATATGATGAATATGCTTCTGTCGATAACTCATGGAATAAAGAAACTTCTTTATCATTCAAATTTCAACAGCCAGATACGATAAACAAATACAACTTGTTTATCAATGTAAGAAATACGAACGAATATGAATTTCGTAACTTATTTCTTATTGTACACATGAACTTTCCAAACGGAAATGTTGTTTCAGATACTCTTGAGTATGAAATGGCAGCTCCCAATGGAGAATGGCTTGGAGCAGGTGTGAGTACCAAAGAAAGTAAACTTTGGTACAAAGAAAATGTACGTTTCCCAGAAGAAGGAACTTACGAAGTAAACATCCAACAAGCCATGCGAAAAATTAATGAACCTAAAGGAGTCCAAAGCTTAAAAGGAATTTCTGAGGTTGGCTTTAGAATTGAAAAAAAATAATACAAACAACGTATTGAAAATGGCAAAAAAGCAGGTCAAAAAACAAGCAAATAACACAGCGTCTTACAAAAAGTATATCAAGTGGTTTTGGATTACCTTCATTTCTGGAATTAGTGGAATCTTATTACTTTTTCTACTCGCTTCTTGGGGATTTTTAGGAGATATGCCTTCGTTTGAGATTTTAGAGAATCCTCAAACCAATCTTGCAAGTCAAGTATTGTCTTCTGATGGCAAAATACTAGGGAAATACTATTTAAAAGACAATCGTACTCCTGTTGATTATAAAGACTTACCGAAAGATTTAGTAAATGCGCTAATTGCTACCGAAGATGCTCGTTTTCATAACCATTCTGGAATTGATGTACGAGGAACACTTCGCGCAGTAATTAAACTAGGAAGTGGTGGTGGAGCTTCCACAATTTCACAACAATTAGCAAAACAATTATTTCACGGAGAAGGTTCCAAAAACCTACCGCAACGAATCATTCAAAAAATAAAAGAATGGGTTATTGCCACACGTTTGGAGCGTCAATATACAAAGGAAGAAATCATTGCGATGTATTTCAATATTTATGACTTTGGTAACAATGCAGACGGAATTCGATCAGCTGCAAGAATTTATTTTGGAAAAGAACCACAGGATTTAAAAATTGAAGAATCTGCTATGTTGGTAGGAATGTTTAAAAACTCTTCGCTATACAATCCACGTAGAAATCCTGAAGGAGTAAAAAACAGACGAAATGTGGTGTTTGCTCAAATGTATAAGTATGAGTACATTACCGAAGAAGCCAAAGATTCATTACAAGCGTTGCCACTCACAATCAATTACACACCAGAGTCTCACAATGAAGGTTTAGGAACCTATTTTAGAGAACACTTAAAAGGATTCCTAAAAAGTTGGGTAAATGAAAACCCTAAAGAAGATGGTGAAAAATACAATATCTATCTTGACGGATTGAAAATCTACACAACGATAGATTCGCGCATGCAGCAGTATGCAGAAGAAGCAGTAGAGCAACATATGAAAAACTTACAAGCAGAGTTTTTTCATCAAAACACTAAAAAGCGTAACAAAAATGCACCTTTTGCAAAAGATGTAGAACAAAGCTCTATAGATATTGCTTTAGATAGAGCAATGCGACAATCTGAACGTTGGCGTGTAATGAAAGAAGAAGGTAAATCTGAAAAAGAAATCATTGCTTCTTTCGATAAAAAAACACCAATGACTGTATTCTCATGGAAAGAAAAAAATAACCGTTTAGATACCATCATGACGCCACGTGATTCAATTATCTATTCAAAATTTTTCTTACGAGCTAGTTTTATGTCGCTTGAGCCACAAACAGGACAAGTAAAAGCTTGGGTTGGTGGTATCAACTATAAAAACTTTAAATACGATATGGTAAAGCAAGGAAAGCGACAAATTGGATCAACCTTTAAGCCATTTGTATATGCTACCGCTATTGACCAGTTGCATTTATCGCCATGCGATTCTATGCCAAACGGACCATTCTGTATTCCTGAAGGCAAATACAATTTATTAGAACCTTGGTGTCCAAAAAACTCAGATGGGCAATATGATGGCATGCGAACCCTTAAAAGCGCTTTGGCTAACTCTGTAAATACGGTAACAGCACGATTAATGGACAAAGTCGGACCAGCCAATGTACGCTCGCTTGCACAACGACTAGGTGTAGAAGCAGACATTCCCGAAGTTCCTTCTATTGGATTAGGAACACCAGATATCTCTCTGTATGAAATGTTAGGTGCGTATGGTACATTTGTCAACCAAGGTGTATACGTAAAACCAGTGATTGTGACACGTATTGAAGACAAAAATGGAACGATACTATATGAATTTGTACCTGAAACCAAAGATGTATTAAGTGAAGAGGTAGCTTATACAGTAGTAAACTTAATGGAAGGAGTAACTCAAAGTGGTTCGGGGCAACGATTGCGTCATAAATGGGCAGGTAAAACCGCTGTTTACAAAGATATCATTACAGGGTATCCGTACGAATTCAAAAATCCGATTGCTGGAAAAACAGGAACTACGCAAAACAACAGTGACGGTTGGTTTATAGGAATGGTGCCAAATTTAATTTCTGGAGCATGGGTTGGAGGAGAAGATCGTCAAGTACGATTTGCTACGACTACATATGGACAAGGTGCATCAATGGCACTACCTATCTGGGCATTATTTATGAAAAAATGCTATGCTGATGAATCTCTATCCGTTTCTAAAGAGAACTTCCCGAAACCTGAAGAGGAAATGACTATTAATGTTGATTGTTCCAAGGCAGGTTCAGATACTAATGATGACAAAGGAAATGATCAAAACAACGATAAGTTGGAAGGAATCGATTTTGATTAAATCTTTTTAAATTATTCTGAAAAATTAGAAACATCTTTTGAAAATTTCGTAATTTTCAATCAAAATTCTGATTGATGATTAACAAAAAAATAGATACTGTACAACAGGCTGTTGAAGGTGTTACTGATAACATGACCTTAATGCTCGGCGGTTTTGGTTTGTGTGGAATTCCTGAAAATGCAATTGCTGAATTGGTAAAACTTGGCGTTCAGAATCTTACCTGTATTTCAAACAATGCAGGAGTAGACGATTTTGGTCTTGGATTGCTATTACAACAACGTCAAATTAAAAAAATGATCTCTTCGTATGTTGGAGAAAATGACGAGTTTGAACGTCAGATGCTCTCAGGTGAACTCGAGGTAGAATTGACTCCACAAGGAACATTGGCTGAGAAATGTAGAGCTGCTCAAGCAGGATTTCCTGCATTTTATACACCTGCAGGATATGGAACAGAAGTCGCAGAAGGAAAAGAATCGAGAGAGTTTAACGGAAAAATGTATATTCTTGAAAAGGCGTATGAGGCTGACTTTGCCTTTGTAAAGGCTTGGAAAGGTGATGAAGCAGGAAATTTAATTTTTAAAGGAACAGCGAGAAACTTTAATCCGTGTATGTGTGGAGCGGCTAAAATCACTGTTGCCGAAGTAGAAGAGTTAGTGCCAGTAGGTGAACTTGATCCAAATCATATCCATATTCCTGGAATTTTTGTACAACGAATCTTTCAAGGAAAAAATTACGAAAAGCGTATTGAACAACGCACAGTTAGAACACGCTAATCTGATTGTGAGTATGCAAGGCTTGTTACGTTGATATAATAGATCTCTATAGAAATTTATCTTTTCCGAAGAGGTAAAAAATATTTCAAAGTAGTTCTCAAACCTTCAAATTAGCACATTTTCAAAATACTAAAGACATACAACATCATATAAAATGTTAGACAAAAACGGAATAGCAAAACGAATTGCAAAAGAAGTCAAAGACGGTTACTATGTTAACTTAGGGATTGGAATACCTACATTAGTTGCCAACTTTGTACGCGATGATATTGAAGTAGAATTTCAAAGCGAAAATGGCGTGTTGGGTATGGGACCTTTTCCATACCAAGGCGAAGAAGATGCAGATATTATCAATGCAGGAAAACAAACCATTACCACTTTACCAGGAGCAAGTTTCTTTGACTCTGCTATGAGTTTCTCCATGATTAGAGGACAACATGTTGATCTTACTATTTTAGGAGCTATGGAAGTAGCTGAGAATGGAGATATTGCCAATTGGAAAATTCCAGGAAAAATGGTCAAAGGAATGGGAGGAGCGATGGATTTGGTTGCCTCTGCAGAAAATATTATTGTGGCTATGATGCATACCAATAAAAAAGGAGAATCCAAACTATTAAAAAAATGCTCATTACCTCTTACTGGTGTAGGATGTGTAAAAAAGATTGTGACCAATCTGGCTGTTCTGGAAGTGACAAACAAAGGATTCAAACTCTTAGAAAGAGCGCCAGGTATTACCGTTGAAGAAATCAAAAAAGCTACAGAAGGCACTCTCATCATAGAAGGAGAAATCCCAGAAATGGAAATAGCCTAATTTTTACTGTACAAACAAATAAAAAAAGCGTCTAAAATACATTTTAGACGCTTTTTTTATAAGCTCTAAGTTCTTTAACATACGATTAATGAGGAATTCTTGATTTGAAAAATTTTTAAGAATCTCGAAACATTTCGTGCATTTCATCGAAAAAAAATACATTTAATCGGATAATCCATAAAAAATTAACATATTTGATACGCTTATATCTGTAAGCAAAATCTAAAAACCAACCAAAAATTAACTTTTAATATGAAAAAAATCTTTACTCATTCTCTTTTCTTATTAAGTTTATTGTGTGTTGGAATGATGTCTGCGCAAGATCGCAACTGTTCTACCATGGATAACTTAGAATTTAGAAAACAACAAGACCCACAGTTGGAAGCTCGAATGCAACAAATTGAAGAATTTACGCGCCAGCGTATCCAAGAAATGGGATCGCAAGAAAGTATCTCAGGAAACATTATCACGATTCCTGTTGTTGTACACGTAGTGTACAGAACTACTCAAGAAAACATCAGTGACGCTCAAATTCAGTCACAAATAGATGTTCTTAATGAAGACTTTAGACGAACCAATGCTGATGCAGATAACAGATGGTCACAAGCGGCCGATACTGAGATTCAGTTCTGTTTGGCTTCTGTTGATCCTAATGGAAATCCAACTACAGGGATTACCAGAAAATCATCAACTAGAACATCATGGGGAACAAATGATGCTATCAAAAGTTCAGCACAAGGAGGAGTTGATCCTTGGAACACTAGTGAATACCTTAATATGTGGGTAGGAAATATAGGTAGTGGAATTTTAGGGTATGCACAATTTCCAGGAGGTAGTGCGGCTACTGATGGAGTTGTGATGAGTCCTCAATATTTTGGAAGTAGTGCAAAAGGCTCAGGATTTTACCTATCGGCTCCTTTTGACTTAGGAAGAACAACGACACATGAAGTTGGTCACTACTTAAACTTACGTCATATTTGGGGAGATGGAAATTGTAATGTTGACGATTTTGTAACTGATACACCAACCTCAGATGCTCCAAACTATGGATGTACACCTACGCATGTTTCTTGTAGCAGCACAGATATGGTACAAAACTATATGGACTATTCAGATGATGGATGTATGAACTTGTTCACTGCAGGACAAAAAGCTCGTATGCGTGCGGTACTAGATGCGGGAGGAGTAAGAAGAAGTTTAGCATTATCAGATAAATGTAGCTCTACGCCACCACCACCGCCAACTTGTGATGATGGTATCCAAAATGGAGACGAAACAGGAGTAGATTGTGGAGGTTCATTATGTGCACCATGTCAATCTGGTTGTTCAGAAAATGAAGTAACTATTACAATCACTTTTGATAATTATCCTGAAGAAACATCTTGGTCTATCGTAACTGATGGAGGATCAACAGTGGCATCAAATAGCTATTCAACAGCAAACCCTGATGGGTCTACAGTGACAGAAACATATTGTTTACCGGATGATTGTTATACATTCACAATCAATGACTCGTACGGAGACGGAATGTGCTGTACATATGGAAGTGGATCGTACACAATTACAGGACCAAACGGTGTTATCAAGTCTGGAGGAAGCTTTACAAGTTCGGAAGCTACCGATTTCTGCTTTGGAAGCACACCACCAACACCAACCTGTGATGATGGTATCCAAAATGGAGATGAAACAGGAGTAGACTGTGGAGGTTCATCATGTGCGCCATGTCAAACAGGAGGAACAACAGTGCTGCATGAAGGATATTTTGAAACAGGCCTTGATGGATGGGAAGATGGAGGAAGCGACTGTTTCCGATATAGTGGAAGCTTCTCATACGAAGGAAATTACTCAATCCGTTTACGTGATAACTCTGGAACAGCTTCTGCAATGACTTCTGAAGCATTTGACTTACGTGGTTTCGATCAAGTAGAATTCAAATTCTATTTCTATCCTAACTCAATGGAGAGCGGAGAAGATTTCTGGGTACGCTACTACAATGGTTCAACTTGGAGTACAGTTGCTACGTATGCAAGTGGTACTAGTTTCTCTAATGGAAACTTCTACTCGGCAACAATAACGCTAGACAGTTCTCAAGTAAACTTTGCTTCAAATTCTCAATTTAGAATACAGTGTGATGCGAGTGCAAACTCTGACCAAGTATACATTGATCAAGTTACCATTACAGGAATCAATGGAGCAGGAGCAAGAATAGAAGCAGATGGAGTACAACAATTACGTACAGGACCACAAGGATCAGCAGCAGGCGACATCTTGATTACGCCAACAGTAACTCGTGGAGGTATTACAATCAATTTGGCAAGCTACAATATCAATTCTGCATACAGAGTACTAAACTTATTAGGGCAAACTGTAAAAACAGGAACGATAAAAGATGGACGATTGAATGTAAGTGAACTTAAGTCTGGAGTATACTTATTAGAAGTAACAGATGAAGAAGAAAAAATTATTCAGAAGTTTGTGAAGCAATAGTAACGACTTTTAAATAATTCCATAAACTTTGAAACTCCCAAGAATATTTTCTTGGGAGTTTTTTAATATCACAATTAGAGCCCTGATTCAATTGCTTTATGTATTTATTTTGAATGATGATTCGTGGTTGCAGTTACTTGTAAAATTTCCTTGGCATAATATAAATATGAGAATCTTTTTGATTTGCTTCTAGAGTAATTTTTACGTTAGTATGTTCCTTATCAAACTCTCGAGTTGTAAACTTTTTAACTTTTTCATAAGCCTTCCTAAGCAGTTTTAATTGGTTCAGCCGTTTTATATGTTGGTAGAGGTTTAAAGAATTAGGTGTTTTATTTGTACACTATCTACTTCTTTCATTAAGGATTCATATTCTACATCTGTAATGCCATATATATCCGCTTAAATATGTCATCATCTTATGTCGATTAAATAGGGATAAATAGCTAAAAATTTAGTTTTTCTACATAACCTGTTACTGTTTCTCCTGTTCGTTTTCTAAATGCTTTTGTAAAAGATTCTCGAGTGCTAAATCCTGCTTCATTTGCCATTGTACTTACGGTATATTTCCGGTAATGTTCACTACTTTTTAATTGCTGAATACTGTATTGAATTCGTAGGTCATTAATGTACTTTCGAAAGCTTTTAAGTTTATAGTTATTAATTACTTTAGAAGCATATTTGGTATTGGTGTGTAATTTTTTAGCTAACTGATGTAATGAAAGATTTTGATTCAAAAAACCTTGTTCCTTTTCAAACAACTTCAAGTTTTCAAGAATAGCTGTAATAGTTTTGTCATCCAAACTCAATGGGTTGTTTTTTTTCTCTTGAGTATGTTCTTTCAACAAGTTAATAATTGTATTCAATCGGTTATCGCCTCGTTTTTGTAGTAAGTAAAGAATGCCAAACAAAAGGAATAAAAACACCAAAAACCCTATCAAGAAAAAGCATGTAAGCTCAAAATCTTCCTGTTGTTGTTTCAGTTCAGCTATAAGCTTATTCTGTTCTTGAATAATTAGCAAACTATCTATAGGTTGCTCTTGTTGCCTAAGTGTAGCAATTTCACTTGCATGCAAACAATGCGAGGAAAATACATAGAAAAAGCTCATTAACAGTAATTTATATATATTCATGTGTATAAATTTTTTTAAAAAAAGCCATGCGTAGTATAGGCTATGCTGCAAATAGCATGGCTTTTTAAATAGTCATAATAAAAATCAGCAATAAAACTTAACTATCGACGAGTTCAATGTCGTCCTCACTCTCATCATCGTGTTTAGAAAAACGCATGATTAAAAGAGGAATAATAATACAGGGGATTCCAATTATGGATTTTAAATAAAAATCAGGCACAAAATTTATGACAATTAGATACAGCCCGCATATCAAAAACACGACCTTACTTCGCTTAGAATCCCAAACATAGGCAGCAGATACAAACCAAATACCGATTAGGGTAAACATGGCGGTATTCAATATATAATTAATAGTATCATTGTACTTAAAAAACCAATTAGTGATTTTTCCTAGCAAAATGATTCCTAATAGAATTCTAAATATTAAAATAGGGCCTATTCTCATAATGTATATTAGTTATTGTTTTTTTTTATCCATAAGTTAAAATCTTGAATAAGATTATACATTTAATACCTAATCTGAGTTATAGTAGTAAGTTGTTTTTATTTTTAAGATTTCGCTTGTTAAAAATTAAACTGCTATTTTAGTACTCAGATTTTTTTGATTGGTGTAAATGTAACGACATAAAAATCTAAAAGTCAAGTAAAGGATTGCTCATTTCGTGGAAATGACAAGCTTAATTAAATATGTAAAAAATTGAAAATCAAAATATTAAATATAATTTCTTTATATTTATTTCTCTGCTTTATATTTCCTTCTTATGTGAATTTTCAAGAGTTTGAAAATGATAGTTTGTCGAGTAAAACTTTCGAAGAGTTACGACAAATCTTCTATACTTTAAAAGATAAAGGAGAGATAGAAAATGGTAAAAAAGTAGCTCTATATACCCTTGAAAAAGCTAAAGTTGAAAAAAATAATCGTATAATAGTAGGGTGTTATATCCGTCTTTGTAGGGTTTCATATGCAAATTCATATAAGGCATTAGGGTATTTAAATTCTGGGATGGAAATTGCAGAAGCTAATGATTATAAAGATCTCGCAGCAGGAATAAATTTTTACAGAGGCATTGTTTACACAGATTTAAACGACTACGATGCAGCAATTAAATATTATTTGAAAGGGCTTAAATATTTTAAAGGTAATGATGACTACATGTATTACACTACCTTGAGGAAAATAGGGAATATTAATTTAAGGATAAGACGAAGCGAAGAAGCAGTAGAAATTTTTAAAGAGATTATTGAATACGAAAAAAATAAAGAAACGGTTTCCAGTTCTTATATAAGTGCTTTATACTCTCTAAGTGTAGCTTACAGTGCAATTGGCGAACTGGACTCTACATCTATGATAAATAAAAAAGGGTATAATTTCGCTTTAAATAACAATGAGTTTAGCCATCTAAGATTTACTCATTCTGAAGCAGGGGTTCAATTTCTTAAAGGTAACCACTCAGCATCAAAAGATAGTTTAAAAAAAGTAATTCCGTTTCTCAAAAGTAGTAATGACTCGCCAAACCTTTCTATCGCTTACTTTTATATGGGAATGATGGCAGAGAAGGAGTTAGAAAAAATTCAATATTTTAAAAAGGTTGATAGTATATTTGAAGTAGATAAGTTTGTATTGCCAAGCTTTTGGACTGCCTTTGAAGAGCTAAAAAACTATTATAAAAATAAAGAAGATTTGAAAAATCAACTTCATTATACAGAGAAATTACTTACAATTGATACTTTGTTAAATACTGAATACATTAATATAACAGAAACACTTAATAAAGAATATAATATTCCAAAACTTCAAGAAGAAAAAGAGTTCTTGATAGAAAAACTAAGTGAGGAAAATAAGGGGTTTAAAACAAAAAATTATGTACTAATCCTTATATCTATAATATTTTTATTCTTTGTAGGATTATTATATGTAACCAAAAAAAGAAGTAAACATAGATTTCAAAAAATTATTCAATCATTAGAAAGTGACGCTGAAGAAAGAAAAACCTCCGAATCTGATTATAAAAAATCAGATCGTACAATTCCAATTAATGAAGAAGCAGTAGAAGAAATTCTAAATAGATTAGAAAAATTTGAAAAAAACAAAGAGTTTTTAAAGCCTAAATTGACACTACATACATTATCAAAAGATTTGAATACAAATAATAAGTATATGTCAATGATAATCAACAAATACAAATTAAAAAGTTTTAAAAACTATGTTAATGATTTGAGAGTGGATTATATAATCAGTAGATTGTATAAAGAAGAAAAAATGAGAAATTTTACGATTGAAGCTATTGCTGAAGAAGCTGGATTTTCTAGTACGGTAACATTTACAAGGGCTTTTACGAAAAAAACAGGGTTAAATGTTTCGTATTTCATAAAAAAAATAAAAATATGATTTCCAGTTAATTATGTTCTTTTGTATTTATCATTTCACTGAAATGATAAATGTTTTATTCTTTATTAACTATAAATAAAATTAAGTTTGTCATGTTAAATTTTAAAAATTAAAAAAATGAAAACAAGAACAAAAAAGAAAATCGTTTTGAACAAAATCAATATCGTTAGCCTTAATTCAGCTAATTGTATTCTAGCTGGTAATGACTCATTTGGTTGCCCATCAGGAGATCCTCAGAACCCTAAATGTGCTCAAGTGACAAACACAAATACTGTTATTTCTAGACAAAATATTGAAGTGTGCCGGTCTTATGTTGAGGGGAACTGTGATTAAACATTATTCAAAATATGTGCTTTAAAAAAATTTATATTCTATTCCTTTTATCTATAGGTTGTGTTGGCTCACGTAACCCGAACCAAATTAAAACTGACCCTAATAAGGAGAGAGAAGTTGATTGGTATCTTAAAGATTATCGATTAGATAGTATCCCAGGTATAGGATTAATTAAAGCACAAAATCTTTTACACAATAAAAAGAGAGATACCGTTGTTGTTGCAGTTATAGATACTGAACTAGATATTGATCATAAAGATTTAAAAGATCAAATTTGGATAAATATAAATGAAATTCCAAACAATACTATTGACGACGACAACAACGGTTACATAGACGACATTAAAGGATGGAATTTCGTTGGAACAACCAAAAAAGATGATGTTCCTTATAGTAATTATGAATATGTAAGAATAGTTAGGAAATATAAAACAAAGGAGAAAAAGAGTAGAACAGAAAACGAACTATATGATAAAGCACTAGAAGCTTACCGTCACGAAGTAAATCAGCGAAAAAAACAAATTAAAAGATATGAGCAAATAAGAACTAACTACTTAAAAGGTTCAAAGTTAGCTCAAAAATTACTTTCCAATAGCTCTTATTCCGTCGAAAAATTAGATTCTCTAAAGAGGACTTTAGTAAATGAAGATGAAAAAAATAGTATAGATACTTTAGTATATTATAAAAAATACAATGTTGATAATGAGTGGATTAATAAACGAATTGAGTTTGAAAATTTTAAACTTAATACACTACTCAATGTAAATTATAATGATCGCTATTTAACTAATGATAATCCTAATGACATACAGGATTTTCCTTATGGAAATAATAATGTACAAGGAACTTTTAAAATTAGTCACTCAACAAAAGTTTCTTCAATAATAGTCGCTTTGAAGAATGATTCTATTGTTCAAGGGGTTAATGATAAAGTAAAAATCATGCCTCTAAGTATATCCGTTGCTGGAAACGAACATGATAAAGATATCGCTTTAGCTATTCGCTATGCAGTAGACAATGGAGCAAAAGTCATTAATATGAGTATTGGTAAAAAGTTTTCACTGTATCCTAAGTGGGTAAATGAAGCTATTAAGTATGCTGAAAAAAATAATGTTTTAATTGTTACTTCTGCGGGAAATGAAGGTATAAATATTGATTTCATTGATGATTTTCCGACCGATAATTTTAATGGAAAAGAAAGTGTCGAAAACTTTATTAAAGTTGGGAATACTTCCTATCGTCTTGATTCAATGCTTATTCATAGTACTTCCAATTATGGGAAAAAGAATGTAGATATTTTTGCACCTGGAACTAAAATTAATTGTCTGACAAGATACGGAATAGTGAAAGACACTGGAACTTCCTTATCTTCTGCGGTAGTCAGTGGAATTGCGAGTTTACTTTTTTCTTGTTACCCAGACTTGACAGCACAAGAAGTGAAAGAAATTATCCTGAATTCAGGAACTTCAATTGACCTTATGGTGTTAAGACCTTATCCAGATGGAGCGAAAAGAGATCCTAATAAAGTACCTT
>NZ_LBMH01000016.1 GCF_001005305.1 Kordia zhangzhouensis
TGGCGGAATTGCAGGAGCATCAGCAGGAATTGCTAAGATTCTATTCTTTGTATTCTTAGTATTATTCATTATCTCATTAATCACAGGGCGAAGAACTGTATAGAAATTCACAGAATATTTAATTAACAATAACAATATATAAAGAAAAATAAAGATGAAAAAGATATTAATAGGAGTCATATTATTGTCAGGGATGACCATTTTTGCTCAAGAAGATAAATTAGTTACGACACAAGTTAAGAAACAAACCGTAGTTGAAAACGGGGAAGTCATCAATAAAAAAGTAAAAGTCATTACAGAGAAAACTCAGAAAGTAAAATTTGACGAAAGTCAAAAACATCAATTGAATCAAGATCGTGTGCCTGCACCAATTGCAGTTACTAAAACTTTTATGATTGATAATGATAAAGATCCATTTTATGATAAAGTTACTAAGGTGAAATATTATAACATGGACAATAAAAAGTTTGCATTTAGAGCAGAAGGAAATTCATTAAATATCAGTTTAATGGAAAATGAAGAAGAAGTTACTATAGGTCGTGCTGTACGATCAAAATTCAATAATTATTATGTAATCACTGCGCGCGATATGAATGGCGTTGGGTATTTTACCAAAGACAATGATTTCGTAATTGAATACTATGATCCAAAAACTCAAGACACTAAAGTAATGATGTTTCAAGATTTAAAATTCTAAAAACAAGCATTATTCATATCACTAGCCTTATCTACTTTGATAGATGAGGTTAGCTTTTACCTCAAACAAACCAATATATACAACTCATACTACAAACCAATAGATTAAAGAAAAGAACATGAAGGAAGAAATACAATCAACAACAGGAATACTTGTCGACAAATTAGAAAGTTGGTGGGTATTGTTTGTTAAAAATTTACCAAATATTGCCGTAGCAATCCTCGTATTGCTTTTAAGTTATTTTTTATCGCGCTTAGTGTTTAAAACTACTTTGAAACTCATTGAAGGACGTGTAAAACAAAAGGCTGTTGCCAAACTCATTTCAAGAATTGTAGCGGTCATTGTAGTTTTAGTTGGGTTATTCCTTGCATTAAGTGTTATGGATCTTGAAGAATCTATTTCTGGATTATTGGCAGGTGCAGGAATTTCAGGTATTGTAATAGGTTTAGCATTACAAGGAACACTGTCAAATACCATTTCAGGTGTTGTGTTGTCTTTTAGAAAAAACATTCGTTTAGGAAATTGGGTAGAAACGACTGGATATGCTGGTGAAGTTATTGACATAGCTCTAAATTATCTAGTCTTAAAAGAAGCAGATAATAATATTGTTATTATTCCGAATAAAACCATTTTAGAAAACCCAATAAAAAACTATTCGTTAACTACCAAAATGCGCGTGATGGTCGAATGTGGTGTAGGATATGAATCTGACCTTGAAAAAGTAGAACGCATAACAAAAAAAGTGGTCGCAAATTCATTTGATCAAATTGATAGTGCTGATAATGTTGAATTTTACTATACTGAATTTGGAGGAAGCTCTATCAACTTTTTATGTAGATTTTGGATTGATGCAGAAAATTCATTAGAAAAATTACGAGCTAAGAGTACAGCTATTAAAAGAATAAAACAAGCCTTTGTAGCAGAAGGAATCAATATTCCATTCCCTATTCGAACGCTTCAATTTGACGATCAAACCCTTAGTGTTTCTAAAACTGAAAAAGCCCTAGAAGAGGCTTAGTAATTCACATTCATAATGTTAAAAGTATAGCTAAAATTCGTTTTGGCTATACTTTTTTTACATACTTTTGATGTATAAAATACGATATAAAAAATATAGACATGACAATTCCAAAAGTTGAACTATTATATACACTAGGACTCTTTATTATCATGATAATTGCCATAATGATTATAAAGAAATCTATTCGGAGATTTAGTTTTGTACAAGCCATTGAAGTCAATAGAAGAAAGGTAATTTTTAATATTTGTTACTTCATTATTTATTTGATTGCTGGGTTCTTTTTAGCAATCATTTGGGGTATTCAATTCAAAGATTTTACCATCTTTATTTCTTCTGTATTAGCAGTGCTTGGTGTTGGCTTTTTTGCGCAATGGTCATTACTATCCAGTTTAACAGCTAGCTTTATATTATTCTTTTATCATCCAGTACGAATTGGACATCGAATCCGAATTATCGATAAGGACTATGAATGGGTAGGAATTGTAAAAAACATAACAGCTTTTTACTTTTTCATGGAAACAGATTCAGGACAAAAAATATCTTTACCTAATTCCTTAGTGATGCAAAAGGGAATCGAGATTCTAGAAAGAGAAGAAACAGATTTGAAAGAAGAAGAAGGCCCAGAATTTGAAGATTGAGTTATATAATCTGTATCTTTAAGAACAACAGAATCAAAACATCATTTTGCGAATACCGTTAAAAAAATCGAAAAGACAAAAAAGAACGAGTGCTTCTAGAAGTTTAGGAAAAGCTCCAGGCGAACTGGTTTATTTAGGAGACAAAGAAAACCTAGAAACTTCTTTAGAAGTTCATGATTATACTGCAAAAGAGCATACAAAGTATCAAACCAAGCTTATTAAGAAAATATTTGATGTTAAAGGCAATGATCGTGTAACTTGGATTAATGTAAATGGATTGAATCAATCGGATGATATTTCCAAAATAGGAGATTATTTCAAATTGCATCCACTTATTCTAGAAGATATAGTCAATACAGATCAGCGCCCTAAAATTGACGAGTATCCTAACTATATCTTTATAGTTTTAAAAATGCTGTATCACAATGCAGAAAATGAATTGCTTACAGAGCATATTTCTATAGTAATAGGGAAAGATTATGTGATTACTTTTCAAGAAACAGAAGAAGATATTTTTGACCCAATTCGGAAACGCTTGGAAAGTGGAAAAAGTAGATTGCGCAGTTCTGGAGCCGATTATTTAGCATTTGCGCTTATGGATGCTATTATTGATAATTATGCAGTTGTGATTGAATTGTTTGGCTCTAAAGTTGAACAAACAGAAGATGAATTATTTCTAGAAAGTGCCCGTGAAGAAATATCTAGAGACATTCAATACCTAAAGCAGGATCTCTTGCGTTTACGTAGAAATATTTTACCTTCAAGAGAAGTCATAAGCAGAATTGTTAAATCTGACTCAGAGCTAATTACAATTAAAACCTATGATTATTTAAAAGATTTACAAGATCATATCTTACAAATCAATGATAATATAGATTTGTATCGTGAAATGGTTTGGGGACTCATGGATATGCACATGACCAACATTAGTAATAAGATGAACGGCATCATGAAAGTCTTAACCATAATCTCTACCATTTTTATCCCACTTACGTTTATCGCTGGTATTTACGGAATGAATTTTGACCACATGCCAGAACTGCACTATAAGTACAGCTATTACATATTATGGGGAATAATGATTATCTTGTTCATTATGCTACTAATCTTCTTTCGAAGAAAAAAGTGGTTGTAATTATTACGGTTTATAAAGAATACTCAGATATTAAATAATCAGGATTTATATAACCGTCAATGCAATTGGTTGCTTCCAAAATGATTGAAGAAAATCTATGCTCTTCGAGTGTTTTTGTTGCAATTGCCCCACTAACGCCAGCTCCAATAATATATAAACCTTATAACTCTCTTTTTGCGTAGAAAAGTAGTCTTGATTTTTAACTGTAAAGTACGATAAAAAAGAAGGGATGGTGTTCAAAATCATTTTTATAAATGCTCAACGACTAATTAATCCTTTTTGTACACTTTTAAATTATAGCAACCCCAAATTACAAACAAGATTTCTAAAATGGTTCCAACAGTAAAAGCAACTGAAGGGATTCCATCAACAAAAATGCTTAATAAACGACCAATAGCAAGTCCTCCCATAAAGAAAACAACAGAATATGTAGCGCCGCGCCAATGTTTCTGAAAAAGAATACTGTATCCCCAATATAAACCCAATGCAAAATATGAGCCCATCATGGCTCTAAACACATGGTTGAGATCTGTTGTGGTGACATTAAAGTCAAAAAATAAAGGTAAAAAAGTATCTGGATGCAATCCGTAAGTAGCTCCCACTACCAAAACGGCTGCTGTTGATAAGGCTAGGTGTAGGTTTTTATGGATTTCCTTCAAAATATTGATTGTTTTTTGATGATGATTCGTTTATATGATAGCAAAACGCACAAACGGAATTTTATATTATAATACTATAATATGATTATCCAATTAAAATTACTAAAAAATAAAATAGCATCAGAAGCTAGTACTAATCAAGATAAGTTTTATAAATTTAACATATATTATAGTTCTGCTAATTTACTCAAGCATGCATTGGAAAATCAAAGCGAGTTTACAAAAGTTGTTGAACCTTACGCGATTAGGAGATCAATTAAATCATATTCCAGCGACGTTACAAAAAGAATATCATAAAAATGTGTGCTTATACCAGTTCTATGAATGTATACGTAAGTTTGAATTAGCTCAAATAACACTATCAAGTGAAACGCAAAAAAAAGCATTGGAAATAGGAACGGGATATTCACTAATAGCTCCTATAACACTCTTTTTATTGGGTTTTGATCAAATTGTTACAGTAGATATTTCTAATGATATTTCTATAAAAGGATTGCAAAAGCAAATCAATTATCTTTTTCAAGAAGATGTTAAGAACAGCATACTCGAAAAAAGTAAATTTGAATCTGCCGAGTTAGAAGAAAAAATGAATCGCATACAATCGTGCAAAACACTAGAAGACCTTTTTACATTTTGCAATATCATTTACATTCCTAACTACACATTCGCAGCCATTGAAAACACAAGCAGTTCATATCATTATATCTATTCACAAGTAGTTTTTGAGCATATTTCGCCAGAAGTATTACAGCAGCTTTTCGTAAAAATGAAACAATGGTTGCATACGGATGGTTGTGCAGTACATACCATTAATTTTATTGACCATTTTGCTAATCCAGGTTTTTTTCAAGACAAAAAAATATCTGAGTTTAACTTTTTAAAATACTCAAACAAGACTTGGGATTTTTGGGCAGGAAATGCTATTGCATATACCAATAGATTGTCTTACTTATATTACCTAGAACTCTGTAAGCAAAATGAGCTTATCGTAATCGATTTTATAGGAGAAAACTATAGAGACCATTATCCTTTACCTGAAAACATGATTCATCCTGATGTATTACACAAATATGCTACGCCACCAAGCGCATCAGATTTATGTAAATATCAACGAGGAACACTTTTATTTAAAACAATTAAAAACAAGGTGTTAGGCGATAGTTGTCTTTTTGTATTGTCAATTCATGATTAATGGTAAACCTAAATATTTTTCCATCTTTCTTTCTGGTATATTTTGCATAATCCCAATTTCCAGAATGAGTAAGCTCATAAGTTCCGTTTTTCTCTCCAGCGAGCATTTCATCATAAAATTGTGTAATTGTAGGGTATGCTCCTCCATTTTGGAAATCTTCTTTAACATTAATAAGAGGAATGGAATCTTTTTGACCTTTATACTTAACAAATAAAGCATTCGAAGAAGCATTAAAAGCAATAAACAACTGTAATGAAGTATCGTCATCATGAGTATAACATATATAATGATGAGGGATAGCATTCAATTCGTTTTCTAGTGCACTAGAGTCATTTTTAACAATGGTGTCTAGTGAAGTGACTTTCGTTTCTTTAACTTCCGTATTTTTCTTTTTATCTGCACAGCTCACAATTGCAAATAAACATAACAATGTAAGTGCATAAGTAGTTCTCATATTCATAAAGGTATATTTTGAAGTACAAAGATACTGTAAAGTACTCATTGTATCAGGTATAATATAATAATACGAAATTCATCGTATTGCGTCAATTGTATACAAATCAAATATTTAAAGTCTAAATATACCGTTGTATGAAAAAGATAATTTTTATAGTTCTTTTAGGTTTTTTTTCTTGGATAACAGCACAAACGCCACAAATGCTTTTAGATAGTGCCTTGCTTAAAAAAGAGCAATTAAAATTTGATGAAGGGATCAAGCTATGTCAAAAAGCAATTCAACTCGATAGTACATTAGCAACTGCTTATTTTTATAAAGCAGGTTTTCATGCGGCACTAATCAAAAAGCAAAATGCGCGTCAAGACTTTCAACATTACCAAGCGGCTATTGCCAACTACAGTAAAGTTATTACACTTAATTCTACTCAAGCGGAAGCATACTTTTATCGAGGAGGTGTGCATGAAACGATGGGGTTTTTAAACAAAGCGTTGGAAGACTATTCAAAATCTATCTCAGTAAATGAAAACCAGCCCAAAGTATACAATAGTATAGGTGTGTGTTATGCTAAAAAAGGAAAACTAAACTTAGCCTTGTATTATTTTGAAAAGGCAATTTTATACGATGGTAAATATGCCAAAGCATATTTTAATAAAGGAAATATACACGACATGCAACAAAACCCAATCAATGCTTGTGAAAATTGGAAGAAAGCTATCGAATTAGGGTATGTGGAGCACCTAAGAAATTATAGAGAAAAATGTAAAGAAAAATAAGCAACGATTCCAAAAATACGAAGTTTATCGTATTGCAAACGGCTAGAAATTACAGGAAATTTGAAACATGCAATACACTTAATATCAATAAGTAATGAAAAAAATAATTACGATTCTTTCAATTCTTCTCTTCATTTCATGTGCTAATTATGGCGAAAAAAAAGTTTTTAATGGGACAGAAGTGTATTATAAAAATGGCGTTACAGAAGCTGAAGCTAACAAATTAGGACAAAGCTTGATTACATCTGGGTTTACTGATGGGAACTTAAAATCAGTTCAATATAGTAAAGATGGCGACAAATATATATTTAAAATGGTTATTAAAGAATCATTTCTCAATAATGAAAAGTACGAACAAATGTTCAGTTTTATGCCAAAAGAGTTGTCTAGTTACATGGGCGTGCCAGTCGATTTTCACTTAACAGATGACCAGTTCAATACATTACGAGCATTCAAATATGAAGATGCTAAAAAAACGCTTATGGCTAAAGCAACCGAAATACGTTACACAAAAAGCATCAGTAAAGAAGAAGTAGAAAAACTAAGAGACTTTCTAATCGATTTTGGGTTTTCTAATGATGAAATTGAAAAAACTGTCGAAGTAGACAAAGAAAACAATAAATATATATTGAAAATTGTCGTAGAAGAAGGATACAGAGAAAATAAAACAATGGAAGCCTTCCTGACTCTATTAAAAAATGAAGCTTCAAAAAAAGCATTCAATAGTCAACCTGTAAAGGTGCATATGTGCGATGAACTTCTAAATACTATTAAAGAAATATAACAATTCAAATCATACACAATGAAAAATATAGCATTTGTACTCCTTTTAGGTTTGATGTGTCAAATAACAACTGCACAAAAAATAGACAAAGAAAACGCTCCAAGAAACCCGATTGGCTTTAAACATAAGAAAGAGCATTTCTTTTTGGAAGGCGATATTTACGCTTCTGATGGAAAAACCTTTGACAGAAATGGAAACTTAGTATACAATTATGGGACACGTTATTATTATGATGACAATGGAAGAATTATAGGGAATAATTACAACGATGTGATTAAGCTAGATGCACGCGGAAATGTAACTACTTTCAAGTACAATTCAGGTTCTGAATACACATATAAATTCAATGATAAAAATTTACTAGTGTATGAAGAAAACACCTATGGAGATGAAACAACATATGAGTATGATTCAAAAGATAGATTGGTAAAAGCCATTATGAAACGAAAAGGTAAATTTTATCAAGAACGTAATTTCACCTATAGTAAAAAAGGGGATACTCTTATTGTTGATATAAAGTATATAAAGGAAAATAACCAACCAGGATTTGAAGGAAAATCACATTATCTCAATGGATACCTTGTAAAAGAAGAACTGTCTTCTGGTACATACGAATACATTGTAGAAACGGATAGTAAAGGAAACAAGTCAAATTTCTATACAGCCAATGTGCCAGATGCAAGACATTTTGAAACTTTCAACCGTTATTATAGCGACCTTAACAAACCTATGAAACTTGAATTTGGGTACTACATACCAGGAGGTTTAAAAAAAGGCAAAAAACAAGAAGCAGTCTACATAAATGGAAAACATGCAAAAGATATAGCAATCAGTAAAGGAATTAAGCCTAATGAAAAGCTAATTTATGATGGGTTAACAAGAACTTACTATTCTGTGCCTAATGTTATAGATGATACTAATACACTTGAAACTCGAATCCCAATCACCGAAGTTATCTCTAAAGGAGAAGAGCTACTAAGTTATGCTTACGATGGGAAATTTATCAATTATGTATGTGGATACAATAGAGTCAAATCAAGAGATTTTGCCTTTCTTGGACCGCATATGATTGATTATAGAGTAGACAAAATTGAAGGAATTACCTATATCGTTGAAAATTACAACAACATCAAGCATAAGTCTGTTAAAACCATGAAAGAACTATCACGAGATGAAGAATCAATCTTTTACAATCGTGATCTCGAAAAAGATAATTTTTTCATTGTTGTAAAAGGAAAACATATTGACTATAAAAAAGCACGGTTTGAATACCTATCCAACGGAGATCCAGTCATATTTATAGAAGAACAACCATTATACATTCTCAACGGGTTTAAAAATGCTCGAAACCTAGAAGTATACAAAGGAAGTCCGTACAATGGAGAATTAAAAAATCAAGCACAAACAGTCTCAACAACAAATACCAATCAAGCTACGCAACAACAGGATGATACTGGATACCGTTGTACAAAAGGCGACTGTATAAACGGATGGGGACAAGTAAAAGTTAACAACATAGTTACTGATGCAACTTTTAAAGATGGAAAAATTGAAGGTGTCGCATATATCACTTATCCAAATGGCTCTTATTATCACGGAGAATACAAAAATAATCGTCGTAGCGGAACGGGTTACTACAAATGGTCTACAGGAAACGTTTATATAGGCGAATGGAAAGATGGCATACAACATGGATACGGCTATACGATGAACTCGAATGGCGATGTAGTTTCTGCGGGAATATATGAAGAAGGGAAACTAGTTACAGATCTTGGAAGTGCGTATGTAAGAGGAACTAGCCTTAGAAAATGTGTGGGTGACTGTTCCAACGGATTCGGAAAATTCACGTACAACAACGGAGATGTATACCTAGGATTTTTCAAATCAGGGCAGCGTAGCAAAATAGGGACTTACTTATGGAATAATAAAAGCTCATACACAGGAACATATACTGCTGATGGAAGGCGAAATGGATATGGCATGTATACTTACGTAGATCGTTCTGTATTTAAAGGAATGTTCACCAATGATCGTATTGACGGATTAGGAGTAATGAACTACAGCAAATCTGGAAATGTAGTGCAAGGTGTTTTTAACAACAAAGGCGCAAAAATCAAAGACTACGAATAACCATTTTTACAAATAAATAATTACAAATGAAAAAACTAACATTAATTGTTGCTAGTATCCTTTTGCAAATCAGTTTGGTAAATTGTCAAACCAAAAATGACGGAGTTATCACCTATGAAGTGACACCTGAATTTGCAAAAAAAATTGATAAACCCGAAGTACATTTTAAAGTAGATATTCCAAAAAGTTTACACTTTGACAAACCTGTAGAAGGTAAAAAAACATCGTCTTATGGAATGGTTCAAAAATATGATAAGGATAGCATTGTCACAGAGATGTGTTCTTTTGGGTACATTAAAATCGACGGAATGTCACTAGATGAGCAAGGAATATCTTTTATGAAACAAATCAAGAATATGCTTCGCTCTGGCGGATATAAATTTGAAAACTCCAATTTAGGATTGCTTGATTTTGATGGAAAAAAGCGTGTGGGACTTCAACTAATAGGAGAAATGGAAGAAGGGGCAAGCCCTCAATTTATAGGTAAATACCGATTCAATATAACTACGAGAGAAAACCCAAGCGGAAATACACATATTATATTCTTAATGGCAGCAAAAGATGAAGACGAAAGTCTGTCGTATGAAGATTTTAAAGACAAATTAACCATATCAAAAATTTGGCAAAGCTTTCAATACATTAAGTAAGCTAGTTAATTGTGGTAAAAAGAGGCTTTCTTAAAAAAGATGTTTATTAAATTTATACAAAACTGATTTACAGTCAAATAAGGTTTTGTTTGTTAATTTTTTGATGTAAAATCAAGTATAGGTTTAAAAAGAACACAGTTAGCAAGATGGCTTCTTTTTTCTCTTTATATCAACGATACAAATCTTGTAAGTTTTTAGTATTTTATAACAGGTGAAAGAAAAAAAACGTATAAACATAATGCCTAATCGGCAAAACGCATTCATATGGCTGAATGTATTATTTGTAGTAACTCTGTTATTTACGGGTGAAACAGATGCGTTTTCAATCATCATTGCATACTTCATGGAAACGCTCATCATTGGCGCAATCCATGCCGTAAAAATGTATATCATTTTAAAACATGCAAATCGAAAAAATGTGCAAAGAACACCCAATAATGGAAGTGGAATGATTGTATTCTTTCTATTTCATTATACATTTTTTGTAGCCGTACAGGCAATCTTTGTCTTTGCTTTACTGGAAATGAAAGATCCTAAAATTGATGCTTTCCACCTTTTAGCAAACGTGCAGCATATATTTCAAAACTATGAGGGAATTTATCCAATATTATGGTCTTTATTTATCTTTAACATTGCTGATTTCTTTTTCAACTTTATCACACTTAAAGAATACGAACAAACCACTATTGAAAAAAGTTTTGGCGGACCTTACGGAAGAATATTTATTCAACAATTTGCAGTCATTCTAGGCTTCTTTTTCTTTCTGTTTTCATTTGCCTTGGATGTAATTGCCCTTCTTATTGTATGTATCAAGGCACTTGTTGACTTTTACAGAGTTTCCAATCCAAATAAAAATCCTTTCGAAATAAAAATGGACTTTTCTAAAGTCAAAAACACATAAAAACTATTCGTATGAAACTTCGCTTTTTTCTTTGCTGTTTTCTTCAAGTACTATGGGTGCGTGCCAATATGGCTTCTCCGGTTCAAGAAGGAACATTAGGTACTCGACCATTCATTAGTCAGCACGTACATATTATACACGAAAATTTGCGAATTGTAATCGATGAAAACTTTCAATATGCCAACTTTGATGTTGAATACATTGTCAATGCAGAAAAAAGTGGTGAGCAAATCCCGCTATTATTCTACGCATCTGAATATTATCAAGATTTTCAAGTATATGTTGATGGAAAATTAGTTGCTCTAGAACGTCAAGAAGATTTCTGGAATCTCTACGGAAAAGACAAGGAAAAACTAGCCAACTTTCATTATCTATACACTGCAGATCGTTCCAAAGTAGCAGAAGTTGATCTTAGCGGAAATGAACGTGTATCGCTGAATGATTTTCTCTATTTTAAAACAGACCTTTCTGAAGGAGAACATCGTATCAAAGTAACATACAAAGCTAGTCATTGGCGTTACAAACACAGCAGGTTGAATGAAGATAGTTTTCGATATGTATTAGCGCCAGCAAAATACTGGAAATCGTTTGGAACACTTAATGTTACCATTGATGCCAGTGCTGTAAAAGATGAGGTGTTTATCAATATAGGAACACCAAAAACAGGCGATATCAACGGAGTTTCAACCTATACATTCGACAAGTTACCTTTGGACGTTATTGAAATTACCCGAAAACCATCGCTAAGTGCTTTTGCACAATTTTTACTCAATATTGAATCATTTGGATTGAGTATGATTTTTATATTATTTTTTATAGTGATTCACATATTTTTCATGTATCGTTTTCGAAAAAAACAACCTGAAAAAAGACTTTCTTTCCCTGCCATTTTAGGAGCTATTATGATACCAGTACTCTATATTATACTTTCAATGGCTATGACTTTATGGGTTGATGCTTCTATTGGAAAACCATATGCAAGTGAGCGACAAAGTTATGGAGCCTTTTTTGAGTTTTTGTTTTTACCTTATTACTTGGCAGGGTATATACTATTTACAATCATAGTAGATATTATCTTTAAAAAAATAGCTAAAAAGCGATAAGATTATTCATGAGTAAAAAGAGGAAATCTATAATTAAATGAAAAATTACGTACCAAAATCTACGGGAGTTTAGTAGTTTTTAAAGATTTTTAGAAAACAAATACACATTACAATAATACATCTAAATCCTCAAAACCATTATCAATTCATCACCTTTTATGGAAAAAACCAAACAGCCAATACGTGTGGCAAATGCTGTATACTATCTCCTAGCTAAAATGCTTGAAAGAGGCGTATATTACGGACTTCGCTCAATTGTTGTTCTGTATATGGTTGATAAAACGCTTCAAATGGATATGATGGAAGTTGCTGTAATTTTTAAGGTCATGACTGCATCATTGTTACTTTCACAACTCTTTGGAGCTTTATTAGGGGATCTTTTAATCGGCAACAAAAGGGCAATCTTTATAGGAGGAATTATTCAAGCTACTGGTGCGTTTGCCTTTTGTATACCTACAATTACAGGATTGTACATAGGGATTTTCTTAGTAGTATTTGGAAACGGACTGTTCTTTCCCAACATCATTGCCAACTACGGAAAACTATTTTTAAATGCTCCCAATGTACTCGATAGTGCATTTTCGTCATTCTATGTTGTAATTAACATCGGTGCATTTTTAGGCGTACTATTTTTTGGAATGATTGTAAATTATTTTGGTTACAATACAGCTTTTATTACTGCTGGAATTGTAATGTGCGTTTCATTGCTTCTAATTCTTTTTGTAAAAGAAAACGATTCTACTGTGACGCAACAAGACAAAGAATCACAAAACAAGAGAATAGGATACGTGTTCTTTGCCTTCATTATGGCAGGTTCTTTTTGGTTGGTTTATAATGTTACAAACATTCAATTGGTTGAAATTCAGCGTTTAATTATAGAAGATGGAAGCTTAAAGTTATCAGGCAGTATAATGTATTCAATAGGGCTATACACGATGCTATTTGTTGGTATTTTGGCAGCTATTATTTGGTCAAAATGGCATACTTCGCATTTTTTTAAATTACTATTAGGATTCGTTTTTGCCTCTGTGGCAATACAAGTTGTCTCTTTTAGTGTACACGCTCCTGCGGATGAAGTTTTTGCGTTATATATTGTAGCGATTGTTTGTATGGTACTTGCAGAGATACATATTGCACCTGTTGTATTTTCTATCATGACGCGTTATATCAATCCAAAATACTTAGCTATATGTGTCAGCTTTGCCATGCTGCCTGCATCAGAGGCATCAATCATTACTGGAACTTATGACCAGTTTTATACTATGGATTCATTAAGTATACTGCGGATTATTTCTGTCATAACTTTTGTTAGTATTCTTTGTGTTGGCGCATTTTTGTGGTGGTATAGGCGAACACATAGAGACATACTGAACTAAATATACGCAACTTGTCGTATAGGATTTCTGGAAAAAAATATAGAATATTGATAAGCTGAGGTATTCAGTTAAGAATCATTAAAATCATTTTCTATCTTTATAAAGATGAGAACATACATACTATTATTTATACTTGCTTTTTCAACATTGCTATCTGCGCAAAGTAATTCATTCGTTGAAGCAAGAACTAAGGAAGAAGCAATAGTATTGTTTGAAGAATATGAACAAAAAAGTGAAGACTTCAATGACAAACGAGCTCTTGACTCTATGCAAGTATGCCTTGCCAAAATAGAAGCACTCTTGCCAATTATCAACGATTCGTTATATAATTATAGAACAGACCTTGTACGTGGTACCGTTTTAACACGAGATACAAAGATTGATGAAGCGATGAAAGTATTATTAAAAGCTTCTCAATTCTTCAAACTGCAACAAGATTTTCCATACTATTATCGCAGTCGTTATAAAATTGGAATATGCTATTACTATGGCAATCGAAGAAAAGAAGCACAAGAGTTAATGCTTGAAGTCGTTGCAAACAAGCACTATGTAGGTGAAAATCTAGCAACAAGTGCACTCGGTAATGCAGGAGCGGTAGATATTGAGCTGGGAATGATACAAGATAATGACTCGTTTTTTGTAGAAGCAATCAAAAAATTTAGAAAAGCCATTGTACTCAATAAAAAAAATAAAAATTACACCAAACTAGCCTCTAATTATAGTCTGCTGGCAGAAAGTTATAATCAATTAAAAGAAAGGAGTAAAGCAATTCAGTTATTAGATACGGCTATATACTATGCAACTGAAGATAAAAACTCTGTACAAAAAGGATTTGCGTTAATCAAAAAAGCCAATATTCTTACCAATAACAAACAATATAATCTTGCAAAAAAAATGCAGGATGAAGCTATAAAAATCTATCGCGATTCTGACGATAGTCCTTCGTTAATGTATGCGTATGTAGAAAAAAAACGTACGCTCATGAAAATGGGTTCGTATGAGGCTGCTAGTAAATTGGGAGACTCTATTTTTAGTTTGGCAATTAGAAACTATGACAAGCGTTTTGCAGAAGGAATTGCAGAAATGGAAACTAAATACAAAACAGCAGAAAAAGAGCGCGAAATTTTGGAACAACGTGCTGAAATTGCAGAAAAAGGATTGTTATTACAAAAACGACAATATCAAATATATGCTGTATTGGCTCTGGCCGTTTTACTTAGTATTTTAGGCTATGTTTTTTACAATCAGCAAAAACTTAAGAATAGGCAGTTAATAAAAGAAAATAAGCTAAAAGTTGCTTTGCAAGAAATAGAAACACAAAATAAATTACAAGAGCAGCGTTTGCGTATTTCAAGAGATTTACATGATAACATTGGAGCGCAGCTATCCTTTATTATTTCGTCTATTGACAATTTGAAATATGCGTCCAAAGAAGCTTCTGATGAATTTAAAGACAAATTGAGTTATATCAGTGAGTTCACTTCAGCTACAATTGATCAGTTGCGTGATACTATTTGGGCAATGAATAAAGATGAAATTTCATTGACCGATTTGCAAAGTAGAACTTTGGCATTCATTGAAAAAGCCAAGGTAGCTACCAAGGATGTAAAATTTATTTTCAACAATGAAGTAACAACGCCTATTCAATTTACGGCAATTCAAGGAATGCATCTTTTTAGAGTTATTCAAGAAGGCATCAATAACGCACTCAAATATGCCAATGCAAAAACCATTACAATTGATTTTGAAAAAAGAGAAAAACAACTATTGGTAAGCATACAAG
This sequence comes from Kordia zhangzhouensis, assembly GCF_001005305.1. Taxonomy (GTDB): domain Bacteria; phylum Bacteroidota; class Bacteroidia; order Flavobacteriales; family Flavobacteriaceae; genus Kordia; species Kordia zhangzhouensis. The sequence continues at coordinate 15,297 of NZ_LBMH01000016.1, forward strand.
ATGACGGAATCGGTTTTAATAAAGAACAAGTACAGTTAGGAAATGGACTTTACAATATGCAAAAACGAATGGACGAAATAGATGCCAATATTACTATTAATTCCGAACCAAACCAAGGAACAAACATTCAGGTAATGTACAACACTTGATTACTTGAAAAAGCGTGTTAGCTTTGTAATTTTATACTGAAACTTATTTAATTGAAAAGCGAATTATCACCAACAATCAACCGCAAATTATGAAATTCAAAATAGCCATTGCCGAAGACAATCATTTTTTAGCGAAAGCCGTTATAGAAAAGCTATCTTTTTTTGAGGATTTTGTGTTCAAGTTTAAAGCGGCAAATGGAGCAGAGATGGTAGGCAAACTAGAAGCGGATCATAATATTGATGTTATTTTGATGGATATTCAAATGCCTGAAATGGATGGGATAAAAGCTACAGAAATTATCAAAGAAAAACATCCACAAATTAAAATTATCATGCTCACTGTTTTTGATGATGAAGAACATGTTTTTAAGGCCATTCAAGCTGGTGCCGATGGATATTTGTTAAAAGAAATCAATGCGGAAAAAATTCATAAATCTATTTTAGAAGTCATCAATGATGGAGCGCCAATGTCACCAAGTATTGCATTAAAAGCATTAAACCTGCTTCGAAATCCATTAACAATCACTGAAAATGAAGAAATAGAAAAGGTAAAATTAACCAAACGAGAAACGGACGTATTACTACAATTGAGCAAAGGATTAAACTATAATGAAATAGCCGAAAATCTATTTATCTCTTCCGGAACAATTCGAAAACACATTGAGAACATTTACCGTAAATTGCAAGTGCATAATAAAATGGAAGCGGTTCAAAAAGCGAGATCACAAAAGTTAATATAAGTTTGATGTTTTAATTTCGTAGTACAAAAACACATCGAAACAGTTTTACCTAAAAGCAACTATTGAAAACAATATGCAAATTAGTGTGGCAACTTATCTTTGAACAATCCGTATACAAAAGTTCCAAATAAAGCGGCAATAATTACAACTATAATAGGAACAAATCCTGCGCCGACCAATGTAAACATAGGACCAGGGCATGCACCTGCCAAAGCCCAACCCAATCCAAACAAAATTCCGCCAAATGCATAGCGAGCAAAGCTTTTTTGTTTTGAAGGGATAACAATACGTTCTCCAAAAAATGAAGTTACTTTAAACCGTTTTATAACTTGGGTAATGATAATACCTAGTGCCAAAGCAGTGCCAATAATACCATACATGTGAAATGAGTCAAACTGAAACATTTCATAAATACGATACCACGAAGCAGCCTCAGATTTGAACATCGTAATACCAAAAACAATTCCTATCAATAAATATGCAAGAGTTCTCATAGTTTAAAAAAGTAAAGGGAATAATACATGAATCATAAGCAATCCACCCACAAAAAAGCCTACCACAGCAATTAACGAAGGTAGTTGAAGGTTACTCATTCCTGAAATTGCATGCCCAGAAGTACATCCACCAGCATAGCGTGCACCAAAGCCTACTAAAAAACCACCAATTACTAAAAGAAGGAGGTTCTTTACATCTGAAAAAACAGATAAGCCAAACAATTCATTTGGCATATAAGTAGCACCAGCATTTTCAAATCCTAGAGTATGTAAATTTTCAACAGTTTTAGGATTTAGTGCTACTGTTGCATCTATTGTTAAAAACTCATGAGCAATAAACCCTCCAATAATAGCTCCAACCACCACAACTAAGTTCCATCGTTGAGACTTCCAATCAAATTTAAAAAAATCAGCTTTGTTTCCTGCTCCGCAAATTGTACACATGGTACGTAGGTTGCTAGACATTCCAAAATTTTTTCCAACCATGAGCAATAAAAATAGTACAAGTGCAATCATTGCACCAGATACATACCAAGGCCAAGGTTCATAGATCCATTCCATAACACATAATTTTTAGCAAAAAAACGAAAAAATGAGCAGGTGCAAAGTAACTTTAGTTACAAAAACGATTAATAGCTAGTTTCATCCAGTTGAACTTTTCCTCTAAAAGTTCGATATACAAAAAATGTATAACTCAACACTAAAGGAGCTCCAATAGCAACTATAATCAACATATTTTTCATTGAATCTTCCGATGAAGCCGCATTATAAATATCAATACTGTATTGGGAATCAATAGTAGAAAATAGCAATGTAGGATATAGCTCAATAGCGACCAACACTAACATAGATGCAATAGTAATAGACGAAAAAGCAAATGCGAGTTTGTATCTTTTTTTATTGGCCAATCGGGGAACGTTTGCGATTGATAAAAAAGTAATTAAAGGAGCAATAAATAGTATTGGATTTGCTTTAAAATCATCTGATAAGTGTGGGATATATAATAAAGTATACATGGTAGTAATTCCGAAAAAGACCATAAAAAGAATGAGTCCTTTTTTTAGTAAAATAGTCAATTTAGCAAACAAACGACCTTCCGTTTTTACCAATAAATAAATAGCTCCGTGTGTCATAAAAAGGAACAAGGTTGTAAATCCTGTAAGCAAAGAATAGGGGTTTAGAAACTCAAAAAAGCCAGTATCTTGATATTGATAGTTTTCACCGATAGCCAATCCTTGTAATACGTTTCCAAGTACAACGCCAAGTAAAAAAGCCAACATAATACTTGAAATACTGTATGTTATATCGAAGGTGTTTCGCCACCAAACCCATTTTTCTTTTCCACGAACTTCAATAGAGATACCTCTTAAAATCAAGAACACCAAAAAAAGCATGAACGGGATATACATACTTGAAAAAAAGGTGGCATACATGACAGGAAATCCAGCAAATAATGCACCACCACCAATTACGAGCCATACTTCATTTCCATCCCAAACAGGGCCAACTGCATTCATGGCAACACGCCTGCTATGATCTTTTTTAAAGAATAAATGCCATGCGCCAGCTCCGAAATCAAAGCCATCTAAAACAGCATATCCTGAGAATAAAGCTCCAACTACTAAAAACCACCAAGTGGGATAATCTAATCCTAAAAAAGTTTCCATACATTTTTATTTTCCAGTGAGTATATGTGTAATTTCCTCTGTCAAAGGTCTGTCGTCATCTTTGCTTTCTGATTCTTCATAAGGACCATGTTGTATTTTTTTATTCAACAAGTAAATAAAAAGTAAAAACAACAATGTGTACACTATCAAAAACAGGATTAACGAGAATAATATTTGATTGTCAGTAACTGCTTGAGAAAATGCTTCATTTGTACGTAGATGTCCGTATACAACCCACGGTTGTCGCCCCATTTCAGCCGCAAACCAACCGGCTTGATTGGCAATTTGAGGCAATAATGCCGCAAAGACAAATATCCATAAAAGCCATTTTTTGCTAAAAAGAGTTCCTTTCCACCATAAAAAAACGCCCAGTAGAGAAAGAGCAATCAGTATCATTCCAATGGTAACCATAATGTGATAAAATTGAAACACCGCATTTACTTGGCTTGGTCTGTCTTCTTCAGGAAATGCATTCAATCCTGTTACGGGAGCTTCAGTATCATAGTGTAATAAAAAAGAAAGTCCACCAGGTATTTTAAGTCCGCTCACTTCTTGTGATTCTTTATGAACCCAGCCAAATAAGTACATGTCTGCTGGTGCATTGGCTTCAAAATGCCCTTCCATCGCAGCTAATTTAGCAGGTTGATTGACAGCAACACCTTCTGCAGAGCTATGTCCTGTAAATAATTGTGCTAATGAAAATATAGTTGCAACCAGTAAAGCAATTTTAAAAGCACGTTTAGAAATATCAACAAAGCGGTCTTTTACTAAGTAATATGCATGCACGCTTAATACTAAAAAAGCACCCGCTAACAAGGCGCCTAACCAAACATGTAAAATTCTATCAACACTGGAAGGATTAAATACCATGGCCCAAAAATCAGTAATCTCGGCGCGTGCATTCATGCCTTCGCCAACAATATGATATCCTGCAGGTGTTTGTTGCCAACTATTCGCTACCACAATCCACACAGCAGAAAACATAGAACCTAAAAATACACCAATGGTAGACACCAAATGTACCCAAGGTTTTACGCGATTCCATCCAAATAATAAAATTCCTAGAAAACCGCTTTCAAGTGCAAACGCAAAAACACCTTCTGCAGCGAGCGCACTTCCAAATACATCGCCCACGTATCTTGAATATACTGCCCAATTGGTTCCAAATTCAAACTCCATGACAATTCCAGTCACAACACCAATACCAAAAGTGAGTGCAAAAATTTTCGTCCAGAATTTAGCCAAAATATGGTATTGTTTGTTTTTTGTACGCATATAGGCACTTTCAAAAATGACCATAAGTAGTCCCAAACCAATACTTAAAGGCGGATAAATATAATGAAAGGCAATAGTGAAAGCAAATTGGATTCGAGCAAGAATTTCAGTATCCATAGTGAAGAATTTTGTCTTCACAAAGATACAGCACAACGCTTAGAAAACTAGGCAACTTAGGTTACATAAACTGTTTTTTTAAGAACTATTTTTTGTATATATTCTTTATATAAAATACTGAAATTATGTGAATAACAATGGTTTTACTGAAGAATATTTAAAGTTTGAACGGCAAATTTAGCATTTCTTTTACAGAGTATCTTTCCTTACTAAAGTATTTGTATCTTCCCTTTTTATTTTTCATAGTATGAAAGAAAAATTACTACAAGAAGTGATTGGTAACACAGATATTTATTTGATTGATCAAATTTTGAAAGGGCGCTATCAAAAAGAAGATATGATTTTGGATGCAGGCTGCGGCAGCGGACGTAATATTAGGTATTTCTATGAAAATGAGTATTCTGTTTTTGCAATTGACACTGATGAAGAAATTATTGAAACCCTTAAAAAGAAATATTCAAAACTTGCGGACAATTTTAGCGTGTCTAGGGTTGAGGAACTTCCGTTTATTACTGAAACGTTTGATCATATTATTTGTAATGCCGTACTGCATTTTGCGGTGAGCGAAATACAATTAAGGAAAATGTTTTCTGAATTAGTACGAGTGTTAAAAAAAGGGGGAAGTTTATTCATCCGCATGACGTCGAATATAGGTATAGAGGGAAAAGCGATACATATACAAAAAGGAATATATTCATTGCCAGATGGGACAGAACGTTTTTTACTAACAAGAGAATTGCTTCGTGATTTAATGACAGTGCATCAACTTTCTTTTATTGAACCAGTAAAAAGTACCAATGTACATGATTTGCGAAGTATGACAACTTTGGTATTACGAAAGTAAACTTATTTCCAAGCTTTATAGCCACCTTTTAAGTCATATACTTTTTTAAAACCAATTTGCAATAGTTTTTTAGCACTTCGCTGACTTCGATTTCCTGAGCGACAGTACAAGTAAATAGGTTGATTTCTATCGAATCCAGCAAAATTTTCATTGAAATGTGCCCGATCAAAAAAATCAATATTCACAGCGTTTTCAATATGTCCTGATTTATATTCTAGCGGAGTACGTACATCAACCAATTGTACCTGCTTCTCAGTAATTGCTTTTTTAAAAGAAGCTACGTCTAAAATTTCAATTTGATCTGTAGCTTCTTGTTTGTTACCAAAGAGTGAATTAAAAAAGGACATATTTGAGGGTTTAGGGGATTTTTATTACAAAAATAATGCATTATAAATGTGTGACAGTAACTTTGGTTACATAACTATATTTTAAAGTAATTTTTATAGGTAGCACAGCTGAGAAAAGATCACTTTACATCAGACTTCATTTTTTTCTCAACTGTGCATTATGAATAAACTTAACCTTTACTAGTTTGTATTATAATGTTGAAGGACATACATATGCAGATACAGGAACTTCGGTTTCTTTTATCGACTTAAATCCTCCTTCTACATTAATCAAGTTGTGAATTCCTCTACTTTTTAAAATTGATGCAGCGATTACGCTTCGATATCCACCAGCACAATGAACATAAAATGAATCATTGGTAGGGAAATCTTCCAAATGTGAATTTAAAGCACTCAAAGGAGTGTTTTTTGCATCTATTACATGTTCTGATAAAAACTCACTTTCGCGTCGTACATCAAACACATTTTTATGTGTAAGATATGCTTTTGCAAAAGTTGCTGCAGAAACGGAGCTCATTGTGTCATATTCTTTAGAAGCACTTTTCCAAGCATCAAAACCACCTTTCAAGTAACCTAAAGTCTGATCGAAACCAACTCTAGACAAACGAATTACGGCTTCTTCTTCGCGACCTTCAGGAGCCACTAACAAAATAGGTTGTTGAATATCTGCAATTAAAGCACCTACCCATGGAGCAAATCCACCATCCAAACCAATGAATATTGAGCGAGGAATGTGTCCTTTTACAAAATCACTTTGGTGACGTACATCCAATACCAACGCACCTGATTGATTAGCAATAGCTTCAAAATCGGTAGGACTTAATGCGGTAGTTCCTCGTTTAATCACGTTAGAAACGTCGTCATATCCTTCTTTATTAAGTTTTACGTTATCAGGGAAGTAACTTGGAGGAGGTAATAAGCCATCTGTGACTTCTTCAATAAACTCTTCTTTAGTCATATTTGCACGCAATGCATAGTTTACTTTTTTCTGATTGCCAAGGGTGTCAAACGTTTCTTTCATCATATTCTTTCCACAAGCAGAACCTGCTCCATGCGCAGGATATACAATAATATCATCAGCAAGCGGCATAATCTTTTTACGTAAACTATCAAATAAATGACTAGCTAAATCTTCAACCGTAATAGAACCTATTTTTTGCGCTAAATCAGGTCTTCCAACATCTCCTAAAAATAATGTATCTCCACTAAATAAGGCGTGGTCTTTACCATTTTCATCTCGTAAGAGATATGTGGTACTTTCCATGGTATGTCCTGGAGTATGGAGCGCAATAATTGTGATATTTCCTAGCTTAAATTCTTGTCCATCTTTTGCGATTAATGCTTCAAATGAAGGATTTGCATTAGGACCATAGATAATTGGAGCTCCTGTTTTTTGAGCTAGTGTTACGTGTCCGCTGACAAAATCTGCATGGAAATGTGTTTCAAAAATATATTTAATCGTAGCGTTCTGTTCTTTTGCTTTGTCAATATAGGGCTGTACTTCACGAAGTGGGTCAATAATTGCAACTTCGCCATTACTTTCGATATAATACGCTCCCTGAGCTAAGCATCCTGTATATATTTGTTCAATAATCATGATCGTAAATTTTATAAGGTAAAATTATGAAAATCAATTGGGTGTCGCAGTAACTTAAGTTACAGAGGCTTTTTTTAAGATTGTTTTACAAAAAATTCCATGTAAAAAATAAAGATTGCCATCACAAAGATGAAATAGCCAAATCCTTTTTTGAGTTTTTTTCCATCAATAAAGTTTCCAAGATAACTTCCAATGAAGATACCTACAAGTGAAATTCCAGTAAAGATTGCTAAGAATTGCCAATCAATTTGCATGGTTAAGGCATCGCCTAAAAAGAAGCCTAAAAGAGATTTAAAAGCAATAATAATTAAAGATGTTCCGACAGCGACTTTCATTTGTACGTTTGCGAGGATAACCAATGCAGGAATGATTAAAAAACCACCACCAGCACCAATCATTCCTGTAATAGCACCTACTACAAGTCCTTCAATTAAAATAAGAGGATAATTATAAGATACATCTCCAGAATTTTTCTTTTCCTCACGATCTTTAAGCATTGAAAAAGCGGCAGGAAACATCAATAAGGCAAACAATCCGAACATGCCCATTCTTCGAGTAAAATCAAAATCTGAAATGGTAAATAGAACAGCTGGTAACGCAGGGACTACATAGTATCGAATAAGTGTTACACCTACAATAGCAGGAATTCCAAAAACGACTGCTGTTCGCCAATCTACATATCCTTTAAAATGCTGTTTCAATCCGCCAACAAGAGCGCTGGTTCCAACAATAAATAGCGAATATGCTGTGGCAATTTTTTCATTTACAGAAAAGAGATATGCTAATACAGGGACTGCTAAAATAGAACCGCCACCGCCAATAAGTCCAAGTGAAATTCCAATAATCAAGGCGCTAATGTAGCCAAGTATTTCCATAGTAATTCAATGTTTATCGGTGCAAACATACAGCACTCGAAACAATTGGGCAGTAACTAATGTTACAATTCAGTCTAAATTTATGACTTTAATATGGTTTCTGTGTAATTCGATACGCCCCATTTGCTCTAATTTTTTTAAAAGTCTCGAAATAACAACTCTCGAGCTGTGCAGGTCGTACGCAATTTCTTGATGTGTATTGTGAATTGTGTCAGAATTATTGATGCGAACTTTTTCTTTTAAATAATTAAGCAATCGTTGATCCATTTTTTCAAAAGCAACACTATCTAAAATATGCAGCACTTCATTGAGTCTTGTATGATAGCTTTGAAACACAAAATCACGCCACGACTTATATTTTGCAGTCCATTCTTCCATTTTTTGGACAGGCACCATAATCAACTTTGTATCTTTTTCGGCTACAGCTTTAATTTCACTTTTAGTTTGCCCCATACAACAATTCATAGTCATTGAACAGGTTTCCCCACTTTCCAAGTAATATAGTAGCAGTTCGTCGCCTTCTTTATCTTCGCGCATTACTTTAATGGCTCCCGAAATCAATAGAGGCATCCCACGTACATAATCGCCAATGGCCATCATGGTAAAACCTTCGGGAACTTCTTTAAAAGTTCCAACTTGTGCAATTTCTTGAAGCAAAGCTTCTTCAAAAAGGTGTCCGTAATGGTCTCTAAGTTCTTGAATCATATGGTAAGGTTTTAAAGTAGGTAACTTCAAAAAGATGCGTTACTAGCTATCAAAGTTATCATTTTCTTACGAAAACTTTGTAACCTATGTTACATCTATTCTATATTCTTCTTTATGAAAAAAAGAATAAAATGTAGGATAGAGGCTATGGTTGAGTTCATTTTTGCCAAAAAAAATAGCTAATATATTGTCCATATAAAAAAGCCAGCAGCATACAAGATACTACTGGCTTTAAAAATAAGCTAACTATTTTTCTTTTTCACCGTTCTATATACTAAAAGAACGTAACTTTTCCATTGCTAATATCGTACATACCACCAACAATTTTAATCTCGCCATCTTCCTCTAGTTCGGCTAGTACTGGACTTTGTTTACGAATGTTGTCAATAGTCATTTCTACATTTTTGATGGCAACATTATTTACAAATTCAATATTTTTTGAGTTACGCTGACTTTCATCTGTAGGTTCTGCTACAGCATCTACAGCAGGCTCAATTTTATTAATCAGTGAGGTTAAGTTTCCAAGTCGTGCATGGTCACAAGCACCTTTAATTGCTCCACAGCTTGTATGTCCAAGAACAACGATTAATTTTGTTCCTGCTAACTTACAAGCAAATTCCATACTTCCTAAAATATCTTCATTTACAAAATTTCCTGCAATACGGATACTAAAAATATCTCCCAAACCTTGATCAAATACAAGTTCTGCGGATACTCTCGAATCAATACAACTCAAGATAGTTGCAAAAGGAAACTGACCGTTTCGAGTATCATTTACTTGTTGTAAAAGGTTTCTATTGGCTTTTAAATTCTGTTGAAACCGTTCATTTCCTTGCATTAAAAATTGCAAAGACTTGTCGGGAGTCATGGTGGCTTGGGTTTCTTTTGTATGTGCTTTCATAGTGTTTAATTAGTGTTATTGTAGTTGAATAGATGATGTGTTTTTTACGATTAAGATTGGAACATTTATTTTGTGAATAGCTTCTTTAACACTACTTGTTATATGTTGCAATCGTTTGGTTGTATTTTTTGTTTCAGATTGAATATATAATAATTCGATATTATTTTTAGATACATAATCTGAAATTGTATTCATAACAGTGTTGCTATTTTCAAATTCATATGCGATTTCTTTTTCAGAAAAAGCGTTTGTATTTACGATCTCTTTTGAGTTACGAATATAAAAACGTTTTACCGGGTTTTTGCTAAGTTTTCTCAAATCATTCGCAATTCCACTAGGAAAAGCATCTGAAACCGTATGTAACATACCAAAAGACATCTTTTCTGAAGGTTGAATGGTTTTTTCTTTTCCGGAAATCAATACAGATCCATTAAATGTATCCAAAACAAATCTTGTAAAATGATCTTTTTGTAACTGAAACCACTTTTGGGTGCGTTTTCCGAGTACAATCATATCAGGTTGTATTTTCTCAATATAGGTTTTGGCTTCGTCTTTGAGATTTCCCAAAACACAATTAGTTTGAATGTGTACACCTGTATTTTTAAATGTTGTATGTACTAGTGACTTTAATTGTTGTTTTCTTCGAATACGTTCTTCGTCAATGCAACGCATAGCGGCAAGTTGATTTTCACACTCTGGAATATCTGAAGGACGAATTATATGAAAAACGTTCACAGTTCCATTGATAATCTTTGAAAGGTTGACAGCATTTTCCAAAGCCGCCTCACACGATCTAGAAAGATCTGTCAATACTAATAATGTATATTTAGATGTGTTCATAAGCTTACTATTTAGAAGTATATTGCTTAAGCAGTTTTAGGTCTAAGCTGAAAAAATTTGATAAAACTTGGAGGATTTTCCACTGTACCACGCTCTGAAATTAATTTGATATCAATATTTCTATTGTGCGCTTTTTCTGAGAAATCTTCTAAAATTTCAATAATGTCATTATCCAAGAAACGTGTTTTGCGAACATCAAGTTCTAAAAATGTATCTCTTGGTAAACTATCTAGTTCTTTTAAAATGGCTCCTTTATTGAAGAATGTAACTTCTTCTGCTAAAGTCATTTTAATACGATGTTTTCCGTTACTTTTATCTTCAATATGTAAAAAGTGAGAGTTTTGAAAACTTTTAATCAAAATTACCACAATTCCTACAGCAAGTCCGAGTCCAATTCCCCATAAAAGATCTATAAAGACAATTCCTAATACAGTTACAATAAACGGAACAAACTGTTTCCAACCAGCATTGTACATTTGCTTAAATAAAGAAGGTTTCGCTAATTTATATCCTACAATCAATAAGACTGCTGCGAGTACAGAAAGCGGAATCATATTTAGCAGCGTCGGAATCAAAATAATAGAAATCAATAATAAAAAACCATGAATAATAGCCGACATCTTGGTGCGTCCTCCCGATTGGATATTTGCTGAACTACGAACAATTACTTGGGTAATAGGTAACCCACCAATCAACCCGGAAAGAACATTTCCTGTTCCTTGTGCTAATAATTCTCTGTTGGTTGGTGTTACACGCTTTAGCGGATCTAACTTGTCTGTAGCCTCAACACACAATAATGTTTCTAAACTAGCCACTAGCGCAATAGTAAAACCAGTTACCCAAATATTATGGTCTGTAATAGCGGCAAAGTTTGGAAAACTAAATTGACCAATAAAAGAATCAAACCCATCAGGTACAGGAACATTTACCAAATGTTCTTGTGCAATACCATACGTATTGTTTCCTTGTGTTAGCACATAATAAATGATTCCCAATACAACAGCAACCAAAGGTCCTTGAATTAGTTGGAAAATTTTTCCTTTTTTAGATAAAACGGTATTCCATAAAATCAAGATTCCTAATCCAATAAATGCAATAATTGTTGCACCTAGACTGATATGATTTACTGAATTCAAGATTTCAGAAAAGGTGTTTTCTCCATCTACTTGAAAAAAGGCAAAATCACCTTCTGGATCAGCATCATATCCAAAAAAATGTGGAATTTGTTTTAAGATAATAATGATTCCGATACCTGTCAGCATCCCTTTAATTACCGATGATGGAAAGAAGTATCCAATAATTCCAAATCGAAGAATTCCAAAAAGAATTTGAATTACACCACCTATTACAACAGCAACCAAAAAGTTTTGGTATCCGCCCAATGCGGTGATAGCAACTAATACTATAGCGGCAAGTCCAGCGGCAGGACCACTTACGCCCACCTGAGAGCCACTAATGGCTCCTACAACAATACCTCCTACAATTCCGGCAATAAGACCAGAAAACAAAGGAGCGCCACTGGCTAAGGCAATTCCCAAACACAATGGGAGTGCTACAAAAAATACGACAATACTAGCGGGAAAATCCGCTTTTAAATTTTTAAAAGGATTTGAACTATTCATGATAGTAAGTGTTTTAGAGTTGAAATCAATGCGCAGTGCCTGTTCTTTCAACTCATAGTTAGCTTTTTTTAGGTTTAATAATGTGAGTGTTGCGAAAAATTCTTCATAAAAAAAGTGTGAGAATGGATACGAAGAAAAGTTCGGTCATGCTATGAAATAGCACAATAAGAGTTTAAGAAAATTCTGGAGGCGGAATCAAAATCTCCATAGTGTGTATAGTACACGGTCTTTGCACATAAAAGTGAGAATGGTACAAAGATAAATGTGTCATTACAGGAGTTATTTCAAGTGTGTCATATGTGACTTTTTCATCTTCTTCAATTGAATTTTCTACTTCTTCTTCTGTATCGTCGTCTGCATCGACATCAACATATTCATAGGAAGCATCTTCCGAAAAAATTGAAAAACTCTGAATAATAGGTTGTGATAAAAGCGCACATAACACCAACAAAAATGGAATTTGTTTCAAAAAGGATGTTATGTGTGGCCGCTTTTCAGTCATTACGTAATCACTTTAAAAACTAGGTCTGTGTAAAAATTCACAATAGTGTCTTTGCCTTCTTTTACATCGGTTAATGATGGCAAATGTTTTGAAAAATAGCGTTGTTGATGCGCACCTTCAATCACAGTTGAAATTAACATGTGAGGAAACTCAAAATCAGGGTTGATATCAGTAACCATTGAACTAACACGTTGAACGACGCGCTTGTATACGCTATAATATCCTTTTTCATTTTCGCTATCAATATCTTTCGTATGATATGCTTTTGAAGACTCAGCGATGATAATTCTATTCAAAATAATTTCATTGATATATGAAAAAGAATTGTCAACATCGGTTTTTCGTGTGAGTATATTGATAGCTGCGGCTAATTTTTCTTCTTTTGACTGAATGTTGTTTGTTGCAAATACAAGTTTGTATTCTACCCAACTCCAATACCAGCAAAGCAAATACACCAATAACATGTGCTTACTTTCAAAATAACGATATATGGAGCTTTCGTTGGATCCAATAGATTTTCCTAACTTTTTAAAGGTAAATGCTTCAAAACCGAGTTCATCAATCATCTCAATACTACGCGAAACGATTTTCTTTCCCAGTTCAGATGACTCAGGGTTTTTAGTGTATAATTCTTCACTAATAACAATATGTACTTGTAAAAATTCCATAGGTGTATAAATACAAATATAATAGTATTACTATCAAAAAAAAGAAGTTTAACTCTTTTTTAGTTAAAAAACTAACATTTTAGGAGAGTTGTTCAAGGTAAAATTCAAAAAAGTGAACAATAAAAGCATTTGAGTTACTTTGCTGCGTTTATAATATGTATTTTTGTAAACTCAAAATTAACACAAGAAGATGGCGCACAAAGCAGGATTTGTAAACATTATTGGAAACCCAAATGTAGGGAAATCAACATTAATGAACGCATTTGTAGGAGAGAAACTTTCTATTATTACTTCCAAAGCACAAACTACTCGTCATCGAATTCTAGGGATTGTTAATGGAGACGATTTTCAAGTGGTACTGTCTGATACACCTGGAATCATAAAGCCAGCATATGAATTGCAGTCATCTATGATGGACTTTGTAAAGTCGGCATTTGAAGATGCTGACGTGTTGATTTACATGGTAGAAATAGGTGAAAAAGAATTAAAGGATGAGGCTTTTTTTAAAAAAATCATTCACAGTAAGATACCAGTATTATTACTGCTTAATAAAATAGACAAGTCATCACAAGAAGAACTTGAAGAACAAATGCAACTTTGGAAGGAAAAAGTGCCAACAGCAGAAATTTACCCAATTTCAGCACTAGAAAATTTCAATGTATCGCAAGTCTTCAATCGGATTATTGAATTATTACCAGAATCGCCAGCATTTTATCCAAAAGATCAACTTACTGACAAACCTGAGCGTTTCTTTGTCAATGAAACCATTCGTGAAAAGATTCTATTGAATTATAAAAAAGAAATTCCATATGCAGTTGAGGTTGAAACCGAAGAATTTTTTGAAGAAGATGATATTATTCGTATTCGTTCAGTGATTATGGTAGAACGCGAAACGCAAAAAGGAATTATCATAGGTCATAAAGGAAGTGCAATTAAAAATGTAGGAACACAAGCGCGTAAAGACCTAGAAAAATTCTTTGGAAAACAAATTCACATCGAACTCTACGTAAAGGTGAACAAAAACTGGCGTAGTGATGCTAGACAATTGCGACGTTTTGGGTATAGTGGGAAATAAGTACTTAGTATAAGAATTTTTCAGATACATAAAATAGGGTTCAAACAGATAAGTTTAATCTTGTATCGTTTGGTGAAGGAATTGCCATAATTCTTTCATTTCGGGAGTTCCTGTTGCTCTTCCCCAACGACCTGCAAAATACAACAAGAACCAGATAATAACCATGAATACCATCAGGGAAACTTGTATGGCATAAGAAGTTTTTAAAGCCGCATTAGAGTATGCCCACACGCCAAAGCCAATAAACAAACAAGCCACTAAAAAATGTAGAAACATAAAAAAAGTCCATACAGTAGGACTCGGACCAAAAAGGCCATATAGTTCGCAAGTATGATTGTCAATTTCATCCACTTCAACATGCAATTGTGGTGACCAAAAGTGATGTCGTTCTCTTGGAATTTTAATAAACACGTGATTGTCAATACGAGAAACCACAAAATCCTTTTGTGTTTTCTTTGTAGCTTCCAAACGATGCAACAGTGTTTGTTGAGGCATTGAAATAACCTTCTTAAAGCGCGGTCGCAGTACAATTTCTTCGATACTCATACACGTACTATTTACAGCAGTTTTAAAACTAGTATATTTTTAAGAAACAAATACTGATATATATCAGTAACAAAAATGATAAAAATAGTCATAATAAACACGCATATATTACGATGAAAGCTATCACAGAATTATTCATATAAAAACAAATAACAAAAGACTTACTTCAAATTCTTTTTTACTCACAAACAGAAAACGTACCTTTGCAGGCACAAAAAGAACGAAATGAGTAATATAGTAGCTATTGTAGGAAGACCAAATGTTGGAAAATCAACCTTGTTCAATCGTCTAATTAAACGAAGAGAGGCCATTGTAGATTCTGTAAGTGGTGTAACACGCGATAGACATTATGGAAAGTCAGACTGGAACGGAAAAGAGTTTTCGTTGATTGATACAGGTGGCTACGTAGTTGGAAGCGATGATATCTTTGAACAAGAAATTGATAAACAAGTAGAATTAGCAATTGATGAAGCAGATGCGATTCTTTTTGTAGTTGATGTAGAAGCAGGAGTAACAGGAATGGATGAAGAAGTTGCCAATTTGTTACGGCGTGTGGACAAGCCAGTATTACTTATTGTAAACAAAGTAGATGCTGCCAATCGTTTGCACGATGCTACAGAATTTTACTCATTAGGTTTAGGGAAATACTATCCGATTGCAAGTATTAATGGAAGTGGCACAGGCGATATGCTCGATGCTTTAGTAGAAGCGCTTCCAGAAGTAGAAGAAAAGGAAGAAGAAAATCTGCCACGTTTTGCTGTTGTGGGGCGACCAAATGCCGGTAAATCGTCTTTAATAAATGCATTAATAGGTGAAGATCGTTACATTGTAACCGACATTGCAGGAACTACCCGTGATGCGATTGATACGAAATACAATCGTTTTGGATTTGAATTCAATCTAGTAGATACTGCCGGAATCCGAAGAAAAGCCAAAGTAAAAGAAGATTTAGAATTTTACTCAGTCATGCGCTCCATTCGTGCTATTGAACACAGTGATGTATGTTTATTAGTAGTAGATGCTACGAGAGGATTTGATTCTCAAGTGCAAAACATTTTTTGGTTAGCGGAAAAAAATCATAAAGGAATTGTCATCTTAGTGAATAAGTGGGATTTGGTTGAAAAAAGTACCAACACAGTCAAAGAATTTGAAAAACACATTCGCGAGAAAATAGAACCTTTTACAGATGTACCAATCGTATTTATTTCAGCATTAACTAAACAACGTATCTTTAAGGCTATTGAAACAGCTGTAAATGTATATAAAAGTCGTTCTAACCGAATTGCAACGAGCAAACTGAACGATACCATGTTGCCAATCATTGAAAATACACCGCCTCCTGCATACAAAGGAAAATACATTAAAATTAAATTCTGTACACAACTGCCAACTAATTACCCACAGTTTGCATTCTTTGCCAATTTGCCGCAGTACATTCGTGATCCGTATCGACGATTTATTGAAAATAAACTCCGCGAACACTTTGACTTTACAGGAGTTCCTGTTCAAGTATACTTTAGAAAGAAATAAAACGTAATTAAATTTTTTAAAATCGAGTTGCAAAATACGATTACGCTTAAAGAACGATACTTGAAGTTTGTAAAAACGATTTCAGATTCTGAAATCGTCTACGGTTTAAAAAATAAAAAAGGATTTGCTACATCCTCTTCTACACAATATGTAGAGGAAGATGGAAGCCCAATAGGTATATTGTGTTTTTGGTCAGAAAAAGTACGTGCCAAGTCTTGTGCTAAAGAGGAATGGAAAAAATATAAAACAGTTGAAATTCCTTTGCCTGAATTCATAGAAAATTGGTGTATCGGAATGGCAAATGATGGACTTTTAACGGGAATACAGTTTGATCAAAATCTATTTGGATATGAAGCAGAACCTTTAGAGCTGCTTTTGGACATAACAACTGAATTGCGATTGCTTGGAAAGGATTTAAGCCTGAGAAAATTTAAGGGAATTGATGATATAGAAAACCAAGTAAAGGAAGCAATCGAGTAAAATATAAAAACTAAAAACTTGAAGGTAAACTTGCTATTAAACCGTTGTTAACTTTTCTAAAAATTCTTTACAATAACTTTTCAAAAGAAACATAATTCAATCATCTTTCACTAACGTTCGGATAAAATACGAGGTTCACTTTTGTTGAAATAAACATAAATCAACATATGAAAACCTTAAAGCAAACCTTGTTGGCGGCGGCAATTATCTGTACTTTAAATAGTTGTGAAAATGATGATAATTCAGTAGGAATTCCGCCAGTTAACACTTCCGTAAATTTTCAATACAAAAATACCATTACTGTTGGAGGAGAAGGAGCTGCTGAAATTTCAGCATTTGATCCGACTACAAACAAATTATTTACGGTAAATACGGAAATGGATCAAATTTCAGTATACGATCTATCTAATATCAATGCACCTGTTATGGGAACACCAATAGATGTTAGTAGTTTTGGAGCTCCCAACAGTGTGGCAGTAAACAACGGAAAATTAGCAATTGCTGTTGAAGCAAGTAACAAGCAAGCTGCAGGAAAAGTATATGTATACAATACAGCAGATAATTCACTAGCTAATGAATATATGGTAGGCTCATTGCCAGATATGGTAACTTTTACAAAAGATGGCAATTACATTTTATCGGCTAATGAAGGTGAGCCAAATGCCGATTATACAATCGACCCTAATGGAACGGTAAGTATAATTGATCTTATAAATAATAATGTAACTACGTTAGATTTTACTGCATTCAACTCTCAAGAAGCTACTTTAGAAGCACAAGGATTTAGAGTATTTGGTCCTAATGCAAACCTAGCAGCAGATGTAGAACCAGAATACATTACCGTATCAGAAGATTCACAATATGCTTGGGTTTCTTTACAAGAAAACAATGGAATTGCACGTATCAACCTTCTTACCAAAACAATTGAAGCAATCTATCCATTGGGATTTAAAGATTATAGTGTAGCAGGAAACGCTATTGATGCAAGTGATAAAGACAATGTGAATGAATTGAAAACTTGGCCTGTGTACGGAATATACCAACCAGATGCAATAACTTCTGTAAACATCAACGGAACAGACTATGTTATTTCCGCCAATGAAGGCGACTCTAGAGAGTATGAAGGCATGCCTGGATATGTAGGAGAAAGCAGAGTAAAAGACTTGGTCCTAGACGAGACTGCTTTTCCAGCTTCTGAAAACTATCAAGACAATGAAAACATAGGACGATTAAAAGTCGCAATAGATATAGGTGATACTGATGGTGATGGCGATTATGATAAACTATACAATTATGGGGCGCGTTCATTCAGTATATGGTCTGCCGATGGAAACTTAGTATACGATAGTGGAAATGAAATATCAACCCGTGTATTAGCAGAAACACCTGAACGTTTTAACTGGGATTGGGAAGATGATGCAACCGATAAAAGAAGTGATGATAAAGGAGCAGAGCCAGAAACTGTAGAAGTTTTAAATATTGGAAACGAACGCTATATTTTATTTGTAGGTCTTGAACGAAATAGCCAAGTTATGGTATATGATATCACCAATCCAACGGCACCACAATTTTTGCAAATCTTGCAACGCAGTACTGATTATGCACCAGAAGGAGTTTTGGTAGTAAAGGCAGAAGATAGTCCAACAGGAAAAGCATTACTTATTATATCATATGAAGATAGTGGAACCGTTTCTATCTACGAGAACCAATAAATAACCAATCTACATCTAAGTAAAACGCTTCTAAGTATCGTACATTCAGAAGCGTTTTCTCTTTTTAAGAAATCGTCTGAGCTTTTTATGATTATTTTAATAATAAATAAGCTTTTTTTCTGTTTGTTTGTTTAACAAAACCGATTATCAATCAGAAAAAAATGAATAAACCATTTAATGTACTACTGATATCTTTTATCAGTTCTCTTACCTTTTTATTGCATGCGCAAGAATACGAAATCAAAGGAAAAATTGTTGACAAGGCAGCTCAAACACCATTAGAGTCTGCCACTGTATATTTACAAACAATCAAAGATTCTACATTGGTTACCTATACTATTAGTGATAAGAATGGAAACTTTGAGTTGGCTGCGAGAACAGAATTTAAAGAGCTCAATTTATTTGTAACCTTCAATGGGTTTAAAACATACCTGCAAAAAATTACTCTAGATAAATCAGTAATCACGATTCCTGAAATTTCTATGGAGCTTGCTTCTAATGAGTTGGATGCTGTGCAAATTACAGCGATAAAAGCACCTGTTACAGTAAAAAAAGATACATTAGAATTCAATGCAGATTCATTTAAAGCACGACCAGACGCTACCGTAGAAGACTTGATTAAAAAGCTGCCTGGTGTTGAAGTAGACAGTGATGGAAAAATCAAGGTCAATGGGAAAGAAGTAAACAAAGTATTGGTAAACGGAAAACCGTTTTTTGGTAATGATCCGAATATTGCTACCAAAAACTTAACAAAAGAAATTGTAGATAAAATACAAGTAACAACTACTAAAAGTGAATCTGAAGAATTTACTGGAAAACAAGGCACTTCAGAAGAACAAACAATAAACATAGAACTCAAGAAAGATCAAAACAAAGGTTTTTTTGGGCGTGCAACCATTAGTGGAGGTACAGATGAGCGTTATGCGTTGAGCGGTATTGGAAATTACTTTAATGATAAGCAACGACTGAGTGTTTTGGCAGGTAAAAATAACATCAATAGTTCTGGATTTAGCTTTGATGAAATCTTTGATATGATGGGACATGCCGGCGGAGGCGTGAACTTTAATAGCAATGGTTCGTTTTCTGTTGGAGGTGTTGGTTTTGGGGGAGGACAAGGAATTACGACTTCTACAAATGCAGGCGCTAGTTTTGTTGATGAATATAAAGACAAAACAGAAGTAATCGCAGATTATTTCTTTTCCCGTGCCGATTCTGAAAATGAGAGTAGAGTAGAACGTGAAAATATTTTACCTGATGGAAGTTTCTTTACCAATTCGCGTAGTACATTTTTAAGTAGAAGCGATAGTCATAGAGCGAGTACAGAATTACAATTTGAGATTGATTCAACTCTTAAGGTAGTAGTTGCGCCAACATTTCGTTTTTCTGAAGGAGAAAATTTTTCATCGCGAAATGAAGAATCTCTTGATGATGAAGGAAACCTCTTAAACCAAGGAACTTCACAAAACCGAACAGATGCAGAGCGTCGTAACTTTTCTGGAGATATAGACGTAATCAAAAAGTTTGGAAGCAAAGGAGCATACCTCCGATTAAGTACAAATGGAAACTTTGTGAACAATGATTCCGAAAATTTCTTGAATACAACAAATGAAATTTTTGGTACCTCTCCTTCTACCGAAACAAGAGATCAGTTTACTACAACCCATACCAAGGAGAATAGCGTATCAGCAGATGTTGAATATCGTATTCCTCTTAAAGGAAAACTGTTTTTAGACTTAAATTATACTTTTACTAATAGAAGTGAGCGTAACGACAGGCGCGTATTTGACTTTGATAATACCTCCAATGCGTATGATGATTTCAATGCTACCTTAAGTTCAGATTTAAAGGTAAACTTTCAAACTCATTCACCTAAAATTGGAGTGAACTATGAAACTGAGAAATTATATTTGAGTTTCAATACAGGATTGCTTTTCTCAGAACTTGAAAACAAGGAGTTTGTGCAAAATACAACGGTTCGTTCTACATTCTCAGATATAAACATCAATAGCTACATGCGCTATCGTATCAAACAAGGAATGAGTCTTTCATTCAATTACAATACAAGTTCTCAATCGCCAACAGCTCAACAATTGCAACCGGTTGCAGATGTTAGTAATCCATTAAATATCATTGTTGGTAATCCTAATCTGAATCGAGAATTTAACCATCGATTTTATGTGAATTTTAATAACTACGACTTTAAAAGCAAAAGCGGTTTCTTCTCATGGATTTCTGCGGGATTTACGAATGATAGAATAGTTCCTCTATCTACAACAGATGAAAATAGAATCAGAACTACAACCTATACCAATGTAAGTGGCGTTTACAGAGTAAATGGAGGTTCATCATATAGCAAGACTATTAAAAAAGACAGTACTTCTTTGCGTTTCAGAGTCGGATTCTATGGAAATTTCAATAAAGAATTCAACTTTAGTAATGGGGTTAAATTTTCTACTGAACGCAGTACAATTACACCAAACGTTCGTTTTACGTACAACTTCAAAGAATTATTGGAAATTGAACCAAATTATAGAGTAGGACTCAACACGATTCGATACAGCTTGGATAACCTAAATAATGAAAGCTATCAAAATCACACAGTATCTTTAAAAACAACGACATTTTGGCCTAAAAATATTGTATTTGGTAATGACATTCAGTACACATACAATACCAATGTTGCTCCCGGATTTGATAGGAGTGCTTTGTTTTGGAACATGAGTTTGGGAGTGAAAATTTTAAAGGAAAAAGGAACAATTAAACTTTCTGCGTATGACTTGTTGAACCAAAACATCAATACAAGACGTACGATTACTGCCGATTATATTCAAGATGCTCAAAGTACAGTACTACAGCGTTACTTCATGTTAGGATTTACCTATAAACTTAGTAAGGTAGGAGGTAATAGTAGCGGCGGAGTAGAATTCTTTTAAAATCAATGAAATCATAAAAAATAGTTTCTTTCTGTGTATTTGAGCAAACATTTAAAATAAAATTTTACTACTACAACGTTGTAGTTAAGGAAAACAAATACACTAGTCTGTTACAACGTATAAAAAAATGTATTTTTGAGAAGAACATACGTATGAATATGCGCTTCTGGGTACATTTTTTTAGAATTTTTTTGATGCTCTTTGCTGTAGCTAATGTGAAGGCACAAACTCCGCCAACAATTTCTGCACAAGGTGACCAGCAGTATTGTGGAGACATGCCAATGTTTATAGCGATGAATGTTTCAATCACGGATCCAGATCCGCAAGATACAACTTTGCCTATAGTATATATTCAAATTTCAGAAGGGTATAGCAACGGACAAGATGTGCTTTCTCTTACAGGAAGTCATCCTAATATTGATGCTTTTTGGACACCAGATCTTGGACGATTGGCATTGGTAGGTCCTGCAACCTTTGCAGAATATGAAGCTGCCATTGAAGCGGTTGCTTTTAGCACTACACAAACCAACTTTACCGAAGATAAATTCTTTTCAATCAATTTGGGAGATGCTAATTATTTACCATCTACAGGACATTATTATTTTTATGTGCAAGATGCTGGAATTACGTGGACAGATGCACGAATAGCTGCGGAGTCTCAAACCTATTTTGGACTACAAGGATATCTTGCAACATTAACTACTGCGGAAGAAGCTGCACTAGCAGGTTCGCAAAGTTCTGGAACAGGATGGATTGGAGCTTCTGATAGCGATCAAGAAGGTACTTGGAAATGGGTTACGGGTCCTGAGGCAGGAACAATTTTTTGGATTGGAGAAGTAAATGGAACTCCTCAAAATGGAGCGTATACTTTCTGGAATACAGGAGAGCCAAATAATTTTCAAGGAGAACACTATGCGCATATCACCGATCCAAGTGTGGGTCTGTTAGGATCATGGAACGATTTGCCAAATGTAGGATCAACAGATCCAAATAATCCGTATCATCCGCAAGGATATGTAGTAGAATTTGGAGGAATGCCGGGAGAGCCAGCAATTAATTTATCGGTCAGTACACGAATTGAAACTCCTAAGTCTGTAATAACAGAAGCATCTAATTGCGGACCTACAACGTTGACATTGAGTGTCGAAACCAATACAGATAGCGTGTTATGGTATGAATCTGCAACAGCAAATATGCCTGTTCATATAGGAACGCACTATACTGTTGCCATAACTGAAACTACTACATACTGGATATTTCCTGCTTTTTCAGGTTGTACAAATGGCGCAAGAATTCCCGTTATAGCAACCATTTTTGAGCTTCCTGAAACACAAGATATTACGATTGTTCAATGTGGAGCAACTAACGGAACAACAATTTTTAATTTATTTGAGTATAGTGAAGACGTTTCGGCGGGAATCATAGCTAATAGACAAGTTCGATATTATGAAGATAGTACATTAACACAGGAAATTACTACAAGTGCTTATACAAATACATCAAATCCGCAAACAGTATATGCCAAAGTAACAGACTTGGTTTCAGGTTGTGAAAATACAGCTGAAGTTACTTTGGAAGTAGAATCAAATGCAGTGTCTAATGCTATTATTACTGCTTGCGATACGGCAGATGAACTAGGGTTTACTGAATTTGACTTGTCGCTTGCAGATGCACAAATCATTAATGGATTGCCCGCTAATGTCGCTGTAACTTATTATGAAACATTAGCAGACGCATTAGTATTGGAAAATCCTCTTTCTAGTCCATTTACCAATACAATAGCTAACACACAGACTATTTTTGCGCGTGTTTCATTAGATGGGAATTGTTACGGAATTGGAGAAGTTTTACTTTTTGTAAACAATTTGCCTCCAATAGATACTTCGGAAACAGTATATTATTGCTTAAACTCAGCACCGCAGTTAGTTACTCTAGAAAGTGGAATCACTCAAAACATTGCTAATTATACATTTTTATGGTCAACTGGGGAAATGACACCAACAATCCAAGTCAATGAGTTAGGAAGTTATTCAGTAAAAGTTACGGAAGTTGATGGATGTAGTAAAACGAAAACAGTAGTTGTAGAACCTTCCAATATAGCTTCTATAGAGAATATTTTAGTTCAAGATATCTCTCATCCTAATATCATTACGGTGTTAGTATCAGGAGAAGGGACATATGTGTATGCTTTAGATAATCCCAACGCAATTTATCAAGAATCGAATGTTTTTGAAAATGTTTCTGCTGGATTTCATACGGTTTATGTAAAGGATATTAAAAACAATTGTGGTATTGTGGATGAAGTGGTAGCTGTAATTGGTTATCCTAAGTTTTTTACTCCAAACAATGATGGTATAAACGACACATGGCAACTTAAAGGAGTCTCAACAATATTTCGTAACAATACACGTGTATTTATCTACAATCGTTTTGGAAAATTACTTCGAGTCTTAATCAACACAGATGATGTTTGGGACGGAACCATTAAAGGAAAGTCTATGCCTTCGGGTGATTATTGGTTTTCTGCAAGTTTACCTGATGGACGTGTTTTTACAGGACATTTTACATTGAAAAGGTAGTTCTCTTTTTATTATAAAAAGGAAAAGTAAGTTGTAGTCTTCACTAAGAATACAGATTTGCAAAATAAAGTAAGTGTATAGCTTGTGGAGTTTATAAGAGTTACCAACTTCCTCCAGCACCACCACCACTGAATCCGCCGCCGCCAAAACCGCCACCAAATCCGCCTCCGCCGCCGAAGCCGCCACCGCCACTTCCACTGCCAAAGGAACCTTTTCCGAGATTGCTGAGGATGATAATGTCTAATAAGTCACTTCCCGTAGTGCCTCTGCCTCCACGGTTATTTCCACCACCATTTCGTTTGCTATTCCCCAAAATAGAAATAAGCACAATAAAAAAGATAATTAAGAAAATAATAACACCTATAGGTAATTCTTCACTAGAGGTTTTTCGTGTTCCTGTAAACTTCCCCTCAAGGGCTTCAATAATGCTATCAACACCTTCGTTCAAACCACCATAATAATCACCTCTTTTAAAATAAGGAATAATACGATTTCTGGTAATTTGTCCAACAATTCCTGCTGTCAATGTGTTTTCTGCACCATATCCTGGAGATATCCATATTTTTCGATCGTTAACTGCCAAAACCACCATGACGCCGTTGTCTTTTCCTTTTTGTCCTACACCCCATTTATGCCCCCATTCAGGTGTGAGCATACCAATACTTTCTCCTTTGGTTGACTCGATAATGGCAATAACAATTTGAGTAGAGGTTGTGTCAGAATATTTAATGATTTTATTTTCAAGAGAAGCCTTTTCAGAGCGATTCAATAACCCTGCATAATCATATATAGCATCTGGATTTGCTTTGGTAGGCTTTGGCGGAATGTCAAATTGCGCATGCGCAACATTCAAAAAAAGCAATCCAATAATGCAAATGAATGTAGATAAGTAATTGATCTTTTTAGTAATGAACATTAGCCTCTTGAAATTTCGTTTGGTAGTTCGTTTTCGTCAGTATCAGCATCCCAAGGAAAGTGTTTTTGTAGTTCTAGTCCAGCCTGCAAAACACCTTCTATGAGTCCTTGTTTAAAATTGCCTTGTTTGAATTGGTTACGCATGGCATCACGAGTACTATCCCAAAATCCCTTTGGAACTACATTATTGATGCCTTCATCTCCATAAATTACAAATGTTTTATCACTTACAGCGACATAAATGAGTACACCATTTCGCAATCGTGTATTGTCCATTTTTAGCAAATGAAATACTTCTAGCGTACGATTAAACGTATCCATATCGGTATGATTTTCAATATGAACGCGGATTTCGCCAGAAGTACTTCGTTCTGCTTTTCTGATAGCAGCTATGATTTCTTCTTCTTCCTTAGCGGACAGGAAATCTTCTACTTTAGACATAGTTTTTTGTTTTTTGCTCTTTATTGAAAGTCAAATTCAACATCTGGAGCTTTTTCAGAACCAGAATCAGCCTTAAATCGAGCCATTTCATCAAAGCCAAATACGCCTGCTACTAGATTGTTAGGGAATGTTTTTGTCGCTTTGTTGTAATTATTTACGGCAGCATTAAAACGGTTTCTAGATGTACGAACTGAGTTTTCAGTACTAGCCAATTCGTCTTGTAGTTTTAAAAAGTTTTGATTTGCTTTCAGGTCAGGATAACGCTCTACAGTCACTAATAATCGAGAAAGAGCACTTGATAAACCTGCTTGTGCTTCTTGGAATTTTGCCATGTTTTCTGGCGTTAAGTTGTCGGCATTGATTTGCGTTTGAGTAGCTTTTGCTCTAGCTTCAATTACGTCAGTCAATGTTTTTCTCTCAAAGTCAGCAGCACCTTTTACGGTTTTTACTAAATTTCCAATAAGGTCGTTTCTACGTTGATATTCACTTTCTACATTCGACCATGAAGTTTTAGCATCTTCTCTTAAAATCACCATGCTATTGTATTTGGTGTAAGCAAAAATTGCTAACGCTGCAAGAATGACAAGGATAATTACTGTTTTTTTACTCATAATTATTCAAATTTAATGTATTACTATAGTATTGTTATTGGTTAAAACGTTACAGATTATCTTTAATTTTTACAAGTTCTGCACGTATCAGTTGTAATTTACGAATAATCTCAAAATTGGAAAGTGTTTTTTTCTTTTCTTCTTTTAAGTGCACTTTAGCACCTTCAAGTGTAAATCCGCGTTCTTTTACTAAATGGTAGATAAGTTCGAGGTTTTTAATATCTTCAGGAGTAAATTTTCGATTCCCTTTAGCATTTTTTTTAGGTTGTATTACATCAAATTCTTTTTCCCAAAAACGAATTAAAGATGCATTGACACCAAAAGCTTTGGCTACTTCTCCTATACTATAATATAATTTTTCAGGTAGATCAATATGCATTAGTCAAGCGATTGATTCTGTTTAGCAGCATTCTTTAATAATTCTTCAAACTCTATAGGAGATAAGTTTCCGTAATAGAAATTAATAGGATCGATCTTTTCTCCATTTTTATGTATTTCGTAATGTAAGTGTGGTGCTTGTGAACGACCTGTACTTCCTACAAACCCTATCAAATCACCACGTTTTACTTTAGTTCCTTGGCGAACGTTATATTTGCTCAAGTGCGCATACAAAGATATGTATCCATATCCATGATCAATACGAATATGCTTTCCAAAACCAGAAGAAGAATTGTCTGCTCGAATCACAACACCATCGCCTGAAGCGTACACAGGAGTCCCTCTTGGAGCGGTAAAGTCCATTCCCCAATGCATTTTTCTAGCTTTTGTAAACGGATCATTTCGCATACCGTATCCAGAAGCCATACGAGTAAGATTTTCATTATTTACAGGTTGAATAGCAGGAATTGAGGCAAGAAACTTTTCTTTATCTTCTGCCAATTTTGCAATCTCATCTAATGATTTTGACTGAACAATCAAGCGTTTTTGTAATTTTTCCAGTTGTTTGGTTGTGGAAATTAGCAACTCTGAGTTGTCATAATTGTATAACGCTTCGTAACGGTTTACACCACCAAAACCAGCATTTCGTTGTTCCTCAGGAATTGGATTTGCTTCAAAATACAATCGGTAAATATTATTATCGCGCTCTTCAATATTTTCTAAAACAGATTCGGCTTGTTCAATTTTTTTATTCAATAAATCATATTGAAGTTTCATTTGAGCCAGCTCACGTTTTAAAACTTTTTCATTTGGAGTTTCTAAAGGAGTATAAAAAAACAAAGTAAACAGTAAAATAGAACATAAAATAACAGAAGCTATATACAATAAAATAAAGCCAACTTTACGACCGCGCTTGGTTTCAATCTTACGGTAGGACAATGTTTCTGAATCGTAATAATATTTTACCTTACTCATTACTTAAATTATACTATTTTTGTACAGATTTCTCGTGAAAAGTTAGCACGATGAATTTGTAAAACAAACAAATATAGCTATTGTTTTACAGTTTAAAGAAAAATTAAAGAAGGTTAAGATAATTTTAATAAGTGAACGAATTATCAACCCAATAGTATATAAAAATATAATTCATGAAATCTCAGGATATTAGAGCAAAGTTTTTAGATTTTTTCAAATCCAAATCACATCAGATTGTACCTTCTGCACCTATGGTGATGAAAAATGACCCAACTTTGATGTTTATCAACTCTGGTATGGCTCCATTTAAAGAATATTTTTTGGGAAATGGAACGCCTCCAAATAATCGTATTGCCGATACACAAAAATGTCTTCGTGTAAGTGGGAAACATAATGACTTGGAAGAAGTAGGGTATGATACATATCACCATACGATGTTTGAGATGCTTGGAAACTGGAGTTTTGGAGATTATTTTAAAAAAGAAGCGATTTCTTGGGCTTGGGAATTATTGACAGAAGTTTACAAAATAGATAAAGATATTTTATACGTAACTGTTTTTGAAGGAAGCGAGGAAGATGGACTATCTCTCGATCAAGAAGCATACAATTTATGGAAAGAAATTGTCCCTGAAGAACGTATCCTGATGGGAAGTAAAAAGGATAATTTCTGGGAAATGGGAAGTCAAGGACCTTGTGGGCCATGTTCAGAAATACATGTTGACATTCGCTCTGCGGAAGAAAAAGCAAAAGTTCCGGGAGCAGTATTAGTTAATATGGATCATCCACAAGTAGTGGAAATTTGGAACCTTGTATTCATGCAATACAATCGTAAGGCAGATCAATCCTTAGAAAAATTGCCAGCGCAACATGTAGACACAGGGATGGGCTTTGAACGCTTGTGTATGGTATTGCAAAATGTAACTTCAAATTATGATACTGATGTTTTCACACCAATCATTCGAGAAATAGAAACGATTTCGGATGTAGTGTACGGAAAAAATGAAAAAACAGATATTGCCATTCGTGTTATTGCTGATCACGTGCGAGCAGTATCTTTCTCTATTGCCGATGGGCAGTTACCTAGTAATAACGCTGCTGGATATGTAATTCGTCGAATTTTACGTAGAGCCATTCGTTACGGATTTACTTTCCTAAACAAAAAAGAGCCGTTCATATATCGACTGGTAGAGGTTTTAGATAAAAAAATGGGAAGTGCATTTCCTGAAATTAAAGAACAAAAACAACTCATTCAAAACGTCATCAAAGAAGAAGAACAATCCTTCTTGCGTACGCTCGATCAAGGGTTGGTATTGCTGGATCGTGTAATCGAAAATGTAACAGGTGATACAATTTCTGGAAAAAAAGTATTTGAGTTAAAAGATACCTATGGTTTTCCAGAAGATTTGACAGAGTTAATTTTAAAAGAGCGCGGACTTAAATACCATCGAGAAGAATTCGAAAAAGCGTTACAAATACAACAAGAAGGCGGGCGAAAAGCAACAGAAATCCAAGCAGACGATTGGGTTGTATTACTAGAAGACGAAGATCAAGAGTTTGTTGGATATGATACGTTGGAAGTAAATGTAAAACTAACGCGTTATCGCAAAATTGAAACAAAAAAAGAAGGAGTGCAGTACCAACTGGTTTTCAATATGACGCCATTTTACCCAGAAGGTGGTGGACAAGTTGGCGATAAAGGATATTTAGAAATGCCAAATGGAGATGTTGTTTATATTTTGGATACCAAAAAAGAGAACAATCTAATCATTCATATAGCAAAGAACTTACCGAAACAATTGAATGAAACCATGCGGGCAGTTGTTGATGGGAAGCAACGAGAACGAACTGCTGCTAATCATACTGCAACTCACTTATTGCATCAAGCATTGCGTGAAATTTTGGGAGAGCACGTTGAACAAAAAGGCTCGGCAGTGCATTCAAAATACTTACGTTTTGACTTTTCACATTTTTCTAAACTAACGGTTGAAGAACTTCGCGATGTAGAAGATTTTGTCAATGCACGAATAGAAGGGAAACTTCCGTTGATTGAAAAAAGAAATCAACCAATAGAAGAAGCAATGAAAGAAGGAGCGATGGCTCTTTTTGGAGAAAAATATGGAGATACAGTACGCTCAATTCGATTTGGGAAATCTATCGAATTGTGTGGAGGAACTCACGTAGAGAATACGGCAGATATTTGGCACTTTAAAATTAAATCTGAAGGAGCTGTAGCGGCAGGAATTCGTCGTATAGAAGCAATTACTTATGATGCTACCAAGGAGTTTTATGCTAATAATAACAGAGCTTATTACGAAATCAAAGATGTGTTGAACAATCCTAAAGATGCTGTAAAAGCCGTTTCTGATTTAAAAGATGAAAATGCAAAACTAAAAAAACAAATAGAGCAATTATTAAAAGATAAGGCTAAGAATTTGAAAAGTGAACTTAAGCACGAATTGGAAGAGATTAACGGAGTGCAATTTTTAGCTAAAAAAGTTGATCTTGACCAAAACAGAATCAAAAATCTTGCGTTTGAATTAGGAGGAGAAATGGATAATCTATTCTTGTTCTTTGCTACTGCCACTGAAGATAAAGTAATGCTAACCTGTTATATTTCAAAAGAGTTAGTAACTGCGCGTGGTTATGATGCAGGAAAAGTGGTGCGAGAATTAGGAAAACTCATTCATGGCGGCGGCGGCGGACAGGCTTTCTTTGCTACGGCAGGTGGTAAGAATCCTGGTGGAATACCAAAAGCTATGGAGCGTGTACGTGAATATGTAAAATAAATAGCAATAAAAGTGTATAATAACTAAATGATAAAATCTATGAAAAACATATATTTAACCCTGTTGGTCTTCTTTTTTTCTTTTCCAATGTTAGCACAAGAAGAAGCTCCAAAAGATGCAGATGATGATAAAGTGTATGTGTGGTGTGTTATGCCCAATAAAAAAGGATACTGGTTGCCTTTAACAACGCCGACAGCAGCTGAAATTACTGATTTTCAGGAAAAATTGGTTTATTTGAAAATACTTGATGCTAATGATATCACTGAAAAAGGAAAATTAGATCGCGCTACGAGTGATGCAATTTTGAAAATGGAAAAAATCAAAGGAGTTACTTATGAAAGCAAAGAATTGGTTGGAATCACGCAAGGAATGAAAAACCGATTGCTTTTAATGTATCATACAGCCAAGCGCGCAGAAGAACATAAAGAAAAGCAATAAAATGTTATTGCAAACCCATATTCCGTTTCAAAAAGAAACACATAACCCAATAGGATATGATTCCAATATCATGCTATTGGGTTCTTGTTTTTCAGAACATATGGGTCATAAACTAGCGTATTATAAATTTTCTGTATTTCAAAACCCATTTGGAATTTTATTTCACCCAAAAGCTATTGAAAATATACTTCTCAAAGCAATCAATCAAGAAAAGTATGATGCGCGTGATGTTTTTTTTCAAAATGAACGTTGGCATTGTTTTGAAGCGCATTCTGAGTTGAGTCATTCTGATAAAGAAACTGTACTGAATAATTTGAATGCAGCTATAACGGCTACACATATACAATTGCAAAAGGCTACACATGTCATTATTACCTTAGGAACTGCGTGGACATATAGGCATATTGAAACGGATACCATTGTCGCAAATTGTCATAAAGTGCCACAGAAGAAATTTTTAAAAGAGTTGCTTTCTTCTTCAGAAGTTTCGGCAAGTATAGAAAATTCCATTACGCTATTAAAAAGTATTAATCCAGCAATAACCATTCTATTGACAGTGTCGCCAGTACGACATTTAAAAGATGGTTTTATGGAAAATCAACGAAGTAAGGCGCATTTATTGGCAGGGATTCATGAACTTGTAGAAACGCGTCATCAAATTCATTATTTTCCTTCTTATGAATTAATGATGGACGAATTGCGGGATTATCGTTTTTACACAACCGATATGATTCACCCAAATGCAGTAGCGGTGAATTATATTTGGGAAAAATTTCAATACACGTGGATATCTTCCCAAAGCGAACCTGTTATGGAAGAAGTAGCATCTATTCAACGTGGCTTAGCGCACAAGGCTTTCAATCCTGCATCTAAACAACACCAGGAGTTCTTGTTAAAACTTCAATTAAAAATAGAGCAATTACAACAAGAATTTCCACACATTAACTTTTAATAAAAAGCATACTTTGTTTATCGCCTCTTTTTTATAAAATGAAGGCTACCTATGTTGATTATGAAAATCAGCAGTTCTACTTTCATACTATTATTAATTTTTAAAACATCGTATTATGAAAAGAACAAAAAGTATGTTACAGTTAAAAAAGTCGGTAATATCAAACCTAAAAGGAAGCAATCTTCAAGGTGGTCGCGTAACGACAGATCAAGATACAATGAAGTATTGTGATGATAGTTCTACACAAAATACCAATCCGGCAACTTTGAGTTATTCCAATTGTGGGCAATGTGGAGGCTGGTAAAAAACGTGAGGAGTTGACAAAAATCAACTCCTTTTTTACGATCAGTAGCAATGAAAATATTTAATCTTTTTAAGGGACTTTCTTTTATAAAACGAAGGCGAGTCCTTTTGTTTTGGAAGATTTTGAAAGATACTTTTAGCATATCAATAATTTAAAAATATATTTATTATGAAAAAAAATCTGAAAGGTTTACGATTAACCAAAAAAACGATTTCTGATCTTCAAGCATTAAATGTAAAAGGGGCAATAGCGGCTCATTCTGCTGGAACAGATTGTCATACAAACTCATGTGGAACACGATGTAGAGCCTGTAAGGAAACAACTGTTTATACAATTGTATGTTAATTCAAAAGCGAACTTTGGTTCGCTTTTCTTTTTTTACTTATTAAAGAATTTTTGAATATAAATGATTTGATAACAGATGCTTAAGTCTAAAGCGAGCTTAAGTTGAGATTTTAAAGAATCCAGCTTTCTTAAGTACTTTTATGCTTTTTACAACTTCTTCTTTCGGAATTTCTCTTTCTTTATTCATATAATAATTACAGGATATAGAAGTCGAAATAAGAATGAGAATTAATATGTTGAATTTCGTTTTTTTAAAATCATGCCCAATGGTTTTATATACGGTCGCTAATTTCATATTTTTCACTTAATTCTTTCATTTTATTAGCAAATGCTTTTTTATAAAATGTAGGCATTTGTGACCCACTTTTAAAATAGTTCAAATATTTGTTTTCTAATTCAGGATAATATTTCCTAATAGCATTTATTACTAATGTTTTGCTATCTGCAGAACCATTTCCAAAAAGGGTAATGGTTGCCGGAAGCACATAGCTTACTTTACTAGCTTTGAATGTGGAAAATAATAAATCTAAATGCTCTGTAGTATCCGATATGAAAGGCAATAAAGGCATTAAACTGACTCCTGTGTAAAAATTTTTGTTAACCGTTCTGTTTAATACGTTAAGTCTTTTTGTTGGTTTTGTTGCTCCTTTTTCAAATATTTTGGCAACATTATTGTCAAGCGTTGAGAAAGAAAAGGAAATAATTGTTCCTCTATTGTTTAATCTGATTTTTAAGTCTTGTGGAAGTATTGCAGTTTTATCTATTTGATGTAATAAATCAAAATCTCTTTCAATTAAGTCAGATTTTGTAATGATATGAACGGGAAACTTATATTTCGCAATTACTTTTAAAGCTTCTCTTGTTAATTCGTACTTTTTCTCTATTTGTAAATAGGGGTCTGTTGCAGAAGATAGAATAATTATTCCATATTCATTTTTCTTTGCTCTATTGAATAATTGCCTATCTAAAACTTCAATTGCATTAGTTTTAATAGATAAACTATCTTCAAGATTTGTTCCATATTTACTTCCTCTTATGTAACAATATAAACAGTTGAAAGAACAACTGCTATATAAATTTAACGTGTAATCATCTAAAAAACAGTCATCTCGTTTTTTAGTTTTGTTTAAAACTGATTTAACTTCAATTTCTCTTGGCATAAGTATTTCTGTTTAAGCCAATTTTAATTTTATTTCTAAACCAATTAGCAACTTTTTCGGTGTTTTCTATGTCTGATTTGTATAACTCGATAATGTCTGGATGAAATTTTGCGATAGTTTTTGCTGACCAACCTACACCTTGTCTAATCTCTTTATCTTTTGTGTTAGCCATTGGAAGCAATATATTAAACATGGTTTTTACATTCTCTTTATCTAACCCTTTTTTTATTGCATAATGTGTTCCTGCTCCTAATGATCGAATAACCCAATTAGTTTTGTGTTTGGACAATTTTTTTAGTTCAGGAATAGTTTTTTGTGGTTGATGTAAAAGTGAATATCCATAAACTCGTTCGCCAATAATATCGCATACATACCAAATATCTGCGTCAGCAATATATTCTGTTGCCTTTTCGATAGATTGTTTAAAATTAATGTTTAACCTTTTTTGTAAAATTTTACCTAAAAGCACATTTCCTCCTTCAGTTTTTAAGTTTTGGATATTGTCACAAAATGGGATGTGTTGATTTTCTGGAAGGATTTCATAAATTACTTCTGCACAATATTCTAAAATTGGAAATTTAACTTTGCTGGACAAAATAGATATGTGAATTTCTGAAATTAGACTATTTAAACCACTTTGAGTATACTTCACAAAACACTTGTCAAGTATTTCTTTTATTTCTGATTTTTTAGTTATTAATCTCATTAATTCGTTAGTTGTGTCTCTAATTAATGGAAACCTTCTCAGTTATGAGTAGTTGTGTGGGTTAGTACTTAACTTTGTAATACACATCAAACTGAAAGTGCGCAAGGATTTTCAGAAGTAAGCGAGAACAAGCAATTACTTATAGCTATAGTTGGAAATCGTTATTTCTTTATAAGCTTAATTTGTTGATGAGTATCTTGAGTGTCCAAATTAATAAAATAAATTCCTGAAGGTTGATTTAATTCAAATTGATAGAAAACACTATTAATATCCTTTTCTTGATATATAACTTGTCCTAATATATTAATCACTTTTAAGTCAATATTCTTTAAATTTCCAAAATTTAGATTAACAGTTCCTAAATTAGGATTAGGAAATACTGTTATGTTATTATTAATAGTATTTTCAGAGAGACTTAGTACAGCCGTTGAAAAGTCTAACTCATCAATCATTAAGAGTGATATGGAGCCTGTACTACCTCCAGTAAAACGAATTTCATCAATGTTTTCCCATGCTGAAGAAAATGTCAAAGTGCCTCCATTGGCAGCTGGATTAGAATCTTTAGCATATGTTACAGAGCCACTCGTATCACTAGTAGTAAAATCTATATTATCAGTAACAATGCTCATACCATCTCTATATCCTGTAATAGTTGCAGTAAAAGCGTAGCCATTTGCAGGGTTTTTTGCTGACATGTCTGCCTCCATAGACACCATTTTGAATTCAGAACCATCGGAACTACCAAATCGATAATCAAATGTTCCAATATTAGGACCGTTTATACTACCTGCATTATCAATATTGTACATCATGCCTAAGTCACTAGGCACAGGAGTAATTATAAAAGTAGCATTTTCTGAAAGTGAGGCCATTTGACTTATTGAATTAGGAGAGATTTGTTGAAATCTAATTCCGTTTGTTGTATAATCAAGACCTCTTAAAGCAGGAGTCAGTGCATCAAAGTTTTCGTCATTTACCTGTCCCCAAAGAGAAGATGATATTAATATCAATAAAATGGTAAAAGAATAAATTTTAAAATTGTAATTTTTTTTCATGTGTTGTCTTTTAAATTAGTGTTTTAATGTTTTACAATGGTTTTTGTTATGATGCGTTCTGAAAAAAATCGCAGGATTCTTTCCTGTCATAGTCGAAAGATAGTAAAATTGCAATGAAATTCCGATAGGAGTTTCAGTCGCAATAAACTATATACGTTGTTGAAAAGCGTTTTTTATTTTTTTAATTCCAAAATGATATATTAATGTCAATACAATAAAAATTAAAATGTTAGCCATCCACCCAATTAAAATCCAATATGGATTTAGTGTGAAATTATATCCGAAAGACCAATCACTTGGTAAATAATCTCTGTGAAAGGAGGTAATCAAAATTATAAATCTTTCAATTGTTATTACAAATAACAGGCTAATAATAATTCTTGTAATTAGATATTTAGTCACAAATTTTAGCCTGAAAAGTTGCGTGAGTATGAACCAAAATAATGGCTGAACCCAAAATGCATACGCATACTTTCCTATCTGTTCGTTACAATACTCTTCCTTTTGTAATTCAGTTTCTAGTTCAAAGTAGTTTGAGATTGTTCCAAACAGCCAGAGAACAAACCAAATAATCCCTATATAAATAACTGTTTCAATCGCACTTTTGTCAAAATCAGCAAGCCATTTTTTGTCTTTAAAAAAGTCTTTGATTATGAAATAGCTAATTGAATAAAATCCAAACCCAACGAGAATATCAATTCTCAATATATCTCTAATAAACAGTAGAAATTCACTCAATGGTTATCGTTTCTTATATGTTTTACAAGGTTTCTTGTAGGGAGCATATTTAGTATATAAATTGTTGTAGCATGTTGTCTTTTAAGGTTTTATAAAAGTCACTTCTATCTGCATTATCTGGTAATCCGGCTACTTGTCCATCTCCGAGTTCCATAATAATCCAGTCTCCATTTTTCTTTTTAGCTCCTTTTATAAACCTTAAAGCTGTTGTTATATTCCCAGCCGTCAATTCCTCAAAGCTGATTAACGAAAAGTTAAATCCTACATTAATTGCAGCTTTTTTTCTTCTTCATAATCAGGATCGATTACCTTATTATCAAATACGCTATCACAAAATATTAATCTCATTATTCAGTTTTTCTGCAATGTATTACGCTTATATATTGTTTGGAACCGGCTTTTTTTAATTTTCAAGGAAAGGTAAAATATATTCTTCAAAAATCTTTTCTGGTTGCTGTGTTTTTCCATTTTTATAATTTCCAGATGTAATAACAACAACTATTTTCAAACTAGGGATTACAAAAATATATTGTCCACCAGCACCTCTAGCTTCAATGGATTCTATTCTTTTTCCGTTTACTTGATACTTGTGATGCCACCATAAATAACCATAACCATTTTTATCCGGTACATTATCTAAATTGCGATAATTTTTAAATGAGTCTTCCACCCATTTTTTAGATAAAATACGTTTGCATCTCCATTTTCCTTGATTAAGATAAAGTTCTCCAAATTTTAACATATCTCTTGGCGTTAGATACATTCCACCTCCAAAATATGGTTTTCCTTTCAAGTCTGTTTGTATGATATAATTCGAAATTTCAAGTTTTTGAAAAAGGTATTTGTCCATAAATAATTCCAAAGGTTCAGAAACTACTGAATCCATTGCAACTCCAAGTAAAAATGGATTTGCTGTACCATAATTTGCCTCTGTGTTAGGTTCGTTTATCATTTTCGCTTTCAGAATTGTCTCTGTCCAATCTCTAGTAGGTTGGTAATTATTTTCAGATGCGGCCGATTTTCTCTCTCTCGTATAATCGTCAGCATCTAGCCCAGAACTCATTGTTAAAAGACTTTGAATATCAATTTCTGACTTTAAACTGTCTTTTAGAATTTGATATTTATTTGGTAAAAATTCAAAAATGGACTGCTCAACACTTGTAAATAATGATTTATCTTTTGCAATTCCAACAATAGTGGATGAAATACTTTTTGATGCTGAACGCATATCGTGTGTGATATTTGCATTGTAACCGTCAAAATAATTTTCGTAAACTATTTTTCCTTTTTTTGAAATCAAAACGGAATGTGTGTTAGGTAGTGAATTCTTTGAAATAAGCTTTTCCATTTCGGGAAGTTTAAGAGTAGAAATTGTATTATCATTCTTGAAACCCCCAATTTCCCAATCAGTTGTAGATTTTTTTAAAACTACTTGTGTAATTGAGTTTTTACCTAAATAGATGCCTAATTGAATTTCATTTGTGGTTAGCTCTCCTTTAAACTCCAATCCAGTTTTGAAATCAGTAAACGAAATTAAATCGTTTTCTTTTTGAAAATTATCGCACCAAGTTCCTGTAAATCTATTATCACCAAAAATTGGGTACGCTTGATAATTATTTCCTTCTCCATTTTCAACACTTAAATAAAGTTTATCTGATTTTAATTCATCTATCATTAATAGGTTCCAAATTCCTGTATAAGTGTTGTTTTTTGACTTATTGAGTTTTAAGTGATACAGAAGCATTCCAGATTTGATAAACCCATTAATTTCTTTGCCATTTTTAGAAAGTACACCTTCAAAGAAATAATTTTCAGCAAATGGTATTTTTAATATTGAAGTGTTTTTTGGATTAAATGGAAAGTCAATAATACTTTTATTATTTGAAATTTTGAATCTAGCTTTTTCAAGTCCTAAATTTTCAATTTCAACATTTAGATTGAACGCTTTTGAATTTTCAATTTTGCCTTCCCAACCGCTTGTATATTCTGCCATATCTTGAGCGTAGGTTGAAAATGAAAAAAGAATGATAAGTAAGACTATTATGTTTTTAATTCTCATTTTTTGATTGATTTTTTAATGAGTTGTAAAAATGAGAATTCTATCCTTATTGAAATTGTATAATATTAACATTAGCCAATTTTTCTCAATAATTTTGTTGGTGTTGTATGATATATACGTTTGAAGTTTGAAATGAAATGACTTTGGTCGTAGAAACCACATTGATAACAAATTTCCGTCATAGAAAATCTTTTTGACATGAGTAAGTAAAATGCTTTATTCAGTTTCATCAATCGAACGTAGTTACCAAGACTTGTCCCAAAATATCTGTTAAACTCTCTAGACAAATGAACTGGATGAACTCCTAATTTTAGACTTAAACTTTTTAGAGAATAGTCTATTTTTTCCTCAATTAGTAACTCTTTTACCTGGTTTACCCAAATTGGCATTTTTGAATTTATTTTTTTTGATTCTTTTATCGTGTTAAATATATCAATCAAGTTACTCTCAATACTTAAATTTGAATATTGGTCGTTAATTTTAGTCTCAACAAATATACGGTTCATCAAGTTTTTTATAATTGGATTCTGTAAATTGAGACTTCCTTCAAAATCTGTTGTTTTAATATCAAAATTTGAAAACCATTTCTCGTTTAATTCAATATGAAAACCTCTTGTAAATTCAGGTGGTTTTATGTTGTAATGTGCATCTTGCCAATTATGAAATAATAGATTCCCTGGCTCTAAATAATAGGATTCTTTTTTATTAGATTCAAATAATTTGCCTTGAAGTAGATAAGTGAAATACGGATTTTCGTGATAATGCCAATCTACTTTACTATGTGTATACTCTGTATCTGTAATTATTAGATTTTCAAAAGCCGATTTTTGGTAATGTATTCCGTAAAATTCTCCTGTTTTTAGTTTGTTCATTCTTTTTTTTTAGCTTGTTGCCAACGGTTTCGGTTACGAGCAGTTGGGATTTTAAGCTCTAAATTTTCGATTTAGAATAGACCTTTGTTTTATGTTTGGATTTTCATTTTATCACCTTCTTCCCAATTGTTTATAGCCAATGTTGTGAGTTCGTGTTTTTTTTTAATTCCAAGGGCCATTTGTCGTTACATTTATTGTTTTTCCGTCTTTGTCAATTTTATATAATCCACCTGCGCAGCCTAACCAAATATTTCCTTTTTTGTCTTTCAAAAAACTCATTGTAGAAGTTGGAACTTTATAATTTATGAACTCATTATTTTTATAATTATAAACTCCGTTGTTTGTCGAACTGATCCATAAATCGGTTGAGTTGTCTTTGTAAATTGTGAAAACATCACTTTTGTCCAATCCATTGATTTTAGGGAATTGAACGATTTTATTTCCATCGTACTTGTTTAAGCCGCCATTCCCTTTGCGTTTGTCAGTGTCTGCATTGTCTTTTTCTGCTACTCTTGTTCCAATCCAAACGTTTCCTTCTTTGTCCTCTGCAATGGTTTGGACATTATTTGAATTTAAACCTTCTTTAGTAGTGAAATGTACAAACGAATTTCCGTCAAATTTACTTACTCCGTAACCGTCTCTTCCGAACCAAATATTCCCTTTAGTATCTTCAGTGATTGAGGTTATCCAATCTTTTGTGTCCGGATTGATTTTGGTTTCAATTTTCGGGTAAGGAATTGGAAAATTTTGAAATTGATTTCCTTCAAACTTACAAACTCCTCCCCAAGTTCCAATCCAAAAGTTTCCTTTACTATCAATTAACAGATTACTTATCATATTACTACATAGTCCGTCTTTCTCTGAATAATTGGTGAACGTTTTTCCGTCAAATTTTGATATTCCTGCACCTGTTCCGAACCATAAACTCCCTGCCTTATCTTCAATTATATTTGTTACTCGATTGTTTGGTAATCCGTCTTTTGTAGTTAAGTACGTCAAATTACTTCCATTATATTTTGCCACTCCTTTTTCTAAAGTTCCAAACCACAGGTTTCCTTTTGAGTCTTGAAATGTTTCTACTACATATTGTCCAATTTGTTCGGGTTTTTTCTGTTCAGTCTGATTTTTAATTTCGACAGTTCCCTTTTTCTTCTCTTGGGAATTACAAGAAGCCGTTAAAATAGTCAATAATGATAAAAGTAAAATCTTCATTTTTGGTTCGGGTTTAATATGACGCACAGCGTTTAGTGTAAAATGTGTTTTAATGCAGTTTAGGATTTGTTGTGTTCAGTTTTCGTTGCCAATAATTTATAAATTTTACTTTCCAAATATTCTTTTAAAATGCTTTCGTTCATCTTTTATTAAATGGTTTATTTTAATTTATAAATAGCAGTGATAATGCTCCAATTAATACAGATATTATAACCATTATAATTACAAATGTCCATCTTTTCTTGTTTGTCATAATTTGTGTTTTTAATGTTTAACAACGTTAGGTATATGAAGCGTAGCCTGTTAATAGGCGGCTATGATTTCATATACAGTGTTATATGCTGACTTATTTTATGCTCAATTCAAATTGGTTAATGTGTTTCAAATTCTGTTGTTCCTCTAAATGGTTAACTTTCATAAATTCTATAAATTCAACTCTGTTATTCCATTCGGTAATTAGAAAACAATCGGGATTGTAATAATATCCATATGGAGACTCTCCTTTTGAAAGCTCTAGAATCATTTTTCCTTTATGTTTATAAATATTGTTGGTAGTTTTCTCTTTAAATTTCTGAAAATCTGATGATTGCTTTTTCCAATAAGCAGTTGCTACGTAAAATTTATTGGATAAGAATTCAAAACTTAAATCTTCCTTTAGCTCATAGTGAGTGTTATAAAAAATAGTCCATATTTCTCTTCTTAAAGAATGAAAATCTGGAAATTCAAATTCCAGTTGTTTCATAATACGATCTAAACTTGCTTTATTTTTCCATGCTCCTAAAACTATTATGTCGGGAGTATAATTGCCTTGAATTGCGTTTTTATTAATTGGTATACTTGAAATAGGTATATACCCTAATTCTATAGCTCTTGGTAAAACAGAGTCTTTTAAATATTTACGCATACTTAAAGAATCTGCTTCTTTGTTAAATTTTAAGGGAAGGACATCAAAAATTTGTCCTTGATTCAAGACAACCGATTTGCTGTTCTGAGCCGAAAGGATAGTATACCAAGTCAAAAATATTAGAAGTATAAATATATTTTTCATTCTCTCGTTTTTGGTTTGTACATAACGCA
This sequence comes from Kordia zhangzhouensis, assembly GCF_001005305.1. Classification (GTDB taxonomy): domain Bacteria; phylum Bacteroidota; class Bacteroidia; order Flavobacteriales; family Flavobacteriaceae; genus Kordia; species Kordia zhangzhouensis. The sequence goes on from NZ_LBMH01000016.1 coordinate 56,519, forward strand.
TTCGTGTATGATTTTTTGCGGGAAAAGGGCAAGAGTCCTTTTCCGTTGTTGTGGAAAGATAATTAATAAGATTGAATTTCTAGCGAGGAAATTCAATCTTATTAATATAACCTGTTTTCTATATTAATTATTCTTTAAAATTTCTAAAATCAATTTATTATAATTAGGAAATTCATTATCTGTATTTTGTATTATGAACTTATCAATTAATGCAATCTGATTCTCGTTTAAATGTTGACTAATAAGTCTATAAGTTCCAATAATTACTGAAGCTAATATATGAGTGGGTTGAGTATCAGAGGGTAATACTTTAATGTCAGTCAAGCTAATTTCAAGCCCTATACCATGGGCATAATTTTCAAGTATATATTCAATAGAGTTTAAAATATATACTTTTATAGATTTCATATAAGCGGTTTCTTGAAAATCAACATTGTAAGCTTTCCAGTCTCTCCACTCACACTTATCAATAACTTTTGATTTCTCATTAACTTTGTTTAGTTCTAAATCAACTCCACCAAAACATCCTCTTCCATTTAGTTGTTTTTTATAAAAAAATAATTTTCTTTGGGGATTCATCGAATTGGTTATAGCGGTTTGTGTATGATTTTTTGTGGAAAAAGGACGTGAGTCATTTTTCGATGTTGCGGAAAGATACTTAATAATATTGAATTTCTGGTGCGGCTGAATTTCAGCCGTAATTAATTATACACCTTGTTGGCAAATCGTTTTAGTTTATTTATAAATTAAACATTGATTTAGCTTTTTGCCACAATAAATTATAGCTATTATTGTCAACCGTTTTTATTTCTTTTAATTCAAATTCCATTTCGTTTTTCCATTCCACTTTATAGATTCCACCACCTTCATCAATTTCAGTCGCTTTAAAGTCAAATGATTTTAGAAACATAGTTAAACCTGTTATTCCACCATAAGGATATCCACAAGAATAGAATTCAAGTCTCGCTTTTCCGTTTCCGATTTTTTTGCATTCCAGAAATTCAATATCAATATTTTCAACAAGATGTTCTACCATTGAATAAAAATGCCAAGTTTCCTCTTTGGTCTCAAATGTCTCAATCTCAGGTGTCAAGTCTGAGTCAGCGAAATAATAGTTTTTTAGAGTGTAATTAGGAAATTTGTCCAACCAATATTTGTCGGATTTATAATCTCCACTTTTTTTAGATACTGAAATGAGATCAAGAAGTTTAGTTAAGTCATTAAACCTATCTTCATTATTCATTTCAAATTCTATATATTCGTTCTTTCCCAATATTTTTTTAAATGTTTGCCAACGGTTTGGCTAAGCTGCGTTTTAATGCAGTTTAGGTTTTGTTGTGCTTAGTTATTTTCTATTGTGAATCTACTATTCTCTATTAAACATAAGAGGTTCTCTTTCCAATTTTTTGCCAACGAACCACCATTGTCATTATCCATTGAATCTATAATCACTCCATTCAAAAGATATTCGGCCGAAGCAACGACTTTCTTATTATCGACACTTATACCAGCCGGTCCTCTAGCAGAATGATGTTCGTGCATTGGCATTTCGGAATAGGTTATTTTAAAACCATTTTCACATATTTCTTTTGCTTGAACATTAAATTCAGAATCAATTATTGAAAGAATAACTAAAATTTGTGGACTAGCCCAAGAACCAGTCTTTAGACGATTCCATAAATCAGCTTTTAATTCAAACTGTCTAGTTTTGTCAATTTTAAGAGTTGCAAGAGCAGCGACTAAATGTGGTCTCCAATCTTCATTCTTTAATAGCAATCTAACTCCATCTACTATATCTTTAGTTGAGTTTTTAGTAATTATATAATCAAGTCTATCAATACTTTTTGTGAGATTCCATTCTTTGGGTGGATTCGGAATATCAAATAAATTCATAAATGGTAAATGATTCGGATGTCCGTTCCAGAAGTCATTAAAAACTCCAAAGTTTGGTCTTTTACTCATTTTTTTCTAATTAAGCATAACGGTTGTGTATGATTTGTTGCGTGGGTTCGGCACTAAGTTAGTAAATTAAAACTGGCAATAATTCATTGCTATACAACGTTATTTAAATTCAGTTTTCGATTCCAAATCTCCATTAAGAATTACATTTTTTATTTTAGTTCTTTCAGCGTTTATATCCTCAAAACTTTCATTATGGTTAAAAGTGTAGCTTATATCAAAAATACAATTACAAGAACAATGAGAACCATATGAATGATATATGATATTCAGCGTTTTTTTATTCAATTCTGCTTCACATAGAAACTTTGAGCAGCAATTTTCTAGAGCTTTAAAACTAATAGTAAAAGATTTTTTATCAATGAGGATATTCTGAATTTCTTTATCTTTTGTATAGTCATCTTCTCCATCAACCGAGTTATCACATTCAGATACTTCAATTGATTTAAGAATGTAACCATTTCCCCATTTCAATCCGTAAAGTTTTTCACTATTGTGAAATATTTGTGTTCCTTTTGGAGGAACTACTTTAATTTTAGAGTCTTCTTCTTTTAGGGTGTCAACTTTTTTAACATTAGATTCAATAATTATCTTGTCAACATTTTCCGCTTGCTTTTCTTTTTTATTACAGCTAATAAAAGAAAACATTATCAGAATTATGATTGCGATTTTAGATTTCATTGAGAGTTTCAGTAATGTTGTACAACGTTTTAGTATAACCGTCAGTTACGGGATTAAAGTTAATGTTTTTCGGTTAAGCATTGCGGTTATACCTTGTCGTGTGTAGTTTAAACACTTTAAAGAGTAAGCTCCAATGTTCCAGAAACTAAACTTATATGACAACAATCAGTGCTAACAGTATAGATACTACTAATGACTTCTTGATTATTTATAAATCCTTTAAATTGAATTTCTCGTTCTTGATTTACTTCAAGACTTGTGTCATTTAAGAGAGGATATTGCCCAAATTGTTGTGCCATTTCAAATTCAGATGTAGAGAGCAATATAGTCATGTCATCATTATTCTCAATATTTATAACTTCAAAAGAATCCAAAGCAACAGGATTTTGGTTTTGGTCTTTAATGGATATTACAATTGTTCGAAATTCGAGTGTACATACCACATTTCCACAATCAGAGTTTGAATCATCATCGTTGTTACAAGAAATTGGAATAGTAATTATGAAAAGAGATGTTATTATTAAAAATAGTCTTAGAGATTTAATCATTATTTTAAGTTTTTTTATAAGATGTGAAAAAAGTAGAATGGTTGCGTCAAAATTACACACAACGGTATTGCTTATACACGTTGTTGTGTGCCGTTTTTTATTGTTCCGCACTTTTTTCGGCAAATCCAAGTATGTAACCGTTATTGTCCTTTAAGTAAAATTCACGCATTCCATACCAAGCCGTTTTCAGTTCGGTCGGGTTCAAGCCTTTCACCTTAATTTGCTCGTAAAAATCGTCAATTCCGTCAACTTCCATATAAAACGAAACACTGGCCGATAATGGAAGTTCCTTTGCAAAAACTACATCTCTTTTGAAACTTTCTGTTCTTTGAAACATCATTTCAACATTGTCTTTGTTTACTAAAGCATAGACATATTCTTTATCATCAGCAAATGATTGTTCTATTCTGTCCTGTGTTTCGGGAACAGCCATTACAAGAGAAAACCCTAAAAAGGATTGATAAAACTCTACTGTTTTTCTAATGTCCTTGACCTCAAAGTTTGGCGTTAATTTGTTTACTTTCATTTTATTGATTTTAATTATGAAGTAAATTTAAGTCGCTTGAATGGTTGTCAATTGTAAAAATCGGTCGTTTTTGTTCAAGTGCAGATTTGTTGGTGTCGAACCTGTTATTTGCTTTACCTGCTTGATAAAATGGGCCTGGTCGTAATAATCGTTTTCGGGAAAAAGTTTGCCGTTTGCAATGTGTTTTAGCGAAGAATGGCATTTTAAGATATTACAGAATGTTTTAAGCGAAAATCCGAAACGACTGTTGAAATACCTGTTGATTTGCCGACTACTCCAAATAATCCTTTCCGAAAGTTCTTGGACTGAAATATCGCCCTTTCGTTCATAAAGAATCTTAAAAAGTTCAAATTTTCTGCTGTCGATTTCTTTTAGGTTTTTGAGTCCGTAATGCAGTTTCTCAGTTATAGAATCTGTAAATTTCTCAAAATTGTAAAGGTCCAAACTTTGGAAGTCCAAAATCGTTAATGGCAGTTCTGTTTTTGTGTTTTTGAGTTCTTTGATTGACTGTTTAAAAACATACTCGGAAGAAATCAGTTTGAAGCGAACCCCAATCAGTTTGGTATTTTTAGATATGGAAATTTGGATTTGTTCTGTCCAAACTCCTGTCAGCGAAACTTTAGTAATTTGTCCATTTTTGATTTCAAAAATCAAGTCGAAAAATCCGTCTGGAAGTATTTCATAGTTGCATTCCTTTTCGCAAGTTTCAAACTCCCAAAAGCTTTTTATGAAGTTGGAAATAAATCCTTTGGTATGTTTTTCTTGGTAGTTCACTTGGTTTGTTCAAATGGCACACAACGGTCTCGTATAACCGTCAGTTGCGGGATTAAAGTTAATGATTTTCGGTTAAGCACTGGTGTTAGCAATTCCGAGTGTATTCGGGCGTATTCGAATCCGCCGTAATTGCGGTTATATAGTTTTAGCCACAGGATTTTTTAATTCTCTTGTAATTTTCTTATTTGTTTTAAAAGTATTTTTTTAGGTGTTAATGGAACAAACGAAATCATAATTTTTTGTGATAAAGTCAGTCCTGAAATCACATCTAATTTTCCTTTTAGCATAGCTTCATACCCTTCTTTAGCAACTTTGTATGGAGAAACAGCATTTTTAAACAATTCAGAATTTTCCATTCCTGCTGTTTTTCCAAAACCTGTATCTGTAACTCCTGGCATTAAATTAGTAATTGTAACATTTGAATCGTGTAACTCTTCTGCGATTGCATTACTCAAAAATTGAACATAGGATTTAGTCGCATAATAGACTGCTTGTAATGGCCCTGGCATATATGAAGCTGTTGAACTGGTATTTAAAATCCTACCACTATTTCGTTCAACCATTTCAGGTAGAAATAAATGCATAAGTTCAGTTACAGCAATCATATTAAGATTAATCATTTGGATTTGTCTTTCCCAAGGTAATTCGTGGAATTTACCTCTAAGTCCAAATCCAGCATTATTGAGTAGGTAATCAATTTGTGTACCTTTATTTTTTATTTCGTCATACAATTCTTTTGCACTTTCAGGTCGGCTTAAATCTTTTGAAATAATAGTAATCTCAATATTGTATTTTTGTTCAAGTTCGTTTTTTAATTCAATTAAGTTCGATTCTGTTCTCGCTACTAAAATGGAATTTCCTCCATATTCTGAATGAATTCTGGCAAGTTCTTTTCCTATTCCACTACTTGCTCCTGTTATTAATGCTGTTTTACTCATTTTTTTGTTTTTCTTGTGGCTAACGGTCTCGGCTATGAGTAGTTGCGTGGGTTAGTACTTATCTTTGCAAGTACACACCAAGCTGAAAATCCGCGAGGATTTTCAGAAGTAGCAG
>NZ_LBMH01000017.1 GCF_001005305.1 Kordia zhangzhouensis
ATGGGTTTATTGAGGGGTACACACCATTGCTGAACCGTATTGATTGAATACGCATGGAATAGTAGCAGCATGAATAATGCTCGCAACCAAAAAAAATCCGTATCATTGCAGTATTGAAAACACAGCATGTTTGAGCAATTATTTTATAAAACGATTCTAAGCTATAAAGCACAACCTAAAAAGCGGAAACATCAACAATTGATGAGTTTGGCAACCATTTATATTTCTATACTACAATTGAGTTTATTACTGGTATTGTGTGTCGTATTAATCAAAGCTACTCGCAGTAGTTTTTTACGCTTTTATGAAATATATACGCCTATTTTTTATATTGTTTTAGTTTGGATTGTATTGTATTTGTTTAATTCGTTGTATTTTAATGGGAAACGCATGTTGCAAATTAAAAATAAAGCAATTAAAGAAAGTACCAAGCCAACGGATGTCTGGAAGCTTTGGGCAATTCCAATTATTTTATTTTTATTGAGTTTTATTCTTTTTAAAGCAGCTTAAAACTGAAAAAAGGTTCTTTTGAAACGAAAACGCTATTACTACTTACTTACACTTCAATACTTAGGATTTCGCTATCACGGATGGCAAAAACAACCAGATGTGAATACGGTTCAACGTATGACAGAACGCACGTTGGCCTACGTATTTGGTCATAAAAATTTTAAATTATTAGCTGCAGGAAGAACAGATGCAAAAGTATCTGCTAATGAAATTTTGATTGAGCTATTTTTAGATAATGAAAAACTGGATATAGAAGCATTTTTACCTTTATTTGATAAAAATTTACCACAAGATATTCGGGTATTAGACATTATAGAAACAGATGAAAAATTCAACATTATTCAACATCCAAAAGTAAAAGAGTATGTATACTTATTTGCTTTTGGTGAAAAATACCATCCATTTGCAGCGCCATATATGACTAATGTTTTAGGTAATTTGGATATTGAATTAATGAAAAAAGGAGCAAAGCTCTTTGAAGGAACTCACTACTTAAAAACGTATTGCTACAAACCTACAGAACATACAGTACTTGAAGGAACAATTGCCCTTTGTGAAATTATTGAAAACAACCTTTTTACAGCTAACTTTTTTCCAGAAACAAGTTACCTCCTTCGTGTAAAAGGAGAAGGGTTTAAGCGTCATCAAATTCGTATGATGATGGGGACACTTATTTTGTTAGGAAAACATGAACTCGATTTAGATTTTATTCAACGTTCTTTACAGCCTAATTCAGACTTGGAAGTAAACTACATTGCCCCAGCTTCAGGATTAATTTTAAATAAAATGATTCTAAAAGAGAAGTGATTGACGCATTCTCAAAATCATCAAATTTTTAAAATATAGAATTACTCGTGAATTACTTTTTTCTGCAAGATTAATTTCCCGGTAGTATTATATGCCTTTGCAAAATACATTCCTGTTTGCAATGTAGGCAGTTGTATTGTTTTTTGAGTAGAATACACTGTTTCAGAAAACAATAAACGCCCATCGATGGCATACAATTCAAATGTTTTTATTTGCTCATTAGTCGCTTCAATAGTCAGTTGGTTTTTAAATGGAATAGGATACAAGCGTGCATTTTCAACATCAAATTCTTCAGTGCTTAATAATCCGTTGAATAATAAGTTTGCTTTTTCAAAAGCATCTTCTCCAATTTTAATCCCTATAATTCGCCCTCTTATATCATCAATAGGTGGATGAATTCCTCCCCAAATTCTTGATAAACTTGTTTGGTCAGAAGCATCACGATACGTTGCCCATTGCAATGTGAATGGCGCACTAGGTCCGCGCTCAAATGCCAAGAAATTATCTTGAGGAATGTCAAAAGTTCCCATTCCACCAGGAAAATAGGCATCGCCAGTAATTAATGTCAATACTTCTGCTGCAGCTCTAGAAAAAGTAGAATGTCCTGAAAGATACCCTGCAAAAGGAGGTGTTACAAAAGTTCCTCGTTGATAGGGCCACCAACGTGTTCCTAAAATCCAATCGACACCAGCAATATCTTGCGTAGGATCATTGATATAATCAGGGCCTTTCCAAGCATATACTTTAATTTTCCCTACATTTTCATCATTTGTACCAGCAAGTGGATCGCCGGTTTGAATTAATTCAATATAACCAGGAATTAATGGCAAACCATGCGGATCATAACTAGGTAAGGAAGCATCAGAGCTTTGTCCTTTTCCTGCCATATAACGAATGGCTGAAATTGGACGAATGTAATCATAATATCCTTTTATTCCCCAAGTGTTTACAGCTGCATCGTGCATTGCTCCGCCTAAAGTTAAATACGATTTTACATCCCATTGCAAGTCGTCTAATATTGGGCCTGTTCCGTTCCAACGTTTTACAAGTAATGCATGGTCATTTACATAATTCATGATAGTGAACCAATGTCCTGGAGGCGTTTCTGAATCTGGCCCGTCTGCCCAAAATTCTGCCAATACACGAGCGTAGTCCGCTTTTTTTACCATTTGTGGAGTATAGGGCTGATTCGTCACAGGATTTAATGCATGTCCTGTACTAGGATCGCCACCCAAAAGCAGGTCGTAAAATTGTTTGTATTCTGCAAAAGTATCAGGAAAAGCGGTTGGATCTAAATTCCCTAACGAAGCTGGAGAAATATCAATCATAGTATTATCGGCAGGATCTAAGTGTGAAGACCAAACCGATACTAAAGTAAAATGCCACTTATATGGATCATCAATACCATCTTCATTAGAATTTTGAATATATTCTGGTGGTCCAGGATTATTGTATACATAACAATTAAATCCTTCGTTAATAATTTGCAAATCTTCTGCTTTTAAGGCAAAAGGAGTTACTTGTCCCCATTCTGGACTTAAGAATGCAGGTACATTGGTAGGAAAAACGTTTCCACTTTGATCAATGTATACATTAAATGCCAAAGGTTGCCATTTATTGGGTTGGATGTTTGTATTGTCTTGATACGTTTGTAAAATTAACGGGTTATTGGAAGGCGAATAAAATTGGTTTGCATAATCATTTTGCTCATTTGAACCATCTTGCAAACCAAAATTAATGATTTCATTAGCGAGGTAATTTCCAAGTGCAGCATACGAACCTGCGCTATAATCTGTAGATGTAAAGTTACTATCGTATCCATACGACTGAAACAGTGTTTGAATAGATGCTAAAGAAGAAGAAGCTCCGGGAGAGCTTGCAAATCGATGATTTAATAAACGATACATAGCATAGCTCATCATTTCATGTTGAGCTGCAGCTACATCGGTAGGTGTTGTAATTCCATTAAAATTGCATGTATAATTCCCGAAATTTTTTCCTAAAAACAAGGTTTCATTAGAGGTAAATACTGCCCAAGAATCGTACATCACGATGGCGCTGTGGAATAAATTACGAGCGTGAACTGTAGGACGAGCAAAATCATTACGAATAGCGTTCAATAATTCTTCATTCCATTCACGTGCTACAGAATGTTGGGCTTGAACCACTGGAATGGAAAGTAAAAAACTCCACAAAAAGAAGATAATAATCTTTTTCATTTTTTAGGGTATCGAGGTTATACCGTAAACTTAATTAAAAGATTATTTTTATACAAACTATGAGGTTGATAGTGAAGTAGTTTTTACTATTCTTTTAAGCATTCCTAAAATCATTAAGGAACAACTCCCGCAAATTAAGAATCCGACAAATAGAGGAGAAGCAGTATTTTTAACAAAACCACCAATGTAAGTAGCAATGGGAACTGCCATAACTGTTGATACAAACCCATTGATAGCAGCGCCAATTCCAGCAATATGTCCTACAGGCTGCATGGCTAATGACCGAAGATTTCCGAAGAGGAATCCTATGGAAAAAAATTGCAACCCAAAAAAAGAGACCAAGATGTATACACTTGGATTTGTTGTACCGTAAAAAAATAATAAATATAGAATAGGTATTGTAGTAAATGCAATCATAAATGCACGTACCATTTTGTACATTCCATATTTTAAAACCAAAGTTCCGTTTAAAAATGTGGCAAAACCTACTGAAATTGCTAGTGCTGCAAAAATGAAAGGAAACTCTTCTACAAGACCATATTGATTTTGAAATATTTCTTGAGAAGCACTTAAGTATACCATAAAAGAGCCTGTAATTAACCCAGAAATTAGAGTGAAAGCAATTGAGGTTTTAAATTTTATAAACTCTTTTAATCCATTAATAAATAATGATTTAGATAGTCTTATCTTATTCTTTGGATGAAGTGTTTCGGGTTGACGTTTCCAGAGCCAAATCATGATGAATAAACCAAAAATTAATTGACTATTAAAGATGGATTTCCAGCCAAAAGAGTCCAACATAAGCTTTCCAAGTGCAGGAGCAATCACAGGAACTAGAATAAAAATAGCTACAATAAACGACATAATTTTTGCCATATAATCACCGCTAAAACTATCTCGCACCATGGCTATACTGATTGTTCTTGGTGCCGAGAGTCCAATTCCTTGAAGAATCCTACCAAAAACCATAAGTTCCATGCTTTTGGCAGTTACACAAATAAAACTCGCAATGACAAATACACCAAAACCAATATAAATAACAGGTTTACGACCAATGCTATCTGATAATGGGCCAAAAATCAATTGCCCACAGCCTAACCCTAAGAAAATCATGGTAATCAATAATTGATTTTGAGTAGAATCAGCAGTACCAACTGTAATTCCAATAGCTTCTAGAGCAGGCAAAATAGCGTCGATAGAAAGTGCTACGATCGACATTAACGAAGCCATTAATATAATGAACTCTGTTTGGGATTGATTTTTTGAAAACATTGTGCAAAAATACGGCTTCTATACGAGGAACTGTATTTTTAATGCAAAAGGTTTGTTAAATATGTATGAACAGATTTAGTATATTCGTTGTAGATTGTTTGTCATGAAAATTTTTAAAAAAGAACGCTCAAAGTCCATGAATGGGAAAAATATCAAGAAATATGTAAAATATGCCTTTGGAGAAATTATTTTAGTCGTGATAGGTATTTTAATTGCTGTTGGTATTAACAATTGGAATCAGCAAAATCAATTAAATCAGGCAAACATAGAATTGAGAGAAAATGTAATCAACCAGCTTATAGAAGATATCGTAGCTATTGAATCATATGAAAAACAGTTAGATACCTTACAAAATAACTACTTGAATATTTTAGATAAAGAGCATGATAAAAGCAAATTAAAAAGAGGAAGTGTGATTGAAACCTTGTTGTTTAAAGTGAATACCATGGATATGAATACACATGTTATAAATATGATAGATAATGCAAATTTGAATCAATCAAAAGCTTCTGAACAATTATTAAATTTAAGTTCTGTTTACAAAATTCACTTAGAAGAAATAAAATCTGTAGAAAAATTAATTTTTGAAACAATTACTGAAAATTTAAAAGAAATTGAACGCACACAAGATTGGTATGCAGATTTCATTACAGATTTAATTTGTAAAGAGGATTGTATAAATTATGTCTTAACCAATACACAACACAAAGCTCGCATGGCATCTTTACGTTTTTTATATGTAAATGGATATGGGAGTATCATTTCAGAATTAAAAAAGAATTTACTCAAATACAAAGAATCATTACAACGAATAGAAGACTAGAAAGAGGTTTTATTATTTTAGTGTCAATATTACTATTTAACATAATATAAATTATAATACATGTATTATATATTTAGAACTTGAATGCAATTCACGATTTATTGCGCATTATAAAAATTCAAAATGAACTTATCGAAAATGCTAATAAGAAACTTAAAGACGAAATTATAGATTTTAAAAAACGTGTTAATTATGGAACTGGGAAGTTTGAGTGAATTAAATTATAGTTATTCTTCAACTAAAGTTATATTACATCAAAATCAACCCTTTTTTAATTTAACAGGTTTTAAATATTTTTTTCTGAAAGCACTAGGAGTTAAACCTAGATTAACTAACAAATTACTTATTTCCTGATTTGATGCAGAAAAACATCCATAATTTATAATCCCATCAACAAATTGTCTTAATATTACTTTAAATAAATTTAATGAGTTTTCATCTATTACTCTAGTTTCCGGACTAGAATTTACATTCCAACCTTTAATATTAGGAGGTTGAAGAGTCACTAAGTTATATATAGCTGATGGACCATATAATTTTTTAAACCATTCTCCAGAACCTAATAATTGATTTATATTATCTCGAGTAATTTTATCATGAATAGCTCTTGACTTTGCCTCTAAGATTAAGTAATGATTGTCAGTCATAACCCAAAGTACATCTGGTCCATTTCCAAACTCTGCTTCTGGTTCTTGAGTATAGAACCCTATAAGTCTACCTACTTCCGCTAGTGAGTTCTCAAATTTTGTGTGAGGAATATCTTGACTAAAATGAAGGTCTTCCATGAGGCTTTCAAAATACATTTTAAAATCTTGAGAGGTTTCAAATCTTTTTACAAAATTTAATACTTGTGACGACTGTTCCTCATTAGCCATTATTTTAGTATAATTATGACCATTTTTCGATTGCAACATGTGTGATGTTGTCATAGAGGCTTTAAGTTGAAGATCATTTGATTTTGGAGCATTATTAAGATATAAATAATTAGCAGATTTTTCAAAATACCAACCTTTTTGCTTACTTGTTAAATCATTTGAATTTATAATACTTTCTAGAATTATATTGGATGCTCCTTCATAATCTCTTCTTCTATATTTTTGCATTGCCAATGACTCTACATAAGCTATTTCTAGGTTTTTAACTATTCTACTATCATTTTTATCAACTTCAACTTCTGACAAAATTCCTGAATGGTATTCTCTCCAACTCATATCTTGAATAAGACATAAATTTGCAGTTTGTTTAATAGTTTCTAAAGAATTAGTTTTTGACTCTCCGTCTAAGAGAGATAAACCTAATTTTAGTTGTCTACGTGTAACAGGTGTAAAATATTGTAGATTAGATTTGTTACCAACAAATTGTAATAAATCTTTACCCATTAAATAAACCGTACAGTAATCACTACCTGATCTTACTGCTCGCCCAAGTCCTTGTTCTATTATTTGAGCTTTTAAAGATGCTTTTACTGACTCCAATCTTAATTCTGCATATAATTGTTCATAAGAGCTAAATGAAGGATAACCATCTAAAATTAGTACTCTACACATATCTCCATTTAAATCAACGCCATCATAACGATTTACTAAAACATAAAATAATCCTTTTTGAGATTTCAATTTATCTATATTAGTATTTATGCTATCATTATTTATTATTTCAGCACCAACCTCTTCCCATTTATTAGCTCTTTCCCAAGAAGGAGTAAGCACCATAACATTAATTCCTGATTCTGAATAATCCTTGGCTAAAGACATAATTTGTTCATCAGTAATCCTAGAATCAAATCTTTGGGGAGCTAGAATTAATCTTTGACCTACATCTTTTCTATCTCTTGGTATTAAAGCATTCTTAATACTATCTTTATCAATCCCTAGATCTTTAATTAAGTCTATTTGGTCTTCAAATGTTGCAGAGAGTATATACCTATGTTTGGCTTCATTAAAGGCTCTAACATTATGATAAGGAACATAAGAAGGAGCTATCTCTATGCCCTTAGGACCAATATAGCAATCATATGATTCCAAATCATCGGCTATTAATCCCCATTTAAAATATAGTTCATCATCATTACTAAATTCTCCAATCAATTCAATAAGTTCATTATTTCTTGTTAACCAAGACCAATAAGGGACTTTCAATATTTTAGCATATGGATCACCTTGAATGAGTCGATGATATGTGCCTGGCGCCTGATACTTTAAATCATCTTCAAATAATTTTAGAAGTCTTTTGCTTAAATCATGTTCAAAGGAAATTGATATTGTTGTAGCAGTTCTAGCAATATCTAAACACACATGAGCATCATCTATGACTATTGATCCTACATCAATGTTATCTCTATCAAATATTGAACGTGAATTAAATAATTTTTGAAATGTACATAACAAAATTGCCTTAGAATTTAAAAAATCATCGGGAAAAATATTTCTATTATCATGTTTTTCAACTTCACAAACAGGAATTCCATATAAATTAGCTTGTATTTTAGCTTGTTCTAAAAGTTGCTTATCTGGGCATAAATAAAGGCTAGTTCCTACTCCTTCAACCATTTTAGAATAAAGCATTAATAGACTAACTAATGTTTTACCAGAGCCTGTATTCATCTTACATAGAACATCTCTTTGATTTCTTATATTATGCCAAGAATTTAAAACTTCTTCTTGAATTCCTCTCAAATATGCATAACCTTCTTTATGAAATAACGTTTGAAATAATTCAGTTGGTTCAAAGTTTAATTCTTTGGGTGTAGTATCTTCTAATTTCTTTTTAAATATGTTCATCATTATATGTTTATTCTTAACTTATAAGCATAAAAATACTAATTATTAGTAATTAAATATCTTACATTTTAATTAAATTTTTAGTATTTATATCATTCCACAACTATTCCACTTCGCTCCTACACTTCGGCAAACTCAGTGCAGGCATCGCTTGTGTAAAAATTGTTCCATTACCTTTCGTGAAGAAACTTTAAGTAAAAACTTTTATAGAAAAAGTATATAATGAAACTTCGCTTTTACCAAAGCAAAGTTTCATAACGCAAGTACATTATAATACATATATTATATATAGAAAAATAGCACAATTGTCGTATTTGTAAACCATAATGATATTATGCTATATATCCCAGAACCTTTAGAATTTTCTTTAGAGTATTTTGTACTTGGTTCATGAACATTTTTTAAGTAGAAATAGTCATTAGTATTTAATTTCCAAAAGTCATTTTTATTAATTACTTTGCTAGTTTGAATAACTAGTAAAATTGTCCCGAAGCATTTTGTTACTTAATAATGTACTGCTCACGAAAGTTTCTGCAAAGCAAATTACTTGTATGTGTTTGTTTTTGTTGAGTTCATTGTATGTGTTTGGCTTTCAAAATGAAACAATTTCAAATACGACTCCAACTATTTTTACTGAAGATACTACAGAAATTCCAATTGCTGATTCTTGGCAATTTTATTGGAATCAACTCTTAGAACCAGGACAATTTAATACAAACTCTTCATTTAGTACAGTTTCACTAACCAATTGGACTGAATACAAAGATACTACACAGAAAACATTGCCCTCTTTTGGGTATGCCACTTATCGTCGTACGTTTTCTATCCCTAAAAATCGTCCGTATCTTTCGCTGTATATACCAGCGACCTATGCTTCTGCCAAAACTTGGATTAACGGAAAACTTATTTCTGAAATAGGCCATGTTGGAACAACGCGTGCTGAAACAATACATCGTAGATACGCACAGATAATTCCTCTGAATTCTGAAGAAACGCAATTTGAAATCGTAATTCAAGTAGCAAACTTCTATCATCATAAAGGAGGAATTGATATGCCATTACTTTTAGGAAAAAGTAATCATTTTTCTGAGGTAAAGTTTAAACGTGTTGCTTCTGATATGACCTTTATTGGAAGTTTGACATTGATTGGCCTTTTCTTCTTACTATTTTTTCTGTTGTATTGGAATAAAGATCGTGCCGTTTTATATTTTGCCATTCTGTGTCTTTCATTATCATATATGGCACTGAACGATCGCTATGCGCCGTTTGCCAAGCTTTTCCCAACGGCAAGTTGGACTTTATTGACTACGATAGAATATATTGCCTTGTTTTTAGCAGGATATGCAGCAAGTTTCTTTTTCTATAGCATTTTCTACAATTTTGTCCATAAAGTATATGCTAAAATTAGCAAGTACAGCTTTTATTTACTGTGCATATTGGCCATTTTTCTACCTGCACCACATTTTACTCGATTGGTTCTCCCCTTTTTACTACTAATGATCATCAATTTGATGTATATCTTTTTTGTCATTATAAAAGCAATTGCAAGTAAACGACACGAATCAATGCTGGTATTAACAAGTACATTACTCGCTTCGTTTATCTTTTTTGCTCATATTTTTATTTTTTTAAATACGGATGGAAATACTATCATTTATGTGAATTTAGGCTATATTTTGGTCTTTTTATTACTCTCGATGTTATTGATGATGCGTTTTGCAGATTCGCTACGTGCACTGGAAAAAGCCAAAGAACTTGCTATAAAACAAAAAGAACAGATTTCATTCAAATCGAAAGAATTGGCAGACGTAAATACGAAATTGAAAGATAATGTTCGTCATTTAGAAAAAATGAATGCTGAACTCGATAGTTTTAATCATATTGTATCACACGACTTAAAAGCTCCTTTAATTGCCATAAATACGCTTGTTTCTTTTATTGAAGAAGATTTAGAGGAAATTCATAATGAAGAAGTAACGCAAAGTTTTGGATTGTTAAAAGGTAGAGTATCTAAAATGTATGCGCTTATCAACGATTTGCTAGAGTATTCAAAAATCACAAAAGGCAAAAAAGTTAAAGAGACATTTCAGTTGAACGATATGTTGCTAGAAATTGTTTCTATTGTCAATGCAGAGCAAAAACACGTTGTGAATTTACCTAAAGATGTGGAGATTCATACAAATAAAGTTCAGCTAGAACATGTTTTTCAGAACCTCATTCAAAATGCGATTAAGCATAACGATCAAGCGCAGGCTATTATTGATATTTCGTTTTCAAAAAAACAACATGAATACGAGTTTAAAGTTCGCGATAATGGTCCTGGAATTGAAGCAAAGTACCATACAAAAATCTTTGAAATGTTTAGCCAACTTACTGTAAACAATGAAGTAGAAAGCACAGGAATTGGACTTTCTATCGTAAAGAAAATTGTTACAGAAAATTACGGTGTTATTTCTGTTGATTCAGATAAAGGATTGGGCACTACAATTACCTTTACGTGGAGAGCTTAAAATATTATCGTCTTTTTCGGGAAGTGATAAAATATACTCCAATTAACAATATACTAGCAGCAATTAACGATTGTGTGGTAAGTTGTTCATTTAAAACATACCAGCCTAAAAATAAAGCGACTACCGGATTAACATATGCTGAAGTTGCTACTTTTTCTGTAGAAACTTCCTTAAGTAAATAATTGAACGCTGTAAATGCTACAATACTTCCAAAAATGACGAGTAAAAACATTGAAATTTGTACATTTTTAGTCCAATCTAGTGGAGAAATCCATGTTTCATCAAAAGATACACTTAATACCGCCAATAAGACACTTGCAATGAGCATTTGGTAACCCGTACTAACCAAGTGATTTTTTGGAATATCAGCTTTTGAAACATATACACTAGCATAACTCCAACCAATAACACAGGTAAATATCATAAAAATTCCAAGTAAGGTTCCTTCATCTGTAACCAACGCTCGTTGGCTTACCAAAAGATACATTCCTAAAATACCCAATGTAATCCCAATGATGGATTTTTTCTGCATTTTCTTATTATCCATCAATCGCATTAAAAGCAATACAAATAACGGTTGCGTAGAAGCTAATAAAGCCGCAAATCCGCTATCAACATATTTTAATGCCCATACAAACACACCATTTCCATATACCATGAAAAGAAATCCAACCAATAAAGAGTTTAAGAATTGCTTTTTGGTAATTCCTATCTTTTTTCCAGAGGCTTTGGCAATGATAAACAACAAAATACTAGCACAAAAAAAGCGAATAGAAGCTAAAAAAAATGGCGGTAACTCAGAAACCGCAATTTTATTTAGTAAGTAGGTGCTTCCCCATATTATATAGATTGCTATGAAAGCTAAAATGATAAGTGCTTTGGAAGAGGTTGGTTTCATGAGCTATAAATAAAGCGCAAAGGTACAACCTTGTTTTTATATATTTAGCTAAATTTTGCACCACTTCTCTGCACTATTTTTTTTAAGTTTTTTGTTAATTTTTGTAATTTTTCATCATTTAACGCAACTATTCAAAAAAAATGTATCTTATTAAGATAAAACCAAAATTCATTATGAAAAAACTACTATTGGTAATTTTTCTAATTTCATTAGGGATTGGCTGTACACCAGATACCATGACACAACCAGCACCATTAATTGTATATAATGGTAATGTAATATTACGAACGCAAGCAGATGTGGATGCGTTTGGGACACAAGGTTATACTGTCATTAATGGTTTTTTGAATATTGGTGATCGTTGGAGCGATACTCATATACCTGTCCCGTCAGATATTACAGATTTGTCTCCTTTGAACGGATTGACACAAATTGCGAGTCAACTGGAAGTACAAAGCAATCCGCAGTTAACATCTTTACAAGGTTTAGAGAATATAGAAGTAGTTGCAGGTTTGGTGCTAAGTGATAACGAAAATTTAACTTCTTTAACTGGTTTGGAAGGATTGAAAAGTATTTCAGGTCATACATTTTATACAGGTCAAGTTTTTTATAATGGCGGATTGATTTTTGTATTCAATAATCCATCACTAGCATCTGTGGAAGCTTTAGGAAACATAACTCCACAAACACTTTCACAAGTAACGATTAACAATAGTGGTTTGTCATCATTAGCAGGATTAGAAAATATTGTAGAAGTTTCTAAGCTTTATATAGTAAACAATGATGTGCTTACTTCGTTAGAAGCTTTAGAAGGTTTGATTAACATTAATTCAACTGTTTTTATTACGGGAAATGATACATTGACAAATTATTGTATTTTACAAAATCCTATTGGGAATAATCCTAATTTGGAAGTGTATAATGTGTTAGATAATCAATTCAATCCAACACAGCAAAATATCATCAGTGGAAATTGTAGTCAATAGTAAATAAAAGACATATAATATATAAAGACGCTTTTTGAATGAGAGCGTCTTTTTTTATTTTAAAGCTTACGTAATTTACTTTCTAAAAAACGTATAGAACTATTGGTTTTTATTTCAAGCCAAACTGGCAAATGATCACTAATTTGATTGCGTTTCCAATACCTGTTAAAATAGCTTTTATATTTAGCATTTGTAGTTAATGTAGTTGGATTATCTTTATGAGTTCTCATTAGTTGATGGTATTTTTCAATTTCTTCTGGTTCGTTTTTGTATACATAGTTAAATAAGTTAAAAACATCACCTATTTCCTTACCTTCATCATTTTTACCAATTTTAAAGTACTTCCCTACTCTCAAAAAAATTCGATCGTATATTTGATTGAGACTCGTATTGGTATACTTTCCTTCTAATCCATTACTTTCTTTAAAACCTTTGTCTTTCAGCAATTGCACAATATCATGATCTTCTTTATACAAGTTTGTATCGCCCAATACAATCATATTTCTATCTTCATATGATAATTTATTTATCTTTTTTTGAAGTGTTTCCATCAACAATCGAACTTCTTCTTTACGAATGGCATGATCACTTGGACCACTAGAGTTGCTATCTTCTCCAGGATGTAAATGCACACTGACAATAGAAAACTTTTTCCAACCACTTTCAAAACCTGTAAACGTAGGAGTTCTCTTTAATTGACTAATAATTGGATTGTTAGCAATCAATTCAGGTGGAATTACAATTTCACCAGATAATCCTGAATGTGTCACACGTCGCGAATCGTATATAAACCCAAAACGTTCGTCATTTCCTGCGCTTCCTTCAGTCACGTCACTCAAGGTATATTTCCAATGGCTTCCTAGTAGTCGTATTATTTTTTTAAAATGATCAATATCTCCATTGATTTCTTGAATAGCAACAATATCAAATGCATTAATTATTTCCGCAATGTAGTATAGTGATTCTGCGGTACGATCTTTAAGTTTTCCAAAATTCTTAATATTCCACGAGCATAGTAATATATTATCATCTACTTTTTTTGCTGGAATTTCAGCGGCAATTCCTTTTTGAAGACGAATAATATTCTCAATAGTACGTTTTTTATCATCGTCTGTAAGTAAACGTTGATAGTTGTTTTCTTTAGAATCGAGCATAATTAATGAAAATTGATCATTTGTCAACTCAGAATCAGGTCTTACATCATTATACCACATATCAATTACTTTTTTAACTATTTATTTTTTGTAAACTTTATAGTTGCATCACTAAAGATTTTACGTACATAAATTACAAATTATAAGTTTGTAGAGCATAATTTAATCTGTAAACAACTGAAATACACGATAAAAGAAATTATTTTATAGAGAATAAAAGTGCTTTATACCTAAAAAATAGCCGAAACACGTTTGTTTTCGGTTCATCGTTCGCGTTAAAATAAAAACCGAATGAGCCATTTATAGTCTTATCATGAAACAATAGACATATTTCCTATATTTTTCTAGTACATTTACATAAACTATTCACGTCATGCCGCCTACAATAGCACTTATTTTTATGGGTTCTTTGTTGACTTTTCGATTGTTGACAACCGTTTTTCATGAATTAGGGCATGCAATTCCAGCATTATTATTTACTAACGAAAAAGTGACTATATATTTAGGGTCTTATGGAAATCCTGAAAAAGCTGTAAAATTTCAATTAGGTCGGCTAGAATGTTTTTTTAAATTCAATCTTTTTTATTGGAAAGGCGGATTATGTGTAATGCATGAAAAAAAGATTCCATTATGGATTAATTTTGTGGTTACGATTAGCGGGCCTCTCCTCTCTTTTATCATTGCTGGATGTACTTCGTTGTTCCTTTTGTATGGAAATTTTAGTGACACTATAACGTTGGTATTGTTTGCATTGGTTTTTTCTTGTACGTTGGATTTTCTTCATAATATAATCCCTAATCAGGCTGCTATAGAATTGTATGATGGTCATGTTGTGCATAATGATGGCACACAACTGTTGCAGATTTTTAAGAATTATAAAATTGACAAATTGCTCGAAGCTGGCGAACTAGAGATGAAACAGGGAAACTACACACAAGCAGCTCAAAAATTTGAGCAGGTTTTAATGATTCGTGATGATCATGAAGTTTTTTATCGATTGATAATTCATGCGTATCTGATGATTGGAGATTTTGAAAAGGCTGAAAAGTTTCAAAAGATATATACTCAACGTTTTTCTAATAGTTTTGAGGTTGATGATTTTATTAATTTAGGCAACACTCAATTACATCATGAAGACTATGATAATGCGCTTATGACTTTTAAAAAAGCACAAGAAAAAGATTCGAAAAATAAGGAAATTCAAGCGTATACTAATAAAGTTGAACAGTTACGAAACTTAAAAGACTAGTGTTTTTACGTCATCTTTTTTAAACTAGCCATCAAAATCTTCAAAATAGACTAACATATTTTACAATATTTCACTAGCATACACGTAATTTTACAGTCTCTTAATTAAATTTGCAAAAAAAATAATCCCTTACAATTATTTATAAAAGATTACGTTATAGGTGCAATCCTAAAACTAGTTATTGCTAATATTAAATTTGAATACTACCATATGAAATCGTTTTATTTGATTATTTGTGCACTTTTACTATCTATTTCCGCACAAAGTCAGACTAAAGACAGTTTAGAAGTTGAAACTTACACTATCGATGTAAACATTCCAATTATTTCAAATGCATTGAATGCTCTTAAAACTGTGCAAGAAGCGTCTGGAAATAATGATAAAGATTGGATTACAGACCATTGGAATACAAAGGTTTTTAATCCTTATAAAAATCACACCAAAGAATATCCGCTTCAAATCAAATTTGACGATAGTACTTATGCTTCTCCTATTTTTGGGGAAAAAGTTGTGACGTCTCGTTATGGTTGGAGAAATCGAAGACCTCATAAAGGAATTGATATTGATTTAGTTACTGGTGATGAAGTAATGTCTATGTTTGATGGCGTAGTTCGCTATGTTAATTATCACTCTGGACATGGAAAAACAGTTGTAGTACGTCATTTTAATGGATTGGAAACTGTATATGCGCATTTATCTCAACAAGCGGTCAAAGTAAATGATACCGTGAGAAAAGGGCAAGTAATTGGACTTGGTGGTACTACCGGAAATGCACGTGGAAGTCATTTACATTTAGAAGTTTTGTATCAAGGTGTACAAATTCATCCTGAGTATTTATTTGATTTCTCAAACGAAGAAAACAAAATTAGAAATGATGAAATTTGGGTTACACGACGTTGGACAACTGCGTATAGACATAATTCTAAACGTAAATCAAAGGTTGAATTGTGTACTACTGAAGAAGAAGCCATTGCTAGTAGAGCCAATGAAAAGAAAATTTATACGGTTCGTAGAGGCGATACACTATCTAGAATTTCAAACAAATACAATGTATCTATAGCAAAATTATGTAAAGACAACGCTATTCGGAAAACGTCTACTTTGCGAATCGGACAAAAGTTGATTGTGAATCAATAAAAAACGAACAATATAAAAAAAGAAGGTCTTAAAGCTATATTAATTAAGACCTTCTTTTTTATTTGCAATTATCTATTCAGATTTTTTAGCGCTTTTGTGGCAGGCGTATTAGCAGGATATACTTCTAAAGATTTTTTAAACATCTTTTTTGCTTCTTCTTTTTTACCAAGTTCAACCAAACTTTCGCCATAATAATTGTAGGTTCTATTGGTATACACTCCTAATGGATACAATTGTAAGTTTAGCTGATAAAACATAATTGCTTCCTCGTATTTTCCTTGTTCTGCTAAAAATTGTCCATATTCGTTGAGTAAACGTTCAGAAATAGCATATTCAGAATCTGTATCATATTGATTTTTTATAAATTCAATCATTTCAGGTGTTGTCATTTGTGTTGCCAATGAGCTAATTGGTTTTCTGTGCAACATTAAACTACGCAACAGCCACCAATATTCAGGATCTGAAGTAGCGCTTCGTTCACTCCAACCTAAGAGCGTCAATACATCAACGGTTGTTTTATGAACTATAACAATATTTCGTTTAGGAATAACTGTAATAAATTGCCCAAAAGCCCCATGAGCAGCATACGCTCCTTCAAAATCTGGGTTGTCATAAAACCGTTCGTACAGCCACCACATGTATCCATAGGAAAGTTGTACCGGACTTGATACATCTCTATTGTATCGTTTTGAAACAGTATCTACTGGAGTTACTGGGGTTGTTATTTTTTGAATCCAATCTTCCGAAATTAATTGTGTTCCGTTCCACTTTCCTTTTTGCAGCATCAGTTGTCCAATTTTTGCCATATCACGTGTTGAAAGATGCATATGATAAGCAGCATAACGTGATTTTTTTGTGTTAGAAGATGAAAACTGATTGTCTATATGCCAATCTTGAAAGCCCAATGGTACAGCTAATTGGCTTTCTAATTCTTCATACACCGTGTTTCCTGTTTTTTGCGCAAGAATGTGTCCTGCTACATTAAAATCCCAATTATTGTATAAAAAGTAACTTCCAGGCTGCTGACTTCCTCTTTGTTGTACATTGTCCAAATCGTAACCATCATTTGCAGCTACATGAAATACTCCTGATCGAGCTGTTAATACATGATTAATTGTTGCTTGTTTTTCAATAGGAAGTAACCCATCATCTTCATCTATTCCAATAGCAGCAATAGGTTCATTTAGATTAATTGTTCCATTGGTTACATATTTTCCATACAACATTGCCAAAATACTCTTTCGCACAGATGCATTGTAGCTAATTTCAGAAACATCTCCATATTCAAAAACCACTTTACCGTTTTCCAATACTATCATACTTGTAGTATTTGATTCCTCTTTTAAAAATGATTCAAATTCTTCTAAGTGTTTTTTAGTAAATATTGATTTCTCTAATGAAGTTGCTTTCTTAAATTCAGTTCCTTCATAAGCTGCTTTTTTGTAGAGCCATGTTTGCGGACTTGTATATGACAATGCAAAGGCAAGTATTACCAAAGCTATGACGCCCATCATTACTTTTTTAATGTAAAAACGTTTATAAAATCGTTTGAGTTGTTCTTTTTTATGAAATAAAAGGTATATAATGAGTGTACTTGGAATCCAACTGAGCCAAACTGACAACCCGTAGGCTATTTTAAAACTACCTGTAATTGAAATCAACACAGGTAACATTAGTCGTAATAAAACTGCTGCAAAGCTTCCTACGTAGCTATATGACATGAATTCTTTGTGCTGAGCAACATTTCCTTTACGAATTGCTTTATATGCCAAATACGTGATAAATGTCCATATAAAAGCGCCAAATATAAATCCTATTTGAGTAAGGATTCCTCCTTGAACAAAAAAGCCTATATAGAATCCAACAGGACCACTTATAAATATAGAAACAACATAAATCTTCCCTATAACACGATGTAATTTTGGAAGTTCTAAGCGTATTTTTTCGATAAACTGTACCCAGCCAATCAGTAAAGCGATTCCTCCAAAAAATATGTGTATATAAAAACTCGTCATATACACGAAATCATTTAAAAGTTTTGAAGATTTTGTAGATAATAAGGCAATAGGTTCATCTGTAAAGAAATATTTTATTGGATGTGTTCCTACATACACACACAAACAGATGATAACGAACCATACTAATTTTTTCATTTTTACTATTTTTTTGATTTGATGATGCGCAAAAATAGAATCAAATGAATACTTCTGTAAGCAATCTGTATGTGAAGGTACAAAGCCCTATTTTTTAGGTAAAAATGGAGTGTTTAGGTATAAAAAATATCTTTTTAGGTACAAAAATCACAATGCTAATACACGTTCTTTGTAATTTTTAGACACAGGAAGTTCCATTTTTGTAAGTTCAATTGTAGAGGTATCTTTCCATGCTTTGAAATGAACAGGATTGATTAGGTGCGAACGATGAATTTGCACTAAAAATTCTAGATTAGATTGTATATTTTTTAAAGAACTGCGAATCAATTTTGAGCGTAATTCGTCATTTTCTATATAAAAAATCTCAACATAGTTTTGCGAATTGGAAATACAGATTAAAGACGATTGTCTAATTTTAAGTATGTCTAATTTATTTTCTCCTTTAATGGTAAGTAAATCACTTTTTTTAGGTAATAATTTTAAAGCGTAAATTCTGAGTAGAATTAGTATTGGCGTCAAAATTAATGCTGCAATTAAAATAATCTCTGTAAAAAATGTCCAAAAATTATAAAATCCTTCTACAAATGGACTTTTATAATAAAAATACGTTCCTAAAGTATATAAAACATAGAAAAGTAGAAGCATGAAAACTTCTAGTTTTGCATTCCATATTTTTGTTTTTTGGTAGATTCTTTTTTGAACCAATGCAAGGATTCCATAAGAAGTAAACGCAATAAAACTGAATCCTATACTTACATACACCCATTTTTCAAAATCCATTGTTCCGTGTTCAAAAGGACGAATAAAAAAGGCAAATAGAAATATCCAAACACTTATGAATACGCCTAAAAGAAAATGAAGTTTAAGAGAAGGGTTTAATTGTTTCATATGCACAAATACGATAGTTCAAAAATAGACATTCCTTTTTAAAATTTGTTACCCTTTTTTTTTAAAGTAATCAATCATAAAAAAAATCCTGAAACAAAAAGTATCAGGATTTACAATATGCTTTCGTAAAAAGTTTATTTAGTATGCTAATATAGCAAGCAATGCAGCTTCAAAATCATTTTTTGCTAAGTACTGCTGTTCCAGTCCTTGATCAAACGGAATAGGTGTTTCCATACTAGCGACACGTTTAACAGGCGCATCTAGGTATTCAAAACAATTTTCCATAATCATTGCTGAAATATCACTTGAAATACTTCCAAATAGTGAATCTTCTTGTAGTATAATCGCTTTTCCTGTTTTCTTTACTGATTCGTAAATTGCTTCAGTATCTAAAGGTTGTAAACTTCTAAGGTCAATCACATCTGCTTGGATATGAGCATGATTAGAGAGTGTTTCTAAAGCCCAATGCACTGCAGAACCAAAAGAGATGATTGTAATATCGTTTCCTTCTTTCAACAAAGAAGCTTTTCCTAAAGGCAACGTGTAATAATCTGTTGGAACATCTTGATAAATACTACGATACAGTGCTTTATGCTCAAAGAACAACACAGGATTTGGATCATTAATAGCTGTAGCTAATAAGCCTTTAGCGTCATATGGAAAAGCTGGATACACAACTTTTAGGCCTGGAGTTTTAGTAAACCAAGCTTCGTTGGTTTGTGAATGGAATGGTCCTGCTCCAACACCTGCTCCGCACGGCATTCGAACTACTACATCTGCATTCTGATTCCAACGATAATGAGATTTTGCTAATAAATTGACGATTGGATTGAATCCACTAGAAACAAAATCAGCAAATTGCATCTCCATCACAGCTTTCATGCCATTAACAGACACTCCATATGCTGCCGAAACAATAGCAGATTCGCAAATAGGTGTATTACGCACTCGTTCTTTCCCAAAATGATTAATGAACTTGTCTGTAATTTTAAAAACACCTCCATACTCTGCAATGTCCTGCCCCATGATAATCAAGTCGCTATGACGCTCCATTGATTGTTTTAATCCTTGAGAAATAGCATCTACAAAACGAATATTTTCTGTTTCGTTGGTTACTTCAAACTCCTCATATTGTGAAGGTTGAAATACGTCATTTAATTCACTACTTTTAGTAGAAGCTATTTTATCTTCATCAAATGCTTTTTGTAAATGTTCGTTGATTTCAGCAGAGATTTCAGCTTTAAAAACTTCATCAATCTGTGTTGTTAGTAGGTTTTCAAACAACAAATAATTGCGAAATGTATCAACAGGATCTTTAGCTGCCCAATGATCCATTAACTCTTGTGGCACATACTTAGTTCCGCTCGCTTCTTCATGTCCACGCATACGGAATGTTTTAAATTCTAGTAAAACAGGTCTTGGGTTTTCTCGCATGCTTTCTGCTAGTTCAGATACTTTTGTGTAAACTTCCAGAATATTATTTCCATCAATTATATGCGATTCCATACCATAGCCTTTCCCTCTATCGGCTAAATTTTCACAATTATATTGCTCTTGAGTAGGCGTTGATAGTCCATAACCGTTATTCTCAATACAAAAAAGTACAGGTAAACTCCACACGGAAGCCACATTTAAAGCCTCGTGAAAATCGCCTTCACTTGTTCCTCCTTCTCCAGTAAATACAGCACACACTTGTTTGTTATTCTTCAATGTATTTGCCAAAGCAATTCCACTAGCTACTCCAAGTTGAGGGCCGAGATGAGAAATCATTCCCACAATTTTATACTCTTGAGTTCCAAAGTGAAAACTACGATCACGCCCTTTTGTAAATCCACTGGCTTTTCCTTGCCACTGCGAAAAAAGACGATATAATGGAATTTCTCGTGTAGTGAATACTCCTAAATTTCGGTGCATTGGTAAAATATATTCTTCTGAAGTAAGTGCTGATGTTACACCAACAGCAATGGCTTCTTGTCCAATTCCGCCAAACCATTTAGAAATTTTTCCTTGACGAAGAAGAATAAGCATTTTTTCTTCTATCATCCTTGGTTTCAGCATTTTCTTGTATAAAGAGATCAACGTTTCGTTGCTCAGTTTTCCTTTATTATATAACATTTGGTGTTAGGTCGTTGCAAGCCGTTAAAGCCGCATAATTATAAATTCAAAATTCAAGAAAAAAAATGGTTCGTCAAAACACAAAAGGATAATTTTTAAAATTGTTAATAACTCTCTTTTTTCAACCGTATATTTTTAGCTACATTTGTAAAAATAAGCCTTTAAGGCTTATAAAGTTATTAACAATTGATTTTATAAAGCGCTATTTTGTACTTTAATCAAAATCATGCGTTTTTCTAAAAATTAAACTTGAATTACATGAAAAATATACCTAGCGTAAATCTTGCCGATTTCTTATCTGATGATCCAAAGAGAAAGCAAAAATTTATTGATGAAATTGGAAAAGCCTACGAAGATATTGGCTTTGTCGCTTTAAAAGGACACTTTTTAAGCAATGAACTAGTTGACAAACTTTATGAAGAAATCAAAAAATTCTTTAGTCTTCCTTTGGAAACCAAAAGCAAGTATGAAATAGAGGGAATTGGTGGACAACGTGGTTATGTTTCTTTCGGAAAAGAAAGTGCTAAAGGTCGTAAAGTTGGAGACCTTAAAGAGTTTTGGCATTTTGGACAATATGTAGAAGGAGATGATAAACTAAAAGCTGAATATCCTGCAAATGTAGAAGTAGAAGAATTACCAGAATTTAATAACGTAGGGAAAGAAACCTATAAAATGCTTGAAAAAACAGGCGTATATGTTTTAAGAGCGTTGGCTTTACACTTAGGGTTAGACGAATTTTATTTTGACAACTATATTAAGAACGGAAATAGCATTTTACGTCCTATCCACTATCCACCAATTACAAGTGAACCAAAAGATGCTGTTCGTGCGGCAGCACATGGCGACATCAACTTAATTACGTTGCTAATGGGAGCGCATGGAAAAGGATTGCAAGTGCAACGTCATGACGGAGAATGGTTGGATGCTATTGCAGAACCAGATGAATTAGTAATTAATGTAGGCGATATGCTATCTCGTCATAGTAATAATAAGCTAAAATCTACAATTCATAGAGTTGTAAACCCTCCAAGAGAACTTTGGGGAACTTCACGCTACTCTATTCCTTTCTTTATGCATCCTATAAGTGAAATGCCATTAGATTGTTTGGAGAATTGTATAGACGGTGAAAATCCAAAAAAATATGAAGATATTACTGCTGGAGAGTTTTTAAATCAACGTTTAATTGAATTAGGCTTGATTAAAAAATAATCTTTACAAATTATTATCTTATTTATAGATAACACTGAATGTAAAAACGTTCAGTGTTATTTTTTTATAGAAACAATACTTCCTGCTGCGCTACTCTTCATGAAATTAAGTATCTTTAAAGTCCGAAAAAAATAATCATACAAAAAGATACGTGTCGTATGGCAAAGAAAAAGCTCAACAGTCTGGAAGATCTTGGAGGATTTGTGTTTTCTACCAATGATGATTTTGAACTGCATACTGAAACTGTTGAAGAAACTCTCGCTCCTAATGAACAACAATTAGAAGCTCATTTTAGCAATAAAGGTCGAGGCGGAAAAATAGTTACCGTTGTAAAAGGATTTGTAGGAAATGAAGACGATTTGAAAGCGTTGGCAAAACTACTTAAAGTAAAATGTGGTGTTGGCGGAAGTGTTAAAGACAATGAAATCATCATTCAAGGGAATTACAGAGATAAAATTATACAAATTCTGCAAAAAGAAGGATATCAAGTAAAACGTGTTGGTGGATAAATGCTTCATCAAACCCTACATATAGTAAATGGAGATAGTTTAACACCTAGACTTAAAGACATTGGAATCACTGATGATCAATTAGTTTGGCGAGAAATGTTATGTGAAGGCAAAACAGTGTACGATTTGCGTTCTGACGCGTTTAAAGAAGTTCGCATTGCGTATTTAAAGCCCTATATTGATACAGAAATCACGTATGACGAGTCGTTTTTAATTCCTTTGCTTACTACCAATTTTGCAAAGTATAGTTCAATTATGTTATGGTTTGAGTATGACCTATTCTGCCACATTAACATGATTGCAGCATTAAGTTATTTAAAAAGTTTAAAAATACCAGGAAAAATCTATTTGGTGTGTAGCGGTTGGGTTGAAAATGATACGCAACTTAAAGGATTGGGTGAATTATCTAACGAGCAACTTCGTCAACATTACAAAGAAAAAATCGTACTCACCCAAGAAGATATCGCACTAGCAGATACTCTCTGGAAATTGTATTGTTCTGATAATCATTCCTCTTTTAAAGAATACATTACAATTCCATCTTCTTTTTCATATATGAGCAACTGTCTCAATGCGCATTTAAAACGATTTCCCAATGTAAATAGTGGACTTAATGTATTAGAAACTCACATTTTAAAAATTATTGACAGTAATGAAATTAAAAGTGAACGACAATTAATTGGGTATGTCCTGCAATATCAAGGGTTTTATGGCTTTGGAGATTTACAAATACAAAATATAATTCATAGATTAGCACCCTTTTTTGAAACAAAAAATGGAATTATCGTTTTAAACAGAAACGGACTATTGGCTAAGGACCAATTAAAAAACTTTTATGACTTACTGGCAGATAACACCTTTTATGGAAATTGTAAAAAATACGACTATTGTTATCATTCAGTACCACAAATAATTACAAAACATGAGTAGAATAGCAGAATCTGAACTAATTATAAATCCTGATGGAAGTATTTATCATTTAAACTTACGTCCAGAAGATATAGCTCAAACAGTTATTACCGTAGGAGATCCTGATAGAGTAAGCGCTGTCAGCAACTATTTTGATACAATTGAGTATAAAAAAGCAAAACGAGAATTTGTAACACATACAGGAACTCTAAATGGGAAGCGTATTTCTGTACTTTCTACAGGAATAGGAACTGATAATATTGATATTGTTTTTAATGAACTTGACGCTTTGGTTAATGTTGATTTTAAATCTCGTGAAGTAAAAGACACTCTTACCCAATTAGACATTATTCGTATTGGTACTTCTGGCTCTATACAAAAAGACATTCCTCTTGATAGTTTTTTGATTAGTGAATATGCAATTGGTTTTGACAGCTTACTTCATTTTTATGATAGTGAACATGTATTGCTTACTGATATTTCTGAAACGTTCAAACAGCAAACCAATTGGTCTTCTAAAAAATCTGATCCATATGTGGTTCAAGGAAGTTCTCAACTAATTGAAAAAATACGTTCCGAAAAAACAGTTACTGGTTTTACAGCTACCAATGTTGGGTTTTACGGCCCACAAAGCCGTAAAGTGCGTCTACAAGTCCAAGATCCTCTTTTAAATGATAAACTGGCTAATTTTGACTATCAAGGAAAAAGAATAACCAATCTTGAAATGGAAACGGCTGGTATATATGGATTGTCTAACTTATTAGGACATCGCGCTATTTCAATGAATGCCATTATAGCCAACAGACCTCTTGGCGAGTTTAGTCAACAACCAAAACAAACAGTAGATCAGTTGATACAGTATACATTAGAAAAAATTGCATAATACATCCCGAATGAAAAAGATAAAAATTGGTGGTGTTCCTGAACACTTTAACCTTGCATGGTACTTAACACTCAAAGAACGAGCATACGAACAAAAAGGTATCAGTTTGCGTTGGAAAGACTATCCAGGAGGAACAGGCGCTATGTGTAAAGCACTCCGAAGTGAAAAAATTGACATTGCCGTAATTCTTACTGAAGGAATCATTAAAGATATAATAGATGGAAACCCTTCTAAAATTGTACAAACGTATGTGCAATCGCCTTTAATTTGGGGAATCCACGTCGCTGTTGATTCAAAATACAATACTATAGACGATTTACAAGGTACCAAAGCTGCTATTAGCCGATATGGTTCAGGTTCTCATCTGATGGCGTATATCAATGCTGAAAATAACCAATGGAACACTGAAAATTTAGAATTTGAAGTAATCAACAATCTTGAAGGAGCTATTAACGGACTCAATAAAGGCAAAGGAGATTATTTTATGTGGGAGCATTTTACCACAAAACCATTGGTAGATCAAGGAATTTTTCGTCGTGTTGGTGATTGTCCTACCCCATGGCCATGTTTTGTAATAGCTGTGCGCAATGAATTGTTAGAAAATGATGAAGAAACCGTTAAAACGATATTAGAAATTATCAATGAAATGACTGTACAATTCAAAGAAATTCCAGATATCGATAAAGAAATAGCTTCCCGTTACGATCAACAGTTAATCGATGTTCAAAAATGGTTGTCACTCACCGAATGGAGTCAAGAACTTATTGATGAGGAAACCATTACCAAAGTACAAAACAAGCTACTCGACTTAGATATTATACCCGAAAAATGGGATTATAAAGACCTTACTCACAAAGTTTTATAACACAAAAAGCGAACATAAGAGTTCGCTTTTTTTTACGTTTTTTTTTACTATACACTACTGCTTATTGCCATGCACACCCGTAAAAACACTTGTTTGTATAAGGGATTTTTCCCCTTTTTAAAACAGGGTTTTATGTCGACGAACGGTATAAATCACCCTGTGAATCGACGATAAAACACGATTTTATGTAATTTAACGAAAATTTAAACAGGTAAACGAGAAAATGTGTCGGTTAATGGTCGTGATGGTACATTTGTATCAGAAAGTAAAAAGGGCAAAATATTACTTTCACGCTTAAACCAATTATTTATCAGATTATTAACATTACAACAAAACTATCATGAAAAAATCAATTTTACTTATCGCAGCAGCAGGTTTACTATTAGCATCTTGTGGATCTAATTGTATGGGAAAAGGAGTTAACTTTGCAGATGCAGATGACGCTAAAGAAAACTACATTATGACAGCAAACGCTGAAGAAGCTTCATGTGTAGAAGTATACTAAGAAAAAACTATCCAATTATATATAAAGGGTTGTAACTTCATGTTGCAACCCTTTTTTTATTGCGTTCTTTTGCTACCTATTACCATCTAATTGCTTCTATTCGCTTGCTAACTAAATAATCATTACATCGACTAAAATGCTTATTATCAAACCAATATCCTCTATTTGCGCTTAAGGGAGAAGGATGCCCAGAAGTCAATACGCAATGTTTGCTTTTATGTACCTTCGCTCCTTTTTTCTTAGCAAATCCTCCCCAAAGTAAAAAAACTATATTCTCTTTTTTTTCAGAAATCACTCGGATTACTTCATCTGTGAAAGTTTCCCAACCTTTTCCTTGGTGACTTCCTGCTTGATGGGCTCGAACGGTTAATGTAGCATTCAGTAATAAAACACCTTGCTTTGCCCAACGTTCTAAATTGCCACTTTCTGGAGGTAATACGCCTATATCTCGATGAATTTCCTTAAAAATATTAACCAATGAAGGCGGATGTTGCACGCCATCATTCACGGAAAAACACAATCCATTCGCCTGTCCTATTCCATGATACGGATCTTGCCCAATAATGACTACTTTTAAGCGATGAAATGGACAATGATCAAACGCGGCAAAAATATCTTTCCCTTTCGGAAAACATGTGTGTTGCGTATATTCAGACTTAACAAAAGACGTTAACTCTTTAAAATAAGGTTTTTCAAATTCATCTTGTAAATGATATTTCCAGCTTTCTTCAATCTTTACGTTCATTCCAATAACTATTCTTAGCATATATAAAGGATTTTCTCTTTCAAACAAGCATAATGAATTCATTAAAAGTTCTTACAAACTTAACATTCAATAATCTTGCCCTTGCTCAAAGATACTATCTTTATGTATAAAAATGGAGGAATTTAAAAACGAATCAAAACACTTCATCTATAAAAAAAAATCACCAAAAAAAACAAATACTGTAACAATTCAACTAAAAAAGAATCATTACTACAATTAAAAGTACTTGAAAATGAAAAAACTCTCTTTGATTAATCTACTATTATTGATTGGTATTATCCTGTATCTTTTGTCAGATATGTACAAAAAGGAACACACACATTTTGAAAAACTAACTGCCGAGCGTATTGATATTGTAGGAGAAGATGGCAATAAGTTTATTGTTTTAAGTAACCCAAAGCAGCAAGCATTAGCTACTACGAACGGGAAAGTAATAAACCCTGAAAAAACAGAACGCAACACACCAGGTCTCCTCTTTTTTAATAGTGAAGGAGATGAAGTTGGCGGATTGGTCTTTGATAAAGAAAACGAAAGCACCTATCAAATGTTAACCTTTGATCAAAACAAAAACGATCAAATTATGGTTCTTCGAAAGGATGAATATGAAGAAAATGGCCAATGGTATCGAAAATATGGTTTAGAAATTAGTGAACGATCAGAAAAACCATATATAGAAATTATTAAAGAATATAATGCAATTAATAAAATAGAAAACGCTGAAGAAAGAGAAGCTGCCTTTGACAAATTTTGGAGTAATCCAGAAAATTTAGCTCCAAAACGTTTGTTTCTTGGCAGATTGGAAAGTATGGATACTGGACTATTTCTCTTAGACAAAAATAATCGATTAAAACTATCGATATACGTGGATGCCAATGGTACTCCAGTAATACAATATGTAGATAGTCTTGGAAACAAAAAGAATTTACTCAAATAATATCAATATAATCTTATATTTAAACAATATAAGATCAATTATCGCCTTCAATATGATAAAAAACATTGCATTCATATCTTTCCTCTTTTTCTGGTCTGTATTGACATATGGACAACATATTGCACGAGTTGAGAATGTTAAAATTTCATCAAAAGTATTAGCTCAAGAAAGAGAAATCTTAGTATATACACCCATAGATTATGATTGGAGAAAGAATGAATATTTTAATGTTATTTATGTATTTGATAGCCATAGTCGAGAGTTTTTTGACTACACAAGTTCCATTATTTCGTTTATAACCAATAATACAAAATCATATATAGTTGTTGGAATAACGTCTCCTTATAATGAAAAACTCGATTATGCAAGAAACAATGATTTATTGCCAACATTAACTAGTAAAGAATCAATTGCGAGGTACGGAAAATATGCTGGAAACGCAGAAAATTTTTATACGTATGTCAAAACAGAAGTGATTCCTTATATAAATTCACATTACAGGACGCTTCCTAATAGTATAGCAATTGGACACTCTTTAAGTGCTTCCTTTATATTGGACTCCTTTACAAAAGACTCTCATTTGTTTCAAAATTATATTGCTATTTCTCCAAATTTGGCATACGAACAACAACAACTTGCCAACAAGCTTATACACTTTGATTATTCAAAAGTAGATCGGTTAACATATCTCTATATTAGTAATGCCAATGAAGGAGTCAATTATTGGAAAGAATGGAAATCTGCTAGAGAGAAAACCTATTCTTTTTATAAAGAACCCTTAAAAAATGACCTTCTCAAAATTCAACTCAACGAATTTCCTGAAAACAATCACTGGAATACATTTCCTGTAAGTTTATACAAAGCACTGGATTATTATTTTAAAACAATTTTTGATACACAAAACAAATACGTAAGTGATAAAGAATATCATGTAACCATTAAAGTAAAAACACTACATAAAGACGATACAATTTACATTGTTGGAAATCAAGAAAGTTTAGGAAATTGGAATCCGCAGAAAGTAAAAATGGAAAAAGTTTCTGATTATGAAAGGGAATTAAGTCTGACACTTAAAAGTCCAGCTCAATTCAAGTTTACCAAAGGAAATTGGAAATCTGAGGCAGAAGTTAATGGAACTTATGGAAACATTACAATTAAACCTGAAGAACAATCACTCTTTGAATTTGAAATACAAAACTTTTTTGACCAGTAATTGTAGCCAATCTTAATCAATTTTAACATCAATACGATTAGCATATCTCTTTGCCTGCAACTTTTGCGTCCTTTCCTTCAAA
This sequence comes from Kordia zhangzhouensis, assembly GCF_001005305.1. Lineage (GTDB taxonomy): Bacteria > Bacteroidota > Bacteroidia > Flavobacteriales > Flavobacteriaceae > Kordia > Kordia zhangzhouensis. The sequence goes on from NZ_LBMH01000017.1 coordinate 29,377, forward strand.
ACAAAGAGAAACACTTGTTCATAATATGTATGGCTATTTCTAAATCAATACAGAAATAAGTACCTTTGCCATCGGCTAAAAAATACGGCAGGTATTGCAAATTCAGTTTAGCCCCTATTTACAATGATTAAAATACATTCCAAAACATTAGATGACTTAGAGTTTGAAACGGTTTTACAACAAGTTTCAGAGCATGCTATAACGGCTTTTGGCAAGCAAAAAACAAAGAGTACAACTCCTTTTTCTGACAAAGAAATACTGTTGACTCACTTGTCATATGTCAATGAATATGTAGCCTCTTTTGAAAATGAAAACGTAATTCCCAATCATGGATTTGAAGGAATATCATTGGAAATTAAACTACTGGCAATAGAAAACAGTTTCTTGGAAATTGAAGGGTTTCGCAAAATTGCTGCAATCTCAAATACGGTTAATCTCTTGCTTAAGTTTCTAAAAAAATTCCAAGAGTACTATCCTACCTTGGCTTCTAGAGCTGCACAAATTGAGTTTACAAAAGTACTTATTACCGAGATTGATAATGTAATCAATCGTTTTGGAGAAGTTAAAGATGCAGCTTCTCCCGAGTTGGCACGTATTCGTCGAAGTATTCTAAGTATTCGAGGAAAAATCAATCAAAGTTTTTCTGCTGCTCTAAGCAGATACAGTCAAGCCGAATATCTGGATGAAATCAGAGAAACAGTTGTTGACAATCGTCGCGTTTTAGCCGTAAAAGCCATGCACCGCCGCAAAGTAAAAGGGGCTATCATGGGCAGTTCTAAAACAGGAAGTATTGTATACATTGAACCTGAAACAACACTGCACTACTCTCGTGAGTTATCCAACTTGGAATATGAAGAAAGAGAAGAAATTACTCGTATTTTAAAAGAGCTTACCAATTTTACTCGTCCATTTGCTCCGCTTTTGGAAGACTATCAAGACTTTTTGAGCGATTTGGATGTAAGTCATGCCAAAGCCAAATATGCAGCGTCGATGAATGCTATTCTTCCCGAAATTACTGAAAAACGTGTGCTGTTTTTAAAAGATGCGTATCACCCACTACTCTATTTGACCAACAAAGAACGTCACGAACAAACGTATCCGCAAACCATTGAACTCACTCAAGACAATCGAATTATCGTGATTTCTGGACCAAATGCAGGAGGAAAAAGTATTACTCTCAAAACGATAGGATTATTACAACTCATGTTGCAAAGTGGTATGTTGGTTCCTGTGCATGAACGCAGTAAAATGTGCTTATTTGAACGAATTTTAACAGATATCGGAGATGGGCAATCCATCGAAAATCATTTAAGTACTTATAGTTACCGCTTAAAACAGATGAACTATTTCTTAAAAAAGTGTAATGACAAAACATTATTCTTGATTGATGAATTTGGTACAGGAAGTGATCCTGAATTAGGTGGTGCATTGGCAGAAACTTTCTTAGAAGTATTTTACGAACGAGAAGCCTTTGGTATTATTACAACACACTATTCCAACCTAAAAGTATTGGCAAATGAATTACCGCATGCTACCAATGCCAATATGATGTTTGATAGTAAAACATTACAGCCAGTATACAAACTTGCATTGGGACAAGCAGGAAGTTCCTTTACCTTTGAAGTTGCTCAAAAAAATGGAATTCCATATAGCTTAATCAATAAAGCAAAAAAGAAGATTGAACGCGGAAAAGTTCGATTTGATGCCACCATTGCCAAGCTACAAAAAGAACGCAGTGTGATGGAAAAAACTTCGCAACAACTAAAAGAAGAAGAGCTCAAGGCTCGCGAAGAAAATGAACGATTGGACAAATTAAATTCCAAGATGAAATCTAAACTGGAAAGTTACCAGCAGTTGTACGACCACGACAAACGCATGATTCAACTTGGAAACAAAATTAATGATATTTCAGAGCGGTATTTTGAAAACAAAAAGAAACGCCCACTAATTTCCGAGTTTTTGCGCATTGTTGAAACAGAAAATTCAAAACGCAAAAAGCAAACAGCCAAAGAAAAGAAAGCGGAAAAAGAAAAACAACAAGCCGCCAAAAAAGAAGTTATTCAAAAAGTAGCGATTATTCGAGAAGAAAAGAAAGTGGCTAAGAAAAAAGCGGAAAAGAAAGAAGCCGAAAAACCAAAGCCAATCTTAAAAGTTGGCGATCGCGTTCGTATGCCCGATGGTAAAGCGATAGGCACTATAGATAGTTTGGAAAAGGGAAAAGCCGTGGTAAACTACGGATTATTTACAACTACGATTTCCGTAGATCAATTGGAATTGGTACAAGCAGCAAAATAAATAGCTATCGTTATATGTATCAATCTGTTGATATCAAAAAATAATCATAATAATCAAACCCGAAATAGGTGTATCATGTTAGGAAAAAACCATTTTATTCGGTTCTAAACTCATATGTACCCCTCAATACACTCATTACAGTCGGTTATTAACCATCTATAATCGGTTCTGCAATGGGTAGTACCCCCTCAAAGAACCCCTTGTATTCGGTTTTGAACCCCTTTTTTGGGGTATACAACCTATTATATTCGGTTCGGAACCGCTTCGAACCACTTCCCTAACCCAATTTATTAGGTTGTATAACCGAATAGAACCTATTTTAGACCGCAACGAAGTACTTCCCCAACCCATTCGAATTTTTAAAAAACGTCAACTAATTCGTATATAACCACATTGAGCTATTTTTGTGGCACCTCTTTACGATAACTATATATTTTGAAAGTATTTTTTTAGAAGTTTACGGAAAACCTCATTGCGTGTATGTGGTATTTATTTTACATTTATACAAAATAACAAGAAGTTAGTATATATAGAGTTCCTGTTATACATACGTTATCTTTAATTATAATGAACCTTTGTACTCAAAATATAAATCAAAAAATAGAAAGTGTAATTTCGAGCTTCTTTAAGAAAGAGTACGACTTATTTTTAATTGGTAGTAGAGCAAGTGATTATTTTAACGAAAATAGTGATTTTGATTATATATTGATTACAAATTACAAATTTGAAATATGCATTCTAACAAAAATTTCAAACGAATTAAACACCAAGCTTAATAACATATTCAAATCAAAAATTTCTGTAAAAGTATTTGATTTAGCATCTTTTGAAAATTTATATTTTCAAGATTATTTTCGCTATTTAGAGTATAAGATTTCTCATGAACCCATAAAAAACATAAATAAAGTATTTAGTATAAAATTTAGTGATTTAACAAATGAAATTCTGTTCAATCAATTAATAAATTCGATACTAATACAATATTGGTGGTCTATAATTACAATATCTAACAATCCTGAAACGGAGCAAAAAGTATTGAAAAAGCTTAAATACAGAATTAGGCGAAATATAGAACTCTACAATTCAATAACAGACTCAAATATTAGTCAGACAGAAATTGTCAAAAGTATAGTTAATAATACTCTTTATTCTAAAATAAATAAATTAGATATCAATAATTATAAGTTTTTTTTAGTTAAATATTTTGATTATTTCGAACACGAAATGATTAATAAATCAAATTACTATAATTACACATTAAAAGAAAAATTTCCAAATGTAAGAGCAACTATCAACAACATTAAAGCAACAATATATGAATTGGCTTAACTTTATTTACCCTTTATCCGTTTTCATACTTGGACTCATCGTAAGTATCTTTTTTGGTAAGGATTTAGAAAATCTGAAAAAGAAATTCCACTTTTGGGTTTATAGATTAAAAAATGGCTTCACAAAAAATAAAGAAGTAAAAAGTTTTTTCCATACACCAAGCGGTTATAATTCAATTGATTTAATTGCATATCAATTTGGGTTAAGACCTAACTTGCCAATTATTGATATTCTCTATTTAGAATTACTCAAAAAGATGCAAAAAAATGGCTCTATTAAAAAAATAGCCATTTTCCCAACTATCGATAAGTCAGCCACTAGTCAAACTGAACAAGATTTGAAAAATTTCAAAAATAATATTGCTTCTGTCTTTTGTCACGAAAACAATAATTTTGAAATAATAGACCCTTTTAGAAAATCCGAATTAACATCATCTGAACTCATCGAAGAAAGTTTTATTGACACATTAAATTATTTAGGTAAATTTGATTTTTACAGTGAAGTTTATGATGTTTCTAAGCAAAATATAAAAGGAATTCAAGATTTTAATAAATTCCATCCTAAAGAAAAAAGTGTAATGACACTAATAACACACATTTTCAAAGCTTGGGAAGTAAGAGAATACATCTTAAATTATATTGAACAATCGGAAAAAGAAAAAATGAACATAGGTTTTATTTTTTGGGAAGTTGAATATGATAAATGGGGAATCTATAACAGAACAGCAGAAGATGATAAAATTAATGAATTAACTCTGCTCATTGGTAAATCTATTTTAGGGAAAAACTTCAAACCTGTTGCTGTTTTTACTAGAGACGCTCTAGGTTTATTTGATGAAAAAGAAGTAATTCTTGATAAAATCACCAAACATAGTAAGGAGCAAGTTTCAATATTACTTGAAATTGTTTCTACAATTCTGCAAGACAATTATGAAGTAGAACTTTCAAAAAATACAATCCTACAAGAATCAATAGACAAAATTAATTCGTTAAATGCAAGTAACAAAGTCTTTGGTTCTGTCTACAATGAATTAAAAGATAAATTTACTGATAATGAAAAAGTCCTTTTTACATTGATTTTACAATTGCGAGCAAAGTATGGCTGTTAAAGATATTGTTAGTAAATATTTCAATAAGCATTTGTTTGTTTTTTTACCAAACTTATGCAATTCAGGTTGTGAATTTTGTTATGTTGAACCATTAAATGGTAAATCTGCGAAACTATCAAGAAAATTATTAAGCAATTTTGAAGTTTTAATAACTCAAGCGAAAGAAATAGGTTTTGAAACTATTAGAATTACTGGAGGAGAGCCATTAATTTTTTCTAACTTCTTGGAGATAATTAAAATTTTAAAAAAAAATCAGCTCAATTACACTCTTATGACCAATGGTCAAAATATTCATAATTATTTAACGGATTTTGAAGAATATCTACCAGCTAAAGTTACCGTTAGTTTTCATTCTTTAAAAAGATATTTTGAAATATTTAAAAATGATATTGACTTAAAAAAGTTTTTCAGTACAATAAAATCTTTAAGGGAAAAAAAAGTTGAAATAGCTACAACTACTCTATATCTTGAAGAAAATCATAAAGAATTACCAAACTTAATTAAGTTTTTTGAAAAAAAAGAAATTGATAGTTTGAAAATAATTTATCCAAATAATAATAAACAAAATTCTGAACTAATTAAAAGGTTTGTAAATTCAAATTTTAAATCTTCAACCGAATTAAGGATTACTGATTTTAATCAAAGTAATTGCCTTTTAAAAACTAGAGGATTCTTATCCGTAATTTTGGGAGATTTAAGTATTTATAATTGTTGTACAACAGTTGGCAAATCAGAAAACAAAACAGAAATTGACAATGGATTTGATTTAGGAAAACTCACAATAAAACAATATGAGAATAATTTAAAAATAAGTCAATTCCCTTGTAAAACTAATCTTAATACTTGCCCAATAGCATTGAAAAAAATAACTAAAGGTAACAATGCATAAAAATAATAGCGGTTGAATCGCTAAAACGAAAGTAATCAAATATAAAAAGGTCTGTATTTACCGAAAAATTAGTGATGCAAAATCTGCTATTATTCTTATACGAGACCGTTAGTAACAAATACTGAAAAACCAAACCGACTAAATGGAATTAGGGTTAATAATAACATCAATAGTTTTGGTAATTGCGTTAATTGTAACGATTTTGAATTACCTCAAAACTAAGAAAAAGTTCAAATCGGCATTAGAGCAAAAATCGAAAGAATCGGATAAACTTCATTCCGACTTAAATAGATATAATGGAATTACATCAATAGAAAAAGAAATTGAAAACAAAAATTCTGAATTGGCTGAATTACAAAAAACTGCTAAATCCTTCAATGAAAGCATAAACGATTTACAAATATTAAATTCAGAACTCGATAAACTTAAAGTCTCGAAAGAAATTAAGGAAAAAGAATTGAATGAAATCCAAAATAAAGCTTCAAATCTTAATGACAGATATACTGAAGCTAAATCCATTTTCAAAGAGTTAGAAAAGGATATAAAACTTTACAGAAACGACCTTGAATTTGTTGAAATTGGTATTTATGAGCCAATTTTTGACTATGAAACTTCAGAAAAATACAAGGAAGAACTTACTAATATTCAAACCAAACAAAAAGAATTAATAAAAAGCGGAAATGCTTGTGTTTGTAACACTAATTGGCACGTTGAAAATAGTAGAAAGCAAGGAGAAATAATGACAAGACGTTATATAAACCTGACGTTAAGAGCATTTAACGGAGAATGTGACACTCTAATTTCCAAAGTAAAATGGAATAATGTCAAACGTTTTGAAGAACGTACAACAAAAGCTTTTAACGCAATTAACAAACTTGGCAAATCAAATGATGTTCATATTACAGATGACTACTTAAAATTAAAATTGGACGAACTTCATCTAGCTTATGAGCTCGAACATAAAAAACAACAAGAAAAAGAAGAACAGAGAGCCATAAGAGAGGAACAAAGAGAAGAAGAAAGAGCACAAAGAGAATTTGAAAAAGCAAAAAAAGAAGCGGAATTAGAAGAAAAGAGATTCCAAAAAGCACTTGAAAAAGCTCAAAAAGAACTTGGATTAGTAAGTGGAGAAGAACTTGAAAAATTAAATACACAAATAGCCGAACTTCAAAAAAACCTTCAAGAAGCACACGAAGCTAAAGAAAGAGCAATTTCAAGAGCGCAAGAAACAAAATCGGGACACGTTTACATTATTTCAAATATTGGTTCATTTGGCGAGAATATATATAAAATAGGTATGACAAGAAGACTTGAACCAATGGATAGGGTTAGGGAATTAGGAGATGCTTCCGTTCCTTTTAGATTCGACTTACACGCTCTTATCTTCACTGAAAATGCACCTGAATTAGAGAATTTATTACAAAAAGAGTTTGACGACAGAAGAATAAATAAAGTAAACTATCGAAAAGAATATTTTAGAGTTACACTTGACGAAATAGAACAAGTCATCCAAGAAAAATATGACAAAGAAGTGGAATTTATTAAAGTTCCAGAAGCACAAGAATACAGAAAAACAAAATCAATAATAAAACAATTAGAGCAAGCTAAACAAGAACAAATTGAAAACGTAATTGAAAAATATCCTGATACTTTGCTTTGAAAAAGTACTTGCCACAAGAATGACTATAATCCATTACTAGTTCTCGCCTATTTGCAAAAATTCTCGAAGATTTTCTATTTAACGTGGCTTGTATTTACTAAATTCGTTCTATAACGCTCAACGACATCATACACAAACACGTTCGCAAAAATTTATTGAAATCATTTTTATAAAAAAACTTTGCCCATTCAAGTGGAAGATAAATAGACATGAATTTTATATTTAGAAAAGGAACAATAGCAGATAAAGAAAAACTACAAGCATTAGGTATTCTTTCATACAGTCAGCATCAACAAGCCATGACATCGGAGAATTGGGACAAGTACAATTCTTTTATTTCAAATCCCGAAACATTTACATATTTATTGAGCACTTCAACCTGTTTCGTATGTGAATACAATGCTGAAATTATTGGAATGGCATTTTTAGTTTCAAATGGATATCCTACCGAAATGTTTGAAGATACATGGAGTTATATTAGAATGGTTGGCGTAAACCCAAGTTTTGGCGGCAAAGGAATTGCAAAGAAATTGACGCAAATGTGCATCAACTATGCAAAAGAAACGAACGAAGATTTTATTGCATTACATACATCCGAGTTTATGAATGCCGCTAGACATATTTATGAAAACTTTGGTTTCAAAGTAGTTAGAGAACTTCGTCGATATGACAAAAAATATTGGATATACCTTTTAGAACTAAATACATGATACAAATTAAATACCAAATAGAAGACAAAATATCAGTAGACGAATTTAAAAGCGTGTTGATACGTTCAACATTAGGAGAAAGAAGACCTATTGATAATCATAATACTTTATCAAAAATGATTGAACACGGAAATTTGATCGTAACCGCAAGAGAAAATGGAAAACTAATAGGAATTGCGCGTTCTTTGACAGATTTCAACTATTGCACTTATTTATCCGATTTAGCTATCGATGAAAAGTATCAAAAAAAAGGAATTGGTAAAGAGCTCATTCGTCAAACAAAATTGGCTTCTCCCCAAGCCAAATTGATTCTGCTTGCTGCACCTAAAGCTGTGAATTATTACCCAAAAATTGGAATGACACAATGGCAACAATGCTATGTTTTAGATGACATAGAAGATTTAAAATGAGAGTTCATAATTTAACAAGAAAACAACTCCGAAATAGTTAGAAACTCTCACTTTATAGAAATTGGTTATAAGCTAAAATACCACGTACATATTTATCATTTCATTATCGTATCTTTGTGTGAATCATCAACAATCGCAATATGATAGAATCCTTACCAAAAGATAAAAAAATTGTGCTATTTGATGGCGTATGCAATCTCTGTAACAATTTTATTGATCAAATCATTAAACGCGACAAAAAAAATGTATTTGTTTTTGCGTCTTTACAATCAGATATTGGTATTGCAATTCGTAAACATCTACAATTAGATACATCTACAATGGATTCGGTAATTTTGTACGAACCTGGTATAGCCTATTATAAAAAATCTACGGCGGCATTACATATTATGAGCGAATTTGGAGGTGCATGGAAACTTGTGAAAGGCTTTTTATTTTTACCAAAATTCATCCGTGATGCAGGATATGATTTAGTTGGAAAATATCGCTATAAACTTTTTGGCAAAAAAGAAACCTGTCGCATGCCAACTCCTGAAGAACGCGCAAAGTTTCTAGACTAATCTACATTTTATCACAACTCTTTTAGCAATACATAGTGCTCAAAATGTTGTCCTATATAAGTATAAAAGTAAAATTGTCGATTATTCACTTCACTTAAACGGCAATTTTCTTGCTTGGCATACTTTTAGGTAGCTTCTTTATAAAATCCGTAAAACACTTCTTATTTTTACCATATAAAACCGAATTCTCATGAAAAAATATATCAGTATTGTATTACTTGTGTTATGTTCTCTTCCTGCAATAGCACAGAAAAAAGAAAAAATTAAAGGAAACCGTGAAGTCACTACCGTTATTTATGAACTCGATCCGTTTACTGCTATTGATATAAGAGAAGATATTGAAGTTGTCTTAATTAATGGTACAAAATCACAAGTTGAAGTAAATACCGATGAAAATTTGCACGAAGTATTTGATATTCACGTTGTGAATGGAACACTGACGATTGCAACTACAAAAGAAATAAGAAGTAGTAAGCGTTTAGAAATTTTTATTACGGTTTCAGATACTTTACAACGTATTCATGCTGGAGACGATGTAGAAATTAAGTCACTTACTACATTAGCCATGAACACCATTGAACTCAATGTAATGGAAAACGCTGAAATGGATTTAAAAATACGAGCAGATTCATTGACAATCAATGGATATGGAAAAACCAAACAGCGTTATGAAATATTCACAAATCAATTGATTCTTACTGCCTTTGAAGATGCTGACATACAAGCAACCGCACAAGCTACAAACACAATAGCAACTGTAGAACATGCAGATGTTGAGCTAGAAGGAACTACTGAAACTTTAGCACTGGTAGTAAAAGAAAAAGGCGAATTTATGGCGTCTGATTTCGTTTCTAAAGAAATTGATGTAACTGCTACAGATCAGGCAAAAATTGCCGTTCAAGCTTCACAAAAAATAACTATTGATGCTAATGATCGGGCTGAGATTAGTTTGTTAGGAAACCCTTCAGAGATTAATATGCGTGTTTTTGACGGTGAGGCAGTACTGCAAAAAGTAGATATTCATAAAAAAGGATTTTTAAAACGTATTTTTTAATCAAACCCTTTATTTTTGTGTAAACCCAATCCTTATTTACAATGTCGTTTACACTCGTACTTGTTTTCATGCTTATAGTCATCTTTATATTGGCTGTAATGGTGGCATTTATTATTAAAAAATCATCTCAGCATAAAAGCCAAGAATTTATAGAGAATGAACGGCAACAAATGCGCGATAGTCTTTTAAAAAAGCGCAAAAAACTAAGCCCGCATACGGCAGATTTGTATAAAAAAGTAACGGATGCCATGATTTTTGAGACTGAAGATGCCGTTACGTACCTAAAAACTTCTGGATTTATATATAGTGAACAACAAAAACCTCTTATTGCTTTTGAACGTATTGAGCGTGGTATGTATGAAAAAGGACATATTATTGCGTTCACAAAAAAGCAAGAGTTTTTGTTTGAATTTCATGGGTCAGAAGTTATATTTTATGTTGATGGCGAGCTTTTGGGTAGACTTGATAAAAAAGGACAATTAGCTGACTCGCATGAGCAAATAATCGGAAAAGCTACGCATCCACTACATACCACGTTTGGTATTAATTTTTACAAGCGTTCGCACACACGTACCAATGAAGGTCTTTTTCCACTAATTATGAATGGACGCAAATTGGCTTCAATATCTGTAGCGCCTAATTATGGTGAGATAGGACAACGTATTACAGTGAGCGATGTATTTGATACACTTGAATTTGGTACTCCAATTATTTCACTTTTGGATACACCAAATGCTATTGAAGAAAAATGGTTGTTGGCATTTGCCATTTTTGAAACTGTTTTTCATGGAAAAAAACTCATTCCCTAATTCAAATGATGCGTTTACGCATTCGTGCTTTATTTTTTCATTTTCAATGATGTAATTTAACGTATTAAATATCATCAATCTATTATGAAAACATTTTACAGCTGTTGCCTCCTACTCTTTACATTGTCTATTGGATATGCCCAACAAGAGAAACTAACAACGCACACATTACACATTACACCTTTTATTGATAAACTTGAAAATGATGAGCAATTTACTTTGCATTACTCTTCAACAGGTTGTTTTCACAGCACTAAGGAAATGATTACTTTTACAAAAGAATCAGGGATGTATTATGTTGTTTTTCAGAATAAACGAAAAAAGTTAGATCGTTTACATCTTGAAAAGATTCGAGTTTTCGAAAAAGAACTAGCGCAACAAACCCATCAAGGTTGTACAACTGTCGACAATTATTTGTTGATTTATCATTCTTCTCAGCGTATCATAAGCGATGGCAGTTGTTCTTGGAATGGATATACAAAACTCAAAAAAGAGCTTGGGCTTTCTTGATAATGTTCAAAATAGCAATAAAACAGTCTGAAATAGAATACTTATTTCAGACTGTTTTTTTTAGTATCTACTCATCGTGATGTTCTGTATGATTTCCAAACGGTTTGATTATAATTCCTAAGCTAAAGATAAAACCATCTGTTGGTGCATAGATTTCGGGAAACGTTGGATTGCTATGTGGTGGCGTTACCAACGACGAGAAACGACTTTGTCTGCGATCAGTAAAGTTTTCAAAATTGGCAAAAATTCCGCCCCATTTAAAGTTACGCATCGCAAGAAACCCCATTGTGACAAAATCAGTTGTTTTAGTACCGTTAGAGAGTATTTGCGATCCTGTATAATACGTTTCATATCCCACTCGCCACTTACTGGTTTCATACATAAGTACACTTCCGGCATTATGCTTGGCTGTTAATGGTTTTCTAGGGTTTCCAGATAAATACAAAAGTTTAGTATCTATCAATGCATAGTTTATAAACCATTTAAAATCATTGTACGAGAATTTTATATTGGTTTCTGCTCCTTTGCTCAAAATTGACCCATTAGCGTTTTCAAACTGAAAAAATCCATTGGCGTTTTCAGAAAGTAATAAACCATTATCGATGGCTGTAACGTAAAATAATTGATTGACAGAGAACCCTATTGCATCATCAAAGAGTTTTGTTTTATAATTAAAATCAAGGTTTAAGCCATACGAACGTTCTGCTTTTAATGAGTTTTGATCTATTCGCAAAATATTTTCAAAGTTGATAAATTCTGCTTCTTCTGTAAAGATGTCTGGAGTTTTATAACCCAAACCACCACCTAATCTACTTGAAAAACCCTGCTCATTTTTATACAGCAAGGAAACTCTAGGTAGTACAAAAATTCCCCATCCTTTGGCAAAATCTGTACGTACACCTGTTTCTAGAATCCAATTGTCTGAAAGATCCATATTGGAGTTTACAAAAAGTCCAAAAGTTACATCGTTTTGATCTCGTTGCAAGGGAGCACTGTCGGCTTCATCAAAATTAGTGGTGTAAAGATTTGCCCCAAGTGTCCAATCATTTTTTTCATAATTGTGTTGTAATGTTGCTTCACTAAAGGAGTTGAGTTGTTTTCCTTTAAATTGCATATTGGGAACATCTAACGAGCGATGAAAGTAAGAAAAGCTATTTTTGAGAGTCAATACACGTAACGAATCAATTTGTGTTGAAAAAACAGCTTGTGAACTTATTCGTTTTGAGATATTTTCTTCTGTGTATTGGTGAATTCCATTTTCACCATTTTCAATTTTCTCTACATCTCCTCCTATTCGATCATCATAAGTACCATTAAGTCCTATCCAAAAAGTAGTATTTTCATTAGGATAATAGTACAACTTAGGATTTAATGAAATAGATTGCGTTTCTGGCAAATTGCTAAATCCATCATCTTCCGGATCAAATAATTGTTGGTAATTCCCTGAACCATATAAACTTATTCCAAATTTTTCATTTCGCTTGCTATAAAATATATTGGCTGTACTTCCCAACGCATGTGTTTGCGTAAACATGATATCTAAATTTGGTTCATAATCTGGTGTTTTAGAGATTAAATTGACCAAACCTGCAATTGCGCCACCACCGTATAAGGTAGAAGCACTTCCTTTAATAATTTCAAATTGTTTGAGATCTAACGGAGGAATTTGCATGATACTTAATCCACTTGAAAATCCTCCATACAATGGAAATCCATCACGTAATAATTGAGTATAGCGTCCATCTAACCCTTGAATTCGGATGTTGGTGTTTCCGCTACTCAATGATGTTTGTTGCATTTGGATACCAGTGCTTTCGCGTAATACCATTGAGATATTGGTAGCATTCATCATGTTTTTTTCAGCGAGTTCTTCGCCTCCTATAATTTCTATGCGTGTGGGAATTCTACGTATATCTCTGGTACTTCTTGTGGATTCAATAATCACTGCATCCAACTCACCTTCTGTTTCTTTTAAATAAAAAACGAGTTGTTGTGTTACAGGTACATCTATAGTAGTTTTTATTGTTTGATAGCCAAGATATGAGATTATCAATTCATATGTTCCATTGGGAATTCCTGAAAAAGCAGCCATTCCTTCCATGTCTGAAATCGCTCCTTTTTGTAATTTTTTTAAAAGTATATTGGCACCAAACAAAGGTTGCTTATCTTCTTGAGATAAAACTTTTATTGAAAGATCATTGGTTTGTGCGTTGCCCCATCCGCAGCATATACAGAAAAGCAACACGCTCCATTTTTGTAATTGTGACATATGTTTAATTTTTTGTGATAATATATTTTTGAGACACCTATATAGCGTGTCTTTTGAAGATGAATAGTATATATTACACAAATTGTGGCGGTTGCCAGATATTGAAAAGTCGGTCGAATCGATAATGAGATTCGTAATATGATTGAAGTACTGTTGAAATTATAATTTTACTTTGCAGCGAGTATGTTGCTGGTTTTTGGTATACAATTAATACGCCGCAACAATTACACACACAAAGTATGGCGCAAGAGTCATCGTGATCGTTTTGGTGACTATGTTCTGTACTGGTTTCAGTAATGGTATCATGCTCTAAGTTAAATCCGTCAGAACAAGGCTTTAATGCTAAAGCCAATAATAAAACACCTATGACAAAACTGATACTTTTCATTGCAAGCAAAGATAGTATAAAAGCTTTTTTACAACCTCTAAAATGTCTTTTTTGTTCGTTAATTTTTTTCACTTGTTTGATTTCTTAGTGTATTTTATACGCAACTTTTAGTATTTTGCAGCCTATGAAAAGAACCCTACGACAATATTTAGTTTATACGCTTCGCTCTGTCGTTTTTTGGATACTTGCTTTTAGTTTTTTAATCATCATACGGTATTTTGGTATTTTTGAAGAAAAAGGCGTTAGTATTCTACCTAAATATCAAGTTCCATTGATAGAATTACTTACTTATGTATCGTTGTCTTCTATTCCTTTTGGAATTTTATATGCTTCCATTGAGTTTTTCTTTGATCGATTTTTAGCTAAAAGTCTATCCTTAGGTGTGATTCTTTTTACAAAAACCTTTATTTATTTAGTCATTCTAATCATATTAGTGACGATTGTTGTAGAATATACTGGTTATGTGTTGGATGTTCCTTTGACTGAAGGAAATGACTGGTGGAGTAAGAATAAAACGTTTTGGACAATTGTACTCTTTTTTATTGTTGCTTCTCTTATTTTTTCATTTATAAAAATTGCAAATGAAAAATTTGGACGTGGTGTATTTATGAAAATGTTGCTTGGAAAATATCGTAAACCTCAAGAAGAACAACGTATTTTTATGTTTTTAGATTTAAAATCTTCTACAACTATTGCTGAAAATTTAGGACATTATACGTACAGTCAATTGATACAAGATTGCTTTTATGACTTGAACACCGTCGTTAGAAAATACGATGCCGAAATTTATCAGTATGTGGGAGATGAAGCTGTTTTAAGTTGGACATATGCCCGTGGAATTAAGCGCAATAACGCAATTGAATTGTACTATGGGTTTACAGAAAAATTACTTTCTCGTAGTCAACACTATCATGACAAATACGGTTTACTTCCTGTATTTAAAGCCGGAATCCATGGAGGCGCATTGATGGTTGCCGAAGTTGGAAGCGTAAAAAAAGAGTTGGCCTATCACGGAGATGTTATTAACACAACGGCTCGTATTCAGGCAGAATGTAATACTTATAATGCGAATGTGTTGATATCAGAGAATTTATTAGCAGAAATGTCACTTTCTGAAGAAAAGTATTTCACAAAAAAAATTGATGATCTTTTGCTTAAAGGAAAAGCAAAAACCATCAATATTTATAGCATTTCAAAAATAGCGCTATAATAAATTTTAATCTGTTTCTTCCAAGAAAAAAAATGTAATGATTGGAAGTTTTCACACCTAATTTTCTTTCTTAAAAAATACGAAAAAAAGTTGGTAATAGTAGAAACGGATTAGTGAGGATAAAAAATTACTCTTTTACAATAATCATGGTTGCTTTGACACCAGTTGTTAAGTTCCATTCGTTTGCAGAAATGAGCTCACCTTTGTCATCATATACACGAAACTCAGCAGTATTTGGTCCAGAAGATCCTTGATTTAATGCTTGAATTTGAATTTTGTTGAACCCCGATTTTAAAGGAATATCAAGCTTTTTGTATGCTGCTTCCAATAAGATATTTTCTATGACAACTTGATCGTTCAAATATACGCGAACTCTATCTCCATCAACAAATTCATGATCTCTACATATAATTTTTACAAATTCACCATTGCTTCTAAAATCACCTAAATATTGTTCCACTTTATATTCAGGACGAATTTCTTTGTCTTTGTTATTTAGTTTACGTTCAAACTCTTTGTTTCTCGTAACGTATTGTTCTTGTCCCGTAAAACTGATTTCTTTTTCTTCTTTAAGTGACGCACGATTTGATTCTGGTAATTTAATCAAGCTTGTGCGTTTGTTGACCAATAAACTTGGCGTTTTAAACTCCATAAAGTTTATTGTACTTTTTTCAGGCTGTAAAGGCTCTGTCGCTTTAGGAAAAGGTAGTTTGATGCGACCTTTAGTTATATCAACATCTGTAGTTGTAGTGGTTTTTGTAGTATCTTTTTGAGCTTGTACAAATTGCATACAACAAAGCATTAACAAGCTAATGATGCTATATTTTACTGTTGAATTTGTGACTAAAAACCTCATGAATTCTTTTCTGTAGCAAATAGTTAATACAATATTACACATTTTTTACGTACCCATTTGCTTCTTAACATACAATTATCATTCCAATTGCCGTATTAGTTCCATGGAATTTCAGCAAGTTGTAAGTGAACTATTTTCTTAATCCCAAGATTGATATTTTTTCGCTTCCAAAATCCACTATTTGGGTGATGTACTTGATATTCAACATCAATTACACGTGAGAGTTCTTGAGAAATGATTCCTTTGAAAGCACGTGTACTTCCGTTAACATAGTAATCAAATTTGTATTGCTTTAAATAATTCATGAAGTCATTTCGGTACTTCAAATTAATCCAGCCGTAAAACCAAAAATTGAGACGTGTTTGATTACTTCCTGTTTTACCTAATAAATAGTGTAATGATGTTTGATAAGGAACTAGTGTGTAGAAAGTGACTTGAAAATTGGTAGTTTCATGAGCTGTAATACGCTTCATTAATTGTAAAAACCCAGCTTTAAAACTCTGAAAATATCCTGCCAACGGATTCATCGCTCGGAAGCTATTCTTATAATCAAATTCGTTTTTATCAGGCGCTTCCACTGCAAATAATACGCGCGTGTAGGTTACATTTTCGCTTGGTGCCATTTGTGGAACTCCATTTTCAATCCAAAATGTCCATGGCTTCACCAAATGTGGCATTCTAAAAAAACGATCTTTTATAATTACGAAATCACCTTGAACATCAAAAAACTCTTCATCTTCATTTGCAATGAGTTTAAAATCATCTATTTTAAGACTTGTGACACGTTTACTTTTTCGATTATATACAGGAATTGTTTGAACAATTTTCATATCGGGGAATACTTTTGCGATTGCATAAATACGTATTCTCGATTAGATTCAAAATTATTTTTTTTAACAATATCTTTGTTAATTACTTTTTTCAAAAAAAAATCGTCCTTGATCAATGACCAAGGACGTTCTTTTTGATCAATATAAATAAGCCGAATTGATCAATAGATCGAAAATCGTTAACTAAACAGCAAATCTTTTAACTTATTTTCGAATCAAAAAAATACAAAAAAAAGAGCTCAATAAAAACTATTGAGCTCATAAAAACTTGTTAAAGTTTTTTGGTAGTATTGCTGAATTGCAAACCTACCACTTTTTATTTTTTGTAGGAAATTTATTTTTATAAAATAAGTAAATACTTTTTATTATATAAAATTGAATCTCAAATTATGAGTATTTTACATTCAATTTTGTAATGTATTAAGTATCAGAATTCAAGTCTAAACGATCTTTTACAAATTCTACTTCATGTTTCCCATGTGGCACTGAATTTCCGTGTTCGTCTAAGTTTACCATTACAATATTATCGACCATGACAATGGTTTCGCGAGTCATTTTGTTACGAACTTCACATTTTAATATTAACGAAGAACGTCCAAATTTTACGACTTCTATACCAATTTCAATAATGTCTCCTTTTTTTGCAGAACTCCTAAAGTCAATCTCAGACATATACTTAGTGACAACACGAGGATTTTCTAATTGAATTATGGCATACAATGCCGCTTCTTCATCAATCCAAGCGAGCAATCGTCCTCCAAATAATGTCCCGTTTGGATTCAAATCTTCAGGTTTAACCCATTTTCTTGTATGAAATCTCATAATGCTTATTTTTTGTAAAAATACAATCGTTTATAGGTTTTTTGTAGTGTTTTGAATAGAGATTCTTGATACTACTAATTTCTCTTTTTATGATTGTATGTTTTAAAATAAAGTTGGTGGATTGTTAGGTGTACTAATTGTTTTAGGAACCATTACATTGGTGTGCAAACGATTGTTCAATTTTTTGATAAAATAGGCCGATAATAATGGAGATTCTTTTTCTAAGTTTTGATGTACAAAAAAATGAATTTTTTGCAATCCTTGTGTGATCCAAGTTTCCAAACGGTCAACCCAATCATCTAAACGAGAGGTGTCACTTTCATGATTCGCACCTACATAACGAATAAACGCTTCATTATTAGTCAGTCTCATGTGCATTATATCACGTCTGCCGGCTGTATCTACCAAAATATTTGCGATATTATTTTCTTGTAGTAAATGATATAACTCTTCAGCTACTTTTTCATCATTAAACCAATCTGTATGCCTAAATTCTACAGCTAGCGGAACTTCTTTAGGCCAAAACTCTATAAAATGTATTACTCGGTCAAAATCTTTTGGAGAAAAGTTGGTATGCATTTGCAGAAAGATTGTCCCTAGTTTTTCTTTTAGATGGCTTGCATGATATAAATATTGATCTACAACAGCTTCAGTGGCTTGCAAACGCTTCCAATGACTAATTTCTTGTGATAGTTTGGGGAAAAATCGAAACCCATTAGGAGTTTTATCATACCATTTTTTAAATTGCTCTGCAGGAAACATACGATAAAATGTAGCATTGAGTTCTATAGAGTTAAATTGAGATGAGTAATACGCTAATTCATCTTTAATACCACGTGGATAAAATCCTTTTAAGTCTTGCTTATTCCATTTAGCACAACCTACATAAATAGAAGGTTTAGAATCATTTTTATACGATCGCAGAACAACTTCTGTTTCTGGATGATCTTTAGGTAAGGTAAAATCAATTTGCTCAGGATTAGTCACTTTTCCAAATTTCATACATCATGCTTTTAATTGTATAAAAATACACATTTATAGCCCATTTATTTGGAATTTACTTTAAATAATCATGTTGATAACATGGTTAACAAGTTGTTTATAACCTGTTAAGAATCAAGGTCATTAATTTTTAATTTTAGTAAAACATTATTGTCATGAACGATCGAGAAAACGATTTACTCAAAGCACGACCTCAAATTTCCCCGAAGTCCATTTCAGAAAATATGTCTAAAGATGAGCGTTTTCAAAACACTACTTTACGACCTGTTATCAAACTACAAAGTCCCCTGTTAATTGCTGCTTTTCGTAATTATATTAGTAAGCACAAAAATGTATTTCATGGGTTATCTTTAGAAAAGCGTTTGTTGTATATCGAAAATGCAATTCAAAAGGATATGAAATTCCGTAATTCACTTAAAGGAATGATTATTGGACAGTTTACGATAGAAGAATATCAAACATATATTGAAAATTCTTCAGCCTTAAACAAACGCATGATGAACATTGTTGTAGAACGTTTAAAGGATAATATTTTACTGTTTGAAAAAGAAGTAGCGTTTAGCGCCGTTATTTAGCAATAAACGTCAAACGTTTTACTAATCTATCAATGACACTCCATTTAAATCGGTAGTCAATACATCGCTCATATAGTCAAAAAATGGACGAATGGCTTTGAAAGATTCATTGACTTTGTCCATAAAATCTCTAGAAGTAACTTCTTTGTCTGTAAATTTTTTGGTAAAAATGAATTGTTTCTTTTTGATTAAGTCAATAGACTCGTGTTCTTTAGTAAATCCTTTGGGAGCCGTTTTTACTTCGTCTCCTTCTAATTCTCCCCAAATATTTTTGAATGATTTTTCATGAATGATTTTACGTAATTCTGAAGCATCCATTTCAAATTCTTTTCGAATTCTATGAAGATCTTCTTTATTAGGATCCCAAAAACCCGTAGCAATAAATGTTTCATTATTAGGAGCTATATGAAGGTAATATCCTCCTCGTAATCGTGGTTTGATTCGATGAAAACTTCCCGCTAAATGCGTTTTATAAGGTGTTTTATTTTTAGAAAAACGTACATCACGGTATATTCGAAACATTTTCATTCGATCTATTTGATCGTGTTTATTTAGCAGTTCATACAATTGATTAAAGAATTGTTTTACTTCTCGTTCAACTTCTTTGAACTCCTTTTTATGGTCTGTAAACCATTCTCTGTTATTATTCTTTTGTAAGTCTTGTAAGAAAGAAAAGGCTTCTCTTGGAATTGTTTCGTTCATGTATTGGTTTTTTACTAATGTACAAAATATTACTACGAAAGTGAAATTAGAACATTAGTTCACTTTCAAGAATTACTTGGCTCTCTAAAGTTCGATGTACAGGACATCGTGCGGATATTTCTTTTAGGCGTGCTCGTTGCGCTTCTGATAAATGACCTATTAATTGTAATTTTTTAGTGATAAAATCAATTTTTGTAGGTTTCTCCATAGGAATATTCAAATCCGTATTTTTTCGTTTTTCATGAGAAATATAGACAAATACTTCTTGTAAATCCCATCCTTTTCTATCAGCATACATTTTAAGCGTCATGGTAGTACATGCGGCTAAACTTGCATACAAGTATTCATATGGCGAAGGACCAAAATCATCTCCACCAATAGAAAGCGGCTCATCTGCTACCATATGATGGTTTTTGGTTTGCATTGTGGTTGTGAATTTGTCTTCTATCAGGTTTAAATGTCCTATTAGTAATGCCTCATTCGGATTTACTATTTCTTCGTTTTGAATCGGAAAATACCGTGCCGCCCATGCTCCAATCATATTTCCTGCATATTGACTATCTCTTGTATTAGATAGTAAATGATCAGCATTATCAAGAGAAATAAAACTTTTTGGATGATGAGCTTGAATGTACAATTCTTTTGCATTTTCTATACCTACAATTGTATCAATTGGGGAATGCAATATTAGTAACGGTTTTCGCAAGTTTTTTACAATCGTAGGCAAATCAGTTTTATCAAAATCTGAAATAAATTGTTTGTCTATAGTAAATGGTCTGCCTCCTATATTTACTTGTAGTTCTGTATTTTCGGAAAGCTCATCAATATTATGTGTAAATAGACGTTTTACATGTGTAACTGTGGCAGGAGCTCCAATTGTGGCAACTGCCTTGATATCATCCAATTGGGAAGCGGCAGTTATAACAGCAGCACCTCCTAGCGAGTGTCCTACCAACATGCAAGGAGCTTTGTAATGTGTTTTTATATATGTATGTACAGAAAGAATATCTGCTACGTTACTTGAAAAGTGACTTTCGGCAAATTCACCTTCACTCCTACCTAATCCTGTAAAATCAAAACGTATTACGCCAAACCCATGAACCGTAAGTGCCCTACTTATATTTTTTACCGCTTGTAAACTACTGCTACAAGTAAAACAGTGTGCAAAAATTACAAAATGACTAGGTTTTTGATTGGCTGGTAATTCTAAATATGCATGTAACGTATGTCCTTTGGAATTAAGTATTTGAAGTTTTGTACTTTTCATTGGATGGTTCTTTTTGAAAAATTGATACTGTGTTAGTCTTTGATTGTACTCAAACATTACGAACTACACGATAACATTGAACACCCTACTTTATGTCTTGCCCACTCTGGACGTTTTGCATACCATTTTTCAAACTCTGGTTGTTCGTCATACGGTCGCTTTAATACTTGATATAATTCTTCAATTATATCATATTTACCTTTAGTCGCTTCATCAATGGCTATTTGTGCCATATAATTTCGTAAAACATATTTTGGGTTCACTTCATACATCTTAAATTTCCTTGCTTCATCAGTTTGCTCTTCTTGTTGTAATAACGAAATATATAGAGTAAACCATTGATTCCACATTTCTGCTGTTGCTCCAGATACTTCTAGTGGTTTGTAAAATGCTTTGTGTATTTTTTGAAAAGCTTCTTGTGACGTATTCTTTTTTTGAACACGGGCAAGCTCACGAAAAAAGATAGTCATATCTGTCTCTGTAGCTTGTAAATTCTTTTCGAGTCCTTCAATAAGCCTTTCAACAGATTCATTTACTTGAACAATCCCTATTTTACGCGCCATCATATCAACATATTCTTTATCAAAATCCTTTTGGTATTGTTCTAAAATTGCTTCGAGAGGTTTAGCCTCATTTATCAAAGGATATAAGGCATTTGCCAATTGGACTAAGTTCCATAAGGTAATTCCTGGTTGATTGCCATATGCATATCGATGATGTTGACTATCTGTAGTATTTGGTGTCCAATGTGGATCATAGCCTTCTAACCATCCGTAAGGACCATAATCAATCGTTAGTCCTAAAATAGACATATTATCAGTATTCATCACACCATGAACAAAACCTACACGTTGCCAATGAATTACCATTTTTAATGATGCAGTAACAACTTGCTGAAAAAAATCAATATATTTTTGAGCGCCTTCTGTTTTTATATGGGTATAGAAATACTTGATTGTATAATCTGCCAATTTTTTTAGATTGTCAATTTCTTTACGTGCTGCAAGTATTTGAAAGTTTCCAAAGCGAATAAAACTCGAAGCAACTCTACAGATAACCGCTCCTTTTTCATACGCTTGATTGCCATCATATAGCATATCGCGTAGTACTTCATCTCCTGTTGTTATGAGTGATAATGAACGTGTTGTTGGTACTCCTAAGTAAAACATCGCTTCACTACATAAGTGTTCACGAATAGATGAACGTAACACTGCCAACCCATCTGCAGTACGAGAATATGGTGTTTCTCCGGCTCCTTTGAGTTGTAATGCCCATCGTTTTCCATTTGCAATTACTTCCGCTAAATTAATTGCCCTTCCATCTCCTAACTGTCCTGCCCAATGTCCAAATTGATGTCCTCCATAACACATTGCATACGGTTGAGTTGATGGATATACTTTTTTCCCTGAAAAAATGGTTAAAAATTCCTCCGAATTCATATCCTTTTTTACTTCTAATAGTTCTGCCACATCATCCGCAACGTGAACTAATTTTGGATTGGAAGGGATTCGAGGAATAACATACGAAAAACAGGCATCAAATACTTTTCTTCGGGTGTTATTCTTGTTTGGATCGGCAGGTAATTCGGCAGTAAATGTATTGTGTATATGAAGTTTCATTTTTTAGCGATTCTTTATAAAATACAAACCTAAAAAGGAATGTATTTCTTATTCTTGTAAAGATACTACATATTCTTTGGAGCACCAATGCAAGGTTTAGAAGATAGATCTCTATTTTTGTACTATGATTTTATATGAGGATGCATATATTCTAGCGCTATACAAACCCAATAATATGTTGGTTCATCATTCGTATATGGCAAAAAATCAAGCCGAAGAAATGACGCTTTTGGAGTCGTTTCAACAGAAATATCAAAGAAAAGTGTTCCCGCTACATCGTTTAGATCGAAAAACTTCTGGATTGGTTCTTTGTGCAAAAGATACAACATACGTCGCAACTTTTCAGCAATTATTTACTTCTAGTACGATTGAAAAAGTATACTACGGATTGGTTCGTGGTTTTACTCCAAAGCAAGGTGAAATCAATTCTCCTGTAAAAGGTCGTGATGCGAATGTATATAAAGAAGCATTTACTTTTTACAAAACTTTACAATGTGTAAGTTTGTCTATTCCAGTTCCTCCGTATGAGACATCAAGATATAGTTTGATTGCAATGATTCCTAAAACAGGGCGTATGCATCAATTGCGAATTCACATGAATAAAATTAATCATCCATTAATTGGTGATCCAAAGTATGGAGATCGTTTTCATAATCGTATGTTTCAAACCAATTTTGAAATTGATACACTTTTTTTACATGCTGCATCTTTGGTTTTTACACATCCGTATTCTCAGAAACAAATTGAAATTAAATGTCCTTTTCCACAACATTGGCAGGATATTGCTAAAAAATTCAATTGGACTCTTCCATCATAAATTAATTGAAAAGAAGTTGTATTAAAAGTATCGAAATGTATAGTTTTGCTTCGCAAATATTTCAACTATGGACATTATTGCTTCTTTAGGGCTTATTATCATTACTTGTATTATTATTTGGCGAGCTTGTGATGGGTTTGAAATGGCTTCTGATTTTTTGGGTAGAAACTTAAAAGAAGGTATTAAAGGGGCTACAATTAATGCCATAGGAAGTAGTTTGCCTGAATTGTTTACGACACTTTTTTTTCTGTTTGTACTAAATGATAAGGATGGATTGTCAGGCGGAATTGGTACAACTGCAGGAAGCGCTGTTTTTAATGCAATGATAATACCTGCGGTAGTGATTATGGCAGTAATTGGAAAAGGAATTGTTCGAGGAATTACTGTTTCTAAGAAAGTTATAAAACGTGATGGAATATCTTTGATTCTTTGCGAAATTGTGCTCATTTTACTTGTTACGGGTTCTGAGTTATATTGGTATCACGGTTTGGTATTAATGCTCTTATACGTAGTATATATTTCGTATATGTTGTTAAGTCAAGGGTCTGGCCATATTGACAATGATTTTGAAGAAAATGCAAATGGTGGCAACAGAGCGGTTGCATTTTTTAAAGGAGATCTTGCCACTACAGTTTTGGGCGACACTAAAATCAACGTATCAAAAGCTTGGTTGTTGATGTTTCTTTCTGTTTTTTTTATAGGTATTGCATGTTACTGGTTGGTGGAAGCTTGTGAATTGTTTGGAGAAGCTATTGGGATGCCTGTATATTTTGTTTCTGTAATTTTAGCATCTGCAGCCACGAGTGTTCCAGACACTATTATTTCGTGGAAAGATGCTATGAAAGGAAATTATGATGATGCAGTAGCCAATGCTTTGGGCAGTAATATTTTTGACATCTGTTTTGCGCTTGGGTTGCCATTGTTTTTGTTTACTTTAATCAATGGACCCGTTACCATGAGTCCCGAAACTGTAGAAAATATTGGACAATTACGTATTTTGCTTCTTATCATCACTGTGATTGCCTTTTTTGTGTATTGGATTCCTAAAACAATTAAAAAAGCTCACGGATATCTGCTCATTACACTTTACGGGCTTTTTGTTGTGTATATTGTTTTAAAAGGATTTGATACCAGTTTGCCTATTATTACTAATACTTCAGATGCATTATCTGCTATGGCAGATTTTTTTAGTCGTTTGTTTTAGAAACTTTTCCCTTTAGTTTTCGGCATTACTTTTGATGTTAACATTTTTTTAACATTAAAACCGATTATTATGAAAATGTCAAGAATGACCACTTCTGGCGTAAATGCAGGCTCTATGGCAGATATAGCCTTCTTACTATTGATTTTTTTTCTTGTAACTACTACTTTTTCTGAAGATGAAGGAATACGGAGTTCCATGCCTAGTCCTTGCCCTCAAGGTGTGGATTGTACCTCTGAAATACAAGGAAAAAATATTTTTACAATTCGTCTGAATCATAAAGATGAACTGATGGCAAACAACGAATTAATCTCTTTGAGTGAACTTCGTGAAAATATTAAAGCTTTTGTTGATAATAATGGAGATAACTCGTGTGCGTATTGCAATGGAACAAAACGTAAAAATTTATCCGACAATCCTCTTAAAGCTGTGATAGCACTATATACGGATAGAGAAACTTCTTATAAAAGTTATATAAGTGTGCAAAATGAATTGGTAAGTGCATATTATGAATTGCGAAAGGAATTAAGTAACCGAAAATTTCAAAAATCTGTAGAAAACTTAACAGAGCAAGAGTTGAAAATTTTAAAAGAATCCTACCCTTTACGCATTTCAGAAGCAAATTAAGAATCGTGCAATCATAAAAAAACGACTCTTACCACGAGTCGTTTTTTATTTTTTAAATAGCTTTATTGTTTTACATATTCATGGGTAAAACAGTCAATACAATCTTCAATCAATACTAAATTCGAACCCGTAATTTCGAAGATAAACTTAAATTCATTTTCTTGAATAATCATTTCATATAAATCATTGTAAATTATTGATATACTTGTATTTATTAAATAATTAATTTGAGATTCTAGAGTTCCATTTCGGTATCTTTTAATTGAGTTTGCAGAAATTTCTATAATTCGAGTATCTCCTGTAGATTGTGGTGTTTCCTCAATTCCTGCAATTCCTCCTGAACTACTTGTCCAAACCCACGTTCCTATTAATGCAGAATTATGTTGAGAATCATCGTCATTGGAACAACTAAATAATGTACTTCCTATTATTAAAGCTACTAGTATTTTTTTCATTTTAAATTATGTTTACATATGAGATTCAAATATTTTGTAAACGTTGCGTGAATGAATAAAAAAAGCTGTACCAATTATTGATACAGCTTTTTTTGAGAAACGAATATTTGTATTACTTTTTGATAAACTTTTTAGTTAATGTGTGTTTTCCATCAAAAACTTCGATAAAGTACATCCCTGAGCGAAGTGTATCAACTCGAATTTGCGATTCTGTAGTCCCAGAATCAATCACTTGTCCATAGAGGTTTAGTATTCTATACGAATTGATAGTCCCTTGATTTAGTTTTACATTGAGTATTTGTCCTTTTACTGGGTTTGGATAAATAGTTAATTCATTCGTTGTAAATTCTTCTTCTGTTTCAAGAGTTGTAGTCGTTTTTGTTTGTTGAGCATCTTGACGAGCAGCAAGTAACGTAGTAAGTCGTGCATTATCAATTGCTACATCTGCTTGCCAAGTTCCTCCTGTTACTCGATTAAAGCGTAATTGTACACTTCCGCCAACATATTGAGAAATGTCAAGTGATACATTGAACCATTGATTTCCTTTATTACCAGATTCACTCCATAAAGCAGACCATGAAAGTCCATTGTCATTACTAGCTTCCAAAGCAATAGTTCCCATATCATTTGATCCATACATGTGGTAGCTAAAACTAAAAGTTGCATTTAGTTCATTTGTTAAATCGTAACAAGGAGAATTGACAATTGCTTGTTTGTTTGGATATCCTGTTCCGTTTCCTGAAGCCTCTACATACATGTAGTAACTACCATCGGTTGCAGCAGATGATCCTGTACTACTTGAAGGTGTTGCATTTGCATATACAGTCCAATCAATATCATCTTGTGTAGATTGTGTCCAATCCGCTAGAGTATTTTCAAAACTTTGTGCATATGGATAATTGGTTATGCCTCCACTACATCCTTCAACGACAAATATTTCATCTGTAAGACGGATATCATCAATAGCTACGTCTGCTCTCCAAGAACTTGCAGTTACGCGGTTAAATCGTAATTGGATTGTTCTTCCAGTGTACGAAGACAAATCGATGGTTGCTTTTTGCCATGCATTTCCTTGATTTCCTGACTGACTCCAAATGGCACTCCAATTCTCTCCATTATTTTCACTGATTTCAACAGTTAAAGTACCTAAATCTGTTCCATACATATGATAGCTAAAGTTGAATGTAGCTTCTGTTAAAGCCGTTAAATCAAAACAAGGAGAAGTTATTATTGCTTGCTTATTTGGATAACCTGTCCCATTTCCTGAGGCTTCTACATATAAGTAAAAACTTCCTTGTGCCGCATTGTCTGGTCCTGTTCCACTGGAAGGTGTTCCATTTGTATGTAAGGTCCAATCAATATCGTCTTGAGTTGATTGTGTCCATCCGCCTAAAGAGTTTTCAAAACCTTCTGCATAAGGAAATGTGTTGATTCCATTAACACAACCAGTAGATACTTCGCTCACAATAATAGTTCGCACTACCTCTACAGC
>NZ_LBMH01000018.1 GCF_001005305.1 Kordia zhangzhouensis
TCCTTCTCTTGATGGTATTAGTTGTATATTATAACAAGACATATATATTATAACTATTAATGCTTATTAAGCATGATGTCATTAATTCATTATAAGAAGCTACATTTAATCTCCCTCTTTTTTAAGAGAAGAAGTTCCATACAAGTCCAAAGCGAACTATAAAGTCACGATATGGATAATTAGGCGCAGAGAAAAAATCATATCCTGTGAAAGAAGAATTAAGATGTTCTAATTTAAAATAGATTCGTGTTCGACGTACTTTTGCATTAATAAATACATCAAAACGTGGAAAGTTCCCAATTTTTTGTTGATTTTGACTGTAAAACTCCCCTAATAATGGACTATATCCGTTTGCAAAATATTCAGTAAAGTAGTTAAATGTGATTCCTGTTTGAATGAATAACGCTTTTTTAAACCATTTATCTGTATAATATAGTGTATTTCTGGTTACCAATTCAGGCACATTAAATATATCTCCAGATTGCCCCACTTTTTGATACATGATGGTATTATTAAGCGCAAACTTCCCATAGCGAAATTCTTTTCCAACTTTCACTTTTAAGTAAGTAATTGCATCTTCTGTTTGTTGTGGACGTATTTGCGAGTCAACATCCAATCCAGAAAAATAGGTATAATTGTCTAATGACGTAAAGCTTACTTCCGCATTTCCCCATTTTTTTGAGCTTAGTTGAAAGTTTAGACTTTGTGAACGTTCATTTTTAAAGTTATTTCGCCAATTGTAATCTATATAGTCACTTTGATTTACCAAGAAATTAAAGTTAGGTGCTTTTGAATTGATTACAATTGAAGCTTCTGCTTTCATATCGTCATTTAATTGATATCGAGCACGACCTTTAAAATAGTTTCCTCCTAATTCGCCTGAAATATTTGCCAACAAATCAGCTCTAAGTTGTATTCCTGCAATCGTATGTTGCCATTCACCTCCTATAGCAAGCACATCTCCTTCTAGCCTATATGGTATGGCACTTCCATTAGATAAATACAATATTTTATCAAAGAAATAATCATATTTGGTATGATTTGCCTTAAATTTTACATCTCCAAAAGTATTAGTCTTATAGCTAAGATTTGCCTCATTAAAGAACTTTCGTAATTGTGATCGATCTCTTACGTTGGTAGAAACAAAACTTTCTCCAAAAAAATCATTTGCTCTAGTTTGATTGTATATATAGTATTTTGTTTCATAATTAAAAGTATGTCCTATTCGTAAGTTATTATCTCTGATAGAATCTTTCTTTCTTACAATTTTATAGTCATGCTCCAAATAATAGCGTTTTCCAACCAAGATATTTTCTGCATCTTGAAACTGAACTGGCAATCTAGACCGATCTGTAAATTCTTCTACTCCATTTTGAAAATCTTCAACGCCTTCAGTAGTAATTCCTCCATTTTCATTATTTAACACATCTTGAGAGTAAAAGTGCGCACGAAGTGCATATCGATCATTTTTTGTTCGGTAATTAGCTGTTAATCTAAAATTTCCCGTACTACTTAAAATGTTTTGATATTTCCCTAGCGAGCGCATCCCTTTGTAAGCAATTGAAAAGTTCATTCGTTTGGAAGTATTCATTGTAATAAATGCATCAAGAAGCTGCCCTTGTTCCATAGCTGTTTTAAAAAACAGTTCAGTTGTTGGTGTTGGCACATTGAAATACTTTACATCTTCAACTTCATCATAGTTAAAATGTTTAGCTCGCATACCTATGCTTGGAAATGCCGTAGGTATGTTAAAAGAATATGCCAAACTATTATAAGTTTGTCCTAAATTAGAGAAAGGTAACAGTTCAAAATCGTCTTTGCGCAAATAATTATACTTATAATCTTTTTGGATTGTTAACGTGGTATCAAACACCATCGTATCGCGCTCATGCGTAATGATTTTGTACAAATTGATATCGTATTCTTTTCGTTTTCCCGTTCGGTCTTTTTCAGAAGAATTGTTTGCATTCAAAGGTTGCTCCCCTTGCTGGTTGATTCTTGATTTTTTTTCTCCGATAGATTTAAATTTTTCCTGTGCATGTAGCGCAGGAATCATCATACAGGAACATATAAGGAAAAAGATGTACTTCACTTTTTTATTTTTTGGAGCGTATTCTTTCGCATTTACTTAAGCATTTTACGCATATATCGCAACAAAAGTATGCTTTTTGAACGAAATAAAAAGCTAAGAATTGTTATTGAAATCATAAATTGCCAGTTTTACGCCTAAGTGTTTTTTATTTTGAGTTTTGATTTCAGCATCATAACAAATAGATTTGTTACTTTATACCTTATATGTTAGCACTACAATTATTAGATGTATTAGAAGCAGGAACTGATGAAGCTGGGCGCGGATGCTTGGCGGGCCCTGTTACAGCTGCGGCTGTTATTTTACCTAAAGACTTTTCAAATTCACTTCTTAACGATTCGAAACAATTAAGCGAAAGAAAACGTGAAATCTTACGCCCAATAATTGAATTAGAAGCTACAACTTTTGGTGTGGCACATATTTTTCCGAAAGAAATTGATTCCATTAATATATTGAATGCCTCCATTTTAGGTATGCACAAAGCAATCGAGCAATTATCTATTACGCCTGAACATATTATTGTTGACGGCAATAAATTTAAACCGTTTCGCAGCATTCCACACCAAACAATAATCAAAGGTGATGGAAAGTTTCTCAATATTGCAGCTGCTTCAGTATTGGCAAAAACATATCGAGATGCCTACATGGAAAAGATTCACGAAGAATTCCCTATGTATAATTGGAAGAAAAATAAAGGTTATCCAACCGTAGAACATAGAGAAGCAATCAAAAAATATGGAACGACTAAGTACCACCGTATGTCATTTCGACTATTGCCAGAGCAATATACGTTGGATTTTTAATATTAATCATTGAAAAAATATTATGTGGGAAGAACGACTTCAACTTTTTGATGCGATTGTAGAAAAATGTCCGCAGTTTGAACGCCAAGGCAAAAGCATGATTTATGTTTCAGCCAACGGACACATGTTTGGTTTGCTAAACAAAGCTGGCGAAATTGGTTTTCGCTATTCAAAAGACATACAAGAAAAATACATCAAAGAGTTTACTACTGATTATTATAAATCGTACGGAGCTATTATGAAAGGCTATGTGTTAATTCCTGAAAATATGTTGGATGATTTGGACCGATTGGCAGAATTGCTCAACGAAAGTTATGACTATGTGATGTCGCTTCCGCCAAAATAATGCTTCGTTGTTAATAACAACTGGAATTCTATTCCCTGTATACTAATTTCTCTTTTACTAAGTTTTATATTTTTGTAGTCAGATTACTAAAGGGCAACAACATCGAGCGATGTTATAAATAGATTTTACATGAAAAGAATCTTAATTCTTCTTTTTATTTCACTTATAATCGGTTGTACAACCGAAACTCCAAAAGAATATTCTTTACTTAAATTTGCACCTCAAAATGCAGCTATTGTATTACAAATTAACGATTTAGAAAGCTTTCGAAGTGAATTAAAAAACAACCAACTTTTACAGTCATTTAAACAGCCACAGTTTAAGCAAGATTTTAATGGATTTGTTTCCTATTTGCAATACTTGCAACCAAAATCCAAATCGCTATTAACATTTAGCGAGGTAGGAAAAGATAAATTTGAATATACTTTTGTCACAAAAAATCACGAATCGCTTGTTACTTTAGATTCTCTCAAAGCCACTTCAAATCATATCTCATACGAAGGAACATCCATTCTACATACTACAATCAATAATCGTTCAAGTTATACATTTATTGCCGACAGTATTTTTGTAAACTCTTCATCTCAGTTATTGATTGAAAATTGTATTCGCTCGTACCAAAAAGTAACCATTCCTCAATCACTCAAAAAAATTTACGCGAGTTTAGACGAAAATAAATCTGCTAATTTGCTTACTTCCCCAAAAGAATTAGCCCCATTTTTTAAACACCTTTTTCCCAATACTACAAGCAATCTGATTGCACCATTTGGCGAACACGCCGCTTTGGATATCTCAATACTTCCTGATGAAATTTCATTTACAGGAATTATTACCGCCAATGATTCGCTTTCTCATGTTATAAGTTCACTGAAAAACACAAGTCCAAGAGAACACAACGTTGCTAAAGTAATTCCTCCTTTATTTGAATCTTTTTCTACAATCACTTTTGATTCTTATCAAAGTTTTCAACCTAGAAAATCAAATTCTTTGCTAGATGCTTTAGAAGAAGTTAGCTCATTTTCCTTTAATGGAAATAATTTTACAGCTTTACGATTTATTTCGCCTAGCAACGAAGCTATTACACAATTACAAAGCAATAATGTTCATAGTGAGACTAGGTACTTTCCTATTTTTGAAAACACAGACACCCCTCTTTTTATAGATGCTTTTACACCTTTCATCAAAGAGTTTCACAATCAGTTTTTTATGATTATGGATGAGTTTATCATTTTTACAAATGCTGAAGGCATAAAAGACCTTTCTACACTAGCCATTCTCTATAAAAATGAACAAACATTAGCTTTTCAAGAAAATTACCAAGCAACCATTGCAAATTTAAGCGACGAGTCTTCCTATTTAGTTTTCACAAATACACAGACGTTCAAAAAAACATTCGCAGAAAGTGCTCAAAAAGCCTATCAGAAAGAAATACTTAGCATTAACCTTGATGATTATCCGTTTGCAGCACTTCAATTTATTAATGAGCGAGGAAGCAACTATGCACATATACATGGTTTATTGAAACGAAATACGGTAAAGCCTACTGAAAATTCTGCTGCCCAATTTTTAAACATTGTATTGGATGCACCCGTAGCTTCAAATCCGCAATTTGTGAAAAATCATATTACCAAACACAGAGAAATTGTTGTGCAAGATGAAGCAAACATTTTGTATTTGATATCTACGAAAGGAAAAGTATTATGGAAAAAGCAATTGGACGGGCGAATTTTAGGAGAAATTACTCAAGTAGATTTGTATAGAAATGGCAGATTACAACTCGCTTTTACCACACCTCAATCTTTTTATATTTTAGATAGAAATGGAAACGAAGTTAAACCGTATCCTACAAAAGCTGATGTTGCTTATACACAACCTGTATCTATTTTTGATTATGACTCTTCCAAAAATTACCGTTTTGTTTTTACAGAAGGCAACAAAGTTATTATGCGTGATAAAGCTGGGAAACAGGTAACAGGTTTCAAATTTGCAGGTGCAAACACAAATTTTATCAATCCGCCACAACATTTTAGAGTACAAACTAAAGATTATATTGTTTTACAAGAAAGCAACGGGACATTACACATCTTGTCACGTACCGGAAAGCCAAGAATTACTCCTAAAGAAAATATTCAGTTTTCTAACAATACAGTATATATTCACAACAATTTATTTACCACTTCTAATAAAGATGGACATTTAATCCAAATAGATAGTAAAGGGCAAATTGAAAAGACCAAACTACCTGTTCAGACCAATCATGATATAACTATGACTGCCAAGACATTGGTAAGCTTTTCTGAAAACAAATTGCGTATCAAAGATAAAACTGTCGAATTAGACTACGGCTTATACAGCAAACCACAAATTTTCTTAATCCGAAATAAAATATACGTAACAATTACCGATAAAGATGCCCAAAAAGTATATTTGTTTGATAGTAACGCTGAGTTGCTTCCTGGATTTCCTGTATATGGCAGTAGTGTAATTGATCTTGAAAATTTTGACAAGGATAGCAATTTAGAACTCGTTACTCAAGGAGAAAAAAACACAGTTTTAGTGTATAAATTGAATTAGTTTTAGAAACAAACCTTATGACAATTCTTCATTTCCGATTGAACTAATATCGTTTTTCAGTTCACGTTCTTTTCGCAACCTACGTATTCGTTTAATTAGTACAGAAACTTCTATAAAACCTAATATCCCAGGCACTAAAAATATCAAGATAGATACAAAATCTTTGAATGAAAACCCATAGTCCAATTCTAAAAGACGAATCATTGTAAAAAGTAATGATCCTGCAGCAAACAACAAAAACGCATAAAAACTATATGCTCCTACAAAATAGAATTTCGGAAGTTTTTTATCAAGATTCCAACGAGATTCTCCTCTGTAGTATCGAAAACTTTTTATATGATATAGCACACTACATACCGAAGACAAAATCCCTATTCCTAAGTAAATAAAAGCCTCATAATATATCTGTAACTGAAAATCATTTCGTCTGCTCAATTCAAACCAAAACAAATAGCAAGCCAACCCAAAAACAACCACGGAAAACAAAATAAGAAGAATTTTGAGAATACGCATAAAGATTGGTTTTAGATGGTTAATATCGGTAAAATTATTTAGAATGCGGAGTTCCTTGTATTTCTTCAATACTTTTTTGTTGGGCTTTTCTACGTTTATAAATGGACACAAACTGGTTCAATTGGTAAACTTCCCATAAGGTTGTAAGTCCAAAAACACATAGTGATATTGACAACAATTTAAGAATCGTCCCAATCATTATTGTATTTGAAAGAGGTATTAAAAACAGTAATCCTATTCCTAACAATAAGTTGATTAAACCAAAAGCGATATGCAATGCCCAATATTTTTTTGAAATTTCTTCGATTGTCTTACCAAAAATAAATAATGGATAATAGGAAAGAGTTTTGAGATGAAAATATATACTAAAAGCACTTGCACAACCTAAAAAAAAGAATGTCGATACAGACTTCCCAAAATTCTTTTCCTCCAAGAAAATAATCAAACTCATTAAGAATAGTAAAATAGTAATTAGAATCGTAAAGATCAACAACCCTATTTTTACAGCTCTCATTTAGAAAATTTGTTTTAATTCTGCTTCAAATAATTCTTGAAAATGACGCAATAGTTTTTCTTTAACTTCCTCTTCATTCACTTGTGCTTTTCCTAACTCAACATGTAAAGAAGTGACAGCTTTTCCTCGAATTCCACAAGGAATAATATTGTCAAAATACCCTAAATCAGCATTCACGTTCAACGCAAATCCATGCATGGTTACCCATCTACTTGCCCGCACTCCCATAGCACAAATTTTACGAGCAAATGGTGTTCCTACATCTAGCCAAACTCCTGTTTCTCCTTCACTTCGCTCTGCTTTCAAACCATATTCTGCCAAAGTCAGGATAATCATTTCTTCTAAGAGTCGTAAATATTTATGAATATCTGTAAAAAAATTTTCAAGATCCAAAATAGGATACCCTACAATTTGTCCAGGTCCGTGATATGTAATATCTCCTCCGCGGTTTATTTTGTAAAAAGTAGCTTCTTTAGCCGCAAGCTGCGTTTCATCTAATAACAAGTTAGAGATATCACCACTTTTCCCTAATGTATATACATGTGGATGTTCCACAAAAAGAAAATGGTTTTGCGTTATCAAACCTGCATTTTCACGTCGGTTTTTAATCTTTGTATCTAAAATTTCCTTAAAAAGTTCTTCTTGAAAGTCCCAAGTTTCTTTATAATCTTTAAGTCCTAAATCTCGTACTTGTATTGTTTTGTTCAAAGCCTATCAATTTACAAATACAAAAGTACGACATTATCAAAAAAAGCCTTCTGTTTTTGGCGAAAGTATTTCCTTCTGACAATAAACCCCGTGTTTTTCCTCAATCATTTTTAGGGAAATCGCTGTTTTGTAAAAACGGCACTTTAGAGTTCTTTGCCATGAAACAAAAAATAATATATCATGAAGAAAAAAAATTTAAAATCATTGTCGCTTAAAAAAAGTAATGTTGCCAACATTACAGGCGGTTTACAAGACGGCGAAGCAAATCAGGCTCAAAACGCAGTAACACTTGGATGTCCTTTAACCACAATTACATTGACAATTCACTCAATTAGTCCTTTAGTTTGTGAAACACAATGTTGTAGATCAAAATGCGAATCTTGGTGTATTTCATGCTAAGAAAAATAAAAAGCGGCTGTCAATGAACGACAGCCGCTTTTACTTATAACAATTTAAAAGTGAGTTGGCATACTATTTTTCCAATTCAACCTCTACATTTAGTATTTCTGGGTTTTTAATATATTCCATAAAATTAATTTCTGCTGTAAAGCTTTTTCCATCTTCACTAATCACTGCATTTTCCAATGAAACAGATTTGATTTTTTTAGGAAAATGATATTTCAATGTATAATTGGAAGAAGCAAACATCATTTTTGCTTGTCCTAAATTTTGATACAATGAATCAACTTTTTCTTTATCTAAAACTTTTACTGTACGTGTAAATTTATTCCCCTTATATGAATATTGTGTTTTTGTAGAACCGTCAGAACCTAAAGATGCAAGGGGATTTCCTGCTCCACCTGCTTGAGAGCGCTGACTTTTATCCATTTTCCCAGCAGTATTCATTGCCTTGAACATGTCTTGCAATTCGTTTGCATTGTTAAAATCTGCAAACATGTTAAACTTCATCTTTTTATCTTTAGAATTCATCAACATATGCATGTTAAAAGACTCTAATGCTTTAATTTTATTTTGCTCCTCAGCAGATAGTTTAGAAATACTGTCTCGTTCCGCATCAAATATTTCCTTAAACGAAACAATAGAGTCAATAGCAACATCTTCTTCATCAGAAGCCATTTCATCACCCATCATACTCATTAATTCAGATCCATCCATATCAAAAGAAACTTTTCCGCTTCCATCTTCATTGATATAAATATTTTCTGTAAAATGACAGCTCGTAAGTAGCATAGTACACACAGCTAATAGTCCTAAATAAATTTTTTTCATTTGTTTTTAATTAAAGTTAAAGTGTTATTTATCGGTTTGGATTATTTACAATTACCAGCGCAGCAATTGTTCCAGGAACCCAGCCACACAGCCACAAAATAAAGACAATTACTATAGATCCGCAACCTTTATCCAATACAGATAATGGTGGGAAAATAATTGCCAGTAATACTCTCCATATACTCATACTTTTATTTTTATTGATTGATGATGTATATAGGACACAAAAGTCGTAAAAATGTTACAGATTATTCAGGTTGGCACTGAAATTAACACATCAAATATTTCCAAATCAATACATTGGTATACTAATGAAATGTAACTATCTTTGCAAACTTAAATTTACACATCAAAAAATTATGCAATTATCAGAACAAGAAATCGTTCGTAGAGAAAAGCTAGCGAAGCTACGCGAACTCGGAATCAACCCGTATCCAGCAAATTTGTATCCTGTAAACCACACTTCGAAACAGGTAAAGAAATCATTTGCTGAAGGAAAACAGGTGATTATTGCTGGAAGATTGATGTCACGACGTATTCAAGGTTCTGCTTCTTTTGCAGAATTGCAAGATGCTGAAGGAAGAATTCAAGTATACTTTAATAGAGATGAAATTTGTTCAGGAGACGACAAATCTCATTATAATGAAGTGTATAAAAAATTACTAGATATTGGTGATTTTATAGGAATTGAAGGAGAATTATTTACCACAAAAGTGGGAGAAAAAACAGTGATGGTAAAAAACTTTACCTTATTAAGTAAAGCTTTAAAGCCTTTACCTCAACCACGTACGGATAGTGATGGAAAAGTACATGACGCATTTACCGATCCTGAACAACGTTATCGTCAACGATATGCCGATCTTGTTGTAAATCCTCAAGTTAAAGAAGTTTTTGTAAAGCGCACAAAGTTGTTCAATGCTATGCGTACTTTTTTTAATGACGCTGGCTATTTTGAAGTTGAAACTCCAATTTTACAACCTATTCCTGGTGGTGCAGCCGCACGTCCATTTGTAACACATCACAATTCATTAAACATTCCATTGTACATGCGAATTGCGAATGAATTGTACTTAAAACGTTTAATCGTTGGTGGATTTGATGGTGTTTACGAGTTTTCGAAAAACTTTAGAAATGAAGGAATGGACCGCACACACAATCCAGAGTTTACCGCAATGGAAATCTATGTTGCTTACAAAGATTACAACTGGATGATGGAGTTCACTGAAAAGTTATTAGAGTATTGTGCAATTGCCGTTAACGGAACTACAAAAACCACATTTGGCAAACATACAATCGATTTTAAAGCTCCTTACAAACGTGTAACCATGACACAATCGATTATTGACTTTACTGGATTTGACATTACAGGTAAAACTGAAGAAGAAATCCGTGAAGCAGCTCAAAATATGGGCGTTGAAGTTGATGACACGATGGGAAAAGGGAAATTAATCGATGAAATTTTTGGAGAAAAATGTGAAGGAAATTATATAGAACCAACGTTCATTACTGACTACCCAAAGGAAATGAGTCCACTATGTAAAGAACATCGTGACAATCCGGAATTGACAGAACGTTTTGAATTGATGGTTTGCGGAAAAGAAATTGCCAACGCATATTCAGAGTTGAACGACCCAATTGATCAACGAGAACGATTTGAAGCTCAGTTGAAACTCTCTGAAAAAGGAGACGACGAAGCAATGTTTATTGACAATGACTTTATTCGTGCGTTAGAATATGGAATGCCACCAACTTCTGGTTTAGGAATTGGAATGGATCGACTAGTTATGTATTTGACCAACAATTCATCTATTCAAGAAGTTTTGTTCTTCCCACAAATGAAGCCAGAACGCAAACAAGTTCCATTAACCGACGAAGCAAAAGCTATATTAGAGCTATTGAAAAAAGCAGAATCTTTACCATTAGCTGATCTTAAAATACAAGCTGGCTTATCGAATAAAAAATGGGACAAGTCCATCAAAGAATTAACAAAAAACAATTTAGCAAAAGTTGAAAAGAATGATGACGGACTATTTGTTAAACTAGCATAACTTTTAAAGAATACGTTTGAGCTTTCCTCAACGTACTTTTTAAAAAATCAAAAAAGGAACTGCAAAATTGCAGTTCTTTTTTTAATTTACCAACTCCAATGTTGTTTCATACAAATTAGCCTTATTCATTTTTGCTTTCAACCACGCATAAAAACTCATCACAAATATATCTTCTTCTACACGTGCTTTCCACTGAAAAGAATTTTCTACAGTAGTTTTAAACTCTACCGAAGTGACTTTTTCTGGTGTGTGATAGTAGTTTTTTACAAATTTTAAAAAAGTGATTACGCGTGTTTCCTCCACTCTTTTCAAAAATGGATAATAGGACCTTTGAAAGCTTGCAAAACGAGAATCTACATAGGAAATATTCCCCAATTCAATGTGTAATAATATTTCTATGAGATTTTTTTTTATTACCCATTCAATTCCCACTTTCTCTTCGTACCATTTGTCTGTATGGTAAAATTCAGAAAATAGCTGTTGCGCTTTTTTAAAAAGACCTTGCTGAAAGTAACAAACAATTAGACTTATATATACGTCCAACATTTCTTCAATATCATATTTTTTTAAACTTTTGACACGTTCCAATATCGAAATAGCTTTGACTGCATTTCCCAAATAATTATGATTTAATGCATATAAAAATTGATATTTAAGCTCTGAGTCTTTGTAAAACCGTTGTTTTTGTCGCATCATTTGCTCTTTCATTATATCTAAGTAATACAAGCTTTCTCGGAATCTTTTTTTGCGAAAAAAGATGTTCGCTATTAGATAGAGCACTTTAATATGATATATTAAATGCTTGTCTGTTTGCTTTAATCGATTTGATATGTCCTTATAATTATCAACCACAAATGAGGTCACGTTAAAATAATCTCTCTTAACGGCTGCTACGGAATTTATGATTTGCACCAACTGATATAATGATTTGTATGTCAGCCCAATTTCCTTAGAAATATCAAAGCGAGTGTAGGTTTCCTGGAGTAGCTCATTGAGCGATATTACAACTCCTTGATGTTCGACTTTTTGCAGTTGTTCTTTAATAACCGCATACGCCATATTAAGTTTTTCTTCTTGCAAAAAATCTTGTTGATTGGTAGAAAATTTAGCAATCAGCACTTCCAAATCAGGTGCAAACTCTGTAGTATGTGCGTATTGAATTTGTGTATGATAGATTTCATTAAGCAATGAAAAATGCAACGAATCTTTTGCTTTTCTTTCAGCTTTCTGCAATACTTTATATGCTGTTTTATATTGTTTTTGAAGCAATAAATTACGTGCCACAAGTATGTATTTGGTAATTTCTAATTCTGTAGAAACTTCATGTGTTAAACTTTGTGTAGCCATAAAGTCTAACAACGAATTCCATAATCGTTTTCGCAAACCATGATAAGCAGACTTATTCGTAGTTCCATAAAGTTTTTGAGGAATTTCTTTTGAAGGATATTTAGCCAATAACAATTTTACTAATTGAATATTTTTAGTATCCTGACGCTTATTTTTAAGCGATAAATATTTTATAAACTCTTGTTGTTCTTCTTTGGCAAACTGTAAAATAATGGAAGAAATAGCAATCATTATATCATCCTTTTTTTATTATTTAAAAAACTAATATACAATTATTTATGATGAAATATAAACATACTATATAATCCTTTTTCAATAAAATTTAAATTTACAAATAACTATAGCTTTTGCACATTTGTTCCATCAACAACAAAAACAAATCAATCATCATTTAAAAAATTAAAATTATGGAACAACAAACATTTGTAAATTCAGAAGAAACAAAAGAAAAATTTCCTAAAAAT
The DNA here is from genome assembly GCF_001005305.1 of Kordia zhangzhouensis. GTDB lineage: Bacteria > Bacteroidota > Bacteroidia > Flavobacteriales > Flavobacteriaceae > Kordia > Kordia zhangzhouensis. The sequence continues at coordinate 12,637 of NZ_LBMH01000018.1, forward strand.
GTAATCGAAAAGAATCCTTTCAAACCAACACCGGCTTTTGTTTCTGCATCTTGGGCAGCTTTATTTATAGGAATGGTATCGTATTGCGTTGGTTTATGGAATGCTAATATGGAGTTAAACGAAAAAGGCTACTATTTTACCATTTTACTATTTGGTTTATTCTCTGTAATCTCTGTTCAAAAAGCTGTTCGTGATAAAATGGAAAAAATTCCCGTTACTGAGATTTATTATGGTATTAGTTGGTTTACCACGATTGCTTCTATTGTATTATTAGTGGTTGGATTGTGGAATGCAGAGCTGGCATTAAGCGAAAAAGGATTTTACGGAATGGCATTTACCTTAAGTTTATTTGCTTCAGTATCTGTACAGAAAAATACAAGAGATTTACAAGCATTCAAGAATCAAAACGATTAAATGTTGGTTGATTCACAAACCTCGCAATAACATCATGATACGTTGCGAGGTTTATTTCTCAATATACATAAAATAATATTTGTAAAATGAACGATCATCTAAAGTCTTATATCATCATGAGTAGTGGTTTTTTAACGCTACTGATGAGCTTCTGTATTCCTGTTGGAAATGGCGGTATAAGTATTATACTTGTAATTACAACTCCTCTATGTATCCTTTTAGGAATCATTTTTGGAGTATTTTACCAGATTTTTACTAGAAAAATAAGCAACAAGTCTCTTAAAAATAGTATCTTTTTAGGACTCTTAATAGTACTGCTTTTTTTAACATTAGTAGGATATCCATATCGATAATCACAAACACTCAAAATTTAAAATTATGAGTTCTAAAATTACAAACGACCTGCCAGAATTAGTAGAGAATGGCATTATTTCTACTGAAATTGCGCAACGAATTGAAGCATATTATCAGCAACATAACGAACCTGATTCCAACAAATTATTCACTATTTTCGGAATTTTAGGCGGCACATTAATAGGATTGGGAATCATCCTTATTACGGCACATAATTGGGATCATTTTTCGAGAATAACCAAATTATTTTTTGCCTTCCTTCCCATGTTAATTGGGCAATTTGTATTAGGGTTTAGTATCATAAAAAACAAAAGCGCAGCTTGGAAAGAAGCAGCTACTGTATTCTTATTCTTTTCTGTTGGTGCTTGTATTGCTTTGATAAGTCAAATTTACAACATTCCAGGAAGCTTGGCTGGTTTCTTGCTCTTATGGACTTTACTTTGCGTTCCACTATTGTTCGTTACCAAATCTAAGGCAGCTATAATTTTACATTTGTTTTTTTGCACCTATTATGCTTTAGAAACTGGATATCGTGTGTTTGGCTCAAACGAAACTATTCCTCAGTTTTACTTTTTATTGCTGCTTTTTCCATTATGGAGATATATTCAAATAATTCGGTCACAACAACCAAGTGCAGTCATTCATATACTACATTGGTTATTTCCACTGAGTATTACTATTTCGTTACCAGTATGTATTGAGCAAAGTGAAGGTGTTGGTTTTTTACAATACTTACTCTTATTTGGAATTTTATATAACATTGGACAACTTCCGTATTTTACTAACAAATCTTCCATTAAAAATGGATACCAGGCTTTTGGAACTATTGGAACCACTATTGTGTTACTAATTACCAGTTTCCGTTTTATGTGGAAACACGAATTTGATGATGTAATTTTTAATTCCTTAGAATTTTTCACAGCAGTAGTATTGTTCATGATTGCAAGCGGATTATTATACATAAATAGCAAGCGATTTACTTCTCAGAATTTCAATCTATTCTATTTTGTTTTTCTTTTCTTCGGAATTATCTTTTTCATAGGAATAATCAATGATATTGTGGCAACTATTCTAATCAACGTGTTGCTCTTTGCCTTAGGTGTTACTACCATTCAAATTGGCGCAAAAAAATTAGACTTTGGCTTGCTCAACTTCGGAATGCTAATTATTACAGCAATGATTATCTGTCGCTTCTTTGACACCAATATCGCTTTTGAATTAAGAGGACTCATGTTCGTTTTGGTTGGAATTGGTTTTTTTACCACCAATTATTTTATGTTAAAAAAGCAAAAACGCAGTGAACTCAAAAAATAATACTCATGAAAAAAACATATATCTATCTACTATTTAGCATTATGGTAATTGCGCAAATTGCAGTTGCTGGGCAAATTGTATACAAATACGAACGCACAATTGCTTCTAATAACATGTACAAGTTTAAAACTGCTCCAATTGACCCAAATGACCCTTTTCGCGGCAAGTACATTGCATTGCGATATGAAATCAATTCATTTGCAACAACCGATGACGATTGGGAATATGATCAAAAAGCGTATGTGTATATTTCTAAAGACGAAGATGGATTTGCCGTTTTAGAAACTGTTTCTAAAACCTTGCTCCCAAATACCGATTTTGATTATATAGAAGTTGATAATTTGAATTATTACAGTGGCAAAGTACACTTTGAACTGCCTTTTAATCGCTATTACATGGAAGAATCTAAAGCGTATGATGCAGAAACTTTAGCCAGAGAAGCCCAGCGTGGGGATGCGCCTGCAACAGTTTACGCAGTGGTACATATTGAAAATAATTTACATGTCTTAATCGATATTGTGGTAAATGGTGTTTCTATTAAAGAAGCCGTTGCAAAATAAATCAAGTTGGCAAACTCCCTTCAGAAATATATTTATAATCTTCCAATTCTGTGAGTTTTTTGATACGTGTAGAGCTTCCATTTTTGATTAAATAAAGAGCATCTGAAACTTCTGTAATTTCACGATAAAGATGATCTGTAATAACTATGGCTTTATGCTTTTTCTCTTTTTGCATAAGCTGTTTGATGGCTTCAACTTGTAAAGGTGATATATGTGAAAAAGGTTCGTCTAATAAAATGATTCTTGAAGGTGTTTTTAGCGTCATAAAAACTTCAACAATACGTCGCTGTCCTCCAGAAAGTGTTCCAAACTTTTGATGCATCTCAAAATGATTTGCTTCAAAAAAAGACAGGAAATCACTTTCTGAAACTTGGTATAATTGCAAAGCTTTACGAATGGATAAAAAATTAGGAACGAAATGATGTTGTGGTAAATACTTCACTATACCCGTTTCATACAACTTTTTCAAAACAACTTCCCCATCTACTTTTATCAATTTATACTTAGACCGAAGTGATCCAAAAATAATCTTTAACAAAGTACTTTTGCCACAACCATTACTACCTAATATTCCTGTAATTTGCCCTTCTTCTGCTTTTAAGTACACCCCATACAACAATTGCACACCATGGTAGTACTTCTCTATATTATCTACTTCTAACATATTAATAGTAAAAAAATTGAAGCAGAAAAATATCTACTGTAATGAACAGAAGTAGCAATAATATAATTGTCCGATTACGTATTCCTAAATTGTATAAAAAATACAACGAACTCTGATTATTTACTTTTTTTGAGAGAAAAAATATAAAAGGAAGAAAAATTTTAGCAGAAATGAGTAACGGTTCAGCATGTACTGAAAACCACTTGCAAAGAATATACATAAAAGTCAAAAAAACAGAAAGCATCAGCAATTCCTTTGCGTAAAAAAAGACATATAGAATATTTTTCATTTTTGTTTTGGTTGTTTTTCAAAGAAAAGAATTTCAGTAACGTCAAATCGTTAAGTCCTACCTAAATTCTGTTAAACAATTGCCAAAAATAACTTACACGTTAAACCTTTTGCTTACTAAAAAGTCATAGAAGCAAAATTTAAAACGATAGAAATTATGAAAAACATCCTGTATGCCCTTGCCATCGTATTTACTTTGAATGTAGCTGCTCAAGAAGGCAATGAACGCCATGAACAACACGAAAGAAGAGAAATGAAGAAAGAGTTTTTGCAAAAACTCACACCAGAACAAATTGCAACGTTAAAAACTAAAAAATTAACACTTGCGTTGGATTTATCTGAAGCGCAGCAGCAACGTATATTAGCACTAACTACAGCCGAAGCAAAACAGCGCAAAGCAAAAATGGAAGCGTTACAAGTTAAAAAAGAAAAAGGGGAAAAACCAACAGAAGCAGAACGCTACCAACATATGAATGAACGTTTGGACGCGCAAATCGCTTTGAAGAAAGAAATGAAAAATATCCTCTCTAAAGAACAATATGAAAAATGGGAGAAGATGCAAATGCATAAAAAGAAAGGGAAGAAAAAAATGAAAAGAAAGCACAAAGCGCACAAAGAGTAAAACAAAAAAAGGGAAGCTAAAAAGCTTCTCTTTTTTTGCTATTTCTGTACAATTTTAGTATTATTGATGCATTATTCAGCTAACAACTACTAACAATTATGAAAAAATACATTACACTATTCACGTTCGTGTGTGTTTTATTTTTAGGAATGAATTCCGCAACAGCACAAGAGACGCCTGAAGTAAAGGCCAAAGCGAAAACGCTTGAATTAGTTAAAATGCTTGAATTGTCTGAAGCACAAGTAAAACAAGTATTCGCTATTTATTTAAAATATGAAAACGACCGATTAGAGCAAGGTGCTTCAATGGCAGATGTTCGTAAACAAATCAATCAAGTACTTCTTCCTGCGCAGCAACGAGAATTTAAAGCTAGCTACCACCAAGAGTTAGTAAGAGAAAAAAAAATGAAAAAAGGAAAGACAGTTGTTGACGAACAATAACTGTTTACTTGATACAAAATAAAAAACTCGGCTATTTGCCGAGTTTTTTATTTTGTATCATTAGGAAAAGCTATTTTTTTAAAATTATAATTCAGCAGCCACCTCTTTTACTGCTTGAATAGTTACATCCAAATCTTCATAGGTTAGGGCATCTGATAAAAACCACGTTTCAAAAGCAGATGGCGCAATATATATACCTCTCTCTAAAAGACCATGGAAAAATTTCTTGAACCGATCATTGTTCCCCTTAGCAGCAGAAGCAAAATCTACTACAGGTGCTTCACAAAAATGAACTGAAATCATAGAACCTATTCGGTTAATATAATGATTTACACCTGCTTCAGTAAGCACTTTTTTCATTCCTTCATGTAAATACGCAGTTTTTGCTTGCAAACTAGAAAAAACGGCTCCTTCGTTCAATTCTTTTAGCATTGCCAATCCAGCTGCCATTGCCAACGGATTTCCACTTAAAGTTCCTGCTTGATACACTGGTCCTAATGGAGCTAAATGACTCATAATTTCTTTTCGAGCTGCAAATGCACCCACAGGTAAACCACCTCCTATCACTTTTCCGAAACAAACAATATCTGCATGAATTCCTAACAGTTCTTGTGCTCCTCCTTTTGCCAAGCGAAAACCTGTCATTACCTCATCAAAAATTAATAAAATTTCATGGGCATCGCAAAGGGAACGAAGTCCTTCCAAGAAACCTTTTTTTGGCGGAATGCATCCCATGTTTCCAGCTACTGGTTCAATGATAATACAGGCAATTTCTCCCTGATTTTGAGCAATAATTTCTTTAACATTCTCCAAATCATTAAACCGTGCCAACAAAGTATCTTTTGCAGTTCCTTGAGTAACACCTGGACTATTTGGGCTTCCAAATGTTACAGCACCACTTCCTGCCTGAATTAAAAATGCATCACTATGACCGTGGTAGCAACCTGCAAACTTGATTATTTTGTCTTTCCCGGTATACCCACGTGCCAAACGAACTGCACTCATACAAGCTTCAGTTCCACTGTTTACAAAACGTATCATATCTATATTTGGCACCATAGAAACAGCTAGTTCTGCTATTTTAGTTTCAATTTCTGTAGGCATTCCAAAAGAGGTTCCTTTTTGAGCCTTTTCAATAACCGCATCAATTACAGGAGTATGTGCATGTCCTAAAATCATTGGCCCCCATGAATTGATATATTCAATATATCGTTTCCCATCTTCATCTGTGATATATGCTCCTTTGGCTTCCTTCACAAAAATAGGAGTCCCACCAACTGCTTTAAAGGCACGAACAGGAGAATTGACACCTCCAGGAATTACTTTCTGTGCTTCAGCAAATAACGCGCTGCTACGTTTATATTCCATGTTATATGTTATGTTTTTTTAATTAAAAATCTTTTGGAAGAGGTTTTACAAACAGTACTTGACCTTCAAAAATATCATTACTTTCAAGTCCGTTTAAAGATTTCAACTTTTCTACACTAATTTTATGTTTTCTAGCAATGCTATACAATGTATCTCCTTTGGTTACTGTATATCGATCATTATGTGTAGTTACCTTTTGGGCATCTTCTGGTTTTTTACCTAATACTTCTGCGTCGTATTTGTATAATTCATATCGCTCAATTAAAGAAATCAACTTTGCTGGATATTTTCGGTCGGTGGCATAACCTGCTTTTCTCAATCCTTTTGCCCATGCTTTATAATCATCTTTAGGTAATTTAAAAAGGAAAGCATACCGAGATCTGCCAGTTAAAAACAAGGAATGATCTGTAAAAGAGTATGCTGGATTTGCATATTTTCGAAAACATTCTTGATCTTCATCGTCATCGTGATATACTCGTTGTCCTTTCCAACCTTTGTGACATTTTATACCAAAGTGATTATTAGAGCGAAGAGTTAATGGGCCTTTTCCTGAGCCTGATTCTAAAATTCCCTGAGCCAATGTAATACTTGCAGGAATTCCATGACGTTCCATTTCTTTCTTAGCAACTTCACTGTAAGTCTCAATATATAATTCTGTTGCTGTTTTTCCAGCTGAAGGATTCGGCACAGTTACTTTTACTTCTGGCGAAGTGGTTTCCACTTCCTCAGTTTCCGTTACAGGAGGTTTGGTCTTTACAATTCGTGTTGTTTTTTTTGTAGGCTTTTTTGTTTTAGCCACGCGATTTTGCGTACCACAACTTGATAGTATGAGTAATCCTAAAAGGGTGTAGATGAGTTGTTTTTTCATGAATTATATAATCGTTTCTCGTCCTTTTTTGCGTAATTTCTGATTCATTCCGGCAATTCCTTGCAATCCTCCTGAATGAATTGCTAAAATACGGTTTTGTTTGGCAAAATATCCATTTTTGATCAAATCTACGATTCCATATAGCATTTTTCCCGTATATATAGGATCTAAAGGAATCGCTGTTTGCTCTTTGAAATCATTTATAAAGCGAATCAATTCGTTCGAAACTTTTCCATAGCCGCCAAAATGATAGTTATGGATTAATTGCCAATTTTCTTTTGGTGTGTATTTTTGAATCTCTGCTGATAAAAAATTGCCTTTTAATGCCGGAAAGCCTAAAACACGTTGATGTGGAAAAGCACCATTACTGATTCCTGCTATAGTTCCTCCTGTTCCAACAGCACAGCAAATTACTTCAAAATCACTCGTGGCTGTCGTAATAATTTCTGAGCAACCTTTTACTGCTAGTGTATTTGTTCCTCCTTCTGGAATGATATATAAACGCCCAAATCTTTGTTTTAATTGTGTACGAAATGTTTCCGACGTTTTTTCTCGGTAAGCTTCTCGTGATACAAACTCTAAGTGCATGCCTTGATTTACGGCAAATTGCAAGGTTGGATTACTCCCAACTTTATCAAGCAATTCTTCTCCTCTTATAACACCAATTGTTTGAAAACCGTATAACTTTCCTGCGGCAGCAACTGCTGCAATATGATTGGAATAAGCTCCACCAAACGTAAGTAAGGTATCGTATTGTTGCGCCTGAGCTTCCTTTAGATTATATTTTAGTTTTCTAAACTTATTTCCAGAAACAAATGGATGAATTAAATCTTCTCGCTTTATAAATAAGCGTTTATCGGCAGCAAAGTTCAAGCTTACTTCTTGGATTGGTATGTTTGTCGTTTGAAAATCCATTCAAGCCTCAAAAATACAGCAAAAATTACAACCATCACTTCTTGGAGAAAAACAAATTCCCTACTTCCAATTCTCCTTTTTTCTTTTCCAATCGGACCACTGTAGTTTTCTTTGTTTGGTTCTTCTTTCCATAGTTTGTATACAACGTTACTTTTAATATGGTAGGACCGGATACTTTTTGCATATCATCCGAGTAATGGTTAACATATACAGTATACATTCCTTCAATAGCATCTTTTAGCATAAAATCTTCTGGACCATATCCTTCAGTCAAATCGTTTGACATTCTACCTCCTATTTGTGTAGCAGGATTTTTATAAAATGCTTTTTCTCCATTAGGATCTACTACCCACAAATCAATATCTGTATCTACATGATTCCAATCAATCACCACACGTACATCTACTGGCATGTTTGGTAGTTTTTTTAGCGTTTCTTTGTTTATTTTCAATGTTTGTGAATGTTGCTGCGTTAAGCGCGCTAATTCTGTGAATGCAATCGCTTCCATTCCTAGATAATTTTCTTGTTCGTCTTTTTCGAGTAATTGCCCGTCATAAATTTTATAAAGTAAGTCATAACTCTCTTTAATCTTTCCTACTTGCTCGTATGCTAGTGCCAAATCTCTGTACGATTGCGGTTCTTCTGGGCGCAATTCCAATACTTTTTCATACAATTTCACTGCCGTTTCCATTTGTTCAAAATATTCTAACTTGTATGCAGCCGCTTTTAATAGTTCATAATTAGCCAACTCTATTTCTACAAGATTCGTAATAATGGTTACAGCTAATTCTTTTGCATTTCGCACATAAAAAAAGTCTGCTACATCTATATAGAACGTTGGCATGTTGGTGTATTCACTTCGTATTTGTATATATTTTTGATACGCTGCTGCTACTGATTTTTCTTTTTCCAGCAGCTTGATATATGGCATATCTGCATTCCACGATTTGAGCTGAATTTTTCCTTCTATTTTTTTGTTGAGCGAATCGATTTCTTTTGTATAGGTGCTAGCTCCTTTTTTCGTAGTGATAATCATTACCCCATTTCGTCCACGGATTCCATAAAGTGCTGTGGCGGCAGGTTGTTTAAGTACCGTAATACTTTGAATATCGTCAGGTGGTACGTTTTTAGTTGATGGAACACCGTCAATTACAAATAAAGGATCTCCATTCGAAATAAAAGAACTTCTTCCGCGGATGATGATTGAACTATTTTGCCCTGGCTGTCCTGAACCTGTAGAAATCTGTACACCAGCTGCACTTCCTTGCAATACACGATCTATGGATTCTGACTCTACCGTGGCAATAGCAGAAGCTACTGCTTTCCTTTCTCTTACAGAACCGTAGGCTACTACAACAACTTCGTCCAATACTGCATTGCCCTTCAATTGTATACGCATTTCTGTAGCACTTGCAGGAACATCAACAGCTTCAAAGCCTACATACGCAATTCGTAACATCATACCTTCTGCTCCCTGTAAGGTAAACTTTCCATCAAAATCAGTAGTAGTTCCTCGATTTTCTTCTATTATATACACATTCGCACCTGGAAGCGGCTCACCTTCGTCATCTAAAACAATTCCTGTAATGGTATTCGGTCTTGTCGTATTGGTTGCTTGTTGCATAGTGTTTGATGCTATCGTTGTTGTACTTGTTTTATTTGCTGTATTTTCAGTAGTAGTCGTTGTTGCCTGTGCAGTCCTTGTTGTATTTGCAGTGTTCTCTTTCTGTGGCTTCACTACTTTTTTCTTCCCAAAATACCAATCGATAATATCTTGATAATCTTCTTCAATTTCTTCTTTGTTAAGTTCAATTCTTTTATTTCGTTCTCGTGCTTCCTCAGCTTCTTCTGCCAATAATTCTTTATAATTTTCCATCAGTTCTGCCGGCGGTTCAATTTTATAACGCACATAGTCTTCCAAACGATCCAACACAATCATAGACGTGTAATCTGTTAGGATACGAAATTGTTTAGAGAGTGTAATAATCTTCTCTTTGTTAGCTTCTTTGTCTTGATTGAGATATGTTAATTTTTTCTTTGCCCATAATCGTTTGACCTCTTGGGTTCCTTCGGAAACATTTATATCTAATAAAACTTTCTCCGTTACTTTTCCGCCATAGCCAAACAACAGTGTTACTTGTGTCGCTTCTGCAAACTGTCCACTAATCGAAAAATTTTCCCATACATTTACCTGTGTTTTAGGATATACTTCAAATACTTTGTTATTCTTTTCAATTCCTAAAAACTGGAAGGTTTCTCTTTTTAATGTTTGTACGGCTTTCGGTACAGAAGCTCTAACAAGATTCAAATAATTACCGCCTGTCGCTGTTGCTAACTGTTGCAAATATTCATGATTAGAAGCTCCCAAAGAGTTAATGGTATAAACAGGAATGTGTTGTTGTGTGGTAAGCGTACCCAAATTCAGCAGTCCATCAGAAAACAATAGAATTTCATCTGTATGAAAACGCTTATTATTAAAAATACCCATACTTGTTCCTCCATCATACACTGTATTCTTTATTGATGATATTAATGCACTTGTATCTCCATTTTGAATACTTATTTGGTCTTGTCGCTTAATTTGATTGTTAAACGTAATCAAATCTACGTGAACATTTTGCACATATTTCAAATAACTTTCTAATACTTGCAGCTCTTTGGTTACATCCCGAAATTGCATTGAATACGATGCATCCCAAAGCAAGGTGATTTTTTTCGGTTTCTTTTTAAGTCGTGAAGTAGGTTTAAAAACTTTTGTATAGTAAAAATAACCGTTATAGGTATTCAGATTTTCTTGCTTTATGGAATTTTGAATCCGAACTACGATTGCTTCCGTCGGTGCATGATTTGTTTTTGAAACTGTTGCAACAAATGCATGTTGTTGTTTTTGAAAATAAAAATCTTTGTAGTTGCTTTTTCCTACCAAAGGTGTTTGCTCGGTGTATACATTAATTGTTGCAGAAAAGTTAGAGAGTTTTTCTGTAAAGCCTAGTGGCAACTCGTAAACTTGCATTCCATCAAGTGTATGTAGTTCCTGTTCAAACGTAATGACAATGTGTTTGTGTCGCTTGGCAAGGATTGGATATACGCGCGTTCTGTAATTATTCCCTTCTGTCTTTTCTAACAGCCCTGGATCAATTACTTGTCGCATGGTATTTTCATAGGCAACTCTTCCTAATTCTTTTTCTACAATAACTGCTTCTCTCATAGCGCCATTAACATCCATAGAAAAACCAGACACTATTTGGCCTTCTCCCAAAGGAAAAACCAATTCTCCTTCCAAGGTTCTATCCAAACCATTATAAAATTTCATATCGTAGGTAGTAACAGCTACGTTTCCTATAATCTTTACCTCTACCGCCAGATCCGTAAGTTTCAAATCTGCTGCATCCTTTACTGTTACTTTAGGAATTTGTTGTGCTACTAAAGTGGCGCTAAAAAGGAATATCCAAAAATGTAATATGTGTTTCATACTGCTAGAATTGTAGTTTTCATCAAAGCTCTACATTCTATCCTCTCAAAAAAAACACGAATGAGTTAATCCCCTTTTTTATTGAGTTAACAAGAATACAATTCTTCTTGTTACATTCATTTTATATCCTTATAAGTAGTAAATAAAACTAAACCATTTTTTATTTTTCAAATAGGTAAAGTCATGCTCATTGCAATAAGCTTCCCGCTCAAAACTTAGGTTTACGTATGCTTTATGTCGGTTTCTATAATAGCACAATCGTACCAACCACTCAAGAATGTATAAAACATAAAAAGGAATAACAAGCAGTTCCAATTGTTGACGCAAATGTATACGCTCATGATACACCAATTTTTTATTAAGCATATCATGAGTAGATCTCAAAAAAATAAAAGGATACAATGTGATTCCACGAAAACCCTTAGGAACTATATATTTTGATACAAAAACCATATGTATGTACATTCAAAATTTACGCCAATTTAAGTACCTTTGTAGAAATGAAGAAAATAATTCCTATTGAAGAAGGTGATTTTTACCTTTCACCAGAAGGTTACAAGGTATTTACCGAACAGTTTCATCTAAAAAGAGGGTATTGTTGCGAGAGTGGTTGCAGGCATTGCCCATACGGATTCAATAAAAAAAGAAAATAGATTTCATGGATCGAACCTTAATGAAATATAAAAAAGCTACTGCACATTTTCATCGTGTAGATATTCGTTATCCATAGAAAAAAGTTGTTACATCAGCTTAATAGTATACATAACGAACCTTTCTACAATTTAATTTAACAATGACAGTACAAGAACATATTTTACAAGGAATCCCTAACGAATTACCAAGTCCAAAACCATACGATTCTACCATTAATCATGCGCCTAAGCGCAAAGAAATATTATCTCCTGAAGAGAAAAAATTGGCACTCCGAAATGCATTGCGCTATTTTGATAAAAAACATCATGAAGTGCTACTCCCTGAGTTTAAAGAAGAACTTGAAACGTATGGTCGAATTTACATGTATCGTTTCCGTCCAGACTATAAAATGTATGCTCGTCCTATTAATGAATACCCAGGCAAATCGACACAGGCGAAAGCTATCATGTTGATGATTCAAAACAACCTTGACTATGCAGTTGCTCAACATCCTCATGAACTTATTACCTATGGCGGAAATGGTGGTGTTTTTCAAAATTGGGCACAATACCTACTCACCATGCAGTATCTAGCTACCATGAATGATGAACAAACATTGGTGATGTATTCAGGACATCCGCTAGGTTTATTTCCTTCTCATAAAGATGCGCCACGTGTAGTTGTAACAAATGGTATGATGATTCCTAATTACTCACAACCAGACGACTGGGAAAAATTTAACGCACTAGGTGTAACTCAATACGGACAGATGACCGCAGGAAGCTATATGTACATAGGTCCACAAGGTATTGTACATGGAACCACAATCACTGTATTGAATGGAGGACGAAAAATCTCTAAAAACGGAGAAGGCTTAGAAGGTAAGCTTTTTGTCACAGCAGGTTTAGGAGGTATGAGTGGAGCACAACCTAAAGCGGGAAATATTGCAGGTTGCATTACAGTTTGTGCTGAGGTTAATCCGAAAGCTACCCAAACACGTCACTCGCAAGGATGGGTTGATGAAGTGATTCATGATTTAGACAAATTAGTAAGCAGAGTTCGAACAGCAAAGGCAAATAAGGAAGTTGTTTCAATTGCTTATCAAGGGAATATTGTAGATGTTTGGGAAAAATTTGATGAAGCCGATATATATGTTGACCTTGGAAGTGATCAAACATCTCTCCATAATCCTTGGGCTGGAGGTTATTATCCAGTAGACCTTTCTTATGAAGATGCCAACGACATGATGGCAAATCAACCTGAACTTTTTAAAGAAAAAATACAAGAAACTCTTCGCAGACATGCTGCTGCTGTAAATAAGCATACTGAAAAAGGAACTTACTTCTTTGATTATGGAAATGCGTTTTTACTAGAAGCATCCCGTGCTGGTGCAGATGTGATGGCTAAAAATGGTATTGATTTTAAATATCCTAGCTATGTTCAAGATATCATGGGCCCAATGTGTTTTGATTATGGATTTGGTCCTTTCCGTTGGGTTTGTGCTTCAGGAAAACCAGAAGATCTTGCAAAGACTGACCAAATAGCGTGTAACGTTTTAGAAGAGATTATGAAAGTATCTCCTACTGAAATTCAACAACAAATGGCAGACAACATTCGTTGGATTAAAGGAGCTCAAGAAAACAAACTCGTTGTTGGCTCACAAGCTCGTATCTTATATGCAGATGCTGAAGGACGTATGAAAATTGCCCAAGCATTTAATGAGGCTATTGAACGTGGTGAAATTGGTCCTGTCGTTTTAGGACGTGATCATCATGATGTTTCCGGCACCGATTCTCCATATAGAGAAACCTCCAACATATATGATGGTTCTCGTTTTACTGCTGATATGGCTATCCATAATGTTATAGGAGATAGCTTTAGAGGAGCCACTTGGGTTTCTATTCACAATGGCGGTGGTGTTGGCTGGGGAGAAGTCATCAACGGCGGATTCGGCATGGTTCTTGATGGTAGTATAGAAGCGTCGAGGCGATTACATTCTATGTTATTTTGGGATGTAAACAATGGAATAGCTAGAAGAAGTTGGGCTCGAAATGAAGAAGCTATTTTTGCTATAAAACGCGCCATGGAAGTTGAACCTAATTTACAGGTGACACTTCCAAATATCGTAGACGATACGTTATTAGGCTAAAGTTGTAATCCAAAAAAAGCAGTGATATGAAAACAGTTAAATTACTTTTCCCTGTAGTAGCTCTCCTACTCGTTACTTCTTGTGTTTCAGTCAGAGTGGTTTCTGATTATGATAAAGAAGCAGATTTCAATTCGTATAAAACATTTGCGTTTTACAAAACAGGAATTGATCAAGTAGAAATTTCAGATCTTGATAAAAAACGTATTCTTCGTTCCATTGAAAAAGAACTTACCGACAGAGGCTTTGTAAAATCTGAAAACCCTGACTTGCTAGTCAACATTATGACCAAAGCCAATAAGCGTGTTGATATTAATAATAATGCATACTTTGGTTGGGGATGGGGATTTCAGCCATGGTTTTGGGGAGGTGCTCCTATGAGTACTGTCAGAACTCGTACCGAAGGCGTACTATACATTGATTTAATCGATACTAAGCAAAAAGAGTTGGTTTGGCAAGGAAGAGGTACTGGAAACCTTAACAACAACCGAAGCATTGAGAAAAAAGAAGAGCGTATCCGTGAGTTTGTAGCCGAAATTATGAAAGAATACCCGCCGATGGCAAGCGCAAACTAAAAACATACACACATTACTAAAAGCCTTGAAGCCTTGTGTTTCAAGGCTTTTTTTATGGATTTTTCTCATTTTTACAACGGTATAAAAAAAGCGCTGCACCTTTGCTCAGATTCTGTGCTGCTGTGCATAGGAAAAAACTCTTATTTCGGTTAATTTCAGTAGAAAAAAATACTACAAAGAATAGCCTCTCTTCTATATTCATACTACTACAACGTTGGAATGATTTTTGTTTCCTGTTAAACAAATTAGATTACAGATAGTTACTGTTGTAGATTCTAATTTATGAGTTCATTTATAAACTTGAACGCCACATTTTTATATATTTACCCTTATAAAATATAAGTCCTATGTCGCTAAAAACAGTCTTTTTATTTTTTTGCTGTACACTCTTTTCCATGACACTACTTGCACAAGCGCAACTCTCAATAAAGCTTGACAAAAAAAATTATCTAAAAGAGATTAGCGTAATAGAAAATGGAGAGAAAAAAGGATTATTTTTTCGTTATAAAGCGAATGGTAAACACAAATCATTCATGTATGAGAACGGTAAAAAAAGAAAGCTTTATGAATCAGAACTTTCAGTTCAACATGTATACGATCCGCAATCGAAAGGACAAATTCTTGAAGAGAGTTTTGGCATCCTCCATGACGGAAAACGTGAAGGTTTGTGGCTCACTTTCAATAATAATAAAAAACTAGCTACGGCTACTTTATACAAAGCTGGCATCAAACAAGGAAAAGCATATCGTTTTCACCCTGATGGAGAATTACTTGGTGTAGATACATATGAAAATGGTATAAAACATGGACTGTGTACTGAGTTTCATGCGGGCGGCGCACTACACTACAAAACTGAGTATAGGAATGGAAAAATAGTTGATGGAGAAAATATATACTATCATCCCAATGGAAACAAAAAAATTGTAACTCATTACAAAAATGGGAAAAAGTATGGAAAAAGCACTGTATACTACGAATCAGGTGCCATCGAAATAGAAGGAGAATATCGAGATAAAGGGTTGCCTGAAGGTCCTTGGAAAGAATATTATGAAAATGGTGTCGTGAAAGAAGAATACTATTACAAGCACGGACTTTTTCATGGAGAGTATACTATTTACGATGAACAAGGGAAAATAGTAGAACAATATATTTACAAGGACGATAAACTTATTAAAACCATTATAAATTAGGGACATAATTATTTTCTTGCGCATTTAAAATGAGAAAAGAGGTATATCCTTTTTATCTCCATAACATATTATGATACTTTTTGTATCATCTTTTTCTTAAAAAGCTAGTTTTTAAATTCTTAGCGTTTGTATTTTCAAGATACAAAAACAAAAAAACCATACTCTTATTACAGTTTTCCCCTTTTTTGTCTGCTTCTAATTTTAGTACATTCATCAAAACTTAAAATCACAATTATGAAGAAAAAGAATGTACAATTGGGAAAATTAAAGCTTTCAAAGTCTAACATTGCTTCTTTCAATCAATCGTATAAGATTGTTGGAGGATCGGTAGTAGGACCAGGATGTAGCTTTGGATGTCCACCATTAACGAGTGACTGTCCACCAGCTGAAACGGAAGGATGCCAAACACAATTCCCAGAATGTCAAGCAACCGATGTAGCTTGTGGCTCTGCGTATAACCCAACAAAGTGTAACTGTGGATCTAGTCCAGGAGACTTTTTATGCGAAGCAGGAACCTTTGGAGGACTCGCTTAGTTTATAGTTTTCACTTAACTTTTAATACTAATAAAAAACCCACTTAAAATTTCAAATCATGAAAAAAAAGAATGTACAATTAGGAAAGCTAAAATTAAACAAGTCTAGCATTGCCTCTTTTGACCGAGCAAAACAAATTGTTGGAGGTTCTAACGTTGGGCCAGGTTGTAACTCAGATATTGAATGTACTTTAACATGTGCACAAGACACCTGCACTTCTGTTCCTCAACCAAGTCCTTCGGATAATTGCAATACTCAATTTCCGCAATGTCAAGCGACTGATGTGGCTTGTGGTTCAGCATACAATCCGACACAATGTAACTGCGGATCAAGCCCAGGAGATTTCTTGTGTGAAGCAGTAACTTTTGGCGGAGCATTTTAATTTTTAGTAGACTAATAAAACATAAAAAAGGCTGTTTGATCACGATTTTCAAGCAGCCTTTTTACTTTTTAAGTAGTACAACAGGATACTACATAAATTATTAATACTTCATTAACTCTTCTATTTTTTGTTTCACCTTTTCCGTTGATGGAATCATCGTTTGCTCTAAGGTACTATTCAGCGGAATAGCAGGCATGTTTTCTGAACCAATGACCATGACAGGTGCATCTAGATACTTGAAGCATTTTTCTTGTACCATTCCCGCAATAGCTCTCGCAAATGAATTATTGACAGGTTCTTCGGTTACCACCAAACATTTTCCTGTTTTTTGTACAGACTCAATAATTGTTTCTTCATCTAACGGATAGAGGGTTCGCAAATCAATAATCTCAATTTGCTCGCGTTGTCCCTCAGCTGCATTCATTGCCCAATGTGTTCCCATTCCATACGTAACCACCGTCATAGTTTCTTTTTGATCCTGCTTCCAAATTTCTTGCAACACATTTGCTTTCCCAAACGGCAGCATATAATCTTCCGCAGGTTCAACGGAAGTTGCGCCTTTAGTTCCTGGCACTTTAGACCAATATAATCCTTTATGCTCTAAAATCACTACTGGGTTCGGATCATGGTACGCTGCTTTCATCAATCCCTTTAAGTCTGCCCCATTACTAGGATAGGCAATTTTTATCCCTCGTATGTTTGTCAATACAGATTCTACAGAAGAGGAGTGATACGGTCCACCACTTCCATAGGCACCTATAGGTACGCGCAAAATCATTGAAACTGGCCATTTCCCGTTAGACAGATAACAAGAACGACTTACTTCTGTAAACAATTGATTAAGCCCTGGCCAAATGTAATCAGCAAATTGTACTTCCACGATTGGCTTCAAACCAACTGCACTCATCCCCACAGTTGATCCTACAATAAAAGCTTCTTGTATTGGTGTATTGAATACACGATCGTCCCCAAATTTTTGCGCTAACGTAGCTGCTTCACGGAACACTCCTCCTAAACGCCCTCCTACATCTTGTCCATATAACAAACATTCTTTGTGAGCTCTCATGAGTTCTTCCACAGCAAACAAAGCACAATCAACCATCACAACTTTTTCTTCGCGTTTTGGACTACGCTCTCCAACTTCTTCTGTAATGGTAGTTGGTGCAAAATCATGCGTAAACAAATCTGCAGGTGTTGGATCTTCAGCTTGCAAGGCTTCTTCAAAATCTGCTTTTACTTGAGCAATAGCAGTTGCTTCGATAGTTGAAATTTCCTCATCAGAAAAACCATTATCCTTTAATTGTTGTTTGAGTACTGGATACGGATCGCGCGAACGTGCTTCTTCCAAATCGTCACGATACCACTCCATTCGCACACCAGATGTATGATGATTTAATAATGGAACTTTGGCATGTACGAGTATAGGGCGGCGTTCTTCACGAATCGTCTTAATCACTTTTTCGAGTGTTTCATAGCTTTCAATGAAGTTAGCACCATCAATAGAAACTGCCTCTAATCCTTTGAAACCTTCTGCGTATTCAGCTGCATTTTGCGCTCTGGTTTCTGCGGCATTCGCTGAAATGTCCCATCCATTGTCTTGTACTAAGTATAGAATTGGCAATTGTTTTAAAGCCGCCATTTGAAATGCTTCCGCAATTTCTCCTTCAGTTACAGAAGCATCTCCTAAAGAACAAACAGTAATTGGTTTGAGATGGCGAGTTTCGCCAAAAGGAGAATTTTTCGCCGCTTGATCTTCTATATGTTGCAGTTCTTTATATTGCATTCCCATAGCAGTTCCTGTAGCAGGAATGGCTTGCATTCCCGTAGCGGAAGACTGATGTGGAATTTTAGGTTTATCAACATCTTTCAAGCTTGGATGCGAATAATACGTTCGTCCGCCTGAAAATGGATCTTCTTTTTTAGCCAACAATTGCAACATCAAATCATACGGACGCATTCCTATTGAGAGCAACATAGCATCATCACGATAGTATGGAAACGCATAATCTTGTGGAAGTAATTGCATCCCAACCGCACATTGGATAGCTTCGTGTCCCCGCGAAGTAGCATGTACATATTTGGAAACGACTTTAAAATTGTCTTCATATAATGTTGCCATTGCTTTGGCTGTGCAGAGCAATGAAAATCCTTTTTGTAATATTTCTTTGTTCATAAAAGTTTTATCCTATTTGGTTCCCTTTTACTCCGCTGATATACATATGTACCCTGTTTTTAAAGTGCGTTGAGCGGAGTTAAAACATACTTTTTAATGATTGCTTATTCAGCTACAGCAACCATCCAGTTGTATTTATCTACTAACTTCCCAGAACGAATTCCGTTGATTGTATCCATGACCATTTGTCCCACAGGGCTTTCATCAGATACATGAATTTCTTCTTCTCGATGTCCAATGGCTTGAATCATCGCAATTCCAACAGCAGTTCCTGTTCCAAAAGCTTCTTCTAAAGTTCCGTTGGAAGCAGCTTCTTTTATTTCAGATAGTTTAATTGGGCGTTGCTCTACTTCGTATCCATTATCTTGCAAAATGGAGATTACACTTTTGCGTGTAATTCCATCTAAAATTGCACCATCCAAACTTGGCGTCATGAATTTTCCATCAATCTTAAAGAAAATATTCATTGTTCCTACTTCTTGGATGTATTCGAACTCATGTGCATCCAACCACAAGACTTGATCAAAACCTTTGGCTTTTGCAATTTCTGTAGGACGAATAGCTGCGGCATAATTTCCTGCGGCTTTAGCTTCCCCTGTTCCTCCTTCTGCAGCGCGTATAAACTTAGTTTCTGCATATAGTTTGATACGTTTGGTAAAAAATGGTCCTGCTGGAGACGCAATAATGATAAAATTGTAGCTTGTGGCTGCACGCATACCAATGAATGGTTCTGTTGCGTACATAAACGGACGTAAATACAAAGCACTTCCTTCTTGTGGTGGAATCCAACCACGCTCCATATCTACTAATTTTTTAAGCCCTTCAACAAATAGTGTTTCTGGAAATTCTGGCATTCCCATACGTCTGGCACTAAAATTCAATCGTTTTGCATTTTCATCTGGACGAAAAAGTAAAGGCTCTCCTTGCGCATTTACTGTTGCTTTCATTCCTTCAAAAATGGCTTGTCCATAATGCAATGCCATAGCGGCTGGATGTGTCGGAATCATTCCTAACGGAAGTATTTTTGGTGTTTGCCACTCTCCATCTTCATATGAACAGATAAACATATGATCTGTAAAAGTTCTTCCTAAAGGAATATTGTCAAAGTCAAGCTTAGACACATTTGATGTTGCTGCTTTGGTGATTTGAATTTGTTGTGCTACTTGCATTTTATGGGGAATTTAGTGGTTTGTTTATTTTTATTCAAAACCAAGTTTCTTTGGTCTTTAAAACTATGTTTCAGTTTTTGTATTTATTATTATATATAAATTGGTTGAGTACATCTAGTATTGTCTTGTACTACTTAGAAAGTATTATATCTTTCTTTTTGGATCAAATTCTTCTAGATAATCGCCTACTTTACGTAAAAATGACCCTCCTAGATATCCATCAACAACTCTATGATCAAATGACAAGGATAAATACATCATACTTCTGATTGCAATTTCATCTCCTTTGTTTGTCGTAATTACTTCCGCTCGTTTTTTAATAATTCCTAATGCAAGAATGGCTACTTCTGGCTGATTGATAATTGGTGTTCCCATTAAACTTCCAAAAGTTCCTACATTGGAAATTGTGAATGTACTTCCTTGAATTTCTTCGGGTTTAAGATTGTTGTCACGCGCTGCATTTGCCAAATGATTTACTTCCGAAGCTAATCCTTTTAGATTTTTTTCATCTGCATTTTTTACGACAGGTACTATCAAGTTTCCTGTTGGTAAGGCTGTTGCCATTCCAATATTAATGTCTTTTCGTTGAATTACCTTTTTTCCATCTTCTGAAACAGAAGCGTTGATTCCTGGAAAATCAATGATTGCTTTTGATACAGCTTCAACAAATAGAGGCGTAAACGTTAAACGCTCTCCATATTTTTCTTGAAAAGCTACTTTTTGTTCGTTTCGCCATGCTACCATATTGGTTACATCAATTTCTATATAGGCTGTTACATGAGGCGATGTATGCTTAGAGTACACCATATGATCAGCAATCATTTTGCGCATGCGATTCATTTCGACAATGGTATCATGACCTTCTACAAATTTGATTGGCGATGGGTTGTAAGTACTTTTAGCAACTTTAGGTGCAGTTTGTGGACGACTTGCTAATGGGTATTTTCTATTTTTTAAATAGTTAAACACATCACTCTTTCGAATACGCCCGTCAGCTCCAGTCCCTGGAATGCTTTGCACTTCTTCGATTGTCATGTTTTCTTTTTTTGCAATACTAACAATCAACGGAGAGAGAAAAGCATCTGGATTTCTTACAAATTGAGAGTCTTCTGCCTTTATAGCTGCATGATTTACTACTGCTTTTTCAGTTACTTTTGAAGTTTCTTTCTTTAACTCATTATTTGAAACTTCTGATTGTGTATTTGCTATTTCTGAAGCATCAATCAGTGCCAATATTTCACCTACCGGCACTACTTCATTTGCTTGGTATCTAATTTCAGTTATCGTTCCAGAACAAGGAGAAGGAACTTCAGAGTCTACTTTATCCGTAGCTACTTCTAGTATTGTTTCTTCAATTTCAATGGTATCTCCTACATTTTTTAACCAACTAATAATTGTGGCTTCGGAGATACTTTCTCCCATTTTGGGCATTTTCAACGGTACAATAGGCATGAGCGTTTATTTTATTTTTTCATTTTTCTTCAAAAAAAACTAATCAGATACAAATGAAAAAGTCAGGTTTTATAAGGGAACTTTTTAATCAGAACAAAAATACTGTTTTTGCAACATATAAACGTTAATACACTAACTTCAATATGTTAACTAGATTTTTTTTCTTTATTTTTGAATTTTATAATTGTTTTTTTCTTTTATAGATGAATTCATCTCCTTTTTTTATAATTTTTATCTAAATACTAATGAAATTAGACCGTATAGACTTACAGATTTTAAGACTTTTACAAGAGAATAGCAATCGAACTACTAAAAGCCTTGCCGAAGAACTTAATATGTCAACCACACCTGTTTTTGAACGTATTAAAAAACTTGAAAAAGAAGGATATATTAATAAGTATGTTGCATTATTGAATGCTAAGAAAATAGGGCTCAAGCAAACCGTTTTTATTGGAATTACCTTACAAGGACATACGCGCAGTTATCTAGAAAAATTTGTGAAACAAATCAACGAATTCCCTGAAGTAGTCGAATGTCATCGCGTTACGGGAAATTTTGATTATTTATTGAAACTCGTCGTAAAAGATGTGGAAGCTTACGAAAAATTTATTATTACAAAATTGACGTTACTACCGTATTTGGGAAGTGTACAAAGTTATATTGCATTGTCCAAAGGAAAACAGACACATGAGTTGAATTTGGATGTGTTGTGATTTTAATCGCTATTACTATTGTGTTTTCCACTATCTTTGACCATTAATTTTACAGCATGCCTACTATCTCCAACAGTAAACGAAATTTAGTTCGTATTGTATACGATATTGCCAACGAACATGAAATCACAATTCAATCTTTTTCGTATGACTGGATTTTGAAGTTGTCTAAAAACGATGTCCACAAGCATATTTTTGGCTATAATTTTGAACTGAACTCTGCGACTTCTAAAATGATTGCTGGCGATAAGAGTGCTACAACAGATTTATTAGAAGCTGCACAGATTCCTACAGTACAGCATCGTCTTTTTTTAAATCCTGAGCTAGAGAAATACGTAGGTATTGCTGGAAACTGGCAACACATTTTACAGTTTTTTCAAGACAATGCTCAAAAAATTGTCTGCAAGCCTATTGATGGAACTGGCGGAAATGATGTATTTGTTGTAAAGTCGGTTATACAGCTAGAAAAAGCGCTACATTTATTATTTTCTAAGTATCGAAGTATTTGCTTATCCCCTTTTTATTCGATAAAAAAAGAATACAGAGCTGTAATGCTTGATGGAGAAGTTGAGTTATTGTATCAAAAAAACATTCCTTTTGTTAAAGGCACTGGCACTTCTACTATTTTAGAGCTATTGCAACATACGTTTTCTGAAGAAACGCTGCAGAATATAATTTATGCTTTTGCAAATAGAAGTGACCGCAATTTGAGTGATATTCCGCAAAAAGATGAAATTGTTGAAGTTAATTGGAAGAGTAATTTGGGAGAAGGAGCTCAAGCAGAGATTATTGAAAATAATATAATTTCAGCACTTGCTACCAAAGCTGCTAAAGCAATCAATATTCGCTTTTGTTCTGTAGATATTATTGAAACTGTTACTGGAGAATTTTTTGTCTTAGAAATTAATTCTGGTGTAATGATTGAGCATTTTTTAAATAATCAGCCGCAAGAATACAATCGTGTCAGAGCGATTTATGAAAAAGCCGTATTGCGAATGATGGGAGAATAATATTGCTTTTGAGGGAAACCGTAATTTTTTTTTATTCTTTTCAGATATTTTTATGTGAGAATTAATCAACTGTAAAAAATTATGAATAAAGTATTCTTCTTTGCAATCGTATCACTCATGCTAGTATCTTGTGGAAATTATATCCGCATTGGCGATTTAACAGCTATTAGTAATAGAAATCTTGATGATAGTCAAAATTATGTTTTATTAAAGAGAGATGTTGAAGCTATTGCCAAATCAAAAAATGACGATGCTTTAGAACAAGCTGTAGATAATCTAACTAAAGAGTATGAGGGTGAATTTTTGAGAAATGCTAAAATTTACGTAAAAGATAATGGTAAAAAAGTGAAAGTCATTGGTGATGTTTGGGGCGTACAACTAACTAATGTTAATGTTTCTACAAATGCTAGCGCTAAAATTGAACTCAAGATTGGTGATAATGTTATTTTTAGAAGAAGAGGAAAATTAATAGAAGGGAAAATTGTTGGATTAAATCCAACATCTGTTATTGTTGAATATGGTCGTAAAAATAAGAAAGTAGAGTTAAAGTATGATGAAGTCACTAAGACTAAAACTGAATAACCATTTTATTTTTCATCCATAAAATCGCGCAAGGTATCATAGAATGCTTCTTGTGTAGGACGTTCTTTGGGAATTTCACGTAACGGCTCAACTTCACGTAAAGTTTCATGACAATCTTTCGGTAATTGTTGATACAATTGCGTTCCTTTGGTTTTCCAAGCAATCATTTCGTCACTTACTTGTTTAATGATTTTTGCAGGATTTCCTACGACCAAACTTCGACTCGGAATCACAGTTTGCGCCTTGACAAACGCCATCGCACCAATGATACTTTCGTCACCGATTTCTGCATCATCCATGATTACCGTGTTCATTCCGACCAACACATTTCGTCCAATATTGGCACCGTGAATGATTGCGCCGTGCCCAATGTGCGCACTTTCTTTCAATACAATTGATTTTCCTGGAAACATGTGAACAGTACAATTTTCTTGCACATTCACGCCATCTTCCAAGATAATTTCTCCCCAATCACCACGAATGACTGCACCTGGACCGATGTAACAATCTTTTCCAATAATCACATTTCCTGTCACCGCCGCTAGTGGATGTACAAAACTGCTTTCGTGTACCACAGGAATATAGCCTTTAAATTCGTAGATCATGTTTTATAGTTTGAGCTATGAGTAGTGAAAACTTTGAACTAATCTCAATTCTCACTACTAGTAGCTTTTATTTAAATCGTTTTAATGTTTCTTTGGTAAACTCTGACAATACCAATCGTCCCGAAATTGCTGCACGTTCTGCTAGCAATTCATCCCAGTTTTCTGTTCCTGTCCAAAAGGCTTTTTTCATTTCTGCCATTGCCTCAGGATTGTAGGTACATAAGTGATTAGCAAATGCTGTTACTGCTTCGTCTAATTCTTCATTGGTTTCAAAAACTTGCATATACAAACCTTTGCTTCTTGCCCATTCGGCATCGTAAAAACTATTGGCATCAATGGCAATTTGCGACATACCACTCAATCCTAATTTGCGTTCTACAGCAGGACCTACCACAAAGGGACCAATTCCAACATTCAATTCACTGAGTTTGATTGATGCAAATTTAGACGCCATACAATAATCTACGGCTGAAGCGAGTCCAACGCCTCCACCAACAGTTTTACCTTGTACGCGTCCGATAATGAATTTTGGACATTTACGCATGGCGTTTATCACATTCGCAAAACCAGAGAAGAATACTTTTCCTGTTTCCGCATCGTTGATATTGATGAGTTCTTTAAAGCTCGCTCCTGCACAAAACGTTCGATCTCTTCCGCTTTTCAAGATAATCACTTTAATTTCATCATTCGTTCCAGCATCGATAATAGTTTGTGCTAATTTTGCTAAAATATCACCAGGCAACGAGTTATGTGCTGGATGAAAAAATTCGATAGTGGCTACTCCGTTTTCTATGTGTTGTTGTACGTATGGATCGGTCATATTCATTTCCCGCGAAGGCGGGAATCTTTTTAAGGGTTATACTTATTTTCCCGTGAAAATAGGAATTTTGTTTTTGTTTATTCTATTTTATTTTATCTACTAAATTTTCACAATCAGGGTTTTCTTTTTCTATCAATTCAACTTTCCAATCACGATTCCATTTTTTCATGCGCTTTTCTCTCAAAAGTGCTTCATCTTTGGTTTCAAAGCTTTCAAAATACACCAATCTACTCAAATTATATCGTGCTGAAAATGTTGTTGGTTGTACTTTATTTTTATGCTGCCTGATTCTTCTTTTTAAATCTTTAGTAACTCCAATATACAGAACACCGTTTGGTTTATTTGTGATAATGTAAACGGAGTAAATTTGCATTTTGATTAACTTTTGCTGTTAATTTCTAAGAAATTATTTTCAACAATTCGATTTGTTAGAATACGTTTTGACTTCACATTACAAGGTTCCCGATTTCTCGAGAATTACTTTGAGCAATTTGGCTTGTTACAACAAACCAAATTGCTCAAAGTGGTGATTAAAATGCTTGGTATTCATCAAATCCCACTCAAATTTATCCAAATGCCCAAAAACTGCATTTTTTGTAGTCGCTTCTGGATGTTCTTTGAAATAGGCTTCAAATTCGTCATACGCTTCTAGTAATTTCGTTTTGGCTTCCGCCAGATTTTCATAACGCATGTTAGAAAGCTCTTTCTCTAATAACTTTGGCGCATCATAATTTCTCGGCATTGGATTGTGATTGTACAAGGTTTCGTGTACTTTTTCCAATATTTTTTCAGGTGTTTCAATCTCAAAATCTTGAATTTCTCCAGAAGCCACACGCAAGGAATATTCCAAATGTTCTACCATTTGTTGTGCATTCATTGTTCCCCAAGCAGGTTTGGCATCTTCCATGAGTTTTCCTAGATAGTTTTGTATTGTATTTTTGTTGATGGTTGCAAATGGATTTTTCTTTTGAACCATTGTTAAAATTGTTGCTACAGCAACCAATTCATCTTCTTGATCAAATACTTCCACAAACCATTTTACAATGCCGCTTGGCAATTCTTTTCCTCGTGAATCGCGATCTACTTTTTCTCTACATGTCAATCGCACATAAATGGTATCATTATGATAGATTGGACGCAAGAAACGACATTCTTCCAATCCATAATTTGCCGCAACTGGCCCTTTGTTTGGATAGACAAATAATCCCGCTGCTGCAGAAATGATAAAGTAACCATGTGCCGTACGTTTTTCAAAAATACTTCCATCCAACGATGTAATGTCTGTATGCGCATAGAAATGATCCCACGTTAAATTTCCAAAGTTGATGATATCAGTATCGGTAACCGTACGTTTGTGCGTTTTGATGGACATTCCTGCTTCAATGTCTTCCCAATGATACGCAAACGGATGTTTGTCTGTTTCTTTGTAATTGGCATTCGCCTGATAGATTCCTGTTACTTCCGTCAATGTAGTTGGAGAACCTTGAATGGCACAACGCTGCATATAATGTTTGATGCCTCGCATTCCGCCCATTTCTTCGCCGCCACCAGCACGTCCTGGACCTCCATGAACCAATAACGGTAATGGTGAGCCATGCCCTGTACTTTGCTTTGCCATATCACGATTTCCAACCAAGATACGTCCGTGATGTGATGCTGCTCCAACCACATATTTTCTTGCAATTGTATCATCATTCGTAAAAATAGAAGACACTAGCGAACCTTTCCCCATTTGTGCCAATTGGATAGCTTCGTCCATATTTTTATATGGCATAATAGTACTTACAGGTCCGAAGGCTTCAATTTCGTGTACACTTGTATTTTTGAATGGATTGTTTTCTCTGAGTAAGATAGGGCTCAAAAACGCTCCTTTTTCTCCATCAGCACCAACTGCTTCAATCGTATCTAAGGTTCCATAAACGATATCAGCTGTTTTTGCGAGTTTAGATACTTGATCTTTTACACTTTGTACTTGTGTTTGATTAATCAATGCACCCATGCGAACTTCTTTGAGTCTCGGGTCTCCGATAGTGACTTTACTAAGTTGATTTCTTAAAGCAATTTGCACATCTTCTACTAAGTTTTCTGGCACTACAATTCTACGGATAGCGGTACATTTTTGACCTGTTTTTACGGTCATTTCTTTACGAACTTCTTTGATGAATAAATCAAATTCTGGAGTTCCAGGCACTGCATCTTCACCAAGTACAGAACAGTTTAAAGAGTCTGCTTCCATTGTAAATGGTACTGCTTCTTGGGTAAGTCTTGGATGTGCCTTTAAAATACGTCCTGTATGTGCCGAACCTGTAAATGTAACCACATCTTGCGATTCAACCGTATCTAAAATTGATTTGGTCATCCCGCTTAGCAATTGCAACGCTCCTTCTGGTAAGATTCCTGAATCTATAATAACTCTAACCACAGCTTCGGTTAAATAGGCAGTTTGCGGCGCTGGCAAAACCACTGCTGCCATTCCTGCCATCCAGTTAACCGCACATTTTTCCAACATTCCCCACACTGGAAAGTTGAATGCGTTGATATGTACAGCCACTCCTCGTTTTGGCACTAGAATATGGTGCGCCATAAAACGACCTCCGCGAGAGAGATCGATTGGATCGCCTTCTACATGAAATGGTTGGTTTGGAAATAGTTTACGCAGTGAAGCATTCGCAAATAAGTTCCCAAATCCGCCTTCTATATCTATCCAGCTATCTACACGTGTCGCACCTGTTTTGTAGCTAATTTCATAAAATTCTTCTTTGCGTTTGGTAAGATATAATGCTAGTTTTTTGAGCATGTTTCCACGTTCTTGAAACGTCATTTTTCGAAGCTGCTCTCCTCCTTTTGTCCTTCCGTATTCTAGTGCAGCAGGAATATCTAGTCCTGCTGTAGTTGCAAATCCGATAGTTTCTCCGGTAACAGCATCAAACATTGGCGTTCCATTACCAGTCCCTTGTGTCCATTGTCCGTTAATATAGCTTTGTAAAATCATGTGTTGTATTTTTATTTTTAGCTATTGGTTTTTTTGTTGATTTGTTTTTCGCATCAGCGTTGAAGCAGTTAAATTACACTCAACGCAGGCATTTGTTGGGCTTTTTAGAAAATTAACTCCTGCCTTTGCAAAAATGACAGTTGTCAAAAAGCTACTAGCGACATAGCCACCATAAAAGCACACATTTCAATGTTGTTCAGTACCTTTCATGAAAACGCCCTAATCACTTTATATATTTACATTTTCAATAATTGCGGCATAGCCTTGACCTACACCAATACACATGGTAATAAGTGCATAACGCTTGCCTGTTTCCTGCAATTGTAGTGCCGCCGAATAGGCTATACGCGTTCCGGTAACACCTAATGGATGACCAATGGCAATAGCACCTCCATTTGGATTGATTCGCTCATCATCATCGGCCAATCCCCATTCGCGAATGCATGCCAAACTTTGCGCTGCAAAGGCTTCGTTGAGTTCTATGATATCCATGTCGTCCATTGTGAGTCCTGCTTTTTCTAGGGCTTTGTTGGATGCGTTTACAGGTCCGATACCCATGATGCGTGGCTCTACTCCAACCACCGCCGAGCTTACAATACGTGCTATCGGTTTAAGATTGTATTTTTCAACCGCTGTTTTGGAGGCAATGATAGTTGCTGCTGCACCATCATTGAGTCCAGAGGCATTTCCTGCAGTAACACTTCCATCTTCACTTTTGAAAGCTGGTCGCAGTTTGGCTAAAATTTCTGGTGTGGTCGTTGGTTTTATAAATTCGTCTTCCGAGAAAATGATCGGATCTTTTTTACGCTGTGGAATGGCTACTGCTACAATTTCTTTCGCCAATCGTCCAGACGCTTGTGCTTGACTGGCTTTCATTTGACTTCTGTACGCAAACGCATCTTGATCTTCGCGAGAGATGTTGTATTTTTCTACGAGATTTTCAGCCGTTTGTCCCATGCCATCCGTTCCATACATTTTTTCCATTTTTTGATTAATGAATCGCCATCCAAAACTCGTGTCATACATTTTAGCGTCTGTTCCAAAAGCACTTGATGGTTTCGCTATAGCGTACGGCCCGCGCGTCATGTTTTCTACACCGCCAGCAATAAATACATCACCATCTCCTGCCTTAATAGCACGATTGGCGTGAATGATAGCGGATAATCCTGAACTACAAAGTCTATTGACCGTTTCTCCTGGAACCGTGTATGGTAACCCTGCCAACAGTGATGACATACGCGCTACATTCCGATTGTCTTCCCCTGCTTGATTGGCACATCCTAAGATGACATCGTCATAAGCATCTTTTGGTATGTTGGGATTGCGATTAGTTAGCTCCTTAATAACCAATGCGCCTAAATCATCAACACGTGTAGTAGCTAATGACCCTTTGAATTTTCCTATGGGAGTTCGAACTCCGTCTATGATGTATGATTCCATTTTTTGAATATTGAATGTCAAATAAAGAATACTGATTGATGAAGTTTATATTTTAATGAACTTCAGGTATTCTAAATTCATATTTTATTTAATTAATTAGTTCTAATCTTTTATGGTTAAATTTCGGCATTTAGTTTATAATTTTCAAACTTCAGCACTCGTTATTATGCTGTTTTATATTCGCAATTTTATTCTTCCCAGTCCTTTTGCGTTCGATATACAACACCTTTAAACAACGCAATGAGTTCGTTACCTCGCTTAACTTCTACTATATTGAACCCTAGTTTGTTTTTTACTTTTTCGATGACCGATTCGGCAGTGATAAAATCACCTTCTTCTAATGCTTCAATATGATTGATGGACGTTTCAATAGAAACTGCATATTTTCCATGCGTATTTGCTGCAAAACCAAAAGCCGTATCTGCCAGCGAGTAACTGATACCTCCATGCGCCTTCCCCATACTGTTGAGCATTTCTTTTCTGATAGTCAATCCAACTTTGCAGCGTCCGATTTCACATTCTAGAATTTCAATTCCCAGCCATGTACTGAATGGATCTTGGCTTAGCATTTTGGTTGGTATTTTTTTTCCTTTGATAGGCATTAGTTTTTTGGGATTAGGGATTAGTTTCTTTCTTTTATCCTTTTTCGTAAAGAAGACATCATTTTAGTTAACTCGGAATGTAATTTTCTGTTTTCTTCGTCTTCCTCAAAATTAATATAGTTTCTTTTTCTTGCTTTAGTGCTACAGCTAACGCATTCGTTTGCACTATAGATAGCATGATTCAGATGTTTTATAAATTGAGCGTCCGAGCCAGGATAGCCTTCTGCAATATTTAGTGCGATAGAGTCCGCAGCTCTTCTAAATTGCGATGACAAAGCATACAATTCATGATTTGGAAATTTTTTAACAATTTTATCGATAAGCTCTCCAAAATCCATTGCTTTTTGATAGTTTTTTAAATCTTCAAACTTAAAATTGTATTTACTTATTTCACTCATACCTACTACCAAATTCCTAATACCTAGTTAAAAAACGTTGTTTTTTGACGATTCATTTTCCGCAATAACGGTGAGCAACGATATCTATCTTCACGATATTCGTCGTATAATTCGTCTAGAGTTTTCACGCACCAGTCAATTCCTTTTTCGTCTGCCCACGCTAATAATCCTTTCGGATAATTTACTCCTTTGGTCATTGCATTGTCAATGTCTTCTGCAGAAGCAATATTTAGAAATAATGCATCTGCTGCTTCATTGATGAGCATGACTAGGACGCGATTAAAGATTTGTTCTTGTAACTCACTGCTGTGTGATTCTGCATTTCGACTCCGCTCAATGTCAGCGCTCGACATGAAACGACCGTTTTCATCATAATCGTAATAGCCTTTTCCAGTTTTTCTTCCCAAATATCCCGCTTCAGACAAACGCTTTTGTGTAAATGAAGGTTTGTATCTTGGGTCAAAATAGAACGCTGTAAATACGGTTTCTGTTACAGTATAGTTTACATCATTCCCAATAAAATCCATCAACTCGAAAGGTCCCATTCGAAAACCTCCTAATGATTTAAGCGCATAGTCAATCGTAGCAAAGTCTGCAATTCCTTCTTCATATATACGTAACGATTCTCCGTAAAAAGGGCGAGCAACTCTGTTCACAATGAATCCAGGTGTATCTTTGGCAACTGCCACCACTTT
Organism: Kordia zhangzhouensis; assembly: GCF_001005305.1. Taxonomy (GTDB): domain Bacteria; phylum Bacteroidota; class Bacteroidia; order Flavobacteriales; family Flavobacteriaceae; genus Kordia; species Kordia zhangzhouensis. Next base: position 44,027 of record NZ_LBMH01000018.1, read on the forward strand.
TTTCCAATCCGTAATTGTGTTTACAGATATATCTAGTACCTTTTTTGAAGTTTGAACGGCAGGAATCACCTCAACCAGTTTCATTAATGGTGCTGGATTGAAAAAGTGAATTCCTATACAGCGCTCTGGTTTTTGTAATGCCGAAGCTATAGAGGCAATTGATAACGAAGACGTGTTTGATGCTATAATTGCCTCGTCAGAAAGATATGTTTCTAACTCTGCAAATACTTTTTGTTTTACATCCAGATTTTCTACAATGGCTTCAATAGTTATATCGGAATCTCCTAAGTCTTTGAGTGAACTGACATACGAAATGCTTCCTTGAATTCTGTTTTTTTCTGCTTCATCTATACGTCCTTTTTGGACTAAACGCGCTAATATTTTTTCTAAAGCATCCTTACTCTTATTAAGAGCTGACTGCTGAGTATCATATAATTTAACCATGCATCCAGCAGTTGCCGCTACTTGTGCAATTCCGCTTCCCATGGTTCCTGAACCTATGATTCCTATTTTTTTCATATTTAACGATTGTAGATTAACGATTTTTGATTTTTGAAGTAGCTGTTTTGATACTTGCAACAAAAATTGAGATTAGTTGATTATTCTCATCTATTAATCTATTTATTATTCTTTATCTTTAATTAATTGTGCTTGTTTTTAGAATTTTCATATTTACTATACTCGCAACTCTTTTAAACATAATTTAAAGCTACTGAAGTAGCTGAACGAATGAACTGTTTTACTAAATGCTGTGACGCGAAAGAATCATCTGCTTTTTTACAACAATTAATCACATTTACAAAGAATTCAATAAGTCTGTCTTCTAATTGATTTGACTTCATAGTTAGTTCTTACATCACAATTCAACAATCAGCAATCGTTCCTCATTTTCCTTTAAAGTTTGGTTTGCGTTTTTCAACAAATGCTACAACTCCTTCTCGATAATCTTCCGATTCGCTGGCTTCAATTTGATGTTTCGATTCTAACGCAAGTTGAGTTTCCAAATCATTTATGAGTGATTGGTTGAGCACTTTTTTGGTTAATCCTAAGGCTTTTGTAGGCATTTTAGCTAGTGTTTCTGCTAAAATAATTACTTCTTCTTGGAATGTTTCAAATGGCAATACTTTATATAGCATTCCTAATTTTTCCGCTTCTTCTGCAGAAACTTTGTCGCCCAACATCATTAACGCAGATGCTTTTTGAAAACCGATGAGTCGTGGCAAGAAAAACGTTCCCGCACTGTCTGGAATAAGTCCAATTTTACTGAATGCCTGGATGAAACTTACTTTTTCATGAGCTACCACAATATCACAAGCCAAGGCAATATTTGCTCCCGCACCAGCGGCAACACCATTTACTGCGCCGATAATAGGTTTTTCAATGGAACGAATTCGCGTAATGATAGGATTGTAATGTTCTTCGAGTATTTTTTTGAATCCAGGATTTAGCTCGGGATGCGTGACTTCTTTTAGATCCTGTCCAGCACAAAATGCTTTACCTTCTCCCGAAAGAACAATTGCTCGAACTTCGTTATTTTGCTCACATTGATCAAGTGTATCTTGCAGTCGTAATGCCATTTCCCGATTGAAGCTATTGAATACTTCTGGACGATTAAGCGTGATATATGCTACTTGATTTTGGATGGTTAATGTAATAGATTGGTCACTCATATTTCATTTTTATTATAAACAGAGATTCCCGCTTTTACTTTGAAAGGTTTAGTACTGGCGGGAATCATTATTTTAAACATTTAAAATAGTCAAATGGTTCTTGACAGTCATCACATTTAAACAATGCTTTACACGCTGTAGAACCAAACTGACTTACTAATTTTGTATTGGTTGAACCGCAATTGGTACATTTTACGATTCTTTTTTCTCCTAGCAAAGCTTCTTTATCTGCATCAGGATTTAGTGGTGGGGCAATTCCATATTCTTGCAATGCTTTTCGCCCGCGTTCAGTAATCCAGTCTGTTGTCCACGCCGGAGCTAATATTAGTTTAACTTTAGCTTCGTATCCGTGTTCTTTTAGAGCTTGTGTAATATCATCACCTATTACATCCATTGCAGGACAACCAGTATATGTTGGTGTGATGCTCACCTCTACTACTCCTTTAATCAATTTTGCAGAACGTACCACTCCCATATCCATAATAGATAGCACCGGAATTTCCGGATCAGATACTTTTTCCAGGATAGGAATAAGTTCTTTATCTATATGTTGTTTTGTCGAAATCATACTGAACTTACATCGTGATTTATAAAATCTTTATTGTTCTTCGAATCTTTATAGGATATGAATAGGAGTGAAACACAAAAGGTATTACCATGTCATATTTGGATAAGCGCGTTGCATATATTGCATATCCGCTAGTAGATAGCCTAAATGTTCTGTATGAACTCCTGATTTTCCTCCTTTTTGAAAATATTTAGATTCAGGAATCGTTAGTGTAGCTTCTTCCAACAATGCAGATACTTTTTCGTAATATGATTCTTTTAGCGTAGCAGCGTCTATCGCAATTCCGTCATCAATAAGTGATTTTGCCGCTTCAGTCACTTCAAATAGCTCATTTGTATAGGTCCAAAGGTCATTGATTGCCGCTTGCATTTTTTCATGACTTTCGTCCGTACCATCTCCCAAACGTTTAATCCAATCGCCCGAAAAACGCACATGATAAGACACTTCTTTGATTGATTTTTTAGCAATTGCACTTAATGTCATGTCTTGACTAAACTGTAATTTTTCTAGTAATAGTAGATGAAAAACATCAAAAAGATATTGCCTTGCTACTGTGTAAGCAAAATCTCGGTTAGGTTGCTCAACCAATAAGACATTTTTATATTGTTGTTCATACCGTAAAAAAGCAATACTATCTTCTGTAGCATTGTCGCCTTTAACATCTGCCGCATATTGAAAATAGCTGCGTGTTTGCCCAAACAAATCCAAAGATATGTTTGTACACGCTATATCAGTTTCCAAACTTGGTCCATGACCGCAAAGTTCACCCAATCGCTGACCTGCAATCAGACAGTTGTCTCCAAGTTCAAGTATGTAGTTGTAAAGATTTGTTTTCATATGTTTTCTCCGTAAAACGAGAATATTTTGTTGTTAATTTCAAAAGTACATCTCAACTTCGTTCAATGTACATTTGACTATGTAAGATGTAAACCGTTAGAGTACTACTACGAATTACATGTGCTTTACATCGTCTGGTAAATCGTAAAATGTTGGGTGACGATATACCTTATCTTGTGCTGGTTCAAACAACTCTCCATTATGTTCAGGATTGGAAGCCGTTATGTATTTGGATTCAACTACCCAAATGCTTACACCTTCACTTCGTCTTGTATATACATCTCTTGCATTTTCTAATGCCATTTCTGCATCTGCAGCATGTAAACTTCCAAAGTGTCTGTGTTCTAATCCGTTTTTACTTCTTACGAATATTTCCCAAAGAGGCCAGTTTTTGTTCATATCTATGTCCACGACAGTGGTATCTTTTAGTTAGTATTTATTCTATATGAATTCCTGCTTACACAGCTTTCGCCGCATTTTCTTTTCTATTTTGTTGTTTTTCTGCATACGCCATGGCTGCATCACGAACCCACGTTCCACGTTCCCATGCACCAACTCGCGCATCCATTCGTTCTTTATTGCATGGCCCATGTCCTTTGACTACTTGCCAAAATTCATCCCAATTTATTTCTCCAAAGTCATAGTGTCCTGTTTTTTCATTCCACTTTAAGTCTGGATCTGGAATAGTTAATCCAAGAATATCTGCTTGCGGTACAGTTTGATCAATAAATTGTTGACGTAATTCATCATTTGTTTTACGCTTTAATTTCCATTTCATTGATTGTTCCGTATGAACCGAAACGTCATCCGTTGGTCCTAACATCATTAAAGCAGGCCACCACCAACGATTTAACGCATCTTGAGCCATTTGTTTTTGTACTTCTGTTCCCTTACACAAGGTTAGCATGATTTCAAAACCCTGACGTTGGTGAAAACTTTCTTCTTTGCACACACGAACCATCGCTCGGGCATATGGCCCATAAGAAGTATTACATAATGGAACTTGATTGATTATTGCAGCTCCATCTACCAACCATCCAATTGCTCCCATATCTGCCCAAGTAATTGTTGGGTAATTAAAGATACTTGAGTATTTTGCTTTTCCTGAATGTAGTTGTTCGTATAATTCTTCTCGAGAAACTCCCAAGGTTTCACAAGCACTATATAAATACAGTCCATGTCCCGCTTCATCTTGCACTTTTGCCAATAAAGCTACTTTTCTACGCAATGAAGGAGCTCTCGTTATCCAGTTGCCTTCTGGCAACATTCCAACAATTTCTGAATGTGCATGTTGAGAGATTTGACGGATATGAGTTTTTCTATATTTTTCAGGCATCCAATCTTTCGGTTCAATTTTTTCGTCATTGGCAATACGTTGCTCAAAAATCTCTTCCAAACTCAAGCTTGAATTGTTTTCTGATTCATTTTTCATACCTGTTTGTTTTAGTTATTGTATTTCAATAATCATTTTTTGAATGCTTATTGTTTTTTTCTACTTCTTTGTAGATGTTTTTTTGTTAGATTCTCGGTTTTCCGAAAAACTGTTAGTGTTACGAACTTTACAACGTCCCTTTGCGTTAGGGATAGAGCAATTTGTTTAAGCTCCTTGCGAAATTATGTTCAGCATAATAAGCAAGAGCGAGTTGCGAAAGCCCGACCCAACGGGAAACGCTCAAGTTATATCTCTATACATCAAAATCGACTACAACCTTTTTGGTCGTTGGCACCGCTTGGCACGAAAGCACCAATCCACTTGCTAGTTCTTCTTCAATCAATGCATAGTTGATTTTCATTTCTACAGCACCTTCTACAACTTTACATTTACAAGTACTACATACGCCTCCTTTGCAAGCAAAAGGCAAATCGGCACCTGCTGCCAATGCTCCATCGAGAATGTTATCATATTCATCTTCCATTACGAAATGGAATTCTTTTCCTCCGTCAACAATTGTTACTTCTGTCCCATCTACTTTTTGCTCAAGCGCATGGGCAATTTGTGCTTCGTTTGCTTTTTTCCCTCCAGAGAAGAACAATTCATAATGAATTTTTTCCTTTGGTAATCCTGCGGCTTCTAGTTCGTCACGAATTAGAAAAATCATTTCTTCTGGCCCACAAATAAAGCAATCGGCAGTGTCATCAATATCAATGAACGTTTTGGTGAGAAGTTGTATTTTTTCAGGAGTAAAACGTCCGTTCAAAAATTCAATATCACGTTGCTCTTTTGTTAAAAAATAAAAGACATTAAAACGTTCTAAGTATTTGTTTTTCAACTGCTCTATCTCTTCTTTAAAGATAATAGATTTAACCGTTCGATTCAAATAAAACAACTTAAATGTGCTTTGAGGTTCCAGCTCTAAGTGTGTTTTAATAATAGACAACATTGGCGTAATTCCACTTCCTGCTGCAAATGCTATGTAATTTTTCTTGCCGTTGGGATCTACTTCTATATAAAATCGCCCTTCTGGCTTCATTAATTGAAGGGTATCACCCGCTTTTAATTCTGTATTTGCATAGGTAGAAAAAATTCCACCCGGAATTTGCTTAACCGCTACCTTCCATTGTTTGTCAATTGGACTAGAGCATAATGAGTATGACCTACGCACGTCTTCTCCATTAATCATTTTTCGTAACGTTACGTATTGTCCTTGTTTGTATTGAAACTCTTCCTGCAGAGATTCAGGAATAGTAAAGGTAATCACAGTACAATCTGAAGTTTCTTTATATACTTCAGCAACTTCTATTTCATGAAACTTAGCCATGCATTTTTACTTTTATTTACACAAAACTAACAATTGTTAGTTTGACTTACAACTAATTTTTTGTTAAATAGTATCTATCAATTCTTTACATAAAAAAAAGAGCGTTTAAAAAACGCTCTTTTTCCCTCTTATTTAGTTAAAAAAACTAACAGGTACGGTCGCATGTTTCCTGACAACTAACTCCTTCATACGTTAAGCATGTTTCTTCTTGAACACAGGAGTTACTTCCTGGCGGTGGTGGCGGGCCGCCAGCTACGATAGCATTAAGATTTGAGACCACATGTTTTTTTAGCCTCAAATCATTGGTAGGTTTTTTTTTCATTTATGATAAGATTTAAATAAATTAATACATTTCAAATGTACGTAAGACAAATCTTATTAATGAAGGGTTTTGCAATAGAGTTTAGAATGTAAAAACTATTGCTCATGTATTGAATTACCTTTGTTAAACAGCTACTCCTGTAAGCAATACCTTACCTAGATTTTCAAGTAATTCGTTTTTGCTAAGTTCCTCTTTTTTAGGAATCCACAGGTATAAGGAACGTAGCGTAGATAGTATTGAAAACAGAATAATTTCGGGATTGACATTTTTGAGTTCTCCTTTTTCAATTCCATCTTTTAGGATTTGACGAAAGCTTTCTTCATAGTTTCTCCGTAATGACAAATAATAGTCCCTCTTTTCTTCTAGATGCATCCAATCATTGTTCATGGTTGCCATTTTTGACGGGTTCTCCATAGTAATATGCACATGCAATGCTATAATTTGTTCTAATTTTTCAATACTGGTAGTAGATGTTTCCTCAACAATTTTAGACATTCCGTGTGTAAATTGTTCACCGATTGAAATAATGATATTAGAAAGGATTTGTTGTTTCGATTGAATGTGATTATACAAGCTTGCAGCTTTTATTCCCATTGCTTGTGCAATATCTCGCATCGTAACAGCACTATACCCTTTTTGCTTGAATAACATTTCGGCAGTACGAACAATTTCTTCTTTTCTAGTTTCTGGTTTCTGTATCATATCCTCCTTATATCGTTTGTGAAGATACATATTTTACAAAATACGTTGTATTTCTACATTTTATTGTTTGAATATTTTCTGTTTTAATAGCTTTGTGAAAATTTTGCTGATGAACTCATTTATTGAAACAAATCCTCTACTAGATAGACTTCCACCACATTTACAGCAGTATATCAAACCTCAAAATTATGACGAATACACTGCTATCAATCAAGCAGTTTGGCGCTATGTGATGCGAAAGAATGTTTCTTATTTAAGTTCTGTAGCACATGAATCATATTTGGAAGGTTTGAAAAAAACAGGAATATCCATAAACGATATTCCTAGTATGTACGGCATGAACCGAATTTTAAAAGAAATTGGTTGGGCAGCCGTAGCTGTAGATGGTTTTATTCCTCCAAATGCTTTCATGGAATTCCAAGCATATAAAGTATTGGTAATTGCTAGTGACATACGCCAACTAGAACATATTATGTACACACCTGCTCCAGATATTATTCACGAAGCTGCAGGACATGCTCCCATTATTGCCAATCCTGATTATGCAGAGTATTTACGTCGCTTTGGCGAAATTGGAGCTAAGGCTATTTTATCATCACATGATAATGATATGTACGAAGCTGTACGCAAACTTTCTATAGTGAAAGAAGCTCCTGGAAGTACAGATGCTGAGATTGCTTCTGCAGAAGCACGTGTTAACGAATTACAAGAAAAAAAGGTAGAACTGTCGGAAATGGCCATGATTCGAAATTTACATTGGTGGACAGTTGAGTACGGCTTAATTGGTAGCGTAGAGAAACCCAAAATATATGGTGCGGGCTTACTTTCATCTATCGGAGAAAGCAAATGGTGTATGACTGACCATGTAAAAAAACTTCCTTATTCAATAGATGCTGCATATCAGGAATTTGACATTACACAACCTCAACCACAATTATATGTTACACCAGATTTTTCTTATTTAATGCAGGTTTTGGAGCAATTTGCAAATACAATGGCATTGCGAAAAGGCGGTTTTAGAGGTTTGCGAAAATTAATTGAGTCTAAAAGAATTGGAACAATCGAATTAAGTACGGGCTTGCAAGTTTCAGGTGTTTTTACTGAAATGATTACAAATGAAGATAATGAAGTTGTATTTTTTCGTACGGAAGGACCAACTGCATTGTCTAACAGAGAAAAAGAACTGATTGGACATGGTATAGCAGCTCATCCTCACGGTTTTAGTTCGCCATTAGGCAAACTGAAAGGCATCAATTTAGCAATTGAAGACATGAGTCCTATCGACTTGAAAGCGTATAATTTTTATGACGGAGAACGTATTTCTTTTGAATATGAAAGCGGTATTAAAGTAGAAGGCTTAAACGTAACAGGAATTCGAAATATTTTTGGGAAATTAATTTTGATACAATTTACCGACTGCACTGTTACTTATAAAGATCGTGTATTATTTAAGCCAGAATACGGAACGTTTGATCTTGCGTTAGGAAAAAATATTGTGTCCGCATACGCTGGAGCTGCAGACTACAATTCATTTGATAGTCAACACTTCAAATCAAATACTTTAACCGTTAAAACATCTTCTTCTGATGAAGATAAAGCCCTAGAAGTATTATATGCAAAAGTTCGCAGCTATAGAACAGGAACAGATAGAAGTGTTTCTTTATCAACAATTTTTGACAAGCTCACTGCCAATCACGCGAACGACTGGCTTTTATTAATAGAGCTATACGAAGTAGCTACGAATGATTCTTCCTTACAGGAAACCATAGTAGAACGCTTACAAAGTTTACAAAATGAGCGACCAGAAATTGCACATTTAATTGCTGATGGAATCGAATTGATACACAATCAAGCTTAGGTTAGCTATTTAAAAAGTCTTTGAATTGTTTTGTGGTAAATAACTTCCATATCCCTAGTAATAATGCCAAGCCTTCTGTGAGTGACCCCGAAGTTATCAATTCCGAACCATATGGCCAGTGTTGTATTTTGAACAAAGCTCCAATTGTGGTGATAAAAACTCCTAAAAGAAAAATAGCTATAATGTGTTTTACTTTCATAGACTATGAGTTGATGTGCAATTTTAAATTTACATAAAAAATACAGCTTTCTAGATAAAAAACTGATTGTTAGATGTTTTAAAAATCGAGAGTATTGAAAAACTATCATTTTAGATACTTTTCCATACTCTAAATACTCCAGCAAATCAATCAATTTTGTGCTTTTCTAGCCACAAAAGAGTAATAAGATAAGTCAAATATAGACGTTTATACAAAATATTTAATGCTTACTAAAAGTTTAAATCAACTACTTACAACTTCCGTATATTCCACATATTTGGAGCAATAACAGGAATTTTTCATGAGAATTATAGAGATTTTTTATAGAAATGCATCAAGTATTTAAAAAAATGAAAAGGTATTTTGACAAAGAAAGTAGGTATTTCAAGAAATGTTACGTCACATACATACACCTAAGCATAGCTTTGCAACGCATTTATTAGAAAAAGGCATAAGTTTACGATACATTCAATATATATTGGGACACCAAAACTCAAAAACCACAGAAATCTATACACATATCACACAAACGGGTATTGAAAACATTAAAAATCCTTTAGATGACTTTGACTTTGAATGAAAATAGTGTAGCTTTAAAAATAACTAAATTTATGATAGATAAAAAGGTTTAGTTATACTAGAAATAACAGGAATTCCTGTTATACATACGTTGGCGTGCATTTGATAAAACCGAGTAAATGATTAAAAACAGCAAAATATCCAGTAATATTAACCAATGGAATATAGAATATGACCAGAACGGATTCGCATCTGATGAAAATTGGTTAATAACTGCTGAAAAAAAAGAAGATATTTTACAATTAAGTCATATTTATCAAGAAGGACCGGTTTTAGATGTTGGATTTTACACGGAGAATTATAAAATATATTCATTTATTGCAACGATTGGGATAAACCAAAAGAAGTCTTTGAATCCAAAATAGCGGAATCTATTACGGAAAAACTTTACGAATTAATTGACAAATACGCAAATGGATAAATATGAGTAGGTCAAAAAAGAAAACCAAAATTCACGGAATTACAACTGCAACGTCTGAAAAGGGAAATAAACAAGACGCAAACAGAAAATTTCGCAGAATTATAAAACAAAAAGTTAAATCAGAGGAAACCGAATTGCCTGAATTACGTGAAGTTTCGAATGTTTGGAGCTTTGACAAAGATGGAAAAAGATATAACCCTGAAATGACTGAAAAAGAATTACGAAAATAAAAAACGACACGCCAACAATGGCTATAAGTAATTGCTTGTTCTTGCCCACTTCTGAAAATCCTCGCGGA
>NZ_LBMH01000019.1 GCF_001005305.1 Kordia zhangzhouensis
ATCAAACAGGTAACCAAGTACTGAGCATAGAGTACTGACTGTAGAGCACTGAGCGGAGTCGAAGTGCGTTTTTTTTTCTATAAAGAATCTATAAAAATACCTAACTAAAGGGATGGTGTTGTAACCATACAGAACATACATTTACACCGGTGTAGTAAACTTTTACAAAGGGCGCTTGCGGCTTTCCGTATTCATATGTCTTTGATATACAATAATTTTATAATAACACAATAACTAACAATAAAACTACTGATCATGAAAACATTTACTCAAAAGCTACCTATCATCATCTTTGGATGTATGTGTATGAATTCCTTTAGTCAGCAAGCAATCAACCCTACGGATGATTATTTTGCAGATATAAAAGTAGATAAAAATGGTGACAAAAAATTATTTAATGATGCAATGCTTAACATTCTATTTGCAAATAAGGTAGGAACTGTGTTTGGAGGCTCTAATGACTTATCTATTACTAAGTTTTATGCCTCATTGGATGCAGATGATAACTCCTTAGCTATTGGTGCAAACTTTGAAAATAGGGGAGATGATATAACTAAAAAGCTCACATGGATATTGAGTGCCGGTGTTAAAGTAAATGCAAACAATAAATTTGCAACAGTGTATAATGATGGAGATTTTTTGGAAGACAATATAGGGGCAACGCTAAAACTAACCCTTATAGGTAACGGTATCATAAATTATGAATCAAAGGGAGATTATCGTAAAAGCGCTGTTCGTGCGTATCAACAAGTGTTGGATGTAAAATATGATACCATATCAAACGAGCTTAGTAAAAGTGCATCACTTGCTTTTGAAGATGTAAATAAAAAGAAGCAAGAACTGTATATACAAATGGCAAAAGAGGAGATTGCTTATATAGAAAAGAATGAGTTCTATAGATATTTATGGGATCATTGGCACTCTTTGGAGGTATATGCGCCATTTGGAGAGAATAGTTATAAAACAACACCAGATATTGCAACGGCGCTAGATACCAGAAAATTTTATGCCTTCAATGCTACGTATACAGGAAATACCATGTGGATGTTTTCGTCAGGATTGTCCATCTTCATTAAAGGGCAAGTAAGCTGGAAGAATAACAATACTATTTTGGTAAATAACGTATCCACCAAACCTTTCCAAACGACTGCTATGGGTGCTAATGGAGTTACAATTATTACAGATAGTACGGATGGATATATTACGGAGTACGATCAATTTTTTACAACTTCTGTACTGATCGAACCTGCTATCTTCTTTTTTAATAATAGTATTGGGTTCAGTCCAGCACTGGAGTTTAACCTAGGAACTTATGATAAAACCAATTGGAAACTAGGAATTCCCGTTAGTTTTAAAGACAAAGAGGGAAAGCCAACCGTAAACTTTGAAATTCAATGGAAAGAATTAAATACCTTAACCTCTAGTGTACATGTGGTTGGTGTGAGCGCCAACTTTCAATTTGGCAAATTAATCGATTGAACAGAGCAGTGTACAGTAAATAATGAAAATCTGTCTAGCTTTAACTATTGTCATTAGGACATTGGTATATGATTAAATTAGCATATTGAAAAAACCATCCATTCCGTTTTTTATACAAGCGGGTTGGGTGGTTTTTTTATGTTGTATGCTTACGGGTTTCCGTAACTCTTGTTTCTTTTTATGACGTAGTATTGTTTTATTATAACTCGGAAGGGAAAAACAGCAATTGTTTTTCTATATTTGAGAATGTAAGAATTAGTTTTCCACTATATGTAATTTTTAATTCAGTGTAACACTACTATATATTACAATTTATAACATACGATTGCTACTATGATATTTAACGAAGACTCTAGAGTGAAAATACCTTCTATACTCCATTTAATTCAGTTAGGTTACACGTACCTTTCGTTAAAAACAGCTTCTTGGGATACACAAACCAATATCTTTACATCTATTTTTAAGGAACAACAGAAAAAGATTAATGGAGGTATTATAGATTATGAGATTAGTCAATTTGGACTTACATAATAATATAATTAAGATAGTCTATGTACAATCAAAGGCTTTTTTTTTTACTAAAAAATTAAAACTTTATAGGAACTAGGTATTGTTTTTAGGTAGAATTTAACTAGTTTCTGTGAAGTTTTTAATAATATTTTTAATTTATATTTAGCTTTACGAAAATATAAGTCATTTAAACAGAAGGAAACTGAAAGCTATGGATAATTACGAAAAGGTGATAGAAGCTTTAATAAAATTTAGAGATGAACGTGATTGGGAACAATTTCACGATTCAAAAAATCTAGCCTCAGCTATTGTTATAGAAGCCGCTGAATTAAATGAACTTTTTCTTTGGAAGAAAGTAGAAGAGTCTGAAAATGTAGATATGCAAAAACTTAAGGATGAAATTGCAGATATTCTTTCTTTCACTTTTTTGCTGGCAGAAAAACATGATTTAAATATTTATGACATTATTCTAGATAAAATCAAAAAAAATGCGGAAAAATACCCAGTTTCTAAAGCAAAAGGAACTGCCAAAAAGTATAATGAACTATGAATTCAGTCTTTGACTTATCAATAGATATTTCTAAAAAATATAATTTCGCAAGAGAATCTTTAGTAGATATAGATAAAAATATTTGGGTAGCTAACAAGTGGCCACTAGTTTATTTTTTAGAAAACCCAACCAAAAAAACCGCATATGTTGGTGAATCAACAAACTTTTATAGAAGAATAAGGAATCACTTAGGGAATGAAAAAAAATCAAAGTTTTTCAATCAAGTGTCAATAATTGGATCTGATAAATTTAATAAATCTGCAACGTTAGATATAGAATCTAAACTTATTCAATATATATCTGCGGAGGAAACTTATCAGTTGCAGAATAGTAATTTTGGTTTGATTCATCACAATTATTATCAACAAGATTTGTATAAGAACATATTTAAAGAGATATGGAATAAGTTAGTTGAAAATAAAATCGTAACTAAATCATTAGAACAAATTGAAAACTCGGAGTTATTTAAATATTCTCCTTATAAATCTTTAAATGAAGATCAATATAATTCTGTATTAGAAATAATTAATACTATAAATCATAATAAGGCAAGACAAATTTTTGTTACTGGAAGTGCTGGAACAGGGAAAACCATACTTGCCACTTATTTAATAAAACTACTCATCTCTGATGTCAATGAAATAAATAGAAATGATTTAAATGAGCGTGAAATTGAAGAGTTGCGCCTAATAGAAACTTTCCAAACTAAATATCCTAAAAAAGAAATTGCTATTGTAGTAGCAATGACATCTTTGAGAAAAACTTTAAAAAAAGTTTTTAGAAAAACTCCAGGATTAAAATCATCAATGGTTATCAGTCCTTCGGATACTTTCAAAAAATCTTATGATTTACTAATTGTAGACGAAGCACATAGATTAAGACAATATAAGAATATAGGTTGGATGGGAACCTTTAGAAAAAATAATCATAAACTAGGATTAGGTGATGAAGGAACTGAATTGGATTGGATTATTGCGAACAGCACAAACCAGATTTTCTTTTATGATTTGGCTCAATCTGTTAAGCCTTCAGATATTGAAGCTGTTAGTTTTGAAAAATTTTTAAAAGATGAAGAAGTTCCTAAAATAAAATTAACATCTCAAATGAGAGTTTTGGGAGGAAGAGATTATATCTCTTTTGTTGATAAACTTTTAACTAATAAACTTGATACCAAAGAAATATTTTTATCAGATGATTACGAATTGTTAGCATTTGATTCACTAAAAGACTTGTATACTGAATTAAGCATAAGAGAGGATAAATATAAGCTATGTAGATTAATAGCAGGATATGCTTGGCCATGGTTGTCTAACCCTAAACTTAAACCTAAGCCTGAGGAAAGTGTTTATGATATTGAACTTGATGGATTAAAGTTTAAATGGAACTCGGTACAGGAAGATTGGATTAATTCGGAAAATGCATTTAAAGAAGTAGGATGTATCCATACAACACAAGGGTATGACCTAAATTACTCAGGAATTATATTTGGAGAAGAAATAGACTATAACGAAGAGACAAATGAAATAGAAATAAACAAAGAAAAATACTTTGATATCAATGGAAAAAAGGGAGTAGATAGTGTACCTGACCTAAGGTCCTATATCATTAATATTTATAAAACAATATTATATAGAGGCATTAGAGGAACATTTATATATGCATGTAATGAGAACCTTAGAAATTATTTAAAAAAGCACATAAAATCCTACAAGAAAAGTGATGACTTAAGTTTAAGGACTTTGTCCTTTGAAGATGTAATACCCTATGTTAACGCCGTACCATATTATGATATTATTGCGGCTGCAGGAGATTTCAGCGAATTACAAAAACTATCTGAAATGCATTGGATTGAGCTACCTCATCACATAACTGTCAAAGAAGGATACTTTATTTGTAGAGTAGAAGGAGAATCAATGAATAAAAAAATACCTAATGGTTCATTGTGCTTATTCAAAGAATATACGGGCGGCACTAGAAATGGTAAAATAGTTTTAGTACAACATCACGACATTCAAGATTCTGATTTTGGATCTGAGTATACAGTAAAACAATATTACAGTGAAAAAGCTGAAAAAGATAACAATTGGGAACATACTTCAATAATTTTAAAACCGATGTCGTATGATTTAAATTTTGAGGATATTGTTTTAGAGCTAAATGAATATGAAAATCTAAAGGTAATTGGAGAATTTATTACTGTGATAAAATAGATCAATGACAAAGTCATTTTTAAATTTAAGGTAGAAGGAGTAACAAAAATAAAGATTTGTAGATAAAAACAGAATCAATATAAACACTAATAAACAAGTGTAATTGGTTTATACTTATGCTCAAGAATGGGCAGATAACGGTGCAGGAGTAAAATAGAAAGTTATGGAAGAATTTAAAGAAGAAATACAGGAAGAAGATTGGTGGGGTTGGATTGTAATTGGGCTTTTTATAGTTTTTGCAATAGTAATCTATGTAGGTTCTTTAGGGACTGTTGATTTAGTAAAAACTGAAGAAAAAAAGCAATCGAAATCATCATTGAGTTTAGCACATAGGCACAGAAAACTCAAAGAACTTATTGAAAAGAAAGAGGCACTACATAAAAAGCTCAAAAGACGATTTAGACGTTTATATTTTATAGTACGTTTCATGTTAGGAAGTATATATATAAGTTTTAATGTATTCATGTATTACCAAATGGGAGTTACTGACTTAGGAACGCTTCTTAACTATAATGAATTAGCAATACTATTGATAGCAGTATTTTCGTTTATTGCTTTTGGTTCATTAAATTGTGTACACGATTTTATAAACTCTATAAAACAACGAAATGAAGTTTGGGTATATGGGAAATATATTTCTATTGAGAGCGATATAGAAAATCATAAGTTACAGGAAAAAGAAACAACTTTTCAAATGGGAGCAGAAGCTAATTCAACATCAATAGAAAGGATTCAATAAATTTAAACGCTCATAATCAAGCCTGCTTAATATCCCGAATATACAAACCTGTCAACTCTTTAATGGTTTGGTTGTCATAACCTTTTTCTTTCATCCTGCGTGCTGTCTTCATCAATTCCTCTTTCACAGCTTTCTCCTTTTCAAACTTTAGCTGTAGTTCCTTCATTTGCTCACTTTCGCGGCTTACTACTTTATAGAGTCCGCTTTCTTTGAGTTGTTGCATAATGCCTTTTTCTCTAAAGCTGGTAAAGCCACTTTCGGAAATAATTAAATGGTCTATCACTTCAATGTTTATGAGTTCGCCAATCTTTAGGAGTTTGTCCGTCAGGGTTTTGTCGTTAGCAGAAGGGCGTAGGTTGCCACTTGGGTGGTTGTGTACCAATATCATCCGTACCGCAAGTTTGTAAATGCCCATACGGAATACATCGGGTGGTGACACGTTGACATAGTTTTGCGCACCAATAGAAATAAGCTCTACAAATAGGATGGTATTGTCATTTTTGAGTCCTACTACCCAAAAGTGTTCTTGGGCGCGGCGTATTTTGTTTTGACGTAGTAGTATTTGTTGCATCACGCTATATACATCGTGCGCATTGAGTATTTGTATTTTTTGTGCTTGGCTGAGTCGTACTTCCATGTGGTAAATATAGGAAAATTAGTAGTGAGATGTTAGTAGTGCGTATTGAGATTTTTGTTAATTCGTTTTTATACTGAGCATTTCGACTTGGCTCAATATTAAGACTTGTCGAAATGCTAGTTCGTTTTACACACAACTCATATCAAAAATACAGAAAAGCGTTGAAGGAAAACTAATACTATGAGCTTTTTTCTTACTTTTAGGGTATAGACATGCGCAAAGGTATTGCGGGAAACCGTAAGGAAAATGTAATTGGTTTTGATAAGTTTTGAATCTAAAATTGAAATACTAAATTATAAATGAAAAAATTATACTCTCTTAGAAAGGATTTTACAATTATTGGAATTACAGGAAAGATAGGTGCAGGTTGCTCTGAAGTTGCTAAACTTTTGTCAAGTGAAAATTTCACTAATTCCTTAGAGTCATTATTAGTTGAAAAAACTTCCAATACTGACCAATTAAAATTAAATGTGTGTATTAATTATTTAAAACATGAAGATAATTGGAGAAGTTTTAAGATTATTGATTATAAAAATGTCTTATTATTTCATTTGTTTTATGAAGCAATACACAAAACAAAAACTAAAGAAGAGAGCATTGAAGAAATAATAAAAATAATTCATCAAAATGGGACTTCTCATAAAATAGACTTTAAAAATAGATTTGATATAAATGATGGTTCAGCTGAAAAAATAAGAGATTTTTTAGAGAAAGAGCCTGATTGGTATGACTACCAAAATGAAAGTTTAACGTGTGATTCATTATTTGAATGTTTGAAAGATAAGAAGTCATGTAAAAAATTTCACTCATACTTCTTTAATAAGTTTGAAAATACTGCATCAGAATTTTACAGCTTGTTAAATAAAATCGATGTAACTAAGAGAACTAGACTTACACATGATTTAGCAAATAATTTAAGAGCCTTTGGAAGCGTAGATTCTAATGACTTTTCCAATGCAAAAATGGAGAATATCTATACGATTGCAGAGACTATTAATCGATTAATAAAAAACTGGAAATCGAATAATGAATATACAAAAATTGTAATTGATTCCTTAAAGAATTCTTTAGAGCTAATGTACTTTAAAGAGAAATACTCAGCTTTTTACACCATTTCTACGAATAAATCAGAGCTAGAAAGAAAGTTTTATTTGAGAAGCAAACTTCAAGGAATCTATTTTGATGACTATAAAGAGAGCATATTAACTGATATGTTAGTGTTAAATGATGCCGAATATAAAGGTGGAGAAGTAAATAAAGGAGAATTTTATTCGCCAGATATAGAAAATTGTATTCAAAAAAGTGATTATCATATTTTTTATTCAAAACTTATTTTAGGAAAAGCTGAGGCTAAAGGAAAAAATCAAGTGCTTGATAAACAAAATGAAAATATAGATAAAATAATAAATGAAATAGAGAATTATGATAAATTATCTCTTATTCCTCAGGTAGCCAAACTCATAGCTTTAATTCATCAACCTGGGATTATAACTCCAACAGCATTTGAGAGATCGATGCAAGTCGCTTTTAATGCAAAAGCAAATTCAGGATGTATTTCTAGACAAGTAGGAGCGGTAGTTACAGATGAGAGTTATTCCATAAAGTCAGTAGGTTGGAATGATATTCCTAGATTCCAAGTACCATGTAATTTGCGTAGTGCTAATGACCTGATAAATGGTAAGAATTCAGATCACTTTAGCGATTTTGAAAAAGGAGAAGATGGGGCTTATGCTGACAATGAAACATTTAAAACCAAAATTACTAAAGAGTTTGATGATTTTGATGTGAATAATTTGGGAGGTAGACATTGTTCATTTTGTTTCAAAACTTACCATAATGCATTTGAAGGAGAAAAAAATCAAGTACACACAAGATCATTACATGCAGAAGAAAATGCGATGCTACAAATTTCTAAATATGGAGGTCAGGGTCTGAAAAACGGAAATTTATTTACAACAGCAAGCCCATGTGAATTATGTTCAAAAAAAGCTTTCCAACTTGGAATAAATAATATTTTTTATATTGATCCTTATCCAGGAATTGCAACAAAACATATACTTAAAAATAGCAAGAAAATAGAAATGCGCCCTAATTTATTTATGTTTCAAGGTGCAGTCGGAAAGACCTTTCATAAGCTTTATGATCCTTTTATTTCAAATAAAGATGAACTAGCTATTCGTGCTAATATTAAACCTAAAGAGAATATAAAATTAAAAATTAAATCGATAACTAAAGATGAAGAAGAAGGAGAGTTGATTCTAAAGTTAATGAAAGATCCTGATTTTAAAGAAAAAATAATGAAGATTAAGGACGAAAAATAATAGCCTATGAAATACGAACGAAAAATTATTGGAGTTGAAAAGCGACTAGGTTTTATGTATGTACCTTCTAAAGCACAAGAATTGTTGCCAGATGTGAGTGGAGCAATTAATGTGGTTCTTAATGGAAAGCCTAAACAATTGAATTATAATGTAGATTATAATCGAATTTTTGGATTAACCGAATGGTATCGTAAACAAGGTATTGACGTAGAGTCCATAGTTTCTGTAAAGATTGAAAATGGTAAAGTGGCAATTTCTTATGAAAATGATGTTACACAAGCATCCAAACTTATCAGGGCAAAAAAGACATTGGACTTATCTGGACTTACTTCGGTTGAAAAAGGGGATATTGTAGAAGATAGAATCAAAGAATTAATTTTATTATATGGGCAAGGACTTTTAAGTGTATACAAGCCAGTTGTAGACAAAGAAGGAATTGATATTATTGTCAATAAAGCAGGAACATTTAAAGTATTGTTTATACAAGTAAAGTCGCGCTTTAATGCAGTTGAACAAGGAAAACTGATTTTAACAATCAAAATGCAACCAGCACATTACAGCTATTATATAGTTGCAGCCGCTTTTAACCCAGAAACACTAGAATTAGAAGACAATCTCTTGTTAATTCCTTCTTCTTCAGTCATAGCAGATGGAATCAAGCTGAGTAGTGGTAAGTATAGAATTATGGCAAGTTTAAAGCCAGATTCAAATGATAAATGGCAAAAGTACTTTATTCATAAAAATGAATTGGCTAGTAAATTAATAGAACAGTTGGAGGAGATTTCTAAATACTTGCAATGAAAAACCTTTGACCAATCACTCTCCTTTACAAAGAACACAAATCACTTATGAGCATAATCATCAAAAAATTTTACAATCAGTTTTGGAAAAATCCAACATGTAGAAATTTGTTTTTATTATCAAAAGAGGAATTACTAGACACTAAAACAATAGATGTTGAAGGGAGACCTTTTCGATATTCTTTACCGAGAATTATTATTTCGAATGTAGAAATCGATGAAAATTTTACAATTGACACCATTAAAAATAGGAATGACAATCATAATATACTCATGAAAGAAATGATTGCTTCTAAGATGGAATATTTTGGTCCAATTTTATTTGAACTCTTTGGAGAGAAAATTCAGGATTTGGCAGAAAGAATTAAAAAAAGATTTTCAGATAGACCTATTATTTCCCTTTTATCTATTTTTCGGTTCTTTTTCAATGAAGAAGAAAGAGAAGATACTATTATTGAATTTTTGAAAGAATATAATTTGATAGGGCATCAATTAAATACGTTAACAGAAGTAGTCGACTATACAAAAGGGAAACTATTAATCAACAAGAAAAATTCAATATTAACAGAACAAAATATCATAACATCCTTAGAGATTATAAAAGTGATTAAAGAACTGTATTTAAACTTAGTGTACAAAGCATTATATGAAACAAATCAGGTTTTAGTAAATTCTTTGCATAGTGATGACAGTTTTGAATCTAGGATTGTACTGTTTCATCATTTATATGAAAGTAAAATAATTAAAGCGAGTTCAGAAGATGCACATATTGAATGTACCAATTGTGATCCAGGAGTTTATAGAGGAGTTTTTCAACTAAAACTAAATCCAAATAAATTGGAAAAGCTGAAATGCCCTTCTTGTAGTCAGGAAGTAAAGTATTTTGTGCCGTATGAACTGCATCCAGAGATTTACGAAATTATAAGAGAACAAGATGGCTTATTGCAAAATGCCTTACTGAATCTTTTAGCAATGAATGATAAAAAGTATAAAACAAACACACAATTTTCAAATGATATTGAAATTGATTGTGTGTTTAATTTACGCAAAGGAGAAAGTGTTTTTGTAGAAACAAAAATGTATAAAATAAATACTACAAAAGATAAATTAAAAAGTAAACTTAAAAAACATTTTGGAAAGCTATTAAAAGATATTCAAAGAATAAAAAAACTACCTGATTATAAAGACAAAAAAGTAACTCCTGTATTATTAGTAAATATAATAGATACTCAACTTTTACAAGAAGTAGAAAAAGAGTTGAAAGAAAAAAATAAAGATAAAATTTCTCAATCTATCAAGATTTTAAATATTACTACCTTTAAGGAAGAAATGTCATTATAACCCAATGCCCAAAAAAGGGAAACAAAAAAACACCCAAAACAAAGCGAAGCATGCTAAGCTGATGCAGCGCAAAAAGAACAAGCTGCTAAAAGAAAAAGAAGCCACCAAAGCACGGCTGAAAGCCATTGTACAAAAAGTGAATGAAGCGAAAAAGAACTAGGAAATTTAAAGTGAAAAACCTAAAAATGTAAAATGATAAAGAGTTTGAATCGTCATCGTAATCTCCAACTTGATTGGGGAGAAGCAATCTGTGACTTTACATAGTAATTGTGCTCTAAGATAAACAGATTACCACACTATCACTCGTAATGATATTTCTAAGAAGTTATACGTATTTAGTTATGAGTTAAGAGTTTTTCTCAAAGAGCAATTCAATATTCAACATCAAATGGCAGTTTATAAGTTTACGAGTTTAGTTTTTGAAACTAGAAATTAGAGTAAACCAAGTAACCAGCCACCAACAACACTAATCCCAAATCCCTAAAACCTAATACCTAGCAACATGGAACTTATCGATATCTTAGACCAATATGGACACCCAACCGGCGAAATCTTACCCAAACATGAAGTACATCGCTACGGGCATTTTCATGCGTCCACCCATTTGTGGTTGTATACCAAAACAGGGAAAGTCGTCTTGCAATTGCGGGCAGCGAGCAAACCAAACTTTCCGAATTGTTGGGATGTATCTGTGGCGGGACATATAAGTGCGGGAGAAACTGCTGCGCAGACAGCTGTTAGAGAAGCAGAAGAAGAGTTAGGTATCATGGTACAAGCGGAAAAACTACAACACATTGGGCGTTTCCGAATTGATTACCAACATGCAGACGATTACCGAGATCGAGAGTTTATTACCATCTTCGCCTGCGAAATTCCCGATGGGCCCTTACACATAAAGCTACAAGTAGAAGAAGTTGCGGATGCGGCATTGATTCCGCTAACACAAGTAGAAGCGGCGCTTGCCAATATTGAACTTGCTCAAAAATATGTACCGTTTAATAAAGCGTATGCCGATGAGGTGTTTGCGAAGTTGCGTGCGTTGTTTTCTTAGTTTTGAGATGTTAGTATGGAGTATTGAGAAGTTTTCAAATATCATTCTTGCGTAGACAGGAATCCAAGCTACTTTAAAGTAGATTCCGCATGAAGTGTGGAATGACAGTTTGTTACATTGAAACTATTCGAAACGTCATTGCGATCTCCAACTTGATTGGGGAGAAGCAATCTGTGACTTCAAATAACAAAACACCCCAAAAGCGACAGCGTTTCGTAGATTTAGACAACAAAACCATAGATTAGGAAAAGTATACCGTTTGTAATTGCTGCAATTTTGTATCATACTTAAAATAAAATAATGATGCATACAAAAACAGCAATTATTACAGGGGGAAGCCGTGGATTGGGAAGAGATATGGCAATCAATTTGGCACAAAAGGGAGTGCATATCATTTTTTCCTATCATAGCAATGCCGACAAAGCCAATGAAGTAATTTCCAAAATTGAAGCGTTGGGAACAAAAGCCATAGCATTTCCCTTTAATGCAAGCAATCCTACAAGCGGGGAACAATTTATTAAACAAGCTACGGAGTATTTACAGAAAGAAAATGGTACGCCAAATTTTGACTTTTTGATAAACAATGCAGGAACAGGAACGTTTAATAAAATTGCAGACACTACAGAAGCACAATTTGACGAAATGCTGAATGTACACTTGAAAAGTAGTTATTTTTTAACGCAAGCAGCGTTGCCTTTTTTAAATGATAGTGGGCGCATTATTAATATTTCTAGCGGGTTAACACGGTTTAGTTTTCCGGGTATGTCTGCCTATGCTATAATGAAAGGCGGGATGGAAGTATTTACACGTTATTTAGCAAAAGAGTTAGGAGAACGTAAGATTACCGCAAATATAGTAGCACCAGGAGCCATTGCCACCGATTTTGCCAATGGAAGCAATAAAGATGCAGAAAAAAGTAAAATTATTTCTAGTATTACGGCATTGGGCAGAGTAGGAGAAGCCGAAGATATTGGCGGTGTGGTTGCTTTTTTGTGTTCTGATAAAGCAGGTTGGATTAACGGGCAACGCATTGAAGTTTCTGGCGGAATGCTGGTGTGATGTTGAGGATTAACTGTTCGTTCGAGTCTTTGTCAATAAAGTAATTTGCTATTTAGGATTCAAATCAATATCACCCCTTTTTTAAAAGATAAAAAATAAAGTATCTTTAATGTGAGTGGATATACACAACAGAGCAGCAGACATATAAAAGCAAAGCAATTTACTACCCAACTTGATATTTATGAAAAACCGCCTGCATTTTAAGAAAATAACTGACTATCATAAATTTGTGAATATTGCCGCACCAGCGCATCCGTTGATTAGTTTGGTAGATTATAGCGAAGTACAGTATCCATCAACTATTGAAAGCATACAATGGATGCAAGACTATTATACGATTGGCTTAAAGCGAAATATTCCATACAAAATGTTTTACGGTCAACAGTCATATGATTTTGATGAAGGTATCATGACTTTTATTGCGCCGAAACAAGTGATGAGTTTGGTAAATAACCCTAACATACATCACAATCCCACAGGATATTTGTTGTGTATTCACCCTGATTTTTTGTGGAATACCAATTTGGCAACGTATATACAACAGTATCCGTTTTTTGGGTATACGGTAAATGAGGCGTTGTTTTTGTCTGAAAAGGAAGAGCAACAAATGATTGAGATTTTACAGAATATTGAAAAAGAGTATCAATCAACGATAGATCAGTTTAGTAGTAAAATTATTATAGCGCAGTTAGAGCTGTTGCTACATTATGCAGAACGTTTTTATGAGCGACAATTCATTACCCGAAATAAAAGTAATCATCAAGTGTTAGGACAGCTAGAACGTTTGCTGACCAATTATTTTAATGATGCGCATGCACTTGAAAATGGGTTGCCTACGGTACATTATGTAGCCAACGAATTGCATTTGTCGCCCAACTATTTGAGCAGTTTATTAAAAACGCTTACGGGGCAAAGCACACAACAGCATATACATGATAAATTAATTGAAAAAGCAAAAGAAAAACTATCGACCACACAGCAAACCGTAAGTCAAATTGCTTACAGTTTAGGGTTTGAACGTCCTGCCTCATTTACCAAGCTCTTTAAAACCAAAACCGAAATGTCGCCTATGGAGTTTAGAAAAGAGTTTCACTAGATTGGTTGGGAGTGAATAGGGAACTTTATGAAGGTATTCCGCACGTAATGAGCAATGTATTAGGAACTATTTTAGATGCCTGCCTACACAGGCATCACGTTGTTTTTTTTACAAATAAAAAGGAACAATTATGTAGTGTGAGTAGCGTTGAAGCCTATATTTTCATTCAACTCATACAATTCTAAGTTAAAATACGGGAGCGCAGCCAATAAATGATCAAAAATATCACTCATAATATATTCATAATTTTTCCACACTTTGTCTTTGCTAAACGCATAAATTTCTAGCGGAATTCCTTGCGGTGTTTGCGCCAATTGTCTGCTCATAATCATCATGTCTTTGTTGATGGCAGAATGTTGCTGTAAGTAGGATTCAACATATTTTCTAAATATGCCAATATTGGTCAAATTACGCCCGTTGATGAGTAAAGATTTGTCAATAGCGTGTTTTAAATTGTGTGTATCTATGTCTTTTTGTCGTTGCTCTAGATAATCGGTAATGAGTTGAATTTTACAAAAAGAGGTAAACTCTTCTTGAGAAATGTAATGAATGCTTTTGGCTTTGATAATGATGGAACGTTTGATACGCCTTCCGTCAGAATCGTTCATGCCGCGCCAATTTTTAAATGAATCGGAGATTAAGGCATATGTAGGAATGGTGGTAATGGTTTTATCAAAATTTTGCACTTTAACGGTGGCTAAGTTGATTTCAATGACGTCGCCATCGGCACCATATTTTTCCATTGTAATCCAATCGCCAATGCGAACCATGTCATTAACAGCTACTTGAATACTGGCTACAAAACCAAGAATGGTATCTCTGAATATCAATAAGATAACCGCCGATAACGCTCCTAAGGTGGTGATAAAAGTAACGATTGATTTTCCGGTAAGTAGCGAGAAAATGAGAATGACGCCAACCGACCATACAAAAATCATAAAGACTTGTATGTAACTGTCAATTGGTTTGTCTTTAAATGCATTGAGTGTTTTTAAAAAGTCGCGTAATGAATTGAGAATGCTTCGAATCACACGAATTACTAGGATGACGACCAACACATCTACCGCAAGTAAAAAATTGTTTTCAAAATCAGGAAAATCAATAAAAAGGTACGGAGTGGTTTGCTCTATTAACAAAGTAGGCACTAGGTGTGCTATATTTTGTGGAAGCTTGTTTTTTACCAAAAAATCGTCAAAGTGATTCTTCGTTTTTGGTGCAACACGGTTGGCTAAAGCAATTAACAAACGACGTACTATATAATCAATGACAAACGCAGCAAGCGCTATGACAATGATATTGAACGCCAAATTGAGATAGATAGCTGTCTCTTCGGTATAGTTTTTTTCCTTTAAAAAGGTATACACAAAACGAAACCATTCTTTACCTTCCATACACACATTTTTTTACAAAGATAGCATGCTGTATTGAGAATCGTAGCAAAGTAGCAATTTTATCCTAGTTGGATACTTTGATGTAACAATAAAGCGTGATGTTTTTTGGGCGTGATTCATTAGCATCACCTGTATTATTGGTACGTTGTGCCCATACCGAACCATATGCATGTTTAAGTGCATGATCTTTGGCATTATCTCCTTTAAAAGAACGCCCGTGTTTGTATATGGTATTTTGTAAGCTGTGTTGATGCGTTTTGAGTGCATCTGCTTGATAGCTTCCAACAAGACGACCTGCCTGTGGATCGTTTCCTTGCCCGTTTACATTCATACTTCTGATAAAGTTACCACGTGCATCAGGTAATGTGTATACACCATTTGCATCTTTAAAGTTGTCTAAGAGAAATTCTTGTTCCAAAAGGGCATATAGTTTTTGGTCTTCTGCCATGGGCTTGCCATCCAAAAGTACCCACGATCCTTTTTGAGTTTTGTTGAAGGTGTTAGGCGGAAGTATTGAATATTTTACATCTCCAATTTCATAGTAATCGTCGGATTGGTTTCTTGAAAACCCTAATAAAATAAGAATTCCTATTGCGAATACGCAAAGATGCATTGTTGTAAATTTCATAATTAAGTGTAAGTTATATGTTAGTTAGCTATTTTAATGTACGTGTATAAGGCAATATTTTTAGGTCGGGTTTCTTCTCCAGCGTTTCCATTAGCCGGATTGTTGGTTTGAAAGGGTGCTCTTGAAGCAGGTTGTGCAAAATCAGGGAAGCGAGGTCTGTCCATTTGAGAACCTGCGGCTTTGTCTGATACAGAGATACCAATGGCATGCGTATGCTTTTGGAACATGTCTTTTTGATAACTTCCTACTTTTCGATGGGTTTCAGGGTCATCACCTTGTCCGTTTATATTCATGCTACGTATAAACCGCCCTTTAGCGTTGGGAAGCATATATGTGTTTTGTTGTTTAGGAAGTATGTCTAGTCGCATTTTTCCTTCTAAAAAGCTGTATAGTGTCGTTTCTTCCGAAAGCGGTTTTCCATCAAGCAATACCCAAGTGCCCGTTTGAGTTTCAGTAAAAAGATCTGGAGGCAGCATTGAATATTTTACTTCGCCAATACTAGATACATCATTTTGTGGTTTGCGAAAGCTTACCAAAAGTAAACCCACACAAACTACCAATAGTAGTGTGGTGGTTAGTGTATGTGTTTTCATTGTATTTGTGAATTTAATAACGTTTTGAATTCGGTGTAATTTTGTGTAGCTGCTTTTTCCATGATATCATACTCAATGATTTTTTCAATGATTTTGGTTTTAGCAGTATGCAATTCGTCCAGTACTTTTGGGTACATCATTTTATTCTCCATAATTACATCAATGGTCTGAATTGGCAGGTAAAGTTCACTAGGTAAATTTTCCAACCCAGGAATGCTTTTCGTGGTGATTTTTAATAAGGTAGAAAATCCTTGTTCTTCGCTTCCTACAACCGCAAGCTTATAAAATGTACCGTTAATGTAATTGTTGAGCTCATTGATTGTTGCTGTCGCTTCTGCAAATGAGCTATAATGTGCACTTTGTAGCTTTTTTAATAACACACTGTTTCCCGCCAATTCGGTGTGTAAAATGTTGGTTGCTATATTGGTCTGTAAGTATAAATTATCGGAATTTAATAAGCGATAAATCATTTCGCTTTGCGGAGTAATGGCATTGGTGGATAATTCGTGATAAAACTTACTCATGAGTGGTGCGCCAGATAGAATGTTTTGTTGGGCAATAGCAACCTGACAGTCTTTTAATAAGGTACGATACCAAATTTCCAGTACTTGATTTCGAGCTCTAAAAAAGGCAGGAGGCATATTTTCAATACGAGAACTTTCAAAAGGATAGTAGTTTTGGCTGTGATTTCCGAAGTAAAAATAAGGTTCGAGCAAATCTAAATAGTAGTTGAGCTGTACAATACTTTTAGGATGTAGCAATCGATTCATATTTGCCATGGTAATTGTAGAAATATTGTCAATGCCTTGTTGTGTTCTTTTTTGCCTTACTTCGTTGTAAATATTGGAAAACGTATTTGTTTTGAACGGACTGAACTCAATGGCATCGCTAAAAATGTCTTTGCGCTCAGCAGAGTTGTAATACGTGTTCAATAATGTAAGCAAAGGTGATAGAATTTGAGATTCCCAGGTATTGTTGGTGTCTACTTTATTGAAATGCAAGAAGGTTCGTGAATCAATACTGCTAATTTCTAAATTCGATTCTACACATAATAGTACTTTCTTTAAAATAGGATAGAAGTCATGCTGATCGCGGAGATCTTGAATACTTTTTGCTTTTTGAATACCTTCCCATAACAACTCATAATCTTTTGCATTCACTACTTGATCGCAACCAGACGTGAGTATTTGAATGATATAATCTACCTGATCGGTCAAGATGTCTAGTTTATAATCTATTTGATTGAATCGATTAATGGTTTCTTTGTGCAATTCGATATTTAAGTTGTATAGTTTGACAATCTTTTCATCAAGTGCTACAATTTTTTTGTCGATTTCAACCAATTGATCACTGATTTGATTTAGTTTGCCCATGATGGCTTCAAATTGTGGATCGGCTTGCCCACTTTTGCCCGACATAAGTCCTAATGCGCCGTTTACAGCCTGCAATCCTTGCAACGGATTTCCTGTGTAGTATGCCATCGCTCCTTGTAGAATAACATCACTGATTTCGATAGCTTTGTTTACATTTTTGGCATCTTCTTCACTCATCCCTAAGTGTGTAGCGAGTGTTGTCATTTCGCGAGCATAGCTCATGCCTCGCTGTATTTTTTCTACCGATTGGATGTTGGAAAGACGACTACGTTCTTTGGCAATAAAAGCTTGATTTTTTACAGGATCTTCATAGAACTTGGTCACATTTAAAAGTTTTAGTTTGCCAGAAGTATTTGAGTTTTCATAAAGAACACCAGAAATTACATCAATCTTGTAGGCATTTTGCGTAATAAGCTCTCTATTTTCATGCGTGCGCTTTTGCACCTCTACAATATTGCTTGCATTGGCTTTGATATAAGCTTCATTTGTTTTGATGAGTTGCGTATTCGTTTTAATCTCTTGTTGCATTTCGGAGATATCAGCATTTACTTTTTCAAACTCCTGAGCTACTTTTACTTCAAATTTTTGCAATGATTCTCCAATTTTCTCTACAGCTTTCATGTTTTCCAAAGCTAGTGTATTGACAGAGTTGATAGAAGTCTTTAAATTATTGGCAGTATCTTCAATTTTGGCATTCATTTGCGTTTTATACGCTTCTAGCTGTGCTTCGCCTTGTTGTTTGACCTGAGCAATCTTTTGTTCGTAATCTTCTATAGAAGCTTTGATCTTCGCTTCATTTTCTTTTACATAAGAAAGCACAAAATCATCTACTTTTTTACCTAATACAACATAATCTTCGTTTCGAATGCCACTTTCTGCAATAAATTGTTGAAAGCCTGTGGCTACGTGTGAAAAATCGGTAGTTTGTCCATCACTTTCAAGTTGTGTTTTTTGTAAATACAAATCAATATTTGCATCCATGTTTTTTAGCAATTCTGCTCGTAAAGACGCTTTTTTATAAGTGCCCGCTTCATCAATTACAAAATCTGTCCAAGGATCCAATCCTTCTTTTACCATATTGCCTAAAGGTGTTTTACTAATCAGTCCAAAGGCAATGTTTTTAATGCTTTTTCCAGTGGTTACATACAATTTGGTTTTTGTAATTTCCCAATCGTGTTTGGCATATTCTTTTGTGTTGAGCTCTTGAAATTGTGAAACTGCAGTTTGATACGCTTTTGTTTTTCCAAAACAATCTGAACAGTTTTGTTGCACATATTTCTTATTGGAAATAGAAATGTCATCTCCTATTTTGTTGTCATTAGTAGTTGTAAACCCTACTATGATAGCTAACAAAAAGAGGATTTTAATAGCTTTAAGAGGCATTTGTATCGATTTTAATTGTGAATTAAGAGCTTTAAAAATAGGTAAATATCTTTATCAAATCACTCCTTATGCATAGGTATTTATAAAAATGAAAAATATATGGAATCATTTTTTATCTAAAAACACTGCCTGATAGAACCTATTGGCTGGATTATTTTAAATAAAAAAATAATAGTAAATTTACGTGAACCCTTAATTGAAAACGCTTGCGGAATTATAGTTTTATTCTTTTTATATGTTGTTTGAGTATTTCCTTTGCACAGGAATTACCACCGATCATCAAATACACACCTAAAACCTACCAAGCAGACAATCAGAACTGGATGATCTCACAGGCAGAGAATGCCTATATGTATATTGCTAACAATAAAGGCTTGTTAGAATTCAATGGTGCTCAATGGCGTGTGTACAACTCGCCGAACGAAACCATTATGCGCTCAGTTAAAGTAATTGAAAACCGTATATATACAGGTTGTTACATGAATTTTGGCTACTGGGAACGAAACGCACAAGGAAGTTTGGAATATACTTCTTTAAGTGAGTTGCTGGAAGTTTCGATGGTTGAAGACGAACAGTTTTGGGAAATTATTCAAGTGGATAAATGGGTGCTTTTTCAGTCTTTGGATCGAATTTATAGTTACCACACAGAAACAAAGAGTTTCAAAATTATTGAAGCAAATCATAGCTTGACAAAACTTTTCAAAATAGGAGATGAGTTGTTTTTTCAAGTATTGGATGAAGGGTTGTACACTATTGAAGATGGAGAAAAAAAATTGGTTAGTAGCAATGCTATCTTGCAAAAAAACATCATTGTAGGATTATTTGCCAAAGAAAACCAGAAAATTGTAGTGACTCGCAATAGCGGGTGGTTTACATTAGATGATAGTGGGTTGACTGCTCTTGAAATGCCTTATCAAACATATACGGATCAAAAAAGTATATATACAAGCATTCAGTTAAGAGATGGAAACTACATGTTAGGAACTATTGCCAAAGGAATTTATTGTATTTCTCCAGAGGGCAAATTGTTGTACCGAATTGATCAAGTGAGTGGATTGGGAAATAATACTGTGCTCTCACTTTTTGAGGATAAAGAAGGAAATGTATGGGTTGGACTGGATAATGGAATCAATTGTATCAATACCAAAGAGCCGTTTACTTATTATGCAGACCAAACAGGACGCTTGGGAACAATATACACGTCCATCATTCATAACGATACTATATATGTAGGCACCAATCAAGGATTATTTTATAAGCCAATTCAAAATACTTCCGATTTTACTTTTGTAACTCATACCAAAGGGCAAGTATGGTGCTTACGTGCACTTAAAGGAGCATTGTTTTGTGGACATGATTCAGGTACGTTTTTGATTGAAAATGGAAATGCTCAGAAAATTGCGGAGATCACTGGAACTTGGGATATTAAAACAGTTCCCAATAGAGAACATCAGTTGATACAAGGAAATTATGAAGGTCTATACATACTTGAAAAGAAAGAAGGTTTGTGGCAATTGTCTCATAAAATAGAGGGCTATGATATTTCTTCAAAACATTTTGAATGGGTAAATGCGTCTAAAATATTAGTCAACCATGAATATAAAGGTGTATACGAACTCACACTCACAGATGATTATACGAAAGTAACGGCGTACCAACGCAATGCTACAATTCAAAAAAGTGCCAATACGAGTTTAATTCAATTTGATGGGATTATTTATCAAGCAAATAAAAATGGAATATATGGGTATGATGAAGCAACTAGTAGTTTTCAAAAAGATAGTATTTTAAGTTCTATATACGAGAATGACACATATACTTCTGGACGTTTGGTAGTAGATGATATTGGGTATTTATGGGCGTTTACCGACAATTATATCAATTATGTTACCAAAGCAAAGTTAAACGGAAACTATAAAATAAATCGTATTGCGATTCCGCAGACTTTACGTGATGAAATGAAAGGGTACGAAAATATTTCTCATATTGCTCAAAAGAAATATATATTAGGAACATCCAATGGGTACATTACAATAGATCTTTCGGCAATTAAGCCCAAAGCTTATGAAATTCGTATCAATAAGGTAACAAACAGTTCTCTTACAGGAGATACCAAGGAAGTTTCACTAACTGAAGAAGGTGATTTTCATGCAAAGGAAAGTTTTTTAGCATTTACGTATAGTATTCCTGCATATCACAAATATAAAATAGCCGAATATTCATATCAATTAGAAGGGTTATATGATGAATGGAGCGATTGGAGTACGCGATCTACAGCTTCGTTTGAAAATTTACCACATGGCGATTATAAGTTTAAAGTAAGAGCTCGCATTAACAATGAAGTAACAGAAAGCATAGCAAGCTATACGTTTTACATCAACCGACCATGGTACTTATCGAATCTTGCCATTTTACTATATGTAATCCTTACAACATTATTATTTACTGCTTTAAACGGCTTTTACAAACGCTACTACCGCAAACAAAGAGAACGCATATTAGAGCGCAAAACAAGAGAATTAGCTGTTAAAGAATTGGAAGCGCAAAAAGAAATCATTCAGCTTAAAAATACACAACTAAAAACCGATATTGAATCTAAAAATCGTGAATTGGCAATTGCGACCATGAATATGATTAAAAAGAACGAAACGCTGAATAGTATCAAACAAGAATTAAAAAAGCAAAAAAGTGAACAACAAAGCGTTACTCCAGTAATTCGTTTGATTGACAAGAATATTAACAACGCAGATGATTGGAAGTTTTTTGAAGAAGCTTTCAATCATGCAGATAAAGACTTCTTTAAAAAAGTAAAAGAACTACATCCTAAATTAACAGCCAATGATCTTCGTTTATGTGCATACCTGCGCTTAAACTTATCTTCAAAAGAAATAGCTCCATTATTAAATATTTCGGTTCGAAGTGTAGAAATTAAAAGGTATCGTTTGCGTAAAAAAATCAGTTTAGCGCGCGAAATCAATTTGAACGATTACTTTTTAAATCTATAAAATAAAATAAGCTACAAAACAAATACTAAAAGTGCCTTGTAGCTTACAAAATGTTCAAATTACGTACTTATGCAGTAATTGTAGTAGGGCATTCAGGTTGTGTTTTGGCTCCACCACAGGTTTCTACTCCAGATGCATCTAGAGGTACTCTTCCTCCTTGAATTGAAGGAATTTCATTCAAATGTAAAATAGACATTTTGTTCAAGTTGAGTTTTTTTACCGATTTTTTCATGGGTTAAAAGTTTTTAATTACTAATACAAGTAAATTACGCATAAAAAAGAGAAAAGCACTGTAATTCATTGTTATAACATTACATCGCAGCTTCTATACAGTGTTAAATTACCTTAACATTTATCAAAAACACCTCAACATTACCACAACAATAACGTTGTAGTAGCATTTTTTGATGCTAACAAGTATTTTTTTTGCTGCAAACACATTGTTGTCAATAACGCAGTATGAAAGGCTTTTTATTGAAAACTACGAAAAGAAATAGTATAAATTTTATCATGTATATTTTTTGTATAGGTGTTTTTTGCGGAATCGTTAATTATAGTAAATACATTGTGGAGGAATAAAAAAACTATCTATATGAACCGACAACTAATCGTTTTTGCACTGATGCTCTTTTCTTTGTGGAGTTACAGTCAGGAATTTGAGATTAAAGGTAAAGTCTTAGAAGAAGGAACAGGTGTACCACTTCCAGGCGTTACCGTATTATTGAAAAATACCTCTAATGGAGTTTCTACCGATTTTGATGGAAACTTTACGTTAAAGAATGTCCCAAAAGGAGGAACCATTGTTTTTTCCTATATTGGTTATGCTACTCAAGAAATTGTAGTCAATTCCAATCAAGAACTTACAATTACACTAAAGGAAGAAAGTGAAGCGTTGGATTCTGTAGTAGTAATTGGATATGGCTCGCAGCGAAAAGAATTAGTTACGGGTGCGTATACAAGTCTAGATTCTGAGCAGATTGTGGAAGTAAACCCTTCAAGAATTGAAGAAGCTTTACAAGGAACAGCGGCTGGTGTACAAGTAAATGCCAACTCTGGTTCGCCGGGTTCTGCATTAAACATACGTATTCGTGGTATTACTACCAATGGCGACAACAGTCCGTTAGTAATTGTAGATGGTGTAAATATCGGAACCGACCTTAGTGTGGTTGATCCAAATGATATTGAATCATTAGATATTATTAAGGATGCGAGTTCTGCCATTTATGGTGTGCAAGCTGCCAATGGTGTTATTTTAATTACGACCAAAAAAGGGCGCAAGGATACCGCTACAAAATTTTCGTATAATTCATTTTATTCTATTCAAGAAGCATCCAATCAACTAGACTTGATGAATGCTTCCGAATATGCAGTTTATGTAAATGAAGCTGAAATAGCAGATGGAAATGCGTTGCCTTATCCAAATTTACAAGGATTGGGCGTGGGAACTGACTGGCAAGATGAGCTATTTACAACGGCTCCCATTTTTAGCCACAGTTTAAGCGCTACAGGAGGTTCAGAAAAAATCACCTATGGATTTAGTGGTACATATTTTGGGCAAGAAGGTATCATTGCCAATGATAAGTCAAACTTTGATCGTTGGACAATCAAAAATAACTTCAATATTGATTTAACAGATAACTTACAGTTAAATACCTTCC
This sequence comes from Kordia zhangzhouensis, assembly GCF_001005305.1. Classification (GTDB taxonomy): domain Bacteria; phylum Bacteroidota; class Bacteroidia; order Flavobacteriales; family Flavobacteriaceae; genus Kordia; species Kordia zhangzhouensis. The sequence goes on from NZ_LBMH01000019.1 coordinate 23,825, forward strand.
TTTTATATACAAACATTAAGCGTAAAACGATTCCAGAAGGCGGAAGAGGTTCTGCACTATATTATGCGCTAAATGCTTCTCCGTTGACGCCTATTTTTGATGGAACAGACGGATCGGGCCCTTCACGAGGGTTTGCATATATTGGAACAGAGCAAGGAAATGAAATTATCAACCCTTTTGCATTGATTGCTAATACATTTAATGAAACAAAAGTAAATCGTTTTACAGGGAAAATTGAACTCGCATACGATATCATTCAAGATATGAAAGTAACATCGCGTTTAAACTTCAATTATGCAGATGTGGTAGCTCGTTCATACAATCCGTTACAATACTACGGATTTGGAAAAGTGGTTAATAACGTGACCTTAGAAAATGGGCAGTTTGATGTAGATAGAAATGATGATGGAGATCGTGACTTGTTTAGTACTGTAAGTGAGAATACACAAAACTTTTTTGATTATACGTGGGAAACATTTGTAGACTATAAAAAATCATTTGGAGATCACAACTTTAGCGGATTGCTTGGAGGATCTATCAGAAGTGAACAATACGACGGAATTTTTGCGACAGGGTTCCTCGTAAGCGGTCCGGACGATTGGAGTAATGCATTTTTAAGTAACACACAGTCTTTTGTGATTGATGAAGACGATACTCCAAATGGTGATCCACAAGACATTCAACAAACATTAAATGCTACCACAGGAAGAGCCGAAGATCGTTGGTATTCTGTATTTGGTAGAATTCAATATGACTATCAAGGAAAATACTTGCTTTCGGCAATGGTACGTAGGGATGCTTCTACACGTTTCGGACCAAATGAGCGAATTGGTTACTTTCCATCAGTATCAGGAGGTTGGGTAATTTCTCAAGAAGACTTTTTTAATTCAGAAACTGTAGATCGTTTAAAATTAAGAGCTAGCTGGGGAGTTACTGGAAATGACAAAATTGGTAGTTTCCGTTGGTTAGGATTCTTACAAGGAGCAGGAGCAGAAGCAACCTATCCATTTAATGAAGCATTGGTATTTGGAAATGCCATAGGTTCGTTAGCCAATCCAAACTTAAAATGGGAGACAAATACACAAACCAACATTGGTGTAGATGCAAGTTTTTTTGACAGTAAATTGAATGTCACATTAGATTATTATCAAAAACGCACAAAAGATTTATTATTAGTACCAGAAGTGTCTGGATTGCTTGGAGCAAGTGCAGGAGGAAGTTCGCCACCAGTAGTAAATGCAGGTACAATTGAAAACAAAGGGATTGACCTTAGTATTAACTTTAGACATAACTTTACTGACGACTTACGTATTAATGTAGGATACAATTTAACTAGCATTGATAACAAAGCGATTGAAGTAAACAATGCAGCAGGATTTTTACCAGGAGGTTTATTTGGACTAAACCAAACAACCTCAAGATTTCAAACAGGATTACCAATAGGAGTATTTTATGGGTTACAAACCGATGGGATTTTCCAAAATCAAGCAGAAATTGATGCGCATGCAGCACAACCAGATGCACAACCAGGTGATATACGCTATGTAGATGTTGATGGTGATGGAGTGATTGAATTTGGTAGTAGTGATGATCAAACCGTGATTGGAAATCCAATTCCAGACGTAACAATGGGATTAAATTTATCGGTAGATTATAAGCAATTTGACTTTGGAACATCGCTATATGCTTCTATTGGAAATGACATTGCTAGAAGTTACGAACGTTTTTTAACGTATAGTAACAAGCCTACATTATACTTAGATCGTTGGACAGGCGAAGGAACCTCGAATACTGTACCGAGAGCGTCAACAAACGCTTCTAATAACTTCTTATTCTCAGATTTTTTCGTTGAAGATGGTTCGTACTTACGTATACAAAACGTTCAATTAGGATACTCGTTACCGAAGTCGGTATTAGAAAAAATTAACTTGGATAAGTTTAGACTATATGTAGCCGTAAATAACGTGTACACATTTACAAAATACAAAGGGTTTAACCCAGATGTTTCCAACGCAAGTCCATTGAGTGCAGGAGTTGACTTAGGTCAATATCCATTGGCAAGAACATTTACTACAGGAATCAATGTATCATTCTAAAAAGATAAAATATGTATAATAAGATAACAAAAATAGCAATAGCGTTCATCATCATTATGGGTATGCAATCTTGTGATGATTATTTGGAAGTATTGCCAGAAGGACAAGAAAACTCAGAGAATTACTTTAATACACCTCAAGATTATCAAGATGCATTGATTGGTGTATACGATTTACTTTCTACAACATACCTAAACAATATTTTAGGCGAAATTGCTTCAGATAATAGCTTGTGCGGTGGAGAAAATCCAACAGATGTATTGGATTGGCAACAAATTGACGATATGATTCATACAGCAGATAACGGAGCGTTGCGAAACGTATTTCAATGGATGTATGCTGGAATCAGTAGAGCAAATTATATCATTGAATTTCAAGACAATGTTAATTTTGATGGAAAAGAGCAACTACTAGCCGAAAACCTATTCTTACGTTCGTATTACTACTTTGAATTGGTAAAATTTTTCGGAGATGTGCCATTATATACAGATGGAAGAATCACTATCGAAGAAACACAAGCAATTGACAGAACACCCAAAGCAGATGTATATGCTCAATTGGAAGTTGACTTGATGAATGCAATTCCAAATTTGCCATGGACACAAGCACAAAATGGTCGAGTAACAAAAGGAGCTGCGTGGGCTTTATTGGGGAAAATTTATCTCTATCAAGAAAAATTTACGGAAGCAGCACAAGCTTTTAATGAAGTAATTAACTCTGGTCAGTACCAACTGGTACAAAACTTTAACACCATCTTTTTAAACAATAATGAAAACAACGAAGAATCTGTATTTGAAGTTCAATACTTTGGAGGAGAAGGAGCTGGATTTGGATGTTTTCAATGTGTAGAAGGGAACATTGCGGTAGGGTTTATGGGACCTCGTTTTAGAGGCGGAAACTTTGCGCCATACACAAGTGGTTTTAGTTTCAATGTACCTGTACAAGATGTGGTAGATCTCTATCAAACAGGTGATACTCGTTTAGAAGCTACTGTATTAGATATTGATGCTTTTGTAGCGGCACGACCAGATGTAATTTATAACGAAGGTTCTGAGCATACAGGCTATTTCAACCTAAAATACATTCCGTATGCAGAAGCCAACTTGCAAGATGTGAATTTGACACATAGCAACAATTACAGAGCCATTCGCTATGCAGACGTATTATTAATGGCTGCAGAAGCCAACCTACGTGCGCCATCGCCAATTGCAAATCCGCAAACCTTCTTAGATGCGATTCGTGACAGAGCTTTTGGAAACACCAACAATAGAATACCTGCTACATTAGAAAATGTGTTGGCAGAACGAAGACGTGAACTAGCTGGAGAAGGACATCGTTTCTTTGACCAAGTAAGAACAGGACAAACAAGCACCATTCCAGGGTTTACTACTGGAAAAAATGAACTATTTCCAATTCCGAGAATTGAGATCGAATTGGCAGGAAATCGCTGGCAGCAAAATCCAGGATACTAAAAAAGCTAAAAAGAAAATAATACAAGATGAAAATAATAAAATATATACTTAGTCTATGTCTCGTTGCACTTATTGTGTATAGCTGTGGCGAAGATGACAATACGGATTTTGTTGATACCGTACAAGCGCCTACAAACTTGTCGTTACTTGCTGAAATAACACAAGATAACTCTGGACAGGTTAAAATTACACCTTTAGGAGAAGGAGTAACCTCTTTTAATCTAAACTATGGAGATGGTTCTGATGCAGTAGAAAATATTGAACCAGGCGAATATGTAGAGCATGTTTATGCAGAAGGAACTTACGAAGCTACTCTTACAGGAAAAGCACTAAATGGAAGTACCACAAGTATTACACAAACAATCGTGGTATCATTTCAAGCACCGCAAAATTTAGTAGTAACCATTGAAAATGACGCAGTGGTGTCCAAACAAGTAAACGTAACAGCTACGGCAGATTTTGCAATGACAAACCAAATTGACTTTGGAGATGGAAGCAGTCCTGTAACAGGAAATATAGGAGAAACAGTATCATACATATATGACCAACCAGGAATCTACACAATTACAGTTGTGGCTATGGGAGGAGCGATAGAAACTACTACCTATACTGAGGAGTTTGAAGTAACAGCAATTGTACAACCATTAGCTTCGGCACCTACACCGCCTGCAAGAGCAGATAGTGATGTAATCTCCATATTTAGTAGTGCCTACAATGATGTGGTAGGAACGAACTACTTCCCAGATTGGGGACAAGGTGGTCAAGGAAGTAGCTGGGCTATGTTTGATTTGAACGGTGACCAAATGTTACAATACGTGAATTTAAGCTATCAAGGAATTGCATTAGCTGACGGTACAACTATTGATGTTTCTGGAATGGAAATGTTACACGTAGATGTATGGACCGCAGATGTTGTGACCGATATTGAAATCTCATTGATTAATGGACCTGCAGCAGCTACAGAAGCACCAGTAACACGCTCGTTAACGGCAGATTCATGGACAAGTATTGAAATTCCAATTGCAGAATATGTAAATCAAGGATTATCAGTAAACGAAATCTTCCAATTAAAATTTGTGGGAACACCTTGGGCAGCAGGAACTGTATTTATTGATAACATTTATTTCTACAAACAACCTTCTACTGCACCAACTATTGCAGGAACATGGAAAATAGCTCCAGAAGCTGGATCGCTA
>NZ_LBMH01000002.1 GCF_001005305.1 Kordia zhangzhouensis
CCAGCAGGTGCTCTCAATCTTATCTCCCTGTGCATTTTTGTAAGTTTCATTTGTTGCAATTGAAAACTTGGCAATCTTCTTCCCGTCTTCCAAATTGATAATTTCTGGATCACTCCCTAAATTTCCAATTAACTGTACTCTGTTGCGTAATGTGTTCATAATTTCTAGTTTTATATATGTTTTATAATTTGTTTATGATTGAATCGCTGTTTTGATTCAACACTGCAAATATGAAACGACCTGCAAATTTTATTCGGTTACCACGCACTTACTTTCGTTTACAAATATTTGTAGTCGTTTGTAAATGAATAATTAGTATATTAGAAGGCAACTTATCTTTACAAATGAATATACATTTAGAAACTGAACGCCTTATTATAAGAGACCTTACAGAGCATGACCTTGAAGGAATATTTGTATTGGATTCTGACTCAAGAGTTCATGAATTTTTAGGTCAAAAACCAATTACCAAAAAGGAAGAAGCATTAAAATATATTAAAGATGTACAGCAACAATATACTGAAAGTGGTGTAGGACGTTGGGCGGTAGAAACAAAAGATACAAGTGAGTTTGTTGGTTGGTGCGGACTGCGGTTGTATTCAGATTACACGTTTAATAACCACACAAATTTTTATGATATTGGCTATCGGTTACGTCCTAAATTCTGGGGAAAAGGCTTTGCTACCGAAGCTTCTAAAGAGTGTTTAAACTATGCGTGGAATACATTACAACTCAAAACAGTATATGGAATTACAGAGCAACATAACGAAGCGTCGCATCGAGTATTATTAAAAATTGGTCTTCAGTATATTGAAGATTTTCATTATGAACCTGAAAATATGATGCTGCGTTGGTACAGTATCACAAATCCTAATTAATATGGAAAAAAAATGCATGGAATGTGGTGATTCCTTCAAAGGTCGTATCGACAAAAAATTTTGCAGTGATTATTGTAGAAATGCTTTCAACAATCGCCTGAATAAAGATGGAAAGAATTTGATTCGTAATATTAACAATCGTCTCCGAAAAAATTGGCGCATTCTAGAAGAATTAAACGTGCACCAAAAAACAAAGATTTCAAAATCTAAACTCTTGGAAAAAGGCTTTGATTTTACGTACTTTACTTCAATATACGTAACTAAGGCTGAGGCTGTTTATTATTATGTATACGATCAAGGTTATTTACCACTAGAAAATGACAGCTATTTATTAGTCAAAAAAAGCTCATAGCATGAAAACAAAATTTTATGGCCTATTAATTACTATTGCAATTGTAGCTATTGTAGGGTTTCGTGTGTATCGAAAATACAATAGAGAACGCATTCAAGCCGAACAACAAAAAGCCAATCAAGAGTTATATCAAAAAGCGATGCAGCAACAGCGTGAAAATGATTTGAAATTACAACAAGCTACCGAACAAGCGAAACGTGACTCTGTATATGCTGCTCAAAAAAAAGAACGAGAGGCCAAAATGAAACAATTACAAGAAAACATAAAAAAGATTGAAACAGAAATTGAGAAACAATAAAACTAACCTATGAAATTTAGTGAACTTCTCATTCCAATAGCACTGTTACTAGGTCTTGCAATGTTCATCTTTGTGTTTAACCTATTTAAGTTCTAAGAATAAAATGCTTTGAGTATTAAAAAAAAGTGTCAGTTTTTTAGGTTTCAATAAAACGCCTCGATATACCGAACGAATTATAGAGTTTGATGAAGAAATTGCGGTAATGGGAATAAAAAAATAGACACAATTAGATACCCCAATTGATAGTTACTCCGATTCCAGAGTTCTAACCTTATCTGAAATCAAAACACAACAATTGTTACTCACCGTTGAACCAAAAGCAATGATACGAGTTGAAAACCGTTTGTAAATTACTTCCAATTTTGCCCTTTCAATTTCATTGCAGCTTTTAAAATATCTTTTTGGCTAATCTGCCCTACAAGTTTTCCGTTTTCTACAATTGGAAAACGTCTTCTTTTTGATTGAATAAATTTATCTGCAGCATCAAAAATATTGGTTTCTCCATCAATCGTCTCTACATCTTTCGCCATATGTGCTTCAATTTTATTGTGCTCAAAAGGCATATTATAATAGCGACTGTCCGAAATTTGTTTGATACAATCTCCTTCAGAAATAATTCCCACGAGTTCATTATTCTCATTCACAACAGGTCCGCCAGATATTTTATGTTGAATGAGCTTCTGAATTACTTCTTCGACAGTTTGTTCTGGAGAAAACGTGATTAAGTTTCGTGTCATATAATCACTTACTTTAAATGCTTCGGTTTTTTTTGAGATGTTTGCTTGTACTTTACGAGCTCCCTGAAAACTTTTAATTCCCATAATAAATTCAATTTAGTCTCTACTAAAGTTACTCATTTTTAACGAGTTAACCTAAATTAACTTTTACACCCATATTTACTGTATACTTTTTAGTATTTTTAAACGACTGAAACTAAACTAAAATGAATACTCCAAAAGCTCGCTTTACTTTTTTCTCTTTTTTACTAATTGCGCTTACTGCATATTTTAGTTTTAAAAGCGTTATGCCACAAAATACTTCTGAAAATAAAGTCCCTGAAGAAGCATTCTCAACCGTGCGTGCTTTCGCGCATGTAAATCAACTTGCAAAAGAACCTCATTATGTAGGCTCAAAAGCTCACGAAACAGTTCGAAATTATATAATTTCTGAACTAAAGCAATTAGGGCTCGAACCAACAATTCAAGAAGGCTATACCCTTGATAGTTCTGGAAATATTTCAAAACCTAAAAATGTGTTAGCTCGCATCAAAGGGAAAAAATCGAACAAAGCGCTTTTATTATTGTCACATTACGATAGTGATCCACATTCAGCAGTTGGAGCTAGTGATGCCGCAAGTGGTGTAGCCACTATTTTAGAAGGAACTCGTGCATTTCTAGCAAAAGGTGAACAACCAGAAAATGATATTATCTTATTACTTTCAGATGGGGAAGAATTAGGCTTGAATGGTGCAGAATTATTCGTAAATAAACATCCTTGGACAAAAGATGTAGGTTTGGTGCTTAATTTTGAAGCTCGTGGAAGCGGCGGACCAAGTATTATGTTGCTTGAAACTAATAACGGAAATGCGAAACTCATTAAAGCGTTTAAAGATGCCAACTTGCAATATCCTGTAGGAAACTCACTTGCTTATAGCATTTACAAAATGCTTCCAAACGATACTGATTTAACAGTTTTTAGAGAAGATGGAAATATTCAAGGATTTAATTTTGCGTTCATTGATGACCATTTTGATTATCACACCGCCAATGACACACCAGAAAACTTAGATTTTAATACGTTGACACATCAAGGTTCGTATTTAATGCCTTTGTTAACGTATTTTTCAAAACAAGATTTAAGTCAAATGAACACTGATGAAGATTTGATTTATTTCAATACTCCTTTTGGTTTTCACACGTATCCGTTTTCGTGGATTTTTCCTATGCTGATTGTTATTATATTGCTTTTTATTGCAATAATTGTGTACGGTTTTTCAAAAAATATGCTTTCTAGTAAAGGAATTTTACTAGGTTTTGCACCCTTTCTTATTTCGCTAATTGTAAGTTGCGGAATTACTATTTTGGCTTGGAAGCTAATTAATTGGTTGTATCCACAGTATAGTGAAATACAGCACGGATTTACCTACAATGGCTACACATATATTATTTTATTTGCATTTCTATCATTAGGTATAACATTTTACACGTATCAAAAATTTAAGAAGAAAGTAACTGCTGCAAACCTTACAATAGCACCATTGTTTTTCTGGGTAGTGATTACTGTATTGGCAGCGCTGTATTTAGAAGGAGCTAGTTTTATTGCTATCCCTGTTTTGCTGAGTTTAATTTCAGTATTCATCCTTATTATACAACAACAAAAACCTTCTGTTCTTTTATTGACTCTATTAGGAATCCCTGCGGTTGCTATTTTAGTTCCTTTTATCAAATTATTTCCAGTAGGTTTAGGATTAAAAATTTTAGCTGTTGTTCCCTTTTTAATTGTATTAATTTTAGGATTACTGATGCCTTTCTTTGGATTGTATAAACGAAAAAAATGGACCGCATATGCATTCTTTTTGTTTGCTATTGTTTCTTTTGTAAAAGCGCATTCAACTTCTGATTTTTCTGAAACTCGTCAAAAACCAAATAGTTTAGTGTATTTATTGGATGCTGACCAAAATAAAGCCATTTGGAAAACGTATGACCGCATTTTAGACACTTGGACTCAAAATTATATTAAAGATGAATCGAACACATCACAAAATCTTCAAGTGATAGACAGTAAGTATAGCGCTGGGTTTACATATACACAAGACGCTCCAATTAAATCAGTTCCACTTCCAAAAATTGAAACTGTACAAGATTCAATTTATAATGATTTGCGACATGTTACAATTAAAGTTTGTCCACAGCGAACTGTAAATCGCATGGAAGTTTTTGGTGCTGGAAAAGATTTTGAAAGTATGACTGTGAATGGGGAAGCATTTACAAAAGTTCCTACAAAGCGCAGCAATCGTTTAATAAGTTATTACGTTTCTGATAATGAAGCCTTGGAGGTCTCTTTCACATTAAAACCTAGTACAAAAACCCAGTTGATTATTTATGAAGCTTCTTATGATTTATTGAATAATCCGTTGTTTTCTATTCCGCCACGAGATAAAAATATGATGCCACGACCATTTGTATTGAACGATGCGGTCATTGTAAAAAAGACTATTGAGTTGTAAAATAAAAAAAAGCCTGAATATATATTCAGGCTTTTTTATGCTGTTTTTGATAATTACCAAATACGAACTCTTTTTTCTGGAGCAACATACATTTTGTCTCCTTCTTTAACGTCAAATGCTTCATAAAAAGCATCGATATTTTGTAAAGGAACATATGCTCTATATTGTCCTGGTGAGTGTGTATCTGTTTTGATACGTGTAAGTAAGGCTTCTTCTCTCATTTTAGTTCGCCATACAGTTGCCCATGAAAGGAAAAAACGTTGTTCAGGTGTAAATCCATCAATTTTTTCTGGACGACCATTTTCTTTCATATGACGTTGCAATCCATCATACGCACCCAAAACACCTCCAAGATCTCCAATATTTTCTCCAAGTGTATATTTTCCATTGATATTTACGCCAGGCAATACTTCGATAGCACTATATTGATCTGCTAGTGCATTTCCTCTTTCGGTAAATTGCTTTAAATCATCTTCTGTCCACCAGTTGGTAAGGTTTCCATCTGCATCAAAACGCGCCCCAGAGTCATCAAATGCATGTGAAATTTCATGACCAATCACTGCGCCAATTCCTCCGTAATTTACAGCATCATCAGCTTGATAATTATAAAAAGGAGGCTGCAAAATTGCTGCAGGAAATACGATTTCGTTGAATAACGGATTGAAGTAAGCATTTACCGTTTGTGGTGACATTCCCCATTTAGTCTTGTCCACTGGCTCATTGATTTCATCTAAGTTTTTTCTAAATGCCCAATTTCCAATTGCCACCATATTTTCAAAGTATGAGTTACTTTCTTTTACATCTAAAGTAGAGTAATCTTCCCATTTATCAGGGTATCCAATCTTTACTGTAAATTTATCTAGTTTTTCAATTGCTTTAGTTTTTGTTTCAGGACTCATCCAATCAAGGTTCTTGATACGATCTTTATACGCTTCAATAACGTTTGCAATCATTTTCTCTGCTTTTTCTTTTGCTTCAGGAGGAAATTTAGCATCTACATATAATTGTCCGATTGCTTCTCCTACAGAACCATTTACAGTAGCCAAAGCACGTTCTTTTGCATCACGTTGTTTTTCGGTTCCATTAAGTTCTTTAGAATAAAACTCCCAATTAGCTCTGTCAATTTCTGTAGTTAATAACCCAGCAGCTCCATTAAGAGTTGACCAGCGAACTAAGGTTTTCAAATCTTCTATACTTTCATTCGTCAAAATTTCTTGCAATGCTCGCATGTATTTAGGTTGCGTTACAATCAAAGTATCTACTTTCTTAATTTCAAGATCAGCCATAAATTTATTCCAGTTGATTGCTGGTGTCATTTCAACCAATTCTTGCACAGTTCTAGGGTTATTAAAGTTGCGTGCATCTCTACTTTCAACTTTGTTTAAGCGTGGCTCTGCCAGTTTTGTTTCCAATGCCAAAACTGTTTCTGCATCTTTGATTGCTTTGTCTTTATCGTCTCCTAAAAACTGTAACATACGCGCTATATGTGCAACGTATTTTTCACGAATTTCTATAGATTTTTCATCTTGATCCAAATAATAATCTCTTTCTGGCAAACCTAATCCGCCTGCACCAACATAAGCTGCATTCATGCTACTGTCATTCAAATTTGCAAATGCCGATAATGACATAAATGGTGCAGAGATTGTTGCTGGATTTTTAGCCAAGATTGTTTGCATTTCTTCAAGAGAGTTGATGCTTGCAATTTTTTCTAATGTAGGTTGCAAAGGCTTAATACCTGCTTCATTTCTTGCAACTGTATCTAAAATTGAATTGTAAATCATTAACGCTTTTGCCTGATCAGTATCTGCAGTATACTTCCCACTTTTGTTAGCTTCATCAATGATTGCTAATACGTCTGCGTCTGTTTTTTTACGAAGAACTGCAAATCCTCCCCATGAATTTCTATCGGCAGGAATTTCAGCAGTTTCCATCCATTTTCCATTAACATACGTATAAAAATCGTCTTTTGGACTTACAGAAGTGTCCATATATTCCAAGTTAATTCCTGGAATTTGCGCGACTTCTTTTCCTTTCTCCTCTTTTTGGGTATCACAAGAAAAAAGAAGTGTACTCGCCGTGAAACAAAGTGCTAGTTTCAAAGTGTTTGCTTTCATTTTTTGATTGCGTTTTTAGTTAGTTTTACTCATTTTAGTATCAAGAATACTATTTATGTTACTATTACATAACACATTAACATTATTTTAAGATTTTTATAGTTTCGACTTTACAATTGAATCGTTTTCTTTTTTAAGTGTTATAATTTCTTTGACATTTTCGTTTGGAATAGCAATTGAAAGGACATAATGTGCTATTTTCCATGTTCCATCTTCTTGTTTTTTTACAACCCCTGAGCCACGACATAACTCCATTTGCGTATCTAATAATTCGTCAAACCAAGCAATATCTCCATATTGTGATATAAATACATTTCGTTGAAGAGAGGTAAAGCTCCATGCTTTTCCTTTATCAAAATATGGCTTTGAAAACTTTTTAAATTCTTCATTTTTCCAATTTTCAGTCGCATCTGTTCCAATAAAGATGGCATCATTGGTCATTTTAGAAAAGTAGTCTTCATATTTTGCCGCTGCTGCTGCTGCATGCCAAGCATCTATGAGCACATTGATTTCCGTTTTATCCTTTGAAAGACGAAACTCTTCTACTTTTTGACGTGCTTTTTCTGTGTTACATGCAGTGATTAGACACAGAATTAAAAGGAAGGTGATTTTTTTCAACACTTATGGGTTTTGTTTTTTTACTTCTTGAACTGTTTTTTGGGTATTTTGATATTTCTCTACTGGTTTTTGCTCTTTGACATTGTTTTCCTTTTCCGTTTGAATTGTGCCTGTTGCTTTTAAGGTATTTCCAAGAATTTCTTCAGGTTTCATATCAAGTTTTGATGCTTGTGAAATTTGATATGTTATAGAGTTAAACACTTGATTCATTTTTACAATTTCCTTTTCTATAAATTCATTTGAAATACTATCGTCGGTAGCATCATCTTGTAGTTTTAAGGCTTTTGTTTTTAAGACCAAAAAACGACTTCGGATTTGATTTGCATTCAAATTTTGAGGATGCTTTTTTTCTTCCAAATCATCAATATTAGCCGCTAATTGACCCAAATCTTCAATAATAGCAAAACGAGTACTCGAATTAATAAGTTTCATGTTTTCATGTACTGTTTTGAACTCAAGCCAATCTTGTACCAGTTTTTTTTGTGATGGTGTCAATTCTTGAAGTTTCCCTTTTGCAGGAATAGTTAGTTTATTTTTAGCAAGATATTCTTCTTGTGTTTCAGTTTGTTCAGCACGTGTTGCTTGTGGCTCTTCTTTGCACGCTATAAAAGAGCATACCACAAAAACGGATAGGATAATCTTCTTCATTAATGTTTCAACAACTAGGATTAAAAATGATAAAGACAAATATAGCTAGTTTTTTAGGTTTGACTGTATTTTTAACAAAGTTTACCATGCTAATGCCTTGTATTTTATGAATTTATCATTATATGTGCTATTTAGTTTAATTTTTCACATTCGCTAGAAATAGAATTCTCTATATTTGTATTCATCATTTATCATTCACCAATGAGTACAAAAGTCTTAATTATTGGAGCTTGCGGTCAAATAGGAACAGAGCTTACAACCGCTTTACGAAACACGTATGGAGTTGCTAACGTTGTCGCTTCAGATATTCGAAAAAGTGATAATGAAGTGTTTGCACACGGAGCTTTTGAACTCTTGGACGCACGTGATAAAGAAGCGATTAAAGTGTGTGTTGAAAAACATGAAATAACGGATGTATATTTGATGGCAGCTTTGCTTTCTGCTACTGCAGAGAAAAATCCTGAATTTGCATGGGATCTCAATATGAACTCTTTATTGCATGTATTGAATTTAGCTAAAGAACGAGTCATACAAAAAGTTTTTTGGCCAAGTTCTATTGCTGTTTTTGGAAAAAATTCTCCTAAAGTAAACACACCTCAACATACCATCATGGAACCTTCAACCGTTTATGGAATTAGTAAGCTTGCTGGTGAACGTTGGTGTGAATATTATCATAAAAATTATGGAGTAGATGTTCGTAGCATTCGATATCCAGGAATCATAAGCTGGAAAGCCAATCCAGGCGGCGGTACTACTGATTATGCTGTAGAGATTTTCCATGAAGCAATTAAACATGGGCAATATACTTGCTTTTTAAAAGAAGATACTGCACTTCCAATGATGTTTATGGACGATGCAGTACGTGCTACAATTGATATTATGAATGCCCATTCGGAAACGATTAAAGTTCGATCGTCATATAATATTGCTGCTACAAGTTTTACTCCAAAAGAATTATCTGAAGCCATTCAACAATTACTTCCGGAATTTGTAGTGCGTTATGAACCTGATTTTAGACAACAAATTGCTGATACTTGGCCTGAAAGTATTGATGATTCAGCAGCTTCAAGTGATTGGAATTGGTCTGCTCAATTTGATATGAAAGCGATTGTTTTAGAAATGATTACCAACCTACAAAAAGTATTGGTGTAATAGTTACGTGGTTTTTCTTTTCTTTTTTAAATAAAACAACAGCGCTGCTCCGCTAAGGAATACACTTCCTAATAAATACAAAAGAAACTTAGTATTTCCTTTGTAAATAGGAGCTGTTTCACCTGTTATTGTTAATGCACTCCAATAATATGGAGAAGCCTCACTTGTGTACTCATGATTTTTTATATAAGCCCATTTTGCTTTTTGTAATGCTGCCGATTTTGAATGTCCTTTTTCTAGATTTTTGTAAAACTCTTGAATAATTTCATTACTAGCTTTTTCATTGATATCCCAAAGAGATGATACTACACTTTTTGCTCCAGCATTAAAAAAACCTCTTGCTAAACTCATCACTCCTTCTCCTTTTTTGAGCTCTCCATCGGAAGTTTTACAAGCACTTAACACCACTAATTCTGACTGATCTTTGGTAAAATACAATTCGTCTAATGTCATTTTTTCGTCATAAAAAGCAACCCAAGGAATTGTGTTATCAATTCCGCCATGCGTAGATAAATGAATGATTTTGTAGTGACCGTATGCTTTTGAAAATCGATCTTTAGTTGCTTGATCAAATTGAAAATAATCTGCATTAAAAATACGGGAGAGTTTTTGCAGTTCGTCTGTACTAGTTGCTAGTTTTTCATACTGATTTTCTTTAAATCTCGTAGGAGCTATCGCAATAAACTCTTTGTCAATTTTTACTACATTTTTTCTAGCTTGTGCTGCAGAAGAAAGCGAATAATTGTAATTGATTTCTGTGTCTTTTATTACATATTCTTTGTTCTTTGTAAGCAAGGCTTCAAATGGAATGTATTGCAATAAACCATCTGCTATAATTGTAATTCGTTTTTGTTGAAATTTATGTATTGTTTCAAACGGAATTAATTGTTGATACAAATTTTGAGCTAGTTGCTCATAGATTTCCTTGTCTTTTATATTGAGAAAGGGTTGGGAAACTGCATTTCTATATTGATTAATTAGTTGTGTTAATTTATTGATATCGTTCAACTCTTTTATAATACTATTTTTAGATGTAATTAACCCTACAAAACCCTTTTCTTTACCAATGATATACTGTAATATCATTTCCTCACTTTGTAGATTGCTTTGCGCTTCTTCTAGGGATATAATGTTGATGTTTTTTTTATAATTGTAGTATTTAGGATAATGAAACTCTAACGAATCGAGAAAACCGTTGTATTCTTTTTTATAGTGAAAGAGTTTATTTTTTAAAACATCTATTTCATGAGCTTGATTTTGGTTATAGGATTGTATTTCTGAAGCTAACGTTTTTATGTTTTTAATTAGTTCTTGTTCTCTTTCTAAAACATATTCTGGCAATTTTGAGATTCGTTTGGCAGAAGCATCAGTCATATTTTCTAACAACAACATCGCTTTATTTTTTTCCATGAAAAAAAACGCTTTTGAAGGTTCTTTCAAAAGATAACAAACCTCTACAGCCTTTGGGTAAAATGTTGCACTCTTTTTGCGCCAAAAGAGTTTAGATAGATCTTCTCGACTCTCAATGTAAATAATATCAATTAGTTTATCTGCAAGTATAAATGTTTGTAATGCATTTTGCAGATACTGATTGTTGTTTTTAGCTTCATAATAAGCAATCCAACCGTTTGCTTTATCAATAAGATATCCTAAAACATCTAATTTGTTAGGTGACAATTCAATTGTTTCAAACGAAGGTAGTTTTTGAAAATCAAGAGTTTCTGAATGTAGCGCTTGCGTGATTGCATTTTGGTAATGAATTATTGCCTTTTCATGATTGTTTTCTTTTTGATATATATCTGCAAGATTATTGAAAACCATCGACGATAAGAAAGGAAGATTCTTAGTGATTTTTTGAGCTTTTAGTAATTGTTTTTTAGCTTCTTCTAGTTCTCCATTATTTTTGTAAACACTCCCTAAGTTAATTACATTTTTTGCAATGTTTGTTGAATCGTCATACATTGTATTTACTCGCAAAGCTTCAGTGTAAAAGTCAATGGCCTTGTCTTTATGTCGAATCAAATCATAAAAAACACCTTTATTCAAATTGATTGCAGCTTTATCAGAATCATTCGCTTCATATTTTTCTTGTATGGCATCTAACTCTTTAATTACTGTTTGAATTTTAGTAATATGTTCTTGATCTGTAGCATCTACAAACATCTCAATAAGCGTTTTTAGCTTGTTGATGTATGTTTTTAACAGGTCTTTATCTTCTTCATTCTTTTTTAGTAGGTAGATGGATTTGTCGTAATTTGCAATTGCATTTTCAAAATCTCCAAGATCAGTATATATGTCGCCACGCAACCGATAAAGCTTGCCCAATCTTTGGTCTTCTTTTTTATAGAGTTGTAAGTAGCGATTACTATTTTTTAATGCTTTGTAGTATTGTTGATCAGTTACTAAAAAAAGTGTTTTATTGTAATGTATTTTTACAAATACTTCATCATCATAAGTTCCTAAATTGTTTGCAATTGCTATTGCCTTATCAGCATAAAAAATAGAGCGCTTTAAATTAGATTTCCAGTCTTTTGCTGAGAATTTGTAATAAAGTTGAGCTAACTTCAGCGAATCTACAGAAGCATTGGGTACTTTTAGTAAACTATCTACTAATTGTTCTTTTTCTTCAAAGCTTACTTCATTCTTCTGAATATATTCTTCATAGTATAAAGTGACTTCTTGAGTTTGTGCATGAATATTATTCATACATATCAAGAAAAAACAGATTGCATACAATATATTGGTTTGTAGGCGAGTAATAGTCATAAATACAGAATACAGTTTTTAGGCAATAATTATAAATCTATAAAATAATTAGCAACTTTCGCATGTTATTCATCTATAAAACCTTAGTATGATTTACAAAAAATGACAACTATATATAGAAATAAAAGAGGAGTTGGCGAAACTCCTCTTTGTTAATAGTCTAAATGCAAGATTACCTAAACCTAATTTAAACTATAAATCAATGCGGAATATGTTTTGCGTATTGAATTTCATATAAATTACTATTGTATATACTACTTTCAATAACCATGTTTTTTAGAAAAACACCCGACATACCATTTTGTGACAGTGTACCGCTATATCCTGACGCAAAAGCGGCTGCATAAGACGTTCCGCTTACATATACAACTTCATTGTTGTATGTAAATGGAATATATTCTCCTGTGGCAGCAATATCAACTGATAGCACTCCTCGGTTAGAAAAAATCGCCAGTGCTGAATTGCTACTCCCCGAATTTCCTCCATAAGGATTTAAAAATAAATCGGCAGGTTGATTTATATTGCTTCCTCCTGGCTGCGAACCATTACTTGAAAGTGAAGCAATTGCTAAAAGGTTGTCAGATTCATATGAAGATGGATAATGTGGAAAATTATCATTATTAATACTATCATTTCCAGCAGAAGTAATAACTAATACATGCGGAGCATCATTGATGAATTTTTCCATGAGTTCGCGTTCGTAGGTATACCATCCAAAACTCATATTAATAATGTCGACATCTGCCTTGTTTGCAGCATATTGAAATCCACACAGCGCATCAAAATAACGAATATTCCCCGTTTGATCGGCTACTTTTACTGGCAGAATTTGATAATTAACATTTGCATTGTCCAATGTAGATGTAATAAAGGAAGAAACCATCGTTCCATGTCTGCCATAATGATTATCATACGGGTTATTATTCTCATCTACAAAATTCCACCCAAACAGTTCTTGATAGCCATTATCTGTACATGCATCATTGCTACTATTGTATAAAAATGATTGGGTAAAACCCTCATAATCATACATTATTCCTGTATCAAGTACAGCAACAGTAACTCCTTGATTACTTGCCACTCTTTTGAGTAATGCATCGTCTGTACTTCCAAAGCCTCCATAGTCAACAAAAAATTCTTCTTGTATACGAATATTAGGGTTATATTCGGCTCCTTCAATTTCTTCATCGGCTCTAGCGGTTGCTTTTTTATCTTCCAATCCGCCGCCGCTTGCTTCACTTTTACTAAAAATCCAAAGTTCCAAATGAGGATCGGCACATTCACATTTTTTATACGATTCAATATTATATTCGGCTCTTTTCAAAACCTTTTCAGCTTCAGTTGTTCCGTCAGGATACAAAATGACAAGTTCATTTCCTTCTGTATTTTCTGCGGTATTGCTTCCTCCTTTTATGGTAAGTTGAGTTTCTTTTGCAAATTCAGTTTTTTCTTGATTTAGTGTTTCTTCATGACATGCAACAAGCGTTGTCAATACTAAAACATAACAGAATACTACTACTTTTTTCATGTTTTTAAGTTTAAATTAATACTAAGGATATTTGTGATTACGGTTTAGGTATATAAAATTTTTAGCCGTTTATAGCCGACTAAAATTTTCTTGCATTATTATATTATTCTACAACTAATTATACTGAATCATCGTTTCAATATATGGTAATTGATTGGTTTTCAATGTGATTATTTTTAAAAGTTTTAATGAAGATTTTATCAAAACTATATTCTGTAAGGGGAACATGTATGTTGCTTGCATTATAAATTTTAATCTTCGGTTGCTTCCAGAAAAATTGTCTTGTAAAAGACCTTAGTAATAACAAACAAAACGCACTGAGATTATTTTTTTTCATACTAACATGGTATTGGCCGTTGGTTGATTCCTTTTCTTTTTGAAAAAACTTTTCAAATTTCGCCTGGAAATAAATCAATTCATGAGATAGTTAGAAATGATAAGTTTTGTTACCCGATTTATTTCATTAAATTTAGAACAGTATTTAGTGAACCCTATTTTTATGTCAAATGATTCCTATTTTACTGAAGGTCTCCTCACTGGAGATAAAAATGTTTTGCAAGAAATTTACGATCGGTTTTTCTTAAAGGTCAAAAAATTTGTACTACAAAATAAAGGCGACTCTACTGATGCAGAAGATATATTCCATAATGCTTTGATTCAACTATATGTTCGACTCAAAAAAAGAGAGCTCATTATAAAATCTTCATTCGAAGCATATTTGTTTACAACCTGTAAAAACTTATGGCGACGCGAATTGAACAAAAAACGGGTAACAAAACCAGAGGTTATTGAACTAGAGGACAAACACACAGAAAATGCAATGGCATTACTAGAGCAAGAGCAATGGGAATTATATATAGAGAAGTTTCAATTACTTTCTGAAAATTGTCGAAAAATTTTAACTCTCTTGTTTAATGGAACTTCGTATGAAGAAATTGTTGACACATTTTCGTATGCTTCTAAAGTAGTAGCAAGGCAACGTGTTTTTAAATGTAAAGCCAAATTAACTAAGTTGATACAGGAAGACATAAAATTTTCCAGAATAAAGAAATTATGAGTTTTGACGATAGTACATACCATGAAATGAGTCGTTTCTTAAACAATGAAATGAGTCCGACGGAAAAAGAAGCATTTGAAAAAATGCTTAAAGAAAATCCTGAACTAGCAGATTTTGTCAATACTTTTCAGTCAATAGATCATGTGTATAACGAAAAACAATGGACCGTAAAAAGTAGTGCTTCTATTGAAGAAATAAAAGCTCTAGCTCGTGAATTTAAAGCAGAAGACGTTGTTAATTTATCAGGCAAGATTCGTTCAATTCAAAAAAGAGAAACAGAAACGAAGATTCCAAAAAAGAGAACTTATTTTCAATACATTGCCAGTGCTGTTGCAGTAGCTGCCGTGTGTACTTTGTTATATTTTTCTTTCCTTCCTTCACTTACTGCTGAACAAGCATTTGAACGTTATCATGATTGGAGTTCATTACCTTCTTTTCAAACCAAAAGTGATTCCGAAAACAAATTAGCGAAAGCCGAAACATTATTTCGTCAAAAGAAATATAAAGAAGCTTTAGAAATTTTTAAAGATTATGAACAAAATAACACAACATACGACCCTAAAATTCAGTTATATATTGGCGTTTCTTACTTAGAGCTTGACAATAGCCATGAAGCCATTCAAACTTTCGATACCTTACTACAAAGTGACGCAATCGATCATCACAAAGCATACTGGTATTTAGCATTGACCTATTTAAAACAAAATGACACTAAAAATGCTAAAAAAACATTAACGATGCTTATAGAAAACACAAGCAACTTTAATTACTCAAAAGCAAAAGAACTGCTCAAAAAATTAAAATAACCTAGAATTCTTACTCTTTTTTATAAATTTCGATAACTAATCGGCTTTTTTATTACATATACTCCAATTTGTACTTGTGATAGTATAAAAAAAACCTTTAATTTGAGGTAAACCAAAACTTGAATTATTTAAAATTATGAATAAGGAGCTATTAGAAAAAAAGTTGCAAGAAATTGACCAAATCATTAAATCCAAATACAAAGAAGAAACTCAAATAGGTGTACTAGCAGGACTTTCCGGTATTTCTTTATTTGAGTTTTATTATTCAAAGTACCTAGATATTGACGATCATGCTGATATTGGTGTAGAAATGCTAACGGATTGCATTGATAAAATCAATGAAGGATATAGCTATCCAACATTTTGTACAGGAATTGCAGGTGCAGGTTGGGTTTTAGACCACCTAGAGCAGGAAGAATTTATGGATGCTGATAATGACGATTTGCTTCCTGAACTAGATCAATACATCCATACTTTTATGGTAACCGACATGAAAAACGGCAACTATGACTTTTTACATGGTGCTATCGGATATGCTTTTTATTTCCTAAATCGTTACAGAAATACCAAATCAGAAGAACTTAAAGAAAAATACAAAACAATTCTTTTTGAGTTTTTAGATTTATTGAAAGACATGTCTGAAGATGATGGAAATGGCAAAATAAAGTGGGAATCAGAATTGAGCATTGAAACTAAAGAAAGAGGGTATAATTTGAGTCTTTCGCACGGTATGTCTAGTATTGTTGGAATCTTGACCAAACTTCATGTATTTGACGATTTCAAAGAAGCGTCTGAACCAATGTTGAAAGGAGCTATAAACTATATACTAAGCTTTAAAAGCGAAGAAGAAAATCCGTTTTCTATTTTTCCTAGTTGGGTTACTGATAATAAGGAAGATGAAAATGGACAAAGTCGTTTGGCTTGGTGTTACGGCGATCTGGGAGTTGCCATACGTTTTTGGTTTGCTTCCAAAACACTCAATGATAAAGAACTTGCAAATACAGCATTAGAAGTATTAAAACATTCTGCCAAAAGAACCAAAGTAGAAGACAGTTTGGTGCGAGACGCAGGTGTTTGCCACGGCTCATACGGAAATGCACAAATGTTTTTCAGAATGTACAAAGAAACTGGTGAAGAGGAATTTAAAGAGGCGTTCGAATTTTGGATGCAAGACGGAATTAATAGAGCGACCCATGAAGATGGTTTCGCTGGCTATAAACAATGGAAAGGAGTCGACAAAAGCTGGGAACCTGAAGTTTCACTTCTAGAAGGTATAGCAGGGATTGGATTGACTATTCTTGATTATTTGGCAGAATACAATACGAATTGGGACGAATGTTTAATGATAAGCTAAGACAAATGAGTAATAATCCATATAAAAACTTTTCAAAATATATATTACGTACCCCGCTTTTCTCATTCAGTTCTTATCAAAAATTTACTGCTAATAGTGAAATAAAGGATGAAGACTTTAAAGAAATTTGTAAAAATCCTATTGTGAGAGAAGCTTTATTTTTAGCATCTCCTTCACTATTCGAAGAAATGAACAGATGGCTCGATGGCGAAATGGATGATGACAAAAAAGTAGAAAAACTTCGCTATTCTATCTTAAAATATATCTCAAGAATGTCTTCTAGATGTACCCCTTTCGGACTCTTTGCCGGATGTTCTGTAGGTGAATTTGGAGAAGAAACAGATATTAAGCTTAAAGGTTCTGCCAAAAACAAACGTCATACACGATTGGATATGAACTATTTGGTAGCTCTTTCGCAAGATTTAGTACGTAATAAAAAAATTAGAGAGCAACTCCTATTCTATCCAAACTCTAGTATTTACAAGGCTGGACCACAGCTTCGTTATATAGAGTACAAATACTTTAACAGTAGACGACATCATCATATTGTCGCTGTAGATGACACTGAATATCTAGCTGTTGTCTTAGAAAGAGCATCTCATGGAGCTTCGTTGTCAACATTGGCTAGTTTGCTTGTAGACGATGAAATTACTTTGGAAGAAGCTACCGAATTCATAGAAGAATTGGTGTCTAGCCAGTTACTCATCAGTGAATTAGAGCCTTCCGTTTCAGGGCCTGAATTCTTAGATCAAATTTGCAGTGTATTAGAACGCTTAGAAGGCGTAGACGGGCTATTAACTGCACTAAAAGAAGCAGATAAAAAAATTAACGAAATTGACCAATCTATTGGAAACAACCCACAAGTATATTTAGAACTTAGTGAGTTTTTGCAAAAATTAGAAACAGATTTTGAACTAAAGTTTATGTTCCAAACCGATATGGTTTTGGAAAATACCAAAAACACATTAAGTCAATCTATTGTTGAAGACGTACAAAAAGGATTTTCACTACTCAATAGACTTACATTTCCACCTGCAGCGACAACTCTTACTAAATTTAGAGATGCATTTCACGAACGCTTCGAAGAGCGAGAAGTACCATTATCTACTGCATTAGACGTTGAAATTGGAATTGGATATAAGCAAGATCAAGGTGCTGGAGATGTTAATCCTCTTGTTGATAATATTGTGATTCCTGGAAGACAAGCCAAGCACCAAGCGATGGAAATCCGTTGGACTCCAATCAATACATATTTTCAAGATAAACTGATTGAAGCTTTTAAGAATGATGATTACATCATCAAAATCACAGAAGAAGACTTTAAAGATTATGACCTTAATTGGGATGATCTTCCCGATACTTTATCATGCATGATTGAAATCTTGGAAGATGCTAATGGAGAACATAAAATTAAGTATAGCGGCGGCGGCGGATCAAGTGCTGCCAACTTGCTAGGTCGCTTCTGTCACGGAGATCAAGCTCTTTTTGATTATACGCAGGAAATGGTAGACATGGAAGCGGAAATGAATCAAAATAAAATTTTAGCAGAAATTGTACATTTACCTGAATCAAGAGTTGGAAACATTCTGATGCGTCCTGATTTACGTGATTATGAAATTCCGTATTTGGCAAAATCTATCAAAGATGAAGAGCATCAATTGCCAATAGACGATCTTATGGTTTCTGTAAAAAGTCATAGAAAAGTATTATTACGTTCAAAAAAACATAATAAAGAAATTGTTCCACACTTAACGAATGCGCATAACTATTCGCACAACTCTCTGCCTATTTACCACTTTTTAGCAGACATGCAAACTCAAGGTATTCGAAGTGGCGTAGGTTTTGGATTAGGCCCTTTTGCAAATGAATATCCGTTTTTACCTCGTGTTGAATTTAACAACCTTATTCTTCATGATGCTACATGGAACTTGAAAAAAAGTCATATTCAACCATTATTAAAAGCAAAGAAGGACAATAATAAACTTGCTGAAGCTGTAAAAGCTTTACGTGATAGCTTAAAAATTCCACAATATGTAATGCTTGCTGATGGCGATAACGAATTGCTTGTAAACTTTGGAAACCTAACTTCCGTACGCATGCTACTTGACACCGTAGGAAAGCGAGGTGCTTTTAAACTCACTGAATTCCTCTTTAGCGAGCGCGGTGTAGTAAAAGAAGGAGATGAGTACTATACAAACCAAGTAGTCATTTCATTTTATAACGAACAAAAATTAACTCAAAGTAAGCAAAGCAATGAATAACGAAATACAAAGAAATTTTATCCTAGGAGACAGTTGGTTGTATTATAAAATATATACAGGTCCTAAAACCTGTGATGCTGTGCTCACTGAAATTATAAAACCTGTTGCAGAACAACTGATTGCACACGGAATTATTGACAAATGGTTTTTTATTAGATATTCCGATCCGAAACATCATATTCGCGTGCGTTTTCACTATACAAAACCCGAAAACGTAGGAATGATTATCAACGGATTGTATCCTAAATTTAAAGAATTTATTGACCAAGATTTGATTTATAAAATTCAAATTGACACGTACCAACGTGAAATTGAGCGTTATGGAGCTAATACCATGGAGCTAGCTGAAAGTCTATTTTATCATGATAGTAAAATGATTGTTGATTTTATTGATATGATTGAAGGAGATGAAGGAGAAGAACTTCGTTGGTTATTTTCCATTCGCGCAATGGATTCTCACTTGACAAGTTATGGATACAACGATGATGAAAAACTAGAAATTATGGATCGTTTAAAAACTGGTTTTGGAAATGAATTCGGAATGGCACGACCTCTTAAAAAACAGTTGGATGATAAGTTTAGAGCTGAACGTACCAAAATTGAAGAATTTATGATTTTCACTGCCGAAGAAAATCCTGATTATTCTCCTATTTTAGAAGTTTTACAACAAAAAGAAGAAGGTATCAAAGATATTGCAGCAGCTATTATCAAACACAAAGAAGAAGAAACCTTAATGATGCCGTTGGATGATTTGATGGGTAGTTATTTGCACATGTTGATGAACCGCTTATTCAAATCAAAAAACCGTATTCATGAAATGGTTTGTTATGATTTCTTATACCGTTACTATAAATCAATGGTTGCACGTAAAAAACACATGAATAAGAAGAAATAAAACTCTTTTAATCACGGTTCACAAAAAGAAAAATTTCTACGTTGAAAACACATAGTAAAGTCTAGTATCATACTAGGCTTTTTTTATTGTGTACTGTTTATAATGAAGGAAACGTATTTTGTCCTTGTTATTTTTTTTCTACATGTAAAACTGTTATACTTGTGTTAGATAAAAGACGCTCAAACTTACTTTATGATGCTACGAAGACCTTTTAATTTTTGTTTTTGGATGTTATTTAGTGTATCCATTCTTTTATCTTCAAATCTACATGCACAAAACGATTCACTACAAGGCGAATCGTATGAAGAATTGATACAATTGTACGAAAGTGAACTATTCAAAAATGCACTAGACGCAAAATCGTACGCAATTCGAGCAAACCAAAAAGCACATAGTGAAGAGAATGCTGAAAAGATTGCTTGGTCAACCTACTACATTGCATATGCCAATAGTTATATTCCCGCACACAAAGAAGCTCTTGTAGCAGTCGATAAAGCCCTTGAATTGGCTTTGCAAATAAAGGACAACTTATTGCTATTTAAAGGACACAATCTAAAGGGCAACATATTATCTGATAATGATAAAGAATTTGAAGCATTAGACCAATATGAAATTGCTAAAAAATATGCCGAATTAACTTCTGATCCTCTAAATACGATTGTGGCAAATGTAAATGTAGCCTTTATCAAAAAAATTCATAAAGATCATGAAGAAGCCATTCAAATTTACAAAGAAAACTTAGCGATTTTAGATCAATTAAATACGACTAGTCCAAAAAAAGAGACCTATAAAAAGCAAATATTATTCAATATTGCTGATTCCTACTTACGAATTAAAAAGCCAAATGATGCAAAAAAATACAACGATGAAGCATTAAAAATTTGTGACCCAAACAAGTCAACTGCATTTTATTATTTACTTCAAATGAATGAAGCTATTATTAATTATCAACATCAAAAATATGATGTAACTATAGCTATTTCTGAAAACGCTGCAAACTATTATAAGAGCATTGATAATGAAGCACAATTAATTGCTCCTTATCTGTATCTAGGAAAAAGTAATTTTCAATTGGAAAACTATGAAAAAGCCATTCCTTATTTAGAACAACTTAATGACATCATTGAACGAAATAAAATAGCATACAGCGATCAACAAGAAGCCTATGAAATATTGTATAAATGCTATAATAAATTAGGAAACCATGATGTAGCGAACAACTACTTCGAATCTTATTTAGCGTTAGATAAAAAAACAGACAGTATTGACCTTAGTGTTAACAACAAAATTCATCAAGAGCATGATATTGTACCCTTAAAAGAAGAAATAAATCAGTTAGACAATGTCAACCAACAACAACAAAAACGTGCTGTTTATTTATACTATTCCTTGCTGCTTTTAATGCTTGTTTTAATTGCTTTTGTGATTTGGAACAGACAAAGACGTCAAAAAGACAAGCAGCGTTTTAAAGAATTAATGGTCGCAATACAAAAATTAGAAGAGTCAAAGGAAAAATCAAATTCAACAACCATTTCTGCAGAAAGCCCTACGCCTGTTACAGACGAAAATGCCTTGCAAATTTTAAATGATCTGAAAACATTTGAAGAAAAAAAATTGTATTTGCGCCAGGATTGTACATTAGGATATGTTGCTAAAAAGTTAAAAACAAACACGACTTACCTTTCTAGTGTGATTAATACGTATAAAGAAAAATCTTTTAAAGTCTATCTTACAGAATTGCGTATCAATGAAGCACTGATTCAACTTAAAAATGACGCAAAATTACGTTCGTATACAATCAAAGCAATCGCCGAAGAGTTTGGTTTTAAGCGTTCTGAAACCTTTTCGAGAGCCTTTAAATCGCAAACAGGAATATACCCTTCATCATACATCAAAAGTCTTCAAAATCAAGATACTATAAAGTGACATTTTATAAAATATCACTTATACATTATGGTATTTACAGAAAGTTTTTGCAAATTGAAAGAGTTTAACTAAACATTTTGCATCATGAAACCCTTAAAATTGAATAAAATCAAAATCTCAAAACTGAGTGAACCTCATTCTGTAATTGCTGGATTAATCCAAAATGGAGCACAACAAAACCCTAACAATCCGGTACCATTTACGTATGATATTGCTTGTTTATACACCAAAGATAAAGATGATTCCGATTGTGCCAACCAAACAAATGGTGGCGGCACTATGGGACGAACAGGTATTGCTGCTCCTGCAAATCCAGATGGTATCTAAAAGACAGATACTATTTAAATTTACAACCTAATGAAGCCTTCCGTAAATTGTGAAGGCTTTTTTTGTTAATTAACAAATCTTCTTTCTATTATTTAAGCGTTAGATTGTATCTTTATACAAATGACTTCCTCGAAAATTCCTAAAGATTGTGTTTTTTAATAACTAAAAATTTTTAGATCATGAAAAAACAAAAATTAGGATTAAACAAACTAGCTTTAAAAAAGTCTAGAATTGCAGAGTTAAACGCGTTAAACGCAAAAGGTGGTGAAGAATCAACAAATCCAAGATGTATTTTAACAGGATATCTTGATGGGTGTGATGTAACTGCCAATTGTAATACGAATAATGGGTGTGGAACTGGAACCAATAATTGTGGTACTAACGATCCAACATGTAATACGCAAGCTATTTTATCATGTTTGTATGCATGCTAAAACATACAAAAGCCTCAAGAAAAATTTCTTGAGGCTTTTGCTATCATGAAAAATTATAAAGTTTATTTTCTGCTAAACACTTCTCGTAGTTGATAAAAGATACGTTGCATAACTGTTAGTTCTTCTACCACTATTTCGGCTGTTCCTTCCATTTCTTGCTTAAAGTCTATTTCTTTATCAAATGAACTCTCCAGTGAATCTACTTTTAAATATGCAACATATGATGGTGCCCCTCCTTGCGCATTAAGCTGTGGAACTCCCGAAATGTTTACTATTTCACCCGACAAACTTCCCCATTCTTGATAAGGATAACTATCCAGTTTAATAATTACATTTTGTCCTACTTTGATTTTTCCGGAGTTCTGTACAGGGAACGACACACGACCTATTATACCTTCAATTTTATCAGGAATCACCGTAAAAAGATCTTGTCCTACGGTTACATTCTGGTATTTAGACCAAATATCAAAAACAGTTACTTCGCCATCAATAGGTGATTTTAACACAAATTGTTGTTCCCATTGTAAGATTTGATTTTCAACATCCTGCTTGGCTTGTTCTAAATTTTGATCAGTAGAAATTGCCGAACTCTTATCACCTACTGAAGCTTGACGTAAATTATTTTGTAATGAGAGAATTGTATTTTCATCATTTTCAATACTAGCTAACAAACCTTCATATGATCGTTGTGAAGACAAGTATATATTTTCTTGATCTTTATATTCTCGTTCAGATACACTTTTACTCTCATACAAACGCTTAAATTTTTCATAGCGTATTTTAGCATTGGCTAATTCAGTTTTGTAATACTCCAACTGATTACGACTATTTTGCAAACGATTGCGCACTCTACCTAATTGCAAACGTATATTTGACGCCTGATTTTTATCTTCACTGAAAATAGCATAGTTCAAATATGTTAGGTATTGTGCCCTAAAAGCATTGTATGCTGTTTGAATAGGTCCTAATTTAAGTTTAGGCGGAAGCGTATAATTTAAAGAATCAAAATCACTTACATCTGGCTCAAAATCTTTTAGTTTTTTCTTAAGTTTTTGAACATCGTTAAAGTTTGCAGTATTTTCAATTACTGCCAAAACTTGATCTGTTTCTACTTTTTGCCCTGCTTCCACAAAAATATTAGCCAATTTCCCTGAAGATTTGGCAGCTAAATGTGCGGGTGGGTTTTCAGAAGTAATTGTTACTCTAGCAGGAATAATATCGTTATAACTTATTAAAGCTGATCCTACTAAAAAAAGAATAATAATAATTAATACTACCGAAATTCCCCACTGGATTACCCAATTTGGAGCTTGACCTAATATTTCTTTCACCTGATCGGAACGTTCGTCCAAATCATTGATTTTTTTGCGTCTCTGCTCTTTTTTTTCTTCTTCGTCTTTCTTCTTAGCCATATTAATTTCCTAGCTCTAATTGGTTTTTTACTAATGTATAATATGATCCGCGTTTGGCGGTAAGTTCTTCGTGATTCCCCAGTTCAATAATCTTTCCTTTATCTAAAACAATAATTTGATCTGCATTTTTTACTGTACTCAATCGATGCGCTACCACTACCACTGTTTTTCCTTTGTAGAATTCCTGTAAATTTTCCATGATGACTTTTTCATTATTAGCATCAAGTGCACTTGTAGCTTCATCAAAGAAAATATATTTTGGATCTTTGTATACTGAACGTGCAATTAAAATACGCTGTTTTTGACCACCAGAAACATTTACCCCACTCGAACCAATTTTTGTATTGTATCCAGAAGGCAACTCTTCGATAAAATCATCGATATTCGCCACTTTTACAGCGTGTATTAGACGTTGTTTATCAATAATTCCTTCAGAATCAGACTCTGTGATGTTTCGTGCAATGGTATCTCCAAATAAGAATCCATCTTGCATTACAGAACCACATGCCTTACGCCATGTTTTGGTACTAATATCTCCTAATTTGTGTGGCCCAATAGTAATGGTTCCTTCATTGAATTCATAGAATTTGAGTAATAGTTTAATCAACGTTGTCTTTCCACTACCACTTGCTCCTACAATAGCTGTCACTTTTCCTTCTGGAATAGTCACATTAAGGTTATCTAATATTAACGGTGAGCTTTTTCCTCCATATTGGAAACTTGCATTGGTTAATGTAATAGACTTATCTGCAGGTAATTCCTTGATATTATCTTCAAAACGATCTTCTTCATCATCTTTATTGTGAATTTCAGACAAACGTTCTAAACTAATTTTTGCATCTTGTCCTGATTGAATGAAAGTAATAAAGTTGTTGATTGGCAAATTTAATTGTCCTATGATATATTGAACAGAAAGCATCATTCCCAGTGTAAATAATGGGTCATCGATTACAGAAGTTGCCGCAATGTAGGTAATGATAATATTTTTCAATTCGTTAATAAATCGTCCTCCTGTGTTTTGTGTTTGAGAAAGTGCTAACCCTTTAATTGAAATTTTAAATAAGCGTACTTGAATAGCTTCCCATTCCCAACGTCTTCTTCGTTCTGACCCGTTCAATTTAATCTCTTGCATTCCAGAAATTAATTGATACAAACTACTTTGGTTATCAGAAGATTGATCGAAACGTTTGTAATCGAGCTCAGCTCTCTTTTTCATAAATAATAGAGTCCAACCAATGTATAGAGCAGAACCTATAAAGAATATCGTAAATATCTGCATGTTATAATATGCCAATACACCTCCGAAAATAATCATATTGAACGCAGAAAAAAGCGTATTTAATGTGGTAGATGATAAGAAGCTCTGAATTCGGTTGTGATCATAAATACGTTGAATAATATCTCCCGTATTTTTTGAATCAAAGAATGCAATAGGCAATCGCATCAACTTGATTAAAAAGTCGGAAATCAGGTTGATGTTAATCCTACTTGTCATGTGCAACAATATCCAACCTCGAATCAGCTCGACAGTTGTTTGCGAAATAAAAAGCGTTAACTGCGCAATCAATATCAGAAATACAAAATTCTTATTCTGATAATTAATACCATAATCTACTACAGACTGAGTTAAAAAAGGAAATATTAATTGGAGTAAACTCCCAACAACAAGTCCGAGTACAAGTTGTAAAATGTACTTTTTATAAGGCTTAAAGTACCAAAAGAGAAATTTGAATCCGTATTCTTTTTTCTCTTCCTTCTCCATTTCATAAAATTCAGGAGTTGGTTCTAGCAATAACAAATAGCCTTCAGCATTGTCTTGATCTGCATTTTTACCAATCCAACCTTTAATGAAATCTTCCTTAGAATACTTTACTAATCCATGTGCTGGATCAGCTACATATACTGTATTTCGTTTTATTTTATAAACAACAACAAAGTGACGTTGACGCCAATGGGCAATACATGGATACGGAACTTCGTCTACTAACGTTTTATAATCAACACTTACCGCCAATGTATGCAACCCTATTTCTTCTGCAGCTTCCGCTATTCCTCCAAGAGAAACACCTTCCCTTGTAATATTAGCCTTTTTTCTAAGAAAGTCAATTGGATACGCACGTCCAAAATGTTTTGCCACCATACGTAAACACGTAGGACCGCAATCCATTTGGTCAAGTTGTCTGTAAAAAGGAAATTCTCTCTTTATCATTACTGTTTTTTCAAGTATCTATACTAAAATTTATGTGCTTCTTCTTTTCGTACGGCATTTGCGATAATCACACTCTGTTCTTCCTCATTTTTCACAAAAAATCCTTTTTTATGAGAAAAACACGTACAAATATATACTTTTATTTTATCTGTCCAAAAGAAAAAGTGAGTTTTTGTACGATATTTTCGTATAAAATAATATATTTGTATTGAATTAATTGAAAATTTTGATTGAATGCTCGTAAAGTTCACGGTAGAAAACTATTTATCTTTCAAAAATAGAACCACAATCGATCTTACCGCTACTTCACTAACTGAATTACGAAGTACAAATTTGTATGATACACCGTTGAAAAATTTAACGCTGTTACGAAGTATGGTTATTTATGGAGCCAACTCTAACGGGAAGAGTAATTTGTTTAAAGCAATTAATTTTGCCCGAAAATTGATTATTAATTCTTCAAAAGACTCTCAGTCAGACGAACCTATCAATGTTCAACCATTTAGTTTATCAACAGAAACTCTAGAAAACCCTAGTTTTTTTGAATTGGTTTTTATTCATGACAAAATTAAATACCGTTACGGCTTTGAAGTTGATGCAACCGAAATTCATAAAGAATGGTTATACGCTACAGCTAAAAGTAAAGAGCAGTTACTATTTGAACGATCATTTCAAGATATTCGAATCACCAAAAAATATGATGATGCGAGTCATAATTTGACATCTATTACCCGAAAAAATGCTCTTTTTATCTCAGTTTGTGCACAGTTTAATATTCCAACAGGAATGGCCATATTGAAGGCTGTGAGTAGAATTCAGTATATTTCTGGGATGCAAGATCGATTTACCGTCAATTTTACAATTGATATGATGGACGATCCTGAAAAGAAAAAGTACATTGATAATTTTATTGCAGGAGCTGATTTGGGTTTTACAGAAACCAAAGTAGAACGTTTTAAGCTTACAGAAGAGATTTTAGAGAAAGGAAATGTTCCGAAAGAAATCCGGAAAATGATTTTGGAAAACGATGAAGAGAATGTGATTGTTAGCACCAAACACGTTGTGTATGATGAAAATCACAACGAAGTTGATAATATTTATTTTAATCTGTTTGTAAACGAATCTCTTGGAACTGGAAAATATGTTGCTCTTTCTGGACCAATTATTGATACTTTGCTTCACGGAAAAACACTTATTATTGATGAGTTTGATGCACAATTACATCCGCATTTAAGTAAAGCAATTATTGAGTTATTTCACTCAAAGGAAAACAATCCATTTGGTGCACAGTTGATATTCGCTTCTCACAATTCATCGCTAATTAATTCTAAAAGAAAGTTATTTAGACGTGATCAAGTAATGATTGCAGAAAAAAATACTTACGGAATAACTTCTTTGGAATCTTTATATGATAAAAAAATTCGTAAAGACGCTTCCTTTGAAAAAGATTATTTAGAAGGTAAGTATGACGGTATTCCTGATTTGAAAATAGGCAATAAACTGCGCTTGTTTAAAAAGTAACTTTCAACATATTTATAAAGTGAAGTAAAGTTCGCTTTCCTGATGGCTTCTTTTTTCATTGTAAAAAAATATACAGTTATCAGAGCTTTTGAGAATATTTTATAAAGAAAAAGACCGCTGTGAGGCGATCTTTTGTGAACATTTTTTACGTATTTTTTATTTTACAAATAACACAAGCTACGAACAAGTTTAGTCAAATAATGATTTTATAGCCAATTTTTTTACGAAAAAAATGTTATTAATTTATAATTAATCTTTTAGTTGCTATTCCTTGATTTGAAACGATTTTTACTAGATACAATGCTTTTGTCAATTCAGAAACATTAAAAGTTACTCCTGCTTCAAAACCTCCTGTAAAAGCTTTGACTTGTTTTCCTGTAACATCATATATGTGTATTTCTTCAACTTTTTTGTTTAGCTTAAACGTATCTGATGCTGGATTTGGGTAAAGAGTAATTAAGTTTCTTTCATTTTGGAATTCTTGCGTACTTAACGTTGTTTGTTGATTTCCAAAAATTCTAAATTGCCCTGCTGGGATTGCAATTGGATCTGCGGTGTTAGTCACATTGATACTTGTTGTCCCTGTTTCATCCATCAAATCATACCAAGTTCCTGTATATGGAAAGTCTGGAACAATTGTCAAATTAGCCACAGAGAAATTACATAGAACTACAACATTTTTTAACTGCGTTTGAGGAATGTTATCGTCCCAAATATAAATACGTTGACGAATATCGTTAATGTAAGGACTAATTGCATAATTTCCTTCAAAGACTGGCTCACCTATCTTGAGTTTAATGATACGTGCCCAATCATTATAGATTTTAGCTCTGTTAGCATCTCCTAACCAATTGTTTGTCCATTGTGGTTGTGGTTTGGTATCTAGTTTACAATCACCTGGTGTAGGATCACTTGGTGTGTTTACACTTCCATTGTTACACGTAAAAATAGAGTTTTCCATTCCTAAGGCTCCAAAATGCCAAATCATTTTTGGACCAGGAATTGTTAACGAAGCAGCTCCTAAAGCAGACATTCTAGATAAAGCAGTATTCAAATCCTGAACATTGTGAGAAGATAATGCGGTGTTTCCTTCTTGTAAATTTTTATACATTAACCGTTCTTCATCATGGCTTTCTGCATACCCTACCAGTCTAGGTCCATTAAACCCTCTACTATTGTGTCCCATTCGGGTAATATTTGCGTTGGTAGCAAATCCTTTGGTCAACTGATTATACTGATCAGTCATTTTTCCCCAAAGCATAATTCCTTTGCCTTCACCTAAGCGGTAATCGGCCCATTCTTTTTCTTCATTATCTTGTCCTAAGTGCTCAAAGATAACATAGTGAGAGTCGTCCAAACTCCATGAATAATCTGCATATTGCTTTAAAATTGCCACACGATCATTTCTGTAACCATTTGTACAACCGTCATCGCCTGCTGTACATTCTTGCGTAAAGCCTTTTGTTAAATCCCAACGAAAACCGTCAATATTGAACTCTTCTATCCAGTGTTTGATAACGCGTTCTGTGTAGTATTGTGTTCTTGATTGTTGATGATTAAAATCTGAACCCACACTATAACTATGCGTTGCTACTTGGTTAAAGTATGGATTTTCTGAGCTTGGATCGCCCCAACCATCACCATCAGGATCGTTCATCCACATACGTACCATCGGGTTTCTACCAAACGCATGATTTAAAGCTACGTCTAAGATTACTGCAATACCGTTTTGGTGACATAGGTCTACAAATTCTTTGAACTTATCTGCGGTTCCGTAGTATTTATCTAATGCTAAGTGGAAAGACGTGTTGTATCCCCAACTTTCGTTGCCTTCAAATTCCATTACAGGCATTAGCTGAATCGCATTAACATTTAAGTTTTTGAAGTAATCAATACGATCTATTAAATCTTGGAAATTTCTATTCGCATCAAAATCACGAATTAATACTTCATAAATAATTAGGTCTTCCTTTTTAGGCTTTGTAAAGTTAGCAACCTGCCAGTTATATGGTGTTTGACCTGTTTGTAATACAGTTACTTCTCGTTCTTGTCCTGTTGGATAAGCAGGTACATTTGGGTACGTTGTTGCTGGAATGTATGGGTCATCAAAAGGAGACAATACTAGCGTAGAATAAGGATCTGCTGTTTTTACTAATGAAGGTGAATTTGCAATTGGAGTTTGATCAACTACCCAATATTGATACGTATAATTTTGTCCTGGTGTTAATCCGGTAATCTCAAGCCAGAATTTTCCAGAAGTCCCGTCTTTTTTCATAGCATAATTACCATCTGGCTGCCAATTGTTAAAACTTCCTGCTACATACACAAAATCTTTATTAGGAGCATCAAGTACTAACGTTGCTTTTGTTGTATCGGCATCATAGTTAATACCATCTTCCATATTTGCAGGTATCGATTGTGTTACAGTACCTGGGTTAACAATAACACTAAAGTTTTTTGTTATTGTAGTTCCACCAAGCGTTATTTCTAATACATAATTTTTATTTTCTGTAATATTTGTATCAGTGTATGAATAAGTTGATCCTGTATTTGAATTGATTGTAGTGCCATTTGCTTTTAATACATACGAAGCCGTTCCTCCAGTATTGTTTGCAGTTATAGCTAGATTTGAACCAGAACTTAAAATTGTTGTGCTCCCATCGTTTGGTGTTACTAAGGTAGACTGAAAGGCTCCTACATCAAAGAAAAAGTCAGAACATCCTGTCGCTTTCAATTCTTGTGATCCCGTTTCATTTCTAAATACCATTCCCATTTTAGTAATGGTTTGTGCTTGCGTAGACGTTAATCCATAATAGGTTTCTGGAACAATTTGAATTTGCCATAAGCCTCCTCCCATATTGGTCATTTCACCAACACCATCATCTTGTCCCCAATTACCTACCACATAGGTCCATGGGTTGCTGTCAGTTCCAACTCCGGAGTGCATGTACACCTTATTCGGGTTGTTTATTCCGTCACAATCAGTTGCTGTACTATTGATATCTACGGTTATTGTTATTGTTTCATTTACCTCAAAAGGTGTTGGAGAAATTGTTACTTGTCCAAAAGCAATTCCAACAAACAATAAAAAGAGTATATGTAATTTTTTTTTCATCTGCTGTATTTTTTATCAGATGGAATCTGTCATGCTTACATGGTTTACATGACCTATTTCATAGCCATTAATTAGAGAGTAGTGTTTTGTAATGAATTTAATACATCCAATTAAAACACTTATTATTTATATTAAAAAAGGCTGTAACATAAAGTATTACAGCCTTTTTTAAATATTTTTAGTTTTGTGTTAATGTGTAAGTGTATTCTCTTGGATTACTTAAATCTAACACTACTGTATAGTTTCCTGCTGCAGGTACAGCAATATTGTCTCCTCCATTTTCTAAGGATCCATCAGCTCCAGTATCTCCATAATTCCATCCCCAATCGTCATTAGCTCTGAATTTGATTTCATCTGCCGTTAGATTTAATGTTATTGAAAATGTTTGTGTTGCTGGATCATACGTCATATCATTATCACTATCCCAACCTGTTGGAGTTGCCGAACCAATCAATCCCCAGTTTGAGTATTGTGTAGCACTATAGGTTAGGTTTTCAGTGTCAACTTGTACTAAATAGTATCCAGGTGTTGCAGGAACGTTTACTTCTCCATCTTCTGTTAAGATTCCAGAGAAACTTCCATCATCACCCCAATCTGTATTTCCCCAAGCAAAATTTCCTGTGTCATCAGGTGCTACAAACTTATATTCAGTTTCTAACCAAACATATCCTTCATAGTCACTTGCTCCAAACCCAGAAGCAGCCAATCTTGGTGCTGTTGCAGGATCCCAACCTTGATGATTTCCTGGTACTGCTATTTTAGGTAATGAAGTAGTATAAGGTGTTACATTTAATGTTAATACATCAGAGATTTGTTGCTCTGCATCTTGTGTTCCAATAGAAGAAATAACACGTACGTCAATATCTCCAGCTACAAAAGGACTTAAGCCTGCTGCTATTACAACATCATTTAATTGTTGATTTGTCCAAGAAATGAAACGTTCGTTCGTTGAGCCTGCTGCGATAGGTGCTGCAAATTCAGTTCCAGATAGTGCTACTTGAACATCATAGTTGATAGCTGTTTGCGCTCCATAATCTGCATCATTCCAAACCAAAGTAGTTGCCAAATTTTGTTCGTTGGCAGCAGTTAATACAATAGAAGTTCCTGATGCTGGTGTTACTAATTGTGGGCCACCTTGAGGAGAAGCAATGATTAAGTTATCATCATCACTACATGCGTTAAATCCTACAAAGGCCACTAAAGCTAAAAAGCCTGCTGATAGTTTATTTAATTTTTTCATCTGTTTATACTATTTTTTAATAACCTGGGTTTTGAGTTAAATTTGGGTTTGCTGTGATATCTGTTGAAGGAATTGGGAATAAATCTCTGAAAGATTCTGTAGTAGTTCCTCCTTCTACATTTCCTTTCCAAGGCCAGATACCTTGATCAGAGAATTGACCAAAGCGAATAAGATCTGTTCTTCTATGTGCTTCCCAGTGTAATTCTCTAGAACGTTCTGATAATAAAAACTCGTCTGTAATATCACCAAAACCACCTATTGGATTTGCATTGGAACGTAGTCTTACCAAATTAACATATTGTACTGCTAATGCTTGATTTCCTGCTCCGCTTCTTTTTACTGCTTCTGCATACATTAAGTACACGTCAGCCAAACGAAATACAGGGAAATCTGTATCGATAAAATCTCCTGAAGCATCCGAGCCAGGAGCTCCACTACTGGTTACATTTTTAAATTTTTCTACAGCATATCCGTCGTTAAAGTTAAATACGTCTGCGATTTCTAATTCTTGTCCATCTGTGAAGAAGTTTGCTCTATCATCAGCAGACATTGCTCCATTAGGAAATTGATTTACAAATGTTTTAGTTGTTCTAATTCCGCCCCAACCTCCGTTGATGCCAAAATCAGCTGCACTCATATTTCCACCAACAGGTGCATGAACTAAAAATGTCATTGCTCCATAACCTTGAGTATTTAATCCGTCAGAGTTGAAGGTAAAGATGAATTCGTTTTGTGCTCCGTTTGTGTCATTATCTGCTAAAAACAACTCATCATAGCTAGTATGTAATGTATATCCAGCATTGATGATATTTTCTAAATATGGAATTGCTTGTGCACTTTGGTCAGTTCCTGTGTACACTTCTGCATTTAAGTATAATTTGGCTAATAACATCCAAACGGCTGCTTTATCAGCTCTTCCATATACATTTTGACGTGCATCAATCATGATAGGCTCAATTGAAGTTAACTCTGAAATCAAGAAGTCAAAAATTTCTTGACGAGTTCCTTGTTCTGGTAAAAATGCTCCAATTGGGTCTGCATCTGTTACAAACGGCACATCACCAAACATATCGATAGCATGCCAGTAACTCAATGCACGTAAAAAACGAACTTCCGCTTTGTAGGCTGCAGGTAAAAACTCAGATTCTGCCACATTTGCAGTAGCTCTTAAAAACTCATTTGATATAGAAATTTGGAAATAAATTCTGTTGTACATTGCTGTAATGAACTCATTTGCTGGAGTCCATACTTGCCAATTCAAATCATGAATTGTTCCATCATTCCAAGCAATTAATGCTTCATCTGTCGTTAATTGTTGGTGCTTCCAGTATTGACGCAAGTAATTAGAAAATCCTTCGTCAATTCCAGTAATATCAGGATTTCCTGCAGGACCTTGCTGTCCACTCACTACAAAACCTGCATAAATTCTTGCAAGGAATTGCTCGTATGCGGCTGGATCGTCAAATACATCCGCTGCTGACTGTTCTACTATTGGTTCAAGATCTAATTCGTCAGAACACGAAATAAATCCGATACTTACCATTAGCATGAACAGTACAATACCTATACGATTTGATTGTTTTTTCATTGTTTTCATCATTGTTTGTATTTGGTATTACTTTATTATAAGTTCAAATTAAGTCCCATCAAGATATTTCTTGATCTTGGGTAGAAGTTATTGTCAATTCCTCCATTTATTTCAGGATCTAAACCATCATAATCTGTTATTACAAATAAGTTTTGTCCTGTAGCATATACTCTCATTCTCACATCTTTAAAAAGATTGTCTAAATTGTACCCAATTGTAAGATTATCTAATTTTAAGAATGATGCATCTTGCACGTAGTAATCAGAGAATAATTGCTGATTTTGGAAACCTGTATCTAAGATGGAGGCATTTACGTTGTTGATAGAGTTTGCACCAAATAACGCTTGCGTGTTTCCTGTGTTTGATGCCACATTGTTATAAGCAAAGTTACCTAAACTTGCGCGTAATGTAAAACCAAAATCAAAATTACCATATTGCATGTTGGAGTTAAAACCAATTACTGCATCTGGGTTTGGACTCTTGTAACGGTACCTGTCATTAATATCAATTACTCCATCAGCATTAATATCTACATACGCTCCTTCGATTGGTGCACCGTTTGCATCATAGATTTGTTTGAATACGTAAAATGCGTTTACTTCATTTCCAACCGAGTTGATCTGGATAGTATTACCAACACCACCTGCGATTCCTCCTACTAACACACCTGGAGAATCTGTATTGTCTGTTAAGAATAACTTCGTAATCTTGTTCTCAAAGAAAGAGATATTGAAATTTGTATTCCATGTAAACTTATCGTTTTGAACTGGTGTTGCGTTCAAATTGATTTCTAAACCTCGGTTTTCCAAGTTTCCAACATTCGTTAATAATTGGTTAGACAAGTTGGTTCCTGCCGGTACTGGAATGAAGTTTAATAAGTCTTCAACTTTACGCTCATATACCTCAACAGAACCTGTAAGGCGATCATTGAAGAAACCAAAGTCTAAACCAAGGTTGATCGTTTTAGAGCGCTCCCAACGTAAATTTTCGTCATATTCTTCTGGACGAAGTGTTGTTACGAAGCGTGGCGAACCGTCTGAGTTGTATCCGAATTGATACTGAACTCTATTATCTCCTGTAGTATAACGTGGAATGTATCCGTAATCTAATCCTATTTCTTGTTGACCTGTTTCTCCGTATCCAGCTCTCAATTTTAATTGAGAGAATACTTTTGAGTTTTTCATGAAATCTTCATCAATAATATTCCATCCTAAAGAAACTCCTCCAAAGAAATCTGAGCGGTCATCAGGGTTTAAACGAGAAGAAATATCATTTCTTAAGTTTAAAGTTACCAAGTATTTGTTGTCATACGAAAAGTTCAAACGACCAAAGTACGATTCTAAGGCATTGTCTGTTTTAAAAGCATTGGAAGTTACTTCCCCCAATCCTGTTTCGTTTCTAAAACGATTAGATCTGTAAAAATACTGGTATGAGTGACCTACCGTAAGATCTACTGTACTCTTAATGCTTTCAATATCCTTTTTGTAAAACGCATACAGGTCTAACAAGTTACTTCTATTCAGTGTACTATTGGTTCCTGTAAATCCTTGAGAGTTAAAGTTAGAAGCTGCTTCTGCCGGAATGTTCAAGTTTCCATCTGCTTCAAAATAATCGTATCCACCTTTGGCAGTTAATTTTACATCTCTAAAGAATGGCAACGTATAATCAATATTTAAACTTCCTGTACTTCTTCTAGTGTACGCAGTATTATCATACAGCTCTAGTAAAGCTACTGGGTTACGCACCGCAATTGTATTGATAGTACCATCGTTGTTTACGTTTTCAGTATATCCGCCAAATGGACTTGTTGGATCGAATACTGATTGCGTTGGATCAAACGAAACCGCAGCACCAATAGCACCTCCATTTCCAAAAGTATCATCGAGTAATGCGCCTAATACATTTACTTCAACTTTAAGATCATCGTTCAATAAACGTTGGATGAACTTTACTGAACCTGTCCAACGATCTACTTTTGAGTTTCTCAATGTTCCTTCCTGTCGCACATACCCAACAGACGCTCTATACAAAGAGTTTTCAAAACCACCTGATAACGTAATGTTAGTGTCGGTCGTTAAGGAACCTCTGTAAATCTGATCTTGCCAATCTGTACTTGTATCTCCTAATTGTGCGATCTGATTTGCATTACCGTTAGCTGTCACTAATTCTCTAAATTCTGTTGAAGTTAACACGTCTACTTCGTTCACGTTGTTTCCAACAGATGTGTAGTGATTTACATTGATATTGAGCGGTTGCCCAGATTTTCCAGTTTTTGTCGTGATTAAAATTACACCTCCTGTTGCACGCGAACCATATATAGAAGCTGCAGATGCATCTTTTAATACGGTAAACGACTCAATATCGTTGGCGTTGATGTAATTTAATCCACTATTCCCTTGATCAAGAGGAACTCCATCCACTACAATTAATGGATTAGAACTTGCCGATAATGACGAAACTCCACCTCTAATTTTGATAGACGAACCACTTCCTGGTGCTCCACTTGGCGGTGTTACTTGCACACCTGCTGTTTTACCAGCAATTAATTGCTCTGGAGAAACAATTGCTCCACCATTAAAATCATCTGATGTTACCGATTCAACAGCTCCAGTTACATCTTTTTTTACTGCCGAACCATATCCCACTACAACAACTTCATCTAGTTGAGATGTATCTTCTTGTAATGCAACATTTACGCTAGATTGTCCGCTATATACAATTTCTTGTGACTTATAACCAACATACGTAAATACAATCGTCTGACCGTTCGTAGCATTTATCTGATACTTACCGTCAAAATCTGTGGTGGTTCCAGTGGTTGTTCCTTTTATCACCACATTTACTCCCAACAATGGAGTTCCTGTAGATTGCTCGGTAACAACACCTGTCACTTTTGTTTGGGCAAGCATTCCGATGGGAATCAAAAAAGCCAAAAACAAAATAAATTTTTGCATGTTCTTCATTAGTTTAATTTTTTGTTTTCAAAATTGTCGTCAAATAATCGCGTATTTTTCATTACATTTATTATGTCTTTTATGATAAAAATATGCGATTTTTCAAGTTTAAATACTCTATATTTTCACCTCTCGATGTTAAAACTATGTAAATTTTAAGTAAATCAAAATCTGGGCATAACTTTTGGTGTCACGCAAACGTTTTCGTGTTGAAAACTTTTGTAAACATTGGGTTTTATCTAATTAAAACAGCGTATTTTTAACAAAAAAATAAAAATTTACAGCCTAAATTATTGATTCGACAATCACTACGGAATGAAGCGAAAAGTAACCCTCAAACAAATAGCCAAAGAATTAGATGTTTCTGTATCAACTGTTTCAAAAGCTTTAAGAAATAGTAAAGAAATAAGTTTGGACACTCGAACAAAGGTTCAAGCATTTGCCAAACTTTATAATTACAGACCCAATAACATTGCTTTGAGTTTGAAAAATAAACGCACCAAAACTATTGGGGTTATTATACCTGAAATTGTACATCATTTCTTCTCAAATGTAATTAGTGGTATTGAAAAAGAAGCCAATAATAGAGGATATAATGTAATTATTGGATTGTCTAACGAATCATTTGATAAAGAAGTCATTAACATTGAAATGCTTGCCAACGGAAGCATTGATGGCTTTATTTTATCAGTAGCAAAAGAAACTCTTCTACTTCAAGATTACCATCATTTTTACGAAACTATCAATCAAGGAATGCCTATTGTGATGTTTGATAGAGTTGTCAACGAAATCGCTTGTGACAAAGTGGTTGTTGATGATAAGCTTGGCTCCAAAAAAGCGGTTGCGAAACTCATTGAAAGTGGTTGTAAACATATTGCTCTTATTACAACAAAAGATTATGTAAATGTTGGAAAGCTCCGTACACAAGGGTATTTGGAAGC
Source organism: Kordia zhangzhouensis (assembly GCF_001005305.1). Taxonomy (GTDB): domain Bacteria; phylum Bacteroidota; class Bacteroidia; order Flavobacteriales; family Flavobacteriaceae; genus Kordia; species Kordia zhangzhouensis. The sequence goes on from NZ_LBMH01000002.1 coordinate 37,624, forward strand.
GTTGGAAGAACATAAAATAGTGCCAAAATCGTCTTTAATTATAAAGGTTGAAGAAAATAAAGACAAAGAAGTTGAAATTGAAAAACTTGAACGTGAAATTTCCACTCTTTTTGATAAAGAAAAATCTATTGATGGGATTTTTGCGGTAAATGAACTGTATGCCATTACAGCCATGAAAATAGCTATTAACAAAGGATACAAGATACCAGAAGATCTGTCTATCATAGCTTTTACGGATGGTGTTTTATCCAAACACGCCATTCCTTCTTTAAGCACAATTAGCCAACATGCTTCCGAAATGGGTAAAAAAGCGGCTACTATGTTGATTGATAAATTAGAAGAGTTAGTAGACGAAGAAAAGTATCAAACTGAGGTCATCAACACCACATTGATTGAGAGAGACACTACTCGGTAAATCCATGATTTTCAAATACTAATTTGTTAAAATTAGATGAATTTCAACGTGAACTCCTCAATTTTATAATGTGTGTTTCAAAAAAACAATTATATTTACAGCCTTAAATATCAAGACTTATATTTTTACCTCTCACCCAAAAAGTAAGTTTTGATAAGTTTAAACGCTTATCGTAGTACTAATTAATACGTTACGATAATGAAAAAGCGTACCTTAAGTTTCTGGGAAATATGGAACATGAGTTTCGGTTTCTTAGGAATACAGATGGGGTTTGCACTCCAAAATGCCAACGTTAGTAGAATTTTTCAAACTCTTGGAGCTGAAATTGATGACATCCCAATTCTTTGGGTGGCCGCACCATTAACAGGATTAATTGTCCAACCTATTATAGGATATTTTAGTGATCGAACATGGCATCCAAAACTAGGGAGAAGAAGACCCTATTTTCTAGCTGGTGCCATTTTAGCATCGTTAGCATTAATCATCATGCCAAATTCTCCTGTATTATGGTTTGCTGCTGGTATGTTGTGGATTATGGACGCTTCTATTAATGTTTCTATGGAACCTTTTAGAGCTTTTGTAGGAGATAATTTGCCCGAAGAGCAACGCACTAAAGGATTTGCAATGCAAAGCTTTTTCATAGGAATTGGTGCGTATGTAGCCTCAAAACTGCCTAATATCTTAACGTATTTAGGAGTTTCCAATACAGCTCCCGAAGGAATCATTCCCGATTCTGTAAAATATTCATTCTACATTGGTGGTGCCGCTTTTTTTATTGCTGTGTTATGGACTGTTGTTTTTTCGAAGGAATATACCCCTGAAGAAATGGAAGCCTTTGAAGCAGCCGAGAAAGAAGATGATTTCGAAAAAGAAAAACAATCAGAGTCTTGGTTTATTTCCAATGGTAAATCTCACCTAATCAAAGGAATCATAGCAGTAACTATTGGATTGATTACGACCTATTTAATTTATCATTTCAATCTGAAAAAAGATTTGTACGTATTAACCTTAGGACTTATCACACTTGGAGGAGTTGCACTCATCATTTCTGGATTGATGCAACAAAACAAAAATACCAAAGGCGGCTTTATTACTATTATGAATGACTTTCAATCCATGCCAAAAATGATGAAGCAATTGGCTTGGGTTCAATTTTTTTCGTGGTTTGCACTCTTTTCAATGTGGATTTATATGACGCCCGCAATTACCGAATACATTTATGGCACTACTGACACGACATCCGAAGCATACAATATTGGAGCAAATCAAGTAGGAGAAATGTTTGCCAACTATAATCTAGTTGCCGCCATTGTAGCGTTCTTATTGCCTGTATTAGCAAAAGCTACCAGCAGAAAATTTACACACTTTTTAGCATTGGTCTCAGGTGGTTTTGGATTGATCTCAATTTATTTTATTTCAGAACCTTCTACATTTTTGGTAGAATGGCTTCCAATGATCGGAGTCGGAATTGCTTGGGCAAGTATCCTATCTATTCCGTACGCTATGCTATCAGGATCACTACCAGCTTCCAAAATGGGATATTACATGGGTGTTTTTAACTTCTTCATTGTAATTCCGCAGTTGGTCGCAGCTTCAATTCTAGGATTTTTAGTTTCGTACTTTTTTGAAAGCCAACCAGTATACGCATTGCTTATTGGCGGAGCTTCTATGATTTTGGCAGGCGTACTCTCATTAGCAGTAAATGATAATACTTCAACAACAGAATTGATTAATGAATAAAAAAGGATTTATATTCGATTTGGATGGTGTCATTGTTGACACCGCAAAATATCATTACCTAGCATGGAAAACCCTTGCCAATGAACTAGGTTTTGACATTACACCAGAACAAAACGAACAACTCAAAGGCGTAAGCAGAATACGTTCTCTAGAAATTATACTTGATTGGGGAAACAAAACACTGTCGGAAGATGAATTTATGAAATACATGGCAGAAAAGAACGATAATTATTTATCGCATATTGCACAAATGGACGCAGGTGAAATTCTCCCTGATGTCCCAAAAATACTTGACTATTTACAAGAAACACAGCAAGGAATTGCTTTAGGGTCTGCGAGTAAAAATGCCCGTAAAATTCTTCAAAAAGTAGGATTGCACGACATTTTTAAAAACGCGATTGTTGATGGAAATGATGTGAGCAAGGCTAAACCTGATCCAGAAGTATTCCTAATTGCTGCTCAAAAACTAAATATTGAACCAACAAACTGTATTGTGTTTGAAGACTCTGTAGCTGGCGTTACTGCCGCTAATACTGCAGGAATGATTTCTATCGGGATAGGTTCCAAAGAAACGCTTGGCCATGCAGATTATATTTTTAATGATTTTACAGAAATACAAACACTTTTTATACAAGAATTAATAAATAGATAATTTAGAAATTAAAACGTTTCTCGCTTAGAGTCTAAAAGCGCAGTGGTCTAATATCTTATATCTAATATCTAAGTAAAGAAAATGAATCAAAATTATATACAACCAGACAATTGGTCGATTATTGAAGAAGGATTTGACGCAGATAGCGTTAAATCTTCAGAAAGCCTCTTTAGCATTGGAAATGGCGCCATGGGACAACGGGCTAATTTTGAAGAATACTACTCTGGGGCAACATTTCAGGGAAGTTATATTGCCGGAGTATATTATCCAGATAAAACGAAAGTTGGTTGGTGGAAAAATGGGTATCCAGAATATTTTGCAAAAGTACTAAATGCTCCTAACTGGATAGGAATTAATGTAAAAGTAAACGGAGAAGTTCTCGATTTGAATACCTGCAAAAAGGTAGTGAATTTCCGTCGTGAACTCAATATGAAAGAAGGTTGGTATGAGCGTACATTTATGGCTACTTTACCAAATGATATTGAAATTGAAGTAAGAGCAAAACGTTTTCTAAGTATAGATATTGATGAAGTAGGTGTAATCGAATACAGTGTAAAACCGTTGAATACCGAGGCAACTATTCAATATACACCCTATCTAGATTCAGGCATCAAAAATGAAGACGCTAATTGGGAGGAAAAATTCTGGGAAACCATTCAAGTGAAAGAAGAAAGCAACCAAGCATTTATTGTTGCCAAAACACTTAAAACAAATTTTTACGCATGTACGTTCATGCAGAATGAGTTGTTTTTAAATGGTAAAAAGTTACAACTTCCTACAAACGCTTCTGAGAAAGCTACAGAAATATCTTTTGATTACACACAACAGGTAAAAGCCAACGAAACGTTTACCATTCATAAGTTTGGTGGTTATACTGTGTGTACAAACCACGATAAAAACAAACTTATTACGGCTGCCAAAAAAGCCTTAAATAATGCAACTTCATTAGGATTTGAAGCATTGCTAGAAAACCAAAAAGAAGCATGGGCTAAAATTTGGGAAATGGCAGACATTACGATTGAAGGTGATGTAAAAGCACAACAAGGAATTCGTTTCAATATCTTTCAACTGAATCAAACCTACTTAGGAAAAGATTCGCGACTCAACATCGGTCCAAAAGGATTTACAGGCGAAAAATACGGAGGAAGTACCTATTGGGACACCGAAGCGTATTGTATTCCGTTCTACATGACGACCAAAGACCAGCAAGTAGCTCGAAACTTATTACAATATCGCTATAACCACCTAGAAAAAGCAATTGAAAACGCACAAAAACTTGGATTCAATAATGGTGCGGCACTCTATCCAATGGTCACTATGAACGGAGAAGAATGCCACAACGAGTGGGAAATTACCTTTGAAGAAATTCACCGTAATGGAGCTATTGCTTTTGCCATTTACAACTATACACGTTATACAGGTGATTACAGTTATATTCCAGAAATGGGGCTCGAAGTAATGATTGGAATTGCACGTTTTTGGCATCAAAGAGCAAGTTTCTCTACCGCAAAAAACAAATATGTAATATTGGGTGTTACCGGTCCAAACGAATATGAAAACAATGTCAATAATAACTGGTATACAAATTATATAGCACAATGGTGTATCAAATTCGCTAAAGAGCATATCGAAAAAGTAAAACAAGAATACACAGCCGATTATAATCGTATCATGCAAAAAGTACGTTTATCAGATCAAGAAATCTCTTCATGGATGGAAGTTGCCGAAAATATGTACTTCCCATACAGTGAACAATACGGTGTATACTTACAACAAGATGGCTTCTTAGACAAAGACCTCGTTAGTGTGGCAGATTTAGACAGTTCTCAACGACCAATCAATCAAAAATGGAGTTGGGATCGCATCTTGCGTTCGCCGTACATCAAACAAGCAGATACCTTACAAGGTTTCTATTTCTTTGAAGATCATTTTTCCAAAGAAGAATTAGAAAAGCACTTTAACTTTTACGAACCATTCACTGTACACGAATCATCATTATCACCTTGTGTTCACAGTATTCAAGCAGCTGTATTAGACAAAATGGATATGGCGTATACTTTCTATTTACGTACTTCACGTTTAGATTTAGACGATTATAACAAAGAAGTAGAAGAAGGTTTACACATTACTTCCATGGCTGGAACTTGGATGAGTATTGTAGAAGGTTTTGGTGGAATGCGCGTAAAGGAAGATACGCTTTCATTTCAACCACGTATTCCAAAGCAATGGCAAGGCTATTCGTTTAAAGTGAATTTTAGAAATCAAATTCTAAAAATCAATGTAACCCATAAAGGAACGTCATTTGAATTGGAAAAAGGAAACAATCTAGTGATTTTGGTCGATGGTAAAAAAGTAGCCGTTTCGCCAAACGATTTGGTAACGGTTTAAATATAAGGAGCTATTTCCTGCTTTCCGTTGTATCTTTTTTTGCCACATAACAAAGCAAAAAAAGGATGCCACTGCAATCAGGGCTAATGAGAAACGATAGATTTAGAATTGAGATGTTGATACCGAATGTCATTCCTGCGTAGGCAGGAATGACATCATATAAATAAACAACCAAAACATCACTTCGAGTGATTTTTGAGCACACTGAGCCTGTCGAAGTGTACTCAAAAATAGTATCGAGAAGTACTTTAAAACACAAAGCAATCAAACAAAAGCATCTCACATCTCAATACCATATAAAAAAACCAATCAGATGAAAAAACTACTCATACTCCTCACACTCATAAGTTGTTTCTCGTGCAAACAATCCGAAGAAAAAACAACCGTCAACACTTCATCTGAACCTATAACAGAAATCAAAAACGACCTAGAACGAGTAGAACCGCCACATTGGTGGACAGGTTTTCAAAACACCAAACTCCAACTCTTGGTCAAACATCCAAACATTGCCAAAGCTTCGCCAAGCATTGCAAACAAAAGCATCACAATAGAAAAAGTGCAAAAAGGCGACAGTCCCAACTATCTTTTCATTGATTTGGATATCGCAAAGGCTACTGCTGGCAAATTCAATATCGAATTCAAACAAGAAAACGGAGACACACTCACGCAAACCTACGAACTCAAAAAACGCACAAAAGCTGCTAACGACTACATTGGGTTTGACAGTTCTGATGCTATCTATCTTATCACGCCAGACCGATTTGCAAATGCAATACCTGAAAATGACATTGACACAAGCCTACTAGAAACAGCCATTAATCGAAACGACGATTACGCACGCCACGGTGGCGATATCGCTGGAATCACAAAACATTTGGACTATATTGATGATTTAGGGTTTACGGCTGTTTGGTCATGTCCACTACTCACAAATGATATGCCGCAAAGTTCGTATCATGGTTATGCAATTACAGATTACTACCAAGTTGATCCGCGATTCGGAACATTTGACGAATACAAAGAATTGGCAGACAAAGCCAGCGAACGTGGCATGAAACTCATTATGGATCAAGTTGCCAATCATTGTGGTTTGGAACATTGGTGGATGAAAGATCTACCTTTCAACAATTGGGTAAATTACCAAGAAGAGTATAGCAAAGGAGCTCCAACTCATCATTCCAATCATAGGCGTACTTCCAATCAAGATATCTATGCTTCTCAAAGTGACAAAGAAGGCATGAGTAAAGGATGGTTTGTCAGTGCAATGCCCGACCTTAATCAGCAAAATCCTTTTATGGCGACCTATCTTATCCAAAATAGTATATGGTGGATTGAAGCCTTGGGGCTTGGCGGTATTCGTCAAGACACCTATCCATATCCTGACAAAGAGTTTATGAGCAAATGGGCAGGCGCAATTATGAGAGAATATCCTAACTTTTCTATTGTTGGTGAAGAATGGAGTTACAATCCATTACTCATAGGATATTGGCAAAAAGGCGCAAAAAACAATGATGGTTATGAAAGTAATCTTACCTCAACCATGGATTTTGCCATGCAACGAAAAACAGTAGAAGCTCTTAATGAACAAGAATCGTGGGATAAAGGATTGGTAAAAATCTATGAAGGCTTGGCAAACGATTTTCATTATGCAAATCCTAAAGACATTATGATCTTTCCTGACAATCATGATATGAGCCGCATTTTCACACAGCTCAATGGCGATGTTACAAATACAAAAATGGCATTGAGTTTTCAATTCGTGTTGCCTAGAATTCCACAAATCTATTACGGAACAGAAATTTTGATGAACGACTTTGAAAAACCTGGCGATCACGGATTGATACGAACGGACTTTCCAGGCGGCTGGCAAGGTGATTCAACAAATGCCTTTACAGGAGAAGGTTTGACAGACGAGCAAAAAGACATGCAAGCCTATCTTAAAAAACTATTGAATTTCCGTAAAAACAACAACACCATTCACGAGGGAAAAACAGTGCATTTTGCGCCGTTCATGGGAACGTATTTCTTGTTTAGAACATCGGGTGAGGAAACTGTTGTACACATCATTAACAAAAATGAACAACCAATTACAATAGATTTAAAACGTTACGCGGAAATGAATCTCAAAGGAAAAACGCTTAAAAATGTCATTACAGGCGAGCAAATGACGTGGGGCGATGACATGCAATTCAAAGAAAAAGGAAGTGTTATTTTGACAACGAAGTTGGATTAGATATTAGATGTTAGTATTGAGATATGAGTAGTGAGATTTTTTGAAAATCGACTGTCATTCCTGCGAAGGCAGGAACCCATAGAATATCCTTGTGGATTCCGCATCAGGTACGGAATGACATCGCATAAATAAACAACCAAACCGTCACTTCGAGTGATTTTCTGAAAGAAAATAGTATCGAGAAGTACTTGGAAACAAAATTTAACTAGATATAAAATATGAGTAATGAGTTTTCTGAAAATCAAATGAGCCTAGCAAATTTGTCTCAATTCTCAATACTATTCTAAAAAATGAACTATAAATTCACAATCATAGCACTTTCGCTCCTTTTCTTCTCCTGCAAAGGCACGCAAAAAGACGACAACACCGACGGAAAAAAATCTGTGACGTTTATTGTGACCGATTTGCCTGCGAATCACGATTTTTCTAAAGATCTCTACATTTCGGGCGATTTTGAAGGATGGTCTGGCGGACGACCAGAACTAAAACTAGAAAAGAAAAACAAAACCTATCAAATTACACTTCCTAATCACAAAGAAACCATCCAATACAAATTTACATTAGGAACATGGGAAACTGTTGAATTAGATGAAAAACGACAAAATATAGAAAATAGGACGTATAGTTTTAAAGAAATACCTGAAACTATCAAAGTTTCAATTGGCAATTGGTCTAACGGAAGTCCCAACAAAACAGTTTCAAGCAAACAACCAAATGTCACCACTTTTGCAGAAAATTTTAAAATTCCACAGTTAAATACTACACGGAAAATTCAAGTGTACTTGCCCCCAAATTATCAAACTACCAAAGAGTCATTTCCTGTATTGTATATGCACGATGGACAAAATGTATTTGATAAAGCGACCTCATATTCAGGTGAATGGGAAGTAGATGAAATATTAAACAAATTATATCAAACACACGGTTTAAGCGTAATTGTTGTCGCAATTGACAATAGCGAAAATCGCATGCAAGAATACACTGCTTGGAAACACGAAAAGCATCCTTCTCCACAAGGAAAACAATACATAGAGTTTATTGCCAAAACACTAAAACCAGCCGTTGACGAAACCTATAGAACCAAAAAAGATGCTAAAAACACAGCCATCATGGGAAGTTCTATGGGTGGATTGATATCACATTACGCCGCATTTGCGCATCCGAATATATTTGGAAAAGCTGGTATTTTCTCGCCTTCTTTTTGGTTTTCTGATGACATTTTTTCCTTTACAGAAAAACAATTGGCAACTGCTAAAAATTCACACCTATACTATTTAATGGGAAATAAAGAAGGAGAACAAATGGTAGGTAATTTGCAAAAAATGATTTCGCTATTTGAAAAAAACAAATTTCCTAAAGCAACTTACAAGGTAAAGTTTTCTCCAGAAGGCATACATAACGAAGCATTTTGGCGAAGCGAACTTAAAGATGCCTTACTTTTTCTATTTTCTGAAGACATAAAAAAGCAACCGAGCGAAAAAATTGAAGCAACAGAAGTCACCACCGCAAAACTGTACGCTGGAAAACTGATGCGTGTCGTGGATTTTCCTTCCAACTATATTGTGCCTAGAAACGTAGATGTTTGGTTGCCAGAAGATTATTCCACAGATAAAAAATACAACGTATTGTACATGCATGATGGACAAATGTTGTATGACGCATCTACAACTTGGAATAAACAAGAATGGAAAGTAGATGAAGTTGCTACTAAACTCATGAGTGAAGGTAGCGTAAAAGATTTCATAGTGGTTTCTCCGTGGAATATTGCTGAAATTCGTTGGCAAGATTATTTTCCTCAAAAAGCATTTGACTACTTGAGTGCAGACGTTCAGAAGAAATTTCGTGAAGATGCAAAGAAGAACAATTTCTCCCTACAATTTAATGCGGACAACTATTTAAAATTCCTTACGGAAGAACTCAAACCATATATCGACACCACCTATTCTGTAAAAACCGAACGCAAACACACCTTTGTAGCAGGTTCAAGCATGGGCGGATTAATTTCGATGTATGCGATGTGTGAATATCCAAAGGTTTTTAGTGCCGCAGCGTGTATTTCTACACATTGGGTGGGTGCGCAACCGATGGAAAACAATCCGCTTCCTGAAGCATTTTTTGCGTATATGGACGCAAATTTACCTTCACCAAAAACGCATCGTTTCTATTTTGATTACGGCACCGAAACGCTAGACAAATACTACCCGCAATACGCACCTAAAGTGGATGCTATTTTTAAGAAAAAAGGATATCGTGACGGTAGTATAAATTTTTTAAATAGAAAGTTTGAAGGAGCTGATCATTCAGAAAACTCTTGGCAAAAACGATTGCACATTCCGTTTATGTTTTTGTTTTTAGACCCAAAATGGGCACTTGAGACCGATTATCAAAAATTATTTTTAAATAAATAGTAATGAAAATACGTAATATTCTATTCATATCTTGTCTTTGGTTTTCGTTCTCGCTGGCGCAGAATGCAGAACGAAAGTTCATTCAATATAGTAAAAGTGTCAATGTACACGCCATTGATGTCTCAGACGGACGCTATTATATTCGCTTTATCAGTGATGAGATGGTCGGCACAACATTTCTCCCGAAAGGACAAAAAATTACTTCAAAAAGTCATGCAGTTATTTTAAAAAATATTCAGAAGATACCATCGGTTGAGGAGTCTGCCACTTCCGTAGATTTAATCTCAGACGGAATTTCGGTGCATATACAAAAATCGCCGTTTCAAATCTCCTACAAATACAAAGGAACGCCTATTATTTCAGAAAAAAACGGCTACCAAAAACTTCCTGACGGAGAAGCAATTCAGTTCAACTTAACAGATGATGAAATATTGTACGGCGGCGGCGCGCGTGCGTTGGGCATGAATCGTCGCGGAAACCGTTTGAAACTATACAACAGAGCGCATTACGGTTACGAAACGCATTCGGAATTGATGAATTATACCATGCCGATTGTACTCTCGTCCAACAAATACATGCTGCATTTTGACAACGCGCCCATCGGTTATTTGGATTTGGACAGCAAAAAAGACAATACACTCACCTATGAAACCATTTCGGGACGTAAAACCTATCAAGTGATTGCAGGTAATTCCTGGGAAGCGGTTTTAGACAACTACACCAATTTGACAGGAAAACAACCGTTGCCACCACGTTGGGCATTGGGGAATTTTTCGAGTCGATTTGGCTACCATTCGCAAGCGGAAACCGAAGCTACCATTGCGAAATTTAAAGAAGAAAAAATTCCTGTAGACGCGATTATTCTAGACTTGTATTGGTTTGGGAAAGATATCAAAGGTACGATGGGAAATCTGCAAGTGTACAAAGATTCCTTTCCAGATGCCCAACAAATGATCAAGAATCTAAACGAACAAGGTGTAAAAACAATTTTTATCACCGAACCATTTATTTTGACAACGTCTAAAAGATGGCATGAAACTGCAAACTTGGGAATCTTAGCGAAAGATTCAGTGGGTCAACCCTACAAGTTTGACTTTTATTTTGGAAATACGGGCTTAATTGATATTTACAATCCGAAAGGCGAAGCGTGGTTTTGGAATATTTACAAAGAATTAGCAGAACTAGGCGTTGCAGGCGTTTGGGGCGATTTGGGCGAACCCGAAGTGCATCCTGAAAAACTCATCCATCACACAGGAACCGCCAATGAAGTACACAATATTTACGGACACGATTGGGCGCGATTGGTCTACGAAGGCTACGCACGCGATTTTCCAAATGTACGACCGTTTATTTTGATGCGTGCTGGCTATTCAGGTTCGCAACGTTATGGATTGATTCCATGGTCTGGTGATGTCAACAGAACTTGGGGCGGATTGCAATCACAACCAGAAATTGCGTTGCAAATGAGCATGCAAGGTTTAAGTTATATGCACTCGGATTTAGGTGGTTTTGCAGGCGCGAATTTGAATGATAATTTATACATCCGATGGTTGCAATATGGTGTGTTTCAACCAATTTACAGACCACATGCACAAGAAGAAGTTCCGAGTGAGCCTGTATTCCGTTCCGCACGAGCGAAAAAATTAGCCAAACAAGCGATTGAATTGCGCTATCAATTATTGCCATACAATTACACCTTGGCTTTTGAAAACAACCAAAAAGGCACGCCACTCATGCGTCCGTTGTTTTTTGAAGAAACTGATAACAAAAAATTATACACCAATGCTTCCACCTATTTGTGGGGACATGATTTTTTAGTGACGCCGATTCTAAAAGATAACGTGGACACCAAAGAAGTCTACTTTCCAAAAGGTAGTATGTGGTTTGACTTTGAAACGAACGAAAAAGTCATCGGTGGACAAACGAAAATGGTGAAAACAAAAGAACATTCAATTCCTGTGTTTGTACGTGGTGGTGCGTTTATTCCGATGGCAAAGCCGATGCAAACTACGGCAAACTATGATGCCAATCGTTTGGAATTGCATTACTATCACGATGAAACTATTGCCGAAAGTGAACGCATGCTGTATAATGATGATGGCGAAACTAAAAATGCGTTTGAAAAAGGCATGTATGAATTGTTGGAGTTTGAAAGTGAATTTGAAAACAATCGCTTAGAGATTGAACTAGAAGCGGAAATTGGCAAAAACTTTTCAGCAACTACCAAAGAAATTGACGTGATTGTTCACAACATTCATAAAAATCCTAGAAAAATAAAATTTCGTGGCAAACGTGTAAAATTTGACTGGAATGCCACACAAAAAACGGTTCGTTTTACGGTAACTTGGAATACCGAAAAAGAACGTGAAATTACAATTAAACTATAGAAATTAACACAAATACCAATGAAAAAACTAAGTCTACTCTGTGTGTCAGTGTTGATTCTTTTCTCGTGTGAAACGAAAAAGAAAGAAGCTGATACCACACCAAAAGAAGAAAAAGAAACGACCATCGCAGCGGTTTCTGCTGATATGATGGAAAGTGCAGTCATTTACGAAGCAAATATTCGTCAATATTCTGAAGAAGGATCTTTCAATGCATTCACTAAAGATATTCCGCAATTAAAAGAATTAGGAGTAAAGATTATTTGGCTGATGCCCATCTTTCCTATTTCTGAAACCAAACGAAAAGCGACAGGCGATCAGTTTGTGAGTGATATTGAAGATGAGGAAGAACGCAAAAAATACCTAGGAAGCTACTACGCAGTATCAGACTTTACCAAGATTAATCCTGAGTTTGGAACAATTGAAGATTTTAGAGAATTGGTACAAACCGCTCATAATAATGATATCTACGTAATTTTAGATTGGGTACCAAATCACACAGGTTGGGATCATACGTGGATTAAAACCAATCCTGAATTCTACACAAAAAATGACAAAGGTGAAATTACCGATCCGTTAAACGAGGATGGAACACCTGTTGGCTGGGCAGATGTTGCCGATTTGAATTACGACAACAAAGAACTCCGCAAAGAAATGATAAAAGACATGCAGTATTGGCTAAAAGAAGAAGGTGTTGATGGTTTTCGTTGTGATGTAGCAGGTTCTGTTCCTACTGATTTTTGGGAAGAAGCCATTCCTCAATTACGTGCTACTAAAAATATTTTTATGCTAGCAGAAGCATGGGAACCAGAATTGTTAGAAGGTGATTTATTTGACATGGCATATGGTTGGGACACACACCATCAAATGAATCATATTGCTCAAGGTAAAGAAACCGTAGAAGCGTGGAATCAACGCATGCAACAAATTGACTCATTGTATGAAGAAGATGATATTTTAATGAACTTTGTGACCAATCATGATGAAAATTCATGGAATGGAACCATTGAAGAACGAATGGGCGAAGGAGCTGCCGCTTTTACAGCATTAATCTATACAGCTCCAGGAATGCCTTTAATTTATTCTGGACAAGAATACGACATGAAGCATCAATTAAAATTCTTTGAAAAAGATCAAATTCCAAAAGAAAAAGGAGCTATGTGGCCATTATTGAAAAAATTAGGCGCTTTAAAAAACACAAATATTGCCTTACACGGAGGTAAAAATCCTGCTTCATACACTAAAATTTCTACCAGTGAAGCTGACAATGTGCTAGCCTTTGAACGTGAAAAAAATGGAAAAAGGGTAATTTATATTGGTAATCTCTCTAAAGATACAGTGATTACAAAAATTGATTTGGATGGAAGTTTTACCAACTACCTTACTGGAGATACCGTAATTTTTAGAGAAGGACAAGATGTTGCATTGCAACCTTGGCAATATATGGTGTTAACTGCTGAATAAAGTACTATTGTGATAAGTATATCTTTACACACATAAACTCCGCTTTGATAGCGGAGTTTTTTATCTACGTCCCTTCTCTAAAAAAGCTCCTGAGGTTTTAGTCATTTCCTTCGCTGCTTTTTTATCAACTCTTACATATTTTTATATTCAGCAACTTACACTTAACTGCTAGCTTATAAAATCATTAAAAATTTGCAACAAGAAATCTTGCTCTTTTTTTAAAAAAGTAATTGTTTTTATTACATCTTCAAACAAAAAAGAGCCTCCTTTAGGAGGCTCTCTTCTCTTACCAAAAATTGGTTATTCTTATTTGGGGTCTTAGGGTAATAAGGGAAATAATTTATAACCAATAAATTACTTTAACCATGAAAAAAAGTTATGTCAAATATAGTATTCTTGGCACTATAAAACACTATATATTAGACAATAATAACCAAACCTTCGACGAATGTATTCTTTTTGTAGATAAATGAATATCTTAATGTCAAATTACTGTTAAATATTTATGCTCCATGCAGCATTCACGCTGCTATTTGTCAGTAAAATATCACTATAATGTTACTATAAGTTTTCCTGTGTTGCTTCGACTAAGTACACAGTATACTTTTTTTATAAGTATCTTTATATTGTTTACTGAAGGAATAAGTTATTTATGGAGAAAAAAAATATGGAATTAGCAACCATTGGTGGTGGCTGTTTTTGGTGTACCGAAGCTGTTTTTCAACAAGTAAAAGGTGTGCAAAAAGTTGTTTCAGGTTATAGCGGCGGAACAGTTCCTGGCAAACCGACTTATAGAGAAGTTTGTTCAGGCTTAACTGGACATGCTGAAGTAATCCAAATTACATTTGATCCAACTTTGATATCATACAAAGATATTCTAATCATTTTTATGACGACTCATGATCCTACTACATTGAATCGTCAAGGTGCAGATGTGGGTACACAATACCGTTCAGTCATTTTTTATCATACGGAAACACAAAAACAAATAGCGGAAAGTGTAATTAGCGAATTAACTTCCTATTATGAGAATCCTATTGTAACTGAGGTGGCTGCAGCTGAGCCATTTTTTGAGGCTGAAGCAGAACATCAAGATTATTATCGACAAAATACACAACAAGGATATTGCAACTTTGTAATCACGCCAAAACTTGCCAAACTACGCAAGTTGCATGCTGATAAGTTAAAGTAAATAGGAACATTTATTCTAAAAAATAGTGCTGCTCATTGGATGTTAACAATCGGCAGTGCTGTTTTTTTCCCATCAATTGATATCTGTATTTAGCAATCACTTTGTATCCTGTATCTGTAATGAATTTTGGAAGCCAACGAAGGTATTGAGCATATCGATACGGTCCTTGTATATATTTAGCAATAGCAAAAATAGCGGCTGATTTTTTAAAAAATACTCCATTCTCAATACAAATAATTGTTTCTGGTGTTGAGGTGTAATTATATTTTTGCAATAATTGTTTTCCAATTTCAGATTGAAAAGATACAAAACGTAAAGTTGACAAAGGTTTTTTATCCAAGATAAATTGGACACTTGCATCACAAAAACCACAAATTCCATCATACATTACAATTGTGTATTGAACTATCAATTCATCCATGTAATTAGTTTCCATAACGAATCTTTTTTAGGGAATAAGACATACAAAATAATACTACGGACAACAAAATCATCATAAGCGTATACGAAACTGAATTGTGCAATGCTCCAAAATAATCTGTTAAAGTCACTAAATTGATATTACTATAGATTAAAAAGAAAAAGACAATTTCAAATAGTTTTTTAGATTTTGTGAGTGTTCCAAAGAATACCGAAAGCAAAATGATAAAAATTGCTCCCAATACAATATTTACAATTGTATGAAAGTCCAGTTCTACTAAATAACATACCAATAATGGCATTGCAATAAGTAAAGCAATACAAACCCCTGCCAAAATTCGTGATACAAATAGTCGCTGTAACGGTTTATAGGATGAAGCTGTGAAATAATACGTGCGAAACGAAATATCTTTGGTAACTAAATCTGACCAGACTCCTACTTGTAAGAACCATACCAAAGGTAATATATAGTAATGTGCAAATTTGAGTGGTACAAAAATCATAGCAAACATCAAACAAAAGCTAATACCAATCAACCATTTGGGACTTTTTCGAACGAGCATGACGATTTCTGCTCCAATCAATGGAGATACGTGCGAGGAAAATTCTGGAGTAATTGCTAGATTACTGAGTTGAAAACCTGCACTATTTTGTGTTTGTAAGCTTACTTTTTTTGAAGAAAGAACCAATTTTTCTTTGATATTGAATCTATGAAATACAACCGAAACTAAAAATGTTGCCAGCATCGCTATTATAATCCACAACAACCGATTCCACACATAGTTTTGCGAAAAAGAAATACGTTCTACGGTGATAACTTTGTCAAGATCTCTTCCTCCAGAAACAAAGCCTATTATTAGTTTTGTAGATTCTGATGGGTGTTGCTGTTGAATTTGCTCTGTTACGATTGCAATGGGCTCTTGAATTCCAAACATGTCAAAAGTTGCGTTCTTTTCTGTAGAAAACCCAAATAACGATACAAAGTATATGATAAGAAATATTCCGTATTGTACAAATCGTTTTTTAGGAAATAGTACTTCTAACGCAAGTGATAAAGCCGAAACTACAAACAATGTAGGTACGGTAATCAAAAGTAGTGGAAGCACAAAGTCTAGCAGTTGTAATGTGTATTGACTTCCAAAAACAAAGAGTAATACAATTCCAGCCAACAATACAACACCAAGAATAGTTATCAATATACATAGATTGCTTATGAGCTTAGAAAATAGATAACTACTATTGGATATTTGAGTCGTTCCAATAATGTGACCAATACGTGTTTCTATATCTTTTTGAATGCTTCCATTGATGAGGAAAAAACCTGCTAACGATAAAAATGTACTTGCCATTACTGCTATAACCAATCCTATCCAAACACTGTTGTAATCGCCTGTAAACGCACCCAAACGTATAGTTGAATAAGTAGCTTTTGGCGATGGTACTAAACTTAAGGCTACATATACACTAATGGCTACTGTAATGAGAAACGAATAGCTTCGCACGTATTGTAGATAGTTTCCTTTGATGATATTGATGAATGAACGCATGCGACTAATTTTTTGTTAAATAGATATAAGCATCTTCAAGTGTGACGGCCACAGGTTGTGCATCTACATGTGGCGTTTCAGATAGATATCGCACTCTAAAGTTATCTTGTAAGCGATACGAACTTACCACGGTATGGTATTTTTTGAAGTTTTGAATATTTGAACGATTAACAGTCGTTTCAAATACTTTCCCTTTGGCAAGTTCAATGATGTCTTCTTGCGAATTTTTAGCAATCAAATTTCCATCTTTCATAATTGCCACCTCATCAGCAATACTTTGAATGTCTGAAACAATGTGTGACGATAGAATGATGATACGCTCACTTGCCAAATCGGAGATAAGATCACGAAAACGCAAACGTTCTTCAGGATCCAATCCAACCGTTGGCTCATCAAATATGATTACTTTTGGGTCATTGAGCAACGCTTGTGCAATTCCAATCCGTTGAATCATTCCGCCCGAATAGGTTCCAAGATGTTTGTTGGCAACTTCAATTAGGTTTAGTTCTACAAGCAGTTTTTCAATACGCTCATATAATCCATTTCCTCCAACGCCTTTCATAGCAGCGATATACGACAAAAACTCAAAAGCATTCAAATTTGGATATACGCCAAAATCTTGCGGAAGGTATCCTAATATTCTACGAATGTAGTTTGGTGATTTTACGATATCATTCCCGTTTAACGAAATGGTTCCTGAAGTTGGCTTGCTAATGGATGAAATCATTTTGATTAAGGTTGATTTTCCTGCGCCATTTGGGCCAAGCAAACCTAAAATTCCTGAAGAGATGTGGATGCTATAATCGCTAACTCCGTATTTTTTTGAACTGTATTTTTTTGAAACATTCGTCACTGCTAATTCCATAATTCATAAGGTAAAGGTGAATATTCTATTGTATGCTAAGTAGGTTTATATAATCTATCTTCCGTTTGCAATCATGCGTTGAAAGTTTTCTTTTTTTGCAAATACTTCTTCCAGACTGATAGATTTGTTTTCGCTTATTTTTCCTTTTACTTCGGCTAATTTTTTTTCAAACATATCTACTGATTCGTATCCAATGCTATTTGCCATTACTGATTCAAAGTGACTGTTAGATTCTAGTACTAATCCTGGTAATCCGTAAAAAACGTATGGTCCTCCATTTACTGAAATTTCTGGTGCAAACCATGCATATACTTTTGGATTTCCTTTTAAGTGTGCTTTTTTACACTGGTATCCATTAATTTCCTTTTGTTCATTAGTGATTGTCCACTCGATGTCGTTCACATTTCCTGTAAAGTTGATTTTGGAACCCATGAATACTTCTTTTCCAAAGAGTTTTCCTTCTGTAGTACGATATGCGAAATAGGTATATCCTGTTGTTTTTAAGTTTTCTACTTCTGTAATTGAATCAATTATATATATAGATTCTTTTGTTTTTACATTTTGGTAAAAACTACTATGAATTTTGTAGGCTTCCATTTTTGCCATTACGTCTGAGAATTCAGACGGATCTTGAATTTGCTTTTTTAATAAATCTACTAAGAAGTCAGAAACGCAACTACTTGTATAACTTACTTTTACGATGTTCTTGTCTTTAGTTTGTGCGTTCACATTCAATGTAATACTTACAAAAAGAATTGCTGCTAAAATTTTGATAGTTTTCATGATACTGGTATTTAAAAGTTTATAAAATGTGTTGGTTAAAGTTTGAATTTAATCCCTCCAATAATGTAATTGAGTGATTGATTGTTAATAATTGTATTGGTAATTCCGTTGGTAATGATAAACTGTGAGTTGTACGCATCGTTCTCAAAAAACGAAAGCAATTCACCAATATGCCTAGCTTCCATACTGAATGTTATTTTGTTGTACGTGTATGATAAACCAAGGTTTAAGTTTTTTCTGGTATAGGTAATTCCGTTGATACGATTGTTGTCATATAAAAAGGAGACATTTCCTCTCCATGCTTTATTTTTGAGTAACACTGCCGCACTATTTCGTGTGTATACTGCTTCATAGGTTGTATTGGCAACTTCATCACTGTTGAACGATACTTCAGACGTCACACGAAAATTTAAGAGTTTGTCCGTAATTGTTTCTATTGTAAGTGTTGGTTCAATCGTTTGGGTCGTGACTTCTGTATTAAATTGATTGATGATTGCTGGATATTGTGTACTTGTATACGTTGCTGATAGTGTCACTTTTGTTGGATATGAAAGTGGCGCTACCGTTTTTGCATAATACGAGTTTACTTTAAACGTACTTGATTCCTCCGCCATAAAAAGCTCGAATGTTGAAATTCCGTTTTCCTGCCCTAAAAAGTTTTTACGTAATACGTTTTTATTTTTTTCAAAAGAAGTACTGACAGCAAAGGCTTCTCCATCAAAAATGTTGGTATAATCGTAACTTGCCTTTATATAGCTAGAAGTATTGTAGTTTGCAGGAAATGTCAAATCTCCATTCCAAATACTGTTAAACGGTTGAATCGTTGTGATTCCTGTTAATAGTTCGTTGAATGTACGTGTTCTTTCATATTTGATATGATAACGATTTACACGATCTTCATAACTTATGGACGCTTTTGTTGGAATGAACACATCTTTTTGTTCAATATTATCTGTCACAATTCGGTTGGTGAATGGATTGACACCAATCATAACATTATAATCCAATCCTTTTACAACTCCGTCACCTTCTACTGTAAGATTTACAAAAAACTCGTCACGTTCTCTTCTGAGTAACTTCGCATTGGTCAACTCGCGATCTTTCAATTCATCTTGTGTCGCCACATAGCGCGTTGATAACTTAGGAATAAATTTATCAGAGACCTTATATTTTAAAGCTAAACTTGCTTGCGCCTCATTTTTGTCAAAACGATACGCTTGTGCTTCATTGGTCATATTTATTGCATCACGAATAGTAAAGTCATTCAACAAGGTATTGCCTTCACTGTAGTAAGTTCCTTTAGTTTCAAGGATAAGTTTCTTTTGTAGTTTTGAAGTAAATAATAATTGATGGTATTGTGAAAAGATGTTGTTATTGTTATTGGATACCGTTGTATTTACACCCTCAGGATTTCCGTTGTCAAACAGTTGGTTTTCTACAAAACTATTATTCTTCGCATTTACATAATCAATATTGATATTATACGTAAGAATTGATTTATTGGTAAGCTTGTAGGCTAATGATGCCGCACCCAAGAATGAATGTGTTTTAGCTCCCATTTTTTCAATACTACTTAACAGCGATACATTGTCCAACGTGCTTACGTCTTGTACTACACTGTTGATTCTGTCTGGCGTAAAATAATACAACACCGCAGATGTTTTTAAACGTTGTGTCTGATTGCGAAGCGTCAAATTTGTACTGCTAAAGAAGTCTTTTTGTAAGTTTTCATTGGTTGCGAATAAGTCTCCTAATGTGTGTTCTTGGTACTCAGAAATTGGCAAGCCCGTTTTGAAAATATTTTTGATTTCTCGAGCGCTGATTGTAGTTTTTCCGATATTATTAGTGTTGTTGGTAAAGAAAGCGTTCAAGTTTTCAGAAAACATAAATCCTTTCGCACGTAATTCATACTTGTCTTGATATCCTGCTTTGGCTTCTAGCGAACCGTTCAAGATACTTGATTGTGATTCTTTCAAATCAATATTTAAGACACTTTCTTCTGTTTCGTCAAAATCGAGAGTAAACTCATCATTATAATTATTGATTACACTAATATCTTTAATAATCTTTTTCTCAATACTTTCGAGTGCGATATTGTTTTGGTTTTCAAACGATGGTTTTTTGTTTACAAGAATCTTATCGATATTTTTTCCTTTATAAATAATCGTTCCATCGTCCGTTAAACGAAAGTTTGGAATTTTACTAAGAATGTCCTTCAAATTATCATCTTCGTATAGCTTTAGCTTTTCCAAATCCAAACGAACTGTGTCTTTTACTTCATTGCTAGAAATAATTACAACTTGATCTAATGAATCCGTGTTATCTTCTAAAATGATATCTAGATGGATAATTTCTTGAGAAAGATTTAGCGAAGAGACTTCTTTTTGTTGTTTTACATAGGCAATATGTGTAATCTCAATCATATCTGTTGAAACGATTTCGCTTTCCATAGAAAACATTCCTAGCGCATCTGTCACTGTATATTTTTTGATGTTTTTTGACGCATCATACACTACAATTGCAGCACCTTCTACCGCAAGTCCTTGCATATCGCTCACTTTTCCTTGAAGAGTCTTTGTTTGTGCTATCCCCATAGCCGACAAGAAGAAGCTGATAAGTATTGTAATATGTGTTATTTGACGTGACATTTTCTTTGTTTTTTGAACAATGTATTAAACTATACTACTTACATTGTAATACTATGTATTAATTCAAATTTTTTTATTTTTTTCGAGTCATTTTGAGTCCGAGCGTTAGTAAAATATATAATAAAAGTGCGCTAAGGAGCATAATTGGAATAAACATATCTCCTAGAACTTCCATCACTTCTGTATCGGTAGTTTTTAAGGTTCCTAACGCAACAAAACTTCCATTTTTAATAAACAACCCTGTATTTTCAGGATTTATAATTTTGAAGATCATTAACACTCCAAAACTGAACAAGCATAAATATAAGATGGCAAAAATCGAATATTTGATTCCACTTTTTAAATTCAGAAAGATCGCTTGAAAAATATGTTTCGGATTGAAGGTTGTTGTTGCTTGCTTTAGTTTTTTCTCTGCTACTAATGGTTTCAAAACAACTTCTGGATCGCCCAAACCTTGCGTGATTTTTAACAGTTTATCTACTTCATCATCACCTTCTATATTCTGTAAACCTTCATAAATATGGCTATTAAATTCCATCAACACATCTTGCTTATCCGCTTCAGATAGTACTGAGATTGTTCTACGAATTCTTCTAAAATAACTATCGTATATTTTTTGAGCTGATTTATTTTCGAATGCTATTTGCTTCATTTTGTTAACTTTTGAATAGCGGTTTCTAATCCATCCCAGTAGGTGCGCATTTCTGCAAGTGTACTGATTCCAACATTGGTTAATTGGTAATATTTTCTTGGAATTCCAGATTCTTGTTCAACCCATTTGGAAGTAACCAATCCTTCTTTTTTTAATCGATTCATCAATGGATACAATGTTCCTTCGGCAATTTCGATTGTGGTATATTTTCGCACTTGCTCAATGAGCTCGTACCCATAAAACTCATTATCTTTTAAGATATTTAAGAGTATAAATGCTAAGGTTCCTTTCTTAACCTGCGATTGCCACTTTTGAACAAATTCAGAATTCATAGTTCAAATATATACAAAATACATAGCAATACAATGTACTTTGTGAAATTTTTTAACTATATACTATTTTAGTTGATGATGCTTTGCTTTTAGTTGTTTCTTCTTGTAAGGAAGGCTTCCATTTAAAATAATGACCAAAAGCGATTATATTTAAGAGCATCATTAATACTGCAAATATGTAGAACTGCATAAAAATTCCAATTCCTGCGTGTAGCATAAGTACTAAAACTAAAGTTACTTTTCTCGTTTGCTTACTATAGATTAAGATTGGATATAACAATTCAAGAATTACTGTACCCCAAGCTAGTATTTTAAAGATAATCGGGTACGCCACCATCGCAGTTGAACCATCTGCAATAGTACTTGAAGTATAGGTGTTGATTACCATCCATATTGCATTGCCGTCCAACCAATCAGTTCCTAATAGTTTTCCAATTCCTGCAAAAAAATACACTAAACATAGGTGTAATTGTAAAAAGCGAATAGCAAAACTGTATAAGGCACCTCGGTGTTCTTTTTTAAATAAATAGCCTGCACAAATAAGAATATTCATGAATAACATGAACGACACAAAATAGTCAGCCCCATACGAAAATAGATATGTTGAGTTGACAAACATAAAGTGAATAAACCAACTTAGCACCGCAAATACTGGTCGTTTAAAATTAAACCACAAGCATGCTAAACTTAGCATATACATTGCTAAGAAAATCAAAAATGTAGCGTTATACGAAATTCCTACATAGCCAAAAATATCAGCAAACCATCCTAATACTGGTTGGTACCAAAAGATATAGCGTTCATTGACAGCTTGTTGTAAAATTCCTTGTTCACCAAAAATATAAAACAAATCAGGAACAATAAATAATACATTAATAGCCGAAAATAAAGCAATTGCTTTGATAGCCCACTCTTTTTTTAGGGTTTTGGTTTTACCAAATACAAATATGTCGATTGTTTTTTTCATGGTTCTATTAGTTTTGAATCGTAGTAGCTTGCATTGCCAACTCTTTATTTTTGGTTGTTGAAAATCCTAATATTTCCTTATACATTACTTTTGCACCTTCTTTTTGAGCATTTTCTAATGTATTAAAACGA
This sequence comes from Kordia zhangzhouensis, assembly GCF_001005305.1. Taxonomy (GTDB): domain Bacteria; phylum Bacteroidota; class Bacteroidia; order Flavobacteriales; family Flavobacteriaceae; genus Kordia; species Kordia zhangzhouensis. The sequence goes on from NZ_LBMH01000002.1 coordinate 60,845, forward strand.
AATAAATCAAGGTAAATATCTATTTGATCTACTTCTGGGTGATTATTGAATAATGACGATGAAATTGATTTGAGAATAATTTCTCGTTCTTCAATATCAAAAATATTTGAGTTGAAATGTAAGTTTGCCGATCTAAATTTTAACTTGGATTCTGGAGATTTGAACGGAAGCTTAATCTGCTTTCCATCTGCCATAAAACGCATACTTACTTTTACAGGCGAGATATTTGGTGAGAAAAATGAATAGCCTCTATTTGTTCCTGTATACTTTGCATAAAAAAAGATAGCATCTGTTACAGGTTTTGGTGTTTCAAAATACGAAGCACTATTGGCTACAAATTTTCCAAAAGGATTCAAGTTTTCTTGATTTTCTTCTGACTGAAATGTAGAAAAGCTTGCAAAACCAATAATAATCATACATAGTAAGTGAATTACTAAATAACCTATTAATATATTTTTTAAAACTTTCATGATGGTATACTTTTTTACATTTGATGAGTAGATATAAAATGAAAAAGAAAAGGCCTATAAAGACCCTTTCTTTTTTCAAGACTATATATTAGTCGCTAGATCCTTTATATACAAAGTCTCTTGAGATGAATGTCCAATCTTCTTTCAACTGGATGTCTAAGTTCTCAGCTGTAGAAACTGTTACATCATCCATAGATACTTCTTGTGCGTTTGTAGTTGAAATTGCTGATACTGCAAGCAATGCTACTACTGCTAATCCTCCTGTTAATTTTACTAATTTTTTCATAATGTTAAATTTTAATAAAGTTTTGGTTCCTACTCTATTTGAGGCTTTTCGGATTACGCCTTAAAAAAATCGTTGCAACAAATTTTCATTGGCTAAATAACGACGCAATTATCACATTTTCAAATGGTTAGTTTTTGTATTTATAAATCTACGCACCGTATTTATAAATATCATCTGTCTCTTTTATCCATGAACATTCGTAAATACTCACGTCAGACAAATAATGAATATTCTGTCAAAAAAGTCTATATTTAGCTAATATTTGAAATAAAAAGTTTATATTTTATGTAGTAATAAAGGGAAAAGTCATACTTGCTACTGCATGAAGTAAGTTATTACATGTTAATAAGGAGGGGAAGAGAATTACTTTTACGACGTATTTAATTTTTTTGAAAAAAAGTGAACAAAAATTCCGTTAAAAAACTGTTTTTTTTAGCGATTTCAGTGATTGATTTTAATTTTATTGTCAATAAAAAGCTGATTTCGATACTTGCATGCCTGACATGTACCTTCTTTTTTGGGTTTTCTCAAGAAAATTTTGATTCTGCGTATAAGTCTGACACGAAAAATTCAAATGAAAACACTGAAAAGAGTAAAGTTGCTGCCCAAGTAACATTACAAAAAGCCAAAAAAGACAACAATATTGTTCAAATTATTAAGGCATATGAGGAATTTGTGACATATTATAGTCATACACCAACAGCAATTAAGTATACCGATAGCATCATAATGCTTTCAAAAAATGCGAACCTAACTGACTATCCAGCCGAAGGGTATCTTTTGAAAGGAATTCAACTTTATTATAATACAGATTATACCGCAGCTCTCGACAATTTTGCGCTAGCTAATAATTTGGCGCTTGAAAGTCAAAACATTGATCAGCAAATTTCAGTTAGACATTATATAGGCTTATTAAAGAATGTAAGCAATGAAACTTCCGAAGCATTAAAAATTTTTCAAGAGAATCTAAAATTCATCCTTGATAATGAGTATGAGAAGAAAAACCCTGAACAGTATTTAAAATCACTTTTTGCATTAGCAGATTCATATAACAAGAATAAAAATTTTGAAGCCGCAGAGCTTGCACACCAAAAAGGTATTGAAGCAAGTTTGGCACATCCATCACAATACTTATATCCTTGGTTTTTGACCTCTTATGGGATTACTTCCTATTATAAGGAAAATTATTCTAAAGGCAGAGACAGTTTATTAAAGGCAGCCACATATTTTACTCAAAATGAAAAAGCGCTTTGTTCTACTTATTTATTTACCTATAAATGCTTAGTAGCACAAAAAGAAACCAACGAAGCAATAACTTATTTAAATAAGATTGATTCAATATATCAGCTTACACCCAAAGTTATTTTTCAAGCTAGAGAAGCTTATGAGTTTTTGAACCAAGAATACAAAGCAAATGGTGATCGTCTGAATCAATTGGAAGCTATTGAAAAATTATTGGTTGTTGATAAAATTATAGAAGAGAATTATCAAAACTTAGGGAAACTCATTGTAAAGAAATATGATACTCCTTTATTAATTTCTGAAAAAGAAGAGCTCATTAATGAACTGGAAAATAGCAACTTTTTATCTCAAAAAACAATAACTGTTCTTATTATTTTATCTGCTTTACTTTCAATCATTATTTTTTATTATGTGAGAAGAAACACTATTTATAAAAAACGTTTTGAATCACTAATGAAAAAGTATGAGAATAATGAGCAATTAAAAGATAAGGCTATTCGTAAAATACCTGCTACAGATGCAAAAGAAAACCTGGGTTTATCAAGTGATATTGTAGATGCTGTTTTAGTCAAATTGGATAAATTTGAAAAGAGTCATAAATACACAAAAAAGAATTATACGTTAACCAAACTTGCAAAAGAATTAGACACAAATAGTACGTATCTATCCAAAATTATCAATTATACTAAAGGAATTAATTTTGCAAATTATATGAACGAGCTTCGTATTGATTATGCTATTTCTCAATTAAAAGAGAACAAATTATTCCGTTCTTATACTATAAAAGCAATTGCTTTAGAGGTCGGTTTTAATAATGCACAGTCGTTTTCTATTGCTTTTCACAGAAAAACAGGTATTCATCCTTCATATTTCCTCAAACAACTGGAAAATCAAGAACTTAAAACAACTGCTTGATTGTCAATTATTTAAAACTGTATTTTTATAATGATATTTATAAATCTCACGAAAAAGTGAAAAAATCGAGTGGTTTTTTGCGATACTTTTACTTCACAATCGCAAAACATCCACATTATGAAAAATTTAAAAAACTTCTCTCAAAAATTAAAACTTAATAAATCTAAAATTGTTGATTTCTATCAAAGCAATCATATAAAAGGAGGAATTGTACCCGAAACTTCTGTTTGTGCACTTGCCAATGGAACCCCTTTGAATACATATACTCTTTTATGCGGAAAAGACACTATTGACACGCAATAGTGTTCCTTTTTTATTTCAAGTTTCCTAAAAATGCTGCTTATTCGAGGCAGCATTTTTTTATTAAGCGAAACCTTTTTTGGAGTTAATTTTATACACATAATTATAACTTACTACAAAAAAAAAGAGCACTACTACTAGTGCTCTTTTATATAAATCTTTTATGAAACAGAATCTTACATTCCTGTTACTTTGATATCGTCAATGTGATATCTTGTTTCTGCACCACCAGCAGCACCTAAATATTTGAATGCTACGTTTACATCTCCATTTAAACAAGAGATATTGATACTTGAAGGTACGAAACTTCCAAATCCACTTCCACCAATTGGAATGTTAGCATCTAATAAAGTCCACTCTGTAGTTGTTGGATCACCTGTATAGTTTTCAGTGATGTAAGCTTCAAGAATTTGTCCTGTTTCAAAGTTTGCAGAAACATTGAATGTTAATTCTTCTTGTGTAGTTCCATCTAAATTGATTGCTGGTGTTACCAACCATGCTTCTAACGGGTTTTCTCCAGTTCCAAAAGCAGAAATAATCATATATCTATCTCCGCCAAAAGCACCGTCTTCAAAACGTTCAGTACCTCCTGAAACGTTTACGTTAGTCCAACCTAATGGATCTAATTGTGCTTCATTGGTAATTGTTTCAAAATCTTGCTCAAATACAGTTACAGCATCTGAAACTGGTCCTGTACACTCAAGGATATTAGGATCACAACGAACAGTATCGTTAAAGTTGATATCAGCTAAGGTGTTTATAACTAATACATTAATGTCATCTCCGAAATCTCTAGTGAAAACTCCTTGAATACTTCCTTTGTTTTCATCGATTGTTAATGATTTGAAATCGGCAAATGTACTTGTTTGTAGTGCGATTGTTCCGTTCTCATCACATTCTTCAATCGTTCTGAATCCGTCAAAATTGTCTGAAGGCTCACCTGCATATGTTAATCCGATATCATTTCTACCGAATTGTACACTTTCTAATTTAATGAACGTGTTTTCATCTGCAGCAGTCAACTCGCCAATTGTTGTAACTTTAGGCTCAATTTCAGCAACTTCAGTTCCTCTTACTACAAAATTGTCTAATTCAAAAGGTTGAATTTGATCAATGTCATTTCCATTTGGTTTTCCGATTGCATACACCCCATTTTCTAAGCCAATTGCTAAACCATTCATTTTGATGTATACTTTTCGACCAAATTCATAACGGTTAAAAAGTGCTGCTTGGTTAATATCTACACGGAATCCTAATCTTGGATCTGCATCAGGGTTTGCAGCATTTCGTTTGTTTTGAATAACTAGTTCTTCAAAGAAGTTTCCTGCTTGATCACTAGACACTACATATCCTTCAATGATAATCTCTGCTTCATCAGTAGCTATTGTAGCAATCTCATCACCATCAGCTACCGCTTGTAAATATCTTGCTACCATATTTTGGAAAGTAGCATTTGCTGTAAGTCCTGGATCAACTGCTGTTGTCCCCGAAGGAATTGCAAACTCATCATCTTGAACACAAGAAGTAATAACTGTTCCCATAATTCCTAGGACCGCTATTAGACTAAAAATTTTATTTGCTTTCATCTGTTTGATTTTATTTTTCTACATAACCCATTATAAAGTTACGCAATCTTTGTTTTAAGTTTTATTAGAATCTAAAATATAAGTTTAAGAAATATGTTCTTCCTCTACCATACCAGTATCTGTTACCAAATACTCTTGTTTCTAGTGCTGAATCATCTCTTAGCTCTCTAAAGTTGGCATTTCTTCCTTGCTCAAAACCTCCCGTTCTGTATTCCTTGTCAAATACGTTGTTGATACTTGCAAAGAAACCAACATAGTAGTCTCCTAATTTCCATGATTTACCACCCACAAGATTAACTAGCATATAGTCGTCAAATTGCTCTTGTCTTAATAATTCACGTGCTAGTTCTGGATCGTAATCATTGAAAACTTGTCCATCATAATCTGTATAGAAGTTGCTACTTCTCTGTAATGGACTTACGTCAATATATGCATTTGAGAAGAAGTTGCTTGTTGCTCCAAACCACCAGTAATCTGGATCTCTATATTCAAATCCTAAAGAAAATGCTCTTTGTGGTCCTCCAGCAATTTTATAATCTTTTAAGCTTACTTCACCAAAGTCTAGCTTTCCATCCACAAATCCAGCAGCTCTGGTTTCAATATTATCTTCTGTAGTTACAAAAAGGTTCGGGTTGTTATCGTAGGTATATTGACCTACAGACGCAACTCCTTTTAATTTGATTGTAGAAGTTACTTGATATTCAACTCCTAATTCTCCACCAATATGTCTTTTATCTACACCTTGTAAAATTTCCTGAACAAATGCTTGATTGTCTCCACCAATACCATCTGCAAAGAAGAATGATATTTCATTTGCATCTTCCATTTTAGTATAGTACCCTGTCAATCTTGCCTTGATTAATGGAGATCTGTAGATATAGCTCGCATCAAAAGAGGTAATTTTTTCTTCTGTAATATTTGGCACTACATTATTATTTTCTCTTGAATTTGAGTAGGTATTACGAATTGATGGGGCTCTTGTTAAATATCCTCCATTAACATCGAATAAATGGCGTCCTGTTAATTTATAAGTAAATCCTCCTTTTGCTCCAATACCTGTGAAAGTCAATTTTTCTCCTTTTCCAAAAGAAGTGTTTGGAAAACCACCATTTCGGTATAATCCTTCACGTTGATACGTAGTATTTTCAACACTACCAGCTACAAAGAAGTCAATTTTTTTATACTTGAACTGTGCTTGAGCAAAACCTCCGATGGTGTTTGAACGGATTTCAAAATTGTAACGGAAACGATCTCCTTCTGTTACTAATCTGTTCGGATTATTCAAATCGTTTTGTACTGCTCCAGGCTCATTTGTCAAATCACTAGCAAAAGGATCTACATCTAAATATGCTCTTCCTCCTAATAAGTCAGTTACTTCAGCGAAGTTTTCAGAAACCAAAGAAGAGAAATTTACATTTGCATTCAACGTAATATTATCGTTGATTGCTGTATTTAAAATTGTATTTGCTGTAAATTGTCTATCGTCTGTTCTATCTTCATATACAATATTGATTGCATTTCCACCAGCTACTAGATTGTTTTGGTTTGCAGCATATAAAGCAACCCAATCAATTTGCCCATCTTGCACAAAAGCTTCTTGCGCCCCAAATGCTAATGCTGGGTTATCTGGAAAATTACGTTGGAAGTAACTTGGCAGTTTTTGATAATACGTTGGACTTGGATTTACACCATTTCCAATTGGGAATCCGCTAGCATCTAAGTCAGTTCCACCAAAATCTAAACGGCTTCTTCCTTGCTCTCCGAATTGATATGCAACATTTGTATTTAATGTTGTATTGTCAGAAATATCCCAGTAGTGATTTAACATCAAAATTGGCTCAACTACTCTACGTACACGAGAGTTACGTTTTTCTCCATCTTGGTATCCCCAAAACTCGTTGTATCGAATTCCTTTTAGGTCATACACCTCTTGCGTATTGGCTGAAGATAAACCTCTTCTATTGGGAGCATAAATTCCTGTAAAGTTTATGCTGTGTTTGTCGTTTAATTTCTTTTCAACTGAAACAAATAGAGAATTTGCATCATAGAAAGTTCCATCATTAAATCCTTCATCACCCCATCTTCTTCCAGCAGAAACAGTGTAAGCCCATCCGCTTTCTAATAACCCTGAAGAATAGGTTGCCATAATTCTATTGGTATAGCTTCTATCTGATGAAGAGTAAGTCACTCTACCTCCTTCTCTGTATTGAGAAGCTCTTGTATTAATATTTGTCGTTCCTAAAACACCTCCAAAAGTATAATCAGAAGCACTTAATCCATTTGTAAGTTCTTGATTCCTTACAACATCGTTCAATCCTCCCCAATTACTCCATTGTGGTCTTCCATTAAACAATTTATTCATTTCAATACCATTAATTAGTACTGTTCCATTCTCAGAATCTAATCCTCTTACTCTAAAAAAGGTAGCTCCAAATTCAAAAGCTGCAGTTCTTAAAAATACATCTCTTGACGACTGTAGTAATCCTGAAATGTTATCTGCTGCTGTTGAATCGTCATTCAATTCATCATCAGTCAATGTAATCAATGTCACATCTTCTTGGATAAACTTTTTTAACAAAATCGTTCCTAGGTCAATTGCCTCACCCTCTTTCAGAGTTATTGGCATTCTCAAGATTGAATATCCATCTTTTGTGAATGTAATATCCACTTTACCTACTGCAACATTTGTTAACTTAAAAGCTCCTGAAGCATCTGTAACAACTTCTTTGTTGTTATTTCCAGCAACCGAAACTATAACATTTTGGAGTGCATCATCTGTATCGGCATCAACTACAACTCCTGTAATTGAGTTTTGTCCAGTGACAAACCAAACAGATAGCAACCCAAATAAAAAAATAAGTTTTTTCATACTGTAATTTGCAATTAATTATTATTCGAGTTAAAAAATCTTTAATAACGACGGGCAAATGTACATTATTTATAATTAATAACTACTTTTGGTCTATCTTTTGCGTAGATTATTTAAGATAACATAACATTTAATAAATGAAAAACCTTAAATCCCTAGTATTACTTGCGTTTTTACTAGTGTTTTCCCATGCATGGGCACAGAAAAAAAAGCAGTATAAAGTTCAAACAATTGCCTTTTACAATGTAGAGAATTTGTTTGATACGATTAATGACCCACTGAAAGATGACGAGAAGAGTCCTATTATGGAAATTCAAGGTGATCGTTCAAAAGTTTATAAAGACAAAATTTCAAAATTAGCACGTGTTATTTCTGATATTGGATATGATGTTACCAAAACAACACCTGCTATTGTTGGTGTTGCTGAAATTGAAAACAAACAAGTGCTGGAAGATTTGATTAATGATCCAAAATTGAAAGATTCAGATTATGGAATTATTCACTTTGATTCTCCTGATTTAAGAGGAATTGATGTTGGATTAATTTATAAACAAGGTGTTTTTCAACCGCATAGTTTCTCAAAGCATCCATTGTATATTTATGATGGAGAGCAACGTATTTATACGAGAGATCAATTGTTGGTTTCTGGTGTTTTGGATGGAGAAGAAATTCATGTAATTGTAAATCACTGGCCTTCACGTAGTGGTGGTGAAGCTCGAAGCAGACCTAAACGTATGAAAGCAGCAGAGCTAAATAAACAAATTATCGATTCGTTACAAGACCTTAATAAAGAAGCAAAAATCTTTACCATGGGCGATTTGAATGACGACCCTTTTAATGTAAGCATGAAGGAAATTTTAAAAACAAAAGAAGATCGTGAAGATGCTAAGGGAAAAGACTTATTCAACCCAATGGAAAGCATGGCGCGTAGTGGAAACGGAACACTTGCATATAGAGACGGATGGAATTTGTTTGACCAAATAGTATTTACAGCTCCATTATTAGAAAGAGACTATTCTGAATATCGTTATTACAAAGCAGGTATTTATAATAAAACGTATTTATCAAATAAACGTGGACGCTATAAAGGATATCCGTTTAGAAGCTTTGCAGATGGAGCGTATACTGGTGGGTATAGTGACCACTTTCCTGTGTATGTACATTTAATTAAAGAGGCTGAATAACATTCTACGACGCTTCAATGTGACTCATCGAATATAGATAGCGATTCTTATAAAATAAAAAAACCTTGATTATCATTAATCAAGGTTTTTTTTATTTAAAGCTGTTCTTATTTTTTGATTACATTCCTAAACCTAACCATTGATTCCAAGGTAATCTTGATAGAATTAATAATAATCCCAAACCATAGAAAAGTGCTATTTTACCAAATGCACCCTTATCTGTTTGTTGTTTTTTATGTTTAGACCAACCAATTGTAATTAATGCAATTGCAAGAATCCCTACAAAAGGATGTTCTAAAGCTAATAAGCGTTCCGCAGAACTCATTCCTCCCATTCCTCTATCAGAAATCATTTTCATTCCAAAAGGAGATACAAAATAAAGTATGAGCCCAATAACTAATTGCAAGTGTGTAAAGATGAGTGCGAATAGTGACAGGCGCAAGTCCTTCGATACAAATTTTTTATTGGATGTATATCCGATAATGGCATTAGCAACTGCCACAATTAAGATAAATAATACAAAGTATGCCCAATAGGAATGTAGTGTTTGGATAGTTTCGTACATGAGTTGGTTTTTTGATGTTTTTACAAATGTAGGTAATTTTTTGTTTGTGTTATTGTTTTGCTAAAGTTTAAAAAACGTAAGAATTTTTCCATCTTTTAATGTTATTTTTAAGTCTTACAAAGTATTCTATGTATAGAACTCATTCCATTTCAAACTCCATTTTTAATGCTTTAAAGCAGCAATCAGTTACTGAAAAAACTGGTCTTCTTGATGGTTTAACAGGGGAAAGTCTATATTATTTTTATAGAAACATATTGTTTAAAGATGAACATGCATATACTACTGCCGTAGAAAAACTTGAAACTGCAGTGGAAATGATGCATAAAAACATAGGAGACACAAGTTTTTTTAGTGGTATTGCGGGCATTGGATGGATGGTATTGCATTTGAATGAACAGGAAATAGTTGATATAGATATTGATGATTTTTTAGATTCTTCAATTGATTTGTTTTTATATACTACTATGATGGAATACCTTCATAGACATATTTATGATTTCTTTTTTGGTGCTTCTGGTATTTGTTTCTACTTCTTTAAAAAATATCAATCTGTGCAAGATGTAAAACAAAAAGAAATGTTTAAAACATACATCATGCAATATCTTTTTTATATGGAATTTATCAAGAAAACAGATACGGAAGGTATTTTTTGGACACATCGAGAATATCCGTTTGAAAAAGAAAATTCTTGCTTTGAATTAAGTTCTCTTTCTAATGTGTCATCAATTATATTACTTCTAACAGAAATCGCAACAGAGAAAGAATTTGCACCTTTTTGTTTCTCATTAATTAAAAGAGCTAGCTATCGGCTTTTACATTTGTTAGAAACCACTCAAAAACACCGATTAGATCAAGGATATTGCCTATGGAAGGCTTCTGTTTTACTTTGTGATGCAGAATTAGAGAAAAAAGCTTTTTACTACTTACGTTTAGCAAAGAAACATATTCCAACAACCGATATAGTTTCTCAAGCAAAATGCGCTATGATTTATCAAAAAATCGCAAACACTACTTGTGATAATTTGCATAAAAAAGAGGCTCTACAATGTATTACAGATTTTTCAGTAGGTGAATTAGCTCAAAACATGTATGATTCAAGTATATGGAAAGGTTATGCAGGACTAGGATTAATCGATTTCTCGCTACACCATACTGCTTCAAACGAATGGTCTAAATGTATGTTGATTTAATATTATGATGGAAAAAGCACTGCAAAAGTTTATATCGTATTGGAAACAAAAAGATATGGTGAGAGGCATTCTTCTTACAGGGAGTTATGCAGTTGGTATTGAAACCAAAAACTCTGATGTAGATATTAGACTCGTTCTTGATGATAGTACAACTGGCTCATTTAAGGGATTAGAAACTATTGAGGGGTTTACCTTTTCATTTATCGGAAGAAGCCAATCAATCACGCTAGATAAGTTCAATAGGCAATTTTTTTCACATGTAAAAATGGAAGCGAGAATTTACCATATTGGTAAAGCTATATACGATCCTTATGGAGAAGTTGCTTTTCTTCAGGAAATTGCAAAAAATTATGTAGAAACTCCTCTTATATCAAAAGAAGTTTCCGAAACTGATTGCCAACTTTATATGCATTCATTATATAAAAAGTATGAATACATTCAAAATTCGAATCCGAAAGATCCTTTTTATATGTATAATTATATTTTGTATCTAGAAAAAGCTATCAGTTATTATGCGGAGAAGTTGAATGCCGAAATGATTTATGGAAACGATAGTAAGTTAATTCGCTTTTTAACAGATGAAAAATATATCAAGACATACGGATTTCCAAGTTTTCCAGATGCCAAATTTAAAGCTCTTTGGTTAGCTGCTTTAAACAAAAGAGAAAAATCACAATTAGAAAGTATTCATATTTTTTTAAGAAAGCATTTACATAATTTTAACGAATCTTCAACACTTATTGAATGGGATAATTAAGATATTTAAGTAATTATTTTAAAATCCTAATCATGAAAAAAAGTAAAAAGAAATTAAGTCTTAAGAAAATGTCTGTTTCTAATTTAGCTACTGTAAAAGGTGGTGGAACAGTATGGTGTACGATCACTGTAGGAGCAAGTGGGGTAACCACCTGTAATTACACAGCTGGATGCCCTCCAACAGAAGAAAGTCAGTGTTGTGATACAAGAGGTGATTCGTATTGCGACCGTGAAACCTAAAAAGGTCTTCTTTTTTAAAAAACAAAAAGCTCTGCTAAATAGCAGAGCTTTTCTTTTATTATTTATTTACTAGCTTCTTAGAAGTTGTAACGAACGCTAAAGTTCCAAGTTCTTCCAAATCCAAAGAAAGCTTTGTTTGCAGTGTTGATCCCGTCGTACGTATCGTCTCCAGGATTTGCAAAAATGTTTGTTTGTGATTCAGCTAAGTACGTAGTGTTAAATAAGTTGTTGATGTTCAATCTGAAGTTGATTGAATTTTGTTTCTCATTTCCTACTAACCACTTGTATGACACACCACCATCAAATAAGTTGTATGCTGGTAATTGTAATGAACCTCTGTTATCAGCTTCATCAAAGTCTTCTGCGTTGATATCAGCGTATAAATCGTCTGCTCTAAACCAAGAGATATCAAACTTTAAACGCTCAACTGGCTCAACGATAGCTGCTAAACGCGTAGTTGTTTGTGCAGAATTTCCAACTTTTACATCGTCTAAGTATAACGTATTTTGTCCAACTACTTGGTTTTGGTCATTTACGTTGAATGCTGGTCCAGAGATTGTTCCTCCGTATTCCCAGTTACCTACAGATGCCATACCATTAAATGTTAAGAAGTCTAACGGACGGTATGAAAACTCTAATTCAACTCCAGAGTGAACTTGCTCTAAACCTACTAAGTTAGTTACCCCTTGTACTTGCGCCATTGGATCATTTGGATCAGCGAAAGTACCTGTTAAGTTGATGTATCTATCTTTCCAAGACGTTCTATATAAGTTCAAGTTTACGTTTAACTTTTCAGATTTGTATCCATATCCAATTTCAGCACCGAATACTTTTTCATTTCTGTAATCGTCATTTAACTCATTAGTATTTCTTAAGTATACAGCATCAAATAAAGGTTGCTTAGAGTAGTATCCAACATTACCAAATACGTTGTGGTTTTCGTCAATGTTGTAGTTTAATCCTCCTTTGATAGTTCCTCCAAGGATGTTTTCCCAATCTGTACGTTGTCCTTCAGCAGGCGTTAATAAGAAGAAATCTTCTCTACTAAACCCTTGATTAGAACCTGAGAATTGTACGAATGCAGAAATTGCATCTTTCTTATATTCTAATTGACCAAAGATTCCTAACCAACGTACATATCCGATGTTATAGTAATCAATCTTATCTTCATCATCGATATCTTTAAATACATTTACGATAGAAGAAAATTCAGAAGAGTACGTATTTGTTAATACTCGGTTAGGATTGTTTACATCGTCGTTATCTCTATATGCATCTGCTCCTAATAAGTTATCTAATCTTCTGTAGTGGAAACCTTTATATGTTCTAGCATCGATACCCACATCTAACGTTAAGTTATCATTTAACTTTGTGTTTAAGTTTGCTAAAATACCAAACCAGTTGTGAGAGTTGATAGAAGCTCTTCTTGATAAACCATTATCTCTACTATCGTTGATGAATAAACCATTTTCTTGATCGTTTCTTTGGTAAACGTTTCCGTCAGAGAATGTTACAGCGTTTCCTTTGTTATACTGAACAATTTTATCCCATAAAACTTCTCCTGTTTGTTGGTTTCTGAAGATTTGGCTTGACGCGAAGTTGAATCCTGGTAATCTTCCGATATCTCCAGTTCCACCACCACGACCAAATGATGCATATCCTACAGTTGATAATTTCATGTTATCATTAATGTTCCAATCCCAGTTTAATGATAATACTGGTTTGTGGTAGAAGTTTCTTCTCCAGTTGAACTCTTCACCATTTAATGTACCATGGTTGTAGTTATATTTGTCTCCATACTGTAAGTACTGAGCAATTGTAGCTGCATTAAAGAAGCTAGTAGTTCTTTGGTTGTGAACTTGAGGCGCTCCAGTTGCAGTAAATTGAATATCGTGAGTTCTGTTCTCGTCAGTCCATCCAAATCCTAAGAAATAGTTGTATCCTTCAAAAGCAGTTCCGTTGATGTACCCATCTCCAGCAGTTCTACTTAATAATCCTGTGAATGCAAATCCATTCTCCATTCTTCCTGTAGAGTAAGAAGCGATTGTTTTTAAGTAGTTATCGTTACCTAAGGTAGTTCCAACAAATCCTCCTTCGTTTCTTTCAGTAGTTTTTGTTACAATGTTTAATGTACCACCTACTGAAGAAATAGCTAATTTAGAAGAACCTAAACCTCTTTGTACTTGGATAGCAGAAGCAACATCTGCTAAACCTGTCCAGTTACTCCAGTAAACAGCTCCATTCTCCATATCGTTTACAGGAACACCATTCACTAAAACAGCCGTATTTCTTTGGTCAAATCCACGAATGTTAATTCTAGAATCTCCAAAACCTCCACCAGATTTAGTTGCATATACCGAAGGTGTTGCATTTAATAATTCTGGAAGTTCTTGGTTTCCTAATCTTTCAACAATTTCTTCTGCTTTGATTGTAGATACTGCGACAGGAGTTTCACGCTCTTTTGCGATGTCAACCACACCAACAATTACTACCTCATCAAGAGAGTTATCTGAAACTAAAGTAATAGTTCCTAGATCTTGAGTTCCTCTAGTTACATTGAAAGTAACTGATTTTGTTCCAAATCCTACGTACGATACTTCAATAGTACCAGTAGCACTTTTCACGTCTAATTTGAATTTTCCATCAATGTCGGCTGATGTTCCATTTGTTGTTCCCTTCACAACAATACTAGCTCCAGGTAGTGGACCTGTTTCATCTACTACTTTACCAGTAACAGTTCCTTGAGAAAAAGCAACAGATGTTACTAAGAACATCGCTACTACAAAAAACAAATTGTTAATCGTCTTCATAAGTTTTATTAGTTTATTTAATGCCGCAAAAATCGTATTTATTGTGCATGCATATATTAAGCGAATGTTAAATGTTTTAACATTTTTTCAAAATTACGTTTTTAACTTATTTATTTGTTTTGCAGTGAATTAAGATATAAACTAAATTATTAACAGTTATTTTCTACTTTTTTTAAAGTATTTTAAAAGATTAGCAGTAGAAACATCATGTTTGGTAATTTCTTCTCCTTGAATGTCTGTCAAAATTTTAGTAGCCAGTTGTTTTCCAAGCTCTACACCCCATTGATCGTAACTAAATATGTTCCATATAACACCTTGAACAAATATTTTATGTTCATACAACGCAATCAACGCACCCAAACTCTCTGGAGTAAGTTTATCAATAAGTATCGTGTTTGTCGGTTTGTTTCCTTCAAATAGCTTAAAAGGAAGTAATTTTTCTATTTGAGCTGGTTCTAAACCTTTTTCTTTCAATTCTGCAATCACTTCTTCCTTAGTTTTTCCATTTAGTAAAGCTTCCGTTTGCGCAAAAAAGTTGGCCATTAACTTTTCATGATGTTCTTTATCGTTGTGCAACGAATGTACATATCCAATAAAGTCTGCTGGAATTAATTTAGTTCCTTGATGTATCAATTGAAAGAATGCGTGTTGCGAATTAGTCCCAGGTTCGCCCCAAATCAATGTCCCTGTTTGGTACTGAACTTTATTTCCATTTCTGTCAATGCTTTTTCCATTACTTTCCATGATACCTTGTTGCAGATAGGCCGAAAAACGATGTAAATATTGTGTGTATGGAATGATTGCCTCGCTTTCTGCTTCATAAAAATTATTATACCAAACACTTATTAATGCCAATACTACCGGAATGTTTTCATTAAACGGGGAGTGTTTGAAATGCTCATCCATATTACGTGCTCCAGAAAGCAATTTTTCAAAGTTTTCATATCCTACCGATAAACTTATAGATAAACCAACTGCACTCCATAAGGAAAAACGTCCTCCAACCCAATTCCACATTGGAAATACATTTTCAGAAGCAATTCCAAATTCGTTGATTTTTTCTAAGTTAGTTGATACCGCTATAAAGTGTTGGGCAACTGCCTCTTCTGATGCATGTGATAAAAACCATTTACGAATAGTCATTGCATTTGTTAGTGTTTCTTGTGTCGTAAATGTTTTTGAAACTATAACAAATAGTGTTGTTTCAGGATTAAGATTTTTTATTACTTCTTGTACATGATCTCCATCTACATTTGAAACAAAATGAATATTCAACTGATTTTTATAGTATTCAAGTGCTTCTGTAACCATGGCTGGGCCAAGATCAGATCCTCCAATTCCAATATTTACAATATCTGTAAACGCTTTTCCTGTGTATCCTTTTTTATGACCAGAAATAATTGCTTCCGAGAATGCACGAATTTTTTTCTTAACTGCATTAATTTCTGGAATCACGTTGACACCATCTACAAATACTTCACTATTTTCATGTGCACGTAGCGCTGTATGCAATACTGCTCTGCCTTCAGTTTCATTGATACTATCACCTGAAAAGTACTTTTCAATATTCTGCTTTAACTTAACCTCTTCTGCTAATTGCAGTAATAGATCCATAGTTTCTTGCGAAATTCTGTTTTTAGAATAGTCTATATAAAAGTCTTTCCATTGAATGGTAAAGCGATCTGCACGTTGGGTATCTTTTTTAAAATATTCTGTTATCGCAAACGATTTCGTTGCATAGAAATGCTCCTGAAGTCTTTTCCAAACTTCAGTTTCTGTAGGGTTTATGTTTGTTAACATGGTTTTTAGTTTATAGAAGTTATAGCGTCTTCTTCGTTGATATCTTCTTTAGGAAGTTGTATTTTGATAGCATCTATTTGTGCCTTTAATGGCTGAATGTACTCGAGGTAAGATTCCTTGAGTGTTGCGTCTATAGGGTCTGCATCTGGCAGTTTTTGTTTGAAAGGATCTACTTGTTTTCCGTTTTTCCAAAAACGATAACACACATGAGGACCAGAAGTATTTCCTGTCATTCCTACCCAACCAATTACATCTCCTTGCTTTACAAATTCGCCTACTTTTACTTTGCGTTTTTTCATGTGCAAGTATTGAGTTGTATATGTGCTATTGTGCTTTACTTTTACATAGTTTCCATTTCCTCCTCTACGAGCTGATTCGACGACAACACCGTTAGCTGTAGAAATGATGGGTGTTCCCATTGGAGCTGCAAAGTCAGTTCCTTTGTGTGGTCTCACACGATTTCCATACAATTTGATACGTCTACGTAAATTGTAACGGGATGAAATACGTACATGTTTGTAACGCACTGGTGCTTTTAAAAATGCGCGACGCAAATTTTTAGCATTTTCATCATAGTAATCCTTTACTTTGTTTACACTATCGGTTTCAAATTCGAACGCATAAAATGGCTCATTATTGTGTTTGAAGTAGGCAGCGTGAATTCGATCAATTCCTACAGAAGTCGTATCATTTATATACTTTTCCGTATAAATAACTTTGAACTCATCACCTTTTTGCAATCTAAAAAAGTCGATAGTCCATGCATAGATATCTGACATATCGTATGCTAATCGCTGACTTAACCCAGCATCATCAAGTGCGGAAGATAAAGAACTTGTAATGACTCCTGATGCTTCTTTTTGAACAATTTTTACAGGCTTACTTTCTTTGTAAGCATTGATAGAATCTTTGAATTTAATCACTACATATTCAATGCTATTTGGTTGATAAATAAAACATTCTGGGCGTTGTAGTGAATCTCCTTTTGTGCAGAGTAATGTATACGGTTTGCCTGCTGTAATTTTGCTAATATCAAATGTATCTTTGGTTTTTTCAACAATATTAAAAACCGTTCCGTATCCAATATTATTTTTTTCGAGAATTTTACCAAAACTATCTCCGTTTCTTACGGTATCACGTACTACGATAAAGTCGTTTAGGTTGAAACCAAACTCCATAATTTCTGGCTCTTCGACTACTACTTTTTCAGCAATATCTTGTTTTTCTTCTACTTTTTCACAAGCATAAAATACAATTGCCAAGAGTGCAAATACTATAATTTTCTCGATTCTCATTGTGTCTTTTCTGTATTGAAAATATGATCTACCCATTCTTTTCCCCATTCACTTTTTTCATTTTCGCTCCAAATTTCAGGAAAAAAGATCACTTTTTGAAAACTTGGCGGCAAATATTCTCTCCAATTAGTGCCTCCTGTTGATTCTACTGTCTTTTTTTCGCGTCGTAAGTAGCGATAAGCCGATCCCATATGCATCAATGGCCAATTAACATTTGCATTCAGATCTAAGGTTTTGAGAGCTTCTATAAGGTTTTTGTCTTTTTTTACTTTTGTAGGCAACGTTAAATAGCGATGGTATATTGTACTGTGCTGTACTTCTTTTGCAATTCGCATAAAACGTGGCGTATATCGATATTCAAATTGTTTGAGTGTCAATGTTTTTTCTCCAGTTTTACTATCGGTTGCTCCTTTTTTCCAATAAATATTTTCATAAAGATCATCCAATGAACTTTCAGACGAAAATTGACTGCGTACTGTATGATGCACCAAATTTTCCATAGGTGTTGCATATAATTCAATCATACGGTATTGAGCTGATTGAAATCCACTAGCAGGCAACAATGACATGCGATAGTTTAAAAATTGTTCACGCTCCATACCATTAATCATTATTTCAAAAGAAGAAATTAGTGCTTTGAAATAATTGTTAATACGATATATTCGTTGCGTAAAAAATTCTGCTGTTTGATCTTTATCGTCTATAATTTGCTTTTGTTCATGAATGATTAGCTTAAAATACAATTCCGTAATCTGATGATACATGATAAAAATTTCTTCATCAGGAAAAAAAGTGCGAGGAATTTGTAAGCTTAATAGTGTATCTAAGTGAATATAATCCCAATAGGTCAGATATCGTTGATGGAGTAAACCGTCAAGATAAGAACCTAAATCTTGCCCAGAGTTTGTATACTTTCTGTCTAATTTTTCAATCCGTTCTGCAATATCTGGTGGAATCTTCATGGTTAATCTACTACAATTTTAAAAGGATGTTTGAGTCCTTTGAAAGCGTCTAGGTCAGCTTTGAGCGAACCTACCATAAGTTTGGCTTTAATGCGAATTGGAATTTTGTTTTCATCATCAGATACCCAAAGTGTTAAACTTTCATTTTCTTTAAAAACACGTCCTGCTTGTACATAAGGTCTAAATTTTAAGCAAGGAACTTTTCCAAATTTTGTACGCATAATTTCTCTGCCAAGAAATTTTAACTTGAACTTAAAGTTTTCTTTATCAAAAAACATGTTGAGAATAATTTCGTCTCCTTCTTTGATATTAGATACATCATAATTGTTTCGTAAATAGTAAAATGCAGAAACCATATCCTGCACATCTTTTTCAATGTTATATTCCTTTTTGGTTTTATGCTTTTTATTATTGACTAACGCTTTTTCGCGCTCGTGATTAAAATCGATTTCTATGTCTTTCGTATGACCTCCTTCATCAATTTGACGAATGAATTTGTATGGTCTTCCTGTTTCTTTATCGAAATAGCTCTCATAGTTATCATCAACCTTAAAAAACCAACTAGCAAATCCTGTTGTTTGTCCTTTTCCTATCACATGGTATACATTTTTCCCATTTAAGTATTCATCTTTTACTTCAAGAGTTGCGTAGCTTGCATTGATAAAACCGTAGTGAATTCGAAATTTGAACCATTCGCCCGATTGAAAAGCAGTGTCTTTATTTTGTGCCTGTAATATGAAAGACACTAGTAAGATTAATATGGAGAGTATTCGTTTCATGATTTGAGTAATGATTTGTAAAAATAATAAAATAAGTATTATTTTATGTTAATTTATTCTTGCATTACAATTACTATTCCAAAAAAAGATAAATGATTGATAAAAAGGCGGAAACAAAGCGGTTTTGAAAGGTTTTTGCTATTTCCACAACAAGACGATTACTTTTAGAAAAATAAGGTGTCAAGAGTATTGATTTCTTCTTAAGAACTTTACTAAACACTTACTTTTTATAGAACAAAGTACACATAATAAGTGTTGTAAAATTGTACAAATAATGTGATTTTGACAGGTATGTTTTGTGCTATACATTCAAAAAAAAACTCGGTCATGTGACCGAGTTCCTTTTTTATTAACCAACCAAAACTTTAAATTATGAAAATCTCTCTTCTTAAAGTTGCAAAAGGAAACCACTCGCTTTTGCACTGCAAATATAAGACGAGAATTATACTATGCAGGCATAATATTTAACTTTAACACAATTTTTATATTTAGGATTGTATTTAATCGATGTTTATTGATAAATGTTCAAATAAAAACTCATTTTTTTGAGATAATTTCAACATTTTTATGTTTTTTCATTTTTGTATTTTGGGTTATTTGAGTACTTTATAGCCTTCAAGATTCGTAATTCCCCAATTTTCCAATTCTTCTTTGCTCCATAAGTCTGGAAAGAAGATTCTTTTTTGATATTTAGGATGCATATACTTTTGCCAATCACTTCCCCCCGTAGCTTCCGGATTTCCTTTTTGAGAATTAATATACTTGTCGGCAGTATTGTAATGATGCATTACCCAACTTATATTGACCGTATGGTCATAATGACGCATTGCATTGATTAAAGATGTGTTTTTTTGAAATTCATCAGGTAATTGCTTGAATTTCGTCCATAAATTGATAGTATTATATTCTTTCATCCATTCAATGAGTTCTTTTTTGTACTTCTCATCAAAGTTTACCATCAATTTACTACGCATTCCCGTTTTATGATTATTCCCTGCAACCTGCCAATACATATTATTATAAGCATGTTCATAAGGTGTTTCACGATCAATCGTCGCTCTGAATCGATAATCAATCAAATTGATTAACTCTGTCGAAGCAATTTCTATTTTTCGATACTGCACTGATTGAAAACCACTAGCAGGAGTTAATGTATCACGGAATTTCATGTATTGCTCTACTTCCATTCCTTCACTCATAATGTCAAATGAATTAGATAACATATCAAAATAGCGGCTGATACGCATTAAATGCATCACAAATTTTTCTGGCTGAATGTGTTCTGTGTGTGCGATTTGTTGCATTTCCCACAAAATCATTTTAAACAGCAACTCATTAATTTGATGATACATAATGAAAACCATTTCATCAGGTAATTGTGTACGTTGTGTTTGCAATCCTAACAATGCATCCAACTGTATAAAATCCCAATATTTCATTGGCTCTGCATAAAGTAATCCCGAAAGGTGCACATCAGGATCTTGTCCCATAGCCAAATATTTTTTGTCTATAGCCTCGAGTAATTCTTCTCTGGTCATGTTGTAGTTTTTAGAAGAGAAATGATAAGAACGTATGTAAAGTACGTTCTTATCATTATATATTATAAAGTTCCGCGAGCAGCTTGTTCTCTTTCAATCGCTTCAAACAACGCTTTGAAGTTTCCAACACCGAATGATTGTGCACCTTTACGCTGAATGATTTCGAAAAACATTGTTGGTCTGTCCACAATTGTTTTGGTAAATAACTGTAGTAAATACCCTTCTTCATCACGATCAATTAAGATTCCGTGTTTTTTAAGTTCTTCTACATCTTCATCAATATCACCTACACGTTCTAATAAATCATCATAATAGGTTTCTGGAACATATAAGAATTCTACTCCGCGTTCACGCATTTGAGAAACCGTTTCTATAATATTATCTGTAGCCACAGCTATGTGTTGTACACCTGCACCATTGTAAAAGTCAAGATATTCTTCTATTTGCGATTTCTTTTTTCCTTTAGCTGGCTCATTAATTGGGAACTTGATTCGACCATTTCCATTACTCATTACTTTACTCATCAAAGCTGTATATTCTGTAGAAATATCATCGTCAGTAAAAGAAATAATTTGTGCAAAGCCCATTACTTTTGCATAGAATTCACACCATTCCTTCATTTTTCCCCAGCCTACATTTCCTACCATATGGTCAATGAATTTTAACCCAACTGGTTCTGGATTGTAATGAGAAACCCATTTTTCGTATCCAGGTAAAAAGACTCCATTATAATTTTTACGTTCTACAAATATATGCACCGTTTCTCCATAGGTGTAAATTCCAGAACGAATTACATATCCATGCTCATCTTCTTCTTTGGTTGGCTCCATGTATGGTTTTGCTCCTCTTTTGGTAGTTTCTTCAAAGGCTTTTGTAGCATCTTCAACCCAGAGTGCAACTACTTTTACTCCATCTCCATGTAGGTCAATATGTTCGTTGATTTCACCGCCTTTATTTAATGGCGTTGTTAAGACCAATCGAATCTTATCTTGTTTTAATACATATGAAACTCTGTCTTTTATTCCTGTTTCCAAACCTGCATAAGCTTCTGACTGAAAACCAAAAGCTGTTTTGTAGAAATGTGCTGATTGTTTTGCGTTTCCAACATATAATTCTACATAGTCAGTTCCAAGCAAAGGAAGAAAATCTTCCGCTTCTTCAAATAATTTTTTAAGTCCGTATTCTGTATTTTGTAAATCTCGTAAGTTTTTTATTTCTGCTGCCATTTTTTTATTTTTTAGTGCTTTTCGCAAATTCGCATATATGTTTTTGATTATGTCCCTAAGTGGTTTTTATTTACCACATAGCCCGAATATGCGTTGCAATATTTTGAATGTGTTGTCTCATGCGTTAATCTTCCAACCAAGATTGAAAATAGCTTTCATCGGCAATTTTCATTGCTTCTTCCGTTACTTGCAATGGCTTGAACGTATCTACCATTACTGCTAATTCTTCAGTTTCTGTTTGACCAATACTACGTTCTACAGCACCTGGATGTGGCCCATGTGGAATTCCCGCAGGATGCAAAGAAATATGCCCTGCATCAATATCATTTCGACTCATAAAGTCACCATCTACATAATATAATACTTCATCACTGTCTATATTACTATGATTGTATGGAGCTGGAATAGCATCTGGGTGATAATCATATAGCCTTGGCACAAAGGAACATACAACAAAAGCATCTGTTTCAAAGGTTTGATGTACTGGTGGCGGTTGATGAATACGACCTGTAATTGGTTCAAAATCGTGAATTGAAAATGCATACGGATAGTTATAACCATCATAACCTACCACATCAAAAGGATGTGTGGCATATATCATTTCAAAAATATCTCCTTGTTTTTTTACTTTGATTAGAAAGTCACCTTTTTCATCATTGGTTTCTAATTCATAAGGTCTTCTTATATCACGCTCGCAAAAAGGCGAATGCTCTAATAGCTGACCAAACCAGTTTCTGTAACGCTTTGGTGTATAAATTGGGCGGTATGATTCTACAATAAATAAGCGATTGTCTTCCGTTTCAAAATCTATTTTGTAAATCACACCTCGCGGTACTAAAAGATAATCTCCATATTTAAAATCAAGATTTCCCAGCATGGTACGAAGTTTTCCTGTTCCTTTATGGATAAAAATCAATTCGTCAGCGTCGGTATTTTTGTAAAAATAATCTCGTGTTGATTCTTGAGGTGCTGCCAAAATAATGTTACAATCACTGTTGGTCAAGATTACTTTTCTACTTTCAAGATAATCTGCTTGTGGCGGCACTTGAAATCCACGAAATCGATATGACTGAATATTATTAGCTTTAGCCACTTTGGGAGCTACGCTATATTGCTTTCGAATTTCTTTAACCTGTGTAGGTCTGTGTTCATGGTAACTATTGGTAGACATTCCGTCAAAACCAATTGTTCCGAAAAGCTGTTCGTAATACAAATCGCCATTAGGCTTTTTAAATATTGTGTGTCGTTTTGGCGGAATAGTTCCTAATGTATGGTAAAAAGGCATTTTTTGTTATTTTTTTGTGATGGTAAAATACTATTATAAAATATAGAAAAATGTGAAGAAAGGCATCACATTTAGCAAAAAAATAACGCTGTCTTATTCAGGATTTCGCTTGATAAGATAGTGTAAATGTGCGAGTAAGTCGTTCCAAAAGGGTTTCACTTGTATAGATAACTTTTTTATCTTCTGCACACAAATATCGTAATTATTTGGATATGTTGTATGACCGAAATCATGTTTGCTTTCTATTTTTTAGAATCGAATGAAACTTTATGTGTACTTTTTCTTTGATTTTGCAAGGGCTTAGGCACTTTATAAGTTAAAACCAAAAACCTATACTAACATACAACGTATCTTCTTCTATATCAGGCGACCAAGAATATTTTACTTGTAAGGGACCAAAAAAGGTTTCCAATCCATATCCAATAGCATACCCGTTAAAGTCTGGCTTTGTAAACCATTCTCCATTTCCAAAGATATTTTCGCCTGCATTGGCGTAGTTTGCTGTGAAATTCAAGTGATGTTTGGTCCAAAAATTATAATCTAATGCAATTGTTCCTTTCACAAAGCTATCACCAGCAAAACTCAAGAAATCATATCCGAGGAAAGCGATGTAATTGTTAATAAAATTATTTCCATAGCCTCCTAATACAAAATCTAAGGAATTGGTAGAAGCGTCCCCAATTTTAAATCCTCCTTCTGAAGAAATGTTTAGTGATACATTATCAAATATTGAAGTAGCATACCCTATTTTTCCTCTTGCAAGTGAGAATGGCTCAAAGTTTTTGTTGTAATCTGACGAGTACAGATACCAATGAAAGTTACCCGAAAAAAAGATTCCTGATTTTGGAAAGTACTTATTATCGTAAGTATCCAATTTTAAAAACCCAAATGAGCTGATAAAATCACTTTTTTCAAATACAGTTTCTTCTTGGTCTGTTTCAGTGATTGTTTCGGAAGCAATTTTTAACCGTTTGTGCTCAGCTCCAACTCCAAAAACAAATTCTTCTCTTAATACCGTTTGAAGGTATAGTTGATTCGTAAAGTCTGAGACATCAACATCTATTCTATTAAGATTGGGATTTGTATTATCTTCTCTTATTAAATCGTAATTTACACCTCGCTCAAACGAATTGAATCGTGATTTGACACCAATACTCCAGTAATATCCTTTGTCAATGTAATATTCAAAATTATATCGGATATTATCCCCGATAATGAAATCAAAAGACGCTACATCATTGTTAAATAGGACTTTTTTCTTTGTCACATTGATTAATCCTGCGGTTTTATATACATCATCATAATGTGCTCCTAAACGTAAAAACATTGTTTCTGGTCGTTCCCTCAGATTTAAAACAATATCTTCTGAACCCACATTGTTTGGAATTGTTCGATAACGAATTCCTGTAAAATTTCCAGTGGCTGCCAAATTACTTATTCCTTCTTGAAATTTTTGAAATGGTATTTTGGCAGGCGTTTTAAAACGCAATTTTCCTCGAACGTATGAACGGGTATATTTCTTGTTTCCACGTAAGTGAATGTAATTTACATTTAAAGAATCTTTTACCTTTACTGGTTTAATATTTCTTTTTTGTTGCTGTTGCGCTGCAATTTCCTTTAAGGCTTCTATTTCTTCTCTGCCAGCTACCTCTCCTCTTGTTATCAATTCACGTCCTCTATCAAAAGAGATTACCGAAAAACCAACAATATCTGGACGAATATAGACATCTGTCTTTTCATTTTTATCCTTCATGGCATTAATAGTTCGGAAATTGTTGATTTGATTGAGAATGGCAACTGCTGAGTTAAGCTTATCTCTTTCATATAACCCGTCTTGTACATCAATTCCAATAATTACATCTACTTTTTTTGCCAATACTTCATCTACTGGGTAATTATTGGTTACTCCTCCATCAATAAGTAGCCTTTTTTTTATCGGTATAGGCTCAAATAAGGAGGGAAATGCTCCACTCGCAGTAATTGCCTCTGGTAAATATCCTTTTTCTAGAACCACCTGTTCTCCTTTTTCAATATCAGAAGCCACACATAAAAACGGAATTGGCAGTTTACTAAAATCATCAATATGATTGACATGCATGAGCAATTGTGCCAACTTGTTGTATACATTTTGTCCTTTTGAAATGGAAGAAGGGAAACTTACTTTAAAATTGTCAAATGGCAACGTAATTGCATATCGTTCCGCATCTTCTTTTTCATAGAAAGTTTTGGCAGATCGTGGCAATTCATCTTGTATGAGTCGTTCAAAATCTGTCTTTTTAAAGATTGAATCTATCTGGTTACCTGTATATCCTGAAGCATATAACGAACCAATAATAGCTCCCATACTTGTTCCGCCTACATAGTCTACTCGAATTCCAAGACTATCAATAATTTTAAGCACCCCAATATGCGCCAATCCTTTGGCTCCGCCTCCACTCAATACCAATCCTACTTTTAGGTCTTGTTTTTTAGGTTGTTCTTTTTGCGCTGTAGCAGTTAAGAAACTAAAAATTGCTATGCAAATCAGTATCCACTTTTTCATGCTAACACTATTTTTGATGAAAGTTATCGTATATTTTTTTTGCTCTACTATTTCCAACTACTGCCGAGATTTGATCGAGGGAAGCTTCAGAAATTCGTTTGACCGATTTGAACTTCTTAAGTAACTCCACAATGGTTTTTTCTCCAATTCCTTCAATTGATTCTAACTCAGAATTCAGTGCATTATTGCTTCTTTTTTTTCTGTGAAATGTTATTCCAAATCGATGTGCTTCGTTCCGTAATTGCTGTATGATTTTAAGTGTTTCACTTTTCTTATCAAGATACAACGGAATTGAGTCTCCAGGATAATAGATTTCTTCCAAACGTTTGGCTATACCTATAATTGCTATTTTCCCACGTAAATTTAACGCATCCAAACTTTTCAATGCTGAGGAAAGTTGTCCTTTTCCTCCATCAATTACAATTAATTGAGGTAAAGATGATTCTTCTTCCAATAATCTTTTATAGCGCCTGTATACAACTTCTTCCATGGAAGCAAAATCGTCTGGACCCACAACCGTTTTGATATTGTAATGACGGTACTCCTTTTTACTAGGTTTTCCATCTTTAAATACCACACAAGCGGCCACAGGATTAGTTCCTTGAATGTTTGAGTTATCAAAACACTCAATATGCCTTGGCTCTTCCGAAAGACGTAAGTCTTTTTTCATTTGTTTCATCAATCTATTCACATGCTTATCAGGATCTGTAAGCTTTATTTGCTTGAAACGTTCTTGTCGGAAGTATTTTGCATTTCGCAACGATAGTTCTAAAATGCGTTTTTTATCGCCTAATT
Source organism: Kordia zhangzhouensis (assembly GCF_001005305.1). GTDB lineage: Bacteria > Bacteroidota > Bacteroidia > Flavobacteriales > Flavobacteriaceae > Kordia > Kordia zhangzhouensis. Next base: position 87,480 of record NZ_LBMH01000002.1, read on the forward strand.
TTGGGACGGTAATTTTAAAATTTTCCCCAATCTCTATTTTAAAAGGCACATATAATTCTTTAGAGTTCGTCGAAAAACGTTGATGAATTTCGGTAATGGCCAATTCTAGTAATTCTTTATCCGTTTCGTCTAACTTCTTTTTAATTTCCATAGTATGCGACCGTACAATGGAACCATGTGATAGTTGCAAATAGTTTACATACCCAAAACTTTCATCTGAAACAATAGAAAAAACATCAACATTGCTAATTTTTGGATTAACGATAGTAGATTTAGCTTGATAGTTTGTTAAAATATCTAGTTTTTCCTTGACTTTTTGAGCACGTTCAAACTCCATATTTTCTGCAAATGTTTTCATTTGCTCTTTAAAACGATGTAAAGAATCCTTAAAGTTTCCTTTAAGGATTTCACGAATGGCAACTATTTGCTCATCATAACTTTGAACCGTTTGGTATCCTTCACACGGACCAATACAATTCCCTAAATGATATTCCAAACATACTTTATACTTGCCGGTATTTATTTTTTCTTGAGAAAGATCATAATTGCAAGTTCGTAACGGATACAATCCTTTGATTAAATCGAATAGGGTTCGAACCGTTTTCATACTCGTATACGGACCAAAATATTCAGAACCATCTTTAACCATTTTTCTGGTAGGGAATACACGTGGAAAGCGTTCATTTTTAATACAAATCCACGGATACGATTTGTCATCTTTTAGCATGACATTGTAACGCGGCTGGTATTTTTTGATTAAATTATTTTCGAGCAGTAATGCATCCGTTTCAGTAGCCACTACAATATGCTTAATGGATGCAATTTTTTTTACCAATACTCTCGTTTTTCCGTATTCGTGATTTTTGGTAAAGTATGACAACACTCGTTTTTTTAGGTTTTTTGCCTTTCCTACATATAATAACTTTCCTTCCTTATCATAGTATTGATATACTCCAGGATTGGTGGGTAAGGTTTTGAGTTGTAGTTCGAGTGCTTCGGTCATTTGGTAGTATTGAGTACTGAAATATTTATTTTTAGAAATTGATGTAATCTTGTTACAATCTGACAAAAACAAAAGCTAATTTTATGAAAGATCAAAAATTCTTTCGTTTAATTGTTTTTAATCTCAACTAGGCTCGTAGCAATTTATTATATACTAATAGCTTTCTTCAACAAAGTTACCTACAATTATTCCAAAAACAAATGCACATCTAAGGTACAATTTTTATTTTTGTTGCAAATGTTTTTACCATGTCAAAAGTTGCCTTACGGAAGAAGTATAAAACAATGCGCAACGCACTTTCTGCAACGCAAATTGATGAGTTTAGCATTGCTATAGCTAATAACTTATTAAAACTTCCTATTTGGGATAAGCGCTATTATCATTTATTTCTTACAATAACTGAACAAAAAGAAATTGATACGGAATTTATTTTGAATATTCTCGCAGGAAAAGACAAGGATATTATTCTTTCTAAGAGTAATTTCGACGACCATTCACTCACTCATTTTCTACTGACAGATACCACAGTAATCCAAAAAAATAGTTATAATATTCCTGAACCTGTTGATGGAATTGAAGTTCCTTCAAAAAAAATAGAGGTTGTTTTTGTGCCGCTTTTAGCATATGATATTAAAGGAAACCGTATTGGGTATGGCAAAGGATTTTATGACCGTTTTTTAGCCGAATGCAATCCTTCAACACTCAAAATTGGATTATCTTTTTTTCCTCCAGAAAATATTCTTTTTACAAAGGATGAAAATGATATTCCGTTAGATTATTGCGTCACACCAAAACAAACATTTTACTTTAAAAACCGATAAGTAGTTATATTTCTTCTTGGACGATTTCTCTAGCTGTTTTTGCTTTTTTAGGAAATGCTTTTTTATTAAAAATAATCAGCAACGCTACTCCTATTGTAATAGCAGAATCAGCTATATTAAAAACTGGATCAAAAAATGTAAAGCGATCACCTCCAATCCAAGGCATCCATTCTGGCCAAGTAGTGTCAATTAACGGAAAATGTAGCATATCTACAACACGCCCGTGAAATATAGGCGCATACCCTCCTGCTTCTGGTAAAAATGTTGCGACTTCTCCTTTATATACACTTTCGTTGAAAATAATACCGTAAAACACAGAGTCAATAATGTTTCCAAAAGCTCCTGCAAATATTAATGCAATTGCAACGATTAATACTTTTGAGCTTTTTTTCTTCACTGCATCAAACAACCAATATCCTATGGCGGTGATAGCAAATAAGCGAAATAAAGTTAAAAAGAGTTTCCCATAACTTCCAGGCAGTTCAACGCCCCAAGCCATTCCTTTATTTTCCACAAATAAAATTTGAAACCAACTGAAAACTTCCACAGATTCGCCCAAAGCGAAGTTTGTTTTGATATATATTTTACTGATTTGGTCTATAAGCAACACCAAAACAATAATCCCAATAGCTTTTTTTAAAGACATGTATCGTACATTTTTCGTTTGAAAATGAATCGCCTGCTAAAATAAGAATATTTTTAACCTTTATGAGAAGAATATGTGATCTTTCCATTGTTGGCAGTCATCTCTACTTTTTTTCCTTTTTCATAAAAAGTAAGCTGATGCGTTGTGCAAGTTTCAAATACAGGCATTTGTCGTTTTATGTAGTGAATATTTCCTTTTTTTGTTTGGATTTTTGCTTCTGCAAAAAAGTTTTTAATAATATAATTACCTGAGATTAATGCAGCCCAGAATTTATGAAAATTGCCTTCAACATATACCTGCGTTTCATCTCCGTGTATCTGCACATCTAATTGCTTTGGGATAAAGATATTCATGGTAATAGAAAATACTTTATGCGCACTTAGTTTATCATTAGGCAATTCAAATCCTTCAGCAAATGCACATTCAATATGCAATTGTTTGTTTTTGGTAGCTGTTACCACATTGACGTCGTGGTAATACTCTCCTTCCATTTTAGTTTCTATCGTAATTGTTTTATTGTTTGTACTGTATACATTAAGCTGAAATACCTTATCTGTGTTGATATGGATTTCTTGTATACCATGAGTCCCTATGGTTTGTTGGGTTACCTTTTGTGCAACACCTAAGGCATGTACTAGAAAAAACGATATGAGAAATAGTGTATTTTTCAACAGATTGGCGCTACTGAGTTACAGCAAATTTAAAAAAATGGATTCCTTAATAATAAAAAAGAAAAGCGCTCTATGAGCGCTTTGTAATATAATTGCTTAATTTTTACTTCTGCATATTTTTTGCTTCAATGCTTAGAGTTGCATGTGGCACTAATTTTAAGCGTTCTGGATTGATTAATTTTCCAGTAACTCTGCAAATTCCGTATGTTTTATTTTCAATACGAATCAGTGCATTTTTCAAGTCACGAATAAATTTTTCTTGACGAATGGCCAATTGCATATTTTTTTCTTTCGACATGGTTTCAGAACCTTCCTCAAACGCTTTAAAAGTAGGCGATGTATCATCGGTACCATTGTTATGATCGTTCATGTAAGCACTTTTAAGCAGTGCTAAATCTTTTTGTGCCTGATCAATCTTGTCTTGAATAATTTTTTTAAATTCTTCAAGTTGCTTGTCTGAGTATCTTATTTTAGTATCTTCCATGACTTACATTTTTTTAATAAACAATACGGTGTTCACATCATCGAAAGCAATTTCTGTTCCATTTTCTAGTTTGTCTACAAAGTTTAATTCAGCCGTTAACGTTTCTGTTTTCACATAGTCTAAATTTGCGTTCATAGCCTCTACTAATTGCTCGTCTTTTTGTAGCGTAACTTTTATTTTGTCGGTAACTTCAAAACCAGAATCTTTACGTAAATTTTGGATTCTATTTACTAATTCTCTAGCAACTCCTTCTTTACGCAATTCGTCAGTAATTGTTACGTCCAACGCCACAGTAACTCCTCCCGAATTGGCTACTAACCAACCTTCAATATCTTGCGAAGTAATTTCTACTTCTGTAATGTCTAATGTACTATTTTTTCCGTTAATTTCTACAGGTATTTTTCCTGTTTTTTCAATTTCGGCGATTTCTTCTTGTCCAAACTGCATGATTACAGCCGCAACCGCTTTCATATCTTTTCCATATTTAGGCCCCAACACCTTGAAATTTGGTTTTATTTGCTTAACTAATATACCCGAAGCATCATCTAAAAGTTCTATTTCTTTTACATTAACCTCTGACTTGATTAGTTCGGCAACAGCCAATATTTCTGCCTTATTTTGGGCATCTAACACTGGAACCATAATGCGTTGTAACGGTTGGCGCACTTTTATCTTTTCTTTAGCTCTTAACGATAGAACCAAGGAAGATATTGTTTGTGCATTTTCCATTTTACGCTCTAGCGATTTGTCAATAAACGCTTCGTCATACGTTGGAAATTTTGCCAAATGTACACTTTCAAAGTTTTCTGTATTTGTAGCTTTGGTTAAGTCTTTGTAAAGTCTGTCCATATAAAAAGGTGCAATTGGTGCTCCTAGTTTAGCTACAGTTAACATACAAGTGTATAGTGTTTGGTAAGCAGAAATTTTATCAGATCCATACTCTCCTTTCCAAAATCGTCTTCTACTTAAACGTACAAACCAGTTACTTAGGTTTTCTTGTACAAATTCTGAAATAGCTCTTACAGCTCTTGTAGGCTCATAATCAGCATAAAACGCATCTACATTCTTAACTAATGTATGTAATTCTGAAAGAATCCAACGGTCAATTTCTGGGCGTTCTGCTAGCGGAATTTCATCTTCACTATATGTAAAATTGTCAATGTTTGCATACAGACTAAAGAACGAATACGTATTGTACAGTGTTCCAAAGAATTTACGACGAACTTCTTCAATTCCCGGCGAATGCTCTTCAAAAGACTCTCCTTTTTCAGGATCTGGTTTTTCCCATGAAAACTTCAAATTGTCCCAAGGATTTGCATTTGAAATCATGTACCAACGCGTAGCATCTGGCCCATATTTATCGAGGGTAAAAAATGGATCGACAGCATTTCCTAAACGCTTGGACATTTTTTGTCCGTCTTTATCTAATACCAATCCGTTAGACACTACATTTTTATAGGCAACAGAATCAAAAACCATAGTTCCTATTGCATGAAGCGTATAAAACCATCCGCGTGTTTGATCAACTCCTTCAGCAATAAAATTAGCAGGGTAACTCTCATTAGCATCAATCTTTTCTTTGTTTTCAAACGGATAATGCCATTGAGCATACGGCATTGATCCAGAATCAAACCATACATCAATGAGATCGCTTTCTCGTTTCATTGGTTTTCCTGAAGGCGATACAAGTGTGATTGTATCTACAATGTGCTTGTGTAAATCTACTTTTTCATAGTTTTCTTCAGACATATTTCCAACTTCAAAACTAGCATATACATCTTTCGTCTCTACACCTGCTTCAATTGCTTTTTGAATTTCTGCTTTGAGCTCTTCTAACGAACCGATAATCAATTCTTCTTTTCCATCTTCTGTTCGCCATATTGGCAATGGAATTCCCCAGAATCGAGAACGAGATAAGTTCCAATCATTCGCTCCTGCAATCCAGTTACCAAAACGCCCTTCTCCAGTTGCTTTAGGCTTCCAATTGATTGTTTGGTTCAGTTCATACATTTTGTTTTTTACATCTGTAATTTTAATGAACCAAGAATCTAAAGGATAGTATAAAATAGGTTTATCTGTACGCCAGCAGTTTGGATAACTGTGAACATATTTTTCGACTTTGAAAGCTTTATTTTCAGTTTTGAGCTTGATTGCCAACTCTACATCTACTGATTTTTCAGGAGCTTCTCCATCTGCATAGTATTCATTTTTCACATATTTTCCTCCAAATTCACCCATTTCAGGTCTAAAACGGCCTTGTAAGTCTACCAAAGGCACAGGATTTCCATTTTCATCTAATACTAACATTGGCGGAACTTCTGGCGTAGCTTCTTTAGCAACTTTAGCATCATCTGCTCCAAATGTTGGCGCCGTATGCACGATTCCTGTTCCATCTTCTGTTGTTACAAAATCACCTGATATGACTCTAAATGCATTTGCTGCATTTTCATAGGGCAATGCATAATCGAGTAGTTGTTCATATTTAATCCCAACCAAGTCACTTCCTTTATGCTCGCTTACTACAAAATATGGTATTTTTTTATCTTCTTGTTGGTAAGCTTTTAATTCTTCTTGAGTTTCTACTTTCGTGAATTTTCCTGCGAATTGTTTCCCAACTAAGTTTTTTGCCAATATGACATTGATTGGTTCAAACGTATATTGATTGTATGATTGTACAAGCACATATTCAATTTTTGGCCCAACTGTTAATGCGGTATTTGAAGGTAACGTCCACGGAGTAGTCGTCCATGCTAAAAAATGAACATCTCCATCTATATCCTTCAGTTCATTAGGCAGTGTTTCTTTGATTGCTTTAAATTGGGCCACCACCGTTGTATCTGTTACATCTTGATAGGTTCCCGGCTGATTTAATTCATGCGAACTTAAACCCGTTCCTGCTTTTGGCGAATAAGGTTGTATTGTATAGCCTTTGTACATCAGTCCTTTATCATAGATTTGTTTTAGTAACCACCAAACACTCTCCATATATTTAGACTTGTAAGTGATATACGGAGTTTCCATATCCACCCAATACCCAGTACGGCGTGTCATATTGTTCCAGATATCCGTATAACGCATTACTGCTTTTTTGCAGGCTTCATTGTATTCTTCAATTGAAATTTTAGTTCCAATGTCTTCTTTCGTAATCTTCAGCTCTTTTTCTACACCTAACTCTATTGGCAAACCATGAGTATCCCAACCTGCTTTACGTTTTACTTGATATCCTTTTTGAGTTTTATATCTGCAGAAAATATCTTTAATGGCTCTTGCTAACACGTGATGAATTCCTGGAAGTCCATTTGCAGAAGGTGGTCCTTCAAAAAACACAAATGATTCAGCATTTTCACGAGAATTGATACTTTTTTCAAAGATGTTATTTTCTTCCCAGTAGTTTAGTATTTCATCTGCAACTGATGGTAAGTTTAATCCGTTGTATTCTGTAAATTTAGTAGCCATTTGTTTTGCTGTATATTAAGTTTGCGAAATTAATGAATTTCATTGAATTGTAATGTCTTAAATAAAAAAAGACCACTTGGCAGTCAAGTGGTCTTTTTTTTAGGTTTTATTCTGGTTTATTCTATAATCAGCTTTTTACTAATTTTTCCTTTTTCAGAATAGATATTTGCAATGTAAATACCACTTGACACATTATCTATTGGAATTCGAATAGTTGTTTCGTTAATTCCATCAGTAATAGACATTATTTGTTGTCCAAGTATGGTATGAATATCAATATTTTCTAGTGAGAATCCAGTATTGTTGGTAATCACCAACTCATCCGTTAATTTATCCGTATAAATTTGAATTCCATTTTCTAAAATTACACTGTTAACGCTTAATTGATTTTCTGGTTGGAATACTAACGAATATTTATCATTAGTTTCTCCTGCTGGAACAGAAATCTGGAAGTCACTTGCACGTAGGTCATGTGTTGTCCCAGTATGATTGTTCTTGATATAGATATTTACACTATTATCAATATTTTCTAATCCGTCAAGAGTGATTATTCCACCTCCTGAATTTTCAGAAACAATTCCCAGAGGGAACTCTCTCGCATCATGTAAGCTGCTTACAGCTTGAATTACGTATTTTTCATTTTCAAGAAACCAATACATATCATTTGCAGTAACTCCAATTGATTCTCCATCAAACCCTCTGTCAATACCATCTGTTGTTCTTCTATCAAAAGTCACTAATAACTGTCTGTGGAAACCTGCAGGATTGGTATAACCTAAACGAATTTTCTTTCTATTATCCTTAGGAATTCCTAGATATTCATAGATTTCTTCTTCTGTAGTTGGAACTGTTTCAGTTTCTGAATCTGACTCAGTTGCAGTGCTTTCTGCGTTTGCTGGATTAGGAATAAGTCCTACATCATCGCTATTTCCAGATCGCATGAATGTTGAAAATTCAAAAGAACCAATATATTCTGGCACATAAATTCTTTGCGAGTTATTGAATTCAACAGTAGCGGAAGTTCCATTTCCAGCATTGTTATCTCCTTGTACAAAGAATCCTTGTCCTACTGGGATATATCTTTTTGGTGTTTCAGTTCCCGAACCAGTTTGATCAACCGTTGGATGCGACATTGCCGGAGTTCCTCCACCAAGCGTATAAGTAGCATAACCTCCTTGGTAATCTAGAAGCACATGGGTTCCTCCTCCCCAATGTTCCCAGAAGTATAATGTTCCAGAAGTTGCGTCATTCGCTAGGTTATCATTAATAAACTCATCTGCATCAATTGAACTTGGATATGGGTTTCCAACAAGGTATAAGTTATCATCCCCAAGAGGCCCAACCGTTATAACTCCATTGTTTGGTTTTCCTCTGAACACATAGTTTTGTTCTTCTTTTTCATCTCCTAAGGAAACTCCTTTCATTGTATATCCTTCTCCAGGATTTATGTTTCCAGTATTTCGAGTAAGCAACCAAGCGTCATAGTCTTCATCTCCACCATTAACAAATTTATATATCCAACGTGTACTTATGGTAAATGGCGAAGTTAATCCATCTGCATTGGTCGTCCACGCAACAGCTCCTGGCGTAGCAACCGTTGTACCATCCAATAGAACGTCTTGTAAAGTATACGTTTGGTTATTTGCAGTAGTATTGACTAAACTTACAGGCGATGACCAATAATTGTAAGTAAAACGATTTGCTGTTCCTTGCTGATCTCTTTCAACTGTTCCTGCACTTGTAACAGCCAAGTCACTTCGTACTGTTTGTAAAAATTGGCTTTCTCCTTGCAAATCAATAGTTCCGTTAATTTCTGTATACCATATATTTGTTAATGAAGAACCTGATCCTGCTGTAATAGCAAATGGAGATGTACTAGTTACAACCGGATTAACTCCAGATATTGTAAGTCTTGCTCCTGGATCAACGATTAATCCTAAGGTAGAATAGCTCGCGCTTGCAGTAACATTATTTTTAATTTCAACTATTGACCAGTTAATGCTGGAAGCCGAAGGTGTATCCCAAACATTACCATGCTCCCAAGTAGCATCACTCGTCCAGTTTCCATCAGCAATAGTAGTATATGGCATTGGAGCTGTTTGAGGCTCAATGGTTGACATATTTTTCATGAATGAATAGTTTCCATTCCCGGTCATATCTTCCAAACGATTTCCTTTGATAGAAGACATATCATAATAAGTAACTAACGAAGACCACAATACGTTTGCTCCAGAGGTAAAGTCTTCAATATCTTTTGGAATGGTTTTTCCTCTTACATTTGATCCATTTTGCTCAATTTCTTGATGCACCATTTCTCGTAATTGATCGGTCGTCAGAGCAACGTCAAAAATTCGCACTTCATCAATTGATCCTGTAAAGAAATTTATATTATCAAAAGTTCCCATTCGGAAAGGGTTTGAATTTGATGGTAATGGATCCAATCCTCCTCCTCCGATTAGTAACCCATTAAGATAATAATTGGCTGTCGATGTTGCTGAATTGACAACAATTGCAAAGTGAACCCAATCAGTAATACCGGAACTAGCCGCTCTAGGCACACCACCAGTTTGTCCTTCTTGAATTGCTAATAACCCAGAACTCAAGTAGAATCTAAATTGTCCTTGTACACCTAAAATTCTTCTATCTGCATTTGCAACAGACTGACCTGGGTTTTTAATCCAACCCATTACTGTGTAATCAGTTAAAGAAGTAGTTATAGGCGTTCTGTCTTCTACATAATCATCTACACCATCAAAGAATAATGAATTAGCTCCTGTAACTGTTTGAGGTTCTGCAAGTGTAAAATATTGTCCATCTTCAAGATTTACCCCTGTAAATGTTAATATTCCTCCTACATTAGTTCCTTCATAGTTTTCATAGGCTGTAAAAGAAGAGTTGTCTGCAATATATAATTCTAAATCATCCAAATTAGTCAATCCACTAGCACTCATATCAAACTCTAGTTCTACTGTTCCAACATCAACTGTGCTTTCTCTTGCCAACCAAACTTTATTCAACATTCCTAGAGTTCTTTCTGGCAATGTAGTAGTTTGAATTGTTTCTGCCATACCATTGTTTCCTACGATTAGATAACTTAAGTTAGAATCGAACGAGCCTGATTCTTTTCGAATGGTTAGCACATCAGCAGGGCTTACATTAACACTTTTTGATTGTATTTGAGACAATCCAGAGTTATCATCTCTAGCAATCCCAAACACATTATATCCAAATCCAGCATTTGCAGAACCATCCCAAATTACGCTTCCATCAGAAGCTACGTAGTCTTTACTTGTTCCCGCATATCCAAAAGGTGATGAAGTATTGGTTGGTGTATCCCAATATGCATCATTAGATCCTAGAGTGATTCCATATTTAATTGCCAAGTATGACTCGATTCGCTCCATTTCAGATACGGAGATATCTCTATCATACATAATAATTTCAGCGATTTCTCCATTATATGTATAACCAGATCCAGTGTTTGCAGAACCTGCTCGACGTGCTCCAATTAATACGTCTACACCCGACGCATCTCCAGAAAGAACCCCGTCATTTCGATCTGCAGGATCTAACACACCATTTACATAAGGTGTTAATCGCGTTAATGGATCACCTGTATTAGACACAATACCTGCAGTTAATTTCGGTTCATTTAATGCATAGATTGTTCCCCAGCGAACTGCTTGTTGAGCACCTGTTCCACTTAATCTTCCTAAAGTATGGTGTAACACCCTATCAGTAGTACCAAACCAAACTTGATAGTTACGTATATCGTTATTTCCTTTACAAATTACTGTTCCAGTAGATGCTCCGTTAGTAATAACCATAGTAATAATGGTCATTTCGTCATTCAACGGCTGAAGATCTAATTCTGGCTGATTTCCTAAATTAAGAAATTGATTCCCTGTAAATTGAATTACTGGGTTAAAGTTTAATCCGTTAGCAACGTATTGAGCATCTGTAGTTCCTTGTGATACTGCAGTAAATCCGTTTGAAGACTGATCTGTCCAGCTATCTACATCTGTTCCTGTTAATGACGTCCCAGCATCTGCTTTCATCCATAATTGTAAATTGCTCGAAATAGCTCCAGGACTTACAGTTGGTAACACTCCGTTACCACTTATATTAAAGGTATATGATTGTTCTAATAAATCAGGATCGTTATTTGCAATAATAATTTCTCCTGTAGCTACTCCAACAAGTGTTGGCGAATAGGTTATGGAGAACGTAGTGGTTTCTCCAGGAGATAATGACAAATCTGAAGGCTGGGTTGTTATAGAAAAGGCTGCATTGGTTCCCACACCAAAACTTACTGGGTTACTAGGGAGAGTTAAATCTGTTGAAGTTCCAGTATTTTCAATGGTATACGTTCTTGTTACACTACCCACACCTACTGTAGCGTTTCCAAAACTCGTATGATCTGCCAATGAAGGTACATTTAGTGAACCATCTAGAATTTCTACTAAGTTACCACTTACAAAAATATCTGGCGGAAGCGAAGCTGCTACAATATTTACTGTATAGTCTTCAACTTCTCCATAATCAAAACCTGTAGCTACAACATCACATGGATCACTTGGTGTTACATTATACTGCATTTGTACACGCATTCGTGTATTTCCCGCTAAAGCAGTTCCAGGGACTGTAAAATTACCAGATACAACAGCAGTTGTGCTCGGGGTACTATTGAATACTAGCTCTCCCGAATCGAAAAAGTCACCATCTTGATTGAAATCGATCCATACACCAACTCCTTCACTATATACGGTACCGCTCCAAGTTTTTGTTACGGTAACTGTATAATTGGATGTAGTGTTAAGGTTCGTAGGAGTTACAGCAGTAAAGTCTGTATATCCACTTGCTGGCTGAGCAGGACTTGCGTTATCAAGTGTATTTAATTGAACTCGTCCTATCCATTCGTCAGCAACACTATTCCCTGCAGAGGCACAATATTGAGCGCTCGCATACGAAAAACTAAATAATAATATTAGTAATGAGTAGATTTGTTTCATTGGGTTAAGAATTTTTTTAAGGCAATGTAAATTTACTTTATTTTTTAATTTTCATGTAATGGTAGTGTTTTGAATCTATTAATTTAGATGAAATCTATGAATTTGTCGACAAAATTGTGACTAAATTTCGAAATAGTTTGTTTTTAACAAATATTTTCTTTCTTAAAAAATTCAAAATGTATAATTCACTCCTAAAATCAAGTTTCTTCCAGCTGCTGTAATTCCAGAAGAGTACACTCTATATCGCTGATCTGTAATGTTTTCTAAAGAAGCTGTAAGATTGACATTTTCAGTAATCTCAATGTTAGATCTTGCATTGATGGTAACCCACGAAGGAGAATACGGGTTTCCATTTTCATCGCTCAAATAAAAGTAATCTTTACTACGCTCAGAAGGAGCTAAATTATTGTAGTCAATTGAGCCATTAAAATTAGTAAAGATGTCAAACTTAAGTTTATTAGTTTTATATATGAAATGTACATTTCCGAAAATAGGCGACACATGTCGCAAAGGAACTTTTGTCCCATCTGCTTGCTCTTCTTCCCCGCGAGGAATTGTTAAGTCTGCCGTGATTTGGGTTTTTTTATCAAATCTAGCAGCAAACCCAAATTCAAATCCGTATGTAAACACTTTCGAAGCATTTTGAATTGCTTGAACATTGCTAGGCTCTCCATTGTATATAATTTCTGTTTCTCCATTTAAAGAAAAATCTTTTCGTATCAATGCATCATCTAAAAGTGTGTAGAAAGCTGTAAAATTTAGATCGAAACTATTTCCTATTTTTTTTTGTATCCCAAATTCTGCATTGTATGCATACTCTGGCGTAAGGTGTGGATTAGGAACAACTACTGAACCTGGTTCCGAATCAAACACTTTTCCAATATCGTCAATGTTTGGTGCGCGAAATGCCGTTCCAAGGTTTGCGGTTATTTGCCAATTTTTAGGCAACCAACTAAAGCCAATACTTCCTGTAAATGCTCCTGTATTTGTGCTGGCTTCTGTAAAAGGGAAAGGGTAAAAAGTTCTATCAAAATCTGTATTAATCAGTATATGATTGTATCGCAATCCAGATTGTACAATAAATTTAGGATTGGGCTTGTATTCTACACTTGTATAAGCAGCCATTGATTGCCATCTAGCTCCTTCAGGATATCGAGAAGGTGCGTCCATGATTTCGTTCGTATCAATATTTTGATCATATCCATCAGAATGCACCTTATTGTATACATATTCTAAACCATAAAATACTTTTATTTTTGGATTGAATCTTTTTTCAAAGTCAAGGCTAGAAGAGATAGCTTCTACTTTTTCTTCTGTAACATTTAAGATGACATCTTGAAAGTTTCTATTATGTCTACTTTCTTCAAAACGCTGATAAGCATTGGTAAATTTTACATTGTCATAATAGGTATTATTTCCTTTTTTTTGTGTTTGAAGATTTGCCATAAACCATTTTTGCGGGCCATAAAACCAATCTCCATAACGTAGTTCACCATTTCTATATTGAATTAAACGATCATAGCGTGGATAATCAGATGTTTCAGAGTAATGAAATCCAAGATCAAATTCCCAAAAATCATCAGGCACTAATTTTATACGTTGTGCCACGTTGAACTGGCTATATCCTGTAAATCGCTGAATGAGTGGATTTCCATTATTTACTACCACATCACTACCATTCATTCTAGTTACAAATTCTGGTCTTAAATACGCATCATCTCCATTTTTTCCCATACGAAGGTCATCAAAATCATTGTAGCTCACACTGGTCAAAAATGCCCATTTTTTTAACCCTATATTAAAGTCAAAATGCCCTGTTTTTTCTTTATTTGCAGAAGCATATCTCAGATTCGCATTTCCTGAAAATTTTGTTTCTTCTGTCCAAGATAGTTTGGGTGTTTTGGTATAAAAATTCATTACACCTCCAACAGCATCACTTCCATAAATTACTGAGCCAGGACCAAGAATCACTTCGGTATTATTAACATTAAAAGGGTCAATAGAAATCACATTTTGTATATTTCCTCCTCTGAAGATAGCGTTATTCATTCGGACACCATCAACAGATATCAATAACCTATTCGTTGAAAACCCTCTTATCATAGGGCTTCCACCACCTAGTTGACTTTTTTGAACAAATATTTTTCCACTTCTTTCTAAAAGATCTGCAGCTGTTTGCGGTGAAGAGTTTACAATATCATTATTACTGATACTAACAATTTTTTTAGGAACTTCTTTTTTGTCTTGCTGCCATTTAGAGACTGAAATGATAATTTTTGATAATTCTGAGGAAGATCTTACCAAGTGTATTTTGTTCTTATTTTCTAAGATTAGCTTTTTAGTAATCGTTACTGGAAGATAAGAAATGTGTTGAAATGTAATTTCTTCATTTTCACCAAACATGGAGATATCAATGCGACCTCTTGCATTGGTAATTCCTCCTTTTGATTGGTCTTTATTGTACACATTTACATTAGAAATGTTACGATCATTAATAATATCTTTTACTTGAATTTCTTGACTAAATAGAGCAGTAGAAAAAATAAAAGAAATTATAACGACAATACCTTTTATTTTATTTGAATACTTCATGTAACACTTCCATTGATTTCGGTTGCCTAAACCCTTGCAAATGTAATTTAAAATATTGAATGAATATTGCAAGAATTTCATTTCTTCTATGAGAAGATAATGCTATAGTGTGTTGTTCATCAAATTTTATGCCTAATAAGCGTTTAAAGAGTGTTAAATTTTCTCCTGAAATGCATTCATTTAAAGTACTTTCATCAAAAAACTGACCTTCATATAAATCAAAGTAGTTTTTGTGAATATGCGCTGTTTCTGGATAAAATCCTAAATATTTCGTTAGATGAATAAGAAAGAATATGTGAAAGTTTGCCACCTCGTCATGTATATCCAACCATTGCAAGGCGTTTTCAATAAATGCAAATAGAGATTCATTTTTTTCTTCTTCTTGAATGGAAAAGTTTAATATTTCAGACAAGAAAAGCACAATAGCACTTTTGGCAATAGTGGTATGTATAGAAGTATACGGATATACCGTTTTTACTTCTTTTATGTATTCTAAGCTTCCTTTGTTTTTGTGATTCGCAACAATTTCCAGTTGCATTAACGGTTGGAAGTATGCAATTTTAAGTTTTCCTTTTTTTGATTTTAAGATTCCTCGTAATAGATAGCTTTTTATTCCGTCGGAAGCTGTAAAACATTTGACAATGATACCTGCATCACCATATTTGATGGTTGATATCACGATAGCTTTAGTGGTTACTATCATTTAACGAACGACCATTACTTTGGTTACCTTGGTTTCTGAACCATCTTCATTTGCAATCAAAATTAAATAAACTCCAGAAGCCACTTTATGTTTCCCAAAAGCGGTTAAATCCCACAGTAGTGTTCCTCCTTCTGATGTTGTTTCGTAAACCAAATTTCCCTCAATATCAGTAATCTTTACATTTGCATTGTTAGTGAGACCTGCAATGGTTAAGTTTCCACTAAAACCAGGACGTACTGGATTTGGATACGCATAAACATTTTCTAATGTTTCTTTGGGAGCAGTAGCCGTCCCTTGGAATGACAATAGTCCTTTGGTTGTAGCAATATATACACGACCTGTTTCTGAGTCTATTTCGATATCTGTTACAGTATTTGTAGGTAGTGGCGAATTGTCTTTTGTAAAATGCGCTAGTGTTTCTGTGGCATCTGAAGACATATAGAATACTCCTGAAGCTGAAGTCGCAATCCATTTATTGTTCGAACCATCAACTTCAATATCTGTCACAGTTTGCTCAAATAGTAATTCTTTAGGCACTCCATCTTCATCTACAATAATGATGTCATCTGATTGCGGATCACTATCATCAAAAATTCCATCAGCTCCATAGTATACTCTAATTCCTTTTACAGTACCAATCCACAGGTTTCCTGTTTTATCAATTTCAATCGCCCTAACATCAGTTGAAGGCAAATTTCCTGCTTCTTCTTCACTGATAGAAACAAATCGTGAACCTGCGCTACGCGTTTCATCAAAAGCTAATACTCCGTGAGATTGTGTGGAAATAAATTTTAATCCGTTGTTGCTAATTTCAATTTTAGAAAGAGCATTTTCTGCGCTAAAAGGATCACTGATTATTTCAGTAACTGTATACGATTCCCATTGGCCGCTGGTTCGCAATACTTTTATTCCATTATCTACTTTAGAATTCAATACCCACAAATTTCCATCATCATCAAACTCAGTTGCTCCAATACGTATGTCAATATAGTTTGGATTACCAATATCTAACGACTCAAGACCGCTATTGGTAGTGTTAAATAATTCCACAGGTTCATTTTCTTCTATGCGCAATACTCCTGAGAAAAATGAACTTAAAAATACTTCATTGGTATTGGAAGGATTTACAGCCGCATGAACTATACTTCTCGCATCATACGCATCGGTATATGGAATATTTACCCAAGCCATTTCTTGTAAGTGACTTACTCCTCTTTTATCTAAAGGATATGGATTATATCCTGCATCATAATCACCGTATACCACCCATAGTTCATTAGGAATTGCCGTGATAGAAAATGTATTGTTTAGCAGAGGCCCATCAGGCAATATTTGAGTTGCCGTACTTGGCATTGGAAAGGTTGTTTTTAAGATTCCTTGAGTTTCAGTTCCGAGATATAATGTGTTTTCTATAAGTAATACTGAATTGAACTCCAATTCTGGGTATTCATCTAACGCCTGAATTCCCGCTACTTCATTTAAGTCACTGTCATACACGTGTACTTCTTGATCATGTACAACAATCATGTAATTATCAATAACTTTAAAGTCTTCTAATAATGTTGGGTATTGAGGAACTTGTGATAGAAAAGAAAAGCCAGTCCCATTGAAACGAAACATTCTTCGGGTTGTAGTAATTCCATATAAGTCATCTCCAAAAGCAATGATTCCTTGCCAATTAGAAGAATTGATTCGTTCCCATTCTGCAAAATCAATCAAATTATCATTGGCAACAATTGCCCTATATATTCCTGCATTTGTTGCTGCATATATATACTCACCAAAAATAGTTGTTTGTCTTACTTCTAGTTGACTCCCATTTGCCCCAATAAAGTATGTATCACCAAATTCCAACGCATTGATATCGTACAGAGATATTCCATAATTTGTAGCGATATACAATTTACCATTGTATTCTAAAATATGGTTAAGTTGTTTTTTGTTTGGTGGAATTGTTGGCTTATCAACAATATCTACCACTTTACGAATTTCTCTTGTATTGATGTCAAATACTTCTATAAGTCCTGTAGTATAGCCCAAAACATATTTTTGAGCGGCATCGCTTAAGTAAGCTGTGCTAATTTCTTCTCCAGACAAACCATTTACGGTAGAAATTTTCTCTATCTCGCCTGATTGTATATTGTAAGTAAAAAAAGCATTGTCTGAAGCTCCGTAAATTTTTTCGGAATTGGCAGAAATATCTACCACATTATTATATGAATAGTGACCTAACCATGAATTATTAGCAGATTGTCCGTAAGAGAACATATGGCTTAATAAAAGTAGTAAATATAAAACCCTCTTCATTTATTTTTCTATTTAGAACTGTCTCGACAAAACAACCGTTTGCCATTCTTTTTGAGATATTTCATCAAATATATTTAATAATAACGTAAATGAATTGGTTATCATATATTATTGTCATAAAAAAAACTTCTCACGTATTTGCGAGAAGCTTTTATATGATTTAATAGATAAATTTATAATACGCCTTGAGCGATCATAGCATCAGCTACTTTTACGAATCCTGCAATATTTGCTCCTTTTACGTAGTCCACAAATCCGCTATCATCCGTTCCATGCTCAACACATTTAGCGTGGATGTCGTTCATAATAGCATGTAATTTTGCATCAACTTCCTCGCGAGTCCAACTCATACGTAATGAGTTTTGTGTCATTTCCAATCCTGAAGTAGCTACTCCTCCTGCATTAGATGCTTTTCCTGGAGCAAAAAGAATTTTATTTTCTAAAAATACTTCAATTGCTTCTGGTGTAGAAGGCATGTTTGCTCCTTCACTAACACAAATACATCCGTTACTTACTAATGTTTTAGCTTCTTCTCCGTTTAATTCATTTTGAGTGGCACATGGCAAAGCAATATCACAAGCAATACTCCAAGGACGTTCTCCTTCGAAGTACTCAGCTCCAGTATATTTTTCTGTATATTCTTTGATACGCCCTCGCTTTACATTTTTTAAATCCATTATGAAAGCTAACTTGTCTTCATCGATTCCGTCTTTATCATGAATATACCCAGAAGAATCTGACATAGTTACTACTTTTGCTCCTAATTGGATAGCTTTTTCAGCAGCATACTGAGCCACATTTCCAGAACCTGAAATTACAACAGTTTTTCCGTTGAATGATTCGTTTCTAGTATTTAACATGTTTTGTGCAAAATATACATTCCCGTATCCAGTAGCTTCAGGACGAATTAAAGATCCTCCCCAATTGATACCTTTTCCTGTAAGTACTCCTGTAAACTCGTTACGCAACTTTTTGTACATTCCAAACATGTATCCTATTTCGCGTCCACCAACACCGATATCTCCTGCAGGCACATCTGTATCTGGTCCAATATGTCTATATAACTCTGACATGAAAGCTTGACAGAAACGCATAATCTCATTATCAGATTTTCCTTTTGGATTGAAGTCAGAACCTCCTTTTCCTCCACCCATTGGAAGTGTTGTTAAACTATTTTTAAATACTTGCTCGAAAGCCAAGAACTTAAGAATACTCAAGTTTACGCTTGGATGAAAACGCAGTCCTCCTTTATAAGGTCCTATCGCAGAATTCATTTGAATTCTGTACCCGCGGTTTACCTGAATTTCTCCATTATCATCTACCCAAGAAACTCTAAACATTACAACACGTTCAGGCTCTACCATTCTTTCAAGTATTTTTGTCCCTTTGTATTTTTCTTTTCCTTCAATATAAGGGATTACAGCTTCCGCCACTTCCTGAACTGCTTGTAAAAATTCAGATTCATGTCCGTTAGTCTGCTTTACCGAGTCTAAAAACTCTTTTACTTTTGCTTCCATAAACGAAGTTTAATTAACAAATTTTTATTAATTTCATTATTTGACTATACAAATATACATTTAATTAAAAATAAACAGTCTTTTTTTTATAATTTGATAATGTACATATATTAAATTTTGACTGAAAGGAAATCCCTTCATTCACTGCCATTAAAGAACATTAAAGATTAGATAATACACTTTTTGTTTTTTTGTTTTAAGGGTTTTTATATATTTGCTGTGTAGCCTTATAAAAATAGCTGGTTTATAACATGTTAAATAGAATTCGCCCTATCTTCCTACTTTTCATGCTGATGTATGCTGGTTCTGTGTATTCTCAATTTGGTTTTTCACACGAGATTGGATTTATTATAGGACCTAATGCATTTCAATCAGATTATGGGGAACGTAATGACTTTGAAACCAATATTGGAAATGTTGGGGCAGAGTTTGGAATTGTTCATTATTTAAACTTCTCGTATCGCGCAGAATGTAAC
This sequence comes from Kordia zhangzhouensis, assembly GCF_001005305.1. Classification (GTDB taxonomy): domain Bacteria; phylum Bacteroidota; class Bacteroidia; order Flavobacteriales; family Flavobacteriaceae; genus Kordia; species Kordia zhangzhouensis. The sequence continues at coordinate 107,168 of NZ_LBMH01000002.1, forward strand.
TGTTTTACACGTTACACATATTTCAATGATCATTTTAAAGTTCGAAATGAGTTGACTTTTACTACGGTTAATTTAGAACATTTTGGTCGTTATGTGGGTGATGATAAAGTTTCACTCACAGCCAATCAATTACGCGCAATGCATGGAAGCACCCGTGTTTTGAATGTAGGAACACAGTTAGAATATTTCCCAAGAAGTATTCGTGAGTTTGAAAGTGGCGGCTATTTATTAGCGCCATATGCCGCATTAGGAGTACAATATAATTATTTCACTCCAACTGTTGAATCTGATTTGGGAAGACTTACAGATCCAGGAGTTTTACCTGTAAAATATCAAAATGCATACAGAAATGAAAGTGGTTCAACTTGGTCTGTAGTTGCTAGTATTGGAACACGTTACAAGTTAACTGAAGTTTCTGATCTTTTGTTTGATCTTCGTTGGCGATACTACTTTTCAAACTGGGTTGATGGTGTTAACCCAGACGAGAATTTATATCCTGAAAACAAAGCCAATGACTGGTCTTTCGTTATAAATGTAGGATATATTTATTATTTGAACTTTTAAGAGTTATTAAAAATATATAAAATAAAGCCATTCGTATTGCGAATGGCTTTATTTTATATATGATTATTTTCCTAGAGCTTGTTCCAAATCTGCAATTAAATCATCTACATCTTCAATTCCAATACTAAGACGTATTAACGAATCAACAATTCCTATTTTTTTGCGTTCTTCTTTGGGGATGCTTGCGTGCGTCATACTTGCAGGATGTCCTGCCAATGATTCAACACCTCCTAGTGATTCTGCTAGCGTGAATATTTTTAGATTTTCTATGATTTTGACCGTTTGTTCATAATTGTCTCCTTTAGTAACAAACGAGAGCATTCCTCCAAAATCATTCATCTGTGTTTTTGCAATGAGATGATTGGGATGATCTTCAAACCCTGGCCAATATACTTTTTCTACTTTTGGATGTGTTTTTAAATATTCCGCAACTGCTTTACCATTCTCGCAATGACGTTGCATACGTACATGTAGTGTTTTGATACCACGTAAAGCCAAAAAACTATCCATTGGACTACTAATTGCTCCACTAGCATTTTGAATAAAATATAATTTATCTGCCAGTTCTTTATCATTTACTACTAATCCACCCATTACAAGGTCACTATGGCCGCCTATATATTTTGTCGCAGAGTGCATAACAATATCTGCGCCTAATGCTAAAGGTTGTTGTAAATATGGTGTTGCAAATGTATTGTCGACGGCCAATAATAATTTGTTTTGTTTTGCTATATGTGCGACTGCTTTAATATCAACAATATTCATCATAGGATTGGTAGGTGTTTCAACCCAAATCAATTTGGTGTTTTGGTTAATATACGCTTCTACATTTGTAATATCATTCATTCCAACAAAGTGAAATTTTATACCAAAATCCTCAAAAACCTTTGTAAATAACCGATATGTTCCTCCATAAAGGTCATTTGTTGAAATAACCTCATCACCCGATTTAAACAATTTCAAAACAGCATCGATTGCCGCCAAACCTGAAGCAAATGCCAAACCATAATTTCCATTTTCTATACTTGCCAATGCATTTTCTAACGCTGTTCTAGTCGGATTATGAGTTCGTGAATATTCATACCCTTTGTGGTCTCCTGGAGAACGTTGTGCATATGTAGATGTTTGATAAATTGGCATCATGACAGCTCCATACGCCTTGTCTGGTTTTTGTCCACCGTGAATCGTTTTTGTATTAAATTTCATAGCCTTTTGTTTGTTGCAGAATATATTTTAACTCTTCATTTCTCAATATTAAAGATTATAAATGTACCTTTAACTACATTTAATTTTAGCAAATATGCTGCATAAAAATAATACTTTCTCAATATATCTACTTTTCGCTTTTTTGTGGATACACACAACTGCTTTTTCACAACATTTTACCAAGCAAGACACATTGCGCGGATCGATAACTCCTGAGCGTGTTTGGTGGGATTTAACGCATTACCATTTAGATATTACCGTTAATCCAGACACACAAACTATTGCTGGAAGTAATACTATACAATATAAAGTTTTAGAAAGAGGACAAAAAACACTTCAAATAGATCTTCAACCGCCTTTACAACTCACAAAAGCGATTCAAAATGGTGAAGAGCTAGAAATTACTCATGAAGGCAATGCACATTATATTCATCTAAAAAAGAGGCAAAGAAAAGGAAATGTATATAGCGTACAAGTTTTTTATGAAGGCAAGCCCAAAGTAGCTAAACGCCCGCCTTGGGATGGAGGAATTACCTGGAGTTCTGATGATAACGGACTCCCTTTTATTGCTTCTTCTTGTCAAGGATTAGGCGCTAGTGTTTGGTGGCCATGCAAAGACCATATGTATGATGAAGTTGATAGCATGAAGATTAGTGTCAACGTACCTAAGAATTTAATGAATGTTTCAAACGGAAGATTGGAAAGTGTTGAAGAAAAAGAAAACAACACAAAAACCTATCATTGGAAAGTAATGAATCCTATTAATAATTATGGTGTTAATATTAATATAGGAGACTATGTTCATTTTGGAGAAACCTATCAAGGAGAAAAAGGTACTTTAGATATGGATTATTATGTATTACGTGATAATGTAGAGAAAGCTAAAAAACAATTTAAAGATGCCAGACGTACCATAGAAGCTTTTGAGCATTGGTTTGGTTCTTATCCTTTTTATGAAGATAGTTATAAACTCGTAGAAGTTCCATATTTGGGTATGGAACATCAAAGCTCTGTAACTTATGGCAATGGTTATACCAACGGTTACCGCGGTTATGACCTAAGTCGTACAGGATGGGGAATGAAATTTGACTTTATTATTGTACATGAATCTGGTCACGAATGGTTTGCCAATAACATTACAAACATTGATATAGCAGACATGTGGATTCATGAAAGTTTTACTGCGTATTCTGAAAATTTGTTTTTAGACTATTTTTATGGAAAAAAAGCAAGTGCTGAGTATGTAATCGGGACTCGTAGAAGTATCCAAAATGACATTCCCATTATTGGGGTTTATAATGTAAATCATGAAGGCTCAAGTGATATGTATTATAAAGGAGCCAACATGTTGCATACCATTCGCCAACTTATTGATAATGATGAAAAATGGCGACATATTCTCCGAGGGTTAAATAAAGACTTCTACCACCAAACAGTACACACTCAGCAAATAGAAAAATACATCAGCGAAAAATCAGGAATTGACCTTTCAGCAGTTTTTGATCAATATTTGCGTACTACAGACATCCCTGTATTGACCTACCAACGAAAAGACAACAAATTGATGTATCGCTGGGAAAATACAGTTGCTGATTTTGACATGAAAGTTCGCATGGCCATTAATAAAGAGGTTATATGGCTTTCGCCAACAACCGAATGGCAAACGAAAGAAATGCCTACTACCGTAACAACTATCGAATTGGATCCAAATTTTTATGTAACAGCTAAAAAAAGTGGTGATTGATTATGCTTTGATAGTTTCTACAAATTTTGAGAAAACTTCTTTATGTCGCTCTAAATCCATATTGCCCGACAACGCTACACGTGCAATATAATCTTTATCTCCTTCTTTGGTTGTTCCTTGTGTAGATGTTGCTGGAATCGTCCAGTAGCAACCCTTTAATTGTCCATAACTAACACAATATTTGCTTTCATGAGGAATTTCCATAATCATCATAGTAATCAGCTTGTGATTTAGCCCTCTTTTATACGCTTCTCTTTCTTCTTCTGTACTTCCTTTTGTTGGAAGATCTAATGAAAATACAGATGGTGTAAAACCTTGTGTAGCCAATTCTTTAGATACAAAATTGATTTTCGCTTCTGGCAATGTTTCTTCAATAAAATCTACAAACTCACGTGTATTTGCATATGCATCGGCAATTCGTTGATTCATAGATGGCAATTGATTTGCTAATATTTTATATTGTAAATCGGTTGCCTCGTTGTCACATACAACCAAATGCTTTTCAATAGCATCCATTAAATAGGCTGTTTTTTTATTTCCAATACAATATCCTGCAGTACATAATCCGCCACTCGGAAATTTAGACCCGCTTGCATAAGAAATTGCTCGTACTGTAGAAAGTGTATCACCTTCTCCTAAAAAGTGAACATTTGGACAAAAGGTTTGATCTAATATAAAGACAGAATCTACAGCAACTTCTCCATTTGCAGTAGTACGTTTTTGCTCTAAAGCCGCCTTGAGCGCATTCAAATCCGGTACTTCAACTCTTGGGTTTGTTGGAATTTCTGCAATGATATATGGAATTGCATCTTCTTTTGCCACCTGATCTAGTACTGTATTGACACTTTTAACCATATCATTATCGCCATCTACAGGTAAATCTACAATCTCTACTTTGTCAATACATGCCGCTATACGACGTGCTTGATCGTTAGTTCCTCCATAACAATTTGGTGGCACTATAAATTTGATATCTTTTTCAGGATGTTTTTCTAAAGCATCATCAATTAAGCCCATCATAATTGCATATTGAATTGACAATCCACTAGAACCCACTAAAGCCTTGGTAGCTACATTTGCAATCGTATTGATCGAAGCCACAACACTTTTTTTATCTGCTTCTCTAGTATCCTCATCGGTATCTATATATGCATTGTTTGTAAGCTTATTTAACACTTTCAAACAGTTGACTGGTGTCATTGCTATTGTTTCCCTTCTACGTACATGCTGAATTTCAGAAACATACTCTTCATTTTCTTCTCTGTTAATCAACAATATACTTCCATATTTAGGATGCGCATTGATAACAAAATCTGCTAACAATGTTCTGTCAAAGTTATATACTTCGTCTTTTTGTGAAAAAAGAACAACACTTCCTTCAAAGGCAGGAATTTCAGCAATGTTATTGATTTTTTTTGTTTCAAATTGATATCCGTATACAGTATGTATCACTTCTTCGTTAAAAGCTTCAGGCAAGGAATCAATATAAACAATTTGTGTTTTCTTATTTTCTAATAGATTTTTTCTCAATACTGCTAAAATAGGCGTAACAGTTGAGGAAAAACTAATCACATTTTGAGCTTTGGTGCGCATTAGTTTGGCTATAGTCCATTCTAACACACACGAAAGTGGATGCCCTAAACGAATATAATCGTATGCTGTTGGTAATTCTTGCAGAGCAAAAGCATCAGCATTGGCAGATTCATAAAGTTTTTCAAACTCTTCCAAGAATTCTTGTTTTGCCAATTTTTCAGTATAAATATCCAATCGATGAGTTGTAAGTCGCAACCAGTCTGTTGGCTTATTATCTAATACATTTTTTATATATGTTAAGACTTGAGTGTCTAGCATGATTTTATTTTTTTAATACGTTTGGCAAGATACATCAAATTAATTTTTTGATAGCTTTTGATTGTCTTTTTTGTCGTATAAAACAGTGAGTTCTTCCTTCTAAAAAAACACGTACATTCAGTAATTAAAAAGAATACTATTTTATAGAAAAAACTACTTTTTTGAAAGTTTTTTTTGTTCAATTTTTTTAACCAGATTTCCTACCGTAAGCCCTTGTACTAAAATTGAAAATATAACAACTACATAGGTAATTACTAAGAAAAGATCTCGTTCCATTTCTGCCGTAAGGCCTAAAGCAAGGGCAATGGAAATTCCGCCACGCAATCCGCCCCACGTCATAATGAGGTTTGTTTTAGGCACAAAATTGAGTCGTTTTTCAAAGAATTTAATAGGAAATAACAAAGAGATATATCTACATAGTAAAACCACAGGAACCGCAATAAGTCCAGCAAAAATATAGGTGCCTTTAAAAGTGATGACTAACATTTCCATCCCTATCAATACAAATAAAATTGTGTTTAATAGAATATCGATTAATTCCCAAAATTTATCTACATACGTTTCGGTTACTTCCGACATTGCAGTATCGCGTACAGTATCGTTTCCAACAATCAATCCGGCAGTAACGACTGCTAACGGAGCCGACACATGTAATTTGTGCGCAATTGCCGTTCCTACCATTACAACTGCCAAAGTAATAATTACTTCTATGTCATAATCATCAATCGACTTTAACAATCTATAAGTAATCCAACCAAGCAAAGCGCCTAATAAAATTCCACCAAAAACTTCCAATCCAAAAAGCTTGGCTACATCTGTAATGCTTACGTTTCCTGCTCCCGAATTTGCAATTTGAAATATTGTTAAAAAGATTACCACACCTACTCCATCATTAAAGAGCGATTCTCCAACAATTTTTGTTTCTAGTTTTTTAGGAACTCCTGCTTTTTTCAAAATCCCTAATACCGCTATCGGATCGGTAGGCGAAATCAATGCTCCAAAGAGCAAGCAATAAATAAAATTTACTTCCAAACCAATCAACATTAACACATAGTACATCATAATTCCTACTAAAAATGTAGAAACGAGCACACCTAATGTTGCAAATATTAACACAGGCCAACGCTGTACTTTAAGTTGCTCAAAATTAGTATGTAACGCTCCTGCAAATAGTAAAAAACTCAACATGATATCTAATAAAACACTTCTGAAATCTATTTGAGAAATGATATATCTTTCTGCATTAAGTAGCGTTGCATCTACATAACTGAGTCCAAAAACTCCTAAAGTAAATAGAATCGTAATTAACATCAATCCAATAGTATTGGGAAGTTTTAAAAATCGAACATTGATATAGCCAAAAACTGCTGCTAAACATACAAGAACGGTAGTAATCATGAAATAATCCATATCGTGCTATTTGAGGTCGGTATTTTATTTGACCTAAAAGTATTAATTTTTAATCGAAATGAATTTTCTTTGCAAAAGTTTATCGTTTTTAACGACTGAGCACACACAACATTCAACATTCTATTCTCGCACGATGAAAAAAATATATCATTTAAGTACCTGTAATACCTGTCAACGAATTTTAAAAGAATTAGCTCCTTCATCAGATGTTATTTTACAAGATATTAAGGAAGAGCTTATTACAGAGAAACAGTTACAAGAAATGCATGAACTTTCTGGTAATTACGAAGCATTATTTAGCAAACGAGCTCGTTTATACAAAGAGAAAGATTTGAAAAATCAGGATTTATCTGAAAAAGACTTTAAAAAATATATTTTAGAACATTATACATTTTTAAAACGTCCCGTTATTATTGCAAATAATCAAATTTTTATTGGCAATTCTGCCAAAACTGTAGCAGCTGCTAAAGAAGCATTGTCGTAATGGTCTCTGATAGGAATTCAGCTTTTGTAGCAGCTTTTGCTGTACAAGTTTTTTATGGAGTAACTTTTACGTTTGCTTCTGACGTAATTAAAGGTGGTTATATACAACCCTTCGGATTCATTTTATTGCGTGTAGCTGGCGCAGCAACCTTGTTTTGGTTGTTTAGTATGTTTGCTCCTAAGGAAAAAATTGATCGAAAAGATTTTATAACCTTCTTTTTTGCTGCAATTTTTGGAATTGCCTTGAATATGCTTACCTTTTTTAAGGGACTTGAATTTACAACTCCAATTCATGCTTCAGTGATTATGGTTGTAGTGCCTATTTTGGTATTGATTATGTCTGCTATTTTTTTGAAGGAAAAAATTCTTCCACGTAAAATTTTAGGAATCATTCTTGGCTTGTCAGGAGCTGTAGTGTTAAGTGTTTATGGAAAATCTGCGCTTGCATCCGATAATGTTCCACTGGGAAATTTATTGGTCTTTATCAATGCTGTTTCTTATAGTATCTATATCATTATCATCAAAAAATTAAGTGTCAAATACCATCCGTTTACATTTATTAAGTGGTTGTTTTTATTCGGTACATTTTTAGTTTTACCTTTTGGCTACGCAGAATTAAGTGCTGTAGATTGGGCTTTATTTTCTCCTTTTGTTATTTTTGAAACATTATTTGTAATTATTGGTGCCACTTTTGCGACCTATTTATTAAATCCCCTAGCATTGCGTCAATTAAAAGCCTCGACTGTTAGCACATTTTTGTATATACAACCTGTAATTGCTGGAATTTTTGCAATTATTATGGGTAGTGATTCCTTAAATTTGATTAAAATTGTTGCGGCTACGTTGATTTTTGCAGGTGTTTACCTTGTTTCAATCAATAAAGTCAAAACACGTACATGAGTACTGTAAAACATCTTTTTTACGATAGTGTAAATGATATTCCTCAAGAATATTGGCAACAGCTAGGTTGTTGTGATAATACATACTATACGCCCGAGTTTTTTAATGCATACGAAACTGCAAACGCCACCATTGTTTTTCAATATATTGTTTTACTTAATGAGGAGCGAAAAGCGGTTGCCTTTGCAGCTACACAAACCGTGCATATTGCAATAGAAACCATTACACAAAATATAAAAATTGCTGAATGGTTAAAGAAACGTATCAACAAATTATTCTGCCATAGTTCTCTTAAAATTATGTTCTGTGGAAATGTATTTTTAAGTGGTGAGTATGGTACATTTATTAAAAAAGATTCTCTGACTCAAGAATTGTTTCATGAATTGGTGTTTGCTCTGCAAACTTTAATGCAGCGAATTCACAAATTGCACGCCGTGTTCATTAAAGACTTTAAAGATTCCTCTTTAGTTATTACGAATCAATTAAAAGAGTATGGCTATTCGCCCATGAAAGTTGAGCCGAATATGATTCTTAAAATTTTGCCAGAATGGAAATCATTTGACAATTATAAGGATGCTCTTAAATCCAAATATAGAGTTAAAGCCAATAGAGCCGATAGTAAAAGTGAAACGTTAAAAACAATTGAATTTACCGCTGAAGAAATTGAATCTTATAAAAGTGAGTTGCAATCTCTCTACGAAAATACAATTGCCAATGCAAATTTCAATGCGCAAGTACTAAACTTGAATACATATATAAATCTTAAAAAAATATATGGCGATCAATTTATTGTAAAAGGTTATTTTTTAGACGATACACTTGTCGGATTTTTGTCTGCGATGAAAAATGGTGAAAATTTAGATGCTCATTTTATTGGCTTAAACTATTCACTTAACAAAGATTATGCAATATATCCTAGAATTTTAAACGACTATGTTCGCTTGGGAATATTGCATCAAAAAAAACAAATCAATCTAGGTAGAACAGCTTCAGAGATTAAAAGTACTCTTGGTGCAAAACCACAAGATCTTACGTGTTATATCCGTCATAAAAGACCTCTTTTAAATTCATTAATTAAACCTTTTATTAAAAACATTAAAATCAAAGATTTTAAAGAGCATTTGCCGTTTAAGGAATAGATTTCTAGACTATTAGACTTACTTAGATTTTTAGACGCGCTTTGCTTTTAGATTTGTTTTGCTTAATTCAAAATCCAACATTCAACATCTAGCATTAAAAATAAAACAGCCCAAAAGCGAAGCGTCCCAACACCCAAAACCTAACACCTCTATAAAATATAATCCGTACTTACAAAATTAGAAGCTCTACTTTGCAGTAACTCCGTTAAAATAGCATTGTTAGACTCGTTATCTTTAGAAGCGACAAACGTTCGGATGGAAAAAGAACGCAACGCATCATGTACACTTAAGGTTGCTACAGCAGAATCTTTTCGTCCTGTAAACGGATATACGTCTGGGCCACGCTGACATGAACTGTTCAAATTCACACGACAGACTAAGTTTACCAACGTATCAATCAAGGGTGCAAGCGTTTTAATATCTTTTCCAAACAGACTCACTTGCTGTCCGTAATTGGATTCCGCCATGTCATCCAACGGTTGTTCAATATCTGAAAAGGACATTACAGGAATCACAGGACCAAATTGCTCTTCTTTATACACGCGCATGTCTTTAGAAACAGGATATAGCACTGCTGGAAAAATATAATTTTCCGTAGTTTCGCCGCCTTTTTTATTGATGATTTTTGCACCTTTTTCCAAGGCATCGTCAATCAATTCTTGAATGTACGCAGGTTTATCAGGTTCTGGTAACGGCGTAAGTTTTGCGCCTTCTTCCCACGGATTTCCAAATTTGAGCGCATCTACTTTTTCAGAGAATCGCTTGTTGAATTCTTCAATAATAGCTGAATGCACGTACAATACTTTTAACGCCGTACAACGTTGTCCGTTAAACGAAGTCGTTCCTGCAATACATTCGCTAATTGCCAAATCCAAATCTGCATCTTTTAATACAATCGCAGGATTTTTCGCTTCCAAGCCTAATACCATGCGCAAACGATTACTTTTAGGGTGCACACTTTGCAAAGCGTTTGCAGATGCACTATTTCCAATCAACGCCAACACATCTACACGGCCGTCTTTCATAATCGGAGAAGCCACTGTGCGTCCGCGTCCGTAGATGATATTTACCACACCTTTTGGGAAACTGTTTTGAAAGGCTTCCAACAAGGGAGATAATAATAAAACCCCAAATTTTGCAGGTTTAAATATGGTTGTATTTCCCATGATAATCGCTGGAATCAACAAAGCAAACGTCTCGTTCAGCGGATAATTATAAGGTCCTAAACACAGCACAACGCCCAACGGTCCGCGACGAATATGTGCATTGACACCATCGTGCTTTTCAAACTTTGCACTATCGCGATCCATTTGTGTATAATCTTCAATGGTATCGTAAATATATTCAACGGTTCTGTCGAATTCTTTTTCAGAATCTGCCAAGTTTTTGCCAATTTCCCACATCAATAATTTGACAACTTCTTCGCGTTTAGTTTTCATTTGTTCCACAAATTTTTCCATGCACGCAATTCTGTCCACCACTTTCATCGTTGGCCACAATCCTTGTCCTTTATCATACGCAGCCACCGCAGAATTCAACGCTTCCAACGCTTCTGTTTCCCCTAAGGTTGGAATGGTTCCAAGCAAGGTTTTTTGATAGGTTGAAGTAGAAGAAATGGTAGAATAGACTTCAGAAGTTTGCCCTGTCCATTTTTTCAATTCGCCATTGACGAGATAGGTATTTTGGGTAATTGTTTCTTTGATTTGATACTTTTCGGGAATGTTCATAGAGTTTCTTTTTCGTGTAATTTTTAGACTAAAAACTGAAATAAATCAGGTTTATCGTTGAGATAGTCGCCATAAAAGTTACGTAATTTCATTTTGGTAATTAAAATTTCCAAGTCTGCTGCATTTTTTAATTCCAACCCAACCACAGCAGCGCCATTTTCACGATTGGTCTTTTTAGTGTATTCAAAATGCGTGATATCATCTGTCGGACCGAGAATTTCAGCCACAAATTCACGCAAAGCACCTGCACGTTGCGGAAATTTGATGATGAAGTAATGTTTTAAATTTGCATACAGCAATGCACGTTCTTTGATTTCTGCCGTTCGAGTAATATCGTTATTGCTTCCGCTAATGACACACACAACATTTTTATTTTTTATTTCATCTTTATATTGCGATAAAGCACATAAACTTAATGCTCCTGCAGGCTCAACGACAATAGCTTGTTTGTTGTATAAGTCTAAAATAGTTTGACACACTTCACCTTCATCAACCGTAATCATTTGGTGTAAATTTTCTTTGCAGATATGGAAATTCAAATCGCCCACACGTTTGACAGCTGCGCCATCAACGAAGTTTTCGATGTTTTTTAAAGTTGTATTTCGGTTATTTTCAATCGAAGTTGACATAGAAGGCGCGCCTTTCGGCTCCACGCCAATGATTTTTGTATTGGGAGACAACATTTTGAATACGGAAGACAATCCCGCAGACAATCCGCCACCGCCTACAGGCACAAAAACATAATCGATTGGCGTTTCTAATTGCTTTAAAATTTCCAATCCGATAGTAGCTTGTCCTTCAATGACTTTTTCGTCATTAAACGGATGAATAAAGGTTTTGTTTAACTGTTCCGATTGCTCCATTGCCGCGTGATACGCATCATCAAACGTATCGCCAATGAGGACAACTTCTACAAAGTTTTCGCCAAACATATTGACTTGCTCAATTTTTTGTTTGGGCGTTGGTGTCGGCATAAAAATCGTGCCTTTTATTTTCAATAATTTACATGACAACGCCACGCCTTGCGCGTGATTTCCGGCGCTGGCACACACAATTTCATTTTCAATTTGCGTTTCAGTCAGCGAAGCGATTTTGTTGTATGCGCCGCGAATTTTATACGAGCGCACTTGCTGTAAATCCTCTCTTTTTAGGTACAGATTACAATTATATAGCTTGGAATAGTAATCATTATAACTCAAAGGCGTCACCGAGGCAATGCCTTTGAGTGTTTGCGCAGCCTCTTTGACGGCTGCTAACGTTGGAGCGTATGTTTTTGTGGTTGGTTGCACGATTTGCATTTTGTTTTTCGTTTTTTTTAGTATTGAGATGTTAGTATTGAGTATTGAGACAAGTTTAATTATCTATTCTCTTTTTAAAAATTTTACTATGCATTTCAACTGTCATTCCTGCAAAAGCATTCACCTTAAAAATCTCAATTCTCAGTACTCATTACTAATATCTAAACCGTAACAGCTTTTGCTTCTTTTACAGAAGTTTTAATCGTTTTCATTGCAGTCATCGCCGCTCTGAGTCGTTTTCCTACTGCTTCAATCGGATGATTTCGAATGGCGTCGTTTACAGCAATTAATTCTACATTGTCAACGGCATTGGACGCTGAAAATGGTTTTCCAATTACGGTACTATCTACGGTTTTCATGAAATCTTTTAGCAATGGTTTTGCTGCGTGATCAAATAGGTAACAACCGTATTCTGCCGTATCGGAAATGACACGATTCATTTCAAATAGTTTTTTACGCGCGATGGTGTTTGCAATCAACGGTAATTCGTGCAGCGATTCGTAATAGGCAGAATCTTCAATGATTCCTGCGCTTACCATTGTTTCAAACGCCAATTCGACTCCTGATTTCACAAAAGCTACCAACAACGTTCCGTAATCAAAGTATTCTTGCTCCGAAATATGGTCGGTGGTTAAACTTGTTTTTTCAAAGGCTGTTTCACCAGTCGCTTCACGCCATTTCAACAGATTTTCATCATCATTTGCCCAATCTTCCATCATCGTTTTAGAGAAATGTCCCGAAATAATATCGTCCATATGTTTCTCAAATAATGGTTTTAGAATGGCTTTTAACTGTTCTGAAAGCTCAAACGCCTTTATTTTTGCAGGATTTGACAAACGATCCATCATATTCGTAATTCCGCCATGTTTCAAGGCTTCCGTAATGGTTTCCCAACCTAATTGAATGAGTTTTGCAGCATAATTCGCATCAATTCCTTCTGCAACCATTTTATCGAATGCCAAAATAGAACCTGTTTGCAATACGCCGCACAAAATGGTTTGTTCGCCCATTAAATCACTTTTTACTTCTGCAATAAACGACGATTCCAACACACCTGCTCGGTGTCCGCCTGTAGCAACTGCATACGCTTTTGCCTGCGCCCAACCTTTGTTTTCAGGATCATTTTCTGGATGTACCGCAATCAACGTTGGTACACCAAATCCGCGTTTGTATTCTTCACGAACTTCCGTTCCAGGACATTTTGGCGCGACCATAATTACGGTAATATCTTCCCGAATTTTAGTGCCTTCTTCCACAATATTGAAACCGTGCGAATAACTAAGTGTAGCGCCTTTTTTCATCAAGGGCATGACAGCTTTGACAACGTTTGTGTGTTGCTTATCTGGCGTAAGATTTAACACCAAATCTGCTTCTGGAATGAGTTGTTTGTAGGTTCCTATTTTAAAACCGTGTGTTGTTGCATTTATGTACGAAGTGCGTTCTTCATCAATGGCAGCTTGGCGAAGTGCATACGAAATATCCAAGCCGGAATCGCGCATGTTGAGTCCTTGATTGAGTCCTTGTGCGCCACAACCCACGATGACTATTTTTTTGTTTTTGAGTGCATTTATGCCGTCTGTAAATTCGGAAGCTTCCATAAATCTACATTTTCCTAATTGCGCTAATTGTTCACGTAATGGTAAGGTGTTGAAATAGTTTGACATGACTTATTTTTTTATGTTTGAGTCAATAATCTAGAATCTAGACTTTTTTACTCTATATTTTTTTATTTGTTTTTCGTGTTTTGTTTCGTCTAGAATCTTGACTCTAGACTCTTAGTTCTATAATTATTGAAATACCGCCAATATTTCAGAGATTTTCATTTCTTCTTTGGAAACCGCAATACGTCCCGAACGTGTGAATTGCATGATGCCAAACACGCTCAATTCTCTGTATAGAAGTTCAATTTCTTCTTTGCGTCCCGATTTTTCGATGACGAAAAATTGTTTGTTTACCGTAACGATTCGCGCATTGTTTTCGATAATCAAATTTTGGATTTCACTTCCATCAAACAATAAGTCTGAACGCAGCTTGAAAAGACACGATTCTTGGTATACAGTTTCTTCTTCCGTGTGATAATACGCTTTAATGACCTCTACTTGTTTTTCAATCTGTCCAATTATTTTTTTCATTTGTTCTTCAGAGAGATTCACAACTAAAGTCCATCGAGAAACACCTTCAATCTCACAAACAGATGAGTTGATACTTTCAATATTGATATGTCTTCGCTGAAAAATTGCGGAGATTCTGTTCAACAATCCGATGTTATTTTCAGTATATACCGAAACCGTAAATAGTTTGCTTTCTTGTTCCATAATTACGCTAGTCTTATGTCTGAAACCGATGCTCCTGTTGGAATCATTGGGAAGACGTTATCTTCTTTTTCTACACATACTTCTAAAAAGTACGCTTCTTTGCTTTGCATCATTTCTTGTACCGCTTCCGCTAATTCATCTCGTCTGGTAACACGGCGTGCGTTTAAGTAATATCCTTTGGCAATCGCTACAAAATCAGGATTGGTCATTTCGGTAGATGCGTAGCGTTTGTCAAAAAACAATTGTTGCCACTGTCGTACCATTCCCAAGAAATCATTGTTTAAGACCACAATTTTCACAGCGGCTTTTTGCTGAAAAATCGTTCCCAATTCCTGAATCGTCATTTGGTAACCACCATCGCCACAAATACACACGACTTCACGCTCTGGCGCTGCCATTTTTGCTCCAATGGCGGCTGGTAAGCCAAATCCCATTGTTCCCAGTCCGCCAGAAGTAATGTTACTTTTTGTCTGTTTGAAATTGGCGTAACGACAGGCAATCATTTGGTGTTGCCCGACATCCGATACAATCGCGGCTTCACCGTTGCTTTGCTTGTTGATTTCTTTTAACACTTCGCCCATCGTTAATCCTTCTTTGGTAGGATGCAAATCGTTTTTGATGACTTTTTCATATTCAATTGCGTACAAATCGTCGAAAGCACGGCGCCAAATTGGATGTTCTTTTTTCTGGATAAGCGGTAAAATTTTTGCCAGATTCACTTTTGCATCACCCAAAACTGCAACATCTGTTTTTACATTTTTATCCACTTCCGCAGGATCAATTTCAAAGTGAATGACTTTTGCTTGTTTGGCGTATGTGGCTAAATTTCCTGTAACACGGTCATCGAAACGCATTCCAATTGCGATGAGCACATCACATTCGTTAGTAAGTTTGTTTGGCGCATAGTTTCCGTGCATTCCTACCATTCCCACATTGAGCGGATGTTCGGTTGGAATGGCGGAAACACCCATAATGGTCCACGCAGACGGAATTCCTGCTTTTTCGATAAAGGCTTTAAATTCAGCTTCCGCTTTGCCTAAAATCACACCTTGTCCCCAAACAATTAATGGTTTTTTAGCATTATTGATGATTTCTGCAGCAGCGTGTAATGAGGTTTCGTCTACTTCTGGCACCGCTTTGTAACTGCGAACTGCCGTACATTTTTGATATGAAAAATCGAATTCTTCAAATTGTGCATCTTTGGTAATGTCAATCAACACTGGTCCTGGGCGACCGCTTCTAGCAATGTAGAATGCTTTTGCCATCACTTCTGGAATTTCAGAAGCTTTCGTAATTTGATGATTCCATTTGGTGACAGGCGTAGAAATACCTACAATGTCTGTTTCTTGAAATGCATCACTTCCTAACAAATGTGACGCGACTTGTCCCGTAATACATACCAACGGCGTCGAATCGATTTGCGCATCGGCAATTCCTGTGATGAGATTGGTGGCACCAGGTCCTGAAGTAGCAATGGCAACTCCGACTTCTCCCGAAATTCGTGCATATCCTTGTGCTGCATGCGTTGCGCCTTGTTCGTGACGCGTTAATACATGATGAATTTTATCTTGGTATTTGTATAATTCGTCATACACAGGCATAATGGCGCCGCCAGGATATCCGTAAAGCGTTTTTACACCTTCTGCCAACAAACAGCGAACGATGGCTTCACTTCCTGTGAGTCGCTCCGTTGTTGGTTGTGTTTCTAGTTGTTTTTGTATGGTTTTTGTTTCCATAGTGTTGATTTTTTAATGCCTTTCGATTTTCAAATACATCTCGACTGCGCTCGATGTGACAAAGGAATTCTTTTAGAATTCGTCTGTAACGCAACCTTTGGATGCGGAAGACACTGTTTTTGCATATTTGTATAAAACTCCGCGTTCAAATTTGAGTTCGGGTGCTTTCCATTGTTTTTTTCGTTCTTGAAGTTCTTCGTCTGAAACTTCTAGTTGAATCGTGTTCGTTTCGGCATCAATTGTGATGATATCACCGTCTTTTACAAGTGCGATTGTGCCACCTTCTTGTGCTTCTGGTGTGATGTGACCTACGACAAAACCGTGTGTTCCGCCTGAAAAACGTCCGTCTGTAATAAGCGCGACTTCTTTTCCTAAACCTGCGCCCATGATAGCTGCCGTTGGTTTGAGCATTTCTGGCATTCCTGGTCCGCCTTTGGGTCCTTCATAACGAATGACGACGACATCTCCTTTTGCTACTTTTCCATCACGGATTCCGTCGTTGGCTTCGTATTCGCCTTCAAAGACTTTGGCTTTTCCTGTGAATTTTAATCCTTCTTTCCCTGTAATTTTCGCTACGCTTCCTTCACTTGCCAAGTTTCCATATAGCATGCGTAAGTGTCCCGAAACTTTGATTGGTTTTTCAACTGGTTTTATTACATCTTGCCCTTCTGTTAAATCGTCAACATCCAGTAAGTTTTCTACCATGGTTTTTCCCGTTACGGTTAAACAATCGCCGTGTAAGAGTCCTTTTTTGAGTAGATATTTTAATACCGCAGGAATTCCGCCAACCGCATGCACATCTTCCATTAAGTATTTTCCGCTTGGTTTTAAGTCAGCTAGAAATGGAGTGGTATCGCTTATTTTTTGAAAGTCTTCTAGTGTAAATTCAATTTGTGCTGCTCTCGCTATGGCGAGAAAGTGTAATACTGCATTGGTAGATCCGCCCAAAATAGTCACCAAACGCACTGCATTTTCTAATGATTTTCTTGTGATGATATCTGACGGCTTGATATCTTTTTCTAACAATACACGCATGGCTTCACCAGCCGCAACCGATTCTTGCTTTTTAGCATCGCTCAATGCAGGATTTGACGAATTGAACGGTAATGCCATTCCCAAGGCTTCTATGGCAGATGCCATCGTGTTTGCCGTGTACATTCCGCCACAAGCGCCAGCACCTGGACAAGCTTTTTCAACGATATTTTGGTATTCAGTTTCGTCCATTGTGCCTGCTACTTTGCTTCCCCACGCTTCAAAAGCAGAAACCACATCGAGTTTTTTTCCGTTGTGACATCCAGAATCAATCGTTCCGCCATAAACCAGAATACTCGGACGATTTAAACGAATCATTGCCATTAACGCACCTGGCATGTTTTTGTCGCAACCTACTACCGTGATTAATCCGTCGTAACTCATGGCTTGCACTACGGTTTCCATAGAATCCGCAATGATGTCGCGTGATGGTAAGGAATAGCGCATTCCAGGTGTTCCCATCGAGATTCCGTCACTCACGCCAATCGTGTTAAATATGAGTCCAACAATAGCTGAGTTTTTCGTTCCTTGTTTGGCGAGTTTTGCTAAGTCGTTTAAGTGCATGTTACACGGATTGCCTTCGTAGCCTGTACTTGCAATGCCGACAATTGGTTTAAAAAAGTCTTCTTTGGTCAACCCAATAGCGTGCAACATGGCTTGTGCCGCAGGTTGCGTAGGATCTTGTGTAACAGTTTTACTGTATTTATTGAGATTGTTCATTTTTAAATTGCTTCAGAGAGTTTGCTGTTGCGTTTGCACAGTACTTCTTGTTTGTATAGTTGCATCAATTTGTAGCCGAGAGACGCTTCCCACGAAAGTGGAAATATATAGTCATCCAACGATTGTAAACCGACAACCTCAGCGGCAGTTCCTGTAAAAAAGGCACTGTCTGCTTGTTTGAGTTCGGCTAGCGTAAAGCTGGTTTCTTCTACAGAAATACCTATTTCTTTACAGATGTCGATGATGGTAGAACGTGTAATGCCAGGCATGATATGTCCGCGTTTTGGTGTATAGAGTTTGCCATTTTTTTCCATAAATACATTCGCGCCCGAACATTCTGCTACATTTCCGTTCATGTCTAACAATAACGCTTCGTCATAACCTTCGTTTTTAGCTTCGTTAGTTGATAGAATAGAGTTGGTGTAATGTCCCGTGATTTTTGCTTCTACAAAGCACGATTTTGGATTGGGACGCTCAAAGCGAGAAGTTTTTACACGTAAGAGTTTGTCGCCCATATATTTTCCCCATTCCCAACATTGGATGGTTAGGATGGATTCGTCAGACGTTAACAAACTCATATTGGCGCCTGTGGTCAAAATAGGTCTGATGTACGCGTCTTCGAGATTGTTTTTTGCTAGTAATTGATACGTGATGTCTACCAATTCTTCCGTAGTATAGTGGCACGGAATTCCCATAACGCTTGCGCCAAATTTGAGTCGCTCGTAATGTTCATGTGCTTTAAAGATTTTTGCGCCGAATTTAGTTTTGTACGAACGGATGCCTTCAAATACGCCATTTCCGTAGTGTAAGGTTTGACTGTACAAGTTTGCAGACGCCGTTTCAGGATGCAGAAACGCTCCGTTGTGATAGATGATACTGTCGTTTGTATAATACATGTTACTAGTACTTTATGATTCGAAATTAGTTTTATTATGTTTTTTTGAAATTATTGTTTTGAGACTTTCGCCTTAAATCAATTTTACAATTTTTTATTTAATACACTGATAATCAATTACATAATATGTTTACTGATACAACATTCAACACCTGATATTTTGAATAAAAAAAGCCTGTATCAAGTTGATACAGGCTTTTATTTTCTATATAGCAGATTGTATCAACTCACGTAGAATTCATAATAATGACAATGATATTGATAATGACCTGTTTCATGTTAAATATATTTTCCTCTTATCCTTTAATTTTTGTAAAAAAAAAGCCTTCCATTTTTCAGGAAGGCTAAGTATTTATATTGTTCAAAAATATCGCATTCCTCATCGTTGTGACTGAATCACAATAATGTTGATGACAATGATATTTTGTGTTTGCTTGTTCATTTGTTGTATCAAAGATTGAAAAAGTTTTTTAAGATTCCTAATCGTTTTTGAAAAAATGTTGGGTTTTTCCTGTGTTTGTAGGGAAAAGTTTTTAAGTTGATATTATAATTTTAGGCAACATAAGAACCTTTTTGGTAACGCTCATTTTTGTCTTGACACAAAAACGAGCCAAAAAAGTCAAGACAATCTATAGGAAATTGCTGCGCACCATTCGTTCATGCGCTCCATGCTTGATGCTACGCATCGCAATTCCACTTTTCACTCTTTATTTCTTAAGATTGTTATTTAAAGAATCAAACAAAATCATGAATAAGGCAACTTTTATTTTACTTCAAAAATACTCTCTTAACTACTATTTTATTAAATCCTCGGCAAATCATTCTCATCTTTTAACGGCAAATTAGAACTTCCCATTAAATACGCATCTACATGATGTGCTGCTTGGCGACCTTCCGAAATTGCCCAAACAATGAGCGATTGTCCTCTGCGCATGTCGCCCGCTACGAAGATTCCGTCTTTGTTGGTAGCGTAGTTTTTGGTCGTTGCTTTGATGTTGGTTCTGAAATCCATTTCTAGGTCAAATGCTTCTGCCAATGTTTTTTCTGCACCTGTAAAACCTAATGCTAATAATACCAAATCGCATTCCCACGTTTTTTCTGTGTTTGAAATTTTTTTGAGTGTCGGTCGTTTGCCTTCTTCAAAAATCCATTCAACTTGTACAGTTTTTAATCCCGTAAGGTTTCCGTTGGCATCTTTGATGAATTTTTCTGTTGAAATGCTAAAATGACGTTCCACACCTTCTTGATGTGACGATGTTGTTTTGAGCTTCATCGGCCAATACGGCCACGGTTGATGCGCGGGTCTGCCAACCGTTGGCTTGCTTAAGATTTCAAAATTTGTAACTGATTTTGCGCCGTGACGATTACTTGTACCAATACAATCCGAACCTGTATCGCCACCGCCAATGACAATGACTTTTTTGTCTTTCGCAGAAATGATGTCTTCAAAATCTACCAAACCATCTACGTATTGATTGTTGAGTTTTAGGAAATCCATCGCTTGGTGAACGCCTTTCGCGTCTGCGCCGTCAATCGGAATGTTTCTTCGTACTGTCGCGCCACCGCAGAGTAAAATTGCATCAAAATCTGCTTTGAGTTGTTGTGCATCTATGGTCACACCAACATGTGCATTGGTTTTGAAGGTAATTCCTTCTTCTTCTAACACAGCCAAACGACGGTCGATAATGTGTTTTTCCATCTTAAAATCTGGAATTCCGTAACGCAACAATCCGCCAATTTTTTCATCACGTTCAAAAACAGTTACCGAATGACCTGCACGATTGAGTTGTTGTGCCGCAGCCAATCCTGCAGGGCCAGAACCGACAATCGCAACCGATTTTTCGGTACGTACTTTCGGTGGTTTTGGAACAATCCAGCCTTCCGTAAAAGCGGTTTCTACAATATTTTTCTCAATATTTTCAATACTTACCGGATCTTCGTTGATGCCTAACACACACGCTTCTTCGCAAGGCGCGGGACATAAGCGACCTGTAAATTCTGGAAAGTTGTTCGTTGCGTGCAATATTTCTGCCGCTTCTTTCCATTTACCACGATAGACTTTGTCATTGAAATCGGGAATTAAGTTTCCGAGCGGACAACCGCTGTGACAAAACGGAATGCCACAATCCATACAGCGCGCACCTTGTTCTTCCAGTTTTGATTTTTCTAGCGCGATGGTAAATTCTTTGTAGTTTTTGATACGTTTTGCTGGAGCTTTATACGCTTCATCTTGGCGTTTGTACTCCATAAATCCTGTTATTTTTCCCATGTCTTACGCTGTTTGCAATTGTTCTTTTTGTAATCGTACCAAAGCCTGACGGTATTCTTCTGGTACTATTTTTAAGAATTTTGGCAGATAATGTTGCCAATCGTCTAAAATTCGTTTCGCTAAAGGACTTTCCGTGGCCTGATAGTGATTTTGGATGAGTTGTTTGAGTTGCAGTTCGTCTTCTTTCGATGTAATCGGATCTATATTTAGACTTTCTGAATTGCAATTTTGCACAAAAAAAGTATTGTCCATGTCCAAAATATACGCGATTCCGCCGCTCATTCCTGCACCAAAATTGCGTCCAATTTTCCCAAGAATAACTGCCACACCACCCGTCATGTATTCACAACCGTGATCGCCAATTCCTTCTACCACAGCTTTCGCGCCTGAGTTTCGCACACAAAAACGCTCGCCTGCTTTTCCGTTGATGTACACTTCGCCCGAAGTGGCGCCGTACAAGGTTACATTTCCTGTGATGACATTGTCTTCAGGAATAATCGTGGATTCTTTCGGAACTTTTACGATGAGTTTTCCGCCTGATAAGCCTTTTCCTAAGTAATCATTGGTATTACCGTGAACTGTCATGCGAATTCCTTTGGTTGTAAACGCTCCAAAACTTTGTCCCGCAGCACCTTTAAAGTCTATATTGATGGTATCTTCTGGCAATCCTTCTGCACCGTAAATTTTAGAGATTTCATTGCTGATAATCGCGCCAACAGCTCTGTCAATATTGGTGATGTTGAATTGTAAATCGGTTCGTTGTCTTCTAAATAATGCTTGATGCGCTTGTTTGATGATGTTGAAATCCAGATGTGTTTCTAAATTGTGCTCTTGGGCTTCTGTATTGTACAATTTTACCGCATCGGAAACTGCTACTTTGTGAAGAATCGGCGTCAAATCAATTCCAGAGGCTTTGTAATGTTCAATGGCTTTGTTTCGATTGAGTTTTTGGACTTGTCCCACCATTTCGTTCA
The DNA here is from genome assembly GCF_001005305.1 of Kordia zhangzhouensis. GTDB lineage: Bacteria > Bacteroidota > Bacteroidia > Flavobacteriales > Flavobacteriaceae > Kordia > Kordia zhangzhouensis. The sequence continues at coordinate 129,431 of NZ_LBMH01000002.1, forward strand.
CAGTTTTAAACCCAAGTTTTGCCATGATTTCTCGCAATTCCTGCGCTACGAAATACATATAATTCACGACGTGTTCTGGTTTTCCTTTGAACTTTTTCCGCAATTCAGGATTTTGCGTTGCAATTCCGACAGGACAAGTATTTAAGTGACAAACACGCATCATAATACAACCCGAAGCCACTAACGGCGCGGTGGCAAACCCAAATTCTTCAGCGCCTAATAAACAGGCAATCGCAACATCGCGACCTGTTTTTAATTGTCCGTCACATTCCAACACCACACGATTTCGGAGATTGTTCATCACCAAGGTTTGTTGTGCTTCCGCAATTCCCAATTCCCATGGCAGTCCTGCATGTTTTAAAGATGTTAGTGGAGAAGCGCCTGTTCCGCCATCAAATCCAGAAATGAGAATGACATCGGCTTTTGCTTTGGCAACTCCCGCAGCGACAGTTCCTACGCCAATTTCAGAGACCAATTTCACATTGATTCTAGCTTCACGATTGGCAGCTTTGACGTCGTAAATGAGTTGTGATAAATCTTCAATGGAATAGATATCGTGATGCGGCGGCGGCGAAATGAGTCCGACATACGGCGTAGAGTTTCGCGTTTTTGCAATTTCAGGATTTACTTTTGGTCCTGGCAATTGTCCACCTTCACCTGGTTTGGCACCTTGTGCAATTTTGATTTGAATTTCATTCGCATTTGTCAAATAATTTGATGTCACACCAAAACGTCCTGAAGCAACTTGCTTGATAGCCGAGTTTTTCCAGTCGCCTTGCGCACTTTTATAGAAACGCTCTTGGTCTTCGCCGCCTTCGCCTGAGTTCGATTTTCCACCGATTCTGTTCATCGCAATAGCTAAGTTTTCGTGCGCTTCTTTACTGATAGAACCATACGACATAGCGCCTGTTTTGAAACGTTTTACAATTTCCGTCCACGGTTCTACTTCTTCAATCGGAATTGGATCAAATTGGTCAAATTCAAACAAGCCACGAATAGTCATGAGGCTTTTGGATTGATTATTGACCAACTCGGAATATTCTTTGAACGTGGAAGCTTTGTTTGTTCTGACGGATTCTTGCAATTTGGCAACCGTCAACGGATTGAATACATGTTTTTCTTGTCCACGTCGCCAACGATATTCGCCACCAACTTCAATGTCTGCGCTCACTTCATTGACTTGAAAAGCTTTTTTGTGACGTTTTACAATTTCTTGTTCTATTTCGCGTAAGCCAATTCCTTGAATGCGCGTGGGTGTGTTGGGAAAGTATTTCTTGACTGTCGTCGAATTGATTCCGATACATTCAAATAGTTGCGAACCACGATAAGAATTGAGCGTCGAAATTCCGATTTTGTTCATCACTTTTAGAATACCTTTTCCTATTGCTTTGTTGTAATTTTTGATTGCGGTTAGATATTCATGTTCTGTGATATCGCCATTAAGTACTTGCTTTTCTACAATTTCATTTACGATATACGGATTGACCGCGCTCGCACCAAAACCAAATAACAGTGCAAAATGATGTACTTCGCGTGGTTCTGCTGATTCAATAATCAGGCTTATTTTGGAGCGTTTTTTGAGTTTGTGCAAGGCGTGATTGACGTATGAACACGCTAATAATGCTGGAATTGGCGCATGTTTTTCGTCTACATATCTATCGGATAGAATGATGATATTTGCGCCGTTGTCAATTGCTTTGGATGCTTTGTGCATCAAGTTTTCTAAAGCGATTTCTAGTTCGTTTAAACCACGATTTACTTCGTACAACATTGAAATAGACGCCACTTTAAAGTTTGGATTGCTGTCGTAGTTTCGAATTTTATCCAAATCGTGCTTAGAAATGACTGGATTTTGAATTTTCAGCTTTTTACAATGCTCCGGGCTGATGTCAAAAAGATTGACATCGCTTCCCAATGTGAGACTGATGTCTGTGATTAATTCTTCGCGAACACCATCCAACGGCGGATTCGTTACTTGCGCAAACAGCTGCTTAAAATAGTTGTAAATGAGTTGTGGCTTTTCTGAAAGAATTGCGATTGGTGTATCGCTTCCCATAGAACCAATGGGTTCTTTTGCCAGTTGCGCCATGGGACGAATGATGGTGTTTAAATCTTCTTGTGTATAGCCGAAGACAATTTCACGCTTTTTAAGGTCAATTTCGTCATATTGAATCGGACCTTTTTTAGCGGAAATATCGCGTAAATGCACTAGGTTTTCATTCAACCATTTTCGGTATGGATGTTTTGCCGCAATCGTTTCCTTGATTTCTTCGTCATTGACAATTCGCCCTTCATTCATGTTTACTAAAAACATTTTTCCAGGTTCTAAACGCCCGTGAAATGCTACGTTTTCTGGTTTGATATCCACAACGCCCATTTCTGACGACATGATGACATTTCCGTTTTTTGTAACGGTATATCGCGACGGACGCAATCCGTTTCTGTCCAACACTGCACCAATGTAATTTCCATCTGTAAATGGAATCGACGCAGGTCCGTCCCACGGTTCCATGACACAGGAATTGTATTCGTAAAATGCGCTTTTGGTGTCAGACATGTTTGGGTTTTTCTCCCAAGCTTCCGGCACTAACATCATCATGGCTTCTGGCAGTGAACGCCCTGACATGAGTAATAATTCCACCACCATATCTAAGGTAGCTGAATCGGATTTTCCTTTAAGAATGGTTGGTAAAATGCGCTTGATGTCTTTTCCGAATAATGGACTTTCCATGATTTCTTCACGCGAAAACATCCGAGAAACATTCCCGCGAAGGGTATTGATTTCACCGTTATGACAGATGTAGCGAAATGGTTGCGCCAAATCCCACGTAGGAAAGGTGTTGGTTGAAAATCGCTGATGTACCAACGCCAAGCGTGTGTCTAAATCGGCATCGAATAAGTCCAAATAGTATTCGTTGATGTGTTCTGGTTTGAGCAAGCCTTTGAATATGATGATTTTGGTAGACAAACTTGGAACATAGAAAAATTTATGCTGCGAAAGTTTGGAATTATAAATGATGTGTTCCGTAATTTTTCGCGCCGCAAATAGTTTGATATTGAACTCACGATTGCTTTGTGATGCTGATGATTTTCCAACAAATAGTTGTTTTACAAACGGCTCTGTTTCTTTGGCAATTTCACCCAAAACATCACTATTTACTGGCACATCGCGCCAACCGATGAGTTGTAATCCTTGAGTTGCTATTTCCTTTTCAAAAACCTCAATACAGTACTGTCGCTGATTGTCTTTTTGGGGAAGAAATACATTGCTGACTGCATATTCGCCCGCTTTTGGCAGTTTGAAATCGCACGATTTTTTAAAGAATTCATGCGGAATATCTATTAAAATTCCGGCACCATCACCCGTAACGCCATCCGCACTAACCGCACCGCGATGTTCTAGTTTTACCAAAATTTCGAGTGCTTTATGAATGATATCATTGGAGCGTTTTCCTGTTAGGCTACATATAAATCCAGCGCCGCAATTATCGTGTTCAAATTCGGGTAAATAGAGTCCTTGTTTCGTTAGCATCATCAAATATTTTTAAGGTTTTTTACACCATGATTTAATGTCTAAGATAACCGCAAGAATTTTATAATAAAAAAACACAAAACACTTTTCTGAAATTGATAATTTATAGTGTTGTTCAATGATAAATTACCAATTTTAAGGCTTTATTTTATCAAAATCATACATGTTTAAAAATCTTATAAAATGTTAATTTTTTACGAAAACGTTTGCGAAAAATTAGTTTTTATATCAAATAATTACTTTTTTAACTAAAATCATATAAAATAAATAAAAACTACTTTATCAATTTATCAAAAAATCTTCTTTTAAAAAGTTAACCCTTAAAAAATATAAGGGTAAAATTTACATTGTCATAAAAATTATTTTTTTACCCCTAAAAAATATAGGGTTAAAAAATTATTTATATAGGTTTGTTATTGATCTAATTAAAAAATGAAAACTATTATGAGAAAAATTTTTACTTGTTTATTAGTATTTACAACTTTTACATTTTTTGCGCAAGAAGAAACTACTGAAGACAAATTTGGCGCTGGACTTTCCCTAAACCACGATGTATTTTTTGGACTAAACCCAATGATGACTTTTTCGTATGATGTTAGTGAAAAAGGATCATTAACAGCTTATGGAATTCAATGGGGCGCTGGTACTGGAAGCGCTTGGAGAAATTGGACTGAATTTGGATTAGGCTACAATTTTTCTGTAGGTGATTTTGACATTAATCCACAACTAGGTTTTACGTTTGGTAGCTTGTTGTCTAGTGGTGCTGCACAAGAAGGAATTATTGGTGACGGTATTGTTCCTAATTTGACCGTAAACTATGGTTCCAAAAAGTTTGAAGGACAACTTTACTTTGGATACTACGCAGCATTGAGCGATAATACCGCAGCAGGACAAAATACAACGAATTACATTCACTACTGGTTGAATTTTGGTTACAAAGCAGCTTCATTCTTTTCATTTGGAGGACACTTAGAGCAGCTTACTTTTACAGGAGGTAGCGTTAATGGCGGCGGGAACTTGGATAGCAATGATGTATATATCGGCTTAGGTCCTTATGTGCAATTTACAAAAGGAAATGCTGGTTTACGTCTTTCATTTGGAGCCAATCTTGCAGATGAAGATGACGGTGCTATAGCAGATGATTTTTATAAATTATCGTTCTTCGTTAATCTATAAATTCTATTATAAAAATAATATTCTTACTGAACAGCCTTTGAAACAAGAATTTCAAAGGCTTTTTTTATGGCATTAAATTTGTATTTTTAGAGAGAATCATTAATTCAATCACCATGAAGAAAATTACCTGCATACTCACTTTACTAGTATTTTGTATTACTTCCGCAGATGCACAAATTTGGAAACAATTGCCTGGTGGTGGAAAGGGACAAGCTATTTATAATGACAATGGAACGCTTTGGGTTATTGGAATGCAACATAAAGTGTATTCTTTTAATGGACGACTATGGAAAGAATATCCTGGAAATGGAAGAGCACTTGATATTACTGTTCATAACGGAACTCCGTATATTATTGGATTGAATAATGGTATTTGGAAAGGAACAGGTTCTGGTTGGACACCTATGTTAGGTGATGGCTTAGGGAAAAGAATTTATAGTGACAACGGACAATTGTGGTTGATTGGTGTGAATAATAATGTTTTTTCATTTGATGGACGCAACTGGAATTTGTATCCTGGCGGTGGAAAAGCTATAGATATTGCTGCTCATAGAGGAATTCCTTATATTATTGCAGAAGATGGAAGCATTTGGAGAGGTAATGGAATGGGTTGGATGCGACTACAAGGTAATGGAATTGCACAAAAAATTGCTTGTAATAGTGATGGAACTGTTTGGATAATTGGTAGGAATAACGGAATTTTTTATTATCGAAGAAATCGCTGGGTATTATATAACGGTGGAGGAAAGGCAATAGACATCACTGCATACCGAGGTGTCCCGTTTATTATTGGATTGAATCATTCTATTTGGAAAGGATAAGACATTATTAAAAAGAAAGAGAAACTTAATAGCCTCTCTTTTTTCTTTTTAATTATATCCATGCATTGACAATTCCCCCCATAATGGCAAAGGTAACAATCCAATACCCAACATTTATCAACATATATTTGAATGATTTTTGTTCAAATAATGCATTGGTTACTAATGCTGGCATTACAATTAACAATGCTATTAGTGCTCCATGAAAAGCCCCATGTCCAAAAGTATGGTATTGCACATTACTAACACTGTGTAATTCGTCTGGCGGTAATCCTCCAGTTACTACTGAATTGATATAGATAAAAAACACAGCGACAAAAGCTAAGACTACACTTATTCCAAGTCGTACTACCATACTTCCTTGTTTTGCTTTTTCTTCAGTTATGCCTGTCTCTTTCATCCAAGCTTTTCCAAATAATGGTCCGTACCAAATAAATCCGATAACCAATGTTGAGAGTGCAGCTACTATGAGTGCAATCCAATTCACGTTTTCCATAATTTTTGAGATGTTAGTTATTAACGTTTTTAGGTGTTGTTTAAAATTACTTCTTTTTCACTAACAATCAAATAGTTACTGCAAGTTTTCAGGTTTTTTTCCGAAACGACGTGTATCTTCTTTAGACAATATTTTAAAATTTTCTGATTTTGGTGCCTTGGCAATAGCCGTATTGAATTCGTTGGGCAATCCAATTAATTGGCGTGTTTTTAAATCAATCCAAGCGCCCATCATTTCGCAACTGGCAAAGTTTTTCCCATGGATGTCATAAAAATTATGAACAAATTCAAAAAACATTCCATCTTCACTTAATCCAGCAATTTCTAATGATACTTTTACAGGTTTCCCAGGAAACGCTTCTTTAAAATAGTACATGTGTTCATAAAACACTACTGGTCCGATATTGTGCTTTGCTAACTGTTGTTGTGTAAAACCATTTTCAATTAGAAATCCCATACGCGTATGACTCATAAAATTTATATACGCAGAATTCGCTAAATGGCGATTTGCATCTAAATCACTCCAACGAATGTCAAATTCTTTAAAATACATTATATTTATTTTTTCTTTTTACCAAAAGTAACATGCCATTAGTTAAAAGTCATTATAACCCGCCACATATTTTTAAAAACGGGCATTTTTCTACCGTGTATTGTGGCCTTTATCGAAATGTTTTAGGTGTTTACCAAAAACGTGAACGTATTACATTGAGCGATCAAGATTTTATTGATTTAGATTGGAGCTATGCAGCCTATCATAAAAATGTTAGTAAACTCATTATTATTTTACATGGGTTAGAAGGAAACGCACAGCGTGCATACATAAAAGGAACTGCAAAAATTTTTAACCGAAATGGATATGACGCTGTCGCTATGAACTTTAGAAGTTGTAGTGGACAGCCTAACCGATTGTTTAAATCATACAATGCGGGCGCTACAGGAGATTTACGTGAAGTAGTAGAACATATTTTAACCAATCACCCGCAGTATTCACACATAGTCTTGAAAGGTTTTAGTCTTGGCGGTAATGTGTTATTGAAATATTTAGGAGAAACTGTTCGTGTTCCAAAAGAAATCAAAGCTGGAATTGCTGTTTCTGTTCCTTGCCAATTAAAAGGTTCATTACAGCAAATGAAGCGTACAGAAAATTATTTATACAGTAGAATGTTTATTAAATATTTACGTCAAAAACTAGAACACAAACACGCAGCTTTTCCTAGTTTAATCAAGTTAGAAGATATCAAAAAGGCAAATTCTATGCTGTATATTGATAATTTATACACTTCGAAAGCTCATGGTTTTAAAGACGCATTCGATTATTACGAAAAGTGTTCATCACGACAGTTTTTACCCTACATAAAGATTCCTACTCTATTAATTAATGCAAAAAATGATTCGTTTTTATCCAAAGAATGTTTTCCGATAGAAGAAGCTGAAAAGAATAAAAATTTGCACTTAGAAATTCCCAAATATGGCGGCCATGTAGGTTTTTTTGAAGAAGACAATGTGTATTACAACGAAAAAAGAGCTTTGCATTTTGCTACTTTGGTCTAAAATGCGAGTTTCTTTGATGAATTCGTATCGCTTTTTGAGAAAGTAAAATTCCAACAGCTAGAGACAAAAAAGCTCCAATTGATATTCCTGGAATATAATTTATGAATAGGAAAAAATCATAAATACCATGAAAAAAGGTTGCCAATCCTAATCCGATAAGATTAAATTTAATTCGATTTCTTGAAAATTTAGCTTTCCCCATATAATATCCCATAATAATCCCAAAGGTTGCATGCGCCGGAACTGCTGTAAATGCTCGATAAATAGCCGTATCAATACCTCCTTGAAATGCATATGCTAGGTTTTCTGTTACTGCAAAGCCCATGGATACCATTACGGCATACATAATTCCGTCATACGGTTCATCAAACTCTTTGTGTCCTTGTGCAAAATATCGAACAAAAATGTACTTACTAAATTCTTCCACTAAAGCAACAACAATAAAAGCTTTAAAAAACTGAATCCAAACGACAGGATTTTCTAAAACAGGAAAATATTGAGAAACTACAAGGTGAGAAACCGAAGCAATTAAAATACTACCTACCGCACCTAAAAAGAAACAAACAAATAACAAATGCTTTGGTTCTTTATCATATTTATCGCTATAATAAATATAAATAATGACCAATAAAGCAGGCGCAATAGATAATAATACTAAAGACATTTGGCAGTTTTGTCAAAAATAACAAAAAAGGAAAATTAAAAAACGATTTTTTTCACGTGTTTATCATATTGAAAAGAATCCTATTTGAGTTATTTTCACTATTGTAGAAACCGACAAAGAAACCTAAGCATTGTCGCTATTTTTACTATTTTTGCCGTATGATAAAGTCTATGACAGGATTCGGAAAGTCTGTAGAACAACTTCCGTCAAAAAAAATTACGATCGAACTGAAGTCGCTTAACAGTAAAAGTTTAGATCTAAATGCACGTATTCCTTCGTACTACCGCGAAAAAGAATTGGAAATGCGTAAAACCATTGCGGCTTCTTTATTAAGAGGAAAAGTTGATTTTTCCCTATACATAGAAGTAACAGCAGAAGAAACTACCACGACAATCAACAAAGGTGTGGTAAAGGAATATATGGATCAATTACGTGAAATTGACCCAGATGCAGATACTGTTGAGTTGCTAAAAATGGTCGTTCGTATGCCAGATGCGTTAAAAACTGAACGCGAAGAAATTGATGAAAGTGAATTTGAAGTCATTGAAAAAGCTCTTCAATACGCAATTGATCAATTGGACGAATATCGTATTGCTGAAGGAAAAGTACTTGAAGAAGATTTTCAATTGCGCATTCAAAATATTGCAGAATTGCTAGAAAAAGTAATTGCTATGGATGGGGATCGAATGACTTCTGTAAGAGAGCGTTTGCGTCGTGCCCTAGACGATTTGAAAGAGCAAGTAGATGAAAATCGCTTCGAACAAGAATTGATTTATTATTTAGAGAAATTTGATATTACAGAAGAAAAAGTACGTTTAAACAATCACTTGAATTATTTCACACAAACATTACAATCATCCAAATCAAACGGAAGAAAATTAGGGTTTATTACCCAAGAAATTGGTCGTGAAATTAACACTATTGGTTCAAAATCAAACTATGCTCCTATGCAACAATTGGTCGTTCAAATGAAAGACGAATTGGAAAAAATCAAAGAACAATTACTAAACGTGCTGTAATGAAAAGAGGAAAATTAATTGTATTTGCAGCACCTTCTGGCGCAGGAAAAACTACTATAGTACGCCATTTATTAGGCATTCCCGAACTCAACTTAGAGTTTTCAATTTCGGCAGCCTCTCGCGAAAAAAGAGGTGCTGAAGTAGAAGGAAAAGATTATTATTTTTTATCTGTCCCACAATTTAAAGAAAAAATTCGCAACAAAGAATTTGTAGAATGGGAAGAAGTGTATCCTGAAAATTATTATGGCACACTTAAAACCGAAGTAGATCGTATTTGCAATGCTGGAAAGAATGTTATTTTTGATATTGATGTGGTTGGCGGATTACGTATCAAACGTAAGTTTCCTGAAGAAACACTTACTATTTTTATCAAACCCCCAAGTATCAATGAGTTGATTAAACGATTGAAAAAGAGAAAAACAGAAAGCGAAGAAAAAATCAATATGCGTGTTTCCAAAGCGGCAGTTGAAATGGCGACTGCTCCACAATTTGATGTCATCATTGAAAACGACGATTTAGGTAAAGCCAAAGCGGAAGCCGAGCGCATTGTAAGCGAATTTATCAGTACAGAAAATAAATAGTTTTATGAAAGTTGGTTTGTATTTTGGCACATTCAACCCAATCCATATAGGTCATTTGGCAATTGCCAATCATATGGCAGAATATAGTGATTTAGATGCCATTTGGATGGTGGTGACACCTCATAACCCTTTTAAGAAAAAAAATTCTTTATTAGATAATCATCATCGATATCAAATGGTAATGATTGCTACAGAAACATACGATAAAATTTCACCGAGCAACATAGAATTTAATCTTCCACAACCCAACTATACTGTTAACACATTAGCGTATTTACAAGAAAAATATCCAAAATACGAGTTTTGTCTAATTATGGGAGAAGACAACTTAAAGAGTCTACATAAATGGAAAAACTATGAGTTGATTCTTCAACATCATGATATTTATGTATATCCTCGCATCTCTGAAGGTACAATAGCGCATCAATTTGAAAATCATCCTAAAATACATCCTGTAGATGCTCCTATTATGGAAATTTCTTCTACTTTTATTCGTAAAGCAATTAAAGCGAATAAAAACATCAAACCCTTACTTCCTGCAGAAGTTTGGCAGTATATTGACGAAATGAATTTTTATAGAAAGTAGACTTTAAAAACTACAAACCACTATTATCTAAAATTTTAGAATATCGATACTCTTCATCTTTTTCTGTATCACCTAAAACTAAAATTCCATTATTTTGTTCATTTACACCTTTCAGCTCATAGCATTTTGAAAAGAAACCTTCTTCGTCTTCTATTTTAACAAATAAAGAACGATAAGCACTATTTTCATTACATTGAGTCGAAATAGTATACACATAGTTTTTATGTGGTTTATTTGCATAAAAATCTCTACAGACTCCATTTTGCATAAACTCTAGCTTATAATCTGGATTTTGTTCTGATACCCAAGTTCCAATAATTTCTTTTTTAGGCATCACAAAAGCAGTGATTCCCATTAGAATTAATAATATAATAAAAAGCGGAATTATAATTAACGACCGATAACTCTTCATACTAGCAGTTATTTAGACCACAATATTAGAAGATTTACAAGGTATCACACAAGGGGACTTTTCCCCTTTTTTGTAAGTTTTGAAGGGTATTTTATCAAAAAACTCCTCATTTTGAGGAGTTTTTTTGTTTTTTTATGAATCTAAAGCTGGAATTCGTAATACTTGTCCTGGATAAATTAAATCTGGATCTTTTAACATTGGCTTATTAGCTTCAAAAATAACAGGATATTTCATTGCATTACCGTAATATTGTTTGGCAATTTTACCAAGTGTATCTCCTTTGGCAACTGTATGAAATTGTGCTTCTGGTTCTGTATGCTCTACTTCCATTTGGTCATCAACCATTGCAATACCTTGTGTATTCCCTACAACCAGTACTACTTTTTCTTTTGTAGCTTGGTCGTGCGCTTTTCCAGTAATAATAGCAGTATCACCATATAGCGAAACTGATAAATCTTCAACTTGAAGATCTAAGTCATGAATTGTTTCAACAATAGAAGCTTCTGCTTTTTCCTTTGCCGCTGCTGCAGCTTCTTCATTTTCTTTTGCTTCTTCTGCCGCTTTTTCAGCAGACGTTTTTCCGCCAAATAATTTTGCTCCAGCGTCTTTTATAAATGAAAATAATCCCATAGTATTCTTGTTTATTTGTTAATAAAGGGTTGAATGAAAAAGTACAAAAAATTGAATAATTATCAAAAGGTTTGTACCATTGAATTTTTTATTTATTGTAGTGTTTTTACAAATTTTAAAAGCTTCTGGTAGTCTTTAAAAAAGAAACAGCCTCTGCACGGATGCAAAAACTGTTTCTAAACTAAATAACCAACCAAAGTCTTTATATTTTTATTTCTTAAAGTCGTCCTTATTGAACTTCTTATTAATAATCTTTTTACGTTTCTTGTTTGTTTGCTTCAACTTTGTCGAGTTAGCATCTGTAGAAGAACGTAAATATTGAATGTATCCTCTTCCTTGAAATTCGTAGGTTGTTCCTGAATCTGGATGATATAACTCTATTGTTTCGTCATTGATAACGTTCAATTCGAAGTATTCATTGTCTAAATAATCATAATCTAATGTTAAAACTTTCGAATACGGATCACCTTCTACATCATATACAGTATAAACTCCTTCGTAATCGTATATCAAATCTGCAATTGGCGTATTAACAGAATCTGTAGAAGATAAAAATGTATCGTCATTTCCTCCTGCTAAAAATGCTAAAAAGTTTTCATCGTCAAATTGATTTAGCATTCCTGCTTGACTAGTATATGTCTTTTTCCAAGCGGTAAATTCCTGCAGTAAATAGTGAATATTATCATAGAAAACAAAGTCATAATCGAAATTTGAACGCTGATATCCTGTTAAATAATAGCTCGTATTTGTAGCGCTATCGTGTAAGCGGATTCTATTTACACCTATTTGATATACACGTAATGGATAATATCCATCAACATCATGGTCTATATCAACAATATTATAATCGGTAGCATAAATTCCCACATCGATTCCATACCCATTTCCATTGCTTCCAATCCCAGAAATGTTATTGTTTGCAAACAGAGTTCCATTTCTGAATGATACTGTAAATGCTCGTTGTAAAAATGGCACTTCTCCATTTCCTGTTGTTTCATTAATATTTACATACCACAATTCATACGAGCTCAATAATTGATGTAACGTAATGCCTGGCTCGTCAATAATTGGGTCTTCTACAATAACTTCTGTATAACAAGAACTCATTATAGAACTAAATAATGTAACTGCTAATAGTAATTTTATAGTCTTCATAAGCCAAACGTTTTAATGTTATTATTTTTGTTCTTTCAAAACACATGCCAAAAAAACAAACAACTGATTTTCAACACTAAGATAAGAGCGATATTTTGTGTATTTTTGAATCTCAGATGAACCCCTTTATGGATAAAGAATTGAAATACGCCGTTTTTGGAGCTGGAAGTTGGGCTACTGCCATTGTGAAAATGCTTTGTGAAAATTTGGATGAAGTAGGTTGGTATATGCGAAGTGTGTACACAAAAGAATATTTACTAAAAGAACAACACAATCCAAGTTATTTAAGTTCTGTTGAATTTAATACAAATAAGTTAAAACTTAGCAACAATATCAACGAAATTGCAGCGTATGCAGATGTGTTAATTTTTGTGATTCCTTCAGCTTTTATTTATGATGAATTGCAAAAATTAACGACAGATATTACTCAAAAAATAGTAGTTTCTGCCGTCAAAGGAATTATTCCAGAATCTGGATTGTTAGTAGGTGAACATTTTCATGATGTATACAATATTCCGTTTGAAAATATTGCGGTCATTGCCGGTCCTTGTCATGCAGAAGAAGTAGCTTTAGAACGTTTATCGTATTTAACTATTTCATGTGCCGATCAGAAAAAAGCGAAAGCTATTGCCAATACACTGGCTAGTAATTATATCAAAACAAAAGTAAGCGACGACGTAATCGGTACGGAATATGCTGTAATGTTAAAAAATATTTATGCTATCGCAGCAGGAATTGCACATGGTTTGGGTTACGGAGACAACTTTCAAAGTGTGTTAATGAGTAACGCTATACGTGAAATGAAACGCTTTATCAAAAAAATGCATAAGATGAAGCGTAATATTAATAATTCTGCTTATTTAGGTGACCTTCTCGTAACAGGATATTCTGTATTTTCTCGAAATCGTATGTTTGGAAATATGATCGGGAAAGGTTACACGGTGAAATCTGCGCAAATGGAAATGAACATGGTTGCCGAAGGTTATTACGCGACCAAAAGTGCTTTTCTTTTAAATCAAAAGAATACAAAAAAAACACAGTTACCTATTATTAACGCTGTGTATGCAATTTTGTATCAAAATAAAGATCCTAAAAAAGTATTTAGTAAATTAACCGAGAAACTAGATTAGTCTTAATGCAACAGTGTAGCAATTTTTAGTGTACTTATTTATTGACTTGAAAGTTTGAAAATGTATTCCTGCCTATGCTGAAATGACAAGAAAAGTCTAACTTCTGAAGCAAAGCGTTTCTAAATAAATCTAAAAAACAAATAAAATCTATTTTACCAACACGCCTTTTTGTTCCATTAATGGAAGTGAGCGGAAAGCATTTTTGTTAATCGTATTTTTTCGGAAAAGATATTTCTTGTCAAACATTTTTCCTCCTTCAAAAAAAGTAACTCTAAATTCATTATTCAACGCCAATACATCTTCCTGCATCCACTCTACTTTTGCATAGGATTTTGCAGGCAACTTTTCTAATTTATGACGCATTAAAGAAGTTTGTTTGGTCTCGTTGTAACCATGTGAAACAACCAACAACATTTCCAACTCTACATCTTTATCATTAATGATATATGCGTTCCAATCGTCTGTATTGTATATAGTATTATGCTCTTGCACAACCGCCATATATACACCTTCAACTTTCGGAATTTCTATGTCTTTTTTCATCTATTTTTCTTTGTAGGAAATATATTTTTTAGATGTTTTGATTACAATACTGACTTAAATTGTTCTAAGAAACGAACATCATTTTCACTTAACAAACGTATATCTCCTATTTGATATAATAGCATTGCGATTCGGTCAATACCTACACCAAACGCAAAACCAGAATAGGTTTCAGGATCTATCCCGCAATTGGTTAACACATTTGGATCTACCATTCCGCAGCCTCCAATTTCCAACCAACCTGTTCCTTTGGTAATCTTATAATCCGTTTCAGTTTCCAATCCCCAATACACATCAATTTCGGCACTTGGCTCAGTAAATGGAAAGTACGACGGACGCAAACGGATTTTAGATTTCCCAAACATTTCTTTGGTAAAGTGTTGCAATGTCTGTTTTAAATCTGCAAAACTTACTTCTTTGTCAATATATAAGCCTTCTATTTGATGAAAAAAGCAGTGAGAACGTGCAGAGATCGCTTCATTTCGATACACTCTACCGGGTGATATTGTACGAATAGGAGGTTGATTATTTTCCATATAACGTACTTGCACAGAACTTGTATGAGTACGCAATAAGATATCAGGGTTGGTTTGAATAAAGAACGTATCTTGCATATCGCGTGCAGGGTGATATTCTGGAAGATTCAATGCTGTAAAATTATGCCAATCATCTTCAATTTCAGGACCTTCAGATACATTGAACCCAATTCGCGCAAAAATATCAGTAATTTGATTCTTCACAATGGATATTGGATGACGTGCTCCAATTTCGATTGGTTGTGCAGGACGCGTCAAATCACCATATTTCCCTTTTTCTTCTGCTGAATTTTCTAAAGCTTCTTTAAGTGCGTTGACTTTTTCTTGCGCCGCAGTTTTGAGTTGATTGATCGTTTGTCCAAATTCCTTTTTCTGTTCATTAGGAACATTTTTAAATTCCGCAAAAAATTCATTCAACAGACCTTTCTTTCCCAAATATTTGATTCGGAAGTTTTCTATGTCTTCTTTGGCTTTAGTGGTGAATTTTTCTACTTCTGCGATATGTTCCTTGATCTTATCTATCATGACAACCTTCTTAATTTAGCTTGCAAATTTACATAAAACTCACTTAATCGATATATTCCTTTTCTAAAAAGTAGTTGACAATAGCTTCTTTCATCAAAATTGTTTGTTCGCCAGCCTTTAGGGTGGGCAATTGCTCTTTGAATTTATAATGTGGCCAACCATCATCATCAAAATAATCAAACTCATAATAACCATATGGTTCGAGTAAACGGCAAATTGCAATATGCATTAAATTGATTTTCTCGTCTTTCTTAAAATTTCTATGTAATTGTCCGAGTTCTTGTACGCCAATCAAATAAATAATTGAATCTAAATCAAGCGTGTCGCCTTCAGCAAATTGTTTTGTTAGCTTTTCAACTACAACATTCCATCGCTCTTTCAGTTGTTCATCTCTTGCCATGACTTTGTTCCTTTTCTGTGGCAAAGGTACGTAACGTACATTTAAAATTATAGATTTGTGATGAATAAGAATTTCAAGGAAATTTATGGAAATTACGCATATGAAAAATCCCAAGAAGTTAAATTCTACATGCGTTTTAAAATAAAGGAATATCGAAAAAACTTGTATTTCCTTTTGATATAAGAGATGACTGTGATATTAGTACCTTCAGTGAAGCGATTTATCGCAAACAAAACAATATTTCATTTAGGTATCGCCATTTAACACAATAAAAACCTTTCAATAAAAGTTCTATATTTGTTAAAAACCATCGTAGATGAATTTTATTGATATCATTTTAGGCGGAATGATTTTACTCGGAATCGTTCGTGGCTTAATGAAAGGACTTTTTGTAGAAGTTGCTTCGCTCGTAGCGCTAATTGCGGGATTGTACGGAGCGATTCATTTTTCCTATTTCGCAGGCGATTATTTAAGTGAACAGTTTCATTCTTGGGATGAAAAATACATCAACTTAACCGCTTTTGCGATTACGTTTATTGTGATTTTAGTATTGATTACCTTAGCAGGAAAACTATTGACAAAAATTGCTGATTTTGCATCGTTAGGAATTTTGAATAAATTACTTGGTGGTGCTTTTGGCGGATTGAAAATGGCAGTAATCGCTGGCGCAATCTTAGTGTTTTTTGACCGAACAAACAATACAATGGAATTCGTAAAGCAAGAAACCATTGATAACTCAGTATTATATGAACCTGTAAAAGAAATTGGAGGTTTTGTGTTTGCATATGTGTTGGAAGAAACCAATATAGATGAGAAAATAAATGACGAAGAACGACAACGCAAAGATGATGAACAACAACAAAAAGATATACAGGAAATTGAAGAAAATCAAAGCTCAGAGTAATGTGTGAAAAATGTGAAAATCCAAAAATTGAGCATCTTAGTGAACATAAAATAGCACAACTGCCTCAAAAAAAATTACAAATCACGTTGAATAAACCGTATCAAAAGAAAAAAACAATCTAAAACTTATGTTGGTCGAACAAAACAACACTGATTCTCGGCATTTTAGAACGTATCAAACAAATGGCAAAGGTAATTGTGGTTGCTGTTTAGGAATGATTGTATTGTTTTTGCTATGCTTCTTTTATCTGATTTATAAATTATTTTCTTTTGTGTTTGATTTGATTTTTTAAAACTCGCTAAATTGTATCTTTTACGTTCGTTTTAATCCACTGCAAACAAGCTTCAAAACTGTCAAAACAATCTTCTTCTGGAATAAGATCTGGAATAATATCAATACGTTCCATCATGTAACGCGGTTGTGTAGGTACGTTGACAAATAGTACTTTGCGTCCCACACTTTTAAGATCAACTAATATATCTTCTAAAGTATATAATCCTGATTGATCGATATACTGCATTTTTTCCATACGAATAATAATTACACGTGCTGTATTGGGTAATTGCTTGGACAATGCTTGAATTTCACTTGTAGAACCAAAAAATAAAGGCCCTTTGATATGTTTGATAAATACTTCTTCTTTTAAATTGTCTGGAAAATCAATTTCGTCTTCCCAAGCTTCTTCACGCAAAGTTTTAATATCAGAGCCTTGCGCTGTAATATCACCAATCTTTTTCATAAACATCAAAGAAGCAATTACGAGACCAATTCCTACGGCATAGATTAAATCCCAAAAAGTAGACAATGCCAATACAGTGAGCATAATTAACACTTCTGAACTTAGTTGAATGGGGCCTAATTTGATATCTTTTGGCAAACTTGGAATGGCTTTCAGTCCTTTATAATCCATCACACCAATTCCTACAGTGATTAAAATTCCCGCTAAAACAGCCGCTGGAATTTGTGAAGCTACTGGTCCAAGAGCTAAAAGAATGATTAGTAAAAGTACACCTGCAATCATTCCCGATAAACGGGTTTTTCCTCCAGAATTGATATTAACTACTGTCCGAATAGTAGCTCCAGCTCCAGGAATCCCGCCGAAAATTGCACCGATAGAGTTTCCAATTCCTTGACCTACCAATTCTTTATTCGGGTTGTGTTTTGTTTTGGTCATATTATCTGCCACAACACTAGTTAAAAGAGAATCGATTGCTCCTAATAGTGCCAACGTTAATGCTGTAAATATGTATGGCGAGATACTTCCAAGGTCAAACTGAGTAAAAATTTCCATTTTAGGCATCGGAAAATCTCCAGTAATCTTTTCAATAGGTTTGTAGTTTAATCCAAAACCATATGCAATTCCAGACATAACCACAAGTGCAACAAGTGTACTAGGAATAGTCTTTGTAATCCGTTTAAAACCATAAATAATAATAATAGTTCCTAGTGCCAATAATAATTCTAGCCAATTAATGTTTTTAAGAGCTCTTGGTAATACTTTGATAGCTCCTACAACTCCCGAAGCATTATTTTTTGCTAATGTTTTGGATTCTTTTAGAATTTCTTCTTCAGTAATTGCTTTTCCTCTTTTGATGGTTTCTTCAAAATTTTCTAAAACCAGAATTCCTTCTTTTTGTTCTTCTTTAAGAATATTTTCTAGTATTACTTCTTCTGCTTGCGGCTTAAATTTTTCAACATATTCCATATCTTCTTTTGGATAATAGCCAATAGAAGGTAAAATTTGTGTAATTAAAATAATTACTCCTATCGCAGTCATAAAACCAGAAACTACTGGATAAGGTATGTATTTAATGTATTTTCCTAAACCAATGGCTCCCAAGCCAATTTGCATTATTCCAGCTAGTAAGAAAACCGTAAGAATTGCGGGTAGTGCTTTTTCAGGGTCGCCATCATTCGCAGCAATAATTCCAGCAATAACCACCATACTTACAGCCGTCATTGGAGCTGTTGGTCCTGAAATTTGAGTGTTCGTTCCTCCAAAAAGTGCAGCAAAAAAACTGATAAAAATAGCTCCATACAATCCTGCACTAGGTCCTAATCCTGAAGAAACCCCAAATGCTAGTGCTAAAGGTAAAGCTACAATTCCTGCGGTAATTCCACCAAAAGCATCACCTTTTATATTAGAGAATAAATTTTTCATAGTTGGTTGGTTTGGTATCTGTAATAGTCACATAAAAGTATTAATAAACTGTTACAATTCATTAATATCTTCTGAAATAATCCAACCTGTTTTTCCATCTATAAGGCGAATTTTTTTCCAGTTGCTGACAGTATCTAGTACTTGAACTTTTGTTCCTTCATGCAGTGTAAAAACTTCTTGACTACGTAAGTTCGGTTCTGATTTTACAATAGTTTCGGCGGCGAATACAATTGCTGGTCGATCTTGTTGCGCTTCTCCATATTCATGATATGCTATAGCAACTGTTCCTATAATAAAAAGAAATGCAATTCCACTGATTAAAAAATATATTCGCTTTTTTAAACTTTGATATGCAAATTGATATAGTAAGAACGAGATTACACAGAGAAAAGCAAAAAATACAGCAATCCACGCCCATTGATTGTATGTAAAAACATCAGTGATATTATTAACAAATTTTGAGAGTTGTGTTTTAGGTAATGGTTCAATAGCGTCAATTGTCATGTTTTTGGCAAACGCTAAATTATTTTGAATATCAGTATCATTTGGTGCCAATTGTAACGCTTTTTCAAAATAGTAAATACTTGGTCCAATTTCACTGCTTTTATAGTATGCATTTCCCAAGTTATAATAGATAGCAGCAGAGTGATTACCCGTTTCTAAAATAGATTGATATTTGGTAATTGCTTCTGGATAATTTCCTTCATTGTACGCTTTGTTTGCTTCTTCAAATAAAGCAGTATTATTTTGTCCAAAAACTAGCGTTAGACTAGAAATGAACATGAGCAAAATAAATGTAATCTTGTTTTTCATTTCTTTTTATCTACGTATTTGTTTGTCTATTTGTGAAATGGTTTGCACTGCTTTTTCATAATCTTTATGAATAGCTACGTCAGAAGCTGGTGTATAACGCGCAAATTCGCAGCTTTTCAACAACTCAATAAATTCGTCAACCGTTTGTTGATGTGCATTGCGCTCTACCAATAAACTTTGAATTTTTTCTTTACTAAATTCTGAAGTTTCTATACGTAATTTGGCTCGTAAATAGTTGTGTAGTGCGCGCTCTAGCACTTCATAAAATGCTTCTTTATCGTCTATTTTTTTCTTGGCTTCAGAAAGGTAACGTTTAGCTAAACGGTTTGCAGTACGTGTTTTATTTCCTTCTATATCATTATCATACGCTCTTTTCTTTCTTCTTGCAAATAAGATAATTGGAATAAATAAAAATGGCCCTAATAATAACGCATAGAATACATTTGATTTAAAGAAATCTTTTGCTTCTATGGCTTCTAAGTTTGCCGTTGTTTTTAAGAATTTGAATTGAGAACCACTACTCGTTACGATTTGTTTTTGCGTAGTAGATTGGTTATCAGAATTATCCACTGTAGTTGTATTTACCGGACCTTCTATTACATCAATAACAATTTCATTTGACGTAAGTGTTTTGTATTTTTTTTCCTTTGGATCAAAGTATGAAAATGAAATACTCGGAATTGGATATTTCCCTTTAAATTGAGGAACTATTGTATAGCTATCGGAGATTTTTCCTTGCATTCCTGTTATTCGTGTACTGACACGTTCAGTAAATTCCGGATCGTACACCTCAAGTGAGCTAGGCAATTTAAGTTTGGGTAATTGGAATAGTTTCAAGTTTCCTTTTCCTGACACTTCCACTGTTGCTTGAAGCGATTCTGTTGCGTTCAACGAAGTTTTACTTGCTGTAACCTCAAAATCAAAATCGCCAACAGCTCCTGAAAAATCTTCAGGTTTCCCTGCTTCAGGCAATGCTTTTACCTCAATTGTTCTACTCGCAGATGACAAAGTTTTATGTACCGTTTCATAACGTCTTCCAAAAATATCTCTTCGTTGCGTAGGCACTGAAACTTGTAAATCGATAGAAAAAGGTTCTATAACTTGTTTTCCTGTTTTTTGCGGATATAATACAAAACGTCGTAATGTTACATACGGATACGGCTCGCCATTATATGTTCCGTTTTGTGCAGTAAGTTTTGTTTCAATATTTTGGCTCCAAAAGTTCGTAAACGTAGGTTTTGATATTTCTCGATAATCATTTACATTGATTCCAGGTTTTACATATAGTTTATAGGAAATCGTTACAGGTTCATTCAAATATGGGTTTCCATTTGAGATTTCAGTTACTAAATGAATTCCTTCCGAAACCACATAATCCGCATTATTGCCATCTTTGGGTTTATCAACCGCTTTGGTAACCTCAACCGTAACAGGAAGTGTTTTATATATTTGCCCATCAATTTCAATCTGTGCTTGTTTGATTGTAAATTTCCCTTCTGCTGTAGGCTGTAAAAAATAGGTGTAGGTCTTAGAAAAAGAGCGTTGTCCGTTGTTCCATACATGATTCATAGATTGTATAGGACCAGCCGCTACACGAAATCCTGTAAATTTAGGTGCCGTAAAATTATCTCCATCCCTATCCATTTCAAAGTCTACACGCAAACGCTCATTTACGCCTAGTTTCTTTTTGCTTACTTTGGTTTCAAAAGTAACTTGAGCCGAAAGCACACTTGTGAATAGCGCAACAATAATAGTAAGTATGTATGTGTTTGTTTTCATGTATGTTTTAAACTTTAAACCTACGTGTTACAAAGTAAATTACCAGTCTTTTTCCGTTTTTACTTTGATGCCTTTTGCCTTTTTTTCATTCAACTTATCTTGTGTTTTCTTTTCAGCATTATTCATTGCTTGCAGCAAACTTTTAACTTGTTGTGGCGACAACTGATTCGGTTTGGGTTGTTTTTGTGGTTGATTATTTTGATCTTCTTTTTGATCGCCTTTATTCTGGTCTTGCTTAGGGTCTTGTTTATTTTTTTCTTTTTCTTTATCGCCTTCTCCGTCTTTATTTTTATCGTCTTTTCCTCCTTCGTCCTTTTCTTTATCGCCTTCGTTTTCTTTTTTATCGTTTTGATCTTTGCTGTCTTGATCCTTTTTATCTTGTTCTTTGTTTTCTTCTTTTTGGTCTTTGTCTTTTTTGTCCTTGTCGTCTTCTTTTGGAGGATTTTTTTCGAGCATTTCTTTCGCTAAGGCAAAATTATAGCGTGTTTCGTCATCTGTTGGATTATTTCGCAATGCATTTTTATACGCTGCTACTGCCTTTTCATATTCTTTATTTTTCATAAAGACATTGCCCATATTGTGATATGCTTTGTGTTTTTCTGCTTTTGTTAGAGCTACTTCTGAAGCCTGTTTGTAACGATTGAATGCCTGCTCATAACTTTCGTTTTGATAGTACGCATTCCCTAAATTATATTTTGCAGTTGCATTTTCGCCATCTTTTGAAATTGCCTTTCTATATTCGGCTTCAGCATCCGCGAAACTATTTTCTGCTAAAGCTTTGTTCGCATTGTACGTATAAACTTTAGATTCTTTTTTGATTTGTTCTGTTTCCTTATTTTGTCCATACATCACAGAAACCATCAATACTAAAAGTGCGAATGTTTGTTTGAAGTATTTCATGATTTTTTTTCATTAAATAAGTTCAACTTTTGCAGCCAAGCTGTTTTTCGTTCTAGTAAAAAAATGTCTATTAGTAATAGAAAAATTCCCAAGCCTAAAAACCACTGAAATTGATCTTGATATTCAGAGAATTTTTTGGCTTCAAATTCTGTTTTATTCATAGCTCCCAATTTATCTGTGATAAAATTAACAGCTGTTTCTGTTACCGTTCCATCAATATAAGCTCCGTCTCCTTCAGCAGCTATTTTTTGTAATGTTTTTTCGTTTAAACGCGTTATTACTACTTCTCCTTGAGCATCGCGCTTGTACGATTCAGTAATTCCTCTTCTTTTTATTGGAATTCGACCACCTTTTGCTGTTCCAATACCGATGGTAAAAGTTTTTATTCCTTCTTTGGTTGCTTCTTCGGCAAGCTTGGCGGCACCACTGGAATGATCTTCACCATCAGAAATGATTACCAATACTCGATTTGTTTGTTCTATATCATCGTAGTAGGTTTTTGCCAAACGTATTGCATCATCAATGGCTGTTCCTTGCGATGATAGCATATCTGTATTGAGGTTTGATAAAAACATTTTTGCCGCAGAAAAATCGGTGGTTATTGGTAATTGTGGCACTGCTCTTCCCGCATACGCAATGATTCCGATACGATCGCTTCCTAAATTGTTAATAATCTCTGATACGATTCGCTTTGCTTTGTCTATACGACTTGGGGAAATATCTTCAGCTAACATACTTTTAGAGACATCTACAGCAAAAACAATATCAACTCCTTCACGCTTTACTGTTTCTAGTTTGGTTCCTATTTTAGGGTTTACTAATGCTACTACCAGTGAAGCTATCGCCAAACACCAAATAATCAATTTTAGTATAGGTTTGAATGTTGATTTTTCGGGACTCAAGCGTTCTAACAATTGTTTGTTAGCAAATGTTCTCTGTGCTTTTCGTTTCCATAACTGCAAGAGAATATAAACCAACACTACAATAGGGATGATGATGAGTAAGTAAAAATATTTTTTTTCTTCTAACATAGTTCGCTTTAGATAAAACTTCTAAATACCGTAGTACGTAATACTATTTCTATCAATAGTAATATACCCGCAAAGAAGACAAAAATTCGAAATTTCTCTTCATAGTTGGTATATCTAAATTCTTCTATTTCTGTTTTTTCTAATTTATTAATCTCCTCGTAGATTTCGGCTAATTTTTTGCTATTGGTCGCCCTAAAGTATTTTCCTCCTGTTGTTTGTGCAATTTCCTGCAAGAGCTTTTCGTCAATTTCTACTTGCATGTTACGAAACATGATTGTTCCGTCAGGATTTAACGCAAACGGAGTGGAAGCCATTCCGTTAGTTCCAATTCCAATTGTATAGGTTTTAATGCCATATTCTAACGCTAGTTCTGACGCAATTTGCGGCTCAATAAATCCTGCATTATTCACACCATCTGTTAACAGAATAATTACTTTACTTTTTGCTTTACTGTCTTTTAAACGGTTTACAGCAGTCGCCAGTCCCATACCAATTGCTGTTCCACCAACTAATTCTCCATGCTCATACTTGATGTCTTTTAAAGCATTTTGAATGATGTTTTTATCTGTCGTAATTGGTGTTTTCGTAAAACTTTCTCCTGCATATACTACCAAACCAATTCGATCGCTTGGGCGACCATCAATAAATTCAGCAGCAACACGTTTCAATGCACTTAAACGATTGGGTTTCAAATCACGTGCTAACATACTCGCTGACACATCAATTGCCATCACAATATCAATTCCTTTATTGGTTTTGATTCGTGTAGATACTTCTTTGGTTTGTGGTCGCGCCAATGCTGTAATTAAGGCTACAAGTGCCAACAATCGCAATATAAAGAGTATCGGTTTTAGTTTGGGTAATATGCTTGGTGTCGTTTTGAAGCCTTGTAAACTTGACATTTTTACAGCTGCTAGTTGCTTCGGTTTTTTCCAAACATACCATACTATTGCTAATGGAATAAACAATAGCAACCAAAAAAACTCTGGATGTGCAAAACTGTAATTTCCTATCATTGTTGTTCCTCCTCTGTTTGTGTCATTGAATTTAACACTCGTTCTACTATGTCTTTTCCTTCTTCATCTTTTTCAGCATACATGAATTTGAGAATTTGTATTCCACGTCCTTCTTCAAAAATATAGACTTCATAAGCTCTGTCATTGGTGCCTCCTAATGGACTAACTTCATCCACAAAAGTTCCTGTTCCATACATTTTAAGTCCTTTGATTCCTTGTGGTGATTCAAATTCATCATATTTCACTATCAGTTCAGTAGCCCCATTATCTTCAAATCCCTTTAATATTTGATTGCCAATATCATCTAATGTAATTTCTGGTTTTTGCGTAAAAGTGACCAATTCTAATACTATTGAAAGTGGCGCCAAATGGCTTTGATAAGCAAAAATATCCGTTTGTACAGGAGCTGGCACAGAATCATTGCTCTGAATTGGTGTAATACGTTTTAATACCTTAGGCGTTGCAATTGTGAATCCTGCAGCTCCATAACGACTTGTTATCCACTCGCCTTCGGAAAGATCACTCATAGAATGACCGATATAAGTGTTTTCTTTTACATAGTTGAGAACAGCGTAACCAATCAATCCTCCAAAAACAATAATCATTGCAGCCACGCCAATAACTGTATTTCTAAAACGTCGTTTTTTACGTTGTTGTTCTAGTAATCGTAGTTGATATTCTTCGTCTTTTTTGCGTTCTTCTTCTGAGATTTCTGGAATTGCTTCTTTTGTTTCTACAACGATATTTTCTACCAGATTACGATCTGCTTTTACAACGGCATCGTCGGGTTTTGATTTTGCAAATTTTACCAAATCTGCCGTTTGCAAGACATTTTTTAGATTTTTGATTGTTTCATCTTTCAATGCCAAATATCCTGCGTCTTTTTGTGCTTCAATTTTACGAATAAGTTCTTCTGTGGTACTTTCGAGTGCATCAATATGAACTTCTTCTTCAATATATTGTCGAACAATATTGGTTAGTTCTGAATAGTAATCCTTGTATTCTGATTTGAGTAAAAGTGTGGATTTATCCAACTCATTTAATTGGAGTAGAGCACGGTCATATGGAGGAATTTCCGCTTTCTTTTTTTTCTTCTTTTTTGGCTTGAGCTGAAACACAAAGTAGTAGAAGTACAATCCGAAAGCTATCAACAGTCCTAAAACTAGTAAGAAATACTTCCACCAATCGCTGCTGGTTTTTTCAACAGAAACTAATGATTTTATTTCATACATTTTCTGCTTGAGTGTATCAACAGCAACATCGGCCACAGCAACACGAATCGAATCTGTAAAAAATGGCTTATTATTAATTAATACAACTTGTTTTGGAATATAATAAGAACCAGAATCAAATTGCGTCACACCATATTTTTTGATAAGATTGTATTTGGCATCTTTTTTTAGCGTGTCTACTTGATACGATTCCAACAATTCTAGCGGCAAAAAAATGTTTTCACCTTCCGGAAAAACTATGCTCGCTGTAGAATCTGCTTCCACAGCAATGGTAAGTTTTATTTCTTCTCCAATTTTTATTTGTGTAGAATCTACCTGAGCTGTGACATTTTGAGCATATGTACTTGTTAATGCACACAAGAAAAAAAGCACTACAAACCCAATCATTTGAAGAAATGATTCCTGTTTTTTTAAGGTATGTACTTTTAAATTTGTCATTCTCAATTCACAATTCTTCATTCGTTAGCCTCTTCGTTTAAAATAGCCTAATAATTTTTTCACATAACTTTCGTCAACTCTTGTACTTAATGCGCCTGCGCCACTTCTCGAAAATAATTCTTGAAAATAGTTGACTTTATCTTGATAGAATTTTGCGTAATTTTTTCGCACTGTTTTTGAACTCGTATTCACCAGCATGGTTTCCCCTGTTTCACTATCTAACATTTGCACAATTCCTAAATTTGGAATTTCTTCTTCACGCTTGTCATAAATTCGAATCCCTGTAAGGTCATGTTTTTTGGCTGCAATCTTAAGTGTTTGTTCATATTCGTCAGTAATAAAATCTGAAAGAATAAATACAATTGCTTTTTTCTTCATCACACTTGACAAGAATCGCAATGCTTGTGAAATATCCGTTTTGGTACTTTTGGGAGTAAATTCAAGCAACTCGCGAATAATGCGTAATACGTGCGATTTTCCTTTTTTAGGAGGAATGAACAATTCAATTTCGTCAGAAAACAAAATCAATCCAACCTTGTCATTATTTTGCATCGCTGAAAATGCCAACGTTGCAGAAATTTCTGTAATGGTTTCATTTTTAAACTGTTCGTTTGTTCCAAAAAGTTCCGAACCTGATACATCTACCATCAACATCATGGTAAGTTCGCGCTCTTCTTCAAATACTTTTACAAAAGGTTCATTGTAGCGTGCAGTTACATTCCAATCGATATTTCGCACATCGTCACCAAATTGATATTGACGTACTTCACTAAACGTCATTCCGCGACCTTTGAAAGTAGAATGATATTCTCCTCCAAAAATATGATCGCTCAAACGGCGCGTTTTAATTTCTATTTTGCGAACTTTTTTTAGTAACTCTTTCGTGTCCATCACTTCATTTCCGATTGTAGATTTTTGATAGGCGATTTAAAAAATCGTACTTCTAAATTCTAAAATCCTATGGTACTTCTATTTCGTTAACGATTTTGTTGATGATTTCTTCAGAAGTGATATTTTCAGCTTCAGCTTCGTAGGTAATTCCAATTCTATGGCGCAATACATCGTGTACAACAGCGCGTACATCTTCTGGAATTACATAGCCTCTTCGTTTGATAAATGCATAACAACGAGCCGCATTTCCAAGATTAATACTCCCACGAGGCGATGCTCCAAAACTGATTAATGGCTTGAGTTCTTCTAATTTATATTTTTCTGGATAACGTGTCGCAAAGATGATATCAAGAATGTATTTTTCGATCTTTTCATCCATGTAAACTTCTTTTACCGCTTCTTGGGCTTTGATAATTTGATCAACAGAAACCACAGGATTTACACGATCAAAACCACCATTTAAGTTAGCACGCATGATGAGTTGTTCTTCATCCATTTTTGGATAATCAATCACCGTTTTTAGCATAAAACGGTCTACTTGAGCCTCTGGCAACGGGTATGTACCTTCTTGTTCCACAGGGTTTTGCGTTGCCATTACTAAGAATGGCTTATCAAGGATAAATGTTTCGTCTCCAATAGTTACTTGCTTTTCTTGCATAGCTTCTAGCAAAGCCGATTGTACTTTGGCAGGCGCACGGTTAATTTCATCTGCCAGCACGAAGTTGGCGAAGATTGGTCCTTTTTTAATAGAAAAATCATTTTCTTTCATGTTGTAAATCAACGTTCCTACAACATCTGCTGGAAGTAAATCGGGCGTAAACTGAATTCTACTAAAACTTCCTTGCACCGCCTTACTTAAGGTATTTATAGCCAAGGTTTTTGCCAATCCAGGAACACCTTCTAACAAAATATGTCCTTTTCCAAGCAAACCGATTAAAAGTCGTTCTACCATGTGCTTTTGCCCAACAATTACCTTATTCATTTCAAAGGTTAGCAGGTCAATGAAGGCACTTTCTTTTTCTATTTTCTCGCTGATTGCTCTAATATCTATCGTATCTTCCATTTGGGTACTTTTTTGTGGCGTGAATTTACTAATCACATTTAAACGTTGCAAATTGTTAAAATTATTCGTGGATTGCTGTTAATAATTGGTTAAAATATTTAGGATAATTTATATATTGAAGCCTTTAAAACTCAAAAGTGAAGTTCGTTACCAACTCTCTCATTTTTTTGTTGATAACTCAGCGTAATACAGGCTTGAAATTTATAACAAATATTGCCTTTTTGAATCTTTTTTTATGGAATTATCAGTTTTAGACTATAGTCTTATTTTTGGATTTTTTGCGATTGTTTTGGGAATCGGAATCTATGTATCCAAAACTTCAGGAAAAAATAGTACCGAATATTTTTTATCGGGACGCAACATGCCTTGGTGGATTTTAGGAGTTTCCATGGTAGCCACTACATTTTCGACAGACACCCCAAATTTTGTAACTGACATTGTCCGTAAAGATGGTGTTTCGTCCAACTGGATGTGGTGGGCATTTCTAATTACAGGGTTATTGACTGTTTTTGTGTATGCTAAATTATGGAGAAAATCGAATGTGGCTACCGACATTGAGTTTTATGAATTGCGTTACGGCGGAAAACCTGCCAAATTCCTACGTTGGTTTCGAGCAATGTATCTTGGCGTTATTTTTAATGTTTTTGCAATGGCTGGTGTTACCTTAGCTGCTATAAAAATTGGCTCCGTAATGCTTGGTTTACAGCCGTGGGAAACTGTAGTATATGCCGGATTAATTACCGTCATTTTTAGTGCTATTGGCGGATTTAAAGGAGTTATCTACACCGATTTTCTATTGTTTTTTGTCGCAATGGCTGGTGCAATTGGCGCTGCGTATTATTGTGTAAACCTTCCCGAAGTTGGTGGATTGGAAAAATTGATTACGCATGAAAATGTAACAAATAAGCTCAATATTTTTCCAGATTTTAATAATACCGAAATATTAATTACTCTTATTATCATTCCGCTAGCAGTACAATGGTGGAGTACGTGGTTTCCTGGCGCAGAACCTGGCGGCGGCGGTTATATTGCACAACGAATGTTAGCAGCGAAAGATGAAAATCATGCAATCGGCGCTACATTTTTCTTCAATATTATGCACTATGCCTTGCGTCCCTGGCCTTGGATTTTAGTCGCATTGGCTTCATTGATTGTTTTTCCTGATTTAGAAAGTATTCGTGAAGCATTTCCTAGCATTACCGATGATAAATTGGGGCACGATGTTGCCTATTCTGCCATGTTAACCAAGCTACCTAGTGGACTTTTAGGATTGGTATTAGCATCTTTAGTTGCTGCATACATGTCTACCATTTCGACACACTTAAATTGGGGATCATCGTATGTTGTAAACGATTTCTACAAGCAAACTATCAACAAAAATGCTTCTGAAAAAGAATTGGTCAATGTAGGGCGAATTTCAACAATCATTTTAATGACTTTAAGTGCCTTTTTTGCATTGGCTCTGCAAAATGCAAGTCAGCTTTTTGACATTATTATCATGTTCGGTGCAGGAACAGGGCTGATTTTTATTTTACGCTGGTTTTGGTGGCGTATCAATGCATGGAGTGAAATTTCGGCTATGATTGCTTCAGGTATAATCTCTATATTATTTAAAATGACTGCTGTTGGAGAAATTCTTTTTACACATCAAAATGAAGCAGGAGAAACGGTACAAGGATGGATGCCAAGTTACATGCAATTTCCATTGGTTGTACTAATCACCACAATTATTTGGCTTACAGTTACCTATCTAACACAACCAGAAACGAAAGAAACACTATTCAATTTTTACAGAAAAATACAACCTGGCGGACCTGGCTGGCAAAAAACGATTGCAGAAGCGAAAGCAGCAAATACAGAAATTGTTACCGATACTAAAGCGTGGAATGTCCCTTCAGGGATTTTGGCAATGGTTGTGGCAATGATTTTCATTTACAGTATCATGTTTGCCACAGGTTATTGGATTTATGGCGAAACTGTACTTGCGATAGGTTTATCTGTTACAGCATTGATTGCAGGATTCATATTAACTAAACTTTGGAAAAAAATTCGAGCGTCCATTTTTTAAATTCATTGCTTGCTAAGCAGCAACCTATTTGCTATTTTTTATGTTTTGACATTTTATTGAGCTAAACTGAATAGGTTATCCTAACAGTACCAAATAAATTTGTGAGATTCTGAAACAAGTTTTGAATGGCGCAGAATCTATAATTCAAATTCGTATTTTTATACAAATTTTTAAGACTGTGCACACACATTATTCAAGAATTATTGCCGGTACCATGACTTGGGGAATTTGGGGCAAACAATTGTCCTCTTCGCAAATGGAAAACTTGATGCATCATTGTATAAACGCTGGAATTACAACATTTGATCACGCAGATATTTATGGCGGTTATACTACTGAAGCTGACTTTGGAAACGCATTTGCGCAAAGCGGAATTGATCGTGACAACATTCAACTGATTTCTAAATGCGGTATTCAGTATGAAGCAGAAACTCGCCAAAATAGAATTAAGCATTATGATTATTCTTCTGAATACATTATTTGGTCTGTGGAAACTTCATTAAAAAATCTACAAACCGAATATTTAGATTTGTTATTACTGCATCGACCAAGTCCGTTGATGCATCCGGAAGAAGTTTCAAAAGCAATCGACAAATTAAAATCACAAGGAAAAATCAAAGATTTTGGAGTTTCTAACTTTACGCCGTCACAAATGACCATGATTAGTACCAAAAATGACATTTCCGCCAATCAAATTCAGTTTTCCTTGACTGATTTTGACGCTATGCATAATGGAACGCTTGATTACATGATTACGAATTCCATATTACCAATGGCATGGCAACCCTTAGGAACAATTTTTAGAGAAAAAAATGAGCAAACCGATCGAATTCATATAATTTTAAATCAGCTCACGCAAAAATATAATGCGACCAAAGATCAATTAATCTTAGCATGGATTTTAAAACATCCTGCCAACGTACATCCTGTAATTGGAACTGCTACGCCTGAGCGAATTACCAATGCTGCAAAAGCTGTTGAAATTGAGTTGGATTTGCAAGATTGGTTTACATTGTTAGTAGAAAGCCAAGGACACAAAGTTCCGTAGCTTCGCAGTTGTTAGTATTGAGATGTTAGAATTGAGATTTTTAGTTTAATTTTTAAAGATTCCCGCCTGCGCGGGAAATGAAATATGAAAAAAACAGCTTTTATTACTGGTGCTACCAGTGGAATTGGACGTGAAATTGCACGCCAATTTGCCAAACATGAACTTCGTTTGATTCTTTGTGGACGTAGGCAAGAACGTTTAGACGAATTGCAACAAGAACTGAGTTCAAAAACTGATGTTCATACTTTAAATTTTGACGTACGTAATCGCCAGAAAGTAGTAGCTGCTATCAGTTCGTTGCCTGAAGATTTCAAAACCATTGATATTTTAATCAATAATGCAGGAAATGCGCATGGTTTAGATCCAATACAAAACGGGAGCTTGGACGATTGGGATGCAATGCTAGACATCAATGTAAAAGGGTTATTATATGTGAGTAAAGCAATTATTCCACAAATGGTGGCCCGAAATTCAGGTCATATCTTGAATATTGGTTCTACGGCGGGAAAAGAAGTCTATCCGAACGGAAATGTGTATTGTGCGAGTAAACATGCGGTTGATGCGCTCAATCAAGGCATGCGGATTGATTTGAATGCACATGGGATTCGCGTGGGCGCAATAAATCCTGGCTTGGTAGAAACCGAATTTAGCGATGTGCGTTTCAAAGGAAATTCCGAGCGTGCCGAGAAAGTGTATCAAGGATATCAACCGTTAACACCTCAAGATGTGGCGGAAATTGCCTATTTTATAATTTCAAGACCGTCACATGTCAATATAGCAGACTTAATGGTAATGTGTACAGCGCAAGCGTCGAGTACAATCGTAAAAAAATCGTGATGCAAAACAGGCTGCTTCTGTCATGGTTGAATTTATCATCTAAATATACCAATAATACACTTTTATTAGATGTTCTTTGGGAAGAAATTCACAAAAAATACAGTTCTAAAAAAAGACATTATCACAATTTACAACATATACACCATATGTTGGATTTAGCCACAAACGATCAAGCTGATTTACACGATTATGACATCATCTTATTTGCCATTTGGTATCATGATGTAATTTATAATGCTCGCAAGAACAATAATGAGGAGAAAAGTGCTCTTTTTGCTCAAAAAAGGCTTAAAAGCTTAAAAATAGAGTCCAAACGAATTGAAAGCTGCGCAAATTTGATTATTTCTACCAAAAAACACGAAATCATCAATACGAACAATCAAGATAATGCCTATCTTTTGGACTGGGATTTGGCAATTTTAGGAACACCTTGGGAAGTATATCAATTGTACACTCAAAAAATTCGAAGAGAATATGCTGTTTTCCCTGATTTTATGTATAAGAAAGGACGAAAAAAAGTATTGCATCATTTTCTAAAACGTCCAAAAATCTATTTTACCGAAAAATACCACGAGTTATGGGAAACCATTGCTAGAGAAAATATTCAAAACGAATTACTATTACTATGATTAATAAGCGCCTTTTGATTAAAAACTTACTCGCTCACAACGATGAGAATAGTTTTTATGATAAAAAGCGAAAGTTGAACATTGGTGAAAAAGAAGGAAAAGCAAAGTTTCTCAAACATATTTGTGCATTATCCAATAGCAATCCGGAGAACAATTCATACATCGTAATTGGTGTGGAAGATGAAGACAATAAAATTGTTGGAGTTGATTTTTTTGATGATAGTAAAATTCAGAATCTTATCAATGCCTATTTGGTCAATCCTCCAATTGTTCAATATGAAAACGTTTACTTTCCACATTTACCCAAAGGAAAAGTAGTCGGTTTGGTAACCATTCGATCAAAAGGAAAAATAACATCCCTCCGA
Source organism: Kordia zhangzhouensis (assembly GCF_001005305.1). Taxonomy (GTDB): domain Bacteria; phylum Bacteroidota; class Bacteroidia; order Flavobacteriales; family Flavobacteriaceae; genus Kordia; species Kordia zhangzhouensis. The sequence goes on from NZ_LBMH01000002.1 coordinate 162,365, forward strand.
AAGAATATCTGGAAATATTATGGTGGCTCAGTATTTTTTCGTGATGGAAGCATTTCAATGCCTAAAGTATTTGATATAGAAATTAAAGATGTTAATTCTGAAATTGTGTATAACATTGAAAAAAATGCACAAAATAACATCAAACTCACTTTAGATAGTGTTATCAACTTTATTAATAATGAACACAAAGATCTTGAATCATACTATCAAGTTTTCAAAGAACAATTTATCGTTTGTTGGGCGGGAATTAAACAAAAAAAGAAGGATAAAATATTTTATTCGAGAGTTGATATTGAGTTAATTAACGAACAAGTAAAACTATTCTATTCTGCGCTAGATCAGGTTGAGATTACGTATAACGAAGACGTTTTTACGATTATTGAATATGTGCCTCTAGGCTTACAGAATAAATACAAATACTATCCTTTAGAAAAAGTCACAATTACCTTTCAACCTAATGGAATGTATAATATGAATAGCAACTTGATTTTTGAAGCTCCACAATTTGACAAAAAAACACTACATCATATATACAATACCAATAATACTATTTTAGAAAAATTACAAAAAAGTATTCCAATTAACGAGAATGAAGATTATGATTTGCGCAACCTACCAGCTACATACATGATTTGTTATTTAAATGGTTTTCATGAAGCAAAAGATAAACTAGATCAAGCTGGTCCGTTATTAAAAATGTACGATAAGGATATTTACGAACTCTACAAAGCAACGATTCGTATTTTACGAAAAATCAAATACAGTTAATTTGTACTTTTGTACTATGAAGCAAAATATTCGAGTAGCTGTTGACGCTGTTGTATTTGGTTACAAAAACGATGAACTAAATGTTCTACTAATTAAAAGAAAAGTAGCTCCATTTCAAGGTTCATGGGCAATTCCTGGTGGGCTAGTTAAAGAAGAAGAAAGTTTGGAAACTGCCGTAGAACGTGAATTGAAAGAAGAAACCAATGTTACAATTGATTATTTAGAGCAACTTTATTCATTTGGAGCGCCTAATCGAGATCCGCGAAATCGTGTCATTTCCGTAGCATACTTTGCATTAGTTAAACCTTCTCATCACGATATCAAAGCGGATACTGACGCACAAGATGTCGCTTGGTTTCCTACTAATAACTTGCCCAAACTCGCCTTTGATCACGATATAATTTTAGAAAAAGCAAAAACTCGCTTACGAAATAAACTCACTTACGAACCTATTGGTTTTGACCTTCTGTCAACTAAATTTCTCTTTTCTGATTTAGAAAAACTATACATGACCATATTAGAGAAAAAAATTGATCGCAGAAACTTTCGCAAAAAAATTATGAGCTTTGACATTTTAGAAGAACTCGACGAAAAAGTCTCTGAAGGGCGCGGGCGACCAGCCAATTTGTTTAAATTCAACAAAAAACAATACTTCAAGCTTCAAAAAGAAGGTTTCTTGTTTGATATTAAGTAATTTACTTTAATCTCAGTACTTATTCGTTTTTTCAGTTGTCACATCGAGTATTATTGAGATTAAAATATCTTTCAATAAAATAACAGTAGCGTGCCCGTAAACAGTCAGACTCTCGGCTATATCTTATTTTGAAGTTTGTCATTGCGAGACAAATTACCAATTTGTTGGGGCAATCTGTTTCTCCTAGATGCAGATTACTTCGTCGCAAACTCCTCGTAATGACGTATCAAAACAAAAGGATGCCGTCTCCGTCCTTCACGCAAACTCCAGTTTCATTTGCACATTGAGCGGAATCGAAATGAAAAACGGTTATAAACCAAACAATTTCAACATTGTATTTCTAAAACGAGTATTTACTATTAAGTATTCATAGGTAACTTTCTCAAAAATTTCCACCAATTCTTCACTTCCAACTTCATTTTGTGTCGGACCGTAAAATGATATCGTTGGATATGTTAATTTAAAAACGCCTATTAAATTTTGATATTCTGAAAGTTTAAGTGTCGTTTCTCCAAGAATTTCCTTGATCGCACGATGAAAACCTTTTAAAAATCCTTTGGTATGTGTTCCGTTCCGTCTTATAAAATCAGCTCTTGGTAACGTAATTGTAGAAAAAGATTCCTTACCGTGATGCATGGAAAACATAATTTCAGCTTTCAAATCAAGGGTTTCATCTTCCACAGAAAACTGAAAAGGTTTCATTAAAAGTGCAGCATCATAACTTTGTGTTTCAAACCAATCTTGTATTCCATTCGATGAAAAACTAGCTACACTTTTTTTGTTTTCAAACACATGAATTTCTTTTTTTGGATATAAAAAAGAATGGCGCTTAAAAAAGTTGAACAGTAAATATTTAGGTAATTTTTTGCTGTGTAAAATAGTAGCATCAAATTGAAACATAACAACAAACTCATTTGTATTTGTAACTTCTTTCTCAGAAATCAACTTTCCTTTTTCAAAATATAAATCATTGTTTTTATACTTAATATTACATTTTTCAGACAATCCCACAATAAGTTGAAATAGATAATCATTAATACTATTAGAATATTTTAATCCTAAAAAATACTTAGTGGAAAGCTCAAAATTAAGAGTACTATTAAAAGTAATTTTATGCGAATTTTCAGAAATGTATGTAAAATGAGCCTTATCCCATTCTGAGTACAAATTGAAAAATTCAAACAGTGCTTTTATAATTTCTATATTGCCAAGTTCATCAATACGACCAATATACATAGCTGGCCTGTATCTCATATGTTCTAAAGGGTTTACATCTACCATTGACTCAATTGAATACTTTTTTTCTTCACTCATATAACTATATTTCAAAGACAAAAAGATACGAAGAAACAGAGTATTTTTCACTCTTTTAATACTTAAATCTTTTAATTTTTATATTAATTAATGTAAAAAACACACAAAATAATTTGTGAAACCCAAAAAGCATTTTATATTTGCGTATAAATAACGCTAAAATGAATTATTTACACTTAGATACAAACTTTACACCTTTTGGAAAATCGATAGAATTTGAATCGTTTACATTTTCGGGAGGTGAACCACACATCAAAATCAAAGAAAAGGTAGAAAGTGCCATAACAATCACGCAGCGTATTACCTCTTTCAATGATCTAGGTTTACTTTTGTTAGCCACAGATGCATTGCGAAGAATGAACGTAAAAGAAATCAATTTATTCATTCCGTACATGCCAGCAGCACGACAAGATCGTTTGATGGTTTCGGGAGAACCATTGAGTATCAAAGTCTATACAGACATCATCAATAGTCAAAAATATAACAAAGTGACCATTTTTGATCCGCATTCAGAAGTTACACCTGCGCTATTGGATAATGTAGAAGTAATCGAAAATTATGAATTTGTTCAAAAATGCTTAGAAAACTTCAAAGAAGATTTCGTGCTCATTTCACCTGATGGCGGTGCATTAAAAAAAATATACAAACTCTCAGCATATGTAGGAGGAATAGAAGTCATAGAATGTTCTAAAAAGCGTGATGTAAAAACAGGGAAACTCTCAGGATTTACTGTTTATGCAGATGATTTAAAGGGAAAAAAAGCGATTGTGGTAGATGATATCTGTGATGGCGGTGGCACATTTATAGGACTTGGAAAAGCATTGCAAGAAAAGAACGTTGGCAATCTTTACTTAATCGTAAGTCACGGAATATTTAATAAAGGATTTGAAGAGCTAAAAAAGATATACAAAACGATATATACCACAAACTCATTTAGAGAGGTAGCATCGGAAAAAGTAGTACAGATAAAGTTATAAAGTGTTGAGTCGTGAGTGAAAATTAATTTAGAATTCAACATTTATCATTTAAAATTTAAAACAAAAGATTATGGACTTATTAGAACGCTTACAAGGAGGAATATTTGGAGTTGCTACAGGTGACGCTTTGGGCGTTCCAGTAGAATTCGCTTCAAGAACTTACTTAACACAAAATCCTGTAAAAGACATGATGGGATATATGTGTTGGAATCAACCGCCAGGAACTTGGTCGGATGATTCTTCGCTCACCTTATGTCTTACCGAAAGTTTGACAAACGGTTATGATATAGAAAACATTGGGAAAACTTTTGTCAAATGGTACAAAGAAGGTTATTGGGGTGCGCATCACAAAGTTTTTGATGTTGGTGGAACTACAAGGCATACGCTTGACAGAATTTTAAAAGGAGAATCTGCGTATTTTTCTGGAAATATATTTGAAGAAGACAATGGAAATGGTTCGTTAATGCGAACATTACCATTGATATATTTCTTAAAAGACATTGAAAATATAGAAGATCGTTATCAAATTATTAAAGATGTATCTGCCATTACACACGCACATTTCCGTTCAGTATTGGCATGCTTTATCTATGTTGAATTTGGTTTATTATTAGTAAAAGGAACGGAGAAATTTCAAGCGTATGCGCAAGTAAAAAAGCTTGTAAACAATTTTGCCAAAATGCGAGAATTTAATTCAGAAGAACTGAACATTTTCGATAGAATTTTACAAAATGATATCTTTCAATACAAAAATGAAGAAATTCGTGCAAGTGGTTATGTATTGCATGCACTAGAAGCGTCTTTGTGGTGTTTTTTAACAACAGAAACATATGAAGAATGTGTCTTGAAAGCTGTCAACTTAGGAGAAGACACGGATACTACTGGCGCAATTGCTGGTGGATTAGCAGGGTTATATTATGGCTTTACTGCCATTCCGGAAATTTGGAAATTTCAATTAGCACGTTATGAAGACATTTATAATTTAATTGATCGTTTCCACGAAAGTTTAATAACATGAAATACACAGTACCACAGATACAACTACAATTCAATTCAAAAAAGCGATTGAAATTCCTCTTTTTTTGGGGACATCAACCTGCAAAAGATGGAAGTATTACCAAAAGCTGTTTTAGTCAATGGTCGAAAGAGGGTTTTACGGTTGATAATGAAACATACAAAACTGCTGAACATTGGATGATGGCTGAAAAAGCACGTATTTTTAACGATATTGAAATTCGAAAAGAAATTTTAAACATACACCATCCGCATGGTGTGAAACAACTTGGTCGGCAAGTCAAAAACTTTGATCCTGTTATTTGGAATAAACACAAATTTGAGGTGGTTGTAGAAGGAAACTATCATAAATTTTCGCAGCATAAAGATTTAAAAACAATTTCTATTAAATACAAAAAATAGAATTTTGGTAGAGGCGAGTCCAAAAGACAAAATATGGGGAATTGGTATGAGTGAAAATGATGAGCACGTCACAAATCCTAATTTATGGAAAGGACAAAACCTGCTTGGATTTGCATTGATGGAAGTTCGTGATCGTTTAAGTAAATAGATGTTCTTTTAACTCATATTTGTCATTTCAAGCGCAGTTGAGAACAAGACAAATTCAAATTCAACATTTAGAATTTATAATATCAAAACAATGAAACTTACAATACATGGATATTCAACGGCGTTATATGCAACTTGGTATTACGTAGAAGAACTAGGAATTTTATTTGATGCAGGCGATGGTGTTTGTGCAAACTTATTAGGAAAAGCAGGAAAGATAAAACATGCGTTCATCTCTCATGCCGATAGAGATCATTTGACAGGTTTATTACAGTTTAATCAATTATTTGCGGGATTAAAACCTACCATTTACTATCCGAAAGATTCAGGCTCATTTCCATTTCTAAAAGATTTCTTTACCAAATTTGATCCACATAATACAGGAACAAATTGGCAAGAGATAGAAGACAAATCAATCATTGCTACCAAAAATACGATTCAAGTAGAAGCGATTGAAAATGGTCATGTCGTACAACCAGGTTTGCTAAAAAGTTTGAGTTTCAAAGTATACGAAACCAAACAAAAACTCAAATCGGAATTTGTGAATTTGCAGAAAGATGAATTGATCAAAATCAAAAAAGAACATGGTGATCATTTCCTGACGAATGTAGTCAAAAGAAACATATTGTCATATTCGGCAGATACACCAATTGAAAACTATGCGCGTTATCACAATAGTGAAATCCTCATCCATGAAGCTACATTTTTGACCAAAAATGAAACAAATACAAAATCTTGGAAAAACAAACATAGTTCGCTAGATGAAGTATTTAAAATGGTGGCGAATATCAATATCGACAAATTGATCTTAGGGCATTTTTCATCACGATACGATCAACATGAAATAGACAAAGAAATAAAAAAACACATACAGCATTACAACATTAAAATTCCCGTACATCGGATTCCTGTTGGAAAAGCTGTTAAAAACATATTGGCGCAAACGCCGATCAATTAAAATGGAAATACAAGTCATACAAGCCGATATCACTACTTTAAAAGTAAACGCAATCGTTAATGCTGCTAATTCGTCATTACTTGGCGGCGGCGGTGTAGATGGCGCCATTCACAGAAAAGGCGGAAGTGAAATATTGGAAGCTTGTAAAAAAATAAGAGCGCAACAAGGAAAATGTAACACAGGTGAAGCTGTCATTACAACGGCTGGAAAATTACCTTCAGAATATGTAATTCATACAGTAGGACCTGTTTGGAATGCTGGAGGAAAAAATAAAGAAGAATTGTTAGCTAATTGTTATAAGAATAGTTTGGATTTGGCAATTGAACACAACATCAAAACAATTGCGTTTCCAAACATCAGCACGGGAATTTATAAGTTTCCAAAACAATTAGCTGCTGAAATCGCTATCAAAACAGTTGCAACATACAAACATAAAGATACCATTGATGAACTCTATTTCTGTTGTTTCGATCAGGAGAATTATGAGATCTATCATAAATTAATGGCAGATGAAAACCTTAATATAGATTAAGTAGGGTTAAAGGAAGAGTATACAATTGAAGTCTAAAAGTACTTCTAAGAAAACAATTTGTTTATACTAACGATGAAGAAATCAACAAATTAATCAGAAAACATGAAGCTTAACATACAAAACTATATAGAACAAAATAATGAATGGCCTCAAAATGGGCATCATATCATGGCGCAATACGATGATGAAAAGATAATTGTATATCAATCCTATCGACCTAAAATAGGTGATTTTGCTGTTCGAAATCAATTTTTTGGAGGCGCATTTAGCCTTGAACGTATGACATGGATTAAACCAAATTTCTTATGGATGATGTACCGAAACGGTTGGGGAACGAAAGAAGGGCAAGAAGTCGTTTTGGCAATTCACTTAAAGCGAGAAGCCTTTCAAACATATTTGGAAAACGCAGTACACTCTTCGTTCAAATCTGAAATCTATGAATCGCAAGAAACTTGGCAAAAAAAGGTAAAATCATCCAACGTTCGATTGCAATGGGATCCCGATCACGATCCGTATGGCGCAAAACTAGAACGCAGGGCAATTCAAATTGGAATTCGAAATCAGTTTATACGTTCGTACGCTAAAGAAGATATCATTGAAATAGAAGATATATCTGAGTTTGTGGCAGAACAATATGAATTCGTAAAGTCGAATCAATTGGAGAAACTAATGATTCCTGCAGAACGCCCTTTTCTGCCAGAAGGTGACGAATTGCAGAAAAAATTGCAATTACAATGAGTAAAAAAAATAAAAACATAAGCAAATTTCTAAGTTATGTGCTTAGACATCATCCTGATAAATTAGGAATTACGCTCGATAGAAATGGCTGGACTTCAGTTGCTGTGTTACTTGAAAAAATAAACGTCAAACCATATACACTTTCTATGGAAGAACTAGAAGAAGTGGTTGCGACAAACAATAAAAAACGTTTTGCTTTTAACGAAGATAAAACGATGATTAGAGCCAATCAAGGACATTCTGTAGATATCGATTTGGCATTGCAACCAAAAGAACCACCAAAGTATTTGTATCATGGAACGGTTGAAAAATTTATCACATCTATTCAAGAAAAAGGATTGATAAAAGGTATGAGACAACACGTGCATTTGAGTGCAGACAAAGAAACCGCCATTAATGTAGGAAGCAGACGTGGAAAACCGATCATTCTTACAATACGAAGCGGCGAAATGCATGCGCAGGATCATCCGTTTTACCAATCAGAAAATGGTGTTTGGTTAACAGAAGAAGTTCCGATGGAATTTATAGAATTCTAATTGTACGCTAAGTTGGTGCGAAGCACACAAATTATAAAACACAGAGACCATGAAAAAACTAGCAGATTATATATATGTCGTTGACAACTTTTTATCGCATTCAGCATGTGATGAGTTAATTGCTAAAAGTGAAAAAATGGGCTATGAAGAAGCTAAAGTAAACATTCACGGGAAACAAATATTAATGACGACTGTTCGAAACAATTTGCGTGTTATGTATAAAGATGAAGCGCATGCAGAAATACTTTGGGAAAAAATAAAAGCACATGTTCCTGAACAAATAGGGTATAGTCATGCTTTTGGTTTAAATGAGATGCTTCGATTCTATAAATATGAAGAAGGACATCGTTTTAAAATGCATCGAGATGGAAGTTATCGCAGAAATGCCACGGAAGCAAGTCAATATAGCTTTTTAATCTATTTGAATGATGATTTTGAAGGTGGAGAAACTATATTTAGATCTGGAACTACAATTTACCCTAAAAAAGGAAGCGCATTACTATTTTTACATGGTTTACGTCATGAAGGAGCCGTTTTAAAAAGCGGTACAAAATATGTGCTTCGAACTGATATTATGTATAAGTTACATAGCAAGTAAGCTAGAATCTTTTCTATATTATCAATAAGTTATAATATATCAATTACTATTCTTTTGGTTGATTTTTATAGTATTTTAGAGGAAAATTACACACATGAGAACACTTGCCATAGGAGACATACATGGAGGATTTAGAGCACTAACGCAAGTACTAGAACGAGCAAATGTTACTGTAGATGATACTCTAATATTTTTGGGCGACTATGTTGATGGATGGAGTGAATCTGCAGAATTGATAGAATTTTTAATCCAATTGAACACCAAACAACACTGTGTTTTCATCCGTGGAAATCATGATGTTTGGTGTCATGAATGGTTGCTAGATGGCCATATTAGTGATGTTTGGTATATGCACGGTGGAAAAGAAACTTTGGAAAGCTATGAGCGTGTCAATTATAACAAACAACAACATTTAGATTTCTACGAAAACTTAGAAAACTACTATATTGACGAGCAAAATCGGTTATTTTTACATGCTGGATTTACCTCAATGCACGGTGTCACCAAAGAACACTATCCAAAGAATTTTTACTTCGATAGAACATTGATCGAATCGGCCCTTTTAGCTGAAAAAATAGGGTTAAAAAATCTAAGTGATGCAAGATATACCCCAAGACGATTTCAACACTATAAAGAAATATATATTGGTCATACACCAACAATAGGGTATAGTTGTTATATTCCTATGAAAGCTTACAATTTATGGGATGTAGATACTGGCGCAGCTTTTACAGGCAAACTGTCCATTTTAGATATAAATACCAAAGAATATTGGCAAAGTGATCCTTTACCTGAATTATATCCTGATGAAAAAGGAAGAAACAAAATGCGTGTGCTTCGTAAAAAATGAACTATCTAAAAAATACATACTATTTCGATTACGAAAGTGAAGTAATTCAACAGCTAATTGTTGCATACAAAGATGATGCGATGTCTCACAAAGACAAAGCCATCAATCTGTATAACAAAGTACGTGATCATTGGAAATACGCCCCATACAACATTAGCTTCTCTAAAGAAAATTACAAAGCCAGTATCATTGCTCAAAAAAAGAGTGGAAATTGCGTGGAAAAATCAATTCTCTTAATTGCATGTTTGCGAGCAGTTGGAATTCCTGCCAGATTGCATCTAGGAAAAGTCAAAAATCATATCGCTGTGGAACGATTGATAGAAAAATTTGGCTCTAACGAACTTACTCCGCACGGAATGGTCAATGTATATCTGAATAGCAAATGGCTTAAACTATCACCTGCGTTCAACGCATCTTTATGTGAAAAATTTAACGTTGCACCTTTGGTATTTGATGGTGAACATCACTCGTTCTTACAATCCTACAACAACGAAGGAAATTTGTTTATGGAATATACCGATGATTATGGTCATTTTGAAGATGTTCCGCTAGATTTCATGAAGAAAAATATCAAAGAACACTATCCTCATATTTTTGATGTTGATGAAAATATGACAGAATTTAAACTATAAGAAGCAATATCTTTATAGTTTAAAAAGAAGTTTTCAGTATCAAACTAAAGATAATTCTTTCATTGCGATTAATTCGCAATTATTTCACCAAATAAACCAACAAACTATTTGTCAATATTAAAAAACAATATATATTTGCGTATAATTAACGCAAAATAATATTTCTATGAATCCTTTATTGTTAACTGATGGTTACAAGCTCGGACATAAAGAGCAATATCCGCAAGGAACAACCAAAGTATATTCGAATTGGACACCACGAAAAAGTAGAATTAAAGGTATTGACAGCGTTGTATTTTTCGGTTTACAATACTTCATCAAAGAATACCTTATCACGCAATTCAATGACGAATTTTTCAGTCAGCCAAAAGCAGCAGTAGTTGCTGAGTATAAAAAATATGTTGACAATTATTTAGGGGTCAATTATGATATTTCACACATAGAAGCTTTACATGACTTGGGCTATTTACCTATAGAGATTAAAGCCTTACCTGAAGGAGTTGAAGTACCAATCCGCACACCAATGTTTACTATAGTTAATACACTTCCCGAGTTTTTTTGGATTACCAATTACTTGGAAACCTTACTTTCAAACATCATTTGGCAACCCTGTACTTCCGCTACCATTGCAAAACAATACAAAACAATCTTGACAAAATTTGCATTAGAAACAGACAAAGAAAATACAGACTTCATCAATTGGCAAGGACACGATTTTTCCATGCGAGGAATGTCTGGCATTGAATCTTCTATGTTGAGCGGAATGGGACATGCACTATCTTTTACAGGAAGTGACACATTTCCTGTTTTAGCAAGTTTAGAAAAATACTACAAAGCTGATATTACTAAAGAAATTGTTATTGGAAGCGTTCACGCTACAGAACATAGTGTGATGTGTGCTGGAAGTAAAGAAGGAGAAATAGAAACATTTAAACACTTACTACAAACCTATCCAACAGGAATTTTATCAATAGTTTCTGATACTTGGGATTTGTGGAAAGTATTGACCATCTATTTGCCAAAACTTAAAGAAGAAATTCTAAATCGTGATGGAAAATTAGTCATTCGACCAGATTCTGGAAATCCTGTTGACATTATTTGTGGTTGTGAACACGATGATCCGATTATAAAAAAAGGCGTTATTGAACTTCTTTGGGATGAATTTGGCGGAAGCATCAATTCTCAAGGATACAAAGTATTACACCCTAAAATTGGTGCTATTTACGGAGATAGCATTACCATTGATAGAGCTGTACAAATATGTGAACGGTTAAAAAGCAAAGGGTTTGCTTCTACCAATGTCGTTTTAGGAATTGGAAGTTTTACCTATCAATACAATACACGTGACACTTTTGGCTTTGCAATGAAAGCTACATATGTAGAAATACATGGTGAAGGACGTGCTATTTTTAAAGATCCTATTACAGATGATGGCACAAAAAAATCTGCAAAAGGATTAATTCAATTATTTGAAAAAGATGGTAAAATTCATTTTAAGGATGAATGCACTCTTCTAGAAGAAAAAGAAGGACTCTTAACTCCTGTTTTTAAAAATGGAGACCTGTTACACGAACTATCTTTACAAGATATCAGAACAAATATCTCAAAATCTACAAAAGATGTTAATTATGAAAAAATAGCGGTGATTACAGATATATAATGGTACTTTTGGCGCCAACCTAAAACCCATCGTTAATGCCCTTACATAACATTCGATTAGAAGTCATGCAAACTATTGAAAAAGAAATCGATAGTTTCATAGAAAAATATTTAATTCCAACAGAAAAAATATGGCAACCAACAGATTTTTTGCCAAATTCACAAGAAGAAACATTTTTTGATGAAGTACACCAAATTCGAGAAGAAGCCAAAGAGCTTAGTTATGATTTTTGGGTTGTTTTGGTGGGAGATACAATAACTGAAGAAGCTTTGCCAACCTATGAATCTTGGTTAATGGATGTAGAAGGTGTTGATCAACATGCTAAAAATGGTTGGTCACGTTGGATTCGTCATTGGACAGGAGAAGAAAATCGTCACGGAGATGTATTAAATAAATATCTCTATTTATCAGGTCGTGTAAACATGCGTGAAGTAGAAGTGACTACGCAACATTTGATAAACGACGGGTTTGATATTGGCACAGCAAATGATCCGTATCGAAACTTCGTGTATACAAGTTTTCAAGAATTAGCTACCAATATTTCGCATAAACGTGTTGGAAGGTTAGCCAAAAAGAAAGGAAACTCTTTATTAAGTAAAATGTGTAACATCATTGCAGGAGATGAAATGCGACATCATTTAGCGTACAGAGAGTTTGTAAAAAAGATATTTCAATACGATCCTAGCGAAATGATTTTAGCGTTTGAAGATATGATGCGAAAAAAAATCGTAATGCCTGCACAATTTGTTCGTGAATCTGGAGAAAGTATCGGTACTGCTTTTGAAAATTTCTCTAATGCTGCACAACGTTTAGGTGTATACACGACACACGATTACATTGATATTATGCAAAAACTTATTTCGTATTGGGAAATTGATCACTTAAATGGACTAACTACCAAAGCCGAAAAGGCACGTGATTATTTGATGAAATTACCTGATCGAATGGCACGTATTGCAGAACGAGTAAGCATTCCTAAAGACATCACTAAGTTTAAATGGGTTGAAGCCAACGGGATGCTATAGTTCTTTAATTGACAATGTATATTTACCTCATGAGAGTTGTTGCTCCTATTTTTAAAATACCCTCGTAAAAATGTATAAAAAAACCGCTTCGTAATTGAAGCGGTTTTTAGTTTATAGTTTTTTGATTTTTTATAAATCAAATTTAATTCCTTGCGCTAATGGCAATTCTGTTGTATAATTAATTGTATTCGTTTGTCTACGCATATACACTTTCCATGCATCTGAACCTGACTCACGACCACCACCAGTTTCTTTTTCTCCACCAAAAGCACCTCCAATTTCTGCTCCAGACGTTCCAATATTTACATTCGCAATTCCACAATCAGAACCTGCATGACTTAAAAAACGTTCTGCTTCACGCAAATTATTTGTCATTACAGCCGAAGACAATCCTTGAGCAACACCATTTTGGATTTCAATAGCATCTTCAATAGTTCCACTGTACTTTAATAAGTATAGTACTGGTGCAAAAGTTTCATGTTGTACAATTTCAAAAGAATTATCTGCTTCAGCAATTGCTGGTTTTACATAACAACCACTTTCATATCCTTCGCCTTCTAATACAGCTCCATCAACCACAATATTTCCTCCTTCTGCAACTACTTTTTCAAGAGCTTGTTTATACATTTTTACGGCGTCTTTATCAATCAACGGACCTACATGATTGTTTTCGTCTAACGGGTTTCCAATACGCAATTGTCCATATGCATCTACAATGGCATCTTTTACTTTATCGTAAATAGATTCATGGATTATTAAACGACGTGTTGACGTACAACGTTGCCCACATGTTCCTACAGCTCCAAAAACAGCTCCAATGACAGTCATTTTAATATCTGCATCAGGAGTTACAATGATTGCGTTATTTCCTCCTAGCTCTAATAAAGATTTCCCTAAACGTCCCGCTACTTCTTTAGCTACAATTTTACCCATACGAGTAGATCCTGTTGCAGAAACTAATGGAACACGAGTATCTTTTGAAAGATATTCTCCTACTTTATAATCTCCGTTGATTAAGCAAGAAATTCCTTCAGGTAAATTATTTTCAGCAAAAACCTCTGCTGCTATGTTTTGACAAGCTACACCACACATTGGCGTTTTTTCAGAAGGTTTCCAAACACAAACATCTCCACAAATCCAAGCCAGTGCAGTATTCCATGACCAAACAGCTACTGGAAAGTTGAACGCTGAAATAATTCCTACTACACCAAGCGGGTGGTACTGTTCGTACATTCTATGCCCAGGACGTTCAGAATGCATGGTAAGTCCATGTAACTGACGTGATAATCCTACTGCAAAATCACAAATGTCAATCATTTCTTGAACTTCCCCTAACCCTTCTTGATATGATTTCCCCATTTCGTAAGAAACCAATTTCCCTAGAGCTTCTTTCTTTTCTCTTAATTTTTCACCAAACTGACGTACAATTTCTCCACGTTGAGGAGCAGGCATAACACGCCAAGTTTTAAAAGCCGATGTAGCAGCTTCCATTACTTTATCGTAATCTTCTCTAGTAGAAGATTTCACTTTTCCTATAAGTTTTCCATCAACAGGTGAATACGATTCAATCAACTCTCCATTAGAGAAATTATTTGATCCTGTGGATGTTCCTTCGTTAATATCTTTTAAGCCTAGTATTTCCAAGGCTTCTTTAATTCCGAAATCAGTAGCTACTGCTCCCATATATTTATAACTTTTTTTAGTTCTTTTGTTAAATTTCTGCGAAGATACTACAATTCTAGCAATCTTCATTCGCACACCTTTTTGTTTATCTTTTTACAGATAAAATACGATAGTGATAATGCGCACGCAAGTACTTTTGATCATTCATTTCGTTTATCAAAAAGCTTTTTCGCTCTTTGTGCAGTTTAAGACCAGTCTCATTTTCATATTGAATGTTTTTAATATGACTGAACGTTTTTCCATGTTTTACTAGATTTTCTTTAAAAAGTCCTGTATGTATATCAAAGTAAAACCACCAAACAGCATCACTTTCTGGATAGGTAGCCTTAATCATGTATGCATCTGTTCCATCTTCTAAGCGTACTTTTCTTTCAAATGTTACCGTTGCAGTGTCTGTTAAAAGTTTGTATGGTTGCCAAAACACAAAGTGCGCTCCCATTATGTCTTTATAAGCATTTTGAATAATAGTTGGTTCTGTCTGTAACACTGAATCGTAAAAAACAGTTGTTTCATTTCCATTATATACGATATGTTTTTCTACATCTTTATCTTTCCATGTTATGCTAGAAGTAAATTTAGGCTGAAGCACCGTATGGATTATTTGCTTTTTTACCTGTTCTTGATTTCCATTAACATCGTAGAATACAGTTGTCTTTTCGTAACTAATTTCTTTTATGGTTTCCCAAGCCACTTTCCCTCCGTGTGCATTTTCAATAGCATTTTGAACTACTTCTTCTGCAGTAAGTTTTGTTTCACAAGAAATTAAAACAGTTAAAAAACAAAGCAATAAATTACGCATCTTCCTCAGCGACAAAACGTTTATCAACAGGCATTACAGTTCCGCATTGATTACAAGTACGCAGTTCTTTGGAAGCATAGAATGTTTTAAAATGTCCAAGAAAATCCTTTTCTACATCGTTTAATGGAAATGTAACTTCGTGTAATTTATGATTACAATTATCACAATACCATTGTAAACCATCCATCAAATCGGTTCCTTTTCGTTTTCGCTCCACAACCAACCCAATAGAGTTTTCATAACGAACAGGTGAGTGTGGAATACCTGCTGGATGCAAATACATATCTCCAGGGCCTAATTTCATCGTTTTCTTTACTCCATCTTCTTGTATATGGACTTCAATATTTCCTTCTAATTGATAAAAAAGTTCCTCTGTTTCGTTATAATGATAATCTTTCCGTGCGTTAGGTCCACCAACAATCATTACAATATAATCACCTGCTTCTTTATATAAATTTTTGTTTGCAACTGGAGGTTTTAATGAGTCTCTATTTTCTTCAATCCATTTATTAAGATTGAATGGTTTTTGTATCGCCATTTGATTAAATTTTATTCCTTAAAATTACTGAATTTTTACCGATTCTGCTGCTTTTCGTTAAACATTGAATTGAAAGCCTATTCTACAAAAATGTTAAGTAAGGGAAAACCGTACTTTTCTGCTAGTATTATTGTCTATCTTTTTTTTATAATCAAACTTACTATAATCATGAAAAAAAAGAAATTGACTAAGAAATTGGCTTTGGGAAAGAAGCAAATTTCTAAGCTAGGAGCTGTTAAAGGTGGTGCTTTGGTACAATCACATCTTACGTGTACTATTGATCCTGGAGGATGTGGAAACACGCAAGACTTATTTACTTGTACTTGGGTAAGTGAACTTTACACCGCATGTAATTGCGAACCTTCTTGGCAAGGCGGTTGCGAATCAATAAACTTCCCGTGCCCTATTACTCAAGACCTCAATTGTGGTATTGAATCTGTGCGTATTTGTCAAGCCTAATTTTTAAAATTAACATATCATGAAAAAAAAGAAATTAAAATCGTTATCACTTAAAAAAGCATCTGTTTCAAAACTTAATGGTGGAACTCAAGCACCTACTCCTCTGCCATTAACAAGAAATATTAGAGAATGCCTTTTTACATATGACCTTCGCCAATGTACTTGGTACAGCGAATTGTACACTGCTTGTGAGTGTGATCCTTCTTGGGACTTAGGGTGTCAACAATCTATCGATATTCCTTGCGAAGCATAGTTAACAAAATACAATGATTGCAAAAAGCTCCAAAAGAACATACTTTTTGGGGCTTTTTTTTTGTGAACGCTATGATTAATTCTTTGTAAAACAATTACTTTTCCATTGGAAATTATGTAAATTTAAAACCATTAATTAATCTTCTACTCTCATGAAAAAATTTGCTTTCATTTTCCTACTAAGTATCTTTTTATTAAATAGTTGCACTGATTCTTCCCCTGAAAAAAAAGCGACTACTGTTAATGAAATGTCTAAAAATAATTTTGGTTTGGTAATTCATGGTGGTGCAGGTACTATTTTAAAAGAGAATATGACACCAGAAATGGAAGCTCAATATGAAGCAACTTTGAAAAAAGCAGCTCAAAAAGGATATGAAATTTTGCAAAATGGCGGCACAAGTCTTGACGCTGTTGAACAGACGATTCATATTTTAGAAAATTCTCCTTTATTCAACGCCGGAAAAGGAGCTGTTTTTGCCAATAATGGTAAAAACGAATTGGATGCTTCCATTATGGAAGGAAAAACGTTAAATGCAGGTGCAGTAGCTGGAGTTACAAATTTGAAAAACCCAATCTCCGCAGCTCGTAAGGTTATGGAAAATTCTGACCATGTGTTATTGGCAAGACAAGGTGCAGAAGAGTTTGCGGCTTTACAAGGATTGGAAATAGTAGACACAAGTTATTTTTATACTGAAGCACGTTTCAAATCACTTCAAAAAGCAAAGATGGGCAATCAAGATAAAGCGGCATATATCGATCCGTATATAAAAGAGTATAAATATGGAACCGTAGGTTGTGTGGCTTTAGATAAAGACGGAAATCTTGCTGCCGGAACCTCAACAGGAGGTATGACTAATAAAAAATGGAATCGTATTGGAGATTCGCCAATTATAGGTGCTGGAACATACGCAAACAATAAAACTTGTGCCGTTTCAAGTACAGGACATGGAGAATACTTTATTAGAGCTGCAGTTGCGTACGATATTTCGGCGATGATGGAATACAAAAGCATGTCGTTGGAAGAAGCTGCGAAAGAAGTTATTCAAAACAAGCTCAAGAAAATGGGAGGAGATGGCGGCATCATTGCCATAGATACCAACGGAAATTTAGTAGCCGAATTTAACACCCCTGGAATGTATCGAGCTAAAGTTGACGAAAACGGAAATATTACCGTTGGAATTTATAAAGAATAAAAACGATAATTAAAATCCCCTCAACGAATTCTATATTTCTGGAAACGAATACTCATTTAATCTACATCATCACTAAAAAGTCTAGTTACTTTATAAAAAAAATATCATGCGTTACACTACTATTTTTATTATTTCTTGGGTATTTATAGCCTTGTTTTCTTGTAAAAAAGAACAGCCTGAAACTGATAACATTTTTGAATTCAAAGACTATGTTTACCAAACAACTGCTGGAACCGTTTCAGTAAATGAACCTATTATTATTGGTCTTCAAAAAGAAGTGCCACAATGGAAGAACGATCAAGAGGTTTCAACTGAATTGATCCGTATTTCTCCCAAAATTGAAGGAAAACTTCAAGTTCAAAATAATAAAACGCTGCGTTTTATTCCAAATAACTCGTTACAACCCAATACTGAATATAGTGTAACTATCCATTTAAAAGATATTTATAAAGATATACCTAAAGAGTTCAATTCGTACACATTTGCTTTTAAAACCATCACACCAAATTTTACAATCGCTACAAACGATTTGCAATCACATTCAAAAGAATGGCAATATCTAAATGGTATGTTGCGTTCTGCAGATATAATTCCTTCAGAAAAACTAGAAAGTTTACTAAAGGTTATGCAAAGTGGAAAAGCTCTTCCTGTACGATGGAATACTTCCTCGCAATTAAGCCGCACTTCGTATGAATTTACTATTGACAGCATTAACAGATTAGAAAATGATTCAGAAATAGAGATTTCTTGGACCGGAAAACCTATTGACGCCGACACCGAAGGTTCTAAAACTTTTAATATTCCAGGACAAAACAACTTTTCTGTAGTTGATATTACCGTAACGCAAAATCCTGAACAAAAAATAAGTATCAATTTTTCAGATCCATTATTGAAAAATCAAAACTTTGAAGGACTGGTTGATCTTAAAAATCAAAAAAATATCACTTATGCGGTTGATGGAAATATACTGAATGTATATCCAACTAACAGAATAACAGGTTCTACAACGCTCGAGGTATTTCCTGGCATCAAAAATAAAGAAGGATATACGCTGAAAAAAAACTTTACAGAATCCATTTCTTTTGAACAATTAAAGCCACAAGTTCGTGAAGTGAGTAAAGGCGTCATTTTACCGAACTCTAAAAATTTAACATACAACTTTCAGGCAGTAAATCTAAACGCTGTTGATGTTCGAATTATTAAAATATATGAAGATAACGTATTGCAGTTCTTACAAGAAAACCATCTTGGAAACACTGATAGATATAGTATTCGACAAGTTGGAAGACGTGTAGCAAAACAAACTATTGATCTCATCAAAAATAACGCTCAAAATGATGGACAATGGAAAACCTATGGAATTGATTTATCCAAATTCTTTAAAGCCGAACCTGGAGCAATATATCAAGTAGAAATTAGTTTTAAAAAAGAATATTCTTTGTTCACATGTGAAGAAGGTGAAGTTTCTGAAGTAGAAACTGACACATATCGTGACGATTATTATCAAAATCCTGAAGAGGAAGAAGAAAACGAAGAAGAATATTGGGACAATCGTATATATAACTTCCGAAACTACCGATACAATTGGAGAGATCGAGATAATCCTTGTACTGATTCTTACTATTTACAGAATCGTTTCTTAACAACTAATATCCTTGCATCCGACCTAGGAGTAATTGCAAAAAGAGGTGAAAACAAATCGTATTATTTTGCTGTAAGCGATATTGTCACTACAAATCCTGTAGTGGGAGCAAAAGTAACTTTATACAACTATCAACAACAAGAAATAGCTTTTAAACGTACCGACGCAGACGGTCTTACCATTATTGATGCTGATAAAAATGCATACTTTGCCGCTGTTTCCAAAAACAACCAGTTTACCTACGTAAAGCTAAACGATGGAAGTTCACTTTCTCTTAGTAAATTTGATGTTTCTGGTAAAAAAATTAATAAAGGTATTAATGGATATATATACGGAGAACGCGGTGTATGGCGTCCTGGCGATACCTTGCACCTAGCATTTGTGTTAAATGATAAAGGAAACCCGCTTCCAAAAGACCATCCTGTAAAAATGGAAGTAACCGATGCCCGTGGAAAATTGGTCTACAAAAAAATACAAACACAAGGCATTGACAACTTCTACAAATTTACTGTCCCTACAGCAACGGAAGCTCCTACTGGTAATTGGTTTGCTACGGTAAGCGTTGGAGGTGCTCAATTCTCTAAAACACTAAAAGTTGAAACAGTTAAACCGAATCGACTTAAAATTAATATTGATTTTGAAGATGAAATATTAAGCAGTTCTGAGACCGTTCAAGGAACACTAAAAGCAACTTGGTTGCATGGTGCACCAGCAAAAAACTTAAAAGCTGAAGTGAACGTTCGACTTACTAGTACAAATACTACATTTAAAAAATTCCCTGCATATGAGTTCAACGATCCGACACGAACATTCAACGCAGAAGAATTTGTAATGTTCAAAGGAACTCTGAATGAAGAAGGATTAGCACAAATCACCAAAAAAATAAGTGTCGACAAAAGTGCTCCAGGAATGCTACGAGCTTCTTTCCTAACACGTGTCTTTGAAAATGGCGGTGATTTTTCAATTGATGCTTTTTCTAAAAACTTGGCACCCTATGCTTCGTTTGTTGGACTAAAATCTCCCGAGCCAAAACGATACGGTTCATTTTATACAGATGAAAATAATGTCTTTGAGGTCATAACTGTTGATGATAAAGGAAATCCAATCAAGCGCAATGGACTAGAGGTCAAAATCTATGAAATTAATTGGCGTTGGTGGTGGAGTTCATCTTATGAAGATTTGTCTTCATATTCGGGAAGTGACTATCATGAACATTATAAAACAATAACCATAAATACGGATAGTAACGGAAAAGGCAACTTTACGATTAACATTCCAGATGAAGAACGTGGCCGCTATTTGATTAGGGTATATGATCCCAAAAGTGGTCATGCAACCGGGCGTACTGCATACTTTTACAAAAACTGGTGGCGAAAAGCAAATGACGGAAATGCTGAAACTGCAAAAATGTTACTCTTTTCTGCTGATAAAACCAATTATAATGTAGGAGAAACTGCTACGATTACCTTTCCATCTGGAAAAGGAGGACGTGCATTAATCAGCGTCGAAAATGGCACAGAAGTTCTCAGCACAAAGTGGGTAAAAACAGAAAAAGAGCAAACCACAACTACTATTCCGATTACAAAAGAAATGGCACCAAATGTGTTTGTAAACATATCTTTGGTACAAAAACATGATAACGTATCAAATGACTTGCCAATTCGCTTATACGGTATTATTCCAATAATGGTTGAAGACCCTTCAACAATCTTACAACCAAAAATTAGTATGCCTGAAACACTGCGTCCTGAAGAAACATTTACTGTAAAAGTAAGTGAAGAAAATAACAAAGCAATGACGTATACCATTGCAATGGTAGACGAAGGTTTACTAGACCTAACACGTTTTAAAACTCCAAATCCTTGGGATATTTTTTATCAACGACAAGCCTTAGGCGTTCGTACTTGGGATATTTATGACGATATCATTGGCGCTTTTAGTGGCGAAATTGATCAAGTATTTGCTATTGGTGGTGGCGATGATGGAAATGGGTCAAAAAACAAAAAAGCAAATCGTTTTAAACCGGTGGTAAAATATCTTGGGCCATTCACTTTAAAAGCAGGAGAAACAAAGTCGCACAAAATTGAAATGCCAAATTATATCGGTGCTGTACGTACAATGGTAGTTGCTGGAAATCCTTCAACAGAAGCGTATGGAAGTGCCGAAAAGTCTTCGCAGGTCAAAAAACCTTTGATGGTATTGGCAACAGTTCCAAGAAAATTAAGTCCGGGCGAAAAAGTAACGCTTCCAGTGACTGTCTTTGCAATGGAAAATAAGGTAAAAAATGTAAATGTTCAGTTGAAACTCCAAAACGGAATCTCTGTTGCAGGAAGCAACTCACAATCTGTTTCCTTTGCCAAACCTGACGAAAAAATGCTGTTCTTTGAATTGGATGTTGCCGAAGTAAAGGGCATTCAAACTATTGAAGTATTGGCTTCAGGAAATGGTGAAAAAGCATCATACAAAGTAGAATTGGACGTAGAAAATACAAATCCAATCGCTAAGAAAGTTCATGAGCTTACATTAGATGGAAAAACGGCAAAAACCTTGGATTTTGACACCTTTGGAGTTCTAGGAACCAATGTTGCAACAGTAGAATTTTCTACATTGCCACCAATGGATTTTACTTCACGAATGGACTATTTGATTCGTTATCCACATGGATGTATTGAACAAACAACTTCTAGTGTATTTCCACAATTATATTTGAATGATATTTTTGATTTAACCTCATCTAAAAAACAGCAAATTCAAAACAATATTGAAAAAGGAATCAAGCGATTGGCTCACTTTCAGCGACCTAATGGTGGATTAAGTTATTGGATTGGAGAACGCTCCGCAGACGATTGGGGAACATGTTATGCTGGTCACTTTATGATTGAAGCCGAAAAGAAAGGATATACACTTCCATTAACATTTATGAGTCAGTGGATCAACTATCAAAAAAATGCTGCACGTACTTGGCGAAACGATGACAATCGTTATTATTATTCAGATTTGACACAAGCGTATCGTTTGTATACATTAGCATTGGCAGGTCATCCAGATCTACCTTCTATGAATCGCTTGCGCGAATCAAAAAACTTATCAAATGATGCAAAATGGCGATTGGCAGCAGCATATGCATTGGCTTCACAAAAAGAAGCTGCTTTGCAAATAGCAAATTCAGCCAATATCAATTTTATACCAGCTAACGGACGTTATGACTACACATACGGATCGGTAGATAGAAATCGTGCCATGGCAATGGAAACTCTAGTTATTTTGAATGATAAAAAAGCGGTTGATCTTGCTAAAATTATTGCAAAAGATTTGTCTTCCAATCGTTGGATGAGCACACAAACTACAGCGTATTGTTTGCTAGCAATGGGTAAAATGGTTCAGCAAAATGGTGGAAAAAACATCAAAATGCAATTTTCCACTAACGGACAAAAAGCAGAAGAAATTGTTACCACAAAAACAATCGCACAGCGTGAATTGGCTATCAAAACTGGCACCAATACTTTACAAATTGAAAATAAAGAAGATAATGTATTATTTGTACGTGTACTGAATACCGGGAAATTACCGTTTGGCGAAGAATTGGCGGAAAAGCGTAATTTAAGTATTCGCATTACGTACAAGGATAAACTTGGCAACGCTATTGATGTTTCCAAACTACAGCAAGGAACTGATTTTATGGCTAGTGTAACTATTTCCAACGACCAATCTGTGTATGTGGGAGATATTGCTCTTACAGAAATTTTTCCTTCTGGCTGGGAAATTGTGAATACCCGTTTTACGGATTATGGAAATACACCATCAAGTGAAGCAAGACACACAGATATTCGCGATGATCGAGTGAACTTTTATTTTGATTTACCACAAGGAAAATCAAAAACGTTTAATGTATTACTCAATGCATCATACTTAGGAAAATACTATTTACCAGGAGTTCAAGCAGAAGCAATGTATGATAATGACTATTTTATACGTACCAAAGGACAATGGATCGAAGTCGTAAAGTAAATAAAGCAGAAAATTTCACACCGTATTACGCAGTAATTTTCACTTCTATTCAAACAGAAACGCTAGACGGTTATTTAGAAATGGCACAACAAATGGAAACCTTAGCCAAGCAACAAAAAGGGTTTATTGGTTTAGACAGTGCACGTAGCTCAATTGGGATTACCGTTAGTTACTGGAAAAGTCTTGAAGCCATTGCTGCTTGGAAACAGCAAACAGATCATATAATTGCACAACAAAAAGGGATTAAAAATTGGTATGCGTATTACAATGTAAAAATCTGTAAAGTAGAACGTGAGTACAGTTTTGAGAAATTATCTCCTTAAAATTTAAAGGAACTTCATTGAACTTCATCATCAAAAAAATAAAAAAGAACAAAATAAAAACGGTAATCATTATTGCATTATTGATTAGCTACTATTTTTGTTTACCCAAAACGCTTTTCAATACACCAACTTCTACGGTTATTGAAAGTCGTGAAGGTGTCCTATTAGGTGCAAAAATTGCAGATGATGGTCAGTGGCGATTTCCAAAATTAGATTCCGTTCCAGAAAAGTTTAAAACCTGTATTGTTCAATTTGAAGACGAATATTTCTATAAACACCCTGGTTTTAACCCTGTCTCTATAGCAAAAGCCTTATGGCAAAATGCAAAATCTGGGGAAGTTAAGCGAGGTGGAAGTACGTTAACACAACAAGTGATTCGCTTATCACGTAACGGACAAAAACGTACATATATAGAAAAACTAAAGGAAATTATATTAGCCACAAGACTAGAATTTCGTCATTCCAAAGAAGAAATTTTAAACTTTTATGCGTCGCACGCTCCTTTTGGTGGAAATGTGGTTGGGTTGGATGCTGCAGCATGGCGCTACTTTGGGCGCAGACCAAACGAACTCTCATGGGCAGAAAATGCTACGCTGGCAGTTTTGCCAAATGCTCCAAGTTTAATTTATCCCGGGAAAAACCAAATTCAACTAAAAAAGAAACGCAATCGATTATTAAAAAAACTGTTTGAGCAAACTATTATTGACTCACTTACTTACGAATTAGCCATTAATGAGTCACTTCCGCAGAAACCATATCCGTTACCACAAACTGCACAACATTTACTCAATAAAATTAGCGAAACATATAAAGGAAAACGCATTCAAACTTCTATTAATATAGGCTTACAACAAGAAGTAAATACAATTGTTGCCAAGCATTACCAAGAATTACAACAGAATCAAATTTACAATGCTGCTGTTTTAGTACTAGATGTAAAAACCCGAAAAGTACTAGCCTATGTTGGTAACACTCCAACAGATAATGTACACCAAAAAGACGTAAACATTATTCACAAACCGCGAAGTACTGGAAGTATAATGAAACCCTTTTTATATACTGCAATCCTCGATGCAGGCGATCTTCTACCAAATACGTTAGTAGTGGATGTACCTACGCAAATTGGTAATTACAATCCACAAAACTATAACGAAACCTATGATGGTGCTGTTACCGCAAAACGTGCTTTATCACGTTCACTCAATGTTCCAGCAGTTCGAATGTTACGTCAATTTGGTTTGGATAAATTTCTCTATTACCTTCAAAAATTGCAACTAAAAGATATATCGCAAAGTGCTGATCATTATGGATTATCCTTAATATTAGGTGGTGCAGAAAGCAACTTGTGGGATCTTTGCAAGACATACGCTGCATTTTCTGCTACAATTAATCATTTTGAACAGCATTCCGGACAATATTATAGCAATGAATTTTGTGAACCTTCCTTTATCATGAAAGATACTATACATTTAGGCTCACTCACAACAGAAAAAACCATTTTCGATGCAGGCTCTATGTACTTAACATATGAATCATTGAAAGAAGTAAATCGTCCTGAAGGAGAAGAAAATTGGGAGTTTTTTGATTCAAGTAAGCAAATTGCATGGAAAACAGGAACTAGTTTTGGTTTTAGAGATGCATGGGCTATTGGAACCACTAAAAATTATGTTGTTGGTGTTTGGGTTGGAAATGCTGATGGAGAAGGTCGCCCAGGATTGATAGGAACTGTAACGGCAGCACCAATCTTATTTGACGTTTTTGAAGGATTACCAAAAAGTGAATGGTTTACTGTTCCGCATGATGAGCTAGAAAAAGTTTCTATTTGTTCAAAAAGTGGTTATCGAGCTACTGAAATTTGCGAATCTACTCAAATACAATTAATTCCACGAAGTGGATTAAAAACAAAACCATGTCCCTATCATGTTTGGGTACATTTAGATATGAGCGAACGTTTTCAAGTCAACTCCTCATGTCAACCGCTCAATCAAATGATACACAAAAGTTGGTTTGTGTTGCCTCCATTGATGGAATATTACTATCAAGCAAAAAATCCGCTATATAAAACATTGCCTCCTTTTCGATATGATTGCGTTTCTGAAAAACAAAAAATGATGGATTTTATTTATCCAAAAGAAGCGGTCAAGGTATTTCTTCCGAAAGATTTTAACGAAACTACAAATGGCTTAATTCTGCGTTTGGCACATACCATTCCCGACACAAAAGTGTTTTGGTATGTAGATGAAGTTTTTTTAGCAGAAACTCAAGCCATCCATGAATTAGAAGTCAAACCTTCTATTGGAAAACATATCATTACCGTCGTTGATGAATTAGGTAATGAAGCCAAACGAACGATTGAAATTCAAGAATAAAAAATAAAATATTTAATCATAATGATTACTATTATCCTTCTCTTCTATCCTTTTTTACCGAGAATATAAAATGGGGCAAAATAATTTCTAGAAATATTGTGATAATAATTGCTTTTTTGGTGACGTATTAAAAATAACTCCCAACCAACAAAAGTATTAAGCCATCAACTTACACCTTTAGGAGATAAAATTGTAATAAGTAAGTATGACGGCTGAGAAAAGTATTTTATTTTTTATTGAAAAACACAATCTTAGCAGTCACTGTAT
Organism: Kordia zhangzhouensis; assembly: GCF_001005305.1. Taxonomy (GTDB): domain Bacteria; phylum Bacteroidota; class Bacteroidia; order Flavobacteriales; family Flavobacteriaceae; genus Kordia; species Kordia zhangzhouensis. The sequence goes on from NZ_LBMH01000002.1 coordinate 188,743, forward strand.
TTCCATTGCGATCTACTTTTACGGTTGTGGTGTCACCATTTTCAAATTGAGACAACGCTTTCATATAGCTTTTCATATTAATCACACTGTGTTCCCCTAGTTGAATTACGACATCTCCTTTTTGCAATCCTGCTTTTTGTGCAGGACGATCTTCACTAACACCATCAATTCGCATCCCTTTTCCGTCAAATAAATAATCAGGAACAACACCTAACGTAACTTTAAATCGTGGTGTATCATCCGATTCATTAGCTGTTTTGGTAAACTCTAATTTTCCTGAAGCATTCAATTGCGAAATTATTTTATAAATATAATTTGAGATTTGAAGCATTCCTTGATAATTCAACTTTTCTAAATCGTCTGATGGCTTATGGTAATCTACATGCTGACCTGTAAAAAGATGCAACACAGGAATATCTTGCAAATAAAAAGAAGTATGATCTGAAGGCCCTACTCCAGAAGGATTTAGTTTTAAATCAAATACATGAGCTTCATTTGCTGTATTGATAGTTTCTTCCCAAATAGGAGAAGTTCCTGTTCCATAAACGGCTAGGTTTTTGTTCTTTTTTAAGCGCCCTACCATGTCCATGTTGATCATGTAATTTGTTTTACTTAAATCAACCGTTGGATTTTTAACAAAGTAATTAGAGCCTAACAACCCCATTTCTTCCCCCGAAAAAGCAATGAAAAGATAATTATTATTAGTGTTTCCGTGAATCAACCTAGCTGCTAAATGCAACATAACTGCTACTCCGCTAGCATTATCGTCTGCGCCATTGTGAATAGCAGGTTCTCCTCTGTGAAGTGAGCCTTCTTGTCCCATTCCAAGATGATCGTAATGCGCCCCAATAATAATTGTGTTTTCAGCATTATTATCAATAAACCCTATCACATTTCTCCCAGTAATAGTACTGTCATTTGTTTGACGAGCATACTCAACTTCACTATGTGGATCTGTTTTAGGGCTAAATGTAAATGCTTGAAAATACTTATCAGTTCCTTTTGGTTGAATTCCTATTTCTTGGAAACGATTAGCAATGTAAGAAGCGGCCAACAATTCTCCTTCTGTTCCTGTAGCTCTCCCATGTAAAGAATCTGCTGCTAATACTAAAACATCCTCTTTGATTCGATCTTTTACCTTATGTTCTGTTTTACAAGCTGCTATGATTATTAAAAAAAGAAGTACAAATAATGGTTTGTTGCGCATAAGAAAGTTATTTTTGTGTAAAATTATCAAAAATATCAGCATTCTATGTCACGTATTTTCGTTTTAATTGTGTGTCTTGCTTTTTTTTCATGCAAAGAAGCTTCTAAAGAGAAAACAACTACAAGTGTTTCTACCGAAAAAGAAACAGAGCAAAAAACTTCTGAAAATCCATTAATTTTCCCAGAAGAAAAACACTTTAAAAATATACATCAAGTTACTTTTGGCGGCGATAATGCCGAAGCATATTGGAGTTTTGACGATCAACAATTAGTATTTCAATCCAATAATACTCAATGGAACGTTTCCTGTGATCAAATGTTCTTGATGAATGCCGACGAAACTTTTAAAGATCAAATGCCTCCAATGGTAAGTACAGGAAAAGGACGTACAACTTGTTCTTATTTTTTACCTGATAACAAACATATTATTTATGCCTCTACACATTTAGTAGATGAAAAATGCCCTGATGTTCCATTACGCAAAAACGGGAAATACATTTGGCCTGTATACGATTCGTTCGATATTTTTATTGCTGATTTGGATGGAAACATTGTGAAGCAATTGACCAACGAAAAAGGGTATGATGCCGAACCAACAGTGTCTCCAAAAGGTGATAAAATTGTGTTTACCTCAACACGAAGTGGCGATTTGGAATTGTATACAATGAATTTGGACGGAACTGATGTAAAGCAAATTACTAATGAACTAGGTTATGATGGCGGCGCATTTTTCTCTCCAGATGGAACAAAGATTATTTTTCGTTCATCACGTCCAAGAACCCAAGAAGAGATTAAAGAATATAAAGAGTTGTTGGCTGAAGGGTTAGTACAACCTACACAAATGGAATTATATATTTGCAACGCTGATGGAAGTGACTTACGTCAATTAACTGATTTAGGAAATGCAAATTGGAGTCCGTTTTTTCATCCTTCTGGAGAAAAAGTAATCTTTTCATCAAATCATGAAAGTGGTGGTTTTCCTTTCAACTTATACATGATTAATTTGGATGGTACTGGCTTGGAACGTATCACTCATAGTAAAACATTTGATGCTTTCCCTGTATTTTCTAATGATGGAAAAAAATTAGTATTTTCTTCTAACCGTAACAATGGTGGCGGCAGAGATACCAATTTGTTTATTGCAGAATGGCAAGACTAAAAGGTTTTGCACTCTAATTTATAAATTCAGTGTAGCCTACTAAAGTTTTTCTGTTTTTTTCGATTTTCTTTAAGTACATTTAAAGGTAAATACTTTTAAATTATATACTTATGAAAAAAAGCAGTAAAAAAATTTCGTTAAAAAAACACTCTATTTCTCTATTACAAACCAATAAGGTAAAAGGAGGAACGGGAACAACTTCTCTAATTACGGTTACCTGTCGTTCTTTTATTTATAATGGAGAAGATAATTGCGTATCTAACCAACAATAGAAAAAAAGAAACTGTTTGATGGCTTTTTTATAAATGCTATCAAACAGTTTTTAGTTAAAAATCAATCTAATAAAGATCTGAATTGAACATTTTTACTTCTCTTCTTTGCTAGTTTTGTTTTTTGCTTTTTCTTAAATATATCAAGCTTTTTTTGAATCCGATATTCTTCATTTTGCAGAAAATACATAAAATCTTCATTATAAGTGTATGTTTTTGCTTTTTCCAAACACTTTAATGATTGTTTGTATTTTTTTTCAACTTCAAAAAGATATGCTTCGCACCATAGCAATTGCGCTATAGATACTGCTTTTACTTTTTTGGCAAATGTTACTAATTTTTTCGCTTTATCAATCTCATCAGCCCAAATCAAAAACTTGATGTATGTTGGATATACTTCTGCATACTCGACATTAGAAGCAATGCATTTGTCAAAATTTTCAAAAGCAGCTTCATAGTTTCCTAAATACATCGCTTGAATTTCTCCTAGTAAACACAAAGAAGCACAATGTTCATCATCATACGAAATTGCATATCCAATTGCTTCACAAGCTTCTTCCCAATCTGTACAGTATCCACTCATTGCAGCTTTCGCTTTTAAATAGTATTGATCTGCTATATTTAATGTCATTTTATTCTTTTTTATTTTTATTAATTTAGTAAACACCTTCTTTTTGAATACTAGAGAAACATTGAGAACCGCAGTTTCCCTAGTATTTTGTGAAGATGCAACTCTAAATTCCTGTCTGCGCAGGAATGACAAATTTGTTTAGCGGTCCATACGCACAATTTTTGGCGTAAAAGTCCCTACAATTTCCACCAATGCTGTTTGATGGCTCATTACTTGATGAATATTTTTATATGCCATCGGTGCTTCATCAATACTACCTCCAATCAAGGTAACTCCGTGATCTTTTAATTGTTTTTTAATATCACTTTGTGTAATGGTTCGTTTCGCTTTGCTTCTAGACAATATACGTCCCGCTCCATGCGAAGCCGATTGCAATGATTGCTTATTCCCTGTTCCTCTAACAATGAATCCTGGAGCTGTCATAGAACCTGGAATAATTCCAAGTACTCCTTTTTGCGCAGGTGTAGCACCTTTTCGATGTACGATTAATTCTTCCCCATCTACAACTTCTTTCCAAGCAAAATTGTGATGATTTTCAACCATTGCTAATGGTCGTAAACCCAATGCTTTTCCTAAGCGTTTATGAATATCATGATGGCAGGCTGATGCATAATCACCCGCAAGATTCATTGCCAACCAGTATTCTTGTCCGTCATGTGTATTCAAATCGAGCCATGCTAGATTTGTAGCTTCTCCCGGTAGTGGCGTTTGCTTGATTGCTAATTTGGTGTAATGTTTAGCAATATTTGCTCCTAAACCACGTGATCCGCTATGCGATAGAATTCCGAGATAGTTTCCCACAGGAACATTAAATTCATTGTGTTCATCAGAAACATGAACAATACCAAACTCTACAAAATGATTTCCTCCTCCTGAAGAACCCAATTGCTGATACGCTTTTTTGAACAGCTTTTTTACCGTTGGAATTTCTTTGAATTCTGAACGTTCAAAGATTTCATGGTCATTGATTCGTTTGTGTGTTTCAAAACCACCAAATTTGGTATGTTCTTGCAACATTTTTACATATTTATCTTTATGCCCATCCAAGTACGAAACGGGAGTATCATAAATAGAGAGGCACATTCTACAACCAATATCTACACCAACTCCATATGGAATTACAGCTTCTTTTGCTGCCAATACACCTCCAATTGGCAAGCCATACCCTGCATGTCCATCAGGCATCAATGCACCAGCTTTTGCAATTGGCAATTTTAATGCTGTATACAATTGATGTTTAGCTTCATTTTCAATTTCGTTTTCACCAAAAATGGTAAATGGTGCACGTTTCGTTTCTAATTGTTTGGCTTCCACTTGCACAGGAGTTATCAATTCTTCTGCAATTCTTCCTACGATTCCATCTCCTACATATTTTTCAGGATCTTTCAATATTGTTTTCAAACGCTGTAACACTTTGTCTTTTCGATCGCGTTTAAAGTATTTCAGCATCACATCAATGGCAATACTGATCACTTTTCCTTTTTGCGGATATCCTATGTTTATGAGGTCTTTCCCTCGTAATTTTAATTTTCCCATAACTATAATTTTATAACCATTTCCCGATTGCGAGCTCATGTTGTGTTGCCCATGTTTTCATGATTCGGTTCGCTTCCGCGGAAATTGGTTTGTTGAATCGCGCTTTTGCTTGCACGATCTTTTTTGAGTTTATATTTACTTCTATCGTTGCTAATGTTTCGTTTCCGTTAGAAAAACTCATACATCGCAGTGAAAAAATCCCAGTGACACGCGCAACACATGAATATGCGTACGAAGCGACACAATGATTCATTTTATTTCCTTCTTTGATGAGTTCTTCCGAAGAACAAAGTTCAAACAAGCGGAACTTTTTAACATCACTTCCTTTCTTTTGAAATTCCACGAATGACGTATCAAGCGTAGGTTCCCAATGGTAAAGGTCTAAAGCATCTTGCGCTTCGTATATAGCTTGTGCTGCGTGCCATTCGTCCGATTGTCGCGTGAGCGAATTGATCGTTCTACCTTTGATAGAATATGATGCATCATCACGAATGCAATCGCTTAGATAGTCAATAATCTCGTTCATTTTTCGAAAATCCAACATCGTTTGTTTGGCAAAAAACTGAATCACCGTTTCCCAAAACGCTTCATTGGAGAATCCGTTTCTGCTGATGTACGAGTGTGCAATTCGATCGGCAGTTACTTCATCCGCTCCAAAAGCTAACGCTTGTGCTCGTCTCAGTGCCATTTCAATAGAATAGCTTGCTGGCGCTTGGAGAAAATAGTGCGCTCCTTTTTTAGATAAATACACAGGAACTTTGCTTAGTTTTTTCACACTATAACCACTTGCCAGATCAATAAACCATGAGATGTATTTACGATTTCTTGTAAGCCACGCATCGTACATAAATACTGGCACTTCGTACTTTACAAAGCAATGCGAGATCAAATCTTTCAGTTGTCTCTCTTCATTGTAGCTTTTACGCTTCCATGTTTTGACATCTTTTTGATATTGCAAACTGAACCAAGCAATTTGATATAAGATTTGTAAATATTCGCGATTTCGTAGCAGTTTTGTGCATCGCTGCTGATACAAATGATCCAACAGTTCTTTGAATGCTTTTCGTCGTCTGCTATCTTTTTTAGAATGCAATCCGACAAAGTGATGTGCAATTCGTTGTGCTAAGGATTCGTCTTTGTACTTTACCGTGCTATTTCCTTCGTAGATGGCTTGCACCATTGCAGGAAATACTACTTTTTTCGCTTGATTGTGTCTCTGAAAGCTTTCTTGAATTGCTTTTTCTCTCGCTTTTTCTGCTAATTTTTGTTTTAGTCGTCGGGACTTCGAAATGTGTTTTCGATGTATATGTTGTGTTTCCATAACTGTAAATTTTGAGTGTTGTTTTCAGTAAAAAATTTCAATGTGTGTGTTTGCTGTTTCATTGTGTTTTTTTGTTAATGTTTACATTTTTTTGCTACTGAAAACCTTCTCCCAAGTTTACAGTCGCTGATGTTCTCTGATCAAATTTTTCATTTCAATTGCTTGTATTGCTACACGATTTCTAGTTTTTTGGGTTATTCTGTGATTATTTTTAGTCGTTCGCTATATGTTTCTCTCAATTTTTTAAAATTGTTCTTTCTAAAAAAAAAGCTCGATTCTGTATTAGAACCGAGCTTTGATACTGTTGTATGTCTATTCTTTTATTCCAAAGAATAGTTAGGTTCTAAAATGAACAATTGCTGCAGTTTTGCAGAAGTTGTTACGATATGTTTTGTTGCTGCTTTGCGCATATTTTTTAAAAATACCCATGAAAAAACCCGAGCCTTTTTGGACTCGGGTTTTCATTAATGAGAGTTATATTTCTACTGAAAGATACAACTGGTAAAACCCAAGTCGCGCATCGGAGTATTTCCAACACTATTTCGATATGTAAATTTTACGTTTTGCACTTTTCTGTTTTTTTTATTAATTAATTTTTCTCGTTGTGTTTCAACGGTTGCAAATATAGAATATCATTTTTCAAAATTCCAAATTTATTTTTCTATAGCTGTATTTTTGAGCGTCATTCTGAGCATGGAATGATCTGATTTCCAAGTAGAAATTTTTTCTGTTTTCAAAATTTCTAAATCATTAGAAACCCAGATATGGTCTAGTGAGAGCAATGGAATATTCCAAAACCAAGTTTCTCGAAACCCATTGCCTTTTTTAGTGAATGCATGTTGATACTTTTTTTTAAAATTTTTAAAAAATAATGACTCAAAAGGTGTGTTAAAGTCTCCTAAAATGATTGTTTTTTCCTCTGTTTTTATCTCAGAAATGACACTTTTTAACATTGGTTCTCTAAAATATTTAATGTTTGCCGTCACATCAATTGCATAAAAATATGTGTTTTGAGTACTGAAGTGTACGATTGTTACGTTCTGCTTTGTAGTAGTATTTGAATGAATTTTTATTGGTGTTTTTGAGAAAATTCCAATGGCTTCTTCCGTGAGTTGAAAGTGATAATTTGGATACTTTTTTTGAATTGAAGCATATTCTTTTTCGTCACATTCAATTAACACCATTACGTCAGGGAGCGATTCATTTTCTTGAAAAGCATCTTCAAAATTTTCAGTACGATACGCATTCCATAGTACTATTTCAAATCCTTCCGAGATATTTTCAGAGGTTGTCTGTATGTAACTATTTTTTACCCAAATGCCTAAGATAATCAATACAGTTACTATATAGTATTTTCTAGTAGAAACTTTTACAAATAATAGTAAAAATAATATTCCCAGTGCAATTAACGGGAGTGGTGTTGCATAAAAAATCAGAGAAGAAAGATAAAAGTAATCTTTGATCGTTATGTGTATGACAATGACTACACACAAGAAAACTTGCAATGCTATTTTGATTTGATTTTTGAGTTTCATGATAGATTCCCGCTTTCACGGGAACAAGTTATCGCAGTGGAAAACCTTTTGCTGCCCACCACGGGTGCATTTCTATTTCCAAACGTCCTGCTTTCACTGACGGATCTGCGTTTGCCAAGCTATCTGCCATTTCGATGGTTGGAACGTTGTAAATAGTCACACCACGAATGTCGCCCAAGTCACCAAAAGGTCCAGAAATATCTGCGTAGCCTAGTTCATACATTTTTGATAAATGTTCCAAATGCAATTGTTGTAAACTATCTGCTTCTTCCTTGCTTTGTGAACGATTTTTTCCACGTTTAAGAAAGGCCATAAAATATTGCTGCATCAAAACCGTATCTTTGGTTTTTCCATCTATATACGAAAGCACTTTGAAGCCTTTGTCTTCCAGTTCTTTTTTAACTTGTAAAGGCGATTTCTTTTGAGCAATCTCTTGTGTCTCTTCTACTTTTTCAGGAACTTGATTACACGCAACACATAAAATTATAAGCGTGATTAAACTAATATATTTATTCATGATGCCAGGTTTTATATGGTTTTTGACTAAGTTGCGAGTTATAGTATTGAGTTTTTCCGGTAACTTCTTTTCCAAGCCAACTAGGTGTACTTATGGTTTCGTTTTCATGCTGTAATTCTACTTCTGCAACGAACAATCCTTTATTGGCTCCAAAAAATTCATCTACTTCAAAAATATGATCTTTTACAGGAACAATAAACCTTCTTTTTTCAATAATCCCGTCTTTGCATAAATTTAGCAATTGTTTTGCTTCAGCAACAGGAATTTCCTTTTCCCATTCAAAACGCGTGGTACCACTTTTGTTTGTTTTTCCCTTTATAGTTAAAAACCCTTGATTCCCTTTGATGCGAATACGAACCGTTCGCGCAGGATCGTTATTAAGAAAACCTTGAGCGATTTCAAAAGAGTTCGTAGCTTCTTTTTTAAAATCAGTATTTTTGATGAGAAATTTGCGTTCTATTTCTTTCATTAAACTTACAATATAGGCTAAAGATATTATAATTTTAATTATGGCTTTCGATTTCCCTTTGCGAAAAATTATTCACGTTGATATGGACGCATTTTATGCGTCTGTAGAGCAATTGGACAATCCTGAATTGAAAGGGAAACCCTTGGCCGTTGGTGGTGGTTCAAAACGTGGGGTTGTGAGTGCTGCAAGTTATGAAGCGCGAAAGTTTGGCGTGCGCAGTGCGATGAGTGGTTTTTTAGCAAAAAAACGTTGCCCAGATTTGATTTTCGTTAAACCTAGATTTGATCGATATAAAGAGATTTCACAACAAATTCGCACTATTTTTTATGAATATACCGATTTGGTTGAACCATTATCACTTGATGAAGCATATTTGGATGTGACACATAATAAAAAAGGAAATCCAAGTGCTTCATTAATTGCAGAGGAAGTTCGTGCTAAAATCCTTGAAAAAGTAGGGTTAACAGCTTCTGCGGGTATTTCTATTAATAAGTTTATCGCCAAAGTAGCTAGTGATTATAATAAACCAAATGGCCAAAAAACAGTGCCGCCGGAAGACGTCCTTGATTTTTTAGAGAATTTAGATATCAGAAAGTTTTACGGAGTAGGTAAAGTAACTGCGGAGCGCATGTATCAATTGGGAATTTTTACTGGGAAAGACCTGAAAGAGAAAAGTATTGAATTTTTAACAGATCATTTTGGAAAGTCTGGGCGTTTTTATCACAATGTGGTTCGTGGAATTCACCTAAGCGAAGTAAAACCAAATAGAATTGCTAAATCTGTTGGTGCAGAGCGAACGTTTTCGGACAATTTGACTAGCGAGGTTTTTATGTTAGAAAAGTTACTGAATATTGCCGTCGAACTAGAAAAACGATTAAAAAGATACGATGTGTCTGGAAAAACGGTTACGTTGAAAATTAAATACAGTAATTTTACTACCCAAACTCGCAGTAAAACGATTCCGTATTATATTTCGGATAAAAGTCTAATATTGGATACCGCCAAAGAATTATTGTATCAAGAAAAATTAAAGAATTCTGTGCGATTGTTGGGCATTTCATTAAGCAATTTGAATACCGACAGAGACAAGAAAAAAGAAAATCAAACTGAACAGAAGCAACATTTTTCTGTTCAATTGAAGTTTGATTTTTGATTATTTAGTAACCTATCAAAAAGAATTGATAGGTTTTTTACTTGTAGCTGTTTTGAGCTCCTTAATTATTTTCCGAAACCTTAGAGATTACATACAACATTTCCATTCCGATTTGTTCGCAACGTTCGTCGTATTTTGCAGCTTCTTTATCAGTCCTATCAAACGCTTTCGGGTCATCAAAAGGCAATGCGATTCTAAAATCGGTGCCTGGCACATATGGACAACCTTCATCAGCTTCCGAACATACCATGATTGCTGCAAATTCTTTGGTTGGATTTGGAGCATCTTCAAATTTTTTAGAAAACGCTTCGTAAGCATCTTGATTCGTTTGCCAACGAACTTGATATACAGGATTTTTTGCTTGCTCAGCAATTGTTAGTGTGAAACCGATTCGTTGAAGAGCTGCCACTGCATTTGGATGAAATGCTGTTGCTTCAGTTCCTCCTGAGAATGTTTCTATTTTTGGCAATTGATAATAGCTAGCAGCGACAGCCAACCACAACTGACCTAAATGACTTCTTCGAGAATTATGCGTGCAAATCACAATTAATTTAGGTGTTTCATGCACATCTAACTTTCCCTTTATATATAAAGACAATTTTTCTAGCTCTTCTTTTCTGTCAAAAGAGATTGTATCAAATTGCTTTTTTAATCTTTCTATAGTTGAATGTAGTTCTTGAAAAATCATTTTTTGTTATTCAATGAGTGAAACACGCAAGGTATTTACCATTCCTTTGTCTGTAATTGGCATTGCAGCAAGATTGATAAGCATGTCATCTTTTTTTACAAACCCTTTATCTTTTGCTATTTGATTTACATCTTCAACGGTATCATCTGTACTTACAAATTTGTCATAATAGAATGCTTTTACGCCCCAAAGTAGATTGAGTTGTGAAAGGATTCTCTTGTTTGATGTAAATACTAAGATATGAGACGCTGGTCGCCAAGCAGAAATCTGAAAAGCAGTATAGCCACTATTGGTGAGTGTACATATCGCTTTGGCCTTAATTTCATTTGCCATATGAGACGCATGATAGCACACCGATTTGGTAATGTATCGTTTGGTACGGATATGCGGAGGAGAATGAGGTACGCTGATTAATGGAGAATCTTCTACACTCTTAATAATTTTTGTCATTTGTTGTATAACTTGCACAGGATATTGTCCAACTGACGTTTCTCCAGAAAGCATTACTGCATCTGCTCCATCCATTACAGAGTTTGCTACATCATTTACTTCTGCTCTGGTTGGTGTTAAACTTGTAATCATTGTTTCCATCATTTGTGTTGCAATAATCACAGGAATTCGTGCTTTTTTGGCACGTAATACTAATTGCTTTTGAATTAACGGAACTTCTTGTGCAGGCACTTCCACACCTAAGTCACCACGTGCTACCATTAATCCGTCACAATAAGCAACAATCTTATCTATATTTTCAACAGCTTCAGGTTTTTCAATTTTAGCGATAATTGGAATTTTATGATCTGAATGCTCATTAATAATTGCTTGAAGATCCATCAAGTCTTGACTATGACGCACAAATGAAAGTGCAATCCAATCTACTTTTTCTCCAATTGCAAAAATAGCGTCTTCTACATCTTTTTCAGTCAATGCAGGCAACGAGATATTTGTGTTAGGAAGGTTAACGCCTTTTTTAGATTTTAAAGGTCCTCCTTGTATTACTTTTGCTTTTACTTCCTGCTCTCCATCTGTAGAAACAACTTCAAAAATCAATTTCCCATCATCTAAAAGAATGCGTTCTCCTTCTTTTACATCACGCGGAAAGTTTTCATAATTCATAAAAACTTTTTCTGAAGTTCCTTTGAATTCTTCTCCAGTACAAAAAGTAATTTCATCACCTGGCTCTACAATTACATCTTCAGACATGATTCCAACACGTAATTTTGGCCCTTGTAAATCGGCTAATATGGAAGTATTGAATTCATACTCTTCGCTCAACTCTCTAATAATAGCGATGCGCTCTTTTACATCTTCATAATTGGCATGCGAAAAGTTGATGCGAAATACATCTACTCCTTCTTCAATCATTTTTTTTATGACTTCTCTTGATCCAGACGCAGGTCCTAAGGTTGCTACTATTTTCGTTTTTTTTCTTTTTGGCATTACTCAAAAATTAAATTGTTTTTAGATTTTAGTTGATTTGGGTTCAACGTGTAGGCTGTAATTACTTCGGCAATAGCATTGATTCTTGAGAGCAGTATTTTAGATGATTTTAAATGGCTTTCATTAGAAATTTTTACAAAATAATCTACTTTTTTTCGCTCGGGAATCAAGTATTTGGTTACCGTTCTTTTTCCTTGTTGTTCTGAAAACAACGAACCAGCACTAGCTATTTGTTCTACTTCTTTTTTACTTGTGTTAGTTACTAGATTCCATGTTGCAAAATTTTCTTTATCATACCATTCATAAATTGAAAAAGATGCCTCCATATAATTATAATCCAAATCTTCTCTTTTTCTTGCTAATTTTAAGTTAAGATTTGTGTTTAATAAATAGGCAAGTCGATAATCTTCCGTTGAGCAATGGATTGCTATTAAGGTATAATTATCTTCTTCAAAATCATCTTCAAAGAGTTTATGAACAGCCATTAATCTTGCTTTTACTAAATGTAAATATATAATTTAATGGCTAGATAAAAGTTAATTTTTGGTAATGTTTATGTAGATTTCACAACGAAAACGTTATCGCTTGCTGTTTCTTTTTTAGAAATTTCAAAATCCAACAAGAATAATGTAAAGTTTAAGAAATTTTGATGATTATTTTTAACGTGAAATTTGTTTTTGAAACGCAAAATATGCACGTTTTGATGCTTTTTCTTCTGCCTTTTTCTTGGATGTTGCTCGAGCTTTAGCAACCACTCGATTATCTATAAAGAGTTTAACCGCAAAATGTTTTAATTCGTCATTTCCAGTGTCTTCATAAACATCATATTTGAAGTTCTTTTTTTCTTTTTGACACCATTCAATTAGTAAACTTTTGTAACTAATTATTTTGCCTTCTAAGCGTTCAATATCTACATATGGAGAAATAACACGTGTGTGGATGAATTTTTCACAATATTTATAGCCTTTATCTAAAAATATTGCTCCAATTAATGCTTCGAATAAATTTCCATGAATATTTTCTCCAAAGTTATCTTTTGGAATACGAGACTGTACTAAATCAATCAACTTCAAATCTCTCCCAAGTTCATTCAAATGTTCACGACTCACTATTTTTGAGCGCATTTTGGTTAGATACCCTTCATTTCCAGAAGGAACTTCATTGAAAAGATAAGCAGAAATAACACTACTCAACATTGCATCTCCTAAAAACTCTAAACGTTCATAATTAATAGAGTTACCCATTGCATCTTTTTTATTAAGAGAGCGATGTGTAAATGCTTTTTTATAAACATTTTTCTTTTTGGTTTTAAAGCCTAAAATATCTTCGAGTTCGACAAAAAAATTCCCGTCTTCTTTAGATCGGGAATTCAATATTTTACGAACCAAGTTCATTCTATGATTTTAGTCTAACTTTTTGAATAATACACAAGCATTATGTCCACCAAATCCAAACGTATTGCTCATCGCTACTTTAATGTCGCGTTTTTGAGCTTTATTTAGTGTTAAATTTAAACTTGGGTCAATATTCTCATCAACAGTAGAGTGGTTAATTGTAGGAGGAACAATTCCATGCTCAATAGCCAAAATTGACGCAATTGCTTCAATAGCGCCTGCAGCTCCTAACAAATGTCCTGTCATTGATTTGGTAGAGTTGATATTGATGTTTTTTGCGTGCGGTCCAAATACTTCTGAAATTGCTTTTAATTCCGCTACATCTCCTAAAGGAGTTGACGTTCCATGTGTGTTGATATGATCAACTTCTTCTGGCTTCATTCCTGCATTTTCAAGACAGTTTTTCATAACAGCAACAACACCAATTCCATCAGGGTGCGGAGCTGTCATATGGTATGCGTCTGAAGATAAACCACCACCCACAACTTCTGCATATATTTTTGCTCCTCTTGCCTTCGCATGTTCATATTCTTCAAGAATAATTGCTCCGGCTCCTTCTCCTAACACAAACCCATCTCTAGTTGCATCAAAAGGTCTTGAAGCACTTTTTGGATCATCATTTCGGGTAGACATCGCATGCATAGCGTTGAATCCTCCCATTCCTGCAATAGTAACAGCAGCTTCACTTCCTCCAGTTACAATTACATCACAATGTCCTAAACGTATATTATTTAATGCATCAATCATTGCATTAGCAGACGATGCACAGGCAGATACAGTCGTGTAGTTAGGCCCCATAAAACCATGTTTAATGGAAATATTTCCTGGAGCAATATCTGCAATCATTTTTGGAATAAAGAAAGGGTTAAATTTTGGAGTACCATCACCATTGGCATAATTAATCACTTCTTCTTGAAATGTTTCTAATCCGCCAATTCCTGCGCCCCATATAACACCAACTCTTAATTTATTAATTTTTTCTAGGTCTAGTTTCGAATCAGCAATAGCTTCGTCAGAAGCAACCATTGCATATTGCGAAAACTTGTCCATTTTTCTTGCTTCTTTTCTGTTAATAAAGTCTGTAACATTGAAGTCCTTTATTTCACAAGCAAACTTTGTTTTAAACTTCTCAGCATCAAAATGTGTTACTGGAGCGGCTCCGCTTTTACCTTCTACAAGCCCATTCCAATATTCTTCAACGGTATTTCCGATTGGGGTCAATGCACCCAAACCTGTAACTACAACTCGCTTTAATTCCATTTTTGATTAAGTTAGTTTAAAAATTTTAAGAAGAAGTCATTTACTAAAAACATTAGAATGCTATAATAGCATCCTAATGTTTTTATAATATGAAATTTTGTTATTTCCTTACTTTTTAGCTTCTTCGATGTAAGAGATAGCTTGACCAACAGTTGCAATGTTTTCTGCTTGATCATCTGGAATTTGAATATCGAATTCTTTTTCGAATTCCATAATCAATTCTACAGTGTCTAATGAATCTGCTCCTAAATCATTAGTGAAGCTAGCTTCAGCAACAACTTCGTTTTCATCTACACCTAATTTGTCTACGATAATCGCTTTTACTCTTGATGCAATGTCTGACATAATCTTATAGTTTTTAAAATTTAATTGTTGGCAAAAATAAAAAACTTTAATTTAAAACAACATTTTGTTCGAAAAATGTGTTCTAATTTACTAATTTTTTAGGACAACTAATTTGCTTTTGCCTTCATTTTGTTAATAATTATTCTTTTTTTTGTCCAAAACAACCGTCCTAAAATTTCATTCTTTATGAAGCGTATTGCAATTTTTGCTTCGGGTTCCGGAACGAATGCTGAAAATATTATTCGATATTTTCAAGAACGAAACAATGCTTCCGTTGTTCAGGTGTTGACTAACAATCAGCATGCCAAAGTGTTAGAACGAGCTAAAAACCACAAAATCAGTGCCTTTAGCTTCAACAGACCTGCTTTTTATACGAGTGATGACGTTCTCAATTTGCTAAAAAGTGCGCATATTGACCTTATTGTGCTTGCTGGTTTTTTATGGAAATTTCCATCATCAATCATTGAGGCCTTTCCAAATAAAGTCATTAATATTCATCCTGCCTTGCTTCCAAAATATGGAGGAAAAGGAATGTATGGAGCACATGTACACAAAGCAGTAATTGAAAATAATGAGCAAGAAAGTGGCATTACAATTCATTATGTAAACGAGAATTATGATGAAGGAGCTATTATTTTTCAGGCAAAAACCGCAATTGACTCTACCGATACGGCTGAAACGCTTGCTCAAAAAATTCATGAATTAGAATATGCTCATTTTCCTAAAGTGATTGAAAAACTATTAATTTCTGCACACTAATGGCGGACGTACATATATATACGGATGGTTCTTCAAGAGGAAATCCAGGGCCTGGTGGCTACGGAATTGTGATGGAATGGGTAGGGAAACCCTATCAAAAAGAATTTTCTGAAGGATATCGAAAAACAACGAACAATCGTATGGAATTGTTGGCTGTAATCGTTGCTTTAGAGAAATTGAAATATATGCATACAGATGTAACTGTTTTCACTGATTCTAAATATGTAGTAGATTCTGTAGAAAAAAAATGGGTTTTTGGTTGGGAAAAAAAAGGGTTTTCAGGAAAAAAGAACGCTGATCTTTGGATGCGCTTCTTAAAAATTTACAGAAAACATATTGTAAACTTTCAGTGGATTAAGGGGCATAATAATCATCCTCAAAATGAACGCTGTGATTTTTTAGCTGTAGAAGCCTCTAAAAAAGAAAAGCTCAAAATTGATAGTTTCTTCGAAAATGAAAGTGCAAAATTACTTTAAATAGCTTTTTTGGTATCATATTTGTATTTTTGCCCACATAACTCCCTCAAAATCATACATGAAATTCTATATTGCTATTATTGGCTTTTTTATTTGTGTGCCATTTTTTGCACAAGAAAATTGGACACTGAAGAAAGACAAAGATGAGATTCAAATTTATACCAAAACTACTGATTCCAGCAAAATAAAAGCCTACAAAGCCATGATGACTGTTAAAAGTTCTTTGGACAAAGTTAAAAATGTAATCATAGATGGAAATCAACTATATACATGGAATTACAAGGCTATTGACAGCAAGCTTCTTCAAAAAAAATCTGAAAATGAATACTTAATTTGGATGGCACTCGACCTTCCATGGCCTATACGCAATAGAGATGTTGTTATTTATCTTCAAATAAAAAGAATTACTTCAGAAATTCTACTCATTACTGTTTCTTCTGCTCCAAACGCATATGAAGAACTGGATGAGTATTTAAGAATCACTGAATTTGAAGGATATTGGCTCTTAGAAGAAAAAGGAGAAGAAGTTACAATTACTCACCAAATGCATGGCGATCCTGGCGGGAATGTTCCTAGCTGGTTTGTAAACACAACAATTACTCGGGCTCCTTATTATAATTTTTTAGCATTGAGAGAACGTATAGAATAATATTATTGTAAATAACTTTACAAGAATCTGTAAAACTTACATCATCCTTAGGAAGCTATTTTCTTGGAAAAATTTTATGTAAGTTTGCAAAAATTTTAATTAGAGAAATGAGCAAATTATTAATTGTAGGGACTGTTGCTTTTGACGCAATTGAAACACCATTTGGGAAAACTGATAAAATTTTAGGTGGTGCAGCTACATATATAGGTTTATCTGCTTCAAATTTTAACGTAGACGCAGCTATTGTATCAGTAGTTGGAGAAGATTTTCCTCAAGAATATTTAGATATGTTGGCTTCTAGAAATATTGATATTTCTGGAATAGAAGTAGTAAAAGGAGGAAAAACATTCTTTTGGAGTGGAAAATATCATAATGATATGAACTCTAGAGATACTTTAGTTACAGAGTTAAACGTATTAGCCGATTTTAACCCTGTAGTTCCAGAAAATTATAAAGATGCTGAAATTGTAATGTTAGGAAATCTACATCCTGGCGTACAAATGAGTGTAATTAACCAAATGAGCAAAAAGCCAAAGTTAATTGTTCTTGATACCATGAACTTTTGGATGGATTGTGCTTGGGACGATTTACTTGCTGTAATTAAGAAAGTAGATGTTATTACAATTAATGATGAAGAAGCTCGCCAACTATCTAAAGAATATTCTTTAGTAAAAGCCGCTCAGAAAATTCATGAAATGGGACCAAAATATGTAGTGATTAAAAAAGGAGAACACGGTGCGTTAATTTTTAACGACGGAAATATTTTCTTTGCTCCTGCATTACCGCTAGAAGAAGTGTTTGATCCTACTGGAGCTGGAGACACATTTGCAGGTGGTTTTTCAGGATATATAGCCAAGCATGAAGACATTTCTTTTGAAAGTATGAAAAATGCAATCATTTACGGTTCCAATTTAGCTTCCTTCTGTGTTGAAAAATTTGGAACACAACGAATGGAATCGCTCACAAATGAAGAAATTACAAATCGTCTGCAACAGTTTAAACAACTAACGCAGTTTGAAATAGAAATTAATTAAAAACTTGCGCTCGTTTTCGAGCGCTTTTTTTTATTACAGAAAAGAACAACAACACAACAAACTACACATAAATGAGTGATGCTTTGAAACATGAGTGCGGAATTGCACTTTTAAGGCTTTTAAAACCATTAGAATATTATAAAGAAAAATATGGTACTGCTTTTTATGGTATCAATAAAATGTATCTTCTAATGGAAAAACAGCACAATCGCGGACAAGATGGTGCTGGATTGGCTAGTATCAAACTTGATATGAATCCTGGAGAACGTTACATAAGTAGAGTTCGTTCCAACAACCCACAACCTATTCAAGATATTTTTGGGCAAATCAACGAACGTATCAATGCAGTTCTAGAGCAAGACGAAGACCTAAACCAAAATGTTGCCAGACAAAAAAAGGAACTCCCTTATCTTGGAGAACTATTTTTAGGACATGTTCGTTATGGAACGTTTGGAAAAAATAACATAGAAAGTGTTCATCCTTTTTTAAGACAAAACAATTGGATGCACCGTAATTTGATAGTAGCTGGAAACTTCAATATGACGAATGTAAATCAGCTTTTTGAAAAACTAATCAGCTTAGGACAACATCCTAAAGAAAAAGCCGACACGATAACCATAATGGAAAAAATCGGGCACTTCTTAGATGATGCAGTAGCAAAAATTTATAAAAAACTCAAAGCAGAAGGTTATAATAAACAACAAGCTTCTCCTTTAATTGCAGAGCGTTTAAATATAGCGAAGATCTTAAAAAAATCTGCTAAAGACTGGGATGGAGGTTACGCAATGGCAGGATTGTTAGGTCATGGCGATTCCTTTGTGCTTCGCGATCCTGCAGGAATTCGTCCTGCCTATTATTACAAAGATGATGAAATTGTGGTGGTAGCTTCTGAAAGACCTGTTATACAAACTGTATTTAATGTTGATTTTGAAAATGTTCAGGAAATTGAACCAGGAAATGCGTTAATTATTAAAAAAGACGGATCTATACAAACGAAAAAGATTTTAGAACCATTAACGCGAAAAGCATGTTCGTTTGAACGAATTTATTTTTCTAGAGGAAGTGATGCAGAAATATACCGAGAGCGAAAAATGCTTGGAAAATTGCTATTGCCAAAAGTATTAAAAGCTATTGATGATGACATCAACAACACAGTATTTTCGTTTATACCTAACACAGCAGAAACTTCCTTTTTTGGACTCACGGAAGCCGTTGAAGAATACTTGAACGAGCGTAAAACCAAAGAAATTTTAGATGGTCAGCGTTCATTATCTGCAGAAAAAGTACGTGAAATTCTTTCTGAGCGTCCAAGGGTTGAAAAAATAGCTATTAAAGATGTTAAACTACGAACATTTATTACTGAAGACAGTAGCCGCGACGACTTGGTAGCGCACGTATATGATGTAACCTATGGAGTGATAAAACCGCAAGATAATTTGGTCATTATTGATGATAGTATTGTACGTGGAACAACACTAAAGAAAAGTATCATTAAAATGATGGATCGTTTGCATCCCAAAAAGATTGTAGTCGTTTCTTCAGCTCCTCAAATTCGCTATCCTGATTGCTATGGAATTGACATGGCTCGAATGGAAGACTTGATTGCATTTAGAGCTTCATTAGAATTACTAAAAGAACGTGGTCAGTACAGTCTAGTTGAAGATGTTTACAAAAAATGCAAAGCGCAAGAAAACCTAAAAGATATAGATGTTCAAAATTTCGTAAAAGAAATCTACGAACCATTTACTGATGAAGAAATATCAGCAAAAATTAGTGAACTTATTACAACCGAAACTGTAAATGCTGAAGTACAAGTAATATTCCAAACAGTTGCCAATCTTAATGAGGCTTGCCCTAAAAATCTAGGAGATTGGTACTTTACAGGGAATTACCCTACCAACGGAGGAAATCGTGTGGTAAACAGAGCATTTATTAACTTTTATGAAGGAAATAAAGAGCGCGCTTATTAGTTCTTATACTCATTTCTTTAGAGCATTTTGCCACGTAAGAAAAATAGTCTTACAGATACAAAAAGCTTAAATAAAAGTTAAAATAAACACTTAGTCTAAAAAAGAGGTATTTGGTCTGATTTTTTATGACTCTTTTAACGAGTCTACTTACATTAGCAATGCCATAGCATAAGTAGGTTAAGTTCATGGTAAGATTTGGGGCAAAAAAAGGTGGTTTATTCCACCTTTTTTTATGCTTTTTTGTGAACTAAAAAAGACGAACATTTCTGCTCGTCTTTAATTAATTTTTTCCAAGAATTATCATTCTTACTTTGCCTCAGCATAACGTCTTTCTACTTCATTCCAGTTGATTACTTTGAAAAAAGCATCAATATAATCTGGACGTCTATTTTGATAATTTAAGTAATATGCGTGTTCCCAAACATCCAATCCTAAAATTGGAGTTCCTCCACAACCAACACCTGGCATTAATGGATTGTCTTGATTTGGAGTAGAACAAACTTCAACTTTTCCTCCTTTGTGAACACATAACCAAGCCCAACCCGAACCGAATTGAGTAGCAGCAGCTTTACTAAATGCCTCTATAAAAGCATCTTTAGAACCAAATTCTGCCTCTATAGCATCTTTTAATTCTCCCGAAAGATATCCTCTATCTTCTGGTTTCATTACTTCCCAGAAAAGGCTGTGATTGTAAAAACCACCTCCGTTGTTACGAACTGCTGTATTGTTCATATCTAAGTTCGTTAAAATATCTTCGATTGACTTCCCTTCAAGTTCAGTTCCTTCTATTGCGCTATTTAATTTTGTGGTATACCCGTTGTGATGTTTTGTATGGTGAATTTCCATAGTTCTAGCATCAATATTTGGTTCCAATGCATCATATGCATATGGTAATTTTGGTAATTCAAAAGCCATTATATTCTTTTTTTAGTTAAACATTAGTCTTTTACTCCTACAAATTTAATCATATAAGCCGACAATATAAAACAGTTAAAAAAGATTATGATAATCTTCACATAAAGTTAATCTATTCAAAAAGAAGTATTTCAAATTCAATTTATCATAAAAATACTACATAATGAGGCCTACTTTTTTGAAATACTTTTTGTTACTTTATAGAGAAGAGTCAAATTAACCACTTGATACTCCTCAACATAAATTTTGTTTAACCAAAAAATTAAAATCATGAAAAAAAAGAGTTTAACTAAAAAGTTGCAATTCAAAAAGACACAAATTTCTAACCTTGAATCCGAAAACATAAAAGGAGGTAGAACAGAGTATCGTTGTCAACCAATTAATTTATCCATTGCAGAAACTTGTATTTCAGACTGCGATCTTACCGTTACATGTACACAATACACAAACTGCAACGATTATTCATTTGCCAATTGTACCGTATATAATTGCGGCGGAACCGGTGGTGGAACTGGCGGCGGAACTGGTGGTAATTCTGGAGGAATTTCGTGTCCAGGATATGTCTGCTAAAAACTTCATCTATTACCTTTAAAATAAAGATGCTATTCGAAATGGTTTAAAATTCATTTTGAGTAGCATCTTTTTTTCATGTGAAGACAATTTATATTTTCAATTATCTTTGTAAAACAACTAAAAAACCTTCTGTGTCTACACCATTTATCATTTACAATGCTTCTGCTGGTTCTGGAAAGACGTATACTTTAGTCAAAGATTATTTGCGCATTCTTTTAAGTCAAACACAAAAAGATTCTTACAAGCAAATTTTGGCTGTTACTTTTACCAATAAAGCGGTTGCGGAAATGAAAGCTAGAATCATTAACAGTTTAAAGCAATTTGCTTTTGATGATGAAAGCCAAAAATCACCTATGTTTATAGATTTAGCAGAAGAGTTAACGCTACATCCTACTCAATTACAACAAAAAGCTAGAGAAGTTCTTAAAAGTATACTACATAATTATGCTTTTTTTGAAGTCGCTACAATCGACAAATTTACTCATAGCGTTATTCGAACTTTTGCATACGATTTGAAGCTTCCGCTGAACTTTGAAGTAGAACTTGACACAGATGCCCTACTTAATGAAGCGGTAGATCAACTCATTTCTAAAGCAGGAGAAGATGAGCTAGTTTCCAATGTTTTGATTGATTATGCTCTCGAAAAAGCCGATGAAGACAAAAGTTGGGATATTTCTTTTGACTTGAATGAGATTGCTAAACTTTTATTGAATGAAAACGAACTTCCGCATCTACGTAAGTTAAAGGACAAAACTCTGGCAGATTTTAATAAGTTAAAAGATGTACTTAAATCCAAGATTGACACAACAACTGAAAAATTAATCAGTACAGGTAATACCGTTTTGGAACTTATTGAAAATGCAGGATTAACCTTTGATGATTTTCTTCGAAAAACTTTACCCAACCATTTTAAAAAAATTGCAGAAGGCGACTTTAATGAAAGAAGCTTATACGGCAATAAATTAGCTGAAGATCTACAAAACGGAACAATATATAAAAAGACAACAAACCCCGCTACGGCTGCAACTATTGATCGTCTTTTACCGCAACTCACTGAAATCTACATAAGTTGTAAAGAAAACGTATATGAAATTGGTTTTCTCAAAAATTTCTATAAAAACATAACTCCGCTTTCTGTTCTAAATGCAATTCAACATGAGTTAGATACGTTGAAAGAAGAGCAAAATATTGTGTTAATCTCAGAATTCAATACACTTATCAGCGAAACCATCAAAGACGAACCTGCACCATTTATTTATGAGCGTTTAGGAGAAAAATACAAGCACTATTTTATTGATGAGTTTCAAGATACATCAGAAATGCAATGGCACAATTTGATTCCATTAATTTCAAACAAACTACAAACAGAAACACTAGATGGAAAAACCGGTTCATTAACTATTGTTGGTGATGCCAAACAATCTATATATCGTTGGCGTGGAGGAAAAGCAGAGCAATTTATTGGACTCAACAATGAAGTGAATCCTTTTTTTGTAGAAAAAGATCCTAGAAACTTACCTACAAACTATCGCAGTTATGATGAGATTATCAACTTTAACAATAGTTTTTTTCATCATCTTGCCGCATTTTTTCAAAAAGAAAATTACGCCAATATATATAAAAACGGAAGCTCGCAATTAATCAACGACAAAAAAGGAGGTTTTGTGTCGTTTCAATTTGTTGAAAGCAATACTGTTGAAGAAGAATTTGAAATAATTCCTCAAAAAGTATTGGAAAAAATTGAAGAAACGCTTCAAAATGGATTTTCCTATAAAGATATCTGTGTATTAACTCGAAAAAAAAGTGAAGGGATTGCCATAGCAGATATTCTATCAGCTCATGAAATTCCTATTATTTCCTCAGAAACCCTCCTTATTAAGCGTTCAAAAAAAGTAACTTTTGTAACTGATTTGCTCCGTTTGGCCATAGAACCGAAAAACAATGAAGTCAAATTGCAAATACTACATTATCTGGCTACAGAAAAACTAGCAATTTCAAACATACATCAGTTTTTAAAAAAACATGTAACTCTTGACTTAGACGAATTGTTTGGTGTTTTAACTGACTTTAATTTTGACTTTACTTATTTTTTACAATTATCCTTATACGAGGCTGTTGAATATTGTGTGCGAACATTTAAGCTCACAGAAGAATCAGATGCATATGTGCAATTTTTCTTGGATTTCGTATTGGAATATACACAGAAAAAACAACTTGGCTTTGCTGGATTTTTAGAATATTGGGAAAAGAGAAAAAACAACTTGAGCATTATTGCTTCGGGTGCAGAAAATGCAGTACAAATCATGACCATTCACAAATCAAAAGGATTGGAATTCCCTGTTGTCATATATCCGTTTGCCAAAGACGATATTTACAGAGAACAAAATGCTAAAATCTGGTATCCTGTGCAAAAGGAAGACTTCAATAATTTTGAAGAAGCCTATTTAAGTCTTAACAGCACTTTGAAAGACTATGGTGAATTGGGCGAATACTTGTACGATGAACGTCGGTCACAATTAGAATTGGATAATTTCAACATTCTGTATGTTGCTTTTACTCGTGCTGAACAACAATTACACGTCATCACAAAAACAGATATTGATAGTAAAGGGAATGAACGATTGCAAACTTTTTCAGGAATATTTATCAATTACCTTAAAAAAATAGGCAAATGGAATGACGAACAAACACTCTATACATTTGGTAACTCAGAAAAAAATTTAGCAAAAACAGACAACACTGAATCAATTGAAACCATTATTCAACAGCAATTTATTAGTACTGCTAAAGAAGAGCACAACTTACACTTAATGACCAAACAAGGATTGCTTTGGGATACTTCCCAAGAAGAAGCAATTGAAAAAGGAAATCTAATACATGATGTTTTAGCAGAAATAAAATACCCTTCCGACATTGACTTTGTATTGGATGAATATCTAAGTAAAGGAGTTATTGATGAAGAGCAACGCACCAAACTATCAAACAATATCCATCTTGTC
The DNA here is from genome assembly GCF_001005305.1 of Kordia zhangzhouensis. Classification (GTDB taxonomy): domain Bacteria; phylum Bacteroidota; class Bacteroidia; order Flavobacteriales; family Flavobacteriaceae; genus Kordia; species Kordia zhangzhouensis. Next base: position 213,038 of record NZ_LBMH01000002.1, read on the forward strand.
GTTCAACATCCAGAAATTGCTCCATTTTTTGACCAAGAAAATACGGTATACAATGAAAAAGATATCATATCCAAAAATGGAAAAATTCTACGACCAGATCGCATAGTAGTAAACGCCAACGGAGAAACAATCATTATCGATTACAAAACAGGAATGCACAATCCTTATTATGTTGAACAAATATATGAATATGCAGATACTCTCTCTGAAATGGGATTCTTAGTAACACAAAAAATCATATTGTATATCAATGATAAAATTGACATAAACTATGTGTAAGCCTTCTTCCAATTTTGCATTTACCCTAAAAATACGGTAAAAAACGATGTTATTTTTACGATAAATTCAAAAGATTAATAGTCTAACTCAAAAATCGTAACTATTTTTGTAAAAAAAGAAAAAGTATGTACGGAAGTATACAACAACATTTACAACAAGAACTTCAAGAAATAAAGGACGCCGGACTTTATAAGAAAGAACGTATCATTACTTCTGCCCAAGGAGCAGAAATTACGATCAATACTGGAGAAACAGTGATCAATTTTTGTGCAAATAATTACCTAGGATTATCATCACATCCTGAGGTGATTCAAGCCGCAAAAGATGTAATGGATACACATGGTTTTGGAATGTCTTCTGTACGTTTTATTTGTGGAACACAAGATATTCACAAAAAATTAGAGCAAAAGATTGCAGAATTCTACGGAACTGAAGATACTATTTTATATGCTGCTGCATTTGATGCAAATGGAGGCGTTTTTGAACCACTACTATCAAAAGAAGACGCTATTATTTCAGATTCTCTAAATCATGCCTCTATTATTGATGGAGTTCGTTTATGCAAAGCTGCACGATATCGTTATCAAAACAATGACATGGCCGACTTAGAAAAGCAATTGCTTCAAGCTATTTCTGATGGAGCTCGTTTTAAGATTATTGTTACTGATGGTGTATTTTCCATGGATGGATTGGTAGCTCCGCTAGATGAAATAGTGGCCTTAGCTGAAAAATATGACGCTATGATTATGATTGACGAATGCCACGCCACTGGTTTTATAGGAGAAACAGGTCGAGGAACCTTAGAAGAAAAAAATGTAATGGGTAAAATTGATATCATTACAGGAACACTAGGAAAAGCTATGGGTGGAGCCATGGGTGGTTATACAACAGGAAAAAAAGAGATTATTGATATATTACGTCAACGTTCTAGGCCTTATTTATTTTCAAACTCTTTAGCTCCGGCTATTGTGGGTGCGTCAATTAAAGTTTTTGAAATGTTAGAGAACGATACTACACTTCGTGATAAATTAGCAGAAAATACAGCCTATTTCAAAAAAGGAATCAAAAATGCGGGGTTTGATATTGTTGATGGTGATTCAGCTATAGTGCCTGTAATGCTATATGACGCCAAGCTATCGCAAGTGATGGCCGACAAACTATTAGAAAAGGGAATCTATGTAATCGGTTTCTTTTATCCTGTAGTTCCAAAAGGAAAAGCAAGAATTCGTGTGCAATTATCTGCTGCTCATACAAAAGCTCACTTAGATAAGGCAATTACAGCTTTTACTGAAATCGGAAAAGAATTAAATGTAATTTAAATACTTTAATGTGTATATTTCTTAAGGGATTCTAAAAAAATTAATATATTTGTCTTTGTTAATAAGTTTTAACAACTTACATTTGTCCTTTAATTAACACTTAAAATTAAATAATTAAAACATGAAACATCTTAGCAGATTTTTAGTTGCTTTGTTGCTTGTAGTAGGATTCAGCAACGTAAAAGCTCAAGACGAAAATAACCCTTGGCAAATAAATATTGCCGTTAATGCTGTTGACTTCTACCCAACAAATGATATGGAAGCGGCTGGTATTACTGGAAAGTGGTTTGACGAATACTTCAATGTAGGAGACCACTATAATATCCTACCAACACTTTCTACAATTAGCGTTTCTAAATATGTTGGAGACGGATTTTCTGTTGGAGTTAGAGGTTCTGTGAACAGAATTGAAAACTATGGAGATGTTAAAGTAGAAGATTTAACTTACTACGGATTTGATGGTATGATTAAGTACAACATTAACGAACTTGTTGATTTAGGGAAATTTGATCCTTATGTAGAAGTTGGTGGTGGTTATACTTGGGTTGATGATATCGGAGCAGGTACTTTAAACGGAGGTTTAGGTTTAAACTACTGGTTTACTGATAACATCGCTTTCAACTTACAATCTAACTATAAGCACTCTTTCGAGGATTATTTAGCTCCTCACTTCCAACACATGGCTGGTATTGCTATCCGTTTTGGAGGAAAAGATACTGACGGTGATGGAATTTACGATAGAGAAGATGCATGTCCAGACGTAAAAGGTTTACCAGAATTCAACGGATGTCCTGATACTGATGGTGACGGAATCGAAGATAGTAAAGATGAATGTCCTGATACAGCTGGTTTAGCTGCATTAAACGGATGTCCTGATACTGACGGTGACGGAATCGCTGACGCTAAGGATGATTGTCCAGAAGTTGCTGGTTTAGCTTCTTTAAATGGATGTCCAGATGCTGACGGTGACGGAATCGCTGACGCTAAAGATAACTGTCCAAACGAAGCAGGACCATCTGCAAACAAAGGATGCCCATGGACTGATAAAGATGGTGACGGAGTATTAGACAAAGATGACAGATGTCCAGAAGTAGCTGGTGTTGCTGAAAACGATGGATGTCCTCCAGTAGCTAGAATGACTGTTACTGAAATCACTGAATTAGACAACTTAGCAAGAACTGTATACTTCAACTCTGGAAAAGATTCTTTCAAAGCTGAAACGTATGCTATCTTAGACAAGATTGCTGAATTAATCAAAGGGTTCCCTAAAGAAGAATTCACAATCGGTGGACACACTGACAGTGTAGGATCTGATGCTTTAAACCAAAAGTTATCTGAAAAGAGAGCTAATGCGGTTAAGAAATATTTAGAGTCTAAAGTAAGTAACAAGTTTACTGCTGTAGGATATGGAGAATCTGACCCTATCGCATCTAACGGAACTAGAGCAGGAAGAGCTCAAAACAGAAGAGTAGAGATTAAATTAGATAGAAAATAATTTAGTTACATATAAGACTATAGAAAACGCCTCGAAATATCGAGGCGTTTTTTTATTTTTACTTTTATGAAATCATTCCTGTCACATGTTGTTAATTACATTTTAAAAAACAATACAGATATCAGTAATCTTACACTGGTGCTTCCAAGTAAACGTGCTGGTGTTTTCTTAAAAAATGAACTCTCTCTACAAATACAGCAAACTATATTTGCCCCAGATATTTTAAGCATTGAAGAATTAGTAGAACAAATATCTGGCTATACCTCAGTAAGTAATACCGAGTTGCTTTTTGAGTTTTATACCGTATATAAAGAATTGACTCCAAAAAGTGAACAAGAGCCTTTTGACTCTTTCTCTAAATGGGCTCAAATACTATTACAGGATTTTAATGAAATAGACCGCTATCTCATTTCTCATACCGAAATTTTTAATTATCTCAGCGCTGTTCAAAGAATTCAACAATGGTCTCCAGACAAAGAGCCTAGCGACTTAATGACTAATTATTTGAAATTTTGGGATAAGCTACAAGAATACTACGAAAATTTAGTTGAAAAAATAACTCAAAAAGGAATTGCATATCAAGGGCTCGTATATCGTGAAGCTGTTGATAGTTTGGAGTTCTATCTTCAGAAAAACGAGCATAAAAAACATTACTTTATTGGTTTTAATGCCTTGAACACTGCTGAAGAAAAAATTATACAAGAATTTCTAGAAGTTGGCTTAGCAGAAATTGTATGGGATACAGACCAAGTATTTTTTGACGATTCTCAACATGATGCGAGTTTATTTTTACGTCGACATCGCTACGAATGGAACTATTTTAAAAAACACCCTTTTTTATGGATTGATACTCATTTTTCTCAGGAAAAAGATATACATATTATTGGCGTTCCTAAAAATGTTACTCAAGCTAAATATATTGGGGAAATATTACAACAATTACACACAAATGATGAAAGTCTCCAAGATGTTGCTGTAGTACTAGGTGAAGAACAATTATTAATTCCCTGCTTAAACTCACTTCCACCTGCTATTGAACGACTCAATATCACTATGGGTTTCCCATTAAAAGACATTCCACTAGCAACTACCTTTAATAATTTGTTTGTTTTACAGGAACATTATAAAAACAATGCTTTTTATTATAAGAATGTCATCAATATCCTTTCAGATACTAACTTACGACCGCTATTTCAAGTAAATCAACAAAATATTGCTACCATTATTATTGACTATATTCAAACCAATAATATCATTTTTATTACTACAGAAGCTATTATTGAACGCTTTCCTAATGAACTACAGGAAATTGCTCAAACTTTATTTACTTTTTGGAATAATCAGCCGAAAATTGCCATACAAAATAGCATAGCTCTTATTCGTCGTTTAAAATCTGTATTGATACAACAAAGAGAACAACATTTACTAGCGTTGGAATATTTATATCGCTTCAATGAAGTTTTCAATCAGTTGCAACTCTTAGTTAAACAACACAATTATATTACAGATTTAAAATCATTATTAGCTTTATATAAAGAGATAATAAGCACTGAGACCCTCGATTTTAAAGGAGAACCTTTGCAAGGCTTACAATTGATGGGAATGCTGGAAACACGTGTGCTCGATTTTAAAACAGTTATTCTTTCTTCTGTCAACGAAGGCATTTTACCATCAGGGAAAAGCAACAATTCCTTTATTCCTTTTGATTTAAAAAAACAATTTAACCTGCCAACTTACAAGGAAAAAGATGCTATATATACGTATCATTTTTACCGATTGTTACATAGAGCAGAAAAAGTGTACCTACTATACAATACAGAAGCAGATGGCTTAAATGGTGGTGAAAAAAGTCGCTTCCTAATGCAATTAGAAACGTATAAATTGCCCAACCATACTATTACACAAAATGTTGTAATTCCAAAAGTGCCTAAAATTGAATCAAAGCTAGCTGTAATTCCGAAAGATGACTCTGTTTTAGCTCGATTAAAAGATATAGCAGCCAAAGGTTTTTCTCCTTCTGCATTAACCTCCTACATTCGGAATCCTATTGACTTTTATTATCAAAAAATATTAGGTATTAATGAATATGAAGTAGTAGAAGAAACTGTGGCAGCCAACACACTAGGGACAGTTGTACACGACACCTTAGAAATGCTATACAAACCCTTTGAAGGGAAGATTGTTTCTTCACACGATGTAAAAGCTATGTTCAAGCAAGTAGAATTGTTAGTCTCTCAAAATTTTAAAAAGACATATGGAGAAGGCAACATTCAACGAGGAAAAAATCTTATCATTTTTAATGTAGCCAAACGATATGTAACAAACTTTTTACAACAAGAACTACAAACGCTCAAAAAAGGAAAAATATTACGAATATTACAAATCGAACAAACGTTACAAGCAAAAGTAGAAATTCCCAACCTAGATTTTCCTGTGTATATTGGTGGAAAAGTAGACCGAGTGGACGAACTTGATGGCGTTATGCGTATTATTGATTACAAAACTGGAAAAGTTGTACAAAGTGATTTGGAAATTGTTGATTGGGAATTGCTTACCCAAGACTATAAATACAGTAAAAGTTTTCAAGTACTGGCATATGCATATATGATTTACCAAAAACAAGGCTTTTCTAATGAAACCGAAGCCGGCATTATTTCCTTCAAAAACTTACAAAGTGGCTTTTTAAAGTTTGGCACTAAAGAATCTGCGAGAGCACGTTCCAAAAACCAAACAATTACACTTGAACTATTGGAAGATTTCTTATCAGAACTTACAAAACTTATTCTAGAAATATGTGATATATCAATTCCGTTTACTGAAAAAGAAGTATAACCATGATTCAAAAGCTAAGAAATAACGTTTTAACGCGCTTTAATAACAAAAGCATCCTTATAGATTATTTTTTTGAGAACAGTGCTAAGCCAAAGCCAATTGTCTTATTTTGTCATGGTTATAAAGGATTTAAAGATTGGGGCGCATGGAACTTAGTTGCTGACACATTTGCAAAAGCAGGTTTTTTTTTCGTTAAATTCAATTTTTCTCATAATGGTGGCACCATGGAGCAACCTATTGATTTTCCAGACTTACAATCATTTGGAGAAAATAACTATTCAAAAGAATTAGACGATTTACAATTTGTCATTCATCACATTACTGATTCTTCTTTTTCTTTTTCATCAGAAGTAAATACAGAACATATTTCACTAATTGGACATTCTCGTGGAGGTGGAATTGTGACCATTACAGCCGCAGAAAATAAAAAAATTACCCAAATAGTCTCTTGGGCTGGCGTTTCAGATTATGCGGTACGTTTTCCAAAAGGAACTGCTTTGGAAGATTGGAAAACTAAAGGAGTAATGTATGTTACCAATGGACGTACAAAACAGCAAATGCCACATTATTATCAGTTTTTTGAAGATTTTCAAGCAAATGCTAAGCGTTTACATATTGAAAAAGCCACTCAAAAGCTCACTATTCCACATTTGATAATTCATGGCACAAATGATTCTGCTGTTTCGATGGAAGAAGCTAGAAATCTAAACCATTGGAATCCTAATAGTGAACTTGTACTTATTGAAAATGCCGATCACGTTTTTGGTGCACGCCATCCGTGGAATGAATCATTTTTACCAAACGATTTACAAAAAGTGGTACAAACAACCATTGATTTTATTAAAAACACATAAAAAAAACGAGTTTTTCAACTCGCTTTTTTAACATCATCTCTTATTGTTGTTCGTTGCACTTCTGGTGACACGTATATATTACTGCTGTATCACCGCTACAATTTGGATCGTCAGAACCTCTTCTAAATTGTCCTTTTACAACTTCTCCCTTTAAACTGCTAATTACTTTTTTACGCAGATGTAAACTTTTTAAGTTTCTTTTTTTCATGATTTAAAAATTTTTGGTTAATGTCTAAAGTTACAAAATAGAAACATATAGAAACTAAAAAGCTGCTCAATATCAATATCGAGCAGCTTAGGTATTGTAAAATAATTTGTTTTGCTATTCCGATCCTTTCAAAACTAATAACGGCAAACGACTTTCAAAATCTACTTTTTTCACAGAATTCTGCTCCCAAAGTTTTTGAAAAAATCCTCTCTTACGTCTAAATACGCAAATCATATCTGGATTATTAGCATTTAAATGCTCTAAAACACCTTGAAACAACGTTGAATTTTCCGAACTTCGATATCCTGAAGTTATAGCTGCCAACTCAGAATGAAATTCTTGATCTTCTGGTAAAAAATCGGGTGTTTTTATTTGTAATAATTGCATTTGCGCACCAAAAACCTCTAAAATTGTTTCTAATGGTTTTAACACTTCTTTCCTTTTGATAATACCTGATTTAATGGCTGTCAACACTTTTTTAATAGGCTGAAAAACATACCCTTCAGGAACAACCAACACAGAAATATCGGTTTGTTTCACAATGCTTCCTGAAGTACTTCCTAAAAACACTTCTTCTTTAATAGAATTGCTTCTCGGTCCTAGAATAATCAAATCGATACCGAGTTCTTTATCAATAGCATTAATACTGTCAATCACATTTCCTTTTGCTGCAATAATGGAAACCTCAACATCTTTCAACTCTACACTATCAACGATTTCTTTTACATATCCTTTTGTTTCACGATCAATAATTTCGTTGACATTTAAAATAGTTCCTGCTTTCGAAAGCACTTTGAAAGCTCTAAAAACAAATACTTTTGCCTTCATAACTTGTGCAAAATCTATCGCATATTGTAATGTACTTTTTGCATTTGCTGACTCTCCTATGGGAACTAAAATGTGTTGCATTGTCTTATTTTTTTTGCAAAAATAATGATTTTTTAATTCAAAGCTTCTTTTTCATTTTTTTAAAATATCTTTAAAAACTGCAACTACAATCTATTATTAGATGAATCTACACGTTCGAAAAGCAACTGATAAAGACATAGATACGCTTTTAAAAATTACAAAAGCGTGTGCGCAATATATGATTACAAAACAAATTTTTCAGTGGAATGAAAACTATCCCAATCGCGAAATTTTTGAAAAAGATATATTGCGTGAAGAATTATATGTACTTATCTCATCTGCGAAAGTTGTGGGATGCATTGTGGTTTCTACATTAATGGATGAAGAATATAAATCGGTACAATGGGTAACACCTAATAATCAGAATCTATATATACATCGATTGGCCATTCACCCAAAACAGCAAGGCAAAGGATATGCTCAATTCTTAATGGAGTTTGCTGAAAACTATGCTATAAGAAATAACTATCGCTCTATAAGATTAGACACGTTTAGTAAGAATCATAGAAACCAAAAGTTTTACGAACTTCGCGGTTATAAACGACTCGAAAATATATACTTTCCCAAACAAAGTGTATATCCATTTTATTGTTACGAACGTATCTTTTGAAAACGAAAGTCTCCACATCTTTAGTCAACAAACTAGCAATTCCTGCACTCATTGCGGGCATAGCAGAACCCGTATTATCAATTACAGATACTGCTGTTGTTGGAAATGTTGATATACATGCCACCGAAGCCTTAGCCGCAGTAGGTATTGCAGGTGCATTTATTTCAATGCTCGTATGGGTTTTTGGACAAACTCGCAGTGCTATTTCTGCATTGGTATCCCAATATTTGGGTGCAAATAAGTTAGAACAGATTAAAACATTACCCGCGCAAGCAATTGCTATCATCTTACTAATTAGTTTTTTACTCATTCTAATTACGTATCCTTTTGCAGAGTCAGTTCTAAAACTGTATAATGCTCATGGGATCATTTTAGATTACAGCAGCTCCTATTACCGAATACGAATTTTTGGCTTGCCTTTCACTCTGCTTACATTTGCCATTTTTGGAGTCTTCAGAGGTTTACAAAACACTATCATTCCTATGATTGTTGCCATTCTTGGGGCAGTGCTCAATGTGATTTTAGATTTTGCTCTTGTATATGGAATAGAAGGTTTTATCCCAGCAATGCATATAGAAGGAGCTGCATATGCAAGCTTGATTTCTCAGTTGATGATGGCACTATTATCTATTCTATTTTTATGTAAAAAAACTCAAATTCCACTAAAGATACAGTTTCCCCTTCACCACGAACTACCTAATTTGGTAATTATGATTGTGAACTTAGTCATTAGAACTATTGCGCTTAATACCGCATTATACTTTGGCACCTCTTTTTCAACAGGGTATGGTGCTCAATACAGCGCTGCTTATACTATTTTAATAAATATTTGGTTTTTCGGTGCTTTTGTTATTGATGGATATTCAAGTGCAGGAAATATTCTTTCAGGTAAACTTTATGGAGAAAAAAATTATACGGAACTCGTAAAATTGAGCGAGCGATTGACCAAATATGCCATATATGTTGGCGTAGGTATGTTCATCATTGGCGGAATATTATATTATCCTATTGGAAGGCTTTTTACAAAAGAAGCAGACGTCTTACAAGAATTCTATGCTGTTTTTATTCTCGTATTGGCCATGCAACCTATTTGTGCTATCGCCTTTATTTTTGATGGCATTTTTAAAGGTTTAGGAAAAATGGCTACACTCCGAAATGTATTATTGATTGCTACTTTTGCAGTATTTGTTCCGACAATTTTTATTTTGGATTCATTACATTTAAAATTATATGGTGTTTGGATAGCATTTATATTATGGATTATAGCTCGTGGATTTCCACTTATTTATATATTTCGCAAAGAGTTTGTACCAAAAACTAGAGAATAGATTAAAACATATATTCTTCGCTTTTTTTACATTATTTTCTACTTACAATAACGTCTAGACATACACATCATAATAATACAAATAGAGATGAATTCTTATTGTTAAAAATGTTGACTGTGGAAAATCTTCTTATTTTTATGCTTTAAAAGCAATTCCTTATGACGACAACTAGAACAAACGGAAGTTTATATACAAGCATTCAAAATCATATTGCAACAATAGAGTTTGGGCATCCTGCAAGTAATTCTTTTCCTGGTGAATTATTGGAGCGCTTAACGAATGAGCTTAAAAAATTAGGACAAAACAATGCTGTACACATCATTATTTTAAAAAGCGAAGGCAATCGTGCATTTTGTGCAGGCGCTTCTTTTGATGAGTTAGTAGCTATTGATAACTTAGAAGAAGGAAAAACTTTTTTTAGTGGTTTTGCGAATGTTATCAATGCCATGCGTACTTGTGGAAAATTAATTGTTGGTCGCATACAAGGAAAAGCCGTTGGTGGCGGTGTTGGGATAATTGCTGCATGTGATTATGCATTTGCTACGGAAGCTGCATCCATAAAACTTTCAGAATTGACTATTGGAATCGGTCCTTTTGTAATTGCTCCTGCGGTACAAAACCGAATTGGCAAAGCTGGTTTTTCTGAATTAAGTCTAGCACCAACCGAATGGAAAACTGCGTATTGGGCAAAAGAAAAAGGTTTATTTGCTAAGGTTTTTGAAACTCAATCAGAATTGGACAAGGAAGTAGAACTCTTCTCGGCAAAACTCGCTTCTTACAATCCAAACGCCTTGACAAACATGAAAAAAATACTATGGGAAGACACTCAGCATTGGGACACGCTACTTTTTGAACGCGCCGAACTTTCTGGGAAATTAGTCCTTTCGGATTTTACCAAAAATGCGTTGGCAAAGTTTAGGAAATAAGATTTTTAGATAGTTTAGACTCGCTTTGTCATTCCTCACATGATGCGAATCTTGCTGCTAGAGTTATTATGCGTCTATTTGAGTGAAGTTTCTATGAAATTTTGTATCGAGAACCCCTTCTTTATTATTAAAAATAGGTGTTTCAATATCCATATCGAAAGAAAATAAATACATTTCTTTATTTTAGCTCTAAAAAAAATTTCATGTATCTTAATTTTTCACACACAAATTTATCTGAAACTGAAGAAATAAGTGGTAAACAAATAAAAAGTATTTATTTTTTAAATAATAAGCCCATAAACTTTCTTAAAAAAGAAAAGGAAAAAACGCAAGTAGGAGAGTTTAAAACCATAAATTTTTTCGTCGGCGCCAATAACTCTGGTAAAAGTAGGTTTTTGAAAGCTTTATTAAAATCATGTGATGAATTTATTGAAATATCAAGCCAAGAAGGGAAATCTCTAGAAAGTATGAAAAAGGACATTGATATTTTCTGTGAAAAGGTTGTTAAGGGAGAAGGGTTTTTTGAAATTATTGATAGTTATAATAGTATATTCAAGAATCTTGATGATTATAAAATGTTGAAAAATAACATTGATTCTAATGAGAAAGAATTATTTTTTAAAAACTTAAAAGAAAATTCTGTTTTAGCAAATTTTAATAATACTTTTGGATTTAATCATTTTCGTAAATCCGTTAATAATTTATTTGAAGAAATTTTTTTTATACAAAGGAATGAGCCTAAAAACAAAATATATATTCCAATACTGAGAAGTACTCATAACAGTCCTCATTTAAACACAGATTCTTTCGAAAAAACGATTGAATTAAATTATAAAATAAAAGAAGATATTATTTTTACTGGATTGGAAGTCTATGACAAGGTTTATAGGTTTAATAATGCTAAAGACCATAAGAGAGTTGATTTAGAAGAATTTCAATCTTTCTTATCAAAGTATTTTTTCAATAATAAGAAAGTAAAACTGACTTATGATATTGAAGATAAAGAACTTCTCATTCAAGTCGGTAAAGACGAGAAGGCTATACATCATGTGGGAGACGGAATTCAAGCAATCATAATTTTATTACTTCCCGTATTTACTGCCCAAGATAAAACATGGCTTTTTATTGAAGAACCTGAAACACATCTACACCCTGGTTTTCAACGTATTTTTTTAGAAACCATATTAAATGATGAATACATTAAATCTAAAAACTTAAAATTTTTTTTTACAACACATTCAAATCACTTTTTAGACTTAACTATTGATAAAAATGATATTAGTATTTTTCAATTTCAAAAGATTAATTCTGAAAGATTTGAAATAAAAGAAAATGTAAAACCAGATAAAGAAATTTTAGATAAACTTGGTGTACAGTCTTCTTCAATCTTTTTGGCAAATACTTCTATATGGGTGGAAGGTCCAACAGATCGAAAATATATTTCTAAATTTTTAAAATTATATGTTAACAGTAAAAGAAATGAATCTCCATTAAAAGAAGACATTGATTTTGCTTTTTTTGAATATGGTGGAAATTTAATTACTCACTATTTGTTTGATGATGAAATTGAATATTCCGAAGAAGAAGTTAAAGACATTATAAATTCATTTGCTCTTTCAAATAGAATCTGTTTGATTGCTGATAATGATAATGCCAAAGGAAAAAGCCAAAAAGCTAGAAGAGCTGAAGAATTAGAAATCCTCAGCAAAAAATCCTCTAATTTTCTTTATTTGAATACAATCTGTAAAGAAATTGAAAACTTATTACCATTGAAAACCGTTAACGGTTTTATGGAAACATTAATAAAAAAAGAAGTCGAAAAAATTTCTTTTAAAAGAGATGATTATAAAAATATTGGCTTAGGAAAGTTCTATAAGGATAAGTTTATAGAAAGCGGTTTTAAAGAAAAGTATTTAAAGGCTTTTTACTCAAATTCAGGAACTTTAAAAAATGACTACAAATTGAAAATTTGCAACTACTTTTTAGAAAGTGATATAACATATAAAGAACTTATTTATAATAATGAAGAATTAAGGGTTTTTATTGAAAAGCTTTATGATTTTATTAAAAAAAAATAGTTTTAATTTTTAATAATAATTATCCTCATTCCAAAAATCAAAATCATCACAAAAAAATAAGACCTAAACCCCAAACCCAACACCTAACACCAAAAAAAACTATCTTTGCGGCATAATTGAAAAATGAACATGAGTAAAATTCGCATTACAAAGCAATTTAATTTTGAAACTGGTCACGCTTTATATGGCTACGACGGAAAATGTAAAAATGTACACGGACATAGTTATAAACTTTCGGTAACCGTGATTGGAACACCAATTACTGATAATTCGAATGTAAAATGGGGAATGGTAATCGATTTTAGTGACTTAAAAAAAATTGTGAAGGAAGAAGTGGTTGATATATTTGATCATGCAATCGTTTTTAACAAAAATACACCACACATTAATTTAGCATTAAAGATGCGTGAAGAAGGTCACAATGTAATTTTGGCAGATTATCAACCAACAAGCGAAAATATGGTGATTGACTTTGCCGAAAAGATTAAAAATAGACTTCCAAAAGAAATCAAATTGTTTTCACTTCGCTTGCAAGAAACAGATTCTTCTTGTGCAGAGTGGTTTGCAAGTGATAACGAATAAAAAAAAAGAGCATTAAGCAATGTCGAAGTGCTTTCTTATATTTACATCATGAACATTCCCAAAGGAAAAAAAATATATTTCTCTTCAGATAATCATTTAGGTGCGCCAACTGCTGAAGCTAGTTTTCCCAGAGAAAAAAAATTCGTGGCTTGGTTAAACGAAATTGAGAAAGATGCTGCTGCTATTTTTTTATTAGGAGATTTATTTGATTTTTGGTTTGAGTATAAAACCGTTGTCCCAAAAGGATTTGTTAGAACTTTAGGAAAACTTGCCGAATTGCGTGACAAAGGCATTCCTATTTATTTTTTTGTTGGAAATCATGATTTATGGATGAACGGATATTTTGAAAAAGAGCTCAACATACCAGTATATCATAAACCACAAGAATTTACCTTTAACGGTACCACTTTTTTAATTGGTCACGGTGATGGACTTGGTCCTGGCGATAAAGGGTACAAACGCATGAAAAAAGTGTTTACCAACAAATTCTTTCAATGGTGTTTCCAATGGCTGCATCCAGATATTGGGGTGCGATTGGGACAATATATGTCTGTAAAAAATAAACTCATTTCTGGAGATGAAGACGCCAAATTTTTGGGAGAAGATAACGAATGGCTTGTTCAATATGCTAAGCGTAAACTGGAAACGAAACATTATGATTACTTTATTTTTGGACATCGTCACTTACCGCTAGAAATAAATCTCAATGAAAAGAGTCGTTATATAAATTTAGGTGATTGGATTCAATATTACACGTATGGCGAATTTGATGGAGAAGTTTTTTCTTTAAAAAAATTTGAGCTAGATTTTTAGGCTCTTTTATACTCTTCAATTAATTCCGACATACGTCATTCAAATACTTCTTAAGCTTTATTTGAAACAAAGTACCTTCAACAAGATCGGTTATAGTTTCTAATTCTTCTATAGAAACAGCTAAATCAACCTGAGAAGCTGGCGTTTTTAATAAAATTAATCGACAGTGAGCATTCTTTTCACAATTTTTACAACAACCTCTGATTTTTGCTTCTTGAATAAGCTGTGCAAAACTCTCAAGTTGCTGAAATGAAAGATAAAAGCCTGTATCTCTAAAAATAACTTGAAAAAAATCATTTCTATTATTAGCTAAATCTTTTTCCCATTGAAAAGATATGCCAATTGTATTATGATAAATATGCTGTATATCACTCATGTTTTTTACTTTGAGTGAACAAATATATTAATTATTTATATTTAGTCTAAATAAATAATGTTAAGATTCTTGTTCTGAATGCGCTTTCATATCTTCCGTTAAATCTAACTTTCTAAAAGTAGGCGAAGCTAATCCTGTAGTAATAACCGTTATAAGTGTCATGGTTCCTCCAAAAACAACTGCGTTAACGGTTCCCATCAACTTTGCTGTTAACCCACTTTCAAACGCTCCCAATTCATTTGATGATCCTACAAACATTGAGTTTACAGAAGCAACACGTCCACGCATTTCATCAGGTGTTTTAAGTTGAAGTATGGTTTGTCGAATTACCATAGAAACACCATCAAATACACCACTAAAAAACAGAGCTATCAGAGAAATCCAAAACATAGTCGATAATCCAAAAATGATGATACACACTCCAAATCCAAAAATAGCTCCCAGTAATTTAAGTCCTGCATTTTTACTAATTGGAATATAAGCAGTAATCAACATTGTTAAGACTGCACCAACCGCTGGAGCTGCGCGTAACATTCCAAATCCTTGCGATCCTACTTCCAAAATATCTTGCGCAAATACAGGTAATAATGCAACTGCGCCTCCAAATAAAACAGCAATCATATCTAAGGTTAATGCGCCTAACACTGCTTTTTCATTGTATACAAAAAGCAGACCTTCTCCTAAGCTTTTCCATACATTTTCTCCAATTTTTGGATTCAATATTGGCTTTTTCTCAATAAAAAATACAATGATAAATGATAAAAGAACTAATCCAAAAATGATACACAACGACCAATGTACTCCAATCCAATTGATAGTAAACCCAGCAAAAGCAGGTCCTAAAATTGTTGCTGTTTGCCAAGTAGAACTACTCCAAGTTGCCGCATTTGGATAGATTTTTTTGGGAACAATGAGTGCTATTAACGAAAAAATAGTTGGTCCAAAAAAAGAACGTAAAAATCCACCAAAAAAAACCAAGCCATAAATACTATATAAAATTGATTGTTGTGACCAATTTGCAGTTATTTGAGGAGATGTTAAAAAAAAGAGTCCAAAACTAATCAATGAAAAGAAGGCAATACATATAGCCAATAGATTTCTTTTTTCACGTTGATCTACCACATGTCCTGCAAACAAAGCCATTGAAACTGCTGGAATAACTTCCATCAATCCAATTAAACCAAGAGACCACGGATCTTTTGTGATAGAGTATACTTCCCATTCAATCACAATAAATTGCATAGACCATGCAAATACTAAAAAGAAGCGAACTAGTAGAAAAATATTAAATTCTCGAAATCGTAATGCAGCGTATGGATCTTGTTTAGGCACGTTGTTATATTTCTTCACAAAAATACGCAATACATAATATAAATACGATACATTCCATGTTCTACAATTTATTTTTTGATAAAACTAATTGCAGTTCCACCACCTGCAGCAAGCTTTAACGTTATTTTAGTCGTTGAAGTTACTTCCATATGTTCAATTTCTATAGCAGTAGGATTTTTATCCCAATGGGCTTCTTTTCCATCTTTATAGATAGTTGCTGTATATGTAGTATTAGGCTCGAGAAAGGTTAACGAAACTTCTAGATTGCGTGGGTTTTCATCGGTAATACTTCCTAAAAACCAATTGCCTGTGTTACGTTCTTCACGAGCAATCGTGACAAAATCACCTACTTCTCCATTCAACACTTTGGTTTGTTTCCAATCGACACCAACATCACGAATGAATTGTAAGGCAGGGTTTCCTTCATAATTTTCTATCAAATCGGCAGCCATTTGTATTGGACTGTATATTACTACATACAGTGCTAGTTGTTGTGCAATTGTTGTATTGACTTGATTAGTTTCCTTATAAGGAGTGAGTTTGATATTAAAAATTCCAGGTGTATAATCAATTGGACCAGCCAACATTCGTGTAAAAGCTACAATTGGCAAATGTTCTGGTGGATTTCCTCCATCTGCTGCCCAAGCATTGAACTCTTGTCCACGTAGTCCTTCTCGTGAAATAATATTTGGATAGGTTCTACGTAATCCTGTTGCTTTGATGGGTTCGTGCGCGTTTACTGCCACTTCGTATTCGGCTGCCTTTATGGCTGCGTTGTTGTAATGATTCACCATCCATTGTCCATGATGATATTCTCCTTTTGGAATAATTTTACCCACGTAACCAGACTTCACCGAATGAATTTCCAAATCCTTCATCAACTGATACGCTTTGTCCATTTGCTTATCATAGGTTCCAATAGCCGCCGACGTTTCATGATGCATAATAATTTCGACTCCTTTTTCTTTTGCATACCGCACTACTTCATGTAAATCATAATCATCATAAGGAGTTATAAAATCAAAGACTCCTTCTCTGTCTTCAAAACCAATCCAATGTTCCCAACCTGTATTCCACCCTTCAACCAAAACTCCTTTAATGTTATTTTTGGCGGAGAAATCGATAAATGCTTTCGCATTTTCAGTTGTTGCCCCATGTTTACCTGAGGCTTTGTCCCAAGAAGATTTTCCTAAATGCATTTCCCACCAAATACCAGTATATTTCATCGGTGTAAACCAAGAAATGTCAGCTATTTTTGAAGGTTCATTTAGATTAACTATTAATTTTGAATCGATTAATTCTGTTGCTTTTTCTGTAATTTGAATTGTTCTCCAAGGTGTGGTGAATGGTGTCGTGCGTTTTACTTTGTAATCTGTTCGTTCCGAACCTACTAATTCACTTTGTAATAATAGATTTTCTGTATCTACTTTCAGTGTCATTCCTGAATAATCAATCAAAGCAGCTTCGTGAAAACTGATATGTAAGCCATCTGCTGTTTTCATTGTTACTGGTGTATTTACAGCATTTTCTGGAATATAGGTTTGTGCTAAACTTTCATGATTGACTTTACTTAGTGCATCAATTTCAGAAACTTTAGATGTGGTGTATAAGTGTTCATAAATGTCCCAATCACCTGGAATCCACCATGTAGTATGGTCGTCTGTAAGCTGAAATTGAGTGTTTTCATCTACAATAATCACTTCTTTTAATTGTTCTTGTTTAGGGAATTCATATCGAAAACCTACACCATCGTCATATACTTTAAAAACAATATTGAGTTTCCTTGCTAATGTATTTTTTTCTTGTAACTCAATTGTTAGTTCATTGTAATGATTTCGTACGGTTTCCTGTTCGCCCCAAGGCATCTTCCAAGTTTCATCAGTAGAGTTTGTTTTAGTTTTGATAATTTTAAAATTCTTGGCTAAAGAAGGAACATCTTTTAAATCAAAACCTAAAGCTGACGTGTCAATTACTGTCTTTGATTTATGAGTAATTTTGTATTGTGGCTCTCCATTTTCTGATAAGAAAAAAGAAACGTTAATCTTCTGATTGGGTGATAAAATAGTTGTTGTAGTTACTTCTTTTATACACGAATAAAAGCAGTAAATTCCAATGAAAAAAACAATTTTTAGGATAGTTTTCATGATGGTTTTGATTGAATTATATTTAAAAATAGTCTTTTCAGGATTAACAGACAGTACGCAACCGTTTTCGTGTTGATAAGTTGTTCTAAACACCTTTTTTCCTTGACAAAAAAATAAGCAAAAGGAAATCGTTACTTTATGTCTCGCAATCGTAGTTGAAGATTGGTTTCTCCATTCCACACATTTTCATCGATGGAATAAACAGCATCAAACGGCTTTTTATTGGCAACTTTAGGAAGTTTGTCTCCTAAACCAAAGCCGATTCCACCAATAGGTTGTGTATTTCGCTGAACAACAGTTACTTTTAAGTGCGCATTATCTGTTCCTACACATTTTGCCCAACCCGTATCTTGTAATTGCTTGCTCATAAAGATTGGACTCATATTTTTAGGCCCAAACGGAGCAAACTGTTTTAGAATTCGATAAAATTTTGGGGTAACTTCCGGAAGAGTAATCTCTTTATCAATCAATATTTCAGGTGTGCAAAGATGTGTATCAATTGTTGTTTTTACAACTTCTTCAAATGCATCTTTAAATGCTTGATAATTTTCTTCTTTCAAGGTAAGTCCTGCAGCATATGTATGTCCGCCAAACTGAATAAGATGTTCTTGACATTGTTCTATCGCATTGTATACATCAAATCCTTTAATAGAGCGTGCTGATGCAGCCAATTTGTCACCACTTTTAGTAAAAACCAATGTTGGACGGTAATAGGTTTCAATCAGTCGAGAAGCCACAATTCCAATAACCCCTTTGTGCCAATTTTCATTATACACCACAGTTGTACTGCGTTCTTCTTCTCCAAGTTTTTCTACTTGACGAAAAGCCTCTAGTGTTATATCCTGATCCAACTCACGACGCTCAGCATTGAATTCCTCAATAGATGCAGCAAACTGTTTCGCCACATCTTCATTTTGTTCTGTAAGAAGTTCAACAGCATGCAATCCATGACTTATTCTTCCTGCTGCATTGATTCGAGGAGCAACAACAAAAACAACATCTGTAATTGTTAATGTTTGTTTTTTTAACTGAGCAATAATTGCCTTGATTCCTGCTCTTGGAGCAGAATTGATAACTTGCATTCCAAAATATGCAAGCGTTCTATTTTCTCCAGTAATGGGAACGATATCTGCAGCAATTGCTGTAGCAACTAAATCGAGGTAAGGAAACAATTCGACAACAGACTGTCCTCTTCTAGAAGCTAGTGCTTGAATTAATTTAAACCCAACTCCACAGCCACAAAGTTCATCGTATGGATAGTTGCAATCGTCTCGTTTAGGATCTAAAATAGCAACTGCTTTGGGCAATTCACTTCCTGGTCGATGATGATCACAGATTACAATATCAATTCCTTTTTCTGCTGCATACGCAACTTTGTCTATCGCTTTAATACCACAGTCAAGCGTAATAATGAGTGAGATATCATTATCAGACGCATAATTAATTCCTTGGAATGACAATCCGTAACCTTCTTCATAACGATCGGGAATATACGTTGCTACATTTGGGTATAGTGTTTTTAAATACGAAGACATCAAAGCGACCGAAGTAGTTCCATCTACATCATAATCACCATATACCAATATATTTTCTCCGCCAGAAATTGCTTTATCAATTCGTGCTACAGCAATCTCCATATCCTTCATCAAAAACGGATCGTGAAGATGTTTAATAGAAGGGCGAAAAAAAGTTTTTGCTTCTTCATAGGTTTCAATGCCACGTTGCAAAAGTAATGTTGCTATGACTTCATCTACTTGAAGCACTTCCATTAAATGGTTTATTTTATGTGTTTCTGGTTTTGGTTTTAACGTCCAACGCATGTATCTGCTATTAAAAATTACTTCTTTCTTAGCTTCAAGAAGTATACTTCCCTACATTTTTGGCTACGCTCTATGTACGGAATGATTTTTTGATGTTTATAAACTGAGGAAAATTATACTACGGAATTAAGAGTTATGAAAGTACGTATTAGTTTCCACTTTTGCAAAACGACGAAACATTTCCATCACACCACAATAAACTTCTACAGACAAATCTACGGCACGTTTGATTTTCTTTTCATCTAAGTTAGCCCCATAAAAATGATAGTCTATCGTTACGGTATGATAATATTTCGGGTGATTTTCGGTAAGTTCTCCTGAAACTTCCATTTTAAAATCGTCTACAGTAACTTTCATTTTTTTTAAAATAGAAACGACGTCCAATCCTGAACAACCTGCAAGCGAAGACAACATCATGGCTTTGGGTGACAATCCTTCGTTGTTTCCTCCGTTTTCAGGAGACGTATCAATCAAAACCGTTTTTCCACTTGGGTTATCTGACTCAAATAACATATTTCCTTTCCAATGTGTAGTGACTTTGTGTGCCATATTTGAAGTTTTTTTCGTTTCTTGTTGGTATCAAAAATACGAGTAATTAATTAAAAAAAATATACTATGCCTTTAGTAACACCTTTGAGCCCAGAACATGATTTGGAAACCAAAGAATTAGCTGAATTTTTTAACGAAACACTTGGGTTTTGTCCAAACTCTGTATTGACTATGCAGCGCAGACCCGCCATTTCAAAAGCATTTATCAACCTTAACAAAGCTGTAATGGCAAATGAAGGTCGTGTAACTTCTGCTTTGAAACGAATGATTGCTTGGGTAAGTAGTAATGCGACTGGTTGTCGTTATTGTCAAGCACATGCAATTAGAGCTGCTGAGCGTTATGGAGCTGAGCAAGAACAGTTGGATAACATATGGGAATATAAAACACATCCTGCTTTTTCAGATGCAGAACGCGCTGCGTTGGATTTTTCTTTGGCTGCATCGGTAATTCCTAATGCGGTAGATGAGAAAATTAAAGACGAATTATATAAACATTGGAACGAAGGCGAAATAGTTGAAATGCTAGGTGTCATTTCCTTATTTGGTTACTTAAATCGTTGGAATGATAGTATGGGAACATCTATTGAAGAAGGTGCTGTTGAAAGTGGAAATCAATACTTAGGGAAGCACGGCTGGGAAAAAGGAAAGCACATTTAAACAACTCAAAACTAACACTATACAAAACCTTTATTTAGTAAAATAAAGGTTTTTTTAGCTCATTCTTCTTCTGTGAAGAAAGGAAAAATCGTGCACATACAAAATATTTCATCTATACATATTTGCATTTCGTCTATACATATTCTTGTTTAATCTTCAATTGACTTTTAATGATTTTTTATAAAGTAAAATTGTATCATAATTGCTGAAAACTGGAAAAAAATGAAAAATGCATTGAAAGTATTATTAATAGAGGATAACTTGATCGAAATCATGAAAATGAATCGTACGGTTTCATTGTTAAAGGCAAAACATACAATTACTGAAGCTAAAAATGCTGAAGAAGCCTTGGCTATTTTAGAAACCAAAGATAATTTACCTGATATCATCTTGTTAGATTTGAATATGCCAAAAATTAATGGTATTGAGTTCCTATCTATTTTAAAAAGTAATCCTGATTTGCGACATATTCCAACCATTATTTTAACAACATCAGATAATAGAAAAGATATTTTAGAATGTTATAGAATTGGTATTTCTGGCTATATTTTAAAACCTTTAAAATATGAAGAATACGTTTCTAAAATTGACATTACTCTTTCATATTGGTCCATCAATGAATTAAAAAGCGCTTAATGCGCCTATCTTTTTACACGCAGTAGAAAAAGATAGTATATTACAATATAAAAATAGGTCTTGACTGCGTTTGACCTGAAAAATGTTTTATGAAAGGAATCATTTTTACAGAATTTTTAGACTTAGTAGAAGACAAATTTGGTCTAGAAATGGTTGATACAATTATTACGCAATCACAATTAGAATCTAACGGAATATATACATCAATTGGGACTTATCGATTTTCCGAAATGCTTCAGTTGTTACAAAACTTAAGCACAAATACAGACATTTCTATTGATGACTTATTATTAACCTATGCAGAACACTTTTTTAGTGTTATTGAAAAAAATTACCCTGGTCTTTTAGACACTTACAAAGATCCGATAGAAATGTTATCTTCTATTGAAAATCATATTCATGTAGAAGTCAAAAAAATATATCCCGATGCCGAATTGCCTACTTTTATTGTAGAAAAAAAGACAAAAAACTCATTGACAATGATTTACAAATCAAGTCGTGCTATGCATCATTTTGGATTGGGTTTGATGAATAAAACCTTTGAGCATTTTAACAGTTCTGCAGAAATTGTTTTAGAAAAAATTAAAGAAGATGGAACTGAAGTAAAGTTTATCATCAAAAAACATTCATGAGTCAAGAAAAAATCGACATATTACAACGCACACTTGAACGCGAAAGAGCAGCACGCCGAGCCGCCGAAAAAATCCTAGAAGATAAATCTAGAGAATTATACGAGCTTTCTGAAGAACTCAAAGTAACAAATGCCAAATTAAAAGCATCTGTCAGCGAAAAAACTTCGCAACTGGCAGGTGTTTTTGAAAATATAATCGATGCGTATTTGGTTATGGATTTAAGCGGAAATGTACTAACAATGAATGATGCTGCTTGTGCGCTTTTTGGCTTTGATGTTTCCAAAGAATCGCTAAATGTTAATCACCTAATTCATCCTGAAGATGCTGCTTACACTCGTGCTTCATTTAAAGAATTAATAAAAAAAGGAACCTTTTCAAATTACACAGCTCGCGTATATACCAAAACAAAAGAAATTCGTTGGATACAAATTAATGCGAGCTTAATTTATGATGCCAATCAAAAACCGATTGCGGCACAAGGAATTATTCGTGATATTACTTCTCAAAAAGTATTTGATGATAAACTCATTGAATCTGAGAACCGACTAGCAACTCTTATTCTCAACTTAGATAGTGCAATTTTACTAGAAGATGAAGATCGAAAAATTGTGCTTACTAATGCAAAGTTTTGCGAAATCTTTAAAATTCCAGTAGCTCCCGAAATGATGATAGGTCAAGACTGTTCGAATGCTGCTGAACAAAGCAAAAGCTTATTTAAAGAGCCTGATATTTTTATTGAAACTCTCAACGAAATCTTAAAAGAAAAGAAGCAGGTAATTGGCAAAGAGTTGGTAATGAACGATGGTACAATTCTGGAGCTTGACTTTGTTCCTATTATTGAAGGAAATAGGTATAAAGGTCACTTATGGACGTATAGAGATATTACGTTAAAAAGGCAATATAGAAGAAGTTTGGAAACCCAAAAAGAAAAATATAGTAGCATCATTGCGAATATGAACCTTGGTTTAGTAGAAGTAGATAGTGATGATAAAATTTTAATGGTAAACCAAAGCTTCTGTGAAATGTCTGGTTATTCTGAAGAAGAATTAATCGGTAAAATAGGAGGTAAAATGTTCCCTATTGCGAAAGATGAACATATAATTACCGAAGAAAACAAAAAACGAATGGCTGGCGAGTCCAACTCATACGAAATTCATGTAACCAATAAAAAAGGGGAACCAAGAAATTGGTTGATAAGTGGTGCGCCAAATTATAACATTCAAGGAGAAATTATTGGTTCTATTGGAATTCATTTGGATATTACAGAACTTAAAACTCTCGAAAAGCAAAAAGAAAAAATTCTAAAAGAGCTTGAAAAAAGCAATAACGAACTCTACGAATATGCACATATTGTTTCGCACGATCTCAAATCGCCATTACGAAGCATTGATGCCTTGATTTCTTGGATTAAGTCAGATAATGAAGGAACATTTGACGAAGAAACGCTTCAAAATTTCAATATGATTGAAGCCACTTTGGAAACTATGGAAAAATTGATTTCCAATATCTTAGAATATTCCAGTGCGGGCTCTGAAACCAAAGAAGCTGAAAGTATAGATCTCAACACAACAATGGACGATGTAAAACGTTTATTATTTGTTCCAGATCACATCACCATTAACCTATTAAAAAAACTGCCTATTGTAAAAGGCGATCCTACCAAATTTCAACAACTTTTTCAGAACTTAATGAGCAACGCTATTAAATTCTGTAACAAAGAACAAGGAATTGTCGAAATTGATTATGTAGAAAAACCTTCTTTTTATCAATTTTCTGTCCGAGATAACGGAATTGGAATTGAAAAAAAGTATCATGAACGCATATTCAAAATCTTTCATTCCTTACATAAAAACAAAGAGTCTACAGGTATCGGATTGTCTATTGTAAAAAAAATAGTTGATTTATATGGAGGTACCATTTGGCTAAAAAGCGAATTAGGAGAAGGAACAACATTCTTCTTCACGATAAAAAAATAGGATGAAAACGGTACAACTTAAAAAGACGGCTTCTTCAACTTGGGAATATTTAAGTGAGAACATTTCGCTAAAAAAACCCTTGGTGCTAGTATTTGGAAATAGATACTTATTAGAAGATGAATCTATACTTGATGAAGTTAAAGCCCTTTTTGCAGATGGCGAATTTGTGTTTGGCTCTTCTGCAGGCGATATTACTTCACAATATGTAGATGACGAAAGTGTTACCATTACAGCAATCGAGTTTGAAAAAAGTTACTACGAAATTAAAACGGCAAATGTGTTAACCGATTCTGAAAAGACAGACAGTTTTTTGACCGGTAAAAACTTAATCAATCAATTTCCTGTAACAGGCCTTAAACACATATTTGTTGTTTCCGAAGGAAGTTTTATCAACGGAAGTCAATTAACACAAGGAATGAATGCTGCTGTTGATAACAATATCCTTATCACAGGAGCTTTGTGTGGTGATGCAGCTCGGTTTGAAAAAACAATAGCATCATACAATGAACTTCCAAAATCTGGAGAAATTGTAGCTATTGGGCTATATGGAGAAAGTTTAAACGTAAGTTTTTCTATAAATGGTGGATGGACACCATTTGGTCCAGAACGTGTTGTAACCCGATCAAAAGCTAATATTTTATACGAATTGGATGATCAACCTGCATTGGATCTCTATAAAAAATACTTAGGCGAAAAATCGAAAGAATTGCCTGCTGCAGCATTGTTATATCCGCTAAAAGTAAAATCATCCAATGAAAAGCAATCTATTGTGCGTACCATTCTCAATATTAATGAAGAAGACAACTCGATGGTATTGGCTGGAGATATTCTTGAAAATTCTCGGGTACAACTCATGATGACTAATGTAGATAATATTGTAGATGCTTCTGAAGAAGCGGCATCCAATGCTCTAGAATTTCAAGAAAAAGAACCAGATCTAGCAATTTTAGTTAGTTGTATTGGACGAAAATTAGTGCTGGATCAACGTGTTGAAGAAGAAGTAGAAGAAGTAATTGAAGTTGTTGGAAAACATACTACAATTTGCGGATTGTATTCGTATGGAGAAATTGCTCCTTTTCGCGGTGAGCAAAACTGCCAATTACACAATCAAACAATGACTATCACGCTAATAAGCGAATAAATGAATCCTCTTTTAAAAAGACAAATACGAAAATATTTGAGTTCAGATTTGCAATCAAATCCTGAGATTGAACGCTTTTTGGATGCGGTAAATCGTTCGTATGACACATCTAATGAACAATTTGCCATGCTACAACGCGCAACGGCAATCAGTTCAGAGGAATTATTTGAGGCTAACAAACAACTTCGAAAAGAATCACAGGCGCAAAAAGAAATTATTAAAAAACTTCAAAGTGTAATTGATATCCTTAACACCTATGAAACTACTAAAAATAAGGACGATGAAAATGTTACTCCAGACTCATTACGTTTGGTAGATATTATTGAAAATCAAACTAAAGAAATTTTAAAAATTAATCAACAACGGGATAAACTATTGACCAACTTAGAACGTCAAAATCAAGAGTTGAAAGACTACACACATTTGGTTTCTCACGATTTAAAATCACCTTTACAAAGTATTGATGCACTTACGTCTTGGCTTGAAGAAGATTATAAAGCATTGCTAGACGATAATGGAAAGGAAACTATCCAATTAATTCGTGATAATGTGGAAAAGATGGACATGCTGGTAAAAGGAATTTTAAAATACTCTACAATAAGCCGTGTTGAAAAAGACTTTTACAAAGTTGATACCAATGAAGTACTTCAAGAAGTCATCAGTTTCACACAAATTCCGTCTCATATTACTATTTCGATTCCTGAATCATTGCCAACAGTTACAGGCGATCATTTTCGATTGAAAGAATTATTTCGTAACTTATTAAGAAATGCAATCAAATTCAATGACAAAACTGAAGGAAAAATTACGATTGGTTTTTCAGATAAAAATGAATTTTGGGAATTTTATGTAAAAGATAATGGTAAAGGAATTGAAGCAAAATACTTTGACAAAATTTTTATTGCGTTTCAAAAACTAGAAAACGACTATAAATCAACAGGGATTGGACTTTCAATTGTCAAAAAAATCATCGAACTTTATAAGGGAGAAATTTGGATACAGTCGACTCCCAGCAAAGGAACTACTTTTTACTTTACGCTAAAAAAGTAATAATGGAACAACCAAACTTACATTATATTGAGCAATTGGCGCGTGGAGATGAATCTGTGCGTAAAACGCTGATTGATGTAATTTTAACCGAATTCCCTGAAGAGCAAAAAGAATACTATGAAAGTTTGAAGAAAAAAGATTACAAAAAAATAGAGGAAAACGTTCACAAACTTAAGCACAAAATTAGTATTTTAGGTCTCGAAAAAAGTTATGAACTCGCAAATAGCTATGAACATAATCTTCGAGAAAAAAGCTTAAAAGGGCAGCAAGACTTTGAACAAATCTTACGCTCAATTACGACATATCTAAAAACATTTTGAGGTGATGAATTGTATTATTATTGATGATGAAAAACTGGCAAGAACAATTATAAAAACACTCTGCGATGATGTGAGATCGCTAGAAGTTGTCAGTGAATTTCCCAACGCAATGCAAGCTATAAAATACCTCAACGAACACAAAGTAGATCTTATTTTTTTGGATATCCACATGCCTGATTTTACTGGTTTTGACTTTGTAAAAACACTTAAAAATCCACCGAGTATTGTTTTAACAACTTCCGATCCTAAATTTGCAATTGAAGCATTCCAATATGAATGTATTGTTGATTATTTATTAAAGCCCATTGCAACCGATCGCTTTAAAATGGCCATTGAAAAAGCAAAGAAACATCAACTCATTGCGAAAACTTCAGATACGTCCAAAACTGATAAAACCTATGAAAATGACTTTTATATCAATATAGATCGTCGTTTGATTAAAATTGATATTCCAAGTATTTATCTAGTAGAAGCTAAAGGAGATTATATTCATATCAAAACAGAAGACAAAAACTACACAGTACATTCTACCTTAAAAAAAATTGAAGAAAAGCTTCCTGAGTCCCTATTCTTAAAAATTCATCGCTCATATATCATCAATTTAAAAAAGATTATTGACATAGAAGACAATAGTGTTTTGATTAAAAAAGATGTGATTCCTGTAAGCCGTTCTAAAAGACCTGAACTTATGAAACGTTTGGACTTACTATAGTCTAAAGAGTATATACATACGTCACAATTTTCCCTTTTCCATTTGGTAGTGTTATAGACACTAATTCCTGTGTTTCTCTTACTTTTAAATAAAATGGAGCTGCAAGTAAATTAATGCCGCTATTCTTTTTTAAACGAATGCCTTGTCCAGAAATAATATCAAGATTGGGAATAAAATCATTTTCTGGAAGATGTTCCGTAAGGATGAGATACGTATACTCTTTTAACTTAGGTACAATACGGGAAACTTCATCGTTAGATAGATGTTGTAATACTTGTCGAATCAACACACAATCTGTTTTTGGTAACGTATCTTTAGAAATATCCGAACACACAAAGTGAACATTTTCTCTTTTAAACTTTTCCTTATTACGTTCAATCAAATCAAAAACAATATCAACGGCAATATACTCTTTTACATATGTTAGCAATTGTTTGCCTACATTAAAATCACCACAACCAAGATCGCAAACTGTCAAAGGCTCTTTAAAAGATTTAAAAAAAGAATTTACTGCTTTTATATACGGTACAATAATTTTTTCGTCATGTGAACCACTTCCCGAATAGAATTCAGAACCGTTAGTTCCCCACAAGTTCAATTCATATATCTGTTCCATTGCCGCTTTTGTGGGCCATGGCGTTTTATATTTCTTCAAGGGTTCTTTTTTCATAAGTTATTGACTGTAAAGATAATTAGATATAATAAAATCTTGAAAAGCGAACTAAATTAGTCAACAGAAAATTGCATTTCGTCTACACTTAAACTAATCATACCGATGATCTCAATTTTACTTTTTTCCTGTTGCTAGCTTTGTAATACAAAACGGAAGAGTTATGAAAAAACTATTACTTATCAGCATATTAGCAACTATAGTTACAAATGCTCAAAACTATCAATATTTAGGCAATTATACATCAAATGGAACTCCTTTATATTTGGAAGTCCCTGGCGACAATGTTTCAATAGAAACTTTAGAGATGATTAGTAATACACTTCCGGAGAACTACCCTGTCCCTGATTACAATCCGCATTATATTTCTTCAGGATACGATACAGACTTGATTATTAACCAAACTGCAGATATTTGGGTAACCTTTGTAAGTGAAGGTGCTGGTTATAGAAATGTGTTAGGGTTTTATACGTATGATGTCAATAATCCACCTCTTACAGCGCCTCAACCTGAAGATATCACTATAATTTTTCCAAATGTATCTGCATTAGGAAGCGGTGGTGGATTGTTAGTAGGTGATAAAGTGAAGATTGGTACATTTTCTTCAGGAACAGGAATTGGCTGGGTTTTACTAGCCAATGCATGGGATTCAAATACGAGTACTGTTGGAGATGGATTGTGGAAACTATATTCCAACCCTTCGTACAATCCTGAAGCCGATGAAAATTTACAACATCATAATGTATTATTAAATGACCCTGATAATGAGCGAATTATATTAGGTTTTGAAGACATTAGACGTGATTATGGATCCTGTGATAATGATTTTAATGATGCTATATTTTATATAACTGCCAATCCATATACAGCTTTAAAAACTACAAATTATGCAGATGTAGAAAGTGCTACAGATGTAACCTCAGCGAATGATGGCGGGTTGGAAAGTAATGGAAACTTAGCAAGCTTAATTGCAAAACGAAATCTTAAACGTACTCAAACAGGAAATGTTCAAAATACGAAACAATTGCAAACCTTATTCAACAAGCAAACCTATGCTTCTTTGCACGCTGAAGATGGAACCAGTTTGGACACCTACTTGCCTGATACAGGTATGTACGGAACGGAAACCACGTATTTATCAAGTCCAACAGACTTAATTCCAATTACGAACGCTTCTGAAATTTTTGCTCTAGATGTGTATCAAGATAATACAAGAGTTTCTGCCGTATTGGCAACTGCTACTCAAGGAGCCATTTATGATCATTCAAAGGTTATTTGTGATCGATTGAATAGTTCTTCACTAGAAGATATACGAACAGTAATGGTGCGTGGCCATCAATTGATTAGTTCCAAAATTAAAAGAGCTTCGGGAGAAACAGAATATACATTAAGCTTCTCTGTAAAACTTGGAAATACAGCGAATGAACTATACAGTTTTTGGAATATTGAGCAATATCCGGCAGGCGATTACTACAATTTTCAAATTTGGGGAAGTTCACTATCACAAGTGTTTACCATTGGAAATCATATTATTGACACTCTTACACTAGAAAAACCATTAAACAGTCAAATAGTAAACGATATCGTTCCGCCAGTATTTGTTCGGTCGGGCTACTATGCTAATGGAAATATTTACCTCAATATTATAAATAAAGCTAGTGTATATACTGCTTTTTTTGAAGCAAGCATCGCTGCCACAGAAATAGCAAATCGTACCACAATGACACAAAATATATCGCTAACAGGGTTTTGGACAGATACCGTGGTTATACCAACTGGGCAATTATTTGATGCTGGTATTTCATTAAGCACCTCTGCTTCATCACAGCAAGATGCCCTGTATTTAGCAGACGGCCCGTGGGGAATTGATTATTTAGAAGAACTTGTAATTGTTAATAATTTTCAGGTACACAATACCACGGTAAATGATCTTGAAAATACATTTGAAATTGAAAGAGAAGCTTTGGTTTCTGGGCAAGTAAAAGGAACTATGAACCTTTTTAGACATGTATTGCCAGGCGATCAAACCTTGGTGGTGAGTGATTATGAGAATATTCAGTTCAATATTACCAACTCTCAACCTGTAGAAGTCATCCTAGTACAGGAAAACCTAACCGATTGGAACAATCGATATCGCAAAATCATTCCAGCAAATACTTCAGAAACTGTTTACACGATTTCATTTGATGAATTCTTGGACGGAAGCGGAACTCCTGCTACAATTTCAGATGTAAAAACGGTTATTTTTTCCATCCAAGGCGATTATCATAGTTATGTTCCATTTAATGTGCAAGTGAACAATGTATCCTTTGGATTGGAAAACACATTAAGTGTTGCACAATTTGAAATAGACAACACTACAAAGCTTATGGCTGTTCCAAACCCGATAACTACACAAACAAATATTCACTTTACAGCAAAACAATCTGAGGACGTACAGTTACTCGTGTACGATCAACTAGGAAAAGTAGTTTATATGCAAATGGTTAAAGCCGAAATTGGTCAGAACACGGTTCCCCTAAACCGTTATAACTGGCGTCCTGGATTGTATTTTTGTAGTATAAAAAGCAAAGCACAAACCTTCAAAACCCTCAAACTTATTGCTAAGTAACTTAGGTTGTTTTTATATTCATAGTAATTTTAATTGGTTGATTGAAAAGGCAAAAGAAATACTTCTTTTGTCTTTTTTTATTTAATGACTCTACAAAAAATAACCAAAATTTTTGAATAACTTTCTTAATAATTACCCTTAGAATAGTATTTACACGCAAGTAATAAAACACTAAAATTCATATATGGTGATATACAAAAGACTAATTAATAGAGCCTAAACAGGGAAAAATTGCCAACAAAATGTATGTTTTTACCTTATTCAGAGAAAATAGCAACATTGATATATTTTTCAATGCTAATGCTACGTCTTCTCATAATAAAAGTGTAATTGAAATAGAAGAAAGAAAAGGCGTGATTAATACTCAAATTTTAAAAGCTCCTATGTTGTATTGTACAAATATTTTTAGCATCATTTTTAAAAAACTATGTGTTTTTAGAAACTTTGCAAATCAACCTTTTACTCAAAAAATCCTTTTTAATTGCGTGTTAGCAAAATTAGTTTTTCTGAAAGAACCACTTCAAGCGTATCCCTAATTCTGTAAAGGTAAATCCAGCAGCAGTAGCAGAAGCAATATTGCTACGTGTGCCAAAAATATTCACAAAGCCTTTGTCTGAAAATTTATAGCCTACTTTTCCCTGAAAACGATAGGTATTTTGGCGTTCTAGGTTTTCAGTGTATTGCAGTCCTGTGGCAGCTGTCAGTTCGTAAAACCATTCGCCTGTTTTGGCAATGTTTTCATCTTTTATCAAGTTTATAAAAACTTCGCCAGCATTGAATCGTTTGGGACTAAAATAAATTGTTGGAACTTGATTTTGAAAGGTAATATACTGATAGTTTGCACCAACTTTTAAAGAAGGTGTATTCAGCAT
Organism: Kordia zhangzhouensis; assembly: GCF_001005305.1. Lineage (GTDB taxonomy): Bacteria > Bacteroidota > Bacteroidia > Flavobacteriales > Flavobacteriaceae > Kordia > Kordia zhangzhouensis. Next base: position 244,769 of record NZ_LBMH01000002.1, read on the forward strand.
AGTGTAATACAAAGAGGTAAATAACAAATGTCTTGAATTATCATCATTTTGTGTTGTATAATAATATTGTGTAAACCATCCCACACCAAAATTAGAGCTAATGTTATAGTTTGCATACAAATGGTTTTGCATAATCTCACGATCCAACAACGCTGCATTAAAACTTTGTAGTTCACGCTTGTAACCCATATCCAATGTTTGTAGTTTAAATGGCTTTATATTTACCAACACATCTGCTAGTAATTGTGTGTACTCATTATTTTTTGCTGACGCAGATGTCACTCCAAATGTACCTTTAATGGCCAAGTTTGATAATAATTGATAAGCTACGCCCGCAGAAACAGCATGTGAGTTTGCTTGATTATCTATTCCTGTAGTATGCGTTGTTCGAAACGTATAATTTCCGAGCAATCGCAAACGTGTAGAAAAAGGAATTTCTACAGAATTATTTACAGAGAATGCCTTATTATTTCCATTATCAAATGTATACGATGCTTTTCCTTCATAGAATGGCGAAAATTTTAGGTTGAGCTCTTTGATAAAATTAACTGCATCTTTTTGGTTATTATAAAATATCAGTGTGTTTTCTGCAGCAGCATATGCTTCATCATAGCGCCCTAATGCTTTTAATACGTTCGCTTTTCCTAAATTTCCGTCGAAAGAAGTTGAGTCATTGGTTAAAATTTGCTCGTAATCGTTCAAACTCTCTTTAAAGTTGCTTTTATATACATTCAAAGTTGCTCGTAAAGCTAGTATCCAGTTTTCATTTGATTGATTCTTCATCAACTCGTCAATTAACATTTGTGCTTTTTTGAATTTTTTATTCCAAATCAAAGCTTGAATATAACGCTCTTGCGTTTGTTGCTGCACTTTTGTTTCTATTTTATCTATTAATGAATCATATGCTACTTGACTCATTTTTAAAGCTGATTTTTCTTTTCCTTTTAAATGTTCAACTAAAGCCAATCCATTAATAGCACTTATTTTGTCTGTACTATTTGTAGAGTTATCTAATAACCTTGTATAGGTTTTTTCAGCTTTTTCCAAGGCATTTACGATTAGGTATAAATTTGCTAAGTTCAATAATGCGTCTTTATCGTCAGCAAAAATTGACAAACATTGTTTTAATACGCTTTCTGCAGCTTCATACTGTTGCATTTGCTGTTTTTGATAGGCATTTCCTAAATAAATATATTTTTTAGAAACCAGAGCATTTGGATTTTTTGGAGATACTACCAAAGCTTTGTTTACAAATTGCAGTGCTTTTTCATATTCTTGAAGGTTTGATAAGGTATTTGCATACCCTAATAACGCAGGAAAACTTGTTGAATCTTCAATAACTAATTTTTGGTAGTATGCATTCGCAACATCAAACTCACCATTCCATAATAACGATTCTCCATAATTTAACTTTACTTCAAAATCATTTGGATAGTCGTTTATCAATTTGGTAAATATTTTTTTTGCTTTTAGAGCATTCCCATTCAATCCTACAGCGCGACCATAACATAAACGTGCCGTTTTATGTGTTGGAAACTCCTTAAGAACATCTTCAAAAAAAGTTTCTGCTGCTTGATACTTTCCGTTTTCCAAATACAAAAACCCTTCGTCCATTTGTTGTGAGAAACATAATGCAGTAACAAATATAACTGTGAAAAAGACCCTAAATTTTATATACATAGTTATTGATTTTTAGACAATTGTAAGTTAAGCACAACCTATCAATCATTCATCGTAAGAAAATTGAATCTCACCGACGTCACATCTTTTTTCATGGTATTTCAAAGATATTTGTAGCAGAATTAATCCCAAAAACTTAAAAAAATGGCTTTACAAATCACACAACAAAACGAGACTTTTTTACTACGTGGAAAATTAAATTCGTTAACAACTAGATCATTCATTATACACTTTGAATATCTTATTGAAAAACAAGAAAATATCGTTGTCAATATTGATGGTATTACAGAAATTGATCATGATGGTGTAGAAGGTATCAAAACACTAACTGCAATTGCGTTGCGCAATTATAAGTTGTTTTCTGTTATTGGAAATGGCTGTAAAGATATTTACCAAGATTTTAATTGTTCACAAGTGGCTTAACAAGTATGCAATGTATGTTTTATTGTTTTCAACATATGGTATTGAGTACTGTAAACACCTAATTTTTAAAAAAATTACACATTACTAATGATTACTATCACAAAAAAACTAAAAACCCGTTTTACCACAGCACATTTGTTTATGGTAAGTGTGCTGTTGGTAAATGGCGGAAATTATGTTTACAATTTGCTGCTAGGGAGAATTTTAGGTCCTGAAAAGTTTGCAGATGCTGCAATTCTAGTTACTTTTTTGTTGATATTCTCATTCATTGCAATGACATTTCAGTTGGTTACTGCAAAGTTTTCAGTAGTATTTGAAGCCAATGTTTTCAGGGATTTTGCGGCAGCTATGTATAAAAAAGCCATTTTTTTTGGTATTATTCTAGGAAGTGTAATTATTGTATTTGCCAACCAATTACAAGTATTCTTTAAAACCTCAACAGCAGCAATGTTTATCATTTTCGGAGTAGGAGTTCCTCTATATTTTATCATGAGTATCAATAGAGGTATCTTTCAAGGAAAACAACAATTGGTATCGCTTTCTGTAACTTATCAAGCCGAAATGTTAAGTCGTTTGCTTATTACATTGGTACTTTTATACAGTTTAAAAATTGAATCTTCGTTAATCATTTCTATAGGAATCTTAGCTTCTTTTTTTTGCGGGCTTATTCCTTTTGATATTTCAAAAATTTATTGGAAAAGTAAAAGCCTTCTTACCAAATCGCAGAACAAATTGGTGCGTAATTTTTTTGTTATCACAGCTTTTTACGAACTAACACAGATTATTATTAACAATAGTGATATTTTACTAGTAAAACACTATTTTGAATCGTATGAAGCTGGATTATATGCCTCGCTAGCGCTTATTGGTCGCGTTGTGTATTTTATTGCATGGATGTTTGTCATGCTGCTTTTACCTACCGTGGTTAAATTACAAAAAGAAGGAAAAGCCACGGCGCCAATTTTATTGAAATACGTGAGTTATATTGCTGTGATTGCTGCAATTATAATTGTAGGATGTATCATTTTTCCAACCCAAATAGTTTCAATCTTATTTGGGCAAAGCTATTTAGAGATTACACCTTTACTTTGGAAATATGCATTGGCAACTGGCATTTTTGCGCTCTCTAATATTTTTGCCTATTACTATTTATCACTAGACAAGTATATTCCTGTACTAATCTCAGGAGTTTTTGGAATGTTACAAGTACTATTAATCTTTTTCTTTCATAAAGATCTTGCTCAAGTAGTGCATGTACAAATCATTGCTATGGTTTTACTATTATTTGTTCAACTATCATTTTTCTTTAGCAATAAATAGTAGATCATGCTACATCTTTTGAAGTTACATTCAATATACATGTAAAAACAAAATCTAAACTCTTTTTCCTTTCGTCTAAACATAATTGCATTTCGGCACAACTCGTCTATTTTTTAATAGTTGAAAGTGCAAATTTGTATTGTACTTAAAATTAAATATTATGAAGCTTGCCATTGTTACCGCTTATCCGCCTAGTAAAGTTACACTAAATGAATACGCTTATCATTTGGTAAAAAGTTTTCGTCAAAAAGAAACTATTACAGAAATTATTCTGTTGACAGATAAAACACCGGAAACTAAGGACTTAAACTTTTCGGAAGATGGTTGCAAGGTAACGGTAAAAGAATGTTGGAAATTTAATAGTTATAAAAATATATTCTCGGTTACAAAATCGATTCAGCAAACCAAACCAGATGCGGTATTGTTCAATTTACAGTTTATGAAATTTGGCGATAAAAAAATTCCTGCTGCATTAGGATTGATGATTCCTTGGTTTTGTAAAATTAAAAACATTCCTACTATTGTACTATTACACAATATTTTGGAAGAGGTTGATTTGGGAAGCGCTGGTTTTACATCCAACAAAATGCTACAAAAAATCTACAATTTTATAGGAACCAACCTAACTAAATTAGTACTCAAAGCTGATATTGTAGCTGTTACTATGAAGAAGTATGTCGATATTTTGGAAGCTAAATATTATGCAGATAATATTACTCTAATTCCTCATGGAACATTTGAAATTGCAGAAAAACCTACTTATGAAATACCTAAAGGAGCGCTAAAGGTAATGGCTTTTGGTAAGTTTGGGACCTACAAAAAGGTAGAAACTATGATTGAAGCAGTAGTAAAAGTTCGTAAAAAAACAGGTTTAGATTTAGAGATTGTAATCGCTGGAACCGATAATCCAAATGTGCCTAGGTATTTAGCAAGCGTTCAAAAACAATATGCTCATGTTCCACAGCTAACATTTACAGGATATGTGCCAGAGGCAGCAGTTGCAACTTTATTTAATGAAAGTGCTGTTGTAGTGTTTCCTTATACTTCAACTACTGGAAGTTCGGGTGTATTACACCAAGCTGGAAGTTATGGCAAAGCTGTTGTAATGCCTGATTTAGGCGATTTGGCCTTACTTGTAAAAGACGAAGGATATCGAGGTGAATTTTTTGAACCTGGTAATACAGATAGTTTAGCAAAAGCCATTGAAGCAATTGTTATGAATGATGTGTATAGAATTTCGCTTGGTAAAACCAATTATGAAGCTGCCACAGCTTTTCCTATGAAGCGCATTACAGATATGTATTTGGAACTGTTTGAAACCATACTGAAAACTAAAAACATTGGCGTATTAAAATCTATACGTTCATAACAAGGATACAAAAAACAGTATAAGCGGTTTTATTTTACCGTTTCACTAAATTTTACGGATTGTTTTCCGTTAGTTACGATAATTTCATAACTCCCTTTTTTTAGCCCTAAACTGCAAACGGTTGTTTTGGTTGCCACTTCTGTGATATCAACTGGAACAGCCGTTTTGATATCTTCTCCCTTTATATAGGCTAAAACCATTACTGGAAATGACATCTTTATAGAAGTTAAATCAATCATTACTCTTTGATTTCCATACTGAAAAAGCCAATCAGGTCTTTCATCAATATATATTGTATTGGGATGAAAAACAGCTAGGTCGCACCAAGTTTCTCCTCGTTTGTATGGAAAAGGTTTTTTATTTTTATCCATTAACACAGAAGAAGTTTGTATGTGAAAAACCTTCAATAATGGATGATTGAATTGTGAGTTTCCTTTTTCGCTATACAATACTTGATGAATTGTAAGTGGATCTATTTTTGTGTATTCTTTCAGTCGTTCTGCCATGGTTTTCTCCCAAGAACGATGAATTCCTTCAAGCACATGATCAAATCCGCAGTGAATCAAAAACTTTGCTGAAGGATCATTTTGAATAATTTTTTGGATGTTTCTTGCTTGGGCAATCTCTCGTTGTTTACCATTGACATTTTCTGAAGATTCATAAGGTACTAGTGTAAATCCTAGCGCTAAAGCTGTTCGAATAAGATTACCAAATTGCGGATCTTTGGTATAATAACCCGTTTGTTGTACAGGATATTTTCTAGTATTCAAATCCGCATCCATATATTCACCATTTGCTAAAGCTTCTAAAAGCAAATAACGGTATCCTACAGTATACAAGTCTTCTAAGAGCGATTTTGTAAACATCCGATGCATTGAATTATGATGTGCTTCATTGATAATTACCACTTGATGATTTTTAGCCTCAGCTATGATTGTATGTTTTGCAGGTACTGCTGTGTATAAAGCATGCAACGAATCTTTTTGGAAAGGTGTGTAGTTACGATTACGTCCTCTCATAGCGTTATCCCATTGTAATAAAGCATTTTTATAATCACCTTTGGAAGCATAATCTGCAGCAGATATTTGATGTTTCCAAGCAACTGTATCTTTTTTTACTTTTTCTTGAATTTGCGAATTGAATTTATATTCGGTTGAAAATTCTATGGTTTCCACATTTTTTGAAACTTCCGAACATCTCCAAAAACATATTCCAACCATAAAAAGGAAGAGAAATTTGAGCTTCTTTTTAAAATACATTCTTACTGATTTTTTGATTGCAATCAAATATAACTAAATATTTAGTTTTAACTAATTTTTTAGTTTAAATGTGTTTTAATAGATTTTTATTGCGCTATACACTCAAATGCTTTTTTCTTATTTCCTTTATTGTCAATAATACCAAACTTTTTTTGTGGATTGGTACGCCACGGGCGTTTCCCCACTACCTTGCTAGGAATATCTTCAAAATCATAGAGCGTCCAAACCAAATAAGACATATCTTCTGCTTCAAGAATTTGAAGCATTTCTGTGAAATAGGCTGCTTGTTTTTTTTCTGAACCTACAAAAGGTTTCCAAAAACCACCGTAGGACGATTGTCCAAATTCTCCCAAAACAATCGGTTTATCAGTAACTTTTAATTTTAATTGAGCGTACTGTTGAGAAAAATCTGCTGGAGCGTCATAATAGTGAAAAGACACAAAATCAACAGTGTTTTGCAATAAGTGAGCACTTTCCATATTTGACCAACCTATGGTAAGCAAGTGTTTGTTGTCAATAGATTTGACCAATGAAATCATGCTCTCTAACCAAGCAATTACGTTTTGTTTTCCGCGTGTTTTAAAGTCTAAGTTAGGTTCGTTTTTGATGTCCCACGCAAAGAGGGCTTTGTGATTTTTAAAAGTAGTAACAATCATTTCTGCATGTCGCTGCGTAAGTGTCCAGTCTAAAATTCTATAATCACCATAAAAGTCAAACAAAGTAGCAATTACTTTTAGCTGTTTCTCTTCAGCAGCATCCAACACCTTTTGAAGTTTTTCTAGTTTGCTCGATTGTACATTGGCTTTGCCAAAATCTTCATACGGAATAAAGATTCGAATAGTATTTAATCCTGCTTTTTTAATAATTTCAAAGTCATTTTGGATACTTTTTAGATCAAAATTATCACCATACATATCCCAAGGAGTCGCTTGTGGATAATAATTGATTCCTTGTAAATTTACACTTGCTATCTTTTTAGTTTGAGTCGTATTTTGAAGTGTTTCTACAGAATCTTTTACCAAATGGCGAATGCGCCAAAAACCGTCTTCCAATAGTAAAATCACTGTATAATTTGCAATCTCTGTCGTTTCTGTCACAAATGTTTCGTTTTGATACACTTGCTTGTATGCTATTACATTGGTATCTTTTAAAACTACCAATTGTCCATCTTCACTAAAAAATTCAATATTGGGTTCATGTGAAAGTGTCGTAGTATGTATCGTGATTTTTTGCTCTTCATTTTGCGCAACATATTCTAATATGTTTTTGCGAGCATTTTCTGTATAATAATCGTCAATTCCAACTGTTTGATTGGTTTTGTATGCTACATGTCGTATATACCAAGCATTTAAGTAATCATTTTCTATTTGGGTTAATGTTTGTGTATCTAGTTTTCTTCCTTTATTTCCATCGTTAATCCATGTCATTTTAGGCAAATATATTTGCTCTTTTTTCACTTCTGTATGCAACATATGACTTCTATCGGCTCCCGTATTTAGATATCCAAATGCAGAACTCACTAGGAAAATTAACATGGAAATGATGAACACATAGGTTAACACCAAAAATCCTCTCATGATATTCTTATCTGTTTTTATCATAGTTGTATTTCTTTAAATATCTTAGTGATTCCTGCCGCAGTAATGTGTATAACATACTTTCCATTACTAATTACATTTGGATTTAGCTCAAAATTCACAAAACCATTTCGCGATTCTTTGAGATCACTTTTTACTACGTTTCCATTTTGAGAAATGTGTAACATTACCTGCAAACCATCTGGAATGTGTTGTTTCATAAAGCTTTGTAATGGTCCGACTTCAATATTTCGGTTGTTTTTTGAAAACGAAACTGTGAAGTCTTTTACCACTTGCTTATATGTTAAAGAGAGCGTGTTACTTTCTGAAATTCCAGTTACATATGCCTTTATTTTCCATGTTTCTTCATGATCCGGATGCATCATTTGTGCCGTTGCTACACCATCAATCGTCATTCCTACAGTTTTTAATAGGTTACCATGAGCATTTTTGATGATAAATTCTACGTAAGTGCCATCGCTAACTGTATTTCCATACTTATCTTTGAGTATTGAAGTGGTAAAAGTTGTGAGCTGATTCCCGTCTGCATATTCATGTGAACGCTTTGAAAAAATCTCAAAATCTGTTGCAATTGCTGGCATAATCTCAACAGTATATTCTTTAGAATTTAAGTTTAAACATTCGGTAGCAAGTAACATTCTTCCACTTTTTATGGGAGCATACATATTTTGATATGCAATTAAATTACTTGTTTTGATTGTATCTTGTTGTTCACTTGATAAAAATTGGCGTCGTAGCGTTACTTTTGTGTTTTCTGGCAAAGGATTATCAAAAGTATCTGTTGGTATGGTAACTAGCATTGTATAGTCTGTTTTTCCTGCTTCTATACTTGGCGGACCAACATACGTTTCTAAAGAAACTGGTTGTTCTTGTGGAACAATGTGTACTATTCCTGATAGTGAAGAGGCGTTATTGAGCAATTTCCATTGAACAACACCAGCTTTATTACTAATATGTGCAGGCAATATATATTGCAATTCATTAGTAGTCACTTTTGGATTGAGTAATGTAGTTCCATAACTATTAGAACAATACAACCTAATAGAAGCATCTTCTGAACCAGAAAATGTTAATACAATGGTTGTTCCTGCAGTGAAGTTTTGTTGTTCTGTTTTTAGTCGAATCGAATCGTTATTAATCACACTGATATTATTCGTACTAGACGATATACACCATAAAAGACCATATAAAAAGTAATTTAATTTCATCATTTTGGGTTTCCTATGTAAGAATTCAGTTCAATCTTGACGTAACTGTATACCGAACCTTCTATTTGTTGTAATACATTGTGTGTTTTTCTGTTGGGAACAATCTTGTTAGAAATGTCTGCGTTTGGCAATCCATTTACATAACAATTCTCCATATTAGTACTAATCACCTGAATAGTGTCTTGTTGTATAATCGGATAATGGAACGGTTGTTTTCGTTGTTGGCGAATTCCTTCATCCAAAAATTGATGATCTACCCATAAAATTTCTTGGGCTTCATTGTAATAGGAAATGAGTAATTGTGGAACCGTAATTTCCTGTAATCCGCTATTAAAAAGAGTTCCTGTTATTGTTTGGGGAGTCACAACCATATCACTAAGAACGATACTTTTGTAAAGATTAGAACTAGACACATTTCCTGCTGCTTGTACATTAAATTTAGTAGGTTCATCCACCAAATCAACGGGTGTAAATTCATCCGGATTGAATGTATCTGAAATAGAATCTTGTACTTTTGACCAAGCAATCCCTTCAAAATTGATACGGAATGACGTACTTTCTTTTGGCATCAATTTATGTTTCATATGATATTTAGCGTTGTATGTTGCCAATGCCTTGTTTTCATCATTGTACAATGTTCCTTTTAGTACGACATCTGCTGGCACATTGTCTATATTTTGTACTTCGCCAATGATTGCATAATGACCATTTCGCTTTACCAATTTTGCTGAAATAATTTCTAATACCGGTTGTTTTAATACATCTTCATGATATGTTTGCTCGGTTGTAATTCGTCTTCTTCCATGGTTAAAATAAAGTGTTTTGTTTTGAGAAAATAATTGATCTGGCGGAAGATCGGCTGTTACTTTTTCTGCCTCCAAAAACCATTTGCCATTCTTTTTTATTACTGTTTTATGCGTTATTTTTTCTATTTTTTCCAACGGAGTAATCCATTTGGTTACAACTTGTATCGTTGCCAAACTATCCGTTTGTGTCATTATTTTTGTAGAGATTGCATCAAGTTTTGCATATGAACTTAACAAACCATCCGTGGCGGAAATTTCGAGCATGTATTGTGCAATTGTTAAGTTATTTTCGGGGTTGATAAAACTGTGTGCTTTTTCAAATTCTTTAAAATCGAGAGCATCATAATAGGCTTTTACAACATTTTCAGGGAATCGCTGAGTATCATTTTTAATATAAAGTTGATACATTCCTAAAATACTAATTATCACCAATACAATTGCCCACATATGATTGATTGTAAAGAGTCTCTCAGAAAATTTAGAATAGCTTTTGCTAAACTTTATATATTGGTGTGCATCTGTTTCTTTTCTTTGAATATATCTTAAAAATACTGGCTGAATAGTGAAAAGAAAAGCTAAAATCACCGTCGTAAATGGAATAATTCCCCATGCAAGTTTTTGCCAGGTCGCAACCTCATCTTTCGGCAATATAGATGATAAGGGCGGAACGTTTAATTTTTCCCAAACTATGATGCCATTTTCCAAAGGAGATAAACGTTGCCAACCACAGAAATACAGTATTGGATCATAGAATTTGTCATTCGAAAATATATATTTTAAATTATATTTTTCAGGTGTGGTTAAAAATTGTTGTAACGAACCAATACCCGCAACTCCTTTAAATTTTGAATTTTCCAAACGTTCTATAGGTCGCGTGGTTAATTCTGGCAAACGACGTGCCGAGTGGTAATTTCCATCAACAGATAACGCATTAGTTTGCGCAGACAACCAAGCCATTTGATCTCCAAATCCCAAGGTTAAATAACGCCATTGATCGTGTTGATCTTGATTTAAGAAATTCACGATAGGCAGCATGTTAATTTTTTGCGGCTGAGAAGGTCTAAAATAACCCAAACTCATTGTAAAAATGCTCATAAAGACAAACACTATGGCTAAAACTCCTCCAATAATCCGGTGATAAATTACCCCAACTTTTTCTTGAAAAATGGTTTTAAGATCCGTTTCTACAAATCTGTAAATACATTCTCCAAAAAGCGGTAATGACATAATTGAAGCCCATAATGTAAAACGATCTAAGGTTAGAATATTAAATGCAGTTTCTCCCAAAATCATTCGAGGAATTGGAGTTGTGCCACCAGTTCCAAGTATGAATAATAACGAAATTGATAATCCAAAAAATAAGTATCGCTTGCTGTAATACCTATAAAAAATATAGGGCAATAAAAACAACAAAACTCCCCAAGGAATTAGAAAAAAAACCAATCCAGACGATGTAATTTCCAAGAAATGATCTCGCGATCCGTGCGGAATTGGTACTTGCGTAATAGGATTGTTTTTAGAATTAATCCAATATGGTAAAATACATCCTATTATAACGACTAAAGACGAGATGCCAAAACCCGCAATACGGTTGAATAGCTTCCAAAAGTTTTTCCAAAAAACAATAAAAGTAACTCCTTTATTCGTGCTAACCTGTTCACGGGAAACATCCATAATTACCATTCCTATTAGAGGAAAAATGAAGAATACCATTCCAAAAATAGGCGTTACATGATGTGAAGTCACTGTTACCGCAATCAACGAAAGCGATGTACATAAGTATTGGTATTTACCTGTTTTTAACCACAGATATATTTCTGGCAAAGCATGCATCAATATCGAAATTCCCACAATACTAGGCAGTTGTCCAAAAATGTGTAATGTTTCTAAAAATGACGATGAAAAAACCGCCAGTAAAGCCGCATAACCGGCAACTTTTTTATTTCCAGTGAGAAGTAAAGAAAAACGATATACACTTGTAATAAATAATAATACAGCGATAATGGCCACCGTAAACAACCCAAATTTAAGCCCTCCAATATAAGACAGAGCAGCAATAGCTTGGTGTACGAGCGGCGGATAACTCATTACAGTAAATCCTGTATACCATTTGTAGTTCCACGGTTCAAACCAACTATTTGCATAATGATCTGCAAAAAACAAGTGAATCAGTGCATCATAAGTAGTTTCTAACGTAAAAAAGATAGACGTACCATGAAAAGCTACTCCGAGAAGTAATGCTACTAGTAATAATTTGTTGGTCGCCTTTTCCATAATATTTTTCAGCTCTTCCTTCAATTAGAGCTCGTGAATTTTCCTTCTTTAAGTTTTATTAAAAAATAACTACCACACTCCAAAAAAAGAAAGATTTCACATTTTATTTTATGCTTTTAAATACTTCTAATTAGCGTGTATATGTCTTAATATTTTTTGTTACAGTAAAGATAAACGGTACCGTTTTTAATTGGACTAAAGGAAATTGCATTTCGTCTAAAGATAGATTCTTTTGACACGTTTCTCAAAAATTACTCTGCAAATCCAGTTTACTTTTGAACCGTTGTTGAACCTCAAAAACAATGTATTATGAAAATTTTAGCAATAGACGATCAAAAGTTAGTATTGATTCCTTTAGAAAATAGATTACAGGAATTGGGCTATGAAGTGTTAACCGAAACCAACGCTCTTAAAGGGATCGAATTGTATGATACATTTCATCCTGATCTAGTAATTGTAGACATGAATATGCCTACGATTTCTGGAATGGAGATTGTTCAACACATTAGAAATCAAAAAGGAGATAAAACACCAATAATGATTTTATCGGGAAATACCGATGATGAAATGATTGTAAAAGGGTTTGACCTTGGTGTAAATGATTATATGAAAAAACCACTGAGCCTAAATGAGGTCTGCGCTCGTGTAAAACGTTTGATTGGAGTTCCAAGAACAGAAACAGTAGCTCATAAAGAAACCGTAATGATACAACAGCGTTGTGTGGGTGTTGTAATACCTTGTTATAATGAAGCCGAACGTTTGTTAAGTAAAGAGTTTACTGATTTTGTCGATCGCAACTCTGGTTATCGATTGTGCTTTGTAAATGACGGAAGCAAGGATACTACTTTAGAAGTTTTACACAATTTGCAGAAAGGAAGAGAAGATTTTATTACAGTATACAATTGCGAAAAAAATGGAGGCAAAGCCGAAGCCGTTCGTTTAGGCATGTTGCACATGGCACAACAGGAAGATTTAGATTATATAGGATTCTTAGATGCCGATTTGTCTACAGATCTCGCAGATTTTGACGACTTAGTTTCTACTATAGAAAACTCTAATTTTAAGATTGTGAGTGGTTCAAGAATTAGTAGAATGGGCGCAAATATTACAAAAGAATCTGCTCGAAAAATTATCAGCATGACTATTAATCTAATTATTCGAACAATTTTAGCTATGAATTTTAAAGATACGCAATGCGGTGCTAAAATCTTTCATAAAGATGTAATTCAACTGGCGTTTGATAAAAAATTCATTACTAAATGGTTATTTGATGTAGAAATTTTCATGCGTATGCGCAAGCATTTCGGACTTGATAAAGCCAAAGCAATGATGTGTGAAAAGCCTCTTAAGCGTTGGATTCATGCAGATGGTTCAAAACTGTCTATGAAAGATTCAATCAAAATTATTGGTCAGTTAGGACAAATTGCATGGTCATATCGAGGAAAAAAAAGTATTCCTAAAAACACAAGTCTTACCGTTATTTAACTCTAAAAAATATATATACGTTTCCCCTAATTTCCCCTAAACCTACTATTTATGAAAATTGGAATTCTGATTGTATTTCGGAATAATGAAAAAGATATCGACGTACAACAATTTACAGACATCTTGGCTAACAAAACTCGCTTAGAAATTTGTTTTGTCAACAATGGAAGTACTGATGGTACATTAAAAAAGCTACATGAAATTAAAGAAGAAGTCCCTATCCAAATCGCAACTATTGATGTTAAAAAAGATCGTGGGCATAATGCAGCTATAAAAGCTGGAGTTCGCTACTTGACTAGCAAAAAGGAATTCCCTTATATTTTATGTTTGCAAAAATTTCATCGTAAGGATATCAAGCTTTTGACAAATGTTTTTCACATTATTGAAGAAAAAAAAGGAATTGTAGTGAGTATTTTTAATAAAACGAAAAGAATTGTCCATAAAAATGTATTCTCTCTTCGCGGAATCTTGGAAAGAGCTTGTTAAATTGTAAATACTCTGCGATACATTAAAGAGTGTTTTATTTTTTTCCTTCCACTATGATAACAATTTCTCCTTTGGGAGGTTTGTTTTCATAATGTGTCAGGACTTCTTTTGCTGTTCCTCGAAAGGTTTCTTCATAAAGTTTGGTTAGTTCGCGAGAAACTGAAACGTGACGCTCATCGCCAAAATATTCGCAGAAATGTCCTAGTGTTTTGGTCAATTTATGTGGTGACTCATAAAAAATCATCGTTCTAGTTTCTTCTGCTAAAAGTTTTAATCGTGTTTGCCTCCCTTTTTTTACCGGTAAAAATCCTTCAAACACAAATTTATCATTTGGCAAACCACTATTGACCAAGGCAGGAACAAATGCTGTAGCTCCTGGCAAACACTCTACAGGAATATCATTAGCAATGCATTCACGCGTTAATAAAAACCCTGGGTCAGAAATAGCTGGTGTTCCCGCATCACTAATTAAAGCAAACGTTTCACCCGCCTGCATGCGTTTTACCAACGTTTCCATTGTTTTATGTTCATTGTGCATATGATGACTTTGCATTGGTGTACTAATTTCAAAATGTTTCAATAGTTTTCCACTTGTGCGTGTATCTTCTGCCAAGATTACATCTACATTTTTTAAAACTTCAATAGCTCTAAATGTCATGTCTTGTAAGTTTCCAATAGGTGTTGGCACAATATAAAGTTTCATGATGGTCTACATTTTAAAGTTGAAGTTCTTATTAAAATACAGTTCAAAAGTAACTATTAAAAGAATATAAGTCGTAATTCCTCTATCTTTATTGTTATATATACGCAACCTTATAGGATTTCCACATCATTAATAATAATATGAAACAACTATACCTACCTATCCTTCTTCTTTTTAGCTTATATACTGGATGGAGTCAAACCACAGACTTATCTACCAGTATAGAAGTAACAAATTTGAACGGAACTCCTATTTCCAATGTTGTTCTTTTTGAAGAGTTTTACTATACAGTCACAATCAGTAATTCTGGTAATGCTGTGAGCAATGCTACATTTTTACAACAACTTAATGCTAATGTAGAAGCCTTATCTGTAGAAAGTATCAATGCTGTTGGAGGAGCAAATTTAGCAACTAGTCTTACTTACAATGCTAATACAGCCATAGTAACAGCGACACTTCCCAATATGCCCAATGCATCAAGTGTTCAAATAAGGATTTTAGCAAGAGCTCCTAAGTTTTCGGGAGGAATTTCAACTACAGCTACGGTAACTCCTCCCAACGGAACCACAGATAGCACTCCCAATAACAATACTTCTATTGTTTCTATGGATGTTACCTATGTACCATTAGATTTTTCAGTAACCTACCAACAAGTCAACCCTGTTTCAGGAACTGGTATTTCTGCTTGGGGCGATCAAGTTACATTCGAGTTTACAATTACCAATAATAGTAGTGTACAATATCCTCTTGATAGTTTTTTATTGTTTCAAGGATTACAGTCTAATTCTGTAAACGGAAGTGCTACTTTGCAGTTACTATCACTTGAATGTTTGGGAAGTACTAATGGTGTTTTGTGTCCGACCGATTTTGGCGTATTACCAGGAAACCCTACTATGATTGTTCCCATTCAACAAGTATATGGTATTCCTGAAGAAATTATTTTTCCCTCTCAAGGTAGCCTCTCTTTTAGGGTTGTTTTTGAATATACCGAAGGAGATTGCGGAATTGATTCTGACTTAATTATCATTCAAAGTTTTGTACAATTAGTTCTTGCGGAAAATAATACAAATTCAAATCAATCAAATATTGAAATTACAGATTTGCTCTTTTCTACTGAATGTCCGTGTACGGATGTAAGTATTGCTACCGAACAAATAGATCCAATGCCTGGTCCTGTTCTCTCTGACTTTAATCAACAGGTAACATATCAAACTACATTGGTAAATAATGGTCCGTTAGATACATCTATTCAGTTTTTTATGCAAAATTTAGGCATCCCTTGGGAATTTGTCAGCATTACATGTATCAGTACAACAGGAGGCATAACATGTGCTGACCTGACCTTTGATATTCAAGAACAATTTTGGCAAATCGAAAATTTTCAAATTCCTGTAGGCACTGTAATCGTAATAGAAACAATTGTAGATTATACAGAACCGGTTTGCCCAACTGATGGTATTATAGATTCTCCATACAGAACTACAGCAAATGTTTTACAACACATAGATTGTGATTTGGGCAATAACAATGATTTTGATACCATATTACTCCCACAAGCAACAGGTACGAACGATTGCATAACCCCTGACAATGTTTCTATAACCAAAACACAAGTAAGTCCATCATTACCTATAGGTGGTTCGGATACAAACCCAATGCCCTGGGGAGACGTAACTTACCATATTACCGTTGCTAATAATAATACGAATGATATTCCTTTAACTTTAATTGATTTTTATGGAGGAACCTCAACAGCCACAGGAGTGTTACAGTCTGTAACTTGTATTCAAACAACGGGAACAGCAGATTGTTATAATATAACCAATGCCAATATAGGAAGTGAGCTTACACAAATTGATGAAGTTTTCTGGGAAATTACAGAAGCAGAAAATTGGATATTACCTACACAAAGTACTATAACTTTTGAAGTTGTCGTAAACTGGAATCCTCAATGTTCTGACTTGGTTGTTCCTGTAGAAAATGCTGCTTCTGTGAGCATTGTAGGTTTAGCAAATTCAACTCAAACAGCTTCTGAAGTAAGTTACCTAACCTCTTGTGTTGATTTGATTATTCAGACGTATCCTTCACAAGCTACAATTCCTATCAATTCAAATTTTAATTGGATTGTAGATATTACCAATAGTATTGTAAGTTCAACAGCAACAAATGCGTTCTTTTCTACGAACGTAAATAGTGCTTTTACAATAACGGGAGCTCCGACATGTACAATTACCAATGGAAATGCAACTTGCATACCTTCTTTTTCAATAGATAATACTACCAATGAAGTTTCTGGGTTCATTCCTATTTTAGAACCTGATGCGACTATTCAGATTATCATTCCTGTTTCATCGCCAAGTTTTGGAGGTTCTTTTAACAATATTGCAGAAGTTCAACCAGACCCTGCCAATAATTCAGAAGCAGATCCAAGTACTAATATTTCTATTTCTAGTGCGCAAGTATTATCACCAAGTGTAACTAAAAACTTTACACCTAATGAAATCTTTACTTCTGAAACTTCCCTTCTAACATTTACAATTCAAAACACTCCTGGAAACGCTGCACAATCAGGTATTTCCTTTACAGATAATTTGCCCTCTGGAATCGTTTTGGCAAGCTCACCAACTTGGGTACAAAGTAATGGTTGTACGGCTGATTTTGTAGGTCTAGCAAATGATGACTTTGTGGGAATTGCAAATTTGGTTTTTCCGGATGGTGTTGCCAATTGCTCCTTTTCAGTTCTTGTTACATCCAACTCACCCAATTTTTATACAAATGAATTTTCAAATTTTTCAAACTTAAATAATATTGATGCTACAAGCACTTTTGCAACCTTAAATGTATTACCTATTCCGCCAAGTGCAGATCTGGAAATTTCAATGACGCCAAACCAGACACAATATTGTGAAGGTGATGAAGCTATATTTACGCTGACAATTACAAATAATGGCCCTGATGATGTTACAGCTGTTGCGATAGAAAGTAATTTAAGTGTTTCTGGATTTACATTTATTTCAGATGATGTAGGCGGAACTTATTCGAATGTATCAGGAATTTGGGAACTCTCAGGAATTTCAATATCTAGTAATGCAGGAAACAATACATTTACCGCAACAATTATCACTACGATTTTAGATATCGATTCAAGCATTGCGAATCAATTTGAAGTAACTGCCGAAATTACCGCAACAAGTACTATTGATTTAGATAGTGATGTTAATACAAGTTTTGATGTGGATGATTTAGGAGATGGAATTACAGACGATGATGAAATACAACTACAACTAAGCGTTTTTGAAGTTCATGATAACATCAACATAACTGTAAGCAATACTGAAACATGTATAGGAAGCACTACCATACTTACAATTGACAATCCTATTACCAACTATACCTACAACTGGTACGACACATCAAACCCTACACAACCTATATTTACAGGAACAGCGTATGAAACACCTGTTATTTTGGCAAATACAGTATATGAAATAGAAGTCTTGAACGAAAATAATTGTCCTGGGATTGCTCGAGAAATGGTCTCTGTTACAGCAATTTCTTGTGTAGATTTAGGAATAGAAAAAGAAGTTGATACACAAACTCCTTCTATTAATGAAACTATTCAATTTACTATAACAATAACCAACTATAGCAATACTGAAGCAACCAATATTATCGTGGAAGAATTGCTTCCTAATGGTTATGAATATAATTCACATAATGCAAGTATTGGATTATATAATAATACTTCTCAAGTATGGACTATTTCATCTCTTCCCGCTGGAAGTTCAGCAACATTAACATTACATGTTATCGTAGTTGATAGTGATGATTATACAAATATTGTTCAAATTACGAATCTCTCAGAAACCGACTTAAACATCGCTAACAATTCTGCTAATGCCACTACATTTCCAGATTGTTTAGAAATTCCAAGTGGATTTTCTCCAAACAATGATCATATAAATGATGTTTGGGAAATAAATTGTCTAGAGAATTATAATGATAATGAATTGATTATTTTCAATCGTTGGGGAACAGTAGTGTATCAAACTAAAAATTATGCAAACGACTGGAATGGCAGAAGCAATCAAAACCTAGTTTTATTGGGCAATAATGAACGATTACCCATAGGAACCTACTTCTATATTCTTAAATTACAAGAAAATACAATCAAAAAAACAGGATGGATATACTTAAACTACTAACAATCTCCTTGATTGTTAGTAGTTTTCTATTTGTATTCTAAAAAAATCCTTGCTTAGGCAAACTTCCGCTCAATAATTTCAATAAAACGATCTTCGTATTCTTCCTTGCCTACCCAATTATTATATTCGGGCTTAATCATATTATAAATAAAGTCTTTGGCTGCAGTTTCTGTTTCTGAAGTATTTAACTGCGAAATTACTCTATTATAATCTTCTTGATTGCCATCAAATAAATGTTTCGTAAACGCAATACGATCATTTAAACCTATGGAAATTCCTGTATTTAATCGATCGTTCAACGATTTAGGTTTGGTCTCTGTTTTTGTTGCTTTAACCTCAACTTCAACTTTAGTTGTCACCTCTTTAGTTACGGTTTCTACAGCAGAAGCGTCTACAACATTATTATTAACAACCTCATCACTTTTTACAAATGTGGGTTGTGGCAACACATCTGCCAAAATATCTTCGAGTGTTTCTTGTTTTGGAGCAGATGGTGTTGGTTTTTGAGGAATTTGTATCTCTACTTCTTCTGAACCGTTGTCATCATCTTCTGGCATTTCCGCCACCATATCTTTAATAGTTTCCATTAAAGGCTCTATTAGTTCGTCTTGTTCAGGATCTTCACTCACTAAATGATGACGAATAATTTCCTCTTCTTCTGCATTTTTTTCAACCTTATCATGATTATACACATTCTCTAAAGTTTGAAAAAAAGAAGAGTCTGCATAATCAGGAACAGTGTCTTTAAACTGCTCTTCAAAAAATAAGAGCACCGACAATTTTTCAAAAACTTCCTTCGCTTCTTTATGCAATGCTACAACGTCCTCTTTCCCTTTTAATTTAAGGATTCGATGTGCGATACTCACTAAATCTCCTTCTAATTTTTTCTTCATAATTTTTAAACTAATGTCGTTGTATAACCTTTGGTTTTTTAATAAATTTGTTCCACCTTTACAAAAACGAGTATAAATTCGTTTTCGACTTGAAAATTACAAAATGTTTCTCGAAAATACAGTAAATCATAAAGAACAATTTGGTTGGATTGAAGTTATTTGTGGTTCAATGTTCTCTGGAAAAACCGAAGAACTGATCCGTAGACTCAAAAGAGCACAATTTGCAAAGCAAAAAGTAGAAATCTTCAAACCTGCTGTTGATATTCGTTATGATGAAGAAAAAGTTGTATCTCACGACGCAAACGAAATTCGTTCAACGCCTGTCCCTGCTGCAGCTAATATCCGTTTATTAGCCGATGATTGTGATGTTGTTGGGATTGATGAAGCCCAATTTTTTGATGATGGAATTGTTGCTGTATGTAATGACTTGGCTAACAAAGGAATTCGAGTAATCGTAGCTGGATTAGATATGGACTTTAAAGGAAATCCCTTTGGTCCTATGCCTGCCCTAATGGCTACTGCCGAATATGTGACGAAAGTACATGCCGTTTGTACACGCACTGGAAATCTAGCACAATATAGTTTCAGAAAATCTAAAAGTGACGATCTAGTTTTACTTGGAGAAACAGACGAATACGAACCCCTAAGTCGTGGCGCTTTTTACAAAGCAATGCTTAAAGAATCTGTAAAAGAGATTGAAGTTGACGATGCGGAAGAAGTAATTCCAAAACAATCATCTGACAATTAACTACCATAATGCTACACGTACAAGAATCTGTTTTAGAGATAAATTTTAAAGCTCTCCAACAAAATTTTGAATTTTTAAAATCCAAAACAAAAGCAGGAACGAAAATGCTTGCCGTTGTCAAAGCATTTGGCTACGGAAGTGATGCTACTGAAATTGCTAAATACTTGCAAGATGAGCTCAATGTTGACTATTTTGCTGTTGCCTATATTAGAGAAGGTGCCTATCTACGAGCTGCTGGCATTACCACTCCTATCTTGGTATTACATCCACAGCTTATCAATTTAAAACATGCCATAGCTTACAACTTGGAGCCGAGTTTATATAACGACCGCATTTTAACAGCCTTTGCAAAAGAAGCTGCCAAACAAGGAAAAAAAGACTATCCTGTTCATATAAAATTCAATACAGGATTGAACCGTTTGGGCTTTTTCCATACAGATGCTCCGCATGTCGTTCAAAAACTGAAAACACTTTCGCAAATCAAAGCAGTTTCAATATTTTCACATCTAGCTGCCTCTGAAGATGCCAACGAAAAAACGTTTACACAAAATCAAATTCGTTTGTTTAATAACGTGGCGGAAGCGTTTGAAAAAGGATTGCCTTACAAACCGATGAAGCATATGACCAATACCTCTGGTATTTTGAACTATCCTGAAGCACATTTTGACATGGTTCGCTCAGGAATCGGTTTATATGGTTTTGGAAATGATCCTAAATATGCTAAAAACTTACGTCCTATTGCTTCTTTAAAATCAGTCATTTCTCAAATTCACCGTATTGAAAAAGGAGAAAGTGTTGGTTATAATCGTGCTTTTGTTGCAGAAGATTTCACAACAATTGCAACGATACCTCTTGGACATGCTGATGGAATCAATAGAAGATTTGGAAATGGTGTTGGAAGCGTCTTAATTAATGGAAAAAAAGCGCCTATCATTGGAAATGTGTGTATGGATATGATCATGGTAAATATTACAGGTATCCGTTGTGATGAAGGAGACGAAGTCATTATTTTTGGTGAAGGACAAACCGCCGAGGAACTTGCTGCAAAAGTAAATACCATTTCCTATGAACTGCTAACAGCAATCTCTCAACGAATAAAACGCATCTTTCTTCGATAACTCAACAAAAAGTTAATCACAGCAAATTGAAATCTAACGTAATTTTTACTATTTTTAGATTCAATAATAACTAATAACTACACATTATGTTAAAAGAATTTAAGAAGTTTATCATGACAGGAAATGTCGTGGATCTTGCCGTTGCGGTAATCATGGCTGGTGCTATTGGAGCTGTTGTAAAAGGTTTTGTAGACAATATCGTGATGCCATTTGTAGGATACTTTACTGGTGGAACTGACTTTGCCAACTTATTCATTACTTTAGATGGGAAAGAATATGAAACCGTAGAAGCTGCAAAAGAAGCAGGAAGTGCTGTAATATCATATGGTATTTGGATCAACTCGATTGTAAACTTGATTATTGTAGGATTTGTAATGTTTATGATTGTAAAAGCATATAACAAAACAAGAACGAAAAAAGAAGAAGAACCAGCACCACCAGCAGGTCCAACTCAAGAAGAATTACTAACTCAAATTAGAGATTTATTAAAAGATCAAAAATAATAATCAATACATAAAATCACGTAAAAGCCACTCAATATTGAGTGGCTTTTGTGTTATATATAACTTTATGTGATATTTTTGAGAATTTACTTTTTTTATACTGTCTGCGCTATATTTATTACTAATTTTGCTAAAAAATCAAGGTAAAAGACAATTTTTACCATCAATATAAAAGTCTAAAAAAATAAAAACTATGAAAGTAGCTGTTGTTGGAGCCACAGGTATGGTAGGAACTGTTATGCTTCAAGTATTAGCTGAACAGAATTTCCCTGTTTCAACGCTAATTCCTGTAGCTTCAGAAAGATCCGTTGGAAAAGAAATCAATTATCAAGGAAAAGCGTATCCTATTGTAAGTATGCAAGATGCTGTAAATGCTCAACCTGATATTGCATTATTTTCTGCAGGAGGAAATACGTCGCTTGAATGGGCACCAAAATTTGAAGCAGTTGGAACAACTGTCATTGATAATTCTTCTGCATGGCGAATGGATCACACAAAAAAATTAGTAGTTCCAGAAATCAATGCGAATGAGTTGACACGTACTGATAAAATTATCGCTAATCCTAATTGTTCTACCATTCAAATGGTGGTTGCTCTAGCTCCTTTACATAAAAAATATAAAATCAAACGAATCGTCGTTTCAACCTATCAATCTATTACAGGAACTGGTGTCAAAGCCGTACAGCAGCTCGAAAATGAATATGCTGGTCAAAAAGGAGAAATGGCATATCCATATCCTATTCACCGAAATGCATTGCCACATTGTGATGTTTTTGAAAACAATGGTTACACTAAAGAAGAAATGAAATTGGTGCGGGAAACACAAAAAATTTTGGATGATAAAAGTATTGCTATTACAGCAACAGCTATTAGAATTCCTGTAGTTGGCGGACACTCTGAAAGTGTAAATGTAGAATTTGAAAATGACTTTGATATCGACGAGGTTCGTAAATTACTACATGAATCTCCAGGAGTTATTGTTCAAGACAATCCCGATGTAAATGTATATCCAATGCCAATCTATGCCGAAGGAAAAGATGATGTTTTTGTCGGAAGAATTCGTCGAGATGGTTCGCAACCCAATTCTTTAAATATGTGGATTGTGTCAGACAATTTACGAAAAGGCGCTGCCACCAATGCAGTTCAAATTGCACAGCATTTGGTAGCCAATAAGTTGGTTTGATTTATTAAAAATAAATAATCTTTCTTTAAGGATGCAGAATTATTCTGCGTCCTTATTTTTTTCAAACATCTACAAATTAGATAGTTATTACCAAAGAATAAATACTCCTGTTGTCGAAATATTTAGAAAATCCACTTTCTTTTTCTTATCTTCAAAGAACTCTAACACTAAATATTTTGCGTATGAACTCAAAATTCACTAAAATCATTCGCTTTGTTTTGGGGCTAATCCTCATCGTATTTGGCGCCAACAAACTCTTTATGATTTTCAATGGTACCGGCTTCATGCCTCAACCTTCACTACCTCCTAACGCAAGTAGTTTTATGGCATCTCTAGGCGCTACTGGATATATCCTTCCAATTGTCGGGGCACTTGAAGTATATATTGGAATATTACTCATAATCAAAAAATGGGTGCCTTTTGCTTTAATTCTTCTTGCGCCTATTTCTGTAAACATTTTTCTTTTTCACATCTTTTTAGACCTTTCTGGCGGAATGATTGGAGCTATTATTGTCGTAGTACTCAACGGAATCTTAATCTATAAACACTGGTCACAGTTCCGACCATTATTTTATTGAACGAAATCTTAGTATTTTGTTAAAACCGCTTCTATTTGTTCTGAAGTGGTTTTTTTTGAAGTACATTTGAAAAAGACCAATCGTGTATCTAACGAATATTTTAGTTAATATTTGTTTAATCACACATACTAAAAAATCATCCTATGAAACATATACTAAAAATTAGTTGTCTCGCACTATTTTTTTTCTCCTGCGAGAAAGAACCTGAAAAAACTGAAATTAAAGTGACGTATCCAGAAACGCAACAAAAAGAAGAAGTTGACACCTACTTTGGAACTGAAGTAAAAGATCCATATCGTTGGCTGGAAGATGACCGTTCTCCAGAAACTGAAGCATGGGTAAAAGAACAAAACAAAACAACTTTTGGGTATTTAGATAGTATTCCATTTCGTGACGCACTCAAAAAACGATATACGCAATTGGTAAACTATGAACGTATCAGTGCCCCTGTAAAAAGAGGTGAATACACCTATTTTTACAAGAACGACGGGCTGCAAAATCAATCTGTAATTTACCGCCAAAAAGGTGATAGCGAGCCAGAAGTATTTTTAGATCCTAATAAATTTGCCGAAGACGGAACGATTTCTTTAGGTAGTGGGCTAAATTTTTCTGACAATAAAGAAATTGTTGCCTATTCTATTTCAGAAGGAGGAAGCGATTGGCGTAAAATTATCATTATGGACGTTGCTTCCAAAGAAGTTATAGAAGACACATTAGTAGACATCAAGTTTTCTGGAATATCTTGGAAAGGAAATGAAGGTTTTTACTATTCTAGTTATGACAAACCTAAGGGAAGTGAATTGTCTGCCAAAACAGATCAACACAAATTATATTATCATAAACTTGGAACATCTCAAAAAGAAGACAAACTGGTTTATGGAGGAACACCAGAAGAGAAACATAGATACATAGGCGGAAGCGTAACTGAAGATGGAAACTATTTATTTATTTATCCTAGAGTTTCTACCTCAGGGAATAAAATGTTAATGAAGGATTTGTCTAAGCCTGATAGTGAAATTGTAACAATTTTAGATCATACTGATACTGACTCATATATTATTGAAAATGTAGGGTCAAAATTGTATATCATGACCAACATGAATGCACCAAATCAAAAAATAGTAACCGTTGATGCTTCAAATCCAGCTCCTGAAAACTGGCAAGATTTTATTCCTGAAACAGAAAATGTATTAAGCATTTCGACAGGTTCAGGTTATTTCTTTGCAGAATATATGGTAGATGCTGTTTCCAAAGTATTGCAATATGACTATGAAGGAAAATTAGTTCGTGAAATAAAATTACCAGGCGTTGGAAGTGCTGGAGGATTTAATGGAGAAAAAGAAGATGAAGTTTTATATTATTCATTTTCCAACTACAAAACGCCTAGTACAACCTATACTTACAATCCTACAGATGGAACTTCTAATGTATATAGAAAACCTGGAATTGACTTTGATCCAGATCAATACGAAAGCAAACAAGTATTCTATAAATCAAAAGATGGCACAAAAATTCCGATGATTATTACCCACAAAAAAGGAGTTAAAATGAATGGGGAAAATCCAACAATTCTATATGGTTATGGAGGTTTCAACATTTCCTTAACGCCTTCTTTTAGTGTGGCTAATGTGGTTTGGATGGAACAAGGAGGAATTTATGCAGTGGCTAATCTTCGTGGTGGTGGCGAATACGGTAAAGAATGGCACAAAGCAGGTACTCAAATGCAAAAGCAAAATGTTTTTGATGATTTTATCGCTGCCGCAGAATATTTAATTGATGAAAAATATACTTCAAGTAACTTCTTAGCTATTCGCGGAGGCTCAAACGGTGGTTTATTAGTAGGAGCAACCATGACTCAACGCCCAGATTTAATCAAAGTGGCCTTGCCTGCTGTTGGCGTATTAGACATGTTACGATACCATACATTTACTGCCGGTGCAGGTTGGGCATACGACTACGGAACTGCAAATGATAGCAAAGAAATGTTTGAATACCTAAAAGGGTATTCTCCGGTTCATAATGTTAAAGAAGGGGTTGAATATCCCGCTACACTAATCACAACAGGCGATCATGACGATCGTGTTGTGCCAGCACATAGTTTTAAATTTGCTGCCGAATTGCAAGCCAAACAAGCAGGAAACAATCCAACACTTATTCGTATTGAAACGGATGCGGGACACGGTGCTGGAACACCTATTTCAAAAACTATTGAGCAATATGCAGACATTTACGGCTTCACGTTGTATAATATGGGCTTTAAAGAATTGCCAAACAAAGCAATCTTAGAAAAGTTTAAAGACTAAGAGAACATCGTTTATAAACACACAAAACCGTCAAACGAAGCTACGTTTGACGGTTTTTTATTGATAAAAAGTTAAAACAGATAAGATTAAGAAAAAGTCTTGATTCATGATTCTAGAATCTAAAAAATAGCATTTAAAGGATTATCTGCGTATTTTTGCACCTCCAAACAATTGCTATGCTCACGGTTGAACATCTTTCCTTTTCATATAATAAAAACACACCTATTTTAAAAGATATTTCTTTTCGTATTCCAAAAGGCGCACATGTATCTATTATTGGGGAAAGTGGTTGTGGAAAAAGCACCTTACTTAAACTGCTGTACGGTTTACATGATGTGGATAAAGGTGATATTTTTTGGAATGATGAACAAATTTTAGGACCCAGTTATCATTTAGTTCCTGGGTTTGAGCGCATGAAATACGTCGCACAAGATTTTGACTTGATGCCATATACAACTGTTGCTGAAAACATCGGAACACATCTCTCTAATTTCTATCTAGAAAAAAAAGAACAGCGCGTCAACGAACTGCTACAAATGGTGGAAATGACTGCTTTTGCACATGTAAAAACAAAACTTTTGAGCGGTGGACAACAACAACGCGTCGCACTTGCCAAAGCATTGGCTCGCGAACCTGAAATCCTTTTGTTGGACGAACCGTTTAGTCATATTGATAACTTTCGTAAAAACGCCTTGCGCAGAAATCTTTTCCACTATCTTAAAAAAGAAAACATTACCTGCATTGTAGCCACACACGATCGTACTGACGCCCTTTCATTTGCAGATACAACTCTTGTGCTTAAAAAAGGGGAGCTTATCGCACAAAACGACTCAAAAATACTGTATAACAATCCACCAAGTAAATATATAGCATCTCTCTTTGGCGAAGTTAACGAATTGTCAAGCGACTTATTTCCACATATAGAAACCGAAAACGAAACGCTACTTATCTATCCACATCAACTCAAAATTTCTGAAAACTCTAACTTTAAAGTCACAGTTCGTAAAAGTTACTTTAAAGGAAGCCATTATTTAATATTGGCTAAACATAAAAATACCATTGTTTTTTTTGAAAGTTTGGAGGCGTTGGAAAATGGTGTTGAAACTTCATTAATGCTACAATTATAGCCAGTTTTTTTAAATAATTCCGTTTAAAAAGTAGGAAAAAAACGTTTTGAGTTGTTTTATATATTGACTAACTCACTAATACTCAAACGATACATTTGTTTTTTTTGCTATATTAGTGTTCTAACTAAACTAAAACATGATTCAAAAATTACTCAAAATCGCTAGTGTAGCGCTACTTTCCGCTACGCTTTTTTCTTGTGCTGACGATAATGACACCACTACTGTAGATGATGACTACGTGCCAATTCCTGTGTCGCCTGTAGTACTTGACATGGAAGCTTTTCCATTCAATACATTATCAGAATATCACTTTTTTGAAGGCGACATGAAAGAACAAGAACCTGTATTGGGTGTAATTCCTTATGAACCAATTTCTACATTATTTACTGATTATGCCAAAAAGAAACGGTTTGTATGGATGCCAGATGATGTGCAAGCTACGTATATGGGTGATAGCGAACTAATCAATTTTCCTGTCGGAACATTTCTTATCAAAACATTCTATTACAACAATGTACAACCTGAAAATAATACTCGTATTGTAGAAACTAGAATCATGCTTAAAAAAGCAGATGATTGGTATTTTGCAGACTATATTTGGAACGATGCTCAAACCGAAGCTACTTTTAGCCTTTCAGGCTCTTTTACTAATATAGACTTTATGGAAAATGGTGTGCTGAAAAACACCAACTACAGAATTCCTTCGGAAGTTGAATGCTTCACTTGTCATAAAAGCGGAGAAGCTTCCGTTCCTATTGGTGTTAAACCTCAAAACCTTAACAGCAATTACGACTATGCGGATGGAACTAAAAACCAATTACAAAAACTAATAGACAAAGGTTATCTGGAAAACAATTTACCTGAAACAATTAATACAGTCGTAAAATGGAGTGATGACACACAACCTATCAATCTTCGTGTTCGCTCCTATATTGACATCAATTGTGCGCATTGCCATCAAGAATTATCACATTGCGATTATCGACCAGTTCGCTTTGCTTTTGATGAATCTTCTATTGATGCAAACTTGGGTATTTGTGTTGATCCTGATACCGAAATCCCTGGAATGATCAAAATTGTAACGCCTTCGCTAAAAGAACGTTCAGTAATGTACTATCGTTTAAATACTACTGCTGAAGAGTTCAGAATGCCTTTACTCGGAAGAAGCATTATCCATGAAGAAGCAGTCGAAATGATTGGACAATGGATTGATGGATTAACAACCGAATGTGATTAAGAAACTATTAACTAAACTTTCGCTGTAAATCTCTAATTAGATTAACAGCTATAAAAACCAACCTATGAAAAAAATTACACTTCTTATTTGCTTCTTAGCATGTTGCTTTTTTGCAAATGCGCAAACTACCGTCGATTGTACGTTAGGCGCAGTAAATACAACCTATTGTTATGTCAATAATGATACTACTAGCTTTGTTTTTACAAGTTCAGATGGCTCTGCTTTGCAAGTAACATTTAATGCTGGTCAAGTAGAAAATACATGGGATGAACTGATTGTTCTTGATACCAATGGCACAGAATTATATAATGGTTATGGAAATGGTGGTGATCTTACTGGACTAACATTCCAATCAAATGGAGACACTATTACCGTTTCTATTAACTCAGATGTAACGGTTAATTGTAGTGATAATGGGTATATTCCTTGGGATTTTGATGTAAGTTGTGCTACCTGTACCAATCCAACCGCTGCATATACCATTGTTGATGATTGTGCTACTAGTGGTGGATTTTTAGTAGATGTATCCGTTTCAGATTTAGGTTCTGCAACGTCACTCACTATTTCAGACAACCAAGGTAGTGCAAATCAGGCGCTATCAGCTGCAGGAACTGTTCAGTTTGGTCCATACGCAAATGGTACTGACATTACAATTTCTATTCAAAATGACCAAGATGTTAATTGTAGTATCAATAGTGCTTCACTCACTCAAAGCAATTGTCCGCCTCCTGCCCCTACAGGTGTTACTTGTGGTTCTGGTTCATCAACTTATATTTTCACTGAAGAATTTGATTCTGCTGCTGGATGGACAGGCGATTTGAATAATGGAAATGGTTCGTGGGAAATCCCTAATGATTCTGGTTCAACAGGAACTGGCCCAAGTGCAGCATATAGCAGTGGAAGCTTTATGAATTATGAAGCTTCTGGAAATACTACCGCAACCGCTTCAGCAGTTAGTCCTGCAATTGATTTATCTAGTGCTACTGATGGTGCCGAATTATCTTTTTATTTACATGCTTTTGGTAGTGATATGGGAACACTGAACGTAAAAGTTGGAACATCAGCTTCAGGTCCTTTTACAACCGTTTTTACACAGGTTGGCGAGTTGCAAATGAGTGCGACTGAAGCTTGGGTTCCTGTGGGTATAAATTTAGATGCATATCTAGGTCAAGTCATTTATTTGGAATTTAGTCACACAGGAACAGGAACAGGTTTTGAAGGTGATATGTCAATCGATTTAGTACGAGTAGAAACCTGCGGGTCTTTTTGTATTGCGCCTTCTAGTATAACTGCATCAACAATTACACAAAACTCGGCTACTATTTCATGGGTAGCCAATAGTGGAGAAACTGCTTGGGAATACGTTGTACAACCTGCTGGTACTGGAACACCAACTAGTGCAGGAACTGCGGCAAGTTCAACTACAGTCAATCCAACTTCACTTACTCCAGCTACCAATTATGAAGTATATGTACGTGCAATTTGTGGTTTAGACGCTAGTATTTGGGGTGGCCCACTTACATTTACAACCTTAGCACCGCCGCCGCCAGCAAGCTTTACTACTTCAACTGTAAATACTACAGGAACACAAAGAGCTGCTGTTGATATGGATGGTGACTTTTTAGATGATGTGGTTTCTATTGGAACTACGAATGTAAATATATTTTATCAACAAGCAACCGGAGGTTTAGGAACTACACCTACAAACATAACAACAACTGCTGCTGATAATACTCCTTCGTGGAGTTTGGCTGCTGCTGATTTTGATCGTAATGGTTTTACGGATTTATTATATGGTGGTGGAAATGGAGTAACTTTTATGCGAGCAAATTCTACAGGAACAGGATTTACAGAAATTTCAGGGACTGAATATGTTTTTTCTCAACGCTCCAATTTTGTGGATATTAATCAAGATGGACATCTAGATGCATTTGTTTGTCATGATGTTGACCCAAATGTATACTATATAAATGACGGAAGTGGAAACCTTACTTTTAATCAAGGTGGACTAGGAGATGATGCCGGCGGAGGAAATTATGGTTCTATTTGGATTGATTATGACAATGACAGAGATATGGATATGTTTATTGCCAAGTGTCGTGGTGGTGCTACAACTATTAATATCAATGAAATGCATGAAAATGATGGAAGCGGAACTTTTACGGAAGTTGCTTCTACGCTAGGCTTAGCAGATCCAATTCAAACTTGGTCTTCTGCTTGGGGCGATTTTGATAATGATGGAGATATGGATGTTTTTGTAGGAGCAAGTTCAACGGCCAACGGAACTCATAAATTAATGCGTAATAATGGAAATAGTACATTTACAGATGTAACTTCCACTTCTGGAATATTGCCTGCTTTAACCAATACAGGAATTGAAAATGCCACATACGATTTTGACAATGATGGAAATTTAGATATAGCTTCTAATGGAAGTATTCTTTTCGGAAATGGAGACATGACTTTTACAGTATATGATAATGTAATTGCTGGAAATAATGGTTCTTTTGGAGATCTTAATAATGATGGTTTTATTGATGCAATCTCGGGAACGACTCTTTATACAAATACTACTAATAGTAACAATTGGGTTAAAATTACCACTACAGGTGTTGCCAGCAATATCAATGGAATTGGAGCTCGTATTGAGTTACATACTGCTTCTGGCGTACAAATTCGTGATGTACGAAGTGGTGAAGGCTTCCGATTTATGAGCACATTAAATACACATTTTGGATTGGGAACTGATACCACAATTAATAATATTATCATTTACTGGCCTTCTGGAACTGTTGATAATATTGTGAACCCATCCATCAATACACATCATATTGTTACCGAAGGACAAACACTTAGTATTGTTGATGAAACCTTGGAAAATGTAGCCATTCATCCAAATCCAGTAGGAAAAATTATGAATATTAATAGTCCCGTAGATTTGGTTGGTAAAATTGCAACAATTTTCAATATAGAAGGAAAACGTATGATGAACCTAAAATTGAAAGAGCATTCTATTGATGTATCTAACTTACCAACAGGAAACTATATTTTACGATTAGAATCAGACGGAAAAATATTCACCCAAAAATTCATCAAACTATAACAACTTACATGATGAGAATCAAACTCCAACAGATATAAGTGTTGGAGTTTTTTTATTCTTATCGGTTACGTTTTTAGTTAGGTTAGCCAATCAACTAAAAAATTACTTCTTTATACTTTCTAGTAACCCTTTTCAAACAAGTTTAAAAAATCTTTTGAATCACAAACGATTGATCTCTAAATGTAACCTCATCACCTACTTTTTTACCAAGTAGTAATTTTCCAATAGGTGTATTTGTAGCAATAGCATAAAATGTATCGTTGTTGACAATGAGTTTGCCCACGCTTACAGCAATAAAATAATTGGCTTGAGAAGTATATACAATACTTCCCAAACAACCTTGTGTTGCTTCCCATTTCGAATCAATTTTATACAAGGTTTCTTTTACTTTTTGAATTTCTGCCAATTGATTGCCTATCTTTTCACGCTCCAATTGTAACATAGCGCGTCCGGTTTCGTGCTTATCACCTGCCGAACTTTTGGTTTCTGACAACATCGCCTCTTGAATTTCCGAAAAACGTTCTTGAATTTTTGTATGTCGCTCGTTGACAATCTCCAAACATACGTTGTATAAAGATTCTTTAATTTTCATATCAAATCTGCCAATTCTTTTCCTACCAAACTTCCAATTGCAACACCCATTCCGCCCAAACGAACACCACAAAACACATGACTGGAAAGTGCTTTTACTATGGCTTTTTTCTGCGTTCCGACTCCCATAATACCACTCCAGCGATGGTCAATTTCAAAAGTTCTATTCGGTAAAATGGTCGTTTGTAAAAGCGCTTCTAATTTTTGCTGAATCAATTCAGTTTCCGCAAATTCAGTCGTTTGTTCTCCTATAAAATCTAAATTTCGTCCACCACCAAATAAAATACGATTGTCAATATTTCGAAAGTAGTAATACCCTTTATCTAAGTGAAATGTTCCTTTGATATGTAAATTTTTAATCGGTTTGGTAATTAATACTTGCGCGCGCGCAGGTTGTACATTTTCGTTGAGTAATTGCGAAGCAAATCCATTGGTCGCAATCAATAATTTATTTGTGTAAAAGTCAAAATGATTGGTTTGTATGTGTACTGTATTTCCAGCTTCCGAGAATGCATCTACCGAAACGGAATTTAAAATGTGAATGTTCTGCGAAACTGCTTTTTGCAACAAGGCTTGCATCATTTTTCCTGTATCAATTTGCCCTTCAAACTGATTAAAAATATAGCGTGACTGAATTTTTTCAAAGTGAAATGTATTTGCAACTTCGCTAAACACTTTTCCATCAAAAACCGAATATAGTAACTGATTGATGCTGTCTTTTTTTTCCAAACATGCTTCGTACAATGCAGCATCTTCCTCCGTAAACAATTCATAACCGCCCCAACCTTGATAATCAATTGTGGTATCGCCTAAGGTTTTGCGAAGCAATTGCAAGCCTTTTACACGTCTTTTAACAAGGTTTACAACTTCTTCTTCCGAATGACTGTTTAAATCATCTAAAATCTCTGAGAGGCTTCCGAAACAGGCAAAACCAGCATTTTTTGTGCTCGCTCCTTGTGGTAAGATTCCTTTTTCCAACACTACAATTTTTGCTGAAGGATAGCGCTTTCGAAGTTGTAACGCACAATTCAATCCCACAATGCCGCTTCCCACAATAGTGAAATCGACATTACGCAACCATGTTTTGTATTCCCAATAGCTTAATTTCATAGGCTTCCTTCTTTGCGTTTCAAGATAACTAAAGGTTTGCAATTGTTTTTATTCTGGATTGAAAAATTGCATCAAGATTGTATTTTTGTGTATTGAGAACCATACGATATGCATATTTATACATTGCCTGATTATTTAATTACTGAAAAAAAATGGTCCATTCAGTTATTCAATTATGAATCTACAACTTCACATTTTAACAGTAAAATCAATCTCACCCAAAATACCTTTAGCTTTTTACAAGAAGGATTTAAAAAAGTGGCGACTAGTGATCAACCTATTTCTATAACCAATGATGCTTTTTTGATTATGAAATCTGGTCATTGCTTGATGACAGAAAATTTGTCGGAGAGCAATCAATTTTATAAAAGTATTTTGCTCTTTTTTTCGGATGAAGCTTTGTTTCAGTTTGTGGAAAAACATCAAATTAATAACACAAATGTTGCAGCTACAATTTCGGCAAAATCCTGCAAGTACGACGATTTTATCCGATTGTTTGTAAAGAGCTTGGAAGATTTGCTACAACTTCCGTACAATGCACAACAGAAACTTTTACAAGTAAAGCTGGAAGAAATTTTATTGTATTTGGTCGCCACACAAGGCGCTGATTTTTTGTCATTTTTATTAGCGGCAAAAGATAATCAAACAAGTCATTTTATGAATGTGGTACAAAGTAACAAGCTACAGAAACTCACTTTGAAAGAACTTGCTTTTTTAGCTCATATGAGCGTTTCTACTTTCAAGCGAACATTTGAAAAACACTTTCAGCAACCACCTATAAAATGGTTTCTAAATCAACGGTTAGAACATGCCGCTTTTTTATTAAAAAATGAAAATAAAAGACCTTCAGATATTTTTGAAGCGCTTGGTTACGAAAACTTATCTAACTTTGTCCATGCTTTTAAAACTAAATTTGGAATGACTCCTAAGCAATATCAATTATTAAATTGAGCTTTTATCACTACTTTTTGAGCTAACAGATATTTTCTTATCACGCATCATAGCATAGTTTTGTTTTATAATTTTAAACTCTTTTAATTATGAAACATACCACTCTTTTTTTGTTATTATTTGTACTGATTGTTACCTCTACTTTTGGGCAAAATACATTTACTTTAACAAGTAAAGATTTAGGAGGACAAGCTTCAACAACGCAAGAATTTAATGGTTTTGGTTGTACTGGAAAAAATGAATCACCTCAACTATCATGGTCAAATGCTCCAGAAGGCACCAAAAGTTTTGCAATTACAATGTATGATCCAGACGCACCAACGGGCAGCGGATGGTGGCATTGGATTGTGTTTGATATTCCTGCCAACGTGAGTGAACTTGTTAGTAACGCAGGAAATGCATCTCTTAATTTAATCCCTAAGGGAAGTATACAAAGCATTACCGATTATGGAAGTGCTGGTTACGGTGGTCCATGTCCGCCAGAAGGTCACGGATTCCATCAATATATTATTACGGTGTATGCTTTGAAGACGGATTCTTTAGAATTAACAAAAGATACAAATCCAGCAGTTGTAGGATATTATATTTGGAATAATATGTTGGCAAAAGCAAGCATAGTAGCATATTACAAGCGCGAAAAAAAGTAATATGCGTATTTTTTAATACTATAAAAAAGCTCCGTACTTAATCAGTACGGAGCTTTTTTTATATTGAATCTGGATTGAATTTTACTCTGCTTCTGGTTTCATTTCAAA
Organism: Kordia zhangzhouensis; assembly: GCF_001005305.1. GTDB lineage: Bacteria > Bacteroidota > Bacteroidia > Flavobacteriales > Flavobacteriaceae > Kordia > Kordia zhangzhouensis. The sequence continues at coordinate 279,785 of NZ_LBMH01000002.1, forward strand.
ATCTTCCATGAATTTTGTTGTATAATTTCCTGCCACATAATCAGGGTGGTCCATTAATTGTCTATGGAACGGAATGGTTGTTTTAATTCCTTCAATTACGAATTCATCTAACGCACGTTTCATTTTGTTGATTGCTTCTTCACGCGTTTGAGCCGTCGTAATTAACTTTGCAATCATTGAATCATAGTTAGGTGGAATTGCATATCCAGCATATACGTGTGTATCTAAGCGTACTCCGTGTCCACCTGGAGCATGCAAGGTTGTGATTCTTCCAGGAGAAGGTCTAAAATTATTATAAGGATCTTCGGCATTAATTCTACACTCAATTGAATGTAAATTTGGTGTATAATTTTTTCCTGAAATCGGAACACCTGCTGCCACTAGAATTTGCTCACGAATCAAATCAAAATCAATTACTTGTTCTGTAATTGGATGCTCTACTTGAATACGTGTGTTCATTTCCATAAAGTAGAAGTTTCGGTGCTTATCTACCAAAAATTCCACCGTTCCAGCACCTTCATAGTTGATATATTCTGCAGCTTTTACAGCAGCTTCTCCCATACGTTGACGTAAATCGTCTGTCATAAATGGAGAAGGTACTTCTTCTGTTAGTTTTTGGTGTCGACGCTGTACAGAACAATCTCGTTCAGACAAGTGACATGCTTTTCCTGTAGAATCACCTACCACTTGAATTTCGATGTGTCGTGGCTCTTCAATCAGTTTTTCCATGTACATGTCGTTATTTCCAAAAGCAGCTTTTGATTCTTGTCGAGCAGAATCCCAAGCTGGTTTTAAATCTTCTGGTTTCCATACGGCACGCATTCCTTTCCCACCACCACCAGCAGTAGCTTTTAACATTACTGGATAGCCTACTTCAAGTGCTAATTTTTCACATTCTTCAAAGTTCTCAATAATTCCATCACTTCCTGGAACACATGGAACGCCTGCTGCTTTCATAGTTGCTTTAGCAGAAGCTTTATCTCCCATTTTATCAATCATTTCGGCAGAAGCTCCAATGAATTTGATATTGTGTTCTTCACAAATTTTTGAGAATTTAGCGTTTTCAGATAAGAATCCGTATCCTGGGTGAATAGCGTCTGCATTCGTAATTTCTGCAGCCGCAATAATATTTGACATTTTTAAATACGATTCACTACTAGGAGCAGGTCCAATACATACTGCTTCATCAGCAAATCGTACATGAAGGCTATCTACATCAGCAGTTGAATATACTGCAACGGTTTTGATACCCATTTCCTTACAGGTTCTAATAACTCTTAGTGCTATTTCACCTCTATTGGCAACTAATATTTTTTTGAACATCTTTTGAAATTTTAAATGTTGAAATTAAGATCAGTAAGTGTTGATGCTTTTTATAATTTGTAAAGCACCAAGCATTATTTAAAATTTCTTACGATGGATCTACCAAGAATAATGGTTGATCAAATTCTACAGGTGAAGCGTCATCTACAAGAACCTTCACTATTTTACCTGAAACTTCTGATTCGATTTCGTTGAAAAGTTTCATTGCTTCAATCACACACAATACATCTCCTTCTGAAATAGATTTACCAACCTCAACAAATGCAGGTTTGTCTGGTGATGGCTTTCTGTAGAAAGTACCAATGATTGGTGATTTTATTGTTACATATTTTGAGTCGTCATCTGATGCTGCAGCAGAAACTTCTTTAGCAGCAGGAGCTACCGGTTGTGCTACTGGAGCAGGAGCTGCTTGTTGAGGAATACCAGCCATTGGTATTTGTTGAACCACAGTTGTTGTTTCTCCTTTAGACTCGCCACTTCCTGTTTTAATGGTAATTTTAACATCTTCCATTTCAAGTTTTACTTCACTTGCTCCAGATTTGGCTACGAATTTAATTAAGCTTTGAATTTCTTTTAAATCCATGATACAGGTTTTAGTCGTTTTTAGTTTGAATTATATGCCCATTTTAAGTAGATAGCGCCCCAAGTAAATCCACCACCAAAAGCAGCAAATATGAGATTATCTCCTTTTTTGAGTTGTTTTTCATATTCATATAAACACAAGGGTAACGTTGCCGAAGTGGTATTTCCGTACCGTTGAATGTTCATCATGACTTTACTTTCGTCTACGCCCATACGTCGTGCAGTAGCATCGATAATACGTTTGTTGGCTTGATGTGGTACTAGCCATTGTACATCTTCGTTCGTTAGCTGGTTGTCTTCCATGATTTTGGCACTCACATCTGCCATGTTAGATACTGCAAACTTAAAAACTGTTTTACCATCTTGAAAAACAGTATGTTGTTTATTCTTTACAGTTTCTTCAGAAGCAGGCAATATGGATCCTCCAGCATCAATTTTAAGAAACTCACGTCCAACACCATCACTTCGTAAATATTCATCTTGTAAGCCTAAGCCATCTTCATCTGGTTCAAATAAAACTGCACCAGCACCATCACCAAAAATGATACAAGTCGCTCTATCTTCATAATCAATAATAGAAGACATTTTATCTGCTCCTATCAATAACACTTTTTTGTAACGTCCAGATTGTACATAACTTGCTGCAGTAGACATTCCATATAGAAAGCTTGAGCATGCTGCTTGAAGATCGAATGCAAACGCATTGGTAGCACCAATTTGAGTTGCAGTATATACCGCAGTTGAAGCTACAGGCATATCAGGAGTCGCTGTCGCAACAATAACAAGATCGATTTCTTTAGGATCTAAATTCTTTTTTGCGAGTAAATCTTCCGCAGCTTTAATAGCTAAATATGAAGTTCCAGCTCCTTCTTTTTTAAGAATTCTGCGTTCTTTGATACCTGTTCGAGTAGTAATCCACTCATCGTTAGTATCAACCATTGTTTCAAGTATCTTGTTGGTTAATACATATTCAGGAACATAGGCTCCTACAGCTGTTATTGCTGCTGTAATTTTGGTCATACCTTCACGTTGGTTTTTTTGCTTTTTAACAAAAATTCATTAAAAATTAAACGAAATTACTAAAAATCTCTGATAATCCCGGCAAATTATGTTGTTTTTACATTTTTACCAAGAAAATAGAGAACAAATAAAAAACTCTCACGAAAGTGAGAGCTTTTATGACTAAACATGTATGATTTATGCTAAGTTTTCTTCTGATGTATTGTCAATCAATACTTTTCCTCTATAATATAATTTTCCTTCGTGCCAGTGTGCTCTGTGATATAAATGTGCTTCACCAGTTGTTGGGCACGTAGCGATTTGAGGAACTGTAGCTTTATAATGTGTTCTTCTCTTATCTCTTCTAGTTTTTGAGATTTTTCTCTTTGGATGTGCCATTTTCTATGTTATTTATTATCCGTTAATAGTTTTTTTAATGTATCCCATCGAGGATCAATATCCTCTTCTGTTTCTTTTTTTTCTGTACCAGGTTGTAATTCTTCTAACTTTTCTAATATTTCAGATTGTAATGTACCATCTGCAATACCTGGATGAACTCGTTTTGATGGTATTGCCAATACAATCATTTCATATATGTATTGAGCAACGTTTATTTGGTACTCACCATGAGGAATTATTAGAATTTCTTCATTTTCGTCATTGTATTCATGACCAAACTTGACAATTAAATCTAAACTTCCTTTTACAGCTTGCTCATACGGTTCGTTTGTTAAATCACAATTCACATTTACCGTTCCCGAAGCGCTAAATGCTAGTTCGAGCATGGTCTGTTTTTTAAGAAATTCTAACTCAACCTGTATGGTTGCTGCATTAAATTCATCAAAGTCAAAAAGTTCAAAGAACGAATTATCAATTTGATAATCAAACTGGTGCTTTCCTTCCTTTAATCCTATAAAAGGAATTGTAAAATCCTTTAATTCCATCTTCTTAAACATCAGTTTCGAGCGTGCAAAGATATAAATTTTTCTTTAGCAACGTAAAGTTGTCAACATTTTTTTGTTTATATCTTACTTGGCTGTTTTTTTAAAGGGTTTTTTGCAATCTCTTGATACAGACTTCTATTCCTAAAAATCTGTATACCTGTAAATACCGCTTCTTTAAACGAGTTGTGATCTGCTTTGTTTTTTCCTGCAATTTCATACGCTGTTCCATGATCGGGAGAAGTACGTATTTTATTGAGTCCTGCTGTGAAGTTCACACCTTGTCCAAAAGACAGGGTTTTGAACGGAATAAGACCTTGATCATGATATGCGGCTAGAATTGCATCAAAGTTTTTATAATTACTCGACGCAAAAAAACTATCTGCTGCATATGGTCCAAAAACCAACTTGCCTTCGTTTTTTATTTTTTCTAGAGTAGGTTTCAAAACCTCATCATCTTCTTTGCCAATTACTCCATTATCTCCTACGTGCGGATTGATTCCTAAAACTGCAATTTTTGGCTTCATGATACCAAAATCTTGCTTCAATGTGTTATGTACTACCTGTACTTTCTTCTTTATCAGTTCAGGTGTAATACTCTTAGAAACATCTTTAACCGCTACATGATCGGTCAGTAAACCTACTCTAAGCGTATCATTTACCATTAACATCAAACTATCGCCTTCTAACTCTTGACCTAAATAATCTGTATGTCCAGGAAAAGAAAAGTCTTCCGATTGAACGTTGTGTTTATTGATTGGAGCTGTAACCAGTACATCAATCATATCTTCTTTAAGAGCTTTTGTCGCTTCTGTGAAAGATTTTATCGCAAACTTTCCAGCCTCTTCCGATGACTTCCCATACTCAATTGTAATAGGGTCTTTAGAAATGTTCACTACATTTATTTTTCCATGCTGGGCTTTATCAGCAGTTGGAATCCCGTGAAAGTTAGCTTGTATATTAAATTGCTTTTTCTGAAATGATAAAATTTTTGTCGAACCAAAAATAATAGGTGTACATAATTCTAGCATTCTATTGTCTTCAAATGTTTTTAGAATTACCTCTGTTCCTATTCCATTCAAATCACCAATTGAAATACCTACTTTTATTTTTTCCTCTTTCTTCATTTAAGTTTTAAAACTTTTATTTCTAATTTTACATGCAAATTTAACGAAATTAATAGATGTTTACGGGGATTATTGAAGATTTAGGTATTATCACACAATTAGAACAGGAAAAAGAAAACCTTCATATTACAGTTCAGAGTCAACTGACGCCAGAATTAAAGATTGATCAAAGTGTTGCTCACAATGGCGTTTGCCTAACAGTTGTCGATAGAGATTTAAACACCCATACATATGTCGTAACTGCTATTCAAGAAACCTTAGAAAAAACAAATATTGGTACATGGAAGGTACATGATCGTGTTAATTTAGAGCGTGCTATGAAATTAGGAGACCGCTTAGATGGACATATTGTACAGGGACATGTAGATCAAATAGCAACATGTACAGCCATTGAAGAAAGTGATGGAAGTTGGTATTATACGTTCGAGTATGATGCGTCTTTGAATAATATCACTATAGAAAAAGGATCGATTACTGTGAATGGTACAAGTTTGACTGTTGTTAATTCTAAACGCAACTCATTTTCTGTTGCAATTATTCCATATACTTATACGCATACAACATTCCAATATTTGGAAGTTGGCTCAATTGTAAATTTAGAATTTGATGTTATAGGGAAATACGTTGCAAGGCTTCAGGGGCTATCGAAGTAATTACTTGTTCACTTTTTTCCGTATACCATATAATAATCCTGCAGCTAATACACCTATAATTCCAGCGTCAATCGGAAATCCCGGTGGCGGTGGCGGTCCTGGTGGCGGCGGTGCGATTTGGGCGTTTGTTGATGTCAAAAAAGCAAATGCTAATACAACAAAACACATCAGGGTCTTTTGATTCATTTTTGCCATAACGATGTAAAAGTATAAAATTATAGGTTCTGACAAAATATTTTGTGTTATATCATTGCAAATTTATCTATGAAATAACAAAATAAAACGTCAAACGAATATTTTACTTACTTATTTATACGCATTTTTAATATAATTGGTTTTCTAAACTCTTAAAATTTTATGTTCTTGAGGCACAAATTTCTGTCTGCAAAGCTACGGAGACTATTTTTTATTTAAATAAAAATTTTTATTAAGTTTTTTTTAAGAATGTTACATAGAACTTATAAATAAATTTGTAATCTAACCATCTTAAAATAATTCCGCCTAATGCGAAAAATAATTCTTTCGATTATTGGATTGTTATTTATCGTGGGAGCTTTCTTATATGCTCAAAAATTAATTGCCGATAAAAAACAACCAAAACCTGTGCCGAAAAAAGTAATCAAAACTGTATACACAGATACGGTAAAAAATTCAATTATTCCTATTGTCGTACCTGCCAACGGAAATTTAGTTGCAAAAAGACGTGTAGAGTTATACTCGGAAGTTCAAGGTATATTTAGAGGTAGCAATAAGTTATTTAAGCCCGGACAAGAATATCGCCAAGGAGAAACCATGATTCGTATTGACGCTTCTGAATACCAAGCTAGTGTTCAAGCTGCAAAAAGTAATTTATACAATTCTATTGCTGCTATTATGCCTGACCTACGATTGGATTTCCCTGAAATTTATCCTAAATGGCAAGCATACCTTACTAGTTTTGATCTCAATAAAACTACACCTATATTACCACAAATGACTTCTGAGAAAGAAAAATACTTTATTACAGGACGTGGAATTGTGTCAAGCTACTACAACGTAAAAAATCAAGAGCAACGATTGGTAAAATATACTATACGAGCACCTTTCTCAGGAATTTTAACAGCATCTCTAGTTACTGAAGGTTCTTTGGTTCGTAACGGGCAAAAACTAGGAGAATTTATTGATGACTCAGTATATGAAATGGAAGTTGCCTTAAGTAAAACCTATGCTACACTACTCAAAGTAGGAGAAAAAGTTACACTTAAAAATTTGGAAAATACCGCAACTTTTTCTGGTGTTATATCTCGTGTAAATGGAAGTATTGATCAAACTACACAAACTATTACAGCTTACATTGAAGTTTCAGATGAACGCCTAAAAGAAGGAATGTATCTTGAAGCACAATTGAATGCCAAAAATGAAGAAAACGCAATCGAAATTAACCGAGCTCTTTTGCTCGACAGCGAAGAAGTGTATGTGGTAAAAGACAGTATATTAGATGTAATTTCAGTGGATCCCGTATACTTTTCAGACACAAAAGTAGTGTTAAAAAATATTCCTGATGGTACCGTAATTCTTTCTAAACCCATACCAGGAGCTTATGCAGGTATGGCAGTTAAAGCCTTTAGTGAAAAACGAGATAAAGAAATGAACGAAAATATTTCTAAAAACGATTCTACAACTACAAAAAAATAGGTTATGAAAAAGTTAATTGCCTATTTTATTCGCTATCACGTTGCCGTTAATGTATTCATATTTGCTTTTGTCATTTTTGGAATCATCGGTGCTTTTTCATTAAAATCATCTTTTTTTCCTCTAGTAGACTCAAAAATCATCAATATCAATATTACGTATCCTGGAGCATCTCCTCAAGAAATTGAAGAAGGAATCGTATTAAAAATTGAAGACAATTTAAAAGGATTAAAAGGAATTGATCGGGTTACCTCAACATCTCGAGAAAATAGTGGAACAATCACTGTTGAAATCGAAAAGGGAGAAAATATTGATTTCATGCTCCTAGAGGTCAAAAATGCAGTAGATCGTGTGCCAAGCTTTCCAACAGGAATGGAGCCACTCATTGTTGCCAAACAAGAAGCTGTACGTGAAACCATCTCTTTTGCTGTAAGTGGAAACAATGTGCCATTGGTTACTTTAAAACAAATAGGACGGCAAATTGAAAATGACCTTCGTGGAATTGAAGGTATTTCACAAGTATCAATTTCTGGGTATCCTGCCGAAGAAATTGAGATTGCAGTTAATGAAGCTAGTTTACTAGCATACAATCTAACATTTGCAGATGTAGCACAAGCAGTAAGCACTTCGAATATTCTAGTAACTGGAGGAAATATCAAAACAGATACTGAAGAATATTTGATTCGTGCCAATAATCGTTCATATTATGGCGATGAGCTTTCAAACTTAATCGTAAAAGCCACACCCAACGGGAAAACAGTTCGATTAAAAGACGTCGCAATTATTCGCGATCGTTTTTCAGAAACACCGAATGCTACTTATTTCAATCAGCAACTATCGGTAAATATTTCTGTCACAAGTACCAATAATGAAGATCTTATCAGCTCAGCAGATAATGTTAAGAAGTATATAGAAGAATTCAATCAAAAATATGACAACGTTCGTTTGGACGTAGTACGTGATTTATCTGTTACATTGAATCAACGAACAGATTTACTTATTGAAAATGCTATCATAGGAATGTTATTGGTTTTGATATTCCTTTCTATATTTCTCAACACTCGTTTGGCTTTTTGGGTAGCATTTGGATTGCCTATTTCTTTTTTGGGAATGTTTATTTTTGCAGGACAATTTGATGTAACAATCAACGTGCTGTCTCTTTTTGGGATGATTATCGTAATTGGTATTTTGGTTGATGACGGAATTGTTATTGCAGAAAATATCTATCAACACTATGAAAAAGGGAAATCACCAATAAAAGCCGCCGTTGACGGAACTATGGAAGTAATTCCTCCTGTGGTTTCGGCAATTGTAACAACGCTACTTGCCTTTTCTCTCTTTTTATTTTTAGATAGTAGAATTGGTGAATTTTTCAGTGAAGTTTCTGTTATAGTAATACTCACACTTTTAGTATCATTGGTAGAAGCGTTGATCATTTTGCCTGCACACTTAGCACATTCTAAGGCATTACAAAAACAAGTAGAAGAGGAAAATCCTTCACAGCTCAAACGTTTCTTTACTAAAATGCGAATCATCAACAAATTTGGAGATGATTTTATGAGTTTTCTACGTGATAAATTATACACTCCTGTGTTGAATTTCGTGCTAAAGGCCAAACTTTTTTCCTTAGGCCTTTTTATCGCGTTATTAGTATTAACATTTGGATCAATTGGTGGCGGAATTATTGGTGTAACTCTTTTCCCTAGAATTGCGAGTGATCGAGTTTCTATCGAATTAGATATGCCAAATGGAACCAACGAGCACATTACCGATTCTATTATTTCTATGATAGAAGAAAAATCCTTTATTGTCAATAAAGAATTCACAGAAAAATATCTAAAAGGAACTGGAAAAGAACTTTTCGAAAACACTATTTTGAATATGAAAAGTAGTTCTAGTGCCGAATTAGTAATAAACATGCTCCCTGGTGAAGAACGACCAGATGCTATTAACTCATCATTGGTTGCCAACAGATTACGAGAAGTTGTAGGGCCTGTAATTGGAACAGAGCGATTGATTTATGGATCTGGAGGAAATTTTGGCGGAAGTCCTGTATCTGTTGCACTGCTTGGCAATACTATTGATGAACTCAAAGCCGCTAAAAAAGAATTAAAACAAATATTAGAAGATAATCCTCTATTGAAAGATGTGGAAGATAATGATCCTGCGGGTATCAAAGAAATCCGTTTGCAACTTAAAGAAAGTGCTTATTTGCTTGGACTCGATTTAAGAACTGTAATGTCACAAGTACGATCGGGTTTTTTTGGTGCACAAGCACAGCGTTTTCAACGAGGACAAGACGAAATTAGAGTTTGGGTGCGTTACGACCGAAGCAATCGAGCGTCGATTAACGATTTAGATGATATGCGTATTGTAACACCAACAGGAGAAAGAGTAACGCTAAAAGACATCGCTACTTATAGCATTGAACGTGGAGATGTCGCTATTAATCACTTGGAAGGGCAACGTGAAATCCGTATTTCTGCCGATCTTAAAGATCCAAGCGAAAGCGCTACAGATATCTTAGAAGACATTCGAACAAATATAATTCCTGAGTTAAAATCTAAATACCCAACCATTTCTGCTTCTTTTGAAGGACAAAACCGAGAATTTACCAAACTAAATAATTCCTTGGCAAAAGCAGGAATTCCAATCTTATTCCTCATTTACATCACAATCGCATTTACCTTTAGAAGTTACAGCCAGCCATTATTATTATTACTGTTAGTTCCTTTTAGTTTAACAGCAGTAGCTTGGGGACATTGGCTGCTCGACTTCCCAGTAAATGTATTATCTCTTTTAGGAATCATTGCTTTGATTGGAATTATGGTAAATGATGGACTGGTTTTAATTGGTAAGTTCAACTCCAACCTTAAAGAAGGGATGAAGTTTGATGTAGCTTTAAGCGAAGCTGGAAAATCACGCTTTAGAGCAATTTTCTTAACTTCATTAACTACCATTGCAGGATTGGCACCGTTATTATTAGAAAAAAGCCGTCAAGCGCAATTTTTAAAACCGATGGCTATTTCGATTTCTTTTGGGATTGCGTACGCAACTATTTTAACCTTACTCGTTCTGCCATTATTGTTATCATTTAGCAACAGCATTAAAAGAAGTAGTATATGGTTAATTTTTGGTGCTAATCTAGCCAAAGAAGAAGTAGAACGTGCCATTAAAGAACAAACAGAAGGAGAAAAACTCTTAGATCATAATGAAGACGTTGATACTAAAGTAGAATTAACTGAAGCTCCACAAACAATGTATCATAACGAACAAAAGGAAAACTCAACAGATGAACAGTAAATTTTATCTAACATATATCGTTGTTTTCTTCGGAATATGTGCCAATGCACAAGAATTGCTTTCGCCTGACGAAGCAATTCAATTAACACTTTCGCACAACTACGGAATTAAAATTGCAGAAAACACTGTAAAAGTTGCAGAAAATAATACCAGCATATTAAATTCTGGATATTTACCCACATTAACTGGAAATGCTGGCGCTACTTACAATTTGGATAATACAGAAGCCGAATTTTCCAATGGAAACACGACTGTTTTGAATGGTGCTGAAAGTTCGCGCTACAATGCATCAATCAATCTAAACTATACACTTTTTGATGGGTTGGGAAGAGTATACAATTACAAACGATTGAAAGAACAATACCAACTTTCAGAATTGGAAGCACGTGAAACCATTGAAAACACATTGTTGCAACTATTTTCTGTGTATTATTCTGTAGCACAACTTTCTGAAAATACTCAAGCAATTAAAGAAACATTTGCCATTTCAAAAGATCGTTTGGTTCGTTCTGAATACCAATTTGAATACGGTCAAAATACAAAACTGGATGTGTTAAATGCACAAGTAGATATTAATAATGATAGCATTAATATTGTAAATACCGAACAGCAACTCATTAACGCTAAACGTGATCTCAATGTAATTTTAGGTAATAAACTCACGCAAGATTTTAATGTAGACACAAACATTTCTTTTCTTTTTGATTTAAAAAAGGAAGATTTATGGACTAAAACAAAGGCAAATAATGTATCATTACTACAAATTGAAAAAAACATCCATATTAGTTCATTAGACATCAAATCGAATCGTTCACAATATTTGCCTACTATCGGTTTAAATGGAAGTTATGGCTGGAACAGAAATAATAACAATGCAGCAGCATTTGTCGCAGTTTCTACCAACACAGGACTTTCTGCTGGTTTGAATTTAACTTGGAACTTGTTTGATGGTGGAAGCACTATTACGCGAGTTAAAAACGCAAAAATAGCCTTAGAAAATCAGCAGTTACAAAAAGAACAAATTTTGATTGACTTAGAACGTCAATTTAACAATGCTTGGGATGATTATCAAAACAAAGTAGTAATCTACAAATTACAAGAAAAAAACATCAAAACTGCCGAAAATAACTTTGATCGAACCAAAGAAAAGTTCAAAATTGGGCAAGTAAATTCTATTGAGTTTAGACAAGCACAACTAAATTTACTCAATGCAGAGTTGAGCAGAAATCAAGCTAAGTACAATGCGAAACTAGCAGAGTTGGTTGTATTACAATTAAGCGGCGATTTGTTGAATGTAAAGTTTTAACATTAACTCTCAAGTTCCAATTTATAGCCAACTCCATGCACATTTGTAATTTGAATACGTTCGTCGTCTTTCAATTTCTTACGAAGTTTAGAAATATAAGTATCCAAACTTCTTCCCACAATTACGCCATTATCTTCCCAAACTTTTTTAGTCAATTCATCACGCGTTACGATCTGATTTAAATTTTCAGAAAAAATTTGCAATAATTCACATTCTTTTTTGGATAAATTGATTTCTGTGGCTTGCTTGATTAATTTATTTTGAGAAGGATAAAACTGAAAACTTCCAATAGTAGCATACTCTTCTGTAATGGCATCCGTAGGTTTTTCAGATGCTTTCTTTTTAAAGAAAAAAACTTCCAATGCAATAAAAATTAAAAGAATACATAAATAACTAATTTCTGAAAGGCTCCAAAAAGATGCTTCTTTCCCAGTAAATCGTACCTGAATCACATAGCAACTATTAGGCACGTAGCGCCCTGAACATGGAATAATTGTGTTTTCAACTTGTTCGCTCATTTCATAACTATACGCAACCTCACTATCCGTACATTGTAAAACTTCTACTCGATATTGCTTAGAAAGTTGCGCCTTTTCAAAATTCGTTTCAATGATTGATACCATTTTATTAGGCTCAAAGCGTAATTCTTTTTCAAAAGAAAGTTCATATTTGAAAGTTTCTAGTTTTTTAATTGGAAGAATTAATGAAGTGCTATCTTTTTGAGATAGTAGCAACTGATTTCCCACTTCGCGTAATACTACTTTTACCTTTTCAGAAAACTCAGTTTGCGAATTGGTTGAAACGGAATACCACCAAGTACATAATATTCCAACTATTAAAAAACTGTATATAATAATTCTTTTTCTATTCATAATCGCTGTAAAGAACTTACAATTTCTGGAATTTTTACAACCATTGACACTTCTTTTACACTTTTTTGACACTTTTTAGGCTGCGTTGCCGCTAGTTTTGAAACCAAACAAATATTAAAAATTAAACAGATGAAAAAATTAGTAGTATTTATGGCAATTCTTTGTTCGCTTCATGCGTATGCACAAGAAACATTACCAATCAATACATCCAAAAGTGAAATCAAGTGGTCATGCGATTATAGTTTTTATTTTAGTGGCCATTTTGGATTTGTCAATTTTAAAGAAGGATATTTCTTGAAAGATGAAGGAAAAATTGTGGGTGGAAATTTTACCATTGATCTTCATTCAATACAAGCAACTGACATGGGAGAAGAAGGTAATAAAAACCTAACAGCACATTTAAAAGATCCTGATTTTTTTGATGTAAAAGTATATCCCACAGCAACTATTGTAATCCAAGAAGTTTCGTATTTAGAATCTAAAAAAATTCGTGTTCGAGCTGATTTAACTATAAAAGGAATTACTGAAACGATAAAATTTGACGCTGATCTTGATTTTGATGCTAAAACCATGAAAACTCGCTTCAAGATTGATAGAACTCGTTGGGGGATTAATTATAACAGCAAAGTAAAAGATAGTGCTATTTCTGATGCTATTGGTTTTGAAGTTTTAATAAGTTTGTAAAAACGTATATATGAAATACAAGATACTTACCATTATAGCAACCTTATCATTTTTTATTAGTTTTTCACAAGAAAACGAACCGCAAGAGTTATTACTTTCAGATGATTCTTGGGGAAAAGAAATCATAAAGATGCCTATACATTTTGCGCCAAAAATTCCATACAAAGGCGTTGAAGAAATTCGTTTCGCACCAAATTGGTCAAAACAAGATTCCGAGGAATATTGGTCATATGTTTTTGTTTGGGATATTAACTTAAATAAAGTATTGACAACAAAACAATTAGAAGTATACTTACAATATTATTTTGACGGTTTAATGGAAGTTGTAAACAAGAAAAAAGATACCGTCTTACCAAAAACTATAGCGTTATTCATCAAAAAAGAACATGTTAAAAACACACATGAATTTGTAGGTAAGCTTCAAATATACAATGCTTTTCATACACATGCTGTTATGCAGCTAAATTGTACTGTACAGCAATATTTCTGTGAAGAGCGGCAAAAATCACTAGTTTTATTTCGTTTTTCTCCCCAAAGTCTAGATCATTCTATTTGGAACAAACTTAATGAAATTAGGCTAATTGAAAGCAAATGTAATTAAGTAGAAAACAAAAAAAGCTTCTCAGTTATACGAGAAGCTTTTGCGTTTTTATAAAGTGGTCCCAACTGGGCTCGAACCAGTGACCCTCTGATTATGAGTCAGATGCTCTAACCAACTGAGCTATGGGACCTCAAAAACGGGATGCAATATTACTACTTTTTTTACTTTTCAAAAAATTTAAACCACATTAAATTATTTCTTGGCACAACTCAATTAAAGTTCCATTGGTAGATTTTGGATGTAAAAACACCACCAACTTGTTATCTGCTCCTTTTTTTGGTGTCTCATTTAACACTGTAAATCCCTCTTCTTTCAAACGTTTAACCTCTGCGTGAATGTCTGTTACATCAAACGCAATATGGTGTACTCCTTCTCCTTTTTTAGCAATAAATTTTGCAATAGGACTGTCATCACGAGTAGCTTCTAACAGTTCTATTTTACTTTCTCCTAGTTGAAAAAAAGAAGTTTTTACACCTTCGCTTTCTACTTCTTCCATCTTGTAGTGTTCTTTATGAAACAACTTTGCAAATAATGTGTTGGAAGCTTCAATATCTTTCACGGCTATACCAATATGCTCTATTTTATTCACTTTTTATTATTTTACAGATCAATTATTAGGTAAAGTTATTGCAATTCTATAGCAATGTCAACGTTTTGTAGTCTTAATATTTTATTTTTGCAGTATTATGAGTGATATAGAAAGTAATAGACAGAAAAAAATAGCAGGTGTTTTACAAAAAGATTTGGTAGACATCTTACAAGGAGCTGCTCGAAGTGGCGGATTGACCAATGTAATCATTTCGGTGACAAAAGTGAATGTAACGGTAGATCTTTCTATCGCAAAGGTATATTTAAGTATTTTTCCACATAACAAGTCAAAAGAATTGATAGAAGGCATTAAATCTAACGCACCTTTAATCAAGCATGAATTGGCACAACGTGTAAAATATCAACTGCGTAAAGTGCCTGATTTATCATTTTTCATTGACGATTCATTAGAATATATTGAAAACATTGAAAAATCACTTAAGGGTGAAAATAATCCGATTCAAGATCCTAATTTGTTAGACAAACGAAAGAAATCTTAATTGAATTTCCCTTTTTACATAGCCAAGCGATATTTACTCTCAAAAAGTTCGCAAAATGCCATCAATATTATCAATATTGTGACAAGTGTCGTGGTAGTAATTGGTGCGTTGGCTTTGTTTATTGTTCTTTCTGGATTTGCAGGATTAAAAACATTTAGTTTATCTTTTAGTAATGATTTTGATCCCGATATCAAGATTGAAGCAGCCAGCGGGAAGTCTTTTCACGTAAGTGCAGCACAACTTCAAAAACTACGGGAAATTTCGCAAGTGGAAGCTTTTTCACAAGTAGTGGAAGAACGCGTAGTATTAAGTTTGAACAACAAACATCATATTGCAAATATAAAAGGAATAGACCAGTACTTTAAAAAAGTAAATCTGGTTGATAGCATTTTATATGTTGGAAATTGGGTGCATCCAGATGCATACCAAGAAGCAGTTGTTGGTATTGGTATTTCGAACCTTTTAGGTGTAATTGCGTATGATTACAGTAATCTTTTAGAAATTATTGTGCCTAAACCAGGAACAAAAAGTATTACTAGTAGTTCTAAAAATCCTTATGAACAAATAAAAGTTACAACTACAGGAATTTATCGAATTAATGAAGATTTAGACGATAAATATGTATTTACAAATTTAGCATTGGCACAAGAACTATTAGAGTATGAAGTAAATGAAATTACTAATATTGAGTTTAAGCTCACTCCTGAAGCCGATGAAGCACTGGTAAGAGAACAAATTTCAGCTATTTTTGATACTAAAGTTCTTAGTAAGAATCGAATTGAGCTCAATGATGCTTTGTATAAGATGCTGAATACCGAAAATATTGCTATTTACTTGATTTTTACCTTAGTATTGATTCTTGCATTATTTAATGTTGTAGGTGCTATTGTAATGATGATTTTAGATAAGCGAGGAAATTTGAAAACACTGTTTAGTATGGGAACTACCATAAAACAAATCAAACGAATTTTCTTTTACCAAGGAGTCATAATAACCGTTGTTGGTGGATTGTTGGGAATTGTATTGGGCGTTATTGTGGTATATATGCAACTACAATTTAAGCTTTTCTATATTACACCAAGTTTGCCTTATCCTGTAGAATTACAATTCATGAATTGTATTACAGTATTTTTGACAATCACTATTTTAGGGATATTTGCTTCGTATTTGGCCAGTAGACGAATCAGTAAAGTCTTTATTGCAAATTCATAAAATTGTCCTCTCGCTAAAAAAATGGGTGTTAGACGAATTGATAATCTCCAAATTTTTCATAAACTTCATCCAACACTTTAAAAACACCTTCTGAATCATCTATTGTAACCAAACGTTGTCGGTATTCTTTAAAATGCGGAATTCCTCTAAAATAATTAGCATAATGACGGCGAGTTTCAAAAACACCTAAATGTTCACCTTTCCAATCGATAGACATTTGCAAGTGACGGCGTGCTGCAGAAACACGTTCTTCCATTGTGGGCTTAGCCATATGAGTTCCTGTTTGGAAATAATGCTTAACTTCTCTAAAGAACCACGGATATCCAATACTTGCACGACCTATCATAGCTCCATCAAGCCCAAACTTATCGCGCATTAGCATTGCTTTTTCTGGAGAGTCTACGTCTCCATTTCCAAATACAGGAATGTGCATTCGTGGGTTGTTTTTAACCTCAGCAATTGGGTACCAGTTAGCTTCTCCTTTATACATTTGTGCACGCGTACGTCCATGAATTGCAATAGATTTAATTCCAACATCTTGCAAACGCTCAGCAACTTCAACAATTTTAATTGAATCATAATCCCAACCCAAACGAGTTTTGACCGTAATCGGTAATTTGGTATGCTTTACCATAGCTTCCGTTAAAGAAACCATCAAATCAACATCTTTTAAAATACCTGCGCCAGCACCTTTACTTACTACTTTTTTTACAGGACAACCAAAGTTGATATCAATAATATCTGGATTTGATTTTTCAACAATTTCTACCGATCGAAGCATTGAATCTAAATTCGCTCCAAATATTTGAATTCCTACAGGGCGTTCTTTTTCATAAATGTCCAGCTTCATAGTACTTTTCGCAGCATCGCGAATCAATCCTTCAGAAGAAATAAATTCTGTATATACAACATCTGCACCTTGTTCTTTGCATAATGCACGAAAAGGCGGATCACTCACATCTTCCATTGGCGCCAGTAATAAAGGAAAGTCTGGCAGCTCTATATCTCCAATTTTTACCACAATACGTATTCTATAAAGATTGGGCAAAGATACATGAAAATTTAAAATGATATGACTACTCTTTTAAACGCTCTTGTTCTGCTGAAGATTTAGTGCGCTGATTAGTTTGCAATTTTGTATTCCCAAAATTGTATCGAAAGCCTATACGAATGGTTCGAGTATCATAGTTAGAGAAATAACGACTATTTTGATTGACAAATTGCGTTATACTTGTAAACTTCTGACCGTTAAAAATATCGTTGGCAGAAAGTGACAACGTTGCTCTTTTATTCCATAAAGTTTTTCGTAAAGACAAGCTTACTATATTTCTTTCAGATATATCTGAGAGGCCTTCAATGCTAGAACTAATATATAAAAGGGAAAGATTGGCTGTTAAACTCTGATCTTTCAAAAAAGTAAAATTATTATCCAATGTTGTATATAACGACCATTTGCTTTGCGTCGTTTCTATATCATTAGCGAGTGTAAATGTATTACTCACATTAAATACAGAAGAAACAAACGAAACATCCCAAGTATCAGTCATGGAGAAATATGTAATAAAATCTAGACCATAGTCTACACTTTTTTCAATATTACTAGCTACATATTTAAGTTCATTGTTATCGTTATCTTGTAAAGTAAGCTCAAAAATTGGTGCTTTATTGTACTTATAATACGCTTCAATAAAAAATGTTTGATTAATGTCTACTCCTAGCTTATAACTATTTGTAATTGCTGGTTGCAACTGCGGATTCCCTGTTACAAATGAGAAATCTGTAAAATTATAACGAAACGGATTCAGGTCATCAAAACTTGGGCGTTGAATTCTTCGACTAAATTCTGCATACACATTCACTTTTTCTGATACTTGATGACTTACAGAAGCGCTTGGAAAAAATTCGAAGTAATTCTGTCTATTTGATTGACTAGTACTCAATGAATTTCCTTCAATTTCAGTTTGCTCTCCGCGCATGCCTAATTTTAAGTTCCATTTATCCCAACTCTTAGCATAAGTTATGTATGCTGCATAAATAGATTCATCATATTGAAAAATATCAGAGTTGTTATCATCTAGTATGGCTACTCCATTTTGTATATCAAATTGAGTAAGATCACTATCTGTTTGAATAACTGCTGTTTTGATTCCTGTTTCTAAAGAGGCCGTTTCACTTAAAGGAAGTTCATAATCAATTTGCCCGCTAAAAATGGTGGTTTTTTGATTAGAATTTGTTGTAAAAGCAGTTGAAAAATCAGGATTAGACACAACCATATAATCTGTAGAAACTGTTTGACCATTTGCTTTATTATAGTTTGTATAATGAACATTGGTAGTTAGTTTCTCTCCTTCTCTTTTAAAACGGTGTACATAATCTAGATTCAAACCTAAGTTGTGTTTATCTTCATTAGAGAAATTTAATGTAGTAAGCGCAAAATCTTCATTTGCAGATGTTACATCATTCACAAGTAAATCTGTAAGTGTTTTACGTTTCCAATAAGGTAAATACAGAAGGTTTCCTGAAAAACTTAGTGTATTACTAGCATCAAAATCATAATCAATATTAGTATTGATGGTATGTTGGTTAGACCAAGTATTTCGTTTAATGTTTGAATTCCAAATAGAAGTCGTCGTTGTTGAATTATCTAAGTAATTAACTTGTTCTTCATTGTATCGATTGAGCTTTGAATGCGAATAATTATAATTTATAAAAACATTTAACTTATTGTGCTTATAAAATTGATTAATTCCAGCATTGTACCTAGGAAAAACACCTTGAGTAATATTGCCATACACGCTTCCATGATATCCTAAAATCAAATTTTTATCCATCACAATGTTGACAATCGTACCTCCTTGCGCATCATATTTTGCTGGAGGATTGGTAATGACCTCAACAGCACGAACTGTGGTTGCCGGAGTTCCTTCTAGTAATTGATAAATTTCGGCAGCTGATAATTGGACTCTTCGATCATTAATGTAAACAATAGGAGTTGTATTCTTCACCGATAGTGAATTGTTAATAATAATAATTCCTGGCGTTCGTCTTAATACTTCCCAAGTAGTATCTTCAGTAAGTGCCGTTCCTTTAATATTAAATACCAATCGATCTGTTTCTCTTTTTATAATTGGCTTTTTTGCAGATATTACCACATTTTCAAGTGATTCAGCATCTTTTTTCATCTGAATTGTTCCCAGATTAATATCCTTAGCAATATCTAATTCTTGCAAGTAGGTTTCATAACCTACAAAGCTAATTTTAAGTGTATATTTTCCTGTATGAATATGTGATATTGTAAATATTCCTGAAACTTCTGAAGAACTTCCTGTAACAACATTTCCATCTTGAAGCAAAACAGCATTTGCATACGAAATTGAAGTATCCGAATCTGCGTCAACCAAAATACCAGAAACTTGATACGTTTCTTGAGCAGACGCCGCAAAAAAAGCAAAAAACACAACTAATCTTGTGATTTTTAGGTTCATGGTTTTGGTTTGGTTAATGAGAACAAATATATTCATTTTTATTTAACGTAGAAAAAAAGCTACACTTTTAATTAAAAAATCTTGGCATCCATTAACAAAACACATGTATTTAGCTTGTAAAAAAGCTATATTTGCAAATTATTAGCTATAGAATTAGATGAAGCATATACGAAACTTTTGCATTATTGCACATATTGATCACGGAAAGAGCACGTTAGCTGACCGATTGTTAGACTTTACAGGTTCAGTAACTGAACGAGAAAAGCAAGATCAATTATTGGATAATATGGATTTGGAGCGCGAGCGCGGAATTACCATCAAATCTCATGCAATTCAAATGGAATACACCTACAAAGGCGAAGAATACATTTTAAATTTGATTGACACGCCAGGTCACGTAGATTTTTCCTATGAAGTATCTCGTTCTATTGCTGCATGTGAAGGTGCTTTGCTTATTGTAGATGCTGCACAAAGTATTCAAGCACAAACTATTTCCAACTTATACTTAGCATTAGAGAATGATTTGGAAATTATTCCTGTTTTAAATAAAGTTGATTTACCAAGTGCAAACCCTGAAGAAGTAACAGATGATATTGTAGATTTACTTGGTTGCGATCCTGAAGAAGTAATTCACGCAAGTGGAAAAACAGGTTTTGGAGTTGATAATGTATTGGCCGCTGTTATTGAGCGAATTCCGCCACCTAAAGGCAGTTACGAAGAGCCATTACAAGCGCTCATTTTTGATTCTGTTTACAACCCATTTCGAGGAGTAGAAACTTATTTCAGAGTGATTAATGGTTCTATTAAAAAAGGACAACGAATTAAATTTGTAGCTACAAATAAAGAATACTTCGCAGACGAAATTGGCACGCTAAAACTGAAACAAGTTGTAAAACAAGAAATTAAAACAGGAGACGTAGGCTATCTAATTACAGGAATTAAAGACGCGCGCGAAGTTAAAGTAGGGGATACAATTACAGATGCTAAAAACCCAACAAAAAATGCTATTGAAGGATTTGAAGATGTAAAACCTATGGTATTTGCGGGTATTTATCCTGTTGATACTGAAGATTATGAAGAGCTTCGAGCCTCTATGGAAAAGCTACAATTAAACGATGCTTCATTGGTATTTACTCCGGAAAGTTCTGCTGCATTAGGTTTTGGTTTTCGATGTGGTTTCTTAGGGATGTTACACATGGAAATTATTCAAGAGCGTTTGGAACGAGAATTCAATATGACTGTAATTACTACAGTTCCTAACGTATCGTATCATGCATACACAAAGAAAAATCCTGAAGATATTATCATCGTAAATAATCCTTCCGATTTACCTGATCCTTCTGGTTTGGATCGCGTGGAAGAACCCTATATTAAAGCAACTATTATTACCAAAGCTGATTTTGTAGGAAACGTAATGTCGCTTTGTATAGAGAAACGTGGTTTAATTACAAATCAAACATATTTAACACCAGAACGTGTTGAATTATCATTTGACATGCCTCTAGCTGAAATCGTTTTTGATTTTTACGATCGACTAAAAACTGTTTCCAAAGGATATGCCTCCTTTGACTATTCTCCAATCGGAATGCGTAGCTCTAAATTGGTTCGTGTAGATATTTTATTAAACGGACAAACAGTCGATGCACTCTCTGCTTTAATCCATTTTGATAATGCCTATACAATTGGTAAAAAAATGTGTGAAAAGCTAAAAGAGTTGATTCCTAGACAACAATTTGACATTCCAATTCAAGCAGCAATTGGAGCAAAAATTATTTCCAGAGAAACGATTAAAGCGCTTCGTAAAGACGTAACAGCTAAATGTTACGGAGGTGATATCTCGCGTAAGCGTAAACTTTTAGAAAAGCAGAAAAAAGGAAAAAAACGTATGCGCCAAGTAGGAAATGTGGAAATTCCACAACAAGCATTTATGGCGGTGTTAAAGCTGAATGATTAATAAAGACTTTATAGTAAAAAAAGCGATTATATGTAATTATAATCGCTTTTTTTATAGTATCTAAACCTCTTCTAGAAATATGGAACATTAACTCAATTCCTTTTAATTTGTTTCAGTATCTTCAACATCAAATGGTTTTCCTAAATACACTAATTTCCAATTTTTTCCGATTTGCTCAATTTCTTTATTATTTGAAGAAATGATATGTAATTGTCCATCTTCTTTTTTGATAAACAACGGGCTGATATATTTATCATTGTTCGCAATTTCAATTAACCCTTTATAATGCTCTTCATCATTAATATCAATTTCTTGAATAGAAGGATATTTGCGTGTTACTTCAGTAAGTCGTACATAATCATCTGTATGTGAAAAGAGTCCTTCTTTCGGGTTTTTATCATCACTTGCTATTTCTTCAGGAGTTACCAAGCGAAAAGATCCATTTTCTCCAAATTGTTCACTAAACTTATTAATTGCGTATTTATTGATGGATGGGTTTCCAGTCATCGCCATCAAATATCCAACATCATTCAACTCAATATTATCCGTTAATGTAGTAGAATAAATGTCGGTATTGATTGCTTCTAAGCCAAGTTCTTTTGCTTTTTCAATATTGTTTTGATTGCTATCAATGAGCACAACATGTCGCCCGTTGGTTTCTAGATAATGCCCGAGTAAACGTGAAACTTTAGAAGCTCCCACAATCAAAATTCCATCAGATTTGCTTAAAAATACACCTACTAATTTGGCAAATAAACGAGCTGTAGTTGCATTCAATAAAACTGTTCCAAGTACAATCATAAATACCAACGGAGTGATGTATTCTGCACCTTCTACGCCTTGTTTCATGAGCTTGCTTCCAAAAAGCGACGCAATCCCTGCCGCTACAATTCCTCGCGGCCCAACCCAACTAATAAATAGTTTTTCGTTGACCTTTAATTTTGAATTCATCGTACTGAGAAAAACGCCTAATGGTCGGATAATAAATACAACAACTGCAAATAACGCTGCGGTTTTCCAATTGTAGAGTAATAATAAATCTTCAAAATTGATATTTGCAGCAAGCAAAATAAAGAGAATAGAGATTAGCAAAACACTTAATGATTCTTTAAAGTATAAAAGCTCTTTTATATTTTGAAGTTTTCCATTTCCGAGTACCATTCCCATTACCACAACTGCCAGTAATCCTGATTCGTGGGCAAATATTTCAGATTCTACAAATACCAATAATACGGCTGACAATGATACTACATTTAATAAGTAATGCGGAATGAATTTTTTGTTGATAGCAAATGCAAGTGCATGCGCAAATGTAAATCCAAATGTAGTTCCGAAGAGAATAATTTTACCAAATTCAATCAAAGCTGTTTTGGTAAAACCACTATCGCCTTCTACACTGATAAATTCAAATACCAAAACGGCAACCAATGCTCCAATTGGGTCAATGAGAATTCCTTCCCACTTGAGCACGGCAGATATATCTTTTTTTAATGGAATATTCCTAAGAATCGGTGTAATTACCGTTGGCCCAGTAACAATAATTAATCCTGCAAATAGAAACGATAAATCCCAACTCAGGTCAAAAATTAAATGCGCTACAATTCCAGCACCAAAAAAAGTAATTGTTGAACCAAGCGTAATCAATTTAGTAATCACTGGTCCAACATTTCTAACTTCTGAGCGTTTTAATGTAAGTCCGCCTTCAAAAAGAATAATACTAATGGCAAGTGAGACAAAATTAAACAGGCTTTCTCCAGGAAACAGCCCTTTTTCACCATTCCAGATTGGTTCAATCCATTTCGTACCATCTTCTGATAAAAATTCGGCAGCGATTGGTCCGACCAACAACCCAATCAATATCAACGGTAAAATTGCTGGAATCTTAAATTTCCAAGCAAACCATTGCGCTAATATTCCTAAAATTATAATTCCTGCTAATTCGAGCATGTATCCTTTTTTTGAAAATGAATGGTAAATTTAACAATTATAATATTATTTTGTCGTTACATTGAAAAATCTATATCTTATAATTGTTACTTCTCAAAAAGTAGATATCATTGTTCTGTAATTGCTATCTAATTCACTTCTCAATTTGTACGAAATTTTAATCGTATTACCTGCTATCAAATTATTCAGTATCGGGATACCAATAAAGATCTGAACTACGTTCCAAAGTTCCGTTCTCATATTGTTCGAGATAAAACTCCAAAGACCGCGCCGTTCCCAAACTGACTACTCGTCCTGTTGCTTTTTCTACCATAAAAGGACCTGTTAGTAATTGATATTTAGGGTTCAAAGTTTCCATAAACTTTTTTGCTGTCATATGTATAAATATTACCATATGGTTTTCTTTCGGTGAACTGGTCAATCACTACTAAGGTCATATTATCTCTACTTCTAAATACCATGTATTTTTCAGCCACGGCGAGCATTTCTTGTTCTGTTAACATTTTATTAAAAATAAACTTTGCTAATGAAAAGTTACTTCTTTTCTTAATAAAAACTTAACAACTACGCTTTTTTGTTGTGGTTTTGTTAATTTGCAAATCCTAAAAAACAAATATACTTTTATGAAGCTTTACCCTATTGCTGCGGGGAACTTTAAACTCGATGGTGGTGCCATGTTTGGCGTTGTTCCAAAATCGCTCTGGCAGCGTACAAATCCTGCAGATTCTAACAACATGATTGACATTGCTGCTCGTTGCTTATTGATTGAAGATGGCAATCGGCTAATCTTGATTGATACAGGTATGGGAAATAAGCAAAATGATAAATTTTACGGATATTACCATTTGTGGGGCGATGATTCTATTGAAAAATCTCTTAAGCAGTACGGTTTTCACAAAGATGATATTACTGATGTATTTATGACACATTTGCATTTTGATCATTGTGGCGGTAGTATACAGTGGAATAAAGATCGTACTGGTTATGAACCTGCATTTCAAAACGCACGTTTTTGGAGCAATGAAAAGCACTGGAAATGGGCAACCGAACCAAATCGACGTGAGAAAGCTTCTTTTTTAAAGGAAAATATCATTCCGATGGAAGAAAGTGGTCACCTCAACTTTATTGCGCAACCAGAATTAGATATTTTAAAACAATCTGCACTTGGTTTTGATGTGTTTTTTGCTGATGGTCATACAGACAAACAAATGATTCCAATGATTCAATACAACGGGAAAACAATCTGTTTTATGGCAGATTTACTTCCAACTGTAGGTCATTTACCATTACCATTTGTTATGGGTTACGATACCAGACCTTTGTTGACCTTAGATGAAAAGGAAAAATTCTTAAACATGGCCGCTGATCAAAATTTTTATCTCTTTTTAGAGCATGACGCACATCATGAAATTATCTCTGTAAAACATACAGAAAAAGGCGTGCGACTCAACGAAGTTTTTACTTGCAACGATATATTTTAATAACACTTTATATACACTAATTAATGAAGATTATAAAAACCTCCCTTTTTGCAACTTCCCTCATGTTATTAGCTGGTTGTGGAAGTACAGCTCCTATCTTATCAACTCCAATTGAAAATATTGACTCCACTCCTATCAAAGAACGCTCTCTTACCAAAGAAGAGTTAAAAACATGGGGGCATAAGGATTTAATTACGGATACAATTCCTGGAATGAGCGTAGATAAAGCGTATGCTGAAATAATCAAAGGAAAAAAAGGAAAGAAAATACTTGTTGCTGTATTAGATTCTGGAATTGATATTGATCATGAAGATTTAGATGGTGTAATTTGGACAAATTCAGATGAAATTCCAAACAATGGAAAAGATGATGATAAAAATGGATATATAGATGATATACATGGATGGAATTTTTTAGGGAATTCTTATAATGAAACACTAGAAATAACACGCATCGTTCAAAAAGGACCAAATCACCCAGATTATGCAACTGCAAAAGCAGAATTAGAAGCTGATCTAGAAGAATTTACTGGATTAAAATCACAAATGGATCAAATCTATTCTCGTGTAAAACAAAGTAATGAAGCCTTAAAAGCTCATCTAAAACAAGATGTGGTTACTATGGAAAATGTAAACACCATTAAAACATCCAACCAAGAATTGATGGGACATGTACTATTGGCAAAAAATATTCTAGGAAGTGGTCGATTTGCAAACCTAAACGAAGTTGTAGCAGAAATCAAAGATAATATAGACACTGTATATGAACGTTTAAACTACCACTTAAATGTAAACTTTAATGGTCGTACAGTTGTTGGTGATGATCCGTATGACATAACAGATACTAGCTACGGAAATAATAACGTAAAACATACTGTTAAAAGTGAATCACATGGAACGCATGTTGCCGGAATTATTGCTGCAGAACGTAATAATGGTAAAGGAGTGAATGGTGTTGCGAATAATGTAGAAATTATGGCAGTACGTATGGTACCAAACGGTGATGAGTACGACAAAGATGTTGCTTTAGCCATTCGTTATGCGGTTGATAATGGTGCTAAAATTATCAATACAAGCTTTGGAAAGTACTTTTCTTCAAATTCAGATTGGGTTCGTGATGCTATTGCCTATGCTGCAAAAAATGATGTGTTAATTGTGAATGCTGCTGGAAATGAAAATACCAATTTAGACATCAAACCTGTATATCCAAATGATCAAGTAATAACAGGTGCTGAAATTTCAGATACTTTTTTAACTGTTGGAGCTATCAAAAATAAATACGGTTCACAAATTATAGCTGGCTATTCTAACTACGGACAAACAAACGTAGATGTATTTGCTCCAGGGTCAGATATCTATTCAACATTTCCTGAAAATGAATACAAATCTATAGGAGGAACATCAATGGCAGCTCCAGGAGTTGCAGGAGTTGCAGCATTGGTTTGGTCACAATATCCAAAACTAACAGCAGCTCAAGTAAAAAAGATCATTATGCAATCGGGGCTTGCCATTAACAGAGAGGTTGTTGTTGATCAAAAAAGCGATGCAATGCCTTTTTCAAAAGCTTCTAAAACAGGAAAAATTGTTAATGCTTATAATGCCTTAATTCTTGCAGATAAAGTAAGTAGAGGGCAAGTAAAATTATAAGTCTAAATTTATATTAGACCTTTAAATAATTTAATATGAAAGTATTCAGTAAAATTAATATACTACTTATGTTGGTTTTTATGTCGTGCAAACCACAACAAGAAGCCATGAGTAGTCAACAAAAAATGACATCCTCCTCTGCAACATCTACCTATTGGCAACAGCAGGTAAATTATAAAATGGATGTGTCTATGGATGTCAATAATTATCAATACACAGGGACTCAAAAATTAGTTTACACAAACAATTCTCCTGATGTACTTGATAAGGTATATTATCATTTGTATTTTAATGCTTTTCAACCGGGTAGCGAAATGGATGTTCGTTCTAGAACAATTTCCGATCCTGATAGGCGTGTACGGGATCGTATCAGCAAGCTTTCAGATACAGAAATTGGATATTTAAGAGTAAAATCACTAACCCAAAATGGAAAAAATATTTCCTACACAACTGAAGGAACCATTTTAGAAGTAACTCTTAATACTCCTATTCAACCTGGAACTTCAACAACATTTGATATGAGTTTTGAAGGACAAGTTCCTGTACAAATTCGTCGTTCGGGTAGAAACAATAGTGAAGGTGTTGCTTTATCTATGACACAGTGGTATCCTAAAATGGCTGAATATGATTTTGAAGGTTGGCATACGCCTCCTTATATTGGGCGTGAATTTCATGGTGTTTGGGGTGATTTTGATGTCAAAATTACAATTGATAAAAAGTATGTATTAGGCGGAACGGGATATTTACAAAACCCAAACCAAATTGGTTATGGGTATGAAACAGGAACTGTTGAAAGACCTTCTGGAAATACACTTACATGGCACTTTAAAGCTCCTAATGTTCATGATTTTACTTGGGCAGCCGATCCAGATTTTGTACATGATACATATAAAGGAGAAAACAATGTAACATTGCATTTTTTATACAAAAACGATCCTTCTATTAAAGAAAATTGGAAAAAATTACAGCCAAAAACAGCTGAAATGTTATCCTTTTTTAATAAAAATATTGGCACATATCCTTACAAGCAATACTCTGTAATTCAAGGTGGAGATGGCGGAATGGAGTATGCTATGTGTACTCTCATTACTGGAAACAGAAGTTTTGGAAGTCTAGTAGGTGTTACTGCTCACGAATTAGCGCACACATGGTTTCAATTCTTGTTAGCTACTAATGAATCAAAACATGAATGGATGGATGAAGGGTTTACTTCCTATATTTCTACTCTTTTCATGAATGAATATATGGGTTCTAAAAAAGAAAATCCGCATACAGGAGCATACGGATCTTATTTCAGATTGGTACAATCTGGAAAAGAACAACCTTTAACAACACATGCCGACCGCTATGAATACAACAGAGCGTATAGTACTGCTGCATATAGCAAAGGGCAAATTTTCTTAGCACAGTTAGAGTACATAATTGGAAAAGAAAACGTTGAAAAAACCTTAAAAAAGTATTTTCAAGATTTCAAATTCAAGCATCCTACGCCCAATGACATTAAACGAACAGCTGAAAAAGTATCAGGAATTCATTTAGATTGGTATTTAACAGATTGGGCACAAACAACCAATACAATTGATTATGGTGTCAAAGAAATTAATGGAAAAACGATATTATTAGAGCGCATTGGACTTATGCCAATGCCAATTGATATTAAAGTCAATTATACGGACGGTTCTAGTGAAGATTTTTACATCCCATTACGTATGATGCGTGGAGAAAAGCCAACAAAAGCGACCAAAAAAGCAGATTGGGCGTGGGCATATCCATATTATGAGCTAAAAACAAATAAAGCGGTAAAAAGTGTAGAAATTGATCCTTCTCAGCTTATGGCAGATATCAATAGGGACAACAATGTTGCTAGACAATAACTTTTAGATGTAAAGTAAAAGCGAGATAATTTTTTAATTATCTCGCTTTTTTTATTTTTTAATTTTTCTGACGCAGTGCATTTTCCAATAGCACAATTTTGCTTTCCAAATCGTGTAATCGATCATACACATCTACAGGTTCTGGCATTTGTTTGGACGCAAACATCGTCACATACCAAATTTCCATAATTTCTTCTGCATTGATTGTATACGTTGGATAGTTTCCGTCTTTATTGTCTGACTTTAAAATTAACTTTCCTCGCTCTTCAATTCGATTAATAACACGTTTCAGTACAATTCCATCATTACGGCTTACAATTACATATACGCGTCCATCTTTTACATCTTTTAAATCTTCAACATACTTTCCAAATACAAGATCACCATCAAAAAAAGTGCGAACCATCGAATTTCCTTGCACTTCAAAGCATCGATAGGTTCCATTTGTTAAGTGCGGCATATTAAAAGAAGGCAATGTTTCTATATAATCTGCATCTCCATAACCATCTAAATAACCTGCTCTTGCCTTGACAGGAACATATACCACATTTTCTTCGCCTTCTTGATTTACTGAAACTACTTGTGGAATTCCAGCATATGTTTGAAATTCTTTTTTATCAGATTTAAACATTTGCGAACTCACTCCAAATAAATAATCTGGATTGATATCAAATTCTTGTATAATGCTTGTTAATAGATCGTAACCTGGTTTTGTTCTTTTCCTAGAACCATCAGGCTGCGGACGACCATTCGTAATACTATCAATTGTCGTACTTGTGACACCAATTCGCTTAGAAAAAGAATTATTATTAAGACGAAAATGATCTATAATCTCCTTTATTTTTTCATGAATTCCTTCCATAAATAGTATAGTATTTAAACATTTTACAAAAAAATTCTGCTTTTTGTTTTAATTATTCTGTAATTTGTTTATATTTGTCCTGTAATTTGTTGCTAATATACAAATTTTTGTTGAAAATCAAACATTTGTGAAGATAATTATCGATTTTATTCTTCATAAATATGTAAAATCACAAAAAATATAGACTCTTAGTGACAAAATGAATGGAGAAATAGACATAATAATACCTTTTAAAATAAAAATCATGAAACGAAGTAAAGAGCTATTAGACAA
Organism: Kordia zhangzhouensis; assembly: GCF_001005305.1. GTDB lineage: Bacteria > Bacteroidota > Bacteroidia > Flavobacteriales > Flavobacteriaceae > Kordia > Kordia zhangzhouensis. Next base: position 309,669 of record NZ_LBMH01000002.1, read on the forward strand.
AAGAAAAGAATTTATTCACAACTATGTAGAAGACAACTCTACCAAACAAATGAAAGTTATCATTAACGAATTGGTAAACCGATTGTTCATTTCAGAAAAAACGATATATAACATTTTGAAGCAGTAATACAGCTAGTCACTCCTACTGAATTCAAATATATATCACAGAAGAACTCCTTTTCGGGGGAAGAAGGAGTTCTTTCTCTTAAAATTATTAAAAATATAAAATATGAAACAAACATTAGAAACCTTAAAAACCTACTTTGAAACGGGCGACAAACCTACGGAAGCTCAATATATTGACTTGCTAGATAGTTTGGCAATGCCAATGATCGGTGAAATTAAAACCGTCGGTTTTACCACTGTGCCTTCAGGTTGGGCAGCATGTAATGGACAGTTATTAAATATTGCCGAATATGAAATCTTATTCAATTTATTGGGAACTACATATGGTGGTGATGGAACTACTACGTTTGCACTTCCAAACTTACAAGGCAGAACAATGATTCATGGTAATCAAACCCATGCTGTTGGGCAAGCTGGAGGAACTGAAGAAGTCACACTTACAGAAAGTCAATTACCATCACATAACCATGGTGTTGGAACGTTGGCAGCCTCACACAATCTAACAGGAACTGTAAAAGTGAATGAAGAAGATGGAGATACAAATGATGCCCAGACTAGAAGTTTTGGACTTGCTGTTATGGGCTCAACAGATGTGTTTGCTTATAATTCTAGTCTAAATGACAAACTCATGGCAGCCGACAACGTTCAAATTGATGGTAATGTTACCCTCTCTGGAACCACTGCTAACACAGGAACTGCAACACCTATTAACAATATGCAACCGTATCTTGTAGTGAATACAATCATTGCCTTAGAGGGAATTAATCCACTTGCCAGCTAATTCTTTCAGCAATACGTATTCAAAAAATCCCTCCATGTGAGGGATTTTTTATCTAATTGATATTTTATAAAACACTGTAAAGATAGGAGCATTTAGCAGTTGTCTCATAAAATTATGTAATATGTTTTATTTTTGTGTTGCTTTTCTAATGAATGTTGTCTCTTTTGTACAATCAATGTACTTAATACTGTTGAGAAAGAACTAAAAACCTTGCAAAGCCTATCTGGTTAGGATATAAATAAAAATACTGTTGCAACAGCACTAGTCTTTTCATTCTCAAATTAGTTTTAAAAAATATCAAATAATTCTACTGAAAAAAGCACTGTCTAAGATGAAAAAAATCTTCATGAAATGCTTTTAATAAAAAAATGAAAAAATGAAAAAATCTTTAGAAACTCTAAAATCGTACTTTGAAACAGGCGATATCCCAACACAATCACAATATGAAAATTTGTTAGATAGTTTAGCCATGCCTATGATTGGCGAGATGAAAATCGTAAGTTTTGCAACCGTTCCTAGTGGTTGGGCAGCATGTAATGGACAATTATTAAATATTACTGAATATGAAGTACTATACAGTTTAATAGGAACTACTTATGGAGGAGACGGAACAACCACTTTTGCATTGCCTGATTTGCGTGGAAAAACCATAGTACATAACGATACTTCATATATACTTGGAGAAATTGGGGGAAATTCAGAAAACATACTTTCAGAAAGCCAATTACCATCGCATAACCATGATGTAGGAGTATTAAGCGCTTCACATAATTTAACAGGAACTGTAAAAGCATTTGCTGATCAAGGTTTCTCTGATGAAGCAGAGAACAATCATTTTTGTTCTGGAATTGCCAATAGTTATAGTGATACATCCTCAACTACAAATTTAACTTTGATGAGAGCGGATAACGTCCAAATTGATGGAAATATTACTCTCTCTGGAACCACCGCCAATACAGGAACTGCAACACCTATTAACAATATGCAACCTTATCTTGTAGTGAATACAATCATTGCCTTAGAAGGAATAGATCCACTTGCCAGCTAATTCTTTTAGCAATACGTATTCAAAAAATCCCTCCATGCGAGGGATTTTTTTGTTCCTCTACTTAAGAGAATTGCATTTTTTAATTATACAAACAAAATACAGAAAAGACAGAATATGTATTGTGTTTTGTTATTGTATTTATGTAATATGTTTTATTTTTGAAGCCGCTTTTCTAATGAACATACATACGTTTGTACGGTTGCTATGTAAAAATACTGTTGAGAAGAATCTTGAAAACGCATGCAAAGCCTTATACTGGTTACGATACTAAAAACATAAAGTTGCATCTATTACAAGTTTTTTGTTCTCAAATTAAAATCAAACATTTTCATGAACATGATATAAACCTGCTAAAAAATATAGTAGTCCTAACACGGATAACTCCTATTTTTTAGTAAAAACTATTTGTCACAATCTAAAAAAAATAAAAAATGAGCTTACTAGAAAAAGCATTATCACAATATGGCGTACAAGAAATCAGTGGAAAAACAGATAATCCTCAAATTCTCAAATATTTTGAAGTCTTAGGATTTGATGGCAATAAACTACACGATGAAACTGCTTGGTGTAGTGCATTTGTTAACTGGGTTGCAAAAACGGAAAATTACATATATAGCGGAAAGTTGAACGCTAGAAGTTGGTTAAATATAGGAGAATCAACAGCATTGCCTACACAAGGCGATATTGTCGTTTTGTGGCGTGAATCTCCTAGTAGTTGGAAAGGGCACGTAGGTTTTTTTATCAAACAAACCAAACGCTACGTCTACATTTTAGGTGGTAACCAAAACAACAAAGTTTGTATTCGTGCCTATCCTAAAAATAGAATTTTGGATTATAGAAAACTCTCTAAAAATGGAAAAAATTAAACCATACTTCTTTTGGATATTGACGCTCGTTGCACCAATCACTTCTGTGATGTTGACTGTTGTATTTTTGATTATTGTTGATTTTATCGTGGGATCGTATGCATCAATCAAAAAAAATGAGCCAATTACTAGCGAACGCATAGCCAATACTATTTCCAAATTTTTCATCTATAATTTGGTCGTCTTATCTGCCTTTTTATTAGAAAAATATATTGTAAAAGAAATACCCTTTCAGCGAATTATTGCTGGGTTTATAGCCATTGCAGAAGTTAAATCTATTATGGAGAACTTCAATGACATATATGGCATAAATCCATTTAAAGCTCTAATCAAATTAATTAAAAAAAAGTCTCTGAGCGAATTGGAAGATACTATTGATATTCTTAGCAAAGAGCACGAACAAAAAACTTAAAAAAAATGAAAAGATCATTAAACTTATTAAAATCTTATTTCGAGACAGGTGATATTCCTACTCAATCACAATATAACGATGTTTTTGATAGTCTTTTACACAAAGATGAATTTATAAAACCATATACTGTATTTATTGATGCTCAAAAAGGTAATGATGCTTCCGCAATTTTAGGAAGTAGCGTGTATAGTTATCAAACTATTGACGCCGCAATTGCTGCTTATAATACTGAATATCCAAGACCTGAAAATTCAACAGATCTTGAACATTCGTTTTTACAAGTTATTTTGATAGCTCCAGGTACATACGAAATTAATACTCAGTTACCTCAACGAAACATTCTGTTTGAATCGAAGGAAATCTGTACTATTGATTTTTCAAATAACACAAATGAATTTTTGAATGTACAAGACACCAATGTGCATTATATTTATAAGTTTTCACTTCCAAAAGGAACACTCTATAATAATACTTCAAACAAAATACAGGGAAGCAACCTTTTCTTTGAAGGAGAGTTTGATACTATTGAAAGTTATGGAGAAGCATATAGTCTTTTTGGTAAAGGTTTTATTGCTGCATATCAAATTAACGTATGTTATAAGTTGGTAAAAGGAAATGGAATTATATTCAGTTCCTTAAATTCAAACTCTATAAATACTTTCAAAGGGAATATTGAAGGTGTAAACGCCAAATTGGTGCTAAATAATGAAGGAAGTGGAGTAAACTACTTTGATTTTGATTTAATAACAGGTTCACATGAAGTAGCCCTTTTAAAATCTGCTCTAGGCAACTTTGCACACATCCATTTTGGAAAACATATTCCTAGTGTTTCTGGTACAATAGCTTCAATAGCTAGCGCAGGAAAAATGATAGTCAATTTTAAAGATAATGCAGAAGTTTATGGAACTTTCGGAGCTGGAGAAGTACATTTAACAGGAAACGAAGTTACTGTCAATGCTCCTTTATTACGAATACAAAACAAGTTATTCATTAACAATCTTTCAATAAAATCTACTTCTCATTTATGCTCATTGATACATGCAAATGCTAGATTTTATATAAAGAATTGCCATATAGAACTTCCTCAAAATTTAGCTTTTATTGAAACAAACACTAATTTTTCTGGCGATTGTATTATTTTTTCTGGTCACAATTCCATTTTACAAACTGGAACTCCAGGATCTGATTTAGTAACAAAATTTAGTACAGCATTGCCTACTAATGTAAGTTATAAAGTTGAGTTTCAAAATTCTTTAGTTACAAATGGAGTACTCAATACAACAATTGTAGGAAATACAAATACAACTGCCATCATACATATTGGTACTTCAAATACGTATTAAACTTTATACCAAATTCCTAATCTATCTAGAGCCTTTGTGTTATCAAAGGCTCTTTTTTAAACAATACTCTCTATGAAAACCATACAGATTTCTACAGACCGAATATTATTAATAATTGTCATTTTTTTAGTTTGGTATAGCACCCTACTAAAAGCATGCGATACAGAGGTTGAAATTCAACCTCAACCAATAGTTACCATTGTCAAAGACACTATTTGGCAAACTAAAATTGATACATTACGAATTGAAACTACAAAGTTTGAAACCGTATATATTCCATCAATTACTGCAAATCGTGATCGAACAAGTTTTAAAAAAGAAATTACTCAAACAGAAGCTACTATGTTTACAAAAGGAAAGCTATATAAAGACACTTTACATACTGAAGATGTTGATATTTTTACATATAATTTAGTAGATGGAATTTTACTAGATAGCAAGCTTTCATACAAACTAAAAGTTCCTAAACAAGTTACAATTACAAAGACTATCGAGCATCCAAAAACTTATAAAAGCGGATTTTTCGTTTTTGGAGAAATTGGCGGAAATACTTCCACATTCAATAACCTAAGTATTGGTTTACATTACCAACATCAAGGAAAATGGTTTACTTCTTATCGTGTAAATGTAAATAATGTTCAAGCCATAACTCATAATCTTGGTGTTGGCTTTCGATTGTGGTAAATACGATCTTATTTTCTATTTTTACCCAGATTCAATTACAATTCATGAATTATCGTTTTCCAAAAGAAGAAAAACTAAAAAGTAGAAAATGTATAGAACAACTCTTTAAGGAAGGAAATTCAGTTTCGAAATTCCCTTTGAAACTGATTTATGTACAAGTTGAACTTCCTGAAAAAGTACCTATGCAGGTAGGCGTTTCTGTAACAAAAAGACGCTTTAAAAAAGCCGTTACACGCAATCGTATAAAAAGATTAATGCGCGAAGCATATCGATTGCATAAAAATGATGTTTTTAACACAATATCAACATCCTATGCTTGTATGTTTTTGTATATTGGAAAGCAAGAACCTACTTTTGAAGAAATTGAGGCTTCTATGGTCAAATTACTTCAAAAATTTATTGTAAAAGTTCAAAACGATACCATATCTAATGCATAAACTATTTATAAGTTTTACTTGCAACTTTAAATGAAATAAGAAAATGAAAAAAATATTCAAAAAAAGAGTAATTATTCCCGCTTTAGCGCTTGTATTATTATTTGGAGCTGTAAGTTTCAAAAGTGATTTTTTTGAAATAGCAAAACAAATAGAAATATTTACAACAATGTTTAAGCAATTAAACATGAACTATGTAGATGAAACAAATCCAGCTGAGTTGATGGATGGTGCTATTAAAGAAATGTTGAGCGATTTAGATCCATATACAAAGTTTTATAACGAACAAGATGTGGAAGATGCAAAAATTAGAAACTCAGGAGAATATTCAGGAATTGGTGCTGCTGTTCGTCGAAATAATAACAAAATTATTATTATTGAACCTTATAAAGAGTATCCGGCAGATAAAGCTGGTTTAAAAGCAGGTGATGAAATCATTAAAATAGGAGATATAGTTATTGCTGACTTTAAAGAAGATACCGGAGAATTATTGAAAGGTGCTGCCAACAGCAAGGTAACTATCGTATATAAACGTCAAGGAAAAGAATATACTACTGAATTAACTCGTAGTAAAATTGAAGTGGATGCTGTTCCTTTTTACAAAATGATTGATGATAAAACTGGATACATTGTGTTAGCAAAATTCAACAAAAAAGCCAGTGCGCAAACTAAAGAAGCATTAGAAAAATTAAAAGAAGAAGGAGCTGAACGTATTGTACTGGATTTACGAGGAAATCCTGGTGGACTTTTACGTGAATCGATTGATATTGTAAACTTGTTTGTACCAAAAGGAGAAGTGATTGTTACAACCAAGTCAAAAGTAAAAAAATATAACAGAGTTTATAAAACCAGAAAACAACCTATTGATACCGAAATTCCTTTGGTTGTATTAGTAAATGGTAGAAGTGCTTCCGCAAGTGAAATTGTATCTGGAGCGTTACAAGATCTTGATAGAGCAGTCATCATTGGTGCACGTAGCTTTGGAAAAGGGTTGGTACAACAACCTAAAAAATTAACTTATGGAACACAATTAAAAGTAACCATTTCAAGATATTATACGCCTTCAGGACGTTGTATTCAAGCATTAGACTATTGGAATAGAGACGAAAATGGTAACGCTATTCGTGTCAACGAAAGTGATTATAATGCTTTTAAAACTAAAAAAGGACGAACCGTTTATGATGGTGGTGGTATAAATCCTGATATCGAAATTGCTTCTCAAAAAACAAGTGACTTTACCAAATCATTGATAGATAACTTAGTGATTTTTGATTATGCTACTGAGTTTTATACAAAAAATACGCTAGCGTCATTGAACGATTTTTCTTTTAATGAAGCCAATTACAATGCATTTAAACAAAATGTGTCTGCTTCTGGTTTTGATTATTATGAAACAAATACTGAAAAAGAACTGAAAAAAATAATGACCACAAAAGAAGCTGAAGATTTTGGAAATTCTGTCTCTAAAGAATACAAAGACTTATTAGCTTCCATAAAACAGAGTAAAATTGAAGCATTAAACACTTATAAAGAACAAATTCAAAAACAATTAAAAAACGAAATAATAAAACGTTATTTTTATCGTGAAGGCTTATATGAGTATCAATTAACCAATGATGAAGCAATCAAAACAGCTACAAAATTATTGGCCAATAAAGTAAAGTATGAAGCAATTTTGAACTAAAATAAAACTACTTATAATTATGTTTTATTTTGCTGTTCTAATCATGGCGATATGAGGTATTCCATCTTCTAAATATTCATTACCAACTTTTAAAAATCCGTGAGATTCATAAAATTTTTTCAAATAGGTTTGCGCTGAAATTTTAATTGTGGAAGATTGATAATACGTTTTTATAGCAGCAATTGAGGCTTTCATTATATGATGTCCATATCCAAATGCACGCGCTTCCTTATTTACTACTACTCTACCAATACTAGGATTCTCAAAATAATCGCCAGCGTCAAATAATCGCGTATACGCTACAATTGTATCATCATCATATCCAATTACATGTAATGCTTTTTTATCTTTCCCATCAATATCTTGATACACACAATCTTGCTCTACAACAAAAACCTCACTTCGAAGTTGTAAAATATCATACAACTCATGTATTGTTAATTCATTAAAGGTTTTTACTCTTGTTATCATAAATCCGATTTCTTAATAATAAAAACAATCAAACATTTTACAAGTTAATTTGTAAAATGTTTTGTTTTATATTGTAATATGTTATATATTTGTCTTATGTTTATTCATAAAGCTACAAAATAAAGTAATAATAGCTTTTAAAATGAATTTTTTATGTTTCATTTTATAGTATTCCAACATTTGATTGAATACTACGGAAAATGAAAATTAATTTTTGATCGTACAAACGAATACTGTCATTAGAAAAGCCAAACAGTTTATTCAAAACAAAAATGATTAAAAATTAAAAAGATGAAACAAAACATCAAAAACACATTGTATAGGTTCGTTACAATGCGCGCTCCACAACTCATTAGAGGTTTAGAAAAAGCGTTAGGATTTGCCTATTTTCCTGAAAATGAAACAAGTGCTTTTATAACTCCTGCTTCTCAAGCTACAACTCCAGAAGCAAGAAAAACAGCAATTGAAACGGCAATTTCAAACTATACGCCTCACTTTGCTACAAAAAAAGATTTAGAAAATGAAAATATACATTTCTATTTTTTTGCAATTTTCTTGACTGCTGAAAGATCAAAATTCACGTTACAAGAAGTTACAGATAGAATCAATGCTTTTAATGCTAGTCAAAGTACCTATCCAGATATGGTTAAAGTTTGGGATGATTTGCATTACAATATCTTAACCAAAGGTGATTCATATATTAGAGATATGTTACTTTCATGCATTGTTGCTGATTTTTTCTTGTCAAAATATGGAACTGTAGAAGCCACTAGAGAAAACTATCAAAAACTCGCACAGGCTAGAGTAGTTATTAACAAGCTATTATTCGATTATGAAGTGGCTACTACTGAGCCAAGAACACCAAAAGTAGCGGAGAAACATTTCAAAAGAGAAATGGATTTGGTAAAGGCAAAGCAAAATAAAGAAGAATTGGTAGCTATTGCAGAAGAAATCGCAAAAGCAAAAAATATCTATGACGCTGATAATGCAAAAGCAAAAGCAGCTTACCAATTAACTTACGAAGGTTTGGTAAGTGATGCGTATGACGCTGCTACCATAACAGAAAGAGTAGTTACAGATCCTAATACAGGAGAAACCTCTGTAGTTAAAGAATATACTAACTTGGTACTTCCAGACTATAATTTTACACCAGCTGATGAATTGGATAAAGCTACTTTAGGCACACGTCTTAGTCTTCCAGCTTTACAAGTAGTTACAGATTTGGAAGGACAAAATAACGCAACTACATTACAAGAAATTCAAGACGCATTAGCAAACGAAATTCAAACCAATACAGATGAGGTATTTGCAAATTCACATTTTGAACTTCCACAAGTAGCCATTCCAGGTGGTGTTACTGTGCCTGTTTCAGACACTGCTAACATTATGCCTTTTTCATACAGTTTGTGTCCAAGAAAAAAAATTGGAACTTCATTATACAATCTATTACTAACCATCAATATACCAAATAGTTCGTATGATGTGGTAAACGTTATAAGTGATATTGGAACAAGTACTTTTACCGATTTTACGGAATTTAATTTAGGTTCAAAAATATCTTTAGTGCTAGCTAGCGAAGGTGCAGATTTATCGCAACCTGTTGATGTTGATATATCAGTAGAATTCTCAAATGGAGAAACATACGAAACAAGCATTACAGGTCTGACCTTAAAATGTTACACAGGTCAATTAACTCCTACTGTAACTTCTACTCCAAGTGAAGCACCGGTAATTTTCGGATTTCAGCGTTTAGGAATTGCCGATTATCGCAAAGTAGAGCAAGAAGTATGCTGTTATGTGCCAGGTGAAGTATCCCATATTGAAAACATCATGGCGCGTGAGTACAAAGAAAAATCTACCCGTAGATTACGTACTTCTGAAGATACGCTAACATCAAGCAACGAATCTGAAAGAGAAAATCTTACAGAAACTACCTCTACAGATCGCTTTGAGATGAACCAAGAAATGGCTTCCATCTCAGCGCAAGATCAAGCAACAAATGCTAGTGCTGGTATTCATTGGGGAAATAACAAATTTGGAGGAAATGCTAGCGCATCTTTTGCAAATAATACTTCTTCAGAAGAATCAAACAACCAAGCTATTACACACGCCAAAGAGCTTACAGAAAGAGCTTTAGACAAAGTTGTTCAAAAAGTTCGTGAAGAGCGTGTTTTAAAGGTAGTCGAAGAATTTGAAGAAAATACATCTCACGGATTTGATAACCGAAAAGGAGATAAACATGTTTCTGGTGTATACCGTTGGGTTGATAAAGTATACGAAAACAGATTATTGAATTATGGAAAGCGTTTAATGTACGAATTTATGATTCCTGAACCTGCATCCTTCCATGACTTAGCTATTCAACTTACTGAAGAAACTGATGTATTGGTAGAACCTGTGGATCCAAGAAAATCATCTGTAGAAAGCATGAAAAATCACAAAGCTGTCAATGTCAATACATATAAATATTGGGCAGCAATCTACAATGCCGAAGTTTCAGAACCACCAGTAGAAACAATGTATATAGGTAAGGCTTTTTCATTTAAAGCAGCTGAAATTGTTGATAGCCGTTACGAGCGATATGCTGAAAGTGATGAAGTTACTATTCCTGAAGGATATTATACCTCTCATGCGAAAGCTTACTGGGAAGAAAGTGATGAGGATAACAATCCAACATATATCACAAAAGTTATTGTTGGTAGCAAAAAAATGACTAGTAAAAATTCAGAATATATGATTCCTAAACACGTAGGTTCTGTTCCAGTATCGTACTCGTCATTAGGAAATCTTTCAGGTAGTTTGAATGTGAGTATTAAAGTAAAACTATTACCTGAAACCTATGAAGCATGGCAGTTGGAAACGTTCAATTCAATCATTACGGCGTATGAAGATCGTATGACTGAATATGAAGAAAAATTAGCCGCTCAAAAAGAAAAACAAAACGAAACAATCACTATCAACCCTGGATTCTTCAGAGAAATTGAGCGTACCGTATTACGTAAAAACTGTATCTCTTACTTGATTGGTCATGAGAACTTAGGAAAAGATATGATCAATAATAGATTATCTCTTACTGAAATTGTTCCTAAATATTCAAATGCGGCACTAGACAATTATGCCGCGCAAGTGAAATTCTTTGAGCAAGCATTTGAATGGGATATTATGAGCTACAATTTCTATCCATTCTATTGGGCGAAAAAAGAAAAATGGGGAGAATTATATCAAATCCAAAACAACGACCCATTATTTAAAGCATTCTTACAAAGTGGAATGGCACGTGTAATTATTACCGTACGTCCTGGATTTGAAGAAATGGTAAACTGGTACTTAGCAACTGGTCAAATTTGGAATGGTGGACAAGTTCCTACTCTAGACGATGAAGAATTTGTATCAATCGTAGAAGAATTACGTAACCCAGAAAGCGTAGTAGAAGAAACGTGGGAAACGCGTGTACCAACTTCGCTGACAGTAATTCAAGCAGGCGCAATTGGTCTCAATGTAGAAGGATTGCCATGTAATGACGAATGTGACGACTGGTTGCAATTTGACACCGACGGAAATCCTGTGTTGGATGAAAATGGAGATCAAGTTTCTACCAACCCAATTGTACAAAGCGACGAGCTTATTGGCGGCGACACTTCAGGTGTTGGAAGCGACGTTGTAGGTGAAACTACTGTACAATAAAAACCAATTAATCATTAGATCTTACTAGAAAAAGTCGTCCCGAATTCGGTTCGGGACTGCTTTTCTTATGTCAATAGTTGACGAAGATCTCTTGTGTAACTTTTTAAAAAAATAATTATGTACGCATACGACTATGGGTTGAAGAATTACAATAAGAAGTATCAACCTCTACCAAACCTTGTCATTTTTAATGATGAAATTATCATTGAAGATGATTCAGAAAAAAATCCAGAAGAGCAAATTATTGACGAAACAAAGATCTTAGGAAATCCAAATCATGAGCCTTCATTTAGTGAATATGCCTACTTCGAAGTTGAAAAAAGATATGAAGGTAATTTTAAACTGTTAGATGGAAAAATAGGTCTTGATATTAGTATTGCCGAAGAGTATATGATTCCAAACGGATATTTAAAAGATTTAGGCAATAATAATACGATACAAGATTACAATGATAATGGTTTTCAAGTATATGAATATAAAAACAGATACTTTGCTAAAATTGTTACCTTAGAATTCTTACAATTCGCTTATCCAGGATATACTGCTGTAAATGCTATGAAATTATACAAGCAATCTAATCTGGAACAAGTAACAATTGTTACAAAACCTTCAAGAAAAAATAAATTGAAAAGAAAGATTTTTGCACTTTCAGATGTGTTTCTGAGAGAGCTTAAAGATAATCCTGAAGTCTCTGTTATTTTCTTTTTTTCGAATGATGGGGCTAAAATCGACAATACACATATTACAATTGACAACATTAGAGATAATGAAATCGTATTTTTTCTCGAAAAAAATGATAGCTATAATATTTTTGGAACAGTAGCCAGAGTACTTTCTGGAGCTAATATAAAAGCTGCTGGAGCATTCCCAACAAAAGCTATTGCAAAAATGGCGAGATTGCTTAACGTTGATACTGATGAAACTCAAATTGAAGACATAGCCATCGAGCATATTAAAAAAAAGGAAGAAAGTAAAGAACGTGGAATTCTATACTTTTTAGGAAAAGCAGTAGATGCTGTGGTCAGTGTTGGAACTTGGCTAATAAAAGCAAGTTTTGGTGATGGTTTGATAGCTATTGGAGAAGGTATCACAAGTTTGAAATTTGGAGATCATCGCTGGAAATATTATGATAAAGAAGGAAATCCTAATCCAAAATTCAATCCCATTTTTCCAGGTTTAAAATCACTAATTGATTCTTTACAAATATCTAAAGAGGAAGCAGAGCAACAAGAAGCTTCTTTCAAAGAAACAAAGGAAAAAATACTAGAAGGTTACAACAACTTCATGGATTACATTCCGCATAAAAGACTTCGAGATTACTTAAAGAAAAAGTTATCATTCATTCCAAAAATGCTGATCAAGCTTTCCGAGTTGTACACTAAGTTCGTCAATTTCATAAAGGAAGGAATAGCTTCGACACTTATCTACTTGAATGCTTTATTTATTGGAGTTATCAACAGTTTACTAGATGCTATTGGTGGAATTTTTTCTCTAGTAGGAATGATTTTAAGCTTACCCTACTATTTACACCAAGCTGCCACTGATGAAAAAAGAGGGTCCTATGTAAGTTTAGTTTTTGAACTTTTAGAAAATGGAATCGAAGGATTTGTAAAACTTTTCTCTTTAGAGAATTTGGGAGCGGTCGTTAATTTTGCAATCAAAGCAGCCGATCTCTCAAAATCAACTTTTTCGAAGCCAGAAACTGTGGTTACTCAACTTCAAAAAGGAGCTTCTTTTGTAAAAACCCACATGGATAATATTGGCTACGTAGTAGGTTATATTATTGGATTCATCATCGAAGAAGTTTTATATGCACTATTTACGCTAGGTACTGGAAACATACTTCAGGCATTTCGAGTCACAGCAGATTCTATGAAAAAATTACTTACTGCGCCAAAAAGAGTTCTGAAGTTTAGCATAAACAATACAAAAGATTTTATCAAAGCATTGGTTGCGATGTTTGATCAAATCAAAAAGTTTGATCTCAAAAAAGCTTTAGATACGTTATTAGAATGGATTCAAAAGCTTGCTTCTACTACAAAAAAATTGGCACAAAAAGCTTTCGAAGACTTATTTCCAAACAAAAGCACAAGAGATAAAATTACCAAAGCTGGATTTGAGCCAACTAAAGTTAATGCTGCTGGAGATACTATAACCTTTTGCCCAATAAAATAAGATACTATGAGAACATTATTAAAAATTCTCAGAAGAAAATGGGAATTAAAAAAAATAAAAAAAGTTGATTTTTTATTGGTAAAAATAAGAGACACTTCAATTATATTGAACTGCTTTACTACTGTTTTTGGATCCAAGAGGTATAAGTTTAATTTATATGCAGAAAAAACAGGTATTTTATTAGAAGAGAATATTAAGAGGAATAAGATTGACTCTTTAATGCAGAAATACAAAAATAAAGCGAAAGAAGCAGGAAAAACACTAGATGAATATTTTGAAGAATTGGCAACAGCAATCAGAAAAGGAAAAAGCCAAAATATAATAGCTAAATTTGTAAAAGGAATTAAATTAGAATTGATTGGACCAAGATTCAAAAAGTTATATGGAGGCGGTATTATTGTGTTACATCCTGAGAAAACAGTCGCTATAACAGGAATCTTAGATGATGTAAAAGTAATTAAAGGTTTAGGTTTAGAAAATTTGTTGAAACAAGGTAGTAATCCTGGAGGACTAGATATGTTATCTTCTCCTATTTGGGGAAAACTTAAATTGAAATATAAAGCTTTAGAAAGTACAAATAACAAATTATATTGGAAAAAAATAACACAAGATTTTTGGGATCAAGTAAATAGACCTTGGTTAGATGATATTATAGCAAGAGGTGATGATGTTAGATTCATTTCTGATCCAAGTTTAGAAACCTCTAAATATGTATTTGATGACAAATTAAGTAAATTTGCTACAGATGAGTTTGGTAAAAAAGTTCCTACTATTTTTAGTAAAGAAGTTGAGTATTTAAAAAATAACGGCTATGAAATCATTGGTCATATAGCTAGAAAAATAAATTAAAATTATGAAAGAAGAAAAATTTTATATCCCAAAAAGTTATTTAACTGTTCAAATAGTTCGTGATGTAATGGCTGAATTTGAATGGCCTGTCTCCTATGAATTAATAGATCTAATAGAAGATTTTCAAGCAGTTTTGATAAAGTTTGAAAGCTGTGAAATAGAATTAGAGGAAATTCCTGATAATGGAATAAATTTGATTTTTCGATCTTATAATAATGGAAAAGAGTTAGATGCTAAATATGGAAATATTATAAAATATTTGGATGATTATAATCCAACAGAACATTTAGATTTAGAGTACAACACATATACAGATCCAGAACTTGATATCATCACTTCTGTGCGAAATGACATGAAAAACTTACAATATTATCACATGGATTTTATTACTGGGAAAGATTATTCTTGGGCAGAAAAATACCTAAAAGATAAAAATAAATAACTGTAAAAAACCCGCAACTTTTAATGTTTGTGGGTTTTTCTCTTTCTTATCTTTCTGAAAAAGATAGGTTGATTTACAAATAAGAATGAAATATAAATTTACAAATAAATGTTACGGTTGGGAAGGTCATTTCGGCGTTAATTATGAATCTTTACTTGAAGAAGAAAGAGCTTTAGATGATATTTCTTGGCAAGGATGGATTTCCAAAGAAGTTCAAGAAATCATACATAATTCTATGAAATTAAAAATAAACGAAAAATTTGACTATCAAGTTGAAGGTAGTGATTTTTATATCCTTGTGGAAAAGAGAAAGTAAAACTCCAGATATTACTTGGAGTTTTGATAAGTTTATTTCCTTTCTCAAAGATTTCAAATTCTTTCTATTGAAAAACAATAGATAATCATGAAAACAGTAAGAATAAAATACGAAAATTTAGAACACGCTGGTTTTGACGGAGGTGGAACTGAAATATTACATTATAAAGGAAAACCATTCACAGGAATTTGTTTAACTTATGAAGACGCAGGATGGTTGTCTTTAGAAGAAGAATTCCAAAATGGATACCAAGAAGGTTGGGTACGATTATACTACGAAAATGGACAACTAGAAGAAGAATATTTCATGCACAACAACATCATGGATCCTGACTTGGGAGGTGCCTGGGATGAACAAGGAAATCCTATATGAGAAATTCATGTACACTTCAAAATAATATGTATCATATAAAAATGGTATTTATGATATAATTTTAATTCACTTGTAAAATAAAAAAATTCTGAGTTATTTATCAAGAGAAGAAAAGGAAATGGTTAAAAAAGCCAAAGAAAATAGATTAAAATACAAAGAAGAAGAAAACTACTTTTGGAAAGAAGAATACCAAAAAATGAGTTATCAAAAGAAAGTAAATTATTGGTTAACAACTATTCATCAAGAAATGCGAAGTCAAGGAGAAGCTTTAGGAGATGAGTATTCAGAATTTTCTAAAGAATGGTATGAAACCAATAAAAATATAGAACCTAATTTTGATAGTATTTTTAAGGAAGCTATTGAAAATATAAGCTTCGAATTTAATTGGAATGAATATTATAAAAGAAATTCAAAAATACTTAAAAAAGACAGCTGTTCCTGTAATTTTTGAAGACCAAATATAAACCCAAACTCTTAACAAGTTTGGGTTATCTAATATTCTAAAAATCTAGCTACACGCAATCTTGTCTACTCTACGTTGATGTCTGCCACCTTCAAATTCAGTTTCTAAAAAAGTATCCACCATCGCAATAGCTTGTGGTATCGACGTAAAACGTGCAGGAATGCTCAAAATATTCGCATCGTTGTGTTCTCTTGCCAACGCCACAATCTCTTTGGTCCAACACAAAGCAGCACGCACTTTTTGATGCTTATTCGCCGTCATCGCAGCACCATTTCCGCTTCCACAAATAATAATTCCAAATGGAGCTTTCCCAGTTTCTACATCATTTGCTACAGGATGTACAAAATCTGGATAATCTACGCTGTCATCTGAGTTGGTTCCATAATTTTGTACTGTATAACCTTTTGCTTCCAAATGCGCCACAATGGCGTTCTTATAATTGGTTCCGGCATGATCGTTTCCAATCGCTATATGTCTCATAAGTAAAATGTGTTGTGTTTGTTGAAAACAAAGGTATGAATACACTTTTGAACAACCGAAAAAAGTGAATGTTAATTTAAATTTACAATTCCTTCATATTGAGTCTATTATAAGCTAACATGAATTGTTGATATTTATAAGCTATTTTGTAAGAACAAAATTTGGTAGCTTCAGAATATTTTACAATATGGATAAATTTTTATGCTTACCAACTTTTTTACAGCTTCTTTTTTTGAAAGTTTTCAAAAGTCTTTCTCTTGGTTATTAACACATATCAACTATTATTTTATTAAAAAAAAGCTGTGTATAAACATTGTTAATAACTGTTGATAACCTAACTAATATTCCTTATTTCTAATTAGTTATATTTTTCATAAACTGTTAATCAAATTCAATAAAAGATATATACAACAAAAATCAATAAAAGTTTTATTAGCTATTCACAAGCTATTATAATCATCATTATTTTTTTAAATTTTAAAAAGAAAAGAAAACTATATATAATAAGTGTTGATAACAATTGTATGAAATGAATTTTAGAGGAATTATGAATTGATACTTTACAGTAAGATTTGTCGAATAGTTTTGATAGTATCTAATTTTAGAAAATAGAAATACAATTTGTAGTGTGATAAAATAAAAAAGAATTTAAACAATTCGTAGATGAGATTGTTTAGTGTCAAAATCCTCTAGAATTTGTTGTGTACGCGCTACGTCGTTTTTGTGAACTTTTAAGGAAATACCTCCAAGTGCGTTTGAATAGAATGGGAAAACGCTTAACATCATTTCATTCTCAAAAATATAATTGATACCATTCTGATCCAAAATGATACGCAAAATTGCATATTCAAATGGATACGTAAATGTAGCAACCGTAACGAAATTAATCATATACCATTAAAATTTACTGATGTAACGTATTAAAAATAAGAAAACTAGTTTAAATAATATGTGTCAATAGCTGCATTTTTTATAGAATCGTTTTTAACCTCTACAGCTCTATAATCGTTTTCCTTTTTTAGGGAAGAATTGATATAACTACCAAACGAGAATATACCAATCAAAAAGATTGATACAAATAATAAGATGACTTTATACACTCGTTTCATAATTTTAAAAAAATTAGCACTTTCTATATAGACGTAATAATTTCTGTTTTGTTACACTTTTTTTAAGTTTTTTTTAACTTTTTCAAAAATAGGTATAAAACCGTTAGCTATTAACTCTAAACAATTTAGAAATTAACTCATTCAAGTTTTGTTAAAAAAACTAAAATTAAAAACCAGTTAAGAAGGTACTACAAAAGGCATTTTTTTTGGTACTATTTCTGCGGAAAATCCGCCAATACCTACCAATTCACCATCTGTTTGAATATAAGTTGATTTTGGAGCTGAAACAGTAATATAAGATGTTTTAAATGTTTCTACTTGCGAATGCGCTACAATTGATCCTGTAAATAATTTAGGAAGATTCTTAACAAGCTGCCAAAATGTAAAATTTTTAGCAACTGAGATATCAAACAAACCGTCAATTGAGTCTACATTTTTAGTCAATTGCATGCCGCCACCAGAAAACTTGCAAATACCAACTACAGTAAGTAAAGATTTGGAAGTCAGTTTTTTAGTAGAACTTTCAATTGTAAATTGAGTAGGTTTATAACGAATAAGTCCTATAACTGCAGAAATCAAAAATGAAGCGGCTCCTAAAAATTTTAAACGTTCGTTTTGTTTCACTACATATCCGTCAAACCCTAAACCTGCTACGTTAGTAAAAAAAATAGTTGTGTTTGTCGTTGTCAAAATCATCTTTCCAATATCTTGAAAAATAACATGTGCATCTTTGATGATTTGAACTGCCTGATCAATTTGGGTTGGAATTTGATATGTTTTTACCCAATCATTTCCTGTACCTAATGGAATTACCCCTAATTTTATATTCTCTAAAGAAACTTCTGTTTGTTGCATTAAACTATTTACAATGTGATGTAAAGTACCATCACCACCAATACTAACAAACTTTCGATATCCTTTTTGTAATGCATATTGAACCAATTCGTATTCATGTTGAGGTTTGTTGGTAAATTGATGTGTAAATGGAATATTTTTAGCACTAAAAGCAGCTGCAATTTGTTTCCATTTTCGCTTTCCAGAAAAGCTTCCTGAAGTAGGGTTTACAATTAAAAACCACTCGTCTTTACACATATATAACATGAATTTAATATGTTGCAAAATACAAATTGTAAAATATTTATATCTTTGCATCAGAATTTTTACAGCTTCTCTCCTATTCGTTGTGTTCTAACGAAATTGTTAATTTCAACAAAAACACAGCATTCCTGACATAATTAATTCGTATTTTTCAACAATGTGAAAAGTGAAATTAATCCACTTTTTTCAATGGAAAACTTAAAAAAATAAATAACAGATGATGCGTTTAAAAACGTATCAAATTAGTATGATATAATGACAAGAAAGAAAAAAAAGAAATCGCACAAAATACCTAACTTAACAGATGCGATTTTTCAAATATTTAAAAAATCTTCCAATAAAATTTACAACTACAAACAAATAGCTGCCAAATTAAATATCAATGATACTAGCGGAAGAAACCAAATTATAAAAACCTTAAAAAAGCTTAAAGCCAAACAAAAAATCGAAGAAGTTGATCGTGGAAAATACCGTGTAATTGGCTCAACTGAGTATTATACAGGAATTTTAGATATAACTTCGCGTGGACAAGGATATGTGATTTGTGACGAATTTGAAGAAGATATTTTTGTACCAAATAACAAGCTTAATAAAGCCCTTGATGGTGACGAAGTTGAAATTTATGTGTATAAACGTAGAAAAAACAATCGCCCTGAAGGAGAAATAACTACTATCGTTAAACGTGCTAAAACAGAGTTTGTTGGTGTATTGGAAATGCAAAAAAACTTTGGATTTGTTGTGGTTTCTAATCAAAAAATGTACACAGATATCTTTGTGTCTAAAGACAACCTAAATGGCGCTCAAAATGGTGATAAAGTATTGGTCAAAATTGACGATTGGCCAGCTCGCGCAGATTCGCCTTTTGGAATTATTACCAAAGTATTAGGAAAGCCTGGAGAACACAATACAGAAATTCACTCGATTTTGGCAGAATATGGTTTGCCATATGAATTTCCAGCAGAAGTTGAACATTTTGCAAACAAGTTAGATACCTCTATTCAAGAAACAGAGATTAAAAAACGTAGAGACATGCGTGAGGTTCTTACGTTTACGATTGATCCAAAAGATGCCAAAGATTTTGATGATGCATTATCATTTCAAGAATTAGAAAATGGTAATTACGAAATCGGAATTCACATTGCTGATGTTTCACATTACGTAAAAACAGGAACAATTCTCGATGAAGAAGCGTATGAACGCGCTACTTCTGTATATTTAGTAGATCGTGTAGTACCAATGTTACCTGAAATTCTCTCCAATGGAGCTTGCTCATTGCGTCCAAATGAAGAAAAATATACATTTTCGGCAGTATTTGAAATCAATAATAAAGCCGAAGTATTACATCAATGGTTTGGTCGCACAGTAACATATTCTGACAAACGATTTGCTTATGAAGAAGCACAAGTAATTATTGAAACTAAAGACAATAAAATTCCAGCAGATATTTCATTAACAGGCACAAGTTATGAAGTAGAACAACCAATTGTTGATGCTATTTTAAAATTAGACGAACTAGCAAAAATTATGCGAAGCAAGCGTATGAATCAAGGAGCTATTTCCTTTGATAAAGTTGAAGTTCGCTTTAATTTAGACGAAAATAACAATCCTGAAGGTGTATATTTTAAAACTCAAAAAGATGCTAATAAACTAATTGAAGAATTCATGTTACTAGCTAATAAAAGAGTAGCTGCTTTTATTGGAAAACAAGAACCTTCAAAAACATTTGTATATCGTGTACATGATGAACCAGATGTTGAAAAATTAGCAAATTTACAAACTATCATTTCTCGATTTGGATATTCATTAAACCTCAAATCAAGAAAAAGTACGACCAGTTCACTGAACAAACTTTTAGAAGATGTAAAGGGAAAAGGTGAACAAAACATGGTTGATACCTTAGCAATTCGGAGTATGAGTAAAGCAAAATATACAACCAATAATATTGGACATTATGGGTTAGCTTTTGAATATTATTCGCACTTTACATCACCAATTCGTCGATATCCAGATGTTATGGTACATCGATTATTACAACATTATCTTGATGGTGGAAAATCTGCAAACCAAGAGGAATATGAGGTAAAATGTGAGCATTCTTCCAATATGGAAAACTTAGCGGCCAATGCTGAACGTGATTCTATCAAGTACATGCAGATTAAGTTTATGCAAGATCACAAAGATGAAGAATTTGTAGGCGTGATTTCTGGAGTGACTGAATGGGGAATTTATGTAGAAATCATTGCTAATAAATGCGAAGGAATGGTACGAATTCGTGAGATTAAAGATGATTATTACACATTTGATGAAAAGCAATATGCTTTGGTAGGAGAAGTTACCAAAAATATGTATCAACTCGGAGATGAAGTTGTGGTGAAAGTTAAAAATACTGATCTTGTGAAACGTCACTTAGACTTTAATTTGATTGGAAAATGGAGCGAAGTAGAAGCATAATAAACAGGAGACTGTTCTTTTTAATAGCTGAGCATTACAGAAGAATTATATGTCTTAATCATGTAACATTTATTTAAAAACACCTACTAATTTTGCATAAATTTAAAATACCTTTTTAATGATGATATTTTCAACAACAGACCAATTACAAAATAGAGAAATAGTAGAATATCTTGGCTTAGTTTCAGGGATGACTTATAGTATTAATTATAGTTACAAAGGCATGTCGTTCAAAGATATGTTCAGTATGAAAAAATATTATGAACATGTAGAAGCAGCAATAGAAGAAGTAAAAGAAAAAACGTTTCAAAAACTTCAAGATAATGCTCAAAAGTTATATGCAGATGCAGTAGTTGGTATTAATGTTGATATGGAAATTAGTGCTGGTGGTGCAGTAATGATTAGTATTACAGGAACTGCAGTAAAACTAAAATAAACATACAAAAGCTCGATTTTTTTAAATCGAGCTTTCTACATTTTATAAGAATACGATTAATAGTCTTCACAAATACAATCTACTTCACAAGCCATTTGTCCAAAGCTAGTAGTGTTTCCAGCACCACAATACAATCCTGGGTGAATGGAAAGATAACTTCCCGTTCCACCAGTAGCTTTATCAATACTTAATTGAGAAATAGTCTTTTTGTTGATTTTCAATGATTTTAAATTTCTTTTTTTCATAATATAAAGTTTAAGTTTTCAAGGTAAATTAGGGAATAAACTCATATTTAAATTAAGGTAAAGCCATAATTTACAGTAATCTACATTAAAATTCAATAAAAACTGTAACAAAACGTTTTGTTAGTACTCTTTAAGCTAAAAGAACACTAAAACCAAGATCATGAAATACATATTCACACTGATTTGCTGTTTAATTACCTATACTACTTTTGCTCAAAAACCTTTAGAAAAAAATGTAGGAGATTTTGATGAAGTAAAAGTATTTGACCTTATTGAAATCAATTTGATTAAATCTACAGAGAATAAAGTAGTTATCACTGGTGCTGATATTGAAGATGTAGAAGTAATAAATAAAAAAGGAAAGCTAAAAATACGTATGAAATTCGATCGAATTTTTGATGGTACACAAACCTTTGTAGAAGTATATTACACCAATCTTACTACTATTGACGCCAACGAAGGCGCTGTAATTGTAACAAATGAGACCATAAAACAACCGTATTTGGAGCTTAAAGCACAAGAAGGAGGAAGAATTATTACGAATTTAGAAGTAGACAAGTTAGACTCTAGAGCAGTGACAGGAGGAATTATTGAAATTTCTGGAAAAGTAAAACATCAAGAAGTTGTATTAAACACTGGCGGAATTTATGAAGGAAAAAAATTAATCACAGAACAAACAAAAGTAAAAGTTAGTGCTGGTGGCGAAGCGTATATTTCAGCTTCTGTATTAGCGGATGCTAGAGTAAGAGCAGGTGGTTATATTGAAATTCATGGAAACCCTGAAACCATTAAAAAAGATAAAATCTTTGGAGGAAAAATAAATGTAAAATAAATTCATTACACCATTCATCAATCAATAATTTAAACGCCTAAACTGCCATTTAGGCGTTTTTTATGTACATAAAAAATTATATAAAAAAATTACAATCATAGTATTAGCAATACTTTTAATACAATTTGTATTTTCTCAAGAACAAATCATACCAACTTTCTGAAGGAAAAGCAGTTGTGTATTTTATTAGAACCAATCAGGTAGCATCTGTTATAAACTTTAAATATTTTGATGGTGAAAACTATTTCCTGTTGATTATTCCAATGAAAAGCAATTGAAAAAAATATTCAAAAATGGTTGAAAAAGATTGAGAAAAAGATGAAAAAAGAAAAAACCAAAAAAATTACGCCTGATATGGAATACATTAAAGAGTAAAAACTATTACTTTTACTACTTTTGTACTATGTTTGACGGAATAGCTTACGCTGCACTTTACGGTTTTATCTTAGCTTTTGCCATTGGCCCTGTATTCTTTATAATTATAGAAACCAGTATTACCAAAGGCTTTAGAAGTGCCATTGCGTTTGATTTAGGAGCTATTTTTGCAGATATTCTTTTCATTATTTTTGCATACTATAGTACAAGTCAAATTTTAGATAAAATTAAAGATGATCCGAATTTAATCATCTTTGGAGGATTGATCTTAGTAGCTTTTGGTGTTATTTCTTATGTACGAACTTCTCGATCGTTTCGAAAAATAGTAAGAGAACATTACAATGTTGACACAAAGAAGAATCTTCTTGGCTTATTCATTAAAGGTTTCTTGCTAAATTTTATCAATTTTGGAGTATTGGCAGGTTGGATAGGTGTCATTATTATGGCAAATGCTTTGACATCATCTTCACAAGGAGTTATTTTATTTTTGACAACTGTATTGGTTAGTATGTTTGTTACAGATATTGCAAAAATTCTATTAGCTAAAAAACTCAAAAATAAGATGACACCGCGATTTATCTTTAAAACCAAAAAATGGGTAAGTATTCTTATCATTATTTTTGGCTCCATTATGATTTTACAAGGTGTTTTCCCAAAAGGAAAAGATAAGATTAAAGAAAAAATAGAAAGTTACTTATAGTATATAAAAAATAAAACCTTCTGACAATCAGAAGGTTTTATTTTTTTAGAGGCGTCGAGCGGATTCGAACCGCTGTACAAGGTTTTGCAGACCTCTGCCTAGCCACTCGGCCACGACGCCATAATGCATTGCAAATTTAACCAATTTTACATTCTATGCAACAAAAAAAAACTTTAAATAGAATTCTTACGAACGTTGTGAAGTCATTTCGATAGTAACCATCTGAACATTACCACCTATAGGCGGATTAATTTTTGAAACTTCAACGGTAGCTTCATTAGCAATAGCTATTTCATCAAAGATACGATTCAAGATACGTTTAGCTACATGCTCTAACAATTTTGATCGAATGTTCATTTCTTCTTTCACAATTCGATTGATGTGCACATAATCTACAGTATCTTTTAATTGATCACTTATTGCAGATGTTTGTAAATTGGCTTTTACAGCAACATCTACACGATAATCACTACCTATTTTACTTTCTTCTACTAAGCAACCGTGAAAAGCATACACTCTGATATTGGTAACTCGGATAATTCCCATAATTTTATCTCCTTTATAAGGCTAAATTACAGTATTCTTTGCAATATATCAATGTATAGAGGTTGGTCAATTAGACTTAAAATATTTACTTTCATTCCAATACTTCTAACATCAAATAACAACTAGTATTTATAGCATACTTCTTCCCTATTTTTAGGATTAATATTTAGATTGTGCATACTAAGTAATAAGTACTGTAGTATAGTTTTTTTCTTATAAGTAGCTACTAGCTATTTGAAACATAATGGAATCATGGAAGTAAAAAAAGAAACACCTTAAAATTCACTTTTATTCGTTAATTTTACATTCTTAAAGTTGAAACAATTATCCCATGACGGAAGAAACAAAATCACTCAATTTTATTGAGCATATTATTGAAGAAGATTTAACCAATGGAATGCCAAAAGAACAATTGCGTTTTCGTTTTCCACCAGAGCCTAATGGATATTTGCACATAGGTCATACCAAAGCTATTGGTATTAGTTTTGGTTTGGGTGAAAAATATGGAGCACCAGTAAATCTTCGATTTGATGATACGAATCCTGCGAAAGAAGAACAAGAATATGTAGATGCTATTAAACGAGATATAGCTTGGTTAGGGTACAAATGGGCAAATGAATGTTATTCATCAGATTATTTTCAACAGCTGTATGATTGGGCAGTACAAATGATTAAAGATGGAAAAGCCTATGTTGATTCACAATCATCTGAAGCAATGGCAACTCAAAAAGGAACTCCCACTTCAGTTGGAACCAATAGTCCGTATAGAAATCGCAGTGTAGAGGAAAACTTAGATTTATTTCAACGGATGAAAAATGGCGAATTTGAAGCAGGAACTCATGTGTTACGTGCCAAAATTGATATGGAAGATCCTAATATGTTAATGCGCGATCCTATCATGTATCGAATCATGTATGCGCATCATCATAGAACTGGAAATGATTGGTGTATCTATCCGATGTATGATTGGACACATGGAGAAAGTGACTACATAGAACAAATTTCACACTCGCTGTGTTCATTAGAATTTAAACCACATAGAAAGTTATATGATTGGTTTAAAGATAATGTATATCAATACAGTAAAAATGCGTATCCATTACAACCAAAACAACGAGAATTTGCCCGTTTAAACTTAAGTTATACTATTATGAGTAAACGTAAGTTGTTGCAACTTGTTGAAGAAAAAGTAGTTTCTGGCTGGGATGATCCTCGAATGCCTACCATTTCTGGTTTACGTAGACGTGGATATACACCTGCAGCTATTCGAAAGTTTGTAGAAACCGTTGGTGTAGCCAAACGTGAAAATGTAATTGATGTATCATTACTTGAATTTTGTATTCGTGAAGATTTAAATAAAACTGCAAATCGTGTGATGGCAGTATTAGATCCTGTTAAATTGATTATTACGAATTATCCAGAAGACAAAGTTGAATGGCTTGAAGCTGAAAATAATCCTGAAAATGCAACAGCTGGAAGTCATAAAGTTCCTTTTTCAAGAGAGTTATACATAGAAAGAGAAGATTTTAAAGAAGAAGCAAATAGTAAATATTTCAGGCTGAGTTTAGGAAGAGAAGTACGTCTTAAAAATGCATACATCATAAAAGGTGAAAGTGTTGTAAAAGATCAACAAGGAAACATCACAGAAATTCACTGTAGTTATGACATGGATAGCTTAAGTGGAAGTGGAACAGAAGCTAGTTTACGTAAAGTTAAAGGAACTTTGCATTGGGTTTCGGTGGCGCATGCAGAGAAAGCTGAGGTGCGCGTGTATGATCGTTTATTTTCTGATGAAGCACCAGATAGTCACAAAGACAAAGATTTCATGGAATTCATCAATCCTAATTCGCTTACTATTGTACATGCTTTTATTGAACCCTATTTAAAAGAAGCAGTAGTTGGTGATCGTTTTCAATTTCAACGTTTAGGATATTTTTGTGTAGATGAAGATTCTACTGATGAAAAACTGATTTTTAACAAAACTGTTGGTTTGAGAGATACATGGGCAAAGCAAAAACCTAAGCCTACACAAAATCAACCGAAACAATCAAATAATCAGCATCAACGTCCACCAATTGAAGAAATTAAACAATTAGGTAAAAAATATACCAATCTTCCTGAAGCAAAACAGGAAGCTGCAAAGAAGAAAATTTTAGAGTTAGCAGAAAAAATTTCTTATGCAGATCTTGAACCTTTATTTGCAACTGCTACTAAAAAAACAGGGACGCGAATAGCTACAGCGATATCACTAGCTGTTTTATTAAAAAATGGACAAGAACGTACAGAAGCTATTCAAGATTTTATTGAAAAAGCTAAGGAAGACAAAAATGATTTGCTAGTAAATGAAGTGAAAAACTTATAAAAAAGTAGTCTCATTACTTAAAAAAAATAAAGCCATGCAACAGCATGGCTTTATTTTTTAGTACAAATCTGCACAATTAAGCTTCTTTCCTATGATTCAATAATATTCTCATATTTTAAAAAATCATCACAAAAAGCATTTGTATCCACAAAAAACTTAACATTTTTTTATAAACTAATTACTATATTAGCGTGCTAAATACTTTTTTGACAATTACTTACCCACTAAGTCAACCTAAAAGTAATTGTTAAAAAGGTGTGAAAACCCTAATAAAACAAAAATTAAATTGTCATGAAAAAAATTACGCGAGTAAAGAGTTTGCTAACCTCTTTAGTTCCTTTGCTAATTGCTGCTATTTTTTTGAACTGCTCAGTAGCAACAGCGCAAAACACAGTGTATTTCCAAGATGAAATTATTACGATGCCTACCAATATTGCATCCTTCAACTGGAATACAATGCCAGAATCTTCAAAATTTAGTGAAGGTTATTTTGGTTGGTTACGTTTTAGTCAAACACCAACACAAAACATTCAAGATCAATTCGCAGAGCAAGGTCTTAAATTGATTGAGTATTTTCCAGATAAAACATACTTGTTCTATTTTCCAGAAAACACATCAATTTCTTATTTACAACAATCAGGAGTAATTTCTATCATTCCTATTGAAAACAACTTCAAAAAATCTGCTCAAATAAAGCTTAATAATATTGATGAGCATGCAATTCAAGGAAATAATGTATTACTAACATTAGAGCATTATGATTTCATTACAACCGAATATGTAAAAAATCAGTTATTAACAATTCCTAATTTGGCTATCAAAGCTCAATACAAAGGAAGTACAATCATCGAAATAGCAGTTCCTTATGCTCAAATTGATGAAGTTGTAGAAAAACCATATGTAAAGTGGGTAGAATTGATTCCTGCTCCAGCAGTAAAAGAAGATACGAGAGGAAGAAGTTTACATAGAGCTTCCAACTTAGATACACAAACACCAACAGGTAGAAACTATACAGGAGCTGGTGTTGGTGTCATGGTACGAGATGACGGAGTAGTAGGTCCGCATATTGATTTTCAAGGAAGAATAGATAACTCGGCTTCGTCAACTGTTGGACAAACGCATGGTGATGGTGTTGCTGGAATTTTGGCAGGTGCTGGAAATTTAGACCCTACAAAGCGAGGAATGGCAGCAGGAGCAGACGTATTTGTTGTACAATATGCATCTTCTTTCTTAGATACTGCTACTACAGATTTAATTAATAATGGCTCTGTTCAGATTACCAATTCATCTTATGGTGATGGCTGTAATGATGGATATACCACTATTTCAAGAACGGTAGATACACAAACTAACAATAATCCTTCTTTATTACACGTATTTTCTGCAGGTAATTCAGGTACAAGTAACTGTGGTTATGGTGCTGGATCTGGTTGGGGAAATATAACTGGTGGACATAAACAAGGGAAGAATGTAATAGCAACGGCAAATACATTTTTTAATGGCTCATTAGCTGGGTCAAGTAGTCGTGGACCTGCTGCAGATGGACGTATCAAGCCAGATATTACAGCACATGGACAAAATCAAGAATCTACAGATGAAAATAACTCGTACTTAGTTTTTGGAGGAACTTCTGGAGCAGCACCAGGAATCGCAGGAGTTTCTGCTCAATTGTATGAAGCGTATGCAAGTTTAAATGGAGGAGCTTTTCCAGAATCTGCCTTAATTAAAGCTACATTATTAAACACAGCAAACGATTATGGAAATACTGGTCCTGACTTTAGTTTTGGATGGGGAATGGTAAACGGATTGCGAGCTGTACAATTAATTGAAGATGGTCGCTATTTAAATAGTACAATTTCACAAGGAGGAAGCAATAATCACTCTATTTCTGTACCGGCTAACACTAGAGAAGTTAGATTTATGGTATATTGGAGTGATGCTCCAGCAGCACCAGGAGCTTCTCCAGCATTAGTAAACGATTTAGACTTAGTCGTAACAGATCCAGGAAGTACTACACACCAACCTTGGATTTTAGATACTACACCAAATGCTGCCTTTTTAAATACGCCTGCTACGACAGGAACAGATCGTTTAAACAATATGGAGCAAGTATTAATTACAAATCCAGCAGCAGGTACTTATAATATTAATATAGCAGGCTTCAATGTTCCTATGGGACCACAAAAATATTATGTAGTATATGAAATTATTACGGATGGAATTACACTTACATATCCTCAAGGTGGAGAAAAATTTGTTGCTGGAACTCAAGAAGTAATTCACTGGGATGCAATTAATGCTATAAACACGCATCAATTAGAATATTCTACAGATAATGGAGCTACATGGAATAACATGGCAACTTTACCACCTGCTACTACCAACTATACGTGGAATGTTCCTAATGGGATTACTTCGGGAGAATGTATTATTAGAATTACTAATGGAACATTAACAGATCAGAGTGCTAACTTTTCAATTGCTTCTCGTGTTGCTGGAGTAAATATTACTCAAGTTTGTCCTACTGATATTATAGTTACTTGGAATGCTGTTTCTGGAGCTACAGCGTATGACGTGTATTTATTAGGTGATAAATTCATGGAAATAGC
This sequence comes from Kordia zhangzhouensis, assembly GCF_001005305.1. Lineage (GTDB taxonomy): Bacteria > Bacteroidota > Bacteroidia > Flavobacteriales > Flavobacteriaceae > Kordia > Kordia zhangzhouensis. The sequence goes on from NZ_LBMH01000002.1 coordinate 339,062, forward strand.
AGGAACTTCGAATACTAATTCAGCAACAATTCCTATTACTAATCCATTTGAACCAATTTGGGTGGCAGTAAGTGCTCGTGGTGGAAATGGATGGGAAACATTACGTACCAATGCTATAAATTATCTTGGAAGTGGATTATTTAACTGTCCTTTAAGTAAAGACTTATCAGTAGCAGCTATTAACAACACGGCTGGAGATTTCCAAACTATTTGTAATACTGCTCCAATAGTAGTTTCTGCCGATATTCAAAATGATGGAACTGATCCGCAATCAAACTTTATTATATCCTATCAAGTTGGAACAGAGCCTGTTGTTCAAGAAACTTATACAGGAACATTAGCTTCAGGTGCATTAGATACTTATAATTTTACTACACCAATTACCTTAACAAGTAATGGAGATAATACATTACGTGTTTGGACCTCTTTATCAGGAGATGAATTTGTAAATAATGATGAGCAAAGTTTAAGTTTTTATGCGCAAATAAGCGGTACATCGATTGATTTTACAGAAGATTTTGAAATAAATGGTGTATTACCTGATGGATGGCAACTAGAAAATCCTGATGGTGCTAGAACTTGGCAAGAACGTACTAATATTATTGGTTCAGATGGCAACCCAACAATTGCTGCTTTTGTAGATGGAGCAAACTATTCTACAAGAGGGCAGGAAGATGTATTTATTACAGAGTATTTTGACTTAGTATTTAATGGAACTGCCGAATTAACGTTTGATTTAGCTAAAGCTCAATGGTCATCAACATACAATGATGGGTTACGTGTTGAAGTATCTATTGATTGTGGAGCAACGTATACTCAAGTATATTTTAAAGACGGATTAGACTTAGCTACTGTTCCTTATGTGAATGCTGCTTGGGTACCGAATTCTGCTGCTAATTGGAGAACAGAAATTATTGATTTGACACCATATGTAGGAGAAAGTATTTTAGTAAAATTTACTAATGTCAACGATTATAGTAATAGTACATTTGTTGATAATATTATATTAACCAAAACATTATCTGTTGGAGAAAATGCTTTAGAAAGAGCGATTGCTATGTATCCAAATCCAGCAAACGATAAAGTTGAGGTAGTTATCAATACCACTATTGGAAATACATACGAAATTGAGCTTTTAAATAGTATTGGACAAACAATCACAACAATTGAAGAAACTCGTTTTAATGCACGAGCACAACAAGGACTAGATGTTTCTCAATATGGAACAGGTTTATATTTTGTAAAAATTAAAGTTGGAAATCAAGTAGTAACCAAAAAATTGATTGTCAACTAAACAAGCAACACCAATCCAACCAAACCCTAAAAATCCTGAGAACAATTTGTTCTTGGGATTTTTTTTGTCACAAAAATGGAGTATAAGAAAAGATGATACTATTTTGGAAATATATTAGTAAATACTATTAAAAATAACTTCAATAGATGCGTTTTATTCAATCAAAAAAACAACGTTATATAGATTGTTGTTTTTTAAATAAAAGCTTTTAAAAACAGCTTTAAATAAAGAATTGATGCTGCTTACAGAAAATAGAAGCTTTGAATGTTATAGGTTTAAAGTTTTGTGTAAAATCAATTGTATGTACTGCCTTTTCTTGAGAAAAGAAAAGTTTACCCGAAAAGAATAGTAAAATAATAAATAATACCTATTAAAAAATGTTCGTTTCATTATGATGAGTAGTTTGTTACTTCAAAACAATAACATAAAACGAACATATAAGAATTTGCTTAATAAACGCAAGTAAATTTTTGACGAATGTTTATTCTTTAATAACTTCCATTTTAAAAGTATTTTCTGGAATATCCATCGCTGTTTTAAAGTCGGGGAAATAAGCAATAACAGAACCTGTATTTTTTAACTCTTTCGCTTCTACAAAAGTCCATTTTTTCTCTTTTTCATTATAAAAACCAATCATATAACTAGTAGAAATGATACGTTTATCATTCATCTTCATTTGATTGTAATTTTCCACATAGCATCGATATTCTCCTTGTTCTTTTACAATATCTGAAACTGATTTGGTTTCAGCCTTTTCAAAAACAAAACCACTTTCGCTCATATCTTTAAAGGTAGATTTCAAATATTCTTCCATTACGTCGGCACCACCTGCTGCATTTAAAACATTTGGATGGGTAAAGGTTAATAACGTTTTAAAATCTTCTTTTAATGTTGCGTTGCAAGCAGCTTGTGCATCACGCATTGCTTCTTTTTTAAGCGTTGCCATATCTTGTGAAAACATAAGTGTTCCCCAAAACAATAACAAAACAAGAGTTACTTTTTTTCTCATTTTTAATAAAAAATTTAAATGTGAAAGTAATAAAAAACCCGAAACTTAATGTTTCGGGTTTGGGAAATTATTCATCTTTGTTGGATGTTCCTTTTTTACGTTTTGCTTCTTTCATTGCTTCACCAATTTGGTTACTTGCGGTAAAACTAGCGACCATATTGTTTAGCATATCACTTCCCGCTTGTGGAGAGTTTGGTAAAAGAATCAAGTTGCTGTTGGTTTCTTCTCCAATTGATTGCAAGGTATCATAATGTTGTGTTACTACAATTAATGCAGAAGCTTCTTGCGAGTTGATTCCAACTTTATTTAATACTTCAACAGATTCTTCTAAACCACGAGCAATTTCACGTCTTTGATCTGCTATACCTTGTCCTTGTAAGCGTTTACTTTCTGCTTCTGCTTTTGCTTTTTCAACAATTAAAATACGTTGTGCATCACCTTCATATTGTGCTGCAATTTTTTCACGTTCAGCAGCGTTAATTCGGTTCATTGCCGATTTTACTTGCGAGTCAGGATCAATATCTGTAACTAAAGTTTTAATGATATCATATCCATATTCTATCATTGCATCATTAAGCTCTGTTTTTACCGCAATAGCAATATCATCTTTTTTTACGAATACATCATCGAGTTTCATTTTTGGTACTTCGGCACGAACTACATCAAATACATATGAAGTAATCTGATCGTGTGGATAATCTAATTTATAAAAAGCATCATACACTTTGTCTTTGATTACTTTATATTGAACAGAAACTTTTAAGCGAACAAAAACATCGTCTAATGTTTTCGTTTCTACGATTACATCTAACTGTTGAATTTTTAAGCTTAATTTTCCGGCAATTCTATCTACCAAAGGAATTTTCATTTGAAGTCCTGAATGACGAATGCTTTGAAAACGACCAAAACGTTCAATGACTGCGGCTGTTTGTTGTTTTACAATAAAAAATGAGGATAGCAGTATAAAAAAACCAATGACTGCAAGCACAATAACAATGGGATTGAAAGGCATAATTTGTAGTATTAAATGTTAGTATATAAAAATAATTGTTTTTAAGTAAAAAAGGATATTTTTGGCAACTTTAATCTAAAGTTCATTTATAAATGCTTAAATCCCTTTTTCCGTTATTAGTAGCTACATGTACTCTTTTTGTTACAAAATCTTTTTCACAAAGTCGTTATAATGATTACAACAGACTTGGAATTTCCTTCGGAATTCATCAGTTTGATATTCGTACAAATGATCTTCAAACTAGTAAATCTATAGGTTTTCATGGAGGATTGTCAACGCGAGGAACGGTAGCAAGACATTTTGATATGATTTACTTTTTACATTTAAATAAGCATGAAGTAAATGTATTAGGACGTGAAACAATTTTGTCTAATGCGGAAGAAATTCCATTTACTTTATTAGCAGCCAAAGTAGGTGTATTGGGTAGTTTTAAGATTAGTGAACGCCACCTAAGTATAGAATTTGGTCCAGCGATTCAGCTTTCAGATAAATTTGAAATTGATGAAAAATTCAATGCCTATGTTTTAGAAGGATATAACACCTTCACTGCCAATGAAGCACGTCAAACATCTCGATTAAACTTGATGGGAATTATAGGAATTTCGACAGGATTTCAAACATTCAAAATTTCGTTGCAATACGAATATGGATTTTCCAACGTTTTAAGTAAGCTTACAGCTGATACTAATAAATTAAAAGGAAATATAGAACAGTTGAGTGTTTTAGCCACTTTCTATTTGTAATTAACACGAAAAAGAGCGCCATTAGCGCTCTTTTTTTATGTGTATGCACATTTAAAAAAGTAAAAAAGCTCTATAGTTGCTCAATTACTTTTTGAATACGTTTGATAGTTTCTTGCTTTCCAATCATAAACATAATTTCAAATACATCAGGACCTTGTAATGCTCCTACCAATGATAAGCGTAAAGGTTGCATTACTTTTCCAAAGCCTATTTCATTGCTGGTAATCCATCCTTTGATATCATTTTGGAGGTTAGCAGAAGTAAAATCATTTATCGGCTTAATAAGTTCAACCAATTGTTTTAAAATGTCGGCTGTATCTTCTTTAAATGCTTTTTTAGATGCTTTTTCATCATAGCTTTCAGGAGCAATAAAGAAATAATGGCTTAAGTTCCAAAAATCACTAACAAATGAAGCTCTTTCTTTAATTAAGCCCACAACAAGAGCAATATAATTGACATCAATTTCGGCTAGTTCAGATTGTTGTTTTTGAAAAATAGTAGCCAATTCATCATCAGATTTGTGTTGCATATACTGCTGATTGTACCACTTCATTTTATCAATATCAAAACGTGCACCTGCTTTATTGATTCTTTCTAGGTCAAATGCATGTACTAATTCTTCCAAACTAAACAGTTCTTGTTCTGTACCAGGATTCCATCCTAAAAAAGCTAAGAAGTTTACTAAAGCATCCTCAAAGTAACCTTCTTCACGAAAACCTTTGTATAATTCTCCAGATTTTGTGTCGTCCCATTCTAATGGAAATACTGGAAAACCAAATTTAGCCCCATCACGCTTGCTTAATTTTCCTTTTCCTGTAGGTTTTAAGATTAATGGCAAATGTGCAAACTGAGGTGCTTCCCATTCAAAAGAGCGATATAATAAATAATGTAATGCTAACGAAGGCAACCATTCTTCTCCACGAATTACATGTGTAATTTCCATTAAATGATCATCTACAATGTTTGCCAAGTGATAGGTTGGCATTCCGTCACTTTTGTATAAAACTTTATCGTCTAAAATGTTTGTGTCAATTTCAATATCGCCACGCACAATATCTTTTAAATGTAAAGTTTCGTTTTGTGGTGATTTGTAACGAACTACATATGGTTCACCTGCATCTAGTTTTGCTTTTACCTCTTTTGCAGTAAGTGCCAATGAGTTGTTTAATTTTAAACGATTATGCCAGTTATAGATAAAGGTTTTTCCTTTAGCTTCATGTTCTTTACGGTGAGTATCTAATGACTCTGCAGAATCAAATGCATAATAGGCGTGTCCTTTTTCGATTAATTGATCTGCATATTGTTTGTATATATGTTTACGTTCACTTTGTCTATAAGGACCAAACCCTCCATCTTTTTCAACACCTTCATCATAAGGAATTCTACACCAATTCAATGATTCTGTAATATATTGTTCTGCACCTTCCACAAATCGATTTTGATCGGTGTCTTCAATACGCAATACAAAATCGCCGCCATGCTTTTTAGCAAATAAATAGTTGAATAAGGCAGTTCTAACACCTCCAATATGTAAAGGTCCTGTAGGACTTGGTGCAAAACGAACACGAACTTTTTTAGTCATTGATTTTAAATATATGGTTATAGAATGCAAATGTAGTTGTAAAAGTGAAACCCTCAAAGTTTTAATTTTGAGGGTTTCGATTATCAGCAAGTATGAGAAAAAATGCTATTTTTTAATAAATTTCTCTGTATGCTTACCTCCTGAAGCAGTAGTTACAGTTAAGAAGTACATATTATCACTCAATTGAGATACGTCAATTTCTGATACTTCAATAGCTTTACTTTGTACCAGCTTTCCTGTAATATCCGTAATTTGATAAGAAATTATTGTTTCATCGGTATTGAATCGTAAAGTTCCTGAGGTTGGATTTGGATACATACTAAAGTTGATGATTTCATTGTCGTTTCTTCCTAAAGTTCCATTGTTGGTTTCGCCCATAACTAGTAATGATTTGATATGATTCTTTACTTCTTGAGTAAAAACATTCATAGTAGGAGGGACATCGCTTTCACTACTTAATGTAATTTGATATGACCAAGCTTCATCATAACAACTATCACAACAAGAACCAACATATAATCCAATTACATATAATTTATTTGGCTCAAATACATAGTTTGGAAATGTAGTTGTTAATCCCCAAACAGGATTTGTAGAAGTTGGTAGTTGATTGTTAAACCCACCAATATTACTTGACCAAGCAAAAGAATTTGGTGCCATATTTATAAAATCTATAGGTTGTGTTAACGGATAGTTTGCCAATTCGTATACAAACCATGCGTACTGATACCCTTGATTTTGTTCCACACATACATCTTCTACGAGCAAAACATCATCAGACGGATCTATACTATTGATTGAACCAGTTAATTGTTGAGGACTTCCTTGATGAAGTACACTAATACTTAAGTCTTGATCTAGTTTTGCTTGCAACGATATATCATCAATTGCTAAATCATTTCCATCACCTAAACCATCTTCTTTTAGATGAATTTTAATATCTAATATATCATTTCCACCATCAAAACATTCTGAAATTTGTTGCCAATCACACGGATCATCACTATTAGTACTAATGGTAATCCAATCGTATACTTGACCGTTTACTTCCAAACGAATCTCAGGTTTAATGTTGAACGTACATTGTGGTAAGTCTTTAAAGTTAGCACAGAACTTATAGTTTTTTTCTGGATCAATTTGAACACTTTGTTCCCAAATAACAGAAGTAGTTCCAGAAGGTTGTGTCGTACGACCATTTACTAATAAGAAATCCTTGTTGGCTGCGTATTGTGTTGGATCTACACATGCAGAATGATCGGTTACAGTGGTTCCAAATATGCTTGAATCATCAGATACAAAGTACGCACCTGGATACAAAGTAGCATCTTCTACATAATCACTACCAAAACCGTTTGCTCCATTTTCAAAATTTCCATTTTCGATTAAGTTTTCACCTTCACAACAAAAAGCTCCATCATCATTAGATCCTGTATCAATGTCACAATCTTGAATACAAATATTGTCATATCCATATTCTTCAGTAGGACTTGATGTGAGGTCTAAAAAGAAGCGAATTCCACTAATGTTGCTTATTAAATTGTTCCAATCATTACAATCAGAACCTGTTGCCATTACCCATTGTCCATTTGCATTAGAAGGCAAATCGGGTCCTTGGCAAATATCAATTGGAGCACATACATGTACCCAACCGCCACCTTCAACAGTTTGTACATTGGCAACAAAAGTTGCAGTAGCTGTAGGGCTTGTAGGTGAACCTGTATAAATAATTAATCTTGGTGACACAGGGTCGCCAAAACCTCCATCTTCAATTACCTGAAAATCCCAGCATAAACATTGTCCATCATACTCTTGCCAATTGCCAGCATAATCAACATTGTTGTAAATGTATGATGCTCCCGAAGCATCGTATGAATGTAAAAAGTAATCGTTAGCATCTCCACTAGGTCCAAAAGGATCTGCAGTATTGGCGCCTGCAGCAACGCCGTTCCAGTTTGATATGTCCTGATCATTGAAATCTTCACAGAACTGTCCAAAGCTTACTCCATATACAAAGAGCAAACACAAAGTAATCATGTTTTTCATAATGTAAAATCTTTAAAGTTTCTATTGTTTTGTTTCAAAGCAAAGATGCGTTAGTATCAAAACATAGAGTAGAAGCAAAGCACCAAGAATGATTCGGTGTTTTACCTTAGGATTTTACTGAAAAACCGTAAATGATACAGGAAAAACACTTAAGAAATCATTTCGCTTGGGATACGTTTATTCATCACTCTAAACCATAAAGGAGGAATTAAAGTTAGTACCATAGAAGTGGGATAGCCATACGGCATTTGCGGACTTTGTTCATGACAATCTAATAATTGATATTTTTTAGATGCTTTGTAATGATGATCGCTATGTCGTGTAAGCTCATATAGTATGATGCGTCCGATGGTATGATTAGAATTCCATGAATGGATTTCACGAACACGTTCGTAACGTCCAGAAGGCAATTTTTTACGAAGTAATCCGTAATGTTCAATATAATTGATAGTTTCAAGCAACAAAAAGCTAACAATAGCGCTGGAAATTGCAATTATTAAAGCAAGTGACCCTAAAAAATAGAAAATACTTGCTAAGTAGCTAATTTGTATAATGGAAAACCAAAACATATTATTTTTGAATGAAAAAAAGGAAAATTTTGTTCTCTTTCTTAAATTTTCTTGAATCTTCCACGCATTAATGTACTGTCTACTAGTAGAAGTGCACCAAAACGAATACACGATTTGATTGTATCTTGCTGTGGCAGGATCTTCTTTGGTAGCTGCATGCAAATGATGTCCAAAATTATGTTCTACAAAAAAGTGCATATAAAGTGAAGGCAGTAAGAGCAGTTTTGCCATTAACTGTTCATATTGTGTTTGTCGATGACCAAGTTCATGAGCCACATTGATACCATTAGAACCCAGTACAATTCCTGTAGAAAAGACCAATCCAATCAATTCATATGTTTCATACATGCCAGTAGAAACGTTGTTAAGTGTTGTTAGTAATAACCCAAAAACAATCGGAATATTTAGATATAACAACCAATCAAATATTTTATAAGTAGCTTTTTCCTCGGCTTCTTCAGGTGATAGATTTGTAGTATTTTCTGAGAAAATTAACTCTAAAATAGGAATTATTATAAATGCATAAACAGGTGTTAAAAACGTATAATAACCTCTAAGATATATCGCAATAATAGCCACTACTGGCGTTGAAAATGCGGCTAGGTATTTTAAGTCTTTCATCATAATTCAGGTTCTTGATTTTAAGGCAATTAAAAATACTGTTTTTTTAGAATGAAGACAAGAGCATCTCTTTACACTGATAAGACGTAATTTTCAAGTTAAAAATACTTGTATATCCCTATAGTTAGTGCAGCTTGCTTAGCAACATTATTTCCTGAAAATGCACCACCAAAATTTACCATTCCACCAAAATCTGCACTGATTTCAACAATCGATTTAATACCAAACGCAGTATATTCTTGATTATTTACATACAAGGCTGTTCCATAATTACTTAAAGGCAAATCAATATGGCCATCATTGAACGAATTCACAATATCTAAAAAACCGATTAGCCAAATTTTAGTATGAATCTTAGTACCAATTTCTCCACCAATTTTGAAGTTATTGCTATAATCGTTCGTTTTTAAATCAACTCCTGTAAATGCTTGAATATAAAATGAATTGAAGCTTTTTCCGAAATTTAAAGTCGGTGTAAAAGTCCATGAGTCGTAGCCTGTACGAATTCCTGAAGCTGCTTCAAAAGTACTAGTGTTAGCTTCTACATTTAATTGACCAGTTAGCAACCATTTCTTATTGTAAAATTGATGTTTTAATCCCAATGAAATATTCCCAAGCGCAGTTTTTGAATTTTCAGCAATAAAAGTAGTTTCGCCAATAGCATTTCCTGTTTTAATAAGTTTTAAAGGTAAATTCACTAACAATGTTGTTTTAGAAGAAATTCCATATTCGCCATAAAATTGTAGAGTATTATCGGTAATTTCTCGATCTGTTTCGAATTCTGGATTCCCAAAAACATTCGCATAGTTTGGAATTGTACTAAATGATAATTGGGTATAAAATTTTCCTTTTTCTTGTGTCCATGGACTTTGAGCAAATAGAAAACTTGTAGATAAAATGGCAATAATTGTATATATATTTTTCATAATTGATTCGTTTATGACGACTTAGTAGCAACTTTCAACTAAATCTTACATAATCTTTAACAACTCACATATACTAATAATTACCTAAATATGTTATTTTTAGCAGTTATATCATGAAAGCATACGAACACATACAAAAAAAGTTGGGGCAATTTGTTGCCAAATATTATACCAACGAACTAATCAAGGGAGCAATCCTTTTTTTTAGTATTGGACTTTTATATTTCATAATTACACTTTTAGTAGAGCATTTTCTGTGGCTCAATACGGTTGCAAGGACTATTTTATTTTGGATTTTTATTCTGGTAGAACTAACTCTTTTTGCAAAATTTATTGTGTGGCCATTGACCAAATTATTCAAATTGCAAAAGGGAATTAGTTACAAAGAAGCCTCTGCAATTATTGGAAATCACTTTCCTGAAGTGAGCGATAAACTTCTTAATGTACTGCAATTATCTGAAACATCGCATGCATCCGAATTGTTATTAGCTAGTATTGATCAAAAATCAAAAGAATTACAACCAATTCCGTTTCAATTAGCGATTAATTTTAAGAAAAATAGTAAGTATGCTAAATATGCAATATTGCCTTTGGCGATTGTTTTATTTGTATGGATTTCCGGAAATAGTTCCGTATTTAGTGAAAGTTACGAACGTGTAGTTAATTATAAAACGGCCTACGAGCCACCAGCTCCGTTTCAATTTTTAGTAGTTAATGATGAATTACAAGCTATTGAAAATAAAGAATATAAGCTTAACGTTCAAACACTGGGTGATATTATTCCAGAAGAAGTGCAGATTACCCTAGGGGATGAAACTTATTTTCTTCAAAACAAAGGTGTCGGTAACTTTGAATATACCTTTTCTCAGCCAAAAGAATCTATAACATTCACACTATCAGCTAATGAAGTTACCTCTCAACCGTATACATTGAATGTGTTGAAAGTACCAAGTTTGATACATTTTCAAATGAAATTGGATTATCCTGCATATACCAAACGTACAGATGAGGTATTAAAAAGTACTGGAAATGCTACAATTCCAGAAGGAACCAAAGTTATTTGGGAAGCAAAAGCAACGCAAACCAGTAAATTAGAATTAATAGAGCGAGATAGTACGCTTTCTTTCCAAAAAAATGAAGATGATTTTTTACTTGAACGTAAATTATATCAAGATCTTGATTATCAAATTAGTACGAGCAATAGTGAATTAGAGAATTATGAAAATCTTGGATTTAGTATCAATGTTATTCGTGATGAATATCCTAAGTTAGAATTGCAATCAAAGCGAGATACCATTGATCAGCGTACAATGTATTTTTTAGGACAAGTTTCAGATGATTACGGGTTAAAACATTTAAAGTTAGTATATTACAATTCCGAAAATACTAAAGAAGAATACCGAGAAACGATTCCGATTACTTCTTCAAATATTGATGAATTTCAGTACACATTTCCTGGAAGTTTACAATTGGCCAAAGGTGTCAATTATGAATTCTTTTTTGAACTTACAGATAATGATGCGATTCACGGAGGCAAAAAAGTTAAAAGTGAAATATTTAACTACAGAGAATTAACAAATACGGAACTACAAACAGAACAATTAGAACAACAAAGTGAAACTATCAAAGATTTAGATAAATCTTTAGAAAAACTCCAAAAGCAACAAGAAGAACTCAAAAAAATCTCTCAAGAGCAAAAAGAGAAAAGCGAACTCACGTTCAATGATCGTAAAAAACTTGAAAAGTTTTTGCAACGTCAAGAACAAAACGATCAAATGATGGAAAAGTTCTCCAAACAATTGCAACAAAATTTAGAGGAATTTCAAGAAGAAGAAACAAAAGACGATGAAGACAAAGAGTTGTTAAAAGAACGGTTGGAACGCCAGCAAAAAGAATTGGAAAAAAATGAAAAACTGATGGAAGAGTTAAAAAAACTCGCCGAAAAAATCAGTGAAGAAGAATTACAGGAAAAGCTTGAGCAACTTGGAAAACAACAACAAAATAGTAAAAAGAACCTTGAGCAAATTCTAGAGTTAACGAAGCGGTATTATGTAACAAAAAAAGCAGAAAAAATTCAGCGTGAATTAGCAGAGCTTGCTAAAGAGCAAGAAGAGTTGTCCCAAAAAAATGGTGATGAGAACACCAAAGAAAAGCAAGAAGCACTCAACAAAAAATTTGAAGAACTCCAAAAGCAAATGGATGATTTGGATAAAGAAAATAATGAGCTAAAAAAACCATTAGACTTAGAACGAAAAAAAGAAGACGAAGAAGATATCAAACAAGAGCAACAAGGAGCTACAGACGATCTTCAAAAAAGTGAGGAATCTCAAAATCAACCGCAAAAAAGTCAGCAGCAGCAAAGTGCACAGCAAAAGCAAAAAAATGCAGCTAAAAAAATGCAACGAATGAGTAAAAGTATGGCAACTGCTATGCAAATGAGTGGTCAACAAAGCATACAAGAAGATGCGGAAATGTTACGACAAATCTTAGACAATTTAGTGTCTTTCTCATTTGATGAGGAAAGTTTAATGAAAAGTTTGGAAGAAATTGACAACACAAATGCTGGTTACGCAAATAAACTTAAGAGACAGCAAGAATTACGAAACATGTTTGAGCATGTAGACGATAGTTTGTTTGCTTTATCCTTGCGTCAGCCTAAAATTTCAGAAGAGATTAATAAAGAAATAACTGAAATATATTTCAATATTGACAAATCGTTAGAGTTATTGGCTGAAAACAATGTATATCGTGGAGTAGCTGCACAGCAATATGCGTTGACTTCAACCAATAAACTTGCTGATTTTTTAAGTTCTGCTCTAGATAACATGAATCAAAGTATGGGTTCTGGACAAGGACAAGGTTCTTCTGGAGTTGGACAAAGTGGACAAAACCAAGGACAGGGGCAAGGTTTTCAATTGCCGGATATCATTCAATCGCAAGAAGAATTGAATAAGCAAATGCAGAAAGGCATGCAAGAAGGACAGGGTAAAGATGGGAAAGATGGGAAAGAAGGCGGCAAAGAAGAAGGTGAAAAAGGCAAAGGTGGCAAAGAAGGTAAAGATGGAGATAACGGTCAAAATGGCGGCGGCGGTGGAAATGGTGACGAAGACATGTCTGGTAAGTTGTATGATATTTTTAAGCAACAACAAGCTTTGCGAAGTCAATTTGAACAACAGCTTAAAGATAAATTTGATGAAAAATCAATTAGTCCGGAAGCTAAAGAGATTTTAAAACAAATGGAACAAGTAGAAACTGAATTATTAGAACGTGGTTTCAATGATGAAACAATGAAAAAAATGATTGAATTAAAATATCAGTTACAAAAACTTGATAAAGCTGCATTTGAACAAAAAAAAGAAAACAAACGTGAATCTACTACCAATCGCAAAGAATATATAAATTCTTCAAACGAAAAAATGCCTGATATTCGACAGTATTTCAATCAAATTGAAATATTAAACAGACAAGTATTACCTTTGCGGAATAATTACAAAAAGAAAGTACAAGAGTATTTCAAAAAAAGAGATGATTAGTTTTCATTACGAAACCAATTTTGAGCTTCCAAATGAAGAAAAAATTGAAGAGTGGATTCAACGAGTAATTACATCTGAAGGAAAAAAGGAAGGTGATATCAATTATATTTTCTGTGATGATGAATACCTACACAAACTCAACGTTGAATTTTTAAACCACGATACATTAACGGATATTATCAGTTTTGACAACACAGTAGGAAAAGAACTACATGGAGATATATTTATATCTATTGAAAGAGTTGCTGATAATGCTAATGAGTATAATGTATCTTTTGAAGAAGAGTTGCATCGTGTAATGATTCACGGGGTATTACATTACTGTGGTTATAAAGACAAATCAGCATCTGAACAAAAAGTAATGACTGCTAAAGAAGATGAAAAACTAAAAATGTTCCACGTGGAACACTAACTTTCTCTATTAAAAAAATAACAATCGGTAAGACATGTTTACTACGGAATATGATGTAATAGTTGTTGGTGCAGGACACGCAGGTTCTGAAGCTGCCGCTGCCGCTGCCAATATGGGAAGCAAAACATTGCTTGTTACGATGAATTTGCAAAATATAGCACAAATGTCATGTAATCCTGCTATGGGCGGAATCGCAAAAGGACAAATTGTGCGCGAAATTGATGCACTTGGCGGCTATAGTGGAATTGTAACGGACAATTCAGCTATTCAATTTAAAATGTTGAACAAATCTAAAGGACCAGCAATGTGGTCTCCAAGAGCGCAAAGTGATCGAATGCGTTTTGCAGAAGAATGGCGTTTGATGCTAGAACAAACTCAGAACTTAGATTTTTACCAAGAAATGGTAAAAGGACTAATTATTGAAGGAGAAAGAGTTTGTGGAGTAAAAACATCTTTAGGATTGGAAATTCGTTCAAAAACGGTTGTACTAACAAATGGAACTTTCCTAAACGGATTGATACATATTGGTGATAAAAATTTTGGTGGAGGTAGAGCAGGAGAAAAAGCTGCAACAGGTATCACTGAAGATTTGGTTAAACTAGGTTTTGAATCTGGTAGAATGAAAACAGGAACACCTCCTCGTGTAGATGGTAGATCGCTAGATTATTCAAAAATGAGTATCCAACCAGGTGATGAACAACCAGACAAATTCTCATACCTCAAAACCACTAAGCCTTTAAAAGAACAAAGAGCTTGTCATATGACATATACTTCGCCTGAAGTTCACAATTTGTTACGGGAAGGATTTGATAGATCTCCAATGTTTAATGGTAGAATACAATCAATAGGACCAAGATACTGTCCTTCTATAGAAGATAAAATTAATCGTTTTGCTGATAAAGATCGTCATCAATTATTTGTAGAACCTGAAGGATGGAATACGGTTGAGGTATATGTAAATGGATTTTCAACTTCATTGCCAGAAGATGTTCAATTTAAAGCTTTACGTTCGGTAGCTGGTTTTGAAAATGTGAAGTTTTTCAGACCAGGATATGCAATCGAATATGATTACTTTCCACCTACACAACTAAAACATACGCTCGAAACTAAAATTGTAGAAGGTCTATATTTTGCAGGTCAAATTAATGGAACTACAGGATATGAAGAAGCTGCTTCGCAAGGATTAATGGCAGGAATCAATGCAGCTCTTAAAGTACAAGAACGTGAAGAATTTATATTAAAACGAAATGAAGCATACATAGGTGTGTTGATTGATGATTTGATTACTAAAGGAACGGAAGAACCTTATCGTATGTTTACCTCACGTGCAGAATATAGAACATTGTTACGACAAGATAATGCTGATTTTAGATTGACACCTATTGGCTATAAATTAGGACTTGCAAGTGAACAGCGCCTCCGTGCAATGGAAAAAAAGAAAACGGATTCGGATGCTTTTATTCAGTTTTTCAGAGAAACGAGTGTGAAGCCAGAAGAAATCAATCCTATTTTGGAACAGAAAAAATCGGCTAAAGTTAAGCAGCAGGATAAAATGTTCAAAATCTTTGCACGACCAAATATTTCTATGGAGGATATGCGTCATGTGGAATCTGTAGCTAACTATATTGAAGTATACGATTTGGATAAAGAAGTACTTGAGCAAACAGAAATTCAAGTAAAATATGCAGGTTATATTAATAAAGAAAAGAGTAACGCAGATAAATTAAATAATCTTGAACGTGTTAAAATCCCTGTTGATTTTAAATATGATGATTTAACTAATTTGTCTTTAGAAGCACGCCAAAAACTTTCAAAAATACGTCCTGTTAACCTATCACAAGCTTCTCGAATTAGTGGAGTTTCTCCAAGTGATATTAGTGTAATGTTGGTGTATTTAAATCGTTAAAATAAAATGTTCCACGTGGAACATCTGCAAAAATGGAAATTAAAACATTAGAGAAAACGCCAATTGAAGAAATCTTAGACACTTTAAATTTGGCGTTTTCTGATTATTTTGTACCAATCAATTTTACGCTGGATTATGTAAAAGAGCGTTGGACAGCTTCTGGTGTAGATTATAGTTTATCATTTGGTGTATTTGATCAAAATAAATTAGTAGGATTCATTATTCATGCAATCAATAAATATGGTGATGTAAAAGTTGCCTACAATGCTTCAACAGGAATTATCCCTTCGTATCGTCGAAAAGGATTATTGACAGAACTTTATAAAAAAGCGATTGCTGTTTTACGTGAAAAAGGAATTACAAAAAGTACATTGGAATGCATTACTAAAAATGATAGAGCTATTTCGGCGTATGAAAAAGTAGGATTTACAATTAATCGAAAATATCATTTATATAAATTCAATTGGGAAGGAGTACAAATTGTTTCTGAATTCAAAGTGAAAGAATCAGCAACATTTTCTTTTCAAGAGTTTGCGCAATTGCAAAACTATATCCCTTCGATTGAAAACCAAGATCACTGTTTAATACAATACCAAAATAATTTACATTGTGTAACCGTTTATGATAATAAAGAAGCATATGCCTATTTGATCTACCATATACATTCAAAAAGAATTCACAGACTCGGAGTAAAAAATAACAATTGGGAAAAATTTGGAACTTTATTATTTTCTGGCTTACCAAAAGGAAATTATAATATTATTAATATTGATTCGAAAAATGAAAATATTCACCAGTTTTTTAAAAAAATGAATTTTGATAATTATATAGATCAATATGATATGAGTTTTTCATTTTAATGAATAATAACCATAGATTAATTTTTATTGTAATTAAGAGATAAAGAGAAATGTTCCACGTGGAACATTTTTTTAATCATAAAAAAAGAAGTATACACATGAACAATCTAACTATTATAGATCATTCAGTTTCTAAAGAAAAATTTCAATTAGTGTTTGATGACGTTTTAAAAATGTATAAAACGGAACCGCAACCGAGTTTAGAAAAACTAGCTTCTTATTACGAAAGTGAAGATTACATATCCCATACCGATACAAAACGAAACTTATTTGAAAAGGTGTATCATCGTGTTCGATCCTACATGTTATCCAAAAAAGTTCAGTTACTAAAAAAGTATAACAAAACTGATTCTGGTAAACTCCTAGACATTGGTTGTGGAACAGGAGATTTTTTAACTGAAGCCCAAAAAAAAGGTTGGGAAATCTTTGGTGTAGAGCCTGATGAGAACGCTCGTGCAATAGCGAATAAAAAAACTCAAACGGTTATTCAGAATAATGAATGGCTTTCTGAGGTAGCTCCGACTACTTTTGATGTAATCACGATGTGGCACGTACTTGAACATGTACCAAATTTGGAAGAACAAATATCTACTTTAAAAAGATTGCTCAAATCTAACGGAACTCTATTTATTGCTGTGCCAAATTTTAGAAGTTATGATGCAGCTTATTATAAAGAGTATTGGGCTGCATATGATGTGCCTAGACATTTATGGCACTTTTCACAAACTTCCATTGCTAAGCTATTTCATAAAGAAAAGATGAAAGTAGTAAAAATCCTACCAATGAAATTTGATGCTTACTATGTTAGTTTACTTTCTGAAAAACATAAAACAGGCAAAATGAATCCCATCAATGCAATGTATAGAGGATTTATCTCAAATTTTAAAGCGAAGTCAACTTCTGAGTATTCTTCACTCATTTATGTGATTAAAAATGATTAAAAACGCATTTTAAGCCTTTTTAAGCGTATTTTACCTAATGCAACATCAATTTGTATCACAATTATTTTAAAAGAGCTAATAACTATCTTAAAAAAAGACGCTTTTTATAGTTTTTTACAATTACTTGTTTTTTAAGTATAGTTTTTTCTTATAATTTAATTTCAGCTCAAAATCAATTAAAATTGACAATTTGTTATGTAAAGTTTATTTCTATTTTTGCGCCAACGAAAAAGTTGAAGAGAGAAGATGCCGATTCTAAACTTTTCAAAAAAATAGACACTAACAAAAAAAGAATACGAATGAAAAAATTCATCATTTTAGGAATGGTAGCAGTTGCACTATACTCATGTCAGCAACCTGCAAAAATTGGTTTTATTGATAATTCAACATTAATTAATGATTATCAAGAAAAGAAAGATTTAGAAGCTGTTTTTACAACTCGCATTGATGGTTTCAATAAAAGAAAAGATAGCTTGCAAAAAATGTTTAACCTCGAATTAAAGCAAGCACAAGAAAAAGCTCCAAAAGTTTCTGCTAAACAACGAGAAGAATTATCACTGCAAATTCAACAATTAGGGGAACGTTTAGATCAACAAATTAAAATTGAGCAAAACCGTATTTCTGAAGATAGTAGAGCACAAAATGATACGATTGTAAATACAATCAAAAAATTTGTTGAAGAATATGGAAAAAAGAACGGTTATGATTTCATTATCGGAAAAAATGAAATTACTGGAAACTTATACTACGGGAAAGAACAACACGATCTTACCAAAGAAGTTTTGGAAGCGTTGAATAAAGAATATGCTTCTAAAAAGAAGTAATTTCATTACCCACAAAATTTATCCAAAAGACTTTCGAAAGAAGGTCTTTTTTTATTTTAAAACTATGCAAACCTTTGTTTTAAAGACAATCAAATTACACGCTGAAGAAAATTTATTTTCTATTAAAAATCGCTAAAAATAATTAACTACGATACGGCTAAGTTATTTTTCTGTAAAAACTAGACTTTTGAAGTAACTTTTTGTGGTTTCAATCGTTACTTTGCTGAACGATTCAATCAAATATTATAAATCTATGAAAAAAAGTCTTGTTTGTCTTTGTTTGTTTATGACCTCTTTACTATTCGCACAAGAAAAGTATAGTGTCAACGGAACACTAAAAGACAAAAAAAATGGAGAAACACTTTTTGGGGCAACAGTGTATCTCAAAGGAACTACGAATGGAGCTGTAACAAATGAATACGGCTTTTATTCACTAACTGCAGAAAAAGGAACTTATACGCTAGTCATATCTTTCCTTGGTTATGAAACAATAACGCAAGAAATTGTGTTAGATGCAGATCAAACAATCAATTTTGAGATCAACGAAGCTTCTACAACACTAGAAACTGTAGTTCTTGAAGCAGAAGAATCTGAACGACTCAATATCAGAAAACCACAAATGAGTGTTTCCAAACTCAATGCGGCTACAATCAAACAAATGCCAGTTGTATTAGGCGAAGTTGATGTTATCAAATCTATTCAATTACTGCCAGGTGTCACAAGCTCCGGAGAAGGAACTGCTGGGTTTAATGTTCGTGGTGGCGCAGCCGATCAAAATTTAGTATTACTTGATGAGGCTATTATTTATAATACGTCGCACTTTTTCGGTTTTTTCTCTGTATTTAACGCTGATGCAATTAAAGATATCAAGCTTTATAAAGGAGACATTCCAGCAAAATTTGGAGGTCGAATTTCTTCTGTGTTAGATGTACGCCAAAAAGATGGAAACAGCAAAAATTTAGAAATCAATGGTGGCGTAGGGTTAATTTCAAGTCGTTTGGCTGTTGAAGGTCCTATGTTTAACAAAAAAGGATCATTCTTAGTTGCAGGAAGAACATCGTATGCACACCTATTTATGCCAATCATTGATGAGTTAAAAGATGATAAAATTTCTTTTTACGATTTGAATTTAAAAACAAATTATGAGATTGATGAAAATAACCGAATCTATCTTTCAGGTTACTTTGGTCGAGACATTTTTGACATTTCAAAATTTGTAAAAAACAGGTATGGAAACGCGTCTGCAAACTTGCGTTGGAATCATGTCTTTAATGAAAAACTATTTTCAAACTTATCGTTAATCTACAGTAAGTATGACTATAGAATCATTTTAGATTTTATTAAACTAGATTGGATAGCAGACATCAAAAACTTCAATTTAAAATATGATTTAGGATATTATGCAAGCGATAATTTAAAGCTAGATTTTGGAGTAAGTGCCATTACATATGATTTTAACCCTGGAGAAGTAAGACCAACAGACGCAAGTTCGCCTATCAATTATAGAAAACTTGATCAAAAACGAGCTTTAGAAGCAGCAGCATATATCAGTGCAGAACATCAATTAACAGACAAATTAACCGCACAATACGGTTTACGATTAAGTACATTTAGCCGTTTAGGAGGACAAACATTATCTGATTATGCCAACGACTTGCCTGTAGTGTATAATGAAGACATAGGAATTTATGAAGAAGGAGAAGAAATTGGTACTACAGCATACAAAAAAAGCGAAAGTATTAAGACCTTTACCAACGTTGAACCAAGACTTGGATTGTCATATCAATTAAATGACGAATCTTCGGTAAAAGCGAGCTATACACGTTCTGTACAATATGTTCACTTACTTTCCAATACTGTTTCTGTTACACCTGTAGATGTATGGGCTCCAAGTGGCCGTTACATTCAACCACAAAAATCCAATCAATATGCGATTGGATATTATCGAAACTTTAATGATAAAACCTATTCCTTAGAACTCGAAACATATTATAAAAATGTAGATAACAGAATTGATTATATCGATGGCTCTAATTTGATAGGAACTAACAATATAGAAACAGAAATTTTAAATGGAGAAGCCAGAGCGTATGGTTTAGAAGTCTTATTACGAAAAAGTAAAGGTAAATTTCAAGGATGGTTTTCATACACACTATCGAAGTCAGAACAAAGAGCACTTGGAGGAAATGCTGGCGGACCAGGTATTAATAAAGGAAATTGGTATAATACACCTTACGATAGAACACACGATTTTTCAATTACTGGAAGCTATGATTTTAATGAAAAATGGAAGTTTAGTGCCAACTTTGTCTATCAAACGGGACGTCCGGTTACCTATCCAAATGGACAATATGAATATGAAGGACTATCGATAGCTAGTTTTGATCAACGTAATGCCAATCGTTTACCTGCGTATCACAGGCTAGATTTATCAGCAACATTAACACCTAATAAAAACAAAAATAGACGTTGGCAAAGCGAATGGGTATTTGGCTTATACAATGCTTATGCAAGAAGAAATGCAGCTTCAATCTTTTTCTCTCAAGATTTTGACACGGGAGTAAATGAAGCACGTAGACTTTCCATCTTTGGAAGTGTAATTCCATCAATAACGTATAATTTTAAATTTTAAGATCATGATAAAAACCATAAAACTTACTGTTCTTTTCACTGTATTGATTGCTTTTATTTCATGTGATGACAAAATAGATGTGGATGTCCCTGAAGCGGCACCACGTTTAGTAATTGAAGCTTCACTTGATTGGGAAAAAGGAACTTCAGGAAACAATCAAACTATAAAATTAAGCACTTCAACACCTTATTTTGATACAACTTTAAATACAAGCGTTATTGGTGCTTCTGTAAAAGTGACAAACAATAACTCAAATGTAGAATATAATTTTATCGATCAAAATGATGGAAATTATACCATTGATAATTTTGTGCCTGTGATTAATGATTCTTACACGCTAGAAGTTATTTACAATGGAGAAACATATACAGCTACGGAGCGATTAATGTCCGTAGCTCCTATTACAAACGTACAACAATCTCTAGAAGGTGGTTTTGACGATGAAGTATTGGATGTTACTATATTTTTTGATGATCCAGCAGGTGAAGAAAACTTCTATATGTTTCGCATTAAAGAAGAAGGTGATTTATTTGCTGAATTAGAAGCAGAATCAGATGAATTCTCTGATGGAAACACGCAAGAAGAATTTTTTGAAAAAGCGAGAGATAACGATGATGAAACAGAAGAATATAATCCTGGAGATATTGTAAACATAAAACTATATGGAATCTCTGAACGTTACTACAATTATATCACGTTATTAGTAGAACAATATGACACTGGAGGAGATCCATTTTCAGCAATACCAGCAGAAATTAAGGGAAACTGTATCAATGTAACCAACGAAGCTAATTATGCTTTTGGATACTTCAGAGTAACTGAATTTAACCAGGTAACATACACTTTTCAATAAAATCTAAAAAAAGCGTTCAATAAAAAACCTCTGAGTAAATACGTTCAGAGGTTTTCTTTTTTGAAATGCTAATAGTTGTAAAAATTAGCCGAAAAATTCTTCTAAAAATAGTGCAGGATTGCCAGCTGATACTACTGTTAAATTCTGCCTTGAAATCAATGTTCCTTTCTCTGTTTTTCCAGTAATAATGATGTTTTTCAATCCAGCAAAAAAACGACTTGTACGATCGCCGCTATCAACTTCAACACCCATTAAATGCGGAGTTCCTATACGAGTTCCAATAATATATCCTTTTCCATTCTGAATCAAAACCTCTTGTCCAATAGCTGGAGGTTCAAATAAATGACTCACAGTAATGTCATACAGTGGAGCAAGTCTGATATATTCAGAAGCATCCACTACAGCAGGAGCTGCTGGAGTATATTCTGGATTATCATTGGCATCAAATAAGCTAATAGTTCTGCCAAATTTAGGGCTAGAGGAGTTGTCTAAACAAAACATCCATGGCGTTGTAAATTTTTTACCATCTTCAGTTTCTCCAACTGCATAATATTTGGAATGTACATTTAATGGATTCACTCGTTTTCCATCATCATTAAGATCTAAATTATAAAATACATTAGTAGTTAAAGTTCCTACAGCGTAGGTTCCTGAAGCTCCTTCGATTACTATTTCTTCGATTGGCTCAGTAGGGTCAAAATAAGCATAAATGCTTACATTCTTTACAGGTACGGGTATTGCTTGCATGGTTTTGGTTGGTTTAAATTAATTCCTACTCTATTAGAGGTTTTTCGGATCACACCTTTATGGGTTAGTCATCAATAAGGAAAGTAGCTACTTACATTTAAAAATGTTTTTTCTTATGATATTACAAATGTCACATTAGCTTAGAAAATATAGAAGCGTAGAAATACTTGATTATAAAAAGGGTTAATTTGCCTAACTATGTAATAATCAATAAAAAGGGAAGTATTAAAAAAAGAGTTCCTAAAGATTAAGAAAAATCAAAAACAAAAAAATTTGAAAAAAAATGAGGTTAAAAAAAAGGCATAAAAAAACCCCGGTAATATTTAGAAATTACCGAGGGAAGAAAAACTAGTAAATAGGTTTTGAGATGTATTTTCTTTTTCCCGAATTCTATAAATTGGCTATCGAGATAGCACTATTTCTTTTAAAGCAATTTTTTCCCATCCTATTTTTATTTTTTAGTCAAAAAAAGGGCAACAAAGACTTTTAGCCTCGATTTCAATAGCTTTGCTGCCACTTATTTTCAACTAATAAAAAACCGACTTAATTGAATGTAATCTTTATATGAACGTGTTTTGAAATGTTAAATTTCTGAGCGATTATTAGTATTTCTCGCCGTATTTTGATGATAAAACAGGTAACTTGTAAAATACCCTACCAATTATTTAAAAAAAAATTAAAAATAAATTTACGTAGCTTTGAGAATCCTAAAAAAGAATTGACTATTCATGATTTCCAAAGAAAAATCGGTTTGTGAATCAGAAAACTATGAACGTATTTTTAATACGCATGCAGAAACTCTCCGTAATTTTATATATTACAAATGCGGAAGTGAACAGCAAGCGGAAGATATTGTGCAGGATGCTTTTATAAAGCTTTGGAAAAATTGTGCTAGTATTATATATGATAAAGCAAAGTCCTATTTGTTTACTGTAGCTAATAATATGTTCTTAAATGAGGTAGCTCATGAAAAAGTAAAACTTAAATACAAACAACAAATTGCTCCCAAAATCACCAATGAAACTCCAGAGTTTATTTTAAGACAAAAAGAGTTTCAAGAAAAGTTACAAAAAACCATAGCCAAGTTGCCCGATGGACAAAGAGAAGTGTTTTTGTTGAATCGTATTGATAAAAAAACGTATGCTGAAATAGCCGAAATAATCGGATTATCTGTTAAAGCAGTAGAAAAACGAATGCATAAAGCTTTAATAACACTTAGAAAAGAAATAGGAAATATTTAAAAAAAAGTAGGGTATTTTACTTAAAAACTGTTTAATAACCGAATCAATAGAAAATGATGGAAGAAAAATATGATGATACATTTTTAGCAAGGTGGCTTGCTAATGAACTCACAGAAGCCGAAAAAACACGGTTTGAAGCTTCTGCTGAATATCAAGACTATGTACAAATCATAGAAAATGCCGATTTGCTTCAACCACCTTCATTCTACAAAGAAGAGGTGTTTCAATCTATTCAAAAAAAGCAACAAAAACGAGTATCAAAAACTAGAAAACTTTCTACAACTGTTTGGTATGCTGCTGCTGCAGTGGTTGTCTTTTTTATCGGATTTTCATATTTGTATTTTACTGCTGAAACCACAATTAAAACTGGTTACGGAAATCAACAAATAGTTACACTACCTGATGGTTCGGAAGCCATTCTAAACGCAAAATCTTCTGTAGTTTATAATGAGGATTCATGGGAAAATGAACGAAAAATTTATTTGGAAGGTGAAGCTTATTTTAAAGTAAAAAAGGGCGAAAAATTTACTGTAATTACCAATTCTGGTAGTGTAGAAGTACTTGGAACAGAATTCAATGTGTTTGCAACAGATGCTATTTTTGAAGTAAAATGTCATGAAGGAAAAGTAAAAGTTACATCCAAAGATCATGTTTCTACTATTTTGACTCAAGGAAATGCATTTACTTTTATTAATGGAGAAACTCATACATGGACCTTCAATATCAAAGATTCTACTTGGAGAGATGGAGAAAGTAATTTTAAAGAAATCCCTTTGTATAGTGTAATAACTTCATTACAAAATCAATACGAAATACGCTTCATAACAGATAATATTGATACTACTCAGCGTTTTACAGGGAGCTTCTCACATAAAAATTTAAAACTTGCTTTACGAACAGTCTTTGTTCCTATGGAAATTTCATATACTTTTAAGGACGAAAAAGTAATTGTCCTTAAAAAAGCGAAATAAATCACCTTTTCAAATGGAAAAGGAAAGGTTCGCTTATATTGAATTTGACCGTTTACGTATATGAGAAGTGCTATAAGTGTTGTTTTACTATTCATCACGCATGCATTGTTATCCCAAAACAATGTAACACTCTCGTTTGAAAATAAGCCACTTCAAGAAGTACTTACAACAATTGAAAAAGCGTATGATGTTAAATTTTCATACAAAGCATCATTAGCTGAGAACAAATTTATTACTCTTTCTCTCGAAAATCCCCCCTTAAATACAGTCTTTCAACGATTGCAAGATCAAGTACCTATTGTATTTGAAAAAGTAAATGATCGCTACTATATCATTCGAAATCAACAACAAGAAGGAAAAATAAGGATTTGTGCAGTATTACGAGACAAACAAAGCCAATTACCAATAGAAGAAGCATCGGCTGTTAACATATCGCAATACAAGGGAACAGTGACCAATGTAAATGGTCAGTTCGAATTATTTTTGGCTTTCCCTACGGATACTATTGAAATACGATATTTAGGATACAAAACTAAACGGCTTTTGGCTCAACAACTAGCCCATAAACCTTGCGAAATCATTTTACTTGAAGCAGATCAATATGATTTAGGAACCGTTCTCATAAGCAATTATCTTACAACAGGAATTGATAAAAAAACAGACGGAGCTTTATCTATTTCACCTTCAGAGCTAGGAATATTACCTGGACTTACAGAGCCAGATGTATTACAAAGTATTCAATTGTTGCCAGGCATTCAAAGCCCAAACGAAACAGCTTCAGGATTATTTATAAGAGGAGGAACACCTGATCAAAACTTAATTTTGTGGGATGGAATCAAAATGTATCATTCTGGACATTTTTTTGGACTAATTTCAGCTTTCAACCCTTATGTTATTGAAGAAGTTTCAGTATATAAAAGTGGAACAGAAACACGTTATGGAGACCGCATTTCGGGTGTAATTGACATTCAAACAGACACCAAAGTCCCAGAAAAATTAGCAGGAGGTTTTGGGTTTAATATGACACATGCAGATGCGTATTTAAAAATGCCAATTGCTAAAAATTTTGGTATTAGTGTGTCTGCAAGACGTGCTTTTACAGATGCTATAGAAACTTTTACCTACAACAACTTCTCAAAACGTGTTTTTCAAAACACCAAAATCACCAAAAGTACTGAGGTTGTAGACAATGTTTTTTCTGAAACAGAAAACAAATTCTATTTCACAGACTATACCATCAAGTTAATGGGGAAATTGTCAGACAAGGATGAAATTATGCTAAGTACTCTACGAACTAAAAACGAACTTGATTTCATGTCTGAAATTCCTTTATTTGAAGAAAATTCTCGTGATCGATTGGATATTCGTAACAACGGATTTAGCGGTTTTTGGAAGCGACAGTGGAACCCTAATTTCACACACACATTAGATGCCTATTATTCACGATTTGATTTTGATTACCTAGGAACTTACAGAGGTGATATTGTAGAAGTTACAGAACAAAATCAAAAAAGAAACAAAATAAAAGACATTGGGTTTACCTACAATACAGATTGGGAAATTGATGAAAAAAGGCGTTTGCAATCAGGTTATCAATTTTCGTCAAATGATGTATCTTTTGGTTTTTTTGGTTTTAGAGGCACAGAAGAAGGTGTTAGAACATATGAAGCTTCTGAAGAAAGTATCAACAATTCGCACGCATTATATTCTACGTATAGGTATAACAATCAAAAAGAATTAATTGTAAATGCAGGAATACGAGTTAATTATTTTAGCACAATCAAAAAAATATTATTTGAGCCACGTTTGTATGTAGAAAAAAAGTTAAATGAACAGTTTAGTATTAACTTTTCGGGAGAACTTAAACATCAAGCAGTGAGTCAAATTTTAGAATTTAATACTGCAAACTTTGGACTTGAAAATCAAGTATGGGCTATAGCAAATGGAGATGAATTTCCTGTACTAAAAAGTAGACAAATATCTTCGGGTGTTGTTTTTAATAAAAAAGGGTGGCGGGTTAACCTAGATGCTTATTACAAGAATATCACAGGATTGACCTCTTTCAATAGGAGTTTTGGTAATACGAGTGTATTGGAAACTTTTTCTGAAGGAAATAGTAAAATATATGGGATAGATGTTCTGGTTGAAAAGAAAATTAAGAATTATAAAACATGGTTAGGATACTCGTATACAGATAATAAATTTGAGTTTTCTATTATCAATAACGGATTAACATTTCCTGGTAACTACGATATTCGTCATTATTTGCGTTGGGCACATTCTTACACTATTAAAAATTTTGAATTTTCTTTAGGTTGGAATTATCGAACAGGAACGCCTTACACGCCAGTTACTTCAGAAACACAGGCAAATGGTGATTTGTTTATTTTTATAGGAGAGACTAATAGCACACGAATTTCTGATTACCATCGCTTGGATTTTTCAGGAACATATACGTTCAATTTTGATAAAAAGAACAACTGGAAAGGAAAAATAGGTTTTTCTTTATTGAATATTTATGATCGACAAAATTTACTTGAACGTTATTACGAAATTAGACCATTCTTAAACCAAGACAATAACATACAGTTCCGTTTGGAAACAGTTGATAAACTCTCTCTTGGTATTACACCCAATCTAGTATTTAGAGTAGATTTTTAATATCAGTAGAATAAAAATAAGCGAGTATCAACTCGCTTATTTTATATAGAAAATTATGCAATTGTACATTGACATGAATATTCATTGTTGTTTGTTACACATGCACAGGTATGATTTAATTCTTCTGATTGACAGTACGGTGATTTGGTAACTTGCGTTGGATGGTTTGTACAAATAAATCGAAGGGTGGTAATGGAATCATCAACACTAGTTTTTCCACCAGATAAATTAGAAACAGAAGCTTTTTTAAGGTCTAATTTCTTCAAATTCTGTTTTTTCATAAATGCTAAATTTTAATTATTTAAGTTATCTAGTAAATGTCGTGAAAAGAATACGTATAATTAAAAACTAACACTTACAATTCATAAAAGTGAAGCACATGTTTTTCTTTTGAAATACAGGTGTTAACTTAAATCTTTTCTATGTAATAAGCGTGTCAATTTAATTGATAAATCTGTTAAAATAATCTTTGCATTTCCATTACGCTCTATATGATAAATAGCATCTTGTAATTCATCAGATATATCCAAAATATTATTTCCGTGTACAAAAGGCGCAAATTTCTCTAAAAAGAAATCTTTGGTATGCGATTCGAAAAACACCAAATCAGTAGCAGTATAATTTTGTAACAATGCCTGTCTAAAAAGATCCAAACAAAAGCTCAAAAACTTTTTCTGAGTTTCTCGTCCGGTCTTAGCAACTTCTTCACTCCAGGCAATTAAATCGCGAATAGCAGTTTTATTTCCTTTGGCTTTAAAAGCAGAACGAACCCAAGCTACAAACCAAGTCTCAAACATCAAATCTTCTGAATCTTGATAAACAAGATCTACCGCTTTATTGTAATTTCCATTGGCTTGATGTGCAATTTTAGTAGCTTCGGCTTCAGGAATAGCAAGCTTCTTCATTAATGCTTCTTTAATTGCTTGTTCGCCTAAAGGTGGAAAATGTAAAATTTGACAACGAGATAAAATTGTATTGATGATTTGTTCTTCATCTTCTGCAATTAAAATAAACAAGGTTTTGTTTGGTGGCTCTTCAATAAGTTTCAACAACTTATTTGCAGCAGCAGTATTCATGCGTTCAGCCATCCAAATAATCATAACTTTATAACCACCTTCATACGATTTAAGAGAAAGTGATTTCACAATATCTAAAGCTTCATCTACACCAATTTGTCCTTGTTTATTATCAACTCCAAGCATTTTATACCAATCAAATAAATTGCCGTAGGGTTGTTCGTGTATAAACTGACGCCACTCTTCTAAAAAATGTTTTGATACAGGGTGACTTTTCACTTTGGAAGTTCCTGCAACAGGAAATGCAAAGTGTAAATCAGGATGTGAAAGATTTTTAAACTTTAGGTTGCAGGCTTCATTGCCTCCAGTATTCTTTCCATCCACATTTTTACACAATACATATTGCGCATAGGCAATTGCCATAGGAAGAGTTCCACAACCTTCAGGGCCTACAAAAAGCTGTGCATGTGGAATACGCCCATTATCAGCACTTAACGTGAGATGTTTTTTAATATGTGTAAGTCCTAAAATATCTTGGAAAAGCATACCGCAAATATAGTTGTAAGCATCGAATAATTGATAAAAATTGAAACGAACCTTATTTTTGCAGAAAAGATAACCTAAAAACAGATAAAAAATTATTTGCTAGGCGATTTCTATACTACTAAAACGTTTGCATAAAAAAAACTTCAAAAAAGGTTCTTTCAAAAATAGAAAAGAACTTATATTGCTAACAAATTCAATACTTTTAAACAACACGTAACTTAAAAAATAAAATCAGTGAAAACGCTAAACGACTTCAACTTCAAAGGAAAAAAAGCACTTATTCGAGTAGATTTTAACGTGCCACTCAATAACGAATTTGTAGTGACAGATGAAACGCGCATTCGTGCAGCAAAACCTACCATTATCAAAGTTTTAGAAGATGGAGGAAGCTGTGTTTTAATGTCGCATTTGGGGCGACCAAAAGGAGCACAAGAAGAATACTCCTTAAAGCATATTGTAAGTACGGTTTCTCAAATTATAGGCGTTGAGGTTAAATTTGTAGAGAACTGTGTAGGAGAAGCAGCTGAAAAAGCAGTAGCACAATTAGAAGATGGAGAGGTTTTATTACTCGAAAACTTACGTTTTCATGATGAAGAAACCGCAGGCGATACTCATTTTGCCGCTCAACTGGCTAAGTTAGGAGACATTTATGTGAATGATGCGTTTGGTACAGCACACAGAGCTCACGCTTCTACGGCTATAATTGCTGAAAACTTTCCTGATAACAAATGTTTTGGATTGTTATTAGCAACCGAAATTGAAAGTATCAATAAAGTAATGGACACAGGAGAATCTCCTGTTACAGCGATTCTTGGAGGAGCAAAAGTATCTTCCAAAATTACCATAATTGATAATATTTTAGATAAAATAGATCACCTAATTATTGGAGGAGGAATGACGTTTACCTTCATCAAAGCGCAAGGAGGAAATATTGGAAACTCACTTGTTGAGGATGATAAATTAGACTTAGCAAGAGAAATCATGGAACAGGCAAAAGCCAAAAATGTAATCATTCATTTGCCAGTAGATGCGGTAGTAGCAGATGCTTTTGAAAATCAGGCAAACACACAAGTTGTTGAAGTCGCTCAAATTCCAGATGGATGGATGGGACTAGATGTAGGACCTAAAACACAAGAAAAATTTGCAGAAGTTATAGGGCTTTCTAAAACGATATTATGGAATGGACCACTAGGTGTTTTTGAAATGCCAAACTTTGCAAAAGGAACAATTGCTTTAGGCGATGCTATTGCAGAAGCAACAAAGCAAGGTGCTTTTTCTTTAGTAGGTGGCGGCGATTCTGTAGCAGCAGTAAAACAATTTGGTTTTGAAGACAAAGTAAGCTATGTGAGTACAGGTGGCGGCGCAATGTTAGAAAGCTTAGAAGGAAAAACATTGCCAGGTATTGCTGCAATTTTAGCTTAATCGAAAGTATAAAAACATACACTATACAAAGTCTAATTCTAGTAATTAGACTTTTTTTATGAATTTCAAATTTCAAATTTCGAATAAAAAACACGAATTTAGCAGCAATTGCGTTACAATTAATAGAAACACATGTTAACGATTTAAATGATACTTGATAAATGAAATATTTCTTAAGCATATCACTTCTATGTTTTTCCCTTGCAGCGAATGCTCAAAAAAGCGATAAAAAACAGACCTCTACTACGCCTTCTTTCAAAATTGTAAAAGACACAATCATCCTTGATGGAAAAAAAACAGTGATGATTGATACCATTTTTTTTGACAAGAAAAACGAAATTAAACGTACCACTGAAGACATTCTTCCAGAATTAGACAGTGTCGAAACTACTTTTGCTAGTAGAAAAACGCTTAATAAGGTCAACGAAAACTACCAGCTGCTAGACCATGAAATGGCTGCCAAAATTGATAGCCTTTGGTTACAAGAATTAGGAGGAGCAGAATTATTTGATACCATTCATAATGAAATCACAGAACTCAATTATGACCCTATTGTTTTCCAAGAACTACCAACAGATACGCTCAAAGCTCGTCTAGAACGATTGAATGCAAAAACACCTTTCAACATAGAATATAATCCTGCGTTGGAAAGTGTTATTCGTAGATTTTTAAAAAGGCGAAAAAAGTCGATGGAACGACTCATGAAAATGAGTCAATACTACTTTCCAATGTTTGAACAAGAGCTTGACAAACATGACATTCCTTTGGAAGTAAAATATTTAGCGATAGTAGAATCTGCGTTAAACCCAAGAGCACGTTCTCGTGTTGGAGCTACAGGATTATGGCAGTTTATGTATCAAACTGGAAAGCAATACGACCTCAATGTAAATTCGTATGTAGATGACCGAAGTGATCCAGTAAAATCAACAGAAGCTGCATGTAAATATTTAGCTAGTTTATACAAAATATTTGGCGATTGGGATTTGGCGTTAGCTGCCTATAATTCAGGACCAGGAAACGTTTCAAAAGCAATTCGACGTTCAGGAGGTTACGTAAATTATTGGAATATTCGTCCTAATTTGCCAAGAGAAACAGCAGGATATTTGCCAGCTTTCTTAGCGACTATGTATATTTTTGAATATGCAGATGAACACGGTTTTCAGGTAGATAAAATAGAAGTTCCGCACTTTGCGACAGATACTATTCACGTAAAACAATTACTAACTTTTGATCAAATCTCGGAAGTGTTAAATGTCAAAGTAGAGGATTTACAGTTTTTCAATCCTTCCTACAAGCTTGATATTATTCCGCATATCAAAGGAAAATCATATACCTTACGCCTGCCTGTTCAGGATATTGGTAAATTTGTTAATAATGAGCAAGCCATTTATAATTTAGCAAAGGAAGAACTTGCGAAACGAGAAAAACCGTTGCCACAGCTTTTTGAAATGGATAAGCGTACGCGTTATCGTGTTAAAAAAGGAGATTATTTAGGTAAAATAGCTCGACGATTTGGTGTTCGTGTAAGTGATTTAAAGCGTTGGAATGGATTGCGTTCAAACCGTTTACGCATTGGACAAAGACTTACCGTATATCCTAGAAAACCTGGTTTTGCAACTCAAAAACCTTCTCAAAAGGAAAAAAATAACAACAATGTAAAAACGTATATTGTCAAGTCTGGAGACTCTTTATGGAGCATTGCACAAAAATTTCCAGGAGTTTCTGTAAGTAATATTAAAAAATGGAATGATATTAGCGGTACTAAACTTAAACCCGGAATGAAACTTCAAGTTTCAAAGAAATAGAACATCATTAAAACACATTGGACGTGAAAAAACTATACGCATTAATACTCCTTGTTTTTGTATTATTTTCAGCTTGTGACGACAAGGAAAATGGAAAAGAAGAAAAATATTTACCCTTATCTTCAGGAACTGTAAACATGATTGCTGTTGTAATTGATCAAGATTTATGGCAAGGAAAAGTCGGAGACTCGATTCGAAATATATATGGCGCTCCAACGGATGGTTTACCAATGGAAGAACCTCTTTTTTCACTTAAGCAAATTAATCCTGAAGTATTCAAAGATCCATTAACAGAGTTTAGAAGTATTATGTTTGTAAAAAAAACAGCTTCAAAACGATATGAAATTGATACAGATAAGTTTGCAAAACCGCAAAAAATCATTTCTATCGGAGGATCAGAAGAAGAAATTATATCAACACTTTCGGAAAAAGCTCAGGAAACCATTCATATTTTCAAGAATAACGAATTAATTTCCAAACAACAATTTATTAGAGGCTCATTGAGCAAAGACCAAACCTTAGAAGAAACATTCGGAATTAGCCTAGATATTCCTTCTGTATACAAAATGGTAAAAAAAGAAGACAATTTTGTTTGGTATGAGCGTAAAGTGGCTAATGGAACTATGAATATTATAGCATATACAATGCCTTTAGGAAGTATTCCAAAAAATGACACAACGATTGATGCAATCATTAAGATGCGCGATTCTATCGGAAAAGCGTATGTTCCAGGGAAAGACCCTAAAACCATGTACATGATTACTGAAAAAGCGTATGCTCCATATTTATACAATACTACAATTAACAACAAACCAGCCTTTGAGACCAAAGGAATGTGGGAAGTGTATAACTTTCAAATGGCAGGTCCATTTATCAACTATGCGGTAGAAGACTCAGAAAACAATCGCCTCATGGTTATAGAAGGATTTACATTTGCTCCTTCAGAAAATAAGCGTGATTTTATGTTCGAAATTGAAGCTATTCTCAAAACGCTCAAAATCAATAAATAATCCTAACACACAATATATGAAAGCGCATAAGTTGACGACTTATGTGCTTTTTTTGTTTTCACTTCCGTGAGAATACACTCGAGTACATTCAAAATTGCTACAATCTTAGTGTCTTTCAAGTAGTATACTAGCATTTTGTTTGTACCAATCAAGCATTGTACAGGTAAAATACAATAGAAACTTTCTCGTTTACAAAAAATAACTTTCGAGAGAAAAAACAGTAAATTGCGCTTCTTTTAAAAGGAGCTATCATATAATACAAAGCATACGTTTTATGACTGAACTTCACTACATACAATCGAACATTTCGTTACCAGAAAAAAGCATTTTGAAAACCATTGAATTGCTAAATCAAGATTGTACAATTCCTTTCATAGCGAGATACAGAAAGGAAATGACAGGGAATTTGGACGAAGTACAAATTGGCGAAATCAGTAAGCTAAAAATAGCATATGAAACGTTAGAAAAAAGAAAAGAAAGCATTTTAAAAGCAATTCAAGAACAAGATGCTTTGACACCTTCATTGCAAAATAAAATAGAACAGGCAAAAGATCTTACGATTCTGGAAGACCTTTACCTGCCTTTTAAGAAAAAACGAAAAACAAAAGCGTCTGTTGCCAAAGAAAATGGATTAGAACCGTTGGCAAAAATCATCATGAAGCAAGAACATCAAGATGTAAATTATGCAGCACAACGTTTTGTTGGAGGAAATGTTACTTCTACTGAACAAGCCTTAGAAGGAGCACGCTACATTATTGCTGAATGGGTTAATGAAAATGAATATGTGCGAAATAAAATACGTCGCTTATATCAACGAAAAGCAATCATTTCAACCAAAGTTGTTAAAGCTCAAAAAGATGCTGAAAATGCTCAGAAATACAAACAATATTTTGACTGGAGTGAATCTCTTCACAGAACACCTTCTCATCGATTACTTGCAATGTTGCGAGCCGAAAAAGAAGGAGTTATCAAAATAAAAGTGGAAGTAGATAAAGAGGAAGCTCTAGAGATTATTGATAGGTTAGTGATTAAAACAAATATTGAATCGTGTACCAATCAAGTATTTTTAGCTATAGAAGATGCATACAAGCGATTATTATCACCAGCTATTGTAACTGAAGTGATGAATGAAGCCAAAAGCAAAGCAGACGATACCGCAATAGCTGTATTTGCCGATAACTTAAAGCAATTATTACTGGGTGCTCCACTAGGTCAAAAACGAGTCTTAGCTCTCGATCCAGGATTTTCATCAGGTTGTAAAGTGGTGTGCTTAGATGAAAAAGGCGATTTATTGCATAATGAAAACATCTATCCGCATCCGCCGCAGCGAGAAACATCACAAGCGAGTAAAAAAATTCGCTCGTTGGTAAATGCATATAACATTGAAGCCATTGCTATTGGAAACGGAACTGCTTCACGTGAAACAGAGTTTTTCATCAAGAAAATTCCTTTTGATCGTGATTTACAAGTATTTATTGTCAATGAGGCAGGAGCTTCAGTATATTCTGCTTCCAAAATAGCACGCGCAGAGTTTCCAAATTACGATGTTACAGTTCGTGGTGCTGTTTCAATTGGACGCCGATTAAAAGATCCGTTGGCTGAATTGGTAAAAATTGACCCTAAAGCAATTGGAGTGGGACAGTACCAACATGATGTAGACCAAACAAAACTCAAGGAAGAATTGGATACTGTTGTGATGAGTTGTGTAAATGCTGTGGGAGTAAATGTTAATACAGCGAGTAGTGCTTTATTAAGTTATGTTTCAGGAATAGGAGTTAATTTGGCTGAAAATATAGTGAGCTATCGTTCCGAACAAGGAAAAATCGATTCTCGAAATAGTTTAAAAAATGTCCCAAGATTAGGACCAAAAGCTTTTGAGCAAGCAGCAGCTTTCTTACGAATTACAGATGCCAAACATCCATTAGATAACTCTACGGTGCATCCTGAAAGTTATCACATAGTTGAACAGATGGCAAAAGATGCAAAAATATCTATACACGAACTGATTGGAAATAAAACGGTTCTTAACACTATTCAACTCGAAAAATATTGTACAGAAACGATTGGTTTGCCTACATTAAACGATATCATCAAGGAATTAGAAAAACCAGGCGTAGATCCACGAAAAGTTGCCAAACGTTTTGAATTTGATCCAAATGTAAAAAGTATTTCAGATGTAAAAGTAGGTATGTCGTTACCAGGTATTGTCAATAACATTACTAATTTTGGCTGTTTTGTTGATATTGGAATCAAAGAAAGTGGTTTGGTACACATTTCAAAACTTGCCAACGAATTTATCAGTGATGTCAATACGGTTGTTAAACTGCATCAACATGTAATAGTTAAAGTTGTTGAGGTTGATGAAGCTCGAAAACGTATTCAGCTGTCTATGATTGATTAAGATTATTACTAACAAAAAAATCCACACGAAAATTCATGTGGATTTATATTTTATACTAAAAGTAAAAAGTTATTCTTTCTCTACCTTTTTTGTTTCATCGTCCTTTGTAGCATCCTTAAATTCTTTAATTCCGCTACCTAATCCGCGCATTAATTCAGGAATCTTTCTTCCTCCAAATAATAATAACACAACCACAACAATTAGGATAATTGAATATCCGCCAGGAATTGCTAAAAATGTATATAAAGACATCATAATGATTATAATTTAAGTTACAAAGGTAAAAATAATTAGATACCTAGTCCTAATGAAGCATAAAAAAAACACTTCGAGACAATTTATTCCTAATATTTTTCTTTTAAGTTTGTAAAGGATACTAGAATTATGGCAAAAGAAAAACGTAAAAAACTCAAAAAAAAGCTTTTACACAAATACCGCTTGGTAATTCTGAATGAAGACACCTTCGAAGAACGTGTTTCGTTTAAATTGACACGCTTAAATGTGTTCGTATTAGTTACGTTTTCTGTGATTTTACTTATTGTATTGACGACATTTCTTATAGCGTTTACATCACTTAGAGAATATATTCCAGGATATTCTTCAACTGCACTAAAAGAAAAAGCAATCCGTTTAAATGAAAAAATAGATTCTCTTCAGCAAATTACGTTAAGAGATTCGGTATACTTAAGCTCAATTCGCAATGTACTTACAGGCGAAATAAAAAGTGAAAATATCAATAAAGATTCCCTGTTCAAATCTATTGAACTTGATTTAGGTGATATTGATCTTACCCCTAGCAAGCAAGATTCTTTGTTGCGCGAAGAAGTGGCACAGGAAGATAAATATAACTTATTTGAAACTGCCACCTCCAATGTTAACTTTGTATTGTTTCCTCCCGTAAAAGGAGAAATTACGCAAAAATATAATCCTAAAGAAAAACATTATGCTGTTGATATTGTTGTATCGGAAGGTACGCCAGTTAAAGCTACTGCAGACGGGATGGTTATTTTTTCTGAATGGACTGCTGCCACAGGATACGTAATCATCATTGAACATTCCAACAATTTAGTATCGGTGTATAAACACAACTCTTCTCTCACCAAAGAACAGGGCGAATTGGTTACAGCAGGAGAAGTGATTGCAATTGTAGGCAATACAGGCGAATTAACTACTGGTCCACACTTGCATTTTGAGCTTTGGAGTGAAGGTTACTCCGTAGACCCTGAAAATTTTATTGATTTTAAATTGTAAAATAAAATTCACATCACATCTGATGGCTTATTAAACAAACAACTACAGATGAAATCATTCAAAGCACTTTTAGCTAAACCTTTTGCTCAGTATATTCAACGAAAAATTTCAAAATGGGCAAATAGTCCTATTGAAACGCAAACAAAAGTGTTTAAAAACTTGATAAAGGAAGCTACACACACACAGTTTGGGCAAGATCATGATTTTCAACATATACAATCGCATACAGATTTTATACAGTGTGTGCCTGTGCGTGACTACGAAGGTTTACGACCGTACATTGATAAAGTA
Source organism: Kordia zhangzhouensis (assembly GCF_001005305.1). Lineage (GTDB taxonomy): Bacteria > Bacteroidota > Bacteroidia > Flavobacteriales > Flavobacteriaceae > Kordia > Kordia zhangzhouensis. The sequence goes on from NZ_LBMH01000002.1 coordinate 376,184, forward strand.
GTTGCTGGTGAGAAAGACATTTTATGGAAAGGAAAACCGATGTACTTTGCAAAAACGTCTGGCACTACATCAGGAGCTAAATATATTCCAATTACAAAACAATCTATGCCTACGCATGTAAAAGCTGCACGTAATGCAATTTTACTTTACATAGCAGAAACAGGAAATACAGAGTTTGTTGATGGAAAAATGATTTTTTTACAAGGAAGTCCTGAACTACAAGAAAAAAATGGTGTCAAACTTGGTCGCCTTTCAGGTATTGTAGCACACTATGTACCTGGCTATTTACAGAAAAATAGAATGCCTAGCTGGGAAACAAATTGTATTGATGATTGGGAAACAAAAGTAGAAGCAATTGTAGACGAAACGTTGCCTGAAAAAATGGCAATCATTAGTGGAATTCCTTCTTGGGTGCAAATGTACTTTGAACGAATTGTTGCCAGAACAGGAAAAAAAGTGGGGGATGTATTTCCTGATTTTAAGTTGTTTATTTATGGAGGAGTAAATTTTGAACCGTATCGAAACAAGTTTGAAAATTTAATAGGACGTAAAGTTGATAGCATCGAACTATACCCTGCAAGTGAAGGATTCTTTGCCTTTCAAGATAAACAACAAGACAAAGGTATGTTGTTACAATTGGACTCAGGAATTTTTTATGAATTCATCAAAGCAGACGAATTTTTTGAAGAAAACCCAAAACGAATTACAATCAAAGATGTACAATTAGGGGTTAACTATGTAATGATTATTTCTACAAATGCCGGTTTGTGGGGCTACAATATAGGAGATACGGTAGAGTTTACCTCATTGCAACCCTATCGTGTGATAGTTTCAGGTAGAATAAAACATTTTATTTCTGCCTTTGGCGAACATGTTATAGGCAAAGAAGTTGAACAAGCGTTAAACGAAGCGTTGCAAGTATCGGGAGCAAGTATCAATGAATTTACAGTAGCACCACAAATTAACCCGTCAATAGGATTGCCGTATCACGAATGGTTTATTGAATTTGAAACGGAACCCACAGATTTGAAGGAATTTGCAGCTACAATTGATCAATCTTTACAACGACAAAACAGTTATTATTTTGACTTAATCGAAGGGAAAGTGCTACAACCTTTAAAGATTACTAGAGTCCAAAAAGAAGGTTTTCAAAACTATATGAGGTCTATCGGAAAATTGGGCGGACAAAACAAAATTCCTAGATTATCAAACGATCGAAAAATAGCGGAAACGCTAACGAATTACAAAAAAGCATAGAAATATCAAATTAACTTGTATTTTTGTGCGGAAAAACCATCTATGAGTAACATCAAAATACACGAAAGAACTAGAGCACAAGAATCATCGGGAGCAATTGAACGTTTGTACATCACTATGCGACACTTATTTAATCGCGGATTTTACAAACCCATGGGTGTTTCTGGAGAAACACTGCGCCAATCGTTGTTGCTGTTACGACCAGAAATTTATGGATCGGTAGCAGAAGAAAAAGCAGAAATCAACGGTTTATTATATGTAATTGATCGTTTGCCAATTGGTATTGAAGAATGTCGTTATATCAATTTAACCTCTGATGAAGGGTATAAAAATTCGCACTTTAAAGTCATTATTCCACCAAAACGAAGAAGAAACTGCTATCGTATTGACGAAGAGCAGATGAATATTGAGATTACACGTGGACGATCTGAAATCTATGATATTTTAACGCATTTAACGTTTTTATTTATAGAATCTCACAAAATTTGTAATCGAGTATTGATTGGAGAAGAAGGTGAAACTACTCGTGATTGGGAAAAACTGGAAGCAGCAGTTACTAAAAAGAATAAACTAACGCTTGCAGATCGTGAAGTAGCTATTACACATACAGCCAATATTTTAGGGAGAACTTTCAAAGAAATTCTTGATGCACATAAAACGTTTTCTACCAAAGAAAATCCGGAACGTTTTTTAAACATAATCTATTGGTTAGGAAAACTCGCAATTGATGAAGCTACGCACGGACAAAAAAGAACAATCACTTTCAGCCCGGTATTGCGCGAACGTTTAGGACACCATATTCATGGAGAAATTTGGGCCAATAATATCAAAAAAGTGCTTAAAGAAAATAAGTTGTTGCATCGTCCAATTCACATTATTAGTGCCAATATGCATAGTGTGATGAACTCGATATTTGCACCAAAATTATTGGAAAAACAACTCAAAGCAGAAGATGAATTCAACATATTTGAAGCTTTGAGTGCATCCGAGAACAATGCTCTTCGAAATAAAGTTGAAAAAGAAGCGTTGAAAAGAGGAATGATTTATATTGAAGATGAATCAGGAACCAACATCAACGTACAGATATTTGATACAGCAAAAATTGACTTTAGTAAAACAACCTATACGTGTTGTGCAGAAAAAGACGATGAAAAACCTGTATTATTTGTAATGGATTATGCATTTGGAGAACAAGCCTTTGAAACTATTGATGAGTTTTTAAAGCCTTACACAAGTGATGATCAAACACAAAAAGAATACTTGAATGTAGTATCCCTATCTATTATGGGAAAAGCAGGGATTTTAGAAGGAGGAAAAGGTGATATTATGATTCCTTCTGCACATATTTTTGAAGGAACTGCAGACAACTATCCTTTTAAAAACGAATTGAAAAAGGAAAATCTAGAAGGTCATGGACTCAAAGTGTTTGAGGGCTCTATGATTACAGTATTGGGAACTTCTTTGCAAAACAAAGACATCTTGAAGTTTTTCCACAATTCTACATGGAATGTAATCGGCTTAGAAATGGAAGGAGCGCACTACCAAAAAGCAATCCAATCGGCGTCTAAAATCCGAAGAAGCATTTCAGAAAATGTGCAAGTTCGCTACGCGTACTATGCATCAGATAATCCTCTAGAAACAGGAAGTACACTTGCTTCTGGTGGGTTAGGAACAACAGGAGTAAAACCTACCTATTTAATAACAAGAAAAATATTAGAACAATTATTTAACAACTAATTAAAAGGACATGAGCGAAAATAATCAAAACATGCCGTCTGAACAGCCGCAACCTAGCAATGAAATAGACTTAAGAGAGCTATTTAGAATGATAGGAAATGCTTTTAGCAGACTTTTTTCATTCATAAGAAACATACTTTTATTTGTTTTTGATCTGATCATCAGAGCGCTAATTATCATTAGAGTTCACATCGTAAAATTTGTCATTGTAGGTTTTTTAAGTATAGTAATAGGGTGGTTTATAGATTCAAGACAAGAATCGGTATATGGTTCTAGTATGTATGTTCAAACAAATTATGGTAGTACTCGTCAATTATATTCTAACATTAAATATTATCAAGGATTAATTGATGAAGGCGATAGCACTGCTTTGGCACAAATTTTCGATATATCTGAAAAAGAAGCTTTGAATTTACGTGGGTTTGGTATTGAACCAGATGTAACTGAAAATGGAATGCTTGAAGCGTATAATGCTTTTATGAAAACGGCAGACACAACGTTTGTTCAAGATGAAATTAATTTTGATAAGTTCAAGAGAAATATCAGTCCTTTAGATTTCAGTGTGCACCAAATATCAGTGTATTCTGCTCAAAAATCGGTTATCCCTAGGCTTCAAGATCCTATTATCAATAAAAATATTGAAAATAACTATATCAAAAGACAAAAAGAAGCAAACATTAAGAATCTAGAAAGAACAGAAGAAGCACTCAAAAAGCAATTAGTTCAAATAGATACCTTAAGCGAAGTGTATAAAGAATTACTTTTAAAAGAACCAAAAGAAACTACTTCCAAAGCTTCTAACACCTACATTCAGTTAGCACCAAATAGTGATAAGAAAACGAAAGAAATTGAATTGCTAACGCTAAATGAAACGATTTCTCAAAAAATCTTAGAAATCAGTCGAAAGAAAGAATTGGAAAGTGAAACAGTAAACGTTCTTAGTGATTTTTCTCCTGGAGCAAGAGTTCGTTCATTCTATGATCGTTACTTACTTCGTATTCCTATGATTACTTTATCGTTGTTGCTACTTTTCATCCTATTAAGAGAATTAAATAGTTACTTAAATAGATATACTGAAAACAAACGATTAAATGCCTAAAAACACGGTACTGATTACGGGTGGAGCTGGATTTATAGGAGCAAACTATATTCCGTACTTCTTGGAAAAACACCAAGATACGAAAGTGGTGAATGTTGATAAGCTTACCTATGCAGGAAACTTAAAAAACCTTTCTGAAGTACAAAACCATGCAAACTATACGTTTGTAGAAGGTGATATATGTAACAGGGAATTGATTGAAGAGTTGTTTGAACAATATGATTTTAAAGCAGTCGTTCATTTTGCAGCAGAATCTCATGTAGACAACTCTATCAAAAATCCAGATGCATTTATCCAAACCAATATCTTTGGAACATTTAATCTATTGGATGTTGCTAAAAAATCATGGATGAATGGTCCTAATCAAGTCAAAGAGGGCTTTGAAAACTGTCGTTTTCATCACATATCTACTGATGAGGTATATGGAACGTTAGGTGAAACAGGATTGTTTACAGAACAAACCTCTTATGCGCCAAACAGCCCATACAGTGCTTCAAAAGCATCGTCAGATTTCATTGTACGCAGTTACTTTCATACCTACGGAATGAATGTAGTTACCACCAATTGTTCTAACAATTATGGTCCTAAACAACATGATGAAAAACTCATTCCTACAATCATTCGTAAAGCCATTTCTGGAGAAAATATACCTATTTATGGAGATGGAATGAATGTTCGTGATTGGCTCTATGTGTTAGATCATTGTAAAGGAATTGACCTTGTTTTACAAAACGGAAAAGCAGGCGAAACCTATAATATTGGCGGACGTAATGAACGTAACAATGTTTATATTGCCAACACAATATGTGAAATACTTGATAAAAAAGCACCTAAAACAGCTTCTTACAAAACACAAATAACTTTTGTAAAAGACCGACCAGGACATGATTTTCGTTATGCGATTGACGCAAGTAAAATTGAAAATGAACTAGGTTGGAAAGCAAAGGAAAATTTTGAATCAGGGATTTTAAAAACCGTTGAATGGTATTTAGAAAAATACACAAACACATAAAATCATGAAAGGAATAGTATTAGCTGGCGGATCAGGAACACGATTGCATCCACTTACGCTCGCCGTAAGTAAGCAACTCATGCCTGTTTATGATAAACCAATGATATACTATCCTGTATCTACTCTTATAAGTGCTGGAATTCGAGAAATATTGATTATTTCAACACCGCAAGACTTACCACTGTTCCAAAAACTATTAGGAGATGGAAAAAAGTTTGGGTGTGAATTTCACTATGAAGTACAAGAATCACCCAACGGATTGGCAGAAGCATTTATAATAGGCGAAACATTCATTGGCAATGATAAAGTCGCACTAATTTTGGGTGATAATATATTTTATGGATCAGGATTAGCCGCTCTTCTACAAGCAAATAATAATCCTGAAGGCGGAATTATATATGCATACCATGTACATGATCCAGAACGTTATGGTGTTGTTGAATTTGATGCTGATGGCAATGCAATTTCTATAGAAGAAAAACCAGCAAAACCGAAATCGAACTATGCCGTTCCCGGAATTTATTTTTATGATAATGAAGTGGTTGAAATAGCTAAAAACATACAACCTAGTGGCCGTGGCGAACTCGAAATCACAGACGTGAATCGTGTATATCTTCAAAAAGGAAAACTAAGTGTGAGTATTTTAGATAGAGGTACCGCTTGGTTAGATACAGGAACATTCAATTCGTTGATGCAAGCGTCTCAATTTGTACAAGTAATTGAAGAACGTCAAGGACTCAAAATAGGAGCAATAGAAGAAGCTGCATACCGAATGGGATTCATCAATAAAGAGCAATTAAACGAATTGGCGGAACCATTATTGAAAAGTGGATACGGAAAACATTTATTAGAAATACAATAATCATAAAGTATTGAAAATCACTCAAACACCATTAGCAGACTGTTTTGTGATAGAACCTCAAATATTTGGAGATTCTAGAGGAAGTTTTATGGAAACTTACAACGAACAAAAATTTCCTGCAGAGGTACATTTTGTACAAGATAATCAATCGATTTCTCAAAAAGGTGTATTGCGTGGACTACATTTTCAAACAGGTATATATGCACAGGCAAAACTAGTCAGAGTCATTCGAGGAGAAGTATTGGATGTTGCAGTTGATATTCGTCCAGAATCTAAAACGTTCGGACAGCATTTCTCAATCATTCTTAACGAAGAAAATAACAAACAACTCTTTGTTCCAAGAGGATTTGCGCATGGTTTTGCGGTACTACAAGACAATACGATTTTTGCGTATAAATGCGATAACTTTTACAATAAAGAAGCTGAATCAGGTATTATTTATAATGACCCTGATATTGCAATTGATTGGAGGTTAGATGACGAAGAAATGATTTTATCTGACAAAGATAAATTGCTTCCAAACCTGAAATCATTATTGCTATGAAAACGGTTTTAGTTACTGGTGCCAATGGTCAATTAGGACAATGTATTCAAAAAATACAATCGAAATATCCAACCATTCGCTTCCATTTCAAAACATCAAATGAATTAGATATTACAGATGTGAAAGCTGTAAATGATTATTTTGCTACATATTCTGTTGAATACTGTGTTAATTGTGCGGCTTATACAAATGTTGAACTGGCAGAAAGTGAAATTGAAAAAGCATTTCTTATCAATGCGGAAGCAGTCAAGAGTCTGGCAGAAATATGTGCCAAATACCAAACAACACTCATTCATATTTCTACCGATTATGTATTTGATGGAACTAAAACTTCTCCGTATACGGAAACAGACAGTACCAATGCGATAAGTGTATATGGAGCATCTAAGCTAAAAGGAGAAGAATACATTCAAGAAGTAATGAATCGTTATTTTATTATCCGTACGTCTTGGTTGTATGCAGAATTTGGAAAAAATTTCTACAAAACAATTTTGCAAAAAGCGAGTGAAAAAGCAAACTTAACAATTACTACTGAACAAAAGGGAACTCCAACCAATGCAAACGATTTGGCAGCATTGATTTTAAAAATCATTGAAACTAACAATACACACTACGGGATATATCACTTTAGCAATGAAGGTGAAGCTACTTGGTACGATTTTACCAAAGAAATTCTTATGAATCTAAACTTACCAGAAGATCAACAACCTTCATTGAAAAGCGTAGAAAGCTACCAAACCAAAGCAGCACGGCCTAAAAATAGTGTGCTTGACAAAGCAAAAGTTCGAAAAATCATCCCTACAATCTCTTGGCAAGAAAGCTTAAAAAGTCTAATGAACAATCACCTCTAATTTTGATACAAGAATATCTATATAAAGCAATTGAAACGGCTGTTCAAGCGGGTGCAATTATTATGGATATTTACGAGAATCAAACGATTGAAGTAGAAAAAAAAATAGACGATTCTCCTGTGACTATTGCTGATAAAAAAGCAAATCATCTTATAGAAGAACAACTCAAAATGACAGGAATTCCTGTACTAAGCGAAGAAGGTGAACATGCGAGTTATGACATTCGAAAGCATTGGGAATGCTGTTGGATTGTAGATCCTTTAGATGGCACAAAAGAATTCATCAAACGAAATGGAGAGTTTACGGTAAATATTGCTTTAGTAAAAAATGAAGAACCTATTTTAGGTGTAATTTACATACCAGCATTAAAATCTCTCTACTACGCAATTACTAGTGAGCAAAAAGCATTCAAGCTTTCTCTGGAAACACATGTAATACACCAAAAAATGCTGAAATATGCGGAAGAAATATCAGCAGCTTCCGAAAGTGACACCATTACGATTACATCAAGCCATTCCTACACAAATGAAAAAGTGATGAATTTGATTAGTGATTTTGAACGTGAAGGGAAAAATGTATCATTAATCAAAGCTGGAAGCTCTTTAAAATTTTGTCTTATGGCTGAAGGAAAAGCATCCTACTATCCGCGATTTGCTCCCACAATGGAATGGGATACGGCTGCAGGACAGGCTATTTGTAATGCTGTTGGACTGGAAGTGTATTCATTAGAAACTCAAAAACCACTAAAATACAACCGAAAGAATCTACTAAATCCGTGGTTTATTGTTCGAAAAATAGGATAAAATAAAAAGGGATAAAACCCTTAAAAAAAGGGATATTTCCCCATAAAACTGTATAATTTCCTAGTATTAAAATTTATAGCTAGTTTTGCAGCGAATAATAGCACTTATGTACGAAGAAGCATATCATTACGAGGATTTAAAAAACTATAGTTTTTTAATAACAGGAGGCGCAGGCTTTATTGGATCAAATCTGGTTGAATACCTGCTTAAACACGAGGCAAAAAAAGTACGTGTGCTAGACAATTTATCTACTGGCTTCAAACACAACCTTGAAGAATTTCAATCACATCCTAATTTTGAATTTATACTTGGAGATATTCGTGATATAGAGATGTGTAAAAAAGCGGTTCAAGGGATGGATTATGTATTGCATCAAGCAGCTTTGGGCTCTGTTCCACGTTCATTCAATGATCCAATTTCATCCAATGCAGTTAATATTTCCGGATTTTTAAATATGTTAGTTGCTTCTCGAGATGAAGGTGTTAAACGTATGGTATATGCAGCATCGTCAAGTACATATGGCGATAGTAAAGTATTGCCTAAACAAGAAGAAACCATTGGAAAGCCTTTGTCGCCATACGCAATTACAAAATATGTGAATGAATTATATGCAGACAATTTTTCAACTCATTTTGACTTCCATACAATTGGATTGCGTTATTTTAATGTATTTGGTCCTAAACAAAACGTAAAAGGCGCTTATGCAGCAGTGATTCCTCTATTTTTTAATGCAGGAATACATAACACAAACGTAACAATCAATGGCGACGGAAATCAGACAAGAGATTTTACTTTTGTTGAAAATGTAGTGCAAGCAAACATGAAATCGTTATTTGCAGAAATTACGCAACATGAAGTGATTAATGTAGCTGTAGGAGATCGTATTAGTGTTAATGATTTGTGGAAACACATCAAAGAGATTACACAGAGTTCTACAAATGCAACATATGGAGAAAGTAGAAAAGGAGATGTACGAGATTCCTTGGCAGACATTTCTAAGGCAAAAAAAGTATTACAATACAACCCAAAATATAATGTACGTGACGGCTTAGTCATCACTTATAATTTTTTCAAAAAGCAAGCGCAAGTGCATGAAAAATAATACGATTTGTATAATAGGATTGGGTTATGTTGGATTGCCATTGGCAGTAGAATTCAGCAAAAAAGGATATCAAGTAATAGGATTTGATATCAATAAAGAACGTATTGAAGAATTACAAAAAGGAACCGATCATACACTTGAAGTAAGCGAGTCGGAATTACAAGCAGCCACAACCTTGCAGTTTACATATCAAGCTTTGGATATTGCAAAAGCAACTATCTATATCGTAACGGTTCCAACACCAATCACAGAACATAAATTTCCTGATCTTAAGCCACTAGAAGCCGCTTCTACACTTGTAGGTTCAGTATTGAGCAAAGGAGATATTGTTATTTATGAATCTACAGTATTTCCTGGGTGTACAGAAGAAGTATGTGTGCCAATTTTAGAAGCGCAAAGTCAATTGATTTTTAACAAAGATTTTTTCTGTGGATACTCTCCTGAACGAATCAATCCGGGTGATAAAAAACACAGAGTTCATAATATTGTTAAGGTAACAGCTGGAAGTACATCCGAAATTGCAGAAAAGGTTGACCAATTATACAAGAGTATTGTTGAAGTAGGAACCTTCAAAGCATCCTCAATCAAGGTTGCTGAAGCTGCTAAAGTGATTGAAAACTCACAACGAGATATCAATATTGCATTTGTGAACGAGCTGGCATTGATTTTTGGAAAACTTGGCATTGATACGCATGAAGTGTTGGAAGCAGCAGGAACCAAATGGAACTTTTTGCCATTTACGCCAGGATTGGTGGGCGGACACTGCATTGGTGTTGATCCTTATTACTTAACGCATAAAGCAAAAAGTGTAGGGTACATTCCACAAGTTATTTTAGCGGGTAGAAAAATAAATGACAACATGGGCAAATACATCGCAGAACGTGTGGTAAAGCTCATGATTAAACAAGAAAAACTTATTAAAGGCGCCAAAGTGACTATTTTAGGAATTGCCTTTAAAGAAAATTGTCCAGATATCAGAAACACACGAGTTATAGATATTGTTCACGAACTCACAGAGTATGGAATTGAAGTTGATGTGTTTGATGACAATGTAGATGCCTCTGAAGTGAAAAAAGAATACCACATCGATCTTGTTTCATCTATAGCAGATGACACACGAGCGATTATTTTGGCAGTTGCCCATAAAAGTTTTAATAAAATTGATGTAACTCCCTTTTTTAAAGCAGGATGTATTATTTTTGACGCGAAAAATTTCTTCCCAAAAAATATAGTAACAGAGAGATTATAGCCGTAAAAATCAAAAAATAAAAAGAACAAAAACGAACTGATGAAAAAAAACCTTATTGTATTTGGTACTCGACCAGAAGCTATTAAAATGGCGCCATTGGTAAAAGAGTTTTTAAAACACCAAGACACTTTTAACACCAAAGTTTGTATCACGGCACAGCACAGAGAAATGCTGGATCAAGTATTATCATTTTTTGAAATTACACCAGATTATGATTTAGACTTAATGAAGCCTAATCAGAATTTATATACACTTACCGCAGATATTATCACGAACTTAAAACCTGTGCTGGAAGAATTTAAGCCAGATTATGTATATGTTCATGGTGATACAACTACCACTATGGCAACTAGCATTGCAGCATTCTATTCGGGTGCGAAAGTATGTCATGTTGAAGCTGGTTTAAGAACATTCAATAAACGATCACCTTTCCCAGAAGAAATCAACAGATGTGTTACAGGAAGTATATGTGATTATCATTTTGCACCAACACAAACGTCCAAGCAAAATTTGTTGAACGAAAATGTGGCAGATGAAAACATTCTCATCACAGGAAATACGGTAATTGATGCATTGCATTTTAGTGCAGACAAAGTAAAATCTGAAGGTTTTCAAGATGAAGAAGTGGACACTCTAAAAACGATTGTTGATGATTCTAAACGATTAATTCTTGTTACTGGTCATCGTAGAGAAAATCACGGACAAGGATTTATTAATATCTGTTCTGCGTTAAAGCAAATTGCTTTAGACCATCCAGATACACAAATTATTTATCCTGTTCACTTGAATCCAAACGTACAAAAACCAGTATATGAGCTTTTAGCCGATATTGAAAATGTAAACTTAATTGATCCGTTATCTTATCCAGCATTTGTATGGCTAATGGATAAATCGAGTTTAATCATTACTGATAGTGGTGGTGTGCAAGAAGAAGCTCCGAGTCTAGGAAAACCAGTCTTAGTAATGCGAGACACTACAGAAAGACCAGAAGCTGTAGACGCTGGAACGGTACTCCTTGTTGGAACAGATACAGACAAAATTATCAAAGAAGCTACAAAATTATTAACAGACGAATCTGCTTATCACAAAATGAGTAAACTACACAATCCGTATGGAGATGGAACAGCGTGTGATAAGATCGTAAAATACATGTCAAAATTACAATAAGAATCATGGGAAGTAACAAACCAAGTGTTGTTATGGTAGGTTTAGGGTACATTGGACTTCCTACCGCAGCATTAATTGCAAGTAAAGAAATTAAAGTAACAGGTGTCGATATTCATCAACATGTGGTTGATACAATTAACAAAGGAGAAATCCATATTGTAGAACCAGATTTGGACGGATTGGTACATCATGTAGTAAAAGAAGGATATTTAACAGCTAGCACATCTCCAGTTGAGGCAGATGTGTATTTAATTGCGGTTCCAACACCGTTTAAAGGAGATCATGAACCTGATATTTCCTATGTAGAAGCTGCGACTAGAGCATTGTTGCCAACATTAAAAGAAGGCGCTTTAGTAATTGTAGAATCTACAAGCCCTGTAGGAACTACGGAAAAAATGCAAGCAGTTATTGAAGCTGAACGTCCAGAGTTAAAGGGGAAAATATACATGGCTTATTGCCCAGAACGTGTGTTGCCAGGAAATGTAATTTATGAATTAGAACACAACGATCGTGCAATAGGAGGAATTAATCCAGAATCAACAGAAAAAGCAGTTGAATTTTACAGACATTTTGTAAAAGGAACGTTACACAAAACAAACGCAAAGACTGCTGAAATGTGTAAACTGGTAGAAAACTCATCAAGAGACGTACAAATTGCATTTGCCAATGAATTATCGATGATTTGTGACGAAGCAGGTATCAACGTTTGGGAGTTAATCAATTTGGCAAATAAACATCCACGTGTAAACATCTTACAACCAGGAACAGGTGTTGGCGGACATTGTATTGCCGTTGATCCATGGTTTATTGTGTCTGAATTCCCTGAGCAAGCACAAATTATTCGTTCTGCCAGAGAAATCAATAATTACAAAACAGAATGGGCAATTGAAAAAGTTAAAAATACTGCGCTACAATTCAAATTAGACAATGGTAGAGATGCAAAAATTGCGTGTATGGGATTAGCATTCAAACCAAATATTGATGATTTACGTGAATCACCAGCACTACAAGTAGTCGATACTTTATCGAATGACGGATTCAAGGTCTTAGCTGTTGAGCCAAACATTAAATCACACAATAAATATGAGATTCATGATATGGATGACGCTATTGAAAAAGCAGATATTATTGTATATTTAGTGGCACACAGAGAATTTCAAAATACGGAAAGAACAAAAGAAACGTTAGATTTTTGTGGAATTTATAAATAAAAACAAGAAAATAATTATGAAAAAACTATTAGTCGTAGCTTTAGGTCTTTTTCTGATTGCATGTGGATCGGACGAGAAAAAGAAAAAAGAAGAAGAAACAAAGCAAGAAGAAACTAAAAAACAAGAAGAGGTACAGCCAACAGAGAAAGAAGTGGCTATCATGAATTTACCTGAACTTCCTAAGCTTTCTCAACAACCAGTAATCATTCATGAAGAAATGCATCAATTTTCTGATGACATTCAATTTGAAGAAGTTGCGGTAGTTAATGGAGAAACTTCGGGAACGCATAGCTTTTTATTTTATATAGCAGATAATACCAACTTAGAAGCATTATCTCAATATACATTGGCTATGATGGTATATCCAGAAAATCCTAAATCATTAGCAAGTCCTAGCGATCAGAAAAAAGGCTTTATGGTTAAGAGTACTAAATGTACAGTTATGAGAGAAGGAAAATATCCTGTAATAATGTTTAAGGATTACCCTGCTGATTTCAAAAATGTAAAGGAAATAAAAGTATATTTATATACTAAGGATGGAATCTTAAATCCTAAAAGACAAAAATTGATTATCAAAGACATTTCTTTGTAAAATCAAACAATAACACTGTAAAGGTCTTTTTAGGATTTCCTAAAAAGACCTTTGTTGTAAAACAATAGTATTTTCTCAGTTTAAAAAAGGATGCAAAAACTTTATAGTAATCTAATATCAGCCAAGGGGTTAGCCGTATTTTCTGGATTGCTATTTCTGCTAAATTTTTTATCCAAATTTTTAAAAGAAATCTGTTCGGTTAGAATTCCAGTATATCCAAGTACGGTATTAAAATTTCTAGCAGTTGCATTACTCTTAATCTATTTTGTGATGTATCTAAAAACAAAAAAGTTTGCCAGATACATTTATATTCTCATCCTTCTTTTTGGGATTGATCTTATTATCAAAAGCTTTCAAGAGATTTCGTTTGACATACTGTATAGTAGATCGTATTACTTCTTTAAAGGAATTTTTCTATTTCTATTTTTTATTGCCATTAAAGATCTTGATAAAAAAGACTTAGAAAAACCTATCAAAATTTTGTTCTTTATAGGAAAGCTTAATTTACTATTAATTTTAATAGGTGCCGCTTTCGATATTAATCTTTTCCAGTCATATCCGCATACAGATCGTTTTGGATACAACGGTATCATGGCTGAACCAGGTATTAGTAGTTATTTTTATATCTTATTAACTTCCATCGCTTATGTACGGTATAGATACCAGAATGATACGTATTGGACCACCATTTTCATGCTGATAGCGACAGCTTTTTTAGGAACAAAGTCAGGGTATTTATATATAGGAATATTAATTTTTATTCATCTACTGTATATATTAAAAAAGACGGCGTATCAAATATCATTTGTAGCTGTTCTTCTTACAACGGCAATTCTACTAAAAGATAAATTAATACAAATTGCAATCAACTCGTTCAATTTTGGAACTTACCTATATGAAAAGCATGGATTAATTACCTTCATTACCTCCAAAAGAGATTTGTTGTTAGAAGATACTATTGGGTATATTTCAGAAAATTGGACAGTTGTACAATACATGATTGGAGGAATGGATTTTAGAAAACATAGAGTAGAGTTTGAATTTATAGATGTTTTTCTCTTTTTTGGTTTAATAGGATTCTTTGTATATATCATAGCCTTAAAAAAAATGTTTCTTTCAACTAAGCAAAAAGTACTTTACGTATTATTTCTTCTAACGGTTTTGTTAATCTCTTCTTTGAGTGGGAATCTATTTTTTTCTATAACCAATTCATTTTGTTTTGTACTTGTGTTTATATATCTAAACAAGAGTTTAACCGTCACAAAAAGTGCATAGTTTTATGAAAATAATTACTGAAAATATATTTAAGAATACGTCACTAAATCAGGTGATTGTTACCCTTGCTTTGGCATTTGTTTTTATAATGAATGTGAGCGAAAAAATTTCTACACTATTGCTAGTTACACTTTTTGTAGTAAGTCTCTTCAATATAAAAAATTTTGATATCCAAAAGTTTAAGCCAGTAAGCGTATTAATAGTGTTATTCAGTATCTATATAGCCACTCATTTTTTGATGGATGAGGTATTTTCTATCAAAACGATAGAAAAACGCTTCTCGCTAGTTGCTCTACCTATAATTTTTTCTGTACTACGTATTGACAAAAAAGCTTTTTATGCCATTTGTAAGTTTTTTGTGTTGGGAGTAATTTTGGGTTGTTTCTTAAATCTTTTAGAACCTTTTGTATTTGATTTCGATTGGAGCACATTTACTTTTAATGAAATTCCTGATAAGAAAAAAATTATTTTCAAAGGGGATAATTATTGGATGAATCACTTCTATTCTGTCTATTTTTCAAATTTCATGGATCGATCCTATTATGGTGTATACTTAAGTTTAGCGATTGCAGCAGTATGGCATGTGCTAAATTGGAAAATGATGCAGAAATTACTTTGGATGCTATTCTTTGTAATTCACATATTTCTCTCTAACAGTTTAATGGGGATTTTAGGTCTGGGAGCAGTAGTATTTTTTGCTATTCTAAAGATGAGAAAAGCCTATTTATTACTAGCGTTTCCTCTATTTTTTGTATTGGCTGCGTTACTATCTCCACGTTTTTCAAAATATATTTCTCAAACATGGACGTATATGAACGATTTTGATGCAATTCCCAAAGATTTTTTACGCTACCGATGGGAAATGTGGAAAGCATCTGTACAGCTCATCAGTGAACAACCTTTGTGGGGCTATGGCAAAGAAGGTTTTGACGTAGCTTTTAATGCTCGGATTCACAAAAATGTAGGTTGGAGTTATAACATCCTAAACAATGTAGGTTTCAACTCTCATAATCAATATTTACAAGTATTTGGTGAAGCCGGAATCTTTGGCTTTTTAGCATATCTTGCGGTTATCATTACATACATAGTAACAGTTATTAAACAAAAAGCAACAAACAAGTATTTAAAATTTACTTTTATAGCTTTAATCATCATATTCTCTTTTTCGGAGACAGTATTAAATAGATATATTGGGATATCTTTTTTTACCTTCTTTTATTGTTTTTTCTTAGTAAAAACAACGGAAGAAGCCTAAAATTACTACATTTGTTGAAAATTTTAAGTCGTGAAGAACAATAGTATCCTTAAAATAATGATCCTTCTCATCAAGAACATGGATATCTTTCAAGTTCGAGGCTTACGAGGGATAAGATGGTTTCTTTATAGAAAGTATTATGGAGCACCTAAATTGTATGTAGACAGCGGAGTAGATATATCATCCGCACATACAAATAGCAATGCACGATTTGAAGGGACAGGAAAAATAAACCTTGGAAAAGGAGTATATATTGATTATTCAGGTGGTGTTAAAATTGGGCATGCAGTAGCAATCTCTTCTGGCGCAAAAATTTTTACGCACAATCATGATATCAACGGTAAATTTAAAGACTGGCAAAAAAATGGAATAACGTATTCAGATGTTGTAATTGAAGACTATGTCTGGGTAGGTTCAGATGCACTCATTATGCCATCTGTAAAACGTTTGGGAGAAGGAAGTATAATTGGCTCAGGAGCCATTGTGACAAAAGATACAGAACCTTATGGTATTTATGTTGGGAATCCAGCAAAGAAAATAGCCATGAGAAATGTGGAGGAACTCAATGAATAAAATTCTTAAAATTTTACCATCACTTAGCCTATATGGGTTAGGACTTGCTAGCTTTTTCTTTCTAGATATTTATATTTCAACAGCAGAATATAGTAAGGAATTTATAAGTCAATGGGCTTTTTATAAATCCAGTATTTTTATTCTAGGTGGATTTTGTATTCTAGGTTTTGATCAAGTAATGATTCGTGAGCCTAAATTACATTTTTACATTAAAAAAAAGTTTCTATTTCAATCTTTCATCATAAGTAGTATTGGAACAACGCTAGTTTGGTTGTTTTATCCCATAGAAAATATTTGGCTATTTTTTATGGTATTGAACTTATTTTCAATCACAGTTTTTTTATCAGGAATTTTTAGAGCAAACCAAAAATATACGATAGCACAGTTGGCAACCAATGGTTGGAAAATAGTAGTAGTGGTTATCTTTTTTATAATTGCACAAAAAGAAATGCTCAACTTTTTAGGAATTAGCCTAGCAATTATCTGCTTTGTATTAATCATAGTGTATTTAAAACTTTATGGTACGCCAGAAACAGGCGAAAAAGCTCTCAAATACGAAGATTATAGGAAAACAGGAATAGCTTTTTTTCTTCACAACATGACTTTAACAAGCGCAGTGTATGGCGAACAATTTATAATTAACCTATATGGGAACGATTATATTTCATCACAACTTTTCACATACTTCGCTATTTTTAGTCCAATTATCCTTAGTGCTAATGGTTTTATAGGGTTCATCATCGGACCAAAACTAAGAGCCAAAGAAAAAGTAACGCGAAAAGACTACAACTCACTACAAGTTAAACTAATTGTTTTTGCCATAGTAATGGCAATCATATCTTTTGTGGTAGGAATATTTTTATTAGATAGATTCAAAAATGTACCATTTAGTGAAATTAACCTTTGGTTAGTTTCCGCAGTACTTATTACTTGTATGATTCGAACAGTGTACACAACATCTTCGCTGTATTTAGGGATTTTTGCAAGTAATAAGCATTTATACAAAACAGCAGGACTCAATTGGGGCGCTTTAATCGCGTATATAATTTTAATATTAGTAGTATTAATTACTGGCATGGATTCAAGTGTCCTCGTGGTTGGTATTGCTTGTTTAACAGCATTGCATTGGACAATTCGATTGATGATATCCCATACATATGCCATTAAGTTTTTTTATAATGAAGAATATTAAGATTGTTGCACCACTTTCATCTCTCTCAGAACGTACGCGTTTGTACAAACTAACATTGTTTTTACACGATGACCTAGGGTATAAAAACATTAGCCATATAGGATGGGAACGAATTTCTGGAGAAAGAGAAGAAAAACGATTTGATTTTGAAATTGACAAAAAAATAATCCTTGAAGGCGGTGGTTATGGAACAGGAAAAGTAAAATGGCTCTACTTTTTGTGGATGATAAAAACATTTTTTTACTGTCTTAAATTTGGAAAAAAAGACATTGTATGGGCTTTGGGTTTTGAAAGTGCTTTTCCAGCGATGGTAGCATCCAAAATTAAAGGATTCAAGTTGGTTTTTGATGATGCTGATAGGTTTTCAATGATTTTTAAATTTCCTTCTATAATAGATAAAATCATCAAATTTTTTGAAAAACTCACGTCTCGAAATGTTACATATCATGTTGTTCCTGGTGCTGAACGATATGATTTTCCTTCAAAGAAATTTTATATATTAAAAAATACACCAAGCGAGAGCCAAATAGAAAAAGCCAAACAAATCAGTGAGAATTTAGAAAAACCTGCTAATTTTGTTATCAATATAAATGGTTGGTTAGGCTCTGGAAGAGGAATGCAAGAAGCTTTAGCACTTACCAATCGTTTGGAAACGGAAGATTTTAAAATCGTATTAATTGGAAAGTTAGATTGTGAAGCTGCTGAAACATTGGCTAAGCATAAAAATGTACTTTACAAAGGAAAATTATCCAATGCCGAAACATTAGCAAACTACTTTATATCAGACATGGTTTTGACCTATTATGATCCTAAATTAGAAATCAATCAGTATGCTGAGTCTAACAAATGGGGAGATGCTATCAAAACTGGTATAGGAATCATTGTTAATGAAGAAGTCAAATCGGCTAAGTTTATAAAAGACAATGATTTGGGGATTATAGTTCCCTACAATGATGTAAACGCCTTGGTAGCGCAAGTGCAAAAAGTATTGAACAACTCAGAAGAATTGAAAAGAATCAAACAAAATTCGAAAAACTATTCATCTGTGATGCTGTATTATGAAGATCAATTAAAAGAACTTTTTAAAAAAATAGATCATGAAGAAACCAGGTAAACTCGAAAAAATATACTTCTTCATCTTAGTAAAGATGGTTTCTAATTTTAGTCCGAGAAGAGCAACAAATATTCAGTATAAGTTTTTCAAAAAGTGGGGAATGAAGTTTAATGATAAGCCAAACTACATTTCTTCAAAAATATGGTTTGATGGTACAGATTATAGTCTTATTTCTATCGGAAAAGAAGTAACAATGTCTAGTTATATTCGAGTTTTAACTCATGACTGGTCACCTCATACCATTGCAAAAGCATTTGATATTCCGCAAGAAAAACCTTTAGGAATCATCAAAGGAGTTGAAATTGGAGACTTTTCATTTGTTGGAACTGGAACGATATTAATGCCTGGTTGTAAAATAGGAAAAGGATGTATTATTGGAGCAGGAACTATTGTAAGAGGTACTATTCCTGATTTTAGTATTTACATTGGTAGTCCAGGAAAAATAGTTGGAGACTCTAGAAAATATTTAAAATCTAAATTTCCAGAAGTAGATGTGCCTGGATTCAATGAGTAAAAAAACAACGTGATAGTACTTTTAGCCATATTATTAATTATAGTATTAGGTTTTACAGCCTATTTTATTATCCAAAGGGGTATTGGAGCGATATACTCTAATCCGTTGGTTTTGGGAATACTATTTTTTGCTGTAATTCATCTTTTGCTGCCTTTAATGCAATTAAATGCAGATTATTATAGGTATCAAGAGGAGTATCATTCTTTTACAATTTTACTATCAATTCTACTTGTAGTTATTGGACAGTTTGTATACATGTTGTTCTTTTCTCGATTCAAATTAGATTACTATCAAGTATTCAAAGATGTAAAAGGAAGAAACAAAGAGCTTAGCAGAATTCTCAATATGACAATTTTGGTGTTTTTAGTAGGTGCCTATTTTTCATATAAAAACTTATCTGTAATTCTATCTGTTGGAGTTTCCGAATACTTACGCGACCGAATAAGCTATGGACAAGGGAAGGGAGTCCAAATGTTATTTGCACACTGGTCGTATCTTTCAGTGTTCATTTTTATCTTTTGTTATTTCTTAGCAACTCAAAAAAAACTAAAACGAAAAGCGCTTTTCTTTACAATAGTTTCGATAGGTGTAAGTGCTACATATTATATTCTAAATAGTAATCGAAACTCCATATTTACAATGTTATTGATTATTGGCGGCGCATGGTTAATCAATAATAAAATGTTAAATACCAAAGTAAATAAAAAACAAGCGAAAATTATTGGCTCAATATTTTTGTTGCTCATATTCGCTTTTACATTATTCTTTAACATTGGTAAAGAACGTTATGCGATATATGCTTCAAGACATAAAGAGTTTAAATATTCAACGGTAAAATCGCTCAATGGAGCGTTTGGAAACCATGAAAATATATTGTGGCTCTTGGAAAATGATTATGAAAATCTATGGGGACAAACCTATGTTGCCGGATTTACAAATTTTGTTCCTCGAAGTTTATGGGCTAACAAACCCTTAGGTGCTGGACCTAAATTAAAAAACTTTATTGATCCTGGGAGTTATGTTGCAGGAGGAAAGAAAAACTCTTCGTTGACCACAGGGTTTTTTACAGAACTACAAATGAACTATGGGATAGTAGGAATGGTTGTTTTTCCAATTATCATCGCAGTTTCATTAGGATTCATGTTACAGTCGTTAAACAGATCAAGATACATAATTGTTAGAATGGCATCCTTTTTTATCGCCATTATGTTCTCAACATTATTTTATTATGCAGAATTTCTTGGCTTTTTCTCAAGATTCATTATATCCCTCATACCATTTTTCATTATATACTTTTTTATAAGTATACGATTCAAATTCAAAAGTTCTAATACAAAACTAAATACAATACATTCGTGAAACAAATATTACAGTCTTTTAAAACGGGAGTTACAGAATTAGCTGATTTGCCAGCTCCTAAAGTAAAATCAGGACAAGTACTCATACAAACAACAAGAAGTTTAGTCTCTCTTGGAACAGAAAGAATGTTGGTTGAATTTGGTAAAGCATCATTAATCCAAAAAGCAAGACAACAACCTGATAAAGTAAAAATGGTTCTTGATAAAATCAAAACGGAAGGCCTAATGCCTACTCTTGAAGCCGTTTTTAATAAACTAGAGCAACCATTGCCATTAGGATACTGTAATGTTGGAAAGGTAATTGCTGTTGGTAAAGGTGTGACCGACTTTAAAGTAGGTGATAGAGTAGCATCTAATGGACAACATGCAGAATTTGTTTCTGTGCCTCAAAATTTAGTGGCACACATTCCAGATACTATTTCCGATGATGAAGCTGCCTTTACAGTGATAGGCTCAATCGGATTACAAGGAATACGTTTGGTTAATCCAACCATGGGGGAAACAATTGTTGTAATTGGATTAGGTCTTATAGGACTCTTAACTGCAGAAATGCTAGTTGCAAATGGATGTAAAGTAATTGGATATGACTTAGACGATAACAAAGTTGAGATTGCTAAACAAAAAGGGATTATAGCGTTCAATCCTTTAAAAGGAAATGATCCTGTAAAATTTGTACTAGAAAACACAAATCAAATAGGAGCAGACGGTGTTGTTATCACAGCTTCTGCAAAAAACAATCAAATCATCTCGCAAGCCGCACAAATGAGTAGAAAACGAGGGCGAATAACACTTGTAGGAGTGATTGGACTTGACATTTCTAGAGCAGAATTTTATGAAAAAGAACTTACGTTCCAAGTGTCTTGCTCGTACGGTCCTGGTCGTTATGATGATGATTATGAATTTAAGGGAATTGATTATCCTTTACCATTTGTTCGTTGGACAGAGAAGCGAAATTTTGAAACAGTTTTACAACTCATTGCTTCCGGAAAATTAGAAGTAAAGAGCTTGATTTCTGAAATAGTTCCATTAGAAGAGTTTGATAAAATTTATGGAGATATTGGAAACT
Source organism: Kordia zhangzhouensis (assembly GCF_001005305.1). Lineage (GTDB taxonomy): Bacteria > Bacteroidota > Bacteroidia > Flavobacteriales > Flavobacteriaceae > Kordia > Kordia zhangzhouensis. The sequence goes on from NZ_LBMH01000002.1 coordinate 398,017, forward strand.
CAAAATCCATAGCTTCTCTTATAAAATATAGTGAAGAAACAATTCCTGAAAGTACAATTGTAGTCAATCAAAAAGAACTACAACCTAGCAAAGGTATTATTGGTTTGGTAGGAGCAGGAAACTTTACCAAAATGACATTATTGCCTGCTCTTAAGGGTTCTGATGCACAAATTAAACATATTGTGTCTTCGGGAGGTGTTAATGGAACAGCATTGGCTAAAAAACATAATATTGCACAAAGTACAACAGACTATGATTTAGTGTTAGACGATAAGGAAGTGGATGTAGTCATGATTACGACTCGTCATAACTTACATGCTAATATGGTAATTAAGGCTTTAGAAAAAGGAAAACATGTATTTGTAGAAAAGCCATTAGCACTTAATCATGAAGAATTAAAAGCAATTGAAACAAGTTATCAAAAAAGTAATGGAACATTAATGATTGGTTTTAACCGTCGTTTTTCTCCACATACACAAAAAATTAAATCGTTGGTAGGTGATGCGCCAATGAACATTATTGCAACGATGAATGCTGGAGCTATTCCTCCAGAAGTGTGGGTTCATGACATGGAAGTTGGCGGCGGACGAATCATTGGAGAAGCATGTCATTACTTAGATCTTATCGTATATTTAACAGGAAGTAAAATTAAAGCAGTTTGTATGAATGCTTTAGGAGAAAATCCTGCTGAAAATACCGACAATGCATCTATTCTAGTAAAATTAGAAAATGGATCTACAGGAGTTGTAAACTATTTTGCAAACGGTTCTAAATCATATGTAAAAGAACGATTAGAAGTCTTTTCGCAAGAAAAAACACTAATCATGAATAACTTCATCAAAACAACAGGATATGGAGTTAAAGGGTTTTCAAAGCTAAAAACAAAGCTAGACAAAGGTCATAAAGCACAATTTGGAGCTATTGTAAACAAAATAAAAGAAGGAGATATTGCTTTAATTCCGTATGAAGAATTAATCAATGTAACAAAAGCAAGTTTTGCTGCCATTCAGAGTTTGAAGGAAGGAAAATGGATTGAAGTAGAATAAAAGTAAGCTTTACAAGCTAATAGAATACCATCATGATTCAAAAAATAAAAAAGATAGCGAACCTTATCTCCAATATGGGAATGCGCTATCTTTTTTTTCGCATCTTTTATACCATCAAGACAAAACTTGGTTGGCAAAAAAAGGCATTTCCTATACAACCTGAAAAAACGGAGTATATTACTTTGGCAAGTTGGAGAAACAACGTACCTCCGTTTTTCTTTTATGGAAAAGAAATTCCAAACTTAGCAAAGCAAAAAGAAGAAGCATTAAAAGAAACCTTTGAAGATATTCAGAAAGGAATTTTTACGTTCTTTAATAAAACCAAAATAAAGCTGGGGAAAGACTACAACTGGCTAGTTAATCCTTCAACTGGATACCGATACAATAGCAACAAACATTGGTCGGAAATTCAAGACTTATCCAAAGAAGCGGGCGACATTAAGTACGTATGGGAAAAAGCGCGTTTTTCATTTATATATGATATAATACGATATGATTTTCATTTTGAAGAAGATCAATCGGAATTTGTTTTTAAGGAAATTGAAGATTTTATAGAAAACAATCCAATCAATCAAGGACCAAACTATAAATGTAGCCAAGAAATCAGTTTGCGCGTTATGAATTGGACATTTGCTCTGTATTATTATAAAGACTCTTCCAATTTGACAGACAGCTTATTTCAAAAAATAATGCATGCTATTTACTGGCAATTGCATCATGTATATCATAATATTCATTTTTCGAGAATAACGGTGCGTAACAATCACGCCATTACAGAAACTTTGATGTTATACCTTTCGGCAAAACTTTTCCCGTTCATGCCAAATGTAAAGAAATGGAGCAACCAAGGAAAAAAATGGTTTGAACAAGAAATTGCATATCAAATCTATGAAGATGGTACATTTTTGCAATTTTCAATGAACTACCATAGAGTCGCTGTACAATTGCTTACATGGGGAATTCAACTTGCAAAACTCAACAATGAAAAATTTAGTGAAGTCGTTTACAATCGCGCGCAAAAATCACTTGACTTTTTAGATGCTTGTATGGATCCAATTTCAGGGCAATTGCCTAATTATGGTTCTAATGATGGAGCATTATTTTTTAAGTTGACAAGTGATGATTATAGAGTATATCGCTCCCAATTGGACGATTTGAGAGCCATACTTTATGGATATACTTATTATCATTCCAAAAGTGCGTTTTGGTACGGAATTCAACCAATTCAGAAAACGGCTAAGCCTATTCCAGAAATTAGTTCGTTCGACAAAAGTGGGTATTATATCTTTCAGGATAACAATGTTAAAACATTTATTCGATGTGGAGCTTATAAAGACAGGCCTTTTCAATCGGACAATTTACACTTAGATATTTGGGCAAATGGAATCAATTATCTTAGAGACAGCGGGTCATACAAATACAACACTTCCAAAGAAGAAGTAGGCTATTTTAATGGTTGTGAAGGTCATAATACAGTTAGTATTTCTAAGACCGATCAAATGGTAAAAGGAGGACGGTTTATATGGTACTATTGGGTGAAAAAAGCAAAAGCAATTCTCCAAAAAGAAACACACACCTATAACTTTGAAGGGACTATACATGCATTCAAACAGTTAGGAGACAACATACAACATACAAGAAAAGTACAAAAGCAACAAGGAGAAAATAACTGGAAAATAACCGACATTATTCAAAACAAGGGAAATTACACCATGTATCAATATTGGCATGTACATCCAGAATATAAACATGATGTTGAGATTATAACAACGGATGAAAACAACCAACCAATAACGCCACTCATTGAAGAAAAGTGGTTTTCTGGATATTATGGTGTAAAAGAAAAGTCAATAAGACTTACATTTGCAAGTGAAAAGAATGTGTTTAACACTACAATACGTATCAAACAATAGATGAGAATATTATTAATTCATCAATATTTCTTAGAAAAAGGAGATGGAGGCGGATCACGCTTTAATGAAATGACACAAGTTTGGGCAAAACAAGGTCACGAAATAACAGTCCTTGCAGGAATGGTGCACTATGCAACAGGAAAAAAAGCAGATCGCTACAAAGGAAAGTTTACATACAAAGATGAGCAATTCTATGAAAATGTTGATGTGGTTCGATGTCACGTTTCAGAGAGCTATAATGTGAATTTTTTAGGGCGATTATGGGCATATTTTTCGTTTGTCTTTTCAAGTATCTACGCAGGATTGTTCAAAACGAAAGGAAAATATGATGTTATTGTAGTAACCTCTCCACCATTATTTGTTGGAATTACAGCATATGTTTTGTCAAAACTCAAACGATTACCATTTGTTTTTGAAATCAGAGATTTATGGCCAGAATCAGCAATTGACACCGGTGTTTTGAAAAGTGGAATTATGATCAAATTTGCTTATTGGTTTGAAAAATTCATATACAAAAGAGCAAAGCTAATCAATGTACTCACCCCGGCATTTCGAGATAAACTTATAAACGACAAAAAAGTACCTGCCGAAAAAGTAATTTTTATTCCAAATGCTGCTGATTTCTCCTTGGCGGAAAAAATTCAAACAAACTTTGATGCAGTTGGCTTTAAAAAAGAACTTGGATTACAAGATAAATTTGTCATTACTTATGTTGGTGCACATGGTGTAGCCAATCATTTAATTCAATTAGTACAGGCTGCCGAAAAACTCACAGATACCAACGTAGTTTTTCAACTCATTGGTGCAGGAATGCGTAAAGAGGCACTTATAGAAGAAGCTCAAAAAAGAAATTTGACAAATGTAATTTTTAGAGATCCAGTATCCAAAAAGGAAGTATTCAAATATATTCTAGCTTCTGATGCTGGAGCATCTGTATTGAAAAAAGTAGATACATTTAAAACGATTTACTCTAACAAAACGTTTGATTATATGTCATGCAAGCGTCCTATATTGTTAGCCATTGATGGTGTTTCAAGAGAGTTAGTTAACGAGGCGCAATGCGGCGTTTATGTGGAACCTGAAAATATAGATGCAATTGTTGAAGGCGTGAAGTTGCTAGCGAGCAAAAGCGCTTCAGAAATTGAAAAAATGGGGGCTAGTGGTTACTCGTATGCTAAAGAGCATTTTGATAGAGAAAAATTAGCAAAAACCTACGTAGAAAAAATCAAATCAATTCTTTAAATATGTACAAAACGATTATAAAAAGATTTTTTGATTTTCTAGTATCAGCTATTATTTGTTTGATGCTAATTCCTCTCTTTATCATTATTTACATTGCTGTAAAAGTAGACTCAAAAGGAAGTTTTTTCTTTTTTCAAGAACGATTGGGAAAACAAGGAAAATGTTTCAAAGTATTCAAAATTAGAACAATGACAGACAAACCGAGAGAAACTACACAAGAAATTCTCAAAGGAAATGCTGAAGTTACAAAAGTTGGTGCCATATTACGCCGATTAAAAATTGATGAATTGCCACAAATCCTTAATATTTTAAAAGGAGATATGTCATTTGTTGGACCGAGACCATGCATGCCGTCGTTACAAGAAGAATTTAATGAAGATGGAAAAAAAAGACTTCTTGTACGACCTGGATTAACGGGCTTAGCACAAACCAACGGAAACATATATTTAACGTGGCCTGAACGTTGGAAATATGATCGGCAGTATGTAGAAAACCTAAACTTTCTATTAGACATACAAATCCTATTTAAAACAGTACTTATTGTTTTCATGGGAGAAGAAAAATTCTTAAAAAAACCAAATGTATAATATACTTGTAATTGGAGCGGTACAAACTACGGCGATCACTATTGAAAAATTGGTGGAGCATGGATTTTCAATAGCTGGCGTATTGGGTCATGAACCTAAAAATACAGCACGTGTTTCTGGCTGGGCAAATCTAAAAGAAATCGCTTCAAAACATAATTTAGAGTATATGGGTTTTAAGCGAATAAATGAAGAAACTCATATCAAGTGGGCACTTGAAAAAAAACCAGATATTATTTTTGCTGTAGGCTTTTCCCAATTACTTAAAGATGATTGGCTACAAATGCCTAAGCTAGGTTGTATTGGGTTTCACCCTACCAAATTACCAGAAGGTAGAGGAAGAGCTCCAATAGCTTGGATAACACTCGAGAAAAAAATGGGATCTGCAAGTTTCTTTCTAATGGGCGAAGGCGCAGATGATGGACCCATATTTTCTCAATCACTCTTTGAAGTAGAAGAAGATGATGACGCAGGAAGGGTAGAAGAAAAAATTGGGATACACATTCACAAAGCACTTGATGCTTGGTTGCCTGAACTAAAAAAGGGCAATTGGAATCCTGAGCCTCAAGATCATTCACTAGCTAGTTGGTACGGAAAAAGAGGTCCGGAAGATGGTTGGATTAATTGGAACAACTCTGCAGATTATCTGGATAGACTAATCAAAGCTAGCTCAACACCGCATCCAGGAGCATATACTTATTTTAAAGATAGTAAAGTTGTTATTTGGAAATCTCAAATAGAAAATACAATTAATATCCAAGGAGTGGTTGGACGTGTGTTACTTACAAGTCCCGAAAAAGGATACCTAATACAATGCGGGAAAGGACTATTATGGATCAATAATCTAGAAACAATCTCTGAAACACTTCCTAAAGTAGGCGATAAGTTAGGGTATAACATTGAAGACGAGATATATAACATCAAAAAAAGATTGAAGAATGAAGAATAAAATCTTAGTAGTTGCACCGCATGCAGATGATGAAATTATTGGTTGTGGAGCAACAATTGCCAAAGCAATAAACAAAGGAGATGAGGTATATATTGTCATAGTAACCAATGCTAATATTGGGGCTCCAGAATTATTCAACGAAGAGGCAATTACAAAAGTTCGTGAAGAAGCATTACAAGCACACAAGTATTTGGGCGTGAGTAAAACATTCTTTCTAGACTTTCCTGCACCTGCACTGAATGCCTTTCCAGAATACAAGATATCAGTAGCACTTTCTCAAATTATTAATGAAATACAACCAAATGTTCTGTATGTACCGCATCCTGGAGATTTACATCAAGATCACAAAGCTGTCTACAGAGCAAGTTTAGTAGCTTCAAGACCACAAGGCAATTATAACATAAAAGAAATATACTGTTACGAAACATTGTCAGAAACAGAATGGGCTCCGTATCAAGAAAAAGCATTTATTCCTAATGTATTCAATGATGTTTCTGAATTTTTTGAAAAGAAAATAGAGGCCATGAAATTTTTTAAATCGCAAATTAAAGAGTTTCCTCATACACGTTCCGTAGAAACCTTTGAAGCACTAGCAAAATTTAGAGGCGCTACAGTAGGTGTTAAAAGAGCAGAAAGCTTTATAGTTGAAAGGGTTATAAAAAAGTAATACAATAAAAAACTTGGGTAATGGTAGCAAAACGTATTTTTGACATAGTTCTTTCGTTTGCATTACTAGTTGTACTATTGTTACCAATGTGCGTTATTTGGCTTATCACATCAATCATATTACAATCTAATGGACTATTTTTGCAAACAAGAATTGGTCAATATGGAAAGCGATTTACCATGTATAAGTTCAAAACATTATATCCAGATAGGAGAAAAAAATCAAAATGGGGTGCTTTCATGAGAAAAACCAAACTTGATGAGTTTCCACAGCTTTGGAATATCCTTATTGGAGAGATGAGTTTTGTGGGGCCGCGGCCTGATTTGCCAGGATACTATGATCAACTTGAAGGAGAAGAAAGAGAATTGCTAAAATTGAAGCCAGGAATTACTTCGCTAGCAGCACTCAAATATATAAATGAAGAAGAAATATTAGCAGGCAAAAAAAATCCGAAAGAATATAATGATATTGTAATTTATCCAGACAAAGTCAAAATGAATTTACAATATTACAACAATAGAAGTTTTTTAGTAGATTTAAGAATAATTATAAAAACAATCGCTACAGTAATAACTGGAAAACGATCAAAAAATGAGTGAAATTTGTTTATTTGGTGCAAGTGGACATGGGAAAGTAGTTAAAGATGTTGCTACCACGATAAATGTAGAAGTAAAAGCTTTTATAGATGACAATCCTAAAAGCAATTTTATTCACGACATTCCAGTTGTTATTTCGGAAAAAATAAAAAATTATGCCCACTGTAAAATTTTGATAAGCATCGGCAATAATAAAATACGGAAAGCAATCAGTACTAGGATTGAAAATGAATTTGCAACACTTATTCATCAAAAAGCTGTAGTTTCTCAATCTGCAATAATTGGTGAAGGAACGGTAGTTCTAGGTGGAGCAATCATTAATGCAGATGCAAACATAGGGAAACATGTAATCATAAATACAGCTGCAATAATAGAACATGATTGTCATATAGAAAATTATGTACACATTTCGCCAAATGCCACAATAACAGGAAATGTTCGTATTGGTGAAGGTACTCATATTGGAGCCGGCGCAACAATTATTCCTAATGTTACTATTGGAAAATGGGCAACAATTGGAGCTGGAGCTGTTATTATCAAAGATGTTCCAGATTATGCAGTGGTCGTTGGGAATCCAGGGAAAATAAAAAAGTACAATAACGAATAATAATGAACTCAAGAATTTGGCTTTCATCTCCGCATATGGGCGGAAACGAATTAAAATACATTCAAGAAGCATTCGATACGAATTGGATAGCTCCTCTAGGCCCTAATGTTACGGGTTTTGAGAATGATTTAAAGCAATTTTTAAATACCGAGAAAGAAGTTGGCGCATTAGCTTCTGGAACAGCAGCTATCCATTTGGGGTTAATCCTAGCAGGAGTAAAAGCAGATGATGAGGTTATCTGTCAAAGTATGACTTTCTCTGCTTCTGCAAATCCTATATTGTATCAAGGAGCTACGCCTGTTTTTGTTGACAGTGAGCCAGATACTTGGAATATGTGTCCTATACATTTAGAAGAAGCTATAAAAAATAGGATAGCACAAGGAAAGAAACCCAAAGCAATTATCCTAGTACACTTATATGGGATGCCAGCCAAAATAGACGAAATAGTATCAATTGCCAACCAATATGATATTGCACTCATTGAAGACGCTGCAGAAGCTTTAGGCTCAACCTATAAAGGACAAAACTGCGGTACTTTTGGAGAATATGCCGCATTATCATTCAATGGAAACAAAATCATTACCACATCTGGAGGTGGCGCTATTGTATGTAAAGATGAAGCATCAAAAAAGAAAGCCGTTTTTTTAGCAACTCAAGCTAGAGATGACGCTCCTCATTATCAACACTCTGAAATTGGGTATAACTACCGAATGAGTAATATTGTAGCAGGAATTGGTAGAGGACAAATGGAAGTGCTAGAGGCACACATAGCACTTCGTAGAGAAATGAACCTATTCTACAAAAACATCTTTAAACATGTAGAAGGTGTAACAGTTTTTGAAGAACCAACAAATGATTATTTCTCCAACCATTGGTTAAGCTGTATCACTATTGATGAAGAAAAAGCAAACTTTACACGAGAAGATTTGCGTTTAGCCTTATGGGAAAAAAACATAGAATCCAGACCACTATGGAAACCAATGCACTTACAACCCATTTTTGAAAAATATCCATTCTACGGAACGAATGTAAGTGAAAATTTGTTCAATAACGGACTTTGTTTGCCTTCAGGATCAAATTTAACAAGACAGGAAAAAGAACGTATTACACAAGTTATAGCTGCTTTTCTAGCATAGAAACAAATAAATTAAGTAATTTGTGCTTGTAAACAACGAATTTGTTTTGTGAGAGATGAAGATACTGAATTCAAGAAACATAAAAGAAGCAATAAAACAAGTTTTAAAATCGAGTAAAAAGCGTATTGATTTTAAAAATATAGGCTATTTACCTAGATGGCTTATCCTATGTTTCGATATGTTTATTTGTTTTGTCGCTTGGATCTTAACCAGTGTTATTATTGACAATATCAATATTAGTGATTTGAGTATATCTTCTCAATCAATTTTTGGATTGTCTCCAAGTGCAGGCTTAATCTTAATTACCAATTTATTATTTTTTATATTTTTTAGAACCTACGCAGGTTTAATTCGTCACTCAACTTTTGTTGATGCTGTTAAATTCTTTTTAGCGTCATTAGCAACTTTGATTACTCTATTAGTGGTCAACTATTCACACTTAATCTTTAGAGGGAACAATCTATTTTTAATTCCAGGACTGTTCATCTATTTTGCCATGTCATTTTCTGCATTATTGCTATTTCGTGTTTTGGTAAAACAAGTCTTTGAAGCTTATTTTGATAATGCGGCAAAAGACGATCAAATTACAGTAATGATTTACGGAATTGATTCCAATGCAATTGCAATTTCTAATGCACTCAAAGTTGAGCGACCTACGCGTTACAAGCTTATTGGTTTTATTGATAAAAAAGGTAAAAATCAAAGTAAAGAAATTTTAGGGCTTCCTATTATTCATCTAAAGCGGAAAATCTCGGTTATTTTGCGCGCCTATGGAGCAAACGCAATCATTTTAGCCGATCAATCCATTACACAAGAAGAACGTATAAAAATTGTTGATGATTGCTTAGAGCATAACTTTAAAGTATTTCGCGCACCAATTGTTTCCGATATGGAAGACAAGGAAAATGTAAATCTAGCGAAGCAAATACAAAATGTTCAAATTGAAGATCTTCTCGAAAGAGAACCTATAGTACTTAATAACAAATTAATTGCCAAAGAACTTTACAAAAGAAGAATTCTAGTTACTGGAGGCGCTGGTTCAATAGGAAGTGAAATAGCACGTCAAGTAGCAAACTATAAGCCTGAAAAACTAATTATTCTCGATCAAGCAGAAACACCATTGTATCAAATACAAATGGAGATAAAATCGAATTTTCCCGATTTAGATTTTGAGGCTGTCGTTGCAGATGTTCGCTACAAAGAAAAACTTGACAATATATTTGAGATATACAAACCGCAAGTAGTATACCATGCAGCAGCTTACAAACACGTACCACTAATGGAAGACAATCCGTCTCAGGCTATTTTTGTAAACGTGATGGGAACTAAAAATGTAGCAGATGTTGCTCTAAAGCATAAAGCTGACAAATTTGTGTTAGTCTCTACAGATAAAGCAGTAAACCCAAGTAATGTAATGGGAGCTTCTAAGCGAATCGCAGAAATTTATGTGCAAACATTACAAGAAGCCTTCAAAAAAGACAATCGTTATGTAACAAATTACGTTACTACACGTTTTGGAAATGTATTGGGTTCAAACGGATCTGTAGTTCCCCTATTTAGACGCCAATTGGCAGAAGGTGGACCACTTACAATTACACATCCTGATATTATCAGATATTTCATGACCATTCCTGAAGCGTGTCAATTAGTATTGGAAGCTGGAGCTATGGGACACGGAGGAGAGATTTATATATTTGATATGGGAGAAGCTGTAAAAATTATAGACCTTGCTAAAAAAATTATCAAATTAGCCGGTTTTGTTCCTAATAAAGATATTGAAATCAAAATCATTGGATTACGTCCAGGAGAAAAACTATACGAAGAATTGCTAAATGATAAATCGACGACGCTGCCAACTTATAATGAAAAAATTATGATTGCTCGTGCAGAAATGTACGACTACGATGAAGTAAATAATAATATCAAAGAACTGATAGAATCTGCCGCACAGTTTGACAAAGTAGCCGTTGTAAAACGAATGAAAGCAATTGTTCCTGAATACAAGAGTATGAATTCTTCCTATGAAGAACTCGACAAAAAAGAGAAAGAAAAAGATACAAGTGTCAAATTACAAGACAAATAAAAGCAATAAAAATTAGCACATGAAAATAACTGTTGTCGGAACAGGATATGTAGGATTAGTCACAGGAACGTGTCTAGCTGAAACAGGAAATGATGTACTTTGTGTAGATATTGACAAGCATAAAGTGGAACGAATGCAAAATGGTGAAGTTCCTATTTATGAACCACATTTAGACGTACTTTTTGAAAGAAATATAAAAGCAGAACGCTTAAAATTTACTACTTCTTTGGAAGAAGGTTTGACGCATGGACAAATAATTTTTCTAGCACTACCAACTCCTGAAGATGAAGATGGTTCGGCAGATTTATCGTATGTATTAGGAGTCGCTGAAAACATAGGAAAAATAATGACTGAATATAAAGTCATTGTCGATAAAAGTACAGTACCTGTAGGAACAGCAGAAAAAGTAACAGAAGTTATTGCAAAACATGCAAAAGTAGATTTTGATGTAGTATCCAATCCTGAGTTCTTACGTGAGGGATTCGCAGTAGATGATTTCTTAAAACCAGAACGAATAGTAATTGGCTCAAGCTCAGAAAAAGCAACCCAATTAATGGAACGATTGTACAAACCATTTGTTCGCTCAGGGAATCCAATATTAATCATGGATGAAAAATCTGCAGAACTAACGAAATACGCTTCAAACTCGTTCTTAGCTGCTAAAATTACGTTTATGAATGAGATTGCGAACTTTTGTGAAAAAGTAGGTGCAGATGTAGATAAAGTGCGTATCGGAATGGGAACGGACTCTCGCATTGGAAAACGTTTCTTATTTCCAGGAATAGGATATGGAGGATCCTGCTTTCCTAAAGATGTAAAAGCGTTACACAAATCAGGAAAAGACCATCATTATCACTTTCAAATCTTAGATGCAGTAATCAATGTGAATAATAAACAAAAAACTGCATTAATTCCAAAAGTAGTGAATCATCTTGGTGATGATTTATCAGGAAAAACAATTGCGATTTGGGGATTGTCTTTTAAGCCTGAAACAGACGATATTCGTGAAGCACCATCTTTATACATTATGGATGAATTGCTAGCTAGAGGAGCTGCACTTCAAGTATTTGATCCTGAAGCCATGGATAATGTTAAACGAAAACTTGGAGATACAATAAGCTATGCAGAAAGCATGTATAACGCAACTGAAAACGCTGATGCTTTGATTATTTGTACAGAATGGAGCATTTTCAGAACGCCAAACTTCCAAAAACTAAACGAAAACCTACGCCAGCCAATCATCTTTGACGGTAGGAACTTATATGATGTTGCAGAAATGGAAAAAGAAGGATTTACCTATTTTTCTATTGGACGTAAAGAGGTGATATAATTCTAAAAACAACCCACAAAATGAAACGAATTCTAATTACGGGAGCCGCAGGATTCATAGGTTCACACTTATGTGATCGTTTTATCAACGAAGGATATCACGTTATTGGAATGGATAATCTCATTACAGGAGATATTCGTAACATTGAACATTTATTTCACTTAAAAGAATTTCAGTTTTACCATCACGATGTTACAAAATTTGTACACGTTCCGGGAAAACTAGATTATATATTACACTTTGCATCACCCGCAAGCCCTATTGACTATCTCAAAATACCGATTCAAACACTCAAAGTGGGTTCGCTCGGAACGCACAATTTGCTAGGATTAGCTAAAGAAAAAAAATCACGAATTTTAATTGCGTCAACATCTGAAGTCTATGGTGACCCATTAGTGCATCCACAACATGAGGAATACTACGGAAATGTGAACGCAATCGGGCCACGTGGAGTATATGATGAAGCCAAACGTTTTCAAGAATCTATTACGATGGCGTATCATCGTTTTCACGGATTAGAAACACGTATTGTACGTATATTTAACACCTATGGTCCGCGCATGCGATTGAATGATGGTCGTGTAATTCCAGCATTTATAGGGCAAGCACTTCGTGGGGAAGACTTGACAGTATTTGGTGACGGAATGCAAACACGCTCATTTTGTTATATTACAGATCAAGTAGAAGGAATTTTTAGAGTATTAATGAGTGATTATGTGGAACCAATCAATATTGGAAATCCGCATGAGATAACTATTAAAGATTTTGCAGAAGAAATCATTAAACTGACCGGGACTTCACAAAAAATAATTTACAAAGAATTACCAGTTGATGATCCTCTACAACGCAAACCAGATATTCGTAAAGCCAAAGAAATTCTCGATTGGGAACCAAAAGTACACCGAAGTGAAGGCATGAAAAAAACGTACGAATATTTTAAATCCTTACCAGAAAAAGAACTATTTAAAAAAGAACACAAAGATTTTTCAACGTATACAAGAATGTAACAAATGCATATAAGAGGAAGATATTCATGGCTATTGCGACCCTTTTTTGTGGTGTTCGATCTCTGTGTTATCAATATTTTGGTGTTTTTCTTTTTTGACTTTAACGATCAAGATCTTTACTTTTTTGAAAATTCTTTTTGGAACAACAAACACTTGCTGTTTATCATTTATACAATAATTTTCTGGCCGTTATCTTCTTTTTACCTAAAATTTTACAATGTTTACCGATTCACGTCGGTTCCGCATATTTTATCCTTATTAATCAAGCAGTTGTTGGCGTATACACTTATCATGTATGCGTTCATTGGAATCTTTAGAAGTATCAATGTACAAGCATTTGTAACCTTTCAATATTTGATGCTAAGTTTTGGAATTATTGGCTTGGGTAAAATCATTGGATATTATGCACTCAAAAAGTACCGTTCTGTTTTAGATGGCAACATTCGTCGTGTTATCATTATAGGAAGTAGTGCGGGTGCTCAAGAGTTGGAACGTTTATTTCGAAACAATAAAGAACTTGGGTATAAATTACTAGGCGTTTTTAGTGATAGAAATGGTTCAGACGCAGCAGGAACTATTGAAGATAGCTTTCGTTTTATAGAAAAAGAGCAAGGAATAGATGAAATTTACTGTGCAATTGATGAAGTTGCAGAAAAACACGTGAATGATTATGTGAAATATGCCAGTATGAACATGATCAATATAAAATTTATTCCAAATACTAAAAAACTAATCACGAAACGACTTAAAACAGATTATTACAATTACTTGCCAGTTCTTTCTATTCAAGAAGTAGCGTTAAACAACAACTTGAATCGTTTTATAAAACGGGCATTTGACATTGTATTTTCTTTGTTTATTATTGTTTTCTTCTTATCGTGGTTTATTCCTTTAATGGCAATATTAATCAAATTAGAGTCCAAAGGCCCCGTATTTTATAAGCATACCCGAAACGGGTTAAACTACAAAGAGTTTACGTGCTATAAGTTTCGTTCGTTAGTACATAACAATGATGTTGATTATGATCATGTAACCGAACAAGATTCGCGTGTAACTAAAATAGGACGATTTATTCGAAAAACCAGTATTGACGAATTACCACAATTTTTTAATGTATTAAAAGGTGATATGTCTGTCGTAGGACCTAGACCTCATATGATTCCATATACAAAAGAATATGCAAAGAAGATTGATAAATACAACTTTGTCTTTCGTCATAGTGTAAAACCTGGAATTTCTGGATTAGCGCAAGTAAAAGGCTATCGTGGAGAAATAAAAAATGACGAAGATATCATCAATCGAATCAAATATGATATATTTTACATTGAAAACTGGTCATTATTCTTAGATATCAAAATTATCTTTGAAACAATCTTAAATATTGTCAAAGGAGAAGAAAAAGCGTACTAAAATGAGCAATCCATTAGTTTCAATCATTACGCCAACTTACAACTCAGCACACTTTGTTTCTGATACGATTAACTCGGTTATTGCCCAGACGTATTCTCATTGGGAACTTATTTTGGTTGATGATGCTTCTTCAGATACTACTGTAGAAATTCTCAAAAAATATGCGACGTTAGACAATCGTATAAAAGTTCATGTTCTAGAAACTAACTTAGGAGCTGCCATTGCACGAAATACGGCCATTAAAAAAGCTTCAGGGAAATATATAGCCTTTTTGGATGCAGATGATCTTTGGAAGCCTGAAAAGCTCTCTAAGCAAATTGCATTTATGCAAGAAAAAAAAGTTGCGATTAGTTTTTCAAGCTATGAATTGATGGATGAAGCGGGAAACTCATTGCAAAAAATAATCAAAGCATTGCCCAAAGTGGATTACACTAAAATGCTGAAAAGTAATTACATTGGTAATCTAACAGGAATTTATGACGCCGAAAAACTAGGCAAAGTATACATGCCCAACATTCGAAAACGACAAGACTGGGCTTTGTGGTTGCAGTTAACTCAAAAAGTTCCGTTTGCCTATAGCATACCAGAAGCTTTGGCAATATATCGTGTGCGTCAAAATTCAATTTCATCCAATAAACTAAATTTATTAAAATACAACTATGCTATTTACAGAAAGGCTCTTAACTTTGGCACTTTCAAATCGATTATATACCTAATTCGATTTTTAATAGAACATTTCTTTATAAAACCACGACAAACAACACAACTATGAACATTCTTGTTTTAGGATCAGGAGGAAGAGAACATACACTTACTTGGAAATTAGCACAAAGCTCACGAATCACTAAACTTTTTGTAGCACCAGGAAATGCAGGAACCGCAAGAATTGCAGAAAATGTTGCAATCAATGTAAATGATTTTGAGGCAATTGGTGCGTTTTCATTAGAAAATTCAATTGATATAGTTGTAGTAGGTCCAGAAGATCCGCTAGTAAAGGGAATTCATGATTACTTTTTGAGCAACGAAAAACTGCAAGGAATTCATGTAATTGGTCCGCAGCAACAAGCAGCAGCATTAGAAGGAAGTAAGGAATTTGCTAAGGAGTTCATGATGCGTCATGACATTCCTACAGCAGCTTACCAGAGTTTTACAAAAGAAACCGTAGAAGCGGGATGCGATTTTTTAACTACGTTGAAACCGCCATATGTTCTCAAAGCAGATGGTTTGGCGGCAGGAAAAGGAGTATTAATCATTAATGAGTTAAAAGAAGCTCAAGATGCTTTACGAGAAATGCTCGTGGAGGCTAAATTTGGAGAGGCAAGCACAAAAGTTGTCATTGAAGAATTTCTAGACGGAATAGAATTAAGCTGTTTTGTGCTAACTGATGGGAAAAACTATATAACACTTCCAACGGCGAAAGATTATAAACGTATTGGCGAAGGCGATACAGGCTTAAATACAGGCGGAATGGGCGCGGTTTCTCCTGTGCCGTTTGTAGATACGGAATTCATGGAAAAGATAGAAACACGCATCATCAAACCTACGATTGACGGTTTTCAGAAAGATGATTTACCATACAAAGGATTCGTATTTATTGGTTTAATTAAAGTAGGGAATGATCCCTATGTAATTGAGTATAATGTGCGAATGGGCGATCCTGAGACTGAAGTTGTGATTCCGCGTTTGGAAAACGATCTTGTGGAAATTTTTGAAGCTGTTGGAAACCAAACACTAAATAAAATAGATCTGCAAATCAAGAAAGAAGCGGCTACAACAATTATGGTAGTTTCTGGCGGATATCCAGAAGCATACGAAAAAGGAAAAGAAATTACAGGGATAGAAAATATTGAAGATTCCTTGGTATTTCATGCAGGAACCAAACTTGATAATGAGAAAGTAGTAACCAATGGAGGAAGAGTAATTGCGGTTACTTCTTATGCAAATTCGTACGAAGAGGCCATAAAAAAATCTTATCAAAACATACAAAAGTTACATTTTGATAAGATGTATTATAGAAAAGATATTGGCTTCGACTTATAAAATTATAAGTATGAATGTGCCGTAACGTCTTTGTTCTCTTCGTTGTTGTCGTTGAATTTTTTCAACTGCAAAACCCAATATACCATAGCTACTGCTGCAATGATCATAAAGATCCAATTGATGATATTTGCGGCAGTCCAGCTTTCTAATTCAAGTTCGCGTAATGCATCAAGAGGAAGAAATAAAATTTCTTCGAACAAGTAAGCAATTCCTTCAAATAAGTTTTTCATCGATAAATCATATTATATTTACTTTGCAAAAGTATAAAAACCTATAAATGATAACAAGCATTTTCGGCAAATCAAAACCAATAAATTTCCTCTTTTGTATTGCAATTGTAGTAGGATACTTTGTAATTCACTTGTTTTCAGTAGAAAAGGAGATTGATGCAAATATGCTTACAGGAGAAATTCCGGTGCTAATTCTGCTTATATTTTCTCTATTTATGGTTGATTTTATTGTAAAAAAGAACAACCTCACAGAAAAGAATGACTATGTGCTTTTGCTAACTACATTATTCTTAGGGTGGTTTCCTTCTATATATTCAAACATAAAAATTGTCGCTATCTACATATTGATATTGCTCGCCTTTAGGCGAATTGTTAGTTTGCGTACGTTAAATAACATAAAGCAAAAGCTTTTCGATGCTTCCTTGTATATCAGTGTGGCAATGCTTTTTGATTCATGGGTAGTGATATATTTTATTATTATCTATTTAGGAATCATTTTATATGTTTCTAATGACTACAGAAATTGGTTCATACCTATAGTTGTATATGCAGGAGCAGTTATCCTATATATGGGCTATCAATTTCTTACAGATCAAAGCATTCTTACAAATGAACTTTTTACTTGGAAGCTTAATTTGAACTATTCGACGACAGACACTAAAAGAATTTTTTTACATTTAATCATACTTGCTCTTTTCTCAATAAGTTTTGTAGTATTTTTAGTAAAATACAAAACGTTTTCTTCTCAAAAAAAATTAGCTTTTTTACTATCTAATTCGCTGTTTTTTATAGGAATTATGTACGTAATATTTTCTCAAGATTTGCTATTGATGACTGAAATTTTACTACTTTTTCCTTTGTCAATTTCCACTGCCAATTTGCTCCAAAATATTGAAAATAAAAGGATAAGCGATGCCTTACTCTTTTTGCTAATGATTGTTAGTTTTTGTTTCTACCTCTACGAGTAATTCTTTTCTAAACCGTAAAATCAATACTGTTTTTACTTACAAATAAGTAATACAAGTACTACAAATATTACTTTTTCTCGAATTTTATGACGTTTTATCTAAAAGAAAACGGCTCGTCAGTTTTTTCGAAGAATTACAAATATTTTTGTGTTCGAGAATTAAGCCGCTCACCCCAAACTTATTTTGAATACAATCTATTTTTATATGCTACGGTATATATAATAGTTAACTAAACAACAAATCAATGAAGACTAAAATTACTCTTTTAGTTCTAAGTATCATGTTAGGACTAACCAATGTTTTCGCTAATTCAATGCCCAATAGCGAGAACATTATCGAGAATGAAATCATGACCACAAGTGATAACTCAATTATCATTTCTGCTGGGAAAAGAATTTACGCTCTCGATATGAACACGTACCAAGCAACGTTACTGGCAACTTCACCTTATGTAGATGAAATCAACTCAATTGCTAGTGACAATGCAACAGGTTGGATTTTTTACGTGTCTAACCACATTTCTAGTTACAACTGGACTATTTATGGGTACAACGTGTATACAAATACACACAAAAACTTCGGATCAGTAAGAAACTTTTTTACAAGTACAGGTCATGCGTACTCTTCTAGAGGATTAGCTTCTGGTGGAGCAACTTTCTACAATGGGAAATTGTATTTCGCAATGGAATATCCAGTAAACTGCTACTACTACAGAGGCGGTAGAGTTTCAACAAATGCAAATCCAAAAGACGAATTGTCAAACAACACTAGAACGGCAGGAACAGTGCCTTCTACAATGTTTACAAACGGACCAATCACTAGAAATTCTTCTGCAACTGAAGAAGATGTAGTAGATAATGGAGGAAGAACTGGAAACGGTGAAACACCTGCAGATTTTGTTATTATTGAAGCTGAAGAAGCAAATCAAATAAATGACAATGTAAGTGATTATCTTCCTGAAGAAGACTTGCCTGCAACAGACGCTTCTAACGATAGTGCTTTACAACAAAGAGGAGAGACTGCTCAAGCAGAAACATATACTTACAACTATTACAATAGTACATACAATAACAATATGTACTTACTTGAAATTTCTTTTAATGGATTATCAGATGCAAGCGGACAAACAACTTCTGTAGCTAATGGTAGACCAGTATATGATCCTTGGGGATATTCAAGCTTCTTATACAGAGGAGAACTAGGTGATATCGTAGTTGATGATAACGGACAATTGTACGCAGCTACTTCATATCAAGTACAAGCATACAACTTCAATACGAATCGTTACGATTGGGCAAATAATGAAGATGTATATGCACAAATGGCAAAAGATAAGCACAGCAACCTTCAATTATTGAAGAACAAAAGACAATGTAGTACAACCTACTACAATGGATGTCCTCACACAACTTGTACAACAAAAAGTTTCGTACAATTGTATACTGCGCCTTCTAATTTACGTACGTATGATAGCATTCAATTAGGTTCATTAAACGAAATTACAGGATTAGATCCTCAAGATGTTGGAAGAATCACGGATGCTTCTGACTATGTAAACTTAACACCTCCAGTATCATACAAAATCAAAGGATTTGTTTTTGATGATGATAATGAAAATGGAAACTATAATGGTGGTCTAGGAGAAGTAAAATTAGCAGGAGTTCAAGTAACATTATATGCTGATACTAACGAAAATGGAATATTAGATGCAGGTGATACTTCTATCGAATCACAAAATACTAATGCAAACGGACACTATACATTTAATGATGTACAAGTAGCTAAGACGCTAGTAAAAGTTACAGTGCCTTCTAATGATAGCAACTTTACTTATACATTAACTACTGCTGAAGTAATTGCAGTAACTGGAGCAACAGACGATGTTACAGGAATTAAATTCGGTATCAACAAAGAGCAGGTAATTGACTACTCAATTTCAGGAACTGTATATGATGATGATGATGCTAGTGGTGCACAAGATGCAGGAGAAGCAAACTTAGCTTCGGTAACAGTAACGTTATATGCAGATGCAAACGGAAACGGAGCAGTAGACGCTGGAGAAAGTGCAATCGCAACAACCACATCAGCTACTGATGGAACATATAGTTTTGCAAACGTAACAGTTCAAAACACAGTAGTAGCCGTAACAGTACCATCAAACACAGGAGACTTTACATACACGCTAACTACAGCAGGAGAAATCAATACAAGTTCAACAACTGCAAACGTAACAGGAGTAAACTTCGGAATCAACCAAGTTCAAATAATTGATTACTCAATTTCAGGAACTGTATATGATGATAACAATGCTAATGGTTCTCAGGATGCAGGAGAAGGAGTATTACAAAATATTACGTTAACGCTATATGCTGACAACGATAACAATGGACGTGTAGGCGCTGGAGATACAGTGATTGGAACTGCAACTTCTGCAGTAGACGGAACGTACAGCTTTGCAAACGTAACTGTTGAAAATACGTTAGTAACGGTAACAGTACCTACAAACACAGCGTCTTTCACATATGTATTGACTACTTCAGCAGAAATAATTACTAGTTCATTAATTACGGATGTTACTGGAGTTGATTTTGGAATCAACGAAGAGCAGGTAATCAATTATAACATTTCTGGTGTTGTATATGATGATAACAATGCGAACGGAGTAATTGATGCTTCAGAAACTGGAAGATTAGAAAACGTTACGTTAACGCTATATGCTGACAACGATAACAATGGACGTGTAGGAGCTGGTGATACTGTAATTGGTACAACAACTACGGATAGAGACGGGATCTATGGTTTCTCAGCAGTAACTGTTGAAAATACGTTAGTAACGGTAACTGTACCTACAAACACAGGAACTTATACATATGTATTAACAACATCCGCAGAAGTAGTAACAAGCTCATTAATAACTGATATTACAGGAGTAAACTTTGGAATCAACCAAGAAGAAGTAATCAACTACAACATTTCTGGAACTGTGTATGATGACGATAATGCCAATGGTGTTATTGATGCTGCAGAAGCTGGAAGATTAGAAAATGTTACGTTAACGTTATATGCTGACAACGATAACAACGGACGTGTAGGAGCTGGTGATACAATACTTTCAACTATTACTACTGCTGCAGATGGAACGTATAGTTTCTCAAATGTTACTACAAGAAATACATTAGTAGTAGTAACAGTACCATCAAATACAACAGATTTCAGATATACATTAACAACAACAGACAGTAGAGTAACAAGCTCTACAATTAACAATGTAACAAATGTTAACTTTGGTATCAACAGAGAAAGCAATTCATACAGCGTTTCAGGAAATGTATTTAACGATGAAAACGGAAACGGTATTAATGATAGTGATGCTGGATTAATAGGAATAGAAGTACGTTTATATGCTGATACGAACCAAAACGGTAGAGTTGACAGAGGAGAGCCTTTATTAGGAACAACAACTTCTGATAGAAACGGAAATTACCAATTTGCAGGAGTAACAGACGTATTTGTTATTGTACAAGTGGTAGTTCCAGCAAACACTGCTCAGTTTCAATACTTAGCAACAACTCAAGTAAATGTTCCATTAAGCTCAGGAGTAACTACAAACAATGTTAACTTTGGAATCAGAAGAACACTAATTATCTTATATAACATTAGAGGTGTTGTTTGGGATGATGCTGATTCTGACCAAATTAAAGATACAAATGAATCAAGACTTAGCGGAATCGGAGTTACTTTATACAACGATGCTAACGCTAATGGAATCATTGATACGGCTGATACAGCAATAAGTACAATTATGACTTCTGCTACAGGTGTATATGAATTTACAAATGTTAACTTAAGAAACGTAATTATTGTACCAACAGTTCCTTCAAATGGAACATTAACCACACCAGGAGAAAGAGTAGTTTCAAGTATCAATACCAACGTAAACGATGTTGATTTTGGTATCAAAATTACTTCTAACTTATTCCAAGTAACAGGAGTAGTATT
>NZ_LBMH01000020.1 GCF_001005305.1 Kordia zhangzhouensis
TGCTACGGTTACATCGCCTACGGTCATCGCTACTAATGGTTCTACAGTAAGTGTAGCACAATTAATTTCTCTTATACAAGAATTATCATCATGAGTAATCAATAAACAATATTGAGTTCCATTTAGCCCTGTAACATCTACTATTGTAAGCGTATCTGTATTTTCATTACTGTAATTTGTATCTGCAGGAGCTATTGCTGTTCCTCCTGAATCAGGATCTCCAATATACCATTGATAGTTAATTCCTGAAGAAGCATCTGTCCCTGAGCCATAGTCAGGTGTTCCGCCAGAGTAGCTGGTTGTATTTATTGCTGAAGCAGAAGTTATTGCAAATGTTGTACTACTTCCTTCAAATACCGTTTGATTTACTAAAGCAGCAGCATCCACAACAACTTGTGTAGCTGTTGTCACACTAGCGGTAGTCGCTTGAGGACTTCCTGCATTTGTTGGCACTCCATTTGAAGGATTTACAGCTCCTTCGTCAGCATCTGCTAAGTTATTACTAGATGTTAAATCATCAGATGTAAAACTTGCAGCTCCTTCAATTGCATCTGGACAACCATCATTGTCGCTATCAACGTCTAAGAAATCTGGTATTGAGTCTCCATCTGTGTCAATTACTGAACATGAATCAAAGACCATTTCTAATCGGTCAGAACCATTTCCATCTAGTCCTTCTCCAGTTACTTGGAAAGTTAATGTTGTTACACTTCCATAGATTTGAATACTTCCAGCAGCAGTTCCTAATCCTGCATTATCAGCATCACCCGAAAGCACAATTGGATCTCCTGTTCCTAAGTTTTGATTTGGATCTCTATAGAATTGTTTAGAGTTTACTATTAATTGATTATTCCCTGAGATTTTAGCCATTGAAAGGCCTGCTGTTTGAAGTGTCCAAATTGAAGTATTTGAAACATATCCTCCAGAAGATAATTGCGTATTTCCTCCCAATCTATCAATATGGATTATAGGGTTATATACTGGTTGGCTATAAGTTATGGTCACAGTTCCTACCACACGATCATCTGCCGCAGCATTTGAAGATTCTGGAGATGTGTCCCAAGTAAACAAAAATTCTAACGAATTAGCACCTTGCACTGCTGCATCTGAGAAAAAAGCTGTAGTTGTCATGGTTCCATTAGGAACGTATGTTATTTGCCCGCCTGCTGGAATGGAACTTCCATAAGTAACTCCTACTGCACCAGCAGTATTAGAGTATGGGTTACTACCTGTCCATGAACCTGTTGTTAATGGACGAGCACCACATATATTTTCATTATCATCAATAATACCATCGTTGTCATTATCTATATCAATATTATCGGTAATACCATCGCCATCGGTATCTACTGATGATGAAGATGAACACGCAGCTGGCGGTGTTACAGTTACATCTATTAATTGACAAGAACCATCAGCATCATCTGTAATGGTAAAAACTATGTTTCCTCCAGAAATTGGAAAAGGACCAAATTGTTCAGGAAGGTCGTATGCTATATTTGATCTCGTAACATCTCCTGTAACACTATAGGTTGCACCTAATAAAGTACCATTCGGATTAATGTAAAATGTAAACGTGTCGTCTGCATCGTTGAGTGGTGTTCCATTATCATCACAAAATACTGCTGATACTGATGCGCTTAGTAATTCGCAGGTATCACAGGCTGAAGTATTTCCAGAGTTTGTAACAGCCAAATTGGTTCCTGTGTATCCTCCTTGCCCTGTAACTCTACCATTTCCAGCATCTACTGTTACTGGAGAGTTTCCAAGAATTCCATCAGCATCGTCATCGGCATGCCCCGCTTCTAAAGCATCCGCACAGGTATCATTATCACTATCGGTATCTAAAGAATTGATTAAGCCATCACCATCAGAGTCTAAGCTAGCACAGACACCATTTCCGTTAAGCACACAGAAATCTGCATCTTGGTAGTTAAGAATTCCATCGCCATCACTATCTCCACTTGGGTCATCAGAAAGGCAACTGAATGGATTGGTTACAATTGTATTTACTAAAAAGTTATCCGTTTGATTGAATGTCGTAGTATCTGTTGGCGATCCAAAAGTCCTATTAATTACCTGAGTTCCATCGACAAAAATTCTATAGGAATTTCCTTGAATTCCATCACCAAAGGTATCCGTAATGGTAAATAGATAGTTTCCATTTTCTGTAACCGTGATATCCTGAGATACAGTAACATTACCCACACCATAAGTTCCGGTTGGCACACTTGCAACCGTATTTCCTCCTAACGAAAGTGACCAACCAACTTCCGTTGAATATTGATCTATATCTATTTCTATTCTTACTACAGAGTCTGGATTGAGTGGCACTGGATTTGTACCACATAGTTCCTGTGTATCCAATATTCCATCATTATCATCATCTTCATCTGTCAAATCATCAACTCCATCACCATCTGAGTCAGGTGGTGAAACAGTTACAGTTAATGTGGCATTATTGGATCTAGCCGGCAAACTTTGCCCATCTAGAGTATAGTCATCTTGTACGTTATAATTTAGAGTTGCAACTCCATAAAACCCTGCATTCGGTGTAAATGTTACGACTCCATTTGCATCCACACTCCAACTTCCTTCTGCCGTAGTCCCTGTATTTTGTATCCCTGCTGCTACAACATCAAGATCTACTGTAGAATTTACAATACTTCCATCAAAATCAACATCAGTAGATACTACATTAAAAGATACTGGTGTATTGAAAGCCGTTACAGCACTGTTATTGTCTGCTACAGGTGCTGTATTAATTGCATTTAAAGATACTGATAAGTTTACCGACTCCAAGTTTGCATCATTACTACCCATATTATTTCCAGGGCTAAACGTAAATGTTCTACTTGTTGCTACTGCCGTAAATCTAAAACGTGTGGTTTGCCAAACCTCTTGTCCTGTTTGCGTGATGTTTTGCTGTGCAAAACCTTGAATTTGCACTTGGTAAAAATCAATATACTGCGGACCATATGTCGGTGTTAATGCCGAATTGGAGTAAATAACCACCTCATACGTTCGCCCTACTGTAAGCCCTGTAATGGTTGTAAAAATTGACTCTTCAGCAGCTAGTGTCCCCACATCTCGCACGGTAATCCATGTGGCATGTCCATTAGGCGGCAAAGGTAATGGCGCACTATTCCATGTTTCTCCTTCACCCAAACCTGCACCAGGTCCGGCAACTGTATTTGAGTTGGACACATCAGGCGTCCCTCCTCCAGAAGTCCATCCAGGAGGCGCACAGTTACCACAAGGCGTTGCTTGCCCATTGGTAGCAGCTATATTTTGCGCGAAAGATACATTGAACAATACCGAACATGAAAATGCTAGAAGCAGCATACACATTTTCAGCTTTCCTGAAATAACAGAATGCAATCTATTGAGAGTAGCATGCTCAACAGATTGTCTACAAGTAGTTTTGGTCATTCGAGTACGTTTAAGGCAGTCAAGAAATTGGCTAATTTTTTCTTAACAATTTTTAACAAATTTAATATCGCTGTTTATATGTACG
Organism: Kordia zhangzhouensis; assembly: GCF_001005305.1. GTDB lineage: Bacteria > Bacteroidota > Bacteroidia > Flavobacteriales > Flavobacteriaceae > Kordia > Kordia zhangzhouensis. The sequence goes on from NZ_LBMH01000020.1 coordinate 3,518, forward strand.
TAGTAATATCTATGAAAGGATTTGTTTTTTCGTTAAAATACTTAGTTTTACCGTTGAAAAGAATAATGACTTTTTTCACTAATTAACCTATTATAAACGCTTGTGACTCATTTTACAAACCAAGAAATAGGTCTTTGTTTTTAACATATTTTGCATAAAAAATGATACTTTTGCCTCCTATTTTAATTTTTTCAGATGAACCTTCACAAAGAGATTACTAAACGAAGAACTTTTGGTATTATATCGCATCCAGATGCAGGAAAAACGACACTTACAGAGAAGTTACTACTTTTTGGTGGTGCCATTCAAGAAGCTGGAGCCGTAAAAAATAATAAGATCAAAAAAGGAGCTACGAGTGACTTTATGGAAATTGAGCGTCAGCGTGGAATTTCAGTAGCGACTTCTGTTTTAGCTTTTATTTATAAAAATAAGAAAATCAACATTTTAGACACTCCCGGGCACAAGGATTTTGCCGAAGACACCTATCGTACATTAAGTGCTGTAGACAGTGTCATTGTAGTGATTGATGTCGCAAAAGGTGTGGAAGAGCAAACGGAAAAATTGGTAGAAGTTTGTCGCATGCGAAATATTCCGATGATTGTTTTTATTAATAAATTAGATCGTGAAGGAAAAGATGCATTTGACTTGTTAGATGAAGTTGAGCAAAAGTTAGGACTACGCGTAACACCTTTGAGTTTCCCAATTGGAATGGGGTATGACTTTAAAGGTATTTATAATATCTGGGAAAAAAACATCAATCTTTTTACAGGAGAAAACAAACAAACCATCTCTAAAGCCATTCATTTTGAAGATGTTAACAATCCTGAGTTAGAAAAACATATTGGCGAAACTTCTGCAGAAACACTACGTGAAGAACTTGAATTAGTGTACGAAGTATATCCTGAATTTGATCGTTCTGAATATTTGAAAGGCGCACTACAACCTGTATTTTTTGGTTCTGCCTTGAATAATTTTGGAGTTCGAGAATTGTTGGATTGTTTTGTAGAAATTGCTCCAAGTCCGCTACCAAAAATGTCTGATACACGTTTGGTAGAACCTAACGAAGATGATTTTTCTGGGTTTGTATTTAAAATACATGCTAATATGGATCCAAAACATAGAGACCGATTGGCTTTTATTAAAATTGTTTCTGGTGTTTTTAAACGAAATACACCATATTTACATGTGCGACTCGACAAAAATTTAAAGTTTTCGAGTCCAAATGCATTTTTTGCAGAGAAAAAACAAATTGTAGATGAATCCTTTCCTGGCGATATTGTTGGTTTGCACGACACCGGAAACTTTAAAATTGGTGACACTTTGACTGCTGGAGAGAAACTGAATTATAAAGGAATTCCAAGTTTTTCTCCTGAACATTTTAGGTACATTAATAATGCTGACCCAATGAAATCCAAGCAGTTATACAAAGGAATTAATCAGTTAATGGATGAAGGTGTAGCTCAATTGTTTACCCTAGATTTAAACGGTAGAAAAGTAATTGGAACGGTTGGTGCGCTGCAATACGAAGTGATTCAGTACCGATTGGAGCATGAATATGGTGCTAAATGTTCGTATGAAAACTTGAACGTGCACAAAGCGTGTTGGGTGGAAGTAAAAGATGAAAAAAATCCAGAATTTTTAGATTTTAAACGAGTAAAACAAAAATTCTTAGCACGTGATAAAGAAAATAAATTGGTGTTCTTGGCTGATTCCGCTTTTTCTTTACAAATGACACAGCAAAAATATCCTTCTATTAAATTCCACTTTAAAAGTGAGTTTTAATATTTATGTAGTAAAAACTTAGAATACATTTCACTTGAAAAGTATTTTAAAGCGTTTTAAACAACTTTAAATTAAAAGACATTAAATAATATTAATGTCTTTTTTTAATTTCTAAAATCAACTACAAAAAAGTCTATTTCAAAAACAAAATAAGTAATTCTTATTGATTTTTTTTCTATTATAGATTTTAAAAATGATTTTAACTATAAAAAAACCTCAATTCAAAAATTGAGGTTTTTTTGTTTTATGCTTCTCCTGTAGGTCCAAAATTCATCGGAATAGGAGGTTGTTCAAATTCTTTAATTTGTCCATGAGCACTTTCAAAGCGACGAATATTTTCGCCTAATGCATTCATCAACCGTTTTGCATGTTGTGGTGTTAACACAATTCTAGATTTTACTTTTGCCTTTGGTCTCCCTGGCATGATACTCACAAAATCTACTACAAACTCTGTCGGAGAGTGATTGATAATTGCCAAATTGGAATAAATTCCTTCAGCGATGTTCTCATCCAACTCTAAATTGATTTGCTTTTCGTTTGCTTTATCTTGACTCATGTATTAAAAGTTTATTTCATGCTTTGCCGCCATGATTTCATTGTATTCTTCTTTAGAACCTACAATAATATCATCGTACTTACGCATTCCTGTTCCTGCTGGAATTTTATGTCCAACAATTACATTTTCTTTTAATCCTTCTAATTCGTCAACTTTACCACTTACTGCTGCTTCGTTCAATACTTTAGTAGTTTCTTGGAACGATGCTGCCGAGATAAATGATTTTGTTTGTAATGACGCTCTTGTAATACCTTGTAAAATTGGTGTTGCTGTCGCTGGAATGATATCTCTTGCAGATATTAGTTGCTTATCAGCTCTTCGTAACACAGAGTTTTCATCACGTAACTCTCTTGGAGAAACGATTTGTCCTGGCTTGAATTTTTCTGACTCTCCTGCATCTTCAATTACTTTCATTCCGTACAGCTTATCATTTTCTTCTACGAAATCTGATGTGTGTACCAATTGGTTTTCTAGGAAAATAGTATCTCCTGGATCTCCAATTCGAACTTTACGCATCATTTGACGTACAATTACTTCAAAGTGCTTGTCATTAATTTTCACCCCTTGTAAACGATATACTTCTTGTACTTCATTTACTAAGTATTGTTGTACGGCAGAAGGCCCTTTGATATTTAAGATATCGTTTGGCGTGATAGAACCATCTGATAAAGGCATTCCTGCTTTTACGTAATCGTTCTCTTGTACTAGAATTTGGTTAGAAAGTTTTACCAAATACTTTCTTACATCACCAAATTTAGACTCTACGATAATCTCACGGTTACCTCTTTTAATTTTACCAAAAGAAACAACTCCATCAATTTCAGATACTACTGCTGGGTTGGATGGGTTACGTGCTTCAAATAATTCTGTTACACGTGGTAAACCTCCTGTAATATCTCCTGATTTTGCAGACTTACGAGGAATTTTTACTAAAATTTTACCAACTTTAATTTTCTCATTATCATCTACCATTAAGTGAGAACCTACTGGTAAGTTGTAAGAACGCTGTACTTGACCTTTGTTGTCTAAAATGTGAAGCGTTGGAATTAACTTTTTATTTCTAGATTCAGAAATTACTTTTTCTTGGAATCCTGTTTGCTCATCAATTTCAACTTGATATGTTACACCTTGCTCGATGTTTTCATATTGAATTTTTCCTGCAAATTCAGAGATAATAACTCCGTTGTATGGATCCCACTGACAAATTGCTTGTCCTTTTTCGATTTCTTCTCCATTTTTAATGAAGATTGTAGAACCGTAAGGAATGTTATTTGTGCTTAAAGTGATTCCTGTTTTCTTGTCAATAACTTTTATTTCTGAAGTACGAGAAATTACAATCTCTGCTGGATTTCCATCAGCATCTTCTCCTTGTACTGTTTTCAGTTCTTCAATTTCTGCAATACCTCCAAACTTAGCTTTTAGCTGATTTTCCTCAGAAATGTTACTTGCCGTTCCTCCCATGTGGAATGTACGAAGTGTTAACTGTGTACCTGGCTCACCGATTGACTGTGCAGCAACTACACCAACAGCTTCTCCAATTTGAACCATTTTGTTTGTAGAAAGGTTTCTACCGTAACATTTAGCACAAATTCCTTTAGGAGCCTCACAAGTTAATGGAGAACGTACTTCAATACTTTCTACTGGAGAGTTTTCGATAGCATCTGCTATGTCTTCTGAAATTTCTTGTCCAGCTTCAACTAATAATTCTTCACTAAGTGGATTATATACGTCATATAGCGATACTCTACCTAAAATTCTATCTTTAAGAGGTTCTACTACTTCTTCACTCTTCTTCAACGCAGATACTTCTACACCACGTAACGTTTCACAATCATGCATATTTACAATTACATCTTGTGATACGTCTACCAAACGACGAGTTAAGTAACCTGCATCGGCAGTTTTCAATGCGGTATCGGCCAAACCTTTACGAGCACCGTGCGTAGAGATAAAGTATTCCAAAATTGAAAGTCCTTCTTTAAAGTTCGAAAGAATTGGGTTTTCAATAATTTCTCCTCCACCAGCTGTCGATTTTTTCGGTTTTGCCATTAATCCACGCATACCTGTTAACTGGCGAATTTGCTCTTTCGAACCACGCGCACCAGAATCAAGCATCATATACACAGAGTTAAATCCTTGTTGATCTTCACTAATGTGTTTCATCGACAATTCTGTCAAGCTAGCATTTGTAGTAGTCCAAATATCAATTACCTGATTGTAACGTTCGTTGTTGGTAATCAATCCCATGTTATAGTTCATGGTAATGGCATCTACTTTTCCATTTGCTTCATTAATTAATGATTGCTTTTCTTGTGGAATAATAATATCACCTAAACTGAATGATAATCCTCCTCGGAAGGCAAATCCATATCCAAGACTCTTAATATCATCAAGGAAAGCAGATGTTGTAGGAATATCAGTCACTTGCAAAATTCTACCAATAATGTTACGTAATGATTTTTTAGTCAATACTTCATTGATGAATCCTGCTTGTGGCGGTACTTTTTCGTTGAAAAGTACACGTCCAACTGTTGTTTCTATAATTTGTGGAACCAATTCTCCTGCTTCATTAAAGTCGATAGCTCTAATTTTGATAGAAGCATTGAGTTCTACTTTTTTCTCATTGTACGCCATGACAACTTCTTCCGAAGAATAGAACGTTAATCCTTCTCCAACAATTTTCTTTTCTGGAGTCGATTTACGCAATTTTGTCATATAGTATAAACCAAGAACCATGTCCTGAGAAGGTACCGTAATTGGCGAACCATTTGCAGGGTTCAGAATGTTCTGAGAAGCTAACATCAATAATTGAGCTTCTAAGATTGCTTCTGGTCCTAATGGTAAGTGTACCGCCATCTGGTCACCATCAAAATCGGCATTGAAGGCTGTACACGCTAATGGGTGTAACTGAATTGCTTTACCTTCAATCAATTTTGGTTGGAAAGCCTGAATACCTAAACGGTGAAGCGTAGGAGCACGGTTTAGTAATACTGGATGTCCTTTAATTACGTTATCCAAAATATCCCAAACTACTGGCTCTTTTTTGTCTATAATTTTCTTTGCAGATTTTACAGTTTTTACAATACCTCTTTCGATTAACTTACGAATCACAAATGGTTTGTACAATTCTGCTGCCATATTTTTTGGCAATCCACATTCGTATAATTTTAACTCTGGACCTACTACAATTACCGAACGTGCTGAATAATCCACACGTTTTCCAAGTAAGTTTTGACGGAAACGTCCTTGCTTACCTTTTAAAGAATCTGATAATGATTTTAATGGTCTGTTAGAATCTGTTTTTACTGCAGATGATTTACGCGTATTATCAAATAATGAATCTACCGATTCTTGAAGCATACGTTTTTCATTACGTAAGATTACTTCAGGAGCTTTGATTTCCATCAATCGCTTTAAACGGTTGTTTCTGATAATTACACGACGGTATAAATCATTCAAATCGGATGTTGCGAAACGACCTCCATCTAATGGCACTAACGGACGTAATTCTGGCGGAATTACAGGCACCACTTTCATAATCATCCACTCAGGAAGGTTTTCACGATTTTTGTTAGCATCACGTAATGACTCCACAACTTGAAGACGCTTTAAAGCTTCTGTTTTTCGTTGTTTAGACGTTTCATTATTCGCCTTATGACGTAATTCGAATGATAATTGATCTAAATCGATTCTTGATAATAGCTCAATTAAACACTCAGCTCCCATTTTAGCGATAAACTTATTAGGATCTGTATCGTCTAAGTATTGATTTTCTTGTGGAAGCGTTTCAAGAATATTTAAGTATTCTTCTTCCGTAAGGAAATCCATTTTTTCTACATCTTCTCCTGTCGGATGCTTAGCATTACCTGGTTGAATTACTACGTAACGTTCGTAATAAATAATCATATCTAATTTCTTAGATGGTAATCCTAAAAGGTATCCGATTTTATTTGGTAACGAACGGAAATACCAAATGTGTGCTACAGGCACAACTAAGTTGATATGTCCTACTCTATCTCTACGTACTTTCTTTTCTGTTACTTCAACACCACAACGGTCACAAACGATTCCTTTGTAACGAATTCTCTTGTATTTTCCACAAGCACATTCGTAATCCTTTACAGGACCAAAAATACGCTCACAGAATAATCCGTCACGCTCAGGTTTGTGTGTACGATAGTTGATTGTTTCAGGCTTTAATACTTCTCCTTTTGAGGCTGCTAATATAGACTCTGGAGAAGCCAACCCAATTGAGATTTTATTGAATCTCTTTACAGTATTCTTATCTTTATTTCTTGCCATACTTACTAATGGTGATAATGAATTATGTGTAATTGTAGCTGTGTAGCACGTATGCTACACAGCATTTTTAATTTATTCCTCTAATCTGATATCTAATCCAAGACCTTTCAATTCATGCATTAATACATTGAATGATTCTGGCAGTCCTGGTTCTGGCATTGGTTCACCTTTTACGATTGATTCGTATGTTTTTGCTCTACCAATTACATCATCAGATTTAACAGTCAATATTTCTCTTAGTGTACTAGAAGCTCCATATGCTTCAAGTGCCCACACTTCCATTTCTCCAAAACGCTGACCTCCAAACTGTGCCTTACCACCTAATGGCTGTTGCGTAATTAATGAGTATGGTCCGATAGAACGTGCGTGCATCTTATCATCAACCATGTGTCCTAGTTTCAACATGTAAATGATACCTACCGTTGCAGGTTGATCAAAACGCTCACCTGTTCCACCATCGTACAGGTATGTATGACCAAATCTTGGAATTCCAGCTTCATCAGTAATCTCATTAATTTGATCTAGAGAAGCTCCATCAAAGATTGGTGTTGCATATTTTCTGTCTAGTTTTTCTCCTGCCCATCCTAATACCGTTTCATAAATCTGACCGATATTCATACGAGAAGGTACCCCTAACGGGTTCAATACGATATCAACTGGAGTTCCATCTTCTAGGAATGGCATATCTTCTTGACGAACAATACGTGCTACGATACCTTTGTTTCCGTGGCGTCCCGCCATCTTATCCCCTACTTTTAGTTTACGCTTTTTAGCGATGTAAACTTTGGCAAGTTTTAAGATTCCTGCAGGCAATTCGTCACCCACAGAGATTGTAAATTTATCTCTTCGTAACGCTCCTTGAAGGTCGTTCAGTTTGATTTTATAGTTATGAACTAAATCAGCGATTAATCTGTTTGTTTCTTCGTCAGTTGTCCAAGTTCCTCCTGTTAAATGTGCATAATCTTCAACAGCATTTAACATTTTTAATGTGAACTTTTTCCCTTTTGGTAATACTTCTTCGCCAAGATCATTTTGAACTCCTTGTGATGTTTTACCATTGACAATTGCGAACAATTTTTCGATTAAGATTCCTCTAAGTTCTTCAAATTTTGTTGCGTATTCTAATTCTAAAGTTGCAATTTCCTCTTTATCTTTAGCTCTTTTGCGCTTGTCTTTGATTGCTCTAGAGAATAGTTTTTTATTAATTACCACTCCGTGTAATGATGGGGATGCTTTTAATGATGCATCTTTTACATCACCTGCTTTGTCACCGAAGATAGCACGTAATAATTTTTCTTCTGGAGTTGGATCAGATTCTCCTTTTGGCGTAATTTTACCAATTAAGATATCACCAGGTTTTACTTCTGCTCCAATACGAATCATTCCGTGCTCGTCTAAGTCTTTAGTAGCCTCTTCCGAAACGTTTGGAATGTCATTTGTCAATTCTTCCGCTCCTAATTTTGTATCTCTTACATCCATTGAATATTCATCAATATGGATTGAGGTAAAGATATCTTCACGAACTACTTTTTCAGAGATTACAATTGCATCCTCAAAGTTATATCCTTTCCAAGGCATGAAGGCAACTTTCATATTGCGACCTAATGCCAATTCTCCTTTTTGAGTTGCATATCCTTCACAAAGTACTTGTCCTTTTTTCACTCGGTCACCTTTACGAACAATTGGCTTCAAGTTAATAGAGGTACTTTGGTTCGTTTTACGAAACTTAATTAAATTATATGTTTTAGAATCACCATCAAAACTAACCAAACGTTCTGTATCAGTTCGGTCATATTTAATTGTAATTTTATCTGCATCTACATATTCTACTATACCATCTCCTTCAGCATTTACCAATACTCTAGAGTCTGAAGCTACTTGACGCTCTAATCCAGTTCCTACAATTGGTGCTTGCGGACGAAGTAATGGTACTGCCTGACGCATCATGTTAGATCCCATCAATGCACGGTTCGCATCATCATGTTCCAAGAAAGGAATTAATGACGCCGAAATCGAAGCTATTTGATTTGGTGCTACGTCAGTAAAGTCTACATCTGATGGTGTTACAACAGGGAAATCACCTTCTTCACGAGCAATTACTTTATCTGCTGTAATAGTACCATCATCAGCTAGCGGAATGTTCGCTTGCGCAATCTTCATTCCTTCTTCTTCTTCAGCACTTAAGTAAGAGAATTCGTTGATATCAACTTTTCCATTTTCAACCTTGCGATAAGGGGTTTCTAGGAATCCCATTGAATTCACTTTCGCAAATACTCCTAAAGAAGAGATCAAACCAATGTTTGGACCTTCTGGAGTTTCAATTGGACATAAACGTCCATAGTGTGTGTAGTGTACGTCACGAACCTCAAAACCTGCTCTTTCTCTAGAAAGCCCTCCAGGTCCTAAAGCGGATAAACGACGCTTATGTGTAATTTCAGCTAATGGATTGGTTTGATCCATGAACTGAGACAACTGGTTTGTTCCAAAGAACGAGTTGATTACAGATGATAAAGTTTTCGCATTGATCAAATCAATTGGCGTAAATACTTCATTATCTCTTACGTTCATACGTTCACGAATCGTTCTAGCCATACGCGCTAAACCTACTCCAAATTGTTGAGCCAATTGCTCACCTACTGTACGAACACGTCTGTTTGATAAGTGGTCAATATCATCAATTTCTGCTTTAGAGTTAATTAACTCTATTAAATACTTAATGATAGTGATGATATCTTCTTTTGTTAAAACTTGCTTATCCATATCGATATCCAAGCCTAACTTTTTGTTCATACGGTAACGACCTACTCCTCCAAGGTTGTAACGCTGATCTGAAAAGAATAGCTTATCGATAATTCCACGAGCAGTTTCTTCATCTGGCGGTTCAGCATTACGCAATTGACGGTAAATGTGTTCTACTGCTTCTTTTTCAGAGTTGGTAGGGTCTTTTTGTAATGTATTATGAATGATTGCGTAGTCACCAGCTTGGTTTTCTTCTTTGTGTAAAAGAATTGTTTTTACGCCAGCTTCTACGATTTCTTCGATGTGTTCTTTTTCTAATACAGTATCACGATCCAATACGATTTCATTACGCTCGATCGATACTACTTCTCCTGTATCTTCATCAACGAAGTCTTCGTGCCATGTATTTAATACACGCGCCGCTAATTTGCGACCTAGCACTTTTTTTAATCCACTCTTAGATACTTTAACTTCTTCAGCAAGATCGAATATTTCTAAAATATCTTTATCACTTTCAAAGCCGATTGCTCTAAATAATGTAGTTACAGGTAATTTTTTCTTTCTATCAATATAAGCGTACATTACGCTATTGATATCTGTTGCAAATTCTATCCATGAACCTTTAAATGGAATTACTCTGGCAGAATATAACTTAGTTCCATTGGCATGGAAAGATTGTCCAAAAAATACTCCAGGAGAACGGTGTAATTGAGATACTACTACACGCTCTGCTCCATTGATACAGAACGTTCCGCTTGGAGTCATGTAAGGAATCGTTCCTAAATAAACATCTTGTACAATAGTCTCGAAGTCTTCATGCTCAGGATCGGTACAGTATAATTTTAAACGTGCTTTTAATGGCACACTATACGTTAATCCTCTTTCAATACATTCTTGAATATTGTATCGTGGTGGGTCGACAAAGTAATCAAGGAATTCTAATACGAATTGATTACGAGTGTCTGTGATTGGAAAGTTTTCTTGAAAGGTGTTGTATAATCCTTCTTCGCCACGCTCTTCAGATTTTGTTTCTAATTGAAAAAAATCTTGGAATGATTTAATTTGAATATCTAGAAAATCTGGATATTCAGGGGTGTGTTTTGCCGAGGCGAAATTTAATCTTTCAGTCTGATTTGTGAACATCAATGGACAATATTATGATTAAAATAAAATAAAATAAAACGCATTCGCGCTTATATACACAAAAGGGTTTAGGTCTGAGGGACTATCCCAAAGACCTAAACCAAGTTTTTATAGCTTGGTAAGCTTACTTAAGCTCAACCTCTGCTCCTGCTTCTTCTAAAGATGCTTTAAGACCTTCAGCCTCGTCTTTAGATACTCCTTCTTTGATTGGAGCTGGTGCAGAATCAACGATTCCTTTAGCCTCTTTAAGACCTAAACCAGTTAATTCTTTTACTAATTTAACTACTGCTAATTTAGAAGCACCTGCAGCTTTTAAGATTACGTCAAACTCTGTTTGCTCATCTCCACCGTCAGCATCTCCAGCAGCGGGACCAGCAGCAACTACTGCAGCAGCAGCAGCAGGCTCAATACCATACTCAGTTTTTAATATATCTGCTAATTCGTTAACCTCTTTTACTGTTAAGTTAACTAATTGTTCTGCGAATTCTTTTAAATCTGCCATTTTCTATCGTTTTAAAATAATGTTTTTGTTAAATATTTGTTTTGTTAAGTGCGTACTTTATAAATTATCTTTCAGATAATGTTTTTAAGATACCTGCTAATTTTCCACCACCAGATTGAAGTGCAGAAACAACGTTCTTAGCAGGAGATTGTAATAATCCAACAATTTCTCCAATAAGCTCTTCTCTAGATTTGATGTCAACTAACACATCTAATTGGTCATCTCCAACGTAAACCGCAGATTCAATGAAAGCACCTTTTAAAAGTGGTTTTTGTGCTTTCTTTTTCTTTCTGAATTCCTTGATTAATTTCGCAGGAGCATTTCCTGTTTCTGACAACATTAATGAAGTGTTTCCTTTTAATACTTCAGGAAGTTCTCCAAAATCTTTATCAGAAGCTTCCATTGCCTTTGCAAGCAATGTATTTTTAATTACTGCAAGCTTAATATTACTTTTAAAACATGCTCTACGTAAGTCTGAAGTTGCTTCAGCATTTAACCCAGAGATATCTGCTAAGTAAATATTTGTATTTTCAGCTAACTGTGCAGTTAATTCGTCTATGATTACTGATTTTTCTTCTTTAGTCATGATAAAAATCTTTTTTAACTACCAATTAAACTGTTTTTGGATCAACAGCTACACTTGGGCTCATAGTACTAGACATGTAAATACTCTTAATGTATGTACCTTTTGCCGCAGTTGGCTTTAATTTGATTAATGTTTGTAATAATTCAGTTGCATTACCTTTCAATTTCTCAGGAGAGAATGATGCTTTACCGATAGCCGCGTGAACAATACCTGTTTTATCAACTTTGAAATCGATTTTACCAGCTTTTACTTCTGCAACAGCTTTTGCCACATCCATTGTTACTGTACCTGTTTTTGGGTTTGGCATTAAACCTCTTGGTCCTAAAATTCTACCTAAAGGACCTAATTTACCCATTACACTTGGCATAGTGATTATCACATCAACATCTGTCCATCCTCCTTTAATTTTTTGAAGGTACTCATCTAATCCAACATAATCCGCTCCTGCTTCTTGCGCTTCAGCTTCTTTATCTGGAGTTACTAATGCTAAAACCTTTACATCTTTACCAGTTCCGTGAGGTAGTGTAACTACACCTCTTACCATTTGATTAGCTTTTCTAGGATCTACTCCTAATCTTACAGCGATATCAACAGATGCATCGAACTTAACATTTGTTATTTCTTTCACTAAGCTTGACGCCTCTGCGATAGAATATAATTTATTCTTATCAACTTTAGCTAAAGCTTCTTTTTGTTTTTTCGTTACTCGTGCCATTTGTTCTTACGATTTAAAAAGGTTTATCTCCTGATACTGTTAATCCCATAGATCTTGCAGTACCTGCAACCATACTCATTGCTGACTCTACAGTAAATGCGTTTAAATCTTGCATTTTGTCTTCAGCAATCGCTTTTACTTGTTCCCAAGTAACGCTTGCTACCTTTTTACGGTTTGGTTCTCCTGATCCTTTTTTAATCTTTGCCGCTTCCATAAGCTGAACTGCCGCTGGCGCTGTTTTCACTACAAAGTCAAATGACTTGTCTTTGTATACAGAAATAACAACTGGGACTACCTTTCCTTGTTTATCTTGAGTTCTTGCATTAAACTGCTTACAGAACTCCATGATATTAACTCCGGCAGCACCTAAAGCGGGTCCAACCGGTGGCGACGGATTCGCTGCACCTCCCCTAACTTGTAGTTTAACTACTTTACTTAATTCTTTTGCCATTTTCTTGTTTTTAATTCGGTAACGCTTTTTGATTGGAAGCTAAAAACGCTACTTCAAATATATAATGTGTAACAACTATATTTTTTCTACTTGCATGTAACTTAGCTCTAATGGTGTTTTTCTTCCGAAAATTTTCACCATTACTTCTAACTTACGTTTTTCTTCATTGATTTTCTCAACTGTTCCATTAAAACCATTGAAAGGCCCATCAATAACTTTTACAGTTTCCCCTAAAGTAAATGGAATTGCGACATTATCAGTTTTCACAGTCAACTCATCAACCTTACCTAACATCCTATTTACTTCAGATTGTCTTAACGGCACAGGATCACCACCTTTCACTTCTCCCAAGAAACCAATCACATTCGTAACAGATTTAATAACGTGTGCTACCTCACCTGCTAAGTTTGCTTTAATCATTATATAACCTGGAAAGTAAACTCTTTCTTTGTTTACTTTTTTCCCATTACGTATTTGGATTACTTTTTCAGTTGGAACTAATACTTCTTCCACATAATCTTGCAAACCTAATCTAGCGATTTCAGTTTCAATATATGTTTTCACTTTATTTTCCTGTCCACTGACAGCTCTCACAACATACCATTTCTTTACATTAGAATCAGACATAACTTTGAGTATAAGATTGTGAGTTATTATTTTCCAAGCACTATTTCGTATACATAACTTAGTATTTTCGCAAAAAACGAATCTACTCCCCAAATCGCTAACGAAAAGAGGATTGAAAACACAGCCACTACTATAGTCAACCGTTGCGCTTCAGCCCACGGCGTCCAAGTAACATTGGTTCTTAATTCTTCAAACGATTCTTTTACGTAATTTACTATACCAGCCATATTTCGATTGTATTAGCACGGGTTGAGAGGCTCGAACTCCCGACACCTGGTTTTGGAGACCAGTGCTCTACCAACTGAGCTAAACCCGTATTTCATAAAAAGGCGTCTCGAAAGAAACGAGACACCTCTTATTATTTTTAATCTCTAAAGATTAGTCTAAAATTTCAGTTACCTGACCTGCACCAACAGTTCTACCACCTTCACGAATTGCAAAACGTAATCCTACGTTCATCGCAATAGCGTTAATCAACTCAACATTAATAGTCAAGTTATCTCCTGGCATAACCATCTCCACACCTTCTGGTAAAGAAATAGTTCCTGTTACGTCAGTTGTACGTACATAGAACTGAGGACGGTAATTGTTATGGAAAGGAGTGTGACGACCACCTTCTTCTTTCTTCAACACATACACCTCAGCTTTAAACTTACTGTGTGGAGTTACAGAACCTGGCTTACAGATTACCATACCTCTTTTAATTTCAGTTTTCTCAATACCTCTTAATAAGATACCAACGTTATCTCCAGCTTCACCTCTATCAAGGATTTTACGGAACATCTCAACTCCTGTAATTGTAGAAGTTAATTTCTCAGCACCCATACCAATAATCTCTACAGGATCTCCAGTATTTGCCACACCAGTCTCAATACGACCAGTTGCCACTGTTCCACGACCTGTAATAGAGAATACATCTTCGATTGGCATTAAGAAATCTTTATCAACATCTCTTTGAGGCAACTCAATCCAGTTATCAACAGCTTCCATCAACTCTAAAACTGTATCAACCCATTGTTGCTCACCATTTAAAGCTCCTAAAGCAGAACCTTGAATAACTGGCCCGTTATCACCATCATAGTCATAGAAAGAAAGTAAATCTCTAACCTCCATATCAACTAGCTCTAACAACTCCTCATCATCAACCATATCACATTTGTTCAAGAATACTACAATTCTTGGAACACCTACCTGACGACCTAATAAGATGTGCTCACGAGTTTGCGGCATAGGACCATCTGTAGCAGCTACTACTAAGATAGCACCATCCATTTGAGCAGCTCCCGTTACCATGTTCTTTACATAATCGGCGTGACCTGGGCAGTCAACGTGCGCGTAGTGACGGTTTGCAGTTTGATACTCTACGTGAGATGTATTAATTGTAATACCTCTTTCTTTCTCTTCAGGAGCATTATCGATAGTATCGAAATCTCTCGCTTCAGAAAGACCTGCATCAGCCAATACTTTAGTAATAGCAGCAGTTAAAGTAGTTTTACCGTGATCTACGTGTCCAATAGTACCAATATTTAAGTGCGGTTTGGAACGATCAAAAGTTTCCTTTGCCATGATTTAATAATTTTTTAATCTTAGTTATATATTAGTGTTCAATTTATACATTCTATGAGCCAATGACGGGATTTGAACCCGTGACCTCTTCCTTACCAAGGAAACACTCTACCCCTGAGCTACATCGGCAAAAAATATATAGAGCGAGAGACCGGGTTCGAA
>NZ_LBMH01000021.1 GCF_001005305.1 Kordia zhangzhouensis
GTATACAAAAAAACCCTTATCAAAATTTGATAAGGGTTTTAAAAAAAGGCGGCGACATACTCTCCCACATTTCTGCAGTACCATCTGCGCTAATGGGCTTAACTTCTCTGTTCGGAATGGTAAGAGGTGAGCCCCATTGCTATAACCACCTTAAATCTATATTCCTATTACATAGGAACCTCTTTAGATATACCAAAGAGTATAAGGTAACATACTGAGATAAAAGTAATAACTGTATTTTAAAATACCATTAAATAATAAGAAGCGTACATAAGCCTACGGGTAATTAGTACTACTCGGCTATGACATTACTGCCTTTACACCTGTAGCCTATCAACGTGGTCATCTCCCACGACCCTTTAAAGAAATCTAATCTTGTGGTGGGTTTCGCGCTTATATGCTTTCAGCGCTTATCCCTTCCCAACGTAGCTACTCTGCAATGCTCCTGGCGGAACAACAGATACACCAGAGGTTAGTCCAACTCGGTCCTCTCGTACTAGAGTCAGATCCACGCAAATTTCTAACGCCCACAGCAGATAGAGACCGAACTGTCTCACGACGTTCTGAACCCAGCTCGCGTGCCACTTTAATGGGCGAACAGCCCAACCCTTGGGACCTTCTCCAGCCCCAGGATGTGACGAGCCGACATCGAGGTGCCAAACCCCCCCGTCGATGTGAGCTCTTGGGGGAGATCAGCCTGTTATCCCCGGAGTACCTTTTATCCTTTGAGCGATGGCCCTTCCATGCGGAACCACCGGATCACTATGCTCTTGTTTCCAACCTGATCGACCTGTATGTCTCTCAGTCAAGCTCCCTTATGCCATTGCACTCTACGCACGGTTACCAAGCGTGCTGAGGGAACCTTTAGAAGCCTCCGTTACTCTTTTGGAGGCGACCACCCCAGTCAAACTACCCACCACGCACTGTCCTCATCGCTGAGTTAGGCTTCAGATAAGCAAAGGGTGGTATTTCAACAACGACTCATAACAACCTGGCGATTGCTAATCAAAGTCTCCCACCTATCCTACACATTACTTATCCAAAGTCAATACGAAGCTATAGTAAAGGTTCACGGGGTCTTTTCGTCCCGCTGCGGGTAATCGGCATCTTCACCGATACTACAATTTCACCGAGCTCATGGCTGAGACAGTGTCCAGATCGTTGCACCATTCGTGCAGGTCGGAACTTACCCGACAAGGAATTTCGCTACCTTAGGACCGTTATAGTTACGGCCGCCGTTTACTGGGGCTTCAATTCAGATCTTCGCCGAAGCTAAACCCTCCTCTTAACCTTCCAGCACCGGGCAGGTGTCAGGCCTTATACGTCATCTTTCGATTTAGCAAAGCCCTATGTTTTTGATAAACAGTCGCCTGGACCTTTTCACTGCGGCCCATCCGAAGATGGGCGACCTTTCTCCCGAAGTTACAGGTCGATTTTGCCTAGTTCCTTAGCCATGAATCTCTCGAGCACCTTAGAATTCTCATCCCAACTACCTGTGTCGGTTTACGGTACGGGCTGCTTCACTCGGTTTTCTTGGAAGTCGATCCGCTAGATTATCAGCGCGGCCGTAGCCTTACTGTACTATCGAGGTGTTACCACTCTCTTCAACGCACTATTCCGTCAGTGCGCACTAACTTCTCGCCTCCGTCACTTTTAGCGTGAGCAGGTAGCAGAATATTAACTGCTTGTCCATCCACTACCCCTTTCGGGTTCGCGTTAGGTCCCGACTAACCCTCAGCTGATTAGCATAGCTGAGGAAACCTTAGTCTTTCGGTGTGCGGGTTTCTCGCCCGCATTATCGTTACTTATGCCTACATTTTCTTTTCTATCCGCTCCAGCAATCCTTACAGACCACATTCTGCGCAGATAGAATGCTCCCCTACCACTTCTTACGAAGTCCATAGCTTCGGTAATATACTTATGCCCGATTATTATCCATGCTCGACCGCTCGACTAGTGAGCTGTTACGCACTCTTTAAATGAATGGCTGCTTCCAAGCCAACATCCTAGCTGTCTAGGCAGTCAAACCTCGTTTATTCAACTTAGTATATATTTGGGGACCTTAGCTGATGGTCCGGGTTCTTTCCCTCTCGGACATGGACCTTAGCACCCATGCCCTCACTGCATTAAATCATTTTATAGCATTCGGAGTTTGTCAGGAATTGGTAGGCGGTGAAGCCCCCGCATCCAATCAGTAGCTCTACCTCTATAAAACTAATAATACGCTGCACCTAAATGCATTTCGGGGAGTACGAGCTATTTCCGAGTTTGATTGGCCTTTCACCCCTACCCACAGGTCATCCGAAGACTTTTCAACGTCAACCGGTTCGGTCCTCCACTATGTGTTACCACAGCTTCAACCTGCCCATGGGTAGATCACACGGTTTCGCGTCTACCACTACTAACTATAGCGCCCTATTCAGACTCGCTTTCGCTACGGCTCCACACCTGAAGTGTTTAACCTCGCTAGCAACGGTAACTCGTAGGCTCATTATGCAAAAGGCACGCCGTCACCATTACTGGCTCCGACCGCTTGTAAGCGTATGGTTTCAGGATCTATTTCACTCCCTTATTCAGGGTTCTTTTCACCTTTCCCTCACGGTACTAGTTCACTATCGGTCTCTCAGGAGTATTTAGCCTTAGCGGATGGTCCCGCCTAATTCACACAGGGTTACACGTGCCCCGCGCTACTCAGGATACCACTATCAATTATTTACCTTACCTATACGGGACTATCACCCTGTATTGTTAGTCTTTCCAAACTATTCTAATTCAGTAAACATCAAATGTCGTGGTCCTACAACCCCAATATTGCCGTAACAACATTGGTTTGGGCTATTCCGCGTTCGCTCGCCACTACTAGCGGAATCACTTTTGTTTTCTTCTCCTCCGGGTACTTAGATGTTTCAGTTCTCCGGGTTTGCTCCATTTCTGGTGACATATCTTCAATATGCCGGGTTGCCCCATTCGGATATCTGCGGATCACAAAGTATGTGCCTCTCCCCGCAGCTTTTCGCAGCTTATCACGTCCTTCTTCGCCTCTGAGAGCCTAGGCATCCCCCATACGCCCTTACTTAGCTTATTGTACTTTTTGCTCTTTATTATTTATATGTTCTCTCGAAGATTTATTTTTAAAATCTCGTTTCTCTTTTATCTCAATATGTCAATGAACTTTTTTGGCTATTATATAGCCTATCGTGGAGAATATCGGAGTCGAACCGATGACCTCCTGCGTGCAAGGCAGGCGCTCTAGCCAGCTGAGCTAATCCCCCATTTTAGTAATGAGTTATTAAACTGAGTCTTTAGTAAAACTCCTAACTAACTCAACTTCTAAAATTTCCTTTATACTTTGTAGTCTCAGGCAGACTCGAACTGCCGACCTCTACATTATCAGTGTAGCGCTCTAACCAGCTGAGCT
>NZ_LBMH01000022.1 GCF_001005305.1 Kordia zhangzhouensis
GTACTATGCTAAATTTGTATCTAACAATAAAATTGCTAGCAAGAAATTTGTTAAAAAATAGATAATAGCAATTACCCTAAACCATAAGAAAAGCCGCAGTAATGCGGCTTTTTTTTATAATTATTTTTTTTGGAATAAGGAAACCTGCAACATGAACGTACATTGATTAAAATAGAAATATTTTTTGTTTTTATCTTAATGAAATAATAAAAACAAAAAAATCTTACAACTACATTAGTAATAAGTGTATATTTTTAAAAAAAGTGTGCGAATAATACAATTATACTCTTCAATATTGCAATATAAATCTTACATAGACTGTTTTTTATCGATTTTTAAAAACACTTTGTCTAATCAGCACAAAAGTGTCAGTGAATTCCGAAATAATAGGAATATTTTCGTCAGTGAGAAATAAGCCGCTCATCCCGAAAACCTAATTATTAATTTAATTTTTATACGATGCATATTGTATAAACTTAGCTAAACAGCAAATCGACTTATGAAAACTAAAATTACTCTAAGTGCATTGGCGCTGCTATTTACGTGCCTCACGCTCAATGCATTTAACAATTCAATTCACAACAACTCAGAACCCATTACAGAAAGTGTTTTAGATGAAAACGCTCCAGCTACTGTAGATTTAAATGGTTTTATATTTGAATTTCTAGGCGTTCAATACAACCTTGACGGAACTTCAACTTGGACATATAGAGTGACAGGTAACGGAGCCCGAAGAGACCTTTCTCACTGGAAACTTAAACTATTCAATCAACATAATGTAACATCATCTTCTCCAAATACATGGGAAGTTCATGTTGATCCTCATTTTAGATACTATGGTATCAAATGGGATTCATCTGTAAGAAAAAATGGAGGAACTAAAACTTTTTCATTTACGTTAGATGGTAGATATGATGTTGGTGATGTAGACTTTGGATACAAAGCAGGAAGAAAACTTTTCCATGGTGTGATTCAAGGACCAACGACACCTTCAGAAAATATAATCTCTGGAACAGTTTTTAATGATACCAATGCCAATGGTGTACAAGATGGAGTAGAAGGGTTTTTACCAGGCGTTGAAGTAAAATTATATGATGATGCAAACGCTAATGGATTGGTAGATGCTGGTGAAGCTCTAATAGATTCAAAAATTACAGATGGTGTTGGTGATTACTTATTCAGCGGTACTTCAGCTTTAAATGTAGTTGTAAAGGCAATGTTACCTGCAAACACTACTGACTTTTCGTATCAAGCGACCACTTCTCTTACAAGCGCACTTCTCTTATCAGCAAATGATATTACTGATGTTGATTTTGGAATCAAAAGAACGCAAGTTGTATTCTATGACATTTCAGGAGTTGTATATGACGACGACAACCAAAACATGATTAATGACAATGAAGCTGGTTTAGTGGGAGTAGAAGTAAAAATGTATCACGATGCAAATGCAAATGCAATATTAGACGCAGGAGAATCTTTACTTGCTACAACGACTACTGATGCAAATGGTGCATACATATTTACGCAAGTAAATGTAACTCACGTAATCATTGAAGTTGTAAAACCTCAAAACACAACAACTTTTGAATATGTAGCAACAACCGATACACAAGAAGCAATCACAATGGTTAATCAAAATATCATTGATGTAAATTTTGGAATTGATCAAATTCAAATCGTAAACTACAATATTTCTGGAACTGTTTTCGATGATAATAATGCAAACGGAACATTAGACTTTGGAGAAAATGTATTAGCTAATGTTACGTTAACGCTATATGCTGACAACGATAACAATGGACGTGTAGGAGCTGGTGATACTGCAATTGGTACAACAACTACTGATAGAGACGGAATCTATGGTTTCTCAGCAGTAACTGTTAAAAACACTTTAGTAGCCGTAACTGTGCCTACAAATACAGGAACTTATACATATGTATTAACAACATCCGCAGAAGTAGTAACAAGCTCATTACTAACTGATGTTACAGGAGTAAACTTTGGTATCAACCAAGAAGAAGTAATCAACTACAACATTTCTGGAACTGTGTATGATGACGATAGTGAAAATGGTATGTTAGATGCTGGTGAAGGAGCTCTCGAAAACATTACGTTGACATTATATGCTGATAATGATAATAATGGACGTATTGGTGCTGGAGATACCATTATTACAACAACAACTTCTGCAGCTGATGGAACATTTAATTTTGCTAATGTTACAACTAGAAATACAATAGTTGCAGTAACTGTTCCAGCTAATGGAGGAGGTTTTATGTACACCTTAACAACAACAGACAGCAGAGTAACAGGTTCGACTACAATTGATATTGTAAATGTAAACTTTGGAATCAATAAAGAAAGTGATTCATATACAATCTCAGGAAATGTATTCAATGATGTAAACTCAGACGGAGATAACACTGGAGATAGTGGATTATCAGGTGTTGAAGTGCGTTTATATGCTGATACAAACCAAAATGGTAGAGTTGACAGAGGAGAACCGTTAATCATGACTACAAACTCTGATAGAAACGGAAACTATCAATTTATTGGGTTAACAGATATATTTGTTATTGTTCAAGTGGTTGTACCTGCAAATACTACTCAATTCCAATACATGGCAACTACTCAAGTAAATGTTGCTTTGAACTCTGGACTTTCTGCTAATAATGTAAACTTTGGAATTAACAGAACAGTAGTAATCTTATATAATATTAGCGGAGTGGTTTGGGATGATGCAAACTCTGATCAAATAAAAGATGCTAACGAATTAAGATTAGGAGGAATTGCTGTAACTCTTTATAACGACGCAAACGCTAGTGGAACAATTGATGTTGGTGATGCGGCAATAAGTACAATTACAACGTCCGATACAGGAGCATATGTATTTACTGGAGTAAACCTTCCAAACGTAATTGTAGCACCTACTGTGCCTTCTAATGGAACATTAACAACATCTGGATTAAGAGCTATTTCTAGTATAAATACAAATGTTGTCAATGCTGATTTTGGTATCAATATAGAAGATAGTTTATACCAAGTAACAGGAGTAGTATT
>NZ_LBMH01000023.1 GCF_001005305.1 Kordia zhangzhouensis
CTATGGGTACGAGTAGAAGACCAAGCTACGGGTTGTTTCAGTATCACCAATCTAACCTTGATAGTTAATGAATTGCCAGTATTGACACAACTACCAGGACTAGACACCTGTGATGCAGTGACGCTCAATGATGGAGTAGAAGTCTTTGATTTAACCTCCCTTGCAGAACAACTAGTAAACAATGTGCCTGGGATTAGTTTAGAATACTTCGCCTCACAAGCAGACCTAATAGCCAATCTCCCTATAGTCAATCCGGGAAGCTATAGCAATGTAGAAATAGGAGTGCAAACTATCTTTGTCAGAGCAACCAATGATACAACTGGATGTG
>NZ_LBMH01000024.1 GCF_001005305.1 Kordia zhangzhouensis
GACAATCTTTGTCAGAGCGACCAATGATACAACTGGATGTGAAAACACCATAACCTTTGACATTCGAGTAAACCCACTGCCAAGTCCAACGCTCAATCCAAACGGAACTCTCTCTGCAGATACCTGTGATGATGACAATGATGGATTTGTATCCACCGACTTAGATGCCTTGGTAAGCGATATCATCAACAATGAACCAGATGTCGTGTACAGTTTCCATGAAACACAAGCAGAAGCGCAAAACAATCTCAACCCAATTGCGAGTCCGTATACCAACATTGTGATGGATAGTCAAACCATCTATGTATTGGCTACCAATACCGTAACAGGATGTTTCACGGTGACACCATTGCAACTAACGGTAGTCCCAATCCCGATAATGCCAATTAACATCACTGATTTAGAAGAATGTGATGATGTCAACAACTTGGATGGTTTTGCCATGTTTGATCTTACCCAAACACAAATGGAGATCTATGGCAGTCAAACCCCAAGTGATTACACCTTAAGCTATCACGAGAATGAACAAGATGCGATTGCAGATGTATCTCCTATTGTAAATGTGACAGATTACATCAACGTCACAGCAAATCAACAAACCATATGGGTACGTTTAGAAGACAACAACACTAATTGTTATGCCATAGGAAGCTTTCAAATCATTGTAGTAGGTCCTCCAGTATTGGTACAACCTAGTGCGTTCTCTCTCTGTGATGATGCAGAAAGTGGAGATGAGAGTGATGAGATCAGTAGTTTTGATCTGACCGATCGATACCTAGAGATTACCGGAGGCGATACAAGTCTAACCTTGACTTATTACGCTTCACAGGCAGACTTAAATGCAAACACTCCAATAGCCGATCCAACCAACTATCAAAACAGTAGCAACCCACAAGTGCTTTACATAAGAGCAAGCAACAGTGCAGGATGTACTACCGATATCACAATGACTCTTCGTGTATTACCAATCCCAACACCCAATACGATGCCAACTCCGCTAGAGGCTTGTGATGATGACAGTGATGGAGATGCTACCAATGGGATGCTCATCTTTGATCTCACCCAAGCAGAGGCAGAAATTGTGGACAATGAAAGTGATGTAAGTGTAAGCTACCACATCAGCGCCGATGATGCAGCGATGAACATCAACCCAATAGCCGATCCAACCATGCATACGGTAGATATGGCAACAGCCAATGCCAACGGACAAGTGATCATCTATGTAAGAGTGCAAAGTGATGTACAAATTGATAGCAACATGGAACCATGCTACAAAGTAGTTGAACTTCCTGTGATTGTACACCCACTACCAGAGCTAACAGCTATTGCTTTCAACTATGTCTTCTGTGAATATGACAATGACAATGTAGGTCAATTTGATTGGGATGTAGTGACAGGATCACTCGATCTATTAACAGCACCACAGGATGTTTCGAACTTTACGGTGAGCTACCACCTAACGGTAGCCGATGCTCTTGCTGGAACAGGTGCGTTAGTAAATGGTTTTGAAAACACTAGTGACCCACAAACGGTCTTTATTCGTGTGGAGAACAATGCAACAGGTTGTGTCAATACCAATAACATAGCTAGTTTAGAACTCAGTGTAGAACCAATCCCTACGGCAACCGCACCAGCAGTATACGAACTATGTGCTGCAGATGCCTCTGATCAAGACACAGCCGTATTTGATTTAACAACATTGGATGCTGCTATTATAAACGGACAAACTGATATGGCAGTGTCGTATTATGAAACCGCCGCAGATGCTGCCCTAGATAGTAATGCGATAGCTAATGCGACAAGCTATAGCAATTTGAGTAATCCACAGACACTCTATGCTAGGGTGAGACAGACGATAACGGGCTGTCTATCGGATCCGGTATTGGTGAGTCTACAAGTGAATCCACTACCAGTATTTACCCTTCCGGCAGATGATATACTCTGTGTGGATGCAGACACAGGCTTGGCACAAGAGATTAGAACCATTGGGGTAGATTTTGGAGCAGGTTATAGCTATCAATGGACTACACCTAATGGAACTGCGACCACAGCAACAGTAGATGTGACCATGGCAGGAACCTATAGTGTAACGGTGACAGACAACAATCATCCTACGAATTGTAGTTACAGTGACAGTGTTACCTATGAGGCTTCCTCGGCGCCAAGTATTCTGAATATTCAGGTCACTACTCCAGCCTTTGCAGACACCCACAATGTGATAGCAACAGCTAGTGGTGGTTCAGGAGTGTATGAATACCAGTTAGATGATGGTCAGTGGCAAGAAACAGGAGAGTTCTTAGACCTGTCTGCAGGAGAACACACGGTGACAGTAAGAGA
>NZ_LBMH01000025.1 GCF_001005305.1 Kordia zhangzhouensis
AAGAGATACTAATGGATGTGGAGAATTGGTACGTACCTTTGGATTGATTGACTACATGCGCTTCTTTACCCCAAATGGAGATGAGTATCACCCAACGTGGAATATCATTGGACTAAGCAATCAGCCGAGTGCAAAGATTTATATCTTTGATAGATATGGAAAACTACTCAAGCAGATCAGTCCTGCGGGACAAGGTTGGGATGGAACCTTTAATGGAACACCAATGCCATCAAATGATTACTGGTTTAGAGTGGAATACATCGATCCTTTTGATGGAACACCAAAAGAATTCATCAATCATTTTACATTGAAGAGATA
>NZ_LBMH01000026.1 GCF_001005305.1 Kordia zhangzhouensis
CATTTTACATTGAAGAGATAAATTATCATATTTGTCTTATCTAATTGTAAGACAATGATTTTAAAAACACATATAAAAAAGACAAAGAATAATATAACATTATTTTTTGTCTTTTTTTGTATTCAGCTACATGCACAACTAATGCCTTCTCTTCTTGGAGATGCTAATGATATTGGAGGAGATTGTTTTGAAATTACAGAAAATATAAATAACCAATCTGGCGCTGTATGGTCAGGCTCTCCAATAAATATGTTGAACGATTTTGTAATCGAATTTCGAGGTTTTTTTGGAACAAACGATGCCAATGGAGCTGATGGAATTACTTTTATTCTTAAAAATTCATCAACACCAGAAATTGGAAACCTTGGAGGAGGAATGGGATATGAAGGTATAAATAATTCTATTGCAGTTGAATTTGATACATGGCAAAATAATGATTTGAGTGACCCATTTTTTGATCATTTAGCGATTGTAAGTGAAGGAGACAATAATCATACTTTTGCAACAAATCTAGCAGGTCCCGTTCAGGCATCTCCTACTGCTGTCAATGTTGAAGACGGTGTAGAACATATTATTAGAATTGAATGGACTGCTGCCACAACAACATTGGAAGTCTATTTTGACTGCTCATTAAGACTTACTTATACAGGAGATGTTGTGAACACTATTTTTTCAGGTGTAACAGATGCTTATTTTGGCTTTACTGGCTCTACAGGTGGTGCGGCAAATTTGCAACGTGTATGCTTTGACTATGTTTCGTTTGCTAATACATTAGCATTAAGTGATCAAACTATTTGCGAAGGAGAATCTGTAACATCAATTGATGCTAGTATTACAGGGGCTACTTCCTACAATTGGTCACCTACTGCAAACGTAAGTGATCCTTCACTTCCTAATCCTGTGTTTAGCCCTACAACAACAACTACATATACTGTTGATATTGCCAATAGTTGTGCGGATATCATTCAAGAAAGTTTTACAATTAATGTAAATCCGTTGCCTGTAGCAAATTCCGCAGCTGATTTTTCTGTATGTGATGATATCTCTAATGATGGTGTAGAACCATTCGATTTTACAGTACTAGATACAACTATACTTGGCACACAAAATCCAACCATGTTTATGGTGACTTATCACTTGTCACAAGCAGATGCTGATAGCGGCATGAGTGCGCTTGTGTTTCCATATACCAATACAAGCCAATGCGAAAACATTTTTGTGCGCGTAGAAAACAATGCGAATGCTTCTTGTTATAGCACGACAAATTTTGAAGTTTGTGTAAATAGTCAGCCTATTGCAAATCAGCCAAATGATATGATTTCATGTGATGCGGACGGAAATGGAACAGAACAATTCGATTTGTCAACCCAAGATACTGATATTCTTGGAACCCAAAACGCTGCTGATGTATCCATTACATACCATTCAAATGTTACAGATGCTACTAATAATATAAATTCCCTATCTACACTTCATACAGGGAACAATGGAGAAACTATTTTTGTTAGAATTGAAAGTACAGAAATTGGAAACGATTGCTTTGCTATTACATCATTTCAATTATTTTTTGACCCACTTCCAATTGCAAATCCTGTAGCAAATATAGCTGTATGTGACGATTCGTCTAATGACGGAGTGGAATCATTTGATTTTACGAATTTAAATGCTACAATTCTTGGTTCACAAGACTCATCCTTATTTACAATTACTTATCATACAAGTCAACCAGACGCAAATAATGGAATCAATACTTTATCTTTTCCTTTTGTAAATACAGCTCCTTGTCAGCAAATATATGCTCGCATAGAAAATAATATGAATCCAGCCTGTTTCAATACTACAAATTTTCAAATCTGTGTAAACAATCAGCCTATAGCCAATCAACCTAGTGATATGATTGCTTGTGACGCTGATGGTAACGGTGTTGAAAATTATGATTTTTCTACTCAAGAAACAGACATATTAGGAACGCAAAATGCAGCAAACTATTCTATAACTTTTCATAGCAATCAAGCAGACGCAAATATAAATGCAAATCCTTTACCTACTATGTATACGGGTACTAATGGAGAAACCATATTTGTTAGAATAGAAGCCACACAAGCTGGAAACGATTGTTTTGCAACTACCTCTTTTAATATATTATTTGAAGCATTACCTACGGCAAATATGCCTTCAGATTTAATTGTTTGTGATGATGCTATTGCTGATGGGTTCACTGCTGTAGATTTAAACGTAAAAAACAATGAAATATCAGGAGGAATACCGGGTCTATCTGTACAATACTACTTAACACAAGCCGATGCCCAAATAGGTTCCAGTCCTTTGGTAATTCCTTATACAAACATTAGTAACCCACAAACTGTATATGTACGAGTTGAAACGGCAAATGCAGCTTGCTTTGTAACAACTTCTTTAATCATATCAGTTGAAGATGCTCCGCAAGTATTTTCTATTGCGCCACTTGAATATTGTGATACAGACAATGATGGTT
>NZ_LBMH01000027.1 GCF_001005305.1 Kordia zhangzhouensis
GATAATCTCTGCATTGGCATCAGTAAGAGTAAAACCAACAAAACCATCTGTATCATCATCGCATTCTTGTAGAGTTGTTGGCACAACTGCTATTGGTAATGGATTAATTCCTAAATTAAAACTTGTCGTTGCATAACATGTATTACCTACTTGAGTACTTTCGATTCTAACAAATATTGTTTCACCATCACTACCAGAGTAAGGTGATGTTAGTTCATTTATGTCTGCATCAGCATCTGCTTGATTTGTATGGTAAGTAATAGCAAAATCAGCCGGAGTCTGTGTTCCAAGTATCGCAGCCTCTTGCATTGTCAAATCAAAATCCTCTATTCCATCACCTGACAAGTCATCACAAGTTACCATATTTGCAGGTTGATTTGCAACTGGTTGTGTATTAATAATTATATCGAATTGAGAAGTGTCATAACAGTTGGTGTTATCATTATTTTCAATGCGAACATATATCGTTTGAGGGTTAGATGTGTTTGTGTATGGGCTCGTTATTGGAGCTATTCCATTTAATGCATCAGTTGAAGATTCATGGTATGTTACTGTAAATTGAGCAGGGTTTTGAGTACCTAATACTTGCGCATCGTTATTTGTAAGTACAAAATTAGCTACATCGTCATTTGTATCATCATCACAAATAATTACATCTGTCACAGTATTAGCCACAGGTTGCGTATAAACTTCTAAATCAAAGCTTGTCGTTGCATAGCACATTCCCGATAAATCTTCTACACGCACAAAAATAGTTTCTGGATTGGTTCCATTTGTATACATCGTAGGAAGTGGATTCATATCCATTTCAGCGTCATCCAAAGTATTATGATAAGATATACTAAATTGTGTAGGATCTTGCGTAAGCAATACATCATTATTGACCAAAGAAAGATCAAATTGAACACCACTTGTTCCTGCGAGTGCACATTCAATCAAATTATTAGGTTGATTAGCTACAGGAACAGGCGCAAATTCTATTACAATTGTATCGTCTGTACTGCAATTTGTTGAAACCGAAACATTCACAGAGTATGTCCCTGGAGTGGTTACATCTAAAGTGGGATTTGTTTCTCCTGTCAATTCATCTCCATCTTGAAACCAAGTGTAAGTAGCAGTAGCAACTGAAGATTGTGCATTTAGTGTGATTGTATCACCTTCACACACAGGATTTCCTGTAGTAATTAATCTATCTTGCCCAAGGTCAAAAGCTCCAATATTAAAACTTCCTCCCTCTAAAAATACAGCAGAATCAAAAGAAGAATCTATATAATCTGCTATAACTAGTTTTATAGTATATGTTTGACCTGGTATTACGTCTGCTTCGGCGGTAAGAGCGACTGTTTGTCCATCAAAAGCAGTTGAACCATTATTACTTCCTGGCACATCAAAAAATTCTGGAAAGGCAAATTGACCGAGTCCAGGTCCACAGCTAAAGTTATGAATATTTGTAATACTTGCAGGGATATTAGAGTTTGGCAACAATGCTATGTTTCTCCCGCCAAGATTTAAACTAAGTTCTGGTGTAGCTGGATTTGCATCGTGATCATAAAGATTTGTATTTGGAATTCCTGGTCCGCTCAAAATAAATGCAAAAGTATCAGCAAAACTACAAGGATATGATGCACTAGTAGTGTATTCTTCTGAAGCTAGTATATATCTAAAACTAATTTGATCTGCCAAAGGCACAAAAGTAAATTCAATAGCAGTAGCATTAAATGTGTTATCTGAACCTCCTGTTAATACTTGCAAATCTGTATCTCCTTCCCATACTCCAGAACCAAAACTCAAATTTGCACCTCCATTATTAGGAATAGACAACACTCTAGAACTACTTAATACAATTCCTTCTGAGAAAGGAAAGTTTGCAGTTCCTGTATTAAAATAACCATAACTTTCAAATCCTAAATTAGCCCCGTTGGTTTCAGCAGCTTGGTCATCTGCCCCACTGTGATTCGTTACCCGTATATTATCCGGTTCATTACCACAGACATTTTGAAATAGAACATCTATGACCAATTCTTCGGGAGTATATGTATCATCTACTGTGATAGATTGAGTATATGCTTGTTGCCCTATAAACAACAATAAAACAAGGAATATTTTAGTTTTCATGAAAAGTAGTTAGTGGTTAGTTAGCTATGCCTTACTCAAATATATTAATAAGCTCGAAATTGCGCCATTTTTTAACAAAAAACCGAAGACAAATAGCTTCGGTTTTTATATGTTCATTACTTTTTTTTTTAATGTATGTCTATATTTTCTATAGAATCCTATCTCTTCAATGTAAAAT
>NZ_LBMH01000028.1 GCF_001005305.1 Kordia zhangzhouensis
TTAATCGTTTGATATGTGTTCGTAAAGTTAAATTCATTCTCTCAATTTTGTTGGTACAATATTGAAATCGTCTATGAATTTCTTTTGGTATTAAACTTGGGTAAATGTTTAGCTTGTCCGTATAAATTCGTTTTGGATTTAGCAATAATAGTTTGTTTATCAATGGTTTGATATTTCCCTTAGTTTTTCTACCCACAGAGAAATCTGCTACTGTTTTAGTTTGTTGTTCAATGGCGTAAGTAATCCAAGTGAAATCTTCTTTTTGTTTTATAAATGTCCAAAGTTCATCAACTTCAAACTTGCACCCGAGTTTATTGAAATACGGAATCTTAATCTGTTTTGCAATTTTCAGCATTCTTGAAAGAACAGTCTTCTTTGAAATTTTCAATACTCTTGAAATACTTCGTGTTCCACAGCCTTCTTTTAATAAAGAAGTTATAAAATTATTTGTGTGATTGTTATAAGCTTTATAAGTATATTTTAAATGAAACTTCTTATTGCAGAACGTACATTTATAACGTTGTTTACCACTTTGAAAACCATTTTTAACGGCTCGATTTCTACATTTTGGACATTGTATTTTTTCCATGCCCTAATGTAACCCACGTAGGATTAACAATCCCTTATTTTATAGGGTTTAAGAAACGTTTACGTTTTCTAACATATCAAAGAACAAAAAAAAACAGTAACCAACATTTAAGTTAATCACTGTCTTTCAGTTATTTATATTTCAAATTAAAGCTATGCCCTAATTTACACCATTACCTACCTTATCTATCAAATTTATAATCAAAGAATCATGCGTTGACATTTTTTCTTTTTTTAAAATTAATTCTTTTATTGAATATATTTTTTTCTTATCACTTCGTTTAAAAATTTCTGTATAGACATGTTCTTTCCTTGAATCTTCTGTAAAATGCAAATCAAGCCAATTTTTAAAATTATTTTCTATTATCTTATGATATCTTATGATAAATTGAGGTGTATTTTTTTTTCAATAGAAAAATTAGATATACTATCAGTATATAATTTATATGTATCCTCTATTGAGTATGAAAATTCATTTGATTGTTGACGATTATTTTTTTGTTTTTGACAACTCATCAATAAAAAACTAATTATTATTATTTGATAAAACTTTTCCATCTTTAGTTATTTGTTTACTTACTTTAATATTTTGATAAATAGGTTCTTTTCCTTTCTTTCTTAATTTTTCATCTGCTCTTCGTATAGCATCTTTTTCAACCTTTTCTTTACTACCTCCAAATTTTTTTCTCATTTTATTGTTTATTTGGGCTAACAAGTTATTAGTAAAGTCATTATGAATTCTTTCTCTTTCTTTAGGGTCAGTAATTTTACTTGAATATTCCATATACTCAGCAGCACATTCATCTAAACATGCAGTTATAACTTTATCTCCTATTGGCAAATCAAATTCTTCTTGTTCTAAAACTTCTGCATATTGATCAAAATGACCATCTTCGTGTGCCTCCACTTCTTCTCTTAAACCAGGATTTTCTTTCTCCAAATCACTTCCTGAATCAAGTTCCTCATTAACAGATACTTCAATTTCTACTTGCATTTCATAATTACCATTACCATGATTCAATATCTGTAGTCCAGCTACTCTTGTATATCCTAAATCATGAACAGTTTTAACTTCTTTATCTGTCTTCGTTTTCTTTTTGACTGGGTCTACCTCTTCTTCACTATTTGCTAAAGGTTTCATTCCATCTGGATCAATAAAATAAATGGGATTATCAAAAGCATAATTGTAAGGGGAATGTCTTCTCATTTGTTCAGCAAGAGGATCAATATTCATCCAACGTCCTAAAGCTACGTCATAATTTCTAGCACCATAATCTTGCCAAACAAGTCCCTGTTCATTTTGCTCTTCTTTACCATTGTACCCATACTGATGATCTCTCCCAACAATTTGGTTATTGTATCCCTTGTGTTTGAGTCCAAATGGATAA
>NZ_LBMH01000003.1 GCF_001005305.1 Kordia zhangzhouensis
GCCGCTTGAGTATCTCCCCAATGGTATCATTATTTCAAAAATCAGAGCCGATGGAGGGACTCGAACCCACGACCTGCTGATTACAAATCAGCTGCTCTAGCCAGCTGAGCTACATCGGCTTTTGCTCATAAAAAAAGCCCGCTATTTCTAACGGACTGCAAATGTATAGATTATTTTTTTTAAACAAAACTATTTTTTAAAATTTTTTACTCATCAATGAGCACGTACTTTTTCTTTTCTTTTCAATAAAGCTCTTTGAAGCGATTTAGTTCCTTCATCTGTGGCTTCTTCAAAAGTTTTACATTGTTTCTTTACCATAAGGTCATCACCCGGAATGTTAACTCTTATCTCCACGATTTTATTTTCCTTTGCACTTGTATTTTCTACCTTTAAATAGACATCAGCATCTATTATTTTATCGTAATACGTTTC
The DNA here is from genome assembly GCF_001005305.1 of Kordia zhangzhouensis. Taxonomy (GTDB): domain Bacteria; phylum Bacteroidota; class Bacteroidia; order Flavobacteriales; family Flavobacteriaceae; genus Kordia; species Kordia zhangzhouensis. The sequence continues at coordinate 433 of NZ_LBMH01000003.1, forward strand.
AAGTTTGTCCATTTTTCTTTGAATAAAATCTACTAGTTTACGATCTACCGTAAAGTTTACGGACTGCATGTTTACTTTCATACGCGGCATTTTTAGAGGTTATATATTAGGTTTTACCTATTAAAGATTACTTTTTGTTTCTAGGATGTGCTTTCGCATATACATTTTTAAGTTCAGCTAAACTATTATGTGTATATACTTGTGTAGAAGCCAAACTAGCATGACCAAGCAATTCTTTAACAGCATTTAAGTCTGCACCTTGATTCAATAAATGAGTCGCAAATGTATGTCTAAGAATATGAGGACTCTTTTTTACTTTAGAAGATGCTATACTAAAATAGTCATTTATTAAACGATAAACAAGATTCGGATAGATTTTATTTCCCTTCTCCGTTAAAAATAATTCGTGTTCTTTTTTAATATTTACTTCATCTCTGTATCGCAAATATGCTTTTAGTTGTTTTTCAAGCTTTGGCAATAGTGGGACAATGCGTTCTTTGTTTCGTTTTCCTAAAACTTTAATTGTTTTTGCTGAAAAATCAATATTAGAATATTTTAGGTTGATTAGTTCACTGCGCCGCATTCCTGTAGCATACAACATTTCAATAATTGCTTTGTTTCGCATACCTTCGAAATTATCAGCATATTGAATGTCGTTAAATATTATTTCCATTTCCTTTTCTGAAAATGGCACTTGCACTTTTTTGGCAGTTTTTAATGCCTTATGTTTGACTAACGGATTTACTTCTATTTGTTTAGTTTTTAATAAGTATTTATAGTACGCTTTTAAAGAAGATATTTTACGATTGATGCTCACATTTGAGAGTCCTTCTTCTACTAAATGAACAATCCAATTTCGAATTTGAACATAATACACATTATCTATTGAATCATTTTCGTACTCTGACTTACAAAACTCTGAAAACGAGTACAGGTCATTCACATATGCTGTTACAGTATGTGCAGAATAGTTTTTTTCTAATTTTAAATATTCCGTGAATGATGAGAAGGTCATGTTTGACTACCTATTATTTCCTTGTTTATTTATTACAAGGTACTAAAGTTTTGTGCATAAAAAAAGGTTTCCAAATGGAAACCTTTTTTGTTTTTTTTGACATCTTAAACTTCTTCTTGATCTCTAAGATGTTGTATGTATTGCGCTTTTTGAATTTGTGCTCTACGTTCTACAGAAGGCTTTGTAAAGTGCTTTCTAGCTCGTAACTGACGCATTCCTCCGGTACGATCAAATTTTCTTTTGAAACGCTTTAGCGCTCTGTCTATATTTTCTCCTTCTTTAACTGGTATAATTAACATAGTCCTTAACCTCCTCTCTTTTAGAATTTGTGGGTGCAAATATACAGACTATTTTTAATTCACCAAGAAACTTTTTTATTTATTTTTCGCATTAGCGATAGAGGCTATGTTGAAGCTCCTCCCGAGTTTATCGGGAGAGCGACTGCCGAAAGCGCGGCCGCTAATGTAGCGGAATGCCCATAATATTTTTTATATAGTATCTTCTGTTCTTTTGGTAACAAATTTTATTTAACTGACCAGACTGTGTAGCTTTTTGGTGGAGCTTGAATTTTCACCCAACGTCCGCCTTGCGTTACTGGTTCCCAATTGGAATGTCCTGTATAGTCTTTGATTCGTGTGTTTGACCAATTAGTTTCTACCCAGCGTTCTTGCCAGTTATTAGAATTGTTGATATACACTACTAAGCCTGGACCATTATATCCATTTCTTCTAGAGACATATTCATCAGTATCGGTATATAAAATTGAAGTGTTTCCGCTTGCCAAGTTGTTATGTATCCAAATCAAGTTGTTTAAACGTTCTTTGTTGAGCCATTCTTCATAATCACGATAGAATACTGTTGGATATCCTTCATGAGTTAAGATATATGCGTACGCTAAGATTTTGTTATTTATAATTTCATCTGTGTCATGATTTGCTACAAAAGTTACTGCTCTAGATGCGTTTCGTTTCCACAACATATCATCATTAAGTCTGTTTAAATTATTTCCTTGAAATGCATCTCTCATTCTGTAGTAACATGCAAAATCGAATGCACTTACTTCAGCTTGGCTTGTCCACCAGTCAAGTGTTGCCGCGTTTCCATCCCAATACTCACCTACGGAAAAACCGCCAACAGCATTTTTCCAGTCTTTCACTACCCAAGGTGCAAATCCTTTGACGTAATCAAATCTCCAACCGTCAAATCCAACAACATTTTTGTAGTATTTAGCAACTGAATTCGAATTGCGCCATAACCAATCTTGCACATAACTTTTGTGATGACATAAATCTGCAAAACCACCAAAAACACCTTCGTCATTAGAATGGTAATCATTAGGATGAAAATCGTAATAGGTTCTATTGAACATTCCGGACATAGGTTGGTAATTTGTGTACGTATTGGTTCCTTTAAACGGATTGTATTCACTGTCTCCACCACTGTTGTGATTTATAACAATATCAGCAATCACACTTAATTGACTGTTATGTGCTGTATTGATTAAGCTGAGTAGTTCGGAAGTAGACCCGAAACGTGTTTCCACACTTCCCATTTGGTTATATTCTCCAAAATCGTAATAATCAAATGGATCGTATCCCATTGAGAATGGACCATTTTGAGCTTTTGATGCTGGAGGAAGCCAAATAGCATCAAATCCTGCATTGCTCCAATCGGCTACTTTTCCTTTCACCACATTCCACCAAGTTCCGCCGGCTGGCACATCCCAATAGAATGCTTGCATCATTACTCCAGAGCCAATAGGTTTTAAGTTTGCACTGTTTTTTGCCGTACTGAGTTCTTTTGTCGGTTCTTTACCTTGTTCGTTTTCTTGAGCTAGCTCATCCTTCGAACAACCAATGATAAATAGACCGATTAGTAAGAAATAAATTAGTTTATTTTTTTTCATGTTTTGGTAATTATTTTGGTTAAAGTGTATTTGAAGTTAAAACAATTATATATGCTAATAGAATTCTGCAATAAGCGAAAACGTTTTCGTGTTGATAAGTTTATCATTTATACGGTTTTACCGTAAGGTATCCGTGCGATTTTTATCAAAAAAAAGACCACTTTCAAAAAAGTGGTCTTTTAAATATTTTATAGAAAGATGTTGTTATGTTGCTGGTTTGTAATCTTTTTTGTCAATAATCATCTTCGCAATGATTTCTCTAAGAATTTCAGATGTTCCTCCTCCAATTGGCCCTAATCGACTATCGCGTAACATACGTGCTAAAGGATATTCTTCCATGTAACCATATCCTCCAAGCATTTGCAAACATTGATAAATTACATTATCAGCTACTTTAGTGGATTGCAATTTAGACATTGTAGCTTCTTTTACCACATATTCGTTTTTATCTAATCGAGAAGCAACAGCATAGTTGAATGTTTTGCAAATTTCTACTTCTGTTGCAAGGTCTGCCATTGTATGACGTAATGCTTGAAATTTATCTATTGTTCTTCCAAAAGCCTGTCTTTCAGACATATATTGCAATGTATACTCAATAGCGTATTCGGCTCTTGCATGTGCATTGATTCCCATTATGAGACGTTCTAGAGCAAAGTGCTGCATGATGTATGGAAACCCCATATTTTCTTCTCCCATAAGATTTTCAAGCGGAATTTCAACATTATCAAAAGCAATTTCGCCTGTATCAGAAGCACGCCAACCTAGCTTATCTAATTTAGTTGCTGAAATTCCAGGAATGTCTCTATCCATGATGAATATACTAATCCCTTTATTTCCTAATTCAGGGTTCGTTTTTGCAGCTACTACTAAGTAATCACTATAAACACCATTGGTAATAAAGGTTTTTGACCCGTTGATTACATATTTATCACCTTTTTTTACAGCTGTAGTTCGCATTCCTGCCACATCAGATCCTCCAAAAGGTTCAGTAATACATAAACAACCTATTTTTTCCCCTGTTATACTAGGTGCTAGATACCGTTCTTTTATTTCGTGACTTCCTTCTTTATTAACATGTGTCATTGCTAAGTACGCATGTGCCCACATTGCCGCTGCAAATCCACCGGAATTGATACGTTGCATTTCTTCTAAAAGAATCACAGTGTAGAATAAATCTAAATCAAGACCTCCATACGCTTCTGGATATGCCAATCCGAAATATCCCATTTCTCCAAATTTCTCCCAAATAAAGCGTTCAATGGTTCCTGTTTTTTCCCACTTATCGACATGAGGGACGACTTCTTTTTTTAAAAAATCTCTCAAACTTTCTCTAAAAAGCTGATGTTCTTCATTGAAGTATATGCTTTCCATACCTGGCAATTTTTTTGTTTTTTTTATTGGATTAGCAAATATAACTTAATTATCTCTAATTTATCGGATGGAAAGTTTTGAATTTTTGTCAATTCTTCAAAATTTCTGAAACCTTCTCTCAGAACTCGTTGATTGATAATTTGATCCGCTATTTCATAATTGATATAGGGAATTTGCAATAATTCTTCCAACTCACATGTATTGAGATTTATTTGTTTTATTTGGGGAGGCACTAAATAAAAATGATTCCAGAGTTCTTTGATTACTTCTGGTTTTAGTCCATATACATCATTAATTTGAGATGTTGCAACAAAGCCCTTGAGCTTGGTTCTATATTTTATTATTCTAGCAGATAGTTTCTGACCGATCCCATACACTTTTGTTAGCTCTTCTGCCGAAGCCAGATTCAAATCTTTTTTTTCAATCTTTTCATTTGTATTTTTAACAAAGGATTGGTGTTTAAATACTTTTTTCCTTTTCTTTTTTTGATTTGTTACCCATTCTGGAAACTTAAAGTAGGGACGTACTATATTTAGTAAAGAATCTGAAACTTTAGTGACTTCTTGAAATTCTTTAGCAGAATTAACATATTTATTTTGCGCTCTGTACGCATACAATCGATCTATTTCTTCGGTTGACATACCCAATGTATATCCTTTATAATCTGAAATAAAATTAGGATTAAACGGATAGTGTTTTGGCTTTTTATTGATTGCCAATAGTTTTAACGAATCTATTTTTTGCTGAAACTCTAATAGTTCTTCATCGGTAAATGAATGAGCCGTTTTTGCGGGATTTGTGCAAAAATATACTACTTGCATCAAGAAAATAAGCAGTATAATACACAAAATCCCACTTCGCTCTGTTGTAAGAAACGTAAAGTGAGATTTGATGTTTTTCATGTTTCGATATTTTTAATGAATCGTCACATGAGTATATTAGGTTTATTATTCTGTTGCTTATTTAAGAATGAAATGAATGATTTTTAAAAATCATTACACTTGTCATCACACCAAGAAAAACAACTATCGTTTATAGTTGGAATATCTATGGTCGGAATTTCAATAGGTTTCACAGGACATACTTGACACGTCGTAGGTGAATCAGATGCTCCTCCTTTAATTACTTGAATGTCTCTTAGATTAGAAATCGTTTTTTTGTTGAGTCCTAAACCTTTTAAGCTTCTTTTTTTCATAATGTAGAGTTTAAGTTTATAAAGTTAAATTATGCTTCTTCTCTTTTAATAGCTTTCATATATCGTTTAAGCTCTTCTTTTACTTTAGGAACCAAAATCACAAGTCCTATCATATTAGGCACCATCATAGCAAATACCATTGCATCAGAGAAGCCAATTACTGAGCCTAAACTTGCTGCAGCTCCTACTATTACAAATAGACAGAAAATAATCTTGTATGTATATTCGGCTTGTTTAGATCTTCCAAAAAGGAATGACCATCCTTGAAAACCGTAGTATGACCAAGAAATCATAGAGCTGAATGCAAATAATACAACTGCTACAGTTAATACATATGGGAACCAAGAAATTGCGGATTCAAACGCTCCTGACGTTAATAAAATTGCGTCAGCATCATTTAACGAAGCATTTGAAGCGTCAACATTTCCAGTAATAATTAATACAAGAGCTGTCATAGTACATACCACTACTGTATCAATGAATGGCTCTAATAGTGCAACCAATCCCTCACTTGCAGCATATTTTGTTTTAACAGCAGAGTGTGCAATGGAAGCTGAACCAATTCCTGCTTCATTTGAGAAAGCTGCTCTTCTAAAACCTTGTACCAAAACTCCAATTGCACCACCTGCAATTCCTTCAGGGCTAAATGCTCCTTCAAAAATTTGTCCAAACGCAGTACCAATCATTCCAAAATTAGAGAAGATTACAAATAATGAAGCGATTACATATATAGCAACCATAAAAGGTACAATTTTGTCAGTTACCTTAGCAATCGATTTAATTCCTCCAATAATTACAATCCCAACCAAAATGGCCATTACCAATCCGAAAGCCCATCCATACCCAGCAAGAAACGAGTTTTCTGCTCCTGTTATATTTTGGACTAATTGAAAGGCTTGATTTACTTGGAACATATTTCCTCCTCCAAAAGATCCTCCAATCACAAAAATGGCAAAGAGAACTGCTAATACTTTTCCTAGTCCACCCATTCCTTTGCTCTTTAATCCTTTTGTGAGGTAATACATAGGTCCTCCATATACCGTTCCATCTTCACCTACATCTCTATATTTCACACCAAGTGTACATTCTACAAACTTTGATGCCATTCCTAAAAATCCTGCGACAATCATCCAAAATGTTGCTCCTGCTCCACCAATTGATACTGCAATGGCTACACCTGCAATATTCCCTAAACCTACTGTAGCAGACAAAGCTGCCGTTAAAGCCTGAAAGTGAGAAACTTCTCCACTATGCCCTTCAATTGCAATTGTTTGTTTTATATCGCCATCAGGAGAAGAATTTCCTGCCGTTTTCATTGTTTCATGATGATCTATATCATCATATTTTCCACGAACAATATTAATGGATGTAAAAAACCCTTTGAAGTTGATAAACTTGAAGTATACAGTAAAATATAATGCTCCTAAAATCAATGGGAATAATACCCAAAACACTTTAACATCTTCTGTGAAAGGTATTTGATAAAAAATAATATTTACAAACCAACTTGTAGCACTTCCAAAAGCTTCATCAATCTTTTGATCCAGTCCTTTTTCTGTAGCTTCTTGGGCAAATGTTAGTAGAGGTAAAAAAATAGTCATTAATGAAAGAAACAATTTCTTCATAATTAGGTTATAAGTTAGTTAATATTTGTATCTAAATTTTTAAAAGCAGCAATATGCTAAAAAAAAATTGCTTAATCAAGTTTTCACTTGTTAAATAAGATTTTTCAACGCTTTCTAGAGATCATATTTTTCTTTCAGTAATTCGATTTGTTCGGGACGACCTAGTACAATAATTTTAGATTCTTTGGCAAGTTTAAGATCTGCTTCAGGGTTAATGATATATTCACCATCAGGAGTTTTGTAACCAATTACTGTGCATCCTGTTTTTCTTCGAAGATCAAGTTCCTTGAGTGTAATTTCCTTGTCTGGATAGGTAATATCTTCCGTTTTGATTTCTTCTACATTTGTGGTATTGTCTCCTCCAATAGATAAATTGTCAATAAATTCAACTAAATCAGGAACTACTACTAATGAAGCCATATGCTCTCCTCCAATTTTGTCAGGCATAATTACGTTATCAGCTCCTGCTAGCTTTATTTTTTTATAGGATGATTCTTCAGAAGCTCTACTAATGATGAGTAATTTTTCATTAATCTGTCGTGCAGTCAACACTACAAAAAGATTGTCTGCATCACTAGGCAACGCAGTAATTAAACACTTTGCCTGATGAATTCCCGCTTTTTCTAGCACTTCATCTTCACTTGCATTTCCTTCAATGAAAGGTATCTCAGACTCTTCATAACGATCAATTACCGTTCTACTTTTTTCAACAACGACAAATTCTTGGTTGTGTGCCTTTAGTTTTTCAGCTGCTTGTTTACCATTTCGTCCAAATCCACAAATTATAGTATGGTTTTCCATTCGTCTGATTTTTTTTAATGTTTTTCGTTGTATGATATTACTTAGTGTACTTCTACTCAAAATGTACTCGGTAATAACTGAGATTGCATACGCAAATACAAATACACTAATAATGAGTAAGAATATTGTAAAAATTTTACCTGTATGATCTAGAGCTTCTACCTCACCAAAACCTACAGTAGTAACTGTAATCACAGTCATGTATATTGCATTGGTCCACGACATATTGGTTACTAGTCGATAGCCTACAACTCCAACTACGAGTACAAAAAAAAGTAAAAAGAGTGCCAAATAGAATTTTGACTTAAAAAATCGATACATACGCTATAAATCGAATACAGAGGTTCGTTTGGTGTAAATTAAGTCTTTTAATCGTAATATAAAAGCCAAGGTAAGATATAGCGCAAAACTAACACCTAAGGTGGCAAAAGTGATATAAATAAAAAACAAACGCACATTTTTTGCTCGCATACCTAGGCGATCTGCCAAACGAGATAATGCTCCAAATCCGTGTTTCTCAAAAAAATAACGCAGTTTGTAAATGAGTTTCATACTGTTTCTTGCTTACGATACGCAAGATAATTTTTTTACAAAAAAAAGCCACTAAACTTAGTGACTTTTCTGTTTCTAAAGAATTCTTTTTTTTAGTAGAGAGTTTCTAACGCTATCCTGTCATTATTGTTGAATGTAATAGCTGGACCACATGATTGCATAATTGAGTTCGTGTCTGAACCTGTAGGTGTTCCAGGAATATAAATGGCTCCAACACCAGCACTTCCTTCGTTAACGTTTTGTCCACAACTTTGACGTGTTTGATAATCTGTATGACGTAGTCCGATACAATGTCCTATTTCGTGAGCCATTGTTCCTGCTAATTCGTTTACGTTTGGCGCAATAGATAATTCAAACCAACGACTGTTAATTCCAAATCCTTTAGCTGGGTCACCTTTACGTGTAGGAAAACCTGCGGCTCTTCCTAAGGTGATAAATCCTCCTGATTCTAATTCATAGAATTCTGTTACTTCTATATTGGCTTTATTCCGTCCTCTTTGTCCAAACGCCACACGGCTAAATGAAATTCGAAGTCCTAAATTATTGTACATAGTAATTGTAGCGTCTAACGCATTAGAACCTAAAGTTCCCAAAGCTGGATCAACACTTATAGTAATGACTCTTGGCAATCCGCTTACAAGGTTTGTTGTACGATAGTGTTTAGCCAATGGGTCTATAGGTTGTAATTCATCAATTTGAGCATATGTGAAAAACATGTCCTCAACTGCAACTCCTTCTTCTCCCATAAAATTGGTTGTAAAGGCTCTTGAAGTATCAAAATATGCTGCTTCAAGTTTTGCTAAAATTTCAGGACTTACTTTCCCTTCTTCCTCTAATAATTCATCATTTTGTTCAGATTGACAAGCTGTGAATGTCACCAATGCAAGAGCAAAAAGACTCAAGATTGACACTAAGTTTTTAAGTTTCATAATATATATTTTGTGGGTTAATAATTTCTTAAAAATAGAAAACCAATAAGATTATTACTACAAAAAATATTTTTTTTCGATGAAATACATTCTTTTTATGAAACATATTATGATTAAAATCAAGCAATAAGCTACTATACACACTACTTTACCAACATATTACCTATAGCACATTGCAAGCAACGTTCTTGATTGCAATAGTTCTTTTTTAATTCTAATAAAGCCTGTGTATGCAATGCCGTATTTATCTGTATCTTTTTTTGAGCAAACTTCTGTATGATTGCATTATTTTCTGGAGTAATTGTTCTAAGCATTGCCAGCAAATCATCAACAGCCAGTTTTCCAAAATACTTATCATAACAATATTTTAAGGGGATGACACTATTGATTAATAATACATCAATAAATTTTTTGGACACTTTTTTAATTCGTTGTGGCGACATTTTATCATACGTGTAATGCGTTTCCCAAAATACACTCGTAGCTACTTGAAATATTTCATATAATTTTTCTACAGAAGCACTTGTCATTATTTTAGAGAAGAGATTTTGTTCGTTATAATACAATGTAGCTAATTGTGAGGTACGAATTGTTGGAAAATTAGCCGGACGAGTTCCATAAAAATGTAATGTTTGCTTTTTGATTGATTGCAGTTGAAATTTATGACACAAGTATTTATATTCTCTTAATTGACTATGATAGTATGTATCTTGTACATTTTCTAAAGAAAGTAATCCAAAAATCCCAGATAAGAATGCTTCCAAAGAAAATTGATCTGCACTTATTTTACGAATAACTGTAAAATCAACGGAACTTGCGGCTTCAAAAAAAGCGTCACTATTGAGTTTGAGTCCAAAACCTTTAGCTAATAGCTGAAACAGTACAGCTTCCCAATGGTAGTTTGAATTTTTCACTAAGCGGTTTATAATGGATGCTTTTTCTTCTAATCGTTCAATATAAAGTCGTTCCAACCAGTTTTCTAATTGAAAATTTGAAAGCACAGGAAAATCAGCTTCACAACGAATCCATTTTCGAGAAGTATTCATTAGCTTTTGATAGCGCTTTAGCATTGACGTATCTGTGTAATTTTGTAAAACAAGTGTAGGTATGACTGTATTGTCTTTTCGATAAATGTCAACATCATGTTCCCAAACTACATGTAAAATTACATTATCATAGTTGGTGTCGTTTTCGTGGTGATGAACAAACCAATGTCCGCTTTGAATATGCATTTCCACATTTCCTGCCCACAACTGCTCGCCAATGCGAATTTTTGCATTAAAAAAATCAGGACCTGCATGCAAATTTCTAGTTCCCAACGAAATAATAGTCACAGCCTCATTTTTAGTGGTCTTTATTATTTTTTGTTGGAGGTTTCCTTGTTGCCAAATGTAATAGAGAAAATCTTCTTTAATCGTCATTTTTAGAAATTATTAGATTACTAATAATTTCAATGAGGAAAGAGGTTTATGTATTCTTTGTAAGATTATTATTGTAAAAATACACTTTTTTACATTTAATTTTTATAAATTGTTAAGAGAATACTTTAACAAAGTATATAGGCCCACAATCTTTTTTTGCTTATGAATTCTATATTTAAGTCTATTTATATAGTCATTTTTCCATTGCTTGCACTTGTAGCGTTGATTGATAGCATTGGTTTCATGTATTCTTCAGGAGTTACTATTCAGCATCTCGCTCATTTTAGCACAGCTATTTGCATTGTTTTTTATTTTACGAAAGTTTTTGTGAAACCTGTACCGCGTGCAGATAGTGTATTACAAACTTATACATTCATTATTTTCTTAGGGTGTTTGTTAAGTTTATTGGCTATAACAATACAAGAAGACGAGCCAATTCGAATTGTATGCGTAACCTACAATTTACTTCTTACTATAGGTTGGATCGTATTTTTACTTTGGTATTCTTTTTTTCAAGGAAGAAATGTTAGAAATAATGCTATCCTAAAAAAAGGAAGTTTATTACCGCAATTAACTTTTGAAGATATTTCCAGAAACGTTGTGACTTCTAAACAATTTGCCGGAACACCAAGTATTTTTGTATTCTATCGTGGCAATTGGTGTCCTTTTTGTATCGCGCAAATCAAAGAAATGGTTTCGCACCAAAAAGAATTGGTCAAAAGAAATATTAATACCATTTTTATTAGTTCGCAGCCTAAGCGTTTTAGTGAAAGTTTAATGAAAAAGTATCCTCTCGATTTTCAATTTCTAGTAGATGTAGATGGAAAAACAGCTAAAGAGTTGGATATTTTTGATGCACATGGGTTGCCTTTCGGATTGCAACTTTTTGGTTTTGGATCGCATACCATTTTACCCACTATTATTATTACAGATGCTGAAGAACGAATTATTTACACCAATCAAGCAGAAAATTATAGAGAACGACCTGAACCAACTACCCTCTTAAAAGTAATTGATGAGCATTTGTAACCATATTACCAATACTCATCAATTTTTAATTATTTTTTAAAAAAATTATTCTACTGGGTATTCCTTAGCTTTCCATGCATTAATGCCGCCTTCTATATTAAACACTTTTTCATAGCCTAATTCGCGTAGTTTATTAACGGCTTTTGCACTTCGATTGCCTCCTCTGCAATACACATATACATTTTTATCTTTTGGCAATTGCGCTACAACTTTTTCAACAAAATCCTCGGCAAAATAATCTGCCTCAAGTGCCTCCGCTTTTATTTTTCCTAAATCTATTTCTTCAGGTGTACGAACATCCAATACTGTTACAGAGTCTGATTTCAGGATTTCGTGCAATTTTTCAACTGTAATATTGTTTTCTTTAGGCACATGAGTGCAGCTCACAATAAAAAGTGTACTCACAAAGAAAATTACCTTTTTTAAAAGCTTTTGGAGTTTCATTGCTATGAATTCTTAGTTTGTCTTTTCACCTTCCCATTCAGAAAATCCTCCCATCAAATTATAAGTATTGTCATAACCTAAACTATTCATTACCGCACATGCTTGTGCACTTCTTCCACCAGAGCGGCAGTAAACATAATAGTTTTTAGAAGTGTCTAATTTTTTAACTTCATCCATAAAACCTTGCCCTAAGAAGATATCAATATGTAAAGCATTTGGAATATGTCCTTCATCAACTTCATCTTGTGTACGTACATCAATGATGACTGCATTGTCATCATTTGCTAATTGTTTTTGCCATTCTTGTTGAGATAAATCTGCCATAGCGTAATAAATAGAGTTGTAATTAATATTTTATTCCAAAGGTAACCTTTTCAGAAGAATTTATTCAAAAAAAGCCAAAGTTCTTCACTTCGGCTTTGTATAGACAATCATCATGCCTTGATTAGATTTTTAATCGTATAAATTACTATTAATTTTATACTTTTATGGAACAACCAATCGCTTTGGTCGAAGTTACCTCAACTTCTTTACCTTCCAACAACGCATTGACTGCATCTTCAACATAATGTTTTGTAGCTGCATCTGCATCTTTATAGTTATCATCAATTGCGCCTATATATTTCACTTGAAGGCCTTTGTCTGTTTTAGCAATGACGTACATATGCGGTGTTCTTGTTGCTCCAAATACAGGGTAAATTTTTTGTCCATCATCAAAAAGATAAGGGAATGTAAATCCTTTTTCTTGGGCACGAACTTTCATCGCATCATAACTGTCTCCAGGTTTTGCTTCTGGGTTGTTCGGGTTGATGGCAATAACAGGAAATCCTTTGCTCGCATATTTTTTATCCAAAGCAATCAAACGATCTTCATACGCTACTGAATAAGGACATGTGTTGCATGTAAACGTGATAATAAATCCTTTAGCATCACTATAATTAGCTAAGGAAACCATTTGCCCATCTACATTTTTTAAAGAAAAATCTTTTATAATATCACCAACTTGATAGCCATTAACAGTTTCTTTTTCAACATTTTCTGCAATTGTTTTTGAAACATTTTTGGCTGCATTTTCATTTTCTTTTTTCTTTTCTGCACACGAAAAAATCATGAAAATCATTGCTAACATCGCTACTTGTATTGTTTTCATTTTCGGTTTTTTTTTTAGTTTATAAAATGTCTTAATTCACTTTCTAATTCAGCTTTGGTAAACGAATGTTCGTAAAATTTTCGTTTCCCTTTTTTATAAATAACAGTCGCAGGAATTGCTCCTGACCATTCAGGAGATACTTTAGGAATCCAACTATTTTGATCGGGATCATCAAGTAGTACTTTTTCAGATTTCAGTTCATTTTTTGCTAAAAATGCATCTAGTTTTTTTAAATTAAAATCTAAGCTTACAAGCAATACCTTCACATTTTTGTCTTTATACTCTTGATTTACGGCTTCAAAATACGGAAGCTCTTTTACACAAGGAGCGCACCATGTTGCCCAAAAATTTACGACATGAATATACTCATCATCCAAGTGAAGGTATTTTTCAAACTGTTCAAAGTTCAAAATAGGTACCTCAGAAGCCTTTACAGGAACTTTTTCTGTAACCTCTTGAACAGATGTTTTTGTGTGATTCGCAACTTCAGCAGATTTTGTTTCAGTTTTGCATGACATTAGTACACTTAGCAACAGTATGTAATAAATTTTTTTCATGAGTATTTTTATGAGGACTAAAAATACTAAAACTCTATCGTTTCCTTTTTTATTTAACACTTTTTAAGATATATAACGTAAAGAATAGATAAGAATTGATAAACTGCATCTAACTAACATCTACGGTTTTACCGTAAATAATCCATTGAGAACTTCTGTATCTTGTAGTTTTTAAAAACTAAAATTATGAAGAAACAAAATTTGAATAGAATTCGATTGAACAAAAATGTAATTTCTACATTAACTAGCAATACAATTCTTGGAGGCTTAGAAAAACCAGTTGAAGGCGGATCAAGAATTAGTTATTGTCATGTAGGTTCTCGTATACAATGTTGTGCTTAATAATCAATTAAACATGTAGTCATGAAAAAAAGAAATCTCAAAACAATTTCACTTAACAAACGTACTATTTCTACATTAGATACTGCGCTACTTTATGGTGGACTCAGATCACCTGCAGAAGAAAAAACTGCTGTAAGTCGCTGTAATGCAGGAACAAATAGAGTGTGTTGTGCTTAAGACAACGATAGTACAGATACTTCTGTAAAAAATACACGCATCATTTTTACATTTATGGCCAAAACCATTGCTAAAAATTGATGCGTGTATTTTTTTTATAAAATCTATAATATCCGTATATCCTATTTTTCCTATTCTCGTTCAACCGTTTACACAAACATTTTTAAAAATTAGATAAAATTTAACACTACTCTACAAAAAACATCCTCATAAATTCATACATTTGTATATACAAATATTGTACATACAATGATTTCATTAAATGATATATTAAAAAGTAATGTAGAATTGCCACTATTTAAAAAAACCGCCATCAATTTCATTGTAACCAGCAATTTTTTTATGGAGCATTTACAAAGTTTTTTTAAATCCTATGACATTTCAATGCAGCAATATAATGTGCTGCGAATTTTACGAGGACAAAAAGGAAAGCCTGCAAATTTAGCAACCGTACAAGAGCGAATGATTCACAAAAACAGCAATACAACTCGTTTGATTGATAAACTTATCACCAAAGAATATGTAGAACGTAGTATTTGCCCTAATAATCGCAGGAAAGTCGAAATTGTCATTACCAAAAGTGGAATGCAACTATTAGAAACAATAGATCCTGAATTGAATACTATTGAAACTCAATTGTTTCAATCCTTAACACAAGAAGAAATCAATACTTTCAATAGTATTTTAGAAAAAATAAGAGGTTCACAATCCTCCTAAAATTGTCAAAAAACTCAATTAACATTATATAAAAACAAAGAAAAATGAAAACACGAATTTTATCATTGGTAGCCATTTTCATATTGGCAACAGTAACCACAACTTTTGCTCAACAAAAAAGAATTGACGCACAAGCAAGTACTATCCAGTGGACAGGTTACAAAGTAACTGGTCAGCATGAAGGTACCATTAATTTTAAAGGTGGTGCATTAGATTTTAAAGACGGGAAGTTAGTAGGAGGAACTTTTACTATTGATATGAAAACAATCAACACTACTGATTTGAGTGGTGGTATGAAAGACAAATTGGATGGACATTTAAAATCTGATGACTTTTTTGGAGTTGAAAAATATCCTGATGCAGTTTTAAACTTTAGAAAAGTAGTTGAAATTGACGATAATGTATATAGAGTGGCTGCTGATTTGACTATCAAAGGAAATAAATCTCCTATTACTTTCGACATAGAATTAGAAGATCATTCTGCTGAAACTCAATTGAAGGTAGATCGCACTAAATACGGGATTAAATATGGTTCTGCTTCGTTTTTTGATGACTTAAAAGATAAGGCCATCAACAATGAGTTTGATTTAGCAGTTACTTTAAAATTTTAAAAATATTTTTTATTCTAAAATTCATTTCTATATATTTGTTCTAACAAAACAGAAAAATGAGAACAATTTTAGTAAATACTTGGTGGTGGAACTTACGAACATCGAAATCGTGAGGAAAGTCCCTATTTACAAAATTTAAGATATAGAGAAAAAGACTTGTCATCACGACAAGTCTTTTTTTTTGAAATAATTTGAACATGTACACACTAAAAACCACATACAAAAAAATTATAGCTGATACCATTACTCCTGTAAATGTGTATTTGAAAATTAGAGATAAGTATCCCAATAGCTTATTACTAGAAAGTAGTGATTACCACGCAAGTGGAAATAGTTTTTCTTATGTATGTTGCAATCCCATTGCTCATATAAAAGTAGAAAATGAAAAATTGACACGTGAGTTTCCAAATGGAAAAAAAGAGTGCATAGTTATTGACGAAAAAACCAATGTCCCCCAATTAATCCATGAATTTTCACAACAATTCAAAACAGATGAAAATGACTTTAAGTTTATAAACAATGGCTTGTTTGGCTACATAGCGTATGATGCTGTTCGTTACTTTGAAGATATTAAGATTTCTAAAAAAGAACACTCTCTTCATATTCCTGACATGCATTATGCTATTTACCAAAATATCATAGCCTTTAATCATTTTAAAAACGAAGCATATATATTTTCACATTGCTATGAAAAAGAAAATAATATTGCTGAAATAGAGCACTTACTAAGTACTCGAAACTTTACTACGTATAGTTTTCAAACTGATGGAAAACGTACTTCTAATTTAAGTGATGCGCAATTCAAAGAAAATGTAGCACTAGCTAAAAAACACTGTTACCGAGGTGATGTTTTTCAATTGGTTTTATCTAGGCGCTTTATTCAAAAATTTAAAGGCGACGAATTTAATGTATATCGAGCATTGCGTAGTATCAATCCGTCACCATATTTATTTTACTTTGATTACGGAGATTTTAAAATTTTTGGATCTTCCCCAGAAGCTCAATTGGTCGTAAAAGAGGGACATACAGAAATTCATCCTATTGCAGGAACTTTTAAACGTACAGGGAACGATGAAGAAGATGCAGCCGTAGCAAAACGCTTATTTGACGACCCAAAAGAAAATGCCGAACATGTCATGTTGGTCGATTTGGCTCGAAATGATTTGAGTAGAAATGGAAATCAAGTACACGTAGAAACCTATAAGGAATTGCAGTTTTTTTCTCATGTCATCCACTTGGTCTCTAAAGTTACGGCCCAAAAACACCTACATGTACCAACCATGCAAGTAGTAGCAGACACCTTTCCTGCTGGAACTTTAAGCGGAGCGCCAAAACACAAGGCAATGCAACTCATTGAAAAATACGAACGCTCTAATCGGGATTTTTATGGCGGTGCTATTGGTTTTATGGATTTTCAAGGAAATTTCAATCACGCAATTATGATTCGTACTTTTTTAAGTAAAAATCATCAATTACACTATCAAGCGGGTGCTGGAATTGTAGCCAAATCATCTGAAGAAAACGAAAATCAAGAAGTGTACAATAAATTAAGAGCATTAAACACAGCTATAGAAATTGCTGAAACAATCTAAAATGATTGAAATACAAGAGTTAATTTATTAAGATTAAAATCTTACGAACTAACTCTTTTCATAACAATTAAATTGAAAACAAATAGCTATAAGCTATAAGTGAAAAGCAATAAAAATGAAAAAAATATTAGTCATCGACAATTACGATAGTTTCACTTACAACTTGGTTCATTATCTAGAAGATCTAGGTTGTGATGTTACAGTCAAAAGGAATGATCAGCTTTTGCTAGAAGAAGTTGAAGCGTATGAAAAAATTATTCTTTCACCAGGACCGGGCATTCCTGAAGAAGCTGGGTTATTAAAGTCAATAATTTCAACATATGCTCCAACAAAAAGCATCCTTGGTGTATGCTTAGGCCAACAAGCTATAGGCGAAGTATTTGGAGGAACACTATCAAATCTAGCTGAAGTATATCATGGTGTTGCCACAACCATTGAACTCTCGGTTGAAGACGAATCCCTTTTTAAAGGATTGCCAAAAAACTTTGAAGTAGGACGTTACCATTCATGGGTGGTTGCCAACCCGTTGCCAGAAAGTCTAGAAGCAACTTCCTTTGATGAAAATGGACAAATCATGTCATTACGCCATAAAGAATATGATGTAAAAGGCGTTCAATACCATCCTGAATCGGTATTGACTCCACACGGAAAACAAATTTTAGAAAATTGGGTGAGAAATTAGTATTGAGTAGTTGGATGTTAGTAGTTGTATTTTTTTCATACCTCAATACTTTTCTCCCTTATATAAAATAACAAACAAAATATACAATAAAGTCAAAAGACAAAAAATAGCATGAAACAGTTACTGAATCGACTGATTAATCACGAAAACATCTCAGAAGAAGAAGCCAAAGAAGTACTCGTCAATATTTCAAAAGGCATGTACAACCCAAGCCAAATCGCTTCTTTTTTGACTGTTTTTATGATGCGAAGTGTTACGCTAGAAGAACTAAAAGGTTTCAGAGATGCATTATTAGAACTCTGCATTCCTGTGGATTTATCTGCTTATAATGCTATCGATCTTTGTGGAACTGGTGGTGATGGAAAAGATACATTTAATATCTCTACATTGGCTTCTTTTATTACGGCAGGTGCTGGCGTAAAAGTGGCTAAACATGGAAACTATGGTGTTTCTTCTGTAAGTGGCTCCTCAAATGTAATGGAATATTTAGGTATTAAATTTACCAACGATGTAAATTTTTTGGAAAAATGTATTGATACCGCTGGAATTTGTGTACTGCATGCACCTTTATTTCACCCTGCTATGAAAAATGTTGCGCCCATTCGAAGAGAATTAGGTGTAAAAACATTTTTTAATATGTTAGGTCCAATGGTTAATCCTTCATTTCCAAAAAATCAAATGGTAGGAGTGTTTAATCTAGAACTTGCTAGAATGTATGGGTATTTATATCAAAATACTGATAAAAAATATACCATTCTACATGCGTTAGATGGCTATGATGAGATTTCATTAACAGGAGCAACTAAGGCAATTCGAAATCATTCAGAAGAAATGTTAACTCCCGAAGATTTTGGTGTTTCTCAACATACACAAGCTGATATCTATGGAGGCGATTCTATTGCCTCTGCTGCAAAAATCTTTACAAATATTCTTGAAGGAAATGGTACTGAACCTCAAAACAATGTAGTTTGTGCAAATGCTGCAATGGCAATTGCTACTGTTAATAATCTGGAGGCAAAAGAAGGCTTTGAAATCGCAAAAGAATCCTTACAATCTGGAAAAGCATTACACGTATTAAAAAAATTACAACAACTCAGTCAATAAGCTTTTTTTATTACTATACATACAACTAAAAATTGTATCAAAAAATTTAAAAGTTATCGCATACACGAACAACATACTATGACAATTTTAGACCAAATAATTACCACCAAACATAGAGAAGTTTCACTAAAAAAAAGCATATTTCCAATGTCGTTTTTGGAGCGTACGGCATTGTTTGCTCGTGAAACTTTCTCTCTGTCTGAAGCATTACGAGCAAGTGACACAGGCATTATTGCCGAATTTAAACGTCGTTCCCCTTCCAAAGCTGTTATCAATCAAAAAGCTATCGTAAATGAAGTTGCAACAGGATATCAAAATGCAGGTGTTTGCGGCATGTCTGTATTGACTGATGGAACCTATTTTGGAGGTTCATTAGATGATGTCATCTTGGCAAGAGCTAGTACTCAAGTACCTATTCTTAGAAAAGAATTTATCATTGATGAATATCAAATTATTGAAGCCAAAGCCTATGGCGCTGATGTCATTTTGTTAATTGCCGCAGTATTAACTCAAAAAGAGATTAAAACATTATCAGAAACAGCAAAAAGTTTAGGATTAGACGTCTTACTAGAAGTACATAATTTTGAAGAACTGAAAAAATCAATTATGCCTTCATTAGATATGATTGGTGTAAATAATCGCAATCTAAAAACTTTTGAAGTTAGTTTGGAAACTAGCAAGGAATTGTCAACACACATTCCTAATGATTTTGTAAAAGTTTCCGAAAGTGGTATTAGTTCCGTTGAAGCAATCAAAAAACTACAACCTTATGGTTACCAAGGTTTTTTAATCGGAGAGAATTTTATGAAAACTAAAAATCCAGGCAAAAGTGCATTAGAATTTATACAAAACTTGAAAAAATAAACGTCACAATGAAACTCAAAATATGCGGAATGAAATACGAGGGCAATATACAAGCAGTAAGTAATTTGAAACCAGATTATTTGGGTTTTATTTTTCACAAAAAATCATCTCGCTTCTTCGACCAAGTAATTCCAAAAATCCCTAGCAACATCAAAAAAACAGGAGTGTTTGTCAATTCGAATTTAATTGAAATAAAGAAAAAAATAATTTTACACGATTTGCAAGCAATTCAATTACATGGTAGTGAAAGTGCAGAATTTTGTAAGAATCTAAAAACTGAATTTGGTCAAAATCTAGAAATCATTAAAGTTTTTTCTATCAAAGACGAATTTAATTTTGACATTTTACAACCTTACGAAGCGTATGTAGACTTCTTTTTGTTTGACACCAAAGGAAAGTTACCCGGTGGCAATGGTGTTACATTCAATTGGAATGTATTAAAAAACTATGTTTCAAAAAAGCCATTCTTTTTAAGTGGCGGAATTGGTTTGGAAACGGTTTCTAAACTAAAAGATTTTATGCGAAGTAACGCTTCCAAATACTGTTATGCACTAGATGTAAATAGCAAATTTGAAATTGTTCCTGGCATGAAACATATTGAAACGTTAAAACAATTCAAAGAACAAATAAAAGCGTATTAAAAAATCACTTTCGTGGGAAAAATAGAAGCTATGAAAAAAACGTATCATGTAAACGAAAAAGGATATTATGGAAATTTTGGCGGTGCATATATTCCTGAAATGCTCTATCCAAATGTAGAAGAGTTACGTAAACACTATCTACAAATCATGTATGAAGATTCCTTTCAAAAAGAATTCAAGCAATTACTGAAAGACTATGTAGGTCGCCCTTCTCCTCTATTCCATGCGGAACGCTTATCCCAAAAATACCATACGAAAATTTACTTAAAGCGAGAAGATCTGAATCATACAGGCGCACACAAAGTAAACAATACAATTGGGCAAATTTTAATGGCAAAGCGTCTTGGAAAAACTCGCATTATAGCAGAAACTGGCGCAGGTCAACACGGTGTAGCAACAGCAACTGTTTGTGCTTTAATGGGAATGAAATGCATTGTATATATGGGAGAAATTGACATTTCACGACAAGCACCAAATGTGGCACGTATGAAAATGTTAGGAGCCGAAGTTCGAGCAGCTAAATCTGGCAGTAAAACTTTAAAAGATGCCACAAATGAAGCTATTCGTGACTGGATTAGCAATCCGTTGGATACGCATTACATTATTGGCTCAGTGGTTGGTCCGCACCCATATCCTGATATGGTAGCACGTTTTCAAGCAGTTATTTCAGAGGAAATTGAATGGCAATTGCAAGAAAAAGAAGGTCGTTCATATCCTGATCATGTGATTGCTTGTGTTGGTGGAGGAAGTAATGCCGCTGGTGCTTTTTATCAATATTTAGATGATGAGCGAGTAAATCTAATTGCTGTGGAAGCAGCAGGAAAAGGCATTCATTCTGGAGAAAGTGCTGCTACTTCTGTATTAGGCGAAGATGGAATCATTCATGGAAGTAGAACTTTATTGATGCAAACAAAAGATGGGCAAATTACAGAACCATATTCAATTTCTGCCGGATTGGATTATCCTGGCGTTGGACCAATGCATGCACATTTATACGAAAGTAAACGAGCTGAATTTATTTCCATTACAGATGATGAAGCCATGACAGCTGGCTTGGAATTATCGCAGCTAGAGGGCATCATTCCTGCAATTGAAACTTCACATGCGCTAGCCGTATTTGAACAACGAAAATTTAAACCAGAAGAGATTGTAGTACTGAATCTTTCAGGTCGTGGCGATAAAGATTTAGATACCTATATAAAATATTTTAATTTATAGTATTGAACATGAATAGAATCAATCAAAAATTACAAGAAGATAAGAAATTACTATCCATCTATTTCACGGCTGGTTTTCCAAAACTACATGATACGGTCAGCATCATTGAAAATTTAGAAAAAAATGGTGTTGATATGATTGAAATTGGTTTGCCTTTTAGTGACCCATTAGCCGATGGCCCTACTATTCAAGCAAGTTCTACCCAAGCACTAAAAAATGGAATGACAAGTAAATTGCTCTTTGAACAATTAGCCAACATTCGTCAAAGTGTATCTATTCCACTAATTATTATGGGGTACTTAAATCCAATGATGCAATACGGAATTGAAGCTTTTTGTGCCAAATGTAAAGAAGTGGGTGTTGACGGTTTAATTATTCCTGATATGCCTGTTGATGTGTATCACGAGCAATATCAAAAGACGTTTGAAAAATATGGTTTAATCAATATATTTTTAATTACACCTCAAACCTCTGAAGAACGCATCCGATTTATTGACAGTATTTCCAACGGATTTATTTACATGGTGAGTTCTGCAGGAACAACAGGCGCAAAAAACAGTTTTAGTGATTCTCAAGCAACTTATTTTGAACGAATTGGAGCAATGAACTTAAAAAATCCACAAATCGTTGGCTTTGGGATTTCGAATAAAGATACATTTACACAAGCTACTCAAAAAGCCAAAGGCGCAATTATTGGTAGTGCATTTATCAAACATCTTTCCGAACATGGAGCTACATCTGTGAAAGAATTCGTAGATGGAATTTTAAAGTAACTGTTCTATTTTTTTACTTAATTAAAATTAGAATAATGTCAAACAAAAGAAGAGCTTCAAATTATTTTTTGGTCATTTATACTGCTCTAATGATGTTGGCTATGATTATAAGTTACTTCTTAGAATTAGACAGAGATGGTTTTATTATTTCAAGACTAATGGGCTTAATTTTTGGTTTAATTATTTGTACGCTTTATATTTTATATATTTTAAAAATTAAAAATAAGGAGCCCTATTAATAAAATTTTGAGCTGTTTATACAATTTCCGACATGAATTCATCCAAAGAACAAAAAGTATCCTTACACCCTCGAAACAAACATCAAGGTCAATATGACTTTGGAGTATTAACAAATGCATGCCCTGAACTGAAACTGTTTGTAAACATTAACGAATTTGGCACAGAAACTATCAATTTTTTCAATCCTAAAGCAGTATTGTTACTAAACAAAGCATTGCTGAAAGCGTATTATAAAATTGACTTTTGGGAGATTCCCAAACATTACTTATGTCCACCAATACCTGGTAGAGCCGATTATATTCATCATATAGCATCTTTATTGAAAGAAACGAATCTTACACAAAATGTAACGTGCTTAGATGTTGGCACTGGTGCTAATTTAATTTACCCAATCATTGGTACACACGAATACAACTGGACGTTCATCGCTAGTGATATTGAAACCGTTTCTCTTGAAAATGCAACAAATATTATTGAGAATAATTCTCGTTTACATAATCGTGTAGAATTGAGAAAACAAGAAAATCCAAACTTTATTTTTAAAGAAATTATTCGCCCGAAAGAACAGATTACCGTTACGATCTGTAATCCGCCATTTCACAGATCTGCTAAACAAGCTCAAGAAGGTACCCGTCGAAAATTGCAAAATCTTCAAGAAACACATCCTTTAACTTTGACACTCAATTTTGGAGGACAACATAATGAATTGTGGTGTAAAGGTGGTGAAAAGAAGTTTATTAAAAATATGATTAAAGAAAGTGCTTTGTTTTCCAAACAATGCAAGTGGTTTACGACTTTAGTTTCCAAAAAGGAGCATCTCCCTGCATTTTACGAAGCCTTGAAACGTGTCAATGCAAAAACTGTCAAAACCATTCCGATGGGACAAGGCAACAAGCTCAGTAGAATTTTGGCTTGGAGTTTTCAATAGGAAAAACTATTTAGAAAAACTCTTGATACTGTCTCACGCGAAAATCAAAAGTAGTAAAATCTGGATTTTGACGTTTTAGTTTTTTATACAACGGATTGCTTCCTATGGAGCGATTGGCTGCGCCCGAAGAAGAAGTCAAAGAAACTGTTTTAATGTATCTAGAAGGTAATTGATTGCATTTTTTTGTCTGTACTATTAAATCACGTTCTGTATGACAAATACGTTTAGCTTTGCTCACGTCAAATTGATGAATTCTAGGAATTTCATTAGAAACAACTTCAAGCTTTAAATCATATTCTTTTAAGTGTTTTCGAAAGAAATATTCTGGACCATTTTTTGAATTGCCTCCTGTAAAAAGTAGTGTATGAACGTTTGGAAACTTTCTCAAATATCCAATTACATCACGCAATTGAATCTGTTGCATTCCTAAGTCGGATGCATCAATCTTTTCACGCTCACAACTATCAACTATATCGCAAACACCAATTTTATGTTGAATGAGAAATTTTTTTCGTTGATCAATTGCCTCTTTTGAATTGTCGTACCGTAAGTTTAAATCGTAAATTTTATCCAAAAACAACCACAACGAATTGTAGTAACTTCCATAACAAAAATCCACATCTTTTTCGAGCAAATTGCCCGTAGAAAATCGTGGCGGAGGCAAAGTTCCTACAATCAGTTTTTCTGTATCATCTTGAATAAATGGTGCGTATGGATGCTTGTGAAAAAACATAAAATGAGTTACTGTAATTCCGTTCTAAATTTCTTCACTTCTTGGACGACAAAACGATACATTCTTTTATTATGAGTGGACATGTGCTCCGATTCTGCTATAATCTCGTCTAAAATTTCAATGGTGGCGGCACTTTTCCCGTTTCTTTCATAAAACTTTGCCAACATCAATCGTTCTGCATAATTGGAATACCGTTGGTCTATCGTTTTCAAATTTTCTTCTGCTTCTTCTGTGCGTCCCACCGCGTCTAATGCTAATCCGTAAACATACTGTGTCTTGGAGTTTTTAAATTCCTGTTTGTTTTTGACTTTCTCAGCTAGCTGAATAACTTCTTCATAGCATTGCATGTGATTCTTTGCATTAATAAGTTGTGATATCACATAAAAATCATTTTGAAAATTCCCCTTTAAAACAGCATTGTAATGTGTGCTTGCTTCTTCAAAATTTCCATTTTCAAAATGCGCATCGGCAAGTGCTACTCTATTTTGAAATGTATCTGCAAAAGCCAATCTTTTTTCGGCATCTTTCACTTTTTTAGAAGGAATAATCGCCGTAGCTATTTCATCTGTTACTTTTTCTATATCTGCTTTGTTAAATACTTGTGTAATAAGATAAATTATAGCGCCAATCAACGGAAGTATGAATATTAAATAATACCAAAAAGCGTCCTTTTTATTCTTGTAAGCATGATACAAACAGAATAATTGTAATATCAATACAGGTGTAAAAAATCGAATCATTTACTTATCTAGTAAATACCAATTCGTTTCCGCTTGAAAGTTCTTCACTAAAACCATAACCTTCATAATTAAATCCTTTTACGTCATCAATAGTTTGCGCATTTGTATCAATAATGTATCGTGTCATGTATCCTCTAGCAAGCTTTGCATAAGTCATGATACTTTTGTATTGTCCATTCTTGAAGTCTTTAAAAACAGGAGTAATTACAGGGACTTTCAACGCTTTTTCATCTACAGCTTTGTAATACTCATTACTTGCTAAATTGACAAATAATTCACCATCTTCCAATTCGTTATTCAATTGAGTCGTAATTTTCTGTTTCCAGAATTCGTATAGGTTTTTATTTTTCCCTACTGGTAATTTTGTGCCCATTTCCAAACGATACGGTTGTATTAAATCTAATGGCTTTAATAAACCATATTGACCAGAGAGAATTCTCAAGGTATTTTGCAACGTATCTATTTTATTTTCAGGAAGTGTAAATGCATCCAATCCTTGAAAAACCTGCCCGCTAAATGTATAAATGCTTGGACGCGCATTCTCAGTGGTAAACGGCAATTCCCATTCTTGATTACGCTGATAGTTCAAATCTGCCAACGAATCAGAAATATTCATTAGTTTCGATAAGCTTTTGGGCGATTTCTTTCTAAGAATTTTATTTAATCGTTCTGCTTCTTTCAAGAAACACGCTTCTGTGTATTTCTTTGTCGGAATTGCGCTGTCTAGATCTAAAGATTTTGCAGGTGAAATAACAATTTTCATTGGGTATTTTTTCTTTTTTGAGTGTTAAAATTACAATTTTTCGGTGACTATAGATCCGTTGATATACGCAAAATTATAGTCGCCTTTTATACGAAAATCTGCAATAAATGCTTCTTCATTGGTCGGAAACCATTTTTTCTTGTTTTTATTTACTAGAATGAACAATCCTTCGGCATTTCCAAGAGCGCAAAAACGGTCAAAACTTCCATCATATATTTCAATTGGTCGCAATTTATTCAATTCATCATAAATTGATTTATTATCAGTAGAAACGATTCCTATTTCGCTAATGCTTAACAAATCTGCTGTAGAAAAAGGATGCGTATTTACCACATCTAAATCTTTCCGCGCAATGAATTCGACAATATTTCGGTCTTTATCATAAAAATACAAAGCTTCCGCATTCCAACCAGAAAAGTCAGCAATAGTTTCGTTATCACAGAGTAGAATATCCGTTCGCTTTTGAATCCATTGCAATGCTTGCTGTATTTTATACGAAGAAATATTAATGGCAAAATGGGCTTGCTGACTGTGATTTGATTTCACAAACGTGAGAGAAGAAACCCCTAATTTTACGGTAAATTTTTCCACATCGGCAGCTATTAAAGGGAATTCTAACACTTGCGTGTAAAAATACTGCTGTGCTTCCAAATTTGTCGTAAAAAGAGTAAGTTCATTTATTTGCATGACTTAAAATTACTACTTTTCCTCGATACATAATAACCTTCCAAAAAGTTATCATTTATAAAGAAATAGTATTTATTTATGAGGTGTTTGCTATTAAGAAAATAAATACTTCTTACCAAAATTCTACAAATCACTGATTTAGGAATGTAACATTTAAAATCTTTTTTCAACTTATTTAAAAAGCGATATCATGAAGATAAAATCCAACGCATTACCTTACGAAGTAAACTCTCCTTTTTTTATTGCTAATAAAATGTTTTGTGAAGAAGTTGAAAGTTTTGTTAAAGATAAACACGGAAACGTGAAAGGATTGTACAATGCGAACAGTTATTTCATAAAAGGCAAAATCACTACCCATAAAACATGGATGTTAAAATATAAGAAAGCAACATATACTGGAACGGGAAATTTACTTTTATCTTCTAAATTTGAAAATTTACTTGAGCTTGCTCACTGGTCTTGTACTATTACGGCTTTGAATACTGTAGTAATCCGAAAGAGGACTTTTTTTAATTTTTTTAATCCGTCATTTAAAAAAATGACGTTGTTTCCTAAATATGGAATAATGTATAAAGGTGAAGAATCTGTTTATTTTGATAAGGTATTGGCTATTTTACAACCGTTATTTACATCTGGTAAAATTTTCAAGGTTTCAATTACAACTAACCGCCTAGATATTGAATTGAGAAGTGAACAATCACATTTAGATATTTTGAATCAATTGTTACATCTTTCTTAGAATAGCATTATCTTGCAGCTCTTAAAAAAATACGCATGAAATTATTTAAAACCGTTGATAAAGTATTAGCTCGTATGGGAAGTTCAAAAGCTACAGAACGCGCTTATAATGAACCGCTCTCAGCAGAAAAAATCAAACAAATTCCTGGAGAACAGTTAGCAAGTTCTGAGGCTGGTGGCATTTGGGCTGGCATTCAAGAATTAAACGGTTATGTATTCATGGAGCTAATTATTCTTGAAACAGCTAAGATTAAAACATTTAAAGGTGTTACACTTCGTTTTTTAGGCGATACAGAATTGTCATTGACTTCTGATAGTAAAGAAATAAATTCAGAGTTTTCAGATGAGTTTAACCGTTGGATTACTCAAGTAAGTTTTGAGATTTCTAAAAAGGATTTGAACTTCATTAAAAAGAAAAAATACTCACAAATTCAGTTAGACTACAAGAAAAAATCACTGCTTTTTGAACAAACTAATTAGTTGTCTAATTAATTAAATAAGTCATTAAAAACTTTGCTTGTATATGTTTCTCTTTTAGAGATCTACATGTTTTGCATAGTTGCGCCATTTTTCAATACATTCTTCCATATCAGAAGGAATCTCACATTCAAAACTCATTTTTTCTCCTGTTCTTGGATGTACAAACCCAAGTGTTTTTGCATGTAAGGCTTGCCTTGGAAGAGTCTTAAAACAGTTTTCTACAAACTGTTTGTACTTGGTAAATGTAGTTCCTTTTAATATGCGTTCTCCTCCGTAGCGTTCATCATTAAATAGAGTATGACCGATATGTTTCATATGCACACGTATTTGATGTGTACGTCCAGTCTCTAATTTACAAGAGACTAATGTAACATATCCAAAACGCTCTATAACTTTGTAATGTGTAACGGCAGGTTTTCCTTTGTAAGCATCATCTCCTAGAAATACCGTATTTTGTAATCTGTTTTTTGGATGACGTCCAATATTGCCCTCTACAGTTCCTTCCTCTTCTTCTACATTTCCCCAAACCAATGCATAATACAAACGCTCTGAAGTTTTGTCAAAAAACTGTTTCGCCAAATGCGTCATTGCTTCTTCCGTTTTAGCGACTACCAATAATCCACTTGTATCTTTATCAATTCGGTGTACTAATCCTGGTCGTTCATTAGAGTTTTTAGGAAGATTATCAAAGTGATAAATTAAAGCATTGATCAATGTTCCTGAGTAGTTTCCATGCCCAGGATGCACAACCATTCCAGCAGGTTTGTTGACTACTAAGACATCTTCATCTTCATAAACTATATCAATTGGTATATCTTCACCTACCAATAAATGTTCATATGGCGGATGTGCAAACAACACTCTGACTACATCATTTCCTTTAACCTTGTAATTCGATTTTACAGGTTTGTCATTCACATAAATATTACCGTCTTTGGCAGCTTGTTGAATTTTATTACGGGTAGCTCCTTCAATAAAATTCATTAAATATTTATCAACACGTAGCGGCTGTTGTCCTTTCTCTGCTGTAAACGAGTAGTGTTCGTACAACTCGTCGCTCTCCTCTTCTGGTTGTGGAAAATTATGCTCCTGCATCATCATTCGTTTGTTGAGATGTACTGCTTCCTGGTCGTTTTCCATTTCCTAAAATAAGTTCTATTTTAGATTTTTTGGGAAGTCTGTCTCCCGGTTTTATGGGTTTACCTTCATGTTGCATCCCCAAAACCATATCTTTCCCGATATTGTCTTTGTATATAACTTTATCAACCGAAAAACCTACTGCATTGAGTGTAGACTCTGCAGTTCTTCTTGTAATTTGAACTACATACGGAACTGAAATCTCACGATATTTAGATGGATTAATTTTTAAGTATATTTTCCTATTTTCTTTGACCTTTTCGCCTGCAACTGGATTTTGTTCAATTACTGAATAAGCAGGATAGTCAGGATTATAGTTAATGGTATCTTCTAAGTAATAACGCAAATCATTTTCTGCTAATTTTGCTTTTGCTTCTTCAAAAGAAAGTTTACTCAGGTCAGGTACCGTTTTAAATTCACCATGATTAGTAGACATATTTAGCCACTTCATGATAATAAACACCAATACTGCTAACACACCAACAGCGATTGCCAGTTGCTTTAAGAATGTTTTGGTGAATATAAATTTGATAAAATCCATTTATAACTTATTTTAAAAGGACAAATATACATAATGTTATTCCTTTTATTCTACTTTGATTTGTCCTCAAATACATTTACTTTCGTTTACATAACGATTATTTGAGTTATTTCTTGTAAGAATGAAGAAAAATATAGCCATTATTATGGGCGGTTATTCTAGTGAATACGTAATCTCATTGAAAACAGGTAGCGTAGTATACGAACATTTGGATAAAAATTTATACAACGTGTATAAAGTCCATATTTTTAAAGATAAATGGGTATGCGTTACCGAAAATGAACGAGAATTTCCTATAGATAAAAATGATTTTTCCGTTCAAATAGACACACAAAAAATATCTTTTGATGGTGTTTTTAATGCAATTCACGGCTCCCCTGGAGAAGATGGTTATATGCAAGGTTATTTTGCCTTGTTGGGAATGCCTCATACAAGTTGTGGAATGTACCAAGCCGCACTAACTTTTAATAAACGAGATTTACTTTCGACATTGAAACCCTACGGAATTAAATGTGCTACTTCTTATTATTTAAATGCTGGTGATACTGTAAATGCGAAAGCTATTATTGATAAAGTAGGTTTGCCTTGTTTTGTGAAAGCAAATAAAGCAGGTAGTAGTTTTGGTGTGTCCAAAGTTCACAGTATAGAAGAGCTTCCAAAAGCGATAGCTGTTGCCTTACATGAAGATGATGAGGTTATTATCGAATCTTTTTTAGAAGGAACCGAAGTTTCTGTAGGAGTTATCAATTATAAAGGAGAAACCACCGTTTTGCCAATTACTGAAATTGTTTCTGAAAACGATTTTTTTGACTATGAAGCGAAATATTTGGGAAAATCTCAAGAAATTACACCTGCTCGCATCTCTGTTGATATGGAAGAAAAAGTAAGAACAGTTGCAAAACATATTTATGAAATCTTAAAATTAGATGGATTTTCTCGAAGCGAATTCATTTTTAAAGATGGAGAACCTTATCTTCTAGAGGTGAATACTGTCCCAGGAATGACTGAAGAAAGTATTTTGCCAAAACAAGCAAAAGTTGCAGGTATTTCACTGACGGAGTTATTTGGAAATGCTATTGAATTGGCTTTGGCTAAAAAATAGTATCTTGTACGTATTACAGAAATTACACAATCATGAAACGAGCTATTTTCCCAGGGTCTTTTGATCCAATCACTTTAGGCCACTACGATATTATTCAACGAGGTATCAAATTATTTGATGAAATTATTGTGGCAATTGGTGTAAATTCTTCAAAAAAATACATGTTCAGTTTAGAGCAACGCAAGCAATTCATTGAGGAAGCTTTTAAAGATGAGCCTCGTGTTAAAGTTGTTACATACGAAGGATTAACCGTTCATTTTTGTGAGCAAAATAATGTAGATTTTATTTTACGTGGATTACGAAATCCTGCTGATTTTGAGTTTGAAAAAGCAATTGCTCATACCAATCGTGATTTGGCGCCTGTCGAAACAGTCTTTTTATTGACTGCTGCAAGTACTTCCTATATTTCATCTTCAATAGTACGTGAAGTAATCCGAAATAATGGCGATTATACTTTACTTGTACCAGATAGTGTTCGCGTGTAAATATTCTGGATGAATCGTTATTGGTTATTCTTTACATATTTTTTAATGAGAGAAAATAATTGAGACGCCACAAAAGGTTTGATTAACATATCATTCATCCCCGAACTAATAATTTTAGGCAAACTATCATCTAAAGAAACAGCCGTAAAAGCAATAATTGGCACTTCTTTATTAAATTTCCGTATGGCTTTTGTTGCTTCATAACCATCCATTTCAGGCATATGGATATCCATTAAAATAACATCGTAGTGTGTATTTTTTACTTTTTCAATGGCTTCAGCACCGCTAGCAACAATATCAGTAGTTATTTGCTTTGTAGACAATATTTTTTTAGTCAGCATTTGGTTGATTTTGTTATCATCTACCACTAACATTGTAAGCTGACTAAAGTCTATATCATCAATATGAACTTCAATGTTAGGATCTACACCTTCTGTTGTTTTAGGGAATGTAATGTCAAATGTAAAAGTTGTTCCTACATTTTCTTTACTTGTCATGTAAATTTCGCTATCATACACTTCAAGTAACTTTTTTACAATTGATAGTCCCAAACCAGAACCTTGGTATTCGTGGTTGGCATTGTCTTGATTTTGAGAAAACATTTCAAAAACTTTTTCCTGTTTTTCTTTTGGAATTCCAACTCCTGTATCTTGAACACAAAAATGCAGTTGTACTTCATCGTCAGTTTCTGCCACTTTTTCAACACTTAACCGAATGGCACCGCCTTTGGTAAATTTGATTGCATTACTGATAAGATTAATCAGTATTTGTGATATTTTTAAACTATCTCCTACTAACAATTCAGGGATTTCACTATCATAAGCGATGTGTAATACATTTTCCCGGTCTTTAATTAACAGGTCAAACGATTTGATTATATTGTCAATATTCGCTTTTAAATTAAACGTAGATGCTCCAATGGTGATTGTATTTTCTTCTAGTTTATTTGCCTGCAGAATATTATTTACTAGCGATAATAAATGATCTCCTGAAAATTTTAAAGATTTTAAATATTGTTGTTGTGAAGCTCTAGGATTTTCCTCCATCAACAAATGAGTGATTCCGGTAACAGCATACAAAGGAGTACGAAGTTCATGACTCATCATAGAGAAGAAATTGGATTTTGTTTTAGAAGCCATTTCTGCTTTTAATTTGGCTTCCTCCAATTTGAGTTGTTTGATTCGTAAAAGTCGATTGCTTCGTATCTTTTTGTAGATCGCTTTTACAATCAAAGCACCAAGTATCAAACAACCTATTAATAGCAACGCTATAATTACTAATACAATCTTAAAACGATTTACAATGATACTTTTTTGAATATTTTTTTGCTCAAGATCTTCTAGTTTAATTTGGTCTTTGCTTGGACTGTAATTGGCAAATAGTTCTTTTTCTAAACTTTCTTGTTCTTTCCTTAATTTTTTTTGAAGATTTTGTTGGTATTGGTATTGTGCCTCACGTTGTTTTTCTGTTTCCCCGTTTTGCTTATAAATAGAAACTAACAACTTGTATGAAGTCGCAAGATCATTTACATGAACATATTCATTCTGCGTATGTTTTTCAAGAAGTACTTGTGCCAATTTGTAGTTTCCTAAATGGTAATATGCAAGTCCTTTGATAAATTCAATGTAATTCAGCCGTGCTTTTCTAAAAAGCTCATTTTCAGTTTTTTTTGAACGGTCTTCAACTATTTCTGCGTGTGCTAATAATTCTTTGTATTTTTCTTGAAGTACTAAAGAGGTAATTTTTGCCCAATCCAATACGAGCACATGCTCAAAATTAGTAGACGTATTTGCAATTTCGTATGCTTCTTCAAGATGCTTATCTGCTTCAATAAAGCTTTTCTGATTTTGTTCTAAACGAATTAAATCGTGATACACTAAAATAACTTCAAAAGTATCTTCAAGTTCTCGATGAATTTCAAGAGCCTTCGTGTAATAATTTTTTGCTTTGTCACGATATTGCATTCGTGCATACGTTTGTCCCAATATATGATATGAAGAAGCCAACGAAGAGTCGTCTCCATTATTAGCTGCATGCTGAATAGCCAAGTAACTATACGACAAAGCTTTTCCAAAACTATAGTCTCTAGATAGCTCAAACGCTTTTCCATTGAGTGTTTTAATACTATCCTTGGTTATTTCTTGTGCATATATGCATACACATGAAAGCAAACACACTACTATATGTAAATAGTAATTATTCTTCATCATTTGCTTGTTGGTGTATCACATAATCAATTTTATCATACAGCATTTCTGGTTCAAAGGGTTTACTTATTACACCACTAATTTTAGTGTCGACAACTTTTGCATACGCATCTGAAATTTCCATTGCCGTTAGTAATATTATTGGGATATCATTATCGCTTTCTCTAATTTTTTGAATCGTTTCCAAACCGTTCAATTTTGGCATAAACATATCCATCAAAATCAAATCAAATGATTGCTTTTCTATAATTTCCAATGCTGAAAAACCACTATTCACTACTTTCGTTTTGACATTTTGACGTTCAAGTATTTTTTGGGTTAATAAACCATTTACAGCATTATCGTCTACTATCAATATTTCAAGATTATCAAAGTGATAGTTCTTGTTTTCAAATTCATCTTCTTCTACTCCAGATTTTATTTTTCCCAGTTCTAACTCAAAATAAAACTCAGAACCTTTGCCTAATACGCTTCTCAAATGAAGCTTAGACTTTAGTACTTTTAATAGATTATTCACAGTAGTAAGTCCTAAGCCTAATTCAAGGTATCCATTATCTTCGCCTAGTACAATTCCTTTTTCTAAATTTTCAAATACAATATGCTTTTTTTGCTGAGGAATCCCTAAACCATTATCTTTTACTGAAAATTTCAACGTAACTGTTTCTAATGTTTCTGAGACTTGATAAATACGCAATCGCACTGCTGATTCCATATTATAACGTACAGCATTATCCAACAGATTAAAGAGAATTTGAGATATTTTTAGACTATCTCCTAATAATTGAGCAGGAATTCGTTCGTCAATTTTTATATCAATTGAGTTTCGATTTTCCTTTACTAGAAAATCTACCGAATTCACTACATTTTTAACACTTTTACGAAGATCTACATTTTCTTTAACAGCTTTCATTTTACTCGCTTCAATCTTATTCATTTGAAGAATATTATTGATGATTGCAAGTAGATGTTCTCCTGAAAATTTTAATGATTTTAAATAACGTTCCTGATATTTTTCCGGTTTCTCTAGAAGCAATAAATTGGTCATTCCTATGATAGCATATAAAGGTGTGCGTAGTTCGTGACTGATTAATGAGAAAAAGTTTGACCGAATTTTAGAAACATTTTCAATCTGCTTTTTGGCTTCAAATAGCTCTTGATTTTGTTTACTTAGTAATGCATTGGTTCTAATTTTTGCGCGTTGATTGAGATAAAATATCCCAGTCAAAATTCCAAGAACAATCAATATTATGACCAAAATAGTAGTAAGTCGTTTATAATTTCTTATGTATAATTCTTTTGATTCCCGATCGTCTTCTATCACTTCGAGACGATTTTCGTATTCGTCAATTCCATATTTAAGTACTATTTCAGAAAGCGTTTCTTCTTTTTGCTGTTCACTGAATGTTTCATAATACTCAGCATATTTTTCTAAAGCTCTCGATTCTGCATCAATATTACCTTCTGCTCTGTAAATAGTAGCTAAATCTTGATACACTAAAGACAATAATTCTAAATGTGTTTTATGTATAGGATTACATATTGAGATTACATTTTGATAATACTGTTTGGCTTCGTCCATATTTCCTAACAAACGCAACGTTTTTCCTTTGTAATAATAAGCTTGCTCTAATAGTTCATTGTCAGCCTTATCCTTTGGATTATTAGTACAGAAATCTATTACCTTATCAAAGCAATCTTGTGCCTTTGCGTACTCTTTTTTTACCAAATACAATTTACCCATGTAATGTTTTGGTACAATGGAAGCTATTTCATTTGTAAACTTCTTTGAGCAAACCAGACTTTTTTGAAGATACTCATCTGCTTTGGCATAGAACTTATTTTTCAGTAAGTATTTGGTGATGTTATTGTAAATTGTAAGTAAGCGTCGTTCATTTTTTTTTAGGTTGTAATATGAAATTGCTTTCTCATAATTTTGAATTGCCTGATTTTGTGAACGCATTTGTAAATATACGCTACCTATTGTTCGATAACTTTCAGCTACCAAACTATCATTCTCCAAAAGATCTGCATATTTTAAAGCTCGTTGGCTATGGGCAAGAGCCTGACTAAATTTTCGAAGCTTTAATAACTCTTTTGCAGTGGTTTGCAGTTGAATGATACTATCTTTATCAACCGTACGCCCTATTTGTCCAAATAGAGGATTTGTAAAAACAAAAAACAATAGAAACGCGCGTAAAGCATTCATATCTGGTAGTAGGCTATAATCCGCCGAAAAAGATACGAAATTTAACGTAGTTTTTATTTTTTTAACGTTTCTTCTGAAAGATTTATTTTTGAAGATCCATCATGACATAATACCTAGGATCATCTATATCATCTTCGATTACATTTGCTAATTTTGGAGAAGCTTTGATCATCAACGCTTTACAATCGTCACTTAAATGTTTAATACGGAGTTCTTTACCTGCTACTTCATATTTTTGAATCAAGTTAAAAAGCGCTTCCAAAGCAGAATGATCGGATACTCTCGATTCCATAAAGTCAATCACTACTTTTTCAGGATCATTTTTCACATCAAATTTGCTATTGAACGCTTGAATACTTCCAAAAAATAAGGGCCCAAAAATTTCATACACTTTCGTTCCATCTTGCAATGTTTTTTTGCGTGCTCGAATACGCTTTGCATTTTCCCATGAAAATACCAATGCCGAAATAATGACTCCTGCAATTACCGCTATAGCTAGATCTTTCCATACTGTAATTAAAGAAACAGCCACTAATACAACGGCATCACTTACAGGAATTTTATGTAAAATTCTAAAACTACTCCACGCAAACGTACCAATTACAACCATAAACATTACGCCCACTAATGCGGCAATAGGTACTTGTTCAATTAATCCTGAAGCAAATAAAATAAAGCATAATAAGGCAATTGCTGCTACAATTCCTGACAATCGACCGCGTCCACCTCCTTTGATATTAATAATAGATTGTCCAATCATTGCGCAACCGCCCATTCCGCCAAAAAGTCCGTTGATAATATTTGCACCTCCTTGTGCTAAACATTCGCGATTACTATTTCCTCTCGTTTCAGTCAGTTCATCGACCAAGTTTAAAGTCATCAATGATTCAATCAATCCAATCGCAGCTAATATAAGTGCATACGGAGCCATAATAGTAAGTGTTTCAATT
This sequence comes from Kordia zhangzhouensis, assembly GCF_001005305.1. Classification (GTDB taxonomy): domain Bacteria; phylum Bacteroidota; class Bacteroidia; order Flavobacteriales; family Flavobacteriaceae; genus Kordia; species Kordia zhangzhouensis. The sequence goes on from NZ_LBMH01000003.1 coordinate 37,086, forward strand.
GTCCAAAGCTTAGTTGAAAATATATCTGCTTGAAACATTGGCAAACCGCCTTTTAAACCTGTAGCTGTGCCTCCACTTCCTTCTACAATAAATGATTTTACTGTAGCAACATCTATATTTCCTAAAATTACAATTGCAGAAACCACAATTATCGCAATTAATGCTTCTGGCAACTTTTTGGTCAATTTTGGCAATCCCCACATAATTAACATAGTGAGTCCAACCAATCCAAGCATTATCCATAAAGCAGTACCTTGTAGCCAGACCTTCTCATCTCCAGTTCCTGTTTTGAACATTTCTAGCTGTGACATAAAAATTACGATTGCCAAACCATTTACAAATCCCATCATTACTGGGTGCGGAATTAATCGTACAAATTTCCCAAGTTTAAAAGCTCCAGCCATTGCTTGAATTACTCCAACCATCAGTAATGTGATGAATAAAAACTGTAATCCTTGTTCACCCATTCCTCCTTCAATTCCAAACTCATTTCCTTTTTTCACCAAGGCAACCATTACTACAGCCATTGCTCCTGTTGCTCCAGAAATCATCCCTGGACGACCTCCAAAAACAGCTGTAATCAATCCCATCATAAAGGCACCATACAATCCAACCATTGGCGGCACATCAGCAACAAAGGCAAAAGCTACTGCTTCAGGCACTAAAGCCAATGCTACTGTTAATCCACTTAATATGTCATTCTTGGCATTTGCCGTTCGCTTTCTAATAAACTCAGTCATACTTCTTTAGTCTTGAATTTTCTTGATTTTAAGAAGCGGCAAAAATACAGTTATTATTTCTTCTGACAAGTTTTTTAAGAATATGAAATTGCAACGCTTTCCATACAACATTAATGTTCAGTTATGGTTCGTAAGAATTTTTTATGTTTTTTTGACTAAGTTTGACAAGTCATAAATTATTTTTCATGAAAACTTCTTTTTGTCTTTTTTTTATAGCAATCTTTATTGCTTGTACTACTTCCAACAAAGAAAACTCTCCATCTTATAATTTTACGACTGTCTTTGAGACTTCTAAAGGAACACAGACTCCTACCTATCCTGAAGTTATCAAGTTTTACAAAAACTTAGCAGAAACTTATCCTGAAATTCATTTAGAAACAATCGGCAAAACCGATTCGGGCGAGCCATTACATTTGGTAACGTACAATCCAGAAGGTACTTTTGACTTTGACAAACTCCGAAAAGAGAAGACGATTTTATTGGTCAATAATGGAGTTCACCCTGGAGAAAGTGACGGAATTGATGCGACAATGCTTTTATTAAGAGATTTGGCAAATGGCACTAAAAAAGCACCCGAAAATGTAGTAATCTCAGCAATTCCTGTATATAATGTTGGTGGTAGTTTGAATCGAAATTCAGGCACTAGAGCTAATCAAAATGGTCCTGAATCGTACGGCTTTCGCGGAAATGCTCGGAATTACGACTTAAATCGTGATTTTATTAAATCGGATACGAAAAATGCAAAAACATTCGCTAAAATTTTCCACAAAGTACAACCAGATGTATTTGTAGACAATCACGTGAGTAATGGAGCTGATTATCAATACGCACTCACGCATTTATTCACTCAACATAATAAATTAGGACACGAAGCTGGCAAATTTTTACATGAAACCTTGATGCCTGATTTAGAAAATACACTTGCAAAAAATAATTGGGACATTACACCTTATGTAAATGTTTTTGGAAGAACACCTGAAGCTGGATTTTCTCAATTTATGGATTCGCCAAGATATTCAACAGGCTATACTACACTTTTTAACTCGCTTGGATTGATGGTAGAAACGCATATGCTCAAACCGTATAAACAACGTGTAGAAGGAACGTATGCTCTGATGGACGCTTTGATTGAAAATATTGACACAAAACATCACACAAAAATTAAAACGATTAGAAAACAAACACATGAATCGTTTTTAGCAGATGTTACGTATCCAATACAATGGGAATTAAATAGAGAACAAAAAAGTACACTCCTTTTTAAAGGTTTTGAAGGTAGTTTGGTAGAAAGTGAAGTTACAGGTCAACAACGATTAAAGTACGATGCAAGTAAACCATTCACAAAACCAGTAGATTATTATAATTATTTTCAACCGAAAAAAGAAATCATTGTACCAAAAGCATATGTAATTCCGCAAGGTTGGCACGATGTATTGGCTTTACTTCGACTGAATCAAGTAGAGATGCAAACCGTTGAAAAAGATACATTGATAGATGTAGAAGTATATCATATTGCCGATTATAAAACATATCAAAATCCATACGAAGGTCATTACCCACATTACAATACACAAGTCACTAGCTCTTTAAACAAACTTGTTTTTCGAAAAGGAGATATAGTCATAAGAACAAATCAACCAGCTTTTCGTTACTTAATAGAAACATTAGAACCTGAAGCTGTAGATTCGTTTTTTAATTGGAATTTTTTCGATACAGTTTTACAACAAAAAGAAGGGTTTTCGGCGTATGTTTTTGAAGACGAAGCTAAAGAATTGCTAGAAAAAAATCCATCTTGGAATACAGAATTTGAAAACTTGAAAGCTTCCGATGAAACATTTGCTAAAAATGCGTCACAACAACTTCAATGGATTTATAAAAAATCACATCATTACGAAAAAGCACATTTACGCTATCCTATTTTTCGAATTTTAAAGTAATCGATATCCTTGCCAAAGGTGCATATTTTATTGTTTGAGGTAAAGTAAACTCTTTAAATATTTTGCTTCAGTCTAAAACAATAACTTTATATTTTCATAAGAATTTTGCAATGCTTCCCTAATTTCTTCATCATCTTTCCACACTACATGAACAATCCCTTCATCTTCTTGCGGACACAGAACTCCATTATATGCTGTTTTCATGGCATACCAATGAGTTAGCTTTAATCGGTATTCTCCATTACGCTTAAAAATATGGTAAGTTTGCATTAAAAAATCAGTAATCATTAATCCTCTAACGCCTGTCTCTTCTACTACTTCTCGTATGGCTGTCTCTTCAATACTTTCTTTTTTTTCTGTTTTTCCTTTAGGTAAATCCCATTTTCCATTTCTGAAAATAAATAATGTTTTCCCTTCTTCATTTTTCACCAAACCACCAGCAGCTTCAACCAAAGGAAGTTTTCTGTACAACAAAGGCAACAACTCATCTTCATAAGCATGATATAAGATCGCTTTTTCTATTTTCCCAGAGACCATTTTCCCGATAAGCCACTCAAAATCAATATCTTTTAACAAATAAACGTCAGAAATTTCACTTTTTTGTATTTCATTTGATAAAATAATGAGCTTTTCATTGATAAAAACTTTATACATTTGCATTATGATTTTTGATAAAAACACAGCCAAAAAAACTGCGGAATTGTTATTGCAAATTAACGCAATAAAATTACAACCACAAGAACCTTTTACTTGGGCTTCTGGTTGGAAATCGCCTATTTATTGTGATAATAGAATCACCTTATCTTTTCCGCCTATACGCAACTACCTGCGAGAGCAGTTTGCTAAACACATTGAGAAAGAATATGGAAAGCCTGATGTGATCGCTGGTGTAGCAACAGGCGCTATCGGAATTGGAATCTTGGTTGCCGAATATTTGGGTGTTCCTTTTGTATATGTTCGACCAGAAGCAAAAAAGCACGGACGTCAAAATCAAATTGAAGGATTTATACAAAAAGGACAAAATGTAGTGGTCGTTGAAGATTTAATTAGTACTGGCAAAAGTAGCTTAAATGCTGTAAAAGCACTTGAAGCTGCAGAAGTGAATGTAAAAGGAATGGTGGCTATTTTTTCATATGATTTTGACATCGCAAAAGAAAATTTTGAAAAAACCAATGTCAATTTGCACACACTAAGTAATTATGAAAACTTGTTAGAACAAGCATTACAAACCAATTATATAACGTCTGCAGAATTAGAATCTTTAGAAAATTGGCGAAAAGACCCTGCAAATTGGAATGCTAATTGATTGAATATTATAAATTAATAATATGAATATAGAAAGCCCTAAAGTTACAGTACACAAATCTCCTCAAGAACTGTATGATTTTTTGACGAATGTCGAAAATTTTGAAAAGTTAATGCCTGAAAACATTAGCAAATTTGAAGTGTTGGAAGAAGGTAAATTTCTATTTGCCTTAAAAGGAATGCCTGAAATTGTTTTAAAATTAAAAGAGAGTACTCCTCCAAACACTGTTGTTTTAGGAGCTGCTTCAGACAAACTTCCTTTTACACTTACTGGAAATATACAAGAAATAGAAACTGGAAAAAGTGAAGCTCAATTGGTTTTTGAAGGAAGCTTTAACCCAATGATGGCTATGATGATTAAAGGTCCTATTGGCAAGTTTGTAAATACACTCGCAGAAAATATGAGCAACTTATAAGTTGTACCATTACTATATAGAAAAGTCGAATGAAGTAAATTTATTCGACTTTTTTATTGAGTAAAAAATTAACATTACAATTCTAGTATAATAGTTTTATCTCTTTTAAATCAAATGTCTTTAGAACATCATCTTCCAACAGCACCTTTAACTTTCCACTTTTTTCTACACCTTTTATAAACCCCATAAATCGCTCATTGTTAGCATTTAAAAAGGTAGAAGGTTTATCTTTTCTGAACAACAAAGACTCATACGCATGTTGTAGTTGTTCAAAAGACTGAGTTTCGATGAATTGAAAAAAAGCTTTCAGTTGCGCCAAAATCACAAATAAAACTTCATTCAAATCATACTGAATTCCTGTATTTCTCCTTAAAGATGTAGCTCTAAAATGCGTTTCAAATTGAAGTTGGTTCACATTCAATCCAATTCCTATAACTGCTGCTGTCATTTTGTTATTTTGTATGACATTTTCAATTAAAATTCCGCAAATCTTATGATTATCTGCCAAAATGTCGTTTGGCCATTTAATCGCTAGTTTAGGAATTTGAAGTTGTTTCAAAGCATGATAAATTGCCAAAGAAGTTGCCATACTTATAAAAAACCCTTGATTATTTTCTAACTGTTCAATCTTCTTAAACACGCTAAAAGTTAGGTTTTTACCCTGCTCAACAACCCATTGTGTTCCCATTTGTCCTTTCCCAGCAGTTTGAAATCTTGCTGTTACTACTGTATAATCATCTAAAATTTCTCTGGTACTTAACGCTCGTAAATAGCTATTTGTGGAATCAATGGCATCAAGTTTGATAATTTTCATTGTATATTTAAAAATCTTTAGATATTCTTATGATAAAGGAGTAATAAAAAACATTTAAAAGTAATACTTTTGTATAAAATATAATTAATTGAATGACAAAAACTAAGGTTAGTACAGATCAACTGATCACAGGCATCATAAAAGGAATAGAAGAAGTAAAGGGAAATGATATCACTATCTTAGACTTACGCGAATTAGACAACACAGTTTGTGACTACTTTATAATATGCAATGGTAATTCCAATACACAAGTGAATGCCATTGTCGGTTCAGTACAAAAAATGGTTAGCCGAGAATTAAAAGACAAACCTTGGCATGTAGAAGGTACTGAAAACGCAGAATGGGTTTTGATGGACTACGTAAATGTTGTAGTACATGTTTTCCAAAAACACATCCGTGAGTTTTATGATATTGAAGGACTTTGGGGAGATGCCAAAGTAACTAATATCGAAACAAATTATTAAAAATTACATTTTGATTTAATGGCAAAAGACAACAATAACATGGCAAAAAAGCCTAAGTTCAGTCCATATTGGATTTATGGTTTAATTGGGATTTTCCTTATTTTTTTAATTTTCTCTAACGATTCTGGCGGAAGCGACAAAGTAACGTTTTCCAAGTTTAAAGAATTGGTACCTAATAATGACATCAAAAAAATTGAAGTGGTAACCAATGCCAAATTCGCAAGAGTATATTTAAAAGAAGGAAGTGAAGAAAAAGATATCTATAAAGGAATTGTCAATCCTCGTAGCAGTCTTTTCTTAATGGGAGACCATCCCGATTTTTCAATCAAATATTTAGATCTTAAAAATTTTGAGGATTATCTAAATGAAATCAAAGAGACTAATAATTTAGACTTTGAGATTGCCTCTGATCAACAAGACAATACAATATCAAGTTTTATTGTAAGCTTATTACCTTTCATCCTAATCATCGGAGTTTGGATTTTCATCATGCGAAGAATGTCTAGCGGCGGCGGTGGCGGCGCTGGTGGACAAATTTTTAACATCGGGAAATCAAAAGCAAAATTATTTGATGAGAAAACAGACATGAAAACATCATTCAAGGATGTTGCTGGATTAGAAGGTGCTAAAGAAGAAGTACAAGAAATAGTTGATTTCTTGAAAAATCCTGAAAAATACACCTCTCTTGGGGGAAAAATTCCTAAAGGAGCTTTGTTGGTAGGACCTCCAGGTACAGGAAAAACATTGCTTGCAAAAGCTGTCGCTGGAGAAGCAAAAGTACCTTTTTTCTCTCTGTCTGGTTCTGACTTTGTTGAAATGTTTGTCGGTGTTGGAGCTTCAAGAGTTCGTGACTTATTTAAACAAGCAAAAGAAAAGTCGCCAGCAATTATTTTCATTGATGAAATTGACGCAATTGGTCGTGCAAGAGGTAAAAATAATTTTACAGGATCAAATGACGAACGCGAAAATACGCTGAATCAATTACTTACCGAAATGGACGGTTTTGGCACAAATACAAATGTAATTGTAATGGCCGCTACTAACCGTGCAGATATATTAGATAAAGCCTTAATGCGTGCTGGTCGTTTTGACAGACAAATTTATGTAGATCTTCCAGACATTCGTGAGCGTAAAGAAATCTTTGAAGTACACCTGAAACCATTAAAAAAATCAGAAGACCTTGATACAGATTTCTTATCAAAACAAACGCCTGGTTTTTCTGGAGCTGATATTGCAAATGTGTGTAACGAAGCAGCTTTAATTGCGGCTCGTAAAGGAAAGAAAGCTGTTGAAAAGCAAGATTTCTTAGATGCGGTTGATAGAATCGTAGGTGGATTGGAAAAGAAAAATAAAATCATTACCCCTGAAGAAAAGAAAACAGTCGCTTTCCATGAAGCTGGACACGCAACAGTAAGTTGGTTAGTAGAGCATGCTGCACCGTTGGTAAAAGTGACTATTGTTCCTAGAGGTCAATCATTAGGAGCTGCTTGGTACTTACCTGAAGAGCGTATGCTCGTAAGAACGGAGCAAATGCTAGATGAAATGTGTGCTACACTTGGTGGACGTGCTGCTGAAAAAGTAATTTTCAACAAAATTTCTACGGGAGCATTAAGTGATTTGGAAAAAGTAACTAAACAAGCACGTGCTATGGTTGCCGTATATGGCTTGAATGATAAAATTGGAAACCTAACATACTACGATTCAAGCGGAAATGATAATGGCTTTAGCAAACCGTATAGTGAGGAAACTGCCAAAACTATTGATGAAGAAATTTCTAAAATTATAGAAAATCAATATCAAAGAGCTATCCAAATATTAGAGCAAAATAAAGACAAACTTACAAAGCTTGCAGAGCTTCTTTTAGAAAAAGAAGTTATCTTTAAAGATGACTTAGAGGTAATTTTCGGAGCAAGACCGTTTGTAAAATCTGACACAATTTCAGATTCAGAAGAATAATATCAGAAAACAAAGCATAAAAACAACTAAAAAATCTCGATTTACCTCGTGCGTAAGTCGAGATTTTTTATCTTTACATAATTTATTGATTATATTAAACTACAATTGACTCTATGAGTCTTTTTAAAAAAATTTTTGGTTCCAAATCTAAACCTCAACAGGATGACAATCCTGCTGAAGAGCGTGGCAAATACATGCCTCAAGTCCAACTCCCTATTGATGAGCGATTTACAATTAATTTTCGCAAAAATGGTGGTAAATTCTTGTATTGCGATTCATTTACTGATGTATATGACAGTTTAGAAAATATATTGATTGAAAACGGTTGGGAAGGCAAAGAAGTGTTGTGTTTTGATGAGCAACTTCAAGATCGATTTGGCAACTTTGATGTGAAGTTTTCACGCATCAACCTAAACGCTAGTTTTTATTTAGCCTCATGCGAATATTTAATTGCTGATAATGGCTCTATTTTAGTTTGCTCACGTCAAATAAAAGAAAAGAAGCTAAATGATCTTCCTGATAACTTTGTAATCTTAGCCACCACTAGTCAGTTAGTAGCTACTATTGGCGAAGGTTTACGCGGTATCAAAACCAAATACAAGTCTAGTATCCCTAGTAATATCACTACTATAAAACATTTTCAAGTTCAAGAAGAAAAGGACTTTTTATCATACGGAAGTAGCTCAAAAAACCTATATTTGCTGCTACTGGAAGACCTCTAAAATGAAAGAACTTTTTACACGATCTTTAACAGGATTATTATTCGTAGGCCTACTTATTTCATCCGTTTTTTATTCGCATGAAGCCCTTTTGGTTGTCTTTACCATTTTTGGACTAGTTTGTATGTACGAGTTTAGCAAACTCATCGAATTAAAAAGCATTATTCAATACATCATTCTTCTTATAGCTTTGGGTGTTTTTATTTTTTGGAAACAAATACAACCAGACCTCAATGTAGAAGAAGCAATCATGATTTTATTGGCAATTTCCCTATTTGTATCACTTTTCTTGATAAGAGATTTATTTTCAAAGAAGATTATTCCTGAATTTGCTTTTAAAAAATACCTGCTTACTACTTTTTATATCAGTAGTAGTTTTGTGTTTTTATTATTAATCCCATGTGTTGAAGAAACCTATGAACCACGCATTATTCTCGGGAGTTTTATTTTAGTATGGATTAATGATTCTTTTGCCTATTTGGTTGGTAAAAATTTTGGAAAACAAAAGCTATTTGAACGAATTTCACCCAAAAAGACTGTAGAAGGCTTTTTTGGCGGGTTACTTTTTGCATGTATTGCTAGCTATTTTATTGCTAAATTTACAGCAACTTTGAGTTTCAGTAGTTGGCTCATTTTAGCAATTATCATAAGTTCTATTGGAACCATTGGTGATTTAATCCAGTCAAAGTTTAAAAGACAAGCGAATGTAAAAGATAGCGGCTCTATCATGCCTGGACATGGTGGAATTTTTGACCGATTGGATAGTATGCTTTTTTCAGCACCTTTTATTTATTTGTTTTTAAAGATTGTACAGTATGTTTCATAAAGAAGGTTATAAAATTATTATCGTAACATTTATTATCGTAGCTGCTATTGTGGTTACTTCTGATAAAATTGACATTAGTTGGGTTAAATATTCCTTGCAAGCCGTTGCTGTTGTATTTTTATTATTGATTCTACAATTTTTTAGAAATCCCTCGCGTACTACACCCAAAAATGACGAACACGTTATTGCTCCTGTAGATGGTAAAGTAGTTGTGATTGAGGAAGTGTTTGAAAAAGAATACTTCAAAGACAAACGTATGCAAGTTTCAATCTTTATGTCACCAATTAATGTACACGTAACACGTTATGCGATTGGAGGAATTGTAAAATATAGTAAATATCATCCTGGAAAATATCTAGTTGCATGGCATCCAAAAGCTTCCGAAGAAAATGAACGTACCACGATTGTGGTTGAAAATCCAACATATGGCACTATTTTATATCGTCAAATTGCAGGAGCTTTAGCCAAAAGAATCGTAAATTATGCAGAAGTAGATGCCGAAGCTGTACAAGGAGAAGACGCCGGCTTTATTAAATTTGGATCACGCGTAGATTTATTTTTACCGTTAGACACAAAAATAAACGTACAATTGAATCAAACCGTAAAAGGAGGTGTTGACGTTATTGCAATGAAATAATGAGTACTTCAGAGTTGGACATAGCATTTTTTGAGGCTGTGGAACGTGTCAACAATAGCACAGATCCGTTTCCAGCAGATTTTCTATTGCGTTTGTATGCATATTATAAACGCGCTACCAATAATGATGATAAACCAAGTAGTAAACGACCAATCATTAATGCGTTTAAAATGAATGCATTACTTCAGATACAAAATATTTCTCCCGAAGAAGCCAAACATGCATACATTAAATTAGTTGACTCATATTTCAACTAACATCCAAAACGCATATTGATTTCCACTTCTCTGCTTCCTACTGGAAGTGATTTAATTTAACCGTAATTTTACTAAATTCTCCGTGCAGAAACTTTCAAAAAAACTTAACAAGTAAACTATCTTTGAATTCTGCATAAAAAAACCACGCACAATAATTTTGTACGTGGCTTATTGAATTATATAATACAATCGTTATCTATTGTAAACTTGCCAAACTCGCTTTTAGCGTTTCAATTTTAGCAAGAGCATCCGCTTCTTTTTTCTTTTCATTCACAACAACTTGCTCAGGAGCATTGTTAACAAAACTTTCGTTAGAAAGCTTCTTTTGAACAATTCGTAACGAACCTTCTACATACTCCAATTCTTTGGTTAGTTTTTCTATTTCAGCTTCCACATCAATAGCTCCTTCCATTGGAATAAAGTATTCATTCGATTTTACACGGAACGATAATGCGCCTTCTATTTTTTCATCACTATAGTTAACCTTTTCAACGTTTCCAAGTTTTGCAATCACAGCATCTAAATTTGTAGCTGCATTTTCATTGTTTACAATTGTTAAGGAAATACCCTCTTTATTAGCGATATTTTTTTCTTTACGGATTGTTCTAACTCCAGAAACCACCTCTTGAATCATTTCAAAATCTACCAATAGTTGTTCGTTTACCGTAGTGCTTTTAGGCCAACTTGAAACTACTAAAGCATCTTCTTTAGAACGTGTAGTCATTCGCTGCCAGATATCTTCGGTAAGGAAAGGCATAAATGGGTGAAGAATCTTTAAATTTTCTTCAAAAAGCGAAATTACTTTGTCATACGTTTTCTTATCAATTGGCAAACCATAGGTTGGTTTTACCATTTCCAAAAACCACGAACAGAAATCATCCCAAACGAGCTTGTATGTAATCATTAGCGCATCAGAGATTCTGTATTTACTGTATTGATCTTCTAGTTCTACTAATGCTTTTTGCAGTTTTGACTCGTACCAGTCAATTGCAATCTTTGCAACTTCAGGTTGCGCTACTTGATCGCTTACTTCCCAAATTTGTGTTAGGTTGTACGCATTAAAAATCTTGTTGGCAAATTTTTTCCCCTGGTCACATAAAGCTACATCAAATAATAAATCATTACCAGCAGCAGAACTCAACAACAACCCTACACGAACTCCATCAGCACCATAATCTTCTATCAACTTTAAGGCATCAGGCGAATTCCCTAGCTGCTTGGACATTTTACGTCCTTTCTCATCACGAACCAATCCTGTAAGATATACATTTGTAAATGGTTTCTCATCAAGATACTCATATCCTGCAATAATCATACGTGCCACCCAGAAAAATAAAATATCAGGACCTGTTACTAAATCATTTGTTGGATAGTAATATTGAATTTCTTTATTTTCAGGATTTCGAATTCCATCAAAAACACTAATAGGCCACAACCAAGAAGAAAACCAAGTATCAAGCGTATCTTCATCTTGTCGAAGATTATCAAGTGTTAAGTGTTCATTCCCAGTCGTAGCTTTTGCCAATGCCAACGCAGCTTCTTTCGTTTCGGCAACAGCAAAATCTTCTTTTCCATCTCCAAAATAATAGGCAGGAATTTGTTGTCCCCACCAAAGCTGACGTGAAATATTCCAATCGCGAATGTTTTCCATCCAATGACGATAGGTATTTTCAAATTTTTTAGGAAATAATTTAATTTCGTTGTCTTCCAATACAGCTTTTAGAGCAGGTTTTACCAAATCGTCCATTTTTAAGAACCATTGATCTGATAATCTTGGCTCTATTACAGCTTTGGTACGTTCTGAGGTTCCTACTTTATTTATATGTTGTTCCGTTTTGATTAAATATCCTTTCTCTTCTAGTTCTTTAGCAATTTCTTTACGAACTACAAAACGATCTTTTCCTTTATAGTGCAACCCATAGCTATTAAGAGTTGCATCATCATTAAAAATATCAATTACTTCTAAATTATGCTTATCACCTAATACCTTATCGTTTTCATCGTGTGCAGGCGTTACTTTCAAACAACCCGTTCCAAATTCAATATCTACATATTCATCTTCAATAATTGGAATTGTTCTCCCTACTAATGGAACAATTGCTTTCTTTCCTTTTAAATGCGTATAACGCTCATCATTAGGGTTGATACATATAGCAGTATCACCCAAAATGGTCTCTGGACGTGTTGTAGCAATGGTTACTTTTTCATCACTTCCATCTATTTCATACGCTAGGTAGTATAAATTTCCTTGTTTTTCCTCATAAATTACCTCTTCATCAGAAAGAGTTGTTTTTGCCTCAGGATCCCAATTAACCATACGATAACCTCGATATATTAATCCTTTACTATACAGATCAACAAACGTTTTGATTACCGCTTCTGACATATCGTCATCCATCGTAAACTTCGTTCTTTCCCAATCACATGAAGCTCCTAACTTTTTAAGTTGTTCAAGGATAATTCCTCCATGCTTATGTGTCCATTCCCACGCATGCTCTAAAAACTCTTCTCTTGTTAGATCAGATTTTTTAATCCCTTCTTGCTTTAGTTTGTTTACCACTTTTGCTTCTGTAGCAATAGAAGCGTGATCGGTTCCAGGAACCCAACAAGCATTATATCCTTGTAAACGTGCTCGACGAATCAATACATCTTGAATGGTATTATTAAGCATGTGTCCCATGTGCAAGACTCCTGTGACGTTTGGTGGAGGAATTACGATGGTATACGCTTCACGTTCGTCTGGTTCAGAATGGAAATAGTTGTTCTCCATCCAATATTGGTACCATTTGTCTTCGATCTGACTTGGATCATACTTTTTTTGAATACTCATTTTTGGTATTGTTTTTGTAATAATAGTTTGCAAAAGTACTTATATCTGTACTATTTAAAAAGTGTTTTGTCACTTTTGCATTTAATTGTTAAATATGTGTAAATGATACTGGTTACTTTGTTTTTTGTGCCCAATTTTTGTGAGATTACAAATAAGTAGTTAATTTTACACTCATACTAAAAAAATAAAAATGATGAAAAGAATAGTTGCAATATTGTTTGTTGGTTTATTCACTTTTGCTCTTCAAGCGCAAGAAAAAACCGCAAAGATTAAATTTAAAACAGAAACCATTGATTATGGTACTATAGAAAAAGGTGCTGATGGAGTTCGTGTATTTGAGTTTACTAATACAGGAGATGCGCCTTTAATCATTACTCGTGTGTACTCTAGTTGTGGATGTACGATTCCTAAAAAACCTGAAGCACCTATCCTTCCAGGAGAAACAGGTGTTATTGAAGTTAAATATGATACAAAGCGTGTGGGGCCAATTCGCAAAACGATTACTGTATATTCAAATGCCGATGAACCTACTAAAGCTATCAAGATTAAAGGAAAAGTAGTTGATCCTAGCAAAGAGAAAAGTATCATGATGAAAGATAAATCAGAGATTGAATCATAAAAACTTACGAAAAAGAAATATACAAGTTGAAAAAACGCCTTATCAAAAAAATGATGAGGCGTTTTTTTATGGTAAAATTCAGGTATTTATCAAAGTACTTCTTTCAATCTGAATTCAAACTTCAATACTGATTTTCCACGAATGACTTTTAGACGCATCCTTTTATTTTCTCTTCCTTGAAGCATTCCTGTTACCTTGCTCAAAGAAAGTCTATCTACTACATTTCCATTAATTGAGACTATTATATCCCCTTCTTTCAAACCTGCCAAAGCAGCAGGTGAATTTTTACGAATTTCTGCAATCTCATAGGCTTTAACTAAACTAAACTTATTGTAATGCTCAAAAACAACATTTACCTCGCCTACTTTATTGTTGGCATTACGACCATAATTGGTATGAATAGAATTATTTCGTTTCTCAACCTCTTTAATTACACGCATTCCGTTGTGTTGTAATTCAATACCACTCATGTTATAGTGAAACGGATCAGAAAAATATTTACCCTTACGAAGTCGTATTTTTTGATTCCCATAATCAAAAATTACCTTAAAGCGTTTTAAAATTTCACCTCCAATACTACCATTTCGTTCTTTAAAGTTTTTCACGTAAGTAATTGCAGTAGAATCTGGAAAAGCGACTTTAGCATTATCAAAAACAAAATCACCAATTTTAAACTTGTTTACTCGCGAACGTGTCCCATAAATACTACCGCTCAAACCTCTTCCCAAAAAGTCTTCAAAATTTTTCTCTGGTACAGAGATACGTTTTTCTTTTTCTTCAAAAAGCCATAAAGCATCACTTCCTCCAGAATCAATTAATAATTTGACAGGAATATCTGGTTCATCTTGCTCATGAATGGCAACAGCAACGTCTATATACGGTTTATTATTCCGGAATGTTAACGGTAAATCTGTACATCTTTTACAATCTTTATAGGTATAACTCTCAGGATCATAAAACTTAATTTTCTTGGTTCCATAGTTTATCTCAACAACAAAATCCTTAAAAATATCATACCCAATAATTCCATGAATTGGCACTCCGAGACGAGTAGACATGTTGATATCTTTATCAAGAATGATATAGATTTCCATGTTTCGCTTCTCTATATCATTCACTTTAAACGTTCTAGATGCTGCTCGAACCGCATCAATAGCATCTCCTGAACCAAGCCCGCGAAGTTGAATACGTTCTTTTTGTTCGATTGAGAGAGAATCGCCTGGGTTTAAACTAAAAAGTATTGGTTTGTTAACTCCCGAATCTAGTAGAAAAGACATTTCTACACCATTAATTTCGACAGGTATGACAATCAAATTATTAATCAATTGAAACGACACAGAACCTTTGTCTTTTCCAGTAACAATACGAAAATCATTTTGTGCTTGCACGATTCCACAAACACTCAATAGAAGTATAATGATATGTTTTTTTATTAGTTGCAAGAGTTGAGAGGAAATTTGGTAACACACTAATATACAAAATTAACTTTTTGTTTCCGAATTTTATCTTGCTTTTAACATCACAAAATATCAAGACTATTTTACATATTTATAAATTTATAGTGCTCGTATCTATAAAATATTTTGCACTTTTGTAACTCTTAAAAATACAAGATCATGCCAACTATTTCCCAGAAAGGAATTGCTATGCCAGAGTCGCCAATTCGCAAATTGGTTCCATATGCTGAAAAAGCATACAAACAAGGAAAAACTGTATATCACTTGAATATTGGGCAACCGGACATTAAAACTCCTGAAATTGCAATGGATGCCGTTAAAGTACACATGTTAGATGTACTAGCATATACTAAATCTGACGGTTCAGAAGGATATAGAAATAAAATTGCGGATTATTATGCGAAACATGACATCCATGTAAATGCAAATAATATTATTGTAACTACAGGAGGAAGTGAAGCATTAGCGTTTGCTTTTGGAAGTACAATGGATGTAGATGATGAAGTAATTATTCCAGAACCTTTTTATGCAAATTACAATGGGTTTTCTGTGGCTGCTGGCGTAAAAGTAGTTCCTGTAATTTCTAAGATAGAAGATAATTTTGCTTTGCCTCCAATTGAGGAATTTGAAAAGTTAATTACGCCAAAAACCAAAGCAATCTTAATTTGCAACCCTGGGAATCCTACAGGTTATCTATACACTAAAGAAGAAATTCAAAAATTAGCAAAAATTGTTAAAAAGCATGACCTGTTTTTAATTGCTGATGAAGTATATCGAGAATTTGCTTATGACGGATTACAACATTATTCTGTAATGCAAGAACCAGATCTTGAAGAGCATGCTATCATGGTTGATTCTGTATCAAAACGATACAGTATGTGTGGAGCTCGAATTGGTTGTATTGTTTCCAAAAACAAAGAAGTAATGGCTACGGCTATGAAATTTGCCCAAGCTCGATTATCTCCTCCTACATTTGCACAAATTGCAAGTGAAGCGGCCTTACAAACTCCTCAAAGTTATTTTGACAATGTCATTGAAGAATATGTAAGCAGACGAAATACATTGATTGATGGACTAAAAGAAATTGATGGTGTTCGTGTAGCAAACCCAAAAGGAGCTTTTTATTGTATTGCCGAATTACCTGTTGAAAATGCTGAAGACTTTGCAAAATGGTTATTAGAAAGTTTCGAATATGAAGGAGCAACAATCATGGTAGCTCCAGCCGCAGGCTTTTATTCTTCTCCAAATACTGGCATGAATCAAATTCGTATTGCTTATGTATTAAATGAAGATAGTTTAAAAAAATCGGTTGAAATTTTAAAAGAAGCTTTAAAAGTATACAACGCTTAACTAAATTGATTTCTATACAACATAACGTTTCTTTAAAAGCATACAATACATTTGGTATTGACGCTAAAGCCAAGTATTTTATTTCAATCACAAATAAAGCAGAACTGATTGAAGCACTACAATTGCCTCAATTTTCAGAGTACTTTATTCTCGGTGGTGGAAGTAATATGCTACTGACTAAAGATATTGATATTCCTGTGTTACACATCAATAGTAAAGGAATAGAGATTATCAAAACCAATGACAATGACGTATTAGTGAAAGTACAAGCTGGAGAAAACTGGCATGATTTTGTACTTTGGTGTATTGAAAATAATCTTGGCGGTGTAGAAAATCTATCGTTAATTCCTGGAAATGTAGGAACTTCGCCTATTCAGAATATTGGAGCATATGGTATTGAGCTAAAAGATACGTTTGTTGCTTGTGCAGCAATACATATAGCTTCTCAAGAAGAAAAGGTATTCTCTTTAGGCGATTGTAATTTTGGATATCGAAATTCAATCTTTAAAAATGAAGTCAAAGGCGAATATATTATTACTTCAGTAGTATTTAGACTTACTACAAAAAATCATAAAATCAATACTTCATACGGAGCTATTCAACAAGAATTAGAAGACAATAACATCACCAACCCAACAATCAAAGATGTTAGTAATGCCGTCATCGCAATTCGTCAGAGAAAACTTCCTGACCCTAAGAAAATTGGAAACAGCGGAAGTTTTTTTAAAAATCCTGTCATCTCAAAAACTGCTTTTGAATTACTACAACAAAAACACGCCAAGATTCCTCATTATGTAGTTTCTGAGAATGAAATTAAAGTTCCTGCTGGTTGGTTGATTGAACAATGTGGTTTTAAAGGGAAACGTTTTGGAGATGCCGGTATCCATGAAAATCAAGCGTTGGTATTGGTTAATCATGGAGATGCTAAAGGAAAAGAGATTTTAGCATTGGCTAAAAAAATTCAAGACACGGTTCTACATCAATTCAATATTTCTATTGAAGCAGAAGTGAATGTAATTGCTTAAACTTAAGTTTTTTCACAAATTAAGACTCCCTTTTACAGCCTTCAGATTAACAGATTCGTAAATAACATCTATGTATAAATACGTACTTATTCTTTCTTTCTCCTTAATATCAGTGTATAGCTTTTCGCAAATAAAAGCTAAAAAAGAATTTCAAAAATGTGAGCTTATTTTTAAGGATAGTTCCTCATTTATAGGTTTTTGTAAAATTGGTAAAGCTGACAAAATTGAATTTACAATAGAACGTGATAGCACGCCTGATCTTTGGGATGCTAAAGATGTAAAAAGTGTTCGGTTTTTTGGATCTAGCAGAGATTTGGAATTAGAATATTTCTACGTACGCAAAGGAATGTCAAGACTTTTAGAGATTAGAGAATATGGGGAGATACTGTTATATACACGAACAAAAAAAATACCTTATCTGTTTAGGAACCATGAAATAGACTCACGTCTTTTTGATAAAAAATCACAAAATTACTTTGTAACCTATTATTTAAAAAAAGCATCTTCAGATACACTTTTACCCATTCGCCCATCATGGAACTATAAAAAGTGGAAAAAAATAATGCTCGATTTTTTTAAAGACTGTCCTTTAATCGTTGAAGACTTAAAAGCTGATGCCTACGATAAAGAATCAATTCGAAAATTAGTACAAGATTACAATGTCTATTGCGTCGATTGATTTTACATATAAAACAAAACATCATTTTTTAGGAGGATATCCTTCTAATACTTTTTGTAAAATTTGGATAAAATATACTTCTCGTTCTTCAGGTGTTGATTGTTCTTTGTAAAACCCTTCCACTACTGCTTGCCAAAACAACTCATCTTGACGAACATCTACAAAATCAAACACAAACTGTTGATTGTGTTTATCTCCAACAGGCAACCCGATGGAAATTCCGCCTCCAACGTTTCTTCCTGTTCCTCCCACACCTACTCCTATAGCATTATTCCTATCTGGCTCAAAAAAATGAGTTTCAATATTAATATAAAAATCTGGTGTTGCTGTACGAACAAATCCTCGTTCCTGCATTATTGAATCGGTTACACGTAACAATCGCTTATTGTCTAATTCTGATAGGCCAGTTTCTATTTCAGGGTATAAATTATATGTTTTATAATTAGAAAAATTTGTTTTATGATCATAATCATATACAACTCTAGGTGTGGTACACGCCGCAAAAATCAGTAGAAATAACACAAGATTTATATATTTCATAATATGAATTTTTCATTACAAAAGTTACCACAAGATAACAATAATTATTCCATAAAAAATCCTGTTTCATGGGAAAACAGGATTTTTACTTTATCTCATATGTTTTTTATTTATTCTTTATCAAATAATGCTTTATGAATAAATCCAGCTACCATAGCTCCTAAGATTGGTGCTACCCAAAACAACCATGTTTGTGGCAAATAATCACCTCCTGCAAACAATGCTTGACTTGTAGAACGTGCTGGGTTTACTGAAGTATTTGTTATGGGGATGCTAATTAAATGAATCAATGTTAAACATAAACCAATAGCAATAGGTGCAAATCCTTTTGGAGCCCTTTCATTAGTGCTTCCAAGAATTACTAATAAGAAAAAAGCAGTTAGTAAAAACTCTGCAACAAAAGCGGACATCATAGAATAATTATCGGGTGACAAACTATCATATCCATTGGCGGCAAAACCTCCAATTGCTTTATCAGATCCAGTAACTATCAAGTACAAGGCACTTGCTGCCAATATAGCGCCAACAAGCTGAGAAATGATATAACCAAGTAAATCTTTCCCCGAAAACTTTCCTCCTGCCCAAAGCCCTATGGAAACAGCTGGATTAAAATGCCCTCCTGAAATATGTCCAACAGCATAAGCCATTGTTAACACAGTAAGACCAAAAGCCAAAGAAACTCCTACAAAACCAATTCCTAAATCAGGATAACCTGCTGCAAAAATAGCGCTTCCACAACCTCCAAATACAAGCCAAAATGTTCCGAAAATCTCTGCGAAATACTTTTTCATAATTATTATGTTTTATTGATTAGTGATATCAATTTATAGAAAAAAGTCACTCAAAACATTTTAACTTACTAACAATTAACCTTTTGAAATAGTTCAAACAACCATCTCCCCTTTATTTATCACTTGTAGCTTTCTTTTCTATTTATTTGCCATTGTTAATATTTAATTTTAAACATTCTCATAAACCAATCTTACAAAAAACCGTATCTTTGCACGAGATTTCTTGAAAAAGTAAAATCACACCACATTATAAAATCAGCCATGATAATTAGTTAATACCGACGTATGACTTTATTGGCGAATTACATCTGAAAAAACTATAAAATTAAAACAGACAGATGAAACTTGTATTATTAACAATAGGTTTATTACTAGTAGGAGTTGCAGGAATTGCAATCAAACTTTGGGCAAAAAAAGATGGAAAGTTTGCTGGAACATGTGCAAGCCAAAATCCAATGCTCAATAAAGATGGAGAAGCTTGCGGGTTTTGTGGTAAAACACCTGATCAATTTGAAAACTGTACAGAGCCACAACATCAATAAGTCGTTCTTTGCTTTCATTATATGATTACACTTCTACTCTATAGTTTTATAGTAATTACGGCTATTCAAGTTCTTTATTTTCTATTTTTTAGCACATTTGCCTTTGCAAAATCTCGTAAAAAAAAGCAATACAACTTACCTGTTTCTATTATTGTATGTGCCAAAAATGAAGCTGAAAATTTACAGATTCTAGTTCCTAAATTATTACAACAATCCTACAAAAACTTTGAAATTGTTCTCATCAATGATGCTTCTTCAGATGAAACTTTGGAAGTGATTGAAAATTTTCAGCAAAAAAACAGTCAAATCAAACTTGTCAATGTTGAAAATAATGAAGCTTTTTGGGGAAATAAAAAATATGCCCTCACACTTGGCATTAAAGCCGCAACAAATGAATATTTAGTATTTACTGATGCTGACTGTATTCCTTCCTCTACTCATTGGCTAACAGAAATTACCTCGTGTTTTTCGAGCACTAAAAAAATTGTAATTGGTTACGGTGCTTATGCAAGAAAAAAATATTCCTTTTTAAATCTTTTAATACGTTTTGAAACGTTGATGGCAGCTGTGCAAGCATTCAGTTATGCAAAATTAGGCATCCCTTACACTGCTGTAGGCAGGAATTTAGCCTATCATAAAGACGAATTTTATAGAGTAAATGGTTTTGTAAATCACATGAAAATTCGCTCAGGAGATGATGACCTATTCATCAAGGACGCTGCAACAGGAAAAAATACTGCAATTTGTTTTTCCAAAGAAAGTTTTACTGTTTCACAACCTAAAACTTCATTAAGTAGTTGGTTTCAGCAAAAAAGAAGGCACGTAAGCACATCATCACATTACAAGTTCATTCATAAATTTTTATTAGGAACTTTTTATTTTACACAACTCCTTTTTTGGGGAGTAGCCATAAGTTTACTTTGCTCTTCGGTTTGGTTATATGCATTAGGAATTCTAGGAATCCGCTTCATTGTACAATACCTAGTTATCGGATTTTCAGCAAAAAAGCTTAAAGAACAAGACACTTTATATATGCTTCCTGTACTAGAAGTCTTTTTAGTTGTGATTCATTTTGGTATCTTTATAGCCAATATGACTTCAAAACCGACGCATTGGAAATAGCTGAAACGATTCTGAAAGCTTACATACAAAAAGCTAAAGAAGGCAATCAAATTGCTTTCAACTTTTTACTTAATTCTTTTTGGAATGACGTATACGGTTTTCAACTAAAACGTGTCCAAAACGAAAACGATGCGGAAGACATTACGATTCAAACATTTTCCAAAGCTTTTGATAAGATTGACACGTTCGACGAAAAATATAAATTCAAAACATGGCTTATTACTATTTCTAAAAATGTACATATTGACTTTTTACGAAAAAAGAAATCATCAATAGAAACTACCAAAGAACAGGAAGAAGAAGTATATCAAATTATTGATGACGGACCAACTCCTGAAGATAAAATCATTACGGAGCAAAATCTTGCAAAACTTTTACGTGATATCAAAAAACTCAAACCACATTATCAAGAAGTTATTAATTTGCGGTATTTTCAAGAATTGAGTTACAAAGAAATTTCTGAGCAACTTCAAGAACCTATGAACAATGTAAAAGTCAAATTACTTCGAGCAAAAAAACTCTTAGCCGAAATTATTCAAGAAAAATGACAGCTTCATTTATCAAAAAATTAGGTCCAGGTCTATTATTTGCAGGTGCGTCTATAGGTGTTTCCCACTTGGTAAATTCTACTAAAGTTGGTGCCGAATTTGGATTGGGATTAATATGGGCATTATTACTCGTAAACTTTTGTAAGTATCCGTTTTTTCAATTTGGGCCACGCTATGCCGCTGCTACAGGCGAAAGTTTATTAGAAGGCTACAAAAAACTAGGAAACGGATTGCTCATTGCGTATTTTATTTTATCATTTGCTACCATGTTTACCATTCAAACAGCCGTTACTATTGTAACAGCCGGATTAGCTTCTCAATTATTTGGTATTGCGCTTACTATGGAAACTTGGAGCACTATTATTACATTTTTTTGCTTAGGGATTTTAGCCATGGGGCGCTATCAGTTATTAGACAAACTCATGAAGGTGATAATTGTCGTGTTAACCGTAAGCACAATAGTCGCAGTTATTTTTGCAATCTCTAATGGTAACAACGCTTTATCTGCAACACCTGTCTTTCCAACTGAAATTGGAGGAATTACATTATTAATCGTTTTTATGGGTTGGATGCCTGCTCCTCTCGATATATCCATATGGCATTCTCTTTGGGCAATTGAAAAACGACAAGAAACAGAAAAATTCACTCCCAAAACTGCTCTTTTTGACTTTAACTTTGGTTATATCGTAACAATCATACTTGGCGCTTGCTTTATAGCTTTAGGAGCATATGTTATGTACAATTCTGGGATTGAATTCTCTCCCAAAGGAGGTGTTTTTGCCGCTCAATTGATTGACTTGTATACAAAAAATCTGGGAAGCGGATTTTATGTAATCATTGCAATTGCAGCATTTACCACAATGTTCAGCACTACTCTCACTACTTTAGATGCTTCTCCTCGAGCGATGGCAAAAACAAGTCAGCTATTATTTGGAAGATACATCAAACACAGTTATATTTTTTGGATGCTCATCTTGGTTGCGGGAACTATTATCATCATGACACAATTTTTATCTGAAATGAGTTCACTTATTTATATAGCTACTGTTTTATCATTTGTTACAGCTCCTTTTTATGCTATCTCCAATTATATCCTCATCACTAGCAAACACACACCTAAACAATGGCAACCAACACGTATATTACGAGTAATAAGCTGGATAGGAATTATTTTTTTAACAGGATTTTCTGTTGGGTACATAACCTTATTATAAATGCTTTATCTAAGAACTTGTTAAAACATGTATGTCAATAAGATTCTTTGTATCTTTGTAACTGATTTTGATTGAAGAAAAGATATATGAGTACAGAAACAACAGCTAGTGTATTGCCGCCTAAAGGCAAACCCAAATGGCTTCGTGTAAAGCTTCCTACAGGAAAAAAATATACCGAACTCAGAGGACTTGTTGATAAGTATAAATTAAACACAATATGCACATCGGGCAGTTGTCCTAACATGGGCGAATGTTGGGGAGAAGGAACGGCAACCTTTATGATTTTAGGAAATGTATGTACACGTTCGTGTGGCTTTTGTGGTGTAAAAACGGGAAGACCAGAAACAGTAGCATGGGATGAACCTGAAAAAGTAGCACGTTCTATCAAAATCATGAACATTAAGCATGCAGTATTGACTTCTGTTGATCGTGATGACTTAAAAGATATGGGAAGTATTATTTGGGCAGAAACAGTAAAGGCTGTTCGCCGTATGAATCCTACGACCACATTAGAAACACTAATTCCAGATTTTCAAGGAATTGAACGTCACTTAGATCGCATTGTAGAAGTTTCTCCAGAAGTAGTTTCTCATAACATGGAAACAGTACGTCGTTTAACTCGTGAAGTACGTATTCAAGCCAAATATGATCGTAGCTTAGCTGTGTTAAAATACCTAAAAGACCAAGGAGTCAACAGAACCAAATCAGGAATCATGCTAGGTTTAGGTGAAACTGAAAAAGAAGTCATTGAAACATTACATGACCTAAGTGCTGCAAATGTTGATGTAGTAACTATTGGACAATATTTACAACCTAGTAAAAAGCATTTACCTGTTCAACGTTTTGTAACACCTGATGAATTTGATCGCTATCGCCAAATTGGGCTGGACTTAGGTTTCCGTCATGTTGAAAGCGGTGCATTGGTACGTTCATCTTACAAAGCACATAAACATATTGACTAGTAAATTTTGAATACTGAATTCAGAAGTATAAATTATACCTTTTGGCTAGAACACTTTTGTTTCTAGCCTTTTTTTATAGCATACTCCAACGCTACACAATACTTTTTCTACAAATTTTTAAGATTGTAAGGTATACTAAAATAAAGTATCCTCATTACTTTCTATTCTGAAACGCTCACCTAAACTAGGTTTCAAGTACATTAGAAATATTGCACATTTCAAGAAACTCACACATCTAATAAATCACACCTTAATTTCCAACAAAAAGATGTAATTTTGATGTTCTCAAAACATACTTTCACATGATAAAAGTTGCCATCAATGGTTTTGGACGCATCGGTCGAAATTTATTTCGCTTATTACTCAATCACCCAAATATTGAGGTTGTAGTAATTAATGATTTAGCTGATACACATACGTTGAGTCATTTATTAAAATACGATAGCATTCATGGTGTATTACCCCACAAAGTTAGTCATACTGAAAACGAAATTTTGGTAGATCATAAGAAGTATCCCGTAACAAATATTTCTGACATCACACAATTAAATTGGCAACCTTACATTATCGATTTTGTCGTTGAAGCTACCGGAAAATTTAAAACAAAAGCGTTCCTTCAACATCACATTAACAATGGTGCTAAAAAAGTAATTTTATCAGTTCCTCCACAAGACGATGATTTAAAAATGGTAGTTTTAGGTGTAAATGAAGAAATTATTGATGGCTCTGAAACCATTATTTCAAATGCTTCATGCACAACCAACAATGCCGCTCCAATGATTCAAATTATCAATAATTTGTGCGGAATTGAACAAGCGTATATAACCACTATTCATTCGTATACCACCGATCAAAGTTTGCACGATCAACCACACCGCGACCTACGCAGAGCAAGAGCCGCAAGTCAAAGCATTGTCCCAACTACTACGGGAGCTGCCAAGGCGCTGACTAAAATTTTCCCTGAACTTTCAGACGTAATTGGAGGTTGTGGTATTCGTGTTCCTGTACCAGATGGCTCACTTACAGACATCACCTTTAACGTAAAACGAGAGACTTCTATTGAAGAAATCAACGCTGCCTTTAAAAAAGCAGCAGAAACTTCTCTAAAAGGTATTTTATCGTACACCGAAGATCCTATTGTTTCGGTAGATGTGATTGACAACCCGTATTCTTGCACGTTTGATGCCCTTATGACGTCTGTTATCGGAAAAATGGTCAAAGTCGTCGGATGGTACGATAACGAAATTGGCTATTCTAACAGATTAATTGATTTAATGTTATATATTTCAAATAAATAAGTATTTTTGAATAAATTCATCCTTCATGGTGTGTAAAGTAAAACACATTCTATATTTCTGGTTTGCTTTATTCTCTGTATTGTCCCAAGCTCAATCCGATGAACATATCAAGGACAGTATAGAACGCTCTTTTGTTGACGTATATGAATACAAAAAGAAGGCTAAAATGGGAAGTGCTCTTGAAAAACTAACCACTATTTTAGAACTTTCAGATAGCATTCAAGACAAAAAAAGTAAAGCCAGAGCTTACTTACTTCGCGCCGAATTAGGTATTGAAGAAAACTACGATAATTTTAACATCTCTGAAATTGAAAGCTACTTACAAAGAGCGGAACAAATTCAAAATGAAGAAGATGACTCTTTAGGATTAGGATACAACTATGTATTGAGAGCTTTAACCGCAACTCGAAACACTTCCTACAGCAATGCAGATGCATATTTTAGCAAAGCAGAAAAAATTTTTGACAAATACCATTCGCTTGATGATATCAATAAATTAAAATACTATCGAGGACTTTTCTATTTAAGTCAAGGAATTAATGGGCGCGCTATTGAACGATTTGAAAATTCACTTCCTATTAATGATCCATACCAACCAAATTATTTACGCGCCAAAGTACACTTAAACCTTGCAAAAGCATATAAAAACATTAAAAAGTTTGAAGATGCTAAACTTAATGCAGAAACTGCCTTGGCTATTGGTAAATCTTATGATTTTCCACTTATCAAGCTTCAAAGTACTAAAATTATTAGTGAAACGTATGCTAGTTTAAATGATTTAGAAAAAGCATATCAATTTCAAGAGAATTACATCAAAATTAAAGATTCTATTTTTAACGTAATCAGTTTACAAAGTGTTGCAGAAGCAAACGCATATTTTGATAATGAATTCCAAAAGCGCCATATAGAGCAATTAAAAATTGATTATGAAGATTCTTCTGAAAAAGGGAAGCGAAACAAGCTTACTTCTATTTTGAGTTCTGCTCTCTTAATCATTATTTCTCTCTTAACAATTTCGTTGTATAGAAACAATCAAATCAAAGTAAAAACTAACAACTTATTGTTAAAGAAAAATTCTGAGTTGCAACTTGCTAAAGACAATGCAGAAAAAGCAATGAAAGCAAAAGCTCAGTTCTTATCTACTGTAACTCATGAATTGCGCACACCTTTATATGCAGTTACTGGATTAACGCATTTACTATTAGAAGAAAATCCTAGTGAAAGTCAAAAAGAGCATTTGAAGTCATTAAAATTTTCTGGAGATTATTTATTGACATTTATTAATGACATTTTACAGGTCAATAAAATAGAAGCCAAAAAATTGGCAGTAGAAAAAGCTCCTCTAAACCTTAAAAAGGTCTTAAACGATGTTGTAAATTCTCTAACTCAAACATCGAAAGAAAACAACAATAAGATTGTTCTAAATATTGATGAAGATATTCCTAAAAAGCTTATTGGAGATTATTTGAAAATGTCTCAAATATTTATCAATTTAATCAGTAACGCCTTAAAATTCACCAAAAACGGAACTGTTGAAATCAATGCTAAAATTGTCAACGAAACGGAATTGCAACAAACTATTGCATTCGAAATAAAAGATAACGGAATCGGGATTTCTAAAGAAATGCAAGAAACTATTTTTGATAGCTTCTCGCAAGGTTCTGTACAAATCAACCGTAAATATGGTGGAACAGGTTTGGGATTGACAATTGTAAAGAGTTTATTAGAATTGCTTGAAAGCGATATTCAACTAGAAAGTAAACTTGGAAAAGGATCTACTTTCCGATTTGCTTTAGTGTTAGACAAACTAAAACCTGAAGCAGTAAATACTGAGACTATTGGTGAAGAAAAAACTGATTTAAAAAGCCGAAAGTTCAAAGTATTACTGGTAGAAGACAACAAAATCAACCAAGTAATTACAAAGAAAATCATTGCAAAGCAAAATATGACTTGCGATATAGCAGATGATGGGTATCAAGCTATTGATCATGCTCGCAGCAATCGTTATGACTTCATTTTGATGGATATTCACATGCCTGGAATTAGCGGTATTGAAGCCACTAAAGAAATTAGAAAGTTTGACGTATCCACACCAATCATTGCGCTTACCGCAATTTCGTTAGATGATAATAAAGATGATTTTTTAAATGAAGGTTTCAATGAGGTTATTTCAAAACCGTTTGACCCAGAAATTTTCTATAAGAAAATCTCAAATATATTGACGTAAGCAAAAATCCCAACCATTTATTTAACAACTATTTAGCGTTTAAAAAAGTTTACTTTTAACTTTTGGCATATGTTTTGTATTTGTATCGATGAAATCAAAAAAAGCAATTAAGCTTTGTTTTCATTTCATATAAATTTTTGGATTGGTTAGTTAAAAGAACAAGGCGAGTTATAAAACTCGCCTTTCTTTTTTATATCGCTACGTTTGATGCTTATTTCAATAATATAATAGAAGAATGGTGTTTATATTCATATAAAAAACCATCATGACTCTTTAGTGAGGCATTCCACAAATGTTTGCACTTTTTCCTTAAACACCTCTTCATCTTTTACAAATTGTACGCTGATTGGCAAATAATACACCTTTTCTATACTATCTTGCAATCGCATAAAATCTTTTTCCGTAGTCAAAATACGGGTATTTATTGCTTTTTGTTTGATCTGTTGAATATCACTTTCGCTAAAATGGTGATGATCTGGATATTTTAAATGTGTATACCGCAACTGCTGCTCATTCAAGTATTGTAACAATGGGGTTGGATTTGCTATTCCTGTAATAAGTATAAATTCCGACTCACTAAATGATGACAATAACATTGTATCATGAGTACCAATTACTTCTTCTGCATAAGCAATTGTGGTAAAAAATAACTGTTGGTACGATTTAGGATGTATCTTCCCCACTATCTTTTTTTGCATTTCCACAGAAAGAAACATCGGACATTTAGTAACTATAATTATATCTGCACGTTTTGCTCCTGCAATAGGTTCTCGTAAATTTCCCGCCGGCAACATCCAGTCGTCTGTATATAAATCTGCAAACGGTGTTAACAAAATATGAAACCCTGCTTTTACCTTTCGATGCTGAAAGGCGTCATCCAACAAAATAACTTCGGGTGGATTGGGCAAGTTTCGTAATCTTTCAATTCCAACCGTTCGTTCGGCTTCGACTGCTACACGAATTTCATTTTTAAATTTATGATAAAATTGCAAAGGCTCGTCTCCAATGTCTTCGGCAGTTGTTGATGAATTTGCAAGTACAAATCCTCTTGTTTTTCGTTTATAACCACGACTTAATGTTGCAATTTTATAATCGTCTTTAAGTACCCGAATTAAATACTCAATCATAGGAGATTTTCCCGTGCCACCAACGCTTACATTTCCAACACAGATAACAGGAAAATCATAGGAAGTTGATTTCAAAATTCCTTTATCAAATAGCCAATTGCGTATCCATACTATAATGCCGTATATCAAAGCAAAGGGTACTAATAACAATCGAAGTCGTCGCATAACAACGAAAGTATAATTTTTTAAGGAATTGTCAATATCAACTTCACTCCTTTTTCACATATAGTTTTTCATTGGACGCAAATAACACTAATTGTTGTTCTTGTTCCTTTCCATGTGTAATTAGTATCTTGAAAAATTTATAGCTATCAGGATACACCATGAGTTGTGGCGAAATCAAATGGCTTGTTTTATACAATTTCCCATTCGGAGATTCTTCATAATCTGCAATTACTATATAGTAAAAGCTTTTAAATACTTGAATATCTTCATCATCAATAGCACGCTCGTCACTGGTTACTTTTATAGCCTGCATTCTAAAATATTCATTACTTCTTGATATGACTGTATGCTCATTCATGTTTACCAATATTTTAAACAACTCTGCATCTTCAATAGGTGTTATACTATTTTGTGACTGCACAAAAAATGTAGACGATATATAAATGATTAGATATGCGTAGAAATATGTTTTCATATGACACATTTAAGATTTACTGTATTGAAAATAAACTTTCTACACTAACTGTAGAAAAATATTGTACGAATAGCAAAATAAATTCGTAAGCGTTCTAAATAAACTTGCTTTTCCTTTTTTAATATCTATATTAACAAGCTAATTTTTATATTTGAGTCAAAGCATACATACATGAAAGTTCAAGATATTATTACTCATATTGAGGAATTATGTCCTCTTGCCTACGCTGAAGATTTTGACAACGTTGGTTTGCTCGTAGGTGACCGAAATCAACAAACAAATGGCGTTCTTATCTCCTTAGATACGTTAGAGAATGTTGTTGACGAAGCCATTGAAAAAAATTGCAATATGATTGTGAGTTTTCATCCAATCATTTTTTCTGGTCTTAAAAAGATTACTGGAAAAACCTATGTGGAACGTGTAGTACAGAAAGCAATCAAAAATGATATTGCTATTTATGCAATGCATACTGCGCTAGACAATTCATGGAATGGTGTTAGTGATCGTATTTGTGACGAGTTAGGACTAACTCAAAAATCTATATTAATTCCACAAAAAGCAACCATCAAAAAACTAATTACGTTTGCTCCTAAGGCTTCTGCAGAAAAAGTACGCAACGCTTTGTTTGCCGTTGGTGCTGGAAGTATTGGCAACTACGATCATTGCAGTTTTAATACTGAAGGATTAGGAAGTTTTAGAGGAAATGAAGCATCTAACCCTACAATTGGTATCAAAGGCGAAACACATTTTGAAGAAGAAGTACAACTTGGAATTACATTTGCTAGGCACTTGGAAGGAAAAATAATAAATACACTGCAACAAGTACATCCTTATGAAGAAGTTGCTTATGAGGTTACAACTCTTGAAAATACAAACCAACATATAGGTATGGGAATGATTGGTCATTTTGAAAAACCAATCAATGAAATGCATTTCATGACACTTTTAAAGACAAAAATGAAAGTTCCTGTGGTGCGTCACTCGCATTTATTAGGAAAAATGATTCAAAAAGTAGCTGTTTTGGGTGGTAGCGGAAGCTTTGCAATTGAAGCTGCCAAACGTGCTGGTGTAGACGCGTATGTCACAGCAGACTTGAAATATCATGATTTTTACAAAGCGGAAGGACAGTTGATTTTGGCTGATATTGGACATTATGAAAGTGAGCAGTATACAAAAAATCTTTTATTTGAGTATCTTACAAAAAAAATTCCTAATTTTGCGTTCATTTTATCAGCAGAAAATACAAATCCAATCAAGTATTCATAAATATGGCAAAGAAGAAAGAAGTTACGGTCGAAGAAAAATTACGCGCACTTTTTGATTTACAACTTATTGACTCTCGTGTTGACGAGATTAGAAATGTTCGCGGAGAGCTTCCTTTGGAAGTGGAAGATCTGGAAGACGAAGTGGCTGGATTAAACACAAGACTTGAAAAGTTTAATAATGATCTTGATCAGATTGATGAAGATATTAAAAGCAAAAAAAATATTATTGAGGAGGCAAAAAGCTTAATCAAAAAATATACGGAGCAGCAAAAAAATGTTCGTAACAACAGAGAATACAACGCATTATCTAAAGAAGTAGAATACCAAGAATTGGAAATGCAATTAGCTGAAAAGCATATTAAAGAATTTAAAGCTGCCATCGAACAAAAGAAAGCTGTTATTGATCAAACAAAAGAGCGTTTAAGTGAAAGAGAATCACACTTAAAGCACAAAAAAGCAGAATTAAACGACATCTTAGAAGAAACTAAGCGTGAAGAAGAGTTCTTAATGAAGAAGTCTGAAGAATTTGAAAAATTAATCGAAGATCGCTTATTAGCTGCTTACAAACGCATCCGTAGCAACGTACGTAATGGATTAGCAGTAGTACAAATTGAACGCGGAGCTTCTGGAGGTTCATATTTTACAATTCCTCCACAAGTACAAGTGGAAATTGCTTCAAGAAAGAAAATCATTACTGATGAGCATAGTGGTCGTATTTTAGTAGATCCTGCATTAGCTGATGAAGAAAGAGAAAAAATGGATAAGCTTTTTGCAAAGTTTTAATTCGAATATAATCTTAAAAAAACCTCGCTACTTAGCGAGGTTTTTTTATGGCCTTTAACTCATAAATTAACGGATATAATTGGTCTTTAGTTTCATACAACCCTTCTTTATTTTGAGTAAGATTGGGTAATACATTATAAGGTGAAGCATCGTGCTCTGTTAAAAACTCAATAGTAAGTCCTGCTGAAATCAAAGCATTAATTACATCGCCTAAACCATGATTCCAAGCGTATTCCTTACTAATCATAGTTGTTTCTCCATCTTCAGCATATGTTCCTTCATATTCCTCATAAATAACCTCTTCTTGACTATATGCATACGCTAACTTAGGAGGAGTTTGTAAATAATCAAACATCCACACAATAGGATGAAACTCAACCATATAAAATGTACCTCCTTCTTTTAATCGAGAAGCAATAATTTGTGCCCACTCATGGAGATTGGGTAGCCAACCTATTACACCATAACTTGTAAAAACAATATCAAATGTATCTGTAACATGAGTATTTACATCATATAAATTACAACAATGAAATTGTGCATCCAATGATAATTCTTCGTTCAATGAACGTGCTAGCTTAATAGCTTCATCCGACAAATCAATCCCTGTACACTTTGCTCCCATCCGAGCCCAACTAAGCGTATCCTGCCCAAAGTGACATTGCAAATGCAGTAATGATTTTCCTTGTATGTCAGGCAAACTAGCGAGCTCATATTTCATCAACGAAGTGGCTCCAAGCTTAAAAGCTTCCATCGCATACATTTCACTTTTAGCATGAATAGCTACTTTTTGATTCCAAGTTTCTTTATTGGTCTTAAAATAATTATCATTCATTTTATCGATTTTTTATGTCATTTATCGTATTATTGTGTTTAGGTTTTCTCCTTGACTACAATTGTAAGGAAAAAATTCTAAATCGTACCCTAATTAATCTTACACTAAATAATTGACCTATGAGAAAAACTACTTTTTCTTTATTTAAAAGTATTTTGATTTGTTGCTTATTGATGAGCGCTTCAACTTTTGCTCAAAATGTTGATGTAATTCTAACAGTAAACTGGCCAAACTGGTCTACAGAAAACAAAGTAGAATTCTATAATCCTAGTGGAACACTTTTGCAAACTATTGACAATGGTTATGATGGAAGTGCCAATACCTCTTATAATGAAACTACGATGTCTGTTTCGTATCCTGTAGATGATAATATGCCTGCTGGTACGGGGTATTATGTGATTGTATACGATACGTATGGAGATGGCTGGAATGGAGGTGGTAGTTTAAGCATTACTGCTGATGGACAAACTGCTTTTACATTTGATGGAAATTTTGATACTAGCGGAACCAACACCGAAATTACACAAACTATCTATTTTGCATTAGAGCAACCTACCCCAGCACCAACACCTGTACCTGAGCCTTCACAATTTGACACCAGTGGAAATGAGTACATTGAATACATTCCAGGAA
Organism: Kordia zhangzhouensis; assembly: GCF_001005305.1. Classification (GTDB taxonomy): domain Bacteria; phylum Bacteroidota; class Bacteroidia; order Flavobacteriales; family Flavobacteriaceae; genus Kordia; species Kordia zhangzhouensis. The sequence continues at coordinate 69,644 of NZ_LBMH01000003.1, forward strand.
ATATGCCTATTATTATTTCGGCTCCACATGGAGGTGTAAAACAATCAGGACAAACTATTGGAGGTGTATTTTATCCAGATAACGACAGTACGCTACCAGATAGAAACTGTGGTACTAATGAAAGAGACGATAATACAGACATTCTAATTCGTGAAATTCAACAGTCAGTATACGATCAAACGGGCTGTTATCCATATATCATTATCAACAATTTACATAGAAGTAAACTTGATCCAAACAGAGAACAGAACGAGGCTACGTGTGGAGATGCTGATGCCTTATTCTATTGGAATGCATTTCACAACTTTATCGATCAAGCAAGTGCCGATGTAATGAGCAAATGGGGAAAAGGATTGTACATTGATTTACATGGACAAAGTCACAGTATTCCTAGAATTGAAGCTGGGTACAATATCTCTTCATCTGATTTAAACAATACAACAACCAATTATTTAAACTCTGTTTCAAATACTACAATTACAAATTTGGTAAATAACAACTTAGGAAACCTAACACAAGAAGAATTGGTAAGAGGACCTAATAGCCTTGGAGGTCTTTTTGCTTCTACAGGTGGTGCTTTTTACAACGCTCAAGGATATTCTGGTTGTGGTGTTACTTCGGGATACCGTACCTTACCAAGTAACGTAAATGGAGGTTCATCTTCATGTGATGATACTCGCCCATATTCTAATGCTTATTTTGATGGAGATTATTACAATAATAGACGTCATGGATCTGGACCAGCTGCGAGTGACGGACAAGGCGGTGGCGGAACAATTGATGGTATCATGACAGAAGTAAATCGTAGAGTGCGTGATTTAGGAACATATAATGGAAATGTATACGATACACGTCCACAAACTTTAGTTCCATTTGCAGACGACTATGCCACTGTTATTAAAAACTATATTGACTTACATTATAATGACTTTGCAGATTTTGCCTATGCTTCTAACACGTATGCAACAGATGACTCAGATCCAACACCTACTCGTACTACTGGTGTAACGGGTGTATTTACTGCTGAACCTGCTGGATTAGTAATCAACGCTACTACTGGAGAAATTGATTTATCTGCTTCAACTGATGGAACATACACCATTACACACACCGTTGGCGATTGTAATTTATATAGCGCTTCTACAAGTATGACCATTACAAACACATTAAGTACTCCTGATGTATCAGCTACTTCATTTGCTTTGTATCCAAATCCTACTACTGGAAAGCTACAAATTGAATCTTCGGAAGCTATTCAACAAGTAATCATATACAATCTTGTAGGACAAAAAGTAAAAACTTTTTTACTACAAGCCTCACAACAATCAATTGATATGAGCGAACTAAAAACAGGAAGTTATTTTGTGAGCTTACAAGGTACTTCTGGAAACCTATATACAAAACTTATTGTGAAGCAGTAATTGCTGAACAAAGTAATAGTGCTAAATCGAAAAGCCTTGCAAATGCAAGGCTTTTTTTGTGAAAAAATTGCTAGCTCTTTCGCTACAAATAAACAAAAGGATAACTTTCTTTTCCTCTTTTGATTAATGAACGCCGCTCATCAACTTTTTAATAAAAGGCGATATCAACATTACAAGTATTCCAATTCCAGCAGTTAGCACACCAAATACAGCATACACAGAGACATATTGGTATAATTGTTCAAATGCCGCTTGGTTACTTCCTGTGAAATTGCTTGTAAGTCCTGTGATTGTTTCAGTAATTTGACCAAAAATCCCACTCGCAAACACATTTTCTTCCTCAGAAACAGTTGTTAACTTAGCTATTTTTCCAGCAAAAAAGTGTCCATAAAAAGACGCTGAAAAGAACACTCCCATAATGAATGCTAAATACTTTTTTGGAGAAAGCTCTGTCATTTTAGAAAGTCCTATTGGAGAAATACACAATTCCCCTACTGTTAAAATAAAATACCCTACAAACAAATACCACATAGGCGTTTTAGCAAATGCATCAACTGAATTTGCCGACATTGCAAAAACAATAAAACCCATTCCTAAAAAGAACAATCCTAACCCTGCTTTAATGGCCGAATTTGGGTTTTTATTCCTTTGAATCAACACTGTCCATAACCATGAAAAAGGAATAGCCAGTAAAATAATGAATCCTGAGTTGATGCTATTAGTTTGTGCGGCATTCATTCCTACAAGATTGATATTACGATCGGCAAATAAAGTCAATGAACTGCCTGCTTGTTCAAAAATTGCCCAAAACAAAGCCATCAAAATGGTAAAATATGCAGTTACTAACAATCGCCTTTTTGCAATACTTCCCACCGAGCGATAAATGTAAATCATCATTCCAGTAATTGCAATCGTAGCAATCCATACTATATAATGTTCATACTCATTAAAACGCACAATCATTGCAAAAATAGGAACTGCCAAGAAAGCGCTTAACCAAACCAATTGTCCTTTATTCATCCCTAAAAATCGTTTGTCATATATTTTTTGATCAGGTACATTTCCTTTTCCTTGAAACACATTTTTTTGGGTTCCTCTATAAAAGAAAAACAGCCCTAACATCATCCCTATTCCTGCCAACATAAAGCCATAATGCCATCCATATACCTCAGCAAACCATGCACATAGTAATGGAGCAACTGCTCCTCCTATGTTAATTCCCATATAAAAAATGGTAAATCCAGAATCTCGTCGTTTGTCTTGTTCATCATACAACGCACCAACAAAGGTTGAAATATTCGGTTTAAAAAATCCGTTACCCACTATAATCAAAGCTAGTGATCCATAAAAAAATACTGGCAATTCTATAGTCAGAAAAAAATGTCCCAATGCCATTAATACACCTCCAAGAAAAATTGCCTTCCGATAGCCTATATAATGGTCGGCAATAATACCTCCTAATACTGGTGTCACGTAGACAAGCGACATGTACGCTGCAAAAATTCCAATAGACATATCATCACTAAACAGCAATTGTTTGGTCATATATAAAATAAGCAATGCTTTCATGCCATAAAAAGAGAAACGCTCCCATAATTCAGCAAAAAACAAATAAAAAAGTCCTTTAGGATGTCCAAAACGTGTTTCGGAAACTGTAGATGATGTCATGTATTTTTGGTTTAAAAATTAGTAACATGACAAATATGTTTGGAATAAAAAGGAAATAGAAGTTGTGTAGTAAAGTATTATAAAAAATAATAAGTTGTGTGAAATTGTAAGTAAAACACAATTAATTACAAATATCCTTATACAATTCATTTTCAGCCTTCTGCACAAACTCATGCAGCAATCCTTCATCAATAAAAATGTTCTCAGGAATCATACGCAATCTGTACTTTCCTTCTCCCAAAAACGTAAACAAATCTCTACGTTCTAGTTGCTGATCAGTTTCTAACTGTAAAATTTCATTGACATTCTCTATAATACGGGTAAGGTAAGTTTGGTTTTTTATTTCTCCGGCAGTACTTACCAACATACTTTGTTGATCACTACTTGCATGTGCACGACGAATGGCAAATTTTAGTAAGTTTTTGTATTGAGTAGTTTTAGAGCCAAAATCGACTGTAGCGTTATTGATATTTTTTGACGGAATACTCAATTGAATCAATGCCCAGTCCAAAAACCTAATTCGCATTTCATTAGGTCTTGGTGTATTTGCCAATTGAATTACCCAACTGGTAGCCAGTACCAAAAACAAAGAGATTAAAGAGGTTTTGGCAATAATTTTAATGAGTAACGTAGTAAATTCATCATTGATACTTAAAAACACTTCTGGCAACTGAGATACCAAAATTAAAAACATGATTACTACCGAAATCATTGCAACCAACTTGAGTCCACGATATAAAAAGGTTTTGTAAAACGATAGCATCAATAAAAAACATAAAAACCCCGATAGTAGTAAGTCAGGCAATGCATTTAGTTTTACATTATGATAAATATTATTTTCACCTAAAATGGCCGCCATAATCAAAGTGATTGATGCAACTCCAAATATAATTCCAATTATAATTCGGACATTTTTAGTATTGTTATAAATGAATTTGGGCGCATAATAAAAGTAAAAAAGCGCCATTAATAAAAATAGGTTGTTGATGATAGACAACAAGTTAACACCTATTTGATAAGTCATACTTTCCGAAAAGTGAAAATGCTTGGACGCATACGCCCATATTCCAGAGCCAACCCACACAAACATTGCCAAACTCAAATACAACAAACCACTATCAACACGTTTTTGCGACTCATCTTCTTCAAGAATTTGACGGAAACGCTTCCGAATATTTGAATAAATAGCTAATAGCAGTATCGCTCCAATGAAGGAAATAAAAATATGCGCTAAATTGTGAAATTGCTCTACTGCTGTCATTGATTATTTTGCTAATATTTTATCCACCAGCTTTTTCTTTGTCTCTTCATCGTTTCCAAATAACCAACGTAGTACATTATCTTCCCAAATGTCATCGTATTGTTGTTGTGTAATGATATCGCGTTCAATTGCCAAATCCAATAACTTTCCTGGATAAGAAGATTGTGGCTTACTTTCCATTTCTCCTAACGGATAAGGATCGTCAAGTCCCATAATAATTTGCTGACTTCCTTGACGTTGCACCATTAATTTAAACGAATCTGTATCGTGTACCAATGTGTCAAAATAAATATTTGGATGTCCCACTGCTTTTCGTGGGTGTACTTTTCCTTCAAACAAATCTGGACGACCATCAAACCCTTGAATCCTTCTCCCGAGATTCATTTGTGCCAACTGTCCACCGTGTGCAAAACAAGTTCTTATATTAGGAAATCGTTCCTGCATTCCGTTCAACGTATAAAAATGATAAGCATCTCCACATTGAGCCAACATCCATATTAAATGAAAACGCCAGTTTACATTTTCTAGTTTAATCATTTTATCTCCGTCATACGGATGAATCTCAATAGCGAGTTTATATTTATTAGCCAATTCGAAAATTGGATCATTTTCTTCATCAAACACACATCGCCACTGCCCTATGGAATCCATAAAATGTGTAGGCAAACACAGTACGCGCAATCCTAATTCTTCCACACAACGCTCAATTTCCCATAAAGCACCATGAATAAACCCAGGATGCACAACAAATCCGCATGTAAATTTAGCAGGATGATTTCGTTGTACTTCTGCGTTAAAATCATTTTGAAAACGCAATGCATGTTTCATCATTTCCAAACGCAAACCATTTCCGTACAATTGCGATAAATTTAAAATCACAGCATGGTCAATTTTATTGCGTTCCATCCACTCTAGTTTTTCATTTAAAAAAAAACTTGAATCAGTCACAGGTCGTTTCCAATCGGATTGCAACATATATTTTCGTTCGTCGTCTACCCAAAAAATCTTTTTCTCCTTCATAAATTGAGGAATTTGTTCAGGGTAAGGCAACAAATGTGAATGTCCGTTAATGCGCAGTTTTCTTTTCAAGGTGGTGTTGTTTTTGAGCGTGGTTAAAATGATGTGTTCTTTGTTTTGATTAGTATATTAGTAATGAGAGTTTAATTGTGCTAAAAGAAACTCTTATATACTCGTACTAAGTATAGCCAAAGTATTTCCTTCACTCACGCATAAATTATCCTATAAAAATACTATTTCTTCTAAAAAATGTGATGTATTTAACAGTATAATATTTTAATCATAAAAAAAAGAAGCCTTTACTCCTTCTTGCTTATGCAAAAAAGTATAAAGACTTTCTCTGTCTAATAATATGGTATAACTCCTTGCTTAGCTTACAACGACTGAGGCTGTTTTTCGTTGTTGCTTCAAGGTGATTGTATTGTTGAGCTTGTTTTGATAAACAAATAAAGTTTCTCTTCCTTGTGTTTGTTGTACTACCCTTGTAGGAAATACAAATGATGCCGCATCTAAGTTTAGTTCATGTGATGCCGAATTTTGGCTAAAATTCTCAATTAATCCTGCAAATTCAGTTGCTAGTTTTTCATTTAAGATATAAAACTTGCTCACACCATTATGTTTTACGATCAATGCTAATTCGTTACTCGCAAACCCTAGAATCGGTTTTTTATGCAATGGCACTGCATAACAAGAGCTGTTAAATTTAATTACTCGTGCAGCATTGTATGTATATCCTTCGTTTTGTAAAGTAGTCATAAGTCGTTGATGCGCATTGGCTACACTACCTGTTAAATGAGAGGCTGAAACATACTCAACTGCATGCAATAAGCGATCAAATCCTTTTCCGATTCGCGATAGGGAAATTCCGTTGGTACTCGCTAGTGCTGAGCTCGGAAACATGGAAATAGCTCCAGCGCCCATTACACTAGATACAATAAAGTTTCTTCTATTCATATTGGTTAGTTTATTAGTCTGCAACACATAAGCGTTGCAAAAAATGGTTTTCGGTGTTGTAATTTAGGAATTTTTTAACACTTTTTTTTAATTAATGTTAAAAAAATAAAAAGTTACGTAGTTCTACGGTACTGTTTGTAAGAGATTTAACAAAGTACAAAAGATTCCTCTAAAAGCCATATCAATTAATCATTCACCCCATCAAAATAAAGTTCAAAAAATGTTTTGAGTAACTTATTTACAACGACTTAGTTCGTCCTCCATCTACAGGCACATTGATTCCATTTATGTAAGAAGCTGCTTCACTTGCCAAAAACGCAATCGCATTGGCAATCTCGCTAGGTTGTGCAAATCGTTTGGCAGGAATCGCACTTTTCATGGCTTCACCTACTTCTTCAATACTCTTTCCTGTTTTATTTGCTTTGTTTTGTATGATTTCCGATAAACGTTCTGTTGCTGTAGCACCAGGTAATACATTATTGACCGTAATTCCAAATTGTCCGAGTTCATTTGCTAACGTTTTTGACCAATTCGCCACAGCGCCTCGAATGGTATTCGAAACGCCCAAACCATCCAATGGTTGTTTTACGGAAGTAGAAATTACATTGATAATACGTCCGTAACCCGCCTCTTTCATACCTTCTACAACACTTTGCACCAATACATGGTTACATTTTAAATGTTGTGTAAAAGCGCGTTCAAATTCATCAACTTTAGCATTGAATACCGGGCCGCCTGCAGGACCACCCGTATTGTTGACCAAAATATGAAAGGAATGATTTTTAGCAATAAACGCTTCAATCTTTTCACGAAGTTCATCAGGTTTTTGAAAATCTGCTACAATATACTTGTGTTGCTGTCCTTGCGAAGTGTCCAATTCGGAAAGTACATTTTTGAGTTTTTCTTCGTTTCTAGCAGTCAACACCACGTTGGCTCCGAGAGTTGCCAATTCTATAGCTGCCGCTTTTCCGATGCCTTGCGTGCTTCCACAAACGAGGGCGTTTTTGTTTTGTATGTTTAGGTTCATTTTTTTATTATTCGTTGTTTGTGATTAGTTAATTTGTGGATTTGTCAATATGTCGATTTATTGTTTATACTAATGCCTAATGCCCAAGACCTAATACCTAAATCAAGAATACTTAATACACACATTTTTCGGTTCAGTGAAGAAGCGTAGTGCTTCTAGTCCGCCCTCACGTCCTACGCCAGAATTTTTCATTCCTCCAAAAGGGGTACGCAAATCCCGTAACAACCATGTATTTACCCAAATAATTCCTGCTTCTAATTGCTTGCTCATTCGCATGGTTCGGTTCAAGTTATTTGTCCACAAAGTAGCTGATAACCCGTAACGAACTCCATTTGCCATTTGCAAGACTTCTGCTTCGGTATCAAAAGGCATGATTGTGACAATAGGACCAAATATTTCCTCTTGATTTACACGACATTGATCGGTGGGTACTTCTATAACTGTTGGTGCTAAATAGTACCCGTTTTCAAATCCTTCAACCGTAACTTCTTTTCCGCCACAAAGTACAATTCCGCCTTCGTCTTTGGCAATTTCTATATATGATTTTACTTTTTCTAAATGCGGTTTCGATACTAATGCGCCAACTTTTGTAGTTGCTTCAAATGGATTTCCTACCTTGAGTTGTTTCACACGTTCCACAAAATCTCTTTTAAACTTATCATAGATACTTCGTTCTACGAAGATACGCGAACCACATAAGCAGATTTGTCCTTGATTCGCAAAAGACGAACGCACGGTCACATTTAACATTTCTTCATAATCACAGTCTGCAAAAATGATGTTTGGGTTTTTTCCACCTAGTTCTAACGAAAGTTTTTTAAACATTGGTGCTGCTGTTCGAGCAATATGTGCTCCTGTAGCCGTTCCGCCAGTAAAAGATATTGCTTTGATGTTGGGATGTTCCGTAATGGCTTGTCCCGTAGTGTGTCCCAAACCGTGTACAATGTTTAAAACACCGTTTGGCAGACCAGCTTTTGTACAAATGTCTCCTAACAAATAGGCAGTCATCGGGGTAACTTCACTTGGTTTGGCAACTACCGTATTTCCTGCGGCGAGCGCTGGTGCAATTTTCCATGTGAATAAGTACAGCGGTAAATTCCAAGGAGAAATACATCCCACAACACCAATCGGTTGACGCAGTGTGAAATTCATCGCATTCAGACCGACACTTTCGTGGGCTTCACTTGAAAATTGTGTGATAGCTTGCGCAAAGAATTTAAAATTACTCGTGGCACGTGGAATATCAATTTGAGTAGCTAAACTGAGTGGTTTTCCATTATCCAACGATTCTGCATATGCGAGATCTGGTAAGTTTTCTTGAATCAGAAAAGCAATTTTATTCAGTATACGACTGCGTTCTTCTAGTGTGGTTTGCGACCAATCGGGAAATGCTGCTTTTGCCGCTTGATAGGCAGCCTCTACATCATCGGCAGAAGAGTTTGGAATGTGTCCGTACACTTCTCCATTGGACGGATTGTAATTATCAATCCACTCATTACTTTTAGGTTCTACATACGTTCCGTTGATATAGTTGAGAATTTTTTTCATGAGTTTACTGCTTTTTATACGCTACCACTTTGATTTCTATCACCAAATCTGGATGTGGTAATTGATGTACAGCAACCGTGGTTCGTGTTGGCCCTGTTTCTTTGTCAAAAAATTCTCCGTAGGCTTCGTTATATCCTGCAAAATCGTTCATATTTACCAAGAACGAGGTGACATCTACCACATCTGCCAAGCTAGCGCCTACATTTTGTAAATTTTTGTCAATGTTTTTGAGCACTTCACGAGTTTGTGTACGAATGTTTAAGTGCTTCGTTCCCATTTCGTCAATAATATCCACGCCTGCAATGCTATTATCTGGTCGTCTTGAACTAGTTCCCGACACAAATATAAAATCGCCCACACGTTTGGTATGTGGATAGGCGCCTCTTGGAGTTACTTTCTTTTCTTGCATATTTTTTTGTTTGGTTATTGGTCAATATATTTTCTATTTATTTACCTATTTTGAATCGTCATTACGAGAAACATATGTGACGACGTAATCTCATTATCAAATAACAATCATATTATAGGATACGACAGATTGCCACGGCTCTGCCTCGCAATGACGTACCAACTATTCCTAAATTTATAATTCAACGTTTATTACTCCATCGCTTCCGCTATTTCCAACAGTTTATATATTGTTTTCCAATTTCGTGTGGTGGCTTGTGTTTTTAGTTTTCGTTCAAAAAAATTGTTATTTAATTTGGTCCGAGCAAAACCACTCGGACAATAGAGATAGACTTCCGAATTGATGATTTCAAATTTATCATCTTTACTATCTATTTCGATAGTCGTTTCTTTGGGCGCAGTTGCTAAAAACGTGATTGCTTGTTTGGAAATGTCTTCTTCAGTAAACGGATTATTTGCCACCGCTGTTTTCCATTGTGCAATTGTCTTGACCAACACAGGCACATCGTAATCATACTGCTTTTTGATGGCTTCAGAAATGTGTTCTTCTAACTTTTCTTGATTTTTTTCATCGGACGTAAATACTACATTTCCACTTTGAATATAGGTTTGAACCTTTTGAAAACCAAGTTTCGCAAGCAATATTCTAAGTTCTGCCATGGGCAGTTTTTTACTTCCAGAAACATTAATTCCGCGTAAAATGGCGATGTAAGTCATGTTTGTTGATTGTATGTTTTCAAAGATACGGTTTTTCTTTTTTCTTGTTTTTTGTTGTTTGTTGTTTGTTTACACTGAGCTTGTCGAAGTGTGGATTTGTCTTTTTGTCTTGGCTCTTAAAACTATAAAAACTATTTGATAGCTTGTCGCATGATTGCAGGAAGGTTTCAAATGCGTTGGAAAGCTTGTTGCACTTTTGCAGGAACGTTTCGAATGTGTTGGAAAGTCTCTCGCAGCGCTGCGAGACGTTTTCCGACGGAAACAAAAGCTTCCTGTAGGTCTACGAGGCGGTTTTGTACGCTCCCGAAAGCTTCTCGCACGGCTGCAGGAACGTTTCGGGGTTTCCCGAAAGCTTCTCGCAACTCTGCAGGAACACATTGTCCACGTAGAAAGTGTGCTGTACATCTACAGGAAGGTTTCTAATACACTGAAATTTAAAGGCTATTAATCGGAAACGATTGTTTCAATTTCCAACCTAACTGTGTTTATGTAAAAAAATAATGCTGGAAAGTTTACTGAAGTTCTTGAAATATTTTCCAACAGTTCTATATTTACTACATTAGCTGCTTCCATATTTTAATTAACACAACTCATGAAAAACGTATTTGTATTTTTACTATTGATAGTTTCTACCGTAAGTTTCGGACAAAATATTGAAAAAGAAAAACTGTGGCGAACTAAAGGCGTGTATGACTCTTTAGGTAATTTTATAGAGCGTGCTAAAATTCAAAGTTTCCTAGTTAGCACTAATTCTAAGGAGTTTCATAGGTTGCAGACTCAGGACAAAATTAATATGGAAACTGGGGAAACGAAAGTTTTCGTATATCGAGATACGTTACGCTTGGTCTCCTTAGGCAAGAATCATTACCAAGCCAGTGATAAAGAAGTATTAACACTACATTCTAAAGATTCACTTACAATTACGTTTAAAGGATATACGTTGCCTTATGTCAAACTTAGCGAAAAAGCTAACAGTGTAGATTTGGAAAAGCTAAAAGCTGAATTGATAAATACTCCATTTGTAGAAACAGTCGCCGATGTTAATAAGTATCAACTCACATATCAAGATACTAACCTTGTAAAAGTGCATCCTTTGGAAAGTAGTTCTGAATGGGAATCTGATTACAAGATTATTGATTTTGATGGTTTTATTATTATTCAAGGAATTGTTTCCGCTCCAAAACTTATCACAAAGTTAAAAAAAGGAGAAGTTTACTTTTTAGAGATTGATTATCGATTTGAAAATAAGAAAGGTAAATTGACAAAGAGTAATTAAAACTTACCTTTACCCCAACAACCCATTCACATTCGCTTTGTAAAGTTTCCCAATAGGAACGAACTGTTCGCCCATATAGATTCGGTTGCCTTCAATACTATGAATGTGTTTGATAGCCACAGCAAAGGACTTGTGTACCTGTAAAAAATCTTTTGATGGTAATATTGCAATAATGTCCGACAGTTTTTCACGAATTACAATGGTATCTTCCTTTGTAATGATTTTAGTGTAGTTCCCCGATGCTTCTATGTAGTATATTTTATCTAAAAATACTTGTACGTACTTTTGCTGTGAACGCAAGAAGATACTTTGCGTTGTTTCGTTTCGTATCACAGTTGGTTGATGTGTATGCTTGACTGGAATTCCAATTGCTTTGTTTATGGCTTTTAAAAATCGTTCAAACGAAAAAGGCTTGAGTAGATAGTCTACAATATTCAATTCATACCCTTCTAGAGCATATTCTTGATACGCTGTTGTAACAATCACTTTAGGTGGATGTGGCACTGTTCTAAGAAATTCAAATCCTTTGAGTTTGGGCATGTTTAAATCTAAAAAAATTAAATCGACAGAGTGTTGATTAAGATATTCCATTGCTTCCAAAGCATTGTAGCAATGTTTTTTTAATTCCATATTGGGCAACAAATCACAATATCCTTTAATGATATCATGTGCAATATGTTCGTCGTCTACAATCAAATACTGTATGTTCGGCATCTTTTATTTTTCTTATTGAATCAGATTTTTCACAATTTAATTTCGTTCGTTTGTTCTTTGTATCCGCAGTTGTGCTTTGTATACATCTGTATGTTTATCGAAAGATAGCAAATGTTTTTTAGGGTAAATCAATTCTAAACGACGTTTCAAATTTTGAAGTCCGATTCCTTTTTCCGTAGAAAGTGCTGCTGCATCAAAATTGTTTGTCACGGCAAAATAAATTTCGTTTGTTGTCACAGCAAGGTGTATATGTACAAATGCATCTTCTGGTTTATTTTCCACACCGTGTTTGAATGCATTTTCTAATAAAATAATACATAACAACGGAACAATAGTGGCGTTTTCATCTTGAATGTCAGTATGAAATTGTATATCAATCTTTTTATGATAGCGCATGGTATGCAACTCAATGTAATTTTGTAGATACGCTATTTCTTGTAAAATGTTCACACTGGTTTGTTGCCCATCATAAATACTGTATCGCATCATGTCTGACAATTTTAGAATCAATGCCTGAGCCTTTTCCGTATCCTTTGCCACCAAACCGTATAGATTATTCAACATGTTAAAGAAAAAATGTGGGTTTACTTGACTTTGTAAGTGTTGGAGTTCCATTTTTTGTTGCTCAGTTCGCAATACCAACGTTGTTTGAATTAATTGAACGAGTTTATAAATACCAAAACTTACCAAAACAACAAATAGCACAATGTAGGCACTAAGAAGTGTGATACTAACTACTGTAGGATAACCTTCAAAAAACACCACAGCATTCTTATCGGAAATTGATACTTCTATAAATGCTATCAACAGTGGCAATAACAAAATAATAATTCCACTGATAACGAAGAGACGTATGTTTTGCTTTGTAAGTAACATAGTGACAAATGTAACCGAAAAGTGTACGTTCACAAAACATGTTGATAAACGATATCCAAACGAGGTTCTACGGTGTTGTCCCTGTGATGAACGTTTTTGGTACTTATCCACAAACTGTATATCACAGCTATAAAGGTGTTGAACCCAAAAGTTTTGACATAGATGAAACTGTATCTAGGTTTGCTGACATCATTAAATAATACATCATGAAAAAACGAATAGTACGATATTTTAAACATCTCTTTTTTACTTTTTTAGTATTGACAATTACCGCAATTTCTTTTGGGCTGTATCACGGTGCCTCTCTTCAGTATGGCGATCATCCTGCCCGCATGAATCTTAACAAAGAAGGACCCTACGTTTTTTATGAAACAGATTCCACACTAAGTGTAAATTACCTCAATGGTTCTAAAGATGATGGTTTTTACACTACAAAAGAAACGTTCACAGTAAATGACACAATTACTGCTCATTGTTATTTCCCATTGGAAGAGACCAACTTTCACTTCACTATATCAAACACTATAAAAACACCTCCAAGTGTGTATGATGATGAACAACCTATCATTGCAATTTCAGATATAGAAAGTGGCTTTAAATGTTTTCGTGATTTCTTGATTAACCACAAAGTCATTGATACTAAATTGAACTGGATTTTTAAGAAAGGACACTTGGTATTGGTTGGCGATTTTGTCGATCGAGGATTTTCTACCACACAAGTGCTATGGTTTATTTATAAGTTGGAGCAAGATGCTCAGAAACATGGCGGCATGGTACATTTCATTATTGGAAATCACGAACTAAAAAATATGCAAGCTAAGTTTGGAGCTGCTGCACAAAAGTATTTGGCTGTTTCAGCAATTTTAGACAAGCAACAATACCAATTGTACAATCAGCAATCATTTTTAGGAAAATGGTTGTCGAGCAAAAATACTATTGAGAAAATCAACGGACATTTATTTGTTCATGGCGGGATTCATCCAGAAGTAGCCGCATTGAAGATGTCTTTGGAAACAATGAATCGTATTTCACGAGCACATTATTACAAAGCCTATTTTCCTCAACCTCAACAAACACCAGCACAATTGCTCACTTCTACACGCAAAGGACTTTCATGGTATCGTGGATATTTTAGAGAAGATATATCGCAAACACAAATTGATGCACAGTTAAAAACATTTGAAGCAAAATCAGTAGTGGTTGGTCACACATTACAGTCAAAAGTGAAGCGTTTCTTTAATGGAAAAGTTGTAGCGATTGACGTAAAACATCCTAAAGATTATAGCAAAAGTTGGCCTAACGCTTCTTCCGAAGGATTAAGTATAGATCATACTGCCATGTACCGCTTATTAAATGATGGAACTAGAATAAAATTATAGAGATGTTGTTGCTGTTTTTTGCCTTGATGCGACTTTTCTTAAGCTGAGAAAGCGAATTTTAAAGTCATGAAGTTTCCGTAACTTTAAGGAAACCAAAAAAAATTGTAATCATGAATGAGTTAAAAAAAGAAGATATTCAACAAGAAGTATTTGACTTGTATGACGATTATGCACATAATAAGATTGGCAGACGTCAGTTTGTAGAACGACTTTCCTTATACGCTGCAGGCAGTATTACTGTTGGTTCGTTACTCAGCTTTATGTCGCCAAATTATACAACCACAGCCGAAGTTGCGAAAGACGATGAAAGGTTGGAATCAAGTTACATTATGTACGATTCACCCAAAGGTGGTGGAAACATGAAAGGCCTGCTTTCGTTGCCAAAAGACACAAAAACTAAAGTACCAGGTGTGATTGTAGTACACGAAAACAGGGGATTAAATCCATACATTGAAGATGTTGGCAGGCGAACTGCTTTGGAAGGTTTTATCAGTTTAGCTCCAGATGCATTAACACCGCTTGGTGGTTATCCTGGCAATGACGACGATGGAAGAGCTTTGCAAAAAAAACGCAATAGGAATGAAATGCTGGAAGATTTTATTGCTGCGTTCGAGTATGTAAAAAAACACCCTAATTGCAACGGAAAAGTAGGTGTAGTTGGTTTTTGCTTTGGCGGCTGGATTTCCAACATGATGGCCGTTCGTTTGCCCGATTTACAAGCTGCCGTACCATTTTACGGTAGGCAACCTAATGACGACGAAGCCGCAAAAATCAAAGCGCCATTGTTGTTGCAGTATGCGGAGCTAGACAAGCGTGTGAATGCCGGTTGGGAAGCTTTTGAAAAAGTATTGAAAGCACATAAAATTGAGTATACAACTCACTTCTATCCAAATGTTAATCATGGCTTTCATAACAATACGACACCTCGTTATGATAAAAAAGCTGCAACCTTAGCGTGGGAACGAACGATTGCTTTTTTTAAAAAACATTTAACATAACTCAATTACTAGGATTTCAAAAAAACTTGTAAAGAATTACATGCTATTGGCTAACTGAAAAGAGGCGTTAACTCATTCTTCATTGCAAATGAAAATATTCATATATACATTTTGAATAAATTTTTAACTAATTGGTTATTTATATATACCGTATTTTTATGAAGAAACTATTTTTACTTTTTATCGGCCTTTTCTTTTGCTCTTTACAACTCCTACATAGCCAAGAATTCACCACATATAACAATGGACTAATTTACAGTGAGCCTACTATAAACAAGCTAACTCGTATTGTCGATTCATTAAACTTAAAGTATATGTATTGTGAACTTAACAAAACTTACTATGCCAAAAAGCAAGCAATTGGACATATTGTACGAATAGAAAAAGGAAACATTGCAAAAGCCAAGAAAGACATGGACTCGCAAATGGATTTCAATACTTTTGTAACCACATATCCTTCTGCAACCATTGAGAAAAATGTACTTATCATTCGTTCTGCTTACAAGAATTATGAAGATAAACAAGTTGTAGATTTTGATAAAGTGGTATTGAATGGAAATTATGGTTTTGGCTTATATTTTTCAGAAAATTTGACTCAATATGACACTGTTAAAGCGCAAACCTGGTTATATAACTATGATAAAGAAGATGCCACTATAAACGCTATTTACTTTACTACTGACATGAATGCACCTGCTCTTACGGAAAAGTATGCTCGAATGGTTGGCTATGCAGATTGCTTGATTGATACGACTAGTACTAAATTTAAGAAAGAAGCCACTCGAAGATATTACAATACCCGACTTCCTGACAACTGGCAAAATTTACCCATGAAAGAAAAAGAAAATCTGCTAGATACATTGAGAAGTGTCAAAGTAGTTGGCTCCTGTAGCATGGACACAAGTCCAAGATTTCATTCCGTGAATATTGCATTACTCTCTGCTGAAACTTTGCATTGGGAAGTTTTTTTGAGATCGCATTTAGACATTATGAACGATCGTTTTGACAGAGCTTCTGATGGAAGCTATGCACAAGCGTCAAGACAAACATATATCAAAGAATTAGAGACACTTAATATCAATACTTATGATCTTATTTTTGGAATCTCATTGCGTATAGAAAATCCTGCTGAAAATCATTACTATGGAACTATTTTCAGGATTGGAAGAGCCTTAGCCGAATCTAAATACAAAGATCAAATTGAACACCAATTAGCATCAATGATGAAAGACCCAACCTTGGATGATTATAATAGAGTCATTGCGTTTTACTTATATCGCAATTATATTTACTATTTGAGTGATGAAACACAAAAAGAAAAAAGTACTGTGGCATTTAAAAATGCTGTAGCTACACTTCCAAATTATATTCATGAAAAAATCGAATTCACTAATCAAGAATAATTTACAACAATTTGGTTATGCCGTAGTAGATTCTATATACTCCGGTAAGGAAGTAGAGAATATTATTGCATGTATTGAAACAGCAAGTACCCAACAGATCTTTGCAGAAAGCTCTACACATTTGTTTGCTATTCGACAAGTGATGAAAAAGATTCCAACGCTAAAATCGGTAATCTTTACGGATAAGCTTCGTTCATTATTAACTGTTCTTTTTGAGGAATCGTATTTTTTGACCAAATCTATTTATTTTGACAAACCGAGTGAATCAAATTGGTTTGTAGCCTACCATCAAGATTTGAGTATTTCTGTAAATCACAAAGCCGATGTAAATAATTACACTCATTGGACTTTTAAAAAAGGGCAATACGGCGTGCAACCACCTGTAGCTATTTTGGAGAATATTGTCACGGTAAGAATTCACTTAGACGATACCAAAAAAGAAAATGGCGCACTAAAAGTCATTCCAAAATCACACTGTAAAGGTATTTACAGAGCAGAAACCATTGATTGGAATACAGAAACAGAACATACATGTGAGGTTGAGAAAGGCGGCATAATGCTAATGAAACCGTTAACGCTTCACGCTTCCAACCGCACTACGAATGGCAACCAACGACGTGTTTTACATTTAGAATTTAGCAGTAAAAATTTAGCTCCTCCATTAAAATGGTTGGAATTTGATAATCTATTTTGACGTAGACTATTAATTTTACTGACGATTTAAAAGGAATTTCTTATATTGCAGTTACCCAACCGATCTTAATAATCAACCATGAAGTTTAGTAACCTGCTCTACTCTTTGCTCGTTATTGTATGCATAGGCTGTGAAGCCGCGCATAGCACACATAATCATCGACATTTAACTGCTCAAAACGATACTGTTCATTTTCCCATTCCTGTAGGGCTCATTAATGATTTTGACCATGTATTATCACATGAACAAGAAGCTAAATTGTTGCAATTGGTAAAACAGCACGAAGCAGAAACTACCAACCAAATTGCAATTGCCACACTTACTTCACTCCAAAATTATGAAGGCTTAGAAGAATATTCGTTAGACTTGGCAAATCATTGGAAAATTGGTCAAGCCGATCAAGATAATGGTGTTTTAATTGCTATTTACATGAAAGACCGCCGCATTTGGATTCAAAATGGCACTGGTATTATGCACAAATTGACCGATGATGAAACGCTAGATATTATCAAAAAAGTAATTGTCCCAGAGTTTAAAAAGAACGACTTTTATACGGGTTTACACAATGGTATTCAAGAGATTATTAGAGAATTGAAATAATCTTTTTTAATGTTTCATTGTTTTTGCAACGTTGTCTTCGTTTAATATTTCGTTGGTTTCTTCTTGTACTTTTGCTAGGATAGCTTTCAAATCTTCAGTGGTATCAATTTGATCATCTGCAATCATATTAAGCAGCGCTTTGTCTTGTGCACGACCTATTTCCATTGCTTTGCTATATGGCAAATCTTCATTGAACGTTACCATTGAATATTTCGAGAAATATTGCTTTGGAAAGTTTTTCTCAAGAGCCATTTCGAGCGTACGTTTTTCTTTAAAAATTGGATTGGCTACATGATCTCTCATTTCATAAAAATTGTCAATCGCCAAGTCTGCAATAGCGTCGGTATCTTTTTTACGACGTTTTTCATAGGTTTTAAAAACGGCTTGCCAATCACCTTCTAGTTCATCTAAAACACTATCTAACACCACTACATCTTCAAAAGAAGCGTTCATTCCTTGTCCATAAAATGGTACAATTGCATGCGCAGCGTCACCTATGAGCATAGTATTGTTTTTGTACGACCATGGAGAACATTTTACTGTTCCCAACGGAGATGTTGGATTGTCAAAATACTCTTTGGTTAAATCTGGAATCAATGGTACTAAATCAGGGAATTGTTTATTAAAAAATTCTTCTACACGTGCTGGTGTCGTGAGATTATTAAAGTTATATTCACCTTCTTCATACGATAAAAATAATGTTACCGTAAAACTCCCATCCAAATTTGGTAAGGCAATAATCATATAATCTCCTCGCGGCCATATATGCAATGCATTTTTCTCTGTGCGAAATCCTCCCGTTGCTGTTGGCGGAATACTGAGTTCTTTATAACCATGCGTAAGATAGTTTTGCGAATAGCTGAATAAGAATTTACGTTCTAAATAATAGCTTTTACGTAAAGCAGATCCTGCTCCATCTGCACCAAAAATGACATCCGCTTGAATGGTAATTTCTTTTTTGGTTTCATAACAGTAAAAGGTAGCTATATTTGTTTCAATATCAACACTTGTACATTTTTTATTGAATTGGATATGAACAGCTTTATGCTCTTCTGCTTCTGTTAATAGTAATGCATTCAAATCACCTCTTGAGATAGAGTTAATATATTCGTTTGAACGCCCAGAGTAGTTAGACATGAAAGTGTTTCCTTCCGTATCATGAATTAAGCGTCCATGCATTGGAATGCATAAAGGCATTACTTTATGCGCTATTCCTACCATATTCATTGCTTTGATTCCTCTATCAGAAAATGCCAAATTGATTGATCGTCCGGCAGAAATATCAACTTTTCGAAGGTCAGGACGACGCTCCATTACTGTGACATTGTACCCACGTTGTCCTAAACGTAATGCCAATAGAGAACCGCACAAACCTGCACCAATAATAAGTATATTTTCTTTCATGTTATAAGCATTTTTTGAGTTCATCAACCATGTTGTATACATCTTCAAATGAGTTGTATAGTGGAACTGGCGCACAACGAATTACGTCTGGTTCACGCCAATCGGAAATGATATGTTTATCTAATAGTTTTTGATGTAATGACTTGTCAGCATCTTTCACTTGAATGGATAATTGACAACCTCTTTCAGCAGGATTTTTTGGAGTAATAATTTTGATGCGATCTGTATCAATCTCGTTAATCAAATACTCAAAATATGCTGTTAATTTTTCAGATTTTTCACGCAAAGCATCCATGCCTACTTCGTTAAACATGTCTAACGATGCTTTGATTGCCGCCATCGATAAAATTGGCGGATTGCTTAATTGCCAACTTTCCGCTCCTGGAATTGGATTAAAGTCATGACGCATATTAAAACGTGTTTCTTTATCGTGTCCCCACCAACCTGCAAAGCGATTTAACTCTTTGTTGTGTGCATGCTTTTCATGAACAAATAGTCCAGCCAAGCTTCCTGGTCCGGAGTTAAGGTATTTATAAGTACACCACGCAGCAAAGTCTACATTGGAATCATGTAAATTTGGCTGAATATTTCCTGCCCCGTGTGCAAGATCAATCCCTACCATTGCTCCTTTTGCATGTCCTAGTGCTGCTATTTTTTTGATATCAAGGTATTGTCCTGTGTAATAATTTACTCCACCTATCATTAATAAAGCGATTTCGTCGCCTTGTTCATTGAGTATCGCTTCCAAATCTTCCATTCGAAGCAATTCTTCACCTTTTCGAGGTTTCCACTCTAACAACCCTTCTTTAGGATCAAAACCATGAAACTTGAGCTGCGATTCTACTGCATAACGATCAGAAGGAAAAGCATCACTTTCAATAACAATTTTATATTTTGTCTTGGTAGGTTGATAAAACGAAACCATCAGCAAGTGAAGGTTTGTCGTTAAGGTATTCATAATCACGACTTCTATCGGTTTCGCACCTACAATTTTTGCCATATTTTCTGTGAGAAATTCATGGTATGGCATCCATGGGTTTTTAGCATCAAAATGTCCTTCTACACCTAAGTTTGCCCAGTCATTCAATTCTTGCTGAATGTATTCTTGTGTAATTTTTGGCTGTAACCCTAGGGAATTTCCACAAAAGTACAACCATTGATTTCCATGGGCATCTTTTGGAATGTGAAATTTATCTCGGTAATTTCTTAATGGATCATTAGCGTCTTGTGCTTGCGCGTACGAGCGTGTGTTTTGAAACATGTGAAATGCTATTTTCCTCAAAAATACATATTACATCGGTCTAAAAAAAGTACAATTTCACAGAGTTTTATTTTAATTCATTTTTCTTTGGAAACCACAACCACATACCGATGATACCCAAAAGCAAGATCATGAACGTATTTGTTATTTTTTTGCTTTTTGTGATTGTCATTTTCTTCCATGTATACCATATACAACATCCAGTTATTACCAAATGAAATCCTATTATAATACTATTGATTTTGTAATTTCGGTCTAGCAATATCTAAAGCTTTGTATCTGTTATTGAAATAAAGATATAGAGTATTGTCACAATTGTGAGGATGCTAAGAAAGAATCGTAATGTTTGTATATACATAGTCATTTCATTAGAAATTATATAAAAAAAGGAATAAAGGTGATGTTAAGACCTCTATTCCTTTTGTATGAAAATGTATATGTTATTATTTGTAACCTATAAAACCTTCTTTTCCTTCAATTGTAGACGCCACATATTTTTTGAATGCCTGATAATCTTCAGGGAGAATTAAATTTGCTTTGTCAACTTTTGCAATAATCTCTACATGTAGTTCATTATCCTTTTCTAGTTTATAACTAATTTTATAGGAATGTCCTTTATAGTTCAACGCAATATTTTCAGGGAATTCAATGAATTTTTTTCCCTCCGGAATGATGATTTGATATTCCGTAATGTAGTTGTCTACGTTTTCATATTGAATGTATTCGATTGGATAGTTTCTTTCTTCAAAGTTAATAATACTTGTATTGTATGCATTAGAAACGTTTGGTAATTGAAATACACTGATGGAACCAATTTTCTTCGCTTTTTCAGAAATAGTCGCTACCGTTTTGAATTTGAATACTTCACTTTCTTTTTTGTTTGTAATATTTGTGATAGTATCAATGGTAACATTCCCGCCTATTCTTCCTTTAAGGTCATCTTGCAAATCGCTCTTCATAAGTTCGTAGCTCCTGTTGGTAAGTGTACTTGAAAAGAAAGAAACAATTTCTCCTGTAAGTTCAGTATCCATTTCAACCAATTGCTTATCTTCTTGAATTGTTACTTTTACTGTATTCTTGAATACACTTGGCGTTCTATTAACTTCCTTGATTTTCATTAAATCAAACTTTTGATTTGTTTTGGCATCAAAAGGAATTTTTAAGGCAGTAGCTCCTTGTAAGCTTACAGGTAATGCTTTGAATGGGAGATTTTTGTCTGTTAATTCCAAAAATTGAGATTCGCCATTCAATTGTACTTCTGCTATACAGTGGTTAAAATCTTGACTTGGTAAAACTAATGAGTTTTGACCGTAATCAGAAGTTAAAATTAATACTAAGTTGGTGTTTAATTTGGCTTTTTTAGCCAATGCTACAAATAGTGTTGAAAAATCTTTACAGTCTCCCAATTTGGTTTTAATCGTTTTAGAAGGGCGTTGTGGAATGAAACCACTTTGTCTAAAACTCACATAACTATAATTCAAATTTCCAGTGATGTAGTAATAAATTCGCTTTGCACGTTCTTCTTCTGATAACTTAGTCACGTCTTTTTCAGGAAATAATTGCTTGAAAATTTCTTCCACTGTCGTGTCAACATCAATTTGCGTTCGTACAAGGTCAGAATACCATTTTGCAATATCGTCCCATGAATCAATTGTGCTTATGTGTAAATATCTTGCTAAATCAACTTCTCGTGGCATGTAATATTCTTGCTCAGGAAGTACATCGTCCGTAATTAATTGCCAAGTATATAAATCGTAGTCACCTTTATCTTTTTTGGTATGAGCAAGCTCTCCATTCATCATTTTATAATAAAAGTCTTGTCCTTTTGGCACTAAGATGCTGTAATTGGATTTTAAACAAGGAACAAAAGCATCAAATTGATAAGAATCTGTGTAATCCTTATAAAACCTACCATTACCACTAAAACTGATTTCGTAATCAATATGAATTACATCTCCAATTTCCAATCCATTAAAAACCAAGTTGGAGTATTGACTGTCAGCAGGCACTACTGAACCGTCTTTTTTTACAATTTCAGATTTGATGATGCTATAATTCCCTGAAAGTCCAAGGTTGTATTCTTTAAAAAAGGTAACTCCTTCTTCAGCAATAATTTCATAAGCAGATGTATAACGAGCTTTTCCGCCTCCTTCTTTAAAAAGTATAACGTCTTTGTCGTCTAATAAAATTGTATATCCAAAACTACTTTCTTTGATTCGACCTCGTTCTTTTTCAATATATTTATACATATCTGGCTCGTGCAATTCTTCCAAGAAGTCTTTTTGGTTCAAGATATCCTGAATTTTTTTACGCAACGATGAATTTTCCATGTTGTGTAATAAAGAAGCCTTGTAGGCTGCTACTGCTTTTTCTTTTTCTCCAAGTTTTATATATACATCTCCTTCATAACGATCAGCAACAAAAGAATATGGAAAATTTTCTTTTAGTTCTTTGATGTAAGGCAACGATTTTTCGTGGCGATCATATTTATGAAGTTTCGCAATGATATCTTTGATGATAAAGTTATCTCCTTTGATGTTTTTGTATACTTCTTTGAAAAGTTTGAGCGCTTTATCTTTTTTATTTTGCTTTTCATAATAATAAGCCAAGCTATTAATCGCTCTGTAATCAAAGTGGTCTTCCACTAAATCTTCAAGAATTTCAATCGTTTTATCGTCATCTTTTAAAATTGAAGCATACAAAGGTGCATAGGTATTTAATAATTTCGGGTAACCTTGAGCGGCAGTAATTAATTTTTTCATGCTTTTTTCCAATCCTTGACGATCTGAATTACGCAATTGCCACATGATTTCCGCAGAAAGCTTGAAGACTTCAAAATCGGTTGCTTTTGAGAATTTCTGTAAAAACTTCTCCATTTCATTGATGTCCATACGGAACAGTTCTTCCGAATCACGAAATTTGAATGTCAATGAAAGGTAGTAATCAGGATCATCCAATTCTAAATTCTTCTTCACTTCTTCAACTGTTGTAAAGTCTTTTTCTAAAGACAATATTTTTACATTCAATTTTCGAAGTATTGAACTTTTAGGGTACATTTTTAACAGCGGATCAATATGCTTGCGTGCTTGCTTGAAATTTTCGTTACGAATGTATAATTTGATTAAGCAGTAATCGTAGAAAAAGTTATCTGGATTTGCTGCTTTTTTAGCTTTGAAAAATGTTTCAAATTCATTTTGAACAGTAGTTGTTGCTACTTTTTGTCCTTTTGGATAGTCTGTTACTTTACTGCTATAAGTTACTCCTTGAATTGGCACTCCTTTTTCATCTGTAAGTCTAGCAATAAAATAACTAGAGCTACTGCTGTCTGCATTTTTGATAAGCAAACGACTTGTTCCTTTAGGCAAGGTAAAAGCAACAGTATATGCGTCAATATCAGTTTGTACGTCTTCTGAATTGGTAAGAATCAATTCGTCGTTTAGCCATACTTTAAAGGCTGCAGAATTCCCCAAACGAAGTACAACATTTCTAGCTGAGTCTGTTGTAATGAATGTTTGTGCATAATTTACACCGCTTCCATATTCATTATGATTGGTAAAAAAATGGTATCCATCGGCTCCTTGATGAGTTGGTGTATACCAATTTACATAACCATTACTGTTAGCATTAAAATCTTCATTGGAAGCTGCTTTTTTTTCTGGCTCATAGATTTCATCTAAACCACTTTCGTTTAAGTTTTCAAAAACTCCACAGTATTGCCAATCATTTATAAAGTTCATTTTAGCAATGTTCTTGTGATAACGATCCCAATCATTTTCATGTCTACCTGCAATTGCGTTTAGATAGTACATTGCATCAATTATAGTTTGGTTTTGCAGTGTTTTTTTGTTAACCTCTTCAATATTTTCTAACACTTTAGGATTAAATCCTGTATCAATGTATGTGTTAAAGAAATATGGATCATTCCATAACGCATAGAGGTACATTTCAAAATCATTGTCGTCAATTATCTCAGGAATGATTTGATCGCCCCCAAAAAGTTTTCCTTCTTCTACAAGCAGTATTTGTTCTGTAATCTGTTTTTCAATGTTGGAAGAAGGCTTTTCTTGATTAAATTTTTCAATAGCTGCCTTGCGATCATTTTGTAGGAGTGCTTCCCAATATTTCTTTTGTGGTGTTTGCCCGATACAGTTAAGGGAAAAAATTAAAGAAAATACGAAAAGCCAGTACACTTTTTTCATACGTAATTTTGATTTTTCTATTTGACTCTTAGCTAGTAAAAATATAACCTTTTGCTTCGGTAACAAAATAAAGAACAATGAGTTTGTCCCTTTTTCTGTAGATTTCACCAATTTTTAGATGTATTCCCCTTTTGAAATTCATTTTCGAGAATTTTTGTGGATTTAATTAATATTTTTGAAAAAAATCTGAGTTATGCATTTTTTACCTGAAGCTTTAGACGATTATGTAGTAGCGCATTCACAAGACGAACCTGAACTTTTGAAAGCCTTAACACGTGAAACACATCAAAAAATTTTACAGCCTCGAATGCTGAGTGGTCACTATCAAGGGAGATTGTTAAGTATGCTTTCTAAACTAATTCGTCCTAAGACCATTTTGGAAATTGGCACGTATACAGGTTATTCTGCTTTGTGTATGGCTGAAGGTATGCAAACAGATGGAACCTTACATACAATTGATATCAATGAAGAACTTCATGATTTTCAACGTAAGTACTTTGATGCTTCTCCTTTTGGAGATCGTATTTTTCAGTATACTGGAAATGCATTAGATATTATCCCTACATTACAAACTACATTCGATCTAGTTTTTATTGATGCTGATAAGCCAAATTACCCTGCATATTTCGATAAGATTATTGACAAGATGAATCCTAATGGAATTATTTTATCAGATAATGTATTGTGGAGTGGAAAAGTGGTAGAACCTCTACAAGAAAAAGACAGCTCTACCAAAGCTTTGCTAACATACAATCGTCTTTTAAAAGAGGATCCTCGAATAGAAACGGTCATTTTACCTATTAGAGATGGACTCACTATTAGTCGCGTAAAATAAGTACGTGATTTCGTTATCCGAAAAACTTACTATAAAAATAGTATATAAAAAAACTCTCGTCATACGACGAGAGTTTCTCCCTATTTACTAAACTAAATATGCCAACTGTTCTATTGAACTGCCTGCAATGCGTCTATATTTCCATATCCATAATTAGAATCTTTGTATGGATACAAATCAGCAGATTGTTTCAATCTGTTTAATACCTGCGTTTTTGTCCAGCTTGGATGTCTTGACCAAACTAGTGCTGCGATTCCTGCCGTTGTTGCTGTAGCTACAGATGAACCTCCAACATAATCTGTTTGTCCATTGTAGTAGCTTAGTACTGGCGTAGTTCTACTTGCATTTCCATTGCGTTGCATAACTACTGTGAAATCAATTTTCCCTCCTTTGTGGCAAATGTTACATTCTTTGTAGTAACTAGCGTCTGTTACACCTGTTACTGCAACTGTTTCATCCATCCATGCTGGGAATATAACTCCTACAAAGTTAGTAAAACTTGTGGAAGTTCCACCAGCCGCAAAGATTAATTTTCCTCTATTGTTCGCATAACGGATTGCATCTTCGATTCTTCCTACAGAAAAAATGTGACCAATAGACATTGAAATTACCTTTACATCACTTCTATTTCCTAGAGCTGTTAGCGCATTTGCAACCCCTTTTTGCTCATGATAGCCATCCAAAACTACGTTTTTTGTAGCACGATAACTAATTAAATTTGCATTATATGCAACTCCTACTGGCATTCCGTCGTTATTTCTTGGAGCAGTAGCCACTGAAGTCATACTCGTTCCGTGTCCACATTTATCATTTGGTCCATCAGTACTTGTTGACCATGGCCACCATGAATCTACATATGTTCCGTAACGTTGTCTGTATCTTCCAGAAGAATACCCATCATTAAAGTTACCGTTCATTAAAGAGTTGTCTGGAGTCAATCCTGTATCGATTACACCAATTCCAACTCCTGATCCAGTACTATAACTCCAAGCAGATGGAATATTGTGTTTATAAAATGTCCAAGGCACTTTAGCTCCTGGCGCAACTGTTGTATAATCTCCTGAGTTTAACGATTGAGATTCATACCCACATCCTGAATCAGATTCAGCAGTACCACCTTGATGCAACATGTATCGGTAACCTGCTGGTTCTATATAACGAATACCTTTTTGCTCAAGAAGATCTTGAACCGTTTCTATGTTTTCAATTTTTACATCGATAACATTTAGTTTTTCATCTTCATCAATCAAGATATCGCTTGATTTTTTTTGCCCATTTCCTTCTAAAGAAACAATGCGTTGCAAAAGTCTGTTTTTAATTCCTTCAGCACTTGAGTTTTCTTTACTAAAGTCATTGGCATCATCTCCATATCCAACCGTTAAGATTTGGTCTCCATGCACAGTTGCACTCCAAATAAAGTGTGCATCCATCTTGGTCCACTCAAATTTTTCTCGACTTTGAATAGTTTCGTTGATTTTTGCGTTGATTTGTGTAGGCGTAAGAGGTGTCTTTTGTACGACAACAACGCTTTCTTCTTCAGGATTTTCTGTAACGTTTACATCTTTTGAACAAGAAACAATGCCTAGTGCTGCCATTACCAGTACTAGTTTCAAATTGGTTTTTTTCATTTTTTTTATTGATTGGTTAAAGTGTTAACGAATATATTAATAAATTCGTAATTTTACTATGCGTGCATTACAAAATCGATGAAATGCAATTCCAACCAAAATTCCCACAATCATTCCTACAAAAATATCAACAGGATAATGGACTCCAAAATATAAACGGCTGTAAGCAAAAAGAAGCGGCCAAATGTAGAGAAAACGAATTCTAGGTAATGTTTTCCTGACCATTAAAAATAAAAAAGTGGTTAAAGCAAATGATACAGTTGCATGCCCTGAAAAGAAAGTAAAATTTGTGGGCTGTATTATGATATTTAAAAAAGGGGCAACAGTTGGGTCATTGCAAGGACGTATACGCTCAACTCCTATTTTTGTCAATTCTACAATTGCTAATGAGAAAAATAAGATAAAAAGTCCGTAGCTTATGATATATTTAGCTTGCGGTTTGCTAAATTTTTTAAATATCCTATAAAAAATGAACAGTAGTAAAGGAATCCAATAGACAAAGTTCGTGACGAAAATCCAAAAAGTATCGAATCTTAATTCGCCTAAGTTGTTAAGATAGATTAGTAGTTCTTTATCGTATGTTACCAGTACCTCAAGCATTAAAATTGCCTTTTGATAGGACCTGACATATCTTCGATATCTTCTTTTACTTTATTGATTTCTTTTTGAACGTCTCCAGCAATGTCAGTATCTATTCCATTGTCTTCTGCACTTTTTTGAATTTCATGCTTGATTTCATTGGTTGCATCTTTTAATTGTCGCATTCCTTTTCCTAAGCCTCTCGCTATTTCAGGAATCTTGTCTGCCCCAAAGACCATCACAATGATGAGCATAATTACAAATATTTCTCCTCCACTGATGAATAATGCCATACTTCGTATTATTATTTTACAAATATAATCAAGTAAATATTATGATATAAAAAAACCAGCTTATTTGCTGGTTTTTTATGATTTTATGATGTTCTTAAAGCTTATTGCTTCATCTTGTCATTTTTGAATTGGTCAAAATCAGACTTTCCTTCTTCTCTTGGCCATGCATTGTTTGAAGTATCAATATCAGCCGTTTCAAGTTTAGGATCTAATTGAATGCTTTTCAATTCTTTACTAGATGCTATTACAACAGTAGCATTTCGATCATTCTTTCTCCAAATTTGAACTGGATATTTCATCATTTCAGTAGTTCCATCAGCATAAGTACATTCAAAAATGATAGGCATTACCAAACCTCCTGGCTTGTTGAAAGTTACTTCATAGAAGTATTTTGGATTTTTCATTTGCGCTCTTTCCTCAGCAGAAAAGTTATCCATCAAATATTCTTTCAAAGCCGCATTGGCTTCTGTATCCAATACAGATTTTCCTTCGTCAGTTTTTTTGTAACGCTCATCCTCTTCTCCAATATAGTATACATAGCTATTGTTTCCTGCTGTACGAGTTCCCACTTGATATTTATCAACTTTTTCAATACCAATATCTACATAGTCTGTTGTATAAAACCATCCTCTCCAAAACCAATCAAGATCAATTCCTGAAGCGTCTTCCATTGTTCTAAAAAAGTCTTCTGGAGTTGGATGTTTAAACTTCCAACGTTGCGCATATGTTTTAAATGCATGATCAAATGCATCATGCCCCATGATAGTTTCACGTAAAATATTTAGCCCTGTTGCTGGCTTTCCATAAGCATTTGGTCCTAATTGATATACGTTTTCTGGGTTAGACATGATTGGAGACAATCTATCTTGACTTCCTTTCATGTATGGAACTATTTTAGAAGCTTCTCCTCTACGTGAAGGATATTTCCCTCCGGTTGAAGCTACTGATTCTGGATGCGTTTTTCCAAAGTCTTGCTCTGCTAGGTACTGCATGAATGTGTCTAGTCCTTCATCCATCCATCCCCATTGGCGCTCGTCAGAGTTCACAATCATTGGAAAAAAGTTATGTCCTACTTCATGAATAATTACACTAATCATTCCAAACTTTGTACGCTCAGAGTAACTTCCATCTTCATTTGGACGCCCATAGTTCCAACAAATCATAGGATATTCCATTCCTTGATTCTTTGCATGTACAGAAATTGCCTTGTGGTATGGATAATCAAATGTGTGTCTTGAATAGGTTTTTAATGTACTTACAACTGCTTTCGTAGAGTATTCTTCCCAAAGCGGATTTCCTTCTTTAGGATACATCGATACAGCCATTACTTTTTTCCCATTAATGTCAACCGCTTGCATATCCCAAATGAACTTGCGCGACGTAGCAAAAGCAAAGTCTCTTACATTTTCAGCGTGGAATTTCCATGTTTTCTTTTTATTTGAAAAGTTTTTCTCAGCTGCTTCCGCTTCTTCTTGAGTTACGATGATTACTGGCTTATCATACGACTCCAATGCACGCTCATAGCGATTCATCATTTCTCTTGAATATACATTTTTTCTATTTTGAAGTTTCCCTGTAGCATCTAATACGTGATCTGCAGGAACTGTAATATTTACTTTGTAATCTCCAAAAGGTAATGCAAACTCACCATTTCCCCAAAACTGATAGTTTTGCCATCCTTCAACATCATTGTACACAGCCATACGAGGGAAAAACTGTGCAATTACATACGCATTATTTCCATCTTTCGGAAAATGCTCATATCCAGAACGCGCTCTATTCGTAACGTGATTGTTAATGTTGTACCACCATTTGATAGAAAATGAAATCTTATCTCCTGATTTTAATGCTTCTGGAAGGTCTATGCGCATCATTGTTTCATTGATTACAAATGACATAGGCTTTCCTTTATCATTTTTTACATAATCAATATTGAAACCTCCATCAAACGGATCTGCTACGTAGCTACTTACAAAAGTAGACGTTCTTTGTAAACGTGGAATTCGCTCTCCATTTTTTAGTTTGGCAACCGAGTTTTTTGCTCTGATATTTTGATCTAACTGTACCCATAGATATTCTAGATTGTCAGGAGAATTATTATGATATGTAATGGTTTCTACACCATATAATTTTTGATTTTTATCATCTAATTCAATATCCATTTCATAGTCTGCTTGTTGTTGGTAGTATGCCTTTCCTGGCGCACCAGAAGCAGTACGGTACATGTTGGGAGTTGAAAATTCTTGGTAGAGTTGCCTAAACTTGTTTTCATTTGTGTGTCCTTGCGGCTTCTCATCACCTTGGCTATTCTGAGCAAGTGCTAAATTCATCCCTGCAAAAAGAAATGCAAGAAGGTAAAAATGTATATGTCTCATTAGGTTCTTAAAATAGGTTTTTAAATTCAATCTCTAAAAGTAACTATTTTGCAGGGTATGTGTTAAAATTTTAACAAACCTTTATCGTTTTCTTTAACTAATAGTAAACTCTTTCGTTGATCTCCTATTTTGGTATGCACTAAATTTTGCTGATCTTCTTCTATTTCATAGAGGATTCCGTTTTCAATTTCTAATGAGTGTACGTTCTCTACACCAATAATTTCGAGGTAACACACAGTTACATCGTCTTCATATTTTTTACCTAAAAAAGTATGCGTTTTTAATTCTCCATTTACTGAAATTTTGAGCTTCTTGCCAATATAGGAAGCCATCATTTGCTCTACCTCTTTTACTTTTTTCTCCGTTGTAAGCTCTTCTTTTAGGTCATAGCGCTCTTGTAGCAATCGTTGAAAATCATCAATAAAGATTCGTGTTGTTATTTGCAACGTTTTGGCACTTTTGTTATATTCTATGTTTGTTACACTTACGTAAAATTTGTGAGCCGAGACAAAAGCTACCAATGGAATGCACAGAAATAATAGTATTTTATGAATTTTCATAACGCTTAAAAGAGTTTATATACTGAACAAAGATATTCAAAAAGCATTCCAAATACAGTGTATATCAGTAGACTATTTTTCTAGTTTTTGGTTTGCAAAGAATCTAAATACGTTTTACTGTTTTTTACCATAAAATCAATCATTAAAAATTCATTCTTTTTAAGAAAAATGTCTTCTGAAGGCTTCTGATCATCTAAAAAGTATAAAAATGCACTAATGTTGTCTTTAGGAATTCCTAAATTCTCTGTAAAAAATTCGTCTTTGTAGCGATGACGAATTTCATTAAAACTAGTACGTTCGTATATTGGTTTTTCTTTTTCTTTCTTTTTCCCTCCTTTAAAAATAGAGCTTAATAACATTCCTGCTAATCCTAGCACATTGACCCCTCTAAAATCTGCCTGCCCTAAGGCTTCATTCTTAACTTGCGAATAACGGTCGTCAGAGAATTGATAGTTTTTATATTTTACAATTTGCTCTTCTTGAAAATCCAGAAATTTATCTCTGTTCTCTGGACTTATCACAACTTCGTCTAATTCTTCTACTTTCTCTTTAACCTCAACTACCAATCTATTTTTTTGAATAATCGCTGCCGTAATAGACACCTCTTTGATTATATATTGCACCGAAGAAAATATCAATACATCACCTTCTTTAACTAGTATTTCGTACTCTCCTTTTTGATTGGTAGTTGTCCCTCTACTCGTTGAATTGTTAACAATATTTACGCCTGTAACTTTCACGTCTCTATACACCACAGCTCCTCGCAAAAGTTTGCGTTCGGCATCTTGGGCGATTAATATTGTGGAAGCAAGTAAAAAGAATACGAGTATTTGTTGTTTCATGGTTATTTGGCGTTTTGGTTGAAAAGTAATGTTCTATTTTTGGGTAAAGTAATTATTTATTCTCCTTAAAAAAATGTCAACTTACATTAAACTTTTGTTAAAACCTTTTAATCGTTATTTTTACGTTCTTAATAATTAAATTTAGCGTAAACCCTCATGAAAAATATCATTGTTGCAAGCACTTCAACCGTTCATGGAAGCGGCTATTTAGCATATATCCTTGATGAACTAGTCACTTTTTATAAAGATACGGAAGAAATTTTATTTATCCCATACGCTAGGCCTGGTGGAATTACTCATGATGAATATACGGCTACTGTATCAAAAGCTTTTGCTAGCATTGGTAAAAAAATATATGGAATTCACGAATGTAAAGATCCTGTTGCAGCAATTACAAAAGCTAAAGGCATCTTTACAGGAGGAGGCAACACATTTTTATTAGTATCACAATTATATAAACACAATGTTCTTTTACCATTAAGAGAAGCTATTTTTAACGGAACTCCATATTTGGGAACAAGCGCAGGAAGTAATATTTGTGGATTGACAATGCAAACTACTAATGATATGCCCATCATATATCCGCCTAGCTTTAAAACGTTAGGTGTCATTCCTTTCAATATCAATCCTCACTATTTAGACCCTATTGAGGGCAGTACACATATGGGAGAAACACGAGAAACACGTATTAAAGAATTTCATAAATTCAACACTTTACCTGTTGTGGGTATTAGAGAAGGTAGTTGGCTTCGAGTACAAGGAGAAAGTATTACTATAGAAGGACCTCACACAGCACGTATTTTTGAACAGGCTAAAACTCCTTACGAATTGGAAACTGGAGCCAAAATTCAGTTTTTATACTAAAGGCTGTTTAACTTAGGTTACACAGCCTTTGTTTTTTTATTCATTTTCTAAATTACACGGAAATTCGGTCCATCCTTTTTCGCACCATTCGTAATGTGTTCCTTCAGCTCTTCCTCCAGCTATGTTTGATAAATCAATTACTGCAACTTTTGAAAAGTTTAGTTTTTTCTTGAATTCTCTTTTCTTCATGATAATGTATTTTAACAGTTAATAAGCTCACAAGCTAAAAATAGAAAATGAATTTCAAGTAAGGTTTTTCCATAAAAAAAGCCGATTCAGACTGAATCGGCTTGAGTTGAGCGAGAGACCGGGTTCGAACCGGCGACATTCAGCTTGGAAGGCTGACGCTCTACCAACTGAGCTACTCTCGCAAAGCGGATGCAAATATAGAAAAATAAGATTTCTTTTTCCAAATATTTTTTTACATTTTTTTCAAAAAATGATATCCTCGCGCCACAAATCCCTGATTATAATAGAATTTATGCGACGGAAAATTTTCTATGTATGTGTTCAATTCAATTGTCGTTACGCCTTTTTCCTTTCCGTAAGACTCAATCCACTGAAAAAGTTGAGCTCCTATTCCTTTACTTCGATAGGTATCTTTAATGTATACATGATCTGGCTCAAGACTTTTTCCGCAGTAATGTCGTGTCATATGCCACAAACCAAAACACCCAATAATTTCATCTTGATCATAAATAGCAAATGCCTCATAATTCTGTGTTAACATTTCTTCAAACCGTTCTTTGAGGATTTCCATCGGAACTTTGTGCTGATTCATGATGTCTAAATATGGTAAAATTATAGACGCTTTGTTCGCTTCCAATCGCTTGAACGTAATTTGCATATTCTTAGTTTTTGGTAAAATTAATCGATTTCCATAAAACTCAACTCCGAAATTAGTTATACTTTTGAGTGTCTCGATAAATTTTGTGATTATGCCAACTCCTGCTATTTGCATACAAGAAATTTCCGCTCGCAAAGCTTTTGAAGTACGCCATCCTGTATTGCGTGAAGGCAAACCATTAGAGTCTTGCCATTTTGAAGGTGATACGTTAGCAACTACATTTCACTTAGGCTATTTTATCAATCAACAATTAGTTGGCGTCGTGACAATGATGGAAAATAAACTAGCTTCAATCAACTCGGAAAAATCATTTCAATTACGTGGTATGGCAGTATTAGCTTCATTTCAAAAAAGAGGTATTGGTGATGCCTTGGTAAAAAAAGCTGAAGAAATTACCATAGCACGCAGAGGAACTTTTATTTGGATGAATGCTAGAGAAATTGCTGTTTGCTTTTATGAAAAGCTAGGCTATCAAAAATATGGAAACCCTTTTACCATTCCAAAAATAGGGTTACATTATGTAATGATTAAAACCTTATAATCTGTTTTCGTTAGATTTTATGAACGCGTCAATCAATTTGTATAGAAAGTTTATTATGTATTGTTTGCTTTTTTTGCACTTATCATTGCTAGCGCAAGAAAATGCAAACATTAAATTTGAAAATGATTTTAGTACTCCTAAAGTTTTTATTGAGCTTCCTAATTTTAAAAATATCAACGTTAGAGATTGTACCATTTCTCCTGGGTATGATGAACTTTTTTTTACACTAGATGCACCCAAAAATGCTTTCCGAACTATTTTGACCACCAAAAAAGTAAATGGACAATGGACTCCTTTTTCTATTGCCTCTTTCTCTGGAAATTATCACGACATTGAGCCTGCTTTTTCACCAGATGGCACGCAATTATTTTTTGCCTCCAAACGTCCTGTAGATTCCGACTCTATTCCTAAAAAAGATTATGACTTGTGGGTTACCACCAAAGAAAATGGAATCTGGAAAAAGCCTGTACGATTACCAGAACTTATTAATTCTTCCAAAAATGAATATTATCCTTCAATTGCGAAGAATGGAACTATCTATTTTACTGCGGAACGAGAAGATGGAAAAGGTAAAGAAGATATTTATAAAAGTGAAAACATCAATGGTGTATACCAAACACCTGTAAGTTTAGGAACTGGTATCAACACAAAAACTTATGAATACAACGCCTATGTAAGTCCGGACGAGCGTTTTTTAATTTTTGGTTCTTACGGCAGAGAAAAAAGCTTGGGTAGAGGCGATTTGTATATCAGTTTTTATAAAGATGGTGCTTGGCAAGAAGCTATTCACCTTGGAGCACTAATTAATTCTAATCAAATTGATTATTGTCCATTTGTCTCATTTGATCAAAAATATTTTTTCTTTACTAGTGAAAAATCAACCATACAAAGTTCGTATCAAAAAATGTCCATAGACATTTTACAAAGCGTTTTCAATAACAATAGCAATGGAACTTCAAAAATTTATTATCTTCCGTTTGACAAATTGTTAACATCTCTCAATCGTGAATAGAACTAAATTTCTAAAACTTCTCGGTCTTGGAAGCGCCACTTTATACAGTATTCCAAGTATGGCGTTTGCGAGTCAAACATATACAACAAAAGAATTGATTGGTAAAGGAAATCCTGTCGTTTTTGGCAATGGTTTTTCTTTACGAAAAGAAGCGTATGATGCATTTATACAAATGCGTTCGGCAGCGGCTAAAGAAGGAATCGCTATTCACGTAGTATCAAGTTACCGCAATTACGCACATCAAAATAGAATTTGGGAACGCAAGTTTAAACGATATACAAAACAAGGACTTACTCCCTTAAAAGCTATTGAAAAAATTATTGCTTATTCAACTATTCCAGGGACTTCTAGACATCATTGGGCAACAGATATTGATATTATTGACCGTAATGCCAACTATAGTGGCGATGTACTTGTTCCTGACAAATTTCACGGAGATGGTCCTTTTTGCAAGTTGAGAGAATGGCTTGAAAAAAATGCAGAAACTTATGGTTTTTATATTGTATATACTGATAATGCACAACGTAAAGGCTTTAAATACGAACCTTGGCATTACAGTTATGCACCACTTTCCAAACCAATGTTATCTGCTTACCGAAAGTTACATTTAAAAGAAATGCTCCAAGCCGAAAAACTTATGGGTAGCGAGCATTTCAACGAAAAATTTATCAATTCATATATTGATGAGAATATTCTCGATATCAATCCTGTGCTTTTGTCGTAGGTTTTGTACTTTTATACAACACCTAAGTAATATATCATGAGAGGGAGCAGATTAAAAATTCGTTTATTGATTGGACTTGCTATTGTAGCGTTTGCCTTTTTTAAGAAATGTGCCAATCGTGAAACCAATCCGTACACAAATCGCGTACAAACTATCAACATGACTTCTGAAGAAGAAATCCAATTAGGTTTTGCCAACAGAGATGCAATGGCTCAACAACACGGAGGTCTGTATCCTGATGCTGGTGCGCAGGCTCGTGTAGATATGATTGGAGAAAAACTAGTTCACTCTAATACAATGGCTGCGGAATCTCCATATAAATTTCAATTTCATTTACTTGCTGACAATAGAGCCATTAACGCTTTTGCTTTGCCTGGCGGACAAATTTTTATTACAAATGCTTTGTATAGTAAACTCAATGACGATCAATTGGCAGGTGTATTAGGCCATGAAATTGGTCATGTATTGGGGAGGCATTCTGCGGAACGAATTGCAGAAACAGATTTTTGGCAAACATTGCAAACGGGCGCTTCTGTTGGTGCTGATATGGGCAATATGATTGGAGGGATTGGACAACAAACATTATTAAAAAATGGTCGTGAAGATGAATTGGAAAGTGATGAACTTGGTGTCGTTTTAATGATGTATGCTGGTTATGAACCTGAAGCAATGATTGAAGTAATGCAAATTTTAAAAGCTGCGGGAGGTCCAAATAGAGTTCCTGAATTTCAAAGCACACATCCAGATCCTGAAAACCGGATAGAGAAAATTAAAGAAGCTATTGCAAAATATCGAGGTTAGTATTTTTCTTAGCCCGATTTCTTCTTCATTAAAAAAATAGTATTTATCAAACCCAACCATGAGGTTATAACAAATTATTCTACCTAAAAACCATCACATCTATAGGGAACACTACCTTTATGGCGGTAAAACTGTAACACAAGACTACTTTTTCTATTTATATTTCAAGTTGTTATCAACTTAAATAATTAAACCATGAAGAAAAAAGTAAGTCAATTACGATTGAACAAGAAACAAATTAGTATGCTAAATGCTTCTACTGTAAAAGGAGGTTTGCCTATGTGGACAAATGCTTGTCCAGAAGAAACTGTACAAATTACAATGTGCTATGGAGCTATAAGATGCCAAAAATGGCCACCAATGCCATAATAAACAAAAAGCCGCTTCCTAATGGAAGCGGCTTTTTTATTTGCATTAGATTCTTATTATTCTGCTGCTTGTTTTAAAACTTTTTGCACAGCTGTTGCTTTCGAAATTTTAGCATAATCGCTAGCCGTTTGTCCATTACTATCCTTGTAATCTAATTTTGCGCCATTTTCTAATAACAAAGCAGCAATTTTTGCTCTATTATATCTTGCCGCATACATTAGCGGAGTTTTTCCATTAGATGTTTTATTTACATTTTCTCCAAATTCGATCATTTTCTTCACCGTTTCAAAATCACCTTTTGATATTGCGATACAAAATGCATTTACTTTCACAACTTTAGTTACTGTAACTTTGTTTGTTGTTGTTGGTTCGTTGTTTCCTTCTGTTGCGTTAGCCGTTGTGAATGAAGCTCCTACTATAAGAGCGATCATAAAGATTGTTTTTCTCATAATGATTGTTGTTTTTTGTAATTGATGATTGTCGATTTTTTATAATTTGATTACACCAAAGAGACGATACTTATCCTAAATTGTTGCAACCAAAATCCAATTATAACACTTCCTTAACCATTAGGCCTAAAATCTGTTAAAGACATCTTAAAAATCACAATTTTATTAAGAGTTTCTACAGAAATCATTAAGAATTCCTTAATCCATATTTTTTGACATTTTTACGAAAAAAACATCTTTTTACTGCTAATATGATAAACCTTGATAAAAATAGTTCGTTTTTCTAGTTAGCATTGTGTTATGTAAGCAAATAGACTTATTTTTATTTTTTAAAAAAGAATCACTCTCAATATGAATAAGAAAGTCATGCTAATGATATTGGATGGATGGGGAAAATCTCCCAACCCTAAAGTATCTGCTATTGCCAATGCCAATGTTCCTTTTATAGATAGTTTATACCAAAATTATCCCAATGCTAATTTACTCACTGATGGAATGAATGTAGGATTACCTGATGGTCAAATGGGCAATAGTGAAGTTGGACACATGAATTTGGGTGCAGGACGAATAGTCTATCAAGATTTAGCTAAAATCAATTTAGCCATACAAAACCATACGCTTTCTGATGAAATAGTCTTAAAAGAAGCGCTACAACACGCTAAAAATCATGGGAAAGCAGTTCACTTTTTGGGGTTAGTTTCTGATGGCGGTGTCCATTCGCATATTAATCACTTAGAAGGTTTGTTGACCATAGCCCACAATAAGGGACTTGATAAAGTATTTGTACACGCATTTACAGATGGAAGAGATGTAGATCCTAAGTCTGGAAAAGAGTTCATTGCTCAAACTGAGCAGTTTTGCAACCAAAATAACGCAAAATTAGCCTCTATCACCGGGCGTTATTATGCAATGGATAGAGATAAGCGTTGGGAACGTGTGCAACTAGCCTATAATGCCTTAGTTCATGGACAAGGGACTCTAAGCAAAAATGCGACACAGAGTATTCAAGAAAGCTATGAAGCAGGCATTACTGATGAATTTATTACACCTATCGTACTAACCGATGATACTAATTTGCCTATTGCTACGATTAAAGCAAATGATGTGGTTATCTTTTTTAATTTTAGAACAGATCGCGGACGCCAACTAACAGAAGCTTTGTCTCAAAAAGATTTCCCTGAGTTTCGCATGCAAAAGCTTCCACTCTATTACGTCACAATGACCAACTATGATGCTTCCTTTAAAGAGATTCACGTTATATTCAATAAAGAGAACATCAAAGATACTTTGGGAGAAATATTAGCAATACACGGAAAGAAGCAAATTCGTATTGCTGAAACAGAAAAATATCCTCATGTAACATTCTTTTTTAATGGTGGACAAGAAACTCCGTTTAAGGGCGAAGAGCGCATCTTATGCCCTTCTCCAAAAGTGGCTACCTATGATCTAAAACCAGAGATGAGCGCATATGAAATTCGCGATAAAATTATTCCTGAACTCCAAAAAGAAATAGCAGACTTTATTTGTTTAAATTTTGCCAATCCAGATATGGTTGGACACACAGGTAATTTTGCAGCAGCTGTTACAGCCTGTGAAGTGGTAGATCAATGTGCGAATGATATCATCACTACAGCTCAAAAACATGGCTATAGTACCATTGTAATTGCCGATCATGGAAATTGCGATACTATGATAAATCCTGACGGAAGCCCTAATACAGCACATACCACGAATCCTGTACCAATTATTTTGGTTGACGAAGACATCAAACATGTAAAAGATGGCGTGCTGGGCGACATTGCTCCTACCATTTTACAAATGATTGGATTGCCACAATCTGAATTAATGACGCAACACTCACTTATATAAAACCCAACACTCATGAAAAAAACCTTATACATTTTGATTCTTGTAAGTTTTATGGCTTGCAAAAATGAAAAGAAAGAATCTACACCTGAAAATACAGCTACCTCTACAGAAGAAACCAACACTGAAGTTTCTTCAGAAGAAGAGGAAGAAGAACTGCCTATTTTAACAGGGATACAATCACGTACTGCAATTTCTGAAGCGCCATATAATGTTTGGTTTGAACCAACATATGCAGTATATCCTGTTGACAAAGAATTAGCTACACAAATAAAACCTTTATTTGAAGACGTACATGTAAAAGTTTTCATGGGAACGTGGTGTGAAGACAGTCAGCGAGAAGTTCCTCAATTCTATAAGATTCTCGATATGATGGACATCAGCGAAAAGAAAGTAGAATTAATTACTGTAGATGAAGATAAAACAACTCCTCAAAACCTTGAAGAAGGACTAGATATTACAAATGTTCCTACGTTGATTTTTTATCGAAACGGCAAAGAACTGAACAGAATCGTTGAATCTCCCGTAATTTCTTTGGAACAAGATATGCTTGATATTTTATCAGGAAAAGACTATAAGCATACCTATGCTGAATAACAAAGTATTTCTTTGTAGCTTTGCAGGCACAAAATAGGAAGCAGAATGATTGTGAAAGAGAGCTTATTAATTGCCGTAGATTTTGATGGCACTATCGTAGAAGATGCATATCCCAAAATTGGAAGTCCGAAAATCTTTGCATTTGAAACACTCAAACGTTTAGAGCAAGACGGACATCGATTGATTTTGTGGACATACCGAAGCGGAAAGTATTTGGAAGAAGCAGTAGCCTTTTGTAAAGAAAAAGGCATTACTTTTTACGCTGTAAATAAGAGCTATCCTGAAGAAGTTTATGAAGGAAAACTAAGCAGAAAAATTAACGCTGACTATTTTATTGACGATAGAAATATTGGCGGTTTTATTGGCTGGGGAAAAATATATCAACTCCTTACCAACGAAACACCAAATGTAAACCTTAAAAAGAAAAAAGGATTGTTTTCCTTTCTAAAGAAATGATCAT
The DNA here is from genome assembly GCF_001005305.1 of Kordia zhangzhouensis. Taxonomy (GTDB): domain Bacteria; phylum Bacteroidota; class Bacteroidia; order Flavobacteriales; family Flavobacteriaceae; genus Kordia; species Kordia zhangzhouensis. The sequence continues at coordinate 110,111 of NZ_LBMH01000003.1, forward strand.
ACCTAAAACACGAGAAGAAATTGAGTTGATGCGCCATAGCGCAAATATCGTTTCCCAAACATTGGGAATGATTGCTAGTGAAATTAAACCAGGTGTTACCTCTTTATATTTAGACAAACTAGCAGAAGAATTTATCCGTGATCACGGAGCAGTGCCTGCTTTCCTTGGGTTATATGACTTCCCTAATAGTTTATGCATGAGCCCTAATGCGCAAGTTGTACACGGAATACCTAACAACACTCCTTTAGAAGAAGGCGACATTATTTCGGTAGACTGTGGTGCTTTGAAAAATGGATTTTATGGAGATCATGCTTATACATTTGCGGTGGGTAACATTGCTCCAGAAACTGAAAAACTTCTACAAGTAACCAAAGAATCTCTATATGTAGGTATTCGAGAATTTAAAGTAGGTAATCGTGTGGGCGACGTAGGCCATGCCATTCAACAATATACTGAAGCACATGGCTACGGAGTTGTAAGAGAATTGGTAGGACACGGACTCGGACGAAAAATGCACGAAGATCCAGAAATGCCAAATTATGGACGTCGTGGACGTGGTAAAAAATTTGTAGAAGGTATGGTTGTTGCCATTGAGCCAATGATTAATATGGGAACAAAAAACATCAAACAATTACGTGACGGTTGGACTATTTTAACGCGCGATGGAAAACCTAGTGCTCACTTTGAACATGACGTAGCTATAATTGACGGAAAACCAGAATTGCTTTCTACTTTCCAATATATTTATGATGCATTAGGCATTGAAAGTAATGAAGAGGAAGAGTTTAAACAAAAAGTATAAGGCTTTACTTTAGTGAGAAAACTTTTTAAATATATACTCAATAACATTCCAAGACCTCTTTTAATTAAAATGAGTTATTGGATTCGCCCAATCATTACACTGGTATTAAAAGGTAATAAATATACCGATCCTATTGATGGAAAAAGTTTTCGATCATTCCTATCTTATGGATATGCAATCAATAGAGAAAATGCACTGTCTCCAAGCACACTATCCTTAGAACGTCATCGGTTGTTGTGGCTGTATTTAAAAAATGAAACAGACTTTTTTACCAAACCTCAAAAAGTATTACACTTTGCACCTGAGCAAGCATTTTATAAACGTTTCAAGAAACAGAAAAATTTAGACTATACTACAACCGATCTTTTTTCTCCTTTGGCAGATGTAAAAGCAGATATATGTGATTTGCCTTTTGAAGACAATTCATTTGATACCATTCTTTGCAACCACGTATTAGAACATATTCCTGACGATACCAAAGCCATGGAAGAATTGTATCGCATATTAAAACCAAATGGCATGGCTATCTTACAGATTCCGCAAGATTTGGAACGCAAAAAAACTTTTGAAGATGATTCCATCACCGATAAAAAAGAGCGAACTAAAATCTTTGGGCAGTATGACCATGTGCGTGTGTATGGACTCGATTATTTTGACAAACTCAGAAGCGTAGGTTTTACCGTTAAAGAAGTATCCTATACCAATCATTTCACTCCCGAAGAGATTGAAAGATATTGCTTAATGGAAGGCGAAATTATTCCTGTGTGTTTTAAGAAGTAAGTAGCAGGTTTTAGTAATCAACTATGAGATTCTTCCTAAATCTCTCGTTCCCGTAAATTGTAAGCTCAAATACTTCCTTCACAGTAGTATTTCCAAATTGCGATTTGAATATAAAATGCCAAATCGGGCGCAGCGAGATTGCTTAAAAAAACACCCTAGTTTCTGCTCTTCTCAAAAGCAACCAACTTGACAAAGATTCATTCTTCCATTTATTTTTTTAGAACACTTAAGCAACATTTGATGAAGAGGAAAAATAATTATGCAAAGGTGCTATATTCCATTTGAAAAGCTATAAAACAAAAAAGAGAATCTTTATCGTAAAGATTCTCTTGTAAATAATTAAGAAAGTGATGCTTTCTTCTGTATAAAAAGCCCCTATCCTTTGTTTCGTAATCTAAAATACATGAGATGATTTATCAACAATGGCAATAGTTGCTGAAAGTGTTTTTTAAGTTGCTGAAAGTTGATTTTTGTTTAATTACTCGATACTCCACCTAAATTTCTTAACACGTGTCTAACATATGATTCTTTAGTTGTATTTCGAAATAAAAATCCTGCGATAGTAACTATCGCAGGATAACAGTAAAAACTAAACTATAAATTATTGCTTGATAAAACGTTTGGTTACTCTAGTCACCGCTTTGTCCCTTATAATTGCACAGCCACAATCTTTAGTACTTCTATTGTTATGTTGCATCGTATAGTTCATCCATCCAAAAGTGTATTACTTTCTGTAGTATATAAAGTAAGGAGAAAAGAAAAGCGAACCGAAGTTCGCTTAAAATTAAACGATTAATACGTTAAAACTAACATAATCTTGAATCACCACATAATACATTTGTATATACACAATCCAAACCAGCTATTGTCGCAAGCGTATTACAATTATCACCTTCCGTATAAGGAGGCACATCACAATAAGCAAGAGTTCTAGGAAGTGCTCCTCCATTAACTTCAAAGTTAGAAATAGACTTTTTGTTTAGCTTCAAAGATTTAAGATTTCTTTTTTTCATAATGAATGATTTTACAATTAATAATGCAGTAAATAAATGAAAAAAAACAAGCGTCAAAAAGAAGAGTAATAGACGTTTTATAAAACATCAAGCCTGAAAATTAATAATTTACGAAGGCAAAAAGTATGCAGCATGCTGTATATATTGCTAGTTGCTGAAAGTAGGTTTTGAATTGCTAAACTAGCATCCAATGTTTTGAACAATAGCTAAGAACTCTTCTTTTTTGTCTTTAGAAATTGAAACCGTTTGATTATTATCCATAACAATATATCCTCCATCTTTTTTGATATATTCTTTAATGAATTTTAAGTTGATAAGATATGAACGATGTGGTTTGTAAAAAACAGTTACTTTTTCTAGAAGAGATACAAAATGTTTTAGAGGTTTACTGACTAAGATTTCCGAGTTATTGATTGTCGTAATTTTGGTATACATTCCATCTGCTTCGAGCAAAATAATCTCATTGAAGTTTACAAATTTGAAACCGTCTGAAAATGGCAGTCCAATTTTATGAAAGTTTGAAGAAGCTAGACTTTGTTTGAGTTCTTCTAGTTTTATGTTGATTTGTGATTTGCCTATATGTGCCATTGCTTTTTCTACAGCATTTAGTATTTGTGTAGCACGTACTGGTTTCAAGAGATAATCAATAGCAGACAACTCAAAGGCTTTAATTGCATATTCGCTGTATGCCGTAGTAAAAATGATTTCAAAATTGAACTGTTCTTTTCCTATAAAATCAAGAATTTCTAGCCCCGAATGTTGTGGCATTTCTATGTCTAAAAATACAATATGTGGTTGTTCTTTTTTGATGAGTTCTACACCTGCTAACAAATCTTCTGCTTCATATATTTTTTTTATGTTAGGGCAATTTTCATCAAGCAACACATGTAGTAAGTTTCTAGCTTTACGCTCATCATCTATAATTAATGCTTTCATGGTTTTTTGGTTTTTTATTTATAGGTTTTTTATAGGGATTGTGATGATTACTTTTGTTCCACAAGATTGCCCGTGAACATCGTACAAGTCTTCTATTGAAACTCCTATTTGTTTTTCTTTTCCATAATTCAGTAAATGCAATCTATCTTGTGTGGCTTGTGTTCCAAACGATTGATGCATTTTATCTTTTTTTTCTTTTATAGCCACTGCTTTCTCCCTGCCAATCCCGTTATCTTCAATAATACAAGTAATTACATCCGTAACATCCGAACCAAGCAAAGTAATGTATAGCTTTCTATCATTTTTTTTATGCAATAATCCATGTTTCAGAGCATTTTCTACATATGGCTGAATAAGCATCGTAGGAATCGTGACTGTTTCAGTGTCTATAGTCTTTGCAATGTTAAAAGAGTACTGTAATTTATCCTCAAAACGCAATTTTTCTAATTCCAGATACATTTGCAAACATTCTATTTCATCCTGTAAAGAGATTGTTCCGCGATTACTATGATTGAGGTATGTGCGAATTAGATCGGCAAATTTACCCAGATAATCACTTGCAAGATTTTTTTTGTTGAGGATAATGTATTCTTGAATGGAATTTAGCGCATTGAATATAAAGTGTGGATTCATTTGTGAACGCAAGTTTTCAAGTTTTAAGAAAACAAGTTCACGCTCTTGTGCCAGTTTTTCTAGTTCTTTATTTTTTTGTTTCTCACGCTTGCTCAAAATTGTCCTATAATACAGAACTATGAGCAGTAACAGTATAAAAATGACAATTAAAATAAACCATGTTCGTTTCCAAAAAGGACTTTCAATTGCAATATTAATTGCTGCTATTTTAGATTCTCCTGCTAGAGAGGTAGACACCGCTTTTACTTGAAAAGTATAGTTTCCTACGGGTAAACTATTATATTTTACAAAATCGATTTCTTCATCTACAGGAATCCAATCATCTTTATATCCTAGTAAACGACTGAAATAACGAATGTGTTCCTTAGAACGAAAACCATTGGCATTGAAACTTAGTTTGATTGCGTTTTGATAGTGAGGCAATCTATATTTTTTGTGAAGCAATGTGTCTTTTTCATTGATTTGAATTCCTGTAAAATAGATTTCAGGCTGAGTTTTAGGCTGAAAAGCCGTTTTTCGGTCAATTGAAAAAATTCCTTTGTTGGTTGCAAATACAACATGATTTTTAAATGGAATTATATCACTTACTAAAAAAGTGTTTATACCATCACTTTTTGTGAGCGTTTTAAATGTATTGCTTTTTGTGTCTAATAATTGGATTCCTTTATTTGTAATAATCCACAATTGATCTCCATCACTCTGAATGGTTTGTGTACGATCGGATATCAGTCCGTTTTTAATAGAGTAGTTAATGACGACACTATCGTTTTGAATACCATATATTCCATCTTTGAAGGTAGATGCCCAAATCATTCCATCGTTAGTTTTTGTAATTCCCATGGCATGAATTCGTTTTCCTTGATACCTAATTTTGGTTGCTTTGAAATCTTCATCAAACTTTACAAAATCATCTACGTAGGATATGTAACTATGTTTACTAATCGTATCATGAAAGCCTTTGTAACCACGTACACCCCTAAAACGCATGATTTCCTTCCCATTCTTTATACGAACACCTCCGTTATAGTTTGTATAGAAAAATTCAAAAGCATTAAGATAAGACAAGCTCAGGGCATTGTTAAATAAATCATTCGATTGGTAACTTTTGGTTTTTAAATCGTAGATGTACGACTTAGATTTTGAACTTATATAAAGTAGCTCTTGATTTTTATCATACAGTGCTGCATTTATTTTTGCATTGGTTGGTAAATCTGTCTCTTGATACGTATGTGTTTTCACATTATAAAAACCTGTTTTTCCATTGGTTGTCCCATAAAAGAATGTGTGTTCATTGATTTTTTCAATACAGTTAAAATCTTTTATTTCTTCCGGAAAATCATAGTAATAATTATTGATATTGGGAATTACTACAACTCCATTACGCAATGTTGTCAACCAATAATTTTCGTTTTTATCAACGATTAACTGTGAAACATATAGATTTTTAAAATATCTATTTTTATACACTACTTGATTCTCTTCTAAGGCATAAACCCACAAACCACTTGATGAAGATAAAAGCATTTGATCATCATGGAAACTAACGGCAACAATGTAACTATTCTTGAGTTCCTCCATAAGTTCAATCTCTTGATACTGCCCGGTATTCACATCAAATATGTATAGACTTGATTTATTTTCTTTGTCTACAAACCGTAAATATGTCTTTTTTTTGTAGCCAATAATCATTGACTTACCAAGTATTCGATGATGAAGGTCATTATAGATTGCTTCTGAAGTAATGCGTTTAGTAATATTTAATTCTAAATCTAGTGTAATGATACTCTCTCCTGTCGTAATATATATTTCGTCTTTATATTTGTAAGGATACCCAATTAAATCATCTGAAACTTTTACACGAGCTTCAATTTTTTTGGTTTCTAATGATATTTTATAGATTACTCGCGAAGCAAATACCAACAAATGGGTTTTGGTAATGAGAAAACTTCCCAAACGCCAGTTAATTTCTTGACCTAGATCGATAAAGGTAACCAACTTGTCATTTTCTACGTAGAAAAATTGCCCTGAAACATTACAGCACCACACTCTTCCTTTATGGTCTTCACGTGGTTCAAAAACAGATAGTCCACGTTTTTCCTTATTTGTATAAATCTTGAACTCGTTTCCATCATACCGATAAAATCCTTTGTCGGCTGCTAACCATATAAATCCTTTACTATCTTCTACCACGTTATAGAATTCTATATCTGGCAATCCATCTTTTTCTGTGAATTGGGTATAGATAGGATGCTGACCATATGCAGTATAGAAAAGCAGAAGAATAAATAAGCAGTGTATTTTTTTTATCAAGTTACTTCACATTTTAACTTTCAAAATTACAATATATAATGTAGAGGCTATGTGTTACTTTTTGAAAGTACTATTTCAGTTGCTAAAAAGGATACGTAAAAAACATAAAAAAAGATCTGTAATAAAAATTACAGACCTTCTTTTTTTAAGAATACGATTTTATTAGCAAATCCCTACAGGTTCACATGAAATACTTGGTTGACAGTTTCCTGTTGGAGGACAGCCATTCGTTGGGCATCCTGCGCTTGGACAACCTATATTAGTTCCACATACATCTGTGGCACAATTGGTATCTGCGTCTGCTAAACATGATTCTGTTCTAAGTCCACCAGTAATTGCTGCTGAATTTAGGTGAGATACCATGTTTTTGGTCAATTTTAATCCGTTGTGTTTTAAATTTCTTTTTTTCATGATATTGTTTAAGTTTTGTGGTTAATTCCTAATATACATGATTATAAACACTTTACACGAATTACAACCTCACAAAGTATACACTAAAACCGTAGTTAACAATTTTAGAAATCGCTAGCAAATTCCGTTAGGCTCACATGAAATGGAAGGAATACACAACTCTGTTGGTTCGCAATCAACTGTATACGGGCATCCTAATGCTGTTTGGCATGTTCCTGTAACCGCTCCACAATTGGTGTCTGCGTCAGCAAAACAAGAAAAAGTTGCTATACGGATTCCTCCTTTTAGATTGTCAGTAGATAATTTTGAAACAATGTTTTTGTTCAAACTAAGTCCTCTGTGTTTTAAATTCTTTTTTTTCATGATATGATTTTTAGATAGTTTGTGTTAAAAATACTTCTATTTTAACCACAACCTATCTATAAAAACCTCACGATAAGTATTTTAAAACCTTAATTAACATTTTACATTGGTTTTACTACGCTTATTTAATGATTAAATCTTGAAAGCCCTTGGTTACATATTTTTGAATATTACCAAATTGATCGCGACTTACCACATACGCATCAACGTCTTCCAATTCACTTAATAACTTTTTGGTTTTTTCGTATGGCATTACCATGAATGCAGTTGCATATGCATCTGCTTTCATACAATTATCTGCAATTACAGAAACACTCAACACATTATTCTTCATCGGATAGCCTGTTTTTGCATTTAGTATGTGTACATAGTGATCTCCTGTTTCAGGGTCAATTCTGAATTTACGATAGTTTCCAGATGTTGCCATTGCTTTATTTTCTAGAAAAATGTATTCCATGTATTGACGCTCTGCGTCATCATCTTGCACAGGACTATCAATTGCTACTGTCCATGGTTGTACCCTTTTGGTATTTTTACCTTTTGTTAGAATTTCTCCTCCTACCTCGATAATGTAGTTGTTAATTCCTTTTTCATCAAACATTTTCCCAATAAGATCAATCGCATATCCTTTTCCTAATGCATTAAAGTCAAAAGTTACAGACGGATGTGCTTTAGAGATTTTCCTATCAGGAGAAAGACTTACCTTATCAAATCCGGTAAACTCCATAATACTATCAACTTGTTTTCCTGTAAGATTGTTGATAGGTTTTTCTGGACCAAATCCCCAAGCGTTTACCAAAGCACCCACACTTGGATCAAAGTAGCCATCTGTTTTTTGATACACTTCTCTGGAGAATTCATACACTTCTTTAAAATAATCATCTACCACAACTCCTTCTTCTCCTCTATTGATTCTAGAAATGTCTGAAGTAGGAATGTAAGCGGACATTGATTTGTTTACAATATGAAAAACATTTTCTATATCTTCTTGAAAATCTTGTTTTTCATTTTCTATTTCGTATTGAATTGTATACGTAGTTCCTAAAGCAAAGCCAGTATTAGCACGCATAATTACGTCTTTAGGTTTGTTGACACAGGAGGTCATTAAAAAAGCTATACATATGTATAGGGGAAATGTAATTGCTTTCATGTTTATTTAATTTGAATTAAACCATCATAATCTAGTATGTATGGCTGATCTTTCATTACTTCTTCTAAAGGATTTTCAGCGTTACCTAATCCAACTCCCGCAAAATAAAGTTCGGCTTCAAATTTCTCTACATGTTGCTTGAATGTTTCCATCCACAACACATCATACTCTTTCGGGTCATCAGGATAGGATACTGCCTTTACTAATATAAATTTCTTTTTATTGTTTTTGTCAATGCAAACAAATTGAGGATGCTTATTAAGTGTACTGTTGACGGCTAGAAATTCATAACCTTTTGCTTCTAATTCCTTACCCACAATATTCATAGCAAGATTATGCAGTTCTTGCTTTGTTAACTTCTCCATTCGCGCATTGTAGTTACTATACTTGCTAAAGTATTGATTCGTTGATAATTTGTAAAGTGTTTTTTCTTTTTCTAATAAATATCGATGAAATTCAATTTTCATCTATGAAATGTATTTACATACAAAGATACTGCTATTCAATCGTATAATAACGGCTGAAACTTCTTTTTTGATTTTAAAAAAGAAAAATCGTAAAAACATTTCTACAACCCTCATTTTGAGATTGATTGAGAGTTGATTTGCGATGATTTTTTATAATGATAAAGAGAAACGCAAACTCAATTGACAAAATTTAACCTTTCTTTGTTTTCTTCTTAGCTTTTATCCAATTCGTACCCAAAGTTAATTCCTTTTTCTGCTCTTGGAACTCCTTGCGTCATCCATACGGGTGCTGGTTTGTCTTTTAGGTAGTGATCAAAAAACTGCATCATTCGAATGGAAAGGTCTTGACGATTTTTCATTTTACGTAAGTTATGCGCTTCGTTATTGTAAACTAATAACCAAGCAGGCTTTTTTAATCGTCGCATTCCCATAAAAAGTTCTATTCCTTGATAATAAGGAACTGCTCCGTCATTATCGTTATGCATGATAAGCAAAGGAGTTTCTACATTTGGCAAATGGAATAATGGAGAATTTTTGATGTATAAGTCAAAGCCTTCCCATAGATTTTTCCCGATTCTACTTTGTGTATTTTCATACTGAAACATTCGGCTATATCCAGTTTTCCAACGTATGCCTCCATATGCAGAAGTCATATTGCTTACTGGCGCTCCCGCCATAGCTGCTTTAAACTTATTAGTCTTCGTAATCAGGTACGCCACTTGATAGCCTCCCCAACTTTGTCCTTGTAACGCCATACGACTACTGTCAATATACCCTTTCTTTTCCATCATTTCTACTCCCGAGATTACACAATTGTATGCGTCATCTCCTGGTTGCCCTGCTTTGTATACAATATCAGGCACAAACAAAATATACCCATTACTTGCTAAATATGTTGGGTTTACTGTAGAAGCGCTTGGTTTTGGAACGACGTAATTATTTAGTTTATGAGAGCTTCTTTCATAAAAGTAAACAATCATCGGGTATTTTTTTTGAGGATCAAAATCTTCAGGTTTATATACAATACCTTCTAGTTTTGTTCCATCATAGGCATTCCAAGAAACCAATTCTGAAGTTCCCCATTTGAAGTCTTTTTGTTGGGGATTGATATTTGTGATTTTTTGATGTGATTTAAAGTTGTTGAGCGTTATGTATTGGTCATATGCTTCGTTAAAATTTCCAACTCGATACGCCATAACATTTGCTTCCTTGGCTTTTACGAATGAAGAAATTTGTTTGTTGCTAGGTGCTATACATTCTCTTAACCTTTTACCATCTAATAAGTAAATAGCATCTGCTTTTAAAGTTTCATCAAAAGCAACAATAAATAGTTTACCATCTATGTATTGAGCCATCCATTCATCATCTTTATCTCGTTGAGTTCGGTAGGTAATTTTGTTTTCCCTTCCATTTTTTGTAATATTTTTTGCTTTTTTAGCACCATCAACAGGGACACTCCAAATATCATATTTATCATATAAGAGAATATTTCCTTTTTTATCATAGCCGCCTAATCCATAGAAATTGGCTTTTGCCGGAACATCATTGTCCTCATCTTCAAATGAAACTTCTATACCTTCCGTAAGATTGTGTTTTTCAAACGTTTCTAGGTTGACCGAATACCAATCATTAGTAGTATAATTAAAATAGATTCCATAGTCTCCAGATTTGGAAATTTCTACTTGTGTGATTGTTTGTTTAAAGAGTAACCGCTTAACGCCTGTTTCACGATTGATTACATAGTAATCTTTTTCCCAGGGCGATTTCCAAGTTTCTATTGCATAAGGAGAATAATCAATTCCCAGTACATATTTTGAAGCGTATTTATCAGACAATACAATTTCGTCAATGATACCATCTTGCAGTTTGACTATTTTTTCATTTTGGATATCATAGCTATACAAGCGTGTATCTTCATCAAGCTCTTTACTCAAAACTTTTTGGCGTGGCTGAGTTTTTTCATCATTCCAACTCCAAACATCTACTTCAGGAATTTCATCATCTAGTAATGTGGTATCTTTTTTATGTTCGCTTTTGAGTTTTGTATAAAAATACAATCGCTTTCCATCTTCGGAAAAAGTGAGTGGTTGATTGCCACTTATTTCTTCTTTTTCTTGAAAATACTGCAATTCTTTCGCTACTAAATCATGTAACTTTTTATTCTTATAAAGAAAAAGCTTGTATCGCGCAGAATTTGCTTTTACTGAGTCATATTCAGCAATATAGCTCACTTGTGTTCCTTCTTTATTTACAGCAAGATTTTTATAGTCAAACAAAGAACTGTCTAGTTGTTTTCTCGTATGAGTTTTAGCATCATACGCACATACAGCATTTGCCTTCTTTTTATTTTTTTCATCTAATGTTGTGTAATAAAAAACAGTGCCCTTTTCAGGAACAATATATTCTTTGAAATTGAATAGAGTATCTTGTTTTTTTGACGCTAAGTGATATACAATTGCATAGTTATATTTCCATGCTGGTAAGCTATCTTTATGTGAAGTATTTTTTTTGTTTTTGAATTTCTCTATAACAAAGTAGTCGTTGCTTTTTTCTCCTATTTTATATGATTTTACCCGTTCAATAGAGTCATATATTTGATGATTTGCCACATCATAAATATATAGCACTTCTTTTTTTTGATCCTCACTCTTAACCTTATTCTTTTTTTCTAATCGCATGCTTTGATATGAAGGTGCTTTCGTAAAAATGACAAATTTTTCATCATCTGTAATTTCCCCATTCTTACCATTAAAATAGTTTGCCTTTTGTCCTGTCCTAGTATTATATATTTGCAAATATCCATCTCCTCTATCAGTTGCTGTTACTACTGTAGAAAGAATCAGTTTTCCTGTTTTGGAAACTTTTGTTTCTTGTAATTGTTTCCACAAATCATAATCAGCATGCGTTATTATCTTTTTTTGGGCTTGTAGAATTCCAAAGACAAAAATAAAGAGTAAGGATAATATATTGCGTCCCATGATTGTGATGAAAATTAAGGTTTAAATATAAGGAGATTATTCTTTTTTATGAAGATAATTACTACGAATTAGAACCGCATAAAAAAAGACCGTCAATAAATGACGGTCTTTTATGTTTTTGAAATGATTGGGTTTATCCTCCGAAATCATCAAATCGAATGTTTTCATCTGGAATACCGAAATCTTCTCCCATTTTTTGAACAGCTTGGTTCATTAATGGTGGTCCACAGAAATATAGTTCAATATCTTCTGGTGCCTCATGAAGATTTAGATAATTGTCAATTACACAATTGTGTATAAATCCAACAAAACCATCACCTTCTTCATCGTGAATATCTTTTTTCACTTTCCAGTTATCCTCTTCTAATGGCTCAGAAAGTGCCATGTAAAATTTAAAGTTTGGAAAGTCTCTCTCTAATTCTCTAAAGTGTTCAATGTAGAATAACTCTCGTTTTGAACGTCCTCCATACCAATAAGTAACTTTTCTACCAGTTTTTATCGTTTTGAACAAGTGGTATAAGTGCGAACGCATAGGTGCCATTCCTGCTCCTCCACCAACGTATAGCATTTCTGCATTAGACTCATTGATAAAGAACTCACCGTAAGGTCCAGAAATTACTACTTTGTCACCAGGTTTGCGTGCAAAGATGTACGAGGAAGCAACTCCTGGATTTACATTCATCCATTGATTTTTGGCTCTATCCCAAGGCGGAGTTGCAATACGAACGTTCAACATAATCTCACGTCCTTCTGCTGGATACGACGCCATTGAATAGGCACGCTCTACTGTTTCTGTATTTTTCATTACCAAAGGCCATAATCCGAACTTATCCCATTCTGCTTGGAACTTGTCTGGTCTTTCATGCTCTTCAGGGTGTGCCGTGATGTCAATCTCCTCATATTTTACTTCACATGGTGGAATTTCAATTTGAATATACCCACCTGCTTTGTAGTCCATATCTTCAGGAATTTCCACAACAAATTCTTTGATAAAAGAAGCAACATTGTAGTTACGAACCACGACAGCTTCCCACTTTTTAATTCCAAATACTTCTTCTGGAATAGTGATGTTCATGTCTTGCTTTACTTTTACTTGACAAGCTAGACGAGCTCCATGTTGTAGTTCTTTTCTAGTAAAGTGAGGAGTTTCTGTTGGCAATGCTTCTCCACCACCTTCTAGTACGTGGCATTCACATTGAATACATGTTCCTCCACCTCCACAAGCAGATGGTAAGAATATTTTTTCATTTCCTAATGTAGATAAAAGCGTACCTCCTGATGCTACTTCGATTTCTCTTTCACCATTAATTGTGATCTTTACAGGACCAGATGGAGATAGTTTTTGTTTTACAAACAACAATAAAGAGACTAATACTAAGGTGATTAGTAAAAAGGCACTTACTGTTGCTATAATCGTTCCTGTTGTACTTGCTGCTAATATCATATTATTAATCGATTACTTTTGTATTGTTAGCGATTTCTTTTGTCGCACTGTTATCTTGTACCGTTTCAATTTGAGCTGCTTTGTCATTTGCTTCAGTTGGCTCATCGCCTCCTGTTAACATTCCTCCAAAACTCATAAAACCAATTGCCATTAATCCAGTGATGATAAATGTAATTCCTAACCCTCTTAATGGAGCTGGCACACTAGAGTATCTGATTTTTTCACGAATAGCAGCAATAGCCAAGATTGCTAAAAACCATCCGATACCAGAACCGATACCATAAGTAGTTGCCAAACCTAATGTAGCAATTTCTCTAGATTGCATGAATAACGAACCTCCTAAGATTGCACAGTTTACCGCAATTAATGGTAAAAAGATTCCTAATGAGTTGTATAGCGAAGGTGAAAACTTTTCGACAACAATTTCTACTAATTGTACCATAGTTGCAATAGTTGCAATAAACATGATAAACGACAAGAAACTTAAGTCATACGAAGCGTATTCTTCTCCTAACCATGATAAAGCACCTGGTTGTAATATGTATTGATCTAATAACCAGTTTAACGGCACTGTAATGGTTAGTACGAAAATCACGGCTGCTCCTAGTCCAACAGCAGTAGATACTTTTTTAGATACTGCAAGGTACGAACACATCCCTAAGAAGGTTGCAAATACCATGTTGTCTATGAATATTGATTTGAAAAATAATTCTACGTGTTCCATATTTTTTAGTATTGAGTTTTGAGCAATTTAGCATTGAGACATCTCATTTCTATAATAGCTCATTACTTCATTTAGTCTTCTATTAAAGATTTATTTCTTGAACGTTGTACCCAAATAATGATTCCAACTACGATTAATGCCATTGGAGATAATAACATGAATCCGTTGTCTTCATATCCGATAGCATATAGCCCAGTTTTTTCAATTGGATCTCCTAGAACTTTCATTCCTAAAAGTGTTCCTGAACCTAGCAATTCTCTAAAGAATCCTACAATAATTAAGATGATTGCATATCCAAGCGCATTTCCAATTCCATCCAAAAATGATCTCCATGGTCCGTTACCCAACGCAAACGCTTCAAAACGCCCCATGATGATACAGTTTGTAATAATTAATCCAACGAATACCGAAAGTGTTTTACTCAATTCATACGCAAAGGCTTTCAGCACCAAATCAACAATAATTACTAGTGTTGCAACTACAATTAGCTGTACAATAATTCTAATTTTTGACGGAATGATATTACGCATTAATGAAATTACCACATTTCCTACACCTAATACGAATAATACCGAGATAGACATTACGATTGAAGCTTCTAACTCAGCCGTAATAGCTAGCGCAGAACAGATTCCTAATACCTGAATAGTAATTGGGTTATTGTCTGCTAATGGGTCTAAAATTAACTTACTATCTTTTCCCATGATTTATCCTTGTTTTTTTAAGTTTTGAAAATATGGCACATACAGACGTAGATCTTTTTTAATCATTGCTGTAACTCCATCTCCTGTAATAGTTGCACCTGCAATTGCATCGATTTCAAAATCGTTTTTGTCTTCGTTTGTTGGGTCAGAGTTTGTTTTAGAAATTGTAATTCCTTTAAAAACACCCGCTTCTGTTAACAAATGCTCTCCGTAAAAATCGTCCATAAAATAACGCTGCTTGATGTTTGCTCCCAAACCTGGCGTTTCTCCTTTATGGTCAAAGTATACACCTTGAACAACCATATTTTCATCCATAGCAACATATCCCCAAATTGCATCCCAAAGTCCTTTTCCTCTAATTGGAGCTATGTAGTATTTTTTTCCGTCTTTTTCACCTACAAATAAAGGAAGTCTTCTAGCTTTTCCTTCTTTTGCTCTTGCTTGTTCTTTTTTAACGTCGATTAAGTATGCTTCAGCATTTTCTTTTACTTCTCCATTTTCGATAACCAATTGCTTTTTAATATACTTAGCAAACAGTTTTGGAGCTTCATCTGTAGAAACGAATGTGGCACTTCCTTCATCGTTATTATTGATTCCCATTGCATACAAAATGTTTTGTTGCTTTTCTAAACGCTCATTTTCGGAAATCAATGGTTTTAATGCTGATGCTAGATACGCCAATAATGCACCCACTATTAATACCATTCCCACAGCGAATAGTACGGTATATGAATTTTTATCTGTTCTCTTTTCCATCGTTAAGCTGTTTTTACTTTTAGACGTTTCATTCGTTTCTTTACATTGGCTTGAACCACATAGTGATCAATGGTAGGTGCAAATACGTTCATCAACAAGATTGCTAAGAATACACCTTCAGGATATGCTGGGTTGAATACACGAATCATAATTGATATAAAACCAATTAAGAAACCATAAATCCATTTTCCTTTGTTTGTTTGTGCAGCTGTTACAGGATCAGTTGCCATGTATACAGCTCCAAATAGAACACTTCCTATAATTAAGTGTTGCCAGAATGGCACATCCATTAATCCATAGAATTTGCTAGATTCAGTAATCCAACCTGCATCGACTACACCATTAAATATTAATCCCATTACGAGTGCTCCAATAACAGTACTTAGCATGATTCTCCAACTTCCTATTTTTGTAAAAATTAAGAACAATGCTCCAATAATGATTAAAAATTTTGAAGTTTCTCCTACTGAACCAGGAATTAATCCCCAAAACATATCTGAATAAGAATACAATTCTGCAGCTCTATCACCATATGTAGTTACAATATCAGAACCTCCATTGGTTCCTGCAATTGTTAATTCTTGCCCTGCTTTTGCATAGTATCCTAATATAGTTTCACCTGAAATAGCATCTGGTGTTCCAGCCATTTCTTTTGCTCCATGAACCCAAACTTTATCTCCAGACATCCAAGTTGGATACGCAAAGAATAAAAAGGCTCTGATTGTCAATGCTGGGTTTAAGATGTTCATCCCTGTTCCACCAAAAACTTCTTTTCCGATAACTACACCGAAAATTACGGCCACTGCTAACATCCATAGTGGGATATCAACCGGAACAATTAATGGTACTAACATTCCTGTTACCAAATACCCTTCTTCTACCTCGTGTCCTTTAATTACAGCAAATAAAAATTCTACTGCTAGTCCAACTCCGTAAGATACAATTACAAGTGGCAACACAGTCATTGCTCCTACCAATAGGTTATCTAATGTCCAAAACGAAGCTCCTAAAAATCCATTAGCAGCCTCAATTTGCCCTAACGCTAAGTAGTGTTGATATCCAGCATTGAACATTCCAAAAATCAAACATGGAACCAATGCCATAATCACTGTGTTCATGGTACGCTTCAAATCGTCAGCCGCTTTGATGTGCGTTCCTCCGTGTGTAGTTTCGTTAGGTAAGTATAAGAACGTATGCAACGCATTGAACGCAGGCGCCATCTTGGTACCTTTATACTTTTCTTTTAAATTGTGTAATTTACTTTTTAAGCTCATCGTCTTATCCTATTTCTTTAAGCATTAAGTCTAAACCTTCTCTAATAATCTTTTGATGTGGCTGCTTAGACACGCAAATGAATTCTGTTAAAGCAAAATCTTCAGGCGCTACTTCATACATTCCTAAAGCTTCCATTTCGTCTAAATCTGAATACATACAAGATTTTAACATCTGTAACGGATACATATCCAAAGGAAATACTTCTTCATAGCTTCCTGTTACTACAAATGCACGATGCTCACCATTTGTATTTGTGGTAAGATCATATTTTTTATTTGGCTGCATCCATGAGAATGTCAACGCTCTCGAAGTACTTACTTTATCAAAAACAGGTTTATTCCATCCAAAGAATTCATAATCATCTCCTTCAGGGATTGCTGTAATTTGATTGTGATAATACCCTAAAGATCCTTCTGGAGTTTCTTTTTTACCCGTCAACACGTTTCCACTAATGATTCGGGTATTATCCAAATTGATGTTATTAGCCGTAATATCTTTAATATTTGCTCCAATAAGTGCGGTTACATATTGTGGTTTCTCAATTTGAGAACCTGTAACTGCTAGGGTTCTACTTGCGTTAAATTTACCAGTAAGCAACAACTCACCAATAATCACCAAGTCATGAGCATTAATTGTCCAAACAACTTCTCCTTTGTTTACAGGGTCAATTTTATTGATGTGTGTCCCAACATTTCCTGCTGGATGCGGTCCTGAAACCTTATGAGAAGTTACATCAGTTACAGTAGCTAAAGGAGAGTTTCCTCCTTTTTTGGTAACTACATGCACACTTCCTTCGGTAAGCTTTGTCAATGCCGTAAGTGCAGCACTCAACTCAGCTTCTTTACCAGAAAGCGTATAATCAAAATCAGCTGCTAATGGCGCAGAGTTATAACCTGAAATGAAAATTGCTTTTGGAGTTTTTTCAGTGTTTGCAATTACGTCATATGGACGTTGTTTTATAAATGGCCAACAACCTGTTGTCAGTAAATGTGCTTTTAATTCGTCTCCAGACATTTTTGCAGCATCTTTTTTACCAAAATCTTGGTATTCCTGTGTTGCATCTGCTTGGATTCTAATTTCTAGAATTTTACGCTTTGCTCCGCGGATAATTTCAGAAATCTCGCCACTTACAGGAGATGGAAATAATAATGCTTCGTCTAGTTTGGAGTGAAATAATGCCTGACCAGCTTTGACTTTGTGACCAACTTTCACTAACATTTTAGGAATGATACCGTGAAAATCTTCGGGCTTTATCGCATAATAACTACTCGGTTTTGCCGCAATTGTAGTTTTTTCTGCTTCGCCAACAAGCTTAATATCTAAGCCTTTTTTTATGCGAATGTCTTTTGACATAGTTATGGATTTTTTACTAAAAAACGTGCAAATTTAAGCATTTATACACTCAACTAAAAGCCAATACTTAACTATAAAATTTATTTATACTGATTCTAAATTAACTTTTTAAACCTTCATTTTTTACTTACATTTTGCTAAGTATATCTCAGGCACACATTTTGCGTATCTTTACAAAAAATTATATCTGATATGTATCGTATTTTTTGCTTGATATTCCTTTTTTACACACACCTCATATTTGCACAAGTAGAACCTTTGCTAGAAGTAGATCCTCCTAGTTTTATTAAGAGTATCGAATTTTCTGGACCTAATGAAGGCGATCAGTTCCCTATTTTGAGATTAGGAGAACCTTTTCAACTTACTTTTGATGATATTAATGGAGATGAAGCCGACTACTACTATAAGATTGCACATTGCAACTACGACTGGACTCCTTCTAATTTGGCAAAAGCCCAATATATGCGAGGTCTAGACAACCAACGGATTATAAATTATGAGAATTCATTCAATACATTACAACTGTACTCAAATTATCAATTGACGATTCCTAACAATTTTACTACATTATTAATTTCCGGAAACTACATGGTTTCTATTTATAATGATGATGATGAATTGATGTTTTCAAGAAGATTTATTGTTTACGAAGATGTTGTAGGAGTTGGCGCAACTGTTCACAGAACGAGAGATTTAAGTACTATTCAACAAAACCAACTGATTCAATTTGAAATCAACTCACCCAATTTACTTTTACGAAACCCAATGCGTGAGGTTAAAGTTGCCATTTTGCAAAATTACCAATGGAAAAGAGCCATTACCAACATTAAACCTCAATACACTATTGGGTCTAGATTAATTTATCGCTACAATACAGAAACTAGCTTTTCAGGAGGCAATGAATTTTTCAACTTTGACAATAAAGAAATCAGAGGTGGAAATGTAAGCATTGCCCGAATTGAACTCAAAGACATTTATCACAACTATTTACACACAAATCCAACTCGCGCTTTACAACCTTACACATTTAATCCAGATATTAATGGTGATTTTTTAATCAATACAATACAAGGCACCAACCCATCTATTGAAGCAGATTATGCAATGATTCATTTTTCTTTGGAAAATTACATGGATTTAGAAGGAAGCAAAGTATATGTATACGGTCGTTTTAATAATTATGCATTAACAGAAGAAAACCAGTTATTTTACAACCCAGACACAGATTTATACGAAGCCCAAATTTTGTTAAAACAAGGGTTTTATAACTATAAGTATGTGGTAGTTAACGATAAAAACGAGTTAGATACTTCCAAAATTAGCGGCGCTAACTTTGAAACAGAAAATGATTATTTAATTATTGTTTATTTTAGAAAATTTGGAGAAGTTTATGATAGTATTATTGGAATTGGCACCACAAACTCCACTGTAATAAAGAATTAGACAACTTTCTCTTGAAAATTCGTTAAATTTTCACCACTTTTACTGAAGTAAATATAAAATTCGTATTTTTGATTGTATTGCTGATGTAAATGCAAGTTAAACAACGTGAAACATTTACAACTATTTATATAAAAATTGCAAATGATCCAACAGGTAACTAGAGGCATAAAAATTTCCGTAAAGACTAGTTTTGAAGGTACTTTCTTCAAAAACTACAAGATGCATTTTGCGTTTGGTTATCAAATTACTATTGAAAACCAAAGCAAAGACTCCGTACAACTTACATCGAGACATTGGCAGATTTTTGACGCTCTAAATAATATTGAAATTGTCGATGGCGAAGGTGTAATTGGCAAAAAACCAGTATTAAAACCTGGCGAATCACATACCTATCAATCTGGTTGCTTACTAGCTTCTCCTATTGGAGCTATGCGCGGACATTATAACATGGTTAATTTTACCACGACAAAGAAGTTTAGAGTTTTTATTCCTACATTCAAATTAAGCGCTCCTTTTGCACTCAATTAACAAATTGTATTCGCATCATATTTTAAGCTAATAGATTTCTATTGAATTTACTCAAAATCCAATACGTTTTCTGCTGCAATCAAATACACTAATGCTTCAATTTTTTTATACATTTTAGTAAAAAAGATACGCTGTTCTTTTTTTCCTGCTGTCGATAATAATTTTGAATTACGCATTTGCCTTTGTAGGTGCGCATCTACTTGGTCAAGAGTTTCTGTATCGCTCGTTTTATAATAAGACAAAATAGTATAAGGAACGAACAAAGTTTTAATTGAAGGCGTCTTTACTAAAACTGTGTTATTCATGAGCAATAATTCATTGTAATAAAGTTTATACTGCATATCTTGCCCTACTTTATCTTCAATAGCTTGGATAAGTTTTTTAAGATCCTCACAAAGTTGTTTGGCTACCATTCCCGAAAGAAGCATGGATTTGTAATAAAAATGGATTTGCTTCAGCGTGCTATTAATCGTAGTTACATCCCAAATTTCAGTAACCTGTAAATTTGCATACAACTCACCCAAACGAGAAGCAGCAGATACTAATGATACTGATGGCGCAAAGTTCTCAAAAGCTACCACTTTTTGTTCTTCTCCCAATAATTGCAACCAAACATACATTTTAAAACGCGACAACATATTGTTGGATGCTGTGTAAAAAATAGGAAGGTCTTTGGCAGAATATACAATTTCAGAGTCTTTCATTGACAAAATTTGTTTCAAATTTTGATATGAAGCCTCAAAATAAGCTTCCAAATCTATCTGGGAACGAATAACTTGTGTTTTTTGAACCGCAACTACATCTTGCAATCCAATCTCAAAAAGCTGATCAATGGATAAGTTAAAATGCCTTGCCAACGCAATCGCTTCTTCTAAAGACAACTTACTTTTTAAACTTGTGCGCCGATGTGCTGCATCGTAACTAATATCCAACACGGCTGCAACAGAATCAATTAATGAAATATTTTCTGGAAGAACTTCTTTGATTTTTGAAAGAAAATGGGCTTGCATTTATTTGTGATTTTCACAAAAATACAAAAAACTATTTTTTAAAATTCCTAACAATTGCACTTTACACAAAGTATAGTTTTAACTCAAGGCTACGTTATAATCTTCCTGAAAACTAAAGTAAAACACTTGCTCATTTTGCAATATTGTGACAAATGCACAATTTGAATTATGAATAAATTGATACGGTTGTTGTAAGTCAAACAACGGATTATGCACTTTAAATATTCCGTCAACATCTACATGACCATTAGGAGAAACTCTACGTATACGATAACAATATGCCTGCGTAGGAAGTTGCTCAATATCAAACCAAGCTCCTGAACCAATACCCGAAAGCCATTGTGCATTTTCAGAAACATTTGAGACATACTTTGGCAACAAAGTACCTTTTTGATTTGGCTGATGATTTTTCAATCGATCCAAAAAACAGGTCAACGTTATTTTTCTTGATGTAGAATTAAATAGACATATTGTATTATTAACCACTTCATATACTTCTCCGTTTTTACCTGAAATTGTCACATTTCCAATAGTACTTGGGGTAAACCATGTGGATTTTTTAAGTTTTTTCTTAAGCCGATTATTCGTTGTTGAAGAAATCAACACATCTGTTACGAAACGAGCACAATTTGATCCTCCCTTTTTAAAAGCAGCATATTTTACAAATCCTTGTCTTGCATAATAATTTATATAATTGCGTGCAGCTTTGTAATCAATTTCATTGCAAACAGATGCTATCATTTTTCCTTCTCCATGAGTCAATTCTGGGTGATTAGCCAAAAAGTGTAACAGTTCATTCAAGTTAACGATTTCATGATTTTTTATAATTGCTTTTAGCGGAAAATCCAACTCTCTATCAAATTGTTTGGAACGCACACGTCCGTATGTCAATTGAGTCACATAGCGCCCAAAATCATAATAATCTAAAGTTCCTGTTTTTTTATCAATAAGCACTAATGCTGCATGTCCAGCTCGAACGTAATTTTTTTTTCCAATACCTATAAAGCGTAAGTATGGCGAATACCATTCTTGCGAGGTTTTAACAATAGTTTCCGGATATGCTAATGTTAAAATAATTCCCGTATTACTCATGCAGTTCTTCGATTGGATTAAACGAAATCGTACTTTTCCTTTCCCTCAACAGGTCGTGATAATCCATAGTCACAATTTCTTCCTTTTTTTCAACTTGTGTCACACTAACTGTTCGAACTATTTTTCTATCCATAATAACATCTATATTTGGATTTCCAATTCCTGCTGTAGTATGAAAATACAATAAAGAATCTGCTTGAAGTAATTCTTTTTGTTGAAAATCTTCAAACCAATTGCGACGTAATTGTTTCATCTCTTCAGAATACAAAGTTGAAGATGACCAAATATGCGCTTTATGAAGCGGCAGTTTTTGAAAGTACTTTTTGACTCCATCCCAAACAAGCTCATATAATACCAAAGTAGCATTCCAATCAACAATTATAATTGTAAAAGGTTCTATTCGAGCTAAATTATATGCATGAACAGCTTCTTCAATTTGAGAACATCCTAAAAGATCTTTTACAACAACACCTCTACTGTGTCTGTAATTAGGCAGACGTATGTGTTTCTCAAAACCTCCATTTAGCAAACAAATCAAACGTTTTTGATCGCTCACTCCAATCCAAGTACCACCACCTACCACATCTTTAGGAAAAATCATTTTTGATTCCAAAACTGTATATTCAGCAGGACTTAAAGTTTCCCTTTTGGGAGATTCATCCCTATTAGAAGTTAATACAAAATCATTATTTCCTTTATAAAAAAAACTAACTGTACACATATTCCCTTTGTCTGCCGTTCCGCAAACAACTTACAAAATTTTCATTAGAAAGCATATAAAATTCCCAAATGCATAATTGACAATTATCCGTATTGCTAATTTTTCATAAAGTACAGAAAATACATACAAAATGACGTTCGACTAAGGTGCATTTTTTTTGTATCTTTGCAACTTTAAATTCTAATACAAACACTTATAAAAATATAACCTATGGGAAAAGGATTTTTTCAAGTTCCAACTGCGATAAACGAACCTGTAAAATCGTATGCACCAGGAACTCCAGAAAGAGCCGCTGTTACTGCACAATATGAATCATATTTTAATGGAAATGTAGACATTCCAATGTATATCGGTCACGAAGAAATTCGTACAGGAAACACAAATACGATGGCGCCTCCTCATGATCATCAAAATATTGTTGGAACCTATCATTTAGCCGAAAAAAAACATGTGACTCAAGCTATTAATGCTGCGTTAGATGCTAGAAAAAAATGGGCTCAATTAACTTGGGAGCAACGCGCTGCTATTTTCCTAAAAGCTGCTGAATTAATTGCTGGACCATACAGAGCTAAGATTAATGCTGCAACGATGATTGCCCAATCTAAAACAGTACACCAAGCAGAAATTGATGCCGCATGTGAATTGATTGACTTTTTACGCTTTAACGTAGAATTCATGTCGCAAATTTATGAAGAGCAACCAGATTCTGCAGAAGGCATATGGAATCGTGTAGAGTACAGACCATTAGAAGGATTTGTATATGCTATTACACCTTTTAACTTTACGGCCATCGCCGCAAATTTGCCTGCTAGTGCTGCCATGATGGGGAATACCGTTGTATGGAAACCTAGCGATAGTCAAATTTTCTCAGCAAAAGTAATTGTTGATGTATTTAAAGAAGCTGGTGTCCCAGATGGTGTTATTAATGTTGTATATGGCGACCCAGTAATGATTACAGATACTATTTTGGAAAGCCCAGATTTTGCAGGAGTTCACTTTACAGGCTCTACATATGTATTCAAAGAACTTTGGAAAAAAATTGGAAACAATATCCATACTTATAAAACGTATCCTAAAATTGTAGGAGAAACTGGAGGAAAAGATTTTATTGTAGCACATCCAAGTGCAAACCCAAAGCAAGTAGCTACTGGAATTACTCGTGGTGCTTTTGAGTTTCAAGGACAAAAATGTAGTGCGGCTTCTCGTGTATATTTACCAAAATCAATTGCCAATGAAGTTCTTGAACTAGTAAAAGAAGATATTGCTTCTTTCAAAATGGGATCTCCTGGTGACTTGCATAATTTTATCACCGCTGTGATTCATGAAGGTTCATTTGACAAATTGGCTTCATATATTGATCAAGCAAAAGCAGATGCTGATGCAGAAGTCGTAGCAGGAGGAAATTACGACAAATCTAAAGGGTATTTTATAGAACCAACAGTAATCTTAACAACTAATCCAAAATACACAACGATGGAAACTGAGTTATTCGGGCCGGTAGTAACTGTGTATGTTTATGAGGATGCTGATTGGTCAGACACACTTACTCTTGTAGACGAAACTTCCGAGTATGCATTAACTGGAGCAATTTTCTCTCGCGATCGTTACGCCATTGATGAAGCGACTAAGGCTTTAGAAAACTGCGCAGGAAACTTCTATATCAATGACAAACCAACAGGTGCTGTTGTAGGACAACAACCATTTGGTGGTGCAAGAGCTTCTGGAACTAATGACAAAGCTGGTTCTGCACAAAATTTATTGCGTTGGGTTTCTCCTAGATTAATTAAAGAAACTTTTGTTTCTCCTACCAACTACAGATATCCTTTTTTAGGATAAGCATATTATAAAAACTAAAATTTAAGCTGAGGTTATACCTCAGCTTTTTTTATTCACAAAACTCTCTTTTGTGGATTATTTACAACATTTAAACTTTTAAAATTTATTTTTCTCAATAATTATCTTAATTTCCTGCGATTTTTACAACCCTAAAACATTCCTAAATGAAGTTAAGATTACTATTTTTTTTAGCTCCTTTGTGTTTTTTTGCACAAGTAAATAATGATTCTTTTATTTCGCTAAATTCAATACCCAAGCAAACAGAAACTTTAGTACGCAACACAGCTCCATTTTCTGTTTTAAAACAACACTCTGACTACAATAGCATGTACAGCTTAGTGCAAGCTGCCAAAGAACTAAAACATGCAGGAAAACAGGTGCCTTCTGAAATAATTGCAAATACTATGCGAATAACTTCGTATAATGAAACCATCAAAATTGCAGGAATGTATGTTGAATATGAAATTGTAAATCCTGAAATTATTGCCAATAATGATATTATTCTCCAAAACGAAACCTACAAAGTAAAATCATCTGCTGTTGCACATGCATTAATACAAAAAAAAGAGTTTATAGCAGCACCTTTAAGCATACATAAACACGGCTTACAAACTAGCTTTTATATTGATAGCAATCTGTTTTATACAGAAACACACAAGCATATTACTCAATTTTCTATCGATTTTGATAATGGAAATGGATATACAACAGTAAATTTTGACACTCCTATTTCCATACAATACGCAAACGCAGGAAAGAAACAATTGAATTTTAAAATTCGCTTGTCTTCTGGGGAAGAAAAAATATCGTCGGCTCAGCTGATTGTCCATGGAACAAATTCAACTGAAAATCAAGAAAACTCACAATCTATCACAGCTAGTATTAGTCCTGATCTTTCTACCTATAGTGGCGCAACCAATTTTGCCGG
The DNA here is from genome assembly GCF_001005305.1 of Kordia zhangzhouensis. Taxonomy (GTDB): domain Bacteria; phylum Bacteroidota; class Bacteroidia; order Flavobacteriales; family Flavobacteriaceae; genus Kordia; species Kordia zhangzhouensis. The sequence goes on from NZ_LBMH01000003.1 coordinate 135,768, forward strand.
CATGGGAGAATATCAAATTTTTCTCGGAGCAGATAATGTGTTAGACAAACCTATTATCGTTATTGATGGTTTTGATCCAAGTGACACAAGAGACATCAGCGCTGTATACCAATTACTAACGTATACTGACGGTGGAGGAATGACACAGAATTTAGCCGATCGTATTCGAGCAGAAGAAAACTTTGATGTAATCATATTAAATTTACCTCAATATCTTCGCTTAACAGATAATTCTCTACTCTTGGTTAGCGATGTTACAGATACTAACAACGACTTAATTATTGATGAAAATGATTATCCAGCAGGAAGTGTTTTGGTAGATGGTGGCGCTGATTACATAGAACGCAATGCCATGATTTTAGTAGAATTAATTAACACAATTAACAGTCAAAAAGCTGGCAATGAAGGAAATGTAATTATTGGACCAAGTATGGGTGGATTGATTTCTAGATATGCTCTTAGTTACATGGAAAATCAAAACCTAAATCATGATACTCGTTTGTGGATTTCTTTTGATTCTCCACACTTAGGAGCAAATGTACCCATAGGTTTTCAACATTTATTTAATTATCTAGCATATGGTTTGGATACATGGGTTGGAAACTTTAGCGTAGAATCGTTGCGCCCAATTGTTGATGGCATGCTTAAATCGCCCGCAGCTAGACAAATGCTAACAGATCACATGGAAGCACATTTACAATCAGGTGAAATTGCTGAATTTGACAATACTATTGTTCTACCAACTCCTCATCCTTTTAAAGATTTGTTCTTTAATCGAATGAATAACTTAACCACATCAGGGTTTCCCGAAAATTTACGCAAAGTATCTATCATCAACGGAAGCGGAAATGGCTCTCCTTATCCTGACAAAAATGGCAACGATGTTTTGCCTGGGCGACAAGTTTTAGATGTAACCATAGAAGGAGTTGCTCTATTAACAGATGCACATTTAAAAGTATGGTATACGCATCCTGCCAACACAACGAATGAGGTCAGTAATATTTGGATTGACGCTCCTTTTTTATGCTTTTGCGACATTAACGCAAATGCCAACTCTCGTTCTTTTAGTTATTCCGATGGAATTGATGCCGCCATGGGTGGATTATTTGACTTAGGCGCCTTATCAGGAAGTTTTGCTGGCGGCGATCCTACCATTGATGCTTTCTTTGCTGGATTACAAACAGACTACTTCAATTTTATCCCAACAATTAGCAGCATGGCTTTAAAAAATCAAAATAATTGGTATGCTATTCCCAATCCTATTACAGAGAACAATATGAACCATACTCCTTTTGATGCTTGGTATATACCTACAACCAATGAAGGTCATGTAACTTTAACAGATCCAAACGTTCAGTTTGCTTGGAATGAAATTGTTTCTAACACATTGACATCCCAAGTTTTTTCCAACACCTCAATGATTCAGCTTTTAGAAAATCCTGTAAAAAACACTCTTAAACTAGCTGTTTCTACTCCAATCAATGAATTAAATTTAGCACTTATTGATATTTCTGGAAGAAAAGTTTACAATCAATCCTTTACAAATATCTCTTCCGAACTCAATATTCCAATAACCTTACAAACAGGAGTCTACATATTGGAAATACAACACCAAGAAAATTCAGAAGTAAAAAAGATTATCATCAAGTAAGCATAAAAAAAGCAGCTCCTTTTAGAGCTGCTTTTTCAAAGAATTTAAGAATTCTAGCTAATTATAATTAATTCTTTAGTTTGCTTGATAGTCTTTATCAACTCCTACATGAGCACCAGTAGCGTTAATCACTTTGTTATCTGAACCTACAATCATAGCTACGATAGACATTTTACTGCTGTCATTTACTAATGAAGGAATAGGAATATCAAACACTTCAGTATATTTAGTATTTGCCATAGTATTCGCTGATGGGATTGCATCTCCAAATACATCTGTAATAGCATGTCTTAGTGTATGATTGTGCTCAAATTGAGGAATTGGATCTTCGCCACCATAATAACTTGTATAGTTTCTTTGAGAAGCAGTAATCCCATCCTCTAAAACTAATACAACTAATTTAGCACCAGATGTAGTCTGAGCAAAAGCTGCACTTACATACACTTGCAATTGATTTCCAACAATCATTGAATTAATTGACAATCCAGATGTTGTAGTCCCAGTAGCTAAGTTTGTCGCTTGCGCCACATTACTTGGTTCAGGATACGTCCACTCAGCATCTCTATTAATTACTGCTGTTGGATATCCAGAAGTTACATAAACGTTATCTAAAGCAGCGCTGTATGAATTTTCCATAGCATCCCCACTATGTGCCGCAATTGCAAATACTCTATCTGTTTGTGCTTCAACTTGTTCAATGGCATAGGAAACTCTTGGACACCATCCACACCATGTTCCTGTAAAATCTTCAATCACAGCATTTCTTGCAAAAGTACCAGGCGCATTATCGTCTGTTACCGGCAAATTGAATACTGGTGAAGTAAGATTATCTTTCGTTGCAGTTGCCTGAACATCTGTCATTGTAGTAGCCATAAATCTATTCCCTACGATTTGATTCCCGTTTACTGAAATTGTAGCGTCTTCAGTAATGGTGTAATCATTACCTCCAGCATCAGTTCCAATAACAATAAACTCTGCAGTGTCTCCAACCTTAATACTTGATACAGCACTTTCTACTCGTAAAGAAGTTAAAACTGGCGGAAGTACCTCAATATTAATGGCACTACTTGTTAATGCTTCAAACTTAGCATTAATCTGGTACGTTCCTGTTGCTGTTGGTGTAAACGAAGTTCCTTGAATAGAACTATTATTTACTAAAATAGTTGAGCTAGATGTAACATTTGACCCATCATTTGCGGTTACGGTAAATGTTACAGAACCTCCCAATTCGATAGAATTTTCACTAGCAGTTACTGTAATTGAAGTAATGCCAGATCCGCCACTGCCAGGTGTAGGCGTTCCTCCATCTCCGTCCGAATCGTCACTACAAGAGTAGATAAACAATGCAGCAACAACTACTAAATACTTTAAGATGTTTGTTGTTTTCATAAGAATTTTTTTGTTTAAAAAGTTTGGTAATGGTATAATTTGCGCACTAATTTATATTAATTTTTTGTTAAAAAAAAGAAAATACTAACAAACAGTAAATCAACAAAATAGCCTATTATTTATATAGAGAATATAGAAAAAACAGTAAAAATGTTTTATTTTATTTTTCTTGCTTTTTTAACATTAGCTTTTATATATTTACAAAATTCTCACTATTAAACTAAATACTATGAAGTCAATTATGAGTATTGCTGCAGTATGCTTATTGCTTACTTTGCAAGCACATGCGCAAAAAGAAATTCCGAATATTTCTGTAAAAGAATTAGATGGAACTTCTTTAAACATGAACCAAATCACAAAAGAAAAAGGCGTTAAAATTTTAAGTTTTTGGGCCACTTGGTGTGTTCCATGTATCAACGAACTAGATGCTATTAATGAAGTGTATGAAGATTGGCAAGATGAAACAAATGTAGAACTTATAGCCATTGCAACAGATGACGCCAGAACCAAAAAAAGAATTAAACCACTCATCAATGGGAAAGGTTGGGAATATAAAATTCTCTTAGATGAAAATCAAGACCTTCAACGTGCTTTAAACATTACCACCATTCCACATGTAATCGTTATTAAAGATGGTGAAATTGTATTTCGTCATACAGGATACTTCCCTGGTGCCGAAAACCAATTATATGAAGTGGTTAAGAAAAATGCTGAATAACCACTTACCAAACTAACCAAACACTACTACACTAACTCACATTTTATTATTTCATGAAAAAATTACTATACCTATCTTTCGCATTGGTTGCTTCTGTAGGGTTTGCCCAAGATGACGATGATAAAAAGAAAGATTGGGGAACTTTAACAGGTGGATTTGAATCAAATATACAATGGTATAATGATGATACAAAACTTGGGAAATTTGCCGAAGAAGAACATTTTAGATCTAATAACTATTTAAAATTAGACTATAATTACGGAAATTGGTTTGCTGGTATTCAAGTTGAATCTTATGCACCAATGCCATTACTGAATTATTCTCCAAAACTTGATGACACAGGAATTGCATTATATTATGCAAAGTATAAAACTCGCAAACTTGAAGTTACAGCAGGTTACTTTTATGAGCAATTTGGAAGCGGTTTAATTTTGCGAGGTTGGGAAAATAGACCTCTAGGAATTAATAATGCCTTTCGCGGAGGTCGTATAAAATACCAACCTTCCAACGCTTTAGAGTTTACAGCTTTATATGCTAGACAACGTGACGGATTTAAAGTTTCCGAAGGAGATATTTTTGGATTCAACTCCGAAATAGATTTGACGAATGCTTTAAAATTAGAGACTTCTACTCTTTCTGCTGGCATAAGCTATGTTGGACGAAAACAAGATATCCCAGAAGATTTTCAAAATATGGGATTTGATGAGTTAACAAACTCTTTTTCTGCTAGACTTGATTTTTCTGGAAGTACTTTTTATTCAGGAATTGAATACATCACTAAAGGAAAAGATATCATTGTAAACTCACAACGATACATTGAAAACTTTGTTGAAAAAGGGAATGCTCTTTTAGTAAATTTTGGCTATTCACAAAAAGGTCTTGGTATTGATGCCACTTTTCGAAGACTTGAAAACATGAATTTTTTCTCAGAAAGAGAAGCTTCAGGAAATGTTTTTAATGAGAATATCTTAAACTATCTTCCAGGATTAACGAAGCAACACGATTATGCACTTACCAATATTTACGTATATCAAGCCCAACCAGCCATCTCTGTTCCAGACCCGTCTTTACTAAAGTTTGGTGAAATTGGTGGGCAAATTGATATTTTTTACAACTTTGAGAAAGGAACTTCTCTGGGTGGTAAATACGGAACTAAAGTAGCTTTCAACGCTTCATACTGGGCTGGATTAAAAGGCGATTTCAATTTTACAGATAGAGATGCCGAAATAGAATACTTTGGTTTTGGTCAAAAATACTTTTCTGAATTTAGTATGGAGGTACGAAAAAAATGGAGTCCAAAATGGAGAAGTATATTTTATTACGTAAATCAATATTACAATCAACGTTTTATCATTGACGAACGCGGTGTCGTTAATTCAAATATTGCTGTAGCAGAAGCTACTTATAAAATTAATTCTAAAAAATCAATTCGTGCAGAATTACAACACTTATGGACTCCAGATGATGACAAAAATTGGGCTGGTGGAACGTTAGAATTTAATGTAACACCGCGTCTTTCTTTCTATGCGACTGATATATATAATTACGGAAACGATAACACAGACGAGCAAATTCACTATTATAACTTTGGAGGAAGCTTCACCAAAGGAGCTACCCGAATTGCTTTAAATTATGGTAGACAAAGAGGCGGACTTGTTTGTGTTGGAGGTGTTTGTCGTTTTGTTCCGCAAAGTACAGGATTGACCATTAACTTATCTACTGCTTTTTAAAAAGAAAACCCATTATAACCAAACCAACCAACTACATCAAAAAAAATCCCTTGCAAATTATTTCAAGGGATTTTTTGATTTATTTAAGGTTTATATTTTATGGGCAGATGTACCACTTTTTTGGTTTCAAAAAAATCTTCTTCAAAAAAATCAGGAATTGCATATAAAGTTGCTTTTGGAAAATCTTTCAATTCCTCTGTCAAATCACCTCCTTTTAAATATAAGATTCCATTTTTTAATTCATGTCGCTGCTTTTTGGCAACTTTCTTCCGAATCCATTTTACAAAATCTGGCATATTTGTCACAGCTCTACTCACTACAAAATCAAATTCCCCTTTTACCTTCTCTGCACGTAAATGAAATGCCGAAACATTTGTTAACCCTATACTACTTACCACATTTTCAACAACATTAATCTTTTTACCGATAGCATCAACTAATGTAAATTTGACATCGGGGAATAAAATCGCTAAAGGAATTCCAGGAAAACCTCCGCCCGTTCCGACATCTAAAATTTTTGATCCAGACTTGAAAGGTTGCACTTTTGCAATTGCCAATGCATGTAACACATGCCGCACGTACAATTCGTCAATATCCTTTCTAGAAATTACGTTAATTTTCGCATTCCAATCTTTATACAAAGCTTCCAATTGACCAAACTGTTCAATCTGAGTAGCTGTTAAATTCGTAAAATATTTAAGTATATATTCCATATCTTCCGCAAAACTACTCTTTATTTACGATTATCTAAATTTATTATTTTCAAATTACAATTTTTACAATATATTGTACCAATTTTTAGTAGCAATCCAACAAGATTAAATTTATTTCCTCCATGACGCACCAAAATATTGATCAAGAGATTAAAGAAGCATTGAAAAATTGGAAGTCTATCATCGCCAAATACAAAAAGAAAAGTACTAAAAAAGCAATCGGTCAAATGGCCTCTTCCTTTTTACCTTTTATTGCCGTTTGGGTATTAATGTATTTTACCCTTGACTTTTCAATTACGTTAACTCTTTTATTAGGGATTTTAAATGCTTTCTTTTTGGTTCGAATTTTTATTATTCAGCATGATTGCGGACACAATTCGTTTATAAAATCAAAAAAAGCAAGTGACATTATAGGGTATGCTTGTAGTGTATTTAGTTTTTTACCTTTTAAATATTGGGCAGAAACACACACATTTCATCACGGTCATAATGGACAATTAGAAACAAGACAAATTGGCGATATGCCAACTCTTACCGTAGAAGAATTTCGTGCAAAAAACTGGTGGGGACGATTCAAATACAAAGTTTTTAGAAGTCCTATCGTTATTTTTGTAATTGCACCTGTATACTATTTGATTGTCACAACTAAGTATCCATTTTTAAAATTTAATAATTGGAAAAAAACCACTTTCACTCTTTTAAAAGACAACCTTGTAATTATTGTTCCTTATTTAGTTATTGGATATTTAACAGGCTGGGCTAAATTCTTTGCAGTGCAATTTATCATCCTATTTTTCTTTGGAATTATTGCGTTCTGGTTTTTCTACATTCAACATCAACACGAGTTTTCTTATAAAAAATGGAAAAAAGATTGGGACTTTGTACTTTCTGCCATCAAAGGAAGTACCTATTTAAAATTGCCACGCATTATGGAATGGTTTACAGGACATATTGGCATTCATCATATTCATCATCTAAATAGTAGAATCCCTAATTATAACCTTAAAAAATGTTTTTCAGAAAACACCGTTCTATCAAAATATGTAACTACACTTTCATTTAAGGACGGACTTAAGATGATGTTTCATAAATTATGGGATGAAGAACAACAACGCATGATCACTTTTAGAGAATATTACCAATTAGAAAAAATGCGAATAGCTAGTTAAGCAGCTATAATACTACTCTTATTACTATTATACTAAGAATATACAATATAAAAAAACACCCTAAAGGCTTTATGATAGAATCGTAGAGCCTTTTTTTATTGTCGCGTAAAGAACTTAAAAATTGACAGTATAAAAGCAAATATCCTATAAACAATAAAATTCCAAATCCTTCAGAAATAACTCTTGGTGCTTCGACTTGAATTACATGAAAATATGCTACTGCCTGAGAAAGAAAAAAGGAAAGTCCTAAAACTATTGGAGCAATTGCACGTAAGTTTTTCCTTGTCAAATCTAATGTATAGAAAAACTCATAAAAAGAACTAGGTGCTATCATTGAAGAGATAATCATATATTTTTCATCTCCTTCTTTCACATCCATTTTCTTTTGCTCTTCTCGCCAACGCTTCCCTTTAAAAAATGACTCTTCTTGTAATTCTTTATCAATAAGCTTCCTCTTTATGATATATTCAATTAAATGAGAGCCAATAATTCCAAAAATAATCAAAAGTACTCCCGCCATAACGCCATGATAAACCGAAGCATTGATTGAATCTAATTTGAAAAAAATAAAATCCTTAGGTACTTGCTTCATAAAATATAAACCAAAACAAGTAATCATTAAAAGTATAAAAATGAGATAATCCAATCGTTTTTTTACATTCATCACTCTACTAATCAAGTTTTCTAAAAAAAATGCTTTTGAAACCTCTTCTTGACGATTATTTCCCATTCTAAAATACTTTTGTGATTATTGATAACTATTTTTCTTCCTTAACCAAAAATAACTAATTTCGCACAATTCAGTTGTCAAACTTATTAATCAACACATCACATGTCACAACTATCGCAAAGAGTTTTAAATATGTCTACTTCTGCTACCTTAGCAATGGCAGCAAAAGCGAGAGAATTACGAAATGAAGGTAAAAATATTATTGGGTTAAGTCTTGGAGAACCTGATTTTAACACTCCAGATTTTATAAAAGAAGCAGCCATCCAAGCTATTAATGACAATTATAACAGTTATACTCCTGTAGATGGATATGCCGATTTAAAAGAAGCGATAATTGAAAAGTTTAAACGTGACAATCAATTAACATACACTCCAAATCAAATTGTAGTTTCAACAGGGGCAAAGCAATCGTTGGCAAATGTGGCTATGGTATTGCTTGACAAGGGCGACGAAGTTATTCTTCCTGCTCCGTTTTGGGTAAGTTATAGTGATATTGTCAAATTGGCCGAAGGTATTCCTGTTCAAGTAGCCACTTCAATTGAAACTGATTTCAAAATGACTCCTAAACAATTAGAAGCTGCCATTACTCCAAAAACTAAAATGATTTGGTTCAGTTCTCCATGCAATCCTAGCGGTTCGGTTTACAGTGAAGCAGAATTAAAAGCGCTTGCTAATGTGCTAGAAAAACACCCGAATATTTATGTAGTTTCTGATGAGATTTACGAGCATATCAACTTCACTAGTGAACATTTTAGCATTGCTAGAATTCCTTCTATGTATGATCGTACTATAACAGTTAATGGTGTTTCTAAGGCTTTTGCAATGACAGGCTGGCGAATTGGTTATATTGGTGCTCCAGTAGAAATTGCCAGAGCCTGCAACAAGATTCAAGGACAAATAACTAGTGGAGCTAATTGTATTGCACAACGCGCTACAATAGCTGCTTTACAAGCACCAAAAGATAAAATTCAATATATGATTGATGAGTTTTTAAAACGCAGAGATATCGTATTGGAATTATTGAATGAAATTGACGGATTTAATGTTAATGTTCCTGAAGGAGCTTTTTACGTATTTCCTGATATTTCTTCCTTTTTTGGAAAAACACTTCGCGGAAAAACAATAAATAATGCTACTGATTTTTCCACCTATTTATTAGAAGAAGCCTTAGTAGCTACTGTAACGGGCGAAGCATTTGGAAATCCAAATTGTATTCGTATTTCTTACGCCGCTTCAGAACAAGAATTACGCAATGCTTTAAAACAGATTAAGGAAGCATTACAATAGTGTTATATAAAATCATAAAAGAAAAAGCTGTTTCAAAAAAGATGAAACAGCTTTTTCTTTTAATAATGAAGCCAAAAGATATACAATTTATCTTTTGGCTCACATGAGATTAACTATATAATATTAAGTATCAAAAGCGAAACGGTCAGTATAGCGCCACTGAACATAATAATCGTGTTCGGAAATTTACGTTGATACCTCCAAAAAAATTCTTTGATTCCAAAGAATAAAAAGGTATTGAAAGCGTAAAAAATAACAACGCAATAATTTACATCTATCCCAAAAAAAGTTCGCTCGGAAGGAACTCCAGATTGCTGAGCAGTAAGTTCTGTATTCATAAAAATTATAACCAACGTACTAGTAAGCAAAATAATAGTTGCTAGCCAACAGAATTCTAAAAAATTGAACTTTTTAAGCATTTGTATTGTTGCATTGATTTACTGTTGTAAATATCCAAAGAACAAACGAAGTTAAAAAACCCTTTTTCGGGGGATTTTTCCCCTTTTTAAAGAAACGTATTGACTAGAATTCTTACAGAAATTATACAAATGCAATAATATATGCTAGTACAAACACAGAGATTTTTAAAATAGTTCCTACTACTGGAGCAAAGCGATGTTGATTTATTTTAACACGTTGCTTTAAACCAAATAAAGAAGTAGATGATATGTTTTGAAAGTTCTCTCGAATTTCTTCTTTGTAACGAGAAGTTAAAAGTCCTCTATTAAAAAAAGCAGATGATTCTATGGGAATCGAAACGGATGGTAATTGATGTGTTGATTTCATGATATTGTTTTTTGATTGATTTACAATAGTATGACGTATCAACAGAAATTTTGTTACATTCTCGATAAAAAAAATTAAAAAGATTGCACTTGTAATTCACTATAAACTAGCGATTTCTCCAGAAAAAAGGCGTAATTAGAATCAATACTGTAAATAATTCTAAACGTCCTAATAACATTAAAAATGCGCACCACCATTTCCCAAAAGCTGGCAAACTGTTATAATTAGCCAAAGGGTTGAGATCTCCCAACGCAGGACCTACATTCCCTAAAGATGAAGCTGCTCCTCCAACAGCTGATTCGAAATCTAACCCAACAAAACCAAGTACCAACGCACCAATAATAAACAACAGCATATATAAAATGAAAAAGCCTAAAATGTTATAGACAATATGCTCTGAAACAGATTTATTATTATAACGAACAGGAATGATTGCTCTTGGGTGTAAGGTTCGTTTAAATTCTAACAATCCATTTTTGATCATCAATAAATGGCGAACTACTTTTACACCACCTGCAGTTGATCCCGCAGAACCCCCTAAAAACATCAATCCGAAGAAGAAAATCGTCAAAAATGAAGTCCATGACGTAAAATCTGCAGTAACAAAACCAGTAGTTGTAATCACAGCAATTACCTGAAACAAAGAGTGCCTAAAATCACTTTCTAGTTCGCCCCAAACCATTGGGTGGTATGCTGAAGGCTCCACATTGGCTTGTGTATAAATAATAGCTGTAGCAATTATTGTAAAGGTTATGATAAAGATTGTATAAAAACGAAACTCTTCGTCTCGTAATACTTTTTGAATTTTTCCTTTAAAAGCAAAATAACTCAACACAAAATTAGTTCCTGCCAAAAACATAAAAAAGATAATAATGTACTGAATAATTGGATCTCCATTCCAATAAGCAATACTAGCATCTTTGGTAGAAAAACCTCCTGTTGACAATGTACAAAGCGCATGGTTAATCGCATCAAAAAAAGACATCCCTGCAATTTGCAGTAATATAGTTTCAGCAACGGTATACCCTACATAAATAAGCCATAACCGCTTTGCCGTATCCGTAATTCTAGGATGTAATTTATCTGCACTAGGTCCTGGCGCTTCGGCAGCAAATAACTGCATTCCTCCTATTCCCAGTAAAGGAAGTATTGCTATAGCCAATACAATGATACCCATTCCTCCAATCCAGTGTGTAAGACTTCTCCAAAAAAGAATTCCTTCAGGCAACCCTTCTATTTTTTCAAGAATGGTAGCTCCTGTAGTAGTGTAACCAGACATTGTCTCAAAAAAGGCATTGGTAAAGTTGGGTATAACCTCGGTAAATACATACGGAAATGTTCCTGATAGGGACATAAAAATCCACCCAAAAGTAACTACAATATATCCTTCTCTTTTTTTAATCTCTTTTTTATGATCTCTTGTTGTTAACATAAAGAGTGATCCTGCAATCATTGTTACCAAACCAGCCAAAAAGAGCTTAAAAGTTATACCGTCTTGATATATATAACTTACCAATGTTGCCAGCAGCATAAATCCACCATTGCAAAGCAACAGTAGTCCCATTAAGTGAAAAATAATTTTATAATTGACTTTCATGGAAAAGAATTAGAGAAACATACGTTCTACTTTATTGATTGATCGAGGCAAACTACACACTACTACTCTATCGCCTGATTGAATACGAAAATCACCCAAAGCAATAATTCCTTCTCCTTCACGAATTACACCACCAATAATAGCCGAGCGTGGAAAATCTAAGTCTTTGATTCGTTGATCACATACACGAGAAGTAGGCTTTACAATAAATTCTAACAGTTCGGCATTCATATTATTGAGCCTTGTCATATCAACGACATCTCCTTTTCGAATATGTCTAAAGATATTGTTGGCAGCTAGTAGTTTTTTATTGATTAAGGTATCGATTCCTATTGACTGAGATAATTGGAAATAATCCATATTTTCTACCAAAGCAATTGTTTTTCGAATGTTTTTTGATTTGGCTACTAGACAAGACATAATATTAGTTTCTGAATTTCCAGTTACAGCAATAAAAGCATCCATGTCATACACACCTTCTTCTTCAAGCAATTCGACATTGCGTCCATCTCCCTGAATCACAAGAGCATTCGGCAATTCATCTGCAAGATCAAACGCTTTATCCTTATCTTTTTCAATCAACTTAACATTGAATCTATTCTTACACAAATCTCTCGCGGTTTTCATTCCAATATTACTTCCGCCAAGAATCATCACATTCTTAATATCTTCTTTTCGCTTTCCAATCAACTTATACAACTCCTCAACACCTTCTTTGGAAGTAATAAAATATACTTGATCACCTTCTTTAAATAGAGTATCTCCACGAGGAATCAAGGTATATTGTGTGCCAAATCGCTGAATAGCAATAGGCACGAAATGCAATTCAGGAAAAATACTTGCTGCTTCCTTCACACTTTTTCCCACAAATGGAGCTGTACGTTGCAATGTAGTTCCCACCATAGTCAATGCTCCTCCTTCAAATTCATAACTATCATTAAAAGCAGATTGATCTAATAATAATTTGATTTCGGCAGCAGCTAACTTCTCAGGAGAAATTAACTCATCTATACCAAGGTCACTAAACTGCAATTCTTCTTGGTGATGAATGAACTCTGTATTAGAAATTCGCGCAATCGTTCGACGACAGCCTAACTGTTTTGCAAGTACACAAATTGTAATATTAGTTGTTTCAGAAGAGGTTACTGTTATAACCAAATCTGCTGTAGCAACTCTAGCTTCTTTTAAAATGCTAATAGATGTTGCATCTCCTTTTACCACACGAATATCTAAGTGAGTATCAGCATACTCTAAATTTGCTCGATTGCAATCTATTAATGTAATATCTTGAGATTCGTAAGAAAGAAGTTTTGCCAAATGATAACCTACCTCACCAGCACCTGCAATAATAATTTTCATCGAATTTTCTTATTGAAAAAGTATACAAATATAAGTCAAAAACACTTCAATTACTAAAACTTTTGCAGTTGAACATCAGAATTATACATCCTACTCAAATTATAAGCTTTGTAAGATGACTTTCCTTTGCGGATTAGTTATATTTGCAAAAAATTCCATAATGGCGAAAAATGTAACACCTTATAAAGAGTCTACGAAAGGCAAGAAAGAGCAAGTTACGGAAATGTTCGATACAATTTCAGGGAATTACGACGGATTGAATCGTGTGATTTCTTTCGGAATTGATATCAAATGGCGAAAAAAAGTGGTTCAGATTGTGAAAGAACAGCAACCAAACTCTATACTAGATATCGCTACTGGTACTGCCGACTTAGCTATTAATTTGGTTGAAACAGGCGCTAAACGTATTGTAGGCTTAGATATTTCAGCAGGTATGCTAGAAGTAGGAAAATATAAAATCCAAAAGAAAAAGTTAGACAATACAATTGAAATGGTGTTAGGTGATGGCGAGAAATTACCTTTTGATGATAATTCATTCGACGCAATTACAGTCGCTTTTGGCGTGCGTAATTTTGAGAATCTGGAACAAGGACTAGAAGAAATTTATCGCGTATTAAAACCTAAGGGAATTTTTGTAGTGTTAGAAACTTCAGTTCCTATAAAAACGCCATACAAGCAATTTTATAAATTTTACACAGGTTCTATTTTACCTGTAATTGGAAAACTTTTTTCAAAAGACAATGCTGCATATGGATATTTATCTGAATCAGCAGCAGCTTTCCCTTATGGAGAAAACTTCAACAATATTTTACGAAAAATTGGGTTTATAGATGTGAAAGATAAACCACAAACGTTTGGCGTAGCAAGTATCTACACCGCAACAAAATAGATTTTATGAAGAAGATTTTGCTTATCATCTGTTGTATTTTTATGTTACAACCTGCATATTCTCAATTATTTAGCAGAAAAAAAGTATTAAATGACGCTAGTGGTGGAAAAGGTCAAATAGATAATAATATTCTCACTTGGGGTTATTTTTTGGGTTTTAACAGCTACGATTTCAAATTCACATACAATACCAACGCTGATGCCATTCAATTAAAACCCTCCACAGGTTTTAATGTGGGTTTGGTGGGCGATGTAAAACTGAATAATTTTATGAACTTGCGATTAGAACCAGGGATTTATTTTACCAATCGCAATCTAGAATACCCAGAAAGTTATGGCTTGACAGATCGAGTAGATCAATTGCGCGAAATCAAATCAAGTTATGTACATATTCCATTATTATTAAAAATAAGCACCAAACGCATCAACAACTTTAAGCCATTTATTGTTGGTGGGTTTTCAACTTCACTGAATTTATCAAGTAATGAAAAAAATCCGGATGATAATAGCAATAATCAGTTTCGTATGAAACGCTCCACTTATTACTACGAACTCGGATTCGGAATTGATTTTTATTTATACTACTTTAAATTTACACCTTCTATTCGTGGAGTTTTTGCTTTGAATGATGAATTGGTTCGTGATACTGACCCAAATAGTCCGTGGACGAGCAACATTCAAAAAATGCAATCACGTGGAATTTTTATCAACTTTACATTTCAATAGTACTTTTAAAACTTATTGCGTTTGATATTTTTTTAATCAAACTCTTTGCGCTTAAACTCATTCAACAAAATTCCAGTTGCCATAGCAACATTCAAGCTTTCGGTTTGCTGTAATTTTCCAAAACGTGGAATTGCAATTTTTTCTGTAATTAACTTTGAAATAGTTTCAGAAACTCCGTTTGCTTCGTTCCCCATTACAAGAATTCCTTTATTGGACAATGACGCTTGATATACGTTTTTCCCGTCCATAAAAGCCCCAAAAACAGGCAAATTAGTTTGAGAAAGATAATTTTCTAAATTGCCATATACTACATTAACACGTGTCAACGATCCCATGGTCGCTTGTACAACCTTCGGATTATAACAATCAACCGTTTCTTCTGAACAAAGTAAATCTTTAATCCCAAACCAATCACACAAACGAATGATGGTTCCTAAATTCCCTGGATCGCGCACATCATCTAAAGCTACAATCAATTTCATAGGGTCAATTGCAGTATTTTCAACTATTTTAAAAAGTGCCAGGCATTTATTAGGATTTTTTAAAAAGCTCATTTTTTTTAACTCAACTTCAGAAATAATAGTAACACTCTTTTCTTCTGAAAATAAATTTTCATCTACAGAAAACAAGGAATCTAACTCAAAAGAAGAAGCTAAAAACTCATCTATTACTTTTTTTCCTTCTGCAACAAACAATCCTGTTGATTTTCGGTACTTTTTTTGCTGTAGACTCGTTATTATTTTTATTTGTCTTTTGCTAACCATGCAAATAGTTTATTTTTGAAGTTGAAAAAAATCACTTTATTGAGATCTCATTTAGCAAAAATATCATTATTTATCGTAATTGGGCTATTGATCAGTTCTTGTAATTCAATAAAACGAGTTAAAGAGAATGAATTATTGCTAATTAAAAATAATTTGACCGTCAACGGAGAAAAATCAAACGATGCTGACGCATTGAGTCAAATGTATCAAAAACCCAACACTCGTTTCTTAAATCTTCCGATTCGTTTACACATTTATAATTTAGCTGGAGAAAACCCAGACTCAACATTTAATGCTTGGCTTGAAAGAAAGCCCAATCGAAAAAAACGCTTGTACAATGTATATTCTAAAAAACAAGTGCAAGAGATGAAAAACTATAAGGTAGGTTTTAATAATTGGTTGAAAAAAACAGGAGAAGCACCTGTTATTATTGACACTAGAAAGACAAAAAAAACAACCAATCGACTCAAGGTTTACTATCAAAACAAAGGGTATTTTAATGCAAAAGCTTCGTATGAAATCATCCCATCTGAAAAAGAGCGAAGAGCTAGTATTGATTATGCTGTAGAAACTGGCAATCCGTACTTTTTAGACAGTATACAAGTTGTTATCAATTCACCTGACTTAGATTCTATTTACAATTTACACAAAGAAAAATCGCTTTTAAAGCAAGGGATGCAGTACAACACTGCTGATTTTTATAACGAGCGTGAACGATTGACCGTACTATTTAGAAATTCGGGAATTTACAACTTCCAATTGAACTCCATCAAACCTACAGTAGGAATTGATTCAACTGGTAGCGATTACAAACTTCCAGTACTGTTAAAAATCAACAATTTACGCGAACGAAAGAATGACTCAATTGTTGAAACCGAATACAAAGTACATCGCATTAAAAAAGTAAATATTTATACAGATTACACGTATGCCAATTCACAGTCACAATATGTAGATTCTGTTACGTATGATGATTTTACAATCTATTCAAATGACAAACTGAGGTTTCGCCCTAAAGCAATCACAGACGCTATTTTTATTCAAAAAGGAGATATTTATCGTGACAATGATCGGTCACTTACCTATAAGCATATTAGCAACTTACGAACGTTTAAATACCCAACCATTCAATACCAGTATGCAAACGACAGTTTAACAGATTTGGTAACGAATATTTATTTAACACCTCGAAAAAAATTCTCTCTCGGATTTGATATTGACATTACCCATTCTAATATTCAAGATTATGGTTTTTCATTCAGTACGTCGTTACTGAGCAGAAATGTATTCCGTGGTGCAGAAACTTTAGAAATTGCAGCTAGAGGAACATTAGGAGCTTCCAAAGATGTAGCCGATTCTGAAGATCAGTTTTTTAATATTTCTGAAATCGGCGCCGATATACGCTTAAACTTCCCACGTTTTTTCTTCCCTTTTAACACAGAAAAAATTATCCCAAAATACATGCTCCCTTCTACAGTAGTATCGTTAGGAACAAGTCTACAGCAAAATATCGGTTTAGATCGCCAAACCTTCACAGGATTAATTCGTTATAATTGGACACCTAGTAAAAAAAATACATTCAATCTTGAACTATTTAATTTACAATTCATTAGAAACCTTAATACTAGTAACTATTTTAACGTTTATACAAGCTCATACGATCGACTGAATGCCGTTGCAAGAAGCTCTAATTATATTGCTGATGATGAATCCTTAAATATACAATCAGGAGAAACAGAACAGTTCATTAACGATGTTGTTTCGAATAACTTTTCAGTTTCTGCAAGTGAACTTTCAACCGTTCTGAGTGTAGCGCAACGACAATTTCGATTGACACAAGACAACTTAATTGCGGCTTCAAAAATTAATTTTCTTCATAACAGCAAAGAAAATATTTCAGATAACACCTTTTTTCAATTCCGCACTGAAGTAGAACTAGCAGGAAACCTATTATCTGCGTTGGCAAGTACTGCAAATTTAGAAAAAGACTCTCGAGGTAAGTACAAATTATTTGGCGTGCCTTTCTCTCAATATGTTAAAACAGAGTTTGATTACATTAAACACTGGGAACTCTCTGGAAAGCAAGATGTTTTGGCTTTTCGAAGCTTCATTGGAATTGCCATTCCCTATGGAAACTCAGACAATATTCCGTTTGCTCGAAGTTACTTTGGAGGTGGATCAAATGATAACAGAGCATGGAGTGCTTATCAGCTAGGTCCTGGAAGTTCTGCTAGCGTGTTAGATTTTAATGAAGCAAACTTTAAGATTACTACTAACTTAGAATATCGGTTTGATTTAGTTGGAAGCTTTAAAGGAGCTCTATTTGCAGATGCCGGAAACATTTGGAATATATTTGACGACATTGAAGATGAAGACCGTAAATTTAACGGACTAAAATCTTTACGTGACATTGCACTTGGAACTGGGTTCGGTATTCGTTATGATTTCAGTTTTTTTGTACTTCGTTTTGACATTGGTTTTAAAACTTATGACCCAGCCTATCCAATAGGCAATCGCTGGTTCAACGATTATAACTTTGGAAATGCTGTTTACAATATTGGAATTAATTACCCTTTTTAAAACTTTACTTGATTTTTTTATCATTTAAAACAAAAAAGTAATCAGCCACGCATGCATGCTCATCAAACTTTTACCACTAAAACGTTTTCGCAATCAACCACTTACAAAATATTTGAATATTTCTATTAAAAAACATTCAACAACAAATCAATATTTCTTCAAAAACGCAAACAATATTTTAGTAAAACAAGTACCAAAAGCAACTAAATTATCATATTCGCAAAAAGCAAACTTTTTACTACTTCTAAAATTAAGACCTGCGTAAAAACTCTTTACATTTTTATTACTTTTGTAATCCAAACTAAAAACCAAAGACGATGAGTCACAATATCAAAGCAGGCGTTGCTACGGGAGACGAAGTACAAGAAATATTTAAACTAGCCAAAGAAAAAGGCTTCGCATTACCAGCAGTCAATGTAGTAGGTTCCAACTCTATCAATGGAGTATTAGAAACTGCTGCAGAGCTCAACGCTCCTGTTATTATACAATTTTCAAACGGAGGTGCACAATTCAATGCTGGAAAAGGATTGAGTAACGAAAATCAAAAAGCTGCGATTGCAGGGGCAATTGCAGGTGCTAAACACGTACATCAAATGGCAGAAGCGTATGGTGTTCCTGTGATTCTTCATACAGATCACTGCGCAAAAAATCTGTTACCTTGGATTGATGGTTTGTTAGATGCTAGTGAAAAACATTTTGAAGAAACTGGAAAGCCATTATACAGCTCACACATGATTGATCTTTCTGAAGAACCAATCGAAGAAAATATTGAAATCTGTAAAGAATATTTACAACGCATGAGCAAAATGGGCATGACCCTTGAAATCGAATTAGGTATTACTGGAGGAGAAGAAGATGGTGTAGATAATAGCGATGTAGACGATTCGAAATTATACACACAACCAGAAGAAGTTGCGTATGCATATGAAGAATTAATGAAAGTAAGTCCTAAATTTACCGTGGCTGCTGCTTTTGGAAATGTACATGGAGTATACAAACCTGGAAATGTAAAATTGACTCCAAAAATTCTAAAAAACTCACAAGAATACGTTTCTAAAAAGTACAATGTAGGACATAACCATATCGATTTCGTTTTCCACGGCGGGTCAGGCTCTACACTTGAAGAAATTAGAGAAGCTATTGGTTATGGAGTCATTAAAATGAACATTGATACCGACCTTCAGTTTGCCTTCATGTCTGGAATTCGCGACTACATGCTAGATCACAAAGATTATTTGATGACACAAATCGGAAACCCAGACGGAGATGATATTCCAAACAAAAAAACATACGATCCTCGTAAATGGTTGCGTGAAGGCGAGCTTACATTTAAGGCACGTTTAAAGCAAGCTTTTGAAGATTTGAACAATGTAAATACATTATAATATATTAATATGTATATCTTTGCGTTTCTCCCTTAACGGGAGTCGGGCTTTCGGTAGTCGCTCTGCTTGGTTCTGCTAAATTTGGTTTAGCATCTCTGCAGGAGCTCCAACAAAACCTTAATCCCTAACGCACAAACCGAAGAAAACTAGTAACTAAAGACAGTATTATGGCTTGGTTTAAAAGAAAAGAAAAAGGAATTCAAACCTCAACGGAGGAAAAAAGAGATACACCCAAAGGACTTTGGTACAAAACTCCAACAGGGAAAATTGTTGATTCAGAAGAATTGGCCGAAAACTTTTACGTAAGTCCTGAAGATGGCTATCACGTAAAAATTGGAAGTAAAGAATACTTCGATATCTTATTTGATGACGGCAAATTCAAAGAATTGGATAAAAACCTAACTTCCAAAGATCCATTAAAATTTGAGGACAGTAAAAAATATACAGATCGACTCAAAGCTGCCAAAGAAAAAACAGGCTTAAAAGATGCGGTTCGTACTGCTGTTGGAAAATCGAAAGGAAAAGATTTAGTAATTGCCTGTATGGATTTCAAATTTATTGGAGGTTCAATGGGAAGTGTTGTGGGAGAAAAAATTGCCCGTGCTGCTGATTATGCCTTAAAAAATAAAGTTCCTTTCATGATTATTTCCAAATCTGGAGGAGCACGAATGATGGAAGCCGCACTTTCACTGATGCAATTGGCAAAAACTTCTGCAAAATTAGCACAATTAGCAGATGCCGGAATTCCGTACATTTCATTATGTACAGATCCAACAACAGGAGGAACAACAGCTTCTTTTGCTATGCTAGGCGATATCAATATTGCAGAACCTGGTGCTTTAATTGGATTTGCAGGTCCGCGTGTAGTTCGTGATACAACAGGAAAAGATTTACCAGAAGGATTTCAGACTTCAGAATTCTTACTAGAACATGGATTCTTAGATTTTATCTCTCATAGAAAAGACCTAAAAAATAAAATCAACTTATACATTGATTTGATTCAAAATGAGCCAATCCGAGCTTAATTTTATCAAAACAACAATACACAACAAAGGCTTCCAAATTGGAAGCTTTTTTATTGCTTCAAACTTCTACCCTATTCTTACTTATTTAAGTAAATAAGATTTTACAACTAACATTTTTCAGCATGTATAACATAATAAACAACATTTCTCAAAAAGGTTAAATTAATAATTTGGAATCTAAAAAATAGTAGTATATTTGCGGCTTGATACGATAAATGTATCATTGCATAAAAATTATTAAAATAATATTGGCATGTATTTAACTAAAGAAATTAAAGCGGAAATTTTCGCAAAGCACGGAAAATCTACTACTGACACAGGTTCATCAGAAGGACAAATTGCATTGTTCACACACAGAATCAATCACTTAACAGAGCACTTAAAGAAAAATCGTAAAGATTATAATACTGAGCGTTCTCTTGTGAAATTAGTAGGTAAAAGAAGAAGTTTACTTGATTATCTAAAGAAAAAAGATATCAACAGATATCGTGCAATCGTAAAAGAATTAGGATTAAGAAAATAAGAAGAAAGAGGCTACGCGCCTCTTTTTTTAATTATAAAAACTATTTCTTACATGCCGTAAGAAATTATAAAAAGCTGTAATTACTGGTTTTTCATTGGGTCATCACAACAACTACAACACACAACAACACAACGACCTATGTTTAATTAGAATTAAAAAAATTTATGATTCCAAAAGTTTTTAAAGAGGTTATTGACCTCGGTGACGGTAGAGAAATCTCTATTGAAACTGGAAAATTAGCAAAACAAGCGCATGGTAGCGTTGTGGTACAATCTGGAAAATGTATGTTATTATGTACTGTTGTTTCCAATTATAATCAGGCAGATGTTGATTTTTTACCACTTACAGTAGACTATCGTGAAAAATTTGCTGCTGCGGGTCGTTATCCTGGTGGATTTTTCAAACGTGAAGCTAGACCTAGCGATGGAGAAGTTTTAACAATGCGTTTGGTCGATCGCGTTTTGCGTCCGCTATTTCCAAAAGATTATCACGCTGAAACTCAAGTAATGATTCAGTTGATGTCGCATGATGAAAATGTAATGCCAGATGCAATGGCAGGTTTAGCAGCTTCTGCAGCGATTCAGTTATCTGACATTCCTTTTGAAACACCTATTTCTGAAGTACGCGTAGGACGTATAAATGGTGAGTTTGTTATCAATCCAACATTAGAGCAATTAAAAGAATCTGACATTGACATGATGATTGGAGCTTCTGCGGATTCTGTAATGATGGTTGAAGGAGAGATGAAAGAAATCTCTGAAGAGGAAATGACAGAAGCAATCAAAGCTGCACACGAAGCTATTAAAGTTCAATGTGAAGCGCAGATTAAATTAGCGGAAGCTTTTGGTAAAAAAGAAACACGTGAATACGAGCCAGAAATCGAAGATGAAGAATTGGCACAAAAAATTCACGACATGGTATATGACAAAACATATGCTATAGCCAAAGCTGGTTCGTCAAAACATGAACGAAGTCAAGCATTGAGTGACATTAAAGACGAAGTGATTGCTTCTTTTTCTGAAGAAGAACAAGAAGAATTAGGAAAACTTATTCACAAATACGTAGCCAAAGCACAAAAAGCTGCTATTCGAAACTTGACGTTAGATGAAGGCTTACGCTTGGACGGTCGTAAAACAGATGAGATTAGACCAATATGGTGTGAAGTAGACTACCTACCTTCTACTCATGGTTCAGCAATCTTTACACGTGGAGAAACGCAAGCATTAGCTACTGTCACTTTAGGAACTTCTAAAGAAGCGAATATGATTGACATGCCTTCTTTTGAAGGTGAAGAACGTTTCTACTTACACTACAACTTCCCTCCTTTTTCAACAGGTGAAGCACGTCCTATACGTGGAACTTCTCGTCGTGAAGTTGGACACGGAAACTTAGCTCAACGCGCGTTAAAAGGAATGATTCCTGAAGATTGCCCATATACAGTTCGTGTTGTTTCTGAAGTATTAGAATCAAACGGATCTTCATCAATGGCTACTGTTTGCTCAGGCACCATGGCATTAATGGATGCTGGTGTTCAAATGAAAAAACCAGTTTCAGGGATTGCT
This sequence comes from Kordia zhangzhouensis, assembly GCF_001005305.1. Taxonomy (GTDB): domain Bacteria; phylum Bacteroidota; class Bacteroidia; order Flavobacteriales; family Flavobacteriaceae; genus Kordia; species Kordia zhangzhouensis. The sequence goes on from NZ_LBMH01000003.1 coordinate 158,350, forward strand.
ATGGGACTTATTTCTGATGCTGACACAGGTAAGTATGCTGTTTTGTCTGATATTCTAGGAGACGAAGATCACTTAGGAGACATGGACTTTAAAGTTACAGGTACTGCTGATGGAATTACAGCTTGCCAAATGGATATCAAAATTAAAGGATTGTCATATGAAGTTTTAGTAAAAGCATTAAAACAAGCACGTGATGGACGTTTACATATTTTGAGCAAACTAACTGATACCATAGCACAGCCTAACGAAAACGTTAAACCACATGCTCCAAAAATGGTTACAACAACAATTCCTGGAGAATATATTGGTGCGCTAATTGGTCCTGGTGGAAAAGTAATTCAAGAGTTACAAAAAGAAACTAAAACCACAATCGTAATCAATGAAGATCCTGTAACAGAAGAAGGAATTGTTGAAATTCTAGGAACTGACCAAGAAGGAATTGATGCTGTATTGGCAAAAATCAATGCGATTACGTTTAAGCCTGAAAAAGGAAGCATTTACGAAGTAAAAGTAGTAAAAATGCTTGATTTTGGTGCAGTTGTTGAATATACAGAAGCTCCTGGAAATGAAGTATTATTGCATATTTCTGAACTAGCTTGGGAACGCACTGATAATGTAAGTGATATTGTAAAAATGGGAGATATTTTAGACGTGAAATACTTTGGAGTTGATCCAAAAACACGAAAAGAAAAAGTATCGCGCAAAGCAATTTTACCAAAACCAGAAGGATTCGCTGCAAGACCTCCAAGAGACGACAAACGTTCTGGAGGAAGAGATAACAGAAGTAAAGATAATCGCGGACGTGATCAACGCAAACCTAGAGAAGACAAGAAAGAAGATTAATTTTTTCAAAACTCTTTATATTAAAAAAATGCCTCGAAATTCGAGGCATTTTTTTGTTTCAATCTACACAAAACTACAAAAGTATTGTCGCTCTTATTTTAATACTATAATTTTGCTATCTATTTTATGATGTATGACAAAACTCAAAATTGCAAGCTTAGACGGAAAACCTGAAATTTTTCACTCTATACAAGGAGAAGGAAAAAATATTGGACAACCAAGCGTATTCATTAGAACTTCGCTATGCAATTTGCATTGTATTTGGTGTGATACCGATTATACATGGAACTGGGAAAAAACACGATTTGCACATGTAAAAGATACAGAGCCGTCGTATACAAAATACAAAATGGACGAAATGATTATTTCGCTTTCGCTAGAAGAAATTTATGATGAAGTTGCGAAAACTGGTTGTAAAAATATTGTCTTAACTGGTGGCGAACCAATGATGCAATTGGGCGAATTAACTTCCTTAATCGAATTTTTCAACACCAAAGCTGAAGATTACTTTTTTGAAATTGAAACCAATGGAACAATCATGCCTAACGAAAAATTTGAAGCTTTAATCCATCAATACAATGTTTCTCCAAAATTAGCCAACTCCAACAATTCAAAAAAATTGCGTGAAAAGCCAGAAGTCTATCGCTATTTTACAGATAATCCGAAAGCTGTTTTTAAATTTGTAATCTCATCAGAAAAAGATCTAACGGAAGTATTAACCATTTGTAAAGACTACAAAATTTCTAATAAAAAAGTGTATTTAATGCCCGAAGGAACCAATCCTGAAATGCTACAAAAAAAGCAACAATGGCTAATAGAAATCTGCAAAAAACACCAGTTTAACTATACAGATCGCTTACATGTGCACATATACGGCGACAAAAGAGGCGTGTAAATAACTGAAAGACAAATACTTCACAGGAAAAACAATTTTCTTTTAAATAATTCCTATGTTCTTGTAACATTTTTTTCATTTCATCCGTATAACTATATGCGTAAGCACAATGATTAAAATCCCAAGTAGATTACATGAGACAACTTAAAATTACCAAGCAGGTTACCAACAGGGAAACCGCATCCTTAGACAAATATCTTCAAGAAATCGGTAAAGTTGACCTTATTACAGCAGACGAGGAAGTAGAATTAGCACAAAGAATCAAGGCTGGAGACCAAGTGGCTCTAGAAAAATTAACAAAGGCTAACCTTCGTTTCGTAGTTTCGGTTGCAAAGCAGTATCAAAATCAAGGATTAACACTTCCTGATTTGATTAATGAAGGAAATTTGGGTCTAATTAAAGCCGCTCAACGTTTTGATGAAACACGTGGTTTTAAATTTATTTCATACGCTGTATGGTGGATTAGACAATCAATCTTACAAGCATTGGCGGAACAATCACGTATTGTTCGTTTACCTTTAAATAAAATTGGTTCTATTAACAAGATTAACAAAACATTTGCGTATCTTGAGCAAAGTCATGAACGTGTTCCTTCTGCAGAAGAAATTGCAAAAGAATTAGACATGACTGTGAATGATGTTAAGGAATCAATGAAGAATTCTGGAAGACACGTATCAATGGATGCGCCGCTTGTAGAAGGAGAAGATTCCAACTTATATGACGTATTGAATTCGGGTGAATCACCGAATCCAGATAAAGAATTATTGCACGAATCTTTAAAAACAGAGATTGAACGTGCATTAGAAACATTGACACCAAGAGAAGCAGATGTAATTCGTTTATATTTTGGGTTAGGAAATCAACATCCTATGACCTTGGAAGAAATAGGAGAAACATTTGACTTAACTCGTGAGCGTGTACGACAAATTAAAGAAAAAGCGATTCGTCGCCTAAAACACACGTCACGTAGTAAAATATTAAAAACATATTTAGGATAAATTCCTAAAAACCGTACAGCAGTTTAGTTTTTATAACATAACTGTTCGTTTTTTGATTGATGAATGACGCTCTCGCATTGCGAGAGCGTTTATTTTATAGTACATTCGCAAACGAAAACAACAACACAACAAATTTAAAATTATGTCTACAAAACGTATTGCTCCTTCAGTCTTAGCAGCAGATTTTGCCAACTTACAAAGAGATATCGAAATGGTTAACCAAAGCGAAGCCGACTGGTTTCATATTGATATCATGGATGGTGTTTTTGTCCCAAATATTTCTTTTGGAATGCCTGTATTAAAAGCGATTAGCAAGCATGCACAAAAAACCATTGATGTACATTTAATGATTGTTGACCCTGATCGTTATATTCAAACTTTTGCAGATCTTGGTTCTGATATATTAACAGTTCATTATGAAGCTTGCACACACTTGCACCGAACATTACAAGCCATTAAAGCTGCTGGAATGAAAGCCGGCGTAGCATTAAATCCACACACTAATATCAATCTTTTAGAAGATGTCATTCAAGATATTGACCTGGTCTGTTTAATGAGTGTAAACCCTGGTTTTGGCGGACAATCGTTTATTGAAAACACATATCAAAAAGTAAAAAAATTAAAAGCTTTAATTACTGAAAAAGGAGCTGCTACAGAAATCGAAATTGATGGAGGTGTTAATGATAAAAATGCCAAAGCCTTAGTAGACGCTGGTGCAGATGTATTAGTTGCTGGAAGTTTTGTATTTCGTTCGGAGAACCCAACGCAAACCATTCAAAATTTAAAGACAATCATTTCTTAAGATTGATTTACAAATATATTTTTAGCGAAAAAAGTCATCTTTAAGATGGCTTTTTTTGTGACCTATCGAGTGCAAATCGCGTCAAAAAAATCCTCTTTAATTTAAAATTTCCACGTTTTTTTCAGAAAAATATACATTTCGAAAAGACTTTTTACGGACAAAAAACAGCCTTTTTAATGTCAATTCACGGAATTGACCACCCTTTTTCGTTTTTTTATTAAAACCACACTAAAAAGCTTACAATCAACACTTTAAACCAGATTTTTATATTCTACATTCACGGAAAATAGAATGCAATTTCTTGAAATTGAACTGCAAGTCGTTGCAATTTTTGTGTAACAATCCTACATTTACGTATACCGATTTAACAGTCATCCCTAAAACCTATTCACACAAATGTTAATTAAAAAAAGTATTGTAAATGTCCTCACCTGAAATGTCGTTAAAATACGATCTTTTGAATTCACAAATGAATCCTCATTTTATCAATAATGCAATTCAAAGCATCTGTAATTCCATTACTAAAGGAAACATTCAACAGTCAATCAATTGGCTGAATAGGCTTTCATGTTTGTACAGACTTGTACAAAAATCAACGAAAGAAAAATTAATCACACTTGAAGAAGAACTTGAAATTTCTACATTGTATGTAGAGCTTCAGCAAGATCTTTTTGAAAAAGGGTTTTCATATCGCATCACTATTGATGAAACTCTCAAAGAAGACGTCTCTTTCACGAAAGTTCCTCCATTAATTTTTCAACCTTTGATTGAAAATGCAATTATACACGGATTAAAAAGCATGAAGAAAAACGGGAAAGGAGAATTACAAATTATTATTACAAGTGATGAAAGTACACTACATGTTTGTGTACTTGATAACGGGGAAGGAATTAGTACCTCAAAAAGCAATCAACACACAGCTTCTGGAATCTCTCTTGAAAACATTAACGAACGATTACAAATTATTAATGGTGAAACATCAGATCAAAAACTTTTACGTGTAGAAACAATGAAAAACCATGAAGGATTGATTTTGGGTACACAAAGTTGTTTGAAAATTCCGCTTATTCAAATTTAAAAATCGGCAATATACATGTTAAGCATACGCTTTACTCTATCATAGATCTCAGGAAGTTTTTCTCTAAATTCTTCGGGTGTTTCAAAAAAATGTTCTATCAAGACCGACAAAAACTCATATTGATTTTCAAAGGCGTATTCTCGCAAATAATTCATCTGTATTAAACGTTTTTGCGCCACTTTATCTGTTAATGAAAATAATAAAATTTGATAGTTTTTCAAGAATTGCTTTGCACAGTAACTTTTCTCGGTCAAAAAGCTAAAATGCAACGCATGTGTCAATTCATGTATCCCTAAATTGAGATTGTCATCTTCAATCTTTATTCCTTCTTGAAAATCTTTCCAAGAAAATACCAAGGTCTTATATTTTGGATTGGCTTCTCCTTTGTGGAATTGCTTTGTTACATTAGACAAGTAATGGCTTGGATATACCAAAATCGTTTCAAATCGTGATAATAAATAACGATTTAAACCAAAAGTAATCATAATAGCTGTAGAGGCTATCAAAAGTTTCATTCGCTCCGTGATAATTAATTCTTCGCGTCCAACAAATGTATGGTATTGGATAAAGCGCAACACCCGATGCTCGAACAACCGTTGCTCATTAGATGACAACTTATGATAAAAAGAAACCTCATTGGTTACAATAAGTCTTTGCTCTTCCGTAAATGTATTTGGAAATAAAACAAAACGATAAATGTTTGTTTTTCTATATAAATATCCTTTTAGCAAGTTAGTTGGCAAAATAATAATTTCAAAAAATATGCGTAATGGCAATACAAATAATAAATAGGCTCATGCAATTGAGCTGACTAAAATAAATAATCTTATCTATAAAAAATAATGTCAATCAACTAAAAAAAAGAAACTTTTTCTAAGTCATACTAGAGTAAAATAATAAAACGTTATTCTAAAAAATGAATCAAAGCATGTATCAAAAATTTACTTTACTTGTCTTCTTATGCGCCACCGCTTGTTTTTACGGTCAGGAAAAGTATGAGTATGACTTTTATACTAATACAAATATAGAAACTGGTTACAGTTATAATTTTGGCAAACTCAATAACAAAAATTTTCATTTACTATCCATTGGGCTTAATAAAACCACCTATGGAGGTAGGCATGGCGGCGGATATAGCTACGGAATGGGCACTGATATTGCTCTCAACACCAAAAACTTTACCATAGCTCCCAAAGTAAATGGTTTTATTTATTATCAATTCATTGTAATCGGCTCTGAACTTGCATGGTATACAGATTTTAAGAAAAGTTCGCTTCGATACATACCAATTTTTGGAATTGGCAACGCAAAAGCTAAAATTACTATCAATCCTCATGTAATTTTGACTACTAAAGAATTTGATTCAATGAATCATGGAGCGATTCAACTCACTATAAACTTTAGTTTAGATAAAAAGAAAAGAAATTGATTTATTCGTTCAGTTTTGTATGAAAAATCTAAAAAACTATGGGTTTTAACTTAAAATTATTCAATAATTACATATTTTTAAGCATTATAAATTTGCAATGATGAAAAATAATCTACTCTTAAAAAATCTTGCATTAGCTGCCTTATTTGCTATTGCAAGCTGTGCTAATGACGACTCAAATATAATTACGCCCGAAGGCGAAAACCCCAATCCCGACCCAGTAAATCTAGCTCCAGAAGTAGAAATATACAATGCTGACAAAATTCATAATAATTTAACGCTTGCTGTAAATGCTGGCGACAACTCTGCATTTTTATTAAATAAAACAGGGCAAAAAGTAAAAGAATTTACTTTTGATGAGCCACTAGGAAATGACCTAGAAATCCTACCTAATGGAAAAATTTTAGGTGTTTTTAAAGACCCTAATGCACAAATTCAGTTTGGTGGGTATGGTGGTATTGTCAAAATTATGAATATTAATGGAACCGTTGAATGGGAATACACTTTAAGCAACGCTGACTTTGTGATTCATCATGATGTAGAAATGCTGCCTAATGGAAATGTTTTGCTTCTTGTATGGGAACGTATTCCGGAAGCAATTGCTTCTTCGCAAGGATCTACAAATCCAGGAGATATTTATCCAGAAAAATTAATCGAAATCGATCCGAATACTGATACTATTGTGTGGGAATGGAGAAGTTATGACCATATTATTCAAGACGACAATCCTTCCCTACCCAATTTTGGGAACGTAAGTCAACATCCACATAAAATCAACATTAATTACAACCCAATTGCCAATGGAGATATTATGCATGGAAATGGTATTGATTATGATGCAAATAAAGACGTTATTTATTTAAGCATTAACTTTTTTAGTGAAGTTTGGGTTATTGATCACAGCACTACGACTTCTGAAGCTGCAACTGGCAGTGGTGGAAATTATGGAAAAGGAGGTGATTTAGTGTATCGATTCGGAAACCCTCGCGCATATGATAACATGATGGGAGAAGTACGCGGTGATCGCAATCATTACCCTAACTTATTGGAAGATGGAGTTCAAGGTGAAGGAAATATTCTTTTGTATGTAAATGGTTTTGCTGAAGGAGTTTCTACTGTATACGAACTAGAAATGCCAACTACTTTTTCGTTGACGCCTGATACTGATAATGAACCTAATGTTGTATGGTTTTATAAAAACCCTGCTATCTTTTCTGGTAAAATTTCTGGAGCTGAACGTTTGACTAATGGAAATACTTTAATCTGTGAAGGAGATTTCGGTTTTTGGGAAGTAACTCCTACTAAAGAATTGGTATGGCGTTACAATGGTGGCAACGGTTCATTTTTCTGGAGAGCATATGATTATGACGTTGACGATCCTGTTTTAGCAGGCTTCGGCCTTTAGAGATGATAAAAACATTAAGAAAAGCACATGAATTTTCTATTCATGTGCTTTTTTTATGACTTCTTGTAACATTTCCTCACAGAAATAGACCTATTGGCAGAGCCAATTTAAAATTAAATGATATGCAAACACTATATCTTTTCCATCAACGCTTTTCAAAATTTATCATCCCAATTTCATTAATAGCAATCATTTATTTTTTCACGAAGTCTCCTTATTTTCTTGAAAATACACACACGCTCAGTTTTGCTATTTCTGCAGATTTACTGACAACAATTCCTGTTATTTATTTTTTACTTATCCGAAAAACTAGCATTCCAAAAACAACTGTGGTTCCACTAATGCTGCTTGGTCTTCTCGTTGGGTTTTATGTGCTTCCTGAGGAAAACCAATACTATTTGCAGCTATTTAAAACATGGTTTTTGCCTATAATAGAACTTTCTGTAATTACTTTTGTAATTTACAAAGTTCGAAAAGCGGTTCTTTTTCATAAATCTCAAAATCATAACTCTACAGATTTTTTTACTGCTTTACAGAAAACGTGCTCCGAAATATTTCCAAAACCAGTTGTTGTTCCTTTTACGACTGAAGTAGCCGTTTTTTATTATGGATTTATTGATTGGAAAAAAAGAAAATTAGCCGAAAACGAATTTAGTTACCATAAAGAAAGTGGTTCTGTTGCGTTGTTTTACGGCTTGTTATTATTGGTTGCTGTAGAAATTACACCAATTCATATTTTATTAGCAAAATGGAGTGAAATTGCTGCGTGGGTTCTTACTTTTTTAAGTATTTACTCCGGATTTCAAGTTTTCGGTTATGCTAGATCGTTAGCAAAACGTCCCATTATTGTAGAAAACAATGTGTTGTTGTTACGTTACGGAATCATGCAAGAAGCTGAAATCCCACTTAAAGAAATCAAAAATATTACCTTATCTAGTAAAGACATTGAAAAAGACGAAAATATAGCTCGCCTAGCTTTGTTAGGTGAATTGGAAAGTCATAATATGATTATTGAAACGCATTCGGAACAAATTCTGAGAGGTTTATTTGGCACTAATAAAAGGTTTACCAAGATTGCGTTGTATGTAGATCAAAAAAGTGAGTTAAAAAAATATATAGAAGAGCTTCTTTAATGTATCATTTTACATATCAACAATTTGCAAACTCAGATGATTGATATACTGTAAAGAGTATATACTATTACTCTTCTACTACTTCCCACATTTTATCAGCATTTAAGCGAAACGTTTCTACGAAATCAAAATTACACTGTGTTGGTGCAATAATTGACAAAAATGGCTCTTGGTTTTTGTCTCGATATAAATGATAAATTTCTCCAACAATTGGTTCAAAGTTAAACTTTGCATTGTAGATTAAATTGTTGTATTCAAACTTTTCCATCAACGCATCATATTCTGCTTTAAGTTCATCATATTTTGCCTTGACTTGTTTATTTACTTTATCAATATTTACATTTTTCCACGTCACCGTATCAGGTGTTTCTATTCGTGGTGCTCCTACATTAGTCGCATACGGTTTTAACCCAGGATTGTAACTATTGGTTTCTTCGTCGTATACTACATTATCGGGTCTTTCGTTTTCTTCCTCTTGCTTCATTTTTATCTTTTAATAATCCTCTAAATTAGCGATAATTTTTTGTGCTCGGTCTTTCAATGCTTCTAATTTTGACTTCTCCATTTTATCTAACAAACTCATCATCATATTCATTCGCTGATTGTCTTTAAAATGTTCGCGTTTCTCGTCTAAGAAATTCCAATATAATGAATTGAACGGACAAGCATCTTCGGTTTCTTTTTTAGAGATTTTGTAGACACAATTGCTACAGTAATTACTCATTTTGTTGATATAGCTTCCGCTAGAAACATATGGTTTGGTTGCTACCAATCCACCATCGGCAAACTGACTCATTCCCCGCGTATTTGTAAGCTCAACCCATTCTATAGCATCAATATAAATTCCCAAGTACCATTCATCAACTTCGTCAGGATCCATTTGCGTGAGCAATGCAAAATTCCCTATAATCATTAATCGTTGAATATGATGTGCATATGCTTCATTCAAACTTTGTGTAATAGCATGCTTCAAACAATTCATCTTTGTTTTGCCAGTCCAAAAGAACGTAGGCAATGAATTTGAATTTTTCAACGTGTTCAAAGTTCTATAATTTGGCATTTCTTTCCAATACATTCCACGCATATATTCACGCCACCCTAAAATTTGTCGAACAAAACCTTCAACTTGCGAAATATCAATATCATCTTTATGTGTACGCCAATGCGAAATCACTTTTTCAATGACCTCTTTCGGGTGCAACATTTTGGAGTTCATAGCAAATGATAAGCGACTGTGGAATAAAAATTTTTCATCAGTATGCATCGCATCTTGATAATCTCCAAAATTGATTAGTAGTTTTTCACAGAAATAATCTAAAACTTTTAAACAATCTCTGCGATTGGTTGGCCAATGAAAGTTTTCTACATCAATTGTTCCAATTGTTTTTATTTCAGCAGCTACAATCATTTTATGAATTTCCTTCACTGAATTCTTAACGCGTTTTTCTCTAGGAATTTGAGGGCTTCCTTTCCATTTTTTACGATTACTTTGATCGAAATTCCATTTTCCTCCTTCAGGGTCTGTATCATTTACCATCATGATTGTATATTTTTTTCGCATATCACGATAAAAATACTCCATGACCATTTGTTTTTTTCCTTTAAAAAATTCTGCAAAATCTGCCCTTGAAGTCAAAAAATGTTCGGTATCATACACTTGAGTATCAATAGAAATTTTCTCGCAAAACGTTTTTAATTGCTCGTCCAAACGATACTCATCTGGCAATTGATATTCAAATTTTTCAATATTATGTTCTTCAATGAGTTGTTGAATATTTTTTATCAGATTCTGCTGATTGTTTTCAGTATCTAATGTATAATAGACAACTGTATGCCCTTCATTTTTCAACCAATCACAAAACGAACGCATACTCTTAAAAAAAGCAACTATTTTCTGAATATGATGCTTAACATAATCTGTTTCTTGGCGCATTTCAGCCATAAAATAAATTACGTTGACATCTTTTTGATTATACCAAGAGTGCTTATAATTTAGTTGATCTCCTAAAATAAGTCGTAATGTTTTCATAACTTTTAGAATAAGCTGGTTTGCAACCAAAGGTTTTGAAATTTGTGATTTGTATCATAGCGTTCAGCTTGTAATTTTATATTGAACTTTCGGTTTCTAGGGTCATTACCAACGCCTGAAATATACATCCAATTTCCATAATTACTGTGCACATCATAATCCATTAAAAGTGATTCAAAATAGGCTGCTCCAATGCGCCAATCGAGTTCCATATTTTTTGCAAAATAAGATGCTACATTTTGACGTCCTCTATTGCTCATCCAACCGGTGTGTTTTAATTCGAGCATGTTCGCATTTACAAAAGGTTCTGAGGTTTCTCCATGAATCCATTGATTTATTTTTTTAGTGTTTTGTTCCCAATTATAGTTTTTGTGTAATATTCCTTCTAACTTAAAAATATCGTTTCCATGTTTGAGCGATATATATTTAAAGAAGTCGCGCCAAATCAATTCAAAAATCAACCAGTATGTGGATTCATTTTTTGCAATTTTGGATTCGTATTTTTGTACTTCATGGTAAATTTTTCGTGGTGATAAGCTTCCATTTGCAAGCCACGCCGATAATTTAGAACTATACTCTTTTCCTATCAATCCATTGCGAGTTTTTTTATAATACGACAATTTTTTTGTGTCCCAGAAATAGGTTTGTATACGCTCCAAACCATGAGTTTCTCCTCCTTTAAAAGGAAATGCTGTTCGTGTATCTAGTGTAAACTCGTTAAATCCTAATTCTTGTAGTGTAGGAACTTTGGTTGTGTTGGAAACGTAATTTTTTTTAGGCATTTGAGAACTCGTTGACATACTGCGAACACTCACATATTTTTCACACTTTTTTCTAAATACTGTATATACATGCGGAATCGCATCAAAAGACATTGGTATATCATCAGGATGATATAAGAACTGATCAAAACTTTCTTCAAAACAAATTTCACTTGCCACTGATTGTTTTACATTTTCGAAAACAGTCATTTCTTCTGAAGTCCATTCTTTTTGTAAATAGATTGTTGTTACTTTATACAACTCTGTATATTTAGGAATAATTAACTCAGGCTTTTCAAAATGAACGAATAATGTTATATGAAGTTTACGAAGTTCCTCTTGAAGGTTGTTTACAGTTTCTCTTAAAAATTGCGCACGATATTTCCCTGTCTTTTTAAATCCAAAACAATCATTTTGAAAGTGGCGTGGATCAAAACAATAAAGAGCGATTACAGATTCATTGTTTTTGACAGCTTTCATCAAAGAAATCTGATCGTGTATTCGCAAATCATTTCGAAACCATACTAGCCCTGTTTTAACCATTTTTTTTGTTTTTATTTCTGCGACAGCGCTCACTACAATAGTGTACTTTGTCCCATACACGTTCCCACTTTTTACGCCATGTAAAAGTTCGTTCACATACTTTACAGATTTTTGTAGGTAGTTGCGCTTTTCTCATTATCGCTATTTTGTTTAACAAATATACAAAATAGCTAAACATTTATAATTTTATGAACTGTAGTATCTTTTATATTATTCCCACACAAAACGTGAATTCTACTACAAAATCTTATATATTTGAAAAAAGAGCTCTTTTTTTATGAATTCCATTCACTTAAAACATTTTGCTACAATTGTCATAATTGGTTGGTTGTTGCTTTCTTGTGAAAACACTTCAAAGGAAACGAAAACAAAGCAAACTGTTGTTGCTTCTGAAATGGATAAGAAAATAGCAGATTCGTTATTTGAAGCAGGGAGACAGCTATATTATAAAAGAGAATTTAAAAAATCTGCAACTACTTTTTTGAAAGCTGATAGTTTGTATGAACTCCAACCCAATTATGAAAAGCAGTTGAAGTGCTATATAAATACTTCAGTCGCTTTACAAGCATTATATGTAGATAATGACAGCATCTTACCTATTTTACACAAATATATTCCCGTTCTTGACACCTTACCTAATGATATGATAGAAGTATGCGACTATTACAATACATTACATCTAATTCATTTCAATTCTGGTAATTATTTAGATGCTAAATTTTACAGTGAAAAATCGTTAGCGCGACTTGAAAAAATGTCGGACAAAAGCAAACAGACGGAAGCATTCCACAGTGCGTATTTTTCAGCGTTACGATCTGTAATTTTAAATGAACAAGAACTCTATAATTATGATAAAGCTACAGAAGAAAATAAAAAATTGATTGCATATTCTCGCGCGAACAATTATAATATTTTTTCGGCTGAAATGGAGCTATTAACTACATATGTGTACGCAAATGAATTAGAAAAAGCGGAAACTGTTCTAAAACACATAGAAGAAGAAACTTTAGTAGACGAAAAAAATATATTTGATGCCTTCGATTTTTATCGTGCGAAAATCATGCTATTCATGAATAAAGAACAATTTGAGAAAGCCTTGATTTCTATAGAAGAGCTACAACGCATTATTGACGATTCTGGATATACGCAGCATTTTTCACAATGGTTTTTAACTCAGTTAAAAGGTGATGTATTTCAAGCACAGAAAAATCACGACAAAGTAATTTCTTATATTGAAAACTTACAGATTGATGCCAATTATGAAAAAGCGTCTATTGGATATCGATCCGCAGATTATCAGAAATTGGCAAAAGCATATTTCGGTCTAAAAAACTACCAAAAATGGCAAGAAAATATACAAAAAGCAATCAATTTGCACCTTCCTGAATCTCAACAAACGACAGATTTTTTCAAAAAGATTTCTCTAGAAAATGCTCGTTTTAAAGATTTTCTTATTACACGTGTTTTTTTTAAAGCCAAAAGCTGTTTTGAAATGTATAAAGGAACCCAAAATGAGTTGTATTTGGAAGTTGCCTTACATATTTTTAAAGAAGCACATCAGTTGATGAAAAGTTTAGGTGCTCGCAGTGATGAAGATGCGTTTATTACTGCTGAACAATTTGACCAGTTTTACAATGATTTGTTTTTGCTATATCATGAAAAATGGTTGCATGGTAATGAAAAAAACACTTTTTTTGAAGCACTTTCTATCGGTGATGAGAGTAAAAATGTATTGGTTTTAAATGAATTAAAAAAATCTTCTACTAAAAAAATATTTACTAATATCCCTCAAGAAATACGTGATAAAGAAGCTTACTTACAACAAACGTTAGATTCATTTGCTTATCAAAACACAATATCAACTACAAGAAAAAAACAAATTGAGCAAGAATTCAAAACGCTAAAAGATAAGATTCGAACTGAATTCCCTAATTACTTTGCTTTAAAATACGATAAAGATAGTTCCTTACAAAAGCTAATTTCTCAAGAGTTTTCTGCTTACAATATACTTTCGTTTTCAGTTACCAATCAACATATTTTCATTTTCAATCAAAATCATACTACATACAAATTTGACAAAATAGTTTTTTCTGAAACTCTTCAAAAACAATTACAAAATTTTAGTGCGGCTTTGCAAAATTTTCAAGACAACACCTATAAAGAAAATGCACGCTTGATTTTTGAAAAATTAGTTGAGCCTTATTTAGACATGGAAAAACCTACAGTTTTAATATTGGATGATGTTTTGAATGCTATTCCTTTTGATGTATTTCGTGAATTTACAACGTACTCACAACCTTTTATTCGATTGACGAGTTTGCGACAAGCTATTGATAATCCACATACATCCAAAAGTCGTACAACTGTATATGCTCCTTTTACCCAAAAAAATTCGCTACATTCCCTTTGGCTACCTAACAGTTTGGAGGAGGCTGGCACAATTCAACAAATCACTGATGCTGATATAAAAACTGACATTCAAGCAGAAAAACGGGTATTTGTAGCAACTGCTAAAGATTATGATGTCATCCATTTAGCAACTCATTCAGTTGTCAATAAAAATGCTCCTTTGGAAAGTGCTATTTATTTTTATGCCAATAAAGACAACTCTCCTTCCGAGTATATTTTAAAAGCTAAATCACTGTATAACTTGAATTTTCCTGCAGAACTCATCACATTAAGTTCTTGCGAATCAGGATCGGGAACTTATATTAGTGGTAAAGGCGTGCAAAGTATTTCCAATGCTTTTTATTATGCTGGTGCCAAAAGTACCGTAATGAGTTTATGGAAAGTTCCTGATAAAACAACAGCTCAGATTATGGATTTATTTTATCAAAACTTAAAAGCTGGAAAAAACAAAGCTATTGCGCTACAGCTTGCCAAACAACAATACATAGAACTAACAGACGATGAAAACTTTACTCATCCTTATTATTGGGCAAGTTTTGTGATTGCAGGAGATATTAGTCCCCTAGAACTCCCAAAAGCAACAAATACTTGGCTTTATTATGCAATTGGACTATTTTTTTTGATAATAACCTTATTCTTTAGATACAGAAAAGTACGCAGTTAATCTATATTTTTAAGGTACTTAATTGCTCTTATTTGTATCAATCAATCTTTAAGGATAGACTAAGGCCTCTTTTTACAATGGAGAAAGCTACCAAATTAAAAAAGCGAGCTATATATAGCTCGCTTTTGATCATTCAAATTTTTAAATAACGTTATAGTGCATTGTCCATAATGTCTTGTACAACTTCTGGATTGAGCAACGTACTGATATCTCCCAAGTTACTGGTGTCTTTACTAGCAATTTTTCGTAAAATGCGTCTCATAATCTTTCCACTTCGTGTTTTCGGTAAACCGTTGGTAAACTGCACTTTATCAAGTTTCGCAATCGGACCAATTTGCTCAGTAATGATTTGATTGATTTCTTTTCGCAAATTATCTTGATTACGACTTTCTCCAGTTTCTTTTAATGTGACATAACCGTATAATGCATTTCCTTTAATATCATGAGGAAAACCTACAATTGCAGATTCTGCTACCGCTGGATGCTCATTAATAGCATCTTCTATTGGAGCTGTTCCAAGATTGTGACCAGATACAATAATCACATCATCTACTCTTCCCGTAATTCGGTAATACCCTACTTCATCTCGTAATGCTCCATCACCTGTAAAATATTTATTTTCATACGCAGAAAAATAAGTGTCTTTGTATCGCTGATGATTTCCCCAAATGGTACGTGCCATACTTGGCCAAGGAAACTTGATGCAAAGTCGTCCATCTACTTGATTTCCTTTGATTTCTTGACCGTTTTCATCCATTAGTGCCGGCTGAATTCCAATAAAAGGTAATGTTGCATAGGTTGGTTTTGTTGGTGTTGCAAAAGCAATTGGAGTAATCATAATTCCACCTGTTTCGGTTTGCCACCATGTATCTACAATTGGTGCTTTTCGTTTTCCTACATTGTCATCATACCAATGCCAGGCTTCTTCGTTGATTGGCTCACCAACAGTTCCTAAGACTTTTAAAGAAGATAAATCGTGTTTTTCCAAATGCTCTACACCTTCTTTTGCCAATGCGCGAATAGCAGTAGGAGCTGTGTAAAATTGACTTACTTTATGTTTTTCTACAATTTCCCAAAATCGGCCAAAATCTGGATAACTCGGTACGCCTTCAAACATGACCGTTGTAGCACCGTTGCATAAAGGTCCGTAAACTATATAACTATGACCTGTAATCCATCCTATATCAGCTGTGCACCAATACACGTCTTTTTCACGATATTGGAAGACATTTTTAAAAGTATATGCCGTATATACCATATACCCTGCGGTTGAGTGCACCATTCCTTTTGGTTTTCCGGTTGATCCAGAAGTATATAGTATAAAAAGGGGATCTTCTGCATTCATAATTTCAGGAACACAATCGTGATAAGCTTCGTCCAATAAAGGTTGTAACCAATAATCGCGTCCTTCTTTCATTTTAATATCTGCATGAATTCTTTTTGCTACCAATACACTTTCTACACAGTCACAACTCTCCAAAGCTTCGTCTACAATTCCCTTAAGATCGATGGTCTTTGCTCCTCGATAGGAGCCATCACTAGTTATCACCATTTTACAAGTTGCATCATTGATACGTGTTGCCAAAGCAGTGGAAGAAAATCCAGCAAAAACAACCGAATGTATAGCTCCAATTCTGGCACAAGCCAATACAGCAATAGCTAATTCTGGAATCATTGGTAAATAGATACACACACGATCGCCTTTTTGAATTCCTTTTTCTTTAAGAACGTTCGCAAAACGACATACTTTGTCATGCAATTCACGATAAGAAATGTGTTGTGCTTCTTCTTTTGGATCATTTGGTTCAAAGATAATAGCCGTTTTATCGCCACGAATATGTAGATGACGATCAATACAATTTTCAGTAATATTCAGTTCTGCTCCTTCAAACCATTTTACTTCAGGTTTGGTAAAGTCCCATTCTAATACTTTATCCCAACGCTTTCGCCAAGTAAAATGTTCTTCGGCGATTTCTTCCCAAAAAACTTCTGGATTGCGAACAGATTTTCGATATACTTGATAGTATTCTTCTAAATGTTTTATGTGATAATTACTCATGGTTGATTATTTTTTATTTGTGAATGCCAATATGGTGATTTTTATATATGGCTTGTATTTCATTAATTATGGAAATATCGTCTATGGTTGATGGAATTTTGTATTCATTCGTGTCTGCTATATTTCGCAGTAATTTACGTAGAATTTTTCCACTACGTGTTTTTGGAAGACGATTTACGATTAATACATCTTTGAATGACGCTACAGCACCAATTTCATGACGAACTTCTTGTATGATTTCTTCTTGGATATTAGACGACAGTGAATTTTCGCCTGATTTTAAAACGATTAACCCTAAAGGTTTTTGTCCTTTAATTTCACAATGTACTCCAAAAACAGCGCATTCGGCTACAGATTTGTGAGAAGCGACAACTTCTTCCATTTCAGCAGTGGATAATCGATGACCAGCTACATTGATTATATCATCTACGCGACCAGTAATAAATATATAACCTTCGTCATCTTTGTAACCGCCATCACCCGAAAAATAATAGTCTGGAAAGCGTTCTAGATATCCTTTCTTGAATCGTTCTGGATTTCCCCAAAGATTTTGCAATGTCCCTGGTGGCAATGGCAACTTAACAACAACATACCCTTCTGTGTTTGGCAATACTTTTTTCCCTGCTTCGTCCACTATTTGAATGTCGTATCCGCAAACAGGAAAACCTGCCGAGCCTGCTTTTATTTTTTGCAATTCTACACCAGTCATATTTGCCAGCATTGGCCAACCACTTTCAGTTTGCCACCAATGATCGATTACTGGAACATTGAGTTGTTTTTGTGTCCAATTGAGAGTAGCTACGTCACACCGTTCTCCTGCTAAAAATTGATATCTTAAACAAGAAAGGTCAAACTGCTTCAATAATTTTCCTTCAGGGTCTTCTTTTTTAATTGCTCGTATTGCCGTAGGAGCTGTAAACATCACTTTGACATTATGTTCGCTGATTACACGCCAAAATGTTGAAGCATCAGGTGTTTTGATTGGTTTTCCTTCAAACAAAATAGTTGTATTTCTATTTAGCAAAGGTCCGTATACAATGTAACTATGACCTACAACCCAGCCCACATCACTTGCTGCCCAAAAAGTTTCCCCTTCATTGACACCGTATATATATTTCATAGAAAATTTTAATGCCGTGGCATAACCGCCTGTATCTCGAATGATTCCTTTGGGAGTTCCTGTAGTTCCTGAAGTATATAAAATGTATGAAGGATGCGTAGATTCTAATGGAATTGCTTCTGTAAATGTTGCATTTTTCACAAGAGAAGCATATGCTATATCGTAATTCTTTTGAGGAATGTCAACACCAAGTTTCCGATCGAAAACGATTACATGGTTAGGTTTGTGAGCTGCTTTTTCAATGGCTTCGTCAACATAAGGTTTGTAGGGGATAATTCGCTCAATTTCAATCCCATTTGAAGCTGTTATAATTGCTTTTGGTTTACAATCGTCAATACGAATGGCAAGCTCGTGTGGAGCAAAGCCTCCAAAAACCACAGAATGAATTACACCAATACGAGCACATGCTAGCATTGCATAGATTGCTTGTGGAATCATAGGCATGTATATGATACAAGTATCTCCTTTTTGTAATCCTAATTGCTGCAAGCCGCCTGCTAGCTTCGAAACTTCTACCTGTAATTCATTAAATGTAATGTATTGCTTTTTTTTAGTCACAGGAGAATCATAAATAATTGCATGTTGTTCTCCAAAACCATCATGAATATGTTTGTCAATGCACAAATAACTCAAGTTAAGTTTTCCATCTTCAAACCACTGAGGATACTTAAATGTATCTTTTGAAAGTATGGTATTTGGCTGCGTATGCCAATCTAGATGGTTTGCTTGTTCTTTCCAGAAAACTTCAGGATGTTCGATGCTTTTTTGGTAAAAATCTTGATATCTCATGATTTCGTTTTTTTGGAATGAAACAACCCAAACCAATTTGGATTGAGCACCTTAAGCTTGATCAGTGCCCAAATAATTACCACAAAACAAACTCCCATAACTATTGAGTTCATAGTACTTACATTTGCTTCGGCTTCATATTTGAATCGAACGAAGAGTGTTGCAATAACGTAGATAGTAATAATTATATCTGACGCTAAAGGATTGATACGTAGTTTCATGTCTTTAAACTTAAATTAAATATGATCTGTTTGCACACAAAACCAATATTTAAAAAGACGTAAAAGACTTTTTTAAGTAAGTAATTCCAGTATTTCTGAAATTATTTTTTTTACTGAAAAGGGTTTTGTTACATATTTATCAGCTCCAAGTTGTAACCCTTTTTCAATATCTGAAGCTTTATTTTTAGCAGTTAAGAACACTACTTTTGTATGTTCTAAACCTTTCGTTTGTTTAATATAAGTTAGCGTTTGGTAGCCATCTACATTGGGCATCATGATATCTAACAAAATGACATCAGGTGTCTGATATTTTAAGATTTCTAATGCTTCACTTCCGTCTCTAGCAATGAACACTTCAAAATCTTGCTTTTTAAACGCATATTCTAACGACATTACAATGTTTGGTTCGTCGTCGACAATTAAAATTTTTTTCATTGTTTTATAACTGACACCAATTTATGCAAAAGGTAGCGTAAAAACAAGCGTTGCGCCCTTTTTTACTTCTTTTTTTGCCCAAATTTTTCCACCGTGCTTTTCAACGATTTGCTTTGTAATTGCCAATCCCAAACCACTCCCTTGCGGCTTGATTGTATTTTGATGTTTTGATTGATAAAATTTATCAAAAATATAGTCGTGATCTTCTGGAGGAATCCCTTTTCCATTGTCTTGAACTTCAACTTCTACTTTATTATTACCCAATTTGCAATCAATAGAAACATGTCCATTTTCAACTGGGCAAAATTTAATCGCATTAGACAATAAATTTGTCAATACTTGAATGATTCGATCTTCGTCATACGGAATCATAACCGAATGTATTACTTTGTTGGTCACACGAATATTTTTCCTTGAAGCAATCTGTTGAATACTGGTTACTGCTTTTTCGATAGTTTTTTGTAAATCGTGTGATTGAACATCTAAGTGTAAGCGTCCAGTTTCTAATTTCTCAAAGTCTAAAATATTATTGATAAGTCTCGCCAAGCGATCTGAATCTTGTAGGATATTTTTTAAAAATTGATTTTTCACATCTTTTGGCATGTCATCATCGTCATCCATTAACAATTCAGTAGCAGCTCTAATACCTGTGATAGGCGTTTTTAATTCATGTGCCACGGTATCTAAAAATTCATCCTTTTGCTTGTCTTTTGTGATGAGTTCTTCATTGGCATTTTTGAGTTTAGAAGACAGTTGAGATAATTCTTCCGATTTTTCACGGAGTATTTTATTACTCACAATATTTTCTTTTGACTCTTCAAGAATTTTCAATACTTCTACCAAACTTATCTGTTCTTCTTTTACCACACTTGCAATTAGTATTTTAGCGGAAGCGCCTCCAATGCTTCCTGTCAACAGTTTTTCAGAAAAGTTAATTAATCGTGCATCTGCCAATTGCGTATCAGGTGATAAATTGTATTTGGTAAAAAATATTTTTAAAGCTCTAGCCGCTCGTTTTTCACCTAAAAAACGAGCTAGTACATTTTTAATATCTGTCACGTATGCTTCTCCTTTCCAAACCAAGGCACTATCTTGTAACGTATTAAAGTTACGGCTATCTACAAACATTTCTGCATAGTTTCGCTCCCGATAATTTCCTTTAGATGTCAGTGAAAATGTCAAATAACATAAAATATTAACACTCATACTCCAAAAAAAAGCGTGTGCTGGCGGACTTAAAAAGTGGATTCCAAAAAGCGCATGTGGCTTTGACCAGTCCATACCATTGATTCCGTGTTGAATAAAATCATCCGTTCCTGTATATGATTGTACAACAAATGGTAATACCAAGGTATAGAACGTAATCAGTGTTCCAGAAATAATCCCTACAACTGCTGCTTTTGATGCACCTCGATTCCAAAACAACCCTATGAAAAAGGAAGGTGCCAATTGTGAAATAATAACAAATGAAATTAAACCGATTGAATAGAGAGACAATTCTTTGGAAAAAGAAATGTAAAAGAAATACGCACCAATAATGATTAGAAAAATAGAAATGCGGCGTATGTTTTTGATATACTTTGCATTGCGTTCGGGCTGATTTTTAATGAATTTATCCAAAAAACCATAAGGAATAATCAAGTTGTTACTTACCATAATTGATAATGCAAGCGTCGAAACAATTACCATAGAAATAACTGCTGAAAACCCTCCGAGAAAGACCAAGGTAGCTAAAAATGAATTACCGTTTTCCAGCGGCAATAATAGTGTGTAATATTCAGCATTTTGAGTGCTTCCGAATGTTAATTTTCCTGCCCAAGCTATAAAAATAACAAAGAAATTGAATAATAGTAAGTACAGAGGAAATAGCCAAATAGCTTTCTTTAAGTATTTTTCACGTGTATTTTCTAAAACAGTTACCTGAAATTGTCTAGGCAATAAAAATATAGCCATAAAAGCGAGTGCAATCATGAATAACCAATCAAAGCCATTTTCCACACTTCCCAAGGTTACTAGCTTAGAAAAACCTTCCATACTTTCAGACATTTGCTGGTAAATGTCTGTTGTACCATCAAACAAGTAAAAAGTAATATATACGCCAATTATTAAAAAGAAAATAAGTTTTAAAATAGATTCAAACGCTACCGAGGCAATAATCCCTTTGTGTTTTTCGGAAGCGTCCGTGTTTTGAGTTCCAAAAAAAGTAGCAAAAATTGCCAAAAGCAAAGCAACATAAAAAGTAGAGTCATCAAATACAGTCGTAGATACATAACTAGTTTCATCAGCCATAATTTCAAAAGTTTCCGAGACTGCTTTCAATTGAAGCGAAATGTAAGGAAGTGTTCCTAGTAAACAAACTATGGTAACTAATGCTCCTAGAAAACGATTGTTTCCGTAACGCAGTGAGATAAAATCGGCAATGGAAGATATTTTGTGTTGTTTTGAGATCCGGATAATCTTTCGAAGTACAACTATCCATAATGGTGCCGCAATTACAGGTCCAAGGTAAATAGGTAAAAAGTTAATGCCTGAGTTTGCTGCTATTCCAATGCTTCCGTAATACGTCCAAGCCGAACAATATACAGCCAATGAAAATGTATATACATATGGATTATTAACCCATTTACTTTGTCGCTTTTTTTCTGCTAAAAACGCAATGTAAAATAGAACCGCTAGGTAGCTTATAATAATACATACAAGCGTATAATTATTCATAATGACGTTTTAAAACAATGTACGAAATAATGATTGAGAGTAACCATACAGAGAAAATCGAAAAGTAGAAAGTTGGCACGCCTAAAAAAGCTGTATCACTATTAAAAGTAAGAGCAAAAGGAATGTTAAATACCAAGAACAATGCAATTGATAAGACTACTAATTTCTGTTCGTGTCGCTTTTTCATGGATTTATTGTTTTCTACTTAAAAATAGGAAAAAATCAACACTATGACGATAGTGTTGATTTTTAAACTAACATATTACAATTTACTAAGGTTTAATGAACAGAAGCTTCTCCAGCTCCTGAAGGGATTCGGATGTTCTCTACCATTTCTTGCACATCTTTTGGTGGTGCAGGCGTTACTCTTGAAACAACTACTGAAACCACCACATTCACAATCATGGCAATGGTTCCAAAACCTTCTGGCGATGTTCCAAACCACCACTCGCTTTTAGGCAGCGGCTCCATCACTCCTACTAATCCTGTTTTGTATCGAATCATATAAAACAGCATTAATAAAATACCTACAACCATTCCGGCTACTGCTCCTTCTTTATTCATTCTTTTATCAAATATCCCAAGAATTATTGCTGGGAAGAAAGAAGCTGCTGCCAATCCGAATGCTAAGGCGACGACGGCGGCGACAAATCCAGGTGGATATATTCCAAATAAACCTGCAATGATGATTGCTACTAAGATTGAAATACGAGCTGCTAGTAATTCACCTTTTTCTGAGATGTTTGGTTTTAATTGCTTTTTAATCAAATCATGCGAAATTGATGTTGAAATTACTAAAAGTAATCCTGCAGCTGTTGATAAAGCCGCAGCCAATCCACCAGCTGCAACAAGCGCAATTACCCAGTTAGGTAATCGGGCTATTTCTGGATTTGCCAATACCATAATATCTCTATCAACATACAACTCATTAGTTTCAGTACTAGCATTAGTGATTAAACGCTCTCCGTGAGTTCCTCTTTGGTCAGTTTCTGAATATATAGGTTTTTTACCATTTAGTGCATTTCCTGCAACATACTGAATTTTTCCATCTCCGTTTTTGTCTGCCCAAGCAATTAACCCAGTATTTTCCCAGTTTTTAAACCATTCTGGAATTTGTTGATATTCTTTATCACTTACAGTTTCTATTAAATTTGTTCGAGAGAAAACTGCAATAGCTGGTGCTGTTGTATATAATATTGCAATAAATAGCAATGCCAAACCTGCTGATTTACGAGCATCTTTTACTTTTGGTACGGTAAAGAAACGCACAATTACGTGTGGTAATCCTGCTGTTCCTACCATTAACGCTAGTGTGATTGCAAATACATCCCAAGTAGATTTGGTTCCACTAGTATACTCGTTAAAACCTAATTGTGTGTGTAATGCATCTAATTTGTCGAGTAAAAATACATTGGGCTCCACTTCTCCACCCATTCCAATTTGAGGAATTATATTTCCTGTCATTTGCATAGAGATAAAGAATGCAGGTACCATAAATGCAAAGATTAAAACACAATATTGCGCTACTTGCGTATACGTAATTCCTTTCATTCCGCCTAAAAAAGCAAATACCAATACTACCGCCATTCCGATAACTACTCCGAGGTCGATATCTACTTGCAAAAATTGAGAAAATACAATCCCTACACCGCGCATTTGTCCAGCTACATACGTAAATGACACAATTAACGCACAGATAACGGCTACGGTTCTAGCTGCGTTTGAATAATACCGATCTCCAATGAAATCAGGGACAGTGAATTTTCCAAATTTTCGCAAATACGGTGCTAATAATAAAGCTAATAGCACGTATCCTCCTGTCCATCCCATAAGGTACACAGAGCCATCATAGCCTGCAAATGAAATAATTCCCGCCATGGAGATAAACGAGGCAGCACTCATCCAATCAGCTGCTGTTGCCATACCATTTGCTAGAGGAGAAACACCTCCACCAGCTACATAAAATTCTTTTGTTGAACCCGCACGAGCCCAAATTGCTATTCCAAAATATAGGGCAAAAGTAATCCCTACCAAGATCCAAGTCCACGTTTGTACACTCATAATTTTTATTTTTAAGATTTGTTAGGGTTACTCATCAAAACCGTATTTTTTATCTAATTTGTTCATTAACCGTACGTATACAAAGATGAGAATTACGAATACGTAGATAGAGCCTTGTTGTGCAAACCAGAAACCTAGCTTGAATCCTCCTAGTCTAATTTGGTTAAGCTGTTCTCTGAATAGAATTCCACAGCAATAGGAAACCACAAACCATATCGATAGTAAAATAAGAAGGTATTTGAGATTTGCTTTCCAGTACGCCTTTGCGCGTTGTTTTTGATCACTCATAGTTGGTTAGTTTTTATAGGTAAATCATTGCTTGTAGGGTAAGTGTCCCGACAGCATCAGAGTTTCCGTATTTTGTATTAAAATATTCTAGTGATAATTTGGAATGATGTCCACTAAGGTAAGTGTTTAGTCCAACACCAAATGAGGTTGCATTATCGTCAATAGCGTCTATTTTTCGAGCGTCAAATTGTACATACGGTTGGAATTTTGTTTTCTTATCTGATGGCAATACATATCCAACGTGTCCATGTAATAGCGAACCTGTTTCGTAAGTTCTTCCAAGTGTATAATTTTTACCATAATCATTGAATTGTGCTAGTGCATATGCTGTAATTGCGCCACCTTTTTTACCAATAGGCGCATCATAAAAAGCATCTATTCCAAATATAGTAACATCTTCTCCAGAAAGTTCTCCTGCAGTATTCGCAACAACAGATCCATTTGGGTGATAAAAGAAACCTGCTCCTATATTAAATACCTTTTTCCCACCAAGGTAACTACCCACTTTATATGGTAAAAAGTTTGATTCTTGATCAAAAAAGTGAAAGTCAAAATATCCTGCATACGTTCTACCCGCATCTTTCGAGCCTAACAAACGTCTTCCTGCATAAACTGCATTTCCATCAGGAACTGGATTGGCCGTTTCTTGCAAGTTATTGGTTACTGCGTCATTAATTGCCAAGCGATATTGGAATCGTTCAAATTTTCCTTTAAAATAGACTCCCATGTGACGTGCAAACTGGTCAGATAGTCCAATAGTAGCCCAAGCTTGACGCTGATTATCTAACGTCATCATATTCAGCGTACTTTGATTGTTGAGTCTTGAGATTCCATTCCAATAGTGCAAACCTCCTCCAATAGCATGGTTTTTATTGAAGTTAAATTGTCCCCAAACACCGTGAAAGAAAAGCTGAGAACGATCGCCAGTTCCTATAGGAGACATATTATCTCCGTTCAAACTATTAAGTCCAAAATGTGTAAGAATTAAAAATTTTTCATTGAGTTGAGCATACATCAATACACGTGCTCTACGGATACTAAAGTTTACATCACTTTGCTCATTCCCATTAGCGTCTAATGGTCTATCAGAATTGTATTGCGTCCAAAATTGTGCCCAAGAAATAATTCTAAAATATTTAGAACCATCTTCATTAAGCTTCACTTTCATTCCGCCAGAATAATCAGGTGCGCCCTGAGCGTTCACATATTGAAAGGAAATCAGAATACATCCTATCAATAGGTAGGTTAGTTTTTTCATTCGTTTTAAGAGTTAGTTAGTTATAAAATTGGTTTTGTGTGCATTACGAAACTCTTAAAAACAATTTTAGAAACGAAAACCTATATACTTTTTTGGAAATTTAATATACTAATCTCTAAATCGTTCCCACTTGATTAGCATAAACTTGTCTCCTAATTCAGTTACAATTACACCTGCTCCTTTGATGTTTTTGGGATTTTGAAAATACATCCCTAGTTCTGTTGCATTTAATATTTTGTACGTAGGATGGTAATTTGTATTATATGGACGCTTAATGTTGTACTTTTTTACCCAGTTCATGATACTGACATGTGAAATTCCTAAAATACGTTCAATTTCACGATAGGTTAATCCTTCCAGATACAATTGAAGCGATTTGTTTACATAGTAATCATCAATTTTTTTTCCTAATTTATTGACAGAAAAGAAATAGTTGCATTTTTTACACTTATACCGTTGACGATCGTTTATAATACCACTTTTTATATATTGATCAGAACCACAATTAGGACACAAGTCTATTTTCATAACTACATTTTTGTTACTATACTAATTTAGCATAAATATATCAATTTAGCAACAATTGCTTTACAAATGCTTTTTCCCTAAGATGAAAAACCTCTTCATAAGAACTAAAGTTGGGAAAAACACAAGCAATCTATTGTAAGGTATAAGTACTTTTAGCACTCTAATTTATTTGTGAAAAAATCATTTTGCTCGTCTTTGGGAAAGAATATCTACAAAAGTGTATTTCTAATTTTCATAATACACTTCTTCATATGTAATGCCAAAAGTATATGTATTTAAATACAGCGGCTGATGAAGAATGATTTCTTCGTCAATATTCATAAAATCATACAACTCCTCCTTTACATCTATAGTTTTGTAGGTTGTTTTTAGCTTATACTTTATGGTAAGTCTATTATTGTTCTTTATAGTCACATACGTTTTATCTGTGATAAAAGTCGTGATCATTTTTTTACGATTAGAGTCAATTGATTTTTTATAGTTTAGATATAATCGTATCAGTTTGTATAGTTGGTAAAGTAAAATAATTGGAACTGGAAAGATAAATAATAGCAAAAAAGGGAATCCATAATACCATAACCCAATAATAGGAATACTAAGAAAGCCCATTATTCGAAGTCGGTAGTTTCTTTTTTGTGTATAATACTGATGTAAATTATCTACTTCCCGTTTTTGCATTGGAGCTTCTTTTATTTTGGATGCCGGATAGTTGGCATGTGTAAAGCCTTTATGTAACGATTTTTGTTGTGTTTTTTCTCCTTTCTCTAACAATTTATAATCTAATAAAATTCCAGACTTAGGAGTCATCTCAAAATAAACATAATCACCTACACTTACTTCATTAAACATTTTATAGTCTATTTTATGTTGTGTACCATGTACAGTAATGTAGTAATATCTTTTGGTGCTACTACCACTTGAACGAGCTCCTCGCGCACCAGTGCCGTGTACTCTATTGGAACTGCTTTTTTTAATATCCAATCTTTTATCTTCTATAATCCCCTCGATGACATTTTTTACTCCGCTTCGCGCATCTTTGATGGTAGACATAAACATGTAGCCAATTATAAAAGTAAAAACAAGTCCAATAATCCCAAACATAATGAATGGAATAGCTCCAAAACCGTCATTACTTTTAAGCGTTGAAGAAATAAAATAAAAAATAGCTCCAAAAAGACAAATGGCAAAAAAGGCTATAATAGAAGTGAGTACAAGCTGCTGCTTAATCTTTTTTTTGTCTCGTTGACTCAGTGGTTTTTGAGTTATTTGCGACTGAGTTTCAAAAGTTACATCATTGATTGATGAGTTTTCTTTCATCATTATTTTTTATTAAAACTACAATTTTTACTCTTCATTAGAAAATAAAAAAAAGCCTTATTTTAAAAAGAATAAGGCTTTTAGTAGTTGCTTTTTTGAATCGAGTTTTACGATGAAAATTTAAAAACTGTATTGAATAAATGCAGAAAAATTTCTTCCAGGATCATTAATTGGTTCGTTACCGAAGCCGTCTAAGTTTCGAAAAGAAAAGTTCAAATGATTATTATATTCTTTATCAAATATATTAAGTGCCGCTACTCCAATGGTTACTTTTTTTACGGGCTGCATACCAAAACGTAAGTCGAGGGTTTGATAACCAAGTGTTTTTTGTTCCCTAAAAGAAGTTGAAATGTGATCTTGGCGTGACGTGACGTTGTAATTTGCGCGTGCCCAAAATTTTTCTTTTTCAAAAAGGAGTTCAAAACTACTGGTTAATGGAGGTGTTAATGGCAAACTCTCACTAAGGTCTTTATTTTTACTGTATACATAGGCTACATTCGCACTGAAAGCTAGATCTTGTAGCACATCAAAACCGATACTTGCTTCGATACCTGTTTTGTATGCGTTTTTAATATTTGTAAAACGTTTTACTTCTTGCGGCTGTGCCATCGGCATGAATTTTCTTGACAAACTTGGATCTACCACTGCTAGTATTGTATTATCAAGATTTGCATAAAACCCTGAAAAAGAATAGTTCAAAAAACTATCGTTATTAAAAAGCCATGTTTTTCCTTTAATCCCAATTTCAAATTGATGGTTTACTTCTGCTTTTAAGTTTGGGTTTCCAACATATTCAAAGGCATCTTGCCCTACAGTAAAGTGATTGATAAAACGCTCAATCATGTTGGCAGAACGAACACCACGACCATACGCTACTTCTAAAATTGTTTCTTCAGAAATATATTTTTTAATCGAAATAGTTCCTGAGATGTTATGCTCATTACGTTTTGTTAAATCATATATTGCTGCAAAATCATCTTCTGGATCTTTAATGTCAGATGTAACCAAATCGTATCGCAAACCTGCAGTTATGATAGTTGTGCTATTTAGCGCATATTTGTTTTCGGCAAACACGCCAAAATCGTTCACATATGAATCTTGCCAGATTTTGTCAACGAAATTTACAGGTTGTGGCAAAGGCATACCCATCATGTTTCGTTTTACCAATCGATCTCTATTTCCATCTCTTGCAATTAGTAATGCATCCACTCCTGTAAATAAGGTCCAATTTTTTGTTGGAGTTAAGGTCATTTCAAGTTTTCCTCCTGAAGTAGTAGCTTCAATCGAAGAAACAGCTTCTGTCATCATAAAATTAGGACGTCTTTTATTCGACATGATATGATCTACATACGAATAATACACCTTTGCGTTAAATTCATCAATACTATTCGATTGAGGTGCAAGTCTATAATCTACTGATAAAATACTACTGTTGTCTTCGTCAGTGTCCATTGGCAAACCAGCATGCAACACATCTCGTCCAAACGATTGACGCCAATGTATTTGTAAGCGTTGATTATCTTTTGGATTGAAACCAACTTTTATTCCGTAATCTGCACTTCTAAATGCAGATGGAATTTCAAGTCCAGTACCATCTTCGTAGTTTCCAAAGTCACGATATCCTCCATTGGCTGTAATATCATAAGTGCCTGAGACATACTGTATCTTTCCCATAGAAACAAACGAATTTCCATTGGTTTCATATCCAGAATTTATAGAACCGTGCCACCCTTTTTCTTGGAAATTGGTTTTTTGAGTTACCAAATTGACTACACCTCCATAATTAGCTCCATACCGCACAGAATAAGGGCCTTTTATTACTTCTATTTTTTCTATTTCTTCAGGAATTACATGTGTAGTAATTGGATCCATACGGTTAGGGCATGCGTGCATGGCTTTTGTACCACCATCAAATTGAATATTTAATTGTTCGTATTGAGAAGCTCTAAAAGAAGGATCAATTGCGTAGTTTCCTCTTTTTATTAGCGAAAATCCAGTAAGGTAGTTAAAAAGATCTGCTACGTTTTTAGGCTGTACAATATTTTTTTCCGTTTCAGTCTTGACAATAGTCAATACAGGATCTTTTTTAGGATTTCCCTGAATGAGAACTTCGTTTAATTTGATTGTTTTTGTAATTGTATCTTTCGGGTTTGTCGTATTTTCTTGACTATAACTAATATAGCCAATGCAAGCGCACACTAACGCTAAAATCATTTTTTTCATTATCGTTTTTTTTTACAATAGTTAGGTGAGAGCAGTTCAAATGAATGCCCTATTAAGTGAATTCTTTTTTATATGTAAAAACGATTATTTGGCGGATGAAAAATGGAATGATTTACTTGAAAAGTATATAAATTAGTATAGTAGAATAGTGTTGTAGATTCTTGAATTTCTGTAGAATTTACCTCAAATACCGCTTTATTTGGATAAAAATATAAAAGGATATTTTTAAGGTCTAAATTGACCACAGGAAGTGAATCATCTTTAGAAGATTCGAGTTGATTTTGTGTTACCTTTTTTAAATAACATTTTCCATTACATTCAAGCTCAGGCTTATCTGTATTTTCGCAAAAAAGAGCCGTAAAATTGTCTGGATTGATAAAGTAATACGAATACACAATCGCTGTTTTTATACTACTTATAAAAACGATAAAACCAATTATATATATGATTGCAATTCGTGTAAATTTCATCGCCGGCAAAAATACAACGAAAAGTTAGTTTAGAATGTGATGAAAGTCACCTAATTTATACTTTTTAGTGTTAAAAAAAGGCTCTAGAAATTACCTCTAAAGCCTTTTGTATTTTAAATATCTTTTTTGGCTAAATACCAAGTGATTTTTTCTACAGAATCATCTGCCAACCGTTCATTTAACGCATCTAACGATTTTGGCGGTGGACAAATTGCCTTATCACCTCTTTTCCAATCTAATGGCATTGCAACTTTGTATTTGTCTGAAACTTGTAATGCATCTAGTACACGTAAAATTTCATCCATATTGCGACCTACATTTAATGGATAGTACATAATTAATCGTACTTTTTTGGATGGATCAATGAAGAAAACAGCGCGTACAGCTGCGGTTTCACTTTCATTGGGTTGTAGCATTCCGTACAACTTTGATACTTTCATATCAATATCTGCAATGATTGGAAAGTCAAAATAAACCCCTGTATTTTCTCTTACATTTTGTACCCAACCTAAATGTGCATGAATACTATCAATACTTAATCCTAGCAATTCTGCATTTAATGCGTCAAATTCAGCTTTTCTTGTAGCAAATCCACTCATTTCCGTTGTACAAACTGGCGTAAAATCTGCAGGATGCGAAAACATTACAATCCATTTGTCTTTGGCAAAATCTGACATTTTTATGTTTCCTTTGGTAGTCACTGCTTCAAAATCAGGAGCAATATCTCCAATTCGTAACATGGAGTTTTTTGGCTCTTGTACTTGTGTTTCTAAGTTCATTTTTTATAGTTTTTTGTTATTGATTTTATTTTACACTATAAAATTAATTTATATTTAAACCATTTGCAGCAACTTAAGTTACATACGCTTTGTATTTTCTTTTGATTGCTCATTTTTTATGTGTGTCTTAGTATTGGTTACAATTGATAGGTAAGTGTCGTTTCCCAAATTTGATTATTGATTTGTAAATTTTCTTTCATCACGTAAATATCATGATATCCAGTGCGGACATTGATATGATTGTTGGCGCGAAATGACAAACCAACAAATATCCAGTTTTGCTCAAGCTTTTGTGGTCGCAATTGATTTTCTAAGTTAAAGAAAGCCTCGTCATAGACAATTAAGAAGATTGGATGACTTGCTTTTTTATGACTTACAGGAATACTGATTTGAAATCTATATCGAAAACGGTTTTTGTAGTTAGTTCCTTGAGTTTCGTAACTTCCAAGTTCATTTTGAACTGTATTTGCAATGAATCGTTCTTCCAAGCGCAAACGATGTTTAAGAGAAAATACTGTGAGCTGATGTTTAAAAGTTAGCTGTTGAAATATATTATTTTCAATTGCATTAATAGGAGAACTGAAAGAAGCAAAAGCATAGTTTTTTATAAAGCTATAGCCAATTGCAATATCTGCATTTTTTTCAAATTTGTAATGAATGATAGGTCGAATAATAAATTGTTGCCAATCGCTTTGAAAGTTGGTACGTCGTACATTAAACTCTGAGTTTATAAACCATTGATCATTCAACTTTTTTTGAATATTTAACGTATTCCAGTTGCTAAAGTGTGTTACCTTTTGATCTTGTGCATTTGCATGTAAAGTTAGCAAGAGCGCTATTCCAAATAATAGAAACGGTGTATAGTAATTTTTAAAGTCTTTCAAAGCAATGTTGCCATTCATTTTCTCGGTTCGTTTCTATGCTTTATTTTGCCATTAGACTCTTCTTCTATATGTTTTTTGAACCAAGTTGGTTCTTCAATTTTATGATCAAACATATACTCTGCAATGCTTTTAATCTCTTCTTCTGTAAAGGGTTGATACGGCATAACTCCAAATCGCCTTACAGCACCTCTCATTCTCGATTTTTCTTTGCTGGGTTTTTTGACAAATTCCCAAATAGCATTCGAAAATTCATTTTTTGAAATATCATCGGTAATGTAGTGAGATTTAATAGCAACCATAGGCGGCGCTATTCTTTGATCGTGATCTGCTGACGGATGATGACAAATATAGCATTTGGTTTCCATCAGTTTTTTTCCAGGATGCTCTCCTGCAGACGTATTGAGTAAACTTGTCTCGTTTGAAACGAGTACGTAGTTGCGTGTTTTTGAATCTTGGCAACCAATTAATAGGAGAAACAACAGAGCCAAAAGAATACGTGTAGAATGCTTCATTTTTACGATTATTTTAGAGAAATTAGAGTTGTAGACAGAATCACTTCATTTTTCCGGAAGCACAGCTAACAAATGATTTGGCTTTTGTAAGGATTCCATTAGTATCATCAATAGAAGGATATCCTAAAGTTTTCAATTTTTCTTTTACTTGTATAGCTACTTCTGTGTTTTCAGCTTCAAAAGAAACACTAGCAGTTTCATTATTGACTTCAATTTTTGAAACACCTTTTAATTCAGATAATTTGGAAGTGATTGTTTTAGCACAACCGCCACATTTTAAGTTTTGTACTATGATGGAAGTTTTCATGTCTTTTTTTTATTATGAGTGCAAGTTAGTAATAGGCGTTAACCCAAGCAGTAACATGAGTTACACACTATAGATTTTATAAAAAAAGTGTCTCAAAATGTGCTTTGACCAGCTTCCATCATTTCAAGACACTTCAGCATTAAGAAAGTTGTTAAATTCTTAAGAAAACGGTATGTTCTTGTAAATACCTATAACAAAGTAGTCGGACACACATAGTCTGATTTTGGTACAGCTGTTTCTGATATTTCTTTAAAACCGCCTTTTACATCGACAAAATCATCCCAACCTCGTTGTTTCAAAATGGACGCTGCAACCATACTTCTGTAACCGCCAGCACAATGAAGAATGAATGGTTTATTTTTTGGAATCTCAGCTAAATGTTGATTGATTTCGTTTAAAGGAATATTGATAGCATCAATCACATGTTCAGAATCGTATTCACTTTTTTTGCGAACATCAATAATAAGTGGTTTTTGAGAAGTATAGCTCTGTTCGAAATCCGTAGCAGAAATTCGACCAATAGTCTCCATATCTTTTCCACTTTTTTCCCAAGAAGAAAAACCATCTTTTAAATAGCCTAATGCAAAATCATATCCCACTCTAGATAACCTTGTGATTGCTTCTTCTTCCTTTCCTGGTTCTGTGATTAATAATATATTTTGTTTTACATCAGGAATCATTTCTCCAACCCATTGTGCAAAATTGCCAGTCAGTCCTATATTGATACTATTAGGAATAAATCCTTTTGCAAAATCAGAAGCATCTCTTGTATCAAGAATCAAGGCATCTGTTTCATTTGCTACAACTTCAAATTCTTCAGGTGTTAATGCTCTCGTTGCTCGATTCATCACTGTATCTAAACTTTCATACCCTTGAATATTCATTAATACATTTTGTGGAAAATAACCAGGAGGCGTTGTCAAACCTGTCAACAACGCTTTTTTAAATTCTTCTTTGGTCATTTCTTGAAGTGCGTAATTTGTTTTTTTCTGGTTTCCTAATGTATCTGTAGTTTCTTTACTCATCATTTTTCCACAAGCAGATCCTGCCCCATGATTAGGATATACAATTAAATCATCATTAAGTGGTAAAATTTTATTGCGTAGAGAGTCGTAAAGTAATCCCGCAAGTTTGTCTTCTGTTAAATCGGAAATAACATGCTGTGCTAAGTCCGGTCTACCGACATCTCCTATAAATAATGTGTCTCCTGTAATAATTCCATGTTCTTGATTATTTTCGTCAATAAGAAGATATGTCGTACTTTCCATAGTATGTCCAGGTGTATGGATTGCCTTTACTTTATAGTCGCCAATTTCAAATACCTGACCATCTTTAGCTACTATGGCTTCATAGGCAGGTTTGGCATTAGGTCCAAAAACAATTTCTGCTCCTGTTTTTTTCTGTAAGTCTAAATGACCACTTACAAAATCTGCATGAAAATGTGTTTCAAATACATATTTAATCTGAGCATTGTCTTTTGTAGCTCTATCTATATATGATTGTACTTCTCGAAGAGGATCAAAAACTGCTGCAACACCATTACTTTCTATATAATATGCGGCATGCGCTAAACATCCTGTATAAATTTGTTCTACTTTCATTTTGATGGATTTTTAAGATTAGAGTTATAAAAGTAGAGAACAATAAGTGATTGAAAAGTTACTTAAGTTACAGAAATTGAATTCGTTACAAAACAATGACTTTCGTCATAAAATGACACTTTTTTTTACAACCGCTAAACAATTAAACGAGTAGAACTATTTGTTTTTACTAATTCTTTTCGCAGAATTCGTTGCACATCTATATTATCTTTTTGTTTTATGAGGTAACTTTCTAATTCGTCCGCATGCGAAATTTGCGAATCGTTTTCAATAAATCCATATCCTAAGTATACCCCATTTTTTACCAGTACAAAAGCTTCTTCATTCACGGTTCTTCCTTTTTGCTTGATTACAACATTTTGTGACGATTCTGAACTTTGTAAAATAGCTTCAGCTACTCGGGTATTGTAGGTATCTACATGCTCCTCCTGTTTGCATACTCCTTTACAGGATTGTATCATAAAGTGCGAACATTCGGTAACACCTTCTTGCAAATGACAATATTTAGGACATAATTCAAACTGCATGCATAAGCGTTCCAAGTATGTTCTACAATCACGAATAGTATAAAAAATGATGAACGGATTTGGTGTTTTTTTAGCATCATTGATTGCCAAATGTCGTACACCACGACGATCGTAATAATCAAAAATGGCAAAGCGTTTTGGCATCCGTTTGGAAGCTGTGTTATACTGTGGATAGTATTCTTTGATAGCAGCATCTTCCATTAACAATGCAATCAATTCACTTCCCGACAGTTCATAATCAATATCAGCTGTTTCCCTACAAAGATCGAGTTCTTTTTTCGATTTATCATAAAAATGCCCTAATACCCGTTTTTGAATATTTTTTGCTTTCCCTACATAAATAATTTTTCCTTTTTTGTCTTTGAAATAATACACACCAGGTTGCTCTGGCAATGCTTCAAATATTTTACTAGGCAAATGTGGCGGTAAAGTAGCTTCTTTTGAATTGTGCTTTAAAAATTTTTGAAATGTAGCTTCGGCGTTTTCTTGAGTGAGTAATAATTGAAATAAAATAACGGTAGCAGCAGCATCTCCACGCGCACGATGTCTGTTAGAAATATGAATGTTAAGCGATTTACATAATTTTCCCAAACTATACGAAGACAAATCTGGAATCAACGTTCGAGATAGGCGTACTGTACATAGTTTTTTTCGTCTAAAATCAATATCTAAGGTTTTGAATTCATTACGAATTATATTGTAGTCAAAATTCACATTATGCGCTACAAAAATACTGTCTTTTGTAATTCGGCATATGTCTTTCGCTATTTCTGCAAAAGTTGGAGCATTTGCTACCATTGCATTATCAATTCCCGTCAGCGCTGTAATATGCGTAGGAATTAGCACTTTCGGATTGACCAATGAAGTAAACTCATCTACGATTGTTTCACCATCAAACTTAAAAATAGAAATTTCTGTAATTTTGTTGGTTCTGCCAGTTGTTTCAACATCTATAATAGTATATACTTGTTTTTTAGACATATTTATGACATTCTTTTGACAGCTTCCAATTCTACTTGCAATTCACGAAACATAGTCATAATACTACTCAATTTTAATTCTTTTTCATCGTACTCTTGTGTATTGATGCAACAAGTAAATTCCCATATTTCTAATACTTCTTCAATGGGAACATGGTAAGGTTCGTATGCTTTGTTATCACTTTTTAAAAGTAAAGCTTGCTCTGTAAAGTGTTTGTATACGCGCTTGTATACTAATCCGTCATTTTTAGTTAGAACAATGTAGGTTCGACCATCTTTTACATCAGAAATGTCATCTACAAATTTGGCAACAATATAGGAACCATCTTTTACGGGTAGCATAGAATCTCCTTTTATAGGAAATGCGCGATGCGTTCCAGTAGGAAGAAAAGGAAGTTTGATTTTTTGCAATTGCTCTATATATTCAGGATCAGCATATCCCGCTAAATAACCAGCAGAAGCCTGCGTTGGAATAATTTCAATAAGCTCTTCATCGTTTTCATCAACTGTAATTGGAAACAATAAACGTTGATTACCGATTTGCATAAACGAAGTGTCTTTAGCCTTTGTCAAATCATTTTTGACCAATATATCAATAGGTAATTTGAAATAATCTGAAAGATCAATCAAGCGATCGATAGGTGGTTCTGAACGACCTTCTTCATACGAACCAACCATTGAGCGTGACCAGCCTAAGACTTCTGCAAAACGCTCTTGTGAAAATCCTTTAAGCGAACGCAAATGCTTGATGTTTGCCTGAATATTTTTCATAACGTTTGGGTTTATTAACTACGTTACTACAAACATAAGGAATAATCGCTACAAATAGAAGCTATTTTAAAGCAATGATTTTATTCTTGATAAAAAGTTTGAAGTTTTTACATCACTCTTCCTGTAACATTTCTAAAAACTCCAATAGATACAAGGTTCGCTCACGGAATTGTTGTTTTTCATGCCTTGCAGTTGCTGCCATTGTCATCGTACCTCCTTCATATTGTTTGTGATAAAATGCGGCATAGAAAGCTAAATCGGCTTTTTGAAATGCGAGCCATTTTTTTTGTGAATCTTCTAATGAAGCCACCGACAAGTGTTTTGATTTCGCTTTTAATTGCTGTAAAGTCTCAGTCATGAGTTTCTGCCAAGAAGCGAGTGCAGCCTTCTCACATTTAACACCCCAAAGTGTCGTAGGCATTGTATTTTCAAGACATTTGCGATTTTCTTTATCGATGGTTTCAACTATATCTTGTCCAAAACCGATTGTAATTGTAAAGAATGCCAGAAGAAAGCAACGATTTTTCATAAGTCATGTATTGAATGGATAGAAAGTTACGAATTATCTTTTTTTATTCTTATTTCTTCGATTGTAATTTTTATCACCTCTGGTTTTTGGTTTTTTATACTTTTTGGCAATTTCTCTTCGATACGAACCTCCTTGATTCGTTTTTTTATTTTTTTCTTTCTTTTCGTGAAATCCTTTGGCAAGTCCTTCTTCTTTTGATGGGTTGTTGATTTCGGCAATTTTTGTTTGTTCCTCTGGAGCTAATTCACTTGAGATAGTAACAGCATCAGGAAATACGACTTGAGGAATTTCATAATTCATTAAAGTTTCAATTGCTTCTTTATATTCTTTTTCTTTTTCAGTGTAGAATAGAATAGCATTTCCTTTGGCTTTTGCACGACCTGCACGACCAATGCGATGCATATAGTTTTCGGGATAGTTAGGCGTGTTAAAATTGAAAACATGTGTAATCATATCTAAATCTAAACCACGTGCTATAACATCTGTAGCTATTAGAATTCGGTTTTCTCCTGTATTAAAATTTTCAATAGAACGAATTCTGTAATTCTGAGTTTTATTAGAGTGAATGACAGCTACCTCTTCTCCAAAATCGCGTTGTAAAGATTCAAATAGTCGATCTGCCAACCGTTTATTGGTAATAAAAACAAGAACTTTACTATACGTTTCCTTATCTTTTAATAAATAGGTCAAAAGATTAACTTTAGTGTAAAAATTGGGAACCGCATAACAAGTTTGGGAAATGTTTTCCAACGGAGTTCCGCTTACTGCTATAGAAATTTTGTGAGGAGCAATAAAAAAATCGTCAATTAAAGTATTCACGTCATCTGTCATAGTTGCCGAAAACATGATATTTTGACGTTGCTCAGGCAATAACTCAAAGATATTGGTAATTTGGTAACGAAATCCTAAATCTAACATTACATCCACTTCATCAATGACTAATTTTTTGATTGCTTTGAGTTGTAATGCTCTACTTAAAACTAAATCATATAAACGCCCAGGTGTTGCCACTACAATATCTGCACCTTGCTGTAAGCTTTGCGCTTGTGTGTTCATATTAACACCTCCATACACGCCTACAATCCGCACGTTGATGTACTTAGCAAACAATTCTATTTGTTCTACCACTTGAATAACTAATTCCCGCGTAGGAACTAATACTAAAATTCGAGGGTTGATTTGTTTGGAGAATTTTAAATCGCGTAGCAAAGGCAACATATATGCAAATGTTTTTCCTGTTCCTGTTTGTGCAATTCCTACTACATCTTTTCCTGATCGGATTATTGAAAAAGATTGCTCTTGGATAGGTGTTGGAGTTTCAAACCCCAAATCTTCAATAGCATACTGTAATTGCTTGGATACGTCAAAATCTTGAAAAGTTGCCATAATATATAATTTGGCACAAAGGTACTATATTTCGTCACTTTGCGGTCTTGATCTAAACGAATTTGCTGCTTGAAGCTCAAAACATTGAATATTTCCTAACCTCAACTATCATGCTTTTTTATTTTGTTGATAATGCTCTTCGAGAATATCGTGACTTGTGTAGATAATATAACGTCAGTTTTTGAAGAGACTAAAATGTTTTCCGCTTTATAAATCTGTGACTTTCCATTCTCCATTAACCCTTAACGGACGAGCGTTCATTTGCATGAAATGAGTATTCACATTTTGACTACGTGAATACTGTTTGTTTTTTTCATAGTCTTTAACTATTTCGGTCAGTTCCATCACCGTTTTACGACTGTCCGTATTTACTGTAAAACTAAAATTCCGTTCTTTTAGTAGATTTTCGTTGGTATCCATCAATTTATACGTGTGATGATACCCATACTCACCGACTTCAGTTTTTTCAATTTCTAAAATTTCCCCATCTTTCATAAAGCGATAAGTAGAAGTTTCGGCATCTCCTCCTAATCGACGTGTCATACCTAAGTCTGCCCAAGTAGTGAGATTAAATTTCCCAAAAAAAGGAAAATCAAAAGTATCTGTAGTAATCTCTTCTTCAGGCAAATCATCTCCTTCCTGTTTAATGGCTCCGCCAAAAACCCAACCTTCTTTATTGTCTTTTGTTTTTACTTTAAACCAATTTGCTTCATAAGCTACATTTCGCAATACAATGGTTTCTTTTTGATCTGATTTTTCACCAAGAATCTCCAACGTATTATTTGTATACGTGCCAACAATTTTTCCTTGACTGTTTGGTGTTTCTCGAACGTTTATTTTGTCAACCCATATATAGTATGTGTTTTTAACTAAGTCTTCTATGTCTGTAATCGTTTCAGTAGTAATTTCTGTATCATTAGTTGAAGAAGCATTTTTTTTAGCTTTTCCTACACAGGCATTTAATAATATAATTACAATAAGAAATAGTAATCTTAAGATGAGGGATTTTAATTTCATGTAAGGGCAGTTATAAAAAAGTCTGCCTAATTTAAGGTAATTATTAATTTTTCACAATACTAAAAATCGCATTTATTTTAGTGAATGTTTTGCTTTATTTTCCTTCAATTTTGGAAGATTCATGCTTTTGAAATTATGAATACTCGTAGTGATATTCACTAACTAGTATTTTCATTAGCAATAATTTGAAGTTTGTAATGTTTTAGGCAAAAAGAGTAACCAAAAAATTAGTCTGTTATTGAAAAATATTGATTCTACTTGAATAGTTCTTCTGGATCTTTTAAATCGTTTAAAGCTTTTACATAGCGCGCATCGAGAAGAGCTATTCCTAACTTAAATGAAGCATTTGTCCATCCAAAACCTCCTTCAGAAATATACTTAAAACCTGTTCCTACATTTCCATATTCTGCAGTTACTTTATGCGTACATGTTTCCACGTTAAATTTTTCCGGAATTAACCCATTGTAATCAACTGTTGTTTTTAATAGTAACCACAACCATCTATAAATCAATTGTTGACATAATTCGGTATAACCATATGTTTGCAATCCTTTCCATGTTAGCATTTGATGTGGAGCCCAACCATACGGAAAATCCCATTGTCGCTCAGGTTTTTCAGAATGATTCTCCTCTTTTTTTCGAAGCATTGAAGCGACTCCTCCTTTACAAACTAACGGTAACAATTGTGTTTTTATGAGTTTTTTAGCTTGTTCTTCATTACAAAGTCCAGCCCATAATGGATATAAATTTGTGACAGAAATTGTTTTATGAAATGTCTGTTTTACAAAATTATAATCATAATAAGTAGCCTCTGTTTCGCACCAAAGTAGTGCATTGATGGCCTTCTTTCTATTTTGCGCCTTTTGCTCCCAATCTGCGCTTTTCATGATTGTATTATTCACCTCAAGAGTATCGTCAAAATAGGTATTGATAAGATATGCAATATCCGTTTCGTACTTGTATAATAGTGAATTCAAATCGACAGTATTCAAATGTGCCGAACAATTATCTAGACGACTCGTAGTGTCATGTCCGCTTTCTCTCATGCTTCTATCATGAATAAAATACAAATCCAATTCAGGTTCTAGGATGACTCCTTTTCGATACAATTCAGTAAAATCAGCTATCGATTTTTCATGTTTTTTTGCATATTTTTTTAGAATGAAATCGAAATGGCCTTTTTCGGTTTCCATAGGAATTCCTGTTCCTTCTCCATAGTAGCGATTCAGTTTATTTTCTGTGAGTCGCAAGTTTGGTCGCATCCAAACATTATGATATTCTTTGATAGCCGTTGTTAGTTTTTGATACAGCCAAGATTTAGATAGTTTGTTCTTATATTTTTCATAAAACTCTCTAACAAACGAAGTAAAAAAAGGCGGTTGAGATCGCGATAAATAATAGTTTCTATTGGCGTTCAATATTTTACCATAATGTACTATTTGATATTCCAAGTTATCAATCATTCCTTTTGTTACATCAAATTCATCATCTATCATCAATCCAATACCAATAAAATAACTATCCCAGCCATACATTTCATTGAATCGCCCTCCTGGAACTACAAATGGAGCACTTTCCCCAGAAATTTTATCAAAAGACAGAGTCAATATTCCAGGATTTTCATGAAGTGTTTTTAGATATCTCCCTGTCATTTTTTCAGGAATAATTTCTAAAGAGATGTTTTGATGATTTTTTGTGATTTTTTGATAGAAATCAAATGCGATTGGATCAGATTCAGGCACATACACATATAGTTTATCTCCTTGCATCTTTTCGTCTTCCAATACTTTTAGCAAACCTTCAGCATCCATTTTTCTGGTTAAAACATTCCAGTGATGCTCTTTGATAATTCTTGAAAGCCTTGTTATAGGTTCTTCAAAAATGTAATCAATTTCAATTTCATCTGACTGTGCAATTGCTAGTTCTTGCAAAAGGTTACCTAAATGATAGGTACCAAATACAGAAATAACAGTTCCATCTTTTGCAATTAGTTGAAATTTTTTCGATCCTGTATCTTCGACAGTAATTGTATAACTACCCGTTGTGTCTTCTGAAGACAGCAAAGCTTGCATGGTTGTTTTTACATCAATCTCCAACTTCATTTTGTCACCGTATTTTGTCTTTTTTTAGATAATTTATCAATCAACACAACAGCAATAATTACAGCAAGCATTGGAATTAGAAGAAAGTAAAAAGCATCTGCTCCTCCAATAGATTCAAAAAGTTCACCTACAATACGCGATCCTAAAGTGCCTCCTAATGCTGAAAAAACAATGATTAATCCAGACATAGGAGAATGTAATTTTTGTGGCAATGAACTTAGCACAGAAGAGTTTAATAATGGATAAATTGGAGCTATGAATAATCCTATTAATGGAAGAATGAATCCAATTACTGGCACACCGTTAAGTGTTTGTATAGTATCTATAGAAGAAGGGTTAGAACTTAATTTTGGCAATACCGTAACCAAGATAACACATGATGTAATAACACAACCAATGACTAAATATACCCATGAAATTTTTTTGGAAAGATATCCCGCAATAAAACGCCCTAAAGCCAAGGATAATGCTAAGATACTTGCCATTTGCACACTAAGCACATCTGAAAATTGAAATATTTTTTCGTTGAATCTTGGCAACCATGTCATGATTCCTTGTTCAATCATTACAAAGAAAAATGCTGCTGCGAGAAACACAAGTACAAGAGGAATCGTTATTAATCCAATTGATACTTTTACGTCTTCTTTTAAAGTAGTAACAGTTGTTGTTTCTACATGAGCTACTTTTGAAAACAATAAAACTAGAAATGATATTGCGATAAGTCCTGCCACTACATAATAAACATTAAGCCAAGCATTTGGATCTGTTTCCGAATAAAATGCAGGAAATAAAAAGTAAGCAGTAGCAATTCCAATCATGAAAAAACCTTCTATAGAACTCATGAAAGCTGCATGTTCTTTTTTTGACTCTGTCAATACTCCAATTAATGAATAGACAGAAAGCTTTATTAGCGCAAAACTGATTCCTATTGTGAGAAACAAAAGTTTGGTATACATAAATGTATTTCCAAAAATCATTGCCAAACATCCAACAAAAACAATTGCTAAAGCAGTGAGCATTGCTTTTTTGTATCCAAATCTTGGTAAAAATGAAGCGACTATAAAAGATACTATTGCAATTGGCAAGTCTTTAAATGCTTCTAAAACAGAAGCATTAGATTCACTCACCTGATATACATTAATCGCTTTTGCAATGACAATTCCAACACTATTTAGCAGAATGGCGAAAACGAAATAATTAATGTACAATGCTATTTTTATACCAAGATTTTTCATGCGTTGTTATTGAGTCAAATGAATTGAATGCTGCCTTTGTCCGAAGCAGCATTCAAATAGATGAATTAAATAAATTAAAAAACTAGCTCTAAATTATTAACACTTACTTTTTTTAAAAATCGAGTGCAACAGATAACCTAAATGCTCTTCCCAAAATTGGTCTCGCTAAGAACACATCATCGTTTGCATTGGTTGTTTGTCTTGGGTTTCCTTCCGTCAATCCGATGGCATTGAACAAATTGGTTCCGTCCAAAGCAAAACGTAAGTTCTTTACTTTGTAAGCTAATCCAGCATTAAACACACTAAAAGAAGGCAATGCTACTTCATTGTTTTCATTGGTAAATTTTTCTCCAAAGTATGACCATTGTGTATAAAAGTTCAATTTTTTAGTGATGTCAACATTTGGGCGTAAGTTGAAGAAAAATTTAGGAATTCTTCTAGCTGTATTGCCGTCATAATCAAATGTACTTCCATCTGCATTAGTTCCTGTAAAGTCTTTATATTTTGGATTTTGCAAGGTAGCACTCGCATCTATTCCCACGTTCCCAATTTTTATATTAGTTTCTACTTCAATTCCTAAGTTATTTACGTCTGCAAATCTATTTTCTGATGTCCCATTTGCTAAAATATCAGCAAAAGCAATATTGTCCATACTCATGTAGAATACGTTGGCAAATACAGCAAATTTTGGCTGAGAATACTTAAAACCAAGTTCTGTTTGATTTACTTTTGTGATTTCAATATTATCCAAGTTGGTAGCATTGTCGTAATACGCTTCTTCAATCGGAGAACGGAATCCGCGACTGTAACGCCCGTACATCGCCATGTTTTCGGAAAACTTGTAGTTTAATGCCATCGTATACGACAGCTCACTTACATCATATTCCCAATAGGTGTATGGATTTCCTGCTACTACTGTTACGGCGTCATCCGCAGTATTATTTGCTAGAATTCCTAAATTGGTTGAGAAAAATTGTGCATTGTCTCTATACCCTGAATACTGATTGTCATCATAACGCAATCCTACATTTCCTGTTAAATTATCGCTCAACTTAATTTCTGCATCTACATAAATTGCATTTAACTTCCCTTTGGTTTGCGCATCTCTTTCCAACCACGTAATACGCTCAACTCCGTTCCAAGTTCGTGAAATTCCTGTGCTAGTATCTACTAAGTTTACCAATCTTGCATTATCAGAAACATCTACTAAATAGTTACTCCAGTTCCAGTATTGATTGGATTTCCAATTTGAGTAATAGTATCCAACAGTTACATCAATTTTATCCCAATTAAAGCTAAAGTTCAGATTATTAGCAAAATTACTCATGTCTTTATCAATTGCCCAATGATCTGCACGCATAACCAACGTATTCGAATTTAATGCTTGCCCATTGTCTACATATGTATATGCTGCATCAGCTGCATTAGCAATAGGAAATTGTGCGGTACTTGTTGCAAAATCATCTTGTGTATTTGGTCCTCCTGTACTAAAAATTGCATTGTAGTTTAAATCAATCTTTGTGCTTC
Organism: Kordia zhangzhouensis; assembly: GCF_001005305.1. Lineage (GTDB taxonomy): Bacteria > Bacteroidota > Bacteroidia > Flavobacteriales > Flavobacteriaceae > Kordia > Kordia zhangzhouensis. The sequence continues at coordinate 202,980 of NZ_LBMH01000003.1, forward strand.
TAAATGAGTTTTTCACTTTTACAACTTCTGATATTTCATACTGAAATTCTCCTCCAATAGCATCAACATTTGGGTTTACTCCATCTTCTAAATCTCTTTCAAAAAATCCGCCTCCTAATTGTGGTACACGCAAGCGACTAAAGTTTCTAGAAGCCAATGTTCCATAGTTAGCGTCAAAACCTGCAAATTCTTCTGGATTTCCATCATTGTCTCCTTTTAAAGGAATAGGCAATAAAAATAAGTTGCGATCATTTAGTTTTTTATAATTGATACGCGCATATCCTTTGTCAAATTTATATGTTACATTAAATTTCATTTGTCCTCCACGATTTGCTTCGTATCCAGGACTTCTAATTCCATCATCAACTCTGTAAAATCCGCCAATATTAAAGAATAATTTATCTTCAACGATTGCACCTCCAATATTCAAATCTGTACGAAACAGTCCGTAATCTCCAACAGTCATTTTGGCACGTCCTTGAAGCTCATTTTGGCCTGTTTTAGAGATGAAATTGATAATTCCTCCTGGTGAATTTGTCGCAAAAATTGATGCAGAACCTCCTCTTACGGCTTCCATTCTTTTTACCGTTTCGTCAAGTCTATACCAATTATCTGCATTTGCAAATTGAAGTGCTCCATCTTCAAAAACAGGTAATCCGTCTTCTTGAATTTGCACAAATTCATATGCTCCAGCTGCAGGAATACCACGTGCAAAAAGGTTATTTCCAACTTCTCCTCCTGAAGTTTCTACTAAAAACCCTGGAACTGATTGTAGGATATCAGCTGTACTGATAGGAGCTCTTTCTTCAATTTGCTTTACTCCTATTGAAGTAATTGCCACACTAGATTCAATCTTTTTTCTTGGATTTGAAGAACCCGTAATGACTACTTCATTGAGTGATAATAAATCTTCTTCTAAAGAAACACTCACATTTTGGGTATCATTATTAATACTAACAGTTACTTCTTGTGTTTTGTATCCTACTGATGATATAACAATTGTATATGAACCATTAGCTACATCATGAATTGTGTATGCACCATTAAAATCTGTGACAGCTCCTTTACTCGTATCTTTTACAATAATATTTGCTCCAGGTAAAGGAAGTTTTCCCTGATCTGTAATGATCCCAGAAATACTCCCTGTTTGCGCATAACTATATCCTAAAAAGAGGAATAAAATCATGAAGAGCATTTCTCTTAAACGCGTAGATTTAAATTTCATTATTTATAATTTTTGGATGTTATTGTTACCAAATCTATAATTTAATAACTCTATTTATAAATATTTCTCTACTAAAACGTTTTAGATTTTACTAAAACGTTTTAGTAAAAGATTATTGCTATTTTGATTATTACATTTGGTTGTGCCGTGTTAAGACAGTATATTTAGTTTTATGAAAACTGTTACATTAAAGCAAATTGCAGAGAAACTAGGCGTTTCAGTTACTACAGTTTCAAAAGCATTAAAGGATTATCCTGACATTAGTGAAAATACAAAGCAAATTGTCAAGAATATGGCAAAATCGATGAATTTTGTCCCTAATGCTTCTGCTGTTTATTTGCGTACACAAGAATCTAAAACTATAGGTGTCGTTATTCCTGCTTTAGTTCATCATTTTTTTTCGAAAGTAATTGATGGAATTCTCAATAAAGCAGAAAAAAGTGGCTATTTGGTTATTTTGATGCAATCTAATGAGAACTATGAATTAGAGAAGAAACAAATTGATTTACTTTTAAAAAAAGGGGTTGATGGAATTTTAATTTCACTTTCCAACAATACTAACAATTTTGATCATTTAAAGCGTGTACAAGAATACAATATTCCGCTTATTTTATTTGATAAAATAGCAAAAACTGTCAATTGTAGCAAAGTGGTTATTGATGACAGAAAAGCTGCATATGATGCTGTTACGCATTTAATTAATAAAGGTCATAGGCGAATTGCCCATTTTCGAGGCGATTTAAATCCACAAAATTCTATTGATCGTTTTTTAGGTTACAAAAAAGCCTTAGAAGATCACGGAATTAGTTACGACCCTTCGCTCGTATACATATGTAATAAAAATTCTGACTTTAAAGATGGTTATAAAACAGCGGCAAAATTGATAGAAGATCATCAAAATACCGTAGATGCTGTTTTTACAATTACAGACGCAGTTGCCATTGGAGCCATGAAATATTTTTCAGATCATTCTATTACTGTTCCTGACGAAATTGCTGTTTTTGGTTTTAGCAATTGGTTTATGTCCTCTGTTACCAATCCTCCTCTTTCAACAGTTAAACAACCAGGATATAAAATGGGAAAAAAGGCCACTCAGCTTTTACTAAATGAGATTGAAAACAAAAAAAGTGGAATCTCTTCCATTCCTCAAAAAATTATACTTCCTACGGAGTTAATTATAAGAGCTACTTGTTCTTAATAGTTAGTAATTGTGAATTTCAGTATTGAAAAGTAAAACAAATAACGTGTTTTAATTACGAGTCTTTATAGCTTTACATTTTAATAAAAAGTTTGAGAAACACATTTTACTTTGTAAAATATCAAAAAAAATCATCTTTTGAATTGATGATATAAAACTTAATTTAGTACTTTTGCTTTCATGATTTCTCAAAATAAGACATATAGAATACTACCCGAAGTGCGTTTTCGACGCCGACGCTGCTAATTCTACAAGCGAGCACAGTATTTTATTCATTAATGTTTTATTTATTTTTCTTGAATCATAATTTTTCTATATCATTTTACCAGAGTAGCGTTATTTTAATAAATAACAATATTCCTGTACGCCGCTTTTTTATCCGACGCCCGTAAGGGTGCACTTCTATTTTGGGAACTTAGGTGAGTCCGGTTCTTTCTCTTCAAGATACATCTAAATAATATTTTAATCATTTTTTAATTGAACACATGGAAATTGTCATTGCAAACAATTCACATAGCGTTTACGCTGAAACTATTTGTGAAACTATCCTACAAGCTGCTCAGATAAGAGGAACAGGAATCGCAAAGCGAAAGCCAGAATATATAATCTCAAAAATGGCACAAGGAAATGCTGTCATTGCTTTAGACGGTAAAACGTTTGTAGGTTTTTGTTATATCGAAGCTTGGAGTCATGGAAAATTTGTCGCAAACTCTGGACTCATTGTGCATCCTGACTATCGAGGAAAAGGCATTGCTAAACAAATAAAGAAAAAAATATTTGAACACTCTAGAGCAAAGTTTCCTAATGCAAAAGTATTCAGCATCACTACTGGATTAGCTGTTATGAAGCTCAACAGTGAGTTAGGTTACAAACCAGTTCCATTTTCAGAACTCACAGAAGATCAATCTTTTTGGAATGGTTGTCAAACGTGTAAAAACTTTGACGTTTTACAACGCACGCAACAAAAAATGTGCTTATGCACAGGCATGTTGTACGATCCGAACTCAAATGATCAAATACAAAAAACAAAAATTAAAGAGAAGGTTTTCAATAGATTAAAAAGTATTAAACAAACCTTATTTCTAAAAAAAGATAAAAAATGAATACTCCAAAAAAATTAGTGCTTGCATATAGTGGTGGATTAGACACATCCTATTGTGCAATCCATTTGGCCAAAGACAAACATTTTGAAGTACATGCCGTAAGTGTAAATACTGGCGGATTTTCAGAAGAAGAAATTAAAAAAATTGAAGAAAACGCATATAAAATAGGTGTTTCGACGTATAAAAATATTAATGCAGTTAGCACTTATTATAAAAAGGTAGTCAAATATTTAATTTTTGGAAATGTGTTAAAAAATAATACCTATCCACTATCGGTAAGTGCTGAACGTATTGTGCAAGCTATTGAAATTATAGAATATGCGAAAAGTGTGAATGCAACATACATTGCACACGGAAGTACAGGCGCAGGAAACGATCAAGTCCGTTTTGATATGATTTTTCAAACACTAGCTCCAGAAATTGAAATCATTACACCTATAAGAGATCAAAAATTAACACGTGAAAAAGAAATTCAGTATTTAAAAATGAATGGAATCGATTGGTCTTGGAAGAAAGCAAAATATTCTATCAACAAAGGACTTTGGGGAACAAGTGTTGGTGGAGACGAAACCTTGACTTCCCATAAAACATTACCTGAAGAAGCATATCCTTCACAACTTCAAAAACAAGAAGAGGAAAAGGTTCAACTTACCTTTCTAAAAGGGGAATTGGTTGCTGTGAATGGAAAACAAAACGTTCCAGAAATTAATATCGAAATCTTAAACAAATTAACCTCTAGTTTTGCCATAGGAAGAGACATTCATGTAGGCGATACCATCGTTGGGATTAAAGGACGAGTTGGGTTTGAAGCCGCTGCAGCTATTATCTGTATCAAAGCACATCATCTATTGGAAAAGCATGTATTAACCAAATGGCAACTGCAACACAAAGAGTATCTCGCTAGTTTTTATGGTATGCATTTACATGAAGGACAATACTTAGATCCTGTAATGCGTGATATTGAAAGTTATTTACAAAGCAGCCAAGAAACAGTTTCTGGAAATGTTTTCATCACATTAAAACCATATCATTTCACTTTAGACGGTATTGCGTCCAAACACGATTTAATGAATGCAAAATTTGGCAGTTATGGAGAAATGAACTCCAATTGGACCGCTGATGAAGCCAAAGGTTTTATAAAGATTGTGGGAAATCAAAACAAAATTTATCAACAAGTAAACTCAAACCTATGATACAAGTTGGAATTATTGGAGGAGCAGGATATACAGCAGGTGAATTGATTAGATTATTGATACATCATACAAAAGTAAAAATCAATTTTGTGTACAGTACTTCAAATGCGGGAAATAAAATTAGTGAAGTACATCAAGATTTAATTGGTACTATCGATATGTTATTTACCTCCACTATTAATACTGATGTAGATCTTGTTTTTTTATGTTTAGGGCATGGAAATTCGAAAGCATTTTTGACAGAAAATAAATTTTCAGCAAAAACTAAAATTATAGATTTAAGCTCTGATTTTAGATTAAAATCTAATAAAAACTTTCAAGAAAAAGACTTTGTTTATGGTCTGCCTGAATTACAAAAAGAAACAATTAAAGGAGCTAATTATATTGCAAATCCAGGCTGTTTCGCAACAGCTATTCAGCTAGCCTTATTACCATTAGCCAATGCTAATCTTATAAAAGAGGATGTTCATATTAATGCCGTAACAGGAGCTACCGGTGCAGGAACTTCATTGAGTAAAACCACTCATTTCACATGGAGAGACAACAATTTTTCCTATTACAAACCTTTTACACATCAGCATTTAGGAGAAATCAATCAGTCAGTTAAACAACTCCAAAGTGATTTTGATGGTGAGATTAATTTTATACCAAACAGAGGCAATTTCTCAAGAGGAATTTTTGCAACTCTCTATACAAAATATGAAGCTTCTTTAAACAAAGCTATATCACTCTACAAAGAATACTATAAAAAAGCAGCATTCACATTTGTATCTGAGTACGATTTGCATTTAAAACAAGTAATAAACACTAACAAATGCTTTATTCATTTACATAAACACAACAATAAATTATTAATAACAAGTTGCATCGATAATCTTTTAAAAGGAGCGTCCGGACAAGCTATTGAAAATATGAACCTAATGTTCGGGTTTGAAGAAACTGAAGGATTGCAATTAAAAGCCAACTTTTTTTAACTAAAATCTATATGAAAATCGCAATTATAGGAACAGGTAATTTAGGGAAGTCTATCGCTAAAGGGTTAATTACTACTAACGCAATAACTACTCTGTACTTAACAAAACGTAATTTAGAAGAACTTCAAGAATTTACAAGCTTCACTAACGTTTTTTTAACCTCGAATAACGAAGAAGCGGTCAAGAATTCCGACATTTTAATTTTTGCTGTACAGCCAAGACATTTTGAAACCATTTTGAACAGCATCAAACATGTGTTGACAGAAAAACATGTCTTAATATCCACAATTACGGGCTTTTCCATTTCAAAAATAGAATCGATAGTTGGTGATAATCAATTTGTTATAAGAGCCATGCCTAATACTGCTATCGCTGTAGGTAAATCGATGACCTGTTTATGCTCGAATGTAAACGGTAAAGAGCGAATTAAAATTGCGCAAGCAATCTTTAATAGGCTAGGAAACTCTATTGTGATTCCAGAAACGCAAATGCAAGCGGCTACTGTAGTTTGCGCAAGCGGAATTGCTTTTTGGATGCGATTAATAAGGGCCACAACACAAGCAGCAATTCAATTAGGTTTTGATGCAAAAGAAGCGCAAGAATTAGCAATGTTTACTAGTGAAGGTGCCGCAAACTTATTAATCACAACAGGAAATCATCCTGAAGAAGAAATAGATAAAGTGACGACTCCAAAAGGATGTACTATAGAAGGATTGAATGAAATGGAACATAAAGGATTAAGCTCCTCATTAATTCAAGGAATGGTTGCATCATTCAATAAAATTAACACCATTAAAGAAGAACAGATATGAGTTTATTTGATGTATATCCACTTTTTGATGTAACGCCAATTAAGGCAAAAGATGTTTTTGTGTATGATGATAATAATATAAAGTATCTTGATTTATACGGAGGTCATGCTGTCATTTCAATTGGGCATTCACATCCTGAATATGTAAAAAACATCAGTCATCAAGTGGCTAAACTTGGTTTTTATAGCAATTCCATTCAAAATCCTCTACAACACGAATTATCTACTAAACTTTGTAAAATTTCTGGATGTGAACACTACCACTTATTTCTCTGTAATTCAGGTGCAGAAGCTAATGAAAACGCCTTAAAACTAGCTTCTTTCCATACAGGAAAGAGCAAAGTAGTTGCATTTAAAAATGGATTTCACGGGCGAACTTCAGCTGCAGTAGTAGCCACCGACAATCCCAAAATAATTGCTCCTATTAATGCTCAACAAGAAGTAGAGTTAATTGAATTAGGAGATTTAATAACCCTTGAAAAGGCATTATCTAAAAATGATGTGTGCGCTGTAATTGTAGAAATAATTCAAGGGATTGGTGGTTTAGATGAAGCGTCTACAACATTTTATCAAGGATTAGAACAATTGACAAAAAAATATAAGACTCTTTTAATAGCAGATGAGATTCAATGTGGTTACGGACGAACGGGCGATTTTTTTGCTTTTCAGAAACACAACATAACTCCAGATATTATTTCTATAGCAAAAGGTATGGGGAATGGGTTTCCTGTCGGAGGAATTCTAATTCATCCAGCTATCAAAGCTACTCACGGTTTGTTAGGCACCACCTTTGGAGGCAATCATTTGGCATGTTCTGCTTCTTTGGCTGTATTAAAAGTATTAGAAGAAGAGAAATTGCTCGACCACACAAAACATATGTCAAATTATTTCAAAGAAAAAGCAAAAGAGATCCCGCAAATTAAAAAAGTAAAAGGAAGAGGATTGATGCTTGGGTTAGAATTCGATTTTCCAATTGCTACATTGAGAACGCAATTAATTCATGATCAGAAGGTATTTACAGGAAGTTCTAAAAATCCAAATTTATTGAGAATACTTCCTCCATTAACCATTCAACAACAGCATATGGATCAATTTTTTAAAGCACTAAAAGCAGTAGTATGAAAAAATACATTAGTATATACGACATAGAGAACGTTACTGAAACAATACAAGAAGCTTTAATACTTAAGAAAAATCCGTATAACTATTCGGACATAGGAAAAAATAAAACTTTAGTAATGCTCTTTTTTAATGCGAGTTTGCGCACCAGATTGAGTACTGAAAAAGCGGCTAAAAATTTAGGTATGCAAGTAACAACGTTAAACGTTACAGATGCTTGGAACTTAGAGTTTGAAAATGGCATTACAATGAATTTGAATGCTGCAGAGCATATTAAAGAAGCAGCACTCGTTATTTCACAATATGCAGATATAATCGCTGTAAGAGCGTTTCCGAGTTTAATTGATAAAGAAAAAGATGAATCAGAATATGTCATACAAAGCTTTGTTAAATATGCCACTGTTCCAGTAATCAACATGGAAAGTGCTACAAAACATCCGCTACAGGCATTAGCAGATGCTATAACCATTGAAGAATTAAAAACCATAGAAAAACCAAAGGTGGTTTTATCGTGGGCACCACACCCAAAAGCGTTGCCACAAGCAGTAGCTAATTCGTTTGTAAAAATGATGCAAAAACTCAATGTTGATTTTAGCATAACACATCCTAAAGGTTATGAACTCAACTCCGAAATCACTAAAAACATACCTATTTGTTACAATCAAAAAGAAGCTTTAAAAAATGCTGATTTTGTATATGTGAAAAACTGGAGTAGTTATGAATCCTATGGAAAAGTGTTACATCAGGACTCCAATTGGATGATAACAAAGGAGAAATTGAATACTGCAAAATTTATGCATTGTTTACCCGTAAGAAGAAATGTTGTGGTGGAAGATGCGGTATTAGATGGAGAGCACTCTGTAGTAATTCAACAGGCACATAACAGGGTGTTTTCTGCGCAAATAATATTAAAAAAAGTCTTAGAAAATCTATAATCATGGAAACATTGAAAATTGTAAAAATTGGCGGAAACATTATAAATGATGAAAATGATTTAGCCAATTTCTTGGATGATTTTGCAAAATTAGCTTCTCCAAAAATTTTGGTGCATGGAGGCGGAAAATCAGCTACCAAATTGGCACAACAAATGAATATTGAGGTACAAATAAAAGATGGTAGACGTATTACAAACGCAGACACTTTAGACATTATAACTATGGTTTATGCAGGGAAAATCAATAAAACAATCGTTGCAACGCTGCAAGCAAAAAACACCAATGCTATTGGTCTCTCTGGTGCTGACGGCAATAGTATAGTTTCAAAGAAACGTGCAGTAACAACTATTGATTACGGATTTGTAGGGGACATTCAAAAAGTCAACATTCACACATTAAAACTACTTCTTAATCAAAACATTACTCCTGTATTTTGTGCAATTACGCACGACAAAAATGGACAATTGTTAAATACAAATGCAGATACTGTTGCTTCTGAATTAGCCATTGCTTTTACAAACGAATACACTACAGAGTTATATTATTGCTTTGAAAAAAATGGGGTATTAGAAAATGTCAATGACAGCGATTCTGTTATTGAAAAAATTGATTCGAAAAACTATCAAAACTTATTAAAAAGTAACATCATTACAGATGGAATGCTGCCAAAGCTCGCTAATTGTTTTCATGCAGTTACGCATCAAGTACAAAAAATTCACATTGGAAAATATGCAATGTTGCTGGATAAAAATTTAAAACATACAACCATTCAAAAATGAACCATACCAAATTAACAAACGAAGCAATTACGTTACTGAAGCAACTTATTGAAACCCCTTCATTTTCCTCTGAAGAAGAAGGTACTGCAATACATATAGAAAATTGGTTTTTGCAACACAACATTCCTTTTAAAAGAACAAATAATAACATTTGGGCAACCAATTTACATTTTGAAGAAAGCAAACCTACATTGCTCTTAAATTCACATCATGATACGGTACAACCTAATAATGGATATACTAAAAATCCATTTAAAGCCATTATAGAAAACGGAAAACTATACGGCTTAGGAAGTAATGATGCTGGTGGTTGTTTGGTTTCACTCATCGCAACCTTCACTTACTTTTACCATCAACCAAACTTAAAGTACAATCTTGTCATTGTTGCTTCCGCAGAAGAAGAAAGTAGTGGTGAAAATGGATTGAATAGTATGTTATCTATCATTCCTAAAATTGATGTTGCCATTGTTGGAGAGCCTACATTAATGCAACTAGCCATTGCCGAAAAAGGATTGTTGGTTTTTGATGCTATCGTTACAGGAACACCAAGTCACGCTGCACATCTCAACACAGACAATGCCATTTATAACACCATAAAGGTTTTGCAATGGTTTCAAGAATACACTTTTAAAAAAACATCTGCTATATTAGGAGACGTAAAAATGACTGTTACACAAATCAATGCAGGGAAACAACATAATGCCGTTCCAGCAAATGTACATTTAGTAGTTGATGTTCGTGTTAATGATGCATATACCAACAAAGAAATTGTTTCCATCTTACAAAAAGAATCGCCTTGCACATCTATCATTCCAAGAAGCTTACGACTAAACTCTTCCTCTATTCCTAAAGAGCATCCATTGGTACAAGCGGGTATTGCTTTGGGTAGAAAAACTTATGGATCTCCCACACTATCTGACCAAGCTGTATTGTCCTGTCCTTCTGTAAAATTAGGACCTGGAGATAGCTCTCGTTCACATACTGCAGATGAGTTTATATATATAGAAGAAATAGAAGAAGGAATTAAAATTTACATCGAGTTATTAAAGAAACTAGTATACTAAAATAGAAAACATATGAAACTTTGGGATAAAGGAATTAACATAGATAAAAAAATTGAAGCATTTACTGTTGGAAACGACAGGGAAATAGATATGTATATTGCTAAATACGACATATGGGCTTCGTTAGCACATGCAAAAATGTTGCATAAAATTAATAGCATTACTACTGAAGAATTGGAGCAGCTTACTGAAGGATTGGAAACCTTACTAATGCAACTACACAACGATACTTTTGTAATAGCATCACAGTTTGAAGATGTACATTCAAAAATTGAATATGAGCTTACAAAAGCGTATGGTACTGTGGGAAAAAAGATTCATACCGCACGTTCTCGAAACGATCAAGTGTTGGTCGCTTTACAATTATTTTATAAAGACAATTTAAACTTCATCACAGAGCAAACACAAGTTTTGTTTGAGACGCTTTTACAATTGGCAGAAACACATAAAGAAGTTTTATTACCTGGGTATACACATTTACAAGTTGCTATGCCCTCTTCTTTCGGGTTATGGTTTTCTGCCTACGCAGAACTTTTAATTGATGATGTGTATCTCTTACAAGCAGCTTTAAAAACAGTAGATCAAAACCCTTTAGGTTCGGCAGCAGGTTACGGAAGTTCTTTTCCTATTGACAGAGCTTTTACAACAAATGAATTAGGTTTTAAAACTTTAAAATACAATGTAGTTGCTGCACAATTAAGCAGAGGAAAAAGCGAACGAACAGTTGCTATGGCATTGGGAAGTTTATGCAATACGTTAGCACGATTTGCGATGGATATTTGTTTATATATGAGTCAAAACTTTGGTTTTATTTCGTTTCCAGATGCTTTCACGACAGGAAGTAGCATTATGCCTCATAAAAAAAACCCCGATGTTTTTGAACTCATTCGAGGAAAATGCAATAAAATTCAGGCGCTATATTCAGAAATGTTACTCATTACAAACAATTTACCAAGCGGCTACCACAGAGATTTTCAACTTTTAAAAGAACACATGATTGCTGCTTTTTTAGATGTAAAAAACATATTAGAAATCTTCAATCATTCTATCAAACAAATTCAAGTAAAAAAGGTTGATTTGAGTGATGAAAAGTACAAATATCTTTCTACTGTAGACAGTATTAATAATTTAGTAATGAATGGTGTTTCGTTTAGGGAAGCTTACCAAACCATTGGCAAGCAAGTACAAGAAGGTATTTACATACCTGAAATCTCCAAAAAACATACACATATTGGCAGTATTCATAATTTATGTTTGGATCAAATTCGTGCTAAGTTTCCGAATTAGTATAAATATCTTGACATTGATTTCATTATACGAAACATAGAAAATAAAAAAGGAAAAAATAACACTATGGTACAAACATTTCGGAAGAGTGAAAGATTGTGTGATGAGTAGGAAACTGAATTGTAAGTAGCCGATAGTTACTTATTAAAAATCATGATCGAAATTTCTTCCGATCATGACTTTATTTATTCTATTAAAAAGTGGTGTTTGTACACGTTCTTTCATCAGAATAATTACATGTGTGAACTACTGTGGCTGGGCAACATTTACTATCTACATGAGAAGGATTGCATGTCCAATGATGTCCTGTAATTCCACCACTAATTCCTGTAATTTCAAAATTTGAAATAGATTTCTTGTTAAGCTTTAATGATTTGAAATTTTGTTTTTTCATAATAATAAATTTTGAATTAATAATAACTCAAAGAAAACATCTCAAAGCCTATAAACAAAGGGATGCACTTGACCTTTTATAAAACATCAATTGTGTCTTTTCATATAATTTAATAAGTAAATTTCTCCTTTTTATAAGCTTAAAAAACATTAATTAATATATTTAGATTCTCTTTCTTTTTCAATAAAAAGTAACTTCTCGTTATATTTGGGTAATTTCAATAAACCTAATATATGTTTAGCACTCAACAATCCCCTTATATTCATAAAATAACTTTATTATTTATACTTATTTCCAATCTTTCAATACTATATGCACAGTCAGATTCTTTAGCACTTAAATCATATGAAGAGCTGGATTCTTTGTATTTGACCTATAGATATAATAATCCTAAAAAAGCCAATATATATGCCATTGCGGCCAACAAAATGGCTTTAAAAAAAGGAAATAAATCTCAAATTGCTTGGTCTCAATACTATATAGCTCAATCCTTTACAAATATGGCTAAATATGATCTAGCATTAGAGCACATTGATGAATCCATTACCACAGCTACTGAATTACAAGACAATTCTTTGCTCTTTAACAATCACAATCTCAGAGGAAATATCCTTTCCGAAAAAGAGAATGAACTTGAAGCTATTGATGAGTATTCAATAGCAAAAAAACACTCCTTAAAATCAGGAGATCCTATGCATCTAATTATTGTATCTTCTAACATTGCCTATCTGAAAAAAATACATAAAAACCTTAAAGAGGCAGTTACTATTTACAAAGAGACTCTTGCGCTATTAGAAAAAATTGATAGTTCCGAGAAAGAGTTTAATGAGATTGTTCTTTTAATGAACCTTGCAGACACATACCTAAGAATGAAAAATACAAAGGAGGCTGAGTATTTTAATAATTTGGCACTAAATAAATGTTCCGAAGCTAAATATCCACATGCTTACTTTCCTTTGTTGATGAATGATGCCATTATTGATTTTCAGAAAGGAAACTATAACAAAACTATTATATCTTCTGAAAGAGTTAGATCGTACTTTTTGAGTGTTTCAAATGAAGATCAGTTAGTTACTCCATATTTCTATTTAGGAAAAAGCTATTATAAACAAGAAAAGTATGAGGAAGCTATTTTAGCCCTTAAAAAAGTAAATACTATTGTAAATAAAAAGAAAATCAATTTTCCCGATTTAGAAGAAGCCAAAGAACTATTATTATTAAGTTATAATGCTACGGGAAAAACGAATGAGGTCTCGGAAACTTTTACCGAATATTCTGAGTTAAATAAAAAGAATGATAGTATGGATATGGAAGTAATTAGTACTATATACGAGAAGCACGATAAAGCCGATTTAGAAAACAAAATAACTATTTTAGATCTTTATGGACAAGAGCAAAAAAGTCGTGCTACTTTATGGTATACTGTCTCAGCCATTTTAGTTGTATCTCTTTTTTTATTTTTCTTTTTATATAGAAAAAAACAACACCAAGCTAAGAAACATTTTCAAGATCTTTTACAAACTATAGAAACTTTAGAGCAATCTCAAATCGAATCTGAACCTACTAAAACTATTGCTTCGGTTATAACAGATGAAAGTGTATTGGAAATTTTAGAAGGTTTAGAGACTTTCGAGAAAAAGGAATATTATTTACGGCAGGATTGTACCCTAAGTTTTGTTGCCAAAAAATTAAAAACTAATACATCCTATTTATCGAATGTAATTAATACGTATAAAGGAAAACCTTTTAAATCTTATTTAACCGAATTACGAATCAACGCTGCATTGATTCGTTTAAAAAATGACAAAAAACTAAGAGCTTATACCATCAAGGCAATTGCAGAAGAGTTTGGTTTTAAGCGTCAGGAGACTTTTTCTAAAGCTTTTAAAGCTCAAACAAAAATGCTTCCTTCATATTACATTAAATCACTATCTACCAACAAGTTAAAAAATTGATGTTTTATAAAACATCAATTAAAAATTTAGCAGATTTTAAAAAAAATTTACACCTTGTCATCTGTAACATAAAATCATTAACATTATGAAAAATTTAAAACTGAAAAAAATGAAAATTGCTAAAATCAATAATTTACGTATGATTTTAGGAGGTGCTGAACAAACTATCATTTCAGGTTGTCTGCCAGACACTCATACCTGCCCGCCTAAGAAAACTCAAGACCCTTATGATACTAGCTGTCAAACAACAAATGGAGGCACGCTTAGAACTCAAGGAGGCTATGCACAAACTGATGAGTGTGGCGGTTAAATATTTTATCCCTAAAACTGAAGAAGTAAGTTATTTCAAAGAAACTACTATTTACCATAAAAGTTTTTGTAGGAACACTCTCATTTATTTTTTGACTAGAAATCATCTTAAATTTATTTGTATTTTACAGAAAATTAAATTTTAAAATATTATGAAAAAAAAGAATTTTAAAACCCTTAATTTGAACAAAAAAACTGTTTCATCTATAAAACTTAATAAAATTAAAGGAGGTACAAATGGAGGAACAAGAACACTAGGAAACGGAACAGGAGGTTATGTAGAAACTGATGAGTGTGGCGGTTAATTTATTACACACAAGTTTTCAGATTATGCATTAAATGTTAACCTTTAAAAGTTACCTAAAAACATATACTAAAATCCGTTTGAATATAATAATAAAGCCTGTAGTTTAAAAGATTACAGGCTTTTACAATTTTGTGACCTCGGCAGGATTATATTTCCTTAAAGCTCCGCTTTGAAAATGAAAAACGCGCTAAAATTAAAAAGCAAGCTATTTATTTTAGCTTGCTTTTCATTTATTCGTGACCTCGGCAGGATTCAAACCTGCGACCGCTGGAGCCGAAATCCAGTGCTCTATTCAGCTGAGCTACGAGGCCATTGATATACTTATATAAAAAATAAATCTTTTAATTTGATAATTTAGCTTTGACAATCGTAGATATGGTTTTTCCATCCGCTTGTCCAGCCAACTCTTTGGATACAATGCCCATTACTCTTCCCATATCTTTCATTCCTGATGCTCCAATCTCATCAATGGTCATTACGACTACTTTTTCTATTTCTTCTTCAGATAGTTGCTCAGGTAAAAACTGTTCAATAATTGCTGCTTGAGCCAATTCTGGTTCTACTAAATCTTCACGACCTTGCTCGCTAAATATTACAGCACTATCTTTTCGCTGTTTTACTAACTTTTGAAGCAGTTTAATTTCTTCTTCTTCTGATAATTCATCTTTAGCTCCATCTTGAGTCTTTGCAAGCAATATTTCAGATTTTACCGCTCTTAGTGCAGCTAAAGCAGTTTGATCTTTTGTTTTCATTGCAACTTTCATCGCCGTCATTATATCTTGTTGTAATGCCATGATTTTATATTTTTTTGAATAGCGAAGATAAAAAATTAAACCCGAAAATAGAACAGCAATTTCCGGGTCTAAAAAACATATATAATAGTACTAAATCTAATTAGTCAACATTATCGTGCAAGAAAGAGTTATTACTTCTTAATTGCATATCATCATTGCTATCCGTACCTAAACTAGTTCGGGAAGCTTTTGAATCTGTAGCCGCATCATTCAATTCAATTCCTGCTCTTTTGTATGCAGGTTGTTTTTCAATTTCATCAATGCGAGAAACGCTATTATTAAATTTATAATTGAATTCTTTTAGTTTTCTTCTACGCTCATCAGCTCTGCTTTTTAAGCTTTCTTCAATCGTTGAATTAAAAGGATCAATTTCATCTACTTTTTGTACTTCCTCTACAGGAGAATCAATGACTTTTTTCTCAAAAACAATACTTTCTTCTGCAGCTTTAGGCATTTTCTTCTCTGAAGTTTCTTCTTCATCCATATAGTCGTCCAAACTGTAACGTGTAACTCCTTTATCATTTACTTCGGTTACAGGTATAACTTCTACATGATCTTTTACTTCAATCGCATTTACTTCATCTGAAGAAAGTTCAAATTTAATAATATCTTCCTTTTTTTCTACGGTTTCTTCCGAAGAATTTTTTAACGGCATATCAAATGAAAAAGCAATCTGATTTTCGTCCTTCTTTTCTGCAATTACAAACTCTGGATCATGCACTTCAATTGACTTAATCTCCTCTGTCATGTTCGTGATGATGAATTCATCTTCTTGAATTGCTTTTACTTCTTCATAGACCACTGACATGTTTTTAAGTATTTCAGTAGTTGGAATAAGCTTCATTTCAGCTGTATCATCCACTAATGTGTGACGAATCACTTCTTCTTTTTTTGGAGTCTCAACCGGAATCGTTGCCTTTGGCGTAGTTGGTGTTACTACAGAAGTAGGCTTCGGTGTTAAGTTTTGAACTGCACGTTGTTCGTCTTCAAGTGTATGAATAATTTTTTTAGATTCCGTATTGACGATTTCGTCTTGCTGATCCACATCAAAACCAGTCGCAATAATGGTTACAGAAATTGCATCTTCCAATGTTTCATCTTCACCAACACCCATAATGATGTTTGCTCCTCCACCTGCTTCATTTTGAATATGATCGTTAATTTCTCCAATTTCATCAATCGTAATTTCTTCTGAACCAGAAACGATAAGCAACAGTACGTTTTTAGCTCCGGCAATTTTATTATCATTTAACAACGGAGAATCCAATGCTTTCATAATAGCTTCGCTGGCACGATTGGCACCAGAAGCATTAGCCGATCCCATGATCGCTGTTCCACTATTTGATAACACAGTTTTTGCATCACGTAAGTCGATGTTTTGCGTATAGTGATGCGTAATTACTTCTGCAATTCCGCGAGAAGCAGTTGATAAAACTTCATCTGCCTTAGAGAAACCAGCTTTAAATCCTAGATTACCATATACTTCTCTGAGCTTATTATTATTGATTACTATCAAAGAGTCTACATGCGAACGTAACTTTTCAACACCTATACGTGCTTGTGCATTTCGCATTTTTCCTTCAAATTGAAAAGGTATTGTTACTATTCCTACTGTAAGTATATCTCTATCTTTTGCTAGTTTTGCAATGATAGGAGCAGCTCCAGTTCCTGTTCCTCCACCCATACCAGCAGTGATAAATACCATCTTGGTATTGGTATCAAGCATTGTTCCTATGTCATCAATGCTTTCCAATGCCGCTTTTTCTCCTACTTCTGGATTGGCTCCTGCGCCAAGTCCTTCCGTAAGGGAAACTCCCAATTGAATTTTGTTGGGTACGGGACTATTTTGAAGAGCTTGTGAATCTGTATTACAAATCACAAAGTCTACACCTTTTATTCCTTGTTGAAACATGTGATTGATGGCGTTGCTTCCGCCTCCACCTACACCGATCACTTTGATTACATTTGATTGGTTTTTTGGTAAATCAAACGAAATGTTACCGAATTCTGTGTTGCTACTCATAATTCTTTAACTGGTTTTTTATTATTCTGCGTTATCTAAAAAATCTTTTAACTTATCGGCCCATTTTTCAAAGATTGATTTTCGTTCTTTTTTTGGTTCCGATGGTTTTGGGGCGCTGGTATGTTCTGTTGTGTCGTTTGTAGTGGTTTCTACTTCTGAAATTGTTTCTGTAGGTGATTCCACAATTTCTTCTTCAACAACAACTTTTGATTGGTTTTCGATAGCATTCATTACTAATCCGACAGCAGTAGCATATAACGGACTTGCCATATCTGCATCTGAGTCTCCTGCCAAATGTTCGTTAGGATAGCCTATTCGCGTATCCATTCCAGTAATGTATTCTACTAATTGTTTTAAATGATTCAACTGACTTCCTCCTCCTGTCAACACAATTCCTGCAATTAGTTTTTTCTTTTGTTCTTCATGTCCGTAGTTTTTGATTTCTAAATAGGCTTGTTCGATAATCTCAACTACACGTGCATGAATGATTTTAGAGAGATTTTTTAACGTAATCTCTTTAGGTTCTCTACCGCGTAAGCCAGGGATGGAAACAATCTCATTATCTTTATTTTCTCCTGGCCACGCTGAACCAAATTTTATTTTAAGTAGTTCTGCTTGTTTTTCAATGATAGAACACCCTTCTTTGATATCTTCTGTAATCACATTTCCTCCAAAAGGGATAACTGCTGTATGACGAATGATTCCATCTTTAAAAATTGCCAAATCTGTGGTTCCTCCTCCAATATCAATCAAGGCAACACCTGCTTCTTTTTCTTCTTGACTTAATACGGCATTAGCAGATGCCAAAGGTTCTAGAGTGATTCCTGCCAAACCTAAGCCAGAACTTTTAACACAGCGACCAATATTTCTTATTGAGGAAACTTGTCCAACCACCACATGGAAATTTGCTTCCAATCGCCCGCCATACATTCCGATTGGCTCTTTAATTTCTGCTTGTCCATCTACTTTATATTCTTGCGGAAGCACATGAATAATCTCTTCTCCAGGCAGCATAACCAATTTATATACTTGATTAATCAACATGTCAATATCAGAATCATCGATAACCTCATCTGCATTGGAACGTGTGATGTAATCGCTATGTTGCAAACTACGAATATGCTGTCCAGCAATTCCAACAACAACTTCACTAATTTTTAAGTCAGAAACACTTTCCGCTTCTTGTACTGCTTGCTGAATAGATTGAATTGTTTGTGTAATATTATTTACCACACCACGATGCACTCCGAGACTCTTGGATTTTCCTACTCCAAGAATTTCTAGTTTTCCATACTCATTTTTTCGCCCAATCATTGCCACGATCTTCGTGGTTCCTATGTCTAATCCTACTGCAATGTTATTGTTTTCCATGACTTATTTTTTGGTGCACACTACTTGATTGGTAAATTTTAAATCAACTTTTGTATAATTATCAAGCGTTTTGTCTTTTGCTGCTTTTTTGAAAAACGCTTTCAAATTATTCACCTTCTTTTCTATATTTTTTATGTCGCCAAATTGTACCACAAAGTCATTCGCTCTTAATTTCAGATCGAATGTTTTGTTTTGGTTTTGTATGATGGTGATCACATTCTTTTTGAGAAAGTCATCAGCAGCAATATAGTTGGCTAATACATATATGTTTTTCAACTCTTTTTTATCGACATGTCCTTCTACAAATGGAACACGCGCAGCCGAAACCGTGGATAAAGGCATCGCTTTTCCTTCAGAATCGACATAATAAGAGTCATTAGTTGCGATACGTGCAATAGGCGTTCGCTGTTTAATTTTAGCACCAAGAGTCCCATTTACAGACAGATACACTTCTGCATCTTGAATCATTTCATTCGCGCGTAAACGTTCCTCTAGAACATCCAAATCTAACTGTTCTTTCCGTATGTTCGTAACCGTATCATTATTTTGTATTAACAATTTATTAACCATTGTACGTGTAATGAAATATTGCTCTCCATCTAGAAATTGAATTGCAGGATTTTCTATGATGCGTGCTGCATTTCTATTTGCTGAAAAAGCATATAAAAACACTACTACTGCAACAAGTACAATTCCTTTTATGAGATTCCAATTAATTTTCAATTGCGAGTACTTTTTTTATTTTTTTTACTTCTGCTCCAATATCTCCTGCTCCAACAGTAAGCAATACATCTGTTGAAAGATGAGCTACTTGTTCTATGAGTTTGTTTTTGGTTAACAACTGTTTTTTTTCGTTATGTATTTTATTAAGCAGCCAACTAGAAGTGATGCCTTCCACTGGTTCTTCTCGTGCTGGATAGATTTCCAATAAAATAATTTCATCAAATTGCGATAAGCTTTCAGCAAATTCATCTGCAAAGTCTTTTGTACGACTAAACAAATGTGGTTGAAATATTATCGTTACTTTTTTGCCTGGATACATTTCTCGCACTGCTTGATGCAGCGCATTGATTTCTGTCGGATGATGCGCATAATCATCAATAAATACAAAGTTTGTTGTTTTAATTTGATATGAAAATCTACGCTGTACACCTTTAAATGTTTCCATAGCTTTAGCGAGGCGGTCGGTTGGGGTTCCTATTTTCTCCGCCATCGCAAAAGCTACTAGTCCGTTTAACAAGTTGTGTCGTCCGGGCAAATTAAATCGTATGTCCTTCACTATTTCTGAAGGCGTTTTAATATCAATAATGTATGTTCCGTTTTGTATACGTATGTTTTGCACTTGATAGTCAACTGCATCATCGAATCCATATTTGATTCCTTGTAATTGAATATCTTCCTGTACTAAAAGTTCTCCTCCAGATTTGAGTCGTTTTGTAAAGGCTACAAAAGAATCTTGTAAAACTTCTTTTTCACCATAAATATCCAAATGATCTGCATCTACGGAAGTGATACACGCTATATTAGGTGACAGTTGTAAAAATGAGCGATCAAACTCATCTGCTTCCACTACCGTAATTTTATTTCCTTTGAGAATTAAATTTGATTGATAGTTTTCTGCAATACCTCCTAAAAAAGCTGTGACTTCTACACCCGATTCAGCCAATAAATGTCCTAAAATACTAGATGTCGTTGTTTTTCCGTGTGTTCCCGCAACTGCTAAGCAGTATGTATCTTTAGTTATCAATCCTAAGACTTGCGCCCTTTTATAAATGGTAAATCCGTTTTCTCGGAAATATGTAAGCTCTGCATGCGATGAGGGTATTGCAGGCGTATAGATGATAATTGTTTTGTCTTTATCTAAAAATTCAGTAGCTACTTTAGAGATATTATCTTCTGTGGACACATCAATTCCCATTTCTTCAAGCGCCTCAGTAATGGTTGTTCTAGTTTTGTCGTAACCAGCAACATTTTTATTGACGAATTTGAAATAACGTGCCAAGGCAGACATTCCGATGCCTCCAATTCCAATAAAATAAACGTTATGTATTTGTTCCAAATTCACTTTACTTCTCTAATAATTTTTCTACTTCATCTACAATCCTCATGGTTGCATCTGGCAAGGCTAGTTTTTTAATCTTTGCCCCGTAATCTGCTTGCAATTTTTCAGACCCTATCAATTCATCAAAACATATTTCAAATTGATTATCTAATTCTTTTTCACGAATTAAAATTCCTGCGTTTTGCTCCGTAATCGCCAATGCATTTTTTGTTTGATGATCTTCTGCTACATTGGGTGACGGAATAAAAATCACTGGTTTTCCTACTATACACAATTCAGATACCGAACTCGCTCCTGCTCTTGAAATAATAATATCTGCGGCAGCATACGCCAAATCCATTTTATTGATGAATTGACGTACCTGCACATACGCTAATTCAGTATGTTTTTTATATTTTTCGAAATAATATTTTCCGCATTGCCATAACAGTTGCACATTCTGTTGCTTAAAGTAGGGAAGCTCTTTTTCAATCAACTCATTAATTCTTCCTGCTCCTAAACTTCCTCCTATTACAAGAATCGTTTTTTTATTTTTTTCTAATTTAAAATGATGAATTGCTTCTTCTTTTTTTCCTTTAATTTCTAATAAGTCTTGTCGCACAGGATTTCCTGTTTTTACAATTTTTTCTTTAGGAAAAAATCGATCCATTTTATCATATGCCACACAAATTTTTTGTACTTGCTTTCCTAGCAGTTTATTCGTAATTCCAGCATATGAGTTTTGTTCCTGAATTAACGCTGGCACTTTTTTATTGGAAGCTACTTTCAATAAAGGACCGCTTGCAAATCCGCCTGTTCCAATTACTACATCTGGCTTGAATTTATTAACGATTTTTCGTGATTTTATCAAGCTACTCATCAATTTTACAGGAAATAATAGGTTTTTGAGCGTTAGTTTTCGCTGTAAGCCAGAAATCCACAATCCTTCTATTTTATAACCCGCATGCGGCACTTTTTCCATCTCCATTCTATCTTTTGCCCCAACGAATAGAAATTCAGCTGTTGGGTATCTTCTTTTGAGCTCGTTTGCAATCGCAATTGCAGGATAGATATGCCCTCCTGTTCCGCCTCCTGAGAGTATGATTCTGTATGGTTGCTCCTGCTTATTCAATGTTTATTCTTTTAGGTCTAAAATTTGACTATTTATTTTTTCTTTGTGCTGCATGTTTCACAGCAGAATATCTTT
The DNA here is from genome assembly GCF_001005305.1 of Kordia zhangzhouensis. Classification (GTDB taxonomy): domain Bacteria; phylum Bacteroidota; class Bacteroidia; order Flavobacteriales; family Flavobacteriaceae; genus Kordia; species Kordia zhangzhouensis. The sequence continues at coordinate 225,069 of NZ_LBMH01000003.1, forward strand.
GGATTAAATTGCTTCAGTTAATACATCTAACGGATTTTCGTTTTCATCTACTTTTTCCTGATTTTCTAGATTTTCTTTAATCTCTTCCCTTTTTTTACTGACACTTAACACAATTCCTATCGCCAAACACGTCATCCATATCGATGTTCCTCCACTACTGATAAGTGGCAATGTTTGCCCTGTAACAGGAAATAATTCTACCGCAACCGCCATATTAATTAGCGCCTGAAATACTATGGGAATTCCAACTCCAATAGCTAACAGTTTCCCAAATATAGAATCTGCTTTATGCGCTACAATTACAATTCTAAATAGTAATAATAAGTATAGAAATAGCAATGATAGTGCTCCAATTAAACCATATTCTTCCACGATGATTGCATAAATAAAATCAGAAGAACTTTGTGGCAACAAGTTTTTCATAACACTTTTACCTGCACCTACTCCTACTATTCCTCCACTAGCAATTGCAATTTTTGCTCGTTCTATTTGATAGTTTGCTTCTGTTTTTTCATTACTTGAAAAATTTTCTATCCGCTTGACCCAAGTGTCAACTCTGTTAGGAAATGCACTTGGAAAAGCTTTCGCTGCCAAGATGAACATTGTTAAACTTAACATACCCACAGCTACTATTCCTAAGAGATATTTCCAAGGGTAACCTCCCAAAAAGCACAACATTAATACCATTGAAAATATGATTGCTGTTGTAGAAAAGTTAGCAGGAAGGATTAATCCAACAATTAAAAATACTGGAAGCCATAAGGGAACAATGGTTTCTTTGAACGTTACTGTTTTGTCTTTGATACGCGATAAGTATCTCGCTACATAAATCATCAATACCACACCTGCCAATGTAGATGTTTGAAACTTGAGTCCGACAAAAGGAATTCGCATCCAACGGCTTGCATTAGCTCCTCCAATAGTAGTTCCTTGCGCTAATGTATATATTAGGAATAACAACACGATTGGAAGCATTATGATAGATAATCCTCTAAAATAATGGTATGGCATTCGATGTACACCATATATAATTGCAAATCCTAAAAATAGATGCGATGCATGTTTTATAAGAAATTTAAGTGTATTACCATCTCCATATAAATACGCCAAATTACTACTAGCACTGTATACAGGCAAAAACGAGAATAGCGCTAATAAGGCCACTACTGCCCAAAGCGCTCTATCTCCTTTTATATTTTTAAAGATGGTATTCATTACTTTATAAACTTCTCACTGCTTCTTTAAATTGCCTTCCTCTATCTTCATAATTTTCAAATAAGTCAAAACTTGCACAAGCAGGAGACAATAATACAGTATCTCCTTTTTCGGCAATCTTATGACTAATTTTTACCGCTTCTTCCATAGAGGTAGTTTCTACCATTAAGTCGGTTACACGTCCAAAAGCTTCAATGATTTTTGTGTTATCTACTCCTAAGCAAATAATTGCTTTTACTTTTTCATGAACTAACGGTAAAAGATCTGAATAGTCATTTCCTTTATCAACACCTCCAACAATCCAAACTGTTTGAGTTGTCATACTTTCCAATGCATAATAGGTAGCATTGATATTCGTAGCCTTTGAATCGTTGATGTATTGAACATTTTGAATTTTCAACACTTTTTCTAAACGATGTTCTACTCCTTGAAAACTAGACATACTTTCACGTATGGTTTGTTTTCTAATTTTTAATAATTGCGCAACCGCAGACGCAGCCATTGCGTTCTTTGTGTTGTGTTTCCCTTCTAGTGCTAGCGAATCCGTCGGCATAGTTAATGTCTTATTTTGTATTGTTAATATTATTTGTTTGTTTTCTATATATGCGCCATTTTCTAGTTTTTTCTCTATAGAAAATGGTATTAGTGTTGATTTGACCGGATGCTTTTTAAGCCAATTCACAAGAACTTCATTATCGGCATCGTAAATCAAATAATCTTCTTGAGTTTGATTCATCGCAATTCTAAATTTTGATGCGATATAGTTTTCAAATTTGTATTCGTAACGATCTAAATGATCAGGCGTTATGTTGGTAATGACTGCTATATGCGGTTTAAAGTTGATAATGCCATCTAACTGAAAGCTGCTTAACTCCAACACATATTCATCAAACGATTGCTTCGCCACTTGCTTAGCAAAACTATCTCCAATATTCCCTGCGATTCCCACATTCAACCCTCCTTGCTTGAGCACATGATGTGTAAGCATGGTCGTTGTTGTTTTTCCATTACTTCCCGTAATTCCAACAATCGTTGCATTTGTATATTGTGCCGCAAATTCTATTTCAGAAATGACTGAGATTCCTTTTTCATGCAATTGTTTTACTAAAGGAGCTGCATCAGGAATCCCTGGACTTTTCATTACGATATCAGCATTGAAAATTTTAGCTTCCGTATGCTGTTTTTCTTCCCAGTCAATTTCAAACTGATTCAGAACTTTTTTATAGTGCGATTTGATTGTTCCTTTATCCGACACAAATACCTCAAAGTCTTTCTGTTTTCCTAAAATGGCAGTTCCTACTCCACTTTCTCCACCTCCTAATATGACCAATCGTTGTTTTAACACTTTTTTGCTTGTTTCTCTTTTATTTAAGCTATCTTTTATCAATACTTTATGTTATCTCACTTTTAATGTCACAATTGTCAAAATCGCTAGCAAGATTCCCACAATCCAGAATCGTGTTACTATTTTACTTTCATGATATCCTAATTTTTGATAATGATGGTGTAATGGAGACATTTTGAATATTCTTCTTCCTTCCCCAAATTTCTTTTTAGTGTATTTGAAATAACTTACTTGTAATACCACAGATAAATTTTCTGCTAAAAAGATTCCACATAAAATAGGTATTAACCACTCTTTACGAATTGCAATAGCAATAACTGCAATAATTCCCCCTATGGTTAAACTTCCCGTATCTCCCATAAACACTTGAGCTGGATATGTATTATACCAAAGAAAACCTATTAAAGCACCGACAAATGCCGCTATATATATAGTAATTTCTCCAGCTCTTGGTATGTACATTACGTTTAGATATTCTGAGAAAATTAAGTTTCCTGATATCCAAGCAAAGATTCCTAAAGTAAGAACAATGATAGCTGAAGTTCCTGCGGCGAGACCATCAATTCCATCGGTAAGATTGGCTCCATTTGACACCGCTGTAATGATAAAAATAACAATTGGAATAAATACCAGCCATGCATATTTAGCATACTCAGGGTTAATCCAAGTAATTAGTTTTGCATAATCAATTTCATTATTTTTTACAAAAGGGATGGTTGTTTTCATAGAGCGTTTTTCTTCTCCAAACTTTTTAGTAGGCGTATTGTTTCCCACCACCACTTCTTGTTGTTGCGTTACTGGTAACTCTTCTCGAATTGTCACGTCTTGATGAAAGAAAAGTGTAGCGCCAACTATTATTCCCAATCCAACTTGTCCTAAAACTTTAAATTTACCTTTAAGCCCTTCTTTATCATTTTTAAATTTCTTGATATAATCATCAACAAATCCAATAATTCCCATCCAAACAGTAGTTACAATCAACAAAATGATGTATATATTTTCTAGTTTAGCAAATAACAATACAGGTACTAGTGTTGCTAGGATAATGATTAGACCTCCCATTGTTGGTGTCCCTGCTTTTTCCTTCTGCCCTTCCAAGCCTAAGTCTCGCACAGTTTCCCCTATTTGTTTTGAACGCAGATAACGGATAATTCTTTTTCCGTAGATTGTTGAGATTAACAATGAAAAAATAACTGCCATTGCCGCTCGGAAACTCAAGAATCCAAATAAGGAAGCTCCTGGAAACTGATATTGTTTTTCTAAATATTCAAATAAGTAGTATAACATATTCTTTTTGTTGCGCTCTTTTTAAACTGGTTATTTACTAAGATTTTCTAGTATTTCCTTTGCAATTTTGTAATCGTCAAAATCGGTGCGTTTTCCTTTAATTTCCTGATAGGTTTCATGTCCTTTCCCCGCGATGAGAACAATGTCATTTTCACTTGCCATTTGACATGCTGTTTTTATAGCTTGTTTTCGATCTGTAATAGACAGTGTTTTTTTATAATTTTGAGCTTCCACACCTTTTTCAATAGCTTCAATGATAGATTCAGGATTTTCACTTCTCGGATTATCTGAAGTGAATATTGCTTTTGTACTTAACGCAGAAGCAATATTTCCCATTTTAGGACGCTTAGTAACATCTCGATCACCTCCACAACCTACAACCGTAATTAATTGCTCATTTCCCGTTCGTATGTTATTGATTGTTTCAAGCACATTTTTTAGTGCATCTGGCGTATGTGCATAATCTACAATAACAGTTACTTTATTTGCAGATATAAAATACTCAAATCGTCCACTTACACTTTCAAGTTCACTTACCAAGCGTAGTATTTCAATTTCCTCCAGACCTAATAATTCTGCTGTAGCGTAAATTGCCAATAGATTGTATGCATTGAAATTCCCAATAAGTTTTGTCCACACTTCATTATCATTTACTTTTAAAAGCAATCCTGCCAAGCTATTTTCTAAGATTTGCGCTCGGTAATCTGCATAGGTCTTCAGTGCATATGTGTATTTTTTGGCTCGTGTATTTTGCATCATTACCAAACCATTTTTATCATCTATATTTACTAAACAGAATGCTTCCTTTGGCAATTCATCAAAAAACTGCTTTTTAACATTTCTATATTCCGCAAATGTGTCATGATAATCTAAATGATCGTGCGAAAGATTCGTAAAAATTCCTCCTTGAAAATGAAGTCCAGCCGTTCTTTTTTGGTGAATTCCGTGAGAAGAAACTTCCATAAAGCAGTATTCAACTCCTTCATGATTCATGAGTTGCAAATATTTGTTAATTGTCAATGAATCTGGAGTTGTATGCGTAGCTTTATATTCTGTATCATTTACTAATATTTTTACCGTTGACAACAACCCTACTTTATATCCAGCTTTTTTAAATAGTTGATAAAGTAATGTAGCTATTGTTGTTTTACCATTCGTTCCTGTTACTCCTATGAGTTTTAAATTTTCCGAAGGATTGCCGTAATAGTTGGAAGCCATAATTGCAAGAGCACTACTTGTATTATCTACTTGCACATATGTAATTCCTTGAATAATTTTTTTTGGAATTTCTTCACAAATTATAGCAATCGCTCCCAACTTTATTGCTGAGTCTATATAACTATGACCGTCAAATTCATATCCTTTTATAGCAACAAATACATCATTGAGTTCCACTTTGCGTGAGTCAAAAACAAGTTCGCGCACAGAGATATTTGTATCTCCTGTAACAGCTTCAATGTGAACTTTGTATAGTATGTCTTTTAATATATTCACGATAATTCTAACACAATTCGTTTTTCTGTTCCTATTTTTTCACCTGCTTCAAGTGATTGTTTGGTTACAATTCCTTTTCCCTTCACTTCTACTCGCAATCCTAAATTTTCAAGTAAGGGAATTGCATCCATTGCTGGCATTCCGACTACATTGGGAATAATTGTTTTATATTTTCTAGCTTTATCTAGATACAGTTCATAACTACTTGCTACATTTTTTTGAACTTGTTCGATATTTTCTACTTGATCAAATATTGGTGTATCTCTATAGATTTTATGAGCAATTTTTTTAAAAACCGGTCCGGAAACGTCTGCTCCGTAATACCCTATTGCCTGAACAGGTTCATGAATTACTACGATACAAGAATATTTAGGATTTTCAACCGGGAAGAACCCTGCAAAGCTTGATATGTATTTAACCTCACTTCTTTTTCCTCCATAATTTTTTTGACATGTCCCTGTTTTTCCCGCCATCGAAAAATCAGGAGAGTACAATCCATTTCCTGTTCCATGTTTTTTTTCCACAACGTTCTGCATCATTTTCTTTACCTTTTCAACAGTTTCTTTGGAGCAGATTGAAGGATTTAACACTTCTTTTTCAAATATTTTTTCACTCGCATACCAATTTTCACGAACTGCTTTTATAAATCGAGGACGCACCATTTCCCCACTATTTGCAATAGCATTGTAAAATGTTAGTATTTGCAAAGGCGTTAGTTCAACACCATACCCATATGCCATCCATTGCAATGATATACCACTCCAACTTTTATCTTTTGGATGTGGAATGATTGGTTTTCCTTCTCCTTTGATAGACACTCCTAGTGTATCATTGAGTCCCATATTATACAGGCGATCCACAAATTTTTTAGGGTTCTTTCCATAAAAATCATTGATAATCTTCACGATTCCTACATTTGAAGACACCTCAAAAGCTTTAGAAGCGGTTATTTTACCGTATCCCTTGTTATTAGAATCTTTTACTGTTTTACCATAAAAAGTAAGTTTACCATCACCAGTATCTACTACATAATTACTATCAATTACACGATCTTCAAGCGCAGCTACCATCGCCATTAGCTTAAATGTAGACCCTGGCTCATGCTGTTCACCAACCGCATAATTGAGTCGCTCATAATACTTTCCTTGTTTATTTCTTCCTAGATTTGATATGGCTTTTATTTCTCCAGTTGCCACTTCCATCACAACTACACAACCGTGATCTGCTTTATATTTCTCTAGCTGTTCCAACAAAGCATGATGTGCAATGTCCTGTATATTTACGTTTATTGTAGAAATGATATCGTACCCATCCTGTGGCTCCAATTCATTTTCACCAGAAACAGGTTTCCATTGCCCTTTTGCTATTTTTTGCTCTAATCTTCGTCCTTCTTTCCCACGCAAATATTCACCATAAGCACCTTCGAGCCCTACCCCTTTTTGTCCTTCACGTTGATGCCCAACAGTACGCTCTGCGATTTTACCAATAGGAAGTTCTCGCACTGTTTTTACTTTGTCTATAAAGCCACCTTTGTAAGCTCCATGCTTAAATATTGGAAATTGCTTAATCCGAATATATTCTGAATAACTTAAATTACGGGCAATTCTCAAATATTGATTTTCATTTTTACGAGCCGTTTTCAACATCTTCTCATAATAAGCAGATGATTTTCCAAACATACGAGACAATGAATCTGACAATGCTTTTACATTTTCTGTAAATGTTTTTTTCTTTACTGTTTTGGTATCAAAGAAAATATCGTACTTAGCAACAGAAGTAGCTAACAAACTACCATCGTCTGCGTATACATTACCTCTACTTGGAGCAATTGTTGCATTTCTTAGCGTACGCTCTTCCGCCATTTCTTTATACTTCTCTCCTTCTACAAATTGAATATTAATCAACTGCACCATAACCGCAATCGCAAAGAGAAACATACCTCCTGCGATAAAATATAAGCGATTTAATATGTTTTTTTCGGTTACTGGCATTTTGTTGATTACTCTTGTGTTGTTACTCTAATTTTTTTTGGCGGATTTTCTGAAGGAGCTAAACCTCTTGCAGACACTTTTTCGGTTATATGTGATTCTAACTTTAATTGTTGAAGAGTTGTCCGTGCATCGACAAATTGACTTTTCAATTCTTTTACCTCATCATTTAACTTGGCTATTTTATGTACTTTTTCATCTGCCCAATGCGAACTTGCAATCATTATAAGCGCTAAAAAAGATGCAAAGACTATAAACCGCCAATTTTTGACTGCATCATCTTTAATGAGAAACTTCCCTTTTAATATGTCATATATACTTTGCTTCATCACTAAATTCGCTCTGCTATTCTTAGTTTAGCACTACGCGCTCTGTTATTTTTCTTTATTTCTTCGTTAGAAGGAACTATTAACTTCCCTACTTTTTTAAAAGGCACTTCTACTCTTCCAAAAAAATCTTTTTCAGGCTCACCTTCAAACATTCCATTTCGAATAAAACGCTTTACCAATCGATCTTCTAGCGAGTGATAGCTAATTAAACTCAATCTTCCACCTGTTTCAAGCACTTCTTGCGTTTGAAGCAAAAACTCTTTTAACACTTCAATTTCTTGATTCACTTCAATACGAATTGCTTGATAAATTTGCGCTAAGATTTTATGCTCTCTATGCATTGGTAAAAAACGTTGTAACACTTGTTTTAACTGCTCTGTTGTTTTAATTACCTCTTCCGTTCTTGCTAAAACAATCTGCGCCGCGATAGCCTTTGCATTACGCAATTCTCCGTATACGCTTAAAATAGAACGCAAATCCTCTTCACTATATTCATTTACTACATGATAAGCAGAAATCTCCCCTTCTTGATTCATTCGCATATCCAAATCTGCTTCAAACCGTAATGAAAAGCCTCTTTCTGCCTTGTCAAATTGATGTGATGACACCCCAAAATCACCTAGAATTCCATCTACTTTTCGCACTCCATGAAATCGCAAGAACTTTTTAAGATGTCTAAAGTTTTGATTTATTAATGTAAATCGCTCGTCTTCTAATGCATTATCAAGCGCATCTTGATCTTGATCAAAGGCATATAATTTTCCATTTTCTCCTAATCGGCTTAATATTTCTTTAGAATGTCCACCTCCACCAAAGGTCACATCTACATACACTCCGTCTTCTTTAATATTTAGCCCATCAACGGTTTCTTTCAACAATACTGGATTATGATATTCCATCTCCTTCGTCATTTCCCATTACTTTTTCAGCCAAATCCCCAATATCAATTCCCGAATCATCTGTAGCTGCATTATATTTTTCTTTATCCCAGATTTCAACAATATTGATTGAGGAAGACAATACTATCTCTTTTTTTATTCCAGCAGAAAGCACTAAATCTTTCGGAATCAACAACCTTCCTGCCGCATCAATTTCCACCATCCGAACACCTTTATTAAATCTTCGAATAAAATCTACATTTTCTCTTTTAAATCGATTAAGTTTGTTCAGTTTTTGAGTGACTTCATTCCATTCACTCATAGGATGCAACTCCAAACAAGAGCCAAACAGCCCTTCTTTTATAACAAATCCATCTTGCAACACAGGAGACAACTGCCTTTTGAGATCGGCAGGAACAAGCATCCGCCCTTTGGCATCAACTTTACACTCGTATGTTCCAATTAAATTTATCACGTAAAAATGCAGCTCACCTATTATAAGATTCAAATATATTGAAAATTTTACCACATTTTACCACATTTTACCACTTTGTTGATAAGTTTTTGCTTTTACCCCTTAAAAATCTGATATACAACCTCTAAATCAGTCTTTATATCTCCTCAAATATGCTTTAAAAAAAAGCATCTATTCTCCTTTATTTTTCAGTTGTTTCGCTATTTTGTTAGACATTTTAAAAAAAACACCTTTATAAAATCGAAATGCCTATATTTGTCTCTTGTTAAAAAACTGATAGCCATTAATGAAAGAAAGCTTTAAAAAGGAAGGGAAATTCAATTATCTCGAATTAGGAGAAGGAACACCTATCGTTATTTTGCATGGCTTAATGGGTGGCTTGAGTAATTTTGAAGCCGTTACCCAGAATTTTTCAGCGAAAGGATACAAAATTTTAATCCCTGAGTTGCCTATTTATACAATGCCACTTTTAAAAACTACTGTAAAGAATTTTGCTAAGTACGTACAAGAATTTATCATCCATAAAAACATTGGCAAAGCTATACTACTAGGAAATTCATTAGGCGGACATATTGGATTGTTAACTACAAAACTATATCCAGAATTAGTAAAAGGACTAGTAATTACAGGAAGTTCAGGTTTGTACGAAAGCGCTATGGGTGATGGATACCCTAAGCGCGGTGATTATGAATTTATCAAAAAGAAAAGTGAAGACGTTTTTTACGATCCTGCAGTTGCTACCAAAGAAATTGTTGACGAAGTGTTTGCTACAGTAAATGACCGTAGCAAACTAATAAAAACTTTAGCAATTGCCAAGAGTGCTATTCGTCACAACATGGGAAAAGATCTTCCTAATATGAACGTTCCTGTAGGCATTATTTGGGGAAAGAATGATACTGTAACTCCTCCAAATGTTGCGGAAGAATTTCATCAATTACTTCCTGATTCTGACTTATATTGGATTGACAAATGCGGACATGCTCCAATGATGGAACATCCTCAGGAATTTAATGATCATTTGCAAGATTGGCTTACCAAACGTAATTTTTAATCAGGATGAAAATTAAATCTGCTGAATTTGTAATGAGTAATTCGGATGTGGCAAAATGCCCTAAGGATCCGATTCCTGAATATGCGTTTATTGGGAGATCCAACGTAGGTAAATCTTCCTTAATCAATATGTTAACTCAACGCAAAAGCTTAGCTAAAACGTCAGGACGACCAGGGAAAACTCAACTAATCAATCATTTTAAGATTAATGATGAATGGTTTTTAGTGGATTTACCAGGTTATGGATATGCCCGCGTTTCTAAAAGCACCAAAAAAGTTTTTCAAAAATTCATCACTGAATATTTTAGCAAACGCAGACAATTAGTTTGCGGATTTGTTTTGGTAGATATTCGCCATGAGCCGCAAAAAATTGATATGGAATTCATGCAATGGTTAGGCGAAAATCAAATTCCGTTTTGTATCATTTTTACCAAAGCTGATAAATTACGCCCTTCTCAAATTGATAAACATATAGCAAAGTACCGAGAGAAGCTACTTGAAGATGTTTGGGAAGAAATGCCGCAGTATTTTATTACTTCTTCTTCCAAAGCTATGGGACGTGACGAGGTATTGGAATATATCAACCAGATTAATGAAGAGTTAAAAAATTCTTAACTATTCATTCTTTCTCTAATAAGACTAATCAACTCTTGAGTTGTTTTCAAATTTTTCATTTCTTCTTGTGAAATAAACTTTTTTAATTGCTGATTTTCTAGTAATAAAACCATAGGGTATACCTCTTGGTGCACTGAATATTTTTTTCGGAATTCATCCTTGTGTAAAAATTCCATTGGAAACTGAACTTGCTCCCTAAATCTTCTCCACTGCTCCTTTTCAACAAATACATCATGCGTCAAACTACAAAGTTTACATTGATACGTTTTAGGGCGCAACATTTTATGCGCAATATCTATAACAGCATTGATTTTTCCTGCCTGAGCATTGTATACAAAAATAAGTTTTTTATCTGCCCGTTCTGTTTTCATTATTAAATCCATTGTAATCACAAACACCTTAATTCATCTAATCTTTCCCTTATTATTGTCGCAAAATAGCAGACTTCCTTTTTCACTTTAACATATTTTCATACTTTTAATTCATCAAAAAGAAAATTATGCAAGCTACCACTATTGACGAAGTAATCTCTTTTTTGGATGAAATTATCCAAAAAAACAAGGAAATTCCCAGCACTATGGGATATTTTGCCGCTTTATATCAAAAAGTAACTTGCAAAGTAAAGGAAGGAATAGAGAATCATTTTTTTGATGATAATGAACGAATGGAACGCTTGGATGTGATTTTTGCCAATCGTTACCTTCAAGCATATACCGATTATAAAAGTGGCGTTACACCTACAACTTCATGGAAAATTGCCTTTGACGAAGCTGATAATTATTGGCTAATTGTTCTCCAGCATTTATTACTTGGCATGAATGCTCATATTAATTTAGACCTTGGAATTGCTTCCGCCGAAGTAATGAAAGGGAAAAACATAAATGATTTAAAGGGTGATTTTGATAAAATCAATATAATTTTAGGCGAATTAGTTCATGATGTGGAGAAAGAACTTTCGTTGATTTGGACTTTTTTAGCTAAAATTTTGAAGGAAACTGAGGAATTTGACACTATTTTGATTGATTTTAGCATGAAATTGGCTCGAAATGGCGCATGGAAATTTGCAACTATTATGGCAAATACAGATGAGTCTCAGTGGCCAAAAGCCATTGCTGAACGCGATAAAAAAGTAGCCGATATTACCAAAATTATTCTTGAGCCCGGATTTTTCATCAAACTTATACTAAAAGTCATTCGATTGGAAGAACGCGGATCTATAAAGCGAAAAATTGAGATTCTAGAAAAAGATTAGCATCTCAATTTTACACTTTTTTTTATTTCTTTAATATATCTAGCTTTTCTGCAAAATAATCACAGAAATCCAGCATTGTAGCAGCCATTTTTTCATCATTCGTAGCTCGTTGAAATGTTCGTGCCATCGACACCAATGTTTGATGATAAAAAACTTTCATTTCATCAACCGGCATATCTTTGGTCCACAAATCGATTCGCAAACTTTCCTGTGCTTTATGATCCCAAACAGACAACATTACCGCTTTTGAAGATTCATTTTCTACTCCACCATCTTTAGCTGTCCAATTAATAGCTTCTGGCACATTATTTTCATCAACGGTTACTGCTATTTTGATTTCAGACTTGAGTTTCTTCGCCATTATTTCTTCGGTTTATACTTTGAATTTGTAAAAATTTCTTTTGCTGGTTTTTGCAACATATCGCGCAAAGATACATCATTATTTTTCATATATGCTTTCACGATTTCACAACCAATATATCGCCCAATTCCTCCAGGTGATTCATTGTCTAACTCTAATTGAAATTTTGAAAAAGGCGCTAAATTTAGAAAGCGATTATCTAACTTATAATCTGTACTGTATAACAATTCTTTCTCAACAAAATATGTCCAAATTTGCGCTTCATTCTCAGCAGCCCAAGCAGCTTTTTGCTCAGTATACCCAAACAACATTGCTGTACTCGCTTTTGGCACTAACAAAGACTTTAAGTACTGTACTTTTCCATGATAAATCATCTTATTTAAAAAAGTACGATCACGGGAAGGCGTTACTTGCGTGTATGCAAATTCGTTTGCCATATCTACTGGAATCATCTTTTTTTCAAAATTTTGAGCGATATAGCGCTGAATACCTTCATAAAATTTGTGATCAGCGCCCAAATAAGTATTAAGCGCTATCAAAAACATATCTTTATAAAGTATTACTTTTTTGCGATAATCTTCAGAAGTAACCGTAAAAACCTTTGGCGGGTCATATTCTGGAAAATAAAATTCTATATGTTGCAGGACAGATTTAATGTCGCGCTGCACAGGAGCAAAATCTGAAAAGACTGAGTCTATTTCTATTTTTAATTCTTTCTGTAAAGGATCATTCATCGTATAAATCCAAGTAGAATCAGGCACAGAACTCGGAAAAAATAATGGATATGCTTCTTTTAATTTGGGAAGATCTTTCGGTGTAGCTCCTAAAAACACTTGATCAAACCTTACGACATTTACCTCTATCGGAATAGCAGCTATTTCTTTTTCAAGAGAATTTTCTTTTGCACATCCTATTACAACTAAAACTAACAAAAACAGTATTTTTTTCATCTCAATTTTTAGATTAATCTTTTTACAAACGCAACGAGTGACTGTAAATTTTATTTAAGTGCTATTTTTGTCTGCAAAGGTACTTTTTTTATCTTGTAAAAAAATTGAACCTTATGAATTAAGCTCTTATGATTCTGCTGATAGCAACAGAAAAGTAATTGACAAATTCTATTAAAATTTATAAAAATATAAAGATGAAAACTGAATTGGTAATCGACCATATCGTAAATTGGTTAAAAGAGTATGCTACAAACGCACGAGTAAACGGTTTTGTAGTAGGTGTTTCCGGCGGAATTGACTCTGCAGTAACCTCTACACTTTGTGCTAAAACTGGACTTCCTACGTTGTGTATTGAAATGCCGATTCATCAAGCACAAAGTCACGTAACACGAGCGCAAGAACACATTAAACAATTAAAAGAACGTTTTGAAAATGTAAGTGACACCCGAGTAGATTTGACCCCTGTTTTTGAAGAATTCAAGACAGAAGTAACTCTGGAAGGCAAGCAAGCTACAGTAGACATGGCTTTAGCCAACACTAGAGCTCGTTTGCGAATGACTACATTATACTACCACGCTGGTTTACTGGGCAGATTAGTAGCTGGAACTGGAAATAAAGTAGAAGATTTTGGCGTAGGTTTTTATACAAAATATGGCGACGGAGGTGTTGATTTAAGTCCTATTGCAGATTTGATGAAAAGTGAGGTATATGAGCTAGGACGCGCTTTGAAAGTTCCTGCTTCAATTATGGAAGCCAAACCGTCTGATGGACTGTTTGGAGATGCAAGAAGTGACGAAGATCAAATTGGTGCTAACTATGATGAATTAGAGTGGGCTATGAAAATGGATAACGCAGGAAAAACCGCAGAGGAATTTACTGGAAGACAGCAAGAAGTGTTCAAAATTTACAAACGTTTCAATACAGCGAACCGACATAAAATGATTCCAATTCCAGTCTGTATAATACCGCAAAATCTTACATAAAAAATCGCCTTTTTTAATAGTTTTTATAAAAATTTGTTTAAATTTGTTTTTTACAGACCCCCTAAACCTGAAATAAAAATTGATTCGTTTTTATGTTAGCATGACATAACGAGCCTTTCTTTATGTGATGGTCTGATTTAATAATAACTTTAAAAACTAAATTATGGTTAAAGTATTAATTGCAGACAATCATCCCATTGTTCGAAAAGGAATTAAAGCCTTGTTTAAGAACTCTACAGAGATTGATGTAGTAGGTAAAGCTGCTACGACGTCTGAGTTGTTTGACTTTATTGGTCAAGAGCGTGTAGATGTTGTTTTACTTGAGATGGATATTCCTGAAGTAAATGGTATTACTGCTTTAAGAAGACTTAAAAAAGACTTCCCCGATGTTAAAGTAATTATGTTTAGTTCACACTCTGAAGATGTTTATGCAGTAAGCACATTAAGAGCTGGAGCTTCTGGTTACTTATCAAAATCAGTGACAACAAATGTTATTAAAGATGCAATCATTAAAGTTGCTAATGGAGGAATTTACATTAGTAATGAATTAGCACAACGTTTAGCATTTGATGAAAGCACAAACAAACCTCGTAGATTCTTCAGACGTTTATCTACCAGAGAAGTAGAAGTATTAAAACTGTTGGCTTCTGGTAAACGTAATAAGCACGTAGCCGAAGAATTAAATTTAAACGAAAAAACCGTGAGCACATACAAAGCTCGCCTAATGCGTAAGCTGAATGTAGACAACTTAGTTGATTTACTACAACAAGCGAAAGCATTAGAATTACTGTAATTTGCATACACAGTAGAAAAAATTTAATGATGATATGTTTGAATTCTGTACAGAATACTTCATATCATCATTTTTTTGTTTGTGTATTTTTTATAATACTCGCTTCAACTGTTCAGAAAGTGATTTTTTTAAGAAGATATAGTCTTTGATTTCTTCTAAAACATTGTGCAACTCTTCTATTTGTGTATCTTCTTCCAAATTCATTTTAAGCTCATCAATTTTTTTATTGATTAAATAGCATCGTAATGAAAGAATTGTTTCACTCGTTAGCTGTGCAATTGTTTCCTCCTTTGGTTTCACAAATATATTTTGCGCTTCCCAATTATGAAGCTCATAACGCTCTTCCTGCATTAAGATATCTGTTACTTCACTTGCAATTTCAGGAGCAATTTCATTGACAAACGTATCAATTACCAAATCGCCTGTACTATTCAATTTTTCTATGGCTTTGTAATATATTTGTTTAAATTTTTCATTGGCAAGATCTATTTCATCTTGCTGTAAATCTAAGTATAGTTTTTCAAACACTTTCGCTTCAAAAAGTTCGCGTTCCATTTTGAGTTCTCCTTCTTCATCTTCTTTTAATATCAAATCTTCAAAAGTTGCTTTCATATTTCCATACAACAACAAAATCTCTATGATTTTACGTTCTAAAATGTATTGTTCATCAACTTTTTCTGCTTTTTTTTCTGTCTTAATGACCTCAAATGCTTTTTTTTCTTGACGAATTTGTTTATTCGCTTCTTTGATATCTTTGTTTTGCAGTTGAGCCAATGTAGCAAATAGCACTTCTTCTGAAATTTCCATGATACGCGAAGTTTCACGCAAATACAATTCTTGTTTAATCTTATCGGAAACTTTTGAAATACTAGCCATCATATCATTGATGACTTCTGCTTTTTTTATCGGGTCATTTTTAGCCACTTCCATCAATAGCGAAGCTTTATACCCAATAAAATCTCTTACATTGTTCTTAAAATACGCAAGCACATCTTCTAGTGCGTTATTTTTAGTAAAACTATCTGGATCTTCTCCATCGGGAAAAGTACAAACACGCACATTCATTCCTTGCTCCAAAATCAAGTCTACTCCACGAAGTGATGCGCGAATTCCGGCAGCATCACCATCGTATAGAATAGTGATATTTTTTGTCAAACGATTAATTAGACGAATTTGTTCTGCTGTTAGCGCAGTTCCCGAAGATGATACAACATTTTGAATTCCCGCTTGGTGCATTTGAATAACATCCGTATAGCCTTCTACCAAATAACAATTATCTTCTTTTGCAATTGCTTGTTTTGAAAAATATAGACCATACAATACATTACTCTTATGGTAAATATCACTTTCAGGAGAGTTAAGGTATTTAGCTGCTTTTTTATCGTTTGTTAAAATGCGTCCACCAAAACCTAATACGCGTCCACTCATACTATGAATTGGAAACATCACTCTTCCCTTGAAACGGTCAAATCGTTTTTCTCCTTTTACAATAGTAAGTCCTGTTTTTTCTAGATACGTAAGATTATATCCTTCTTTTAATGCACTTTGTGTAAAAGCTTCCCATTCATCTAGCGCATAACCTAACCCAAATTTTTTGATAGTTTCTGTAGTGAATCCTCTCTCCTTAAAATAGGTGAGTCCAATAGCTTTTCCTTGCGGAGATTCCCATAAAACTTCTTGATGGTATTTTTTAGCATATTCAGAAACCAAATACATACTTTCTTTTTCATCTGCCAATGCTTTTTCTTCATCTGTGCGTTCGGTTTCTTCAATCTCTATTCCATATTTTTTTGCCAAATACCGAATGGCTTCTGGATAGGTAAAATGCTCATGTTCCATTAAAAACGCCACAACATTTCCTCCTTTCCCTGAACTAAAGTCTTTCCATATTTGTTTTACAGGCGACACCATGAATGAAGGTGTTCGTTCATCTGAAAAAGGACTCAATCCTTTATAGTTACTCCCTGATTTTTTAAGTTGCACAAAATCTCCGATTACTTCTTCTACACGAGAAGTATTAAATACGGCATCTATGGTTGATTTTGATATCAAGGATTGTGAGTTTTAGGAGTAAACATCAAAAATACTAAGTTTCGTTGATATAGAATAAAAAAAGAGATACTTTGACGTATCTCTTTTAGCGCATCCAATGAAATTTATAAACTGTTTTTTTAGAATACATCCAATCGAAGTCCAAAGGAAATGTTACGCTGCGCTGTATTTGGACTTTTAAATATTGGCGACATGTCATATTTACAATACAAACTCAAGTCGTCCCAACCAATATACCCTGCAACACCATATACAAAAGTATTTGTATTAAAATTTCTTCGAATTTCTTGATCAACACGGTCACCATCTTCAGAATATTTGAATTTTTGCTTTACAGCTATGTTTACTCCTGCAAAACCACCTAACCCTATTTTAAATTTTTGACGTGTATTGTAACGAATATATCGTTCTGTCTCTGTTTTATTGGAAGGGCCAAATTCAAAGTATAATGGTACTACCAAATTTGTCATTCTAATCTTTGATCGACTTAGGTCGTTTGGAAATTCTACTAGGTTTGTTTGTGTTCCTTGATCTACAAAAATTCGATTTCCCGTAGGTTTCAAATTGTTATATTGTAATGATAAGCCATATTTGAATCGCACAAAATTGTGATTTTTAAATACTCGTGTACGCCATGAAATTCCAAATTCGAAGAATCGAGAACCAACAAATCTATAATCAGAGTCACTTAACGACTTTCCTTCTTGTATAGCATTATTAAAACCTACTGCAAAGACTATATCTGAATAGGTTCGTTTGTCATATTTTAAAGGTCTTTTTTTGATTTTTCGTGTATCAAATACTTCTCCAAAGCGAATAAAACTTCCTCCTTCTTGAATATAGTAATCAGTAAGCATTTCTCGTTTCGTTTTTGCCATTCGATACTCAATAGTTGCTGCTGCTAACATGGCTGCTTTCTTTTTTTGCTTTTCAGCTTCTTCTTTGGAAATTTTTCCTTTTTCAAGTTTTTCATTGATTTTTTCAACTTCATACTTCAACACTTTTTTTTCTTCAGCTTCAATTACACGTAAGCGTTCTTCTAAGTACTTTTTTTCTTGTTCTTTTTTGAGTTGAATGGAATCTTTTTCTTGAGCCTGCATTGTAAAGTTTAGACATAGGAGTAACAGGCATGCATACATTTTACTTGTTTTCATGTTCGTTTTTTTATGATGATTATGTTACCTATCGAAAGAAAGGCGTGAGTTCTTTTAGTCGCGATTTGCAATCACGGTTCTGCTTTTTTGAAGGTTGTTTTTGATAAGTTCAAATACTTTTTGCTTGAAAGAGTAATCTAATTCGAGTTCTACTTCTTCTAAGAGTTCATCTGCAGTTGCAAACATTGTGATATTTTCCTGCTTCTTCGTTTCTAATTCTGATAACGATTTTTTTGCTTCGTTCAACAATTGATCAATCTCAGCATCAGTAATGACTATTTTTTCTTTGACAGACAACTCTAGGATAGAGGCTTTTATATTTTTTTCTTCGGGTAATTCCGTAACTGTTTCCACTATTTCTGTTTGAATTTCCTTAGGCACTACTATTGTTTTAGACACTTCTTTTTGCAATTCTTCAGAAGGTTTTTGTATTTCCGTATGAGTTATTTGCTGCTTCGTTTCTTCTTTTACGGGAGTTTTTAGAGGAGTTGTTTGTTTTGTTACTACAGTACGCTCTGTAAGGGAATGCTCTCTTTCAGAAAAAACCTCCTTTTTAAGTTGTTCTTCTTTCTGAAGATAACTAGGTTTAAATTCGTTTGGCGAATTAACAATATTTTGCGTGTCATTTGCTTTTGAATTCAGTAAAAAAAAGATCAGTCCTACTAGTATTGCCAAACAGGCAGCATAAGGAATAAAGGAAATTCGTTTTCTCTTTTGATCATTCGCATCCAATTGACCTGCGAGTTTTTCCCATGAATTAGAAGAAACTTCGATTCTGCGATCTTCCAGAGTTTTTTTTATATCATGCAATTTCATTAGCGTTGTTTTTTTTTGATCGAAGTTGTGATTGTAGTTGTTTTTTTGCTTTAAATAATTGTGATTTTGAAGTATTTATGGAAATACTCAGCATTTCTGCGATTTCTTGATGTTTATATCCTTCTATTTCGTATAAGTTGAAAACAATACGATATCCTTGTGGCAAAGCGTCAATTGCTTTTTGTATTTGCTCTACACCTGCATGAATATCCATTTCACAATCAATAGTTTCAATATAATTTTCTATTTCATCAACAGTAACTAATGGATTTTTTTTTCGTAAAAATGATATTGATTCTCGAATCATAATTCGTCGTATCCAACCTTCAAAGCTACCTTCATTTTTATAAGTTTTCAATTGTGTAAAGACTTTATAAAAACCTGAAAGCATTACTTCTTCTGCATCGTGAATGTTTGCGATATAGTATCGACACACACTTAACATTTTTGGCGAATGCTGCGCATACAACATTTGCTGCGCTTTACGATCATTTTGCCTGGCACGCTTTATAAGTTGTGTTTCTTGTTGATGTAATCGAATAACTTTCACGATATAGATTGCTTTCTATTGACATAGACGCAATTTTCATGCGAATGGTTGCCTGATGGTCAAAAAAATTATTTTTTTCTATCAATCACGTAGTTTACCATCAATTCCAGAGAATCTTTATAGGTAGATGCTGGATAAGCCTTTAAGAGTGTAAGTGCCTTTTCTTGATACGATTTCATTTGCGAAATCGCATATTCTAGTCCACCAGTTATTTTAACAAAGTCAATAACCTCTTTCACTCTTTTTTTGTCTTTATTATGATTTTTTACGGAATTGATGACCCACTTTTTTTCTTCTTTGGAACAATGATTCAAGGCATAAATCAATGGAAGTGTCATTTTTTGTTCTTTGATGTCAATCCCTGTAGGTTTTCCTATTTGAGTATCACCATAATCAAATAAATCATCTTTTATTTGAAATGCCATTCCAATATATTCTCCAAAAAGACGCATGGTTTCCACTTCTTCATCTGTAGCATTAACAGATTGCGCTCCCATTGCACAGCAAGCAGCAATCAACGTAGCTGTTTTTTGACGAATAATCTCATAATATATTTCTTCGGTAATATCTAAACGGCGTGCTTTTTCAATTTGTAAAAGTTCGCCTTCGCTCATTTCACGCACAGCAACAGAAATAATCTTCAAGAGGTCAAAGTCTCCATTATCAATAGATAGTAACAGTCCTTTCGACAATAAATAATCTCCAACTAAGACTGCGATTTTATTTTTCCATAGTGCATTGATTGAAAAAAAACCTCTTCTTCTATTGGAATCATCGACAACATCATCGTGAACTAAGGTCGCTGTATGAATTAATTCAATAACTGAAGCTCCGCGATAGGTGCGTTCATTTACTTTTCCCTCAGACACCATTTTCGAAACTAAGAAAACAAACATTGGTCGCATTTGTTTTCCTTTACGGTTAACAATGTAGTGTGTAATTCTGTTAAGTAGCGCAACTTTGGAAGACATCGAATTGTAAAACTTTTTTTCAAAAAGTTCCATTTCTTTTAGAATCGGCTGTTTTATCTGCGCAACTACTTTCATTCGCTCACAAAGATATTAACTAATTCGATGATTTTATAGTTTTTAACAGCATTTTGATTGAGCTTTTCAAGAGGATTTTGTCTCACTTTTATCTTCACAAACTACTCTTTATTTGCTAATTGACCACAAGCCGCATCAATATCCTTTCCTCGAGAACGTCTTACCGTCACTGTAATTCCGTTTTGCTCAAGAGAATCTACATAACGATCAATAGCTTTAGTACTTGCTTGTTGAAACTCACCATCATCTATCGGATTGTACTCGATTAGATTGACTTTGCTTGGTACATCTTTACAAAACTTTACCAACGCATTGATATCCTTTTGTTGATCATTGATACCATCCCAAACAACATATTCGTAAGTAATTTTATTTTTGGTTTTTTCGTACCAATAAGCCAGCGCTTCTTTAAGATCTGTTAACGGAAAGTGCTCATTAAAAGGCATAATAGACGTTCGCACTTCATCTATTGCAGAGTGTAGAGAAACCGCCAATTTGAACTTTACTTGATCGTCTGCCATTTTCTTGATCATTTTAGGCACTCCAGATGTAGAAACCGTGATTCGTTTGGGTGACATTCCTAAACCTTCATCAGAAGTGATTTTTTCAATTGCTTTCAACACATTGTTATAGTTCATTAATGGTTCTCCCATGCCCATAAAAACAATATTTGATAAAGGACGTCCATGATATAACCTACTCTCGCGATCAATAGCAACTACTTGGTCATAGATTTCATCTGGATTTAGATTTCGCATTCGTTTTAACCGTGCTGTCGCACAAAATTTACAATCTAAACTACACCCTACTTGACTCGACACGCATGCTGTTGTTCGCGAACTTGTAGGAATCAAAACAGACTCCACAACTAATCCATCATGTAAACGCACCGCATTTTTAATTGTTCCGTCTTGGCTACGTTGCATTTTATCGACACGAATATGATTGATTACGAAATTATCTTCGAGCATTTTGCGCGTTTCTTTCGAGATATTAGTCATATCATCAAAATTGTGTGCTCCTTTTTGCCATAACCATTCATACACTTGATTTCCACGAAAAGCCTTGTCGCCCTGTGTTACAAAAAAACTGCGAAGTTCCTCTTTGCTTAGCGCACGTATGTCTTTCTTCCCTGCTTGCTTCATGCTGTAAAAGTAGTGAGAATTTATGAGTTTTAGGAAAAACAAAATCCTGTCAATGACAGGATTTTGTTTTTTATACTATTTAAGAATATATTGATTCTATTTGATCTACTCTTGTTATAAAATTAACATGGCATCACCATATGAGTAGAATTGATATCCTTCTTTGATTGCTTCTTCATAGGCTTTTAATATGAAATCATGCCCTGCAAATGCAGAAACCATCATCAACAATGTTGATTTTGGCGTATGAAAATTAGTAATCATACAGTTGGCAATGCTAAAATCGTATGGAGGAAAGATGAACTTATTTGTCCAACCTTCATATTCGTTCAATGTTTTTTCAGAAGAAACAGAGCTTTCCAACGCACGCATTACCGTAGTTCCTACTGCACATACGCGTTTTTTATTCTTTTTTGCATTGTTTACTACTTCTACCGCTTTTGAACCAATCTTTAACTCTTCAGAGTCCATTTTATGTTTTGAAAGGTCTTCAACCTCTACTGGATTAAAAGTTCCTAAACCTACGTGTAATGTAATTTCAGAAAAGTCAATTCCTTTAATTTCTAAGCGTTTCAATAAATGTTTTGAGAAGTGTAATCCAGCAGTTGGTGCTGCTACAGCTCCTTCTTCTTTTGCATAGATTGTTTGGTAACGTTCCTCATCTTCTGGCTCAACATCTCTTTTGATATATTTAGGAAGCGGAGTTTGTCCTAACTCACTTAATTTTGCTCTAAATTCTTCATACGAACCATCATATAAAAAGCGTAGTGTACGTCCGCGAGAGGTTGTATTGTCGATAACTTCCGCCACTAAACTTTCATCATCTCCAAAATATAGCTTGTTTCCGATTCGAATTTTTCTAGCTGGATCAACCAATACATCCCATAAACGCTGCTCTTCATTTAATTCTCTCAACAAAAACACTTCGATTCTAGCTCCTGTTTTTTCTTTATTTCCAAAGAGTCTAGCAGGAAATACTTTAGTATTGTTCAATACCATCACATCTCCTTCGTTAAAATATTCAACTAAATCTTTGAATTGTCTGTGCTCAATCGTTTGTTTTTCGCGATTTAATACCATTAAACGTGCTTCGTCTCTATTTTCTGAAGGATATTCTGCTAATAAATCTGCTGGAAGATTAAAATTAAAGTGCGATAGCTTTTTTGCCATAAGTTTTTCAAGTTTTTTTAAGAAGTGCAAATATACAATCTCAAAATAGGGGTTGTCAAGTATTTAGGGAGTTTTTTTAGATTTCTTCCATTTGCACTCCGATTGATTGTAAATCACTCCAAAAGTCGGGATATGATTTTGAAACAACCTCCGCTTTTTCAATTTGAATTGGCACTCGCAGTGCTAAAGGGGCAAATGCCATGGCCATTCGATGATCTTTGTAGGTTGAAATTGATATGTTTTTACGTATTGAATTCGTTTTTTCTAGATACAATGACACGTCTGTTATCTCTACAGAAGCACCTAATTTTTCAAGTTCTGTTTTTAGTGCCACAAGACGATCCGTTTCTTTTATTTTTAGCGTATGCAAACCAATCATTTCACATGAAAGTTGTAATCCAAAGGCTGTTACCGCTATGGTCTGTGCAATATCTGGAGCATTTTTAAGATCCAGTGTTATTTTTTCTTGAGTAGTTTCTTTTGTTTTGGTAAGTGTAATTGATTTTTCTTCAAAAATAGTTTCTACACCAAATTTTGTATAAATTTCTGCCAAACACGAGTCTCCTTGCAAACTTTCTTTTTTATAGGATGAAAGAGTTATTGTTGTTCCCACTTCGCTTAACGCCACCAAGCTATAAAAGTAAGATGCGGAACTCCAATCAGATTCTACCGTAAATTCTTTTTCTTCCGCAGGAGCATTATAAGGCACTACAGTAATAACATTGTTTTTAAAAGAAGTTTTTACACCTAATTCATTTAGCAAAGAAAGTGTCATTTCTATGTAGGGAATCGAGGTGATTTTCCCTTCTAATGTTAATGTGATTCCTTTTTGTAAAGAAGGTGCAATAAGTAATAATGCAGAAATATACTGACTACTCACATTGGCTTGAAGCGTTACCTCTTTTTTAGAAAGTTGAGTTCCTTTAATTAATAATGGTGGATATCCTTCATTTTTAGTGTACTGGATAGATGCGCCTAATTGACGTAAAGCTTCCACCAATATTTGAATAGGTCGTTCCTGCATTCGCGAAGAGCCAGTGAGTAACACTTGTTGGCCTTTTTGAGTAGCGTAGTAAGCTGTTAAAAAACGCATGGCAGTACCCGCATGATGAATGTCTTTCGTTTCATTATCGGAATGCAACGCTTTTTGCATGAGAGTAGCATCATCTGAATTGGATATGTTATGAATTCTGATTGTAGGATATAAAGCTTGTAATAACAATAATCGGTTAGACTCACTTTTAGAACCTGTTATATCAATCCTTGATTTTTTTTGAAGTCTTGATTTTTGAAGCTTTATATTCATAAGAAATTTTGAAATGTTTACTGTTATTTTTATCTCTCAATTGTGATTGATATCATAACAGCGATTTATATTCAATATAATTTTTGCAATAGAGAAGTGTTATGATTTTAACTTGTCATTATTGTGATGACGATCGTGATCTCTCTTGGTTTTTTTATCCATTTTTTTATCAAAAGCCGTTTGCAGATTAATCCCTGTTTGATTTGCAAGACATAGCACTACAAATACAACATCTGCCAATTCTTCTCCAAGGTCTTTATCTTTATCGCTTTCTTTTTCGCTTTGTTCGCCATAACGTCTTGCAATAATTCTTGCTACCTCACCTACTTCTTCTGTAAGTTGTGCCATATTGGTAAGTTCGTTAAAATAACGAACTCCATGTTCTTTAATCCATGTATCTACTGCAAGTTGTGCTCCTTGTATATTCATGAGTTTAGTTTTGTTCAAATAAAAAAGTGACTTTATACCAAACGCATAAAGTCACTTGTAAAATTAATGCTTTTCATGGAATTACAGGTTGCTTTTCACCAGAAACCTGCTGCATCCTTTTTTAAATCTTTTTTAAGACAACTTTTTCTTGCTCTTTTTCTACTAACACTTTATAAAATTCGCGCAAAGCACTGTATTTATCTGGTGTAATGATTGATGAGTTGATTTCTTTAGACATAACAACACTGATTCCCATAGGAGTTTTAGAGATATTGAAAGTATATAATCCTAAGTTTTCAGGTAATCTCACTGCAGTTGCTTCTGGCAATGATTCTACTTCATATCCTTCAGGCAGTTTTATATTCATCATAATTTTTCGCTTCCACGGATATCCAAAATCTATAGGATATACTCTTTCTTCAGCTTTGAATATATTTTCAGAAGTTGCCAAGAAGAATAATGGTGAAAAGTAAATTTTATCGCCAATTACTTCGGCTTGAGATTCTTTTGTGAATGCATATGATTCTAAAACTGGCTTTCCAATCTTTTTAAGATTTTTGACATCGTGTTCATCTATTTCAATATCGCCAATATTATTTTCAAGTTTTTCTAAATAATCTTCTTTGTCTGCTTTGGCATATACTTCTCTAAATCCTAAGGCATTGTGTGATGTGAATTGCGTACGTTGTTTCCCTTCTATATCTCCATTTTCATTTAATGTTACATTTATACTTGTAACTCGCATAGCTGCTGTTCTAGGCATTAAGCTAATGTCGCTCCAACTTCCATCTTTTCGAATAAGTTTCCCTGACCAATTCAGTGCGCGCATTGGCAACACATTAGGCTCACCATAATAATTAGTTGCATCTAGGAGAATTACTGCATTTTCTACCTCAATTGCAGCAATTACATAGTTAAATCCGTCTAATGTAGGGAACATTTTGATTCCATGATTTCGAGAACTTAAAATTACAGGATTTGCATTAAGCCCTGCATGTCGTAACATAGCGGTAAGTATTAAATTCATTTCGGCAACATTCCCTGTGTTTTCTTTGTAAGCTTTTCGAACTCCTACATCTGTATATTTACCATAGTTTCCGTTCCACTTTACTTTATCTCTAATGAAATTGTAAATCATTGCTGCCTTTTTCATATCATCAGAAACTCCAGCAGTCAATTCATCAACATCATTTTCAAAGTACGAAGTTTTTGCAAGTTGTCCTCCGAAGTATTCACTTCTATATATCGTTTTTACTACATCATCCCAAGTTTTGGTTAGATATTGCGGAATATCATTGGGCATTTGTACTTGTGCAAGTTCAAATTTGACTGCACTTCGGTAGTTTTCTATATTGCTTACAAAGTTTTCATCTTTGAGTGCTGGTACATTTTTGAGTTCAAATCTTGAAATTTTATAATCAAAATCGATTTCATCTTCACTTACACTGGTTCGATTTCCTGCCCAGCTTTTAGACTTTGACGTTAATCGTATTTTCCCAGAACGTATTTCTTCTTTCGGTTCTAATCGAAAATAGCCTTTGTAATGTTTTTTATATGTAAAATAATTATGCGCTTCAAATACAACTTCGATATGATCTACAGGAATATCGTATTGAAAGTAAATTTCGTTTACATTTTGCCAATAAGGCGATACTACTTTGTATTTATACTCAACGATAGAACCTTCTTTCACATTTGGCATGGTTAACTTTTCAAGTTCCCAATTTTCCGAACGATTTTCTGTAAAGATTCCCTCTTTACGAAGTTTAGCTTTTTCTATTTTTCCATTTTCCAAGTTGTAGGTAAAAGCTTTTAGTCCAGAAACACGTTCATTTTCTCCCCTATCTTTGTAAAGTAAAATTGAATGATTGGCTTTTTCAAAACCTTCTTTAGTATATATCTTGATTCTTCTGTGTATGTTGGTTTCTAATTGAAATCCTTGTCCTTGAATATAACGAGTAGTTATATATGTTTTTTCATACAATACAGCTGCGGAAGCTTCAGGATCATTAAGATGTTTTTCTTGTTGTAACATTTCTTTAGAGATGTCTCCAAATTCAACATCCTGCGCATAGATTGTGATAGTGCACAGAAATGTTAATATATACAGTATACTTTTTCTCATAGGGATTTGTTTAATTGTAAATTGGTATTCGGAATTATTTTTTGACTAATACGATTTTGGCAGCATCGAATTTGACAATTTTTTTGATAAATTTCCGATATTCTTTATAATCTTCTTTAGGATGTAAACCTTCTTTTATTTTTAGTGTTCTTTGATATTGAAGTGTTTGCTCATCTTTTTTTGTAATTGTGTATGAATAACTTCCATATTTTGTTTCATAAGTAACATTTTCTGGAATTGCTTCAATTGTGTAACCTATTGGTAATTTGATTTCATATTGATCCTTATCAAAAAAGCTACGTTGAATTTCTAAGGGAAATCTTCTAGAACGATATCTATCAGGAATGTTTGTATAACGATTGAAAGCGTTTGGTGCAAACAACATACGATTTCCTGTAATAACACCATACGAGTCTGCATTGAATTTTATTTTTTCATAAAATGTAATGGTTTCTTTATCATTTTCTAGTATGATTTCGTCTATATTCACATTATTTACTGTTTTGAAATAACGCTTGTAACGCTTATCTTTTTCTGTTTCAGACCAATCTTCTAAATAATAACGATTATCGTATTGAATTCCTTTGGTTTTTATTACAGTATTTGCTGTAATATTTCCATTGACGTTAAGTGCATACGAACCTGTGGTTTCTTGTAAATTTTCTTCTAATGAATATTTTTTTGTACGTTTTATTTTTCCTCCTTCGGGAGTTATGACCAACACATTTCTATTATCGGTAAAGTCACCAATATGTCCAAAAGGAACTTTTTGACTTGTACATTCTAACCAAATATCATCTCCTTTGTTTGGTATATTCAAGATTACATGATTTCCTTGAGCTAGCGAAGCAAAATCATCATAAAAACCTACTATTTCACTTCCTGCTTGTACATGCGTATAATAAGATTCAACACCTGCAATTTTTAGCAATGCCATCGTGTAATTAGTCAATCCTTTACAATCACCATATCCAACTTTATTTACTTCTTCCGCAGGTATGGGTTGAAATCCTCCAATTCCTACTTGCACACTAATGTAACGAGTTTTGTTTTGCATAAATTCGTAGACAATTTTTGCTTTTTCACGATTGGAGGTTACACCGGCAACTAAATTTTCAATCTTTGCTTTGGTTTCATCATCTACTGTCGCACGGCCATCAAGTAAGTTATGATACATCCATTTTCCAAAGTCGTTCCAATTGTTGACTTCTCCAGTAACTCCATCATAATTAAATTTATTGAGTGCAAATACTATTCTTGGCTTAATGTCTGCTTCCGAAGGACTTAATGCTTCAGGCTTAATTCCTGCCATATTTTGGATTGTATAGGAAAGAACGCCTTCTTTTTCTTCCTTTACGACTCCAAACTCTTTTAGGTTGCGTTCTTTTTTATGTAGTGTAAAAGAAGTTGGGTATTGAATTTTATAGGTACTTTTTTCTACTCCAACAAAATAACTTAGCGGATGAAAACTTGGCAAATTTGCAGTATTAGGAGTCTGAACTAAACTTGTAAATTCTGCAGTAAACGGATATTCTGTAGGAGTATAATCCATATATTTCACTCTAGAATCGGAGTACATTGTACCTCCTTCTACTGCACTTACATCTTCAAAGTCACGTTCTTTAATTTTTTTTATTTGCTTTCCGTTTTTATCGTAAATTTTTACTTCAATGTCTTTTACACGAACGTGTGAATCATACCAAACAACTGCTCCAATTTTATTGATTCCGTTTTCATTAAGCACCGTAACAATTCGTTTTTGAGAAATTTCCATGTCGTCGATAGCTTTTACATTTACCAAAGTTTCGTCTAAACGAACAACGGCATTTGCATTATCAGTAAGTTGTGTAGGAAGTGTTAAAAAACTAGTAAGATTTTCTTGAGCCCTTCCTGTAGTTTGAATGAGTATGATAGCGATAATCGCTAAAAATTTTATTCGCATATGGATTTTATATTATTGGTATTCGGGAGAATATATTGCGAATATAAGAAAAGTAATAAATTCAGCAAGAGAAACTTAACAAGCGTTACAATAAGTTAATAAACGTAGTTGTTATTCTTTGCTTTTGGTGTCAATTATAATTGTAACAGGTCCGTCATTTAGTAACGCAACTTTCATATCTGCTCCAAAAATACCTGTTTGTACTTTTTTGTGAATGTCTTTTTCAAACTGCGACACAAAATCTTCATAGAGAGGAATGGAAACATCTGGCTTAGCTGCCTTGATATAACTTGGGCGATTCCCTTTTTTTGTATTTGCATGTAGGGTAAATTGACTTACAACAATGGCCTCTCCATCAATATCAATTAAAGAGTTATTCATTACATTATTCTCGTCATTGAAAATACGTAATCGAGCAATTTTATTAGAAAGCCATTTAATGTCTTCGTGTGTATCTTCGTGTTCAATTCCAAGAAGAATTAATAGTCCTTCTTTAATATCTGCTACTTTTTTTTGATTTACTGTGACACTAGCTTCCGTTACTCTTTGAATGACTGCTCTCATAAAATTTATTGTTCTTTAAATTCGTCTACACGGTAATTACTATCGTCTCCCTCAATGATTTGCAGGTAACTTTTGTAGCGTGACCAAGCAATTTCCCCATCTTCTACAGCATCTTTTACAGCACATTTAGGCTCTTCAATGTGAATACAATTATTGAATTTACACTTACTTTTTAAGGCTAAAAATTCTGGAAAATAATCACCTATTTCTTCTTTTTCCATATCTACAATTCCAAAACCTTTGATTCCAGGTGTATCAATAATTTTAGCCCCAAATTCTAAATCGAACATTTCGGCAAATGTTGTGGTGTGCTGTCCTTGCTTATGTTGTTCGGATATTTCTTTGGTTTTTAGATTCAATTCTGGATCAATTGCATTGACCAAAGTTGATTTTCCAACTCCTGAATGACCTGCAAACATACTTACCGTTCCTTTCATTCGTTGTTTGATGACCTCAACATTTTGTTGTTTTTTTGCTGAAATTTCAATGCACTCATACCCAATATTTTCATAGATATCTTTGAGATACATTACCTCTGCTCTACGTTCAATTTCTTTATACGAATCAATTTTATTGAAAACCAGAACACAAGGAATTGAGTAGGCTTCTGCAGTTACAAGAAAACGATCTATAAAGCTTGGAAATGTTGGTGGATTGTCAATTGTAATCAACAAGAATACTTGATCAATATTGGAAGCAATGATATGAGTTTGTTTTGATAGATTAACAGACTTCCGAATGATATAGTTTTTTCGTTCTTTAATCTCATCAATAACACCTGTTTCTGTATTGTTACTTGTTTCAAGTGTAAAATGTACTTGATCACCTACCGCAATAGGATTTGTACTTTTAATCCCTTTTAGTCGAAACTTTCCTTTGATTCTACATTCATATTCTTTCCCTTCTTCGGTTTTCACCAAATACCAACTTCCCGTAGATTTGTAAACAGTTCCTATCATCAGTACAAAGATTAGGATTATTATTAAAACTTACAATAGGTTTCTAAATCGCTTTGATAAAACCAATTACTCCTTTAAATATCTATTTACAAGCAGTTTAGAGTTGTTAAATAAGGTTTTCCCGTAAAAGAAAGTTTTTGATTTTTAGTAAGTTTCTGTAATTATTAACCAAAAACGTTTCTTTTATGTTACAAAATATACTATTGTTAAATGGTGTGAAAGCCATTGAAAAGGCTCAACAAAAAAATATTATTGGACGAAGAGGGCAAATTTGTTGCGAATGGTGTCCTGATGGTACGTGTCTTGATTGGACAACTATCGGAGTTCCTTGCCCAATTTCGGCTGGTTGTCGATAAAAAAGAAAGCGCGCTAGTTAGCGCGCTTTTACCTATTTATCCTTGCAATATTTTTTCTTGGTGATTAATTGATTCTTGGTGAATCGCTTTAAAAATTCGTAATACAAATTCTTCACTCAATTGATTTTGCTCTCCTTCTAAAATCATTTTTCCTAAAATCTCATTCCAACGTCTAGTTTGCAGAATTGCTACGTTTTTCTCTTTTTTGAGCGCTCCTATTTTATCTGCCACTTTCATTCGTTTGCCTAGCATTTCAATTAATTGATGATCAATTACGTCAATTTGTGTACGCAAAGTTCCAAGCGCATTTCGGTATTCTGCCTCTGTATCAGTAGCTTTTCTTATTTTTAAGTCACTCATAATCTGAACTAATCGATCTGGTGTAACTTGTTGTTTGGCATCACTCCACGCATTGTCTGGATCAAAATGTGTTTCTACCATAAGTCCATCATAGCTTAAGTCTAATGCGGTTTGGCACAAATCAAAAATAATATCTCGTCGTCCAGCTATGTGAGAAGGATCTAATATTAATGGCAAATCAGGAAAACGATTTTGTAATTCAATTGGAATTTGCCATTCTGGATTATTGCGGTAGCGTGTTTTTTCATAAGTAGAAAAACCTCTATGAATCACTCCTAATTTTTCAATATTTGCTGAGTATAAACGTTCAACAGCACCTAACCAAAGTGGCAAATCAGGATTCACAGGGTTTTTAACCAATACAATTTTATCTGTTCCTTGTAGAGAATCTGCAATTTCTTGAACAATGAATGGACTTACTGTAGATCGAGCACCGATCCACAATATATCAATATCATGCTCTAATGCCAATCGCACATGGGTTGCATTGGCAACTTCGGTTGCTGTAAGCATTCCTGTTTCTTCTTTAGCTCTTTGCAACCATTTTAATCCTAGAGCACCAACTCCTTCAAAGTTGCCTGGTCGTGTTCTAGGCTTCCATATTCCAGCACGAAGCACGGTAGCGTCTGTATCTTTAAGTTGATGCGCAATTTTTAGCACTTGATCTTCTGTTTCTGCGCTGCATGGCCCTGCAATTACCAAAGGATGTGGTAACCCGAAAGCATCAATCCAATTTCTAAGTTCTTTTTTGTTTTCCATGGTTCTTTGTTTTTGCGTTAGGGATTGAGGCTTTGTTGGAGCTCCGAGTTCACCACTAAAAGTAAGCATTGTGAACGAGAGCGACTGCCGAAAGCCCGCCTCCAACTTAATTGGAGGAACGCCCTTATTATTGTTACTTGATTCCTTTTAATATTTTTTTAATATGATTTGTGTTTTCCATTTCTTGATAAATTTTTTCAAAATTATCTTGTAACATGAGTTTTTTAAACTCTTGTAAGTTATGAATGTACTCATTTAACGTTTCGATGACATTGGTTTTGTTTTGCTCAAAAATAGGTGTCCACATTGCTGGAGAACTTTTTGCCAAACGTACAGTAGAAGCAAATCCACTTCCTGCCAAATCAAAGATATCACGTTCGTTTTTTTCTTTTTCAATTACTGTTTTTCCTAACATGAATGAACTTATATGTGATAGATGTGAGACATAGGCAATATGTTTATCGTGTGATTTTGGGTCCATATATCGAATTCGCATTCCTAATATTTTGAATAATTCCAATGCTTTTTCTTGCAAACTGAACGCCGTTTTCTCAACTTCACAAATAATATTGGTTTTGCCATGAAATAATCCTTTAACAGCAGCTTTAGGTCCCGAAAATTCGGTTCCAGCAATTGGATGAGTCGCTAGAAAATTTCTACGTTTAGGATGATTTTCAATACTTTGACAGATTTGTTCTTTCGTAGAACCTGCATCAATCACCAATGTATCGTCTTTGACCTCATTTAATACGTGTTCAATAACTTTTATTGATGCTTGTACTGGAATTGAAATTATTACAATGTCAGCATTTTTTACTTGAGGAAGTGTTGCTTTTTGATGAATGAGTTTTCGCTGCAATGCTTCTTCCAAGTGTGCTGTATCTGAATCAATCCCATAGATAGTTGCTTCAGAAAAATGCTCCTGAATGTCAAGCGATATACTACCACCAATAAGTCCGACTCCTATAATATAAACGTTCATTTTTATGATTCAATTCTATGAATAACTTCTTTAATTTTTTGCTCTGTGACACATAATGAAAATCGCACGTATCCTTCTCCTTGTGTCCCAAAAATACTTCCAGGTGTTATAAAAACATCTTTTTCATATAGCAATTTATCTACATATTCTTCAGAACTCAATGTGTTCTTTTTCGGTAATTTTGCCCAAACAAACATTCCTGAAGTTTCCTTACTGAATGTACACTGCAACTTGGTCGCTAATTCCCATATAAGCTGACGTCGTTTTTCGTAGATTTTGTTAAGCTCAACAAACCAACTTTGAGAGCTTGCTAATGCTTTGATAGCTCCTTTTTGAATTCCGTAAAACATCCCAGAGTCCATATTACTTTTTACTTTAAGCACATGCTGAATATGTGTTGCCTTTCCCATTACCATTCCTGTGCGCCATCCGGCCATATTAAACGATTTGCTAAGTGAGTTTAGCTCTAAAGCTACTTCCTTTGCTCCTTTTATTGATAGTATACTTATTGGTTCATCATTAAGAATGAAGCTGTACGGATTGTCATTAACAATTAATATTTGATGTTTTTGTGCAAAGGTTATTAATTGTTCAAAGAAATGTGCTGTTGCTTTTACTCCCGTAGGCATATGTGGATAATTAACCCACATAATTTTGACCTTACTTAAATCTTCTTTTGATAGTGCTTCTAAATTTGGCAACCAATCATTTTCTTCGTTTAAATCGTAAAATCGAGGAATGGCTCCTAATAATTTTGTTACAGATGTATATGTTGGATAGCTCGGATTGGCAATTAAAACCTCATCTCCTTCATCTAAGTATGCCATCGAAATGTGCATAATCCCTTCTTTACTTCCCATTAATGGTAATACTTCTTCGTCTGCATTGAGGGAAACTTGATAGTTTTGTTGGTAGAAATCTGCAATTGCATTCCTTAATTCAGGAATCCCTTGATAGCTTTGGTACTTGTGTGCCATTTCATCATGCAAACTGTTTTCCAACGCATCAACTACAACTCTTGGCGGTTGTAAATCAGGGCTTCCAATTCCTAAATTAATGATTGGTTTTCCCAAAGCAACTAGCTTTCGTACTTCTCTCAATTTTATAGAAAAGTAGTATTCTTCTACTGTATGTATGCGTTTTGCTGGAATCATAAGCCTTGTCGGTTTTTATAAGTTCCTAATACTTTTAGTTTGGTTGTCATAATTTCTAATACAGAAACTGCTTTTTCATAATCTTCATAAGCATCAAAAGTTACATCGACAAAAAAAGCGTATTTCCAAGGAGTTTCAATGATTGGTAACGACTGTATTTTGGTTAAGTTCAGTTTGCAATCACTCATTACATTCAATATGGTTGCCAAGCTTCCTTTTTTATGTTCTAATTCAAATCGTAAAGATGCTTTATCAATTTGATCTATCCCATTACTTGGTTTTTGTTTTTGAAGAATCACAAAACGGGTTTCATTCGTTTTAATGGTTTGAATTTCACTTGATAGAATTTCCAATTCAAAAAGTTCTGCAGCCATCTTTGTAGCTATTGCAGCAACTCCCAAACGTTGTTCTTCCTGAATTCTTTGAGCTACGGCAGCCGTATCTACATCTTCTACCAACTTAATATGTGGATATTTTTTAAAAAACTCTTTGCATTGCAATAATGCCATTGGATGCGAACATACTTCTTTAATATCTTCCATCGTTTGATTGGGCAATGCCATTAAATTATGGTGAATACTTAAGTAAAATTCTCCGTTAATGTGAATATTATATGCATCAATTAATGCATAGTTTGGAATTATAGAACCTGCAATCGTATTTTCTAAAGCCATGATTGCATAGTTACTTTTTTCCTCCATTAGGCTGTTTACTAAAGCATCAAATGACAAGCACTCGTCTAAGAGCACATCTTCTCCGAAGTATGACTGAGCTACTTTGTGATGATTTGAACCTTGAACTCCTTGTATTGCGATGGTTTGTTTCATATCATTTTTGTTCAAAAAAAAAGTTCCGAAATATCTTCGGAACTTTTATTATATGTTAGATGTTATTACACTAAACTATACAACAAGGAGTTCCAACTTCTTTCCAAAAAAGAAGTAAAAATATCCTTGCCAAAAATAATTTGTGTGCAACATGTTGTTTTCGTTTGTTATAGCTAAAGTATAGATTAATTTTTAGAATCAAAATGTTTTTCAATATTTTTTTGATTTATCCGTTTTAGCTTAGAGTAAGCTGCTAAATTTTTATGTAGTTTTGGAATCCAAAAATTGTATGTATGTCTATTGTCGTTGAAAATATCACCAAAGTTTACGGAACACAGAAAGCACTGAACAATGTTTCTTTCCAGGTTAAAAAAGGAGAAATTGTTGGTTTTTTAGGTCCTAACGGCGCTGGAAAGTCAACAATGATGAAGATTTTAACCACCTATTTAAAAGCAAATTCCGGAACAGCCATCGTAAATGAATTTGACACTATAACATCTCCTCGATCTGTACAAAAAAGTGTCGGTTATCTGGCTG
Organism: Kordia zhangzhouensis; assembly: GCF_001005305.1. GTDB lineage: Bacteria > Bacteroidota > Bacteroidia > Flavobacteriales > Flavobacteriaceae > Kordia > Kordia zhangzhouensis. Next base: position 260,317 of record NZ_LBMH01000003.1, read on the forward strand.
AACATAATCCGTTGTATCTAGATATGCATGTTCGTGAATATTTGGCGTTCAATGCCAGTGTGTATCGCGTAGCAAAATCAAGAATAAACGACGTGATTGAAATGACGGGATTAACTCCTGAATCACATAAAAAGATTGGCGCATTGTCCAAAGGATATCGCCAACGTGTTGGATTGGCCAATGCATTGCTACATGATCCAGAGGTTTTAATTTTGGACGAGCCTACTACTGGTCTCGATCCAAATCAATTGGTTGATATTCGAAACTTAATTACTTCTATTGGTCAGGAAAAAACTATTTTTCTTTCCACTCATATTATGCAAGAAGTAGAAGCTATTTGTGATCGTGTCATCATTATCAATAAAGGTGAAATTGTTGCTGATACTACTTTGGCAAAACTTCAAGAGAACCAATTACAAGTTATTGAAGTAGAATTTGATTATCGTATAGAAGATGTTTTGTTAAAGCAATTACCTCATGTTGTACAAGTTGTAAACACTCATGAATTGGTATATGAAATTACTTTTGATACAACCAAAGATATGCGTCCTACCGTTTTTGATTTTGCACACGATACTAATTTGAAAGCATTACAAATCAACCAAAAAAATAAGAATTTAGAAAGCATGTTTAGAGAACTAACTTCTTAAGTTTGGTTGTAATTACTTTTTAGTGTTTCCATTTTGGACATTTTGTAATTCTTCTTCTGAGTCTTTTGCAATTGTTTTCTATACTACATTTTCGCCCTATTGACAAGAACCCTTTTATCAATTGATTTTCCACATTTAAAGCTGCAATTTTTTCTTTGTTGATTTTTAATTCAGCTCTTAATTCCTTTTCGATTTCCATAATGTTTAATTTATATGTTACTCTACAAATAAATTAAACCTACTAATCATTTTATAGGGCTTAACCACCCTTTACATAAGGAGTAAAACACTTATTTTTAAGGAATTAATCTAAAAAAACCAACATCCCTGTATAGTGAGCCGTAAAATCGACTACAGACGGACGATTGTATGAAATTACATTTCCTGTACCATATATATCACCTCTTAGTTCAAGTTGAGGGTGAATAATGATATCATTGCTACTTCTTGAGGATATGACCACTGTTTCTACAATAAAATTTTCGGCTTCTACTCGCGCATTTCCTCCAGGAAAACTGATAATGAATTCATTTGAACTTCCAGAGATGAATAGATTAGATAAGTTATTGAATAGGATATTTACTTCTTGATTTTGTACTTGAAGATTAAAATTTCCAGAAGCGGCATTGTCATTGGTAAAATTTTCAGACACCAGTTTTAAGCTTGGAAACGTCAAAATACCATCTGAACGTACATCAAACTGTGTTTTACTAATAATTTCTGTAATGTTGGGAGAAGTCACATAAATAGTTGTATTTCCGTAGTCACGAACATAATTACAATTATTATTATCTGATAAGAATACTGTATCACCAACTACTTTTACTTCTATATCATTCATTAAATTTGCGCCCGTTTCAACTAAAATTTCTTGATTTGTCCCTTCTTTTACAATAAGATGAATTCCTTCATTTACTTCTATTTTTGAGAACTCATTTACACGAAATTCTTCCCTGATGAGACTTCCTGTCGTTTGGAAACAATCGGCAGCATCTTCAGAACTACACGAAATACAAAGTATGAGTACTATAAAATATATTTTTTTCATTGTTGTCACAATCTAATTCCAACTCCTAATTCTACTGCTTCCGCTTTTGCTGCATGTGATTTTAATGTAAGTGCTGCAAACCATTTTTTATTAAAGTAATGTTTCATTCCCACACGAATATAGGTTCTTCCCTCAAAATCAACAGGATAATATGCGTAGTACCCTACTTGTGTAATAACAGATAGTTTATTGATAAAGAGCTCATGCCCCACAAAAATTCCAATTCGTTTATAATCTTCATCTCCTTTCACGCTTTCATTAGGAAACGCAATAGATCGGTAACGAATCCATTCTTTTAAGAAATTGGAGAAAAAAACTTCTGTCCCTAACTGAATTGCACTTTTTCGTCCCAAACGTTTATCTGCATAAGCAGAGAGTATATAAAACCCATATTGACCGCTTCCTATAGCATCACTTTCATTAATTCCTGCACGAACAACGAGATTCAATTTGATAGGCTCGGCAAAGTTGGTTGTCACTTCTTGTTGTTGATAATCCAGCAAAGAAGTATCATTTAAATTATAGTTGACACCGACATTTACTGCCCAAGTATTGATACTTGTGTTTGGGGCTTTGATATTGGCATTCGAATAATGAATAAAAGAAAAACCTGCTTGTATACCTATTCGCTTAAAGAGATTTTCTTTTTTGTAATTAAGCATTACGTATGTACTACTCATGAATCGAGAACCAAAAGCAATGTTTCTAAAGTTTCTTTCCTTATGATAAGGATTGCTAGTGTGGGCAATTCCTTGTCCTATACGGAACATGAGATTGCGTTTTAAAAAGTAAAAATTATAATGTCCGTATAGTGCTATATTTTCGCCTAAATATTGATTTTGTAAGTTTTGGTAACTCATTGATATACCATAGTCAGGATAATTATAGAACTGAGACCAATTGTCATTTCCAAATGTTTTTTGATTATAGCTTATAATAAAACCTTCGGGATGTCCTGTGATAAGATGTAAAATATCACTATTATGCTCAAGTATTGTCCCTGTAAAATAATTGATATCAATCGTAGCTGCCTGATGCTGCAACGACTTTTTAAAAGTAGATTCTTGTGCAAGACCTATACAAGAACACAGGATAATAAAGAAAGTTACTTTTTTCATTCTAGCGGCAAATGTAGTTTTTTTTGCTTTCTCAACTACTTTTTTTTGAGGAATGACCTATTTCACACTATGTATTACATTTTTTTTATTCTTTTCGGATAGACTTTAGCAAAAATAGCTATTATTAAAATTTGCTTTAAAAATGCCCTTTTTAATGACAAATAAGGCAGTTTTCACCACTTTTTATAGTTTTTAGACAATTTTAACAGTTTTATCTTTTTTTATTAAAAGTAAGTTAAGTGCGGTAAAACCCTACTTATTAGATAAGCTAAATACTTAATTTTAAGTATAATCAAAAAATTATAAAACAATGAAAAAGAGAACATTAAAAAAGTTAAGATTAAAGAAATCAGCAATTGCAAAATTTTCGACCAAAGCACTTACGGGAGGTAATGGACAAAGTGACTTTGATGTGTATTGTATTTCAGTGAATTTTTGTGAAACCAAAGATTTTTCAAGATGTTTTGGGGAAGCAGAATGCCAAATTTATCAACCACATACCGAGAGATAAATAGAGAGATTACTTTTTTAGGATGTGAAAACTATATGCTTCTAGCTAGTTACAGCATCCTTTTGCCTATGGAAATGCGGAATCCTCCTATAATTATTTAATTTTCTAGTTTAATTGATTATTAGGTTAATAATTTTTAGACTCCTTTAAATTAAGAATCCTATTTATAGTTGGTTTCCGCATTTATTATTTCATATTACCTCTACGAGTAGATTTAAAATTTCTTAGACTCCATACTGCTGAATAAAATACATGAATGTATAATTTTGCTCTTCCTTAAATTTACACGACACAAAACCAAACATTACCTCACTGACAAACAACAACTTACAGCAATAACGTAGGAGAAGTATTGTAAAACCTTTACAGTCTACGCTATTTAATATGTAGATTTACAGTATCAAAATAATTTTAAGAAACTAAATAGTTTGCTATAGGGCTTATATTTTAGTACATCTATAAAAAGAGTGATCTTAAATTACTACCATACCCAATTTTTCAAATTGGAATCACTAAAAACTACTTCAGATGTGCAAAATTATAGTGAACTGATTTCTAAAATAATTCGATTTTATGTTTAGTTAGAAAAAGAGGAATTTAGGGTTTCCTCTTTTTTTATGTTAAATACAGACAAAGCATACTATCGGTATTGGAAAACCCACTCTTTTCGCATACTATTCTTTTTATATTTAAAATCAACTAAAACAATCTAATACCATGAAAAAAAGATCTTTTAAAAAGTTAAAACTGAAAAAGGCTTCTATTTCTACTTTGAACGAAAAATCACTGACAGGAGGCGCAATTACGAATACTCTTTTTTGCCAGTCTAACAACTTTTGTGAAACTATTGATTATACCCGATGCAGGGGCGAATTGAATTGTCAAATATATCCTTATCCAACAGATGGTACTTTTTAAAACAGTTTAGTAATCAATTAAATACCTAAATATACTCATGAAAAAAAAGTCCCTTAAAAAATTGAAGATTAACAAAGCCTCTATTTCTGCACTAGATGCTACAAATGTTAAAGGCGGATTTGGAGACTCAGTATACATCTGTGATTCTGTACAATTATGTGAAACAATCCATGTAACCAGATGTTATGGAAATTACAATTGTGGATTATTCGATGCAAATACCATAGAATGCTAATATTAAATTAAATACAACCATGAAAAAAAAGTCAATTGCAAAATTAAAATTAAACAGAGCTTCAGTTTCTAACTTGAATGCTAATGCTGTTAAAGGTGGATTTGGAGATTCAGTATATATTTGTGAATCTGTGAATTGGTGTGAAACCAGAGATTATACTCGATGCTATGGAAATAGAGTCTGTGGTATTTTCAACCCTAATGATTTATAGAAAAGAAAATATTAATATTCATAAAAAAGAGAGGAAAAAATCCTCTCTTTTTTGTTAAAAAACTTCTTTTGCGATTGCTTCAATATTACTAGAGCGTCCCATTGAATAATAATGTAAAATTGGCACGCCTGCTTCTACCAATTCTTTACTTTGGTTGATACACCATTCAATTCCAACTTGACGAACCGCCTTGTTATCCTTACATCCTACGACTTCCATAATTAAATCATCTGGAAGATCTACTTTAAAACGATGCGGAATCAAATTCAATTGTTTTCGAGTTGCAATAGGTTTCAGTCCTGGAATGATTGGTACCGTAATTCCTTCTTTCCTACACTTGTCAACAAAAGCAAAAAACTTCTTATTGTCAAAAAACATTTGTGTTACTATGTATGAAGCTCCTGCTTTGATTTTTTTCTTTAAAAAGTAAATATCTGAGTCCAAACTCGGAGCTTCCATGTGTTTTTCAGGATAGCCAGCCACTCCAATACAAAAATTGGTTTTGGAAGAGTTTTGTAATTCTTCGTCCAAATATTTTCCTTCATTCAAGTCCTGTATTTGACTTACCAATTCAGATGCATATCGATGCCCTTCTTTTTCAGGTTTAAAATAAATTTCACTTTTCACAGCATCACCACGCAATGCTACAACATTATCAATTCCTAAAAAGTCAAGATCAATTAAAAAGTTTTCGGTATCTTCTTTCGTGAATCCACCGCATAAAATGTGCGGAATAGCATCTACTTGATATTTATTTTGAATTGCTGCACAAATACCGACTGTTCCTGGTCGTTTTTTTACAACTTGTTTTTTTAACAATCCATTATCTAATTCCTTAAATGTATATTCTTCTCGGTGATAAGTTACATCTATGAACGGTGGTTTATGTTCCATTAGTGGATCGATATTATCAAAAATCGATTTGATATCTTGTCCTTTTAACGGAGGTAAAATTTCAAACGAAAAAAGTGTTTTTCCATTCGCCTGTGAAATATGATCTGTTACTTTCATGTTTTTCTTAGATGTTAGTACTGAGTATGAGTTGCGAGACTTGTGTACTCGGTTCTATTTATTTTTTAACTCGTTTGTTTTTTGTTTACTTATTAGGCGTTTCCTCTAGTAGTTGTATCCTAATTCTTTTTTGTATTTTATACTAAAACTTGATTCAACATTTTATGATAATACTCCTGCGCATTAATCTGCCAATACAGGATGCAGCCATTTTTGTGCCTTTTCGACACTAATTCCTTTTCGTTTCGCAAAATCTTCTACTTGATCTTTTGTAATTTTTCCTAATCCGAAGTACTTTGCTTCCTCATTGGCAAAATAATACCCTGAAACTGCTGCTGCTGGCCACATTGCTAAGCTTTCTGTTAACGAAACACCAATAACTTTTTCAACGTCCAATAATTCCCAAATAGTTTCTTTTTCTAAATGATCTGGACATGCAGGATACCCTGGCGCAGGGCGAATTCCTTTGTACTGTTCTTTGATTAGTTGTTCATTGTTTAATGCTTCATCTGCAATATAGCCCCAATGCTTAGTACGTACTTGTTCATGTAAGTATTCGGCAAAAGCTTCCGCAAAACGATCGGCAATGGCTTGTACCATAATGGCGTTGTAGTCATCTTGTTGTTCTTTGTACATATTAGCCAAAATATCTGCCCCAAAAATGGCAACACAAAAAGCACCCATATAATCTTTTCTTTTACTCTTTTTAGGTGCAATAAAATCTGCCAATGCTATGTTTGGAACTTCTTCCCGTTTTTCTAATTGTTGACGAAGCGTTCTGAATACGGCAATTTCTTTACCATTTTTCTGAATAGAAATATCATCATCATTGATAGTATTGGCTTCAAACAATCCGAAAATGGCTTTTGCTTTTAAGGATTGTTTTGCAATAACTTCATCAATCATTTTGGTAGCATCTTTATATAATTGGGAAGCTTGCTCTCCTACTAGCTCATCTTCGAGAATCGCAGGGAAACGACCATGCAAATCCCACGAACGAAAAAAAGGACTCCAATCAATATATGGCACCAATTCTTTCAAACTCAATTGCGTAAGTTTTTGAATTCCTAACTCTTTAGGTTTTACAATAGTTGCAGCTTCCCAATCAATTTTATATTTCTTTTTTCGTGCTTCCGTAAGAGATATGTACGATTTGTGCTTTTTACGTTTTAAGAATTTTTCTCGGAATTCGTCATAATCCTTTTTGAGCTGCTCCCGATATGTTTTAGATTTCTTTTTATTTAATAGATCGCCCACAACTGTAACTGCTCTTGAAGCGTCATTTACATGTACAACCGCATTTTTGTATTCTGGATCAATTTTTACTGCGGTATGTGCCTTTGATGTTGTTGCTCCTCCAATCAATAAAGGAATCTCAAGATTTTGACGTTCCATTTCTTTTGCCAAATACACCATTTCATCTAGAGAAGGCGTGATAAGTCCTGACAATCCAATTATATCAACATTTTCTGCTTTTGCCGTTTCGATTATCTTTTCAGGTGGCACCATGACACCTAAATCAACAATTTCGTAGTTATTACAGCCTAATACAACACTTACAATATTTTTTCCAATATCATGAACGTCACCTTTCACAGTAGCCATCAGTACTTTTCCTATTGCTTGTTGTTGTTCACCTTTTTCTGCTTCAATGAATGGTTGCAAATACGCTACTGCTTTTTTCATCACACGAGCAGATTTTACTACTTGTGGCAAGAACATTTTACCAGAACCAAACAAATCACCTACAACATTCATTCCTGTCATGAGTTGTCCTTCTATGACTTCTATTGGTTTTTTGGCTAGTTGACGGGCTTCTTCCACATCTTCAATGATATATGCGTCAATTCCTTTGACAAGCGAATGTGTGATTCGTTCTTGCAATTCATAACTGCGCCATTCTTGTACCGTTTCTACATCTGTTTTTTTAGTGTCTTTGTACGATTCTGCCAAGTCCAACAATCGTTCCGTTGCATCATCACGACGGTCAAGAATAACATCTTCTACGTGATCTAGTAGGTCTTTAGGAATGTCGTCATACACTTCTAACATTGTAGGGTTTACGATTCCCATGTTCATTCCTGCTTGAATGGCGTGATACAGAAATACCGAATGCATGGCTTCACGCACCACATTGTTTCCACGGAATGAAAATGACACATTACTCACACCACCACTCACACTTACGTTTGGGTATTTTTGGCGTGTCCAACGGGTTGCTTCAATAAAATCGATTGCATTTTTACGATGCTCTTCCATTCCTGTAGCAACGGGGAATATATTTAAGTCGAAAATGATATCTTCTTCAGGAAAACCAACCTTGTTTACTAATACATCGTAGGAACGTGCAACAATTTCCAAACGACGTTCGTAATTATCAGCTTGTCCAACTTCATCGAATGCCATTACGATTACTGCGGCTCCATATCGTTTGATTTGTGTTGCTTCCCAAATAAATTTTTCTTCTCCTTCTTTCAATGAAATCGAATTGACCACACATTTTCCTTGTACAACTTGCAATCCTGCTTCAATAATCTCCCATTTAGAGCTATCAATCATAATTGGCACACGACAAATATCAGGTTCAGCTGCAATAAGATTAAGGAATTTGACCATGGCTTCTTTTCCATCAATCAATCCGTCGTCCATATTGATATCTATAATCTGTGCACCGCCATCTACCTGGTGTCGAGCAATTGCAAGTGCTTCATCATATTTTTCTTCTTTGATGAGTCGTAAAAACTTTCTAGACCCTGCTACATTGGTACGTTCTCCTACATTGATGAAGTTGCTATTTTCGTTGAGAACCAAGGGTTCTAATCCTGAAAGTCGCATGAATTTTGTTTGTCTATTTTTCATAATTTAATTCTTCTTTTTTATGTTCATTTTCTTTGTTTGTTTAAAGAAAACACACTAAAAGAAAGGATGCTTTTACAAGATTTTTTTCGCTTATTCTGTGTACTAAAGTTGTTTTCATGTTTTTAGTTAATTAGTAGTCAAAAAACAACTAGCAACTAATCATTAATTTTCTCGGTTTGTATTTTGCAGCTACTTCTGCAATAGCTTTGATGTGCGCTGGTGTGGTACCACAACAACCTCCAATGATATTGATTAAGTTCTTTTTGAGATATTCTTCAATTTGAGCCGCCATTTCAGTTGGTGATTCGTCATATTCTCCAAAAGCATTAGGCAGTCCCGCATTTGGATGTGCAGAGATTGCAAAGTCTGTTTTGTTGGCAATTGCTTCTAAGTGCGGTTGTAATAAATTAGCTCCAAGTGCACAATTGAATCCAACGGAAAGTAATGGAATATGAGATACAGAAATTAGAAATGCTTCTGCAGTTTGTCCTGAAAGTGTACGTCCACTAGCATCAGTAATGGTTCCGCTGAGCATCACTGGAATATTAATATTACGCGCTGCCTTTACTTCTTCAATTGCAAACAACGCTGCTTTTGCATTAAGTGTATCAAAAACCGTTTCTACCAACAAAATATCTACACCGCCATCAAGTAACGCCTCTACTTGTTGCTTATACGCAATGCGTAGTTCATCAAAAGTAATAGCGCGATATCCAGGATCATTCACGTCTGGAGACATGCTAGCCGTTTTATTGGTTGGTCCAATAGAACCTGCAACAAATCGTGGTTTGTGAGGTTCTTTTTTGGTAAACTCATCGGCTACTTCTTTGGCAATTTTAGCAGATTCAAAGTTTAATTCATATACTAAATTTTCCATTTGGTAATCTGCCATCGCAATGGTTGTACCCGAAAAAGTATTCGTTTCAACTATGTCTGCACCTGCTTCAAAATACTTGGCATGAACTTCTTTGATTGCTTGTGGCTGTGTAATTGATAGCAAGTCATTATTCCCTTGTAAAGGCACAGGAAAATCTTTGAATCGTTCTCCGCGAAAGTCAGCTTCTGTAAATTTGTATGCTTGTAGCATGGTTCCCATAGCGCCGTCTAAAACCAGAATTCGCTTTTCTATTTCGTTCCAGATATTTTTCATTTTTTATTTTTTGTTTATATCTCTTCTGTGAGATTTTCATTTTCATGAGATATTTACTTAGAAATTTGCGTTAAGGATAGAGGCAACTGCGCTCAGCGCAAGTATTGTTGAAGCTTTTTGTATGATGAAACTTTATTTGTACTGAGTTTAGTTACGCAGTAGTTACAAAAACCAAATCATACAAAAGCGACTGCCGAAAGCCTGACCCGTTAGGGTAACGCCCAAGTTAAGTTATCAAAAAAGTATAAGGAAATGTGGTAGATTTCTTTTTGTTATCTATCTGCTTTTGCAGTAGAATGTAGCACCTTCTTTAAGTATAAAGGGTTGCTAAGGCTTCACCGGGTCTATTCCCTCTGCCTTTCTTGATAACGACAATAAATTCATGAACTATTTGTTGCAAATTAACGGTATAGCCGATGAAGATGCAAATTTTTGAAATGATTTTTTATTATTTTAAAGTTGCATCACAAAAATTCTTTATTAAGTTTTTGAAAATAATAGTGAGTGTTGTAAATAGTAAACGATTAGTTTTTAAGTTTGAGCTCTACCGAAGGCTTGAGTTGATAAAAGAACGTAACGTTTGGCGCATCAAGAGGATAAGCTATTTCCATTTCAAGTGGAATACTTAGTGAGGATTCATTACGAGTTAACCAAATATCATTATTGATATGAACTTTTGTATCAACAATCATTGTATGATATCGTTGGTTTCCTTCTAGATTGATTGTGATGGGTTCAAATGATTCTGGTAAAGGCTTGTTTCCATCACTTTGTTGTACAGCTTCACGAACATTCAATATTGTTGCTACTTCTTTTTCCTGACGTGTTTTTTCTGTTTCTTTTTGAGGGAATGTAAGGCTCGCTTGCACAATAACATTGTTAGGAATTATAGAACAATCCTTTGAGAGTTGGGGAAGCATATTCCATAGTATTGGCACGTAAGATTCTCGGTACAATAATGCATCTAGCGTTTCACTAAATAGGATATGATATTTTTTTGCTTCAGGAATTTGAAAGGTAACAGCATCTGCTGTGTAATAATTTTTTACATAGGCAGTAAGTTCCATTTTTTCAATTAACGTCTTTGCCATGTTTATGGAAGCAGCGTTAATTTCAAGTAATGAAAATTGAACTTCTGAAGCGTCAAATAGAGGAGCTACCAAAGTTAAAAAAGGAGCATATGGTCCGCAACCTGCATAGAATATGTGAATAGTTTCATTTGGATACTGTTGTTGTTTTTCTTGAATGAGCGTTACCATTCCTTTTAGCAATTTGGCAGTACGATGATAATCAATTAAACATGCTGCTGCATGATTGAGAGATAAAGCCATACCGCTTGCTGTTGGAACAGCAGCTACATGTTGAATTCCATCTAAACTTTCAATATTTGTATGTTCCAAAAAGTGTTTGTGAATTGTATCGACCGTATCTTTTATTTGGTTATAATGTTCTGTGTTATTAAGTAAGGTGGTTGAAAGTTCCTTGATGGTATTGCGTAACATTGATATGATTGTTTTGTATAAAAGTAAGTGAACCTTTTTGAATTCGCAACCCGTATTTCCCTGTGTTTTTTATATTGTAGAATTTTCTGAAAAGAATTTGATGAGTTAAAAAAGCACGTTAATGAAACAGGTTCACTAACGTGCTTTTTTTGGGAAATATATCCTTTATTTTTAATAAATAATTTTTTGAATTTTTTGTTTGCCATTTTTCAAAATTACTTTGACAATGAGGGTACTCGTTGTATGTTTCAAACTTGTTATATTGTAGATTTCCTCATTGATATTTTTACGATCAAGTAGACGTTTTCCTACTATATCGTATATCGTAATTTCATCAATTTTGCTATTGTAAGAATGTACTCTTATTTTATCTTTATTTGTAGTAATGACAACACCTACATTTTCATTAAATTCATCAAGATCGAGCGTACCATTATTATTATCTGCGATATACTTTAATACAAAACGATCGTCATAGTTTCCGCTTTCAGAGAAAAAACTATATGGTGAAAGACGAAGATCATGAGTTGTACTTGTATATAAATCTTCTAAATATATTCCTTGAGATGTATTTAGAAATACACCATCTAAAGCATTGATTGCAATTGTATAATTTCCATTGTGTGCAATTTTTACTCCTAAAGGAACTTGATCTGTATCTTGAAATGGTAATGCTTTTCCTTGAATAATTACACTTTCATCTGCTATTAATGAATAAATATGCGTAGGTGAATTACTGAGGTTATTTCCATCATACAAAGCATCTTTTGCATTGGTAGCCCCAGTTACATATCCTATTAAAGTAGAAGCAGCTTTATTATTTGAAGTAATTATATCTAACCATATTCGATGTTTTTCAATCGTATTTGTACTTTCTGTTTCCGTTTCTGCCCCATTTTCAAATTGTCCTATATTTGAGTGACCTTGTCTATAAAATTGATTGTTTGTATAAGCAACTCCACGCATGGAATTATTGAATTGAACTGTTGTAGACGCAGGTGCTGCATCATCTACAAAGACAAAAAATCCTTGTCCGGCAGCAATATTACCGTTAAATCCTATCGGATTAGATCCTGTGCTATTGTATTGAATGTAATCGTTTTCGTTGTAGTTATACGCATAATTACTGTAAAATGGATCACTGTAAGCATCGCTTGGAGTACTTAAATGGCGCCACAAATATACTGTTCCGGAAATCGTTCCTGTGTTTGCTGTTATAAAAGCATCTGCCGAAATAGCGGAAGGATAAGGATTTCCTATTAAGTTCCAATTATCATCTTCTGCAGTCGCATTGGTTCCTCCTGCCCCAGGATAGTCTACTCCTGTGTAAGTTCCTCTGCTTACAGTTGTATGAATGATACCATTGCTTGGACGCCCAGTAAATTCAGCCGTATTGGCTACACTTGTTCCCGATATTCCTCGTACAATGTACCCATTTCCAATACCCATATTACCAGAAGCATTTTCCCATTGTCCATAATTACCGATACCGTTTCCAGCAACTGATGGATTCCATCGAAATATTAACCCTGGGGAAGTTCCTGGAGAAATACTTCCTACATTAAACCCTTCTACAGGTGAAGACCAGTAGATATAATCGGATGGATTGACTCCTGAAGGGGTTCTATCCATAATGATTTCTCCTGTGTTGTTATTTGTTGCGACATCTGTTATTTGTATCAAGTTAGCACCTTCTCTTACATGAAGTGTTCCGCCAGCTTCTACAGTAATCCAATCGGTAACTGTAATTGACCAACCTGGCTCTATTTCAAGATACCCTCCATTTTTTATGGTAATATTTTTGGCTACTCCATTTGCGGAAGCTCTTGTGTCTACTGGCATTCCAGTATCTTTTATAATTACACAATCTTCTGAGGTTGGCACTAGATTTTGAGCCCAGTTAGAGGCGACTCCCCAAGCATCTAAGGTGTTTTCGAATATTCGTGTTTTGTTTGTGATTTCAAAATCATAACTTACTGCTCCACAGCCATTCGCAAAGTTGGCATTAATTGTAAAGGAGTAAAATGGCACATTAAGTTGAGCTAATGTTGGCATAGCAAATACCTTTGCATAACTTCCAGAAACATATGCTGTATCGCCAATTCCATCACCTGTGGTGTCAATGAACAAATCTACAACTCCTGAAGGTGTCGTTGTCCAATCTACAGCAGTAACATCTTTGTCTCCAAATAATTTTACATTATCTACTGCAATACCATCTGACCAAAGCGCATAGAATCGAATACGCACACTTACTGTTGGCTCATTTATATAAGCAGATAAATCATATGAAAGATTTTGAAATTTTGTTCCTATACCCACATCTGCTATAATATCAGAAGTAACAGCTGTCCACGTGCTACCATCTGTTGAAACTTCTACTGTAAAATAATCATCTGCTCCACCAACACCATCTTGTAAATAGTGAGAATAGTAACAATCAAAACTTAATGTGAGGTTTACATAATCAGTCGTATCGTAGGAACTTGTTGATTGCAATGCGTTGTGTGTTATATAGGAGTTTCCTGAGCCATCTGCACCAACATCTGAGTTGCTAATAACAAAGTGATCCGTTCCAAATCCTGAGGAAATTGCAGGAAACCATACTTCTTCTGACGGAACAAAAGTACTTACTTGATTTTGCCAAGCTGTTCGAGCATTTGTCGTTGCTCCATTGTCTATAATGAATACATTTGAGAAAGCGCCTAATCCTCCTGATTCAAAATCTTCATCAATTAAATAGACATCTTCTACATCACCCGTTGCTGATATTTCAAGCATATCATTTTCTCCACAAACAACTCTATCGGATGCATCTGGTGTTACTGTTAGTATTGGTGTTGGATTAAATTTTGCAGTTATAGGTTCTCGCACCCAAGATTCGCATACACCGTTCCAAACTGTCACGTAGTAGGTAGTTGTTGTTGATATTGATGGAGTTGTCCAATTACCAGTAATAGTTTCCGCCAGCATAGTTCCACCTGTTTCAGCATCGTACCATCTAAATCGCTGAAAACCCGTAACCGTTGATGTTGCTGATAATGCTACTGTTCCAGCTCCGCACGTTTCTCCTTCAGTAATTGTATCAATCAACGCATCACAGTAAGGCTCAACAGTAAATAAATAATCTTCTGCTTCGCCGTAACGATTAATTGTACTTCCTGTATTGGTAAAGTTTTCACATGGTGTATAATCGTATGTAGTAGTGTAATCTCCAATAGAATAATTATATCCTGAATAATTGCGAATTCTCAACCTGTAATCGCCTGCAGCAGTTCCTAAAGGAATAACAAACCCAAATGTTGTTGTCGTAGTTCCGATTCCATTAGTGTCATAAACTTTTTCAGTAGATTCATCAAATACATCATCTCCATTCCAATCTACCCAAGCTTTCCATCTACATCTAAAGTTTGCTTCCACATATACATTTACTCCTTCTCCTTCTACTTGACGTGATAAAGTAGCCAAGCCAGTATGATCTTGAAACCCTGTACTGTAACTAGTTCCTGAATTGACAACATCTTCTAAAGTTCCAAGAAAAGCTACCTCATCAATATAAAGTGTACTAGGAGTATCTGTGGTTGGCTGACAAGGTCCTACTACCGGAATTGGTGTTGTAACACAAATGTCAAAAGTTCCTTGATTTGTTGCATTTCCATAACTGTATACGCGAACGTAATAAGTAGTACCTATAGACAAGCCAGTTGCATTGATTACTTCTGCGGAACTTCCTGTTGTAAGATCGGCACATGCAATATTGGTACCATTACACGTTCCAGATCGTAAATCAACAACTGCATCATTCAGAGTTCCTGGAGTAACCGTAATGGTGTGAGATGTAGAAGTTGCTGTAAAACTATACCAAACATCGTCATCAGCATTTCCTGTAAAACCTCCACAGCTAATTGCAGATATACTTTGTGAAGCATTTACTGTTGTTCCTGAAGTACTCGTTGTACATGTAATTCCTGAATTGACAGTTAGTGTTGTGGCTGTAGCACAGGTATCATTTGCTGGTGCTGGATTTGACATTAATGTTACAACAATATCTCCATTAAGATTATTTGTTGTCGCACAATTATATCTGTTTAGATGAATTCGATAGTTTCCTGTAGTTGCAGGCGTAAAATCTATAGAAGCAGCAGTACCCGCACATGCAGGTCCGTTATCATCATTAAAAGCTACAGTAGTACCTGCTGCATTTCGAATGGTCATTTGTGTATCGAAGCCTGAACCACAGTTTGAAATTCTGTATGTGGCACCTGCAATCATATTAGTGACTAGAAAATTTCGTCTACCTCCTTGATTGGCTGGTGGTGTACAAGTAACTGAATTTCCAATTACTGTTGGCGCTGCACTTGAGCATGCATTTGTATTAATTCCTGCGCATTGTGCAGTTGCATTTGTGTATGTAAAAAAAATGACGAATAATATCGACCAATGGGAAAATCTCATGGCTATTTAGGGTTAGGGCTTTAAAATCAGTTAAAAGTAGAAAAATTATCTTTTCGTTCATCCTTGCAATACTGCATTTCATCTTTGATTTTAAACCTTTTACCGAAACAGAAAGCGCCTATCACCTTATAAAAGCGCATTATATTCACTTAAAAATAAGCAACTTGCATTTTTTAACACGTAAAATACTTCTGATGTTAATTTTTCTCAGAAAAAGATTACTTTTAAATGTTGAAAAACACATAACTAACCTTGGTATTTTTATACAATAACAACAAGCCGTTTCAAATAAAAGAAACGACTTGTAGGATACTTTTTACTGTTTGAATACTTCTTATCGAGTTGAACTCAATCTAGTGAATGGCTTGTACAATTTCCTTTTTGGCTTCTTTTTTTGAACCATCAAAACCTTCAACCCCTGAAACTGTAGTATATTTCATAAGATATTTTTTATCAGGATGAATCCGTTGATAGGCACTCTGACACATAACCGCAGCTTCATGAAATCCTGACAGAATGAGTTTTAGTTTGCCCTTATAAGTATTTACATCACCAATAGCATATACTCCCGGAATATTGGTTTGGTAATCATACGAGTTATTCACTTTTATGGCATTTTTTTCAATTTCCAATCCCCAATTTCCCAAAGGTCCAAGTTTAGGAGATAATCCAAATAATGGTATAAAGTGATCCGTTTCTAAGTAAGTAAGTGCTTCCCCATTTTTTACAATACTTACTCCTGTAAGTTGTTGTTCCCCATGCAAATCTGTAATTTCTGCTGGTGTTATTAAATTTACTTTCCCTTGATTTTTAAGTGCTTGAACTTTTTCGACAGAATCTAAAGCGCCTCTAAATTCATTTCTACGATGTACTAAAGTGACTTCACTAGCAATTTTTGCTAACTCTATCGTCCAATCAAGAGCAGAATCACCTCCTCCAGCAATGACTACTTTTTGATTGCGGTATTTTTCAGGATCACGAATTATATATGCTACTCCATTGTCTTCATATTTTTCCAATCCTTTTATGGGTGGTTTTCTCGGTTCAAAAGAACCTAATCCGCCAGCAATAACTACAACAGGCGCATGGTGTTGAGTACCCTTATTTGTTGTTACTATAAATGTATCGTCTTCTAATCTTTCTAGTGTTTCTGCACGTTCCCCAAGCGTAAAACCTGGTTTAAATGATTCGATTTGTGCTAGTAAATTTTTGATAAGATCGCCTGCCAATATTTCTGGAAAACCAGGTATATCGTAAATTGGTTTTTTGGGATATATTTCGGCACACTGCCCTCCAGGTTGCGGCAATGCATCTATTAAGTGCGTTTTTAATTTTAGCAAACCCGCTTCAAATACGGTAAATAAACCTGTTGGTCCTGCTCCTATTATCAGAATATCTGTTTGTATCATTTGTATTTAGTTATTGATGTTGTTTTTATGTAAAAGTGTTTCGGTCAATTCGTTTAATGAATGTATTTTTTGTTCAAAGTTACCTTTCAGTCTTTTCCGGTAACTATGTAAGTTTTGCACCAATTCGTCGATGCTTTCTGGTAAAATGTCTTCAAAAAATTGGCGCAAACGTTTGGCGGTTGTTGGAGATTTTCCATTGGTAGAAATAGCGATTTTTACATTTCCTTTGGTAACAATTCCTCCCATATAAAAGTCACAGTATTGTGGCTGATCGGCAAGATTTACCAATATGTGTCTCCGTTTGGCTTCTAAAAAAACATGCAAATTGACCATTTGATCATTCGTAGCTGCTATTACAATATGTTTTTCATCGAGATAATCATGCTCATAGCTTTCTTCAATTAGTACTACTGACATATGTTTTTTTGCTAGCTCATAGATTTCTTCTTTAATTGCTGGTGCTAATACATATACTTTTGCGTGCGGACTAGATTTGAGAAGAAAATTTAGTTTTTCCAATCCTACGTTTCCGCCTCCTACTATTAAAATGTTAAGTTGTGCTGCTTTTAGAAATATTGGATAGAGTTCGTTTGTTTCCATAGTTTTTAAATAACTTCTTTGAGTGAGAAAAGATTTTTAGTAGGAACAGATTGGGAGTGACTTGAAGTAAAAGCTTCCTGAACAACTTCTCCAATTACAATAATGGCAGGCGCTCCTATATTTTTCTCTGCCACTTTATCTACGATAGATTCAACAGTTCCAAAAACGGACTTTTCTATGTCGGTCGTGCCATTTTGAATTATACTTACTGGTGTAGTACGTTTACCTGCAATGGTAAAAAGCGAGGTTATTTCTTGAAGTTTACTCATTCCCATTAAAATGACAACTGTCGCTGAAGATTGTGCCGCTAGCGCCACATCTTTTGATAGTTTTCTTTGCGATGTTGTACCAGTAATTACCCAAAAACTTTCTGATATACCACGTTTTGTCAATGGTATTCCTACCGATGCTGGTACTGCAATGGCAGATGTGATACCAGAAACTACTTCCGTTTCAAGTCCATATTGTTTGGCATACGCAATTTCTTCTGCTCCACGACCAAAAATAAACGGATCTCCTCCTTTTAAACGAACAACATGTCCAAACTTTTGTGCTTTTTCAACAATTAGCTCATTGATTTCATTTTGTGTATATCGATGAAATCCTTTGCGTTTTCCCACAAAAATATGAACTGCATTCGGTGCATATTCAAGAAGCTCACGATTGATTAGTGCATCGTATAATACTACATTAGCATTTTGCAATGTGTTGATTCCTTTTAAGGTCATAAGTTCTGGGTCTCCAGGACCAGCACCTAATACTGTAAGTTTGGGTTTATACATGAGTCAACTCCTCCCTTCTGTATGCTTTTAACTGAGTTACAAACCATGTCGCATCTAAAATGTATTGTTTAGCGAATGCTTCGGATGGTTCATTTTCTCGAATTTGATAAATGAATTTTGCAAAAGACTCAGACAATGCTATTTTTTGAGTTTCAACAAATACTTTGTCAAATTGTTCAATGATGCTAGCGTGTGAGTTTGTTTTTTCATGTATGGAAAGTAATAATGCTTTTGCGGCATTAACCATAGACGCATATGCATGGTAAATACTGTCACTATAACATTGAACTGTAAATGCTTCTTTTGAATTTACAATTTTTTCTTCACTTTCTAGAAGTAAAGTTTCTACAAGATCAATGACAACTCCAGCACACTCTCCTATGCCAACTGCTTTAACATATGGAGTTTCATGTCCCCAATCTATAAAATCATTTTCTGCTAAATTCGTACTGTCTGAAAGAGATTTTAGCAAATCATAAAAGTATAGTTTTTCTTTTCGCTGATAATAAGCCGTATATGTTTCTGTTTGAGTTGCATTTGCCTGATAGTCATTTAGTATGACTCGTAATGCTTCTGGTCCGCGTTTGCTAGGAATTTTTAGTACCTTATCTGCAAAGAGTCCTTTTCCATTACCTAAAACACCTCCTCCTAATAATATTTGCAATGCTGGCGCTACTAATTTCCCAGACTTGATAGTCATTCCCTGAAATCCTATTTCGGCCATGTTATGTTGACCACATCCATTCATGCAACCACTTATTTTTATAGTTATATTCTTAGCGGTGACCAATTCTTGATATTCTTCAGAAATGACACTTTCAAGTTTTTTGGCTATTCCAGTACTGCTAGCTATTCCAAGATTACATGTGTCTGTACCAGGACAAGCCGTAATATCTACCAATTTATTGTAGCCTATTTTAGTATATCCTAGTTTTTGTAACTCTTGATAAAAGTAAGGCAGCCAAGCTTCTCGCACATGGCGTATTAAAATATTTTGTCGTAATGTGAATCGTAGTTCATCAGCAGCATATTTTTGAATTAAATCTGCCAATAATCGTGCTTTATCTGTATAAAAATCTCCTAATGATATACGAATCCCAATTGCAAATAACCCGGGTTGTTTTTGTGGAATGACATTGCTTTTTTTCCATTCTTCATAAGCTTCAACGTCTTTTATAACAACTTCTGTAGGTATATCCTGCTGAAATGTAGGTGCTTTATCAAAAGTAGTTGTTTCAATCGCTATTTTATGAGTTGATAATGCTTTTCGTTCATCATCAATTAATTTGGTAAAAGCTTCCAAACCCAATTCTTTTATTAAAAACTTCATTCGCGCTTTTCCTCTTTTACTTCTTTCCCCGTGCCTATCAAAAATTCGCAATACGCCTTCTATCAACGGAATTATTTCATCCGTAGGTAAAAACTCATAGAGTACATCTGCGTGTCGAGGTTGTGAACCTAATCCTCCTCCAAGCATTACTTTAAACCCCCGAATTTCTTTTTCTAGTTTTGCTATAAATCCAAGGTCATGGATATAGCTCAAAGCAGAATCAGCATCTGTAGCCGAAAAAGAGATTTTAAATTTTCTACCCATTTCTTGAGAGATTGGATTACGCAAAAAGTATTTGAAAACCGCATCTGCATACGGAGAAACGTCAAACGGTTCGTCAATATCAATCCCAGCCGTAGCACTCGCTGTTACATTGCGTACAGTGTTTCCACATGCTTCTCTAAGTGTGATATCATCTTTTTCTAGTTGCGCCCACAATTCTGGTGTTCTGTCTAAACCCACATAGTGAATTTGAATATCTTGTCGTGTGGTAATATGCAACCTCCCTGTAGAATATTCGTCGGCTACATCGGCTATTCGATGTAATTGCGCACTGGTTACTTTTCCAAAAGGCAGTTTGATACGAATCATTTGAACGCCAGGTTGTCGTTGACCATATACGCCTCTTGCTAATCGAAGACTCCTAAATTTTTCTTCGTCTACTTTTCCTTCTTTAAATAAGCGGATTTTTTGTTCCAATTCGATAATGTCTTTTTCTACGATTGGATTTTCTATTTCTGTTCTAAAGCTTTGCATGATTTGATTTTCAAGTATTAAAAAAGTCCTTTTGAAATGGAGTATCAAAAGGACTTTTGTAAAATATAGATATGACCATTTTACTTCATATGCCTTTTGATGGTATGAATTGTACATGAGCAACACATGATGCAACATGAATTTGTATGTTTTTTGTTCTGGTTCACGTATTTTCTTGTTTATTTAATGAATCCAACACCTGCGGTTGTATTGGTTTGTAAGTCTATTAAAATAAAACCTCCGTTGTGCTTGTTTTGATGGTAGCTGTCATAAAAAATAGGTTTATTTAGTTTTAGTCGAATGTTTCCTATTTCATTAAGTTGTAATGCATGTTGGTTAGTTATTGTTTCTGAGAAGTTTGCTTCTTCATGAGTTTCTACTGTTATCACTTTTGCTAATACATTGTGTACTCCATGCTGCAAACCGTATTTTGTAGCGGTTGTAAGTGGTTTTTTATCCATCCAGCAAATTGTTGCTTCCAATTCTTTACCAACCGTAGGTTGTTCATTGGTTTTTACAATCATGTCTCCTCTACTTACATTGACATCATCCGTAAGGGTAAGCACAAATGAGCTTCCTTTTTCAGCGCTTTCAAAAGTTTCTTCGTAAAAGAAAATTTCTTTTACTGTAGATTGAGTTCCTGAAGGCAAAACGGTTACTTTATCTCCTATTGTTAATCTTCCACCATACAGTTTCCCCGCATATCCTCTAAAATCATGAAAGTTGTCTGTTTTAGGTCTTATTACTGTTTGAACAGGAAAACGTGTTGCAGCTTCTTCATACACATCTTGCGCCTGAATATGCTCTAGATGTTCTACTAACGTTTTTCCTGTATACCAAGGCATTTTGTTTGACTTTTTTACAACATTATCGCCATGTAAAGCACTCACAGGAATACAAGTGCTATTTTGTCCTTTGTAACTAGATCCGTCAATTAGCGTTTGGATTTCCTCTTTTACTTTATTGAATTTTTCTTCATCAAATGCAACAAGGTCCATTTTATTAACTGCTACTATTATATCTTTTACTTGTAGCAAATTGTTGATGTAAAAGTGCCTTTTGGTTTGCTCTATAACACCTTTTCTTGCATCTATAAGTATGATTGCTACCTGCGAAGTTGATGCACCAGTTACCATGTTTCGTGTATATTCTACATGTCCAGGTGTATCGGCTATAATGTAGCTTCTGTTTTGTGTTGAAAAATAAATATGAGCAACATCAATTGTGATTCCTTGTTCACGTTCAGCCACAAGTCCATCAGTTGCAAGAGAAAAATCTAAATAATCAAATCCTTTTTGCCTGCTGTTACGTTCAATTGCTTCCAACTTATCATCTGTAAGCGA
Source organism: Kordia zhangzhouensis (assembly GCF_001005305.1). Lineage (GTDB taxonomy): Bacteria > Bacteroidota > Bacteroidia > Flavobacteriales > Flavobacteriaceae > Kordia > Kordia zhangzhouensis. Next base: position 282,205 of record NZ_LBMH01000003.1, read on the forward strand.
ATGCGTATCGTATAATATTCTGCCGATCAACGTACTTTTCCCGTCGTCTACACTTCCTGCCGTAGCTATTTTAAGTACTTCCATTTTTTTCTATTAAAAATATCCTTGTTGTTTTCTTTTTTCCATTGCTGCTTCCGAACGTTTATCATCAATTCGTGCACCTCGCTCAGAAATGGTAGATCGTCGTATTTCTTGCACAACTGAAGCAATATCGTATGCATTAGAAAGTACTGCTGCTGTACAACTCATATCCCCAACCGTGCGAAATCGTATGACACGTTCTTCTGTTTTTTCATCATCTTCTCGGTATACTACCTCATCATTGGCAGACCAAATAAGTCCATCACGTAAGAATGTTTCTCGGGTATGCGCAAAGTAGATAGAAGGTATGTCTATTTGTTCCTTTTCAATGTAACTCCAAACATCGAGCTCTGTCCAGTTGGAGATTGGAAATACTCGTACATTTTGTCCATGATCAATTTTTCCATTAAGCATATCAAAAACTTCTGGACGTTGATTTTTTTCATCCCACTGTCCAAAATCATCACGAACGGAAAATATACGTTCTTTTGCTCTTGCTTTTTCTTCATCGCGACGCGCACCACCTATACATGCATCAAAACCAAATTCCTCTATTGCATCTAGCAAAGTTTCTGTTTGCAGTATATTACGACTTGCATATTTCCCTGTTTCTTCAGTTACTTTACCTGCATCAATTGTGTCTTGCACTTTTCTTACGATAAGCTGCAATCCTAGTTTTTTGACCAATTGATCTCTAAATTCGATGGTTTCGGGGAAATTGTGTCCTGTATCAATATGTAATAGAGGGAATGGAATTTTTGCTGGAAAAAAAGCTTTTTGAGCTAATCTTACCAATGTAATAGAATCTTTTCCGCCTGAGAATAATAAAACAGGTTTTTCAAATTGTGCAACTACTTCTCTAAGAATGTATATTGCCTCACTTTCTAATATATTTGCTTGTAATACGTTTGTACTCATGTTTATTCATTAGGAATGTAGTCCACATTCTCGGTTTTCTAAAACTTTTGTTGGATCAAAATAATTGAACTCATTTGGTATCTTATACTCTTCAAGGTATGCATCTAATTCTGCATCAGACCAATGATAGAAAGGGCTTACCTTTAAGATTCCATCTTTCCCTTGAGAAACGATATCAATCGAATCTCGAAAAGCCGTTTGCCCTTTCCGTAAATTGGTAAACCAAATTGATGGTTTATGTGCTTGCATGGCACGTGCAAAAGGTTCCAGCTTTACTTGTTCCGTAAAGAGTTGATGTTTTCCATCATCGACATTAGGAATTCCTAATACGACATCGCGATGGGCAGTGGTTTGTTTAGGCACATAAAGATCAATGTTCAAATTGAGTTGCTGTATCAATGTCTCTGCATGCCTGTATGTGTTTGGTGTATTATATCCTGTGTCGCACCAAATCACATCTATATTAGGAAAAACGTGTGTACACGCATGTAAAATAGCTCCTTCATACGGCCTGAAGTTTGTTGTAACGACCGCTTTTCCTTTTTGTTGAATAGCCCACAAAATAATTTCCTTAGGAGATTTGTCTCGTAATTTTTTATTGATATGTTGTAAATCTATGCTCATATTATTTTCCCCATTTTATAATGTTCCATAATCGTTCGTGAAAAAAATACAGTATCATTTTAGTAACCATTTCAATAGAACCAATTGCAAAAGCCATTTGTAATGTTCCTGTTACTAGCCAAGAAATCACGATTGTATCTAACGTACCTATTATTCGCCAGCTAATGGATTTACACAGGCTTCTCAACGGTCTTTCAGAATTAATATCTGATTTGTAATCACTTTTATGTTTTGTTATTTGTTGTAAAATCATAGCAGATTTTTATTAATACTATTACCCTATCGATTTAATAGAGTATTCAAATATATTTGTTTTTTTAAGGATAAACATGAATTTTATATTAAATTTTTATTTCGATTTTAGCGTATAGCGCTTGTTTAATGTCTTGTATAATATCATTAACATTTTCTAGCCCAACAGATACACGAATCAATCCGTCTGTTATGCTTGTTTCCAACCGGTCTTCAATTGAAAGTTTACTATGAGTAGTAGAAGCTGGATGTGTTACAATACTACGTGTGTCTCCTAGATTTGCTGACAATGAACACAGTCGAATATTGTTTAAAAATTCCCTACCTGCCTCTACACCTCCTTTGATTTCAAATGACACAATGTTGCCTCCTAGTTTCATTTGCTTTTTTGCTGTTTCATATTGAGGATGTGATGGTAAAAAGGGATATTTGACCCAATTTACTTCTGGTTGCTCTTCTAAGAATTGAGCTACTTTTAATGCATTTTCACAGTGACGCTCTACTCTAACAATCAAAGTTTCTAGACTTTTTGATAAAATCCAAGCATTGAAAGGAGACAAAGCAGGGCCTGTATTTCGAGAAAATAAATAAATTTCCCGAATAAGATCTGAGCGACCTACCGTAACTCCTCCTAGAACACGACCTTGCCCATCAATTAGCTTGGTTGCTGAATGTATTACTAAATCAGCGCCAAATCGAATTGGTTGTTGCAAATAAGGTGTTGCAAAGCAATTGTCTACAATGAAAATTAAGCCATGCTTTTTAGCAATGTTTCCCAAAATTTCCAAGTCTAAGATATCTACTGCAGGATTGGTTGGCGATTCTGCATAAATCACTTTTGTATTGGGTTGAATTAGTGATTCTATTTGATCTATTTCATCTACTTTAAAATAGCTTGTTTCAATATTCCATTTTGGCAAGTATTTGGTAAATAAGCTATGTGTGGATCCAAAAATCGAACGAGATGATACTATGTGATCGCCACTATTCAGTAGTGCCGCAAAAGTTGAGAATACAGCCGACATTCCAGTAGCAAAAGCATGTCCGTCTTCGGCTCCTTCCATTTTACAAATCTTTGATACAAATTCTGAAGTATTGGGATTGGTAAACCTACTATATATATTTCGCTTTTTTTCTTCTGCAAAGGAAGCGCGCATATCTTCAGCATCTTCAAATATAAAACTTGAGGTTAGATATAATGGATTGGAATGCTCTAAGAATTCTGTGCGTTCAATTTGTGTTCGAATAGCTTCTGTTTCTATATGTTTTGAATTCATTTTTGATTGTTTGTTGCTTGTTTGAGTAGCATGTACAGTATTGTGACATACTTTTTTACTTGTTTAAAAATGTATTTATAGTTTTTCTGTTAATCGTAAAATATCACCAAAAACTCCTCTGGCAGTTACTGCTGCTCCAGCTCCAGCTCCTTGTATGACTAATGGTTGATCTGTATACGCTTCTGTATAAATTTCAAAAATAGAGTCAGAGCCTTTTATTTGTCCCAGCGCACTATTACTTGGTGTTGAAATGAGTTTTACTTCTAAAACACCTGTTTCTGTTGACAAGTCGCCCACATAACGTAACACATGATTTTCTTGTTGATTTTGCTTGATGAGTTGATATGTTTGATCTAAATCCTTGATATTGGTTTTGAATTGCTCTACTGAAATGCTTTGTAAATGTGCAGGCAATAGATTTTGAATGATAATATCTGAAAATTCGTGTTGTAAGTCTAATTCTCTGGCGAGGATTAACAGTTTTCTTGCAACATCATTCCCCGATAAATCTTCTCGCGGATCAGGCTCTGTATACCCTTTGTTTTCAGCTTGTTGTATTACCGAGCTAAACGATACATCTTCTACAGAAAATGTGTTGAAAATATAGCTTAAAGAACCTGAAAAAACACCTCTAATTTTTTTAATTTTTTCTCCTGACTTGTGCAATAGTTTGATTGTATCAATGAGAGGCAATCCAGCTCCTACATTGGTTTCGTACAAATAATTTTTTTGATGCTTCTTGAGTTCTTTTCGCAACATTTTATAAAATGAGTACTCAACAGTGTTCGCAATTTTATTTGCCGAAACCAAATCGAAGCCGTTGGTAACTAAACTAATATAATTATGAATAAAATCTTTACTAGCAGTTGCATCTACCGCAATTAAGTTTTCTAAGTGATGTGTATTTGCATAATCAATGATTTGTTGTAAGGTATACGCTGTTTTTTCTTTTAGAAATGCTTCTTCCCATTGATTATCAATACCGTTTTTATCTAAATATACATATTGTGAATCTGCTACTGCAAACACTGTAAGCTTGATATTGTTTTTTTCTAAAATGTCATTTTTACTTTGTATAATTTGATTTAATAAAGTTCCTCCAACGAGTCCTTTTCCAAAAACAGCAATATTTATTTTTTTAGAGATTCCAAAAATTTGTCCATGAATTACATTAATCGCTTTGTATAACTGAGATTTTTTTACAACTAAGCTTACATTTTTTCCTGAAATAGTATTGTTGAATAGTATTGGTATGATTTGATTTTTAATCAATGCATTGTACGGTTTATGAAACTTACTCAAATCTTGTCCAATAATAGAAATGACCGCCACATCACTAGTAACAGAAATCTTATTAACATCTTTGGTATAAAATTCATTCTCAAACTCTTTTTCTAAAGCGCTTACTGCTTTTGATGCTTTTTCGGCAGCAATTACCAATCCAATTCCTCGCTCTGAAGATCCTTGAGAAATGATACTTACGTTGATATTGTTTTCGCCAAGTGTTTTGAATATTCGTGCATCAATCCCTACTTGCCCAAGCAAACCTCTTCCTTCTATATTGATTAACGCAACATGATCGGATACTGAGATTGATTTGATTCCTTTTTTAGTTTTGTGTGTCACGACAGTTCCTTTATCAGCACTATTAAAAGTATTTAAAATGCGTAACGGAATATTTTTTTCAAGTAAAGGAACAATTGTTTTTGCGTGTAAAATGTTAGCTCCAAAAGTTGCCAATTCATTTGCTTCTGTAAATGACAGTTCTGTAATTTTTTTAGCATCTGGCACCCATTCTGGATTCGCAGTAAAAATTCCATCTACGTGTGTATAATTCTGCATTTCTTCCGCATCTAAAAAATTAGCCAATAAAGCAGCTGTATAATTACTTCCGTTTCTACCCAAAGTAGTCGTTTCATTATTTTCATTGGAACCAATAAACCCCGTAACGATGTTAACTGTTGTGCCGTTATGTGACTTAAAGTGGTTTATGATATTTTTTTTAGAAATCAATTCTAATGGACGCGCATTCCCAAAGGTATTATCTGTCTTAATTAGATTTCGAGTATCCGTAAAGTGTGCATTTACACCTTCTTTTTTAAGTAAGTGTGTAACAAGTTTTGCTGAAATAATTTCTCCATACGAAGCAACTTGATCTCTAATTTTTTCACTATAATCTCCTAAAAGGGAAACTCCTTGAAATATATTCTCAAGAGTAGAAAACTCTTCTGAAAAATCTTGAGAACGATCTATTTGGCTTTGATACGCTTTGAACGCTGTAAATTGTTCATGATACGATTCTTTCTGTGCTGCTTTCTCTAGCATTTCCAGCAATTCATCAGTAGCATTTCCCCTTGCAGACAAAACTACCGCAATATGCTCTTGCTTTTTTGCTTTTTCAGTTATGATTTGAATCGTATTTTTAATTCCTTTTCCATTGGCAAGTGATTTGCCTCCAAATTTTAATATTTTCATGATAATTTGGTCTATTGTCTTTGTTTAGATGGATGATTTTTGTACTTGAAATATATTCCTAAGAATGAGATTTAATTGCTCATACTCAATCAGAAAAGCGTCGTGTCCATGAATTGACTGAATTTCATCGTGATAAACATTGTGCTTGATTTTTTTAAGTCTTTCATAAGACTCTTTATCCTCTTCAGGAGAAAAAAACAAATCACTATTGATACTTATCATATGAATTGCTCCTGTAATTTTGGAAGCTACACTTTCAAACGATTCCCGCCCTCTTGTAATATCAATTGTTTTTAACAATTGATTCATGAGTTTATACGCTCCTAATTGATAACGCTGTTGTAATTTTTTCCCGTGATGAATTAACCAGCTCTCTGTGTTAAATATCTTTTTTTCTCTATGCTTGGTTCGTTGAAATTTTACTTTCAGTGAAAATGGCGTTCGATAGCATAACATTGCGTGAATACGAGCGTCTTCAATTGGATTGTTTGAATTTGCCAAAATTCGCTCTTGCAAAAAGCAATTGGCAATTAACCAATCGGAAGACTTCCAATCGGAAGCAATTGGAATTACATTCTTTATCAAATTTGGCTCTAAAACAGCCATTTCCCATGCAATTCCTCCTCCTAACGACCCTCCAATTGCAGCAAATAGTTTGTGAATCTTCAAATTTTCCAATCCTCTAATGAAGAGTTTAGCTATATCTCTAGCTACAAAATCATGACACCGCTTAATCAAGCCTGTTTCCTTAGAAAAACCATTGCCAGGAATATCAAAGCTTAAAATTTTAAAATCGTTTGTATCAATGCATTTCCCTTCTCCAATCAGGTTATTCCACCAACCGTTTTCCCCAGTCACTACCGAGTTTCCTGTAAGCGCATGATTTACCAACACAATCGGCGCTTTTGCATCTTCAGAGCCTACCAATTGATAGCTTAGTTTAAGATTGGGATAATACGCTCCACTTTCCGTGAAGAAATCAGAAATGGTTATATGTTTTAGCTGTTCTTCCACAATTGTATTATTAAGAAGCTGGTATTCCGGAAGTTATTTTTTCAAACACTGTTTGCAAATCTGCCTTCAAATCCTCTACATTTTCTAATCCAACAGATAAACGAATCAAATCTTGGGTTACTCCTGTAGATATTTGCTGTTCTTCCGTTAATTGTTGATGGGTTGTACTTGCTGGATGAATAATTAATGATTTAGTATCACCAATGTTTGCTAGTAGCGAAAAAATCTGAGTTTCATCAGCAATGCGTTTAGCTGCTTCATAACCCGCCTTTATTCCAAACGTAACTATACCGCTTTGCCCTTCTGGTAAATATTTTTCTGCTATTTTTTTGTATTTGCTAGTTTCTAGTCCAGGATAGTTTACCCAAGCTACTGCCTCTTGTTGTTGCAACCATTGAGCAAGTTCTAAAGCATTTTGACTGTGTTGTTTGATTCGAATTGGTAAAGTTTCTAACCCTTGAATAATTTGAAATGCGTTAAATGGGCTCAATGCCGAACCAAAATCACGCAATCCTTCAATACGAACTTTGGCAATAAATGCAGCTGCTTCCAATGCCTCACTATATACTAAGCCATGATATCCTGGTGATGGTTCTGTAAATTCAGGAAATTTTCCATTAGTCCAGTCAAAAGTCCCTGCATCAATTATGGCGCCGCCTAAAGCAGTTCCGTTTCCATTGATGTATTTTGTAAGTGAGTGAATGACGATATTTGCGCCGTATTTGATAGGATTCAATAAGTAAGGAGTGGCAATGGTGTTATCGACAATAAGTGGTAATTTGTTAGCTTTGGCTTGCACTGAAATTGCTTCAATGTCAAGGACATCTAGTTTTGGGTTTCCTAATGACTCGATAAAAACAGCTCTTGTGTTTTCTTGCACAGCTTCACTAAAGCTATTTTCTTCGGCAGGATCAACGAATGTCGTTGTAATTCCGAGTCTTGGCAACGTAACATTAAGTAAATTATAAGTGCCACCGTACAAACTGTTGGAAGCTACAATATGGTCGCCTGTTCTCAATAAGGTTAGTAGTGTTGTTGCAATAGCTGAAGTTCCCGAAGCAGTTACCACTGCTGCAATTCCACCTTCTAGAGCTGCTAATCTTTGTTCTAAAATATCATTTGTAGGGTTGTTAATTCTGGTATAGATATTCCCTGTTTCTGCCAAGGAAAACAAATTGGATGCATGATCAGAGTTATTGAAAACATAGGCAGTAGATTGGTAAATTGGTACTGCTCGGGTTCCTCCATTGAGTGTCGTATCATGTCCCGAATGTAAAGCTTTTGTTGCGAATTTTTGTGTACTCATTTTTCTAGTATTTGATAATTGTGTGATTTATTTTTTTGAATTTCGATTCATTTTGAGTGTCAACCAACGAAAAAAGGCCTTTTTGGATGTGTATTACCAAAAAGACCTTTTTTTATGCTTACGATAAACGAATTACCATTTATCAGGAACTTTTCGATAATAGCAAGTGTGACCACAACACATCATGCATGCAGTCATCATCATACAACAACACATAGTCATGGTTGTCTTGATAGTTACTATTTGAAAAATTCGATTCATTGGTTCTTAAAAAATTAACTTAAAATATAATCATGAAAAAAGCCTCTGCGTTTGCAGAGGCTTGAATTTATTGATAATGCTTTTAAAAGTTAGCGTAATACAATAGTGTCCTCTGCGGCATTTCTGCTACACATCATACAACACATATTACAAACTTTAATAAACATACTTCGTCTTTGTTTGTGACAAAGGTAATGTCATAATTTTTTAAAATCCAAATATTTTTTCATAAAAAGTTGATTTTAACAGTTTTTAAAAGAAAAATGAAATTCTATTTTTTTGTTGTTTGTTTATGAACAGATTTTTATACATTTGCAGCTGATTTGAGGAAAAATTTGAACTGATTGCAACCTCAAATCCTGAAAATTCAGGATATTAAAAAATGCTAAAGCAGTAATTTTCTACTTCTTTAGTCGACCAAGCAATCACTCTTAGTTTTCTTCATCATTTTAATCATAAAAGAAGATTTATTATGTCATATTTTTTTACCTCTGAGTCGGTTTCAGAAGGACATCCAGACAAAGTAGCAGATCAAATTTCTGATGCATTAATTGATAATTTTTTAGCATTCGATCCTGAATCAAAAGTAGCTTGTGAAACCTTAGTAACTACTGGACAAGTAATCCTTGCTGGTGAAGTGAAATCAAACACCTATCTAGACGTTCAAAAAATCGCTAGAGAGGTTGTAAACAAAATCGGTTATACGAAGAGTGAATATATGTTTGATGGAAATTCTTGTGGAGTATTATCAGCTATTCACGAACAATCGGAAGATATCAATCGTGGTGTTGATAGAGAAACCAAAGAAGAACAAGGTGCAGGAGATCAAGGAATGATGTTTGGTTACGCTACTAAGGAAACTGAAAACTTAATGCCTCTAGCTTTGGATCTTTCTCACTTAATCCTTATCGAATTGGCGGCATTGCGTAGAGAAAATGAAGACATCACTTACTTACGTCCAGACGCGAAGAGTCAGGTAACAATTGAATATAATGATGACAATGTCCCTTCAAGAGTTGAAGCAATCGTTGTATCTACACAGCATGATGATTTTGCTGATACAGACGAAGAAATGTTAGCTAAAATTCGTGAAGACATTATTCAAATTTTAATTCCTCGTGTAAAGTCTAAATTAAAACCAGAAATTCAAGCACTATTTGGTGATGATATTAAATATCATATCAATCCTACAGGAAAGTTTGTAATTGGAGGCCCTCATGGAGACACTGGGTTAACAGGTAGAAAAATTATTGTAGATACGTACGGAGGAAAAGGAGCCCATGGAGGTGGTGCTTTTTCTGGAAAAGACCCAAGTAAAGTAGATAGAAGTGCTGCGTATGCAACTAGACACGTAGCAAAAAACTTAGTTGCCGCAGGAGTTGCTGATGAAATTTTAGTACAAGTTTCATATGCAATTGGAGTGGTTGAACCAATGGGAATTTTTGTTGACACATATGGAACCGCAAAAGTAAATATGACTGATGGTGAAATTGCTAAGAAAGTTTCTGAAGTATTTGATATGCGCCCTGCTGCTATTGAAAGCCGTTTGAAGTTACGTACACCTATGTATAGTGAAACAGCTGCTTATGGACACATGGGACGTAAAAATGAAGTTGTAGAGAAAACATTTACTACTCCAAATGGTGAAAGCAAAACGATGCAAGTAGAATTGTTTACTTGGGAAAAGTTAGACTATGTTGATAAGGTAAAATCTGCTTTCGGATTGTAAAATATCACAAACTTAGTTATATATGTAAAAACCGCTTTTGTACTCTATACAAAAGCGGTTTTTATTTGTAATCATAGTAATATCTCTATTTGTTGCAAAAATAAAAATTGTAACTTCTCAAAAAATATAAAATCATGTCACAAAAAGTGTATTGGGGAATTATTGGCTTAGGGAAAATTGCACACAAATTTGCTGCCGACTTGCAATATTCTGAAGTAGCAGTATTGCATGCTGTTGCTTCTCGAAGTATAGAAAAAGCAACTGATTTTGCCAAAACTTATCAAGTTTCAAAAGCATACCATTCATACGAAGATTTAGTCAATGACCCCAAAATTGATGTAGTATATATTGCCACTCCGCATACATTACATTTTGAGAATTCAATGTTGTGTTTACAGCATCACAAAAGTGTTTTGTGTGAGAAACCTCTTGGTATTAATTCTACACAAGTGCAAACCATAATTCAAGAAGCTCGAGTAAGAAAATTGTTTTTGATGGAAGCTATTTGGACACGATTTATGCCCGCAATTGAAAAAATGATTTCTCTACTAGACGCAAAAGCAATTGGTGATATTATCAGTGTGCAAGCTGATTTTGGCTTTCAAAGTGAATTCAACACTGAAAGTCGCTTGTACAACAAAAAATTAGGCGGAGGTTCCTTGTTAGATATTGGATTGTATCCTATTTTTTTAAGTTTACTTGTTCTTGGTATTCCTTCAGATGTTAAGGCAATGGCTCGTATGACTAAAACTGATGTTGATTCTTTTTGTGCTATGTTATTTGACTATGAGAATAATGCAAAAGCAATCCTAACATCAACGCTAGAAGCAAATACTCCAACAGAAGCTTACCTATATGGAACGAAAGGTAGTATTAAATTACATCGCAGATTCCATCAACCAAGCACAATTACAGTATCGCAAAATGGTAAAGAAACTATTTATGAACTTCCGTTTAGCGGAAACGGCTATATTCATGAAATTGAAGAAGTAAATTCATGTATTTTACATAAGCAACACGAAAGCACTAAACTGCCACTACATCTAAGTGAAAAATTAATGGCTATTATAGAACGTGTCAAATCAAAAATTGGATTACAGTACGAATGATTTACTAAAAACCTGAAACAAATTGAGTAGCCAATCGTCTTACTTCTGTCTCGTTACATTATTACCAAGTGCAAAAGCCATTATTTTCACATATCATCCTAATTATCCTACTCGTTAGTATTAGTGTTTCAACATTTTTATCATACACATTAGAGACGAAAAAAAGACATTTAAAAAATGATCACATTGAACTTTCTGATATAAAATATGGAATGTTTAATATAGATGCTTGGGAAGAACAATTTGCTGTAATCATCACCAAGAAATTGAATGAACTTAAACTTTCAGGAAACGATCGAGAAGAAGCAAGGATTAAGATTGAAACTTTTTTATACGAATCTATTGATAAATTTGAAACTACTTATAAAGCAGAGAATGAACGAGAAGCCAATTATGGCTTTTCATTAAAAAATTTTGGAGCTGATTTCTTTGAAATCTTTGGAGAATTGAAACAACATGTTCCGATTATTACGGAAGATATTCTCAATTTTCTTGAAGAAGAAGAGAATCGTGATAGTATTAAAGAATATATTTTAGCGCAAATTAATTCGTATACCGACAGTACGTTTCAAAAATTAGATTATACAAGATATCAAGATATACTTTTCTCTTACAACGCTTTAACTAAAGAAAAGTGTAAAAAAATCATTTCTAAACAAATTCATGATATTACAAAAGAGCAAACCATACTAAACATAATTTTGGGGCTCGCTTTGTTGAGTATCTTACTTTTTTTATGGAGCAATAAAACACTTTCTCCCTATAAAATAACCATTTGTATACTTGCAATATTGCATGTTCTTGTTTTAGGTGTTTTTTTACCAATGATTGCTATTGATGCACGTATTTCAAGTATGGAATTGCAACTAATGGGAGAACCTATCGTCTTTAAAGATCAAGTGTTATATTATAAAAGCAAAAGTATAATGGAAGTCGCCAATGTAATGCTTTCACAAGGGAAAATAAAAATCATACTTGTTGGGATTTTAGTTGTACTTTTTAGTGTTATTTTTCCATTAGTAAAATTAATTTCTAGTGTATTATTACTATTTAATCACTCATTAAAAAATAATAAAGTTATTCGTTTTATGGTGTTTAAAAGCGGAAAATGGTCAATGGCAGATGTTTTTGTAGTGGCTATTTTTATGGCATATATCGGATTTTCAGGAATCATTTCAAGTCAACTTACTCAGCTAGAAAATGTATCGAATCATTTAGATATTCTGACAACCAATCAATCTGAATTACAAAACGGTTTTTTCTTCTTCATGGCATTTGTACTTTGTAGTATTTTTGTATCGCAATCCATTCAAAAATATATCAATTTCAAAAAAGCACTTTAGTAAAAAAAAGCGAACCGAAGTTCGCTTTATATGCTATTTATCACCACTTGGGCAAAGTTGTCCGCCCCACCATGATGGACAAATAAAACTTTCACATACTGAGGAAGGACAATAATCACACGAATTGAAAATTGTTGGAGGTTGACACGGTTCTCCTATCATTGTTTGTTCTGCAACACCACCTGAAACATGTTTTAGACTAGAAATTGACTTTTTGTTCAATGCTAAAGATCTTAAATTCTTTTTTTTCATAATGAATTAAATTTTGACGTTGTTAATACTCTTAAATTTAGCAATGTAAATCTCTTAACACAAGAAACCTTATTTACGATTTATGAATTGTAAGCACAAAAAGCGCCCTTCATTTTAATTCTCTTTTAAAACAAACGCAACCTTTTTAAAGCTTTTCTATCTAATCAATAACAACACTGCCAAAATGAAAAATCAAAATGCTATTCTATTGAAAAGGTTCAAATTATAATAGGCACAATTTCGCTTTTACATCTAGTAAGAGAACATAAATAGTAATGTATTGCGGTTTTTAATTATTTTCTTCAAAAAAGAAAGCCTTTCTGTTCAAGTACAGAAAGGCTTTTAATTGAATATAGCTATTCTTATAAATTATATTTTACACTAAAGATAAAGTAGCGAGGTTGAATAAAATATTCGCTTGTACTAGTTAAAAAATTATTAGAATTATCTTGATTCAAGGATTTAGTATTCAATAAGTTGGTTCCTCGTACGGCATATTCCCACGAACTGTCTTTTTTCTGATATGACAATTCTGCCTTTAAAAAATTATAGCTATTGATTGTTCGTTCTTCATTTTTGTAATTAAAGTATGAATAATCAGCCGTAAAGATAAAGCTCTTCAAAAAATACGCATCTACATTAACGAACGGACTACTTGTTATAAATCGATTTGAATTTTGCCCTTGATCATAATCATTAATTGTCAAATTGTACCCAACTTCAATATTCGGAGCATTTCTAAAATTGGTACTGATGCGTGTTTGATAGCTTTGCGAAAACGATTCATTCACACTTCTGTTTCCGTTAATTTCTTGATTGAACTTTGAGAGCGAAAAATTTCCTCCTAAGGAAGCTTTAACTTTTCCAAACATGCGTTCAAAGCGACCATTTGCCGAAAAAGTTTCATCCGCAAAGTTAGAATTAAACGGTGTTGATACACTGTTAGTACTTACTACATCAGGAGCGTTTGGATCTGTACCAGGAATTGTCAAAAATTGGGAACGATTTCGAATTGGGTCGATTCGTTTGTTATAATTTAAAAATGCAAAAATGTTTGTGTAATTAAATAAATTGAAGCTAAAGTAACTTAAGTTTATGTTGTGCGACAATGCATTTTCTAACGTTCTATTTCCTCTGTACAAAGAATTATAGTTATTAAAAACCAAGCCTTCCGCCAAATTGTTCACATTCGTAAAATCAGTTTGCATCTGGTAATTAAAGTTTATGTTTTCTGAACTTTTTAATTGTATTCGAATATTCATGTCTGGCAAGAAACGGGTAAAGGTTTCTTTAAATTCTGAACCAAACTGCGTATTTTTAGTACTATACGCATGCGCAGTAATTCCTGGTGTGAATGTAAATTTTCCCGATTTTATCTTATAGTGTGCTCCCAAAAATGCATCACTAAAGTTATAACGAACATCATTGATTACGTCTTGTTGTGGAGCTTGAAGCGGCAATTTACTTCCGCTATCTAACAACTGGAATATCTCTGAGTTAAAATTTTGAGTGCTAAGCGTTGTTCCCGCCGTCAAATTGATATTGCTTTTTTGATTTAATACATACCAATAATCCAAGCGGACATCAAATTTATTAGTCTTCACACGTTTGTCTTGCGCAATATCTAAGAATGATTGTGTTGTATTGAGATCCAATACTTCTGTAAAGCGAAATTGCTCACTTTGCGCCAATCGTGCATTGTAAAATGGATCTTCATCTTGGAGTAAATGTTGAGCTTCTAATGCAAAAATATGATTATCACTAGCAGTGTAATAATAGTTAAGATTTTGATTGATACTAAACGGATTCTGCGATTGTCGTTCGTCTATATTTCCCAATAATGAAGAGAAAAAATCTTGAGTTTCGGTTTGTTCTGACACTTTGGCAAACACATCATAATCTAATTGATTATTCGAATTTGGTTTATACGTAGTACTTAACTTAAATAGTCCAAGATCACTTTTTTGTCGTGTTGTAGTGGTTGTAATTTCATCAGGTGTGGTTTCATCAATATAATTGTTAATACTATTTTCCTGCAATTCTGTTCGTGAACCTGAGTAGATTGCAAATCCACTAATATCCCACGTTTTTTTAGGAGAATAGCTAAAGTTTGTTGCAGCAAATTTAGAGTATATATTTTTCGCTCGATTGTTTCGTAACGTTAAAAATCCAATATCACTTGATGTTACATTAAAATTTGTTCCAGTATTTCTGGACACACTTCTAAATCCGCCCGAAAAATTAAAATAATCACGTCGTGTAAACGGAATAGAACCTATATTATTGAAATCTGTAATGATGTTTACACTATATTTTGGACTGTAATAAAAAAGTCTTGGATTGGCAAGATAACGCTCATCAGGACCAAGTCCTCCAGTGATTTCACCAAACCAAAAATTCTTCTTCCCTTCTTTTAATTTAATATTGATTGCCACATTATCTTGATCGTTTCCTAATCCTCGCATTTGCGATACATCGTTATGATTTTTAAGCACTTCTACTTTGTCAATTGCGTCCGCAGGAATATTTTTTGTTGCTAATTTACTATCGCCATCAAAAAAATCTTTTCCTTCAACCATAACTTTGGTTACGTCTTTCCCTTCTACTTTTATTTCTCCTTCATCATCAACTTCTACTCCTGGCAGCTTTTTTAAAACATCTCCCAGTTTTTTTTCTGAACCATTTTTAAAAGAATCTGCATTGTAAACAATTGTATCTCCTTTGATTGTTACTGGCATTTCATAGGTAAGTTCAACCGCATCAAGAGTTTCATCGGTTTTCATTACAAAATCTTTTTGGATGTCCGACTCTTTCGTTACTAAGGAATCATTGATTGTTGCCAAACCAATAAAACTTACTTTAATCGTATAACTGGTGTGTTTTTTTAATGCGAGTCTATAACGTCCTTCATTGTTGGTAATACCATAAGATTCAAGTGCATTTGTATCTTTGTTAAGTGCAATCACATTGGCCAATTCTAGAGGGTTGCCTAATGTATCTTTTACAATACCTTCTAGTTTTATTTGGGCAATAGTTTCCTGTGCTATGAAACATAGCAATACAAATAATATGTTTTTCATAAATTGTTTTTTCTTCTGATTGTTTAGTTGTCAGTACTGTATTAGCCTCTTCCTCGTCCTCGACCTCTTCCGCGTCCACGATACATTTCTTGCATTTCCTGCATCTTGTTTTTCACGATTTCATTGTATTCCTTTCGAGTGACTTCTTCTCCTTTTGTTGGTTTTTCAATAGGATCTTTTTCTGCTGGATTCATTACAATTTTAGAGCATAATATTGTGGTTCGGTATGCATTTACTTCCAATATTAATCCTGGCAAGCCCCAATATTCTCCTGGCCCTTGATTTACAGGAATATCAAGTGTATACCAAGCGGTAACCAATATTTCTTTTGGAATATCTATTTGACTGAACGGATCTTTTGCAGCTTTGATAGAATCTTGTTTTTTTTCTTCAGGTGTTTTCTCTTTATCATTATCTCTTCTTCTAGGTCGCATACTGTTAAAATCCAATTCGTCAACTTTTTTTAATGCTGTTGCTTTAAAACATAAATATTGACCAATCTGTTTGGTTTCACCCTCCATTTTCCATTCTAACTTCTGCAAACTGTCTTTGATTAAAAATTTTTTACCAAAAAACTCCTTCGATTCTAAAATTTCACCATTCTGAATATCCTTGTACTGATTTCCTTGAGAAAAACTTCCCATCATCATTCTACCAAATCCGCCGCGTCCTTGCCCAGGAGCTTCAACACGTTCTTCTTCTTTATATACAGAAGATGTTCTATTAAAATCGAGTACATATACTTTTTCTAAAAAGCTTTTCATACGTTCTTGAATACGTTTTTTTTGCTCTTCAGACAATTCTCTTCCGCCCCAATTCATATCCATAGTTGTTTTGGATTGATAGTAGGCTTTCCCTTGAAAATTTTGAGCAAATATACTAGTCGTACATAAAACCAAGCTCCATAGTAGTAATCGTTTCATCTGGTAAATCTTTATGTGTTTTAATTATATTTAGTACGTTAGTACCAAATAGTGCAAAAAGTTACACTTTTAATTTTAGTAAGACTTACATTTTGGAAGGAAGTTTAATCTGCTTTTGTTAATTTTTCATTTGTTTTTATTAAATAAGCCTCTTTAGTATAATTGTTATTCTTTTTATATTTCCTTGTTGATCTTTTATTGTAAGTTCAACGGCTTTATCTTCTTGTTTCAATAATTTACGACACTCTTTTATATTACGGGCTTCTACTTGATTTATTTGCAATAGTTCATCTCCTACCCGAACTCCTTTTTGGTAGGCTTCCGATGTTTCCACCACATTGCTGATATTAATTGTTTCAGCATTTTTTTCAAGAGCAATTCCACTTGTAGGAAACTCAAAAAGTTCTCCAAAAGTAGTATTAGGTTGCATGTATATTTTTTGGTTTTTGTAATCGAGAATTGTATTAAATCTACTAATGATTTTGATTCCAAGTATCCCAGTATATTCTTCAGAAGCCATTACGCCTGCTTCGCTATTGGACAAGTTCATTGGCATTTCTCCAAACTGATAATTACCAAAACGTACATTGGCAACTTTTCCTATTTTAAAGCTAGAAGAAGTTGTTAAGCTTTCAGCTCGATTTTCGATTGTCGTCCCTATTTTAGAAGCTATTTTCTGTTTATTCACAAAAGGTGTATTGAGTAAGAATGTAAAATTTGCACCAGAATCAAATAAAAAATTTCCACTGAATTTTTCTTTGGTATTTAATGTAAATTCTAATTGAACTTGTGGAATTGAACTATAATCCATTACTATGGGCGTTTCTGTATATTTTTCAACTCCCGCAACTTCATTGATATCATTATACAATTCGATAACTTTTTTGTCAAAATCAAGTTGTGTTATAAATCGTTTCATAATATCTGCTCCAATAATTCCATCAATTGGCAGATTTCCTTTTTTTGATAAACGTTCTAAGTCAATTAACACTATGTGTGTTTCTGATAATGTTATGTTTTCAACCTGAACTTTTTGAAACAACGCTATATCATACATTTCCGTTCCTGCTGCTCCTTCAGTAGGTTGTTGATAATTAGATTTTACACCTATTTTTTCTGCTATTTTAGTATCTATTACTGTAGTTGACGCTCCTGTATCAAAGACAAAATTTAATTCTTCTGGATATTCATTTACTTTTACCTTAACATACATCAATCCGTCATGCACAAAAGGAATTTGTGCTTGCTGAGCTAAAAGTGCAAAAGGAAAATTGATGATGAATGACACTATAAGTAAGCTATATATAATTCTATTTTTCATTTGTGTTGTGTATAAATTAACCGCCTATTCGAATTTCAATATGATTTCCATCTCCTCTCCCATTCCCTCGATAACGCTCCATCATTTCTTCAGATTTTTTACGCATAATCTCTTCAAATTTTGCTTGTGTTACTTCCTTTCCTTTCGTTGGTTCTTCAATAGCAATCTTATCTTTTGGATTTAAAACAATCTTGCTACACACAATCGTTTGTCTACCATCATTTACTTCTAAAATTAGACCTGGCAATCCCCAATACATATCTGGTCCTGCATTTACAGGTATTTCTGGTGTATACCACGCTGTAATAGTTGTCGTTTCTTTTTTAGTTTCTTCAGTAGTAGCTTCATTTACAGATGAAGAGGTTATCCGTTCAACTTCAATAGTTCGAGTTGCTTTATAACATTGGTACTGTCCAATAAACTTAGTTTCCTTTTCAAGATTCCATTCTTGTTTCTCTAATTTGTCTTTTACTAAGAATTTTTTTCCTAAAATCTCTTGAGCATTGGCAAAGCGTTTATCTTTAGTATTCTTATACAATATTGCAGATTCACTTCCTCCCATTACCATAACTTGCATCCCAGCGGCTTGTGGTGATGGCGCTGCTAATTTTTCTTCTTCTTTGTATACAGACTCTGTAGTATTGAATGTGAGCTTGTATTCCTTTTGAAATTGTTTTTGAAGCATTTCATTGAGTTTTTCTTGCATTTCTTTGTCAATTCCTTGCTTCTGACCTAAACTGTCAATTTTTAAATCCATTTTCATATTTGTTTTATATGTGGCTACTCCTTGAAAGTCTTGCGCATTCAAAAAAGCATTCATCAATACAAATACAAAAACGATAATTGATTTAGTATAATTTTTCATAACTATTTGTGTTTTTAGTTTTTTGATGGCACAAATATGAATTAGAAATTACTAGTTTTTGGTTAACGAACGTTAACGAGTGTTAAGCGATACGCTTGTTTTATGATTTTGTTCTTACTTTTGAAGTGTAACAAATAGAAAATGAAGCAAAAACGCTCTTCTTGGATTTTATATACGATTATGGCAACGATTGCCATTACCGTCGCAGTACAAATCTATTGGAACTACAAAAACTATCAAGTCAATAAACAGCAATTCATCAATCAAGTTCAAATTAGTTTGGATAATGCTGTAGAAGCTTACTACGCTGATTTTGCCAAGCAAGAAAAAATGATGTTGATTAGTATGAACGACACTTCTCATACGCACAACTCAAAGACTTTTGAAAAATTACGTGACCTAAATCTGGATTCAATTTTTCAAACTATAGAAGCGCGTATCAAAACAAGTACTGATACTATTATTATTGACGCTCGAAATAGTACTGGGTTTTCTAAAGCAGACTCTACACAACTTGTTGAATTTAACAAACGATTCAGCATTCCTAACCTAATGAAAAGTAAAGACAGTATTCGAATGTTTAATCAAATTTCATCTTTATATATTTCTATTTCTGAAGATTCATTAGATTTTGACAAACTAAAAACATTCTTAGACACTGAGTTCAAGCGCAAACAAATTGAGCTCTCATATAATCTTAACCAATATGTGAATGAAACGTTAGTAAGACAGGTCTCTAACCATCAAATTTCTAATGATTTTTTAAAAACAAATTCAAAATCAGCCTACTTAAAACCTGGAGAAAAACTAGAATTGCAATATGCCAATATTTCTAAAGTAATATGGAAAAAAAGTGTTTTAGGAATTCTTATCTCTACTCTATTATCATTGGCAATTATTAGTTCCTTATTGTATTTACTTCATATTATTCGTCAGCAGAAACAACTAGCTGAAATTAAAAATGACCTAATTAGCAATATTACTCATGAATTCAAAACACCTATCACAACTATTTCCACGGCTTTAGAGGCAATACAACATTTTGACGCTTTGAAAGATCCTGAAAAAGCTAAAAAATATTTATCCATTTCCGAAAAACAATTAAAAAAACTACATCTCATGGTCGAGAAATTGTTGGAAACGGCTACTCTTGACAGTGAAAAACTTTTATTAAAAAAAGAGATGCTTGATATTGTTGATTTTATCCAAAAAACGACAGAAAAACAACAAGCACTTTCTTCAAACAAAACTATTTCTTTTCGAAGTAATGTAAAAGAACTACTACTAGAATTGGACTCTTTTCATTTTGAAAATGCAATTACAAATTTGATTGACAATGCATTAAAATACGGAGGAAATCAAATTGAAGTACAGGTAAATAAAGTATTAGATACCGTCGAAATTACTGTAACTGACAATGGCAATACCATTGATAAATCACAACGAGAAAAGATTTTTGATAAGTTTTACCGTATTCCAAAAGGAAACACACACGATGTGAAAGGTTTTGGAATCGGATTGTATTACACTAAAAAAATTATTGAGAAACATGGAGGTACTATACAATTAGTTCCAAGTACTAACCATACCATTTTTAAAATTGCTTTGTTAGGATGAAAAAAAATCGCATCAAATTAGTGCTGGCAGAAGACGAACCTGCTTTAGGACAAATTGTAAAAGAGAGTCTAGAATCACGCCATTTTGAGGTTTTTTTATGTGAAAATGGTGAAGAAGCATATGAAACATATCAAACTAAACAACCTGACATCTTAGTTTTGGATGTAATGATGCCCAAAAAGGATGGGTTTACACTTGCCCAAGAAATTCGAAAGGAAAATGCAACCATTCCTATTATATTTTTAACAGCCAAATCGCAAGTAAAAGATGTTGTAGAAGGTTTTGAACACGGCGGAAATGACTACTTAAAAAAACCTTTTAGCATGGAAGAACTAATTGTTCGCATACATGCTTTGTTGAATCGTATTCATCTAAAACAAGACGAAACAAAAATACCTATTGGAACTTATATTTTTAATCACACACAACAACAATTGATTTGGAACGAAACACCGGTGCAACTCACTCATCGCGAAGCCGAATTACTTTACCATTTATCAGAAAAACGAAATGCTGTTCTTGATCGCACTTTTATTTTAAATAAACTATGGGGAGATGATGATTTTTTCAATGCGCGTAGTATGGACGTTTTTATTACAAAACTTCGCAAAAAACTGAAAAACGATCCTGAAATTCAAATTGTAAATGTACGCGGTTTTGGATATAAGTTGATTTGCTAACCACAAATGGCAAATACTAATGTTTTTTCAATTCAATAGTAAATTATATATTACTATCTTAATAATGGCGTATTTTTTGTACTTTGCCAAGTATGAAGCAACTGACTTTTTTAGTGTTTTTCTGCTGTTCAATAATGGGATTTGGTCAAAAAACATTGACTACAACACTTATAGAACAAGATAGTTTAGCCGTAGACCATTTTGTGTCAGTTGATAGCTTTGGTGCTTTGTATACAATCAACGACCATATTCTTACCAAACGAAAAGATCAAAAAACATGGGAATATAAAAATTTACAACTAGGGAAAATTACCTCTGTTGACATTCTCAATCCATTGAAGATTACTGTTTTTTATGAAGATTTTAATACTGTCATTGTTTTAGACAATACACTTAATGAAATCAAACGAATTGATTTCAATCTAACGACAGAATTCAAAAATTTAGCTGCCGCGACTACTGCCAACGATCGAAATTTATGGATTTTTGATACCAACACCCAACAACTAGAAGTTTTTAATTATAATCAAGAAAAAACCTTAGTGAAAAATTTACCTATTCCCGAAAAATTTATCACTCAAAAAAGTAATTACAATTTTTGTAAAGTACTAACTAACAAAACATTATACACCTACAATATTTATGGAAGTTTGCTAACTCAACAAGAATTAGTTGACATAAGCGATTTCTCAATGAGTAACTCGGACACTATTTTTTTAAAAGATGGACAATTATTTTTAATGATAAATGATGACATTTATCCTGTGAATATGCCCTCCGACCGAATTGCAATAAAACAGTTTTCGCTTCACAATGATATCTTGTATATTTACGACGGAATTGTATTGTATCAGTTTCAACTCAAAAAACCAACAAAAGAATAAAAAGAATACTATTTTTCTTAATTTCAATTATAAAATTCCATTAATCTGATATTAAGAACAACACCTAATTACACAATCACATGCATGTTGCAATAGCAGGAAATATTGGCGCAGGAAAAACAACGTTAACTAAATTATTAGCAAAACACTACCAATGGGAACCCCATTTTGAAGATGTCGTTGACAATCCATACTTGGATGATTTTTATACTCAGATGGAACGTTGGAGTTTTAATCTTCAAATTTATTTCTTGAACAGTCGTTTCCGACAAGTATTACAAATTCGCGAAAGTGGCAAAAAGATTATTCAAGATCGTACCATTTATGAAGATGCACATATTTTTGCCCCGAATTTGCACGCAATGGGACTTATGACCAATCGCGATTATGAAAATTATCAATCGTTATTTGAATTGATGCAAAAATTGGTTGATGCACCCGATCTGTTAATTTATTTACGAGCAGACATTTCTACCTTAGTTGCGCAAATTCACAAACGTGGACGCGATTATGAAAACTCGATAAGTATTGATTATTTAAGTAGATTGAATGAGCGCTATGAAGCCTGGATTTCAAAATACGATAAAGGAAAATTATTAATTATCGATGTAGACAATCTTGATTTTGTAGATAACCCTGAAGATCTTGGAAGTGTAATCAATAAGATTGATGCTGAGATTCACGGATTGTTTTAAAAAATATATTATAAAAGGTCGCTAAAAAGCGACCTTTTGTGTTTTAGCAACCTGTATGACACGTTCTGCAATGCAATGGATCACTTAATGGATGTGCATTGGTAATGCAATTTCCGCATGTTTGTCCGCTACAATTATTCGTATACGTACCGCCACTTCCGCCGCTTCCGCCACCTTCGCAGTCAACATCATAAGTTTCGTATGGAGGGACATATCCTCCAAGAACATTTGAAAGATTAGAAATATTGCTCTTTTTAAATGCTAATTTACTTTCGAACTTCTTTTTTTTCATGAGTTAAATTTTGTGGTTAATAGATTATAAGTTATAAAAATTATATCTCTACAAATCAATATTTTACCATAGATTTTATACGTGTATTCATTAAAAAATTACTACATCAACTTAAAAATGTGTATTTTACTATCACTAAAAGCTGCTACTCTACTATGCTTCATTTTTTTAAAGATTCACAGGAACACAATCTGAAAAACCAAGCCAGATTATATGTAAAACCTCATTTTTCCGTGAATAATCTGCGAGGTTTTTTGAGTGATTTTTACAACAGAGCGCTTACTTTTAGAGAAACTTCTAAAGGATTTATTGTAGATATTGATATACATACGAATAATCAGAAAGAAACTGTTCATAAAACACGAGTTCAATGTTTACAAAATGAAACTGTTATTTATGTAATTGCCGAGTCAGTTTTGATAGATCTTTCTTCATATAAAGAAACTACAAAACCAGCTTCTTTTGACCTTCGAAAGCAAGCATTTTTTGTGTATTTACAAACGCAATTATTAATTTTACAGAACGATCAGCTTTATGCCTTACACAACAAAGAGCAACTTCCTTTTGTAACAACTATTGATTTAGAAATACAAAATTTTTTGTTCCATCAATTCACTCCACAAGAATATGTACTCTCTATTTTAGGTGTTAATGATGTCATTGTAAAGGATGCAAATAAACATGTTTCTAAAAAAGAGGTAGAGTATTTTATCGTTACTTCCAAACGACAGTTCTTACTACAAAGAGATATAAAACATGACTTTCAGATAATTTCGATTGCTCGTAATGAATTAACTATTTTCGATAAAACAGGTAAAGATTTGGTTTCTACACAAAAGCTATCTTTTTACACAGAATTCATGAATGATTATTTGTTTCACGAATTGTTACCTGTTATTAAAAGCGCACAAAATCGTTTGGAAGTTTTTGCAGATTTGTTAGTAAAAAAATATTCTAAAAAAGAAGCCCATCTAGCATTAGCTTCTCGCATATTTCATTTACAAAATGACGCAATGTTCTCGTCACTGAATACACTAAAAGCTGATGTCGCAGTTCTATTCAAAAATTTATCAATACACAAACAAAAAGAGGAAACACTATTTGCAATTTTAACTAAACATGCCACGTCTGATTTTAATTTTGGCGACAATCTAGTAACAATTGCTCAAAACTGGCAGCTTTCTTTCAAAACACAAAAAGAGCTCTTAAAAATTATACGTCCTTTACAGCAAAAGTCTACAGCAAAACATAGTATTGCTTTTCATCAACATGTGTATGAACAATTTCAAGATAAAAAGAGAAAAGAGACAGAAACTTTTGAGTTCAATTTGAATTATGCCAGGCATTTGACCAATGCTGAACGTTTTTCAGAAGCTGTTGCTCTGTACAAAATAATTTATCAATTATTACCAGACGATAGTATTACGGACTTGTTACCTACTAAAAACACCAATTTATTAGAAGGTGAAGGTGGACAGCAGTTAAAAATTACTGTGTTAGAAGCAATTTTATATAACCAAAAACAATTGGGAGAAAATACTTCTGAAACCATTCACAAATTGGCCGAATTGCAACCTTTAGTTCATCGTAGAATTGATGATTTGCTTACAATTGAAGCTCTCAAGTATAAAGCAAAAGCGATTCAAGAAACTTTTCAGGAAAGTAATTTTTCTAGTTTAAAAACCCATTCAACTTCCTTGTATCAACCACTAAATAAGAAAGAAATTTTACAAAAAGTAGTGCCTAGTTGTTTTAAGGACGCCAAAGGTTTTTTTGACTCGCTTCATAATTTCATTGCTGCACTTAATCCTCCTGACTATGATGCTGTAATTTCGTTCTCTGATGAATTAAACTCAACGAATTATCCAGAAATCACTTCACGAATCTCCGCCATTTGTCATGCATTACAAATACAAGCTCCTGAATGTTATATAGGTCGCGGAAACTATTCTGATGTAGTAATAGGTGTTGAAGGAAAACCTGCTTTTTTAATAATTGGAATTGATTTTTTAGATTCTAAAAGTTCGCAATTCTTAGAAATTAATTCACTGTTATTTTTAATTGCTATTGAATTGGCACATATTTACTTTGAACATTCCAAAATTACCTCAACAGATGTTTGGCGAGGTGCTACTGACAAAGGTTTTACCGTTGTAAATTTGCTGCTTTCTGTACTGCCATTTGCAGGAAACATCGGAACTATTTTTGGAAATATTGCTAATGTAGAAAAATACAAAACAATCATTAATCGTGTGGAACAAGTTGCTAATGTTGCTGAAAAAGGGAAAGAGATAATGGAAGTGAGTGAACGGTATAATTTGAATCCTTTTAAGAAAGAAAAATCTCAGCAAGATCATTCTGAAAATTTACTCATCACTTCTCGTTTGATGGAAATTGTAGCCGATAAAGTAGCTCTTTTATTTTGTGATGACGTAAAAGCTGCTGTAAAAGCATTAGTGTATAGTAAGCCAAATTTTGAAACCTCTCAAAAATTAATTGACACGCATGGTTTGGAAACTTTTTTAGCACAAACTAATGAAGCTGGAGAGTTTATTCATCAAGAGCTAATCATTCGTATTAGAAATGTTTTTTCTTTTTATCTATCAGACACTTTTGAAACATTAAAAAAGCAATTACATAACTAACATAAAAAAGCCACAATCCGAAAATTGTGGCTCAACTGTATAAAAATATGTCGGTTTTTATAAGTTTTCTTCTTTCATTGTGATGATATTAAGCGCTACATCTGCTTCATTCGTTTCTTGTGTACTTACTTGAATCACGTTTTTATCAACTTCTTCTGCTGTAGCAGTTTCATCAGTGTGTCCACCTAAAATTGGTGCAATTACTAAGCCTACTAAACACGTTAGTTTAATTAAGATATTCATAGATGGTCCTGAGGTATCTTTAAATGGATCTCCAACTGTATCACCTGTTACTGCCGCCTTGTGCGCATCAGACCCTTTATAAGTCATTTCTCCATTAATTTCAACACCTGCTTCAAAAGATTTCTTAGCGTTATCCCAAGCTCCTCCAGCATTGTTTTGGAAAATTGCCCACATTACACCAGATACACAAACTCCTGCCATATATCCTCCTAAAGCTTCTGCTTGGAAAAATACACCAATTAGAATTGGAGTAATAATTGTAATTAACCCAGGGATTAGCATTTCTTTTAAAGCTGCTTTCGTAGAAATATCCACACATTTTCCATACTCTGGCGTTCCTTTACCTTCCATAATTCCTGGAATTTCTCTAAACTGTCGACGTACTTCTTCTACCATTTCCATTGCTGCTTTTCCTACCGACTCCATTGCCAATGCTGAGAAAATTACTGGAATCATTCCTCCTACAAATAAGGCCGCTAATACGTCTGCTTTGAAGATATTAATTCCATCAATTCCTGTAAAAGTTACATACGCTGCAAATAAAGCTAATGCTGTCAATGCCGCTGAAGCGATAGCAAATCCTTTTCCAACAGCTGCAGTTGTATTTCCTACAGAATCTAAAATATCAGTACGTTCGCGTACATGTGGTTCTAATTCGCTCATTTCCGCAACTCCACCAGCGTTATCCGCAATTGGTCCGAATGCGTCGATTGCTAATTGCATTGCTGTTGTCGCCATCATTGCAGAGGCCGCTAACGCAACTCCATAGAATCCTGCTAATGCATATGAACCATAGATTGCTGCAGCGAATAATAATACTGATAAGAAAGTAGATTTCATCCCTACTGCCAAACCTGCAATAATATTTGTTGCCGCTCCAGTAGAACTATTTTGTACAATATCTAAAACTGGTTTTTTACCCAAACTGGTGTAATAAGCTGTTACCATTGATATTAATGCTCCTACTGCCAATCCAATACAAGATGCATAAAACACATTCATACTAGAAACTTCTCTAGCTGCTGCTTCTCCAAAAAACTTCATTTGCATCGTTTCTGGCAACATCCACTTGATTAAGAAGAAACTTGCTACTAATGTTAAAAGAATTGAAACCCAATTCCCCATATCTAATGCTTTTTGAACTTGTGCTTCTTTAGCTTCATTATTTGATATTTTTACTAAGAACGTTCCTATGATTGACGCTAAAATTCCAACACCGGCAATTACTAATGGTAGTAAAATTGGTCCCATATTTGAAAAGTTGTCTGTAAATGGAGCTCCTGAAAGTGTAGCGATATCACGAATTACATAATTTCCTAGCACCATAGCTGCCAATACTGTTGCTACGTAAGAACCAAATAAGTCAGCTCCCATTCCAGCTACATCTCCTACGTTGTCTCCCACATTGTCTGCAATCGTTGCTGGGTTACGCGGATCATCTTCTGGAATTCCAGCTTCTACTTTTCCAACAAGATCTGCCCCAACATCGGCTGCCTTTGTGTAGATTCCTCCTCCAACACGTGCAAATAGTGCTATTGATTCTGCACCAAGTGAAAATCCTGCCAAGGCTTCTAAAACTACTGTCATTTCAGTATAAAAATCGCCTCCAGTAAGGAATTGCTTCATGAATAATAAAAAGAATAGACTCAGTCCTAAAACAGCCAAACCTGCTACACCAAGTCCCATTACAGTTCCACCACCAAACGACACTTTTAAGGCTTGTGGCAAACTTGTTTTTGCTGCTTCTGCTGTGCGTGCATTTGCATCAGTTGCAATACGCATTCCGATGTTTCCTGCCAAAGCTGAGAAAATTGCTCCGATAATAAATGCTAAGATGATCATGTAACTTGTAGTTTCTACTTTCCAAGCTACAAATCCTAACAATGCGGATGCAATGACAACAAATATTGCCAATAATCTGTATTCTGCATTCAAAAATGCCAACGCTCCTTCCTTGATACTTTTTGAGATTGATTGCATTTTTTCATTTCCTGCAGCCTGTTTTTTTACCCAACTCATTTTGATGAGCATAAAAACGAGACCCAAGACTGCCAAAGCTATTGGCACATAAATCATGTAAGATTCCATATTCTAATTAGTTTGATTAGTTATTAAGCGGCATAAATGTAACAAAATCAAGCAGAAAAAAAAACCTTCTAAATCGCTTTAGAAGGTTTTTTTTACATATTTTATGTTGTCATGTTTCTATATTGTGAAGTCTCCGTTTGTTTTATGCTCGCTCGCTTCATAACGCTCAATACATTTATCAACAATTTCGTAGGCTTCTTCAGCATTTCCCCAACCACCAACATCAACTTTTTTCTTTTCAAGATCTTTATATACTTGGAAAAAGTGTGTAATTTCTTTTATTCGGTGCGGATTTAAGTCTTCAATGTCTTTATAATTATTCCAAATTGGATCACTTACTGGCACACACACAATTTTTTCGTCTGGTCCTTTTTCATCTGCCATATGGAATACTCCAATTGGTTTTACTTCCATTACACACATTGGAAATGTAGGTTCTGTTCCTAAAACCAATACGTCAAGCGGATCGCCATCAAGAGCTAATGTTTGAGGAATAAATCCATAATCTCCTGGGTACATCATAGACGAAAATAACATTCTGTCGAATCGAATTTTCTTAAGATCGAAGTCATATTCGTATTTATTTCTACTTCCTTTTGGAATTTCAATTAGTGCATCAAACGTTATCTTTTCTTTCGCTGTCATATTTCTTTTGTTATACGTTTTGTAAAAATCGGCTGCAAATGTACGTAAAACACAGAGATTGACCAATTAGGTTTCCTCTTAATTTTGAGTTTCTATGTTACCTTTTCTTTAAGTTTTATAAGAACCTCTTTTTTTATTCTCTTTTAATTCAATAGAGAATCTTTTCAAGTTTGCCCAAGAAAGCAAAGAGAAAAAAATTACATATTTACTATATGTATTTCTTTTATAGGTTTTTAGAAATGAAAACCAAAGGCTCCTGTGACACCAAATTGGCGCGCATCAATATTGTCTTTATAATTTCCTCTGAAATTGAAATCGATTCTAAATATTTTGAAGATATTCCCAATTCCAAATGAGTATTCCCAATAAATTTTATCATTAGGAGCAATTCCTTCTGGTGTTAAACTTCTAAAAGGTAAGCTTTGAAATGCTGGAGTATTTAATGCAATATTATCGTTAGATATTTGTCCCCAAACACCTCGAATTCCTACGATTTCACGTAGATTTAATTTTCTCAATAGTGGAATCCTTGAAAAAATACGTCCATTAAAGTTATGTTCAATATGTAATGAAGCGTACGTATCTGTTACAAATTCGTAGTAATTTAGCTGCGCAAATGTATTGTAAATAGAGAAATACGATTGGTTCCCTGGTACTACACTCAATAAACTTAGTGGAACTTCTCCATATGTTTTTCCCACTTCGATTGTTGTGTATAAACGACCAAATCCACCTACTTGAAATGGTTGTCTGTAAAAGAATTGTAAACGAGAATAGTTGAAGTCGCTGTTCAATGCTCCTTCTATCCCTTGACTATATTTTAAGAATATGCGAGGAAAATCGTCATTTACAATTTTACGCTCTACTCCATGACGAATCGTTTTCCTTCCCGGAGTAATATCAATCGCAAAATTTACTTCTGTTTGACGTAATTCGTCTGCAATTCCTGTTGGAGAATTTGGATCAATGTATGATAGACTAAATGTATTGGGAGAAGCTGATTTGGTTGTTTTGTATGAGCTATTTAAACTTAACGTCACATTTTTCCATGGTTCCATTTGCAACCCAAAAGTCGTTAAATTAATATCTGTTAATCGATCACTATTTCCACTAGCCAATAATGCAGACGAGGCAAAACTTCTTCCTAACACATCATCATTTGTCGTTAAACTTACGCCTGTTTGTTCTACATCTCGACGATTTCCAGCAGAAATGATAAGTCTATTTTTTGGATTGAGCAACCATTTTCCTGAAATACCATATTTGAATTTGTCATCTCTAAATCCATATGCCCCATAACCTTCTATACGCCATTTATCATTGGGTCCAAAATATGTTCGTCCACCTGCACGCACACGAATTCCTTCTACATCGTTAAAACCGAACGTGGAAAATATAGGTCCGTAATCTATATTATATTGATCAAACTCTATATAGCCAGAAGCCAAAATAGATGCCAAATTGTATAGACGCTTAAATTTAGGAACTGTTTTTAAAGTATCGAGCATTTCATATACTCCTTTTTCATCTTTATTGAGCTTTTCCATTCGGTTTTCAGCCCAAAATTCTTCACTACGTTCGTAGATGTCTTCATTAAAAGGATTGATCTCTTTACTGTAAAAATCATCTGATTTCTCTACATCAAACACATAATTGTCATAAAGAGTTGTTCGTTTTCCATAAATTCCTTTTGATTTTTCCTTCTTGTTCAGAGCAAAATCTGACAACATATAATCACGTTTTAACAGGAAAACAGAATCGTTCAATACTTCAAATTCTTGTTCAATGTATATTTCTTTTACCCAGTTGATGTTTGCACTTTTACTAGCTTGTAAGTTTATTTTTTTAATGGCAAATGTTGAATCATTTACCCAAAAATCTCCTTTAAAAGTCAGCTCATTTTTCCTTCGTGGATAGAACACAATATTATAACACCATTTATTATCAATGTAAGCAGTATCAACCAATACATAATTATACGTATTGATTCCCGTTCGCGATAACGGACTTGTAAAACTTTTGTCAAAAAACTTTAAATAGTTATCATAAATATCATAATCTGCATACAAATCTTTTACAAAAGAAGTTACGGTTTCATTACTGCTAAAACCAGAGTTTCTGTTACCAATTAAATCTTCTTTTTCTTTGTTTTTAACATTGTCTCCGTATACTTTTGAAACAGCTTCGTTGATAAAAATAGGCAGATATGTTTTTCCTGTAATGCTTGAAGTATCTATTTCTTGAAAAATGAATTCCATTCCTCGAAACAATCGGCTTTTCATCATCGCACTATCGATTGTATTGAGATCAAATTCTATTTTTTCATACTTGTCATAAGCATATTGTTTAAATTGTCGAATTCCGTTAAATCGTTTTCTCTTCCAAATTTTGCGTAAAATATCAATTGCTGGATTATTCTTTTTGGGTTGTTTTCCTGAAACAATGACTACAGCATCTAGCTTTTCACCATCTTCCAAGACCACTTCCATATTGTAGTTTACTTTTTTGGTAAGTTTAATCTCTTTCGTTGTAAATCCTACAAAAGAAAAAACAACTACATCATATGTTGTATCTGATTCTAAATAAAATCTTCCATCTTCATTACTGATTGTTCCTTCTACAGAATTTTTAAATACAACATTCGCAAAAGGTACTGGTTCTCCTGACGAATCTTTTATAACTCCACTGACTTTTGTTTGCGAAAATGCTGAAAGGCAGCTAAAAATGGCTAAAAAACAATAAAATGTAGTCTTCAATTTTTTTGATTTTAAAAACAAAAACTTCATCAACAAACATGCCGATGAAGTTTTTATAATGTTAAAAGTACATTTTTATTTGTACATCACTTTTTTTACAGCATTGATCACATCATTTTTGTTTGGTAACCATTCCTCAAGTAATACTGGAGAATAAGGTGCTGGTGTATCTGCTGTATTTATTTTTTGAATTGGAGCATCCAAATAGTCAAATGCTTGTGCTTGTACTTGGTATACGATTTCTGTAGAAACATTTCCAAACGGCCAAGCTTCTTCTAAGATTACCAATCTATTTGTTTTCTTTACTGATTTTAAGATTGTATCATGATCCATTGGACGTATTGTACGCAAGTCGATAACCTCGCAAGAAATTCCTTCTTCTGCCAATTCATCGGCAGCTTTGTAGGCTTCTTTGATAATTTTACCAAAAGATACAACTGTTACATCGCTTCCTTCTCTCTTAATATCAGCAACTCCTAATGGAATTGTATATTCGCCTTCAGGTACTTCTCCTTTGTCTCCATACATTTGTTCCGATTCCATAAAAATTACTGGATCATCGTCTCTAATTGCAGTTTTTAATAAACCTTTAGCGTCATAAGGATTAGAAGGAACTACTACTTTTAATCCTGGGCAGTTTGCATACCAACTTTCAAAGGCTTGTGAATGTGTAGCTGCTAATTGCCCTGCAGATGCAGTTGGCCCACGAAAAACAATCGGAATATTAATTTGTCCCCCAGACATTTGACGCATTTTCGCTGCATTATTTATGATTTGATCAATTCCAACTAGTGAAAAGTTGAAGGTCATGAATTCAATTATTGGTCGGTTGCCATTCATAGCAGAACCTACGCCGATACCAGCAAATCCTAATTCTGCAATAGGAGTATCAATTACTCTATCTGGTCCAAATTCGTCTAGCATTCCTTTTGATGCTTTGTAGGCTCCATTGTACTCAGCAACTTCTTCTCCCATTAAATAAATGCTATCGTCATTGCGCATTTCTTCGCTCATAGCTTCGGCTACCGCTTCTCTAAACTGTATTGTTCTCATCGAATGATGTAGTTTTTTAAAAAAGTGAAAAACAAAAGTAACAATTAATTCTAATAATGAGAATTACAAAATCAAACATTTCTTAAAGAAGAGTGTTTTTATGATTTCTTTAGAGAATTGAGTAACTCTTTGAAAATCTTCTTCTTTTTCGATATCAAAAATACTGGAAAATTCATTTATCACATCTTTCACTGACACTGGAAACTCAAATAAATCCAATAATATGTATTCATACTCAGAAGTCATTACTTCCTTTATATTCGTTTTCATTTCCAAATGCATATCAGCCAATGGAAGCTTAAAAACATAGTACGCTTAAGTTCTACCCCCAAAATATTTTGCAGTGGTAGCTCTTGAATTTTTACTCGGTTTTGACCAATAACTATGAACGATTTTCATGAAATAAAATTAAATCTCCATCCGTTAGATATCGTAAATTATGAGAAAAAGCGCACTATAATTGATGATTCTTAAAAAAAGCAGCTGAAAAATAATAAATTATACAAAAAATTACTATGCATGCATAGTAATTTTAAAGAAATTATCAGTATCTTCGTAAAAAATTCAAAACAATAAAAAATATATAATACCAATGAAGATATTAGTATGTATTAGTCACGTACCTGACACTACTTCAAAAATCAATTTTACTGAAGGTGATACTAAATTTGATACCAATGGTGTACAGTTTGTTATTAACCCAAATGACGAATTTGGATTAACACGTGCCATGTGGTTCAAAGAAAAACAAGGTGCTACTGTTGATGTTGTAAATGTTGGCGGCGCTGAAACTGAACCAACACTACGCAAAGCATTAGCGATAGGTGCTGATGGTGCAATCCGTGTGAATGCAACTGCTACAGACGGATTTTTTGTTGCAAAACAATTAGCTGAAGTTGTAAAAAATGGTGGATACGACTTAGTAATTGCAGGTCGTGAATCTATTGATTATAATGGTGGAATGGTTCCTGGTATGTTAGCCGAATTGACAGGTGCTAACTTCGTTAATAACTGTATTGGTCTAGAAATCGATGGTACTAATGCTACGGCTGTTCGTGAAATTGATGGTGGAAAAGAAACTTCTTCAACATCGCTTCCATTAGTCATTGGTGGACAAAAAGGATTGGTTGAAGAAAGTGATCTTCGTATTCCGAATATGAGAGGAATCATGATGGCACGTAAAAAGCCACTAAATGTAATAGAAGCTGCTGACACTGCTGCTGAGACTACTGCTGTAAAATTTGAAAAACCAGCTCCAAAAGGAGCCGTAAAATTAGTAGATGCCAATAATATTGATGAATTGGTTAATTTACTACACAATGAAGCAAAAGTGATCTAATCACTGAATCGTTTTATTTGTTTAACCCATCCTGAATAAAATCAGGACATTATTAAAAAAATTATGTCAATTTTAGTATATACAGAATCAGAACAAGGAAAATTCAAAAAAGCAGCTTTTGAAGTCGCTTCATACGCCAAAGAAGTTGCAAATCAATTAGGAACTACTGTTACCGCAGTAGCCATTAATGTTGACGATACTTCTGAATTAGGAAAGTATGGTGTTGATAAGGTATTAAAAGTATCTGAAGATACATTGAAAGACTTCAATGCAAAAGCTTACGCTGCTACAATTCAACAAGCCGCTGAAAAAGAAGCTGCAAAGGTAGTTGTAGTAAGTTCAAGTGCTGACAGTAAGTCTGTAGCACCAATTTTAGCTGTGAATTTAAGTGCAGGATATGCTTCTAATGTTGTAGCGGCTCCAGAAAGCACAAGTCCTTTCGTTGTAAAAAGAACAGCATTTACCAACAAAGCGTTTAATCATACAGAAATCAATTCTGATGTAAAAATCGTTGGTGTTTCAAACAATGCTTTTGGATTGGTTGAAAATTCAGGCAACGCTGCTGCAGAAGCATTCTCTCCAAGTTTAAACGACGCATTATTTGGCGTAAAAGTGGAATCTTTAGATAAAGTTACTGGAAAAGTAACTATTGCTGACGCTGAAATTGTAGTATCGGCAGGAAGAGGATTAAAAGGCCCTGAAAATTGGGGAATGGTAGAAGAATTAGCAGATGTATTAGGAGCAGCTACCGCATGTTCTAAGCCAGTATCTGACTTAGGCTGGAGACCACACAGTGAGCACGTTGGACAAACTGGAAAGCCTGTTGCTTCTAATCTATACATTGCTATTGGAATCTCAGGAGCTATTCAGCATTTAGCTGGTATTAATGCATCTAAAGTAAAAGTTGTAATCAATACTGACCCTGAAGCTCCTTTCTTCAAAGCAGCTGATTACGGGATTGTTGGAGACGCTTTTGAAGTAGTTCCACAGCTTATTGAAAAATTGAAAGAATTTAAAGCAAATAACGCATAATTTTTTTTAAATTGTGCCCATTAAGGGCTGTCTAAAACAAGTTAACCCTTTTTTAGACAGCCTTTTTTATGTGAATGCATTTAGAGACAAATGAGCTTAGTAAAACTAAATATTAAGGGAATTTCATACAGCCAAACACAAAATGGAGCGTATGCGCTAATTTTGAATGAAGTAGATGGAGACCGAAAACTTCCAATTGTTATTGGCGCTTTTGAAGCACAATCAATTGCAATTGCACTTGAAAAGGAAATCAAACCACCACGACCATTGACTCATGATCTTTTTAAAAATTTTGCAGATCGTTTTGATATTGTCGTAAAACAAGTCATTATTCACAAACTTGTAGATGGTGTATTTTATTCAAGTATTATCTGCGAGCGCGATAAGATTGAAGAAATTATTGACGCACGAACTTCTGATGCAATTGCCTTAGCACTACGATTTGATGCACCAATTTTTACCTACAAAACTATCTTAGACAAAGCTGGAATCTTTTTAAAACTTACTTCTAAAGAAGAAGAGGAAACAGCGGAAAAGGAAAGTATTGTAGTCGATGAATTATTTGCAGACGATGAAAATTTAGATATCGTAGAAAGTACTACAGACGATAATTCTCTAGCTGCAGTTTCTCTTCAAGAGTTATATACCATGCTTGATGGAGCTGTTGCTGATGAAGATTATGAAAAGGCCGCTAGACTTCGAGATGAAATCTCTAAAAGAGAACAAGAAAACGAAAAATAAAACACCTATAATCACATGCGAAAAATTATTCTAAGCATTCTAACCGTATTTGCAATGCTCTTTAGTTTGAATGCACAAGAAGTTCAAATTGATGGACGCTGGAACTTTAGTGATATACAAAATGCAGCAGGAGAATCTCTGGTTCCAACATCTCCCAAAGACAAACTCATCCTAGAAGCAGGTGAATTTCAATACCAACTTGCTGCCAAAAATAATTTGAGCGCCAATGGAGATTATATTTATCAAAACAATTTATTAGTGTTCTATTACAATGAACCCACTGATACAATCCGTAAATATAAAATTACTACACTCAATGATTCTACACTGATTTTTAAAGAGAAGGATGTTTTTTATCAATTTAAAAAAAATAAAGTCACAGACAATTCTGTTGCGAGTTGGCAACTGTATAGCAACATCATTTATGAAGATTTAAGAAAATATCCAGATAGTATAAAGCGTACTGTTGAATTTAATAAAGGAAGTGACTTTTTAACACTAAGAAACAACGGTTCGTACGAAAGTGTGTTAGACGGCGGTTATAACAAAGGATATTGGCTACAAAACAATGATTTATTAGTTTTCAAGCAAAAAACTCCAACCAACATTGATGTCTATTATGAAGTTGTTGAAGAAACCGAGCAAATGCTCAAATTAAAAAAGGATGGCAATCAAATTTACACTTTCATTTCAAAAAACCATCCCAATTATATTCCGCCAGCAAAAGTAGAAAGTAAAATCATTGAAAGTCAAGGAATTTCTTTTACTAGCATTTGGCGAGGTGTTTTGGGAATGTTATCATTAATTTTTATTGCATTCCTCTTTAGTAAAAACAGAAAAGCTATCAATTGGAAAACGGTTGGACTAGGATTAGCGTTTCAGCTGATAATAGCTATCGCCGTTTTAAAAGTTGGATTCGTAAAAACTATTTTCGAAAGTGTCGGACAAGTTTTTATTAATATTCTAGATTACACACGCGCTGGAAGTGAATTTCTATTTAGTGGTGTTATGGATGTAAACTCCTATGGATTTATATTTGCGTTTCAAGTATTACCTACCATTATTTTCTTCTCTGCTCTTACTTCTGTATTATTCTACTTAGGAATCATTCAAAAAGTAGTAAAAGGTATGGCTTTGGTATTAACTAAAATATTAGGAATTTCGGGAGCAGAAAGTCTATCTGTTGCAGGAAATATATTCTTAGGACAAACAGAGGCTCCTTTACTAATTAAAGCATATTTGGAGAAAATGACTCGATCAGAAATTTTATTAGTAATGATTGGTGGAATGGCAACTGTAGCCGGTGCTGTATTAGCTGCGTATATTGGATTTTTAGGCGGTGACGATCCTGCCATGCGCCTTTTTTATGCTAAACACTTACTTGCTGCTTCCGTAATGGCTGCACCAGGAGCAATCGTTATCTCTAAAATTTTATATCCGCAAACAGAGAAAATTGATAATAACGTAGAAGTTTCTCAAGAAAAAATAGGTTCTAATATTTTGGACGCTATTTCCAATGGAACCACAGAAGGTTTAAAGCTTGCCGTAAATGTTGGTGCAATGCTGCTAGTATTTGTTGCATTTATTGCGATGATTAATGGAATTTTTGGTTGGATTGGAGATGTGACTTCTCTAAATAGTTGGATGGCAGAAAACACACCTTATACAAGATTTTCATTAGAAGCAGTTCTAGGAACAATATTTGCCCCACTTATGTGGCTTATTGGTGTTGCTATGGAAGACATCATGCAAATGGGGCAGCTATTAGGAGTAAAACTAGCTGCAAGTGAATTTATAGGTTACATACAATTGGCTGATTTAAAAAACCCTGAAAATATAGGTCATTTAAAATTTGACAAGTCTATCATCATGGCAACATACATGTTATGCGGCTTTGCTAATTTTGCTTCAATTGGAATCCAAATTGGTGGAATTGGTTCCTTAGCTCCTGGACAACGAAAAACATTGTCTGAGTTTGGAATGAAAGCGTTGATTGGAGGAACAATTGCTTCTTTAATATCTGCAACAATAGCTGGAATGATTGTGGGATAAATTCTCGTTAATAACCTATTGATAAAATACAAGCGCGTTGGTTAAAAATCAGCGCGTTTTTTTTATTTTTACCAACTACAAAACTGCATTGCAACACTTTTAAAATCAGAAGCATCATGAGACAATATTTAGACTTGGTAAAACATGTACTTGAACATGGAAATGAAAAAGGAGATCGGACAGGAACAGGTACCAAAAGTGTATTTGGCTATCAAATGCGTTTTGACCTCAGCGAAGGTTTTCCTATGGTAACCACAAAAAAATTACACCTCAAATCGATTATTCATGAATTATTATGGTTTATAAAAGGAGATACTAATGTAAAATACTTACAGGAAAATGGTGTCCGTATTTGGAATGAATGGGCAGATGAAAATGGCAATCTTGGACCTGTGTATGGGCATCAATGGCGCAATTGGAATAGTGAAAGCATTGATCAATTAGCAGAAGTAATTGAAACCTTAAAAAACAATCCTAACAGCCGTAGAATGATTGTTTCTGCATGGAATCCAAGTGTATTGCCTGACACCAGTGTTTCTTTCAGTGAAAATGTTGCCAATGGAAAAGCAGCATTACCACCTTGTCATGCCTTTTTTCAGTTTTATGTTGCTGATGGTAAGCTATCTTGCCAACTATATCAGCGAAGTGCCGATGTATTTTTAGGTGTTCCTTTCAATATTGCTTCATATGCATTGCTAACTATGATGATAGCACAAGTGTGCGGATATGAGTATGGTGATTTTATTCACACATTTGGTGATGCTCATATTTATAGTAATCATTTTGAGCAAGTTCAATTGCAACTAACTCGTGAGCCCTACCCGCTACCGACTATGAAAATCAATCCAACTATAAAAAGTATTTTTGACTTTACGTTTGATGATTTTGAACTGGTCAATTATCAGCATCATCCACACATTAAAGGCGCTGTAGCGATATAATTGAATTTGAAAGCAAATCTATTTTATGAAAAGATATCTTTTTACCCTCCTTTTTCTTTGTTGTATAACAATCAGTTTTACGCAAAACTCACTTCCAAAACCTGTCTATGCAGAAGGCTGTGAAAACACTGAGCAACCTACAGAATGTAGTGAAGAAAAACTGCGAACTGTTGCTTATAATGCATTGACAAAAATAGATATGGAAAAGGTAATAGCGAAAACAGAAAAAGATACTATTTTCATGAATACTAAATTGTATTTTCTTGAAAATCAATCTTTAGAAATTGAAAAATCTTCTATGAATTTTCACGAAAGTGAGTTAAATTATTTTGATATTGATTTAAGCTTTTCCTTAAAAGATTTACCATTTGCTCCACATGCGGATACTGACAAAAAAGTATCCTTTCGCAGCCACTTGTATTTAGTCGTTGATCGCAAACAAAACAAATTAATTCCTTTACCTGAATACACTCCAAAAAGAATTCCGTTTAGCGGCCCTGAAGTTGGAGTTATATATCCTGGTTGTGAAAAAACAACTTCCAATGAAGAAAGAAAACGATGCATGACTAC
Source organism: Kordia zhangzhouensis (assembly GCF_001005305.1). Taxonomy (GTDB): domain Bacteria; phylum Bacteroidota; class Bacteroidia; order Flavobacteriales; family Flavobacteriaceae; genus Kordia; species Kordia zhangzhouensis. Next base: position 321,308 of record NZ_LBMH01000003.1, read on the forward strand.
AAGCATTTCTAAGTTTGTTGGTGAAAATTTTGACAACACTTTGGGAGAAAAACTAGGGCTCGATGGCATCAATCGAATTTATGTTGTTTTTAAAATTAATAAAGAAGGTGGAGTCGAAGAAATACGCTCAAGAGCGCCGCACCCACAACTGGAAAAAGAAGCAATTAGAGTTATAAAAATGCTTCCACCTATGCAACCTGCTATTATCGAAAATACTCCCGTAAGCATTAATTATGCGCTTCCTATTGTCTTTAATGTACAAGGAAAAGAAGTTAACGAAAGAAAAAAAAGAAAGCGAAATAAGTAGTACCTTTTTAACAGATTGACAATCTTTTAGTTATGATTTTACTAGATTTTAAAAAGAATTACATCTTAGACAATGGTTTTGTACAATTACGCCCATTAAAAACTGAAGATTTTGAGTTTTTATTACCCTATTCTATAAATGAACCTGAACTTTGGACATATTCTTTAACTCCTGCAGATGGTGAAGAAAATCTAAAGCGTTATATCGCAAAAGCGTTGCAAGACAGAAAAGACGAAAACGCCTATCCTTTTATTGTATATGACAAACGTTACAATACGTACGCTGGATGCTCCCGTTTTTATGATTTTAGCCAAACTCATCAAACTGTTTCCTTAGGATATACTTGGTATGGAAAGGATTTTCACGGAACTGGTCTCAATAAAAATTGTAAATTTTTATTACTTCAATTTGCTTTTGAACATATGAAAGTACAACGAGTTGAATTCAGAGCTGATTTGAAAAATAAAAGAAGCATTGCTGCTATGAAGAGTATTGGTTGTACTGAAGAAGGCGTACTTCGCAGTAATTGCGCTACACCTACAACAAGAAGAGATAGTATAGTACTAAGTATTTTGCGCCACGAATGGTTTAGCCGTGTCAAACGAGAACTTCTAAAAAAATTATAAAAAAAAGCCTTTTACTGAAATGCAAAAGGCTTTTTTAAGTGTCAAATTCTGATTATAAACTTAAAACTCCGTTTTCGGCAGCTGCAAAGTCATTCCACTTGTAAGCATCTGCTTCGGCATCGTTTGTGTAAATCCCGTCAACTACATAACGAAACTCATATTCGTTATCTTTTTCTAAATCGACAGTTCCTTTAAAAGTTCCATTTTTTAATTTTTTCAAACTTGTTGCTTCGGTATTCCATTCATTAAAATTTCCAACTACTGATACCGCTTCTGCCTCTTTTGCATCAACACTAAAGGTTACTTTGCAAACAGGTTTACTTTTTAAATATTGTTTCTTAATTGCCATAATTTCAAGTATTTGATACAATCAAATGTATAGAAGAATTTTTGGTAAACAAATGAAAGAATTCATAAATATGAAAGAATTATGATTTTGATAAAAAATTGGTTTTTTAAATTAAAAACCTACAACAAAAAAGCACTTTAATTAAAGGATTAACAACGCTATTTTAAGCCCTTTACCTCCTGATTTTCAACGATATCGTTTTCGTAATTTTTCAACTTTTTAGCATAAATCAATTTTAAATTCATCCGAAAAAAGTAGCATTTCATAGTAAAACTTTATCTTTTCCTCTTCACAAAATGAACAATTCAAAAAAAGAGAAGTATATTTATATCATTAAAAATATTCTGCAATGAAAAAATTTATTTTTCCAGCTTTGGCGTGTCTTTTCTTCCAAGTAAGTTTTGCACAAAAAGCAACCAATATGTCTGTGGTAAAAGTATCTCCTGATGGAAGTGTAAATCATGCTGTATTGGATAAAGCTCCATTATTGAAAGGTTGTGAAACAACCACAAATGCTTCAAAGTGTACAGATGATAAAATCAAAGCATTTGTAATGGAACAATTAGCCAAAGACAACGCAATAACAGCTAGTATCAAAAAAGAAAAAGAGCAAAAAGTATATGTGCGTTTTATAGTAACCGAACAAGGCTCTGTACAAAATATTGGCGTTCGTACTCAAAACACTCTCTTAAAAGCTCGCATACAAAAGGTTTTAGAAAAATTACCTACATTTTCTCCTGGAAAACAAGATGGTCGCACCGTAAGTGCAGCTTATAGTTTATATCTCAATCTTTCTGAAACCTTAGTACATAAGTCTAGTCAAATTAAATTATAATTATTTAAATGTTCGGCTCTAAAAAAAAACCTACCACACAAATAGATCAAGAACAGTTGGCTTTAATTAAAAATGCCCAAAAACGTATCAAACAAAAAAAACGTTTATACTATCATTTGGTAATTTTTATTATAGGTTCTGCCATTTTAGTATTGCTTAATGTAGTATTAGGATTTGGCAATAATGTTACATTATTTGGAACTCAGTGGTTTGTTTGGGCTGTATTAGCATGGTTGTTCTTATTTGTATTTCATGTTTTTGATGTATACATCACCAATAAATTTATGGGAAAAGATTGGGAAGCTAAACAATTAGAGCGTTTGGTTGGCCAACAAGAACTCCGCATCGAAAAACTTAAACAAAAATTCTTAGAACAAGAAACTAAAATAGCAAAAGAACAAGCCAAAGCTGAGCTCGAAAATACGGTAAAACCTGAAATAATCGATAGAAGCTCTTTATCGTTAATTGTCGCTGCTGCAGAAAATAATGTGATTGGAAAAGACAATCAATTGATTTGGCATTTAAGTGATGATCTAAAGCGATTTAAAAAACTGACTTCTGGACACCATATCATTATGGGACGTAAGACCTTTGAAAGTTTTCCAAAACCACTTCCTAATAGAACGCACGTAGTTATTACGCGACAAAAAAACTACAAAGCCCCGAAAGGTGTAATTGTAGTTCACAACATGAAAGAAGCTGTAAGTGTAGCCACACTTAGCGATGCTAACCCTTATGTGATTGGCGGTGGTGAAATATACAAACAAGCATTTCCTTTTGCTACTAAAATTGAACTGACTCGTGTTCATCATGAATTTGAAGGAGATACATATTTCCCCGAAATTGACACAAAAGACTGGAAAGAGACTGCTAATGAATTTCACCCGAAAGACAATAAGCACGAATACGAGTTTTCTTTCATTACATACGAACGAGTTTAAATAGAGTTTAACTTAATGTTATTTTAAAATTACCTATTTTTGCTCCATAATTAAAAAACCCCTTTTCTTCATTTGACATACTGAAGAAACCTAAAAACTTACAAATGAAAGCATATATTTTTCCAGGGCAAGGAGCTCAATTCACAGGAATGGGATTAGATTTATATGAAAGTTCTCCCGAAGCTCAACGCCTATTTGAAGAAGCCAATGACATTTTAGGATTTCAAATAACGGATATTATGTTTGAAGGATCTGCTGAAGATCTAAAACAGACAAAAGTAACTCAATCTGCTATCTTTTTACATTCTGTAATTTTAAGTAAAATTTTAGGAGATACATTTCAACCTGAAATGGTTGCAGGACACTCTTTAGGAGAACTTTCTGCCTTAGTAGCCAACAATACTTTGACTTTTGAAGATGGTTTACGCTTGGTTTCCACACGTTCAATGGCTATGCAAAAAGCATGTGAATTACAACCAAGTATTATGGCCGCTGTATTAGGTTTGGATGATGCGACTGTTGAAAGAGTTTGTAATGACACTTCAGGAATTGTTGTAGCTGCCAACTATAATTGTCCTGGGCAAATTGTAATTTCTGGAGAAACAGAAGCTATAGAAAAAGCTTGTGAAACACTTAAAGAAGCTGGAGCAAAACGTGCTCTTGCTCTACAAGTAGGTGGTGCTTTTCACTCTCCTTTAATGGAGCCAGCTAGAGAAGAATTAGCAACTGCGATAGAAAATACAACATTTAACAAACCGAGCTGTCCAATATACCAAAATGTAACGACAACAGCTGTTATGAATCCTGATGAAATTAAGAAAAACTTGATTCTACAATTAACAGCTCCCGTAAAATGGACACAATCTGTACAACAAATGATTGCTGATGGCGCCACACATTTTATCGAAGTTGGTCCCGGAAAAGTGCTACAAGGATTGTTACGAAAAATAGATCGTTCAGTAACTTCTGAGAGTGCTACTTTTGAAACAGAATAATATAATTATCCAATGAAAATTTCCAATACGCTACGAATAGTATTAATTTTTGGATTGATTTTGATGAATATTGGTTGCGATCAAGTGTCAAAATCAGTTGCAAGAACGCATATTGATAGTACAGAAAAAATTTCTGTTATTGGAAACTACATTGTTTTAGTGAAAACTGAAAATAAAGGTGCTTTTCTAGGTTTTTTATCTACTATGCAGAATCCTATTTTGAAAAGCATCTTTTTAATTATACTTCCCGTAGTTGTTTTGTTTTTAATTCTCCGCACAATTATTATAAATACCGATTTGGACAATTATATGATTTTTGGCTTATGTTGTATTATTGGAGGCGGAATTGGAAACTTATATGATCGCATAGTGTATCGCTCCGTTACAGACTTTATGCACATTGATTTGGGCGGTATCTTTAAAACTGGGATTTTTAATATGGCAGACGTCTCTGTGATGCTTGGAACAGGATTAATTCTACTTTCTTTTATCAAGCGAAAAGAAGTCTCCCTATCGTAACCACCTATACTATTTCTTTTAATCTAAAGACCTCATTTAAACAAAGTTAAGACGTTAATTTACGGTATTCCCGTAGAGATTTTCTATGTAGTTTTTATATTTTATCATAATAAAACAACTAATAAAAACTTTTATTATGAAAAAAAGAAACGTAAAGTCATTGAAACTTCATAAAAGTTCAGTGTCAAACTTAACAAATGAAAATGTAAAAGGTGGGGCATATTACACCAAATTTGATTGTCAAACTTTTTTAGACAGCCCTTGTACTTCGTTTATAGACGCATGTCCTTCTGCTTGGGTATGTCCATTGACTGAAAACCCGAGAGAATGTCCTTTTCCTATCTAAAAGGAAAATTAAAAGATTTCTGTAAAACTTTTAATTATCAATCTCATAACTTTTTTTAAAAGAATGCCTAGTTTTTGACTAGGTTTTTTTTTAATCAGTTTCCATTCTTATACAATCAATACGCAAACAATACGAAATGTAGAATTGTTAATTACGGGATTTCCTTACTAAAAACATATTTAATTTTTCTATTTTAAGTAATTAAGAATCAAAAACTTGAACCCATGAAAAAAAGAAATTTGAAATTACTAAAACTTCGTAAAAATTCTGTTTCTAAGTTAGGAGCTAATGTTTCTGGCGGATTAATAAGAATCACTGATATCCAAGTATGCGGATCACAAATTGATGCATGTCCTTCTGCTTTGGCATGTACTCAATTTACAGATTGTAAAACGTTTAACAATATGTGTGAGACACTTAATTATCCTTGTCAATCATTAGTTGAATGTTGGTAACAAAAAAAGCGGGCTGATAACCCGCTTTTAAAGTATTTAATTGAATAAATTATTGTTTATATATTTTTCCATCTTTCATTACAAAAGAAACTTTTTCCATAGTAGATATGTGTTGAGTAGGGTCATGATCTACAGCTATAATATCTGCCAAAAAACCTACTTTTAATTGTCCCAACTGGTCTTCCATTCCTAAAATTTTAGCATTCGTAATCGTCGCTGATTGAATCGTTTCAATTGCAGGCATTCCCGCTTCTACCATATATCCAAACTCTTTTCCATTTTCCCCATGTTTAAAAACACCCGCATCAGTACCAAATGCAATTCCAACACCTTTTTTGTAAGCTCTTGCAAATGTTCCTTGTATTTTTGGCCCAACTGCTAATGCTTTTGGTACAATTATATCTGGATAGTATCCTTCTATTTTTGCTTTAGTTTCTACTTCTTTTCCTGCTGTAATGGTAGGCACAAGATACGCATCGTGTTTTTTCATGAGTTCCATTGTTTCGTCACTCATATAAGTTCCATGTTCTATCGTTTTTACACCACCAATAATTGCACGCTGCATTCCTTCATCTCCATGCGCATGTGCTGCTACATGCATTCCATAATCTTTGGCTGTTTCACAAATCACTTTTATTTCTTCAATAGTAAACTGTGGATTACTTCCACTTTTGGCAACGCTTAAAACTCCTCCAGTTGCCGTAATTTTAATTACATCTGCACCGTTTTTGTAACGTTGTCGAACAGCTTTTTTTGCATCGTTTACATTGTTTACAACTCCTTCTTTTGGACCTGGGTCACCGATAATTTCCTTACGATTTCCATTTGTAGGATCGGCATGCCCACCAGTAGTAGCTAACGCTTTCCCTGCAGTAAAAATTCTTGGTCCTTCTACTTTTCCTTGATTGATTGCATTTCGAAGCGAAATATTTACTCCTGAACCTCCAAGATCTCTAACAGTAGTAAAGCCTGCATGTAAAGTAACTTTTGCAAAACCTACCGAACGAAAAGCCACATCTGCATCGTTTAATGTATATTTTTCTAAATATGCTTTTGGGTTCGTTTCACTTTCTATATGAACATGCATATCTATTAAGCCAGGCATGACAGTTTTGGACTTTAAATCAACCGTTTTATCATTTTCTGTTTCTGGTTGAATATATCCGTTTTGGATACTTTTAATGGTATTCCCAGAAACTATAATCGTTTTCTCTGTGAGAATTTTTCCGCTTTTCGTATCAATGATCTTTCCACAATGTAAATAGGTATCTTGTGCCATTGCCATAGTAGCACACAAGATACTCACGCATAAGATGAGTAGTTTTTTCATTTGGTTGGTTTTTAGTTGGTTTTTCTAATCTTTTGTTCCCAATTCCAAGCAGAAAGCATCGCTTCATCAAGAGAAGAGATTGCTCTCCATCCAAGAATTGTATTTGCTTTTGTAGTATTTGCATACGCTGCAACTACATCGCCTTCTCTCCTACTGGTTATAGAGTAGTTGAGTTTTTGTTTACTAACTCGTTCAAAACTTTCAATAACTTCCAGTACTGAACTTCCTTTTCCTGTTCCAATGTTAAATACTTCGAACGACTCTGTATTGGTTTTAGAAAGCAACCTTTTTAGTGCAATTACATGAGCTTTGGCAAGGTCTACAACATGTATATAATCACGGATACACGTTCCGTCTTTTGTAGGATAATCATTTCCAAAAACAGCTAACTCTTTTCGTAATCCTATAGCTGTTTGTGTAATAAATGGCACTAAATTCTGCGGCACTCCTATAGGTAATTCTCCTATTTCAGCTGTTGGATGTGCTCCTATTGGATTAAAATAGCGTAACGATATTACTTGTAACCCATTTACCGCTTTTGTAGTATCTAACAAAATTTCTTCTCCAATTTGTTTGGTATTTCCATACGGAGAATATGCCTGTTGAATGGGAGCATTTTCAGGAATTGGCATTTGTTCAGCTTGACCATATACAGTACACGATGAACTAAAAATAAAAGGTATGTTCTCTTTTTTTTGTATTTGTTGTAAAATGGTAATTAGCGTAGTAACATTATTTTCATAATACAATAATGGGTTTACAACGCTTTCTCCTACCGCTTTACTAGCTGCAAAATGGATAATTCCATCAATATTGTCATATTTTGTAAAGAATGAAATAGTTGCTTGTTTGTCTCTTAGGTCTAATTCTACAAATGTTGGTTCTTTCTGGGTAATGTTTACAATTCCTTTCAACACATCTTTAGATGAATTAGAAAGATTATCTATAATAATAACTTCGAAACCTGCCAATTGCAGCTCTACAACAGTATGAGAGCCTATATAACCTAATCCGCCAGTAACTACTATTCTTTTCAACCTTTTATAATTTGAAATCGTTATTTCATTTGTTTACAAAATCCAATACTGTTTTGGTAATAAAATCAATTTGTTCGTCATCCAGTTCGGTATGCATTGGCAGAGAAATTACCTCTTTTACTAATTGATTTGTTACTGGAAAATCAGCTTCGTTATAACGTGCATCTTTGTATGCTTTTTGTGAATGTAAAGGAATCGGATAATACACTCCACACGGAATTCCTTGATCGTTCAAATGTTTTACCAAAGCATCTCTATTTACGTTTTTTACACGTAAAGTATATTGATGAAACACATGGCAATCGCAATTTTCACAAATTGAATTTTCACATGTTTTTGAAATATAAGGCGTACTAATTTTAGTATTTCCTTCAAAAGCAGCATTATATTTTCGCGCTGCACTTTGGCGTGCTGCATTATAAGAATCTAAATGTGGTAATTTAGCACGTAAGATGGTTGCTTGTATAGAATCTAAGCGAGAGTTCACACCAACTACATCGTGATGATATCGTTCATACATACCATGATTTACAATTCCACGGATTATGTGTGCTAAATCATCATCATTGGTAAAAATAGCTCCTCCATCACCGTAGCAACCTAAATTTTTAGAAGGGAAGAAAGATGTTGAAGCTACATGTCCAATAGCTCCTGCTTTTTTCTTATTTCCGTTTGCAAATGTATAAGTAGCTCCAATTGCTTGAGCATTATCTTCAATTACAAATAAATCATGCTCTTGAGCTATTTCTAATATTGCATCCATATTTGCGCATTGCCCAAATAAATGCACTGGAACAATTGCTTTTGTTTTTGGAGTAATCGCTTTGCGGATGGCTTCAGGATCAATATTAAAAGAACCTTCCTCCACATCAACAAGGACAGGCGTTAATTGTAATAACGCTATTACCTCAACTGTAGCTGCAAAGGTAAAATCGGCTGTTATAACCTCATCTCCCGGTTGCAGTCCAAGTCCCATCATTGCAATTTGTAGTGCATCTGTTCCATTTGCACAAGGAATAACATGTTTTACTCCTAAGTAAGTTTCTAATTCTTTTTGAAAAGTATGTACTTCTGGTCCATTTATAAATGCTGAAGATTCGATAACATCTAGTACAGATTGATCAACTCGGTCTTTAATTTTTTCGTACTGACCTTTTAGGTCGACCATTTGGATTTTCTTCATTCGTATCTTTCTTTTATTCTAACAATATTACAAAATTGTAGAACGATACCCAATGAATTTGAGTGAAAGAATGTATTTTAGCAACAAACAGATAGCATTTGTATTTCATCTACAACATATTAGTTCATATTGTTGGATTTTTTATTCGAATAATTGCCCTTTTCAACACTAAACTCTCGTTATTTGTTAAGGGTAGAAAAGATGTTTTTAAAACGCTCAAAGAGCAGATTAGCTCAAGTGATTCAGTGATTTGGTTTCACACTGCTTCATTAGGCGAATACGAGCAAGGACTCCCTGTGTTGGAAGCATTGAAGCAACATTTTCCTAATCGCACCTTTGTATTGACCTTTTTTTCTCCTTCAGGTTATGAAGTCAAAAAAAATAGTGGTGTTGCAGATGTAATTACATATTTACCAATAGATACAAAGGCAAATGCTAAAAAGTTTGTGCAGATAGTACAACCAGAATTGGTTGTTTTTGTTAAATATGAGTTTTGGCCAAACTATTTAGCAGAGCTTAAAAAACAATCAGTGCAAACCATTTCTATTTCGGCTATTTTCAGAGCTTCTCAAGCATTTTTTAAGTCTTACGGATTTTGGATGCGAAAATCGTTATATGCGTTTGATCATATTTTCGTACAGGACGAAAACTCTAAAAAACTATTAGAAAATATACGTTATACAAATGTGACAATTAGTGGAGATACTCGTTTTGATAGAGTATTAGAAATATTGAAACGAGACAATTCTTTACCATTTATAGAAAAATTCAAAGAACAGTTACCTTGTGTAGTTATAGGAAGTAGCTGGCAGGAAGATGAAGCTGTTTTTATCCCGTTTATAAATAATACTTCTACACGTTGTAAGTTTATCATTGCTCCGCATAATATTAAAACGCAAGAAATACAAAAACTAACCAATAGTCTTTCCAAACAAACTGTATTATTCTCTGAAATGGAACAACATTCTGATTTGAATCAATTTGACGTTTTTATTATTGATACGATTGGAATTTTGACAAAAATATATAGCTATGCTGATGTAGCCTATGTTGGCGGCGGCATGGGAAATACAGGATTACATAACACATTAGAACCAGCTGTTTTTGGGATTCCGGTCATCATTGGTAAAAATTATAAAGGCTTCAAAGAGGCTGAAGATTTGGTTAAGCTTGGGGGAATTTGCACAATCAATTCTAAAGAAAGTTTTGAAAAAATAATGAAACGACTGCTTACTGATATAAAGTACCGAAATGCTTTAGGTTCAATCAATAAAAATTATATTCAAACACAAGGAAACGCAACCGAAACAATCATATCATATTTAAAAAAATAGACCCGTTTTCTTAAAAATTATTGTACTTCATTCCTAAAAAATAGCAATTCATCAAAATTTAAAAAAGATAGACTCCGATTCTTTGTGAATACAAAAAGAAGTAGTAACATTGTTATTACAATTAACAATAAATAAACATACAAATGAAAAAAGTAATTTTAAGAGCTGCTTTGGTTGCTGCTTTAACATTCGGAATGACTTCTTGTGAAGAAGTAAAAAAAGAAGGTGAAAAAGCTGCAGATAAAACTGAAGAGGCAGTGAAAGATGTAAAAGACGCAGCAAATGATGTTGCGAACGATGTAAAAGATGCGGCAAACGATGCTGTTGATGCTACTAAAGACGCAGTAAATGATGTAAAAGATGCAGCTAACGATGCTGTTGATGGTGCTAAAGATGCAGTAAATGATGCTATTGATGCTACTAAAGATGCGGCAAATGATGTAAAAGATGCGGCTAACAAAGCGGTTGAAGACACAAAAAAAGCAGCTAACGACCTAAAAGAAAAAACAACAGGACACTAATTGTCACTAGTTAAAAAAGTAAAAGCTTCTCTAAAAAGAGAAGCTTTTTTTATTGATATATTTTTCACAAGAAGTATTATTTCACAATCATTTTTTTACTAATCATAATCTCATTATCGGAAACTAGGCTATATATAAACATTCCTTTTCCAATTTCATTTGAGCTAATAACCACCTGTCCTTTTTGGCTAGTTAAGTTATAATCTCGTACAAACTTACCGGACATATCAAATACAGAGATTGTTGCTTTTGTATTTGCAGGCAATGTATAATTGATTGTGGTTTGATTTGTAAAAGGATTAGGTCTATTTTGTTCCATTGAAAAGCCAACTTCTGTTTCGTCTAGAGTTCCTAAGTTCTTTTTGCTTTCTGCCAATTCATTTTTGAGCTCTACAATTTCAGCTTCTAACAAAGTAACTTTTTCATTAAGACCTTTTAAGCTAGAGGTTAATACAGAAATCAGTCCTGTATAATTCACTGCTTTGTACTCATATGAACCTGTTTCTTTATTTTCTTTATCGTAAATAGGCTTGTTAATTGTAGTGACCAATTCAGGAAAAACCTGTTCTAAATCTTGAGCCAAGAATCCGTGTTGAAGTTGTGATGATAAGTTTAAATGTTCATTATCCTTGAATGTATAGGTAACTGCATTTAACTGTGACAGTTTTTCTAAAGCATTTTCTTCTGCTTTAATATTTTCTTTTAATTTTTTATCAGACACTGTAAACATTCCTGTTACAAACACATCTCCATTAAAATATCCCGCATATCTATTTGTAAGAGAAGCTGAACTACCATATATAGCTGCTCCAAAACCTGTAGGATTGCTTACTACGCTACTTATAAATCCTTGAACACCATATGTACTTCCATTGGAACTTCCTGTTACCGAAGAACGAACTCCTGTACTTTGAAAAGCATCTGCAACACGAACATTTACACCTGTGTCACTATACGCTCCACCAGTATGATTCACATCTACTCCCGTTTTAATGTATCCAGAAATAGTATTGATTGCTTTGATATCGGTAAAGTAACTTCCAGAAGTTGTGTTATTTCTAACAATTAATCCGGTTTTGGTACTTCCTGGCACTGTACTATAATCAATTCCCACCAACGGCTCATTAGAAGCTAGAGGTTTTCCAAAAAAAGTTCTTCCATCAAAAGTCATAGTCGCATTAAGGGTAGAACTTGTCGAAGTAAAACTTGTAGCGGCTCTAAACTCTAAGTTACTTTTGGTAGAATCTCCAATCCACTGAATTCGAGGATTGTCATCATTTACATCTTGATAACCTAAAGTAATTGCTCTCTCTGGTAACTGAAAACGTAAACCGTACACCGTTTGGCTTCCCGTATTAAGTCGCCCAAAAGAAAACCATCTACTGGTTGAAAAGTCAAAAGCTGATCCAGAATCTAACTGAGTAATCAACCCTTTACTAAATCTAAACATTTCTGTACCTCCAAACTGCTGTGGTATAGGAGTGGTAATTGAAGATTGAACAGGTCCTGCAGACTGATTTTGTGCAAAAATAAGACTGCTTGTAAATAACGCTAAAATAAAAGTAATTTTTTTCATAGTATTCTAATTTTGGTTAATCTACTCAAAACTAGATATTTACGCTCTCAATAAATTATGGAGAAACCGTAAAATTAACATATTATAAATCAGTTGATTATATTCTAAAAAGAATATACGCGAATAGAAAATTACAGGATATAATGTGTTAAAAAACTCACAAAAAATGATTCTGTAATTAAAAAAACTGAAACTATCACACTTATTTACAGCCACTTATCATTTTTGAAACAAAAAAACGAACCGAAGTCCGTTTTTTAATAATTATACAAGTCACAAATGGAATGTAAACTTTCCTATTGTTTTTGAGTATTACAATAGTTTCTGCATGTATCATTTGTCAACTCTGTACAATTTGCACATGACCAAAGCGGGCAGGTCATTGTATCTGGGCAATCATTAGTATCTCTTGATAAACCTGCTTTAAAACTTTCCAAATTAGAAATTGATTTCTTGTTTAAAGTCAATCCTTTAACATTTTGTTTTTTCATAATAAATTTATTTAGAATTATTTATTGACTCGAAACTATTACATCAAGATACTATGAAAAAATATTGCTAGTCGTGATTTATATATTCTAGGGCTTAGGGCAACTTTCTTAGTCGTAATTTATATATCAATAGGTAAGTATTGTTAAAAAGGAAACGTATTAAACCCTTATGGGAAATAATTTTCACAACATTTATAAAAATAAAAAAGCCGAAGTCTAAACAACTTCGGCTTTCGTTTGTTGTGCGGGTGAAAGGACTCGAACCTTCACACCGTGAGGCACTAGATCCTAAGTCTAGCGTGTCTACCAATTTCACCACACCCGCAAATGTGGCTGCAAATATAAAGAACATTTTTAATATTCAAAGGAAGTCGACAGTATTTTTTCCCTGTTTTTTTAGTATTTTTGAGTATCTAGAAAAATTCAATAGACTACATGAATACAATTAAATCATATGTAGAAACGCATAAAAACCGTTTCATAGATGAACTCATCGAACTTTTAAAAATTCCCTCAATCAGTGCTGATCCAGCTTACACACAAGATGTTATAGATACTTCTACTGCCATAAAGAATAGCCTAGAAAAAGCTGGTTGTGACCACGTAGAAATTTGTGAAACACCTGGTTATCCTATTGTGTATGGACATAAACATATCTCTGATCATCTTCCTACTGTCTTGGTATATGGGCATTATGACGTTCAACCACCTGATCCATTGGACCTTTGGGAAAGCGGTCCTTTTGAACCCATTATTAAAAAAACTGAAATCCATCCAGAAGGTGCTATTTTCGCCCGAGGAGCATGTGACGATAAAGGACAAATGTACATGCACGTAAAGGCATTGGAGTTAATGAATGCTACTGGACAACTACCTTGTAACGTTAAGTTCATGATTGAAGGAGAAGAAGAAGTAGGCTCTGAAAGCTTAGCCTGGTTTGTAGAACGTAATCAAGAAAAACTAGCGAACGATGTCATTTTAATTTCTGACACAGGGATGATTAGTAATACACAACCATCTATAACCACTGGTTTACGAGGATTGAGCTATGTTGAAGTGGAAGTTACAGGTCCTAATCGTGATTTACATTCAGGATTATATGGAGGTGCTGTAGCAAATCCAATTAATATTTTAACAAAAATGATTGCATCTTTACACGATGAAAACAATCGCATAACCATTCCGGGATTTTATGACAAAGTGGAAGAACTATCTACTGAAGAACGTGCCGAAATGGCGAAAGCCCCTTTTTCATTAGAAGAATATAAAAGAGCTCTTGATATTGATGCTGTTTATGGAGAAGCTGGTTACTCAACCAATGAACGAAACTCTATTCGCCCTACATTAGATGTAAATGGAATTTGGGGAGGATATACAGGTGAAGGTGCCAAAACTGTAATTGCTAGTAAGGCATACGCTAAAATTTCAATGCGTTTAGTCCCTAATCAAAATTGGAAAGAAATCACAGAATTATTTAAAAATCATTTTGAAAGTATTGCTCCTGCTGGTGTAAAAGTAAAAGTAAAACCGCATCATGGCGGACAAGGTTATGTAACTCCTATTGATAATATTGGTTACCAAGCCGCCAGCAAAGCATATGAAGATACCTTTGGCGTTACTCCTATTCCACAACGTTCAGGAGGAAGTATTCCTATCGTAGCATTGTTTGAAAAAGAACTCAAAAGTAAAACTATTTTAATGGGATTCGGATTGAATAGTGATGCTATTCATTCACCAAATGAGCATTTTGGAATTTTCAACTATCTCAAGGGTATTGAAACAATTCCACTATTCTACAAATATTTTACAGAACTTTCCAAATAATATTTTTTAGAATCCGCTACGGCGGATTTTTTTATGACATACATATAAAACCCTATATAGCGCGGTTCATTTTAAGTTATTTAAAAAAATCCTCTTTTAAGCTTGAAGAAATTTAAAATCATAAAAATCACTTCTACACTTGTAGAATACAAAATTTAATTCTACATTTGTAGAGTAATATTACATTTCGCATAGTGTAATCAGTAAACAAATTTTTGTTGTTGTCGACCAATAATGATGCGTTTATATGATTCATACGAAGCACAAATCATCTAACAAATGAAATTATCTAAAACAGAAGAACAGTTAATGCAACACTTATGGAAACTTGAAAAAGCTTTCATGAAAGATCTTTTGGAACAATATGAAGATCCTAAACCTGCAACAACTACGATTGCCACTTTGTTAAAACGCATGACTGATAAAGGCTATGTAGGATACAAAACACATGGAAAATCGAGAGAATACTATCCGCTCATCCGAAAAGCAGATTATTTTTCGAAACACTTGAACGGACTAATCAAGAACTTTTTTAACGATTCAGCTTCTCAATTTGCTTCCTTTTTTACAAAAGAAACAAACTTATCTGAGGCAGAATTAAAAGAACTTCGCTCAATAATCGACCAACAAATAGAAAGTAATAAAAAATGATTTCCTATATCATAAAGTCTGGATTGTGTTTAGCAATTGTTTGGATGATATATAAACTCTTGTTAGAACGAGAGCGTATGTATCAGTTTAATCGTTATTATTTATTATTCGGTTTGTGTTTCTCTTTAACGGTTCCTTTGATGACTATTACCTCATATGAAACTGTTTCTGTAGTAGAAAAAAATCCAATAGCCGTAACACCTATTGTACAATCAGTATCCACAACAGACACTCCAGAAATTACTGCCAGTTTTCACTGGACATTTTGGCTAGCTGTTATATATGGTATAGGCGGTATCTTATTAACGTCTCGATTTGTAACCAATTTGTTTCAAATTTTTCATAAAATAACCAAAAACATAAAGGTTTTATACAATGAAGCCTCATTGGTATTATTGAAAGAGCACGTATTGCCACATTCTTTCTTGCATTATATTTTTCTTGACGAAAAAGCGCATCAAGAGCAGCAAATTGCAGAAGAATTATACACACACGAATTGGCACATGTAAGACAAAAACATACGTTAGATATTATATGTATTGAACTGATTCAAATACTATTTTGGTTCAATCCTTTGGTGATTTTTTATAAAAAAGCCATGCAACTCAATCACGAATTTCTTGCAGATGAAGCGGTATTAAAGTCCAACCCACAACAAGTTTGGCACTACCAGCAACTCCTATTAGAAAAAGTGAATGGTAATCGTCATTTTCGATTGGCGAGTAATTTTAATTTTTCAGTAACAAAAAAGAGACTACAAATGATGACAAAACATACATCTCGTGAACGCGCCTGGTTTTTTGCCTCGCTAACACTTCCTGTTTTTATAAGTGCCTTCTTTTTATTTAGCACAAAGATAATTGCACAAAAAGACAATGATTTTCAAAAGATATCTAAAGAAAGTACAGTAACACAAGATTCAAAGGCAACTTTTTATGAACACACTACATTCATCGTTGAAGATGAAAATGGCACAAAACTGACCAAAACCTATGATGAACTTTCAAGCGAACAACAAACAACGTTATTGCCTCTTTCTAAGAAAACAATAGCAACTCCTCCTTCCAAAAAACTATTGAACGAGTGGAAAAATAGAGCGCAGTTTGCAATTTGGATTGATGGAAAATCTGTAAATAATACAATGATTGACCAACATACAATTGTACATTATACAAGTAGTTTTGTGCATAAAAATGCCCGAAGTAAAAAGTTTCCGCAATCCTATCAAGTTCAATTATACACACAAACAGGCTTTGATACGTTACAAAAAGAGCTTGCAAACCCTTTACACAAAGGAACCATTATTCATATCAATAAAAAAACTTCAAAAAAGAGTCCTGTCGTAATCAAAAAGAAGAGTCAAAAAAACAAAAGTGACATTGTGATTATGATTAATAAAAGTGGAAAGTATCTCGTGAATTATGAACATATAGGGGATTTCACTAAACTCGATTCGTATATTAAAATAGAATTGAAAAAAATTCTACATAAAAGAGCTCGTAGAGCTACTATTATATTTGAAAGCAATCAAAAATCTTTAGTTGACGACGTTCGCAAACTTTTGAACACACACAAAATTTATGAAATTTATACGATAGACGCTGCTAATGTTCCTCCGCCTCCACCACCTCCTCCAGCTCCTAAAAAAACAACAGCAGAAAGAGATTCAGTTTTTCCTTCCAATGAGAAAGCTGTAGAGATTATGCAAAAAATCACCAAAGGCGAATCATTAAAAACCATGATGATTAATGGTAAAAAATATACCTATGTGATAAAAAAAGGGAGAAAATTTATTTTTAATGAAGATAGCAGATTAGTTGATGATGAAGGTAACTTACTCCCACCTCCGCCTCCACCAGCTCCTAAACCAGAAAAACCTCAAATTAAAGAGATTAGAGTTCCAACTCCGAAGAAATCAGAAAACAACAAAAAGGATTTTCCAAAAGTAGAAAAAGAAGCCAATAATTCGGAAAACTGGAAAGAGGTAACCTATTTTTTAAATCCTAAACAACAAACAGGAAGTTTTGTTGCAGAAGGAGAAGCCTATTATTATGCAATTAATGCCAAAACTATAACTGTTTACAATAGATATGGGCAAAAATTGAATTCTAAAGATGAGAAGTTTCAAAAAGCACTATCGAAGCTTTTATAAGAGTTAAATCACATTATAATCATTACAGAAAGCGACTGATTTTGAGAAATTAAGTCGCTTTTTTATATAACATTTCTATCTATTTTACGTTCTTATACATATCATCAATCAAAAATCATTTTATGTTAAAACATTTTTTTCTCGTATGTTCGGGTGTCGACCTTACCCTTATTCGTGATTGTAGCGATGGAGAGCAGACAAAATATGTAGGAATTGGAGCAACTGTTTTTTTTACAGCTTTAATGGCTTTTATTGCCAGCGCATATGCTTTGTATACGGTTTTTGACAATCCTTATGCAGCTATTGGTTTTGGACTTATCTGGGGATTATTAATTTTTAACCTTGATCGTTTTATTGTTTCCACTCTCCGTAAAAAAAATGATAAATTTGCAGAGCTTTTACAAGCTACACCTCGAATTATTTTAGCAATAATCATTGCCATCGTTATTTCCAAACCTTTAGAATTAAAAATATTTGAGAAAGAAATTGATCAAGTATTGTTAGAACAAAAAAACGAATTGACTCTTGCAAATAAAGCGCAAATCGCAGAACAATTTACTCCAGAAATTAAACAATTGCATGAAGAAATCCGTTTGTTAAAAGATGAAATTGTCACTAAAGAAAAAGAGGTCAATGACTTGTATGAAACCTATATTGCAGAAGCCGAAGGCCGTAAAGGAACTGAAATTGTAGGGAAAGGACCTGTATATAAAGAGAAACGAGAAAAACACGATACCGCATTACAAGCTCTGCAAACACTACGTACTGAAAATAGCGAAAAAATTGCTCATAAAGAACTTGCTATTTCAGAATTAGCCGCACAACAAAAAAATCAAGAAATCAACACACAACCTATCATAGATGGCTTTGATGGATTGATGGCTCGGGTAAATGCACTTACCAAACTTCCTTGGCTTCCTTCATTTTTTATATTCCTGTTATTCTTGGCAATTGAAACTTCTCCTATTTTTGCAAAACTCTTTTCTCCTAAAGGAGAATATGATGCCAAGCTACAAGATGCTGAAGATGCTGTGAAAACATGGGTAGCACAAAAGGTTCATCAACGAAAAACACTTTTGCAAACAGATGTATCCCTTAACAATAAAGTATATAATGATATTGCTGAAGAAGAGGAAGCATATAATTATAAGCGTAAAAAAGCTAGAGAGTTAATGCAACTACAAGCAGATTCCTTTTATAATTTACAGAAAAAGCAATTATAGATTAGTTGCTATTTGTCTTTAAATGTCGAATCATTTGTTGTTGGGCTCTAACTTGAGCAAGTTGTAAACTACAAGCAAATTCTTCTTCAGCTATAGCGCGTCCTAGTACTTTTCCGTTTTTGTATACAATCCACCAGTATTTTTGTTCGTGGATAAATTCAGCCTTGAGGTGATAGCCATCTTCAGTTATGACTTCTTTAAATTTTTTATTTCCTTTCCATCTCATAGGTGAGTAGGTTATTTTCTTAGCGTGAAAAAAGATAAGAAAAATATGTAAGTCTTTACGATCTATATATCAAAATTGTTCTGAAAACCATCTATTTTGTTACGAATGTAGGGCTAATCATAGTAAGTTTAAACGCTGCATCAATTCTTTTCTGTTGGCTCTACTCACAGGAATTACGTCCTGTTTGATTAGGACGCTATTGTCTTCAATATCGACAATTTTTGTAGTATTGATAATATAAGAGCGATGTACTTTCAGAAATAAGTGACTTGGAAGTTTTTCTTCTATTTTTTTAAGTGTAGAGTGTACTACATAGTTTTTATCTTCCGCTTTGATTTTTATATAATCTCCTTTGGCTTCAATGACATAAATATCAGGCACATTAATTTTTACCAAACGGCGGTCAATATTTACATATAAGTCATTTCCAATTGCTGCAGTTTCTTCACCCTGACTGATAGCTTCTTCTGCATGAGTCCTAGTACCTGTGCTTGTATTTTTTATTCGGGCAACAGCTTTTGCAAAACGTTCTTGGGTAATTGGTTTTACCAAATAATCTACAACACATTCATACTCAAAAGCATCAAGGGCAAAATTTTTATCAGATGTTGTTAGGATAATCTGTGGCGGGTTTTTCAGTGTTTGAATAAAATCAAATCCAGAAAATGTAGGCATGTGAATATCCAAAAAAATCAAATCGACAGTATGATTATTTAGATATTTTATGGCATCAATTGCATTATCAAATTCTTCTACAATAACAATTTTCTCTACTTTTTTACATAGTTGTTTGGTGATTGCTCTTGCTGCTGCTTCATCGTCTACTATTATACTCTTCATAAGTAGGTAGGCTTATAAGGTCAATAAAAATTCTTCTATGTTTTGCAAAATTTTTAAGAACATTTCGTGTTTTGAGGGGGTTTCACTTTTTAGTTCTTCTTCATACAAAATTGCAAACTCATAACTCTTTTCGAGCCCCAAAATACTAATTTTATGTTTAATTTTATGTACATGAGCTGCTGAAATTTGATAGTTTTTTTCTTCAATGCTCTCTATGTAAGCTTCTTTTTCTGTAGGAAACTCTTTTTGTAAGATTGCAATTAAGTGAGCTTCAAATTCTGCATCGCCATCGGAAAGCTCTTTAATGTAGTGTAAATTTGGGATGTCTAGTTGCATGTTATTTTTTTAATTTAAAGAAAAAAGTAGTTCCTTTTCCCTCTTCAGATTCTAGATGAATTTCTCCTTTATACAGTTCTATGATTTTTTTTACGATTGATAATCCAATCCCAGTAGATTTTCCTTTTTTGTCTAGTGTTTGAAAAATCTTGAATATTTTATCGTGATACGCTTCTGCGATTCCCACACCGTTATCGGACACAGAAAACTTCCAATAATGCTTAAGTTCTCTACATTTTATTTCTATTCTTCCTGCTTCTTTATCAATATAATTGATTGCATTACTAATTAAATTTTGGAACAGTTGTTTGATACGCGTCTTATCAGCTTTGATAATAGGCAAATCTTTAGAATAAATTAGTTGAATATGCTCTGGCACATATAAAATGGTTTTAATTTCATCAAGGACTTCAACAATATCTACTTTTTGTACGTTCAATATATTTTGGTCATTGACGCTAGAATAGCGTAAAATTCCATCAATCAACGCATCCATTTGTTCTAATTTATTATTTAGCTTGTCAAAAGTTTCTATGGCATCATCATCTAACACATGTTCATAATCTTCTTGAAACCATGAAATTAAGGCATTTATACTTCGCAAAGGAGATTTTAGATCGTGTGATACTATATGCGCAAAATCACGCAATTCTTTATTGCTTCGCTTAAGATTTTCCAGTAATTCTTCATTTTCACTTTCTGCGGCAATTCTTCTTTCTAAGTTGGAGGCATTCGTCAATTGTATGGATACCAAATTGGCTACATTTCTTAGTAACCGTAAATGTTCTTGGGTGAAGAAATCCTTTGAAGAGTGTTCTGAATCAATTATACCAACTACTTCTTTGTTGATAATGATAGGAACTGTAATTTCAGAAAGCCGTCTTTTATCATCCACTACATATCGTACATCTTTACTAGTATCACGAATGAGCTCAGCCTTTCCTGTTAATGCAACATTACCCACAATACCTTTTCCCAAAGGAATATACAATTTATTGACAATTTCCTTTTTAGCGTTTACTTTGGCTCCATATCCCGCAATTTGCTCCAACAATTTCTTTTCCTTGTTAACTAAGTAAACTACGCAATCTTCAAACTCTAACTCGTGTGCAATCACATTCGCAATTTCCCAAGCTATATCGTGGATATTCAATTTTCCTATAAAAGAACGTGTTAAATTGTTTAGTGTATTCAACATTAAACGTCTTTTGTATTTAGTAGAAATGTCTTCAATAAATGCTAATTGATATTTTACCTCACCTTGTTGATTGCGCACACTAGTTACACTTGTTTTAGATAAAAAAGAAGTGCCGTCTTTTCGCAAATACCGTTCTTTAAGACTGTAATGATCAATCTCTCTATTAAGCATTTGTGCATACAGTTTTTTAGATTCTTCATGTGCATCTTCAAACGACAGGCTCTCTACTGATTTTCCTAGAAGTTCTTCCTCTGTATATTTAATAAGTTTTTGAAAAGCATTATTCGTTTTGATTATTTTTCGATCTTGTGCTAAAACAATTCCAAAAGTAGAGTTATCCACAATAGCTTCAAGTTGCTCTCTTTGTTCTTCAAAATTTACCTCGTTTTTTTTGGCTTCTGTAATATCCCTAACAATTCCTTGCGCTGCTATGATTTTTCCTTCTTCATCGTAAATCAGACTAGAATTAATTTGAACCCATTTTACCTCTTTATTTTTTGTATAGACACGTGCTTCATAATTTGGAAAAGAGCCATCTTCAATAAGTTTTGCGAAGGAATTCATGGCATATTCGAAATCTTCCTTATAGATGATATTTACAACATTAAATTTTTCTTTTTCAATATCATACCCAAACAATTTAACAGCCGCTTCATTCATTTTGATGACATTACCCATTGTGTCCATTACAATAAATGAATCCAAAATATTTTCAAAGAAGATATTATATTCGTTGGTTTTCACCTTCAATGCTTCTCGTACTTCAAGTAATTCGCTAGTACGATTCAGCAGTAGTTCTTCGGCTTTTTCGCGCGCTCTTTTTTCGTTCTGAAGTGCTAGTTCTAGGGCTTGAATCTTATCTTTCATTGAACGCAAATAGGGTTTGTTGGGATTTTGCGCATGGAATATACTAAATTCTTAATAATTTTCGGTCAATAAACAGAATTAACCGATGAGTTGCTGATTTGCAACCATGTTTAGCGTAAGAAACAAACTAAGAGTTGTATAATATGAAGTAACTATTTAGAAATTAATCACTTCATTAACCATCCAATAATCTACGACACGTTGTATTTTTTTGATATAATCTTCGTAGCGGAGTGGCTTGATAATGTAACCTGCAATTCCAAGCTTATAGCTTTCTAGCATATCTTGGTGATTGTTGGAAGTAGTGACAATAATTGCCGGAATGTAACGCAAATGAGAATCTTCCTTGAGTTCTTTTAAGAATTCAAGTCCATTCATTTTAGGCATATTCAAGTCCAATAGAATAACATCTGGAAGCTCTTCTTTCTTTTCTAAAATTGCAAGAGCTTCTTCGCCATTTTTAGCTTCCAATATTCGATGCGTAAATCCTAATTTTTTTAAGGATTTCTTGAACTTCATTACCTCAATTTCATCATCTTCTATGAATAAAAACGAAAGATTTTCTTTCATTGGATTTATATTGTTTCAGCAATTAATTAGTAAATTTCCTTTTTATATACGAGACCACACTTTTCTTTCGATTAATTATATTTTATGAAAGATGAATGGACTTTTATAGTAGATTAATGGTTTTATTATTTTGTTTAAATCATCCTATTTTTAATGCTTGCAAGATGTGCATTAACATCTACAGGACGATGTACCCGTTTTTGACTTGCTGGATATTTTGTAAGTAGCTTTTCTGGTCTTACAGGGCGTTTAGTAAAATTTCCTCCACAATTTGGACATACGTTTTGAAGTACATTTGACACACAGTCATAGCAAAAAGTGCATTCAAAAGTGCAAATCATAGCTGAAGAGTCGTCAGGAGAAAGATTTTTGTCACAATGTTCACAATTTGGTCTAATTTCAAGCATTAAGAAGAAAGTTTTTTCAATTCGGCTTGTTGTTTTTTAGGCATCCCTTTTACAACCAGTTCATACGATTCATCAATAAGTGTTTTAATAAAATCTGTTGAAAGCTCTCCTTGAAATAATTCTACTGTATTCCAATGTTTTTTACTCATATGATATCCGGGCAATACACTTTCATATGTTGCTCGTAATTCTTCTGCCTTTTCTGGATTACATTTCAAGTTAACAGCTCCTTTACCTTCTTCCCATTTTTTTAAAGAAGTCAATGCAAACATTTTTCCAAGTACTTTAAAAACAAGTGTATCTTGATCAAAAGGAAACTCTTCTGTAACCGCTGGTTTAGCGATACAGTATTCTCGTAAAGTTTCTATATTCATATAACAAATTTGATAACAAGATAAAAAATACACGCTAATGATTGTAGAAATATAGCGTTAAAAAAATTAGGCATTTACATCTGATTGGTCATGCAATTCCTTATTTTTATTTTTTTGCTTGGTAGTTGTTTTGTGAATAGGTGTAATATCCAGACTTACAAGAACATCATTCAGATAATATATTACTTTATCAATTAGTGACATCTTTTGTTATTTAGGTTATTGCAAATATACGGCAAGAATGTCAAAGTAAAGGTTAGCTTTTCTTTAAATCCATATAAAATTTCGACAAAATACATGTTAAATACGCAAAAATCTATTGAAGTAGTAGATTTTTGCTAAAAAATTGTTTTTTAGATATTTATAAAAAAATCTCTTTTAGTTCTTTTGTAAATATGTTACGTCTTCTTCTGGAAGCGTAAGAGCTGAATAATCAAGTTGCCAACCAATGGTTTGTACTATTTTTTCAATGACTAAAATTGCATCCAATGCTTCTTTTTTGGCTGACTCTATCAAGCCACTTTCAGGAACTTTATTGATAATATGTTGCTTTGCTTCTTGTGTAAGTTTTGTAAGATCGGCTGCACCAAATTTATTAAACATTCCATCTTTCTTGTCGTAATAGGTAAAGTCTGTTTCAACCGTTAATATTTCGGGCTGCGGAAAATTTAAAATCTTTACTTTTTTCTGATCTTTATCAGCTTCTAGCCGCAATTTCTTCAAGTCATATCCTACACTGGCTTTGGCTTTAATAACAATAAGCGCTCGCTTCTTACTAGAAATCATTCGTAAGAAATGTGCTGATTTATCTTCATAATGATAAATTTCGCTAAAGTCTCCTTCTACTGTAGTAAGTTTACAAACACTTTTTATTTTATCTAAAAGAAGATGAGACTGGCGAACAGTTCGGTTTTGTGATTGCCGTTTACTTACAAAATCATAAATGAAATATGAAACGATTCCTCCAATTAATACTGCTAAAACTATATCCATAATACATAAAACACGTTTGACTATAAAAATCTATGTGTTTTGTAAAAGTACAGTATTTTTAGCGAATTGTGATTTGCAGACTACACTAGATGTAAAAGATGACAAAAATATCTTACTGTATACCTAATATTCTATTGCGTTCTTCTATGGTTTCTTTAAGGTCTTGTTGTGTACGTATAAACAGCTCGATAATAGCGTTTTCAATATCTTCATTTTCATTCAAACCATTAAAAACATTTCGAATCATTGAAGTCCCGTAAGGTTTACCGTTTCTACTAGTTACATTTTTCTCTTTTAAGATTTTGAGAACTCCTTCTGTGTAGTGATATCCTAAAACTTCCTTCAATTTTTTACGTTGTTCTTTTCGAATCATATCTCCTATTTTGTCTATATATAATTACTATTTGCTATATTTGTGTCGATTTTATGTCGCACTCTATAGAACTGACAGTATAATATTACAAACTATTTTCTACATAAAGAAACTTTATATAGAATAATTTCAAAAAATGATGAAAATAATCGACAGAATTATCCTCTTTATTCACCATAAAAATTTGAGTATGCGTGCGTTTGATAGCTCAATTAACGTGGGAAATGGTTACACAAGTAAGCAATCAAAATCAAAGGCATCTGTAGGGAGTGACGTTTTAGAGAGAATAATCGATACATACCCTGAATTGAATCCACTTTGGTTAATTACAGGAAAAAGAGAGATGATTATTGACATTCAAACAGTAGATTCGGAACCGACGCCTTTAGGAAATTCTATCGATAAGATTTTAGAATATAAAATTGAGCGCATTGTATCGAGACAACTTCAAACTTTGAGCGACAAATTGGATACATTTCCTTCTATGGAAGAAATTAGAAAAGAGATACGAGAAAACTTAAATTCTTGAGTCATTTTACTCTTTTTTAAATCCAAGTTTAGACTTAACGATATATAATTCCTGTCTTTTCAGAAAAAACACTATAACTAATCATAAAATTATGTATATTTAATGATTATTTTATTTGTGCTGATTTACTGTCATATTTAGTGACGTTTTACTAGCATGAAAAACTATTTTCTATGAAAATTAATTTTTTCATCCACTAATTTCTTAATATTATGAAAATAATCGACAGAATTATTACCTTTATCAAACACAAAAACATGAGTATGAGAGCGTTTGATATGTCTATAAAAGTCGGCAACGGATACACCAGTAAGCAATCTAAATCTAACGCCTCTATTGGAAGTGATGTTTTAGAACGAATTATTGATACTTATCCTGAGTTAAATCCATTATGGCTAATTACTGGAAAAGGAGAAATGATTATTGATGTGCAAAAATCAAATGAACCTCTTCCCGATTACGGTAAATCTATTGATGAAATTTTAGAAAATAAAATCAAACGTATTGTAGAAGAACAGTTAAAAGAGTTTAGTGACAAACTAGAATCTTTCCCTACACTCGATCAAATAAGTAAAGAAATCCAAAAAAATCTTCGAGGCGATTAACTTTTTATTTGACAACCATATATAATATAGGTTTGCTAGGTGATGCGTCGTTTTCAAATGGAGCAATTTGAAGATTCAAAAAATAAGCACCATCTTTTACCTTATTAGGCACATATATAAATTCTGTTATCGTAGCATTCATGCGAATATCTCCCGAGGTATTCCAAAATGCGTTATGTGCCAACAAACTTCCTCCATCTTTTTCCTTGTCAACACTTGGAAGATCAATTAACAAATGATCAATTCCTTTCTCTCGCAAATAAATAGCCGCAGCTTCTTCTAAATATGGCGGATTGGTATTAGAGTATTGTTTTTCTTTCTTATCTTTAAAATTAGGCAGTGTTCTTATGACAATTGCTTCTCTTTTTTTGTTCCCTATACAGTTTTGTATTTGTTTTTTGGAGATAATCATGTCCTCTCCTTTTCTTTCGGGAACAACAGTAATTACTTCAGCATAAAAGAAGAATTGCTTTAAACTTTTATTGACAGAGTGTACTTTTTCAGTAATATGCCCTACACATTCCGTATGAGTTCCATGAGAATGCGGGTTGAAATGTATATTATTAAAGTTAACGTCTCCTCCTTCTTTTACACTTCCTATCCAATTATCAAAACGCACAGGTTCTATTTTTGGAGCCTCTAAATACCATGCATTTACATTTTCTTTGGAGGCACGCAATGGTATAGAAATGTCAATCGGTTTGGATAAGTCTATTTGATATTTGGCAGTTTTTCGTTGTATGGTACAAATCATGCTTAAAAGTACTAAATGATTTTATTTTGAGCCTCCTTTTTAAGAAACTGTTTTGAGTTTTTCCCCTACTATTATACTTTGAAAAAATCGGAGGCAATTCCATCACACAAAAATTTTCCTTTTTCTGTTGTTTTAAGCGTATTATCCACCACTTCAATTGTTTTTTCTTTGAGATGTTTTTGAGCAATTCTTACAACGTGTTCTTTATAATGCTCTCCAAATTCCTTTTGAATATAATCGAGTGAAATTCCCCAAATAGTTCGCAAACCTGTCATAATATATTCGTTGTATTGGTCTTCTGTCGAAAGTTGTTCTATTATCGAAGGCAACTTATTTGCTTCAATCTGTTTGATGTATTTAATATTATTAGATACATTCCAACTTCTGCTTTTTGTATGGAATGAGTGTGCGCTTGGTCCAATTCCTAGGTAGCTCGCTCCTTTCCAATATGAAGTATTGTGTTTTGAAAAATATCCTCTTTTTCCAAAATTTGAAATCTCGTAATGTACAAATCCGTAGTCAGCAGTTTTTTCAACCAATACATTAAAATGAGCGAAAGCCTCTTCATCAGAAACTGCAGGATATTTGTTTTGTAGAATCATTTTTTGCAAAGCAGTTTTTGGTTCTACAGTAAGAGCATAGCTTGAAATATGGTGAATTTTATAATTGAAAGCTATTTCTAAATTGGTTTTCCATTGCTCCATAGTCATTGTGGGAATTCCATAAATTAGATCAATCGTAATATTGTCAAAATAGTTACCAGCTACTTCTAGACATTTTTTTGCTTCTTCCCCAGAGTGAGCACGATTCATAGCTTGCAAATGTTCATCAAAAAAAGACTGAATCCCTATGCTTAATCTATTGATTGGCGTGTTGGTTAATTCTTTTATTTTTTCTTCAGAAAGATCATCAGGATTCGCTTCTAAAGTAACTTCTGGATTTGTAATGACCTGATAGTTTTCATAAACTACTTTTAAGATTTCATTAATCTCATCTACCGAAAGTACACTCGGAGTTCCTCCTCCAAAATAAATAGTTTCCACATTCGTATGAGCAAATTCCCCTTTTCGCAGTATTAATTCTTTCTGCAGAGCTAAAAGCATGCGTTCTTTTTTTGCCAAAGAAGTGGAAAAATGAAAATCACAGTAGTGACATGCTTGTTTACAAAAAGGTATGTGAATATAAATTCCTGCCATTAGTGATTGTTACAGCGTACTACTAAACGAATGATGACAAGAATGAAAATTAAAACGCTCAATACAATTCGCCAAGGAGAAACCGGTTTGTCATTTTCATCATATATTACATCTTCTTCAACGGCACGTCGATCAGCTAATTTCTTTTCCATCGCAACATCTTTTTCAAAACTAGGACAGTTGTTTACGAATGTTGGCTTCTCACTCGTTAGTCCACAAACAATTCCTTGTGAAGAAGAAAACGATTTGTGTATACATTTTTTACAAAGCTCTATTTGATTGGTCATACTTTATATTATGTTACAATTTCATTCGAATGTATCGAATTCTATAATAAGGATGATTCTAAATTATTTTTTGACTCTTTTTTCATTTTGCTTAACGAAGCTTGCCCAACCAGAATAACTTTTTCCAACCTCAACTCTACCTGAATTATAAAAATGACAAACTGCCGCAGCCAAACCATCTGTAGAATCTAAGTTTGTTGGCAATGTTTTCAGTTTTAATAAACTTTGTAACATTTTTGCCACTTGTTCCTTACTTGCATTACCATTACCTGTAATAGCCATTTTTATTTTTTTAGGAGAATATTCGGTTATGGGCACTTCTCTCGATAATCCTGCTGCCATTGCTACTCCTTGTGCACGTCCTAACTTGAGCATTGATTGGACATTTTTTCCAAAGAAAGGAGCTTCAATAGCAATTTCATCAGGATGGTATGTATCTATAAGTTCAACAGTACGTTCAAAGATGAGTTTTAGCTTTAAATAATGATCATTATACTTTTGCAACTGTAATTCATTCAATTGCAAAAAATGCATTTGTTTGCCAATCACTTTGATCAATCCAAAACCCATAATTGTGGTTCCTGGATCAATCCCAAGGATTATTTTTTCAGTTTTCGGTTTTTCTTTCTGCGAATTCATTTTTATAAAAAACTTCCATGCTGTCAGGAAAATGATTTTCTTTGTAGCATGCGGACGTTTATTTCTCACAAAACTAAACAATTATTTGTGTTGGCTGTAAAATTAGCGATTGTAATTGCTGCCGCTTATTTTATATACCAAAAACTTACCAATCATTCGTCTTTACAGTTTACAGATTTTGTTGAACAGCTAAGCAACAATCATGTCATTACATTTTGGTCTATTTTATTATTGCTGTTTGCCACTGTAGTGAACTGGGTTTTTGAGATTTTAAAATGGCGAACGCTTACAAGGCATGTAAAGCTACTCACATTTCAAGAAAGTGCCGCACAAACACTAGGCGGATTAACAACTTCATTGTTTACGCCTAACCGCATTGGTGAGTATGGAGCAAAGGCTTTATTTTTTTCCAAAACAGAGCGTATACAAATTCTCAGTTTGAATTTTATTGGAAATATGGGACAACTTGTTGTTACACTCATATTTGGCATTATTGGTATTATATTTTTTACAAGTCATTTTAAAATCAGCTTCCACAAATATCTTGCTATCAGCGTGGTAATTGTTTGTGTAGTATTGATTGCTGCACTTATAATTCGGAGTCAATTCCAAAAACGTTCATCATTACAAAATACATCATGGAGGCGTTTTTTTTCTTTTTTTGAAAGTGTTCCTTGGGAGATTCATCTAAAAAATCTTGGTTTCTCTACAATTCGCTATTTGGTTTTTGCTCATCAATTATACTACATTTTATTGCTTTTTGACATTTCAACTTCCTATTTCCTGACCATGAGCGCGATTACTTCTATGTATTTAATTTCTTCCATAGTTCCGATGCTGTCCATTTTTGATGTGGTTGTAAAAGGAAGTATCGCTGTATGGCTTTTTAGTTTTTTATCAATTTCTGAGGTATCAGCTCTTTCTGCTATTGCTTTGATGTGGATTTTGAATTTTGTACTCCCTAGTATAGTTGGCAGTTATTATGTGATGACTTTTTCTTTTCCGCCTGAAAAAAAACCTATTACTTCATGATTACTGTTTTGTTTTGCTTCATTTTTGGCATTTATGTACTTCTAATTTTCAGTCTATTAATAGGCTTTAAACTATTACCTACCACAAGACATCAAAATATAGAAGCTTCTACTATTTTTACTGTGATTATCCCTTTTAGAAATGAAGCTAAAAATTTACCTATACTCATAGATTCTATTACTTCTTTAGACTATCCTACCTCAAAAGTTGATTTTTTATTCGTTGATGATGCCTCTGAAGACAATTCTGTTCAAGTGATTGAAAAGTTTGCAAAAAAGCATCCTTCTGTTAGGATAAAGATTTTATCAAACCAGCGCAAATCCAATTCTCCTAAAAAAGATGCCATTCTTACTGCAGTTTCGCATACAGAAAGTGAATGGATTGTTACTACTGATGCAGATTGTATTTTGCCTAAAAAATGGTTGCTTTTATTGAATCAAAAAGTTGTACAAAAACAACCTAAAATGATAGCAGCACCTGTTACTTACCAATCAAATAGTACTCTTTTCCATTATTTTCAGTTATTGGATTTTCTAAGTTTACAAGCAACTACCATTGGAACTTTTGGCCTGCGAATTCCTTTTATGT
The DNA here is from genome assembly GCF_001005305.1 of Kordia zhangzhouensis. Lineage (GTDB taxonomy): Bacteria > Bacteroidota > Bacteroidia > Flavobacteriales > Flavobacteriaceae > Kordia > Kordia zhangzhouensis. The sequence continues at coordinate 351,818 of NZ_LBMH01000003.1, forward strand.
GTAATGGCGCCAATCTCGCATACCAAAGAGAAACTTTTATGGAAGTGCAAGGATTCGTTGGAAATGATACTATTGCTAGTGGTGATGATGTCTTTTTGTTAGAGAAATTTATAAAACATTGGCCAAATAAGGTAGTGTATGTGAAGGCTACGCAAGCAACTGTACAAACATTTCCTGTTGAAACCATACAACAATTGATTGCTCAACGCATTCGTTGGGCTTCAAAAAGCACACATTACCATCTACCAACCGGAAAAATCATTGGCAGTATTGTAATGTTAATGAATTGTATTTGTTGCTTAATTCCTTTCTTACTATTTACGCCTTACTTATGGAAATTTGCAAGCATACTTTTTATATCTAAAATAGTTATTGATAGTTTTTTTTTATATCAGATATTAAGATTCCATCAACAAAAATTCAATCCTTTTTTATTATTTCTTTGCGGAATAATACATCCTTTTTTTACAGTTACAATCGTAATTTTATCCTTATTTTCTTCGTATTCATGGAAAGAACGAGTTTTTAAGAAATGATTGTTGAAGATGTTAATTTTTCTCTAAAAGTAAACAGGCTTAACTTACATTTTAAAAAAAGCATCTATTTTTATCACATAACCAATCTATGCCGCCATGAATCAGCATGCAACTTGGAGTTTGTTTCAAAAAATTGGATTTCGCTTTTTCTTTAGCTATGCAATCCTATCAATTTTCCCTTTTCCTATAAATTCATTTACTTTTTTATACAATATTATTAATTGGTTTAATGTATCTGTGTGGGGAAACATAGTTCCTTTTTTTGGAAGACTTTTCTTTGAGTTAGACATTGCTAGTGAACAGTCTTTTACGGGAAGCGGAGACACAACTTACTATTATGTTTTAACGTTTTCTCATTTAATTATTGCTATTATAGCTACTCTTATCTGGAGCATATTAGATCGTAAACGAAAACATTATGTTCACCTATTAAAATTCTTAGTTATCTACATTGCCTATTACGTTATGTATGCGATGTTTAGTTATGGTTCCTATAAAATAATACCTCTTTAATTTCCTGCTCCTTCACTTGGACGCTTGATACAACCGTATGGAGATTCTTCTCCTATGGGAATTGCGTGGACATTTATGGGAGCATCTGGCCCTTATACCACTTTTTCAGGAATTGCTGAAGTAGTGGCTGGGATTCTGCTAATTTTTAGAAGAACACGTACGCTAGGAGGATTGGTTGGTTTTGGTGTAATGCTGAATGTTTTTATGATGAATATGTGTTATGATATTCCTGTAAAAATCTATTCTTTCCATTTGATGATGTTCTCCTTTTTCATTTTTATGCAAGATTGGAAACGTCTTTTTGCTGTATTTTTTACCAAAACAACGATAATTCCTAGAAGTTTTCCTTATTATTTTAAGAAACGCACATATAACACTACTGCCTTGGTTATAAAAGTTTTACTTATAGGTTATTTTTTGTACGCAACAATTTCTGAAATGATTATTTCCAACGAATCATATGGACCAAATGTTCCAAAGCCTTATATGTATGGTATTTATGATATAACATCAATTGTAAAAAACAATGACACTATTCCTTTACTAATTACGGATGAATCTATTTGGAAACGTATTGTCATTCAACGAAAAGAATATCTTTCTTTATATTCTATGAAAGATAAGCGCAATCTATATTCAATGAAAATCGATTCTGTTGAAAGGACTATTTATTTAAAAAATAGACGTGACTCTTCTGATATTTTTGACTTGCGATACTCTTTAAAAGATAGCATTCTCACCGCAAAAGGAATACATAAAAATGATACCATTATGATTGAAGCCAAGCAATACGACTTACGTAAATTTAAGTTGATTAACAGAGGTTTTAATTGGATTAATGAGTATCCATACAACCGTTGATTTACACATCATGATATAAACGAGAGTCAAACGTAAATTTCTGTACTTTCATCACTTTTATTTTATGAAAGTCTGGATGTAATGGATTTAAAATATAGTTAAACTCATCTCGTACAATCGCTGATGGCACCTTTAAGACTGCGTATTTGTTTTCTTGCACAAATCGAGTAAAGATTTCTTGTGTATAGCTATTATAAGGAAAAGTATTCCAATTTTTAGGTAGTTTTTTTAACTCATGAATCATCACCTCATCGGGTATTTCTATATGAACTAAAATACGATCATCTGGCAAGTCTTCTGTAATATCTAAATGCATTACAACTTCCAAATACGCTAAAGAAATATGTTGTGATGTATATACGGCACGCGTTCCTATTTCGTTCCATCGACCGCCAATTTTTTCAGCTCCGATACCCGAAAGTAAATTGTTTTTTCGTTTGGCTCTGTCAATTCTAAATACGATCATCAAGCAAAAATTCCGTAATCGATACGTCGTATTTCATCTATTACCAACTTTACTCCATAACTCGTATCTAGTAAAGAAAAAGGGGTTTGCCCACCCAAAACTTTACTTTTTTTATTGAGCCATCTGGTAAACTTTTTTTCATCCCCAAATACTTCAAAGCCTTTTGAATATACTTCAGCAATTTCAAACAATCGTTCACTAACTTCTTTATCATAGCTGGCTTTTTTGGCTAAAGTAGAGTAAGAAGCCGGAACAATTTCTGAGATTTTTGTAAGAGGTAAAGCCACGCGCATACTAAATTTTTTCAACTCTGAACGCGTAACGCCATTCCTAGTTGCGTGAATGACTTTCAATTTGTTTTGAGGTGAATCGTTTCGGTTATCGATGTAACTTGTTAATGTGAGAGCTTCCATATTTTAGTACTTTTACCTAATACATTGTGTAAATTTACAACTATTTTATCAATATAACTGTATCCAACTTGTATTTTTATCTTTTTTTAACACACGTTAGAAACGAACGAACTAATAATTAGCTGCAGCTAGTCTATTCTGCAACATTTAAAATAATAGGCAGTACAAATTTTGTAGCTACGAGGTTTCCTCTTTTATTTGCAGGAGAAGCTTTTGGCAAGTTTTGGATAGCTACATTAATTAAACTATCTAAACTTGGGAGTTGTTGCGCAGTAAGTACTTGTTTATTAATATGAACTAATTTAATAATCCCCTTAGAATCAACCTCTAAAGCAACTTGAATTGTATCTTGAATTCGCTTGGAAACAACAAATTCGTTTTGAGTTAGTCGCTCGTATACCTGATTTGTAAGTGTTTGAAAAAAACATTCTTTTTGTGTTTCTCCTGTTAAATGGTCGCAGTCTGGAAAGGAAGGAAATTCATCAACTGTACTCAAGTCGATTGCTTGCTTTTCTTGTGCCACAATTGTTTCTTCTTTTACGACTCCACTATTGATAAAATCGCAAGAAGTACACAAAATAATGAAAACACAATATGTAATCAGTTGCTTCATCTTGGTAATTATGATGAAAAATACAACTTTTCGTAATTTATGCACTAATTTTTGCTGTTTTATTCAGCTTTTAAGTGAATTTCTTCTTTGAGTTCTCGAATACGCGTGTTGATAATTTTACGCATGTCTTCGTTTCCATTAGGGAATTTTTCTATGAAACGCTCATACATGTTAAGTTTTTCTTTTAAATCAGAATAATAATTATCTGCACAAAGTGTCAATTGAAACTGAGCAGCTTCATACATTGGGTCTTCCTCCAACGCCATTTTAAAAAGTTTGATTGCTTTTTTATATTCTTTTCTATCAAAATGCACCAACCCAAGAATATAGTAATCACCCGAAGTGTCAATCATTTTAGCTACAATTGCTTGTGATGCATGATGTTCAGCTTTTTTATGAATTCCATCTTGATAGTACAATTTGGCCAATTGTGAATGATAGAAATAATTTCCTTCGTCTTTTTTTAAAGCTTCCTCATAATAACTGATTGCTTTTAAAATACGTCCAACCCGATAAGCAGAAAACGCTGCTTTTTCATATACATATTGAGTCGCTTTGCGAGATGTAATCAGTTTTTCAAACCATACAAGCGCTTTTCTATATTTTTTTTGCAAATAATACAATTGAGCGTTAAAGCCAATAATTTTTGCATCATTAGGATTATTTTGCAACCCTATTTTGATGATTTGTGAAGCATTCTCGATTTCTTTTGTTTCTAGATAATATTTAATCAGTTTATGAATACTTTTTTGATGTTGATTATCTAGTTTGAAAGCTTCCAAATAAGAGTGTATATAATCTTCTTGAAGCAACCCTTCTTTAGCAATTCCTAAGTGATAATGAAAGTTAGGGTTGGTTGTATCTTTAGATTTAAGTTTTTCAAAAATAACTAATGATTTTTTCAAATCTCCTACGGAATATAACAACTTCCCATAATCATATAAAACTAGAGAGTTCAATGAATCATTTACAAGCGCTTTCTCATAACTTTCGATTGCTTTTTGCAGATTTCCAAGTGCTTTATATGCTTTCGCTATGTTTACATTTTTATTGTTTGAATTTTCTAATGTTTGGTATAGTGAAATTGCTTTGGAAAAATTCCCCATTTGATATAAACTATCTGCCACACTCAAAGTAGAAATTTGAGCTTCCACTTTGAATGCGAAACAAATAGCACATACATAAAATAGTTTTTTCATTTTATTTTAAAATCAATCTAACCTAAAAACTATAGGCAAAACATATTTAACCCGTACTGGTTTTCCATCTTTCATTCCTGGAGTAAGCTTCGGAAGTTTACGAATTACACTTTCTGCTTCTGCAACCAAATCAGGATGTTCCGCTCGAACTTCTAGATTTGTCACATTTCCTTGTTTATCTATAAAAAATTTAGCGAAAATTCTTTGTGCTCCTTGTAGATCTAAGTGTTTTAGATTTTTAGTATTAAATGTTTCTAAAACATGTGCACTAATAGCTTTCGAGAAACACCTCTTCATTTCTTCAAGTGTTCCTTTATCTTCACAACCAGGAAATACTGGCGCTTGGTCAATCGCACTAAACATAACACTTTCCTGTTCAAATTCATCATAATTTGAACCTGCTTTTGTTTCTTGCTTTACTTTATTTTTCCATCTATCTCCCAGAATTCGTAATTCTCCAAAACCTGTTGAAATCACCAAATCTTCTGCATCTACAAATTCAGTTATTTTTCTTATAATTTCTTGCTGTGCTTCAGAAAATTGATCAGGATCAAAACCTTTGGATTTTTGTTCTGTCGTAATGGTTTTGTTAAATTTTTCGATTAATTGTTGAAGTTGTACCTCTTTTGAGGAAATTTCGGTTGCGGTTGCATTACCTTCAACATCGGCAATTGAGCTGTCTTCGCATGAACTATACACCAATGACACTAATAGTAATGGAATTAAAACTAAGTACTTAAGCTTTAAAATTTCTCGGGATTTTTGTTTTGTTAACATACTGATTCGTTTTTTGATTAATGAATGTTTAAAAAATTGATTGGTAAATGAAAAATGTTGTGTTTGAAAGACCTCAGCTAACAGTTTTTCATAATAATCGGATTTATTTTTATGCTTCACGATTTCAGCATCTGCAATGTATTCGTGAAGTTCTGAAATTCGTTTTTGATAAACATATACCAATGGATTGAACCAACAAAGAATACGTAATACTTCAAAATATAATAGATCGATGGAATGTTTTTCTCTCACATGTACAAGTTCATGCGAAAGAATATCTTCAAGTTTTGCCTCGTGAATATCTGCTCCAATAAATACATAGTTAAATATTGAAAATGCTAGTGTGCTTTTGGGTATGATAATGATAGTACACTCATTATGTTTCACAAAATGTCCTTGGAAACGCAATCGTACAAGCTGTGTAATTTTATACACAAACAAGAGACAACTTATTGAAATTCCAATGATTAAAAACCAGTTCCAAGTAGCCTCTATAGGTGCTACTGTTTTCTCAGGTGTCAATACGATTGCTGGTAAAAATATAGTATATTCTTGAGGCACAGCATTATGAAAGCTTTCAATTTTAATAAAAGGCAATATAAATGAAACTAATGACGAACAAATCAGATACACACGATTCCAATTAAAAAACGTTTCTTTCTTTAAAAACAGGTCATAACCAATTAAAAAAAGCAACTGAAGCGTGACGACTTTTATAAAATATCCCATCATGATTTTTTCTTGTTTTTTTCAATCTCTTGAAGAATATCTTCTAACTCAGACGTGCTGATATCATTTTTTTGCATAAAAAACGACACCATACTTTTAAATGATCCTTGAAAATAACCATTAACTAATTTTGAAATTGATTGATGACTATATTCCGCTTGTGCCACAAGCGGAAAGTATACATGACCTTTCCCTACTTTTTCATATCCAACAAATCCTTTGCTTTCTAAAATTCGAACAATTGTTGAAACGGTATTATATGCAGGTCTAGAACCTTCAAAATGCTTAATAATTGTTTTGACATTAGCCTTGTTCAATTTCCACAAAATTTGCATAATTTCTTCTTCCGCTTTCGTTAATTGCTTCATAGATAAATGATTTATTTATTTTAACTAAGTTTTTAGTTCAACAAAACAAATATAACTAAATTTTTAGTTTAAACTAATTTGTTAGTTAAAAAATGTAACATTTGTCAATTATGTAAGACCTATTCAAAAAAACTATATGGATATTTTTTTAACGATCATAGGTTTTATATTAATGCTAGTAGGAATTATTGGCAGTGTTCTTCCTATCATTCCTGGTCCTATTACAAGTTGGCTGGGACTTTTACTTCTTTATATGACTAAAGTAATCCCTACTGATTGGACATTTTTAGTAATTACGCTACTCATTGCAATTGCAGTATTTATTTTGGATTATATAATTCCAGCAATTGGAACTAAAAGATACGGAGGCAGTAAATATGGGGTATATGGAACAACAATTGGGTTGATATTCGGTTTGTTCTTCATGGGACCTATAGGCGTAATAATAGGTCCTTTTTTAGGCGCTTTGATTGGAGAGATTTCATTTGCTAAAAAAGATACTTCAAACGCTTTTAAAGCTGCTTTTGGATCATTTCTTGGCTTCCTTTTTTCTACACTTTTAAAGCTTATAGTTTCGGTAATTTATTTAGGTTTCTTTATTAACGACTTTTGGACGTATAAAAATGTACTTTTTTAGCACACAACTAGAATAACTATTGAAATAGTAGAAAATTTTCGAATGCCGTTACCAGCAACTTAACCTCCTTTGTAGAAATTTATCGGGTTTCAAGTTTCTTCAAAATAAAAAAGCATCCCAATTTTCTATGGAGAAAAAAGGAAAGCTTTTCATTGGTTTAACTACTAAACCAAGGTAAATCAAAGATTTACCTTAAACAACACAACTAAATCTTTTTGCCAAAAAAAGCTTCTCTTCGAGGGAGAAGCTTTTTGCAATTTTAGCGGTCTGGACGGGACTCGAACCCGCGACCCCATGCGTGACAGGCATGTATTCTAACCAACTGAACTACCAAACCGTTGCTTGATTGCGGATGCAAATATACGCTACATTTCTATTTATGCAAACATATTTGCAAAAAAAATTAAAGTTTTTTCACTACAACTATGCAAACTTTTGTCTTTCAATTAAATACGTAAGTAAAATTTTTTCAAATTTTTTATTAATATCTGCTGCAACATATTTGATTTTATACTGAGCACATTTCATCTTGAGTCGCTGAAAATAATCTTCAACCGCTTTTTCATAGTTTTCCTGAACAGTATCTGCATATACATCAATATACTCTCCAGATTCTACATCTATGAAACGCTTTGGTTTATTATCAAAATTAAATTTCAGTTCTTTTTCAGCATCGTAAACATGCAATAATATTACCTCATGCTTGTTGTATTTTAAATGTTGCAATGCTTCAAATAGTTTTTCGTCTTCAACACCATCTTGAAACATATCTGTAAAAAGGAAGATAAGGCTTCTACGATGAATTTTCTCTGCAATTTGATGCAAGTATGTGTATGTAGCTGTTTTTTTATGTATTGGTTTATTTTTTACGGTCTCATCCAATGTGTTTAGTAGTAATTGATGGTGGCGCTCACTTCCTTTTTCAGGCGCATAAAAATCATATGTATCTGAATACACACTTAATCCTATAGCATCTCGTTGCTTTTTCAAGATATTCATTAAAGAAGCTGTTGCTAGTGCAGAAAATCCAATCTTATTGAGTGAATCTAACGAAAGTTCTGCAACATTTGGATAATGCATAGACGAAGAGTTGTCAATAATAATATGACATCTCAAATTGGTTTCTTCCTCATAGCGCTTCGTATATAATTTATCTGTTTTAGCAAACAATTTCCAATCAATATGCTTGGTACTTTCACCTGCGTTATAAATTTTATGTTCCGCAAACTCTGCCGAAAACCCATGAAACGGACTTTTGTGCATTCCAGAAATAAACCCTTCCACTACCTGTTTGGCAAGCAATTCCAAGTTTTTAAATCCGGCTGTTTTATTGAATTCTTTTTGTAGGTTCACACGTAATTGATTTTATCCTGAATAGAGTCTGAAATATAGTAATTTTAAGTGTCATGCAAGGATATTTTGCGTAAAGTGTTTTAGTGCAAAGTAATGGACATGAAAAAAATTGCACAAAAAAAGGCTTGGAAATACACCAAACCTTTTTCTTGATATGAATATGAGTTATTGCTTACGCTAATAACTTGTCAATTGCTTCTGTGTAAACATTTTTAGGAGCAACTCCTACTTGACGTCCTACCAATTCTCCATTTTGGAACATTAGTACTGTAGGAATGTTACGAACTCCAAATTGCGCTGCATATTGTTGGTTTGCATCTACATCCATTTTTCCAACTACTGCTTTTCCGTCATACTCTTCAGCAATTTGCTCAACTACTGGACCTAACATTTTACATGGTCCACACCAAGCTGCCCAAAAGTCAACTAATACAGGTTTATCGCTATTCATTACGATTTCTTCAAAATTTGCGTCTGTGATTTCTAAAGCCATATTATTTATATTTTTTAAACGTTATTTTTTAAGTTATTATGCAATATTAGTCAAATATTTTACCAAAACTTACAAAGCTCACATTTGTTTTGATTATAAAGCAATTGTTTTTTCTTATAAGTATTTGTATAACAATGAGTTTTCTAAAAATTGACTTTATACAAGACCTTAGTCCTTTTTTACCTCAACTGTATATGTTGAAATTAAATCGTCTTTTACATACAAATGTACATCATAATATCCAGATGTAGTAAATTTATATGCCACGCATAGTTTTTGATTTTCGAGTGAAATAAAGCTAGGCATTCTCCTTTTACTTGTAAAACTATTTTCTATGATAAAGTGAACATCTTTTTTTTGAAAAGACACATATGTATCAAATGCTAAGGTAAGACTGTCATTTTGCTGCACACTTTGATACATTTTAGCTGGTTTTGAATGACTACTAAAATATCGGTAAGCATCATTGTAAAGAATAGGTGCTTCTATAAAAGATTGAAAAGATTGTGAAGTGTTATTAGTTAATAAGAACCATTTTTCTTTTAACGGAAAGTGATTTATTGCAAAAATCTGAGGATCGGCTAAGAAAAAACCTTCGTTGTAATGAAATTGAAATTGATAACTTTCTGGGTTTGGTATTCCACTTGCCCAAGTAGGATCGCAGAGATACCACTTCCCATTAAGTTTCACAGCATTCCATGAGTGATTTGGAATTGTTAATTTTTCCGGATCAATCGTACTAGTTTTAGCAAATCCATGAACAATTTCACATTCAATCTCTGCTAAATTTGCCATTTTTTTTATTAAATATGCATAGCCCGTACATAGTGTTTTTTTTCGCTTTCGAAGTTTTTTAAATACAATTTTCTTAAATTTTTCATTCCAAGCTTTCAACGCTATGCTATCATTTATGAGTTTTCTGCGTTTCCGCATATTTTTGGCATATAGTTGATAATCATTAGATATATTACTACATACCCATGTGAATATAGCTCTGAATTTTTCTACATCAGTATCTAACTCATTTGTGAGTGTATATACGAGCACGGGGAGATTGTTTAACTTTTCATGTTTGTGTTCTGCAGCAATTCTATCTGCTTTGTCAAATTTGATTTTTTTAAAATCAGAAACTTGCGCATGCACTTGCCATACACAAAAAAGCATAAAAAGTTGTGTGAATTTCATCAAAAAAGAAGTCGTGAGACTTTAGAAAGGTTATTGCTTTCGTTTCTTGGATTTGTAGCGTTTGTTAGTATTTAGACTTCCCATCACTTCAATGACTTCCTCAGACATTTCCATTCTGATAAAATTAGTGTCTGCTTTAATTTTTGCTTCTTTTGTAGCAAAACCCAAATAACTGAACTGTAACACTTCGCCAACTCTAAGTGGTCTCGGAAAGGTAAATTCTCCTTTTTCGTTAGTAACCGTTCCTACTTTAAATCCTTTTAAGGTAACATTTACGTCTTGCAACGGATTCGTTCCGTCAGTGACGATTCCTTTGATGGTTTTTCCTTGTGTTGCTTCCGCAGAACTGTTATCATTTTGAGCTTGCAAAGGAGTAAACCCCACCAAACCGATTAACATAAAGAACATGAATATTGCTTTATTCGAAATTTTCACCTGTGTTTTCATAATGCTATTATTTTTTATTGATATCTAATGTATCATTTGTTGTGTAAATAGTAAAACTACATTGAGCAAACTGGTATTTTTAATGAGTAAACCGCTTACTGAATGGAACTTATATAAAATTACGGTAAAGTTTTCAATTAATTAGTTAATCTTATATAAAATATCTTCTGCAGATAATGCTTCCAACAATTCTTGAGAAATTTTTACTTTTTTCTTTTTGCTCGGTGTTTGCAGTTTAATCTTTTCTTTTTGTTCATATAGTGTAAAATGCAACGACTTATCTCCTTTATGTGTTGTTATGATATCATTGATAACATCTAATGTTTCTTCTTTGAGTTCATTTATATCTAATTGTATCGTTATTTTCTTTGCAGCAGCTTCCATAACGTCTTGCAGCAATTGCATTGAATTGAACTGCAATCTAGGCTCACCACGTTTGCCTGTATCACGATTGATCCATCCTTCCTTGATGAATGCTTTGATATACACAAATGAATTAGGAACAAAGAAATGTCTGAATTTTAAGTATTCTTCTCCAAAAATTCTAAATTCATGAGAATTGTTATAATCTTCTACTATAAATAATGCCCATCCTTTTCCGTTTTTAGATACACGATGTTGCACTTCTGTTACCACACCACCAAAAGAAATTTCACGATTCACATAGTCTTCCATTTTAGAGAAACAACTTAAATCTCCATTACAGAAATACTGCATTTCTGTTTTAAAATCATCCAACGGATGACCTGAAATATAGATTCCTACCACCTCTTTTTCTCGAGCCAATTTCTCCATCGTTCCCCATTCTTCACATGGTGGCACTTTCGGTTCTGCAATTTGAACCTCACTTGCTTCTCCAAATAAACTTACTTGAGCAGAGTTTTTATTTTCTTGAAATTTAGCTCCGTATTTGACTGCTTTTTCTAAAAAGGTAACACCATCGCCCTCTGTATGAAAGTATTGTGCTCTGTGTGTGTCGCCAAAGGAATCAAATCCGCCGGCTAAAGCTAAGTTTTCAAAGGCTTTTTTGTTGGCCGCACGTAAATCAATTCGTTTTGCCAAATCGAAAACAGATTTGTATTTTCCTTCTGAACGTTCTTTTACGATGGTTTTCACTGCGCCATGCCCAACTCCTTTGATTGCCCCCATTCCAAAACGAACAGCTCCATCATCGTTTACAGTAAATTTGTAGAATGATTCATTCACATCAGGTCCCAGAACATCTAGTTTCATACGTTTACATTCTTCCATAAAGAACGTAATTGTTTTGATATCATTCATATTGTTAGATAGTACTGCCGCCATATATTCTGCAGGATAATGCGCTTTTAAATAGGCTGTTTGATAGGCAATCCAAGCGTAACAGGTTGAGTGCGATTTATTGAAGGCGTATGCCGCAAACGCTTCCCAGTCTTTCCAAATTTTTTCGAGTTTATCTTCCGGGTGTCCTTTGGCAGATGCTTGCGAAATAAACTTTGGCTTCATCTTGTCCAATACGGCTTTTTGCTTTTTTCCCATTGCTTTACGCAAAACATCGGCTTCACCTTTGGTAAAGTCGGCTAGTTTTTGCGAAAGCAACATCACCTGCTCTTGATAAACGGTAATACCGTAGGTTTCTTCCAAGTATTCTTGGCACGCTTCCAAATCGTATTCAATATCTTCTTCCCCATGTTTTCTTCGGATGAAACTTGGAATATATTCCATCGGACCAGGACGATATAATGCATTCATAGCGATAAGATCGGCAAACGTAGTTGGTTTGAGCGATTTCATGTGTTTTTGCATCCCGGGCGATTCGTACTGAAACACTCCAACGGTTTCTCCCCTTTGGAATAATTCGTACGTTTTTTGATCTTCTAAGGAAATATTTTCGATGTCAATCTCAATTCCATGCTTGTATTTTACGAGTTTAACCGTGTCTTTGATTAACGTCAACGTTTTCAATCCCAAGAAATCCATCTTGAGCAATCCTGCACTTTCCACCACCGAGTTATCGAACTGTGTGCAATACATGTCAGAATCTTTCGCTAAAGCAACTGGAACAAATTTGGTAATATCGTCAGGAGTAATGATGACTCCACAAGCATGAATTCCTGTATTACGAACAGATCCTTCCAAGACTCGTGCCATGTTAATGGTTTCTGCTTCTAGCCCGTTTTCTTCAGAAAGAGTAAGCAATTCGCTAATTTGAACAACTTCTTCTGCTCTGAATTTTTGTTTGAGTTCAGCTTCCGATTTTCCAAAAATCTTTTCCAACTTCGTATTCGGAATCAGTTTGGCTATTCGATCCGCTTCGTTGAGTGGTAAGTCTAGCACACGCGCTGTATCACGAATGGAGGATTTTGCCGCCATGGTTCCATATGTAATAATTTGCGCTACTTGATTGGCACCGTATTTATCTATCACATAATCCATGACTCGGCTTCTTCCTTCATCATCAAAATCAATATCGATATCAGGCATTGACACACGATCAGGATTCAAGAAACGCTCAAAAAGCAAATCGTATTTAATTGGATCAATATTCGTTATCCACAGACAATACGCCACTACTGAACCCGCAGCAGAACCACGTCCTGGTCCAACAGAAACATCCATATTTCTAGCCTCGCGAATAAAATCTTCTACAATTAAAAAGTAGCCTGGATATCCTGTGTTTTCAATGGTTTCCAACTCAAAATCGAGTCGCTCTTGTATTTCAGGTGTAATTTCACCATACCGTTTTTTAGCTCCTTCGTATGTTAAGTGACGTAAGTATTTATTTTCTCCTCGTTTTCCTCCATCAACTTTATCTTCTTCGCATTGAAATTCTTCTGGAATATCAAAAGCTGGCAATAATACATCACGCGCCAATTCAAAAGGCTCAACTTTATCTACAATTTCTTGTATGGAAAGGATTGCTTCAGGCAAATCTTTGAATAAAGCCTTCATTTCATCAGGTGACTTGAAGTAGTATTCTTGATTTGGCAATCCATATCGATAACCTCGTCCACGACCAATAGGCGTTGCTTGTTTTTCACCATCTTTTACACACAATAAAACATCGTGAGCAGTAGCATCTTCTTGAGAGATATAGTAGGTATTATTGGTTGCCACCAACTTAATATCATGTTCTTTCGCTAATTTAATCAACACTTCGTTTACACGATTTTCATCTTCCTGATTGTGGCGCATGATTTCTACATACAAATCATCCTGAAAGGTTTCTTTCCACCAAAGCAAAGCTTCTTCAGCTTGTGCTTCTCCAACATTCAATACTTTGCTAGGCACTTCTCCGTAAAGGTTCCCTGTAAGAACAATGACATCCTCCTTATATTTCTCAATTACATTTTTGTCAATTCTAGGCACATAGTAAAATCCTTCCGTATATGCGATTGATGACATTTTTGCTAAGTTATGATATCCGTTTTTGTTCTTAGCCAGTAAAACAATCTGATATCCATTGTCTTTACGCGTTTTGTCTAAATGGTCTTCACAAACAAAAAATTCACAGCCTACAATGGGTTTTATGAGTTGCAAATTGGTTTCTTCGCCATTTGCTGAGGCTTCAGCAATTTTTGCTTCAATTCCTTTGTTGTAACCACTTACTTCTCTCACAAAATGAAAAGCTCCCATCATATTGGCATGATCCGTTATTGCAACAGCTTGCATATTGTAATCACCTGCAGCTTTTACTAAATCGGCAATGCTTGATGTGGATTGTAATACTGAGAATTGTGAGTGGTTGTGTAGATGCGAAAATGGAGCCTCTTTTAAAACCTCTATGTTTTCTTGAATTTCCTGTTGAGAAATTCCCTCACCTTCCTGTGTTTTTGTTAGTTGTTCTCGAATTTTGTCTGAAGCTGCTTTGAGATTGATATGCTTCAGACCAATCATTTCGATTGGTTGCGGATTATTTTCCGAGAAACGCTCAAAGTAATCAGGTAATACATCTAGCTCCTCAATCGTATACTCTTTACGACGAACTAATTCGAGAAAGCAACGTGTTGTTGCTTCCACATCGGCAGTTGCATTGTGCGCTTCATTAAATCCTACCCCAAATAAGTATTCGTGTAATTCTGTTAATGTTGGCAACTTGAACTTTCCTCCACGTCCTCCAGGTATTTGGCATAAACTAGCGGTATGTTCCGTACACGTATCTAATACTGGTAGCTCTTGTAATTTATTGGCAACGGTTTCTCGATAGAATTCAGCTCCCATAATATTTACATCAAACCCCACATTTTGCCCAACAATAAACTTTGTTTTAGAAAGTGCTATGTTGAATTTTTCCAAAACTTCTTGTAACGAAATCCCTTCTGCTTCAGCTAATTCAGTAGAAATTCCGTGAATTTTTTCAGCATCGTATGGAATATTGAATCCTTCAGGCTTTACTAAATAATCTTGATGTTCAATTAAGTTCCCCAATTCGTCATGTAATTGCCAAGCAATTTGTATACATCTTGGCCAATTATCGGTGTCAGAAATTGGCGCATCCCAGCGTTTTGGTAAACCTGTCGTTTCGGTATCAAAAATTAAGTACATATGCTGCTTTTGTATAGAGGAAAAATGAACGGATAAAATTACAAATTTATTTCCGCATTTTGGAGTGGAGTTATCAACACCGCATTAGTGACAAAATGCACAGTAGAAACTCTTTTGAAGCGCAAACTTTAATAAACCATTGTCAAGTTATTAACTTTTTAATAATTCAAAAAAGCAATTCGTAATGATTAAACAGTACTTTTTTAAACAAGAATATTAAAAAAAGTAATATTAAGTAGTTGTGTTTCAGAAAATATAGTATTTTTGCGCTCTTATTAATAATAGAGGTCGTGAACCTCACAAATTAATTTTTTATGCCTGTTAAAATTAGATTACAGAGACACGGTAAAAAAGGGAAACCTTTTTACTGGATTGTTGCCGCTGATGCGCGTGCAAAAAGAGATGGTCGTTACTTAGAGAAATTAGGAACGTACAATCCAAACACAAACCCTGCAACTATCGATTTGAACGTTGACGGTGCTGTACAGTGGTTACAGAATGGTGCACAACCAACTGACACTGCAAGAGCAATTCTTTCTTACAAAGGTGCTTTATACAAAAACCACTTATTAGGTGGCGTTCGTAAAGGTGCTTTAACACAAGAGCAAGCTGATGAGAAATTCAACTCTTGGTTAGCTGAAAAAGAAGGACAAGTTCAAGGTAAGAAAGATAGTTTAGCTCAAGCTGAAGAAGAAGCAAAAGCAAAAGCTTTAGAAGCTGAAAAAGCTGTAAACGAAGCTCGTATTGCCGCAAACGCTCCTGTTATAGAAGATGCTGCTGAAGATGCTGGAGAGACTCCTGCAGGTGAAGAAGAATAAATTATAGCTTTGATATAATTTTTAGCCTAGTAAATAGTAATTTTGCTAGGCTTTTTTTTATGATATTGATATGCAAATTGAAGATTGTTTTTATTTAGGAAAAATTGTTAAAAAATATAGCTTTAAAGGTGAATTACTAATAAAGTTAGATACTGATCAACCAGAGTTGTATGAAGATCTAGATGCTGTTTTTATTCAGTTAGGACGTGATTTTTTACCGTTCTTTATTGAAAAATCTTCGCTTCACAAGTCAGATCTGTTGCGTGTTAAGTTTGAAGATGTGGAAACAGAAGAAGATGCTGATCAGTTGTTGAAGTGTGAATTGTATTTACCTCTAACTGCCTTACCTAAGTTGGAAGGAAATAAGTTTTATTATCATGAAGTCATCGGTTTTACTGTAAATGACGTTTCTTTTGGAACTGTTGGAACAATTACAGGAGTAAATGACAACACTTCACAACCTCTATTTGAGATTGACCGCAACGGTATCGAAGTGTTAATCCCAATGAATGATGAAATTATCAAAAAGGTAGATCGTGACGCAAAAACAATATTTATAGAAGCACCTAAAGGCTTGATCGATTTGTATTTAGAATAAAAAAAGTTCTTCAAAACGTATAACTACTTTCTGAAGAACCCTTTTTAAAGAAAACAATGTTTCCCTTAATTTTGCGACTTTTTAAGAAGCCTCACACATAGGTCGGTGTACGGAAGTACCACAACCTTCGGCCATAAATGTAACTGGTTCTTTGTCTTGATCGACTGGCTTATCACCTCCATCATTAGGAGCTGCTCCACCCAATACAAGACTTGCTGGCAACGTTGAGATTTTCTCTTTGATAAAAGTCAACTTTTTAATTTGCTTTTTCATTTGATTAAAATTTTCATGGTTTATACATTCTAAAGTTCTGAGTTACTATTTTTGTTACCCACTATTTTTCAAGCAATTATGAGCAAACCCTTTAAATTCAAGCAATTTACCATTCATCAAGATAGGACTGCTATGAAAGTTGGCACCGACGGCGTCTTGCTCGGTGCGTGGACATCTTTAGAAAGCAATCCGTTCTCAATTTTGGATATTGGCACAGGCACAGGCTTGATCGCTTTGCAACTTGCTCAACGTAGTCACGCTGAAATAATTGATGCTATAGAAATTGATGACGACGCTTATGAGCAAGCGGTTGATAATTTTGAAAACTCTCCTTGGAGTGATCGATTGTTTTGCTATCACGCTAGCTTTGATGAATTTGTACATGAAATTGAAGACAAATACGATCTCATTGTATCCAATCCACCTTTCTACACAGAAAACTACAAAACTGAAAATACACAACGTGATACGGCACGTTTTACAGATGCGCTGCCTTTTGATGAATTACTACAAGGTGTTGCCAAACTATTAGAACCCAAAGGAACATTTCATACGATCATTCCGCACAAAGCGCACAATCAATTTGTCGCACTTGCAAAAGAAAACCATTTATTTCCGTATAAAACCTGTCACGTAAAAGGAAATCCCGAAACTGATTATAAGCGTAGTTTGCTCTCTTTTTCATTTGAAGAAAGAGAAAATCAAATAACCGAACTGATTATTGAAACCACACGCCATCAATACACAGATGACTACATTGCACTCACGAAAGACTTTTATTTAAAATTATAACAATTAGTCTTTGTTTTGTGAGATTTCATTAAGTACATTTGTTACCGAGATTTACGGGTTTTCTGTAAATTTAAGTGTTTAAAAAATGCTATTAAAACAAAATAGATGAAACCAGATTTATTCCAAGCTCCTGATTACTACAATTTAGACGAGCTATTAACCGACGAACATAAATTAGTAAGAGATGCTGCCCGCGAATGGGTAAAAAGAGACGTTTCTCCAATTATAGAAGAGTACGCACAGCGTGCCGAATTTCCTGAACAGATTATAGAAGGCTTAGCTGGAATTGGTGCTTTTGGACCTTATATTCCTGAAGAATATGGTGGTGCAGGATTGGATCAAATCAGTTACGGATTAATCATGCAAGAAATAGAGCGTGGTGATTCAGGTGTACGATCTACAGCTTCTGTACAATCTTCACTAGTAATGTATCCTATTTGGAAGTATGGAACTGAAGAACAACGTCAAAAATACCTGCCAAAATTAGCTTCTGGTGAGTGGATGGGTTGTTTTGGATTAACAGAACCTGATCACGGCTCGAATCCTGGTGGCATGACCACTAATTATAAAGACATGGGCGACCATTATTTACTAAACGGTGCTAAAATGTGGATTTCCAATGCGCCATTTGCACAAGTTGCCGTAGTTTGGGCTAAGAATGAAGAAGGAAGAATTCACGGCCTAATTGTAGAACGTGGTATGGAAGGATTTTCGACTCCAGAAACGCACAACAAATGGTCATTAAGAGCTTCTGCTACCGGTGAACTAATTTTTGATAATGTCAAAGTTCCAAAAGAAAACTTATTACCAAACAAAACAGGATTAGGTGCACCACTTGGATGCTTAGATTCTGCACGTTATGGAATCGCTTGGGGCGCTATCGGTGCTGCAATGGATTGTTATGATACAGCATTGCGTTACAGCAAAGAACGTACACAATTCGGAAAACCAATTGGCGGCTTCCAATTACAACAAAAGAAATTAGCAGAAATGATTACAGAAATCACAAAGGCGCAATTACTAACTTGGCGTTTAGGTGTATTACGTAATGAAGGGAAAGCGACTTCTGCACAAATTTCAATGGCCAAACGAAATAATGTAGACATGGCTATCAATATCGCTCGTGAAGCTCGTCAAATGTTAGGAGGTATGGGAATTACAGGAGAATATTCGATTATGCGCCACATGATGAACTTAGAAAGTGTAATTACCTATGAAGGAACACATGATATCCACTTATTAATTACCGGATTCGATGTTACCGGATTGAACGCATTCAAATAATATAGAAAGATACAGAATACATAAAAAGGCTTCGTTTACGAGGCCTTTTTTAATAAATCAAAACAAGGACAACGCTTACAACGCTTATCCTTTCCTTTTTTGTACTTTTTACAGCACTTAGTTTTTACGTTCTTGGCAATTTTAATTTTCTTCTTCTTTGATTTTGCCTGAACTTCTTCGATATCAATTAAAAAAGACATATCAATTCCTCTTTATTTCGACAGCAAAGATAGCTATTTGTATTTAATCTAAATAAATTATTTTATTTTTTTGAAGATAAAATGAAGGTAGATGACTAAGAAAGTTTGGGAAATCCCTTTTTAGGTCAATGGAAGTTGTTTTTTATTACTAAAATGAGACCCCCTAATTTCTCAATTTAATATATAACTAACTTTTATATTTCTCTAAGTTTCCTCAGCAACACTAAAAAAAAGGGAGCATCACAAGCATGAACTCCCTTTTATCTAATAGAATAATACTATTATAATGAGATTCCCCTAAACCTCAATATGTTTTATGCTAAATTACATCATATCTTCAGAGTGCAATAAGATAAAACATTACTTGTAGTACGGTTTTACCGTAATTATAGTAGGTTTACAAAGAAAATTATTTTTAACTAACTGATTAACAGTATAATAAATTCAAAAGAAGTTATACAATGAAAACATAAATTCATGAAGAATATAGATAAAATTACAATGAATTACACAATGGAATATAACTACACTCCGATTGTTTGGAATTTATGATTTAAAAACCAAAAAAAATTATTTTCCTTTTTATAGCTAACAAATAGAATGGATACTAGAACTTTATTAAAAACAAAAGAGCGTTGAGAAAATAAAAATGAACGCAACACATCAAAAACATATTGACAAACAAATGTGAAACAATTTATGACAGTCAAACAATAAATTATCTTCCTTTCTTCAATCGTTCAATTTCCGCTTCTAATAGTGCTATCTTATCTTCGTATAGTTTTTCCAACTTATCATCAATTTGATAAAAATGAATATTCCCTGAATTGTAATTGATTGCTTGTCCGATTGAATGCGCCTGAAAAACATGACTTTCATCGAATGAATAGAGTTGATTCGGTTCTACTTCAAAAATTTCAGCAATTTTATGAACAACTTCCTCTTTAACTTTTGCATCTCCTGATTCGATGCGGTGATATTGCGATTGTGAAATATCAAGTCTCTCAGCCACATATTGTTGAGTTAAGTTTTTAAACTCTCGAATTCTTTTAATGTTATTGGCTACTTTCTCCATAAAAATACATTTGCAGTAAATATAATAAATTATTCAAATATTATTCTTCTTTATTCATAATTACCCTTATTTGACCTTTATTTTTGAAGTAAGAAAAAACATCTGCATGAGTAATAAAAAGAAACAATACAAAGCCTACAAATCATTAGTTATTCTAATTGGTATTATCTCTGGAGCAATTAATGGCTATGAGCTTTGCGGTATTAAATGCGCTATTATAGAAGCCTTTTTTTTAGGATTAGTAATAAAGGATATAGGTAGAAATCTGTATCAATATAGAAAATAGCATATTGATGATTACACAAAAAGGTATTGCTATTAAAAACTTCGTAAGCTATCTTAAAACATTGCTAAAACTCAAGTCATCACCTTTCAAAATCATTGACAATACAATCACGATGCCCTACCATCGAAAATAACTTTTATTAGTACATATACCAGAATGTTAATCTAGGTCCTGAATGCTATATTGATTCAATCAATATAAAGAGGAGTGTTTTATATTCATTAAAGCCACGATTGTAAACGTGTTGAGTCCACTTTACCGTTGTAGCCTCTTGTTCATCCATAAATAAGTCAATTTTGTGTCCACTTATTTCAAAACGAAACAAACAAAAACAAAAAAGCCGAAGTATTGAAACTTCGGCTTTTCTAATGTACTCGAGGCGGGACTTGAACCCGCACGACCGTAATGGTCATTGGATTTTAAGTCCAACGTGTCTACCAATTCCACCACTCGAGCTTGGACTTTTTATATATAGAGCGAAAAACGGGGCTCGAACCCGCGACCTCAACCTTGGCAAGGTTGCGCTCTACCAGCTGAGCTATTTTCGCAAGTATGTTTATGAACATCAATACTATTGCTGTATTGCGGATGCAAATTTAATACATTTCTTTAAATACCAAAGCGTTTTATTGAAAAAGAATAAATTATTTTTTAATCCCCTCGTAATCAATTACTTTTTTTTGCGTTGCAACATCCTCTTAATCTCATTTAGCTTCATCAAGGCTTCAACTGGTGTTAAAGTATCAATATCTGTGAGTAAAATTTCTTCCTTGATTTCTTCTAACAGCGGATCATCCATATTAAAAAAACTTAGTTGCAAATCATCGTCTACTTTTTTGAGATCATCTGCCAGTTCTTCACTAGAATGAGATTTTTCCAATCGCTTTAAAATTTTATTTGCTTTATGAATCACTTGCTGCGGCATACCTGCCATTTTCGCTACATGAATTCCGAAGCTGTGCTCGCTTCCTCCTCTTACAAGTTTTCGCAAGAACAACACATTATCTTTTAATTCTTTTACAGATACATTATAATTTTTGATACGATCAAAGATTTCTGTCATCTCATTCAATTCATGATAATGTGTAGCAAATAATGTTTTTGCACGTGAAGGATGCTCATGCAAATACTCGGAAATTGCCCAAGCAATTGAAATTCCGTCGTACGTACTAGTTCCTCGACCAATTTCATCCAACAGCACTAAACTTCTATCTGAGATATTGTTCAAAATAGATGCTGTTTCATTCATTTCAACCATAAAGGTCGATTCGCCCATCGAAATATTATCGCTCGCACCTACTCTTGTAAAAATTTTATCTACCAAACCTATTCTAGCTGCATCTGCTGGAACAAAACTTCCCATTTGTGCTAACAATACAATGAGGGCTGTTTGACGCAAAATAGCAGATTTACCACTCATATTAGGGCCTGTAATCATAATGATTTGTTGAGACTCTCTATCTAGTGACACATCATTAGCTATGTAACTTTCTCCTATTGGCAATTGTTTTTCAATCACGGGATGTCTCCCATTTTTGATTTCTAAATCGTAAGAATCATCTATTTCAGGATACACATAATTGTTAGCCTTTGCCAAAGAGGCAAAACCACATAGACAATCTAACTTAGCAATAATATTAGCATTTTGCTGCACAGCCTTAATGTACTGATTCATCCACACTACAAGATCTCCAAATAATTCTTGCTCTATTTGTGTAATTTTTTCTTCGGCTCCAAGAATTTTAGTTTCATACTCTTTTAGTTCCTCTGTAATGTAACGTTCGGCATTGACTAATGTTTGTTTTCGTGTCCATGTATCAGGAACTTTAGCCTTGTGCGTATTTCGAACTTCTATATAATAGCCAAACACATTATTGGAAGCGATTTTTAGCGATGGAATACCTGTTGCAGCACTTTCACGTTCGAGCATTTTATCTAAATAATCTTTCCCTGAAAAGGCTATACCTCTCAACTCATCTAACTGATCTGAATATCCACTAGCAATTGTGTTTCCTTTTAAAATATTTACTGGCGCCTCTTCATTAAGTGTTTGTTTTATTTTTGAACGCAACAATTCACATTCGTGGATTGTATCTCCAATCACTTTTAACGCCTCATTAGAGCTTGCACCTGTAATTTGTTTGATAGGAACAATTGCTTCTAGCGAATTCTTTAATTGTATAACTTCTCTGGGCGATATTTTTGCAGTAGCTACCTTAGAAATCAAACGTTCAATATCACTAATTTGTTTAATGTGATGTTGAATTGTATGTAATTCATCTTCCTGTTGAAACAAATAATTCACTACTTCGTGGCGCTGCTTAATCTGTTGACTATTTTTTAAAGGCAAAGCTAGCCAGCGTTTTAGCAAACGTCCACCCATAGGCGAAATTGTTTGATCTATAACATCTAATAACGTAATGGCATTAAACGCTGTGGAAGCATATAATTCTAGATTTCTAACCGTAAAGCGATCCATCCAAACATAGGCGTCTTCAGCAATACGAGCTATTGAAGTAATGTGCTGTAATTTATGATGTCTGGTTTCTGATAAGTAATGCAATACCGCTCCAGAAGCTATAATACCTTCTTGCAAATCTTCTACACCAAACCCTTTAAGTGAGCTGGTATCAAAATGAGATATGAGTTTTTCATGCGCAAAATCTGCTTTAAAAACCCAATCATCCAAATAGAATACATGGAAAGAGTTTCCAAAGGTTGCTACAAAATCTGTTTTTTTCTGTTTTGGAATCAAGATTTCACTAGGCTTGAAGTTTTGCAATAACTTGTCGATATATTCCTCAGATCCCTGCGTTGTCATAAATTCACCTGTCGAAACATCTAAAAAAGAAATTCCTAATAACTTTTTTCCATAATGCACCGCACACAAAAAGTTATTAGTTTTTGCTTGTAACACTTCATCATTAAAAGCCACTCCAGGAGTCACTAATTCTGTAACACCTCGTTTCACAATTTTCTTAGTTTGTTTTGGATCTTCTAATTGATCACAAATAGCAACCCGCTCACCTGCTTTTACCAGTTTGGGCAGATACGTATTTAATGAGTGATGAGGAAATCCTGCCAATTCAATATTGTCACCACCATTATTTCGATGCGTCAATACGATTCCCAAGATATTGGCTGCTTTGACAGCATCTTCACCAAAAGTTTCATAAAAATCTCCTACTCGAAATAGCAATAAAGCATCTGGATATTTACCTTTGATGCTATTGTATTGCTTCATTAAGGGCGTAACTTTTTTCGCGCTGCTTTTTGCCAATGTTTGCTTTTTTTAGTGTTATTTTTGCAGAAAATATAAATTGAACTCATCCGAGCTTTTCGTATTTGTTAAAAAATTGTTCTTTTAAAAACCTGTTTTTGTCTTTTTTGAATTCTGTAGCGCTGCTATACAACTTAAAAAAAATACTTCAACAGAACTTAAAATTCCTAATTTTCACTTAAATCCTAAAAGTCCAAATGAGTTCATTGCGAATTTAATTAAATTCAAGGAAAACTCACGAATTACCTATGAGAAAACTCAAAAATAGTGAACTAAACCGATTAAGTGTTGACGAATTTAAATCGTCTCAAAAAACTAACTTAATTGTTATTCTCGATAATATTAGAAGCTTAAATAATATAGGCTCAGTTTTTAGAACAAGTGATGCTTTTTTGATTAAGAAAATTTATCTGTGTGGAATTACTGCAAAACCACCACATAAAGACATTCACCGAACAGCTTTGGGTTCTACCGAATCGGTTTCTTGGGAATATCGTGAAGATACCTTAACATTGGTAAAAGAACTACAAGAAAATAATGTGCAAGTAGCAGCTATTGAGCAAGCCGAAAAAGCCGTGATGCTAAATGAATTTTTACCTAAAAAAGATACTACGTATGCTCTTATTTTTGGAAATGAAGTAAAAGGTGTCCAACAATCTGTTGTTTCTGCTTGTGATTATGTAATTGAAATTCCGCAATTTGGCACAAAACATTCATTAAATATTTCTGTTAGTGCAGGCGTAGTGTTGTGGGATTTGTTTGCCAAACTTCGTTCTTAAACAACTCTGTTTTTTAAGCCATCAAATTACATTTAAGCATTTAAAAACACACTGTTAGTACTCGCTACAATAACTTTGAAAATAAAGAATACTTCGTGTAGAGAATTGCGTTCTTTGTCAATTTTAAAAATCGTGAATTTCTGCAATAATTTTCTGATAATCATTAGCATTTGCAACAAAATCCAACTCTGAAACGTCAATAATTTTGACATTCAAATTTTTATGTGTCCTAATAAATTCTAAATATCCATTATTAATTTTATCTAAATATTCAGAAGGGATTTTCTGTTCATAATCACGCCCACGCTTTTTTATGTTTCGAAGCAATCGTTCTGTATTTTGATATAAATACACATACAAGTCTGGCTTTGGGATTTCCTTGTACATAATATCAAACAACTTTCTGTATAACTTGTACTCTTCGTGTTGCAAAGTCACTTTTGCGAATATCAATGATTTAAAAACATCATAGTCAGACACAATAAAGTCTTTAAACAAATCCAACTGTGCTAAATCATCTGAAATTTGCTGGTATCGATCTGCCAAAAAAGACATTTCAAGTGGAAACGCATAACGTCCATTATCTTCATAGAATTTTGGCAAAAAGGGATTATCCGCAAAGCGTTCTAAAATTAATTTCCCATTAAAATCTTCTGCTATTTTTGTTGCCAATGATGTTTTTCCAGCTCCAATATTCCCTTCAATAGCGATATAATTAAATCGGGAAAAATCTTTATTACTATTTGGATTTTGTAATTTTTCAATACTAATCTGCATTCCATCACCTTTCAGTTGCGCATTCAATTGCGCTACTGTTTTTTTGAATATTGGATGAATTTTGCTAGGCGCAATATCGCACAAAGGCTGCATCACAAACTTACGTTCATGCGCAAGCGGATGCGGCAAGTTTAGCAAATCAGTCTTTACAATTTCGTCTTCATAAAAAACAACATCTATATCAATAGTACGATCTTGATATCCTTTTTGGCTATTTCTGACACGTCCAAGAACCACTTCTATTTTCAAAATTTCTTGCATCATTTCTGTAGGCGAAAGTGCAGTTTGCAAACCGACACAGGCATTGTAAAAGTCATTTCCGTCAAATCCCCATGAAGGTGTTTGGTAAATAGGAGAAACTTTACTCACACGACCTATTTTTTCAGAAAGTTGTTGTAGTGCATTTTGTAGATGTGCTCGCTTATCGCCAACATTACTCCCAATAGATATGTAGGTTGTGTGTAACAAATTCGGACAGATTGAATAGATATTTTGCAAAAATTTGCAGTGCCAAATATAGGCAAAATAAACGGACAGAGTGATTGAAAAGAAAGCTGATTTACCCAACTTTTCAACAAAAGTAAAGTTTGTAAATTCAATACTTTTTTTTGTGAAAAAAGTATCATAAATAAGATGTAAAGTGTAACATTTAGGAAGAAACTCACACTTACTTTCTAAGTATCGAATTAATAGATACTTTTGTGATAATAAAAAAGACGATTTAAAATAAACGCTATGAACTTTTTAAAACGAGTACTTTCAACTGTTGTTGGAATTGGTGTATTTTTTGCCTTATGCTTTATAATTTTATTCCTTTTAATTTTTATAAGTGCTGGCTCAGGCAAAGATGAAATTTTAGTAAAAAACAATTCTGTATTAGAATTGAAATTAGAGGCTCCTATTGACGATTACGCTGGACGATTTGACTACAGTGACGTTCCTTTTTTTCCTCACGAGCAACAGTATGACGGCCTTTTTGATATTATAGAGGCAATAAATCATGCTGCTGATGATCCAAAGATTAAAGGAATTTCCATTAAAAACAATGCTTTAGAAGCAGGAATGGCACAAACCAAAGCACTACGCGACGCTTTATTAGCTTTTAAAGAGTCTGGAAAGTTTGTAGTCTCCTATGGAGATTTCTATTCACAAAAAGATTACTATTTAAATTCTGTAGCCGATACAATTTACTTAAACCCTGTAGGTGCATTAGATTTTAAAGGTTTAGCAATGGAGCGCATGTACTACAAAGAGTTTCAAGAAAAATATGGAGTAAAGATGGAAGTGATTCGTCATGGAAAGTATAAAAGTGCTGTAGAAGGATACTTAAGCCAAGAAATGAGCGAAGCAAACCGTGAGCAAATTTCCGTATTCTTACATTCTATCTGGACCAAAATGCGTGAAGAGATTGGTGCTAACAGAAATATTTCTCCTGAACAATTAAACACTTTAGCTGATGAGCTGGCCGGACGTACAGCAGAACTCGCTTTAGCTTCAAATTTAGTCGATAAAATTGGCTATGAAGATGAATATGAAGCAGGCATTAAAAATGCGTTGGGAGAAAAAGACAAATACAATAGCATCAACATTTACGATTATGCACAGCATACGGGGAAACAGTATGTTAAAAAGACTGGAAAAGAAAAAATTGCCATAATCTATGCGCAAGGTCAAATCATGTATACCGAAGGTAATATTCATACAATAGGGCAAATTTCCATTAATAAAGCTTTAAAAGAGGCACGTGAAAATGACAATGTAAAAGCAATTGTATTACGCGTAAACTCTCCTGGAGGAAGTGCCTTGGCAAGTGAGTTGATTTGGCGTGAAATTGAGCGTACCAAACAAGTAAAACCTGTCATTGTTTCTATGGGTGATCTTGCCGCTTCTGGTGGGTATTATATTGCATGCAATGCAGACAAGATTTTTGCTGAACCTAACACAATTACAGGAAGTATTGGTGTGTTTGGAACTGTTCCAAACATTCACAAACTAGCCGAAAATCTCGGTATCAATGCAGAGCAGGTTGGCACTAATAAAAACTCAGTAGATTACAGTGTATTTGAACCAATGACCGACGAACAACGAGCTTTGATTAAAGAAGGTATTGAAGATATTTATGATTTATTTACCAAACGTGTCGCTGATGGGCGAAATATGACGCAAGCTGCTGTTGACGAGATTGGTCAAGGACGAGTTTGGACAGGTAGCGATGCAATTACAATTGGCTTAGTAGATGAAATAGGTGGGTTAGATGAAGCCCTACAAGCCGCTGCCGAAGCAGCAAACATTAAAGAGTACTCTATTGAAGAATTACCTGTTTATAAGCAAGATTTTCAAGACATTCTCAGTCAATACACAGGAGGATTTATCCAAACAAAAGAAGAAGTAATGAGAGAAGAATTAGGTAACGAAAACTATATGATTCTTCAAAAAATAAAACAGATTTCCGAAATGAAAGGACCGCAGTTATTGCTTCCTTACGAAATTGAGATTAAATAATTTTGTTAGTTTTTAATCCAACAAAAAGCCTTTCTGTAAATAACTAGAAAGGCTTTTTATTTGCTTACAGAAACAACTTTCCAAAACATATATAATGATAGACATCTGAGCTAGAACCATAAAATTAAAAATAACACAAATACTATCGTTGAAACTTTAGTATATTTACCTTATGACAGTAGCCGATAAAAAACTTGCTGCCAGAATCTATTTGTACTTGGCAGCATTATTCATTACTTCGTTAGTAGTTTCCAACTTGATTTTTCAGAAATTTTTCTATTGGTATCCGTTTGACATGGAAATATTTGGCGAACGTTTATTCAAAATTTCTGTAGGATTACTACCCTATCCCATTACGTTTTTAATTACCGATGCCATTTCAGAAATTTATGGGAAAAAGAAAGCCAATCAAGTTGTAATTGCAGGAATTTTTGCTTCGTTCTTCTCTTTAGGCATTATCTATATTTCCAAATATGTGCCTGCCCTTAAAAATTCTCCTGTAAGTGATGAAACATTCACGAGAGTATTTGGCAATGCGCCTTTGGCAGTATTAGCTTCCATGCTTTCCTACTTGTTCGCTCAATTTGTAGATATTCAATTGTATCACTTTTGGAAAAAACTCACTAAAGGAAAACACTTATGGTTACGCAATAACTTTTCCACCTTTGCGTCTCAATTTGTAGACACATTTTCGGTGATTACCTTATTATGTATTTTTAAAATTTTACCGTGGGATATTTACTTAGGATTAATTGCTAGTGGCTTTATCTTTAAAGTGCTTGTCGCTTTTATTGACACGCCTTTTTTATACCTAATTGTATACATATTTAGAAAACGATTTAAGCTTGAAATTGGTGAAGAAATTGATTTGGACTCCTACGCTGTATAAGCTGTTTTTTTCTAGAAAAACGTTCATTAATAGTTTCAACTTAGTATAAACGCTGAAAAATTTGCTCTTTTCATTCAGATGTTAACGCGTCTCGTTATTTTTAAAAAATTTATCATCTTCTTAACTATAATTAGTTAAAAAATCGCTTATTTATACAGTACAAATACATAGCAATGAAAATTAAAAGAATACTTAAAATAGTTGGAATTACACTTTTGACGTGTACTGCGCTATTAATAGCTGCTCCTTTTTTATTTAAAGGTAAAATCATAGAACTAGTAAAAAATTCCATTAATGAAAATATAAATGCCCATGTAGATTTTACGGATGTAGATATCAGCTTTTTTAGAAACTTTCCGAAGGCATCTATTGTACTAAATGACGTTGAAGTACTTACTAATGCGCCATTTGAAAATGACACACTTTTCTTTGGAAAAGAAGTAGCTATCACCACTGCAATTGGTGAATTGTTTAAAGGCGCCGATGAAGCCATTCAAGTATATAGTTTTACAATAGATGATGCACAATTACACCTAAAAATTGACGAGAACGGAAATGCAAACTACGATATTGCAAAACCTTCAGAAACTACAAGTCCAACTGCCACAAAAACATCTGATTTTACATTCAAAATAGATAACTATCGCATTCGCAATACAAGTATTGATTATTTTGACACCAAGAGCCGCACATTGCTCACTTTACAAAATGTACAGCATGAAGGTTCTGGGGATTTTTCGCTAGCAACTTCCAAACTAAAAACAACTACAAATGCACTTGTTTCATTTGCAATTGGCGATATGAAATACATTAATCGCCAGCAAGTTCAACTCAATGCTTTGATTGGTATGGATTTGAACACAAATACGTATACATTTTTAGAAAACAACGCGCTAGTTAATCAATTACCATTAACATTTAGTGGATATGTAAAAGTTTTGAAAGATGCGCAGGAAGTTCAGCTACAATTGCAAACGCCTTCGTCTGATTTTAAAAATTTTCTCGCAGTCATTCCTGAAGCATATGCTAAAAATAGTACTAGTGTAAATACGACTGGAAATTTTGAGGTTTCTGGAGAAATTAAAGGAATAGTAGACGAAACTCACATCCCAACGATTGATATCAAGGTTATTTCAAACAATGCTTCTTTTAAATATCCTGATTTACCTAAAAGCGTACAAAACATCAATATCAATGCAGAATTGATAAATACTACTGGAATTACAGATGACACATATCTAAAAATCAACAATCTGGCTTTCAAAATTGACCAAGATTCTTTCCAAGGAAATGGAACTCTTTCTCAATTGACCACGAACCCAAAAGTAAATGCAAAAATTATTGGAAAACTAAATTTAGCCAACATTACCAAAGCATATCCTATAGAATTTGATAAAGAATTAAGCGGTATTATAGACGCTAATTTGACCACTAACTTTGATATGAATGCAATTGAAACACAGCAATATCAACGAATCAAAAACACAGGAAACCTTCGAGTTACAGATTTCTTATTTGCTTCTAAAGATATTGTAAACCCTATGTCTATTTCTGAAGCGACCTTAGATTTTATTCCAGGAAAAATATCCCTCAAAAAGTTTGATGCAAAAAGCGGAAAAACTGATTTTAATGCTACAGGAACCATTGAAAATTTACTCGGTTTCTTGTTCAACGAAGGAAAACTCAAAGGAAACTTTACTGTAAATTCCAATGCGTTTTATGTAAATGATTTTATGGTAGCAAGCAAGGACGGAAGTAACAATCAAAGTGCAGATGTACAACAAGGCGAGGCATTAAAAATTCCTAGCTTTTTAGATTGTTCTATTAATGTAAACGCTGCAAAAGTGTATTATGATACTATTGAGTTGAATAATGTTAAAGGTCGTTTGGCACTTGAAAATGGAGATGCCATCTTAAATGGTGTTTCCTCCGATGTTTTTGATGGAAAAATCAATATGAGTGGTTTGGTTTCTACCAAAACAGATACACCAACATTTGCAATGGATTTGGTGATGGATTCCTTCGATGTATCTAAATCATTTGACGGCTTAGAGTTACTACAAACCATTGCTCCTATTGCCAAAGCATTAAATGGAAAATTAAACACCAAAATTTCACTTAAAGGAGATTTAAAAGAAAACTATACTCCTTCGTTGACGAGCATTTCTGGGAATGCGTTTGCAGAATTGTTGACAACCACATTGCGAACTCAAAATATCGATCTCTTCAATATAATTAATGACAAACTTACATTTATCGATCTTAATAAAATAAACATAGAAGACATAAAGACAAAACTTTCTTTTGACAAAGGAAAAGTAAATGTGAGCCCATTTTCTTTTAACTATAAAGATATTCAAATTACGGTTTCTGGGAGTCATGGTTTTGATCAATCTCTTAACTATAACGCCACATTTGAAATCCCTGCAACATATTTAGGCATTGAAATTACCAGTCTGCTTTCGCAAATCAAATCGGAAGAAGCTAAAAATATAACCATACCTGTTAGTAGTACAATTTCAGGAAGTTTATCTAAGCCAAACTTTTCTACTGATCTTGCAAGCGCTACAAAAGATCTTGCTAAAAAGTTAGCCAAAATCAAAGCACAAGAAGCCTTAGGAAATATCCAAACAGGCAATACGACAGTAGATGAAATTTTGGGAGACTTGATTAAAGGAAACTCCACTCCTAAAGACACAACTGTTACTACGCCAAATTCAACAGATGATAAAATAAAAAGTGCAATTGGCAACTTCTTACTCAATCGCCAAAAACGAAAAGAAGCCGAACAAAAAGCCCGAGAAGAAGCTGCTGCCAAAGCAAAAGCCGAAGAAGAAAAGAAGCAACAAGAAAAAGTAATTGATACCACACAATCCAATAGATGAACAAATATAAGTTTCAAGAAATACAAACCGAACGACTACTGCTAACTCATCTGAATGATGCTGATTGGGCAACGATTTCTTACTTACGCTCCGACAAAGAGATAAATCAGTTTATAAAAAGACCTAATGCAGACACTAAAGAAAAAGCCTTAGAATTTATAGCAAAAATCAAGTCTGGAATTGAACAACATAGCCTCTACTACTGGAAAATCACACAAAATAAATTTCCTGAAATGATAGGCAGTATTTGTCTTTGGAACTTTTCCGAAGATCAAAAAACTGCAGAAATAGGATATGATTTAAGTCTTAAATATCAAAAACAAGGGTTTATGAATGAATCCTTACAAGGTGTAATTAACTTTGGATTTCATACCCTAAACCTAAATTTAATAGAAGCTTATACACATAAAGACAACCTAGGTTCAAGAAAATTATTAGAACGAAACGGTTTTGTGTACATAGAAGGAAAAAAGGACACCGACAACGAAGATACTGTTGTATATGAATTGAAAAATAGGTGATGTAAAAAGCAAGCCTTCTCTTCTTGCTAACAAAGTGACCGTACGCATTGAAAAAATATAGTATTTTACAAAAAACGTTGTAATGAATCTTGCAAACTTCCTACCAATTGTTCATGGAAGTTGTAATGTATTTTATAATTGGTTTTATTGTTACGTGTATTGGTGCTATTCCACTAGGAACAGTTAATATTTCTGTGATTCATACCACTCTCAATTACAATATGCGGAATGCTATGAAGATTGCTTTTGCGGCAGGGATTGCCGAAATAGTACTTTCTTTTTATGCCCTACATTGCAGTACCACAGTTACAAAATTCATCGATATGAATCAGTGGATACAGTTTATCATCGCAACATCCCTATTTGTTATTGGAGGTATTTTATTCTTTAAAAAGAAAAACAAAACCACCCAAAACAGACATGCGCCTTCACATTATCTGACAGGGTTATTTTTAGGATTACTGAATCCGCCTGTATTGGTTTATTGGTTGTTTATAATCTCTTACTTGAACGAACATGCCTTGCAGATAAACATGCATTCTTCTTTACCTATTATAATTGTATTCTTTTTGGGTGTATATCTAGGAAAAGTAGTGGTTCTTTATAGTTACAGCCGAATCAGTATTTTAATTAAAAATAAAGTACAACACACTGCAATGCTCATTAATCGTTTCATTGGTGCATTGTTGGTTATCATTGGCTCCGTACAGTTATTAAACTATTTTTTATAGTAAAGAAAAACTTTCAATAAAAAACACCATTATCAATCAAGTTCAGAAGACTTTTTTTTAGGAAATTTCTAAACGCACAACCAACCCTTCGTTTCCGCGAATATTGAATACCGTATTATCTTCAAACATTAAATATTGTCCCTTAATTCCTTTTAGAACTCCTGTGTAATTTTGAGCTTTTACAAGGTTCAAGCTTTTTATCTTTTGCGGGTACATCAACACCGGAAAATCTAGCTCCACAATTTCTCGATTGCTCAAATAATAATCGCGTGCTTCTTCAGGAATATATTGTTTTAATGCTGCCTTTTTTTCCAAAAGATCTGCATCTTCATTTAAGTTTTGAAGCATTTTTCGCCAATTCGTTTTATCGGACACGTGCGACTTAAGTGCTACTTCAATTACACCTGCCAAATACCTATTAGGTACTTCAGCAATTTCCACTGCTTGAATCGCTCCTTGATCAATCCAACGAGTTGGAACTTGACGTTTACGCGTTACTCCAACCTTTACTTCGCTAGATAATGCCAAGTATACAATATGTGGTTGCAACTGTACTTTTTTCTCATATTCTAAGTCACGATCTTCAATATCCAAATGGGCTGTACTCAATTCTGGTCGCATAATCCAATCACCTGCCGTTGGTATTTCAAAAAAACAACTTTTACAAAACCCTTGACGGTAAATTTCTTTATCTAAATGACAATTCAAACATTCATATTTTTCAAAATTTAGCGTCAATTTTCTATCAAGTAATTGGTTCATATTCAGGAAATCATCTTCAAAATTCAAGTAATATTGAATGGGCTTTGCAAACTCGGTTTGCATTTTTGTTAAAACACCTTGATACATCATTAAAGATTTTTGCTATTTTTATTGAATTAAAATATGAGTATTTCCTTCGAAATAAGACAACGAAAGTAACAAACTTTTTAGGAGTAGCCATATTTTAGCAGCTAAAATCACAACCGAATAATCACTTTATAATGCCAATACCATTAGTTAATTCTATCGCTTCTTGGTTTTTAAAAAAGCGTTTTTCTCAAATAGAACACTTTTTAAAAAATCCGAACGAAGTTCAACTAGAACTGCTGATGTCCTTGCTTCAAACAGCCAAAAGAACCGAAATAGGTATTCAACATGATTTCGCTTCTATTACCGACTACAAAACATTTAGTGAACGAGTTCCTGTAGTTACTTACGAAGACATTCAAGCCATGGTAGAACGTGCACGTAGAGGTGAATCAAATATTTTTTGGCCAAAACCCATTCGCTGGTTTGCAAAATCAAGCGGAACCACCAATGCCAAAAGCAAATTCATTCCTGTAAGTAGTGATTCGCTTGAATTATGTCATTATGCTGCTAGTAAAGATTTACTGTGTTTATACCTCAACAATAATGAAAACGCTCAACTATTCAATGGAAAAAATCTTCGTTTGGGCGGAAGCAAAGAATTATACGAACAAAATGGCACATATTACGGAGACTTATCTGCTATCTTAATTGATAACATGCCGCTTTGGGCAGAATTTAGCAGCACCCCAAGTAATAAAGTTTCTTTAATGGGCGATTGGGAAGTAAAAATTGATGCGATTATCAAAGAAACACTTCGCGAAAATGTAACCAGCCTAGCGGGCGTTCCTTCGTGGATGTTGGTATTACTAAACGAAGTATTAGAGCAAACCCAAAAAGCTCATTTATTTGAAGTTTGGGAAAACTTAGAAGTCTATTTTCACGGAGGTGTAAGCTTTGCTCCATATGAAGAACAATACCGAAACATTTTACCAAAAACAGATTTTAGATATTACGAAATATACAATGCTTCTGAAGGCTTCTTTGCCATCCAAGATCAAAACGATTCAGACGAACTTTTATTAATGTTGGATTATGGAATCTTTTATGAATTTATCCCTATGGAAACTTTTCATACAGCAAATCAAAAAGTAATTCCATTATCTGAAGTTGAAGCCGACAAAAATTACGCAGTGGTCATTACTACCAATGCAGGCTTATGGCGTTATATGATTGGCGACACTGTACGCTTTACCTCTATAAGTCCATATCGTGTCAAAATTACTGGTCGTACCAAACATCATATCAACGTTTTTGGAGAAGAGTTAATTATTGAAAATGCAGAAGCTGCACTTAAAAAAGTATGCGCAGCTACTAAGTCTAAAATTGTCGAATACACTGCTGGACCGATATTTATGCATGATCGAGAAAAAGGAGCACATGAATGGATTATAGAATTTAACAAAGCTCCTGATAATATTGATGAGTTTGCTTTCTTATTAGATGAAGCATTGCAAAATATCAATTCCGATTATGAAGCCAAACGTTTTAACAACATCACTCTTAATAGATTAAAATTACATGTTGCACGTCCAAAGCTATTTTATGATTGGCTTAAGAAAAAAGACAAATTAGGAGGGCAACATAAAATTCCTCGACTTTCAAGTCAACGAACTTACTTAGATGAACTCCTCAAAATGAACCAAAAATAGCATTTCTTAAGTTCTTCAAACTGTATTCTATAACAGGTAAAAACACTTGGTTTTTCCTTGTAGTTTCCTTATTTTATACTACTTATCGTTTTTTCACGTCATTTATCTAATAAAATATAACGTTCAAAAAGCCTGCTTTATATTTACGTTATCAGATTATTAACAATAGTACAATACCAAATTTTAAAATGAAGAAATTCACACCTACAGTGCTAGTTCTTCTACTAGTACTGCTCACAGTGACTTTCGCAAATGCACAAGGGCCAGAGGCATCAGCGATTGAAACTAGTGAAACCTACAGTAATGTAGCGGAAAAAGACGTGAAAAATCGCGCAATCAAAGCATTAGATCCTAACGGATTTATGTATCACTTTGAAAACTTAAACATTAATACTCCTTACTCAGAACATGCAACTGCATTCTTTAGAGACAAAATCATTGTTTCTTCTGCAAAGCGAATTGGTGCATTTAGCAGTAAAACAGACGGTTTTTACAATTTATATTGTGGAGATTTGAATCAGAAAGGAGAAATTAAAAACTTAGTAAATTTTTCAAGAGCTATCAACACCAAAGATGGGAACGAAGGTTCTGTTGCTTTATCAAGTGCACAAGACGTTGTCTTTTTTACTAGAAGTATTGAAGAAAATGGACAGCATAATTTAAAGATATTCAGAGCTGAAATGGTTGATTACGAATGGACAAACTTTGAAATGCTTCCATTTAACCAAGAAGGATATGCTATTGAAAACCCTGTTTTGTCTCCTGACAACAAAACAATCTATTTTTCATCTAACATTCCTGGATCAATTGGAGGATACGATTTGTTTTCTGTAAAAATCAATGAAGACGGTAGCTATAGCGAACCCAAAAACTTAGGAAGAGAAATCAACACACATAAAGATGAGCGTTATCCATATGTTATGGGTGATAATAGTGCTTTATACTTCTCTTCTAACGGACATTACAATTTAGGTGGTCTAGATGTTTTTGAAAGTAAAATCATCGATGGAAAATTCAATTTCCCTGTAAATATGGGAAGCTCTTTAAATAGTACAGAAGATGATTTCGGTTTCTTAATGGATCAATCAAACTCTGGTTTTTTCACTTCTAACAGAACTGGAGGAAAAGGCGGAAATGATATTTACTATTTTAAAAGAGAGAAAACGACGCAAACGCTTCAAGGGCTTGTAGTAGACTATAAAACAAACATGGTATTACCTAATGCAACGGTTACTGTAGTAGATACGTACGGTCGTATAGTAGATAAGATTACCTCTGATGAAAAAGGAGTTTTCACTACTACTGTGATTCCTTACAACTCTTATACATTACACGCTTCTAAAGATGGTTTTATTGAAACAGAAGAAGTATTCGAATCGTTTAGAGGAGATGATTTTAAGCACAAAGTGACCATTAAGTTACCACAAGCTAAAGCTGAAATCGTAAAAGAAGCTGAGAAAACAATAATCAAAATTGAAAACATCTATTTCGATTATAACAAATGGAGCATTAAAGACGAGTCTACCTTATCTTTAAATAAGATTATAGACGTGCTGAATGAAAATCCAATGATGAAAATCGAAATCAACGCACATACAGATGCAAGAGGTAGCGCAAACTACAACTTAAAGTTATCTGATAAGAGAGCTGCATCTGCTAGAAAGTATTTAATTACCAATGGAATTGACGCTAGCCGTTTAGTTTCTAAGGGATACGGTGAGACACAACCTAAAGAAGATTGTCAGTCTAACTGTACTGAAGCACAACACGAGAGCAATCGCAGAATTGAGTTTGTAATCGTGGAGTAAATTGTAAATAATACTGATATTGCCCAAAAAAGGAACGCTCTTGCGTTCCTTTTTTTATACATGCAATTTTGGTTTTGACAAACAATGAAAGAAGTTATTGAACTTAAAACTATACATAATAACAATCCCTAGGATTTACATTCAACATTATTTGATATTTGTCAATCTTCTGATTTAAAATTGTACATCAAAACAATTTTTTAAAGAATAAGTAGTTACTAATACTAACCCGAAATTATGGTTATGTTAAGGACTTTTCAAATCATAGCACTATTACAAGGAATTTTTTTAATTCTTCTGCTAATTAAAAAAAGAGCGCTTTTTAAAAAGGTAAGTTTTTATTTATTTCTTGGAACCATCATATCCATCTTACTATTCATTATAGGAGATGATGATAATAACCTATTTATTGAAAATGCAGATTGGTTTTTATTTGACAGTTCTCTTTTTGTAACATTTTTATTCCTCTTTTATAAATATTTAGATCCCGAAGCAGTTACATTTAGGAAAGCCGATTGGGTGTTCTTTTTACCAAATATCCTTTATTTCACCATTGAAAGCTTGGAAATACTATATACTGAAGAGGTATTCGCTATTGAAATTATTGAACTCTTAATTGAATTCTCCTTTTTGTTTTATTTATTTTACATCTTTTTTGGCGAAATAAAAAGCAGGTCTAAAAAATGGATCACTTATTTGATTATTCCTATAACTATTATAATGAGTTTGTCTCATATAAAAGAAATTACTTCTCTTTTCGGAATAGAAACATTTAGATTTTTAGACAATTCACTTCTCACTTCTTATTTATTCTTAACGGTTAGCTTTGTGTTTTACATGATTTCCTTTAACTTTTTAAGTAAAGAGAACACAATTATACCA
This sequence comes from Kordia zhangzhouensis, assembly GCF_001005305.1. GTDB lineage: Bacteria > Bacteroidota > Bacteroidia > Flavobacteriales > Flavobacteriaceae > Kordia > Kordia zhangzhouensis. Next base: position 389,813 of record NZ_LBMH01000003.1, read on the forward strand.
ATTGCTAAAAAAACTCGATACAAAACGTCAAGTTTAAAACCTGAATTAATTGAAGGATATACAGACAACTTAATCAAGTCAATGGAAAAGGAAAAGCTTTTTCTAGATTCACAACTTACAATACATAAATTATCCAATCACTTGCAAATTCCTAGACAATACATTTCTGAAATTTTAAACCTTCATATTGGCAAAAGTTTTCAAGACTTTATCAATGAATACAGAGTAAAAGAATTTGAAAAATGTCTTAAAAACGTAAAATATGAGCATTATACACTTTTAGGATTGGCAACGGAAGTAGGTTTTAATTCAAAATCCTCATTCAACAATACCTTTAAGAAAATCAAAGGGTTAACACCTTCTGAATTTAAAAAAAAGTTATCTAACAACATACAAATAAGTTCATAATGCACATCTTGGACATGTAGTCGATAATTCAATACAATTACAACTCGTTATTTGGGAAACAAATTTCCAAAATGCGATTACATAATTTAAAATTAGTTTGGCTTCTTTTAACCTGCTTTTCCGTAATTTTTATGGAGGCACAAGAAAGTCATTCAAAACAAAAAACTACTCAAAAACTAGGCGATGTACTTCTTATAGTAGTTCCTGTAACTACACTAGGCACCAGTTTTTATATTAAGGACACTAAAGGAGCATGGCAGTTTACAAAAGGATTAATTTTTACAGAGTTAGTTACGTATGGACTTAAACTTTCTATAAACAAATCAAGACCTGATTTAAGTAATACTAATTCTTTTCCTTCCGGACATACCGCAACAACCTTTCATAGCGCAGGTTATATTCATAGAAGATATGGTTTTACATATAGTATTCCTGCCTATCTACTAGCTGGTTTTACCGCTGCTAGCAGAGTTGATTCTAACAAACACGATATACTTGATATCCTTGCAGGTGCTGCCATAGGACTAGGAAGCAATTTGATATTTACTACTGAATATCAAAAGAAACATTTTGATTTGACTTTTTCAGGAGACAAAAAGAGTTTTTTGATTGGATTCACATATAAATTTTAGAAAATGAGAAAAATCGAATTTACACTGCTTGTAACTACCTTTTTATTGTTTTCATCTTCATTATTTTCTCAGGAAGAAAGTCCTAGAGAAATTAAATATGAAAAAACTATCCAAGATACTGGCGACGTGATACAAATTGCTTTACCAGCAACAGCTTTCATTTCTACTTTAATCATGGACGATGGCAAAGGAAGTTGGCAATTTATAAAATCTTTCGGGACAAACTTAGGAGTAACGTATTTACTTAAATATGCTATTAACAAGCCCAGACCTGATGGCGCAACAGATGGACATGCTTTTCCTTCTGGACATACTTCTACGGCATTTCAAAGCGCTGCTTTTATCCAAAAAAGATATGGATGGAAATACGGTATTCCAGCATTTGCCCTAGCAGGATTTGTGGCATATAGTAGAATAGAAGGATTAAATGACAGACATGATGGATGGGATGTATTAGGCGGCATCGTAGTAGGAATTGGAAGTTCTTATTTATTTACCACACCGTACAAAAGAGACCATTTTAAACTAACATTTTCAAAAGAAAACAACATATATCAATTAGGTTTATTATACAGATTTTAACATGGCACTACAAGAAGAATTAAAAACACAAGGAGATTATTTATTCAAAAACAGAAGTTACTTACCATTAATTATATTAGGTATTGGCCTTTCAGTGCATTGCTATACAGAATACACTGAAATTGAAGGAAAAGAAAATTGGATTACAGAATCATTTGAATATATATGCTTAGCCGTTTCTCTACTCGGTTTTGCAATTAGAGTGTATACCGTTGGATTTGCTGCAAAAAACACTTCGGGTAGAAATACAAAAGATGGACAAATTGCAGACCAATTAAATGTGAAAGGAGTATACTCCATAGTAAGGCATCCTCTATATGTTGGTAATTTTTTTATGTGGTTAGGCATAGGAATGCTTACAGAAAACTTTTGGTTTGTAATGTCTTTTATTCTCTTTTACGCCTTCTATTATGAAAGAATCATGTATGCAGAAGAAAACTTTTTGAGAAAGAAGTTTGGCAACGAATATATTGAATGGGCAAATAAAGTTCCCGCTTTCATCCCAAGTTTCAAAGGTTTTCAAAAACCCACACAATCATTTGATTGGAAAAAAGTGTTAAAGAAAGAAAAAAACGGGATTGCTGCTGTATTTATTGTGTTTTGGTTTTTTGAGTGTATCGGAGACTTTGCAGAAAATGGAAAACTTACCATAGAAATCGATTTTTGGTTTATATCTGCACTTCTATTCTCTTTCATTTATTTGATTTTGAAAATTCTAAAAAAGAGAAAAGTTTTAGACTAGATATTTTCTAGAGTATAGTTTTAAAAAGTAAAATCCTTCGGACAATTTAGTTACCCAAATGCTAGATAGCACAATTTCATCTAGATGTTTTCATCAAACCTTCAAGACATTTTTAAATTTTAATACCCATTAAAAAAAGTTTGATACGTATCAAAATAAATTCTACTACGGAACAACTGTGTAAAACGTCTTGAAGATTCCGTGATTTGATGCTGAGGTTTTGGTAGAATGATCCGCTACTTTACAACGGCTGCTGCTTCTTTTTTTGGCAACATCTTTTTATAGCGACCATTGCCTATATATGTATAAATAAGTTCCGAAAGGTAAAATTTGTGATGTCGCCACGAATCACCTAAGCGAACCACAATAATATTTTCGGTTGGGTTTACATATACATGCTGACCTAAGATACCGAGTGCATTGTAATCATCGCCTTGAAAATAACATACATAGTTGCCACTTTGGAGCTTTTTAGAACCGAGGAATTGTTTGTTGTTCGCCTCTGCATAGGCTTTTCCTTCTTCTACAGTTGGAAAGATATCATAATGCGAGCTTGTCCACCACTTGTTCTTATATCCTTGATGATTTCGTATTTTTTTACCGCTATCGGTTTTTGCTACCCAAGCCGCTGGTACAATTTGCTCTCCATTCCATTGACCGCCTTGCAAGTACAAACGTCCGAATTTGGCAAAGTCTTCCGTAGTTGCATTGAGGCAGCAAAATGCTTTTACCATTTTATTCCGTTCGCTATCAACTGTCCACGTAGCGTCCGATTTCATTCCTAGAGGTTTCCACAACTTTTCGGAAAGATATTCTTGTAATGGTTTTTGAGTAACACGTTCAAGAATTACTCCTAGTACTTGCGTATCAATACTTCTATAATTGAAACGTCCTGGCGCTTCTTCAATGGTCATTCCGTTGGTTATTTTGGAACGAATATTAGTCCCGTAATACAATCGTGCCATTCCTGTAAATGGATTGATGATAGGATATTCGTCGAATTTGATACCGCTTTGCATATTCAACAAGTGCTGAATGGTAATCTTTTCAAAATCTTTATCTTGAGTTAAAAGTTCAGGCAAGTATTTTGTAATAGGGTCTTTTTCATGAAGCAACCCCTCTTCTTGTGCAATTCCTATCAAAGCAGATACAAATGATTTACCTACGGAGAAAGAAGTCAATAATGATTCTTCATTATATGTGTTAAAGTAACGCTCATAGATAATAGTATCATTTTTTATAACCATGAACGCATTGGTATTACTTCCTTGTAATGTTTCATCTAAAAAGGAAGCCAACTCTGTGTTTGTATTGACTGCAAATGTAAATTCTTGTGTTCCTTTTTCTACAATTACTTTAGGCTGCCATGTATGATCGGTAACATCGGCTTGCCCATGTACAATTGAGCGATAAACCATTGTACAACTTTCACAATAAAGTGCAGTAATTAGTAAAAGTACTAGGGTAGAAATTTTAAAAATTGACGTTTTCATTTGTTAGATTTTTATTGATATCACATGTCAATATTCTAACATTTCCTTAGCGTTTACAAGTATTTGTGGCGAATGAACCGGTTTGAGTGGCGAATAGTTTTAACGTTGGCGAACGGTTTATTTTGCGGGATTAATGAATTTGTCCATTACTACTTTTTTGTAGGTTTTAGAGACAGGTATTTCTACAGTTTCGGGTTTTAATATAAGAGTTGTTTGGGCAGCATCTCGTTTCCATTCTAAAAAATGAATAGGATTGATTAAGAATGAACGATGTGTTTTGAGTAAGAACGGAAAATCCTTTTGCATGACAGATATTTTGTTACGAAATAAGTCATTTTTCAATGTGCCATTGAGCAAGTAATGTACTTTTACATAATTATTAGCAGACTCTATATATACCAATTCTGAGGCTTGGATATGTAACACTTCCGCTTTGTTTTCTCCTTTAATAATAATTGTAGATTCTTGCAGTGTTGGTATGGTTTCTGGCAACGTTTTATCACCAAATTTCCAACGCAAAAATATCATTACAGGCAGCATTAAAATTACTGTTGGAAATACACGTTGTGAAAAGAAAAACCAAAACGAATACGCATTTGGTTCATCAGGCAGTAAAATATACTTAAAGAAAATAAAACTGGTAATTCCTGAAATGAATAGTAGCGATAAGACTAAAAGTATTTCCTTTACTAAATTCCAATAGTTTTTCCATTTATACAATAAATATTGAATTGGAATTACGAGTATGTATGTAACAAGTGCCGCAGCACTATATCCAAATACAGCAAATCTGCGTTCATTTTTAGGAAGTTGATACATATCATAAGGTTCAACAAAGTAGAGAAACAGGAATAACCAAAGACCAATAAAAAATCCAATCAATAGCTGTTTTGCTACTGATTGGATATAAAAATTTTGTACTTGCATCACGAATTGTTTATGATACCGCTTTTAGTTTTTTAATTGCTGCCTTAGAAAGCTTTTTCTCAGCATATGTTTTACTGATTTTCAATTCTTGTTCGTCAGAACCAGGTAATTCAAACATAGCATCTGTTAAGATTGTTTCACATAGTGAACGCAATCCTCTAGCTCCTAATTTGTATTCAATTGCTTTTTCCACAATAAATTCGAGCGCACCTTCTGTCATTTCAAATTCAATATTATCCATTGCGAATAATTTCTTGTATTGTTTTATGATTGCATTTTTAGGCTCTGTTAAAATAGCTCTTAGCGTATGTGCATCTAGTGGATTCATGTGTGTCAAAACAGGCAAACGACCAATGATTTCAGGAATCAATCCAAAGTCTTTCAAGTCTTTTGGCACAATGTACTGTAATAGATTGTCTGCATCAATTGCTTCGTCTTCTTTAGAAGCACTGTAACCAACTGCTTGCATATTTAAACGACGTGTAATGATTCGTTCAATTCCATCAAAAGCTCCTCCAGCCACAAATAAAATATTCTCTGTGTTTACTTCAATGAATTTTTGATCTGGGTGCTTTCTTCCTCCTTTAGGTGGCACATTTACTACAGTACCTTCCAACAATTTTAATAATGCTTGCTGTACACCTTCTCCAGAAACATCTCTAGTGATAGAAGGATTATCGCTTTTACGAGCAATCTTATCAATTTCGTCAATGAATACAATTCCGCGTTCTGCTTTTTCTAAATTGTAATCGGCTGCTTGTAATAAACGTGTCAAAATACTTTCTACATCTTCTCCTACATAACCCGCTTCGGTTAATACAGTGGCATCTACTATTGCTAAAGGAACATTTAACATACGCGCCACCGTTTTAGCCATAAGCGTTTTACCAGTTCCTGTTTGCCCCACCATGATGATATTACTTTTTTGTATTTCAATATCATCATTAGTTGGCGACTGTAACAATCGTTTGTAGTGATTGTATACTGCTACCGACATTACTTTTTTTGTTGCTTCTTGTCCGATAATAAATTCATCCAAGAACGCTTTGATTTGTTTCGGTTTACGAAGTACCAATTCAGATGATAATTCGTCGTTGCTTGATTGTTTGGATTCTTCTAGAACAATTCCATGAGCTTGCTCAATACATCTATCACAGATGTGTGCATCTAAACCTGCAATCAATAAGTTGGTTTCAGGCTTTTTTCGCCCACAAAATGAACATTCTAATTCTTCTTTCGCCATTATTTCATTATTGTTGACTTGTTGTGCTTACTCACGAACAAGTATTTCATCGATCATTCCATATTCTTTTGCTTTGTCAGCTTTCATCCAGTAATCTCTATCAGAGTCATTGTAGACTTTGTCATAAGGTTGTCCTGAATGTTTTGAAATAATCTTATATAATTCTTCTTTTAATATTAAAATTTCTCTTGCTGTAATTTCGATATCACTTGCTTGCCCTTGTGCTCCTCCAAGTGGTTGGTGAATCATTACTCTTGAGTGTGTTAATCCGGAACGTTTTCCAGCTTCTCCTGCACATAAAAGTACAGCACCCATTGAAGCAGCCATTCCTGTGCAGATAGTTGCCACATCAGGCTTGATGAATTGCATCGTATCATAGATTCCCAAACCAGCATATACACTTCCTCCTGGAGAGTTGATGTATATCTGAATATCTTTGGAAGAATCTACACTTTCCATAAATAATAATTGTGCCTGTACAATGTTGGCAACTTGATCGTCAATTCCTGTACCTAAAAAGATGATACGATCCATCATTAAACGTGAAAATACGTCCATTTGCGCAACGTTTAATTGACGCTCTTCAATAATGTACGGAGTCATCCCTACTGGATTAGAGAAGGCAGATGGAGACATACGACTTACTATTTTGTCGTAGTACATATTATTGATACCGTGATGTTTAGTTGCGTATTTATGAAATTCTTTTTTAAAGTCCATGTTGAGTTTTTCGTTTTTTAATTAAAAAAAGGCGCTAAAATCATAGTTTTTAACGCCTTAAATATAAGTATTTTATTTCTTACTAGCTATCTCCGTATACTTCTTTAACGAAGTTTTCGTAAGTCACTTCTTTCTTTTTAAGGTTCGCTTTTTCCTTGAAAAGTTCTAATAATTTTTGACTTAATAATTGATCTGTTAATCTACGTACTTCATCTTGATTTGATAAAATTCTAGCTGCAATGTTATCTAGTTCTTCATCACTAGGATTAAGTTGACCAAACTGTGCCATTTGCGCTCTAATCATCTCTTTTGCAAACGACTTTAAGTCTTCAAATTCTACTTTTACTTCGTTCTCTCTAACCAATTTATCTTGAATTAATTGGTAGCGCAATCCTTTTTCAGATTTTGTATATTCTTCTTCTGCTTGCTCAGGTGTTAACTCTTGTTCACCTGCAGATTGAATCCATTTTTTCAAGAAGTCTGCTGGAAGATCGAATTTAGTATTCTCAATCAATTCTTCAGTAACATCATTCAACAAACGTTGATCTGATTGTTGTGCGAATTGACGTTCTGCATCTTCTTTGATTTTTTGTTTTACTTCTTCTACAGAAGTTACATTGCCTTCTCCAAACAACTTGTCGAACAACTCTTGATTTAATTCAGCTAATTCTCTTTTATTAGCTTCGTTGATTTTAAAGTTTACTTCAATATCTAAATCGTGTACTTCGTCGTGAGAAACTTTTAAGAAGTTCATCAAATCATGATCATCATTGAACAACCCTTTTGTTTTTAAGGTAATTGTATCTCCTACTTTTGCTCCTACAAATTTGTTAAGATTACGTTTTCCTTTCATCTTGTCTAGACCAAACGTAGCGTTGTTTTCAATTTCTCTTTCCTCACTTGTAAAAACTCCTGTTACTTCAGATTCTTCTGTTACTTCATCTTGACTGATTAATTTCCCGTATTGTTTACGAATATTTTCAATCTGACCATCAATCATTTTATCATCAGCAACAATATCATAATGAGTAATTGCTTTCCCTTTTAAATCTACACTAAACTCAGGTGCCAATCCTAATTCAAACTCAAAAGAAAATGTTTCTGCATCCCAGTTAAATTCCTCTTGCATTCTTGGCAAAGGATTCCCAAGGATATCTAGTTTTTCTTCAACTAAATATTTGTTTAAATTTTCTTGTAATAATTTGTTTACCTCATCCACAAGAACTGCTTTTCCATATTGCTTTTTTACAAGCCCCATAGGTACGCGACCTTTTCTAAAACCAGGAATGTTCGCAGTTTTTCTGTAGTCAGTAAGTATTTTGTTTACCTTATCGTTATAGTCATCTTTTTCAATATTAACAGTAACGACTGCATTTAAAGCATCAATATTTTCTCTTGTTATATTCATCTTCTATTTATGATATGAAAATTGGGTTGCAAAAGTACATTATTTTTAAAAGCGAATCAAGTTATTTAAACAATTGTATATCAGATTATTTTTACTGCAATTACAGAAGTTTTTAAATATGAGAAGCAGCACAATTACTTTTTTTGGTTTTTTAGAAAAAGAATCAAGCCATTTTTGGGCATAAAAAAAGCACCGATAATCGGTGCTTCATTATATTGTATACTACAATATGTTAGTTTGTTGGAACAATGGTAACCCCTGGATAATATCCCGCCGTTACTCTTGGAATTTCTGCTCCGTACTTTTCATTGATTACACGAATAAATTCGTCTGCAACAATTGCATATCCTCTTGCATTTGGATGTACACCATCTAATGAGAAAACAGCTGTAGCAACTGCATCACTTGAACCATTAAAATAATTGTTTGTATAAATCTGCCCATCACTTGTACGTAATCCAGAAACTAATTCTTCTAATTTAGTAGCCATATCAGCAATTGCTAAATCGTTTGCTTGCGCAATAGAAACAATCGCATTGTTATATGCTGTTCTAGCAGTTCTTACCATCTGAATTTCAGTAGTTGTCAATACCCAATTGTCTGCCAAAGGCACACCTACACCATTTACTGATGTTGGATCTGCTGGGTTTGCTAATGTTCCAATGAATCCTGAAGATGGTAAAATTAATAAATCATCTGCAGTAGTCATTCGGTAGCTTGGAATTCCAAATCCGTTAAGATTGGTCAAATCTTCATCAACAATCACAACTGCATTTTGACCAGCAGTAAACTGAATAGTACGTTGTGCTGCTTCTTCTGCTGTGATTAGGTTATTAGCTGCTGCAAATTGCAATCCTCCGTTGTATGCTGCATACGCATTGTTTACAAATGCTGCTGTTTGTGCATCCATTGGAATTGGATTGTAAGGAACAGTTGTAAAGTAAGGAATCGATGTAACGTCTGGTAACGTAGCTACTACTCCTTTTGCTCCATTAGCTGTTAATGCATCAACCAAACTTTGGTAAGTAAATGCAAACACCCCTGGATCAGTGATATCGTTTTGTCCATACGATAAAACGTTTGGATTTCCTGTTTGATTTACACCTGCTCCACCCGAGGTAGCAAAGCTTAATATGTCATTGTTTCCAATCCATAGTGAGAAGAATGTTGGATTTAATGATACAGCATCTTCTATTACTGTTGCATTTGGTGATGTAGCATGACGCACAAAGTAAGGATTTGCTGCTCCAATTGCTAAGTTTGCTATGTTTCCATATCCTGGTGCTCCAAGGTGGAATGATTTTGCACCTGGAACTCCCATATTATTATATGCAGTTGCTTGCAAGTTTGACACTTCTACCGTAGAGGTAACATTTAGATTTTCTGGACGTCCTTGACTTGCGTCAATTACCAAACGCGTTCCAAATCCTGGTAATGGGTTTCCTTGTAAAAGAAATCCACCTGCATTATTTACGTCATCTTCATATGAAGGTTGTGTAAATTCTCCTCCTCCAGCGTACGCAAATTGTGCCGCCATGATATTTGGGAAGGAGTTTTGCTGACCGCTTCTGAAAACAGTTCCATCCATATATCCTGCCGTCAACGAGTTCCCTACAGCAACATATGTAGATAGATTTGCTGATCCACTAGAGTATGTGCCACTTTCTTCGATAGGGTTATCAAATTCTGGTTCACAGGCAAATAATCCTAACGCTAATACTGCTAAATATTTTATATTGTTTTTCATCTTTTTCTGCTATTTACGATTATAATTTGTACGACACTCCGATTCCTGCTACAATAGCATTTGATTTATATTCTCCGCCAAATGACAAAGGCTGTCCTGCTTCTCTGTAGTAATCGTATGAATTTTGAATTTCATTAGAGTGTACATATAGTATAGATGCATCAATCGCCCATTTGCTGTTCAAATTATAAGACAACCCAGCTGTAAAGTTTACTGAATCTGGTCTTGGTGTTTCAGGCGCAAAATATCCATCTCTAATAGGAGACTCATCAAAATAGAACCCTGCTCTTACAGTTACTTTTTGTGTTGCTTCGTATTGCGCCCCAATTTTATAGATAGAAGAGTTTTTGTAGTTTCTTGGGTTTCTTGATAATCCTGCTGCGTTAAAGAATTGAACATCTAACGATTTGTATGCGTCCCAGAATGTACGTGTATAATCGAACGCAATCAACCATTTATCAGAAGGTTTGAATGAAGCACCAAAAGTCAATTCTGCTGGCAAAGGCAATGTTGCTGTAAAGTCTCCATCAGGGAAACTTCCTGCTAATGCGCCTGGTAAGTTTTCGAAATCTGCAGTTCCATCTCCACGTTCAACTTCCATATCAATTTTTGAACGATAGTTAAATCCAAGAGTAATATCGTCTGTAGCTCTAAACATAGCTCCTACCGAATATCCCCATGCATTAATTCCAGAAGCATCAATAGTTACATTAGAACGGTTTCCTGCCTCATCAGTTAAACTTCTTGATAAGTTTCTGTTAAAGTTTACTGCACCAGTTACATAAATTGGTCCACCTCCAATACTTAATTTATCCGTAACCTTAATAGATAATGTTGGCTGTACAAAAATAGCAGAAAGCTCAATTTCATTTACCAAATGAGAACCTTCCCAATCTGTTGGCCATTCAACTCTACTTCCATAAGGTGTGTATACAGCAATCCCTGCAGACAACCAGTCATTAATTTTGTAAGCTCCATATGCATAAAAAGGTGTTCCTAAAGGATTATCGGCTTTTCTTGAATACCCAAACTCTCTATTTTGATACACAGTATTTGAGAGTACCGCAGCTGCCCCAAGAGATACATTAAGCTTCCCGTCCAAATATACTAGACCTGCTGGGTTAAAAAAGGCTGATTCAGCACTTGTTACAACAGCAACTCCCGTATGTCCCATTGCCAATTGCTTATGACCCTGAACTCCGACTCTATATCCTCCAGCATACATTACCGAAGCCGAAAGCGCGATGGTCAATACCAATAAAAGTTTTTTCATAATAATTAAATTGATGATTTAAGGTTAAATTTTTGTAAAATCAGTGCTTCAAAATTAGCACAAATTATGATATACACAAGATTTATACGAAAATATTATGCATTCATAATAAATTTAAAATGTTTTTTAAGAATTTAGAAATTGAACGGTTTTTTCAAAAAATTCTTTAGGGTTTTCCGCATGCAACCAATGTCCAGAATTTGAGACTTCTTGAATACTTGCTTTTGGAAAGAATTGACGAATTAACTTTTCATCTCCTGTAAGAATATATTCTGACTTATCTCCTTTTAAAAACAACACTTCTTTGGTGTAGGTTGTGTTTCCTAAAAGTGCTTCTCCAATTTCACTAACGTTTTCAGTTAATACCTTTAGATTAACCCGTAAGCCTAACGTTTTATTTTCAAGCCAGTATAGGTTTTTTAATAAAAATTGTCTTGTCCCAAAATCTGGCACGTATTTTTCCATGATGTCTTCCGCATCACTTCTACTTGTTAATGTTTTTGCTTCTATAGCAGCTAGTCCTTTGAGAATTTGTTCGTGATGTACTGGATAAAACTTAGGCCCAATATCTACAATCACTAGCTTTTCAAGCATTTCAGGATATAACATAGCAAAGGTCATAGCCGTTTTTCCTCCCATAGAATGTCCTATAAGCGAAATATAATCTAACCTATGATGATGACAATACCGCTTTATGTCTTCCGCGAGAAGATCATAATTAAATTCACTTGAATGAAAACTACGTCCATGATTTCGCTGGTCAATCAAATGCACTTGATAGCCTTCTTTAGCAATTTTTTTCCCTAGTGTTTTCCAATTATCAGACATTCCCAAAAAACCATGTAAAATCAACAAAGGTTTTCCTTCAGTTCCAATAATGTTTGAATGTACTATCATTGCTTCAATTTATTTAAGTACATATTTACTACATTTTCAATCCCAAGATATAATGACTCTGCAATTAATGCATGCCCAATAGAGACTTCTAACAGTTCTGGAATTTCTCTAGCGAAGAATTGAATATTATCCAAACTTAAATCGTGTCCTGCATTTACTCCAATTCCTAATTCGTTAGCCCGAACAGCACAATCAATATATGGTTGTATCGCTTTTTTGTTTCCCAAACTGTATTGATGAGCAAATTCTTCAGTATACAATTCTATTCTATCCGTTCCTACTTTTTTAGCTCCGTCAATCATTTCAACTACTGGATCTACAAATATAGAAGTACGAATTCCGTGAGTTTTAAACTCATCGATGACCTCTGTTAAAAAATCTTTATTTTTAATTGTATCCCAACCTGCATTGGACGTAATAGCATCTACCGCATCTGGCACCAACGTTACTTGTGTTGGTTGCACTTCAAGCACTAAATCAATAAATTTTCGTATAGGATTTCCTTCTATATTATATTCAGTATATACAATAGGTTTCAAATCGCGCGCATCTTGGTATCGAATATGTCGTTCGTCTGGCCGCGGATGTATTGTGATTCCTTCTGCTCCATAACGTTGAACATCTTTGGCAAATGCTACCAAATTTGGAACATCGCCTCCTCTTGAATTACGTAATGTAGCTATTTTATTAATGTTTACACTAAGTTTTGTAGTCATTGCTTTATTTTTTAACTGAACACAAAAATACAAACTTACCATGCGAAGAAAGTAGTTATTTTTAATTAATTTGCAGTCATAAATAATTTCCATTATGAATATTGCTCAATATATACTTAATGATGTCAATCCTTTGACGGTTACAGATATAGTTCGAGAAGCACAATTGATGTTCAATCAACTTACATTCTCACACCTTCCTATTATGGAAAATGATATATATATAGGATGTATCTCCGAAACCGATTCACATTGTTTTGATGCTGATAAAGAAATAGGTGAATATCGATATGCGCTAGAACAATTTTTTGTACGCGAACACACCAATTGGATTGATGTATTGGAGGCTTTTGGACAAAATTCTGCGAATATTATGCCTATTTTGAATGACAAGAATCAATATATAGGCTACTATGAATTAAATGATATTATTAATATTTTCAATGAAACACCTTTTTTACACGAATTAGGAAGCGTTTTAATTGTTGAAAAAGGCATTAAAGATTATTCTTTTAGCGAGATTAGTCAGATTGTTGAATCAAATAATGCACGTTTACTTGGTGCGTTTATTTCAAAAATCGAAAATGACGTGGCGCAAGTAACCTTGAAATTAAATAATACCGGATTGAACGAAATTGTACAATCGTTTAGACGCTACAGTTATAATATAGTATCTGAATTTGCAGAAGATACCTATATGCAGAGCTTAAAAGATCGTTCAGAATATTTAGACAAATACCTCAATATATAAATGAAGAAAGTTGGTATTTACGGACAGTTTTATCACCAAGACTCAGGAGAATACGTTGATTTTTTACTCCAAAACTTACAACAATTTGGCGTAGATATTTATATTGAAAAAACCTATTACCAGTTACTTTCTGATAAAGTTGAAGTAGCTAGTAATTATAAAACCTTTGAATCTTATAGCGATCTTGACGAATCCTTTGATCTTTTTTTTAGCATTGGAGGTGATGGAACTATTTTACGAACCATTACCTATGTTCAAGACCTTAATATTCCTATCTTAGGGATTAATGTTGGTCGATTGGGTTTTTTAGCTACTATTCAAAAAGAAGAAATCAAAAAAGCCATTACAAAAATCATCCAAAAAGAATTTACTGTTATAGAACGAAGTGTTCTAGCTGTAGAAACTTTACCTACTAATGATGAGATTTTAGCAATGAATTTTGCACTCAACGAAGTAACTGTTGCTCGAAAAGACACCACTTCGATGATTACAGTAAAAACACACTTAAATGATGAATATCTTAATTCCTACTGGGCAGATGGGCTTATCATTGCCACCCCTACAGGTTCTACAGGGTATTCGTTAAGTTGTGGCGGTCCTGTAATTACTCCCAACAACAATAGTTTTGTTTTAACTCCTATTGCTCCTCATAACTTAAACGCACGCCCATTAGTTATCCCCGATCATACCAAAATTCAACTTGAAGTTTCTGGTCGCGAAGACAAGCACCTTATTTCTTTAGATTCAAGAATAGCCACAGTGAGCATTAATAGTATAATAACCATTAAAAAAGCGCCTTTTACTGTAAAGCTTGTAGAACTTGAAGGACAAAGTTTTTTGAAAACCCTTAGAAAAAAGCTTCTTTGGGGCGAAGATAAACGAAATTAAAAGCAATAAAACGTAGCAAATTGTGTTTAAATGGCATAGGCTTATTTTATGAATTGCCTATAATAAAAGAGAATACTATATTTGCAAACTTTTGATACCTATGAGAAGACTCGTTATACTGTTGGTTGCTTTTACGTTAACCCAAAATTTGTACGCACAACTCCATGAACTTGGAGGCTATGTTGGGTACAGTAATTTTATTGGCGATGTTGGCTCTACAAAATATATCAATCCTAATCATTTAGCTTACGGAGTTATTTACAAATGGAACCGAAGTGAGCGTCACTCATTTAGAGCTTCTCTTACAAGAACACTTCTAGAAGGAAAAGACATTCATTCGGATGATCCTGCCAGACAACTCAGACGACTTGAATTTACCAACACCATTACAGAAGTATCAATTGGCGTAGAGTTTACTTTTTGGGAATTTAACCTACACGACATTGAACCTCAAGGAACTCCATATTTATTTACGGGAATTTCCTATTTTAACTATGATACTTTATTCCTAGAAAACAATCGTATTGTTCCATATGGCGACGATAATACATTTGCCATTCCGATGGTATTGGGATATAAAACAACCATTTCAAACAAATTTATTTTGGGACTGGAAATAGGTGCTCGCTATACGTTTACAGACGATATTGACGGAAGCAATCCTGTAAATGATAAGGAAGAATTTGACAGCTTAAAATTCGGAAACATACATAGTAATGACTGGTATATGTTTATGGGAATTACGCTAACATATACATTTGGAAAAAAACCCTGCTATTGTTACTAGCACACAAGCAAAACACACATGAGTTTAGAGGATAAAATACAAAAAGACTTTCTGCCAAAACATCTCGCCGTTATTATGGACGGTAATGGTCGTTGGGCTAAACAAAAAGGGAAACTTCGAGTATTTGGTCATGAAAATGGAACAAAAGCTGTACGACAAACGGTAGAAGCTTGCGCTGAATTAGGCATAGAAAATTTAACCCTATATGCTTTTTCTACAGAAAATTGGAACCGTCCAAAACTAGAGGTAGATGCATTAATGAAGCTATTGGTTTCTTCCTTGCGAAAAGAGCTTAATCTATTACAAGAAAACAACATACGATTACAAGCCATTGGCGCATTGGATTCACTTCCTAAAAAAGCTAAAAAAGAACTATTTGAAGTTATTGAAAAAACAAAAGATAACGCTCGCATGACACTCACACTGGCATTGAGCTATGGTTCAAGGGAAGAGTTAAAAAATGCTGTTAAAGAAATCTGCTATAAAGTTAAAAATAATATAATTTCTTTAGAATCTATTGACGAATCCATTATTAATGAGCATCTTTACACGCAAAATTTACCCGATGTAGATTTACTTATACGTACTAGCGGAGAACATCGTATAAGTAATTTTTTGTTATGGCAAATAGCGTATGCAGAACTGTATTTCACTAACGTATTGTGGCCAGATTTTAGCAAAGAACATTTATACGAAGCATTGATTAATTATCAAAATAGAGAACGAAGATTTGGAAAAACAAGCGAACAAATTAATTAGAATTTTAATGCAAAAAAAGTACCTACAATCATTTTTACTAGTATTATTACTGTTTTGCAGTATCGCCACTTATGCACAAGAAACTACTTTTGATAAAGGAAAGAAATATATCATTGGAGGCATTAAAGTTACAGGGTTAAAAAGTTATAACGAGCAAACGGTCATTACGTACACTCAACTTCGAGAAGGACAAGAAATTTTGGTTCCTGGAGAAGAAATTAGTGCCGTTATCAAAAAACTTTGGGGACTCGAATTATTTAGCGACATCAACTTCTATATTGACCGAATTGAAGGCGATAAGATTTTCTTAGAACTTAATATTCAAGAGTTACCGACACTTTCTGATGTTGAAGTTCGCGGATTGAAAGAAAATAAAGCCGCAGGAATCATCAAAGAAACGGAACTTAAAAAAGGAAAAAAAGTAACGGAAAGCTTCTTAGCTAACACAAAGAACTTTATCCAAAATAAGTACAAAAAACAAGGATATTACAATACCAAAGTAGACATCACCACAAAAGCCGATACTACTGACAATGCGACTAATAATGTAAAGATTATTGTCAATGTAGATCGTGGTAAAAAAGTAAAAGTGAAGAATATTCGCTTCTCTGGAAACAAGCAATTTAAAGACAAAAAGCTCCGTAGAGCAATGAAAAATACCAAGGAAAAATTCCCTCTACGCATCTTCAAATCTTCTAAATTCATTCCTGAGGATTATAAAGAAGATTTAAACTCAATCATTGAAAAATATAAAGAAAACGGATATCGTGACGCTCGTGTTATTAAAGATTCCATCAGTTGGAACGAAGACAACACCTTAAATATTGATATTGCGATTGAAGAAGGAAACAAATACTACTTTGGAGATATTACCTTTTTAGGAAACTCGGTATATACCGATAGAGACTTGAACCGCTTATTGGGAATTAAAAAAGGAGATACCTATAACGGAGTATTGTTAGAAAAACGTATTGCTGATGAAACCGATCCTGATGCAGACGATCTTACCAACTTATACCAAAACAATGGATATTTGTTCTCCAACATCAACCCTGTAGAGGTTTCTGCAAAAAATGACACGATTGACTTCGAAATTCGTATCATTGAAGGAAAGCCTGCTTATTTCAATAACATTTCTGTTGTTGGTAATGATAAAACGAATGATCATGTAATATTTCGTGAAATTAGAACCAAACCAGGAGAATTATATAGTAAAGACAAAATTATTCGTACCATCCGTGAGTTAGGACAACTTGGTTTCTTTGACGCAGAACAAATTCGTCCAGAAATTAAAAATCCTGATCCTAACAGTGGAACTGTGGACGTAGAGTACAGTTTAGCTGAACGCGGAGGAAGCCAGATCGAACTCCAAGGTGGTTACGGTGGTGGAGGTTTCATCGGAACCTTAGGATTATCATTCAACAACTTCTCTATTCGTAATTTATTTAATGGAGAAGCGTACAAACCATTGCCTACAGGAGATGGACAAAAATTAGCGTTACGAGCGCAAGCAAGTAGATTTTTCCAAACCTTCAGTTTCTCTTTTACAGAACCATGGTTAGGAGGAAAAAAACCAGTTCAATTCACAACCTCATTATCGCATACAGTTCAGTTCTTATTCAATCCTGCAACAAATAGCGCTGATAAAGACAGACGTTTCTTGATTACCGGATTGTCAGTAGGACTTGCAAAACGTTTAGCTGAACCAGATGACTACTTTGTATTATCACAAGCCTTAAGTTTTCAACATTACAACTTAAAAAATTATAATACGGGGCTATTTACCTTTGGAAATGGATTCTCAAATAACTTCTCATATACTGTTGCTTTGAGCAGAAATTCTTCAGGACCTAACCCAATTTATCCAATGCAAGGTTCAGAATTTTCTGTGAGTGCAAAACTTTCACTACCTTATTCGCTGTTTAATGACGTAGATTACGGAAATTTAGAAAACCAAGAAGAATATCAGTTGAAAGATGCTAATGGAAATTTCTTAAATGCCAACGCAAATTTACCAGGAGAACCAGCCAATTTAGGTCCTACATTAGAGCCAGGAGAAACACCAATTGTAAATCGTGGAAAAGTAGATCAAGAAAAGTTTAAATGGTTAGAATTTTACAAAATCAAGTTTAAAGGTGCTTGGTACCAAAACATCGTTGATAAATTAGTACTAAAAACACAGGCTGATTTTGGATTTTTAGGAGCTTACAACAACGATAGAGGAATCATTCCTTTTGAAAGATTCTTTGTTGGTGGAGATGGATTAGGAAACTTTAGTTTGGATGGTAGAGAAGCCATTGCATTGCGTGGATATCCAAACCAATCACTTTCTGATATTGATGGAGGTACTATTTACAATAAATTTTCGTTAGAGTTACGTTATCCGATTACATTGAAACAAACAGCATCTATTTATGCCTTGACATTTTTGGAAGCTGGAGGATCATTTAATTCGTTTAAAGAGTTCAATCCTTTTGAGCTTAATCGCTCAGCTGGCGCAGGATTACGTATATTTATGCCTGCCTTCGGATTGTTAGGTATCGATTTTGGTTATGGATTTGATCCAATTCCAGGAACGACACAGCGAAACGGATGGGAAACGCATTTCATTATCGGACAACAATTTTAAGTAATTTTAATTTTGGCACGATATTTTCTATTAACAAACCAACAGATATGAAAACGAAAGTTCTTTTTTTAGTAATAACGCTTCTATCACTTTTTTCCGTTCAAGCGCAACAACGTGTAAATGGTGCAAGAGTAGGCTATATTGATATGGAATATATATTAGAAAATGTACCCGCATATCAAGAAGCAAATACACAACTAGAAGCCAAAGCACAACGTTGGAAAAATGAAATCCAAAAAAAGCAAGCCACAATCGATCAAATGAAAAAAAATTTGAGTGCAGAACGTGTATTGCTTACCAAAGAATTGATTGACGAACGTGAAGAGGAAATTGAAATTCTGGAAGAAGAATTACAAAAATTTCAACAAGACCGTTTTGGCCCTTATGGAAGTTTAATGGTACAACGTCAAAATATGGCAAAGCCTATCCAAGATCAAGTACTAAATGCGGTTCAGGATATTGCACAAAAGAAACGTTATGATTTTGTATTTGATAAGTCGGCAGATGTTGTAATGCTTTTTTCTTCGAAAAAATTTGACATCAGTGATCAAGTACTTAGAATCATCAATAGAGATGAAAAACGAAAAGGAAGAGAAGCAAAAATTAAAGCTAAAAATGAGCAATCTAAGTTTGAAGATGACGAAAAGGAAATAAATCCTGAAATTGAAGCAAAGAAACAAGCTGCTGAGCAAAAGAAAGAAGAACGTCAAAAACTTTTAGATGAGCGAAAACAAAAACGTTTAGAAGAACGCGAAGCTAAAAAGAAAGAATACGAAGAAAGACGTAAAAAATTGATTGAAGAACGTGAGGCTAAAAAGAAAGCCGCTGAAGAAAAACGTAAACAACGAGAAGAAGAAAAGCGTAAAAAATCGGAGGAACGAAAAAAGCAACAAGAAAACAATAAAGAAAACGAAGAAGGCAATGGTGCTGGAAGCGGAAATTAACAACACTTAATACAAATAACACTTAAAGTAAATAATTGAAAATCATGAAACAGATGAAAAAACTAATTGCTATTGCAGTATTATTTTTTGGAGTAGTAAGTTTTACTAATGCACAAACAAAAGTTGCGCATATTAATACGCAAGAACTAATTAGTGCAATGCCAGAGATGAAAAAAGCTAAAACTGAGTTTGACAAATTGCAACAATCTTTAGGAGCAGATATTCAAGCTTCTGTAACTGAATATAGAAATAAAGTAAAGCAGTATACAAATGAAGCTCCAAACAAAACAGATGCTGAAAATGAAGCTAGAAAAAAAGAATTAGCAGATTTAGAAGTTCGTATTCAAGAAGCACAAGCTGCAGCAGAAAAAACAGCACAACAAAAGTACATTGACTTAACAAAGCCAATTCAAGAAAAAGCATTAAATGCAATCCAAAAAGTAGCAAGAGCTCAAGGTTTTTCTTATGTACTTGACGGAACTCCAGGTTCAGGGTTATTATTAGCAGATGGAACAGATTTAATGCCAGCTGTAAAGAAAGAATTAGGAATTCAATAATTTTGAATGATTCACTAATAAAAAAACCGCCCATTCGGCGGTTTTTTTATTAGTGCAAACCACCACCTCCTGATTACTGATTTTATAATTTTCACCTTCTAACTTTTATCGCTTTCTAAAAAAATAATCCCTGATTTAAAAATCGCTTAGAGCAGACTGTTTTTTTACTTACTTTTACTATTATGAGCAATTCTCCTATTGGTATCTTTGATTCTGGTATTGGCGGCACTTCTATTTGGAAAGAAATCCACCAATTGTTGCCTTATGAGCATACTATCTATTTAGCCGATAGCAAAAATGCTCCTTATGGTCCTAAAGGAAAAGAAAAAATTACCGCTTTAAGCGTAAAAAATGTAGAATTACTCTTAAATAAAGGCTGCAAACTTATTGTTGTGGCATGTAATACAGCCACCACAAATGCAATACAGCATTTAAGAAAACACTATCAGGTTCCTTTTATTGGTATTGAACCCGCTATAAAACCAGCTGCCTTACAAACAAAATCCAATACTATAGGAATATTGGCTACTAAAGGCACTCTATCTAGCGAATTATTTCATAAAACATCCGATCTCTACACAAACAACGTCAATGTAATTGAACAGGAAGGAGAAGGCTTAGTACCTCTTATTGAAAATGGAGAAATAGACTCTCCTGAAATGGAAAAACTACTACACGAATATTTACAACCTATGCTTAAAGCCAATATTGATTATCTAGTATTAGGCTGTAGTCACTATCCATATCTGATTCCCAAACTTAAAACCATGCTTCCAGAACACATCACTATTATTGATTCTGGAGTGGCAGTAGCCAAGCAAACCAAAGCCGTTTTAGAATCGTTACATTTATCAAACGAAACCACCACAAAGGGTATTTGCACATTTTATACCAATGGAAAACCTTCAGTGTTGAATGATATTCTTCCCAACGGGCTTACAGCAGAAGTATTGGATTTTTAACTTATTCTTCCTGAAACCAACCTGAATATTTTATATAATTTTCTGCAATGCGATGAATTTCCCCTGCTAATAGTTCTTCACTCACGTCTTTTACTTTTTTTGCTGGGATTCCTGCATATACACTTCCCGATTCAACGTGTGTGTTTTTTGTAACAACTGCACCAGCAGCAATAATACTATTGCTTTCAATAATACAATCATCCATCACAATACTTCCCATTCCTATCAACACATTGTCATGAACTGTACAGCCATGAACAATTGCATTGTGTCCAATAGAAACATTGTTCCCAATAGTTGTAGGTGATGTTTGGTATGTTGCATGAATGAC
This sequence comes from Kordia zhangzhouensis, assembly GCF_001005305.1. Taxonomy (GTDB): domain Bacteria; phylum Bacteroidota; class Bacteroidia; order Flavobacteriales; family Flavobacteriaceae; genus Kordia; species Kordia zhangzhouensis. The sequence continues at coordinate 411,209 of NZ_LBMH01000003.1, forward strand.
AGCACCATCTTGAATATTTACCTTATCTCCTATTTTGATAAAATGCACATCTCCTCGTATTACTGCATTGAACCAGACACTACATTGGTTGCCCATAGTCACTTCTCCCACAATAGTCGCATTTTCAGCAATAAAACAGTCATTTCCAATTTGAGGAGACTTTCCGTTAACAGGTTTGATAATCATGTATATATAATTTGAAGTTTAGTTGACAAAATTATTCTTTACTTGAAATATGATAATAAATTTGCCTTTTTGGTAGAAGAGACCATTATTTCTTTTCCATTACTAAGCACAACGCTTCCTCCTTTTCCTTTTTTATATTTAACAACCTCATTTACGTTGACTAAATAAGATTTATGAACACGTGCAAAAGGATATTGTTGCAAGATATCTTCAAAGTATTTAAGTGTTTTACTTACCACAATTCTTGAATTATTTACATAAATTTCTGTATAATTATCATCTGCTTTGCAATAAATAATATCTGCAACATTTAACACTTCAAATCCATCTTGTTGAGGAATGGTAATTTTTCCATTAACAGTTTCAATTTTGGTAGCTATTACGCTATCGGACAAACGTTCTTCTTTCGTTTTTACTGCTATTACATGATCTACTGCTTTAATTAATTCGTCAATCGAAATTGGTTTTAATAAGTAATAAGATGCGTGACTGTTAAGTGCTTCAATCGCATAATGATCATAGGCTGTTACAAAAATGGTTTCAAAGGAACGATCACCGACTTTTTCGAGTAGGTCAAAGGCATTTCCAAAAGGCATTTCTACATCCAAAAAGACCAAATCTAAATCATTATTACGTATCAATTGCAATGCATCATCTATATTGGAAGCTTCGTTTATAACTGTTACGTTTGGACAGTACTTTCCAATATATTTCTTTAAGATTTCTCTACTGATTTCTTCATCTTCTACAATAATTGCCTGTAATTGCATTTAGTCTTTTTTTAGTGTTAATACTACCTTTGTCCCTTGTCCGTCATCAAAAACATCTTCAATAGAAACATCTACTTTGTCTTTGTACATATCATTCAAAATAGCGATTCTCTTCTTGATATTTCCCATGCCTTTTGACTTTTGTCGCAACTGATTTTTTGTTTTAAGCTCCATAGAACGTTTTCTTCCTATACCATTATCTTCTATAATAATTTGAAGTATTTCGCTAGTCTTTGCTTTGATATTAATGAGTAAATACCCTTTTTCTTCCTTATAGCGTAATCCGTGCCATATAGCATTTTCAATGTATGGTTGCAATAACATAGGCGGGATTTGAAAATCCGACACATGTAAGTGTTCATCGACATTGATTTTATAATCAAATTTATCTTGAAAACGCATATGTTCTAGTCGAACATACAATTCTAGTAATTCTAGTTCTTTTGAGAGTGGAATAAAATCTTCATCTGAGTTTTCCAACACAGTACGCATTAGTGTTGAAAACTCTGAAAGATACCGATTTGCATTGCGTTCATCATTTAATGCTATATAATTATTCACTGAGTTCAAAGCATTAAAGATAAAATGTGGATTCATTTGCGTACGCAACGATTTTAATGCAAGTAGGTTATTTGCTAGTTTTTGCTGTTTGCTATTTCTATACAGTAAATAGATGGTTACGACCAACAATGTCATTCCAAAAATCAACGAGTATATTGTATATTGTTGCCGCTTGTTACTTTCTTCTATTAACAACTGCTCACGGATATAGTTTTCATTGCGAGCGCGCTCTAACGTGCGATTGGCTTCTAGGCTTGCTATACGAATTTGATTTTCCTGAATACTTTTACGAAAACGACTTGCTTGTGAAATTTCTTGTTCTTTGCGTAACGTAAGTTCATTAACTAACTCTACATATTCTTCAAATGTTTTTTTCGCTTCCTCAAAATCACCTAACGATTCATAAGCTTCTGAAAGCTTGCGTGTTGCATCTTTTTCTACGATAAGATCTTCTTTTGAGCTTGCTTCTTCAATACTTTTTTTCAAATAAGGAACAGCTTCGTTATATTTTTCCTGTAAAATAAATGCATTCCCTATTTTATAATTAATCCGTTGCGGTGTAATAATAGAAGAATCCTTTAAACGTCCAGCCGTTACTTTTTCTTCTATACCAGACTTCTCTAGATCTTTGAGGTTTTTTTTGCGAAGCTCAATTTCTTCATCATACGAATTGGTCGTATTGTAAAAATCTGCCACTCTATTTTGTTCAACGATAGCGCGGTTTAAATTTTGCTCGGAAGCTAAATTCAATGAATTTTTGTAATAGTTTTTTGCGATTGCCACTTTACCGCTTGCCGCATAATTTTCAGCAATCTTAGAATTCAAATCAGTAATTTTTGGCGTAATTACATCTTCTTTAGCAATAGACAATCCTTTATTATAACTTTTTAATGCTTCGTCATATTGCTCTAATGCTTTATGAGCGTCACCCAACCCTTCATATATAGTAATTTGTTGATAACGGGATAAATTGTTCCGCAAAATTCGCTCAAATGACCGTATAGCTTCTGTATATTCTTCATTTAAAAGTTGAGCTTTTCCCAGGGCAATCCACAAACGACTCGTACTATACAAGTTTAACGCAATTTGATAATTACTTACTGCTAAGTCATATTGCTTCCAGTACACATAAATATCACCTAATAGTTGATAAGAAGCTGACAGTTCTTTTTCATTATTTTCATCATATAATGTCGCCAAAGCTTTCTCGATATATTGAATGCTTTTTTCGATATCCTTTTTTTTGAACAGCGTTGCAGAATCCAATAGTTTTTTGTGCAGCTTTAAATCGGTTGCCCTTTGCTTCTTTTTTAAAGAACTTTCTTTAGCCGCATCTTCTGCTCCATAACCATCTACTAATACGACAATGGATTCGTCACTTGACACTTTATGGTATTGCTTTCCAAAGCTAGGATGTTCTATAACCAATTGATCTCCTATACGAGTACGAATTGTAAATCGCCCAAAAGAGTTTGTCGTTGTCTTTTCTCCTCCAACAATACGAATGGTAGCATTGGTAACAGGCGTTCGATCTTCTTTTCCACGAATTTCTCCACGAACTTCAAAAAAAGCTGTTACTTCTTCTTTATTTTCTTCAGATGTTTGCTGTGACCATGCGTTCTGAAAAGAAATAAAGCACACTAAAAGAAATATAAAAGACAATCTTTTCATTGATATTGACCTCTTAATGAATGCTACAAATGAATTTTATAGCATTTAGGAATGATAAACTTACGCACTTTCAATGATATAGTAAAATACCTTTCCAACAATACCGCTATTTTTTATGCTTTTTTAATTCCTTTTTGATGCTTTGTCTCAAAAATAGATTTCTTTTACTCATCGAACCTATGGGTTAACTCATTCGTGTTTTTTTCAAGATTTCTTTGCAGGTATTTTTAGCAGAAATTATAAACCATCATGAAAAAAACAAGTTTCTTTATTTGTCTATTTTTACTTCAATTTGTAGTCGCACAACACAAAGGAAATTATGATCAAAATGTACAAATATCAAGACAAAACATTGCTTCTTCTGCAAAATTAGGCAATGCTCAACGATTTGGACCTAGATCTTCCAATCCGCGACGAGATGTTAATCCAAATGCCAATATTACAATAGATGTTCATGGATTATTTAATGCAAAAGCAACTTCTTACACTGCTATTTTTAATATTTCGCAAATAGGACCTACAGCAGACGAAACACATAAACTAGTCAATGAGCGTATTGATAACGTTAGAGAAGAGTTAGCTAGTGCTGGAATTTCAAAAGAAGCCATTGCGATTGATGTAATCTCTTTTGTACCAGTATATGAAATCGAGGTAGAAAAAAAATTATTTAGCACAAAATACAACGAAGTTCCAAAAGGTTTTGAACTTCAACAAAATATCCACATCCGATTTAAAGAAACAGCTCAATTTGAAAAGATTCTAGCTGCATGTGCTGCTAATGAAATCTATAATTTGGTAAAAGTGGATTATTTTATTGAGAATATACGAGAAGTGTATAAGAAACTGCAAACTTCTTTAGTTCAATTAATTCAAGAACAAAAAGAGTACTATAAAGTTTTAGGCATTGATTTATCTGCCTATAATATGATTATGGCAGATGACAAGTATTGTTATTTTCCCAAAGATTTTTACCAAAATTATCAAGCATATAATAGTGTTTCTTTTGAAGCTTTACAGCGAAAAAAAGGAGTTACAAAAGCCAAGAAACAAACCTCGTATTACTATCAACCTATTTCATACGAAAACTATGATATAGTTATGAATGCTTCCATTTTAGAACCTGTTATACAAATTGGTATGCAAATCAAGTTGATTTATTCACCAAAACCCAAAGAACAGGAACAGCCTGTTAAAAAAGAGGTTAAAACAGAACATAAATATTATGTAATCTCTCCAGACGGAAAGATTGATGTTAAAGAACTAAAAACTGATTCCACAAACTAACTCCATTACAAATACCATTATTGAATGTAAAACTTAAAAAGAAAAACTCATGAAAAATTTGAATGTACTTTTATCTGGAATTCTCTGCATCACTATGGCATGTAAGGGAAACTCCAAAAATGACACTGCTTCACTTCATGTTCTAGAAACAGGAACACCTGTAGCAACTGAAGAGAAGATTATTGAAGTAAAAAAGAAGAATACAATTAAAGTTGCGCTATTACTTGATACCAGTAATAGTATGGACGGATTAATTCATCAAGCAAAAGCACAGCTATGGGAGATCATTAACGAATTATCATATGCCAAGTGCGACGATGAGAAACCTAATTTAGAAATTGCTTTATATGAATATGGCAATGACAATTTACCAGCAGAAGAAGGATATATTCGTCAGGTTTTACAATTTAGCAATGACTTAGACGAGATTTCAGAAAAATTGTTTTCTCTCACTACACGTGGTGGAAATGAATTTTGCGGACAGGTAATTCAGACATCTCTAGACCAATTAAATTGGGGAACTAATAAGAAAGACTTAAAGTTATTATTCATTGCAGGGAATGAACCTTTTACGCAAGGAAAAATACACTACAAAGATGCCATTACCAACGCTATTGAGAAAGATGTAGTTGTTAATACTATTTTTTGCGGAAACTACAATCAGGGAATTTCTGGGATGTGGAAAGATGGTGCACTATCAGGAAAAGGCGATTATATGACAATTGCTCAAGATAAAAATATTGTACACATAAAGACTCCGTACGACCAAAAGATTATGGAATACAATTCAAAGTTGAATACAACTTATGTCGCTTATGGTATACAAGCCGAACACAAAGTAGCACAACAAGCAATGCAGGATTATAATGCAAATTCTATTAGTGAAGAAATTGCTGTAGACAGAGCTGTATCAAAAAGTTCTAGTTTTTATACGAATGCTTCTTGGGATTTAGTTGATGGAATTGCCAACAATTCTGTAAAAGTTGAAGACCTAAAAGAAGATGATCTTCCTAAAGAATTGAAAGGAAAATCAAAGAAAGAAATCTTAGCATATGTAGAAAAACAACAAAAAGAACGAAAAGCAATTCAAAAGAAGATTCGTGAACTAGATGCGCAGCGCAAAAAATTTATTGCTGAAAAGAGTACTGAAAAAGGAAAAGATGATCTAGAAAGCGCAATGATTAATGCAATTAAAAAACAAGCTGCACGTAAAAACTACACTTGGTAAGAACACATTTATTTATAATAGAAAAAGGCTTGCAATATGCAAGCCTTTCTTATGTTTTGTAAAATTCTTTTTTAGTTAATCGCAGGACAGTTACAGTCATAAGGATCTCTTCGTTGTCCAAAGTCATATCCTAGCGTAATCTGGTGATACCCTCCATTGGAAAGTACCAATGAGTTTGCTTGATACGAATATGTATAAGCAAACATAAACTTCTTGTAATTAACACCTAAAAACGGCGTAATGTATTGTAATTTTTGATTATCAACTTGTGTTCCGTTTACGAATTCTGCTCCATCTAAACTTCTTCTATAAGATAATCCTCCCCAAATAGAACCAAACTCTAAACTTCTGTAAACTTTCATGTTGGCATCAAAAGATGATTCTTGTGTTTCTTCCGTATACTGAAACATGAACGAAGGTTCATACTTCCAATCACTATCGTAACCTCCAAAAACATATCCAGCAGAAGCCAAATAACGACGTTGATTTTTTGATTCGTATTCTTCAGAAAATAAATCTCTTCGAGTTGGCAATGCATTTTTAATTGTTAAATGTGCATAAAAATCTAAAAAGTAATAAGAGGCTCCGAAATCTACGTTAAAATAAGTTGCATTTTGCTGTGTTCCCGAAATAATTGGATCTGGATTATTGATAATATCAAACCCAGTTTCATCTAAACTTCCCTGAGTAAAACCTGTACTTAATCCAAAAGACAACTGATTTAAATCTACTCTATTTCGTGATAAAAGTAAGTGATAAGCAAACGTCAAATAAGCTCCTTGTTGCGAAAAGTTTCCGTTCTCATCATTATATACAATTGCACCTATTCCTACTTTATCACCAAAACGCGTGTTAAAACTTAACGTTTGCAAAGATGGGGCATTGTCAACATCAAACCATTGTTGTCTAGCAGTCAATCTAATTTTTGATGTATTGGAAGCTCCCGCCATCGATGGATGAATAAGGTATAAATTATCCGATAGATAGTCTACATACACAGGAAGTCCATCTTGTGAAAAAGAGCATTGTACTCCAAAAGCTATGGCAACAATAGCTAAGTATTTTTTAAAATTCATTCGTGTTTATCTTTTTGTGTACAAAATATCAGCATGCATCTAAGTACTTACTGAGATCTTGATACAACTTATTATTTGATAACGAGGCCTTTACTTGTTGTGTGTCAATTAGTTATACGCAACACTCTTTTTTAACAGGTGTTTTCGCATTGTAAAATGCTACACAGTTGGTCAAATATATAAATTATTTGATAAGTATGTAATTCTTATCACAATTTATTATACGTTGAACTTCGCAAGAATGTTATTTTAACAAAATGGATTTTCTTGCTATTTCATTTCCGGCATCAATTTATTAAAAACGTAATTATCTCTTAATTATTTTAACAATAAAAATAAAATTATAGCAATGCCTATATGAGAGTTGAATAATTTGTGTCATTCCTCATTAAGAATACAACGATAATGGTTATTTTTGCAAAAAAAAGAAGCCATGAGTGGTATCACAATACAAATAGAGAAAACAAGCAATCCAACTATCATTAAGTTTGAAACTAGTACTTTTTTAACCAGACATACTAGTTACGAATTTAAAAATATTGACGATGCCAAGGATTCTCCGTTAGCTCAACAATTATTTTACCTTCCTTTTGTAAAAACTGTATTTATCTCAGGAAATTTTATTGCTATTGAACGTTATAATATTGTACAATGGGAAGACGTGCAAGACGAAGTTGCTGAACAAATAAAAAATTACCTTAACGAAGGAAAAGAAATTATTCGCGAAGATGCAACATCCAAAAAAGCAGTGCCTGTCACAATATATGCCGAAAGCACACCAAATCCTACGGTAATGAAATTTGTGGCAAATAAAAAAGTGGTAGAGCGTACGTATGAGTTTAAAAATATTGACGAGACTAAATATGCGCCATTAGCGCAAGCACTTTTTCATTTTCCTTTTGTAAAAGAAGTTTTCTTGGATCGCAACTATGTATCAATCACAAAATATGATATGGTTGACTGGAACGATATTACAATGGAACTTCGTGAGTTTATTCGAAATTATATTCAAGAAGGAAAAGAAGTAATCTCACAAGACATTCCTGTTGAGCAAAAAGAAAAGATACAGCTATCTAAGGAAAGTTTTGAAGCCTTAGATGATATTTCTAAAGAAATTGTAAATATTCTTGATGAATACATAAAACCTGCTGTAGCAAGTGATGGAGGAAATATTATGTTCGATTCCTATGACCCTAACTCAAAAATAGTAAAAGTTGTACTGCAAGGAGCATGTAGTGGTTGCCCATCATCTACACTAACTTTAAAAAGTGGAATTGAAAATACGTTAAAGAACCTACTAAAAGGGCAGATTAACGAAGTTGTAGCAATTAACGGGTAAAAAACACTTTTATTATTGCCAGAATTACCGTAATTTATAGCATAAATATTATGTAACTTTATAAAAACACTAATTATGGCAGTATTAAAAGTAATTGAAGTACTTTCAAATTCAAAGAAAAGCTGGGAAGATGCAACAGCTAGAGCTGTAAAACAAGCAGCTAAATCTGTAAAGAATATTCGTTCAGTATATGTACAGGAGCAAAGTGCTATTGTAGACGAAAATGCTATTACAGAATTCCGTGTAAATGTAAAAATCACGTTTGAAGTAAAATAAGCAAAAAAGCTTATCATATACAAAAGCGTTATCTTATGCGATAACGCTTTTTTTATTTTAAATAGATTTCCTAACTTTTCGCCCATGAAACTACTTGAAACCATCTTAATAGCATTAGTTGCCATTGAACACGTATATATTTTATACTTAGAAATGTTTTTGTGGACTACTCCAAAAGGCATTAAAACATTCGGATTAAAATCGAAAACATTTGCAGAAGAAACCAAAACACTAGCCGCCAATCAAGGCTTATATAATGGATTTTTAGCCGCCGGATTGTTTTGGTCATTATACACAAAAGCTATTGACGTGAGTTTGTTTTTTATTTGTTGCGTATGTGTTGCAGCTTTATATGGAGCTTACTCTACCAAAAGCAAGCGAATTTTGATTATTCAAGGAACACCTGCCTTTGCTGCTTTAATCGTTATACTGTTGAACAGATTTTTTGTTTAATTCATAGAAGTTCTTAGATTTTGCATAAGATCTCTCCATATAAAATGGAAGATTAATTAATTTTGCCGCACAAAAAACTACATATATTATGCAAGAAGGAAATACCGCAGAAGCCCAAAATACTGTAGAAGCTTCTAAAGATTGGATTACACAATTTAAAGAGATTGCTCTTGAATACGCACCAAAAGTGATTGCCGCTTTGGTTATTTTGATAGTTGGATTATTTGTAATACAATTGCTTGTTCGTTTTTCTAGAAAATTAATGGCCAAACGTGGAATTGATGGCACTCTACAAAAATTCTTAGGCGATTTACTTAGTTGGACACTTAAAATCTTATTATTCGTAGTTGTGGCATCTAAATTAGGTGTAGAAACCACTTCGTTTGCTGCGATTATTGGTGCAGCCGGATTAGCAATTGGACTAGCTCTACAAGGTTCTTTATCAAACTTTGCCGGTGGAGTTTTGATTATGATCTTTAAACCTTATAAAATTGGAGATTTTATTGAAGCGCAAGGTGTTATGGGAACAGTAAAAGAGATTCAAATTTTTACTACTCATGTAAATACTGTCGGAAATAAATTGGCTATAATTCCTAACGGACAACTTTCTAATGGAAACATCATTAATTATTCTGCAGAAGAAAAACGCAGAGTTGATATGGTTTTTGGTGTGTCTTATGATGCAGATATCAAGCAAACAAAAGCATTACTCATGGAGTTAATTACTTCACATCCTAAAGTGCTAAAAGATCCTGAGCCTATGGTAAAAGTATTGGAATTAGCAGACAGCTCAGTAAACTTTGCCGTTCGTCCTTGGGTAAAGACAGAAGATTATTGGGATGTGTTTTTTGATACAATGGAAAACGGAAAAATTGCCTTAGACGAAGCTGGCATTGAAATTCCGTATCCGCATAGTGTAGAAATTCAAAAACAAGTCTAACTTTTTTTGGCTTTTGTCACTACAAAATCCTTTAAATAATACGGTTCAAAATAAGCGACATCTTCGATGTCGTTTTTTTTATGCTTGTTTATAGCTATTGAAATCATATTTTTTGCTGATGGAAAGTAAACTTCATCATAAAAAACCGCATTAGGATGTTCAATCACACCTTTGCATTTCTCTGCTCCATTTCCTATAAAATATACTTTTCCTTTTGCTAAGTATTCTGCAAAAGATTCTTCGGTGATGATTTCAGCTTTGGTATGTCTTATTTGCTGATGTTCATTATCAAATATAGCAGAATAGACTTCCATTCTTCGAGCATCTAATAATGAAACAATTACTCCTTCATCAACCGTAATTGATTTGGCTAAAATTTCCAAACTTTCAATCGCAATTAAATCAATCGTTGAAGCAAAACACAATCCTTTCGCTGTTGACACTCCAATTCGCAACCCTGTGTACGACCCTGGTCCTTTTCCCACTACCACTGCACTTACCTCTTCAGGTTTAATATTTGCTTGTTCGTAGGCTTCTTTGATAAACACGTGTAGTTTTTCAGAATGAGAATAGTTTTTATCATTTTCTTCCTTGAAATACAAGATTGTTTCATCATCTGCTAAACACACCGAACAATTTGTTGTAGAAGTTTCAAGATATAATCGTATGGCCATGTGACACGTATTTTTTACAAAAATAAAAAAGCATCAATCTTTATAAAAGTATTGATGCTTTTTTGTGAGTTAAATTATCTTTCTACTGCAAATCAGTAAGAGGTAAGCCAAAGTAGAATTCTAGAATTTTTAATCTGAATATGTAATCATACTTTGTACGTACTACATCTGACTCAGCACTTTCCAATCGTTGTTTTGATTGACTAAAATCAAAAGAGTTCATCATTCCTTCATTGAAACGCTCTGTAGAATATTTATGAGCTTCTCTACGTGCTACCAATGTTTTTTCGGCAGCCTCATAAGCTTTTAAAGCCCCACGAGTATCATTGTATGCTTGATTTACCGTTGCTTCGAGATCAATCTTAGTTTGTTCTAAATTGTATTTAGCTCGTTCAATATTGACCAATGATCTACGCACACTGTTTCGTGCTCTGAAACCATTGAGTATAGGTATATTTAACTGCACTCCAAAAGAATGGTTCTTGTTGTCTGAAACTTGATCAAAGAATGGTGCTGTTGTAAACAATTCACTATTAAAATATGTTGTACTAAATCCGTAAAAAGCTGAAAGACTTGGCAGTTTAGCTCCTTTGGCAATTTTTAAATCATATTCAGCCAATTTGATGTTTGTTTCAGAGATTTTAACATCATTGCGCACTTCTAATGATTTTTCAAAAATTTGTCGTGGCGTATTATTCATAATTGTTGTAGATGGAATCATATAGTTTCCTTCTGCAATATCAAAATCATCATAATTACTAAGCAATAATAATTGAGCAAGTGAAATTTTGGAGATTCGCAATGCATTTTCAGCAGCAACTATTTGTTGTTCTTGAGTAGCTGCATTGGCTTCTATTTCCAACACTTCGTTTCTAGCAGACACGCCTTCTTTTACAAGTTCATTAGTTCTTTTTAGTTCTTGTAATGTCACAGCATATTGTGCTTCAAGTACTTTTAATGACTCTTTATTAAAAAGAATTTGCAAAAAAGCCTGTACTACTTGCAACGAAACATTGTCTTTGATATCGTCTAACTGATATTGATTGGCCAATATTGCTAGGTTTGACCTATGCAACCTGTTGATATTTTGGAGTCCATTGTAAATATCTACACCCACATTTAATGAACCTCGAGAGTTTTGTTGTGTCGCGGTTACAATTTGTCCTGTAAGTGGGTTTTGACTCAAACCTATATTCCACGAGTGAGAAGCTGATACATTTGCTGTAGGAAGAAAAGCCCCTTTAGCGTCACTCTTGTCAATTTCAGTATTTTGTCTGTCTAATTGTGCTTGTTTGATAGCAATACTATTTTCTAATGCATATTCAACACACTCTTTAAGTGTCCATTTTTTTTGCGCATTAGCTGTTGAGATTACTCCAACTAGCAACAAAGTATATAGTATTATTTTTTTCATGTTGATGGTTATAATTTTCGGTTTTAGTCGTTTATATCGTTGTCGTCCGTAGCGTCATTTTCATCTGTAGCATTGTTATCCTTTTGCTCATCATCTTTTTTCGGAGCTTTGATATTCCATACTTTAATTTTATCGCCTTCTTTTAATCCAGAAACGATTTCTATGTTTTTTCCATCAGAGATTCCAACTTCAATAAATCTTTTTTCAAATTTTTGCTCACCTGTTTCAACTTCTACATAAGGTTTGTCATCATTTTTATCATCAAAACGCAATAAACCTTCATCAATCACTAAGATATCTTCTTTTTTCTCAAGTTCAATAGAAGCGTTTGCACTATAACCTGCTCTAATAAAATAACCTTCATCTAATGACACATCAGCTTTAATCTTAAATTGAACTGCTCCACTTTCTTCTACTCCTTTAGGTGCAACAAACGTAAGTTTTGCATCAAATTCTTTATCTTCAATAGCTCCTAGATTTACTTTTAACTCGGAGTTTGGTCGTAATTTACCAACTTCGGCTTCATCAACTTTTCCTTCAAAAATCATTTTCCCAAGATCGGCAATAGTAGCAATACTTGTTCCGGCATTAAAGTTATTACTTTCAATGACTTGATCTCCTTCTTTTACAGGAATTTCTAATATTGTTCCTGAAACCGTTGCTCTAATATTTGTATTTGCAGACGAACCTCCAACAGATCCTTTTTTAATAATCTGAAGATCGCTTTGCGCATTGGTTACTTCTTGTTTAGATTGATTGTATGAAAGTTCTGCTCTTTCAAATTCTTGACTTGAGATAATTCCTTTATCAAAAAGGGCTTTATTTCTATCGTAAGCCACCTTTGCATTGTTCAATACAATCTGTGAATTCTTTATGCGGTTTCTAGCACTATTAAGCGATTGCTCATTAGGTACAACTTTGATTGTAGCAATTAAGTCTCCTGTTTTGATTTTATCGCCTTCTTCCACAAAAATCTTTTCAATAATTCCTGATATTTGAGGTTTTATTTCTACTTCATCTTCTGGAATTACAGTTCCTGCTGCAACTGTTTTCCTTACAATTGATGACTTGAAAGGTGTAGCTGTTTCAAAAGTTTCTATACTTTTTTTGTTTGAATTTACAAAGTATGATCCTGCAGCGACCGCTCCTATAAGGAATACAATTAATAATAGGATTAATAAAACTTTTTTCATTTTCTTTGGTTCTTAAAATTATATATTGATCGATGTTGTTTTTATTCTTCTCTTAATGCTTCAATAGGTCTGACATTTACGGCTCGTTGCGCAGGAATGAGTCCTATTAGGGTTCCTAAAACAACCATTATTAACAATGCCATAACTATGTATTCTAAACTAACCGTAGGATTAACGAATGGGAAATCTTCCCAATTTTTAGCCGCCTGATTTAATAAGGATAATAATATTCCTCCAACGGTAATTCCTAATGTTCCTGCCACCAATGTAAGGAATACAGATTCTAAAATAATTTGCCCTCGAATCTCGCTTGGTTTTGCTCCTAATGCACGTCTTATTCCTATTTCTTTAGTTCGTTCTTTTACTGTAATCAACAGGATATTCCCAATTGCAATTACACCTGCTAGGATGGTTGCAATTCCAACAATAAGTGCCGTAAATTTAAGCCCTTTTACAAACCCTGTAATTTTACCAAACATTTCTCCTAGATTAGCCGCTCCAAAGGCACGTTCGTCATCTGGATGAACAGAATATCGTCTTTTTAATAATGTTTTTACTTTTTGTTCGATAGCAACTATATCTTCGTCAGGATATCCCGCTATTACCATCCAACCTATTTGATTTCCTGTGTTGAACACTTTTTTATACGTTGTAAAAGGAATAAAGATTGAGTTATCACCTTCAAAGAAGTCCGTATTATTTCGTTTATATACACCTACAACTTGAAAATAGATATTACTAATCTTGATGTACTTACCTATTGGATCTTCTCCTTTTTCAAATAGTTCTTTTTCAATACGTTCTCCAATTACGCATATTTTGCGTTTTTCATCGATGTCTTTCTTGTTGAGAAAACGCCCTTTTCGAAGTTTCTTTTTAGAAACCATATCAATTACTGGGTAATCCCCAAAAACTTTGTAATTGCCTGATTTTAGGTTATTCACGACTAAAGGTGGTGCCCCATCAAAAATCCCTTTTGCATTTCTGGGTGCTACAAATTGAACTCCTTCTATTTGATTAGCTATTCGATAAGTATCACTTAATTCTATACGTACACTACGATTTCGATTGTACCCTCCATATGGAATACCTGTTTGTTGCCCCCATAAAAAGATACTGTTCGTTGCCATTCCTTTAAATGCTGATTCAAAACCGTTTTCCATTCCTTTTGCAGCACCTTGCAAACCGATAAAAAGTAAAATTCCCCAGAAAACACCAATAATAGTGATTACTGTCCGCAATTTGTTTTTACGAATTGCTCCAAAAATTTCTTGCCATGTATCTCTAGTAAATATAAATTTCATTATTTATGGCTTTTTTTTATTCGTCTCTTAATGCGACTATTGGTTTTACTTTAGCTGCTCTTCTTGCAGGAATATACCCCGCAATGAGTCCTGAAAGAATCAAGATAATCGTTGCCATAATAATGGTTCCTTGACTTACATTAGGATTGGTAATAAACCAATCTTCCAATTTATCGCCCATAGAGTTTAACACAAAGTTTCCTATAAGCAACCCTATGTATCCAAAAAGCATCGTAATGACAATCGTTTCTTGCAAAATCATACCTATTACTGAACCTGGTTTTGCTCCTAATGCTTTTCTAATTCCAAGTTCTTTGGTACGCTCTTTTACTATATATACCATAATATTGCTAATACCGATTACTCCAGCAAATAAAGTTCCTATACCTATCCATAACACAATAATTTGCAACACATTGGCAATTTGCAAATTTTGCTCTAAATCCTCAATAACGCTTTGAACATAAATCCCATTTGGATCACTTGGCGCAATATTATGTTTGTTTTTTAACACTTTTTCAATTTCTCTTGCCAATCTTCGTGCTCCATTAGGTCCAATTTCCATTTTATATGAAAGATTGATTTGATCAATTTTATCGGTATTTTTATAAATTAATTGTTGCGTAGTAACTGGCGTATATATATTGCGTTCTTCTCTATCTCCGCCTGCATCACTGAAAACTCCTACTACTCTGAATACAATTTTATTGAGAGTAAAGTATTTTCCAATCGCATTTTCTCTCCCGAAAAGATCTTTTTCAACCAAACGACCAATGACTGCGATTCGCGCATCATTTGTAATATCATTTTCATTGATATATCTTCCTTTGTCAATAATTGTTTTTTCTAAATATTGGTGATCGGGATGTACAGCTCTTACGGTATAGTTTCCATACTCACTTTTGTATTTTACTGTGACTCCATTTGTGATTCTCGCAGTAGTATATTCTATACGATCTTTAAACTTTTCCTTTAGCAGTTCAAGATCTTCGTTTTTGAATTCTACACGTCTGTTTTCTTTGAATCCTTTAAATGGTTTAGATGTAAATCCAGAATAAATGAATATGGTATTTTGCGCATCGTCTTGAAAAAATTTATAGAATGTATTTTTCAATCCATTACCCATTCCAAAAAGAATGGTGAAAATTAAAATACCAAGTGTCACTGTAAACCCTGCCAGGAGAGTTCTCAGTTTGTTCTTATTAATCGTTTGGAATATTTCTCGCCAGCGATCTAGATCAAACATATTCAGAAGCTCTTACTTGTTGTACTTTTTTATCTTCTTCAATGACTCCGTCTTTTAGCATTACAATACGTTTGGTCATATCTGCTATGTCTGGTTCGTGAGTCACTACTAATATTGTTTTTCCTTCGTCATTAATTCCTTGCAAAAAATCCATTACTTCGTAAGAAGTTTTCGTATCCAAAGCTCCTGTTGGTTCATCAGCAAGTAGTACTTTAGGTTCAGATGCTAAAGCACGAGCAATAGCCACACGTTGTTTTTGCCCACCAGATAATTCACTTGGCAAATGATGTGCCCAATCAGCCAAACCAACTTTTTCAAGATAGTACAACGCTTTTTCTTTTCTAACTTTTCTAGAAATTCCTTGATAATATAAAGGCAATGCTACATTTTCAGCCGCATTCTTATAGTTAATCAAATTAAAAGATTGAAAAATAAAGCCTAAGAATTTGTTTCGATAGATTGCTGCTTTCTTCTCGCTCAAGTTTTTAATTGGAACATTGTCTAAGATATACGAGCCTTTATCAGCCTCGTCTAACATTCCTATAATATTTAATAAAGTAGATTTTCCCGAACCTGAAGAACCCATAATTGAAACGAATTCTCCTTCTTTTATATCAAGATTGATTCCTTTAAGTACGTGAAGATGGTTGCTTCCCATACGATAGGATTTGTGCAGTTCCTTGATCTGAATCATAATTGGTTAGGTTTAGTTTTTTAACAATATTACACATTTGCGATTATTCGCACTGCTAATATTGTGTTAATCTTATTTTTTGATAAAATGAACTATCTATAAGACTACACAAACCTAATTTCGTTACAAGAAAAATCATGTTTTTTTTTCGCCTGACTTTTTCTTGTACGTTTTGTATATATAAAATCCTGTAATTGCAACTAAAATATACGGGATCATCATCAAATAGACAATTCCGTTATTCACACCTTTAGCTTGTGAAAGATCTGCTTCTGATTCGAGTACTGCTCGACACATTGCGCATTGTGCTTCTGCAGAAATAGCCGAAAAACACACCAACAACAGCAGGATGTAATATTTGTTTTTCATTTATGCGTAATAAGGTGAAATCATTAAATATACAACTACGCCCGTTATGGCAACATATAACCAAATTGGGAATGTGATTTTGGCTATTTTTCTATGTTTATCGAAACGCTTTGCTAAAGTTTTTACATATGTAATTAACACTAAAGGAATAATAGCAATACTCAAAACTATATGTGTAATTAAAATGAAGTAATAAATTCCCGCAACAACTCCTTCTCCTCCAAATTTTGTAGATTCGGAAGTCATGTGATAAGCTACGTACATTGCAAGAAATACCACAGAAAGACCTATGCAAATCTTCATGAGTGTTTCATGTAGTTTTATTTTTTTATTTTTAATTGCAATTACAGCTGCAATCAGCAATACAGCAGTGATTCCATTGATTGTAGCATATATAGGTGGTAAAAATGTCAATGGTTCAACATTTTCTAGCTTTACACCAAATAATATAGCCACCACTAATGGAATTGCAATTGATAAAATTATAATCCAAATTTTGTATTTTTTTTCAATATCGTTAGCTGCTTCCATATTATTCTTCTTCTAATAGATTTTTAATATCCTCTTTCAACATTTCTACTTCATCAACATCAGTTCCTTGATAGTAGATTTTAGGGTTTCCATGATTATCTCTACGTGAACGGATAAACCCTTCTTTATCAATCAAAGCAAAATATCCTTGATGTTCAAATCCACCGGCCACTTCGGGATTGATTCCTGTAAATATGTTAAACCCTGTGTTAGACAACTCATGAATTTTATCTAAATCGCCTGTTAAAAAATGCCAGTTCATAGATTTTACTCCATATCGCTCAGCATATTCTTTTAGCACTTTAGGTGTATCATTTTTTGGATCTATGCTAAATGAAGCAATCGCAAAGTCATCTCTTTTGTGAAATTCTTCATCAAGTGTACGCATATTGCTATTCATTACCGGACATATTGTTGGGCAACTCGTAAAGAAAAACTCCATAACCGTTACTTTTCCCTTAAAATCGGCATTTGTAATTTCTAGACTATCTTGGTTTGTAAAAATAAATTCAGGAACCATTCTAGCTTTCTCATTAATTTCAAGATAAAGAAGTTTTCGGTTACGTTCTTTTCCTTCTATATTCATTCGGTCTTTCTCAATGATTGCATCTTCTTTTACTGCATTTACTATTCTAGGAATAAAAATAATTCCAAAGATGAGAATGATAAATGCAATTCCGATATATGAATAGTTTTTTTTCATATCCATTATTCTGATTTGTTTAATTCTTCTGTACGTCTTTTGTTAGATTTTTCATTGGTTGACTTCCCTCTATATTCTTTAAATAAAATACGAATATCATCAGTCATTTTTCCAGCTAATTCTGAAATGATTGTTGTATTATATCCATGTAACATATAAGGTTCTGCCTCTTCTCGCACTTCAATATCTGACCGGTCATCAAATCGTCCTCGAAGATTTTTACTTTTATCAATGATGAATACAAATTCAGAACTTAATTTTGAATCCAAAAGCAAAGGAACTTCTAAACTTTCATGAATTCTCTTGAGTTCTCTTTCGTCTACAATCACAAAATTCCATGCAGTAAGTTCATCTGCAAATCGACTGATTTCATATTTTAAATCATCAATCTCTCTTGTTTGACCAGATGTAACCAACATTACCAATTGGAAATGTTTAAACCCACTGAAACGCTTATAAATCTTTTGGTTTAGATTTAAAACATTTATTTTTCTACCGCTTACATTATCGCCTAAAAAACCTAAAATGGTAATTTTACCCTCAAATTGTATCTTTTCTTTCTTTTCAAAAGATTCATAATTAATAAGCTCAGACACATTCTCTTTAATAGTAGGCAACGGTGTGTAATTATGATTTGTAAAAAGAAGAATGAGAACAATGGTTACTGGCAATAAGAATAATACACCTAAAATAATCTTCTTTTTCATTTGTTGTTTTTACGTTCAATTCCGTTATAAATATTCAAAATAACCGTGTTCTTGCGGTATTTATTTTGACTATACAAAAATAAAAATCGATTTGCTATTTTTCTCTATAATTCGCTACTTTTTTGCGAGTTAGTTCCTTTTTTTGAAAGAATTAACAGGTGATTAATTTTATCTTTCTAAAAGCTATAACTTATACAGGTATGCTTCGAAAAAAACTTATAAAAAAAAGCGGTAAATATTAATTTACCGCTTTTTGTGTATATTATTGAATCCTCTTAGAAATCCCACTTTACAAATCCATTTGCTTTTACGCCTTCAATGTATGTTCCTTCTTGTAAAAGGATGAATACCAAGTAGCAAATTAAGAATACTGCAGTCCAAACAACTGCTCTACGCAATGAACTTTTTTCGTCACGCATGTGCATGAAATCCCAAGCAATGTAGTATGCCTTTACAATTGTTAAAATAATGAATATCCAGTTTAACGCTTTCATTCCTAAAGGATACCATTCCGTTAAAAATTTAGGTTTTACAATACCCAATCCAACTTCTATAATCGTTACAATCGATAAAAAGATTAATACGCCCCAAATTTTTTGAGTGTTGGATTTGAACTTTAATAATCCTTGAAATATTTCTAATTTATGTGTGTTATCGTGTCCCATGATATAACTATGATGCGATTTCTTTTTTTGATTTTTAAACTAGGTAGAAGAAGGTAAATACGAATACCCAAACAAGATCGACAAAGTGCCAATAAAGACCAACTTTTTCTACCATTTCATAATTCTTTCTTCGTTCGTAGGTTCCTAATAAAATATTGAAGAAGATGATTACATTAATCACAACTCCAGAAAATACGTGGAATCCGTGAAATCCTGTGATAAAGAAAAAGAAATCCGCAAATAATCTATTTCCGTATTCATTGTGAATAAGGTTCGCACCTTTCACATATTGTATTGCGTTTTTCAATGCTCTTTCCGACTCTGCTCTTGTTAACACTCCTTTTTGACCTGTTTGATCAGCATTAACATACAAACGTTCAATGCTTGCTGCTTTCTCTATATCTGCAGGATTATCAGAAGCTTTTAATTTTTCTATATTTGGAATAATTTGTTGTGTACGAACCGCTAAGTGCTGGTTGGCATTAAAAGCAGTTACGACATCTTGCACAGAATATTCTGGCAAAGATGATTCAGAAGTAAACCACAACCCTTTACTACGTGTATGTTGTTGTCTTTCTTTATGTGAAGCTGTTGCAAAATCTTCTACAGAAACACGTTTCATTTTTTCATCGCCTTCTGCCATACGTGTGTCAACAAACTGTAAAATTTGCCCTCCTTTAGTTTCCAATGCTCCGTATGAACCTTTGATAAAATTAGTCCATTCCCACGCTTGCGAACCTAAGAAAATACCTCCACCAATAATGGTTAAGAACATATAGAAAGTTACCTTCTTCTTATTCATGTGGTGACCAGCATCTACTGCAAGTACCATCGTTACAGAAGAAGCAATTAATATAAAAGTCATCAAGGCAACAAAATACATCGGATTATCTCCGTGCGACCCTGGAAAGTGATTATACACTTCGTCTGCAATAGGCCATGATTCTATAAACTTAAATCTTGAAAATCCATACGCTGCTAAGAATCCAGAAAATGTGAGTGCATCTGAAAGAATAAAAAACCACATCATCATTTTTCCATAGCTGGCTCCAAGCGGCTTGTTTCCGCCTCCCCAAACTTTACCTTCTGTACCTGTATTTGAAACAGTAGCTTCCATAAAAAGTATACGTTTTTAAAAAATTGTTCAAATTTACGTTTTTTTCTTATCTTAAGAAATATAAAAATAAAAACAAGAAGACCCACAGAAAATCTAGGAAATGCCAGAACATTGCACCTAGTTCTAAACCAAGTGTTTGCCCTTGTTTATACTTTTGTTTAAAATGATTATAAATTACAACCAATAACACCAATATACCTGCCGCAACGTGCAGTAAATGGGTTACCGTAACGATGTATAAGAAAGAGGTTGTTACTGTACTTTCTTCTCCTGTAAAATAATACCCTGTTTCTATAATTTGATTGAACCCAACAAACTGTAAAATTACAAATGTAATTCCCAATGCCAATGTGAGTAATAAATATAAGCTTGTTACTCCTTGTAATCCTTTTTGAATCGCATTTTTAGCTAAATGAAATGTTACACTACTTGCCACAATTACCAAGGTACTGTATAAAAAAGCTATCGGCATTTCAAAAGTATCTAACCAGTCAGGACGTTCTTGACTTACAATATATGCACTTGTTAATCCGGCAAACATCATAAACATGCTAATCATAGCGAACCACAACATCATTTTCCTAGACCTTGCTCGCTTTTCCTGAAATGTTCCTTGTGTTAAATCCATGTTTTATTGTAAAAATTTATCTATTACAAATACAATTTGAATTAGTGTAATGTAGCCCACACTAGCCAACATAAGCGCTTTTGCAGAAGCATTGTCCATTTTTCTATATAATTGGATTGCATAATATAGTAAACCAACTCCTGTAAAAAATACCACAATTGCAGCAACTATGGATAATTTTAATCCATCCGTAAGTCCCATTACTGGAAATACAGAAATTAAAACAAGCCATACAGTATACATAATGATTTGCAAGGCTGTAGCTTTATTTTTCTTCCCTGTGGGCAACATAAAAAATCCTCCTTTTTTATAATCATCATACAGAAACCATCCAATTGCCCAAAAGTGAGGAAATTGCCAAAAAAATTGAATCATAAATAGAATTCCTGGTTCAATGCCAAATTTTCCAGTTGCTGCTACCCATCCTAACATAAATGGAATAGCTCCTGGCAATGCTCCAACAAATACCGATAATGGTGTAATTGTTTTTAATGGAGTGTACAGACATGTATATAAAAAAATAGAAATCGCCCCAAACATTGCTGTTCTTGGGTTAATTATATATAAAATAACTATCCCTGCAATGGTAAAAAGCGAAGCAATAATGAAGGCTACTGTGACTGACATACGACCTGAAGCTACGGGTCTATTTTTAGTACGATCCATTTTAGCATCTAAATCTTTCTCTATAATCTGATTAAATGCATTGGAAGCTCCTACCATAAAATAACCTCCAAATGCCAATAAAGTCAAGACTTTTAAACTAAATCCGTTGGCTCCTACAGCTAACAAATAGCCTGCAAGTGAAGAAAAAACTACGCTTACTGCCAATCCGACTTTGGTAAGTTGTTTAAAATCTTCGATTGTAGAAGCGAATGAGTATGTTTTTTTAATCGTATTCAATGCCGTTTTCATCAACCTTCCTGAAATTCCTGCAAAGATAAAGTACAAATACAATGTATGCAATGATTTTCAAACAGTTTTGCAGCTTTAACAAATAGTTTTTGTTTTTCAATTTTTATCTTTGGAAAGGAAGTTCAATTTGTAACGACCATATTCAAAACTAAAATTCTATGAAACTCCTTAAAATTAGTTGCTTATTTATTTTCTTAAGCTCAATATCCATTAGCTCTGCCCAACAAAAAGAAGTCCAAATTAACGTTACCAAAGTATCCGAACATGTATATATGTTAGTTGGACAAGGAGGAAACATTGCTATTTCTGTTGGCGAAGATGGTGTTTTTATGATTGACGATCAATTTGCTCCTTTGACCCCTAAAATTTTAAAAGCCATCGAAACAGTATCAGATAAGCCTGTTAAGTTTTTAATCAATACGCATTGGCATGGAGATCATACTGGAGGAAATGAGAATATGAGCAAAGAAGGCGCGGTGATTGTAGCCCATGAAAATGTGCGCAAACGCATGAGCATGGAGCAGTTCAATAAAGAACGCAATAGAACAACGCCAGCTTCACCTGAAACAGCACTACCTGTGATTACCTTTTCAAAAGATGTTTCTTTTTATTTTAATGGGGAACGCATCTTTATTTTTCATGTACATGAAGCCCATACCGATGGTGATGCAATGGTTTATTTTACAAGAAGTAATGTATTACACATGGGTGATACTTATTTTCAAGGAAAATATCCTTATATAGATTTGGGTTCTGGAGGAAGTGTAGAAGGATATATCGCGGCTATAAAAAAAGCGCTCTCTTTGATTAATGATGAGACTATAATAATTCCTGGTCACAGAAACTTATCAAATAAAACCGAATTGGCATCATATATTACAATGCTTGAAACTATAAAAAATAATATTCTTACTGAGATAAAAGCAGGGAAAACTGAGGAAGAAGTCACCAAAAATAAATTTCTCACCAAAACTTATGATGATTTAGGTTATGGAGATTGGTTTATTTCTGGAGAGGTATTAAGAAAAACATTTTATAAAAGCTTACAATAGCTCTAGTAAACTTTTATAGTTCAAAATAATTGTTCCTGCAATTAGGAAAAAGACACAGCCCAGTAGAAATACTGGGTATTCTTTTACCATGTAATGGGATCTTCGGGTTCTTCTGTATACAGATAAATCTAATGATTTATATCCTAAATAAACAAATGGAACTACAAGTAGTAGTAAGAAAAATGGCTTAATCATTTTAATAAATAGGTTTGGGCATACAAGAGATTTGGCTGGTCTTGTAATTTTAGTAATTTTCGAGGCTATGTAACAAATTTATAAATTCTGTCGTTAAAAATCAAAATACCAGTTAAAAATATCTGTTCTAATTCCAAAATTGAACCAAGTTGTAGTTTCTTTAAAATCAACAGAGGTAGTCGCTGTAGGATTAAAATTCCTGTAAGTTACATTTGCAAATATTTTTAAATTCGTCCTTGGATTTACTATATATCCCACATTTAAATCACCTATCAATATATTTGTTTTATTTCCTTGTAACAACGCTACACCAGTATCTCCATTACGATTATCGTTATCAAGGAAAATATTACTTCCGTAGCTAGTATTATCAACTGAAGAATCAAAGTCCAATCCTCGTTGACCATATATTATTTTTGCACTTCCAAACCAACGGTTATAATGATATCTAGCAATTCCTATAACTTCTCTAAAGTTTGCTCCCCACAAATGTGCCATTGATTGGTTATTGTGTCCATAATTTGTAGCAACTTCATTATGCGAATATGTATATGGACGCACTTGATTGTATTCGAGCTGCACTAGTAAATTGTCAACTTTGAATGCATTATAATATTTTGCTCCAATTTGGAACCCATATTTGTTTTTCCAACTTTTATTTCCTTCTTTGATATCGTTCAATGAAAATTCATCTAGAATAAATTGCCCATATAGATTGATATTATCATTCCACTTGTATTTTGAACTTAGTCCTACAATAGCATTTCCTGCACGAGAGCCCGTTGAAAATTCAATTGCGCGGTAAAAGATAATCGGATTTACATAGTTGATATCAAATCCGCGATTGTTATCATTTTTCCAAATTACAGATTCAAATAGACCAATGTTTAGTTTTTTAGAAACGTTCCAACTTAAATAGTGATTCGCAATGTATTTTGTTAAGAAGGCCCCATCTTCTGTAACTTCTGGACGCACATCACGAAGCCACATCCATGTATTTGTGTATTTGATTTTCCAAAAAGAAGTGTTGAGTTTTAGAAAAGGATATGGACTCGTTACGTCACTAACAAATAACGACCGATAGCCATCTCCAATAAAGTTCTTACCATGCCCTAATTGCACATTAAACATTTTACTAGGAGCATATGAAATATATCCTTCAGCTACAGGATAATCGTAAGCATCTGTTTTAAATTCTTTAGCAATTCCTCTTCCTGGAATGATTGCAGGATTACCTCCTGAAGGCTTAATACTTTCTGCATATCTATTGAAATAATCTGCAAATCGACCTTGACTTTCAAAAACAGTTGCCGAAAAGTTAAATCCTTTTCCTAGACCTCCTTGCACTTGAACTCCTCGAGTATTGTTGTAAGTATAATCTACTTCGCTATTCGTATTTTTTCCAATTTGCAAATCCACAATAGGATTAAGAGTAAACCAGTAATTTTCTCCTTTTACTGTTACCATGTGTTCATTCCACAATTTTCGTCCTAACCAAGATGTTTTTTCTTTTTTTAGTTTTTCTTGATTTGCGCTAAAGTCATAATAATTAGATACCGTATTATACAGATACGGTTTTGAAGCAGTATGGCTGTTCGTACCGACAAGATTCATTTGTCTATCAAAATAAGAATACGCATCATGTGAAAAAGGGATATTCACATTACTCTTAAATAGGTCATCATTATAGGAACGTAACTTTTCATTAACTTCATCAAATTCTTTTTTTGCCAACGATTCTAGTTCGGTTTCTTTTTCAGGAGATGTCTGAAGATTTTGAATGCTATTTGTTCCTAGAGGAATTGATAGCTTCATCGTAAACTGCATGTAAGTAGGTTTTCCACTATACATTGGTGGTTTAATTGTAGGCAACAAGCCAAATACACGTTTCGCCTCTGTTTTTATTTCCTCATATACCGCATCAACATACAAAACTTTAAACTCTCCTTGTTTTGTAACTTCGAATAACACGATAAACTCTCCATTATAGTTTTCATCGTGAACGATTGCTGGTTCTTTAAAATTAGCAGCTATAAACGCATGCAATGTTGTATTGAAACAATTTTGAAGTGAAGCAATCTCTATATTTTCACATTCTGGAAATACTGGATACTTTTCAAAAGTTTCTGTAGTGTTTTGACTATAACCTAGTTGATTCAATAGAATTGCTATAAGAACTAATAATGGTGTAAGACGCAGCATGTTTGAGTTTTTATAAATGCGAAAGATAGCATATTTTCACAAAATTAATTGAATCCTGCTCCCTAAGATCCTATTCTTGTATAACTTTTGACAAACAGCAAAACCTTCTCCTCTATTTTTATTCTTTATAGAGAGAAATAAATAAGTTGTTTTCTTCACTTTTTATCTTTAAAAAGGTGACTTCCAACGATAAAATAGATTAAATAGACCTAAAAAAAGCAGGATATACTACTTTTTCGTACTTTTGTAGTATACTTTCTGATTAAATGCTCTTTGTAAGTCTTGGTAACATTTGCAAAGGCTTTAAGTTGACATTTTTCATAATAATCGGTTTTAATGTTAATGTAATGATTTGTCACAGGAAGTATACCTAAAAAACCGAGTGAATAACTCGGTTTTCCTTTTTTATTAGAAAGTAATCTTTCTTAGTCTACATGAAAGATAATTGGTAAGTTATATTTCACTCGAACACTTTTATTACTTTGCTTTGCTGGCTTCATTGCTGGTAATGCACGAATAACTCGCTCAGCTTCTTTTTGTAGTTTTGGATGTGGCGCACGTGTTTGAATCCCTGTTACATTACCATTTTCATCAATAATAAATAACACATCTATTCTTTTTTTGCCTTCCGACAAACCTAATTCTTCAGCCAAACTTGTGTCAAATTTCCTATTGACATGCTTTTGAATTTTTTCGGACATACATTTTTTTCTTTCCTTTTTACTATTGTATTGTTCACAACCAGGAAAGATAGGTGCATCTTCAACAAAAGCAAAAGGAAGCTCTTCAATTTCTTCAATTTCATCTTCCACAGAAACATTATCAGTATTTACAAATGAGGTTACTTTTTTTGTTTCTGGTTCTGTTTTTAAAACTTCCTTGATAGTTTCTTTTGCATCATCATCTATCTCTTTTAATTGATCATAAATAACCTTTGAAACTACTTTTTCTTCAGGCGGAAGCTCTTTTACTAGTTCTTGCTCAACTCGAAAATCTTCCAATACATACAAATCATTATCTGCGATTAGCGTAACAACTTTAGCTTTTTCAGATTCTTTAACAGTTTGTACTTGAAAAATAGTGTAAACAATAAATAGACTCAGGGCAAGACTTACTGAGAATCGCAAGAACGAGCTTTTTTGTACTTTGAGATCGTTCTTTTTTGCTAGGTGACTTTCATGTACACCATTTGCATTCACATGTTTTGTGTGATTGACATTTTTCATATTAAATCGGTTTTAATGTTAATGTTTTGTTAAGCAACAATAAACGTACCAAAAAAGAAAGCCTGAGGAAATTCCTCAGGCTTTTATATATAAAAAATGTATTTTCTTATTGAACTTTGAAAACAATTGGAAGTGTATAGTTAACTCCTACTGGCTTACCTCTTTGTTTTCCAGGCTTCATTTTTGGAAGACTTCTAATTACTTTTTCAGCTTCTTTTGCCAATCTTGGGTGTGGCGCTCTTGAACGTACATCAGTGATAGTTCCTGTTTTATCAATTTTAAAAACAACAAATATCTTTTGAACACCTTCTAAGTCAAGATCAGAAGCTAATTCTGTATTAAACTTTTTGTTTACGTGTTTCTGAACTTGCTCAGACATACACTTTTTTCTTTCAGCTTTGCTTGAATATTTTTCACAACCTGGAAAAATCGGAGCATCTTCAATTACTGAGAATGGTACATCTTCAATAATTTCTTCTTCTTCTTCAATTTCTACCGTTTCAACTTCCTGAATCACTTCTTCTTCTGTTGTTTCAGTAGATTCGATTACCGTTTCTTCCACTTCTTCTTCATCTTCCACAACTTCAATCACTTCTGGAGCTGGTGGCGGTGGCGGTGGTGGCGGTTGTTGAATTTGTTGCGTAAGGATCATTTCCTCTTCATCATCTTGCAATAAGTCGACAGTTTCTTCTTTAGCAACTTCGTCATAAGCTGTCCACTCCATCCCTTGCCAGATAAGAAATGTTACTAATGCCAACCCTAAAGTAAGATAGAAAAAGCTATTTTTCCTTAAGTCAACACTTGGATTCTTTTTTGCTTCCATAATAAATATACGTTTTAATGTTTGCTAATTTAATTTTTTTTTAGCAGAAAAAACAATTAATTCTGTGTTTTTAACTTTCTATTGTTTGCAATAAATACTTTTATTAGTAATACAGCAAATAGCGTGCCTGTTACATTTGCCAATACATCTTGCCAATCTCCTTGTCTATTTTCTACCACAGTTTCTTGTAGAATTTCAATAAGGATTCCATACATGATTCCAAATATAACACTTGCTAGTAGTGCATTTTTTCGCAAAAAGTGAGTTGTGATTCCTTTAAAAAAAGCATAAAACCAAACTATTGAAAATATACAATATACTATTGCATGAATGATTTTATCAGCAAAGGAAAAAGTAAGTTTTGGCGCACCTTCTAAGGATATCAGGCTAATGACGGCTACTGTTATCATCCAAGCGACAGCCAAAAACGTACTTATATATTTATGCACCTATCAACTCTTTATATTCGTCGGCACTTAATAATTGATCAATCTCTTCTTCATTACTGATGTTGATTTTAATCATCCAACCTTTCCCGTAAGGATCTTTGTTTACTAATTCTGGTTCGTCTTCGAGTTCTTCATTAAACTCAGTTACTTCTCCTGATAATGGCATAAACAAGTCAGATACTGTTTTTACAGCTTCTACTGTTCCAAAAACCTCATCTTTTTCCACTTCTTCATCAAGAGTATCAACATCAACATATACAATGTCTCCTAATTCTCCTTGAGCAAAATCAGTAATTCCTACGACAGCGGTATCACCTTCAATTTTTACCCACTCGTGGTCTTTGGTGTATTTTAATTCAGCTGGTATGTTCATTTTTTTTAAGTGTTATTTGTGTTATCGTGTGAGCAAATGTACTTTTTTATCTTTAAGTTTTCAACCACAATTTCTGTTAATTTCCAAAATTATAACGAAGTGTTATTCCAGAACGAATAGTTGTTTGAGGAAATGCTGTTGAGACAGCAAATTCTGAGAATGTATGATCGTAATAAAATAGTGCTGTTAGGTTTTTACTCAACGCATAATCTGCTGTAAATTTTAACGACCATAACGTTTGTCCAGCAGTTACCTGATTGTTGAAAAGATCTAAACTACGAATAATGGTAATGTTATCACGTAGCGACAAATCTGCCTTCAAGTTTAAGTCTCCTTTTAATGTAGTTTTCTTTCCTGCTATTCTCGTATCGATTCGAACATCTTTAAAACGATATCCTAATCCAACGATATATTCATTCCCAGTTACTTCTGTCAATAAATTATTATCAAAACTTAACGATAAAGCACGATCTCTTTTAACTTCTGCCAATACTTTGACAGAGTTTTTCATTTCGAAATCTACTCGAATTAGAGGATTGAACTGTTCAACCAAATTAACGTTAGAGAAGATATTCTGGTTGTGGAAGTTTCCTCCTTGATCCAAGTTTGAATCACTGAACGGATCATCTGCTACATAATCTAAGTTTGTTCGGAATGAGTTAATTGTATAACTTGATCGGTAACCGTGCGACAATGAGAAACGTTTGAAACGTTTTTTAAACCATTTTAATCGCATTAACCCTGTATATTTTAATGTCCAGTTCGGAATTGGGACATCTCTAAAAGCTCCTAGCTTAATATCATTAACATCTGTTCCTGAATAGGCTGCCAAGAATGCTGGTAACAGTACTGCTTGGTTGGTTTTTCCAAATCCATCTGGATATCCATCGTTGTCAGTATCTGTTAAAGGTTGCCCATTTGCGATTGCTAAACGACGCGCAATAATTTGCCTGTTTTGTTCAAATTCTTGGAATGTTACAGATCGATCTGCATCACTTTGTTTAAATGCTGTTTTTATGAGTATTGTTGAAATTCCGAAGTTTCCAAAGGTATTCCCTGCTTGATTTGGCGTGAGCGAAATGTACTCTCCGTTTTGCACATTGAATTGTTCTGAGAAGTTTTCAGAATAATTTCTATTGGCCACTACATCAATTTTCAAATCTCTCATGGGTTCTACTTGAGCAGTAATGTCTAAATTGGTATTGTGAACTTGTGTAAACTGTTGATTGAATCCACTGAATTCTGTCAAGTAACCTCTTCTCGCTGCCTCATATCGAACATCTGCTTGACTACCAAATACAAAACCTACTGAAGGCTTTAATGTTCCAATAAATCCTATAGATGGTGTGTATCCTGGCAATACTTTTCCATTATTTTCAGAGTAGCTAACATTGATACGTTTTACACTTCCTACTACATCAACTAATGTGTTAAATATTTTTGTTCCTACACTTGCCTTGTTTGAATTTTTCTTTTCATCTTGCTCAGTATCTCCTGTACTTCCTGGCACTCCGGGTCTACTATTACGTCCGCTTCGCAAGTTTCCTTTCTCATTTCCTTTTCGCTTCTTAACAAAACCTATGTATTTATAGAAACGCGTCATATCCAACGACGCATTGATATTATGCGTGTTGGCATTCTGAATTGTATTTAATCGTTCACCTGCTACTTGTTCCAACACATCAGATCCACGTTGCCAGTTAAAATCTCCTGTATAACTATAAGTCGCATTTAAAAAACTAAAGGTAGGAATCTTATTTAATGGCAATTCATATGTAAGTTGTAAAGATTGCGTGTGTGTATTTGGTTCACCTATATCCCAGAATCGATCCCAAATACCAAAATCAGTATTGATATCGCCATTTTCATCAAAGTAATTATTGACAATATTATTGTTTGCTGCGGTAAAATTGAATCGCAACGAGTTTGTCAGATTATAATTGATTGCATATGACCAGTCAAACAAGAAGTTACGCTGCTGTAAACGCGGCAGTTGATTTCCTTCTTCTAACAACGGATCACGATATATTTGATCATTGAAACTTCTGGTAATATTTGAGTTTAAAGAAATACTCGTTGGCAGCGGATTGAAGTTAAAATCTTTCAACCATTTCCAATACTTTCCAGTAAAAAGTGAATCGTTCTTTTTGAAAGGCTCAATAGATTTTGGCTTAAAATTAAAGTTATAATCTAACCCTGCGCGCACATTTTGATCTCTAAGCGATTTGATTTCATAATCATGATGTTCTGTTTCATTGTATGAATATGACAATGTAAAGTTTTCTACATCGTAGAAATGTGGTTTTTGTTCTGCTCCACGTTCTTTACGAACACCAATAAAGTTGATGCTTTTTCTCTTGGTATAATCAATTGCTTGCTCTGTGATTCGATCTTTGTCTTCTTGTGTTTCTGCTAAATCCAATCGATCTTCCAGTCGAATATCTTGATAAAACGGATCGTATTCAGGCGTAATAATTTCTTCTCCAACACTATAATTAAAAGGAATTTTAATTCCCCATTTTTTTGGCAATAATTGCCCCAAGCTTACATTTGTAACCACATCATACTGCTTAACTTCTTCTCTACTTCTTTCATTTGGTGATTGTTCAATGTTACCAAAACCAACCGTACTTACTCTTCCTGTTGCAGAAACCGTTGCAAAATCAGCTAAGTTTGCATCTAAGGATCCAACGGCAGCCCAACCTCCTCGGTTTTCTAGTTCAGCTAGTCGTAATTCATTAAACCAAAATTCACCGCAAATTGGCACACCACCTACAGGAGTATCTGTAGCATCTAAACTTGTTGCCGTTGCATTTTTGACACCTACCATTAGCGAGCGTACTCGACCAATTGTTGGATTACCTATGATTGCTATTCGCATGCGCTCATCAGAAGTATAAGGTGCGAATTGGTTTGCTATTTCTTCGGCATTTTCATTATAGTATGCAACTTCTGTAGCGGCTGTCGCATTGTTAAAGTTTGCTGCTTTAATTCGTGTTAGTAACGCTAGTGGTATATCAAATTCATTTTTCCACACATCTTCAGGCGAAGATTCATTATCAAGAGTAACATTTAAAGGAATTTCCACTTGATAATAGTTTTGAGTAAAATCATTACCAAAACGAATAAACGCTACTGCTTGTTGGTCTGCTAATTGATTTGTTTGCCCAAATAATGATTCAGCATGCACAAACATTTTTAAGTTTTTATACTGCCTAAGATCAATATCAATATTTTTGAATACACCTCTGGAATCTCCAGCATCAAGGTCACAAACAACCATTCCTAGAGATTGTTCGTTTTGACGTATTACTGTATTATTATTATTTAATTGCTCCCGAACAACTCCTGGTGGAATTACATATCCAATCGGAAGCTTGTTTGCATTTTCTTCAATATTAACAATATTTACATCAAATTGTGTTCCGTCATCTTGTGGGTCATCATTGTTTGCTTCTAATGATAGATTATAACGCCTCCAATCTCCACGAATTAAATCGAGCGTAGCGAAACGAAGCACCGTAGGTTCATTAAACCCAGTCATGTACATACGAATAAAACGGATTGCTCTAAGATCATTTAACGTTATACGTTCATCAGGGTTTTGTTTATAGAAATCAGTAATCGGAATTTTAAATTGTACCCAACGAGAATTGATTATTGTTTGATTTGGAAGCTCAGTAGGTATTATACGTTCATCCGTAATGTACGTTGTAGAAGTCCCAATACCTGGATTAATTGGAATTCGGAATTGATAGTAATTATCAATTGTATTCATCGTTTGGTCACGGTTAATATCCTCTACATCCGGAACCGTAGTATTTCCTCTATTCGTATCCGTTACTGCAATTGGTGAGTTCCCTTGTGTCCCGTTGAAATTTTTATACCGATTTAATACATCTCCACTTGCATTTAAAAAGTATTGATAGTTATCAGCTGCAGGATCTTCTAGTGTCGCATAATTTGTATACTTAGCTCCTTCTTCATTGTCTGGTAATCCGTCCAATCCAACATCTTGTGCTTGCCTGTTTGCTTCTACAGCATCAAATGCGTACACTAACGACTGTGTTTGAGGCACTTTTGCCCACTGCGTTTGTGTGACTAAAGGGTTAATCGCTCCAGCTTCTGGCAAACCATTTTCATACTGTTTACGACCATCTTTTAAGATATCCTCAGAAATGTTACCAATATTAAACACAAGCTCACCGCCTTGACTTGAGGTATTGCTATCAGAAAAATAAGGGTCTAACAGCCAAAATTGAATATATTCAACGTTAGCTTGTTCAAAATTTGTTGTAGTCACAGGACGCATGATTCCTCCCCAATTTTGCGTTTGCGGCTGCGTAGCAAAGTTTGGATTGTTGTTATACGGTCCTCTTTCATTAGGATAATATGCTAAATCAAGTGTTGTTTGAACGGTTGTTTGTCCACGAGCAATGTCTGTTTGCGGAAAGATTTCATTTACAAATATACGACGTGTTTCACTTCTTGACACATCGTCATCACTAATTCCACCAGGTGCTTGATTTCCATAGAAAATTGGATCAATAGTATACCATGCAAGTTTTGCCCTGTTATATCCATATTCTAGTTCATCATTTCCAAATTGACCCCCTAAATTATCTCCCAGAGCATCTCCAGGCGTTCCAGGCGTACTTGCCAAAAACCAACCTAAAGGCGACTTGATATCAATAGTAGCTTGCGCTCCTTCAAAATCGTCAACATAAGCTGTAGCCTCTCCTTGAAAGTCTGCATTTTTTGGACTTCCAGGCAATAAGTATGCAAATTCTCCACGAACAGATACATTTGAAGGCACATCGGTATCAATATTTGGCAACTTATTTACTAATCGTGTTAAAAATGGCACTTCTGTAGAATAGTTTCCATTAAATCCGAAGATGGAGTTATTTACAGGTTCGGCACCATAGTTTGCTTTTTGCGTAATTGGACGTTCATTTAAGTTTAAGTAGGTCGCTCCAATTAAAAAGTTTTCATTGAACTGATGTTCAATATTAATTCCTGTAAATCGTTTGTTTTGCTGTCCAAATAATGAGTTATTTTCAACAGAAACATCAATTGGTGTATTGGATGCTTTTAAAGCTTCATCCAAAATTTGCACACGCCCTTGCGCATAATTTACCGTATAGTCAATTCCTTCTTGTAGTACGCGTCCTCCAGCCGTTACCACTACAGAACCTCTAGGTACATTAAAAGCTCCTAATGGAATTCCGTCTCCTCCTTGTGACTTGTAACGTCCTTTTAATTGAAATTTATTGAGATTTGCATCATCCAACGCTCCTGCTTTTGTTTCAGTATACATTGTTCTGTATACATAACGAGTTTGGTTTGCATTATAATCTGCAGGATTATTATAGTCTTCTGTTGGAGCATTCCTTAATTTTTCGAATAAGAATTCTCCAAATGGCTCTACGGTTGTAAATATAATTCGTCCAAATTCTTGATCGACTGTAATTCCTGGCAAATAGTCAAAGAAACCATCTCCTCCGGCTTGAGGATTTTGATAGATGTCTAATCGATCAAGATTAAACACTTTTAGTAAAATTTCATCTTGTACGTCTGCGGGCAATGCAGGCCCTCCATCTACAGCAGTGATATAGTTTACAGGAGACGGATCTGTATATAAAATGTTAAGTCGAAAATCGTCAGGACTTAGCTGATAAGCATCTGTAGCATAGATATTTTTCATCATTAAATCCCAAATTGGATCATTGACTTCCGTAATAGCACTTTTTAAGAGTTTTACAACTAAATTTTGATTTTGAATGTTTGTAGGATTTCCATCAGTATCAGTGTTTGTTATTTGTGTTGCATCAATTCCTCCATTGGCAAATTCTCCTACTTGATATACTTGTCCATTTGCTGTATACTGAAATGCAACAGCTAATATTTCGTCGTTACTTAATCGTTGGTTTAATGAGATATACCCTAATTTGGTATGAACTTTATATTCGTTTTCGTTCAGTTTTCGTGCGTTTTCTAGATATACGTAATCAAATCCTTGTTGAACGTTTCCTGAAACCGTTCCAAAACCTTGTTGAATTGTTGCTATATCTCTAATTTGTTCTGTTAGTACAGAGCCCGCCGTTCCAATTGCTTCTGGATTGTAATCATTGTTCTCGTTATCAGGAAAAGCATCGGGATTGGCCGCATTGAAAAATCCTGCAGGCGCAGGTATTGGTGGTTGGTTTATTTTAGTTTTGTCAGGATTAGCTTCTCCTAGATCTTGTAAACCTACAATGTTACGTACATTTTGTGTTTGTGCAGAACGGTTGGTTACCCAAACTTCAACACGTGTTATTTCTACCGGGGTATTTATAAACGGATAGGTTTCTAAGGCAGAATCGTATTTATCTCTAAAGTATTGTGATAAGAAAAAGTGACGATCTTCATCATAGTCCAACGCAAATAAAGCAAATTCTTCAATTGTTCCTCCTCCTTCAGCCGTAATGGTTCTAGTTTGCGAACGTTGTTCCGAGAATACTCCTGTAATTCGTGTTTTTCCAAATTTAAGCTCTGTTTTTACCCCAAATAAACTTTGTGCTCCGGTGATGAGTGAGCTATTGAGTGGCATGCTTACATTACCTACTTCTATTTTTTGTAAAATGTCATCTTCCGTTGGTGTATACTCTAATTTGATTTGATTTTGAAAGTCAAATGTAGATTGTGTATCGTAGTTTGCATTGATTTGTAAACGCTCACCTACTTTCCCCAACAAGCTTAGGCTGATACGCTGGTCAAAATCAAAACTTAGGTTACTTCTATTGCGAGGAGATAATGCCGGATTGTCATTTTTCTGAAAGCGAATTCCTAAATCCATTGCTACCGAACCTTGAGGAATTACTTCTATAGTATTTCCTCCGAAGATACTTTCAAAAAAGTTTGAGTTGATATAGAATTTTGGCAACAGATTTTTTTGCGCATCTTCCGAACCTTCTTTTTTACCAGAAATAGCATCTAGTTTTTCTTTGAAATAACCTTTCATGCTTTCCTTTAACAACAACTCTCTAAATTGTTTAGGTGTTAATATTAAAGGATATCTTATATCATAATCACCTACTGTTTCTGTATATATATACCGATCCAACTTAGGGTCGTAGGTATATTTTGAGACAATACTCGAAGGATTTTTTAATTGAATTTTACCAATTGCATAACCTGTTTGCGTTTTGGTTGAATCAGTTTGCTGCGTATTCGTTTCTTGCGCTACTAGTAAAGTTGCACAAAACATTATCAGTACGACAATCGAATTCTTACAAAATGTTGGTATAAGGTTGGTACTATTTTTCAAAGTAATTATAAGTTTTTTAATGCCATTTTTATCATTTCTTCAACACTTCCATTTGGCATATCTTTAATTATTTTATCAAGGACTCTTTCAGATTGTTTTCGGGTATAGCCTAAGACTTCCAAAGCAGATAACGTTTCTTCTTTGTTTGTATTGTTTTGAGACACGGAAACTTCTTCTAGATCGTATAATTTTAAGATTTTATCTTTTAGTTCGATGATTACTCGCTGAGCTGTTTTGGCACCAATTCCTTTAATCCCTTGAATTGTTGCAACATCGCCAGAACCTATCGCTTCACATATTTGTTCAGAAGTAAGTGAAGAAAGCATGGTTCTGGCTGTACTTGTTCCAATTCCTGACACTGAAATCAATAATCGGAATATAGCACGCTCAGACCTTTGATAAAAGCCATATAATGAATGTGCGTCTTCACGTATATGAAGATGCGTATACAGCTTGATAAGTTCTTGATTGGGTATCTGAGAATACGTAGTGAGCGAGATATTAATAAAATATCCAACTCCATTACATTCAATCACTACATCAGTTGGATTTTTCTCTACGAGCTTCCCTTGAATATGAGTAATCATTTATTAGTTGCTAGTTAAAGCTTCAAATGTAATAAATTTATTCACATTTATTTAACCATTTACACCTTTAATATACTAATACGATATAGTGTTGTATTTTATAGTTCTTCTTTTGCTTGTTGTCTTTTTTCTTTTTGTTGCGCATCAACAACCGCCACTGCTGTCATATTAATCATTTCATCAACACTTGCTCCAAGCTGCAAAATATGCACAGGCTTTCTCATTCCTAACATGATTGGGCCAATAGAATCAGCCTTATTTAGCTCCTTCATCAGTTTATACGTAATATTTGCTGCATCTAAATTAGGAAATACTAAGGTATTAACTTCTTTTCCCGCTAGTTTAGAGAATGGGAATTTTGCCGACAACATTTCTCTATTCAATGCAAAATCTGATTGCACTGCTCCATCAACATTAATATCTGGATAGTATCGATGCAAATAATCAACCGCTTCTCCAACTTTTTTGGCTTTATCATGTTCGGACGACCCAAAATTAGAATATGATAACATAGCAATATTAGGTTCTAAACCAAACATACGAACAGTCATAGCTGTCATTTGAGCTATTCTTGCGAGCTCACGAGCAGATGGATCAATATTAATAGAAGTGTCAGACAAAAACATCGGACCACGTTCTGTAATCATTAAGTTTGTAGTAGCCGCCGTTTGTATTCCTTTGGCAGTTCCTATGAGTTCTAACATTGGCTTGACTACAGCTGGGTAACTTCTAGAATATCCAGAAATAAGTCCGTCTGCATCACCATCATTTACCATCATTGCGGCAAAGTAGTTACGCTCTCGCATTTTGCTTTGCGCATCCAATAGAGAAACTCCTTTGCGTTTTCTTGCTTCCCAATAGATTTTGGCATAACGCTCTCTTTTTTCCTTTTGCTCATCCGATTTAGGATTAACCACTTCTACATCACCATCAAATTCGAGCTCTTCACGTAGTTCTTGAATTATTTTTTCATTCCCGAGAAGAATTGGAATAGCAATTCCTTCGTCATATACAAACTGGGCAGCCTTTAACACATCTAAATGATCAGCTTCCGCAAAAACAATTCGTTTTGGGTTGGTTCTTGCTCGATTATGTAATAATCTTATAATTTTATTGTCAGCATCCAATCTATGCAAAAGTTCATCTTCGTATCGCAACCAGTCTTCAATTGGCTCAGTAGCCACTCCAGAATCCATAGCCGCTTTAGCCACCGCAGGCGGGATTTTTGCAATCAGTCTAGGATCAAATGGCTTAGGAATGATATATTCTTTCCCAAAGGTAAGTTTGGTTTCTCCATAAGCTATATTTACTTGCTCAGGCACAGGTTCTTTTGCTAGAGCCGCCAATGCTTTTACGGCCGCCATTTTCATTTCTTCATTAATCTTAGTAGCACGCACATCTAAAGCACCACGAAAGATGAATGGAAAGCCCAATACATTGTTTACTTGATTCGGATGATCGGATCTTCCTGTTGCCATGATAATATCTTCTCTAGATGCGATTGCTTCTTCGTAAGAAATTTCTGGTGTAGGATTTGCCATTGCAAATACAATTGGATCAGACGCCATTGATTGTAACATTTCTTGAGTAACAATATTTCCTACTGAAAGCCCTAAAAATACATCTGCGTTTACCATAGCTTCTGCAAGAGAAGCATATTCTTTATCTGTACGGAATCGAGCTTGCATTGGAGAGAGGTCTGTTCTTCCTTTGTGAAGCAAACCATCAATATCAAACATAGCTATATTTTCAAGTTTTGCTCCTAATGCAACATACAAGTTCATACAAGAAACGGCTGCCGATCCTGCTCCAGAAACCACAAAACGCACTTCTTCAATATTCTTCTCAGCAATCTCTAGCGCATTGAGCAATGCTGCAGAAGAGATTATAGCTGTTCCATGCTGGTCATCATGCATTACAGGAATATCTAGCTCTTCTTTGAGTCGGCGCTCTATTTCAAAAGCTTCAGGCGCTTTGATATCTTCTAGATTAATTCCTCCAAAAGTAGGTGCAATATTTTTGACTGTTTCAATAAACTTTTCAACGTTTTTGGTATCCACCTCAATATCAAACACATCTATATCTGCAAATATTTTAAACAGCAATCCTTTCCCTTCCATCACAGGTTTTGATGCTTCAGGACCAATGTCTCCCAATCCCAACACTGCTGTTCCATTGGAAATTACAGCAACTAAGTTTCCTTTGGTCGTGTATTTGTACACATTTCTTTTGTCTTTTTTGATTTCTAGACAAGGTTCAGCAACTCCAGGAGAATAGGCTAGTGATAGGTCACGTTGTGTAGAATAGCGCTTTGTAGGTACTACTTTTATTTTCCCCGGTTTCGGCTTGGCATGATAAACTAATGCCTCTCTTCTTTTGCGTTCTGTGTTACTCATATAGATGGCTTTCGCGTCTATAAATAAACTTATTTACAAACACTGTGAATTTGCAAATTTAGAAGTATGCGACTAAAGGAAAAAATTTAATACGGTTTGTTTCGTGATATTTAACGTCAATTTACATAAGTAATCTGTTATTCGCAGTTGAATTTATTTTTTTAAAAACTGAATATTCCGGACTAATCCTGCATATTTGGTACGCTTGACCGCAGATTTTTTGAAGATTTCATTGAAGACTTCATGTGTAATTTCTTCCCATTCTTTTTTAGTCATCGCTAATAGTTCAGGATGGGGATCAAATAACGGTTCGTTGTGTGGCTTTGAAAAACGATTCCAAGGACAGACATCTTGACAAATATCGCATCCAAACATCCAATTATCAAATTTACCATGAACATGTGCA
Source organism: Kordia zhangzhouensis (assembly GCF_001005305.1). Classification (GTDB taxonomy): domain Bacteria; phylum Bacteroidota; class Bacteroidia; order Flavobacteriales; family Flavobacteriaceae; genus Kordia; species Kordia zhangzhouensis. The sequence goes on from NZ_LBMH01000003.1 coordinate 450,171, forward strand.
GGTATTTCATTTTTGAGTTCAATCGTAAAATAGGAAATGCATTTACTTCCATCAACAACATACGGCTCTACTATAGCCTGTGTTGGGCATGCATCAATACATGCAGTACAAGTTCCGCAATGGTCGGTGACTGGTGTGTCATATTCTAATTCAAGATCAATGATAAGTTCAGCAATAAAATAAAACGAACCGACTTTTTGCGTAAGTAAGTTGCTATGTTTACCAATCCAACCCAATCCACTTTTGGCTGCCCAAGCTTTGTCTAACACCGGTGCGGAATCAACAAAAGCTCTTCCTGAGACTTCTCCTATTTCCTCTTGTATGAAATTTAGTAATTGCTTTAATTTTTCTTTGATTACAAAGTGATAGTCCTTTCCGTAGGCATATTTGGAAATTTTAGGTGCATCAACATCTTTTTGTGTTTCCGAAGGATAGTAATTGAGCAACAACGAAACTACCGATTTGGAACCTTCTACTAGTTTTGTTGGATCTAATCGTTTGTCAAAATGATTTTCCATGTATTGCATCTCGCCATGCATATTTTTGTTGAGCCATGCTTCTAATCGTGGTGCTTCTTCTTCTAAGAATGCCGCTTTGGAGATTCCACATGACAAAAAACCCAAACGTTTTGCTTCGGTTTTGATAAGCTCAGTATGTTTCTGTATTCCTTTCAACAGCTACATTCTTTTTGTAAATTTCAAAGTAGCACCTAAGGGCTTTAACGTAATTAATGGCGCTATTTGTATGTCTTTTTCAACAGATTTTATGGCGTATTTTTTTAATAAGCTATATACTGTTAAAATCATTTCATAGACTGCAAATCCATTTCCGATACACATACGTGGTCCAGCACCAAACGGAAAGTAATAGGCTGCATTTTTTTTGCGAGATTCTTCTGAAAAACGTTCTGGAATAAAGTCATTAGGTCGCTCCCAATATTGTTCGTTTCGGTGTAATTCGTAGAACGAAACACCAATCATTGTCCCTTTTTCTATATGGTAACCCGCAAACGAATCGTCTTCAATTGCTACACGATCCGTAATCCAAGCAGGCGGATATAAACGCATAGATTCCTCTATACACCATTTTACATAGGTCAATTTCTCTATTTTCCCCATTGCACTTAGTCCTTCCTCAATGGTATCGATTTCCGCTATTACTTTCTGACATGCTTCTGGATTAGTAGCTAATAAGTGAAATGTAAATGTTAAAGCATTTGCCGTTGTTTCATGACCAGCTACAAAAAAAATTAATATTTCATCTATTAATTGATCATTTGTCATTGAAGTCCCATCGTCTTCATATTTAGCTTTCAACAGCATATCTAGTAAATCATCATGATTTTCATTTGATTTCCGGCGTTCTTCAATAATTTTATGAATAATAGACCTACTTTCATATACCAATTCCATGTGCTTTTGAATCATCCCAGTCATTTTGTACCACCATTTTTTGTGTGGCTGCCTAATTTCTCTGATGATGAAATCTTGCAAAGTCTCGATAATTTTCTGCAATCGATGCATTGTATTTTCATCAGAAGAATAATTAAATAAAGATTTGGCTACGACATGAAACGCAAGTTCATTCATGATAGGATAGGTATCCGTTATCTGATTTTCCGGAATGTTTTCTAGCTGCTTTTGTATTGTTCGCTCCATGATAACAACTAATTTTTGCAGCTTTTCTTTATGAAATGCAGGCTGAATGAGTCGCCGTTGTTTAAGCCAATAGTCACCACTAGCCGTCAACAATCCTTTCCCAACATATTTTGACAGGAACTTGGTCTGAATTTTAGATTTATTGTAGTTCCGATGATTTTTCTGAAGAATGTGCTTTGTGATTTCTGCATCTCGTGTAAGCATAACCGTTTTGGCAAACGGTGGTTTAATCGCAAATGAACTTCCGTGCTTGGAAAAACCTTCTTTGTGAAACGGAATCGGGTTTCGCGTGATCGAAGAGGATCGCAAGAATAACTGAAAGAATGGAAGCTTGTTTGGGTAGCGATATGTCATTTTACGTTGGTTAATGCTTCTCAGTTAATTTATTAGCTATCAGATTCATCTATTAGAAATTTACATAATTCAATGTTAAAATACTGATTTTGAAAAGAAACCCTTTTATTTTATTTCACTCAAACAGACATTATCCTCTCTATGTGACTACAAATCCATATTTAGAAAAGCCCTCCTTGAATGCCTCCTTTGATTCTCCCAAGATGTTTGTATGCTAACTCGGTAACTTCTCTACCTCTTGGTGTTCGTATAATGAATCCTTGTTGAATAAGGAAAGGTTCGTACACTTCTTCGATGGTTTCTCCACTTTCAGAAACGGCTGTTGCTAACGTAGTGATGCCTACAGGTCCTCCTTTAAACTTATCAATGATGGTTGATAAAATTCGGTTATCCATTTCATCTAAACCATATGCATCCACATTCAAGGCCTTGAGTCCAAAACGTGCAATTTCAATATCTATACGCCCATTCCCTTTTATTTGCGCAAAGTCACGAACTCTTCTCAATAATGCATTCGCTATACGAGGTGTTCCACGACTTCTACCTGCTATTTCGATAGCTGCTTCCATACTAATAGGAACATTTAATATTTGCGCACTACGTTGAACAATTGTAGAAAGCAGTTCAGTGGAATAATATTGCAATCTACTTGCTATACCAAAACGGGCTCTCATAGGCGCTGTAAGCAATCCTGAACGAGTCGTAGCACCAACTAAGGTAAATGGATTAAGATTGATTTGAACCGTTCTTGCATTAGGCCCAGATTCAATCATGATATCTATTTTGTAATCTTCCATTGCAGAATAAAGATATTCTTCTACAATAGGGCTTAATCTGTGTATTTCATCAATAAATAATACATCACGTTCATCTAGATTTGTTAGCAATCCAGCCAAATCTCCAGGTTTGTCCAACACAGGACCAGAAGTCACTTTTATACTAACACCTAGTTCATTTGCTAAAATATGTGCCAAGGTCGTTTTTCCTAATCCTGGAGGCCCATGAAATAGTGTGTGATCAAGTGCTTCATCACGTAGATTTGCTGCTTGCACAAATACTTGAAGATTTTCTAATACTTGATCTTGCCCTGTAAAATCTTTAAAGGACAACGGTCGCAATGCTTTTTCGACATCTAACTCTTCAGACGAATAGTTTTGATTTGTAGGATCTAAATTTTCATTCATTAAAACAAATATAAAAAAGAAAAGCCTTTCTATGTAGAAAGGCTTTTTTTATTTCAGAACTCTTCTATTAAGAGTTTAAAGTTCAATATAAATTAGTGATGCATTTCCTCTTCACCATCCTTCATTGGCACGTTTTGAGGAACGAAATCTTCATCATGTCCTGGCTTACTATAATCATATGCCCAACGATGTACATGAGGAATTTCTCCTGGCCAGTTTCCATGTATATGCTCTACTGGTGTAGTCCATTCTAACGTATTCGATCTCCATGGGTTTTGTGGTGCTTTCTTTCCAAAGAACATACTTCCAAAGAAATTGTATAAGAATACTAATTGGAATGCTCCTCCAACAATTGCAAACATTGTAATTACTACATTCACATTTGCCAAGTCATCAAATAAAGGAAATTCAGAGTTTGTATAATAACGTCTTGGTAAACCAGCTAATCCGATGAAGTGCATTGGGAAGAATACTCCATACGCACAGATTGCAGTTACCCAAAAGTGAACATATCCTAAGTTTTTATTCATCATTCGCCCAAACATTTTAGGATACCAGTGATAAACCCCTGCAAACATTCCATATAAAGCAGAGATACCCATTACCAAGTGGAAGTGTGCTACCACAAAATATGTATCATGCACATTGATGTCTAGAGTACTATCTCCAAGAATAATTCCTGTCAAACCACCCGTAATAAACGTTGATACTAATCCGATAGAGAAAAGCATTGCTGGATTCATTTGCAAGTTTCCTTTCCAAAGTGTCGTGATATAGTTGAATGCTTTTACTGCTGATGGTATCGCAATTAATAATGTTGTAAATGTAAATACAGAACCTAAAAATGGATTCATTCCAGATACGAACATGTGGTGTCCCCATACAATTGTTGATAAGAAGGCAATTGCAAGAATCGAGGCAACCATTGCTCGATAACCAAAAATAGGCTTACGAGAGTTTGTCGCAATAATTTCAGAAGTAATACCCAATGCAGGAAGTAATACAATATATACTTCAGGGTGTCCTAAGAACCAGAACAAGTGTTCAAATAGTACTGGTGAACCACCTTGATAGTGTAATACTTCTCCTTGAATAAATATATCTGATAAGTAAAATGATGTTCCAAAACTTCTATCGAATATTAACAATAGTGCTGCAGATAATAATACAGGGAAGGAAACTACACCAATAATTGCGGTTACAAAGAAAGCCCAAATTGTTAATGGCAATCTTGTCATTGACATTCCTTTTGTACGTAAGTTAATTACAGTAACAATGTAGTTTAATGATCCCAATAAGGATGATGCAATAAATATTGCCATAGATACTAACCAAAGTGTCATTCCTAATCCAGAACCTGGAATTGCTTCAGGTAAGGCACTTAATGGTGGATAGATTGTCCATCCTGACGAAGCAGCTCCTCCTTCAACAAATAAAGAAATCACCATGATTACACTTGAAATGAAGAACAACCAATATGATACCATGTTTAAGAAACCTGATGCCATATCACGAGCTCCAATTTGCAATGGAATTAATAGGTTACTAAATGTACCACTCAATCCTGCAGTTAACACAAAGAATACCATAATAGTACCGTGAATTGTTACCAAGGCTAGGTATTTGTCTGCAGTCATAACTCCATCTGGTGCCCAGTTTCCTAAGAATATTTCAAAAATTGTGAATGATTCTTTAGGCCATGCAATTTGCATACGGAAAAATATAGACATCATGATTCCAATAACTCCCATTATAGTACCTGTAATTAAGTACTGCTTGGCAATCATTTTGTGATCCTGACTAAATATATATTTAGTAATGAAAGTCTCCTTATGATGATGTCCGTGATCGTGTCCGTGATCTCCTGCGTGTACTGCTGTTGCTGACATATCTATATATTGTATCTTTTAATTTTGTTTATTATTTCTTTTTTCCGAAAGTTTCTTGTTCTGCCATCCACTTTTCGTAATCTTCCTTACTTTCTACGATTACTTTCATCTGCATGTTGTAGTGAGATTCACCACAAATTTTGTTACATAATAACAAGTAATCAAATTCGTAAGGCTCCAATGCGTCTTGACCATCAGCAATTAATGCTTTACTTTTTTCAGCTCTTAAATCATTAATACGTTTTACTTTGTCAATAATTTTTGGCTCTTCACGCATTTCCTCAGTAGTTACTGTTGGCGTCATTGCAAATTCTGTAATCATACCAGGCACACAGTTCATTTGCATTCTAAAGTGAGGCATATAAGCTGAGTGCAATACATCTTGCGAGCGCATTTTGAAGACTACTTTTCTACCAACAGGTAAGTGTAATTCTTGTGTGATAACATCATCTTGTGCATATTTATCTTCACGATCTAATCCTAAGATATTTGGATTATCTCCTAAATCAATCAAACGAACATTCGCTTTTCCAAGTACGTTATCTTCACCAGCGTAACGAGCTTTCCAGTTAAACTGTTGTGCGTATAATTCAATCACAATAGGATCATCATCCATGTTTACATCCATGATTTCGTTCCATGTAAACAATCCGTATAAAATTAATCCTGCCAACGTAATTACAGGAATGATTGTCCAGATAAATTCTAACTTATCATTATCTGCATAGTACAATGCTTTTCTTCCTTCTTTTCCTCTATATTTGAATGCAAAGTAGTGTAGCAAAGCCTGTGTTACAGTTTGCACGAAGAAAATCAATACTAATGAAATAATCATTAATGTATCTATTTGCGGTCCGTGTTCGGAAGCAGAGATTCCAATAAGTGGTAAATCTCCCCATTTTACAAAAGAAATGATTGTGATTACATATATGAACATTAAGAATCCCATCATGAGGTATCCATTAATGTTGTTATCCTTGTCATTCGCTACTTGAGAATTATCTGCTTTTGCTTGCGATAAATCAAATATCTTCGTCAACTGCCAAATTGCGATTGCAATTAGGATAAGTACTATAAACGTTAGTAAACCAGTAGTCATCTTATTTTATACTGTTTTGAAATTAATTAATAATGAAATTGTTTACTTTCCTCAATAAACGGATTTCGTTTCGCCAATAATGGTGCTTTGGTCAATGTTGTAAACACAACAAATATAAATAGACCTAAGAATAATAAGATTGCTCCTATTTCTGCCATTCCTAAAGACCAGTTTGGTCCTACGGTTGCTGGCATTACCATATTGAATACATCTATATAGTGACCAAATAAGATCACAATTCCTGCGATTACTATAATCCAATTAAGTCTCTTAAAGTCACTATTCATTAAGATTAATAATGGGAAAATAAGGTTTAATGCAAGCATTCCGAAGAATGGTAAGTTATAGTCTTCAATTCGTGTAATGAAATATGTTACTTCTTCTGGAATGTTAGAATACCAGATTAACATGAATTGAGAGAACCATAAATATGTCCAGAAAATACTAATACCGAACATGAATTTTGCTAAATCATGTAAGTGACTGTTATTAACATATTCTAATAATCCTTTTGATTTAAGGTATATTGTTACCAAAGCAATTACTGTAATTCCAGATACAAACATACTTGCGAAAACATACCATCCGAATAGTGTACTAAACCAGTGGTGATCGAAAGACATAATCCAATCCCATGACATCATAGACTCAGAGATTAAGAATAATACTAAGAATACCGCAGCAGCTCTGAAGTTCTTTTTAAAGTTGCTATTATCACTCGCTTCGTCTTGTTTTAATGATAAACGTCTAGATATTTGACGATAAGCAATCCAAATTCCACTGTATACAACTGCTCTAATGATGAAAAAAGTACCGTTTAACCATCCACTTTTTCCAACAGTTAATTTGTCATAGTTTTCGCTAGTAGGGTCTAATAAGCTAGGTTCCATCCAATGAAATAAATGATTCCAGTGCATTACAGAAGCAATAATCAATAAAATAATGATGATTGTTCCTGGAATGATATACGCTGTAATTCCTTCCATCACTCTAAATAATACTGGTGACCAACCTGCTTGCGCTGCTCTTTGTATTGCATAGAAAGCTAACACTCCTAATGAAATCATCATAAAGAAGAATGCTGCAACGTATACAGCTGCCCAAGGCTTATTTTGTAATTGTGCTAGTTTATGTTCATCATGTTTAGCAGAATCATGATGACCAACATCAGCTCCATGTGCATCGCCATGGTGTTCTTTATCAGCATGAGCAGCATGTGTTTTGTGCTCATCGTGATGTGCAGTTTTACCATCATCATGAGTAGCTTCTCCATGACCTGAATCATGTCCATGTCCGTGAGCTGCTTCCATTGCTTTCATATCTTCCACAGAACCTGGCACATCGGCAAAACTAAGTCCAACCATAATGGCTCCAAGTACAAAGGAAATAATTGCAAAAAGTCTTAATCTATTTGAAAACGTATACATTGTATATAATTCTATATCGTTATTGGTCTTATTTTAATTCTGATTTCAGCTTTAACACATGTTGAACAACTTGCCAACGTTCTTTAGCGGCCAATTGATTTGCATGCGATCCCATATTATTCAAACCATACATTAATACATGGTAAATACTTCCTTCAGTAATTTCTCTATCTGCGTAGCTAGGTATTCCTAAAAACTTTTCTGTTTTTACCAAATGCCCTTGACCATTTCCTTTCGTACCATGGCAAATTGCGCAATAGATTCCATATAATTCTTTCCCTTTCGCTAAGTTTTCTTCAGTAGCTTCTAATGGATTTTTAAGTTCTGCTTTAGCTGCAGCATATCCTTCATTTGTATTTTCATACTCATAAGGCATCCAACCTCTTTTCACAGTTCCTTCAGCGGGAGTTTGAGCTTCCATATTATTTTCAGCAAATCCACCATAAGGTACATTATCAACTTCCTGATATGTTTCATAGCCTACTGACTCATACATATTAGGAAAGTATTGGTAATTTGGTTGTGATTTATTAAAGCATGAAGTCATTAGCAATGCTGCTCCAAAAACGACTCCTATTTTTATAAGGCTCTTCATAATTCGTATTAATGCTTTTCAGTAACTTTAATTTCAGTTGCTCCAGTTTCTAATAAAAGAGCTTTTAACGCTTCTTCATCTCCATGAACAGACACTTCCATTAAAAAGTGATCATCTGTTGTTCTTGGATCTGGGTTTTCAGCTTCTTTGAATGGCCATAATTTACTACGCAAGTAAAATGTAATTACCATTAAGTGCGCTGCAAAGAATACCGTCATCTCAAACATGATAGGCACAAAAGCAGGCATATTTTCTAAGAAACTAAAACTTGGTTTTCCTCCAATGTTTTGAGGCCAATCAACGATCATAATGTAATACATCATTGATACTGCTACAGATAGCCCTACACATCCATATAAGAATGCTGTAATAGCAAGTCTCGTATGAGGTAATCCCATTGCTTTATCTAATCCGTGCACAGGAAATGGCGTATACACTTCTTCGATATGATGATTCTCTTGACGTACTTTTTTCACTGCTGACATTAGCACATCATCATCGGTATACATTGCTTGTATTACTTTACTACTCATGATTACCGTCTCTTAGTTTTTTATATTTTTCTCCTGATGATTTTAAAATTGATTTTACTTCAGCCTGTGCAATTACAGGGAATGTTCTAGAATATAACAAGAACAATACAAAGAAGAAACCAATAGTTCCGATGAATATTCCGATATCTACAAATGTAGGCGAGAACATGGTCCATGAAGATGGAAGATAATCTCTATGTAACGACGTTACAATAATTACAAAACGCTCAAACCACATTCCAATGTTTACTACAATTGATATGATAAACGAGAACATAATACTTGTTCTAAGCTTTTTTGACCACATGAACTGCGGAGAGAACACATTACAAGTCATCATTGCCCAATATGCCCACCAGTAAGGCCCTGTTGCTCTGTTTAAGAACGCGTATTGTTCATATTCCACTCCAGAATACCACGCAATAAACAACTCTGTTATATATGCACATCCAACAATAGAACCTGTAATCATGATTACGATATTCATCAACTCAATGTGTTGCAATGTAATATAATCTTCCATATTACATACTTTACGCATGATAATCAAAAGCGTGTTTACCATGGCAAATCCTGAGAAGATTGCACCTGCCACAAAGTATGGAGGGAAAATCGTCGTATGCCAACCTGGAATTACAGATGTCGCGAAGTCAAAAGATACAATGGTGTGTACCGAAAGTACTAATGGAGTTGCCAAACCTGCAAGTACCAATGATACTTCTTCAAAACGTTGCCAATCTTTAGCACGACCACTCCATCCAAAACTTACAATGCTATATATTTTCTTTTGAAAAGGTTTTACCGCTCTATCTCTAATCATAGCGAAATCAGGTAACAAACCAGTCCACCAGAATACTAATGATACCGAAAGATACGTTGAAATCGCAAATACGTCCCAAAGTAAAGGTGAATTAAAGTTTACCCATAATGACCCAAATTGGTTTGGAATAGGCAATACCCAATATGCTAACCAAGGACGTCCCATGTGAATGATTGGGAATAATCCTGCTTGCACTACTGAGAAAATGGTCATTGCTTCTGCAGAACGGTTAATAGCCATTCTCCATTTTTGACGGAAAAGTAATAATACTGCAGAAATTAGTGTTCCTGCGTGCCCAATACCTACCCACCAAACAAAGTTTGTAATATCCCAAGCCCAACCAACAGTTTTGTTGAGACCCCAAACTCCAATTCCAGTAGATACTGTATAGATGATACATCCAATTCCCCAAAGGAATGCCACAAGAGCAATTGAGAATACTATCCACCATTGCTTATTAGCTTTTCCTTCTACTGGAGCAACGATATCAACCGTTACATCATGGTAACTTTTGTCTCCAGTTACTAAGGGTTTTCTTATAGGTGCTTCGTAATGCGACGCCATAATCCGTTTATAATTGTTTCTTATTAAATTCTTTTTATGCTTCTTTTGTATTTCTCACTTTTACGTGATACTGTACATTTGGTTTAGTTCCTACGTGCTCAAGTAAGTGATACATACGATCATCTTCTAGTAATTCAGCAACTTTACTTTCTTTGTCATTAATATCTCCGAAAGTCATTGCTCCAGAACTACATGCAGCAGAACACGCTGTTTGGAATTCTCCGTCTTTGATTTGACGTCCTTCACGCTTAGCATCAAGGATAGTTTTTTGTGTTTTTTGAATACACATCGAACATTTTTCCATTACACCTCTTGAACGTACTACCACATCAGGATTTAACACCATACGACCTAAATCGTTATTCATATGATAATCAAACTCATCATTTTGGTTATATAAGAACCAGTTGAAACGACGTACTTTGTACGGACAGTTGTTTGCACAATAACGTGTACCTACACAACGGTTGTACGCCATGTGGTTTTGACCTTGACGTCCGTGAGATGTTGCAGCTACTGGACATACCGTTTCACATGGAGCGTGATTACAGTGCTGACACATTACAGGCTGGAAAGCTACTTGTGGATTTTCAGCAGGATTTTCCATTTCAAGGAAACCTCCTAGTGAACCTTCTTCACCAAATAATCCACTCATGTTTTCTTTCTTCTCTACATCTCCTTCAAACGTATCTGCAGATGAGTAATATCTATCAATACGCAACCAGTGCATATCTCTACTTCTTCTAACTTCAGTTTTTCCAACTACAGGAACATTGTTTTCTGCGTGACAAGCAATCACACAGGCACCACAACCTGTACATGCATTCAAGTCAATCGCTAAATTGAAATGATGTCCAATAGAACGATCAAATTCTCCCCACATATCCGCACCTGGATCTGTCGCATCAATCATTTCATGATTTTTTGACACATGTGGCATTGGATTCCATACATGATGATCTTTTGTATTGAAAATCTCTAATGTTGTTTCTTTAACAATATCACCTCTTCCCATTAAGGTATTGTGCAACTGAACACATGCAAACTCATGCACTCCAGCAACAGGTTCTATTGCAACATCTTGAACAGCATTAAATCCTTCATATAATGGATATGCATTTACTCCTGTTTGCATTTCTTCTTGAATCCCTGCTTTTTTACCGTACCCAAATGCTAAACCAACAGTTCCTCTTGCTTGACCTGGTTGAATGATTACTGGAACGTTTTCAATAGTTTTTCCGTTCACTGTAACATTTACATAGCTTCCATTTAATCCTCCATTAGCTACATTCCAATTTTTCAAACCTTTTGCTTCGGCATCTGCTTGAGAAATTGTCAAATAGTTATCCCATGAAGCTCTTGTAATTGGATCAGGAAACTCTTGCAACCAAGGGTTATTAGCTTGTTGCCCATCTCCCATTCCTGTTTTAGCATATAAAACTAACTCCATTCCTGCTGCCGCACTTGTCGAAGCCAATTTTCTTGCTTGTTGAGATGCACTTGTAGTTAGCTCTACTTCTTCAGTCTCTTCTACACTTACTGCATCTTCTTCAATAGCCGCAGTTGCCTCATCTACCAAACTAACAGCTACAGTTGTTTTAAACACACCATCATGAACCGCTTGATTCCAAGAAGCCCCATTTAGAATACCTGTTTGCCAAGTTTCCTTAATATATTCATAGTATGTTTTCTCATTACCCGTCCATTTCAATAAAGCATCTTGAAATTGTCTCGTATCGAATAACGGACGAATTGTAGGCTGCATGACACTGTAATATCCTTTCTTCATTTCTACATCTCCCCAAGATTCTAAATAATGAGGAGCAGCAGCTACATATTTTGATTGTTGAGCTGTTTCATCTTCTTTTGTAGTAAACGTAACAGCCAACTCTAGTTTTTGTAATATTTCACCAAATTCTTTTCCATTTGGCAATGTATACACTGGATTCACACCAGCCATAATAATTCCGCCAACAGCATCCGCTTTCATATCATTGATAAGCTTATTAACTGCCGCATCATTACCTTCTCTAATTTTCTTAGGAGCATCTTTATCAAAAGCTTCACTTGATAACGCTTCATTTATCGCCAACACTAAGCTTTGCGCATCAACATCATTGATTCCAGAGACTACCACAGCCTTTGAACCTGCTTGTTTTATTTGCCCAATTGCTTTTTTGATAGCGTCTTCAGCTTTATCTGATAAATTTCTAGCAGAAATACTATTTCCTGTTACCCCAGCATAAATTTTTGCCAATGCAACTTTTTGATCAGTTGGCGACAAAGGAACTCTTTTATCTGCATTAGCGCCCGAAAGAGTCATATTTGATTCAAACTGAATATGACGCGACATGGTTTTTGCCCCATGTTTTCCTGTTGGAATTCTTCCTTTAGCATATCCATCATCATATCCACCACCTTGCCAATCTCCTAAGAAATCTGCCCCAATAGAAACAATCACTTCCGCTTTTGAGAAATCATAATCAGCCAAGCCTCTTTCTCCATATTTAGCTTCAAACGCATCTAACGCAGTTGACTCAGAAATAGCATCATATACTACATGCTGAACATTAGCATACTTAGCTTTGAATTCAGCAATCAGTTTAGAAGTTGAAGGACTTGCATATGTTTGTGTTAGCAACACCAATTGTTTCCCTGAATCACTAACAGTTCGAAGTTTTTGTGAAACTTCACCATCAAATTCTTTCCAAGAAACATCAGAACCATCAATCTTCGGCCGCTTAACTCTCATATTATCATACAACGACAATACAGATGCATGTACTCGAGCATTCGCACTTCCTTTAACAGCTGCCTCTTTATTGTTTTCAACTTTGATTGGACGACCTTCTCTCGTTTTTATCAAAATACTTGCAAAATCATATCCATCCGCAATAGTTGTTGCATAAAAATCTGCCACACCAGGAATAATCCTCTCTGGCTGCACAACATAAGGAATCGATTTGATTACTGGCCCTTCACAAGCTGCCAATGTAGCAGCAGCAGTACTAAAACCAACATATTTAAGAAAGTCTCTACGAGATGTTGAAGAAGATTCAAGTGACTCTTTATTTCCTAAGAATTCATCTACAGGAATTTCCTCCACAAACTCATTCTGTCTAAGCGTTTCAACTATAGAGCTATTTTCATTTAACTCCTCAACACTTTTCCAGTATTTCTTGTTTGATGCCATGTTATATATATAAAATTAGCTTCTTAGTTAATATTAATAGTGACATTTTCCACATTCTAAAGCCCCCATTTCAGACGCCTTGAATGATTCAACACCATATTTTTCTTTTAATTGCTCGTGAATTTTATCGTAGTACGCACTTCCTCTAAAGTTCACATCTGTTTCCCTGTGACAGTTAATACACCATCCCATAGTTAATGGAGAATATTGCTCAACAATTTCCATTTCTTCAATTTGTCCGTGACAAGTTTGACACTCTACTCCTGCCACTGTTACGTGCTGCGAGTGATTGAAGTATACAAAATCAGGCAAGTTATGAATTCGAATCCATTTTACTGGCTTTTGCTCATTCACATAGTCTTGCGCCGTAGGATCCCATCCAACAGCCGTATATAATTTTTGAATTTCTTTGTTATAATCAACACCATACTTAGTCAATCCTTCTTGCTGAGTTTCTTCTGCCACTTCCGCAATATTCTTATGACAGTTCATACACACGTTCAAAGAAGGAATTCCTGAATGCTTACTCACTCTTGCAGAAGAGTGACAGTATTTACACTCTATCTTATTAACGCCTGCGTGAATTCTATGCGAGTAATGAATTGGCTGAATTGGCTGATACCCTTGATCTACACCAACCTGCATAAAGTAACCGTACGCAAAATACGCCGAACCTAACAACAATAAGATTACTGAAACAATAACCAAGAATTGATTTTGAACAAATGCTTTCCAAACAGAAGGTTTTTTAGACTCTTCCTCAACATTAACAGTTCCATTAGCTATCGCAAACTTACGAAGTGTTTTATTCACCAAGAACAACCCTAAAGCCAACAATCCGAATAATACGATTAATGCCCAAAGCACCATTTCGCTTGAAAAACCTCCTGCAGTAGAAGGCTCCCCTTCTAGCTTAGGAACTGGTGGCGGAGTCACTTTTTCTTGCGCTGTATACGCTAAGATATTATCAATATCTTCATTCGATAATTGCGGAAACGCTGTCATTTGACGTTTTCCATATTGCTCATACACCGCAACTGCATAACGATCACCTGACTTGATTAAAGCAGAACTATTCTTGATCCACTTATACAACCATTCTCTGTCTAACCCTTGCTCTTCTTCCAAACGCGCCTCAATATTTCGTAACATTGGTCCCGTGGACATTGCATCTAATTTATGACAGGCTGCACAATTAGCTTTAAATAAAACTTCACCCGCTTTAGCTGCGGCATCATCTTGTGCAAATAGAGAAGTTGAAAATGCTAGCATCATTACTAGCGCGATTCCTAAAATTCTTGAAACTGAACTACGGTGATTCACCTTTTTCATATTTATAAAGTCTTCTTAATTTGGCATGATTTTTACAAGTATTTTTTTGCTTGCGTTCTCATGCATGTTCCAAATTTGAGCAAAAATACAAATAGCGTTTAATTTGAGAAATGTTAGAGAACTCTTAATTTGTAATTTATAGTAATTCTAAATAACATTTTTAGCCTTTAGTTCGTTAGTTAGTTTTACATTTGTATAAAATTGTATTCATTATGAGATTTTTAGCCTTAGATAAGATTATTTTTCTAGCACTACTATCGTTTTTATATTCAGGAATTGCTATCGCACAAGAAGGCGATATTCATATTTCTCAAGACCCAAAAATTGATAAATTACTTACATTTCAAAAAGAAATCAATGAAGAAACCGACAACGACTCCCGTTTAAAGATTCAAATTTTTAATGGAAATCTGCGTAATGCCGAAAAAGTTAAGTCTCAATTTGAAATTAAGTATCGAGACGTTCCTGCAAATATTAAATTTGAAACACCCAATTATAAAGTTTGGGTTGGAAACTTCAGAACAAGTTTAGAAGCTGAACGCTATTTGATAGAAGTCCACAAAACATTTCCTAACGCTTTTATTTTTACACCTAAAAAGAAGAAAAAGTAAAGGTCTTGATACCTAAAACAAAAAAAGGGACTGTCAATGACAGTCCCTTTTTTTATTTATTGCACGTTGAATGTTTATTTCAACTTTTTCTTTACTTCTACTTCTTGGAAAGCTTCTACAATATCACCTTCTTTGATGTCATTGTAATTCTTGATTTGCAATCCACAATCATATCCTTTACTTACTTCTTTAACATCGTCTTTGAAACGCTTTAATGAAGCCAATTCACCTGTGTAAATTACCACACCATCACGAATTAATCGGATATTTGAGTTTCGGTAAATTTTACCATCTGTTACCATACATCCAGCAATCGTTCCAATTTTAGAAATCTTAAATGTTTCTCTAATTTCAGCATTTCCTGTGATTTCTTCTTTTAATTCTGGAGATAACAATCCTTCCATTGCATCTTTCACATCATTGATAGCGTCGTAGATAATTGAATAGGTTCTGATATCGATTTCTTCTTTATCTGCTACCATACGAGCATTTCCAGCAGGACGAACATTAAATCCGATGATAATCGCATCGGAAGCCGTTGCAAGTAATACATCACTTTCTGTAATAGCACCTACTCCTTTGTGAATAATTTTCACTTCAATCTCTTCAGTCGATAACTTTTGGAAAGAGTCTGTTAACGCTTCTACCGAACCATCCACATCACCTTTTAAGATAATATTCAATTCTTGGAAATCTCCAATTTTGATACGTCTTCCAATATCTTTTAGCGTTGTACGTTTTGTTGTTCTTACAGATTGCTCTCTAAGTAATTGTGTACGTTTTGCAGCAATTTGTTTCGCATCTTTTTCATCTTCAAATACATTGAACTTATCACCTGCTTGTGGTGCACCATCCAATCCTAATACCGAAACAGGTGTTGAAGGATTGGCTTTTTTCACTTTTTTACCACGCTCATCAAACATTGCTTTTACTTTTCCGCTATGCTTACCAGCCAATAAGTAATCTCCAATTTTCAACGTTCCACTTTGTACTAAGATTGTCGACACATATCCACGTCCTTTATCAAGAAACGCTTCAACTACAGTACCCACAGCATTCTTATCTGGATTTGCTTTTAACTCTAATAATTCAGCTTCAAGCAATACCTTTTCTAACAATTCACTTACTCCCAAACCAGTTTTAGCCGAGATGTCATGTGATTGAATTTTTCCTCCCCAATCTTCCACTAACAAGTTCATTCCTGCTAGTTTTTCTTTGATTTTTTCAGGATTTGCAGTTGGTCTATCAATTTTATTGATTGCAAAGACAATTGGAACCCCAGCTGCCTGCGCATGACTAATTGCTTCTTTTGTTTGTGGCATCACATCATCATCTGCCGCAATTACGATAATAGCAATGTCTGTAACTTGAGCTCCACGTGCACGCATCGCTGTAAATGCCTCGTGACCTGGTGTATCTAAGAATGTGATTCGTTGTCCACTTTCTAATGTTACCCCATATGCTCCAATATGTTGCGTGATTCCTCCAGACTCGCCTGCAATTACGTTTTCGTTACGAATGTAATCCAGCAACGATGTTTTACCATGGTCAACGTGCCCCATTACTGTTACAATCGGCGCTCTTGGTTTTAAATCTTCTGGCGCATCTTCTTCTTCCTGAATTGCTTCTTCGATTTCAGCAGAAACAAAATCTACCGTAAAGCCAAATTCTTCAGCAACAATTGTTAGCGTATCCGCATCTAAACGTTGATTCATAGTTACCATGATACCTAACATCATACATTTTGATATGATATCATTGATTCTTACATCCATCATGGTCGCCAACTCACCAACCGTTACAAATTCAGTTGCTTTAAGCACTTTGCTTTCTGCTGCTTGTTGTTCAAGATCTTCCTCCGTTTTTTGACGACGAATATCTCGTTTATCTCTACGGTACTTAGCTCCTTTTGACTTACTGCTTTTCCCTTGAAGTTTTTCAAGCGTTTCACGCACTTGTTTTTGTACTTCTTCTTCCGTAGGCTCTACCTTTGCTACAGGTGCTTTGCGATTTGCTCCTCTTCTACTTCCTCCACGGTTTGCACCTTTATTTCCAGCAAATTTATTATTTCCGCTAGACTGGTTTTGATTCTGATTTTGATTTGCTCCGCCTTTAGAAATACGTTTACGCTTACGCTTTTTGTCGTCAGACTCCTTTTTAGAATCCTCCTTTTTCTTTTTTGTTTTATTAAACTGCGTAAGATCAATTTTTTGACCTGTCATTTTTGGCCCAGAAAGTTTTTGGTATTTCGTTTCCAATACTTTCTTTTCTGGCTCGTTAGATTCTTCTTCTTTTACTGGAGCCGAAGTTTCTTTAACAGGTTCAGGTTTTTCTGGTGCTTTTTTAACCACCTCAACCTTTTGCACTTGCTTAGGCTTATTGAACTTAGGTCTATTGGATATGATTTCTACTTTTTCAGCAGGCTTTTCTTGTTTTTCTACTTCCTGAACAGGTTTTTCTGGCGCTTTTTCAACCGCAGGCTTTTCCGCTTCTTTTTCTTTCTTTTCCGACTGTGGAGTTTCTTTTTGAGGGTTTAGATCTATTTTTCCAATCGTCTTCGGTCCAGATAAGTTTGCTTTAGCACGCACAACTTTCTCACGTTCTTCACGTTGACGCTGCGCTTCTTCTTGCTCTTTAACAAGTTGCTCCCTTAATGCCTCTTTCTCTTTTCTTTTTTCTTCTCCTAACTCTTTAGAAGCTACTTTTTTGCTTTTGTCAGTTTGAAAACCTTCCAATAGCACATTGTATATTTCTTTCGATATTTTGGTTGTCGGTCTTTTTTCCACAGCATATCCTTTCTGCGATAAAAAGTCGATTGCTCTATCGATTGAAATGTTTAATTCGCGTAGTACTTTACTAAGCCTTATTTTGTTTTGTTCAGCCATAAGCTATTTTAAATTTTACCCTCTTTTTAAATAAAAAACTGCTTTTTAGTCTTCAAATTCTTCTTTAAGGATTCGTATCACTTCCCCAACAGTTTCTTCTTCCAAATCTGTTTGTTTTACAAGGAAGTCCATTTCCTGATCTAAAACACTTTTAGCAGTATCTAAACCAATTTTCTTAAATTCTTCTATTACCCAAGCTTCAATTTCATCAGAAAACTCTGTAAGCTCTACATCTTCTTCAACTCCTTCACGGTATACATCAATTTCATACCCTGTAAGTTGTCCTGCCAAACGAATATTGAACCCTCCTTTTCCGATTGCTTTTGAAACTTCTTCTGGTTTTAAAAATACTTCTACACGTTTTGCTTCTTCATCAATTTTGAGTGAACTTACTCTTGCTGGACTCAATGCACGTGTGATGTATAGTTGTAAGTTTGTTGTGTAATTGATTACATCAATGTTTTCATTTCCAAGCTCTCTAACAATTCCATGAATACGAGAACCTTTCATTCCTACACACGCTCCTACAGGATCTATTCTATCATCATAAGAATCTACAGCTACTTTTGCTTTTTCACCAGGAATTCTTACTACTTTTTTCACTGTAATTAACCCGTCAAAAACCTCAGGAATTTCTTGTTCAAATAATTTTTCCAAGAATTCTGGAGCCGTTCTTGACATAATAATCATAGGCTTATTTCCTTTAAGCTCTACTCTATCAATAATTCCACGAACATTTTCTCCTTTACGGAAAAAGTCAGAAGGAATTTGGTTTTCCTTAGGCAACACCACTTCATT
The DNA here is from genome assembly GCF_001005305.1 of Kordia zhangzhouensis. GTDB lineage: Bacteria > Bacteroidota > Bacteroidia > Flavobacteriales > Flavobacteriaceae > Kordia > Kordia zhangzhouensis. The sequence continues at coordinate 469,113 of NZ_LBMH01000003.1, forward strand.
TCCTTCATCATCCAATAAAATGACTGCTCTATGACGAATGTGATGCACTTCAGCTGTATAAATATCACCTACAAGATCTTTGAATTTCTTGTAAATAGTGGTATTATCATGCTCATGAATTTTAGAAATTAGGTTTTGACGCAATGCTAAGATAGCTCTTCTTCCTAAATCTATCAATTTCACTTCTTCAGACACGTCTTCTCCAACTTCAAAATCTGGCTCTATTTTACGTGCTGCTTTTAATTCTATTTCTTGATTTGGATCTTCCACTTCTCCATCAGCTACTACTATTCGGTTTCTCCAAATTTCTAAATCTCCTTTATCTGGGTTGATGATGATATCAAAATTATCATCTGATCCAAATTTTTTCTTTAATGCATTCCTAAAAACATCTTCCAATATCGCCATTAGCGTTACTCGATCTATAAGCTTGTCGTCTTTAAACTCCGAAAACGACTCAATCAATGCTAGATTCTCCATGACATGTCTTTAATTAAAATGTTACCATAACTTTTGCTTTTACAATATGTTCATAAGGTATTTCCAATTCTTTTTGAACTGTAACTTTACCTTTTCCAACGGGTTTTGGCTCGCGCGCTTTCCATTGCAATTTTATTTTTTCATCATCGGCTTCTACTAAGGTTCCTGAGATTTCCTCTTGACTTGCCGTAACAACTTCTAACTTTCTCCCCACATTTTTTGGGTACTGACGAATGTGCGTAATTCCTTCTGAAATTCCTGCAGAGTACACTTCTAACGAAAAGTCTTCCTCTTCTCTATCTAGATTGTGTTCAATGTGTCGACTTACTTTCATACAGTCATTCAAAGTAACTCCTTTATCACCATCGATAACAATCACAATTTTGTTTCCTGCCTTGATTTCTTTCGATATAAGAAACAACGAAGATTCTTCTTCGAGTATTTCCTTTAGTAATTTTGAAACTTTCTCTTTAAGCATTTTTCAGTATGAAAAGAGGGGACTGCATGTCCCCTCATTTTTTGTCTCTTCTACTTTTAACGGTGCAAATATACACATTTTTTCCAATCTTAAAAACTATTCGCACAAAGGATTTTATTTGTAACTTTAGTTATCATCCTAAAATTCAATTTGTAATGAAAAAAATTCTCCTTCCAACTGATTTCTCCGAACAAGCCGAATATGCATTAAGAGTTGCTGCTTCCTTAGCAAAACAAAATGATGCTACCATTTATTTACTACACATGCTAGAACTTCCTTCACACCTTTTGTCGGGAGATACAAATTTGAATGTTCCTGAGCAATTATTATTCATGAAAATTGCCAATGAACGTTTTGAAAAAACTATTGAACAAGATTTTATGAAAGGTGTAAAAGTTGATATTACAGTCGAAACTCACAAAGCTTTTGACGGAATTACACAGGCAATTCGCCAACATGAAATCGATTTAGTGATTATGGGGTCTAGTGGCGCTTCAGGTTTAAAAGAGATGTTTATTGGCTCAAATACTGAAAAAGTAGTTCGCACTGCCGATGCTCCTGTTCTTGTTATTAAAAACAATATTGAAAATTTTACTGTGTCAAATTTTGTTTTTGCCTCCGATTTTTCAAAGGATCAAAAACTCGTGTTTGAGCAGGCTATTGATTTTGCCAATAGTTTCCATGCAAAACTTCACTTGTTATTTGTCAATACACCAAGTCGCTTTATAACTACTGCTGATGCAGAGAAGAAAATGAATGACTTTATAGCTGATTTTGATGACCTTACTAATTACGAGTTACATATTTACAATGATAATAAGGTAGAAACAGGTATTTTAAATTTTTCGCGTGCTATTGATGCTGATTTAATTGGCATGAGTACTCACGGCCGACAAGGATTGGCTCATTTTTTTAATGGAAGTATTAGCGAAGATTTAGTGAATCACGCTTTGCGACCTGTGATTACTTTTAAAATATAATATTTAAAGACGTTTAAGGTTTCGTAAAAAACACTACAACATGTTGGCCATGATGTTAAACAAACTTGCTTTGGTTTTAAAGTATTTGTTTTCTAGATCTATTGCTTTGATTTTGTTTTCAATCAATTTAGCTTCACGGGAGTTTACTAAGAATAATGAGCTTTCTCCAAGAAAGAATTTACGCTCCTCAGCTTGTAAAAGTACTTCGTAATCTTTAACTAATTCTTCTGTGAGTCTATTTTGCAACTGAAACGATTCTATTTCTTGTGTTATTGCGTTTATTTTGTTTCGTAGAGTTACACGTGTAGAAACTCGTTCAAATTCTACATCTTGAAGCTTTAATTTAGCCAAACGAAGATCTCCTCGTTCTTTTCTCAAAAATAGCGGAAAACGAATATTGAGTCCTGCCTTGTAATTTTGTGTATTGAACGTTCCTACTTCATCTGGTGTTTGTGTTAAGAAATTATATTGCACATCAACCTGAGGCAGTAGATTGTTTTGCTTTAAGCGCCTATTAAGCACTAAACTTTCATATTTAAAATTGAGAGATTGTATTTTAGGATGTGTTTCAATATCAAAAGTAGCATTGTCAAAACCTGACACATTCAGTATGTCATCAATACGGTTGGATGTTGTCAAATCTGGACGCATAGTGTCTTTCAATTCTATAGGTGTATTATTTGTAAGCCACAAAAAATTTGAAAGTTCTAAGGTAGATTTAACATATGTGATGCGCGCCTTTTCTAAATCCAACTTTCGCGTGTTTAACGTCAGTCCTGCTTCTAATGTATCAATAGCAGCTTTATCACCTTCTTTATAGCTTTTTTTGATTCCGTCAAAACGTAATTTTGCATTTGCCAAAAACGACTCATATACTTGTTTATTCCGGTATGATTTAAGCCACGTGAAATAAGTAACAGAGGCTTCATACAAAATTTCATTGACCAATAGTTGTTGATCTGCCTGTGCCTGTTGTGTAAATAGCTTCGCCTGTTTCAGCATTGCCATTCGTTCATTGATTAGCAATCCTCTGGCTAGTGAAACTGAAACACCAGCACTATATAATCCGTCTGTTGGCACAGAAAACTCTGGATTTAGAAACTCTCCAGTATTTTCTTCAAAATTCGCCTTGAGTTCAACACCATACCATGTTGGAATTTTAAAGGTAGCATTAAGTTTATCGTAATATTCTGTTTTCTTGAATTTTTTACGATTGTAATCTACTTCCAATTTAGGATCAAAAGCACCACGCGCTTTCAAAAGCTTTGCTTCACTTTCATTGACCACTAGATTAGCTTGCTTTACGATTGGATGAAATGTTTTTACGTATCCTAAATATTCATCTAACGATAAAACTGAGTCCAACGGATTTTCAACTTGTGCCGCTATGTTTTGACAAAAAAGAAATAAAAGCAACAGTACTATATTCCTCATGATTATTTTTTCTTAGCTGATTTATTAGTTGCATTATTTTCGTCAGGCTGATAGTAATTTGGCGGGAAACTATTAAGTTGTCGCCACAATTCAAACCAAATTTGCACATCATCAAGTAATGCAATCGTTTTAGCTCCAGAACCAACTCGTATTGCCTTTGGCCATTCATGATCTTCTTCATCTGGCGCTAACAATATTCTATATTTACCATTATCACTGATAAAGTTTTCAATTGCTACAACTTTTGCTCCATATGTTCCGTAAGAAACATTGGGCCAACCACTGAATACAATTGCTGGCCAGCCGTCAAATTGTACACGCACTTTTTCCCCAATATGAATTAAAGGCAAATCAATAGGACGAATGTAAGTTTCAACAGCCAATTGATAGTTGGAAGGCATGATACTTACTAATTGTTCACCTTCTTTGAAGGTTTCTCCAATTCCACCTTTAAGCGCTTTATTTATAAACCCATCTTGAGGAGCTGTTATGTAACGCAAATCATTTCGTATTTTATAATTTGTGTACTCATTTTCGAGTTTGGTTACCTGCGCTTCAGTATCGTATTGACTCGATTGCGCAGTATACATATCGCTTTGCGCTTTCGAAATTTTGTCTGCATAACTAGCTTTAGTTCGTGCCAATTCAATTGTAGCGTTGATTAAATCATTTTTATTAGCCAAATATTTGTTTTCCAACGAAATCAATTTTGCTTGAGTTTCCTGAAGCTTTAATCGTTTTTCCTCTACATCTTTTACCGCCTTTAGCCCTTCTTGTTGTAATGTTAAAGTTCGATCGTATTGACGCTGAGCAATATCTTGGTTGATACGTGCAGCTTCAACATCGATACTATCTCCTTTAATTTTGAGTTGCGCTTGAAGCAATTTATTTTGAGCTTGCTCTAATTTTAAGTCACGCTCATTGGCCAACGCAGAAATTTGTCGTTGTAACGCATCTATTTTTCCTTTGTAAGCAGTTACCGAAGAGGATTTTGCTTTGATTTGATTGCCCGTTCTTTCCACCAAACGATCGTCAAAATATTCACTTTTAATTTCTGAAATCTTTAAAATAGTGTCTCCTTTTTTTACAGAATCTCCTTCACGTACAAACCATTGTTCAATACGCCCAGGAATTTGCGATTGAATGGTTTGTGGACGCTGATCTGGTCGTAAAGTTGTTACTTGCCCTTGCCCCGAAATGTTCTGTGTCCACGGAAGAAACAAAACAATGATTCCAATGATAGCAAACGCTAATAAAAACCTATTGAGCTGCTTGTAATATTGCTTGTTAAAAACAAGTTTTCCTGAAGCATACTGCGTAAGTTTTACTTTTTTATTGAGTGTATTATTTGTAATGTTTAGCATGCTGTTCGATTTTTTATTTCACCTTTATCAAGTGTGATTAAACCTCCACAATTTGTTTTCCAACGTGTATTACTACTTACCACAATCAAAGCCCAAGGATTTGACGAATCGGTCAAGAAATCCATAATTCGATTACTTTCATCAACATTAAACTGATCTAATGGATCTTCTAGAATGAGTACTTTGGGGTTTTTTATAATTGCACGTGCCAATACTATTTTTTTAGAAATATTGTACGATATCTGCTTCCCTTCAGGATTTAAAATTGTTTTTAAACCTTTGGGTTGTTCTTTAATGAATTGTGTTAATCCTACTTTTTCTAAAGCCCAAAAAATCTTTTCGTCTGAGACTGCTTCATTACCAAAAGTTAGATTTTCGCGAATAGTTCCTTCAAAAGGAGTTTCTTCAGAAAGTGAAAGACCTAAATGTGATCTGTAGTAATTTAAGTGTACACTTTCCATAGAAAATTTATTAATAAATACACTTCCTGAAGTAGGTTCAACTACTCCTGCAATGATTCTTAACAAACTTGATTTTCCAGAACCGCTTTCACCTTGAATTAAGATTCTACTTTGCGGTTTTATTAACAGAGATATGTCTTTAAGTATTGGTTTTTCTCTATTTTCTACTTCGTAAGATACTCCATCAAGCTCAATTGTTAATTCAGAGCTAAAGTCAGGCGTTTCTCCTTCTTGCATTTCAAGCTCTTTGTCAACAACCTGCCCAAGTTTTTCAATAGAAGTAAGAACATCATAAAAAGATTCCAAACCAACTATCAATTTTTCCACAGAACCAATAACCAATAAAATAATAATTTCGGCTGCCACAAATTGTCCAATGTTCATTTCTTGATTCAGCACCAATGCGCCTCCTATAAGCAGCAAAGATGCTGTAACCAATACTTTAAACGATATCATTTGAATGAACTGCAATACCAAAATACGAAAGTGGCTTTCTCTTGCTTTGAGATACTCCTCAACTAGCGCATCATTTTTCTTCAAAGCCAAACTAGTACTTCCTGATAGCTTAAAACTGACCATTGCACGCGCCACTTCTTGAATCCAATGCGCTACTTTGTATTTGTTTTTAGACTCATCTAAACTTGTTTGCAATCCTTTTCTTGCTGTGTATTTAAAAACAATAAATATTAATGCTAATAACAAAATTCCAAAAATGATAAAGAATGGATGATAAAACGACAATAATATCAATGCAAAGAGAATTTGTAACACTGCTGAAGGCACGTCGATTAAAATCTTAGAAAGTCCTTTTTGAATGGTGAGTGTATCAAAAAATCGATTTGCCAACTCTGGCGGATAATAATTACGAAGCTCATTCATTTTTATTTTAGGAAATCGATAACTTAACTCGAAAGAAGCACGCATAAAAATACGTTGCTGTATGGTTTCTATAATGCGCAATTGCATCAATTGTAGTGCCCCTGAAAATATTACTCCTACCGTTACTAAAATTACTAAGACTATCCACGAAGTTGAAACTTGCGCTCCTTGAATTAAATTGATAATAGATTGTATCCCAAGCGGAAGTGACAACGCCACGATTCCCGCAAAGATGGCATAATAAAAAATTTGTAAAATATCTTTCTTCTCCAATTGAAGCAAGCCAACAAAACGTCGCCAAGGTGATAATTGAGTATTTGCCATTCTTTTTACATTATAAATGTTTGAATTTCATTTAGTAAATATACTGCTAAATCATCAGAAAAGCATTAATTAATATTTACGAACGCAAATATAATAGCAATACTATCATTTTAGCAAATAAAGGTATTAATATTAACATTTTAAATAATTAATAAATTGTTTATCAGATATTTACAACTTAAATATGAATTTATATTTTAACAATTTGAGGAGGCTAGTTTTGACAAAAAGCACCCTTAGCAAAGAAATTTAGAGACTGATGAGTCGTAAAAACAACAAAATCATGCTTAAAAGTGGTAGAAATAAAAAATCCCTCTCCGATTGGAGAGGGATTTTTGTTGGCCTACTAGGGCTCGAACCTAGACTCTTCTGAACCAAAATCAGACGTGTTGCCAGTTACACCATAGGCCATTGCTTTATTGCGGTTGCAAATTTAAAACAAACTTTGAGAAGTCCAAATATTTTTTTTAAATATTTTAAATAAAATGATTCTTAACGTTTTCCAAAAATTTTTAGCTAGTACGCTTTAAATTCTTAAATTCGCCGTTAGTCTTAAAATCAAAAAGCATTGTATGACTTCTCTTAATTTCAAAAAATGGAACATCATCTTAGGATGGACAGTTTTTTTTATAGCATTTATCACTTTTGGTTTAACTGTTGAACCTACAGCAAGCTATTGGGATTGCGCAGAATACATTTCAACTTCCGCAAAGTTACAAGTAGGCCATCCACCAGGAGCTCCTTTTTATCAAATGATGGGAGCCGTATTTGCTACTTTTGCAACTAGTAACGAACAAATTGCCGTGATGGTTAACCTCCTTTCGGTTTTTTCTAGTGCCATTACAATTCTTTTTATGTTCTGGTCATCTACAAATTTGCTTCGAAAAGTGAGTTTGCTTAAAACAAAAGGTAGCCAAGATAAAACTGAACCTATTTTTACAAACGATAAAAAAATAGCGGTTTTAGGTAGTGCTTTTGTAGGTAGTTTGGCATTTACATTCTCTGATAGTTTTTGGTTCAATGCTGTTGAAGCAGAAGTGTATGCCATGGCTGTTTGTTTAATGTCTGTATTATTTTGGATGGCTCTTCGCTGGGCAGACGAAATGCACACACCTAGAGGTGATAGATGGTTGGTCTTAATATCGTTAGTTATTGGACTAGCGTTTGGCGTTCATTTAATGGGATTATTGACTATTCCTGCTTTAGGAATGATTTACTACTTTAAAAATTATAAAGAAACAACTGTTCAAGGCTTTATTCTTGCCAATGTGATTTCTGTTGCAGTATTGTTCTTTGTTTTTAAATTTATACCGCCTACCACACTTAGTATTTTTTGGAAATCAGAAGTGTTTTTCGTGAATACTTTTGGATTACCATTTTATTCTGGATATATCCTTGCTGGTTTATTTTTTGTTGGATTGTTTTACTTTTTAATCAATTATACGCACAAAAAAAATTACAGACTTCTAAATACAATTACACTATGTTTAGCTTTTATTTTAATTGGATTTTCTACTTGGTTGATGATTCCAATTAGAGCCAATTCAGATATAGTTGTAAACGAAAATCAACCTTCAAGCGCCCATTTACTACTTGCGTATTATAATTTAGAGCAGTACCCTGAAACACATGTAGTATACGGCCCAATGTATACAGATATTTATGGTGGACTTGATGAAAAAGAGCCTTATATTGATGATAAACCTCGCTACGAAAAAAGTGAAGCTTTAGATAAATATGTCATTGTAAACCAATGGAAAGGAGCTAAACAGAATTCTGATAGCAGACATCGAGGTTTTTTACCAAGAATGTGGAGTTCTGAACATGCCGTAAACTATATGGAATATAGTGGATTATTAGATTTCGAAATTAAACCTGAATACCGTTCTGATAAACGTATCGTTGAAATAATTAACGATTTTAAAAATAAAGCCAGAAACGGTGAAATTTACGCGGAAGATTTTGAATCATATTTAAAACAAATTCGAGAGTATGTTCATATAAAACCTCCAACATTTGGGCAAAATTTATATTACATGCTAAATTACCAAATGGGGTATATGTATTGGCGATACTTTATGTGGAATTTTGTAGGAAGGCAAGACGACATTCAGGGAAAATTAGACAATCATGGAAACTGGATTAGCGGTATTAATTTTATTGACGAATGGCACTTAGGAGCTTCTCAAGACAATTTACCTTCAGACGTTCTTACTAACAAAGCTCGAAATACGTATTATTTTTTACCTCTCATTTTAGGACTCATTGGATTCACTTTCTTACTATTTCGCGCTCCAAAACAATTTTGGGTACTATTGGTATTCTTCTTATTTACAGGTTTAGCCCTAAAAATATTCTTAAATGAACGACCTTTTGAACCAAGAGAGCGTGACTATGCCTTAGTAGGTTCTTTTTATGTGTTTGCTATTTGGATTGGTTTTGGCGTATATGCGTTATTTGAACAATTGAGAAACTATATCTCCGAAAAATTAGCTGCTCCAATTGTTATTACCATAACTTTATTGGCCGTTCCTGCATTAATGGCGAGTCAAAATTGGGACGATCACGACCGATCTAACCGATACACTGCACAATCTACTGCAAAAGCTTATTTAGATTCCATAGAAGAAGATGCTGGGTCTATGATTTTCACTATTGGTGACAATGACTCTTTTGCACTTTGGTATGCGCAAAGCATTGAAGGTTACCGTACTGATATTAGAACTATTAACACAAGTTTACTTGGCACAGAATGGTACATTGATCAAATGAAGAAAAAAGCATTTGACAGTGAGCCAGTTCCTTCTGAAATGACTCATGACAAGTACAAATATGGAACGCGTAATTACCTGCGTTATGAACGTCATCCTGCTATTCCAGACAGCACTGTGTGGGAATTAGATCGTTTTATGGATTGGGTACTGAGCGACAAAAAAGAAACTAAGTACGGATATTTAATTGATGAAGTATACGAAGTTGATGATAGAAATATCCCTGCAAGCCAGCGAAATATTATATACTATCCTGTAACTAAAATTAAAGTTCCTGTCAACAAAGAAAATGCCGCAAAATATGTAAGTCCAAAAGATCATGATAAAATGGTAGATCACATCATCATTGAACTTCCTAAAACTGCCATCTATAAGAATAATTTAATGATGCTTGATATATTGAACCAAAACGACTGGAAACGTCCTATTTATTTTACAGGAGGTAGTTTTGACAAAGCAGAATATATATGGATGAAAGATTATTTACAACTAGACGGACTTGTTTATAAATTAATTCCAATTGAAACAAAATTGCCGAGCAATTATGACATGGGACGTGTTAATACTGAACTCATGTATGAAAATGTTATGAAGTGGGATTGGGGAAATTCTGGAAGCGATGCTATCTATCATGATCCACAAACTAGACGTCAGAGTATTTCATACAGAACAAACTTAGCAAAACTAGTAGAGCAGCTTGTTGCTGAAGGAAAAAATGACAAAGCAGAAGATATCATAGATCTTGTTTTTGAAAAAATGCCAATCAAATATTTTGGTTATTATATTTTTAATGAACCTTTTATAGACGGATATTTTAAAATAGGACAAACAGAAAAAGCTACTGAAAAGTACAATGAAATTAAAACAAAGTATATAGAATATCTCAACTATTATAAAACATTACCTCTAAGTCAACAAGCAAACGCTATTGAAGATATTTATGGGTATTTAGAAAAGTACAAGAGTTTAACTGAGATTCTTCAAGCAAACGATCAAAAAGAACTTTTTGAAAAAGAAGCTTCAATATTTTTAGGATACACCAAACAATTTCAACCTTTGTTTGGAGATGAAATAGAGTAATTCATTACACATGAAATTCTATACAGCAAAAACTCCCAAATTAGTAAAATGGCTTGCTCCATCACTAATTTGGGAGTTTTCAGTTTCTGAAAAGAGCATCTATTTAACATTTGATGACGGCCCTATTCCCGAAGTTACACCTTGGGTTATCGAGCAGCTTTCAAAAGTTAATGCAAAAGCTACTTTTTTCTGTATTGGTGACAATGTAGAGAAATACCCTGAAATTTTTAAGCAATTGATACGTGAAGGACATGCAATCGGAAATCATACACAACACCATGTAAACGGATGGAGAACATCAAACACCTCTTACATTCAAAATGTTGACAAAGCAGAGAAAACTTTTTCTAATCTTATTGATAGCAAAAAAAACTCTAAACCATATCTATTTCGTCCTCCTTACGGGAAAATAACACCTTCCCAAATAAAGCGTCTAACAAAATTAGATTACAAAATTATCATGTGGGATGTACTCAGTGCAGATTTTGACACAACAATCAATTCTGAAAAGTGTTTAGAAAATGTTATAAAGAATACAAAGAAAGGTAGTATTGTTGTATTTCATGACAGCCTAAAAGCTTTTGAAAAATTACAGTTTACACTCCCAAAAGTGTTACAGCATTTTAACAAACTAGGCTACGAGTTCAAAAAAATTACAATTTAGTAATGCTCTGAAATCAACCCTATAAGTGTATTAGCGTCTTGCTCGCCACTTTGCCTCCACACCATTTCTCCATTTTTATAAATCATCAATGTAGGCAAGCCTTTAACGCGTAATGCTTCAGCTAATTCCCTATTTTTATCCACATCAATTTTTATGACCTTAGCACTATCTCCCACAGCTGCTGCAACATCACGAAGCACAGCATGCATAAACTTGGATTGATCATTCCACTCTGCATAAAAGTCTAACAGTATTGGAATATCTGCACTAATTAATTCACCAAATTTTGACATAAGCGAATGTTTTTGTTTTACAGAATTGATTCATTTTTAACCTTAAAAATGTCAATTCACTATTACAAATGTACTATTTTCTGGCAATTATGCTATATTCTTGCGTTTTTTCAACTCTATTACAGTAATTTCTGGCCAAATTCCAACTCTTCCTGGAAATGCCAACACACCAAATCCGCGATTAACATGCAGGTATTTCCCAGCTTCTTCATACAAACCAGCCCAACGAGGATATCTATATTTTACAGGGCTCCATTTTAAATTTAAAAAAGGAATTTCAATCCCAAACTGCATTCCATGAGTATGTCCTGAAAGAGTTAATTGAATCTTTTTATCAAAATTGATAATATTAGATTCATCAACAACATCACTTGACTTAATAATTTCCTTGCCCTCTTTGTTTTTAGGGAGTTCCATTTTTGTATAGTCAAAATGTGAAGGATCGTGCGATAATAAAATGGTGAATTCTCCATTTTGAAGGCTTTCTGTAGCTTTTTTTAAACTACCTCGTTTAGGAAAATGACGTGAAGCGCCCCAATTTTCAACCCCAACAATATTCAATTTCTCATCTTCACGCTGTATCGTTCTACTTTCATTCAATAACAAATCAAAACCTATATCAGTATGGACTTTTTGAATTTTTGATTGATTATCAATAATTTCTTGTTTAGTTTCATATGCATAGTATCCGTAATCATGATTCCCCAGCACAGAATACAGTCCATCACGAGCTCTTAATCGCTTAAATGTATCAATCCAAGGATGCATTTCTTCTGCTACAGCATTTACAATATCACCCGTAAATACTATCACATCACTTTCTTGTTCATTGATTAAATCTACAGCGTATTCAATCTTTGCTTTGTTATCAAAACTTCCTGAATGTATATCTGAAATTTGCGTAAGCTTGTAACCATCAAAAGCTTCTGGTAAGTCATCAAAAAACATCGTATGTTTAATCACTCTAAAATCATACCTTCCTTTAAAGACTCCATATAAAAACCCAGCAAAAGGAATAGCAGCAATCCCTAAAGCCAACTGACTTATAAACTTTCGCCTACCAGGAATAGCTTCACTCACTGTCACACCGCTGTATTGAAAATAATTAAATAGTGAAGTGAAAAAACGAAAAATATCTTCTATAAACAGAATCGCCAATACAAACAATTTTGGTACTGTTAGTGTAAGTAACAAAGCAATCGCATATCCTGTACTCAAACTAAAACGACCTTCTCGCTGCACAGCATTCATCTGATAGAAAAAAATACCATATACAATTACTGTAAATACCCAAAAACCAACTAACAACAGTTTACTGTTGGTCAACGTACGAATTGCAAAAAATGTATATAATTCTAGAATAAAAACTAAAATGATGGGAATAAGGAACCGTATCATTGATTAAATTTTAACAAATTTAAACGTTCTTACTAAATAGGTTTAAGGTTTTACAGCAACTTTAACATTCGCCTACTTTTAAATACCTCTCAAATTCACGTTAGGAATGAAATGAATATAAAAATAGCTTCGGTTTGAGTGATAAGTTTTGTAGTTTTATCATCTTCAACATAAATTATCATGGCAGCCCAAAAACGATTATTTTTATTAGATGCATACGCACTTATTTTTAGAGGATATTACGCTTTTATCAAAAATCCAAGAATTAATTCCAAAGGCTTAGACACTTCAGCTATTATGGGTTTTATGAATTCGTTACTCGATGTTATAAAGCGTGAACGACCTGACCATTTGGCTGTTTGCTTTGATAAAGGAGGAAGTGTAGATCGTGTAGAAGCTTTTCCAGAATATAAAGCAAATCGTCAAGAAACGCCAGAACCTATCAAATTGGCAATTCCATATATAGAAAATATTTTGAAAGCGATGCATATTCCTGTAATCGTAAAAGAAGGATACGAAGCCGATGATATTATTGGTACTCTTTCTGTACAAGCAGAAAAACAAGGGTATCAAACCTTTATGGTAACACCCGATAAGGATTTTGCGCAATTGGTAACCGAAAACGTATTTATTTATAGACCGCGATTTGGTGGTGGTTACGAAACTTGGGGAATCCCTGAAGTACAAGAAAAATTTGGCGTAGAGCGCCCTGAACAAGTAATTGATTTCTTAGGAATGATGGGAGATTCTGTTGATAATATCCCTGGATTACCTGGTGTTGGAGAAAAAACAGCTAAAAAATTCTTAGCCCAATTTGGTAGTCTAGAAGGGTTACTTGCCAATACAGACCAATTAAAAGGAAAAATGAAAGAAAAGGTAGAAGCCAGTGCTGAATTAGGACTTCTATCAAAGCAATTAGCAAAGATTATGCTAGATGTTCCTGTAGAATTTCATGAAGAAGATTTTGAATTGTCGAAACCTGATCTCGATAAAGTTAAAGAATTATTTGAAGAGCTAGAATTCAGACGACTCAAAGATAATTTTATAAAAACATTTGCAGAAACTGATTCTGAAATTACAGAAACTCCTACTGTCAAAACAAGCAAACCTTCCAATAAAGCAAATGCTGACGGACAATTTGACCTGTTTGCTGCACCTGGAAGCGGGAACGCAAGCAAAGAAACTGCGAGTACTGGTTATCAAACAATTCAAACCACTGATCATTTTTATCAACTCGCAAATACGCCAATGTCTCGACGCATACTACTTCAAAAAATGCTGAAACAGCCTAGTGTTTGCTTTGATACTGAAACCACAGGATTAAAAGCATTAGAAGTAGAATTGGTCGGAATCGCTTTTTCTTGGGAAAAAGGAAAAGGCTATTATGTTTCTTTCCCAGAAGATCAAATAGCAGCAAAGGAGATTTTAGAAGAATTCCGTCCATTTTTTGAAAGTACTACCATTGAAAAAGTAGGGCAAAATCTTAAATACGATATCAAGGTGTTATCTAATTACCAGATGCCTGTAAAAGGCCCTATTTTTGACACAATGATTGCGCATTACCTGATTAATCCTGATATGCGTCACAATATGGATGTATTATCTGAAACCTATTTGAACTATCAACCTGTTTCGATAGTAGATTTGATTGGGAAGAAAGGAAAAAATCAATTATCAATGCGTGAAGTTTCACTCGATCAACAAACAGAATACGCTGTTGAAGATGCGGATATTACTTATCAGCTAAAAGAACATTTCATCAAAGAATTAGAAAGTGGAAACCTTACCAACCTTTTTTCAGAAGTTGAAGTACCGTTAGTAAGTGTACTCTCAGCAATGGAAATAGAAGGAATCAATTTAGATAAAGACTTTTTAGCAAAACTTTCCAAAGAATTGACTGTAGATATTGACCGTTTAGAGAAAGGTATTTATGAGCAAGCTGGCGAAGAATTCAATATCGGTTCCCCAAAACAATTAGGACCTATTCTTTTTGATAAGTTAAAATTGGTTGACAAACCTAAAAAAACTAAAACTGGACAATATTCTACCGCTGAAGATGTATTGTCATACCTGGCGAAAGAACATCAAATTGTTACTGATATTCTAGAGTGGCGACAGTATAAAAAATTACAGAGTACCTATGTAGATGCGCTACCAAGTGAAGTCAACACTAAAACGAATCGTATTCACACTGTGTATGCACAAGCTGTAGCTGCAACAGGACGATTAAGTTCAAACAATCCAAACCTTCAAAATATTCCTATTAGGACAGAACGTGGTCGCGAAGTGCGTAAAGCATTCATTCCTAGAGATGAAAATTATGTCATATTAGCCGCCGATTATTCTCAAATTGAACTTCGAATTATAGCTGCTTTAAGCAAAGAAGATACTATGATTGAAGCATTCAAAAATGGAGAAGACATTCACGCTTCTACCGCTTCAAGAGTATTTAATGTAGCTATAGAAAATGTAACTCGTGAGCAACGTAGCAATGCCAAAACGGTAAACTTCGGAATTATTTATGGTGTGTCTGCTTTCGGATTGAGTAACCAAACCACTTTATCACGAAGTGAAGCCAAAGAATTGATTGATACTTATTACGAAACCTATCCAAAACTCAAAGCCTTTATTTCCAATCAAATTGCCTTTGCTAGGGAACATGGCTATGTTGAAACCGTATTAGGAAGACGCCGTTATTTAAAAGATATCAACTCTAGAAACGCTATTGTACGTGGTGCAGCCGAGCGAAATGCTGTAAATGCACCGATACAAGGAAGTGCCGCAGATATCATTAAACTAGCAATGATTAACATTCACAAACGCTTTTTAACAGAAGGTTTTCAATCAAAAATGCTACTTCAAGTGCATGACGAATTGGTGTTTGATGCACATAAAGACGAACTTGAAACCATCAAACCAATCATCAAAGCAGAAATGGAAAATGCTTTTAAAATGAGCGTTCCATTAGATGTAGAAATTGGCGTAGGACAAAATTGGTTGGAAGCACATTAAAATTATAAATGTCATTCCCGCCTCCGCAGGAATGACAAAAAATTTATCCTTAATTTCATAAACAATAAGCAACAAAGGGAGCTTTATGCATTTAAACCAACAAGCATTTGGAAAGCTACAACACAAAACGATATGTAAACTTCATCAAAAAGATATTTTCTGGTTGTTGCCCTAGAATTTGATTGTCTAAACTGCGTAATAAATGATCGCGTGTGTTGCCAAAACCAGTCGTTCCTTGCGACCAAACTAAGAACAATTCTGAGCCAGGAATATATTCCCAACGCAATACCAAATTTGAACGAAACTGCACAAAAGCAAAGTCTGGATTTCCGATGGAATACTCTACACTTCCATTGGCTCCTTCATCGACAAGATACGAATCGGAAGCTGCATCAAAGGAAATTTCATTAGGTTGATATTGATAGAAACGATCATACAAATTGTCAGCAATTGAATTGGTTACATATTTAAAATCTGTATAACGACCTACCGACACAAACGGTTGACCATAATACTGAATAGATAAGTTAGGGTTAATTGTATAATTAAAACGAATAGAAGCACTCAACGTTTGATTGTCAATCGTTCCTAAAATATAACGTGGAGTTCCATTATTACTGACTTCGGTAATGTACTGAGTTTTATTCGGGTTATAATTATAGTTTGGACTAATAGAAATGCGCATTGCATCGGTTGGTTGATAAGTAACATCTCCACTAACTTCTATAAATGTAAAATTGTTTTGCTTGGCTTTTGAATAAACCATTCCCCAGCTTGTACGCAGTTTTTTTCGTTCATCCGTTCCGAAGAATGCATATCCATAATTTTCCTCAGAATAGCGCCAACGAGGTCCGCCACGCAAAAAGGTATTGATATAAATTCGTGGTTTGTGTGCTCCACCAAAATCAATCCACCAGTTATTTTGAAACTGCATGTTTCCATTTACTTCATATTGAACTCGGTTAAAGTTTCCTTCAAAATCATACGTAGTAAATTGAGAGAAGCGTCCGGAAATTCTTCTAAATTTCCCCACTGATTTAGTTGTTTGATACCCAATATTTACAAATTGACGTATTTCATCCGCTTGTCGCAGAAAACCGATATCATTGAGTTCCAACTCAGGCGAGCGCCATATAACTCCGGTATCATACCTCCAATTTCCACCTCCTGCTTTTCCAAATTCTAATCTTCCTCCTGTTCCTGTTAACGAAGTTCTATTAGGATTAACATTTACATGTCCTGCATCTACACGTTGAAATAAATGCGTTAACGAATTTTGAGTATTTGCAATAGCTTCTTTACTTCCTTCTATGTGACTTGCTACCACATTCCCTTCTGCATAAAAAGTACGGTCTTTCCAATTATGTCTAAAATCTAGCCCTCCAGTATAGGCTGCTCTATGCAAAAAATCTAAATGATTTTCAAGTCTTCGATTTGTCGCTGTAAAAATTCCTCCAATAAATGTATTTCGCTTATTAAAATCCTTTTGCAAACGCCCTACAAAATAGTTTGTTAATGGCTCTACCAGTTCTTTTCTTCGTGTTCCATTGTTATCAATTTCGGCAAATTCTCGCCCAGTTACACTTTCTAAAACACCTATTGACCAACCATTTTTAGTTTTACCACTAAACTTCGCCGCTCCAATGATTGTCGAATTTTGTGGTTGATCTACATATTCTTGTGAAGTTGTATTTGGAAAACCTTGTGGATTTCGTCCAATTCTCCTAGAATAGAATACATTGTCTTGTCCATTTGCAAATCGATAATCAAAAATATTTTTGTTCTCGACAAAAAATGGACGTTGTTCACGGAAAAATATTTGAAAACCATCCAAAGCAATTGCCGCAGGATCTGCCTCTACTTGTCCAAAATCTGGATTGATGGTAAAATCTAATGTTAAATCGTTAGTTACTCCTATTTTCCCATCTATACCTCCATTCAAAGTAAAATCATCTCCATCTCGAAAAGGATTTCCTGTTTCTTCGGGATACGTGTCTAATTTTGTCACTACATACGGTTGTATTTCTACTTGTTTTTGCGGTTTAATATTCTTTAAACCATGCAACTCACCAAATTCACTCACCCAACCTGGAGCATCTAATGGAATGCGCTGCCATGTAGAACGCTCTTCTTTTCTAAAAAAGCGTCGCTGTACTTGTAGTCCCCAAACTTGTTCTTCACTTTTTCCAAAGCGCAACTGACTGAATGGAATTTTCATTTCGGCAGTCCAACCTTCGCTATCTACATTTGTTTTGGTGTACCAAATTGGATTCCAACTTCCGTCCCAATTATTCCCGTTGTTCGAAATAAACTCATCTCCTTTTACACCTGCTGCTGTAACCGTAAATGAAAACCCAGTACGAAGATCATGATAGCTATCAATGTTGATTTCTACCCAATCACCATCAAAACCATCACGTCGAGACAAACGTTTAACAATTTTTTCCGGATCTTTATCAATGGCACGCACGGCAACATATAAATACTTTGCATCGTACATAATTTTGAACTTCGTTTGCTCTGTAGGCGGCGTATTTTCATCTGGTCGATTTTCAATAAAGTCGCTTGCCCATTCAACAGAATTCCAGCTCTCATCATCTAAGATACCGTCAATTTTTGGTGCTTCTCCCTTCACACTATTGGTTGTGTAAATTCTTTTAGGGATGTTGGCTTTTTTTTCTTGAGATATTCCCAAATAGGGAATACAAAAAAGTCCTAAACAGACTATTAGGAAAGATTTCATTAAGTGTATTTTGATTGATTGATGATGATAAAAGTATAAAACCCTGTCAAATGAAGAAGAATTTTAGGTAAAAATTAACACTTATATAGAAAAAAAATAAATAAAGATTTTTCCGTATTTCTTCCAATTTGAACCGATGAAGAATATATTTTTAAGTACTTTTGGTTAGAAAACAAAAAATAGTGAGTGCTTTAAAAACCATATTATATTTCTCTCTCTTTAAATATCCGTTGACTCGAACTGAAATTTTTCAATTTTCAGATAGTGAAAGTCAGCAAGATGTTGATAAAGAAATAGAAACTCTTTTAGAAAAAGGAGTTATCTATAATTTTGATGGTTTTTATGTAGATGTGAATGATCCCGATCGTGTAGAAAGAAGACTCAAAGGCAATGAAATGGCTCGAAAAATAATGCCAAAAGCTGTAAGAGTTTCTCGAAAAATTGCCAAATTCCCATATATAGAAAGTGTTTCTCTTTCGGGCGCATTGTCAAAAGGTTATTATGACGATGAAGGTGATTTTGACTTTTTTATTATTACCAAACCTAATCGTTTATGGATAGCACGAACGCTATTAGTGCTTTACAAAAAAATATTTTTATTGAATTCAAAGAAATATTTTTGTGTAAACTATTTCATTAGTACCGATTCGTTAGAAATTTCTGAAAAAAACTTATTTACGGCTACTGAAATTGCCACACTTATTCCGTTGTATGGAAAAACTGTTTTTGAGAACTTTTTATCAGCAAATTCTTGGGCCAAACCGTATTTTCCTAACAAACCAATTTTTAAAACAAGTACAATTAGAGAAACCCGTAAAAGCTGGATTTCAGAATTTACACAAAACGCTTTAAATGGCTCGATAGGATTAAAGTTAGACAACTACCTACAACGATTAACAATTAAAAAATGGATTCGTAAGTTTGGTCATCTCGCTAAAGCAGATTTTAATATCGCAATGAAGTCAACTCGACATGTATCAAAACATCATCCGCAAAATTATCAAAACAAAGTGATAAAACGACTGCACGAACGCTATACAGAAGTTATACAACAATACAATTTGAATTTACCTGAAGAACATGCTTGATATTGTATTTTCGCATTCTTATTACTACAAGTTTGATGTGAAACAGTGGAAAAATCAAACACCATATCCGCCATTAGGAACATTGTATGCTGCTTCTTATTTACGTGAAAACGGATATCATGTAGGTGTATTTGACGCAAACTTGTTAGAGGATCCAAAAACAATACAACCTTATTTAGAGCAACACAAACCTCGTATATTTGTATTATACGATGATGGCTTTAATTATTTAACAAAAATGTGTTTGACTGCCATGCGGGAAGCTGCTTTTGAGATGATTCAAATTGCAAAAAAGCTAGGCTGCCATGTCATTGTTTGCAGTTCAGACTCTACCGATCATTATGAAAAATACTTAGCTGCAGGAGCAGACTTTGTCATTCAAGGTGAAGGTGAAATATCATTAAAAGAATTAGTTGATGCCTTATCGAATAAGGAAGACACTTCAGGAATTAAAGGACTCGTGTTTAAAAAAGAAGGTGAAATCATTCAAAACCCAAAACATCCCGTATTACGAGATTTAGATGTGCTTCCGTTGCCTGCTTGGGACTTAATTGATATTGAACCTTATAGAAAAATTTGGGAAGCTGGCGGCAATGAATTTACGCTCAATATGGCAACAACTCGTGGTTGTCCCTTTAAATGTAACTGGTGTGCAAAACCTATTTATGGAAATCGCTATAATTCTCATTCTCCAGAATACATTACCAAGCATATTAAATATTTAAACGAAAACTACGGAGTTTCTCGTTTTTGGATGTGCGATGATATTTTTGGCTTAAAACCTAATTGGGTTCAAAATTTTAATAAAGAACTTAAAAAAGAGCAGCTTACAATCTCATACTATATTCAAAGTCGTGTGGATTTGTTACTAAAAGAAGATACAATCGATGCTCTAGCGGAAAGTGGATTGGAAGAAGTTTGGGTTGGTGCAGAAAGTGGTTCGCAAGCTATTTTGGATGCTATGGACAAGGAAACCAAAGTTGAACAAATCTATGAGGCTACACGATTGTTAAAAGAAAAAAATATACGTGTAGCATTCTTCATTCAATTTGGTTATTTAGAAGAAACCAAAGAAGATATTCAAAAAACAATTGACATGATTAAAGAGTTGGTTCCTGACAATATTGGAGTCTCGGTTTCCTATCCATTACCTGGCACTAAATTTTATGACAAGGTAAAAGATGATTTAAAACTTAAAGCTAATTGGACAGATTCTGATGATCTTGCCATGATGTTCAAAGGGACTTACAACACTAAATTTTATAGGAAATTACAGCGATATGTTCATAAGGAATTTCGAAAAAGTCAAGCATTTCAAAATATTCGTAAATTCTTTACACATCCTTTTTCTATCAAAAAATCAGAGATACGCTCTATGCTATTACTTGGCTATTACATTCCTTCTGCCTTTATAGATAAGTTGCAACTTAAAAATATGGAGAATACCAATGCATAGCGATTTTGATGTAGCAGCAGCTCAATATGATAACACGTTTACATATTCTAACATTGGGAAAGCCCAACGCGCACGGGTATTCAAATATATCAACCCAATTATTCAACAAGCCCACAAATTATCTATTTTAGAATTAAATTGTGGTACAGGCGCTGATGCTATAGAGTTTGCAAAACTAAATCATCATGTTATTGCTACAGATATTTCTTCAGGAATGATTGAGGTTGCCCAAGCAAAATCACACCCAACGAATCTCTCCTTTAAAATACAAGACATTAATACAATTTCAACAAATACATTTGAGTGTAAGTTTGACTTGATTTTTTCAAACTTTGGAGGTCTAAATTGTTTATCACAAGATCAACTTAGCCAATTCTTCCATACAGCTTCAAACTTGCTACTTCCAAAAGGAAAAATGGCATTAGTAATTATGCCCAAACACTGTATATGGGAGCGCTTGTATTTTAGTATAAAACGCGATTCAAACAAAGCAAATCGACGAAATACCAATGAAAATGTTATCGCTAATGTAGATGGTGTTAATGTAAAAACATGGTATTATAACCCAAAAGATATTTCTGCATTGGCCCGAGAACATTTTATTCCAAAGAAAATAAAACCAATAGGTGTAACCATTCCTCCTTCCTATCTAGAAAACTCATTGGCAGCAAAGTTTCCAATAATATCTATATGTAAAGGGTTAGACTCCATACTTACCGCTTCAATTTTTTCAAAATATGCAGATCATTTTTTAATCATTTTAGAGAAAAAAAGTTAATCCTGCACTCCTTACCTCAATTATACGTGATACAATCTTTTTAAGGATTCTTTGTAAATGTGTAAATACTACAGTTCAAACTTTTCAAGTCACTAAAACATCTTTATATTTACGTTTATCTAAAAATTGCAGTCAAAAAATGAGCATCCTTCTTACTCATACATACTATCTTTTTGAAGATGAGAAAGAACAACAGATTATGCGTCCGTATGCACCATTAGGTTTGTTATATATTTCTGCATATTTGAATGAATATGACGTTGAGAATTATGTATATGATGCTACTTTTTATTCAAAATCCGATCAGCTACAGTATATCAAAGAAAAACAGCCTAAAATTGTTGCAATCTACACCAATTTGATGACCAAAATTAATGTAATTCAATTGGTGCATACATTAAAAACAGATGCTCAATATGGTTTCCCTAAGATATTGCTTGGCGGACCAGATATTACATACAATTGCGAAAATTACCTTAACACAGGTGCAGATTTTTTGATTATCGGAGAAGGCGAGCAAACTACATTAGAACTTTATCAAGCCATTATTCGCAATAGCGATGTAAGTGAAATTGCTGGAATTGCATATCTGGAAAACAAAACAGTTATAAAAACTCCAGCCCGTGTAAAGATGAAAAGTCTAAAAGAATTGCCTTTACCCAATAGAGCAGCGATTCCAGTTGAAAAATATTTAGAGACTTGGAAAACGTATCATGGAAAAAGCTCCATGACAGTAAGTACACAACGTGGCTGTCCATACACATGCAAATGGTGTAGTACAGCTGTATACGGTCAAAGTTACCGGAGAAGACCTGCAGACCAAGTTGCTGCTGAATTAAAAATGCTCAAAGAAACCTACAATCCCGATAGTATTTGGTTTGTCGATGATGTTTTTACAGTTAGTCATAAATGGTTAGAGCAATTTCATGCAGAAATTATTCAGCTAGACGCCATTATTCCTTTTGAATGTATTACGCGTGCCGAACGTTTGAACGACAATGTTTTGCAATTATTAAAAGAAGCTGGCTGTTATAGAATTTGGATTGGTGCAGAAAGCGGTTCTCAAAAAATTATAGACGCAATGGATCGTCGTGTTGAAGTTGACGTAGTAAAAACTGCTATTCAAAAAACCAATGCATTAGGTATGGAAAGCGGAACATTTATTATGGTAGGCTATCCGGGCGAAGATGAAGAAGATATCAATAAAACAATTGATTACTTGAAAGCCGCTAATCCAACACATTTTACCATCACAGTTGCCTACCCAATAAAAGGGACTTCTTTGTATGATGAAATTAAAGATAAAATTACGGTTCAACCTGAATGGAACACTTCTACTGATCGTGAAATAGATTTTACTCGAACCTATTCTCGAAAGTTTTACGACTATGCTGTTCGTAGAATTGTCAACGAAGTCAATTATAATAAAGAAAAACTTAGAGGCAAGAATGGAAGTTTATTAACTTCTGTGAAGCTTAAAACTAAATCACTATTGGCAAAAACAGCCATGAAACTGTACAAATGAACTTAGATTTTAGCCGAATCACGCAACAAAAAAATGTATATTATCTAACTCCTGAAGATGCAAATTTTTCGAAGCATTATTTAGCTGTGCGCAAAAAAGAAGATCGCATTTTGACAGACAATGAAGTTCGAAAATTACCTTTTCTACATCGTGATGAATGGCCGTATCGAATTCAATCTACAGAACGATTCATAAAATATGTTTCGGAAAAAAGTCAAGCTCAGTGTATATTAACGTTAGGTTGCGGAAATGGTTGGTTTTCTAATAAAATTGCTACTATATCTTCCAAAAATGAAATCATTGGGTTAGACATTAATCGAAAGGAATTGGAACAAGCCGCACGTGTATTTCATAAAGAAAATTTACGTTTTGTATATGCAGATATTTTTAAAATTACTTCCTTTTTTCAAGAGCAATTTGACATAATAACATTAAATGGCGTAGTTCAGTATTTTTCTGATTTTCAAGAGTTATTTTCTCTTTTACAATCATTTTTAAAAAAAAATGGGGAAATCCATATTATGGATAGTCCTTTTTATAAAACTTCAGAGATTTTGGATGCAAAAAGACGTACTTTAGAATATTATACAGAACTTAATGTACCCGAAATGAGTAATCATTACCATCACCATGATCAAAAATTGGTGGAAAAATTTGACACATTGTACAGCTACAAAAAGAACATTATCCATAAAATATTAAGAAAAAAAGACTCTCCTTTTTCATGGTATCGTTGGACTAAACAGTAAAAGTAATGGCAAGAAAAAAACTTTTCCAAAAAACATTGTATTATTTAGTTTCTACATGCATTTTATTGGTCTTAGCTGAATTTATTTTGTCTTTTTTTAACCTTTTTCCAAGTGATTATTATGTGATGACACCTAATTCGGGATTTACTTGGGAAATTGACTCAAATGAAATCACTGGAATTCATCAAAATTCTGAAGTTCACTTTGATGAACTTGGAGCACGTTCTATTTCAAATTTTGAAAACGCCACTCACAAGGTGGTTGTTTTTGGAGGAAGTACTACCGCTTGTTTTGCATTAACGCAAGAAAAAACATGGACGGCTTTACTCGAAAAAAAATTAGGTTCTCCTTTTTGGATTGGTAATTTTGGACGACCTGGAAATAGCAGTAATCATCATATATTGCAAATGGAATATATGTTAGATAAACCAGAACTGACGGATACCAAAACTGTAGTAATCATGCAAGGAGTGAATGATTTTGTCGCGTATTTAATTTCTCCTGAACGATATATAAATTCTTCCAAAGAACAATTAAAAAAGTTTGCTTTTCAGCATCTTCCCGATGATCATTTGCCTTTTTACAAACAATTGACATTATACAAATTAGCGTCGCGAGCAAAAAGTAATCTTATTTTTTATTTCAATCATAAAAACCATCTTACTGAAACTGCTATAGACATTAGAGCTTTAAAAAAGAACGCTACAATTATTGAAAAATTACCTGACCTTTCTGAAGGATTAGCACATTATGAACAAAATTGCAAACAACTCATCAAACTAGCTAATGAAAAAAACGTAAAACTTGTTTTCATTACGCAAGCCACTATGTGGCGACCTGACCTAGAGGAAGAATACGAAAAGTTAATGGTAACGAGTGGTTTCCAAAATAATGAAGCGTTTTACAGCACTACTGCATTTTATCAGGGTATGAAGTTATTTAATGAACGCCTAAAATTGGTTTGCAAGCAAGAAAATATTGATTTTATTGACTTACAATTACCAAAAACAACAGAGTCATTTTATGATGACTTTCACTTTAATGAGTCTGGAGCCAAATTAGCCGCAGAGCAAATCTCAAAGGAATTGAATGCCATTTTAAAATAATCCAATGGAAACGTCTTTGTGAGAAATCCGCCAATAATTAATTCTCAACAAAAAAACTGAATGAGACTATGCTAATTGTTGTTTTTTGAAAAACGTATCTGCCATTTTCTTTTCCAAAGGCAAATTAAAATATTTGTGCTTACAACGCCATCTCGCTATTAATTGTAATGGTTTAAATACCATCTTCTGATTGGAATACGCAAACTTTAAGTAGAACTTGAACTTTTCGAAAAAATCAAATTTTTCTTTACTCACCCAAGGTCCTGAAGAACCTAAAATATCAAAATCAGACCACTCTTGTACCGTTTCAGGTAGTTTATAACCTTCTTTCACTACATTTTCAGTAATAGTTGTTCCTGGATAAGGTTTAAAATAAAATATTGGTGTATGAAAATTTGGATGCATGCTATTAAGATCTAGCGCTACCTTTACTGTTTCTCGTATACTTTCGTCAGATTCACCCGGAAACCCAACAATAAATGGAAATTGTACTGTAATTCCTAAATCTTTGCAACGTTCGGCACACATATACACTTGTTCAACTTTGATATCTTTTTTTAGCCAGTTCATCATTTCTTGAGAACCAGATTCAACACCTATCAACAAACGTCGTAATCCAGATTGAGCACAAATTTTAAAATCTTCAACAGACATACGCGAACCTTGATCGGCACGCATCGTAGCTGCCCATGTAAAATTGAGTCCTTTTTCAATCATTCGTTGAGAAATTTCAATCACTCGATCACGATAGGTAAAGTACGTTTCGTCTTGTAAATTCAGGTCTGTAAACTGGTATTTTTCATGCAATTGCGCTAATTTATTTACCATTACTTCTGGTGAAATAGCCGTCCATTTTCTATTATACACAAATGGATCAGCACAAAAAGTACATCTAAAATAGCATCCTGTAGACGAAATATAATCTAATTGTCTGCGGCCTTTCTTTGCGAAGTATTTTTCAACATCAATTAATTCATAATTAATATCAGCAAAAGTATCCATTGGAACAATGGTTCTCGGAGGGTTTTTAATTACTTCCCCTTCTTCGTTTCGATAGCAAATTCCTTTCACTGTAGAAAGGTCTCCTTTTGTAGAAAACACTTCCACCAATTCTCTAAAAGTATCTTCTCCTTGTCCTTGTGCTGTTATATCAATACACGGTTCGTCTTCTAAGGTTTGCTTTGGAAACAAAGATGTATGCCATCCGCCCCAAATTACAGGAATATCTTGACGCATTTTTTTTACAGCTTGCGTAACTTTTAGAGCATCTTTAATTGGTCTTCCTGTTAAAACTGTCGTTCCAAAACACAGAGCTTCATCAATATGTTTTTGAATTGTTTCTAAAGGTTTTGCATCGATACGCCCATCAATAATAATAACTTCATATTTATCAGTATCCAATGCAGAGCCAATTGCTAATAAAGCAAGTGGCATATCAAAAAACACAGCGATTGGATTGTACAATAATACTTTCTGCTTCTTCAAAATGTTAGGTTAATTTCCCTAAATATACTGACTATTTGAATATTGAGAATGACTTTATTTTTCTTTTATGCAAAAAATATTGAATTGAGACTTTTAAAACTCCCAAACCGTATGTCACACTTCGTTGAAAATTAATCGATGAGCTCTCACTTGAGTAGGTCGTCGGGCAAGTAATTTCAGCGATTTCGTATCCTTTATTAAAAATTTGACAAATCATTTGATTGTCAAAAATAAAATCATCTGAATTATAATCTAATGCAAGAGCATTAATCACTTCCGCAGAAAAGGCTCGAAAACCTGTATGATATTCAGACAATTTTTGATTAATCACTATGTTTTGAAAAAGTGTTAAAAAACGATTGGCAATGTATTTATACATAGGCATCCCTCCACGCAAAGCGCCTTTTCCCAAAATACGAGAACCCATCACTACTGGATATACGTTATTTGCAATCAAAAACGCCATTGAATGGATTAACTTAGGCGTATATTGATAGTCTGGATGGAGCATTACAATAATATCGCCTCCTAGCGATAAAGCTTTTTTATAACAGCTTTTTTGATTCGCCCCATACCCTTTGTTCTCGTCGTGTTTAATGATGTGTTCAATTCCTAATGCTGAAGCAACTTTTAAAGTTTCATCTGTGCTGTGATCATCTACCAATACTACTTCATCAACAATATCAAACGGTATTTCATTATATGTTTTTTTTAAGGTTTCAGAAGCATTATATGCAGGAAGTACAATGATGACTTTTTTAGAATTGATCATAAAATTTGGCTTATCTTGAACAAATGCTCAAAAAATAATCGTATTTCTTTATGTTCGCCAATTTAACAACTATATTTATATACGCAAAACAAAACCATCATTGAAATTGTATAAACTTACTTCTTCAATTCGTGAGAACGCAATCCTTTTGGTTGTTCCATTTTTAATAGTATTCGTTTTGCGAGTCTTTGGTTTTGATGGTCTGTACGGTCAAGATGCGTATGAGTATTTGCGTTATGCAAACGCCATTCAAGAGTACATTCTTGGCGGTGAACATCCTGGAAATTATTATTGGCCAGTACTCTATCCTACTTTAGGGAGTATGATTGGTTTCCTCTTTGGAAGTACAGCCTTTGCATTGCATTTTATCAGTTGCTTGAGTTTTTCTGTTACTTGTGTATACATTTTAAAGACTTTACGATTACTCTATCCAACATCAACAGTTCGCTTTTATTATGTATTGATATTTGCCGCTTTTTGTCCTTTTCTTTTAAAGATGGGGCTCATTGTTATGTCTGATGCTTTAACGTTGGTTTTTGTTGTTTTGTCATTTTATTTTTTCTTTAAATCCTATGTAAAAAGTACTAGTCTTGCTCCTATTTTTTTCTTTGCTACATGTGCTATAATGACACGATATGCATCATTATTTATTACATTTCCATTAATTAGCTATGCGTTGTATTTAGTATGGAAGCGAAAAGGATTTTTGCAATTACTAGCAGCTTGTTTCTTAAGCTTTATCGTTGTCATTCCGTTTCTTATATTTCAATGGGGCGCATTATTTGAAGCATCTTCCAATCCATTTTTAGCAGACTGGTCTGTTTTAAATTATTTTTCACGAAGTTTTTCTACACAAGACGGAACCACGACGTATTTACTCCCAAACTTAGCACACATTTTATCTGTATTTTTTCATCCTGGGTTTATCTTTTTGGGAAGTATTCTGTGTCTAATCTCTTTCATAAATTACAAGCTTCTTTTCTCATTTTCTCAAAAAACATTATTAATATGTAGTGCTTTGTATATTCTATTTTTAGCAGGAATTCCATTCCAAAATCCTCGAATTTTAGGCTTAGTGTTTCCATTAATTTTGCTAATCTTGTTTCCTGCTTTTGAAAAATTAATGAGCTACAAATTCTTCAAAAAAAATAGTTTTTTAATCGGAGTAGTTTCTATTATGTTGCAGCTATTCTTTTTTGCTCTAACATTCCAATTAATTTATGCGCGAACAATTACCGAAAAAGAACTCGCTGAGATGATTCACCCCTACGAAGGAACAACTTTATATAGTTTTGATGTAGATTTAGCAATGCAAGGGCGCGGATTAAACTTTGGGTACAAGAATATGTTTATAGAACGATACGAAAATGTTCAGTCTGGTGATTTAATTTTATTTGACGCCAACCGTTATAAAGTACAATGGAAAGATAGAAATCCGATGTTAAATTGGGAGTATATGAAAAATAACTACCAATTGAAAGTACTTGAAACTCATCCAAAAGGATGGAAATTATACAAAGTTGAGAGTAAAAAATAATTTAATTGTGGAAAGCTGAAAAGATTGTTTCTTTCGTTTCTTTTCTGTGAACAACTAAATAAAACAAAATAGAGTGTTGAGTTTTTATACTTTTACTGAAAATCAAATCAATTAATGTGAAAATGCTCTGGCTACGTATCAAATATCGCTTAGGACTCTTATACAAAACCATTTTATTCAAACTTGGCCTGGGAAAGTTCTTATTGAAAAATCGTTACGGTGAACGCATTCTTATCTTTCATGGAATCGACAAAACTGGAGAAACTAAATACAATAGCCGCTTTATTTCAAAGGCATTTTTTGAAAAGTTCATCCAATATATTACTACACATTACAACGTTATTTCTTTAGATGATTTTTATCAAAAAAAATTTAAAAAAAATACACTCAATATTGCGATTACGTTTGATGATGGCTACTTAAACAATTACAAATATGCGGTTCCAATTTTGGAAAAGTACCATGTCCCAGCCAATTTTTACATTACTACAATTCATGAAAAAGCTCCGTATTTGTGGGCAGATTTTTTGGATATTGTTTCATATCACACATCCAAAAAAGAAGTTGTTCTAGAACGCAATCTCTATCGAAAAAACAACAAGAATGAATTCCTTTGGAACGGAATTTCTATGAAAAATGTAGCTAAAGCATTGCCATATGACGTTTTAAAAATGATTTACGAAGTATTTGCTAGCGATTGGAAAACTTTACCTCCTACAACGTATGAAGACTATTGGATGCTCATGAATGCACAACAAATCAAAGAAATTTCCAATCACCCGTTATTTACCATTGGTGCACATGGCGAAACACATGCTAGTTTGATAGATATTCCGTTGGCAGAAGCGAAACAAGAAATTCTCAACAGTAAAAAACAACTCGAAAAAATTTGTGAAAAACCTGTTACAGAATTTGCTTTTCCGTTTGGATATTACAATAAAGAGTTAGCCCATTATTGTGAAGAAATAGGATTTAAAAGGATATTATTGGTAGATTACAATAGTAAAGAAGATGCAAAAAATGATTCTTGGAAAAATCGTTTTGTGATGAATCCGTACATTTCTATGGAACAACAATTAGCGTGTTTGTTAAAAGGTTCTTACTTTTAAAATATGATCTACAAAGAAATATATCGCATTAAGCGTGTTGACCAAACTGATTTTCCAGCAATTAAGGAATTATTTTGGAAAGTATTTAACAAAAAAGTCTCTCTTTCCTATTTACAACACAAATACGACACGTCTTATTTGGGCATAAATTATATTTGCAGTATTGCATATTATGACAATATTCCAGTAGCCTTTTACGGTGCCATACCACAAAAGTTTAAAAATGATACAGAAGAAATTTTTGTAGCACATGCCTGCGATTCGTATACACTTGCAGATCATCAACGGAAAGGATTGCATTACGAATTAGCAAAGTTTGCATACAAAATTATGTGTGAACACAATATCAAATATGTGTATGCTTTTCATAGTGAGAACACCTATTACAGCACCAAAAAATTAGGCTGGAAAGAGCATGAGCGTTTGCAACGCTTTCATATAAAAGTTTCTACAGTACCAATAGGAAAAGTATTGAATAAACTGCGTTGGACCAATGTGTACAACCTATTTTTTAAGCAATCTGTATCGCCAAAAGCCATTCAAAAACTGACTTCAGAGCATTTAGAAAAGTTCCGATTACAGTTTGATGATGATTTTATTCGGTATAAAAACAGCTTTAAAAATCATTATTGTGTAGAAATTGACGACTGTGTGTTTTGGCTAAAAATTCAGGCAATTATTCACGTGGGACTGTTTTATGCGCCTTCTGC
The DNA here is from genome assembly GCF_001005305.1 of Kordia zhangzhouensis. Lineage (GTDB taxonomy): Bacteria > Bacteroidota > Bacteroidia > Flavobacteriales > Flavobacteriaceae > Kordia > Kordia zhangzhouensis. The sequence continues at coordinate 499,789 of NZ_LBMH01000003.1, forward strand.
GGAAACCTTAGAAAAAGCATTGAAAAAGCTAAAACGAAAAGCATTTTTCTTAGGAATCACACAATTGTTATTTCAAGTGGATAAAAATTCAATCATGGCAGCTCAATTAAGCACCATTACCAAACCTAAAGAATCGTGGTTGGTCGGTTATTTAGATTTTGATCCAACGATTAACTTGAAAGAATTTATATTTACGTATTCAGATTTAGACACGTTTTAGCATGCAAGTTCAGCTTAAAAATTATACATTCCAGATTAATCCAGGAAAAAACAAGCATTATTGGACACATATCAATGCTACTGACTGGGAACCACATACATTTGCTATTTTTGACCAATTTATTGATAAAGATGCTGTTGTATTAGACATTGGTTCGTGGAGTGGCGTATTAACATTGTATGCTGCCAAAATTGCCAAAGAAGTACATGCACTCGATCCTGATCCTGTGTGTTTTGAAGAGTTGAACACCAACGTACAATTAAATCCAAGCATCGCTGAAAAAGTAAAAACTTATCAGATTGCAATTTCAAACAAAAAAGAAAGTTCTCGTTTGTCAGCCCGTGAGCATTATGGAGCTTCGAGTAGTAGCATTTTGCAGCGAAAACGCGACACAGAAAACTCATTGGAATTGGAAACAATTTCCTTAAATGAATTCTTAGAAAAAGAGAAAATCTCTAAAGTAGATTTTATAAAAATGGATGTAGAAGGTGCTGAGTTCAAGATTTTACCAACCATTGGAAAAGCACTGCAAAAAACAAACTATCCAACATTGTATGTTTCGTTTCATTATCACTTTTTGAACGAACATTTCTATCAAAAACACGTTCCTTCCGTATTTTTAAATAAATTGTTATTGCGTTTGGAACAAACCTTCGGGTTTTCGCTATTTGGCAAGCAAATACAAAAAGAATTAGCTCCTCTTTTTGAGGATTTAAAAGCCTATCGTTATGTGTATAAAAGTGATGGAACATTGATTGATTTTGAAACACTTCAATCCAAACCCACGATAATTAAAGAAACAGACTTAGTGTTTACAAATGTTGAATGGATTATTTAAAGCCCGAATGTCATTCTTGCAAAAGCAGGAATCTACTACTGTATGAACAACCCAAACTTACATATCGTTTTTTTAACACCAGGTTTTGCAGTTTCTGAAGAAGATTCTACTACAATTCCAGCACTGCAAGTATTTCTAAAAAGCATACGAAATGCATTGCCAAAAAGTAAATTGACAATCATTACATTTCAGTTTCCTTTTATTAAAAAAACATATGGTTGGCATGGCATGGAAGTGATTTCGTTGAACGGACAAAATAAGCGTTTAAAAAAATTACAAACATGGCGAAAAGCAACAAAAACACTTCAAAGAATTCATAAAAAACAGCCTATTGATGTGATTCATAGCTTTTGGATTGGCGAATGTTCACGGATTGGACAACGATTTGCAAAAAAGCATCACGTTACACATGTAGTGACCGTCATGGGACAAGATGCACTAGAAAAAAATTCGCACACAAAATACCTGTCACAAACTAATTCAAAAATTGTTACCCTTTCAGCAAATCATCAAGAACAATTATTTAAAACATGTAACCTAAAATCAATTGTGATTCCGTGGCACTTAGATACACATGCGTTTCCGCCAATACAGGAAAAAACAATAGATATTCTCGGTGTCGGTTCGTTAAATCCGATTAAAAATTATGATGATTTTATTGATATCATCTCTGCCGTAGCAAAAACGCAAAAAAATCTCAGCGTACGTATAATCGGGGAAGGTTTTTTAGAGAACGAACTTGAAACCAAAATCAAAAATTTACAACTCGCAAACACGATTACTTTACAAGGTAAACTATCGCGCCCAGAAGTATTAGCAAAAATGGCACAAGCCAATATCCTATTACATACAAGTGTGTACGAATCGTTCGGATTTGTATTTTTGGAAGCTTTGTATTCGGGCATGCAAATCGTTTCATATCCTGTTGGACTTGCAGAATCGTCTGAGCATTGGTATGTAAGCAACGATAAGATTGATTTGATTGAAGCCTGCAAAGAACTTCTTTCAAAATCTGAAATAGAAAAAAAACGCATTCAGCTAGGTTCTGAAACAGAAACTATCAACGCTTACCTATCTTTGTATCATGCGTAGAATTTTTACCATCGGAATAAATACAATTCGCGGATTTGCCAATCCTGCATTCAACTTTTTGATTGTTGTGTTTGGTGTGAAAATTTTTGGAAAAACAGATTGGGCTAGTTTAATCAACGTGATGCTTTGGGTATATTTTACTTCGTTTATGTTCAGTTGGGGAAACTATGACTATTTGCTTCGAAAATTCAGCAATGCTCCCGGAAAAATGTATCATGCATTCTTTAGTAATTTTTTATCGCGAAGTTTGCTATTGCCTTTTTCGTTGCTATTATTGCTCTTTTTTCCTTTCACTATAGCTTTGTGGGCAATTGTACTCGTGCTTCTCACCTTTTGTTACGCATCATTGCTTCCTCTAGTTGTATATCATCAAAAATTTACGGCACAGGTCATTTCAGAGATTGTTTCATTTGTCATCATTTTTGGAAGTATCTTTTTTTTAAAAACTTTTGAACTAGAAACGTTTTTACAAATATATGCCATCGCTATTGCTGTAAAAGTATTTCTATTAAGCATCCAATTATATTTTTGGAAAGAACCATTTTCTGCAACAATTTCGTTAGCAGAATTCAAATCTGGATTGCCATTCTTCATTCTTGGGTTGAGCGGATTTTTAATCTCCAAATCAGACATTTATATTGTAGATTCTTTTTTAGAAAAATCGCAGCTTGCTGAATATCAATTACTCATCACCTCATTCTTGATGTTACAGGCGTTATCAGCGTACATTGTTATTCCGTTCACCAAACATGTATATCGTTTATCTGATGAAGTTGTCCAAAAAATGAAGTATCGCTTATATGCTGTTTCTATTCCGTTAACAGCCTTAGGGGGAATTATAATTTGGTTTGTAATGGAGTATTTCGTTCAATTGGGTTTTGGATACAAATACTATATCATTGGTTCATTAATGGCTCTCCCTAGTTTTTTTTACACGTTTAATGTAATGGAACTTATGAAAAATCATCAAGAACGTAGCATTATTTATGTAAGTTTATTTGCTTTTTTTGTGAGTACAAGTTTGATTGTTCTTCTTATAGAAACATATGAGATTTTTGGAGTTTTGTTGAGTGTTTGTATTGCCCAATGGGTTGTTCTATTCACATACAAATTGTATCGAAAGTTCGGCTAAAAAGCTAGGCTATTTTTATTTTTTCTTCCGAAACATGTTCAACACTTTGCTTACAAAATCATCGTTGATGCCAAACGTTCCTTTAATCCATGTATAAATTGAAATCATTTTTTTATCCAACCAAATAAATATTGCCTTAATACCATCATTTGGTCGTGCTCGGTAATTCGTAGATCGACGCTTGAACGAGCCCGTTTTTTCTTCTGTAAAATAATATAATGCAATCGATTTTCGAGTCACATCTTTAGGACATGTAATCGGATCTGGGAAACCATGATACGAGTCTTCATCCGTATTAAAAATCACTACTCTGTTAAAGATTGGTGCAATTTTTACCGAACATTTTGACATATCTTTTTCCCAAAGTTCCAATGCACCACCATAAGACGCGTCCCAATCTTTGTTTAAGTATACCAATACATTTACACGTCGTCGCCAATTCTTTTTGTGTGGATGTACCGTAAAATCTGCATGAATATTCAAATATCCACCCTTCTCACTTTGGTGAATTCCGCCACCTTCAATAGTTGTGTCTGGCAATAAATTAGAAATTCCTGTCAGTTGTTCTAAATACTGAATGAATTTTGGCGAGTTCAATTCATGGATAATTTCATCACGAATAAAATCAGGAATTAGTTCCAACTTGTTCAATCCGTGTTTCTTTTCGTTTACATGTACATAATGAATCCAACCATCGTCTTTGATTTTTGGAAATACAGCTAAGGCTTTCTCTGCGGAAGCAGTCTCCAAAAAATTATCAAAAATAATATGCGGATACGGCAAAGCCTTCTGATACCTTTGTATATCGTCGGAAAGTGTATTTTCTTTTGTAGAATAATCAACAATCATGAATTCCTTGGCGTATTTTGAATGCTAAAAGTACATAAAATAACTATAGTTGAAAACACCTTTTTGTCAAATAAAAAGTGAAGGTCAAAAACCTCAACACCCAAAAAAGTACAGCTCATAAAAAGTTGGAAGATTTTACAAAATGCGGAAGACTTCATATAGCCAACAATCACTGTGTTTCATAAAAAATTAGTTCCTTTGTGTCAAAAGCTTTTTATGAAATACATACGACTTATTGGAATCAATTTACTTGTTTTAAGCGGATTATTATTGATTTTGGCAATTGTTATGTATTATATGGAAGTGCATCGCATTCAAACTTTCTTTTCATTTACAGATGAAAAGCAATCGGAATATTTTATTCCAGATTCCACCGCTATGTTTCTTCACAAACCCAATATACATTTGTATGACAATTGGGGAACACCACAACAAAAAATGTCTACCGAGCGCAGAACTAACAACTTAGGTTTTCGTGATGATGAAGATGTGTTGACCAAATTGCCAAATGAATTTCGCGTACTCGTTACAGGTGATTCGCATACCGATGGTGTTTTGCGCTACAACACCCAATCGTTTGTTAATATTTGGGAAAAAAATTTAAATGCAAAGGACAGTACTACATTTTATAATTGCCTTAACGGCGGCGTGGGCTATTATACATTTCGTAATTATCACGGTTTCTTACAAAAGTTTAAATATTTGAAACCTGATGTGTTTCTCATTAATGTATTTACCGGAAATGATTTTAGAGAAGCAGCTAAATTTGAAGACAATCGTACCAATATTTCTAATATTTATAAAAGTTGGCGAATGCGCTTCCGCAGAAAATTTCAATCCGCTGCCGAACAAGAATTCCCTTATATTCAAGGTATAGAACAACAATTGTATTACGAGTCGTTTCCTGATGAAAAAGAACGTACTATGCAATTGGCAAAGAACTATTTGTTACAAATCAAAGAAATCTGTAAACAAGAAAAGATTCGACTAATTGTAACGTTGCTGCCTTCCAAAATTGAAGTAAAGCCTGAATTTAAAACAGAAATTCAAACCCTATTTGATTTGGATGATAAAACGATGCAAACCAATCGAGAAATGACCGAGTTATTAATGGCTTTTTTACACGAGCAACAAGTGGAACATTATGACTTATTGCCTGTATTGCAAAATACGCCTGAAAAATTATATTGGGATGCTGATTTACACATCAATCCGAAAGCACACGAACTGATTGCTGCATTTTTAAACGATACAATCATGTTGAAAGAATAAAATTTGCGTTGCGCTACAACATTTGAGACTTCGTAATGCATATGAAAGCTTCAAACCCTGCTGCTTGGCACATTCTGCAAACGCGGAAACCTTAAAACAGTCATGTTTCTCCCATTCCGCAAGCGCGGATATCTTAAAACAATAGTATAATTTCAATTCCGCATCTATTTTATTGATAAATCATTAATAAAAAGGCTTAAAAAGTTACATTTACTAAAAAATACTCAAAACAACTATTTTTTCTTACTTTTAGACCTACAATAAGATGTATCTTGTCAATAGTCAAATTGCATAAGTGTACGGTTTATGCTACATTTATAAAAATAACGTGCTACGAATACAACTTAAAAACAGTACACACGTAAGTTTTTATAATTTTGCCCATTAATACTTTATGAATTTTTCCGATTATATTATTGCTGCTTTTATTTTACTTGGTGCTGTCATTATGTTTCTAAGTACACAGTATACCAAAAAAATATTTGACACACTTCCCAATAGTGAATTACAAGGTAATTGGAAAAAACTACGAGTATTAATGTTTGTCTTTTTGGTAGGATATCTAGCTGTTGCTACCGTAGTAATTTTGGGACAAACTTCATTGTTAGCATTTTTAGCAGGCATCATCTTTTTTATGGGTTCATTATTTGTATTCATAGTAGTTCGCACAGGTTTGGATAGTTTTCTAAAGTTGAAGGAACTATATCAAAATTTAGACGATACCGAATTAAAAAATAAAGAATTGGAACAGTTTGCCTACATTACTTCTCACGATTTAAAAACACCACTTCGCGGCATTTCAAGTTTGGCTTCCTTTATTAAAGAAGATTTGGAAGCGGGTGAAACCGAAGATGTGCAAGCACATATAGAAACCATGCAAGATCGTGTGATGCGCCTAGAAAGTTTGATTGATGGAATTTTACAATATTCTAAAATTGGAAAAATAGTCCCTACTACTGTTGATTTCGAAGCTATAGTACTAGAAGAGTTTACAAATTATAAGGACCTACCGAATGTTTCGTTTGCTACTCATGGAGAATTTCCTGTGGTCATGGGTGATCGTTTGCAATTGTCACAAGTGGTAGCCAATCTCATCAGTAATGCTATTAAATACAACGACAAAGACCATTGTAAAATTACAGTGTCTAGTATAGAAAAAACAAAATTTCATAAAATTATCTTTGAAGATAATGGTCCAGGCATTGATCCAAAATACCAGCAAAAGATTTTTGAAGTATTTCAAACGCTACAAGAAAAAGACAGTTACAATAGTACCGGACTAGGACTTGCCATTGTAAAAAAAATCATTGAAAAACACCAAGGAAAAATAGATGTTGAATCTGATGGAAAACTAGGAACGCAGTTTATTATTAAATATCCAAAGGAATTGAAACGATAAAAAAGATTTAAGATAGCTTTAATATCTCCTTTTTTAAATAAAACCAACATCAACGTTAGATTTATACTCACTCCACCAAATACATCACACCTTCTCCGGGTAACCAACGATTATAGGTATATTTTTCAATCACTTTTTGATTTTTGTTGGGCTTAAACACTAAGGTATATACAGGTATAACTTGTTCCCACCATTTGTTTTGATCTTCCGAGAAGAAATTCCACGTAACGTATTCTACGCCGCCTTGTATTTGATTTTTTGGCACCGTTTCCGTGAGTTCGTTTAAAACTTGCCAACGTACCCGATTCCACGCTAAATGATCGTGCACCGCACTAATAGAAAACCACGCTAAAATTCCTAAGAAACCATAACTTACATATTTCGACCAACGCTTTGGAAGTAGTTGCAAGTTTGTTCCCAAGAAAATAATCGAAATTGGAAGTAATGGTAATAAATAGCGATCATACACACCAACAATTAAAAACGGTGTTAAGTAGACGACAAAGAACACAAATGAGAGAACTACTAGCGAATCTATTTTTTCTTTCTTAAAAACACTTACTATAATTCTACGAATCTGAAAAATGAACGTAACGCTTGAAATAATTCCAATGCATGTAATGACTTGCCAAAACCAATATGGCGCCGTCGGATCGGGACTTTGCGTAAAGTTACCCGCATGATCGTGTAACGTCGTTGGTCCGACACCAAAATCGATCCAAATATTGTCTAAACTTGGCAATACTTTTCCAAGTTTCATCAAATATAACGTCACGCCAACAGTCCACAGAATTGTCCAAATCATATAGCCTTTGAATTGATAACGACGCATATATAAGAGATGAATTGGCAACAAAAACAATCCTAAATACGTCAAGCTTTCAAACAGATAGGAAAAAATAATGACAAGCAGTCCTTTTCGTAGGTTTTTGATATTGTCAAGCAACAAATGAAATTTCGTATTGTATCGTTCTTGTAGCAAATCGTTCGATTCCATAATATACGAGAATACTAATGAAAAAAGCACCATTGCTAGCAAAGGAGCAATCGCTTTCAATAAGTTTCTCCAATTTCGCTGTTTTGTCAACAAAAACGTGATCATCCACACGAGTGGAAAAACCCACGCCAATTGCCGAATGGTGAATGCCCAATAACTAAAGAAGATTGCCCATAAAATCGGTTGCCATTGATCTGTTTTCAATGCTTTCGCAAAGAAATAAAATGTCCAAATTGTTAGACACATAAAAGGCACATCGGTCATAAATGAAAACGACAAGGATAAAAATATCGGATTTAGCATGCATAACAATACACCAATCCAGGTAAACCACCGTGAAATGTTAGTCAATTTACAGAGTTCGTATATACCAATACTTGTAGCAAAACCCATTACCAATGTAGACCAACGCAACACCGTAAAAGAAAAACCGAAAATTTCTGTGAATAATGCGCCCCAATACACATGTCCAACCAAGGTCATTTCTCCCCAATTGTAAAGTTTTAGATAACCTTCTTCCGTAAGGGTTTTGACTGATTTGCCATAACACCAATCGTCGTTCAATGGAAAATCACCTATCGGATTGATTATTACAATCAACAGTAACCACAAAAAAAGCAATGCTAGATAATCTTTATATTTATAAAAAAATGCGCTCATTTGCCCTTGTAATAGGTAAAGTACGACTGAATTTCTTTTTTAGCGAAGGCATTTCCTGACTCACTCCAATGCCCGTCACACGGTAAAAATAATGCTTGGTATTCTTCTTCTTTAAAACGATTTGTTTTTGGTAATAAGTCTAAATATGCAATGTTTGCACTGTCGCAAAACGCTTTTAATTGTTTACCCAACGGATTTTCCCCATGTTGGCGATAGGCTTTGATTTCTTTTTCTATTGGAATGCTATACACCATTACCGGTCGATTGCCTGCCAAGCATTTAATTTCTTCCAATGCATATTTCATACGATCAAATTGCGCTTGCGTATAATTAAAATAACTTGGCACTTTTGAAGTATCCAATAATTCGTCTTCAGGAATCGCTTTGACACGTTGCATGACCTTTAAATAGCGATACATATTGTAAGAATATGTGAAATTTTTAAGCAATTTGTGAATGAAACGTTGCTTAGTTGGTTGTGCTTTAGAATCTTCTCTATTTTTAGTATGATATACCATTTCGTAGTCAGGATACGTTCCTTTTAAAAATGGCTTGTAGCGATCTCCTCCAACGTGTAACGCAATATCATAATCATCATCAATAAAATCGTTAGAAGGTAAAACACCTATCAAAACCGCATCATGCGCATAGTTTTGCGCGAAGGTTTTATATAGCATCATATACTGAATCGGACCAAAATTTCCCGCCAAGCCAAAGTTTAAATGTGGAATTTGAGTGTTAGTTTCCAACAAGTTCGTTAATCGATTATTGGCTAATACGCCGATACCTTCTGTAAACGAATCGCCCAAAGCAATGACACGCTTTGGAGAAGATTCTATGGTACGCTCTACATCTCGAAACCCTTTTGAATTAGTTTTATATACGACATCAAAACAGTATTTTTTCTGACGATATTCGTCATTTGGCAAGTGCAGTGTTCCAAAATCATCATTCAAATCAAACCAAAAGTTTTGTGTGTTTTGAAATGTATAGGTTGGCAATTCAATCTTGATTTCTGCGGCACGAATATAAATCGCCAATACAATTTCAAGCAACACAAACGTAATCCCAAAAATGATTATTAAGTTTTTAAGCGGTTTTATAAGGTATTTTTTAAACAAGCTTCTTTAGTTGGTTGATGGTTGATAAAAACAAATATAACATGTATGTGGAAAGATTTTCATAGAATTAAAAAAATATCAACAAACAATTGTAAATAATGAATTTGGATTGGGTTCATTTTAAGTAAAGACAAAAGTAACAGTATTTAAAATCTATATTTTGACATACATTTTCCATTAAGATTTGTAGTTTTACACTTTCGTACGAAAATAGCTATGAGCATTGCCACACTAAAAAAGATTAATAAACGCGTACTACCAAATAAGTACTTTTTTGCTCCCGAATGGATGATTCTGGGTGTAAATAATGTATGCAATCTACATTGCAAGATGTGCGATGTGGGAACAAAGAATTTGGAAACGAATTTTGCTCAAAATCTCGTGGGAACACGTCCTTTGCACATGCCGTTAGAATTGATTGAGAAGATTATTGATCAAATGGCGCGTTTTTATCCGACTTCAAAATTAGGCTATGCGTTTACCGAACCTTTAGTGTATAAACACTTGGAAGCGTCGTTGGCGTATGCTAAACAGAAAAATATTCACACATCTGTCACTACAAATGCATTAACACTAAAGCAGAAAGCTAAAATTGTAGCAAATAGTGATGTATTTATTTCGTTAGATGGTCCACAAGATATTCACAACGAAATTCGTGGACATAAAAAGTCATTTCAAAAAGCCATTGAAGGTATTGAAGAAGTGTTATTGATTAACCCAAAAGCAACGATTGGTGTTTTTTGTGTAATCACAGAGTGGAATATTGGTCATTTAGTGGAATTTTTGGAGTTTTTTAAAGATTATCCGTTACAACAGATTGGGTTTATGCATTCCAACTTCACGGAACAACGTATTGCCGATATGCACAATGAAATTTGGGCACATTCGTATCCAGCAACTGCCTCTAACGTAGATGAAGTCAATATTGACAATTTTGATCTAGATACTTTGTGGGAAGAAATTGTAGAAATAAAATCCAAAACATATACATTTCCTGTGAGCTTTTCCCCAGAAATTGCTTCTAAGCAAAAGTTGTATGAATTTTATCATCAACCTGAAAAGAGGATTGGAAAAATGTGTAATGACATTTTTACTAATATTATGATTAAATCTGACGGAAGTGTAATTCCTGCACATGGAAGATGCTACAATTTACAATTGGGGAATTTGTATGAAGAAAACTTAAAACAAATTTGGAATGGTCGAGTATTGGCTAAATTCCGTACAGACTTAGCTAAAAATGGTGGTTTACTACCTGCTTGTAGTCGTTGTTGCAGTGCTTTTTAAGCAAATAAATATGGACAGTTAGTTAATAGAATTCATGGGAAACAAAATCATCATATTCAATCCACGAAGTGCCAATGCAAAACATCGCATTCCAAATACTATTATTCAAGTAGGCGCAGCAATTCACGGAAAATATGACTATGTTTTTGTGGATGGAAATATGGAAAAAGACCCTTGGGTAACAATTTCCAATTATTTTGCCACAGGTGAGTTTAAATATTTCTGTTTAACTGTGATGCCTGGACCACAATTGAAACAAGCAATTCCCTACACAAAAAAAATCAAAGAATTATATCCAGACTCAATCAATATTTGGGGAGGTTATTTTGCATCCAATCAATACAAAGTGTGTTTAAATTCCGGCTATGTAGATTATATCATCAATGGTCCTGGTGACAATACGTTTCCTCAATTACTAGATGTGTTGGAAGGAAAAAGTGATGAAAAATTGTCCTTGATTCGCAATTTAATCTTCAAAGATGAAAATGGTAAAATCGTACAAACGGTCAAAGAAGCCTTGCTTGATCAAGATGCCTTGCCTGCCTATCCGTATGAATATTTCAATACTTTTTATCCACTAGAACGATATTTAGCAAAAACATTTATGGGGCAAAAAACCTTTGCGTATCATTCTAGTATGGGATGCCCTTTTAGTTGTTCTTTTTGTGCTGTTGTTCCAATTTATAATGCCCGTTGGAAAGCAAAATCGGCTGCAAATGTGTATCAAGACATCAAATATTTTAAAGATACGTACGGAATTGATGCTGTAGAATTTCATGATAATAACTTTTTTACCTCTAAAAAGCGTGTTATAGAATTTTCTGAGTTAATGATCAACGAGAATATTCAATGGTGGGGCGAAGGGCGAATTGACACCATCAACAAATATTCGGATGAAGAATTACATTACATGCGAAAAGCAGGTTGTAGAATGATTTTTTTAGGCGCTGAGACCGGAAACGACGAAGTGTTGAAACAAATGAATAAAGGAGGTACACAATCAGGTCAAATGATTAAGGATTTTGTACTACGCATGAAAAAAGTAGATATTATTCCCGAGTTATCTTTTGTATTAGGCTTACCAGGAAAAAATGAGCAAAAGGTCTACGAGCAAATTTTGTGGGATATCAACTTTATTCGAGAAATTAAAAACATTAATCCCTACGCAGAGATTATTATTTATTTGTACAGCCCTGTACCAACAGAAGGCTCCGAATTATATCAACAAATTATTGATGCTGGATTTTCATTTCCTACCAAATTAGAAGAGTGGATTGAGCCAAGTTGGGAAAAGTTCGATTTACGAAAAAATCCGTTAACGCCTTGGTTAAAACCGTATATGATTGATAAGATTCAAAATTTTGAAACTGTATTAAACGGTTATTATCCGACCGCTTCTGATTTTCGGATTAAAGGGTATAAAAAATGGTTACTCAAAATGGCCTCTGGTTACCGATTCAAATATGGATGGTACAAATTTCCATACGAAATCAAAGTCATGCATAAAATCTGGAAATACCGTCAACCTGAAATAGAAGGTTTTTATTCAGAATAATCCGCTAGAACATGCTTAAAAAGTTAAAAAAAATCTTATTTCCTGTAGTGAAATTTGCCTTTGATACGTATCACTCCAAAGAACGAACTTTTACGTATGAAGATATTACAGTAGAGATTAGCTCTGAAGTATTTCCTCCGCATTTTACCATTAGCACCAAAATCTTACTCAACTATATAAAACCTTTAAATCTGTTAGGCAAAAAAGTACTTGAATTAGGTTGTGGATCAGGGATTATTTCATTGTATGCTGCCTCTAAAGGAGCAAATGTAACAGCTACTGATATTAATCAAATTGCAATTAGAGCACTAAAAGAAGCTTCTAAAAAGAATGAAATTCCTGTGAAGGTGGTCTATTCAAATCTGTTTGAAAATATTTCTGAGGAAACCTTTGATTATGTGATTATCAATCCGCCATACTATCCAAAAACACCACAGAATGATAAAGAACGAGCATGGTTTTGCGGAGAAGATTTTGAGTATTTCAAAAATTTATTTGCACAACTTTCCAATCATTTGGCCATAAATACATGGATGATTCTTTCGGAAGATTGCGAAATTGAACACATCAAGCAATTGGCTAGCAATGAGCAACTTCATATGGAGTTAATCTTTGAAAAAAGTGTTGTAAAAGAGAAAAACTATATCTTTAGCATTCAAAAACTGTCTTAACATTGCAAACAGCTACACGAAATATATTGCTTGATATTTTAAAAGTTATCGCAGCGACATTAGTTATTTCAACACATTGTAGAGTTCTGTTAGATTATAATCAGTTTGCCTACCACATTACGAACAATCATTTTTTTAGAATTACAATCCCTTTCTTTTTTTGCATCAACGGCTTCTATTTATACACTGTTTTTCAAAAAAAAAACATTCGCGCTTGGATTAAACGGGTAGGAATTTTGTATATCATTTGGATGTTAATCTTTAGTTATTTTTGGATTACACCTGTATTAGAGCAACCGTTAAAAATCATTTCGACATTTTTCTTCGGATTTACCCATTTATGGTATTTGGCAGCACTTTTTTTGGGTGGACTGTTATTGTATGTGTTTCGAAAATACTCAAATACTTTTTTGCTTACTTCAGCATTCATATTGTATTTTATAGGATTTACGATACAAACATTGAGCAATTACAACACAATTACAGAACCTTTGCTATTGGTCAAATTGATTAATTACTCCCCAATATATCGCAATTTTCTATTCTTTGGATTTCCATTTTTAAGTATAGGATACGTCATACATCGCAGCAAATTTCACTTAAAAATTAAAAAATCTGTTGTCCTATTACTTTTAATCTGTAGTTTTTTATTGCTACTATTGGAAGGCTTTTTGAGTTATAATATTTATACAGAGGGAACTTTTAATATGAGTGCTTCTTTCTTGTTTATTGGTCCTATTTTATTGATTACTGCCTTTACATTTACTGTAAAATCAAATATAAACAGCAAAAAGTTATCTAACTTTGCCATCGCATTATATTTGGTACATCCATTAATTTTAGTATTGATATATCATTTTTTTACGTTAGATTCGGCATTGCTAACAGTAATAACCGTATTGTTATCTGGAATTGCCAGTTATCTTTTGATAATACTCAACAAAAAAGTAACGTATATTTTATAAATCATCACAGTCGTGAAACGCAAACTCAAATTCGCTTTTATTCTTTTTAGAAATGTATTAATCATTTTTTTATTGTTAGAAATTGGATTGGGCATTTTTTATCATTACCATGACAAAAGCGGGATTGACAATAATACCGAACGTATCATTGCTTCTGGCGTATATGAAAATCTGGAAGATGAAGAAATCAAGATCATTCACCGCGAATTACGCGAACAAGATATGATTTGGGAACCGTATTTACATTACCGTTTCAAACCGATGAGTGGCAAACACAATACCATTTACAAAAACGGGTTACGCAAAACAGCAAACCCTTCTTTGAAAGATTCTGCCACTGCGATTAAAATATTTTGTTTTGGCGGCTCAACGATGTATAGTTCGGGAGCACGTGACGAATACACAATTCCTTCAGAGCTATCTAAATTGATTCATCAAAAATTTCCAGAACAGAATGTAGAAGTTACCAATTTTGGCTGCCACGGATACACGCGTGCTACAGAAAATATTCAGTTACAGCGAGAATTGATAAAAAAGAACATTCCAGATATTGTCATTTTTTATGATGGCGTTAATGAAATTATCTCTGCACATCAAAATAATGAAGCAGGATCACCTACCAATGCCTACAATAGAAAACGAGAGTTTAAAATTGCTCACAGTTATAAAAAAAGACTAAAATTAGTTATGACTTCTAGCAATTTATACCGGTTTATAACTACTTTACAGCGTAAACTATTTTCTGGTAATGCATACATACAACTTGAAGCTCGCTCTGATGCTTTGGCAACAGATATTGCCAACAATTATATCGGTTTAGTGCAAATTTCGAAAAGTATGGAACAGGCATATGGCTTTAAAGTTTTCAATTTTTTACAACCCAATATTTATTCCAAGAAAAATTTAACCGAAGCCGAACAAAATTATTATAAAGAGCAAGAGTATTATAAAAACTTGTATACCTTATCTTATAATCAGGTTCGTTTAGATTCCTTGATGATAAAAGATACTACTTTTGTTGACATAAGCGATGTTTTTGACACTACCGAGAAAACTATCTATTTTGACTTTTGCCACACAGGAGAATTTGGAAACCAACTTGTTGCCAACAAAATATTTGAACACATACAACCACTTCTTACTGTAAAAAAAGAAACAAGTGTAACACAATCGGAGATTGAACAACAAACAGAAATAACTCAATAATTTCGAATATAAATATGGAACAACTTTTAACTTTAGACAGTCTTTTTACATTATTCATGCTTGTATTGCTCCAAGCAGTTCTAGGTTTTGACAACCTATTGTATATTTCACTAGAATCACAAAAAGCTCCTAAAGAAAAACAATCTTTTGTTCGTAAAATGGGAGTCGGTCTCGCAATCATTTTACGTATTGCCTTATTATTCATATTGGTAAAGTTAATCCAGTTTTTTCAAGAGCCTTTTTTATCTATGCATAGTAATTCATTTTTAGAATTTGACTTCAATGGGCATAGTATTATTGTGCTAGCAGGTGGCGTTTTTATCATTTATACCGCAGTAAAAGAAATTTGGCACATGATGCTCATGAAAGAACATGCGCAAACGGAAGATGCTAAAAGTAAAAAATCTGTCAACAGTGTCATTACTTGGATTGTAATCATGAATTTGGTGTTTTCGTTCGATTCGATTTTAAGCGCCATGGCATTGACTAGTGATATGGATCCGACTCCACAATTGATTCTTATGACTATTGCGATTGTTTTAGGAGGGCTGTTAATGATTGTTATGGCTGATAGAGTGTCTAATTTTTTGCAGAAAAACAAAATGTACGAAGTCCTTGGGTTATTTATCCTTTTTATCGTAGGAATTATGTTATTGTCAGAAGGAGGTCATTTGGCTCATTTACAACTTTTTGGAAATCATGTTACGCCAATGAGCAAAACCACATTTTATTTTGTGATTATTACACTTGTGTTAATAGATATTGTTCAAGGTCGTTACCAAAAGAATTTATTAGCCAAAAAAGAAGCTATGGAAAAAGCCGCAGAGAAAAACGAAGCGTCCTAAAACAACAACGTGCTTTTTTCATAAAAGCACACGACAATTATACCATCAATTTAGTTTGAGCTCTGATTGTAAAAAATCACTCAATACCACATTGCCATTGTTAGTAATATGTGTGTCATTTGCAAAATACAAGCGGTTTTCTACCGTATCATTTGCTTGAAAAACAGATAAAGGATTTAAAAGGATTACATTAGTGTATACTTTTAAATCCTTTTTTGCTTGTACAATAAATGGATACTCCTGCTGCAGAATACTGACTTTATTTTCAAAAGAAGCACCTAGTTGGCATAAATTATCAACGTAATACTCATTTACTTGTGCACAATGTGGAATCCACACCATATATATAGGAATTTCTTTAGGAACTCGTTCCACAAAAGTGTGTATATGTGTTAGCCATGTTCGATATCGTTCTGCAAAATCTTTTTTCAACTTCACCGTGTTCTGTATATACGAAGTGTCATATTTTAAAAATCGTTTCGTACGTTGATCGTAATAAGCAGGTTTAAACTCGTTAGTTGACATTGTTGTAGTTCTACTATTTACATGTGCGCTAAAAATAGTGGCTTTATGATTTAAGTAAGATAAACTCAAAAAATGATCGGATGCTTCCCAATAGACGTTTCGTGCAAAGGAAAATTTTTCCCAACTCCATAAATGATCTACATCAATAAGATCATTCCCTACATAAATTTGGTAAATAATTGCTTTTGGTTGGTATTGTTCAATTTTATCTTCTGCAAACGTATTGACTTGACGAATACCAATACCAGGTACGCTAACGTTCATAAAAGAAAGTGAAGGATTCTTTTTTCTCAATTTTTCAATATAATTGATTTCTTTTCCTGTTGCTGAAAACGAATCGCCAAATACTAAAAAATCAACTGAAGTTTTTGCCAACGTACTTTCATCATTAAGCGCATTAACCTCCGTTCTATAAAAATCAATTACAGAATTTCGATACAATATCTCAAACAATAGTAAAGTGATTATGACTATAATACTAGTGTTAACAATAAACTTTCTTAATTTGAACAAAAATTTCACACGCATAAACTTTCGTTAAAGATAGTAGGAAAAATACGTTTTCAATAAGGAATCATATAGGTTTTCCTCAAAAAAAATTACAAAAAACACCTCTTTAAGTTCCTCCACAAGAATTGTTCCTTACCAATCCTCAAGACTAAAGACAATTTCGATCAAATCGATACTAAAAAATAGAAAAATAAGTAGATGAAAACCAATACATTTAACTATTTTAAGGATTCTCGCCAATGTATTTGTTATATAAAGAATAAATCTTACCTTTGCAAACTCTTTTTAAGAGATAGGAATGTTTAATTATTAAAAAAAATTAGTGTGGATACATTAAGCTACAAAACAATTTCAGCAAACAAAGCAACTGCAGATAAGCAGTGGGTTTTGGTTGATGCTGAAGGACAGACGCTAGGGCGTATGGCTTCTAAGGTAGCAAAATTACTTAGAGGTAAGTACAAGCCTAGCTTTACACCACATGCTGATTGCGGAGATAACGTTATTATTATCAACGCTGAAAAAATCAACTTAACTGGAAACAAGTGGACTGACAAAACATATGTTCGTCACACAGGATACCCAGGTGGTCAAAGAACACTTTCTGCTACAGAACTTTTTGCAAAAGATCCTGCAAAATTAGTAGAAAAATCAGTGAAAGGAATGTTACCAAAAAACAAATTAGGTAGCGCTTTATTCCGTAACCTAAAAGTGTACGCTGGTGCTGAGCACGGACAAGAAGCTCAAAAACCAACTACTATTAACTTAAATGATTTAAAGTAACATGGAAGTTATTCACAAAATTGGTCGTAGAAAGACCGCTGTTGCACGTGTATATGTTACTCCAGGAAATGGAAGCATTACCGTAAACAAAAAAGCATTTGAAACGTATTTCCCTACACCAACATTACAATACAAAGTAAAACAACCATTTACATTAACTGAAACGGTTGACAATTACGATGTAAACGTAAATGTATACGGTGGTGGACCAACTGGACAAGCTGAAGCGGTGCGTTTAGCAATTTCAAGAGCTCTTTGCGAAATCGATGCAGAAAACAGATCTGTATTAAAACCAGAAGGATTGTTAACTAGAGATCCTAGAATGGTTGAACGTAAGAAATTCGGACAGAAGAAAGCTCGTAAGAAATTCCAGTTCTCTAAACGTTAATTTTTGGTCGTTTTTCAAAAAAACGTACTGTTCATTTATTATTGAAATTAAAATCATGTTGTCGTTGTTTCGCTTATGCGGAAATTAGTTTAGCATCTAAATAGGTAAGACCAACAAAAAAAGCGTTGCTACTTACGTATTGCTAATTCAACGGAACGTAAACTATTAACAAAATGGCAAATAACATAGAAGTAAAAGAATTACTTGATGCAGGTGTACACTTTGGACACTTGACAAGAAAGTGGGATCCAAATATGGCACCATATATCTATATGGAGCGTAACGGAATCCATATCATCAACTTATATAAAACTGCTGCTAAAATCAATGAAGCGAATGAAGCTTTAAAGAAAATTGCAGCTTCTGGTAGAAAAATACTTTTCGTTGCTACCAAAAAACAAGCTAAAGACATTGTTGCTGAAAAAGCAGGGAAAGCTAACATGCCTTACATCACTGAAAGATGGCCAGGTGGAATGTTAACTAACTTTGTAACGATTAGAAAAGCCGTGAAAAAAATGGCTTCTATTGATAGAATGAAGAAAGATGGAACGTTCATGACTTTATCGAAAAAAGAACGTTTACAAGTAGATCGTTTACGAGCAAAATTAGAAAAGAACTTAGGTTCTATTTCTGATATGACACGTCTTCCAGGTGCATTATTCGTTGTTGACATCAAGCGTGAACACATCGCGATTAAAGAAGCTCAAAAATTAAACATTCCAATTTTTGCAATGGTTGATACAAACTCTGACCCAAGAGAGGTAGATTATGTAATTCCAGCAAATGACGATGCTTCTAAATCAATCGAGAACATCTTAACTCACGTGACTGATGCTGTAATCGAAGGATTATCTGAGAGAAAAGCTGAAAAAGAAGCGAAAAAAGCGGAGAAAGAAGCTACTGCTCCAAAAGCAGAAGCAAAAAAAGAAGCTCCAGCAAACGAAGAAACAAAATAATTATTATTTAACGTTGATAGGTTCGTTCATCATATAAAGATGACTAGCTTTGCTACAAATTTTGACCACGTTGAACGAACTTACTAACATTAAAACAAACTAAAATGGCAAAAATTACAGCCGCAGAAGTAGGTAAATTAAGAAAAGCTACAGGCGCAGGAATGATGGACTGCAAAAAAGCACTAGTAGAAGCTGAAGGTGACTTCGATAAAGCAATTGACATTCTTCGTAAGAAAGGTCAAAAAGTTGCTGCTAAAAGAGCAGATCGTGAGTCTTCTGAAGGTGTAGCTGTTGCTAAAGTAAACGATGATAACACCGTAGGTGTTGCAATCGTTTTAGGATGTGAAACAGATTTCGTAGGTAAAAACGAAAGTTTTGTTGCCTTAGCAAAAGATTTCGCTGATTTAGCAATTGGATACAATACAAAAGAAGAATTCTTAGCTGCTGATTTTGGTGGAATTACTGTTGCTGAAAAATTAACTGAACAAACAGGTGTTATCGGTGAAAAAATCGATATCAATGCTTTCGAAAAAATCGAAGCTCCTTATGTTGGTTCTTATGTTCACATTAACAAAATTGCTGCTGTTGTAGGTTTATCTGAAAAAGTTGATAACGCTGAAGAATTAGCAAAAGACCTAGCTATGCAAATCGCTTCTATGGGAGCAACTACTTTATCTTACAAAGATTTCGATCCTGCATATGTTGCCTCTGAAACAGAAGCTAGAATTGCCGCTATCGAAAAAGATAACGAAGAACTAGAGCGTTTAGGTAAAACATTGAAAAATGTTCCTCAATACATCTCTATGTCTCAGTTGACTGAAGATATTCTTAAACAAGCAGAAGAAGATGCAAAAGCGGAGTTGAAAGCTGAAGGAAAACCAGAACAAATCTGGGATCGTATCTTACCAGGAAAAATGGAAAGATTCATTTCTGACAATACAACTTTAGATAAAGAGCAATGTTTGTTAGATCAAAACTTTATCAAAGACGAGAAGAAAACAGTTGCTGATTACGTAAAGACTTACGGAAATGTTGAAGTAACAGGATTCAAACGTGTATCTTTAGGATAAATAATATAACTCTAAGAGTTATATACAAAAAAAAGGTTCGTCAAATGACGAACCTTTTTGCTTTAAATCATAAACTTACATGATGTTAGTTTGTAGGAGATTGACAACCGTTTTCTGTACATGCTACACCTATACTTGTATCTCCACAAGTAACTCCTGATCCCCACGGATCTCCACCAGTACAATCTTTTTGAGTATCACAACAGAGATCGACAAAATTTTTACTAATTGTCAACACTAAAGAATCTCCAAAAGCACCTCCTTTTAAATTGGTAAGGTTAGAAATTTCAATTTTCCGTAATTGCAATTTTACTTTTTTTGTTTTCATACTAATTTGGTTTTAATGTTATGAATTGTTTTAGACCTAATACCTAAAACTCTTTATTAAGATAAGAAATTTTAAAAAAACCTACAAATCAACTATTAATGCATTCTTAAAACATTTCCATAGACTTGAATATTTTCTATATTTGCAAAACTCATCACAAG
Organism: Kordia zhangzhouensis; assembly: GCF_001005305.1. Lineage (GTDB taxonomy): Bacteria > Bacteroidota > Bacteroidia > Flavobacteriales > Flavobacteriaceae > Kordia > Kordia zhangzhouensis. The sequence continues at coordinate 520,616 of NZ_LBMH01000003.1, forward strand.
AAGCAATGCAATACAAAAGAATCTTATTAAAATTATCTGGCGAAGCACTCATGGGCGAGCGCCAATACGGAATTGATCCAAAACGCTTGGCAGAATATGCAGAAGAAATTAAAAAAGTAGTAGATTTAGGAATTCAAGTTGCCATTGTAATTGGTGGAGGAAATATTTTTAGAGGTGTTGCTGGAGCGAGTAACGGAATGGACCGAGTACAAGGTGACCATATGGGAATGCTAGCTACTGTAATTAACGGACTTGCTCTTCAAAGTGCATTAGAAGATGCCGATGTTCACACGCGTTTACTAACTGCTCTAGAAATTAAAGAAGTTGCAGAACCCTATATTAAAAGAAAAGCAATTCGACACCTAGAAAAGGGGCGCGTGGTAATTTTTGGAGCAGGTACCGGAAACCCTTATTTTACTACAGACTCTGCTGCCGTTTTACGTGCTATTGAAGTAAATGCTGATGTCATTTTGAAAGGAACACGTGTTGACGGAATTTACAATGAAGATCCAGAAAAAAATACAGAAGCAATCAAGTTTGACCACATTTCATTTGATGAAGTACTAAAACAAGGCTTAAAAGTGATGGACACTACAGCCTTTACTTTGAGTCAGGAAAATGAATTACCTATCATTGTTTTTGACATGAATACTAAAGGAAATTTGCTCAAAGTTGTTTCAGGAGAAAACATTGGAACCAAAGTTAATTTATAATATTTGGCTTAGTTTTTGATTTAAAGTTCCATAAAACAAAAAAATAGTATAATTTAGTAATGACATTACATACGGTATTTTTAACTGTATTCATTAATTAATAACAATATGAACGAAGACGTTACATTTATTATAGATACTACAAAAGAATCCATGGATAGTGCTATTGCACATTTAACTAAACAGTTACTTGGAATTAGAGCAGGGAAAGCCTCTCCTGCGATGCTATCAAGTGTAATGGTTGATTATTACGGCTCTCAAACACCATTGGCACAGGTAGCCAATGTCAATAGCACTGATGCACGTACTATTACCATTCAACCATGGGAAAAAAGCATGATTGGCGAGATTGAAAAAGGAATTCTAGTAGCAAATTTAGGATTCAACCCAATGAACAATGGCGAATCGGTTATTATCAATGTACCACCATTAACGGAAGAACGTCGTAGAGAATTGGTTAAACAATCCAAAGTAGAAGCGGAAGACGCTAAAGTAGGTGTTCGTAATGCACGTCAAGATGCAAACAAAGAAATCAAGAAATTAGACATCTCAGATGATGCTAAAAAGAATGCAGAAATAGACGTTCAAGCTCTTACTGATAAATACGTAAAAAAGATTGATGAAATCCTCGTTGTAAAAGAAAAAGAAATTATGACGGTGTAAACGTTAAACTTATAATAAACTAAAGAAAAGGCGGCCTTAGGTCGCTTTATTTTTTGTAACATTATGCAATAATAATCGTTAGTATAAGAAGAATCATAAAGAAGTTGTATGTAGCGTGATTGACAATATTCTATATGATTATCGACTAACAGACATCTGATCACTAAAAACATATTTTACAGATGAAAAAATCAATCTTGATTTTTATTTTTCTATGCACTTCTATAGCTGCATATGCACAACAAACCATTTCTGGAGTTGTAATTGACCAAGAAACAAACGAAGCACTACCATTTGCAAACATATATATATCCAAAAATAAAGGAACTATCACAGATGCAGAAGGAAAGTTCACTTTGCAACTAATTCAGGAAGTCACTTCTATAAAAATTTCTTATATCGGCTATAAAAGTCGCACCATTCCTATTGAAGATAATGTAACTTATCTCAAAATTCGGTTAGAAAAATCGCAAGAGGCTCTTGAAGCTGTTGTCTTATACAATAAAGAAAATCCAGCATTACAAATTATTCGTGATGCCATTGACCACAAAAAAGAAAATGATCCAGAGCGCAAATTGACATCTTTTAAACTGAACTCATACAACAAGTTATTAGTTACTGCCAATCCAGACTCCATTAATGGACAAATTGATTCCGTATACACAAAAAAAGAAGGAAAGCTCGTTTTTAAAGAAGTAGATTCTTCCAACTATAGTTTTAAAAAGGAAATGGAACGCAGCCATATGTACATGACTGAAAAAGTAAGTGAAGTATCATATAGTAAAACCAAAGGAAAAAGAGAAAAGGTTTTAGCTTCTCGCATGGCTGGCTTTAAAGAACCTATTTACGAGCTATTGGGTATAAAAATTCAATCGTTTTCTTTTTACAAGAATGCATATGAACTTTTTGGAACTTCATATGCAGGCCCTTTAGCCAATAATGCCCTAGCAAAATATAATTACAAAATACTAGATACTATAAGCAATAGTAATCGTGAAGCTTATATGATTTACTACAGTCCGAAGAAAAAAGGAAAAACTTCTGGACTAGAAGGTATTTTATACATTGATCGTGATTCTTACGCTTTGCAAAAAGGAATTGCCGAAATAAAAGGTGTGATAGACATAAAAGCTGTTCAAAACTTTGAGTTTCATGAAACATTTGGCGTTTGGTTCCCAACAGATAAAGAAATCATAATCCGAAAAGGAAAAACAGATGACTCGGTTTCTTTATTTGGTGCAACTATTAAAGTAAGTGCAGAGCAACCTCAAGATAGTACTACAACGGTTAGAACCAACAAACAAGATGTAAGTGATTTTGTGTATTTAACCTCTAAAACAAAAAATTTTGACCTTACCATCAATCAGCCTGTTGAAATACATGGACGTGGATTATCAATTGAAATTGATGAAAAAGCACATACCAGAGACGAAAACTATTGGAGTCGATTTCGAACTGATAGTATTTCCAAACGCGGCAGAGAAACGTATATAGTTTTAGATAGTATTATTGAGGAAGAAGGTGTAGAAAAAGATATTTACTTAGCAAGAAAACTATTAAAAGGGTACTATCCTACAAAATATGTTGATCTTGATTTGCGCTACTTAGTAAAATATAATAACTATGAAGCCTTTCGTTTGGGACTTGGTGGCGTAACCAACGCTAATTTTTCACCCAAATACCGCATTAATGGCTATGGAGTATACGGAACACGAGATAAAGATTTTAAATTTGGTGTTGGCGCTGCTGCTCGATTAGACAAACGCACGCAAACTTGGTTTGGAATATCATACACTGACGATCTTGTAGAAACTGGAAGCTCTCGCTTTATTACAGACAAGCGCGCATTCTCACTTTTTGAGCCACGACTATTTAATATTGATCTTTTTTATGAAACAAGGCGCATCACTGCCAATATAGAACATCAAATTACTGCTAAAACACAAGCAAATTTAATGTTTTCAAAGAGCAATGTTGAATCAACATATGATTATGGATTTGTGAATAATGGAGAAATTTACAATTCATACGAACTTACAGAAGCTATTTTCTCCGTTCAATGGAATCCATTTAGCGAATACATGCAAACACGTCATGGACGCACAGAAATCAAAAAAGGATTTCCTCAATTTACATTTCAAGCAACACAAAGTATCAACAATCTTTTAGGTGGCGACTTTAACTTTACCAAGTTAGATTTCCGCATGCTTCACGAAATTCATCCTATAGATAAAGGCGTTACTTCTTTCTTAATGATAGGAGGAATAGGGTTTGGAGATATTCCAATATCACATTTATATCACACGTCTCCTAACAATCCTAATAAAGATGCTTTATTACAGCGTTTTTCAATTGCTGGTAGAAATAGTTTTGAAACCATGTATTTCAACGAATTTTTCTCTGACAAATATGTAATGCTACAAGCAAAGCATCAATTTAAACCTTTTAAAATTAGTAAAGGATTTCGCCCTGAACTAACATTAATTTCAAGATTTGCTATTGGTGATGCTGATAATATTGATCGTCATTTAGGACAAAACTTTAACTCTTTGAAACATGGTTTTTCAGAATCTGGATTCGAAATTAACAAACTCTTTGCTGGTTTTGGGCTCAGTTTCATGTATCGTTATGGCGCATATCATTTGCCAAAATTTGAAGATAACCTTTCATTCAAGTTCACCTATTATTTTAGTTTAGGATTCTAGCTGCCTTCAAACGTTTTTCCTAACTTTGCACGAGCAAAAATGGAACAATGATCAAATGGATTAATACGCGCTTTTGGGCAAGTGTAGCACGACTGATTCTTAGAAATAGAATTGTCATTTTGACACTAATCATCGGAATGACAATATTTTTAGGATCTCAATGGAAAAACATGCGCTTTTCCTATACAGAAGCAAACTTATTACCAGACAATCATCCTGTAAACATTGAATACAACCAGTTTTTAGATATTTTTGGTGAAGAAGGAAACTTAATTATTCTTGCTGTCAAAGATAGCGCATTGTTTACTCCTAAAAATTTCAATGCTTGGAATCGGCTTAGTAAACGGTTTAATGCAAAACCTGAAGTTAGCGCAGTCATCTCTACAGAAAATTTAAAAAAATTAGTCAAAGACCAAGAAAATCAACGATTTGCATTAGAAAATCTAGTTACTGGCGAAATAACAACCCAAGCACAAGTAGATTCTATCCAAACAGAACTTTTTCAAAATCTTCCTTTCTATAAAAGTTTGCTTTTTAATGAGGAAGGAACCGTTCGTACTGCTGTATATTTAGATAAAGAAATCGTAAATACAGCCGTGAGAAAAGATTTTATTTACGACGAAGTTTTACCTATTATAGCCGAATTTGAAGCTGAAACCGGATTAGATCTCCGCGTTTCTGGAATGCCATACATACGAACACTCAATTCACAAAATATTGTGGATGAAATAGGGTTATTTATTGGTGCCGCCCTACTCATCACTAGTTTAATCTTTTTCTTTTTCTTTAGATCTTTCCGTGCCACTTTTATATCGATGATAGTTGTAATTATAGGTGTAATGTGGGCTTTTGGGGTATTAGGACTATTGCATTATGAGATTACGGTATTAACTGCGTTAATTCCACCTTTAATTATCGTCATTGGAATTCCTAACTGTATTTTCTTTATCAACAAATACCAACAAGAAATAAAAAAACACGGAAATCAAGCAAAATCCTTACAACGTGTTATCTCAAAAATAGGAAATGCTACATTGATGACCAATGTCACAACCGCTGCAGGATTTGCCACCTTTATTATCACAGAAAGTAAATTATTGAAAGAATTTGGTATCGTAGCTTCTATAAATATCATTGCTATTTTTATTCTGTCGTTATTAATTATTCCTATCATTTACAGTTTCATGGCACTGCCTAAACAGAAACACTTAAATCATTTAAACAAACGTTGGATTAGTGCTTTTGTGGGTTGGATGGAAAAAATGGTACGTCATCACCGATTTGCTGTTTACATTACCTCTGTAGCACTACTTACACTCAGTATAATTGGAATTTACCAAATTCGAATTTCTGGCAGTTTAATTGAAGATATGCCGCAACGAGCCGACTTCTTTAAAGACATACGTTTCTTTGAAAAAGAATTTGACGGAATCATGCCATTAGAAATCATGATTGATACTGACCGAAAAAACGGAGTCACTAAACTTCCTACTTTAAAAAGGATGGATAAATTAGAAGAGCTTATTGTAGAAATCCCAGAACTCTCACAACCAATGTCTGTTGTAAGTTTAGCTAAATATTCGCGCCAAGCCTACTTTGGTGGTTTACCTAAAAATTACACATTGCCAACCTCTAACGAAAATAGTTGGATTATGGCGTTTGCAGCAAAATCTAAATCAGAAACCAATTTACTTTCTAGTTTCGTAGATTCAACTGGACAATATGCGCGTATCACAACATTTATGAAAGATATTGGCACTGATAAAATGGAGCGTATTCAAGAAAATCTTCAAAACAAAATTGACAATACATTCAAAGGAAAATACAATGTCACACTAACAGGAAAAGCCTTAGTGTTTTTAAAAGGAACCAAGTATTTAGTAGACAATTTAATTATGTCATTATCACTCGCTATCTTTTTGATTTCATTATTTATGGCATATTTATTCAGGTCATTTCGTATGATTTTAATATCATTAGTTCCTAACTTACTTCCGTTATTAATTACTGCTGGAATGATGGGCTTTTTAGGAGTTCCTATCAAACCTTCAACCATTTTGGTATTTAGCATCGCTTTTGGAATCTCTGTAGATGATACCATTCACTTTTTAGCTAAATACAGACAAGAACTAAGAACTAATAACTGGAAAATTAGAAAATCTGTATACGCTGCTTTACGAGAAACCGGAGTTAGCATGTTTTACACTTCTATTGTTCTATTTTTTGGGTTCTCTGTATTTATGATTTCCAGTTTTGGTGGAACTGTCGCTTTGGGCGGATTGGTTTCAGCTACACTTCTTTTTGCTATGTTAGCAAATTTATTATTATTACCTTCATTACTATTATCGTTAGAAAGAAGTATCGCTAATAAACGTGTTTTAAAAGAACCTAATTTTAGAATTCTTCCTGAAAAACCAAAAAAGAAACTTTCAGAGCTAGTTCGCCTAAAAAGTAAAAACAACCAATCAACAGAAGAATAATCTTAGACTAAAAACCAATATAAATACAAAAAATAAAGCCTGAAGCTGTTGGTACAGCGTTCAGACTCTATTAGGTTCCCCCAAACCTACCTTAATTTACTTAATCATTGAAGACAAATTAAGATTACAATTGATTAATAGCCATGACAAATATATGTCAACTTTGGGCTTTTAGACAAGGGGAAAAATCCCCTTTTTAGTGGGTAAATTCCTTTTATTCACCAGTATTTATACGTCTTTACGAATTCTCATACTAAAAAAACATACTCTTCGTACAAATTGAATACACAATTTTAGGAGATGCATGTAATTTTGCATTTGCTATGTCAAATTGAATTCACTAAAAACCATATCAGTTTGTGTCAAAAATTGTCATAGCTCATTTCATAAGTTTTCGTTAATGAACTATATTTGTCGCCTAAATTATTAGAAAGATGAAATCATACACAGTTGCCGAGTTATTGAGTTCGGAAACATTATTACAAGAAGTTACTGTAAAAGGTTGGGTACGCACATTTAGAGCAAATCGTTTTATCGCATTAAATGATGGTTCCACAATACATAATATTCAATGTGTTGTTGATTTTGAAAATACCGACGAAAATATACTAAAACGTGTTGGAACCGGAGCTGCAATCGCTGTAAAGGGAGAATTGATAGAAAGTCAAGGAAAAGGACAAAAAGTAGAAGTTCAAGTTTCTGACATTACTATTTTAGGAGATGCTGATCCTGAAGAAGTCTCTAAAACAGTTATGCAACCAAAAAAACATAGCTTAGAATTTTTACGTGAGCAAGCCCATTTGCGTACACGCACTAGCACATTTAGCGCTGTTATGCGTTTGCGTTCGTCATTATCGTTTGCCATTCATAAGTATTTTAATGACAATGGATTTTATTATATGCATGCTCCCATCATTACGGGTAGTGATGCAGAAGGAGCTGGAGAAATGTTTCGCGTTACGACGTTGGACGCTAAAAACCCACCTCTTAATGAAGATGGAAATGTAGATTATTCTAAGGATTTCTTTGGAAAGGAAACGAATTTGACGGTTTCTGGACAGTTAGAAGCGGAAACCTACGCAATGTCACTTGGTAAAGTGTACACATTTGGTCCTACATTTAGAGCCGAAAATTCAAATACCTCTCGTCACTTAGCAGAATTCTGGATGATTGAACCTGAAGTTGCCTTTATGGACTTAGATGGCAATATGGATTTAGCAGAAGATTTTATGAAATCTGTACTAGGATATGTTTTAGAACACAATGCAGATGACCTAGCATTTTTAGAAGATCGCCTGATTCAAGAAGACAAGAAAAAACCACAGGCTGAACGCAGTGAAATGACATTGACAGAAAAGTTGCGATTTGTAATAGATAACAATTTTAAGCGTGTAAGTTACACAGAAGCAATTGATATTTTACGCAATTCTAAACCTAATAAAAAGAAAAAGTTTAAATATTTGATTAACGAATGGGGAGCAGATTTACAAAGTGAACACGAACGTTTTCTTGTTGAAAAACACTTTAAATGTCCTGTAATCTTATTTGATTATCCTGCAAATATTAAAGCTTTTTATATGCGTTTAAACGAAGACGAAAAAACAGTCCGCGCCATGGATATTTTATTTCCAGGAATTGGAGAAATTGTCGGCGGTTCACAACGTGAAGAGCGTTTAGACGTATTAAAAGAGAAAATGGCTGCTTTAGATATTCCTGAAGAAGAACTTTGGTGGTATTTAGAGCTTAGAAAATATGGAACAGCCGTACACTCTGGTTTCGGACTTGGCTTTGAGCGTTTAGTAATGTTTGTTACAGGAATGAGCAATATTAGAGATGTAATTCCTTACCCAAGAACCCCACAAAACGCAGAGTTTTAAAAATTAAAATAGTTTTCAATTATATAAATAAGCCGCCAACAATATTGTTGGCGGTTTTTTTATGCAAAAAAGTACATTCGCATATAGCACATTACAGCTAAAGTAAATGCGCTCGTATTTTTTGCAGTAAGGCTCAACAAACCAAGGTAGGTTTTTTTATATTTGTGTAACTGTAAAACCCAATATATGATTACTAAAGTAATAAGAACTGTCATTTTAGTGCTCTTTTTAACAAGCTGCTCTAAAAACTCCAATAAAGTTAGTTCAAGTTTGAACTATGAAAAGGGTTTTACACAAACCTTGGTTTATGAAACCAAAACAAGCGCAAACGAAATGGGTTCATTTCAAGAATCCAACGAAATTCAATTTACCTTAGATTCGATTACAAAAGATAGTAATTATGTGTTTACTGGTGTTTTAAAACGAATTAAGTACGAATCTGATATGTTTGGTAGTCAAGAAGGTTTTGACACTGAAGTAATTAAATCAATCAGCACCAAAAAACTAAAAGAAAGTGAGTTGGAAATGTACAATGAAGTCAAAGATTACTTAGACGAAGAATTTACATTACTTACTGACAAATATGGAAAAACGATAAAAGAAGCAGCATTTAAAAATGCTCCTTACAGAAATGCATCCATTGTTTCTCAATTTTCAGCAAGCCCTATTACATTTCCTAAAGAACCTTTGACAGTAGGGACTACTTGGAACTATGAGACTGAAAATCCGTTGTTACCTTCTCAAAAAATGGTGTTCAAATATACAGTAGATGATATTACTGCTGACAAAATCATGATTGATGTCGCAATGACAATTGACGGAATTGGTGGTATGCTTAAAGCTACTACGGCTAATGGGACATATGAAATCGATCGTACTAGCAAACGGTTTCTCTCTGGAGAACGAAAAATGAAATTACAAACAGGTGGCGGAACTGCCACTTACAAAGTTTACGAAAAGAAATAAATTGCTCAGACTTTCAAGCTGGCAAGCTATGTTAGAAAAGATATTATGCTTAAACAACAATTAAATTTTAAATTATCTCAAAAGTTATCGCCTCAGCAAATTCAATTAATGAAATTGATACAGCTGCCTACGCAAGCATTTGAACAACGCTTGAAACAAGAGTTGGAAGAAAATCCTGCATTAGACAGTGGAAAGGAAAAAGTAGATGATTATGACGCCGATCTTTCTAATGAATATGATGATGATTATGGAAACGAATCAATCAGTGCAGAAGATATCAATGTAGATGAATACTTGAGTGATGATGAAATTCCTAATTATCGTTTACAAGCCAATAATTATAGCGCTGACGACGAAGAAAAAAATGTCCCTTATGCATCTGGAACTTCGTTCAATCAACATTTAAAAAATCAATTAAATACGTTTAGACTTTCTGACGAAGATCGTGAAATTGCTGAATTTCTAATAGGAAGTGTTGATGAAAGCGGTTACATCCGTAGACCTATTGAAGATATTGTAGATGACTTAGCATTTACTCAAAATATTTTTACTTCAACAGAAAACATTCACAAGATACTTACTATTGTTCATGAATTGGATCCTGCTGGTGTAGGTGCTCGCAACTTACAAGAGTGTCTTTTAATACAATTAAAGCGAAAAGAACCTACAGAATCTATTGAGCTTGCCATAGATATTTTAGAAAAATCTTTTGAGCATTTTACAAAAAAGCATTATCAAAAATTATTGCAAAAGTTTGATGTTACCGAAGTACAACTTCGCGATGCAATTATAGAAGTTGAACGTTTGAACCCTAAACCTGGAGGTTCGTATGCAGGCAATACAAAAATCATTGAACATATTGTCCCTGATTTTACTATTCGCATTGTAGATGGCGTTTTAGAACTTTCTTTAAATGGACGAAACGCACCAGAATTACATGTTTCGAAAGAATATAATGAGATGCTTAAAGGCTATAAAGATGCTAAAGAGAAAACAAAATCACAAAAAGATGCGGTTTTATTCATTAAACAAAAGTTAGATGCTGCCAAATGGTTCATAGAAGCTATTAAACAACGTCAACAGACACTTTTGGTTACAATGAATGCAATTTTACATTATCAAGAAGAATACTTCCTTACAGGAGACGAGCGCAAGTTGAAACCTATGATTTTAAAAGACATTGCCGATATGATTGATATGGACGTTTCAACAGTTTCGCGAGTTGCCAATAGTAAATATGTAGACACACCTTACGGCACAAAACTGATTAAGGAATTTTTCTCTGAATCTATGAAAAATGAACAAGGAGAAGATGTATCCACTCGTGAAATCAAAAAAATATTAGAGACTGTTATAGAAGATGAGGATAAGAAAAAACCTCTCACAGACGAAAAATTAGCGACTATATTAAAAGAAAAAGGGTATCCAATTGCACGAAGAACAGTCGCAAAATATAGAGAACAGTTAGACATTCCTGTAGCACGACTCCGAAAGAAAATATAGATGCGTATTTTTTTTAACGTTATATCATATATTTTTCATCCTATTTTTATTCCAGTCATGGCAACTATGGGGTATTTTCTTGTTACGCCACGATTGTACGACCGAAAGTTTTCAATAGACGTAACCATTGCCATTGCAATTTTTACAATCTGCATTCCTATTTTGGTTTTTATATTATTAAAACGATTTAAGCTGATTGATTCTGTTTTTGTAAAAGATGTTTCACAGCGAAAAATTCCACTGTATTTATACGTATTACTATTATTCTTGATTATTACAAAGGTTATTCCTCAATCAATTTTTGCAGAATTATTCGATTTCTTTGTAGCTTCTTTAGTATCGGCGCTTATTTGTCTTACTCTTGTTTTGTTTCGTGTAAAAGCAAGTATGCATATGATGGGAATTTCAGGCTTATTGATGTTTCTAATTGTACTAAGCATTACTTATCAACTCAATATTACCTTTGCTTTGAGTATTCTTATTTTACTCATAGGTTTGGTAGGAACTTCACGTTTGTATTTGAAAGCACATACACTTATAGAACTTATACTTGGCTTTTTTATTGGAACCATTCCTCAGCTTCTAGCTATGTATGATTGGTTTCAATCATAGAATATAAAACATTAAACCCACTTTAATTGCACTCATTTCGAAGCGTTCTCCTGTGTTGGTACTCGTTCCGTCTTTAAAAAGTGCATTCAACCCATAATACAAGTGAAAATTCCACGTGTTATATCCTGCACTGAGTGTTAAGCCATAACGGAAACTATCAAAATCATCATTTTGAAATTTAAGCTTTCCACTATCGCCTATAAATTTAGAAATCCCCGAAAACATATATCCCAACTTAAAACCTGCATAAATACGCCAAAATTTATAATCGGTTGCTGTTGAAGTTCTCCAACGAAACTCTATGGGCAATTCTACCTCGTGAGTTCTGTATTTATTTCTACTAAAATTCTCATCTCCGTTAATGACTTCGTAAACAATTCCGTTGTCTGTTTCAGTAGCTTTCAAGTTGTGAAAATAGGAGTTATAGGAATATCCAATTCCAATACCTATTGCCTTATTCCTATTCTCATTTATTGGAAAATCTCTAATAAATCCTAAGTGAATTCCACTTGAAAAATTATTTTGAGAAACCTCACTAGGACGATTTTGGAGTATATTATAGGTTATTCCAATATAAAATTGATCTTCTCTATAATTTTCATCAGGAATTGTATCTAGAATGACTTCTTCTTGTGCATGCAACCATAAAGTTCCTAACAGAAAAGAAAAAAGTATAATTACAAAGTGCTTTGGCGAATAATGCATTAAATTCATTTTTTAATCTTATAAGCAAGATAGTATAAAAAAAGCACTCTAAAAAGAGTGCTTTTTTATCTGTAAAATTTAAGATTTTCTATTTAAGATTTTCACTTACATTACCTTTTCTTGTAGTGTAATTAATCTTTAAAGCATTGATTTCACGAAGTTCTTGTTTGATATCAGATATCAATCCCATATTCGTTTCACCATCTACTTTAAGAGCCGTAATGGCAACATTTCTAAATTCTGGCCCTAGCTCATTATTTAATGTGTTGAACCAATAATCTTTGATTTCAGAAACATCGGCAAATTTATCATTTAACTGAATTTTAGCCTGTGTTCCTACTTCACTACGGTAACGTTCACTTGGTTTTCCTGCATAAATGTAAATCACAGGATCAGTTTTATCAAGTTTTTGCACTTGATCTGCTGCTGGAAACTTTTGTGCTACTTTATAATCATCTTTTTTAAACGTTGTTACCGTCATAAAGAAGAATAATAGCATGAAAACGATATCTGGTAAAGCTGCTGTAGATACTGGTGGCAACTCACCACTTTTTTTCTTTTTAAATTTAGACATAGTAACTACATTTTTTAATTATTAGTTTCTGCTTCAGATATTTTCAAAGGATACATCTCCCTGATCACTTCTAGCTTTGTATTCAATTCCTCCTTTAGAGACTCTCCAGTTTGCGGATGAGCCGCAATAGAATCCATTGATGTATATTTTTGTCCATAAAGCCTCATTGACTCTCTATTACGCAAGAAATTATAAGCTCCTACAAGCTCGTTCTGAACAGAAATAAACGTTTTATATTCTGTTTCTCTATCATTTCTTACAGAGATAATTGCTTTATTAGGATGGTCTGATGAGTCCTCACTTCTTTTTCCTTTGCAATAATTACAAGGCTCACCTTTCTCATTGGTTCCACCACCGTTATCAAGAAAATCGATAGCTGCTTGACGTAAGTCTTTAATTTCCATCAATTCTTCTTCAACCAAAAGATCGTTATTCTTATTTACCAATACTGTAAACAAATTCTTTTGTTTAATGACAGGCGGAACAACTCCTTCTGGCGGAATTGGCGGTAACTTTCTAGTGATACCCGCATCTTCCTCAAAGGTTGTGGTTACTAAGAAAAAGATAAGAAGTAAGAATGCAATATCTGCCATCGATCCTGCATTAACTTCTGGTATGTTTCTTCTTCCCATAATTATTTGTTAAGTGATTTTTTGATTCCAAATCCTACCATCGCTAAAATTGCGACTGCTGCTAAAAAGTAGAACATGTAAATACCTGTTCCTACCAATTTAGATGTGCTTTCATCGATTGAAATTTCACCTACTTGTGTTGGAGATTCACTCGCAGACACATACGATAATATACCGATGATTGCAAAAACTGCCAAAGAAATCAATGATTTCTTTAATGCTTGCGGATTGGTCGCCAAGTTTTTGAGACCAAAAAATAGTGCCAATGCTGCAGTTACGATTACAAGAACTTCTCCTGCAACAATCATTCCATTTCCAGTTGATTTATCCGATAAAATCATCACGTATAGGATAACTCCTATCAGTGCGATAACGGCAACTAAGATTGTTAATATTAATTTTAATGATTTCATATGATATAGTATTGTATAAAGTTGATAGTCTTATTTCTTGTAACGAACTAATAAATCTATTAATGAAATAGATGAATCTTCCATGTCGTTTACAATACTATCAATCTTTGCAATAATATAGTTATAGAAAATCTGAAGTATGATACCTACGATCAAACCAAATACTGTTGTTAATAAGGCTACCTGAATAGAACCTGCAATTAACGAAGCATCAAGTGTACCTGCTGCTTGAATTTGAGTAAAGGCTTGAATCATACCAATTACCGTTCCCATGAATCCTAACATCGGTGCAATTGCGATAAATAAAGAAATCCAAGATACGTTTCTTTCCAATTGTCCCATTTGTACTCCTCCATACGCTACAACAGCTTTTTCAGCATTATCAACACCTTCATCCATACGATCTAATCCTTGATAGAAAATAGAAGCTACAGGACCTTTTGTGTTTCTCGCTACTTCTTTCGCTGCTTCAACACCACCAGTTGCTAATGCATTTTCAACATTGGCTAACAATTTCTTGTTATTTGTTGTTGCCATGTTTAAGTAGATGATTCTTTCAATACATATTGCTAATCCTAAGATAAGACACAACAATACAATTCCCATGAATCCAGGTCCACCCTTGATAAAGTAATCTTTCAATATTTGGTGAAATCCTTGTGACTCTACTGCTGCCTCGTTAGCGTCTTGTGCTACTGCAACACCTACATTTAAAATCGTTAACATGGCTACAGCCATAATAGAAAATCCTTTTTTCATTTCTCTTGAACTTAAATTTTGTTAGTTAATCGGGTTAAAGATATAAAAATTTTACAATTATTTACGATAAATTTCTGCAGAGAGGAAGGGATTCGAACCCTCGATACGGTTGTGCCGTATACACACTTTCCAGGCGTGCGCCTTCGACCACTCGGCCACCTCTCTATATCGTCGGGCAAATAACAAAAAAAAAATTAGTTTTTGAAATATATCTAGTTATTTTTAGGACATTTCACCTCTAATTTGTGTTTCAAACACTGTTTTGAAGTCAGATTTATTTATTTTTCTACCTAAAAGGTACATTAATTTTGCAACAGCCGATTCTGTCGTGATATCTTTTCCACTAATAATTTCAAGGCTTTTAAGCGCTACACTAGTTTCATATTGCCCCATAATTACTCTTCCTCCTGAACATTGTGTAACATTTACAATTATGATTCCTCGTTGCTTTATTTCGTATAAAAAATCCAAAAACCATGCTTCGGTAGGCGCATTTCCTGCTCCATAAGTTTCCAAAATAATAGCTTTTATGCTCGGAGAAGCTAAAAAGCCTTCTATACTAGCGCGCGTTATTCCTGGAAATAGTTTAATTATAGCTATATTATTATCTATTTCTTTATGAACTTTAAATTTTTTATTGTTTGTTGGTCGCCATAAATTTTCTTTAAACACCTTTAAATGCACACCCGATTCTGCCAAAGGCGGATAGTTGAGCGATGCAAATGCTTCAAAATGTTCTGCATTTATTTTTGTAGTTCGATTGGCTCTATATAATTTGTATTCAAAATATAAACCAACTTCAGTAATTTGAGGTTTTCCTTGGTCATCCCATAGCGATGCTATTTGAATTGATGTAATCAAATTTTCTTTGGCATCTGTTCGCAAATCTCCTATTGGCAACTGAGAACCTGTAAATATTACTGGCTTCGCAAGGTTTTCTAACATAAAACTTAATACCGATGCTGAGTAACTCATTGTATCACTTCCATGGAGCACTACAAACCCGTCAAATCGTTCATAGTTTTCCTCAATTATGGATGCCATTTTTATCCAATATTGTGGATTCATATTGGACGAATCAATTGGATCTTGAAAAGCGACTGTTTCTATATTACAATCTAGGTGTGAAAGTTCAGGAATTCGCTCTAAAAGTTTAGCAAAGTCAAAAGCACGCAAAGCACCTGTTGCAAAGTCCTTAATCATTCCAATAGTACCGCCTGTATAGATGAGTAAAATTTTAGGTTGATTCATTTTGATTCTTCATTACATCACCCGATGGCGATATTATTTTTAAGATTTAGATAGAAATTTAGACCCCAAAAACAGCTTTAGAGTTTTCAGTGGTTATTCGAGCAGCATCTTCAGTAGAAATTTTATAAATACTTGCCACCTTCTCTAATACATTTACAATGTAACTGCTTTCATTTCGTTTTCCTCTATATGGTGTTGGCGCCAAATATGGAGCATCCGTTTCTAAAACAATATGTTTTATAGGAATATGTGCTAAAAACTGATCAATTTTTCCGTTTTTAAAGGTAACAACACCTCCTATTCCCAGTTTCATATTATACTTAATTGCTTTTTCTGCATGCTCCTTTGTTCCTGTAAAACAATGAAAAATTCCAAATAACTCTTCTCCTTTTTCTTTTTCTAATACTTCAAAAACTTCATCAAAAGCATCACGACAATGAATCACAATTGGCAACTTATATTTTTTTGCTAATTGTATTTGATATTGAAAAGCCTCTTGTTGTTCTTTTAAAAAAGTTGTGTCCCAATAAAGATCAATCCCTATTTCACCTACCGCATAAAATTTTCGGTTGGTTAATAAGTATTCTACATGTGCCAATTCTTCTTTATAATTTTCTTTTACATGTGTTGGATGTAACCCTGTCATTAGAAACACTTCCTTAGGAAAATCTTTTTCCAATTGAAACATACGTTCTGTATAAGTTGAGTCAATTGCTGGCACGAAAAAACGTTGCACACCACTATCAATGGCGCGTTGCATCATTTCCTTTTGATCTTCTTCAAAAGCTTCACTATATAGGTGTGTATGCGTATCTGTAATTATCATGTCGCAAAAATAGTATTTTAGAGATGAATACAAGTTGTGTATTTTTTAAAAACTTTAGATTTCCTTTGCAATTGACAGAAACTATTGTTTTGATTTGTACTTTCGCAACATCACAACTGAAAACTATATGAAAAAAAGTTTGAGAAAATTTTTGCTTGATAAGGGTTATCAACGAATTAAACTAAATCGTATTAACACTAATCATTATGAAATGAAAGCAAAGATTAACGGTGTTGAAGGAAGTTTTATTTTAGATACTGGTGCTTCTACTTCATGTGTAGGTTTTGAAGCAATTGAAACTTTCAATTTAGTAGCAAAGGCTTCAGAAATTAAAGCCGCTGGCGCTGGCGCCATCAATATGGAAACACAAGTTTCAAAAGGTAATAAAATACGTATTGGGAAATGGACCAAACAACGCGTTGCTTTGGTTTTATTTAATTTAGATCATGTAAATACCGCACTAACGCAACATAAAGCCGAACCAGTTCATGGTATTATTGGCGCAGATATTTTGCGAAAAGGAAAAGCTGTGATTGACTACGACAAGAGCTGCTTGTATTTAAAATAACGCATTTTTATCCCTAAGTTAGATTACACAAAAACACATCCTCTTTACTTATAAAAGCTAGTATGCAGCAAAAAACACGTAATTTTACGTATTGTTTCAAATCTGTATTTTGAAGAATTTTACATCGTTATTAATCAACCCTAATTGTGATGACCTCCCTAACTCAAAACAATAAGCGATTTACCATCCTTTTTACCATACAAGTAATTTTATTGGTGACTGCGTTTTGCATAAATATTTATGCCTTATTATAAAAAAAGCACGATAATTATAGTATACCGTGCTTTTTAAATTTATAATGTTTAGAAAGAATTATAATTCCAATGCCTTTCTCACATTGTTATCCATCAATAATTCTTCTGGGTTTTCTAATGCTTCTTTCACTGCCACCAAGAAACCTACCGATTCTCTACCATCAATAATTCGGTGGTCATATGATAACGCAACGTACATGATTGGACGAATTTCTACTTTACCATCAATAGCAACTGGTCTTTCAACAATGTTATGCATTCCTAAAATACCTGATTGTGGTGGATTGATAATTGGCGTAGATAACATACTTCCAAAAACACCTCCATTAGAGATTGTAAAGGTTCCGCCAGTCATTTCATCTACTGTAATTTGTCCGTCGCGCGCACGCAATGCCAAACGTTTTACTTCTGCTTCTACACCTCTAAAAGATAAGTTTTCCGCATTTCTAATTACAGGCACCATCAATCCTTTAGGTCCAGAAACCGCAATGCTAATATCACAGAAATCATAGCTTATCATTTCTTTTCCATCAATCATAGAGTTTACTGCAGGATATAATTTTAACGCACGAACTACTGCCAACGTAAAGAACGACATGAATCCTAAACTTACACCATGTTTTGCTTTGAAGTCTTCTTTATATTCTTTACGCAACGCAAAAATTGGCGACATATCTACTTCGTTGAACGTTGTAAGCATAGCTGTTTCGTTCTTTGCAGATACCAAACGCTCAGCCACTTTTCTACGAAGCATTGATAATTTTTTACGTTCGCTCCCTCGCGATCCACCAGTTGGTGTTCCCATACTCGGTTGCGCATTTACTGCATCATCTTTAGTAACACGACCATCTTTTCCAGTTCCTTTCACTTCACTAGCATCCATTCCTTTTTCTGCAAGAATCTTTTTAGCTGCTGGCGAAGCACTTCCTGAAGCGTACGTTTTAGCTGGCTCTGCAGCTGCTTTTGGAGCTTCCGCTACAGGTGCCGCTTTTGGAGCTTCATCCTTCTTCTCTTCTTTTGGCGCACTGCTTCCATTTGGCGCTTTTGCACTTGTGTCAATTAAACAAACTACTTGTCCAACCGCTACAGCATCGCCTTCCTCAGCTTTTAAGGTGATTGTTCCACTAGCTTCTGCTGGCAACTCCAACGTTGCTTTGTCTGAATCAACCTCAGCAATTGCTTGGTCTTTTTCAACATAGTCGCCATCTGCTACTAACCATTCTGCGATCTCTACTTCAGTGATGGATTCTCCTGGCGAAGGAACTTTCATTTCTAAAATCATCGTGTTCTATATTTTAGTTTTTATTTTATTTATTTTTGGCGTTTGCCTCCGATTACCTCAGCAAGCGCAGGATTAGTATTGAACAAAATCGAAATACAATCCTAATACATATTATTTTTAGTTTTATCAAAAACGTACGCAATCACTTCTTTATGACGTCGCTCAGAACGCACTTTACTACCTGCCGCTGGCGCTCCGTAGAATCGTCTAGAAGCAACTCTGAAGTTTTTCACTTCGTCCATATGCATTAGTAAATGTCCGTAAGCACCCATGTTTCGAGGCTCTTCTTGTGCCCAAACTACATCAGTTGCATTGCTATATTTTGCTAATACTTCTCTGATTTTTGTTTTTGGCAATGGGAATAATTGTTCCAATCGTACCAATGCTACATCATCTTCTCTTCCTTGCTTTTCACGTTCTTCTAATAGGTCATAATAGAATTTTCCTGTACAGAATACCAACGTTTTTACTTTGCTCGGTTGCGCTTCTGCATCATCTATCAATGTTTGGAACGTTCCATTAGTAAATTCCTCTACTGTAGAAACTGCTTTTGGATGGCGCAATAAACTTTTTGGTGTAAAAACAATTAACGGCTTTCTAAAATTTGCTTTCATTTGACGACGTAACAAGTGATAAAAGTTTGCCGGCGTCGTACAGTCTGCAACAAACATATTGTCTTTTGCACATAATTGTAAGTAACGCTCCATACGTGCTGAAGAGTGTTCTGCTCCTTGCCCTTCATACCCATGCGGCAACAACATTACAATGCCACTTTGTGTTTTCCATTTATCTTCAGCAGAAGAGATATATTGATCAATCATGATTTGTGCTCCGTTGCTGAAATCACCAAATTGTGCTTCCCAAATTGTCAATGTATTTGGACTTGCCATTGCATAACCATAATCAAATCCAAGCACACCATATTCTGAAAGCAATGAATTGTAGATGTAAAAATTTCCTTGGTCTTTTGCTACATAATCCAATAGTTTGATTTCTTCTTCAGAATCTTCTACTTTGACTACTGCATGACGATGCGAAAATGTTCCTCTTTCAACATCTTGACCTGTAATACGAACATCAAAACCTTCTTGAAGCAATGAGCCATATGCTAACATTTCTCCCATTCCCCAATCAATCTGATTATCTACAAAAAACATTTTATGACGATCAGATACAATTCGCGTTATTTTTCGCAAGAATTTTTTATCCTCAGGTAGTTTAGAAACTGCTTTTGCAATTTCTTCTAGTTTATTTTTTGAATAGCTCGTATCAACCTTTTCTTCCATTACTTTTTCATCAACACGCTGCAAACCTAGATCTTTCCAAGCATCTTGCATGAATGGTGTGATTACGGTTTTTTCTTCTTTACGAGAATCTTCAAGTTTTATTTCTAAAGAATCTTTGTATTGTTTTTCTAAGTTTAAAACATAGTCAGTATCAATCACACCTTGCTCAATTAATTTTTGAGCATAGATATCTCTTGGATTGCTATGTTTTGAAATTGCCTTGTATAGTTTCGGCTGAGTAAAACGTGGCTCATCTCCTTCGTTATGACCATATTTACGATATCCCAATAGGTCAATAAAGACATCTCGCTGAAAAGTCATTCGGTAATCTAACGCAAATAAAGCAGCATGTACTACGGCTTCAGCGTCGTCAGCATTGACGTGTAATACTGGAGAAAGTGTTACTTTTCCAACATCTGTACAGTATGTTGATGAACGTGCATCTAGATAATTTGTAGTAAATCCAACTTGGTTATTGATAACAATATGTATAGTTCCTCCTGTTTTGTAACCATCTAATTGTGACATTTGCACAATTTCGTATACCAATCCTTGTCCTGCAATTGCTGCGTCTCCATGAATTACAATAGGTAGTACTTCAGAGAAGTTATCAGCGTGATTTCGATCTTGTTTGGCACGTGCAATACCTTCTACCACTGCTCCAACCGTTTCTAAGTGTGATGGATTTGGCGCAATGTTCATACTAATTTTTTTACCTGAATCTGTTTCTCGTTCAGATGTAAGTCCTAAGTGATATTTAACATCTCCATCGAAGATCGCTTCTTCATAGTCTTTTCCATCAAATTCACTAAAGATATTTTTAGCAGATTTTCCAAAAATGTTTGTCAGTACATTTAAACGACCTCTGTGAGCCATTCCTAAGATAAATTCTTTTACTCCTTTATTGGCTGCTTCTTCTACTACAGCATCTAGGGCAGGAATAAGAGATTCACCTCCTTCAAGGGAAAATCGTTTTTGTCCGACATATTTGGTATGCAAAAAGTTTTCAAATGAAACTGCCTCATTTAACTTTTTAAGAATATGCTTTTTTTGATCTGAAGTAAACTTTGGGTGATTATCATTTATGTTCAGCTTTTGCTGAATCCACTTAATTTGTTCAGGCTTTCGTATGTACATATATTCCACACCTATTGATTCGCAATAAATGCGTTCTAAGTGTGCAACGATTTCTCGAAGAGTTGTTTTTCCGATTCCTAGAATTTCACCAGCTTCAAAAGTTTTGTCAAGATCACTTTCGCTTAGTTCAAAATTTTCCAACGCTAAGGTTGGCTCATATTTTCTACGTTCGCGTACAGGGTTTGTTCTTGTAAATAAGTGTCCACGCGTGCGATAGCCATCAATTAGCTTAACAACTTGAAATTCTTTTTGAACATTTTCAGGAATTACAACGTTAGAAATTACTTCTGCTTCTGAAGTTTCTTCGCCGTAGCTAGTTGTTCCGAAATCGTATCCTTGAAAAAAAGCGCGCCAACTTGGCTCAACGCTATCTGGATTTTGTAAATATTGATCGTATAATTCAGCAAAATATGCTGTATGTGCTGCATTTAAAAAGGAAAATCTATCCATGTTTTTTTCTTCCTGTCTTGTTTTGACAAAATTTCCCCAAAAATACAACTTTTGAGAAAAACACGTCGCATGTTTTGTATATATTTATAGTATTAATTATTAGGCTTTTTTTAGAAATGAAAGATTCTGTTTTTTCTCGGTCAAAATTTACGATTTTGTTATTTTTTTTGTGTGCAACTGCATTTTCTCAAAATATGAATCAAAATTCAACACAAAGTGATTTTTGGAAAAATATTCGTTTTGGTGGCGGATTGGGTTTGAGTTTTGGAAATGGAATTTTTAGCGCAACCGTTGCCCCAAGTGCTATTTATGATTTCAACTCTCGTTTTTCTGCTGGAATTGCATTGAATTACACATATTTTAATGACAATGATTTTTTTAAATCTACAATTGTAGGCGGCAGTTTTCTCTCTTTATACAATGTCCTTCCTGAGATTCAATTGTCCAGTGAGTTTGAGTATTTGAATGTAAATCGTGATTTTGAAAGCGACCTTCTTGAAGATGACAACTATTGGCAACCTGCTATCTTTTTTGGAATTGGTTACACCACCAATCATATTACAATTGGAGTACGCTATAACGTGTTGCATGACGACGACAAAAGCATTTATGCTGATGCGTTAGTTCCGTTTGTTAGAGTTTATTTTTAAACCATACTTTTTGCCATTCACGTTTTAGAATCAAAAATGCAACCTGTCCAGATAACACAATTGTGTCAGCACCATCAAGCGCCTTAATTTTAGTTTCTGAAACATCAATGATATAAAGCAAGCTAAGGTATTCTGTAAATCGCTCTTGGATTAATTTATAGATAATTTCATGCAATTGAGCCTTTAGCTCTTTTGGTGTTATATGAACATTGAATGTTTCTTCAATGTTTGCCAACCGGAAGTCCTTATTGAGCTGCGCAATTAACTTTTCATATAATGCTTCTTTAGCAGCATCTACTAATAATTCATCAATATGATTGTACTTTTTTAACATCTAACGAAAGTACGTAAATCTTTGCCGTAAATGTAATTTATATGATTAAGATTGTAAGTTTAGTATCAGCCTCTTTGCCTTTCTATTCATTACGATTCTGATTTTTAGTGTTTATAAGTAAAATTTAAGTAATATCTTGTAGTGTTTAAAAAAACCAACATGCTCAACCTACAGTATTTATTTAAAAAAGTTCGTGATAGTTTTTGGTTTGTCCCTACCGTAATTATTATTCTAAGCATTCTTGCAGCTATTATTTTATTATACGTTGACAAGACATTTCCCTTTACGCCCGAAGGTGTATTGAAAATTATTTTTTCCGAGAGTTCTGATTCTGGCAGAAATGTATTGACCGTAATTGCTGGGTCGATGGTTGGCATTGCTGGAACCGTTTTTTCGATTACCATTGTTGTATTGCAATTAGCTTCGTCTCAATTTGGCCCGCGATTGTTGCAAAATTTTATGTATAAACGACTTAACCAAGTCGTTCTAGGGCAGTATGTTGGTGTATTTCTATACTCAATTATTGTAATCAATGCTATTAGAGATAATGATAACTATGCTTTTATCCCTAATCTTTCTATCCTTTTTGCCATTTTCTTAGCCATTTTTAATGTGTTTTTATTGGTGATTTTTATTCATAGCATCAGTATGAGTATTCAACCTAGTAAAATAATCAATGAATTGCGTGAGCGAATTAAAAATGACATTCAAACCATGTATCCTGAACAAATAGAGAAAGATGTCATATTTAAGCCCAAGGAAGAGATACATCAATCATTAACTAAGATTAGAGATTTTAAATCTGAATCTAGCGGCTATATTCAATACTTTGACCTAGATTATTTGGTTAGCATCGCAAGGGAACGAGAAATTATCATCAAAATATTACACAAACCCGGATGTTATGTTGTTAAAGAACAACCTATCTTTGAGCTTTTCAAAAACAATTCTTCTATTGAGTTTTCTGAAAAAGAAGAACTTTCTCTTCTTAAAAGTTATAAACTAGCCACTCAAAAAAGTTTTTTTCAAGATATAGAATTTGGCATTCATCAAATTGTTGAAATTGCTTCAAAAGCGTTATCTCCAGGCGTGAATAATCCTTATACTGCAGTAATATGTATTGACAACTTAACCTCCGTATTATGTAAATTAGTTTTGGTCAAAATTCCAGA
Source organism: Kordia zhangzhouensis (assembly GCF_001005305.1). Classification (GTDB taxonomy): domain Bacteria; phylum Bacteroidota; class Bacteroidia; order Flavobacteriales; family Flavobacteriaceae; genus Kordia; species Kordia zhangzhouensis. Next base: position 544,428 of record NZ_LBMH01000003.1, read on the forward strand.
TGCAACTATCAAAGACGAAAATGATATCATGCGTATACTCGTGACAAAAGATTCTTTTGAAGGATATTTAGAAGCTGCTTTCAATTTAATTCGTCAATACGGTAAGACAAGCCCATTCATTATTATCAAACTCATGGAGACTCTCTCTGTTATTTTAGAAGCTGACAATTCAAATTCTCACACTAATGCATTAAAAGAATATGCCGAGATTATCATGGAAACTGGTAAAAAATCATTTACATTGCAAACCGATATTGACGATTTACAACGACAGTATTTACTTTTTAAAGCAACTGTAAATACCTAAGTATTGAGATTTGTAAAGGTAACAAATGTAAAATGACTACTATTCCTTTAGTAATACTGCCGTAAATTCTACATCACGAAAGTCATAAGCATCCGTAGAATCTGAAGTGATAAAAGCACCGACATATACAAAAGTGAGTATATCATCATTTATTTCAAAATTCATCTCAAATGTTTCTGGATTTGCCTCGGTACTAATTACCTCCAATGTAGCAGCAATATCATTTCCTGAAACCACAAAAGTTCCTTCAAAGTCGTAAATATCAGAACAATGCACATATGTAACATAGTCCCACGAACTTGAACCTGTCCAATACTGTTCTCTTCTAGCTCTAACTGACTGATTTGTCAAGTTTATTGAAATCGTACCGTCTCCAAACAACTTCATTCCAAAATCATCACAAACAATTATATCTATCAAATCAGAAGTTATAAAACTTCCATCATAGTTCGTATCAATTGGAACATTAGGAATCAAACTTGTTAGCTTATACGTCCCTGCCACTATTTCGGCTTGCGAAGGACCGTCATCACTACTACAGGAAATACATAAAACAATACAAAGTAATGAGATTATTTTTTTCATAAGAATTTTCAATTTTCACCATAAAAATGCTAAGATTAAACATTTATGATTATGGGTTTTAAGCAGATAAATTAGTTTTTGAATCTAAAGTTAGTAAAATATTGGCAGTCCAAAATGTACCGAAATACTTTTATTAATTGAAAACACTCTAAAACTTAATCATTTGTAAATTTATCACTACCAAATAATTAAGCCATCTTCACCCAAGCGTTATCTTATTGTAACCATACAGAAAGTAGTATTTTTCCGTAAATACAACCTTCATGCTTTAGATAAGTTTGAGAAACCAAAAACGTATTTAACATGAAAAAAATCAAGTATTTATTAGGAGTTATTGCATTTCTTACCATCTACAGTTGTAGTACCGATTCCGTTCAAATCAACGATGAAAATGTACTCATAGAAGACCAAACAGAGCTGGTTTTTAAAGAAATTAAAGACTTAGGGTTTTCAGAAAAAGACATTGTTGATATGGGATCATATTTTCTTGTCGGAAATGACATCACATTTTCAAAAACAGGAAGACCTCAACTAGCCAACGATGATATGACTCCAAAACAACGGAGAACTACTTATTTAGTAAGTGATAAAACTATAGGAGTTCGCATTGACCCTTCTTTACCTTCTAATTGGAAAACTGCTACTAGAAATGCTATGGCACATTGGAATGCAAATTCAGGAAGTTCCATTTTTTTATATGAAACCGATTATTACTGGCCATATCAAGGAGGTTTTTTATTTAACCCTGAAATTGAAGTAATGAATGACAATGCAGCTCCATTACCTAACAACACTATTGCCGCAGCAGAATTCCCAACTTCTAACGGAATGCCTGGTTACAGAATTCGCATTAATTTAAGCTTTAGTGGTTGTAGCGTAAGTAATAATTTACGCTTTTATAATATGATTCATGAATTTGGTCATTGTTTAACATTTGCTCATACAAATTCTTCATTTGGAAGTCATATTTCAGGAACCCCTACTAGCGACTCCAATTCAGTAATGAATGGAGGAACTGCATGTACATTAAGTAGCGGTCTATCAACAGGTGACAGAACCGCTGTTAACACATTATACCCTTTACAAATTAACGCTCCGACAAATGTACAAGCATATCATGATGGAGACGAAGAGCTCACAATGACTTGGAATGCTGTACCCGGCGCCACTAGTTATAAGATTTACAATAATATTAAAGAAACTGGAAAAACAGGTTGGTATCATTACAGAACTAGCTCCTCAACTAGTTACAGCAGAGAACTTAAACTTAGTTACCGTAATGGTTACCGAATGATGGTTACTGCAGTTGATGCTAACGGAAACGAAAGTAAAATGGTAGAAGCCAATTACAATTGGTAAAATTCAACACCAAATTTTACACACAACAAAAAACCAGCGAAGTTAACTTTGCTGGTTTGATTGAATTTATCTAAAACCCCGTAAACCTATTTTAAGACAGATTACTCCTAAGAATATTAAACTGGAGTTTAAAATTTTTAATCTGAATATGTGAAAAAAAACAGATGATATGTGGTATAAGTGATTACCGAAAATAGGTTATACCTGAATTGATACATTACTAGTTGCAAATAACAATAGTCACATATTAAATATAAAAGCGATAAAAAAAAGCGAACCGAAGTTCGCTTTAATCAGAATCTATATCTTCAGCTTTGAGAAGATTAAAAAACTTTTTTAATTACAATTAATAACATTTGATTGACAAAGTCTAAGACCACTATTGTCAGGACATGTACCTGGATTTTTAGTATCAGGCTGAGGCTCAGGCACACAAAGCATATTACCACTATCCATTTTTCCACCAATCAATTTTGATTCAGAATTATTTAATTTAGAAATAGATTTTTTGTTAAGATTCAAAGATTTCAAATTTCTTTTTTTCACGATATAAATGATTTTAAAATTAATAATATACCAAATGAACGCAAAAAAAAATAGAATAGCATTCACAGAAGCGTTAAAAAAACTCTAATTTTTATAGAGTAAAATCTTTACATTTTCTATGATTTAATTTCATAAAAATTTCTTTCCTCCCCAAAGCTTTCTGAATCAACCTTTTCAACGAAGGATTTACAGAAAATTATTTTTTTCATTCAAGAACATGCTATATTATTTATCGCTTTCTAAAACTAAACTGTTCTAAATTACATTCTAAAAAGACCTCCTTATTATATAAAAATCTATAACATCTTAAGCTTCTCGTATCACTTTATGCGTTTGTTATCCATGTATCACACTTTTTATACATGTGGCTCTTAATCTAGAATAAAGCTTAACTCTTATCTTTTTTTGATTTTGCTTCTATATACCTATTTAATTACATGCTTTTGAATTTAATCCAAACTACATAAAAAACCATACCCTCAAACAAATCTCTAGCATTATAAGACGAGAACACCCAATAAGATTATTTACAATTATTCTGATCAAATCTACCGTGGCAACTATAAATCTAAACCTTTAAGAAAAGACATAAAAAAATCCCAACATTTCTGCTGGGATTCTATTTGAAAAAAAATTGCTTCGTACTCGAGGTGGGAATCGAACCCACACTCCCGAAAGAACTGGATTTTGAATCCAGCGCGTCTACCAATTCCGCCACTCGAGCTTCTTTTATTTTGTAAAAGGAGTGCAAATTTAGAAAATATTTTTAATTATCACTTAAAAAAAGAAATAAATGCTTTTAGAGTTGCAATAAATTTCTAAATTTGCACCTCATTTGACACAACACAACAATTAACTAACTACTAAACAGAATTTTAAAATGGCTTACGCTGTCCCTGAACCAAAGATTTTTGCTTGTACGCAAAGTGACGAACTTGCAAGAAAAATTGCTAAAGAGTATGGAACAGATTTGGGGAAAGTTACGTTCTCAACTTATAGTGATGGTGAATTTCAACCTTCTTTTGAAGAGTCAATTCGCGGAGCAAGAGTATTTATTATAGGATCTACATTTCCAAATTCAGATCACTTGATGCAAATGCTTTTAATGCTCGATGCGGCTAAAAGAGCTTCGGCACGTCATATTACAGCAGTACTTCCCTATTTTGGATGGGCTAGACAAGATCGTAAAGACAAACCTCGTGTTCCGATAGGCGCAAAACTGATTGCTAAAATGCTAGAAGTTGCAGGAGCAACTCGAATCATCACTATGGATTTACATGCTGATCAAATTCAAGGTTTCTTTGAAAAACCTGTAGATCATTTATTTGCTTCTACTGTGTTTTTACCTTATTTGAGAGGCTTAAATTTAGACAAACTCACCATTGCTTCTCCTGATATGGGTGGATCAAAAAGAGCATATGCCTATTCTAAATTTCTAGAAAGTGACGTTGTTATTTGTTACAAGCAACGTAAAAAAGCCAATGTGATTTCTCATATGGAACTGATTGGTGATGTAACAGGAAAAAATGTAGTATTGGTTGATGATATGGTCGATACAGCCGGAACACTAACCAAAGCTGCGGAAGTCATGATGGATAGAGGAGCATTATCTGTACGTGCAATCTGTACACATCCAATATTATCAGGACAAGCGTATGAACGAATTGAAAATTCAAAATTAGAAGAGTTAATTGTTACTGATTCAATTCCTCTACGCAAAGAGTCAAAAAAGATTAAAGTAGTGAGTTGTGCACAACTATTTGCAGATGTAATGCAACGAGTACAGAACAATACTTCAATCAGCTCAAAATTTTTAATGTAATTAATTATTAATATAAACACGAAGAATGAAATCAATTACAATCAATGGATCTCAAAGAGAAAGCGTGGGCAAAGTAGCTACTAAAGCCTTACGTAATGCTGGAAAGGTTCCTTGCGTATTATACGGAGGAGACAAACCATTACACTTTTCAGCTGAAGAATTAGCATTTTCTAAATTAGTGTATACTCCAAATGCGCACACAGTTGTGATTGCATTAGAAGATGGATCTACACATAATGCTATTTTACAAGATATTCAATTTCACCCTGTAACTGACAAAATTTTACACATTGACTTCTATCGTTTATTCGAAGACAAAGAAGTTACTATGGAAATTCCTGTGTCTATCAAAGGAAAATCTCCAGGTGTAATGGCCGGTGGTGTATTACGTTTAAACAAACGTAAATTGAAAGTTAAAGCTTTACCTAAGCATTTACCAGATTACATCAATGCAGATATTTCTGAGTTACAAATCGGAAATAAATTATATGTAACTTCATTAGCAAACGAAAACTACAAATTATTACATCCAGACAACACTGTTGTTTGTCAAGTAAGAATTTCTCGTGCTGCGATGAAAGCCGCTCAAGAAGCTGCCAAAGCAGAAAAAGCAGCTGGAAAGAAATAGAAACTCAACATTTGATATCTATAAAAAGAGCATTCCCTTTCGGAATGCTTTTTTATTTTTGTACAAATTAAACACGCTATGTTTCAGTTTTTAAAAAAACTATTTAGCTATTCACATAAAAAACCTCTATTAGACATAGAAGAAAAAAATCCTATGAAAAAATATCTTATTGTTGGTTTGGGAAATATTGGCAACGAATACGAAAATACACGACACAATATCGGATTTAAAATTTTAGATTTTTTAGCCCATCAGGAAGACTTAAAATTTGAAACAGCCAAACTTGGAGACACAACAACTTATAAGCACAAAGGGCGAACTTTTATTCTGTTAAAACCAAACACCTATATGAACCTCAGCGGAAAAGCTGTTCGCTATTGGATGACAAAAGAAAAAATCCCCATTGAAAATATACTAATTATTACAGATGACCTAAATTTAGAGTTTGGAACAATTCGCTTAAAAGCTAAAGGAAGTGACGGCGGTCATAATGGACTTAAAAGTATCCAAGAACAATTGAATACTACCAAATACCCTAGATTTCGCTTTGGAATTAGTGCCGATTTTAGCAAAGGACGACAAGTAAACTATGTGCTAGGCGAATGGAATGAAGAAGAAAACAAACTACTTCCTGAACGCCTTGAAAAAAGCATTGAACTCATTAAATCCTTTGGTACTTCCGGAATTTCTAATACTATGAATAATTTTAATGGAAAATAAAAAGAGAGGTGTTTTACCTCTCTTTTTATTTTTAGCCTAGTAGGGATATCGGTATATGTTTACTGAATTACAACTTTTTTAATACTCACTCGTTCCCCATCATTTACTCGTACCATATACAATCCTGCTTGTGCAGAAGTAAGATTCAATTCTTTAGAGAAGTTTGTTTCACTATCATAGGTATTAGCAAAAACAATACGCCCTCTTACATCTACAACATCAATTGAAACTCGTTCTGTTGAACTGGAAGTAAACTTTATTGTAAATTGACCATTAGAAGGATTTGGCCAAATAGCGAAATCTTCCAATTCATTTTCAACCGTTGATAAGGTATTTTCCACATTAATTCTATAATCTTCTACTTCAGCATCAGCACCATTTTCACACGAAGTTGGCAATACATTATATTTTGTAGAAACACGCATTGTAGTTGAACCAATTGCAGCAGTACTTGGTACGAGAATCATCATCCCAGAATTCGAAGTTGGTCCGTCATCAATATTGTTTGCTGAACCTAAATCATATTCTTCTCCAGGATCGTCAAAACTACAGTTCTGATTCCAGTCAATCCAAACAAGTGTACGCGTAGTATAATTTCCGTCTGTATTTACGTTTATCGTAATTGGATACGAAGATTCTTTTGTTACGGTAGCAATATCCGTTGCGGTATAATCACTGTATCCGCTAGGTTTTGCTGAAACTCTATTGATACTTTCAAAACTTACCAATGTCGTACTAGTTAAGAAGCTTGTATTGGCTACCGAAGCACAAACCGCACACGATTGTGTAGTGAACGAATACGTACTTGAATATGCAGTAGAAGCACATTCGTTAGAAACACCAACTCTCCAATAGTACGTGGTTGATTGTGCCAATGAAGTTGGCGTATAATTGGCGTTTGCTACAGTTGCTGACTCTACAATACTTGAAAATCCAGGATCGGTAGCTATTTCTATAAGATATCCGTCTGTCAAACTATTTGTTGACCAATCAAAAGTTGAATTGACAGGAAGGTTTGTAGCATTGTTAGAAGGTGTAACTAAGGTTACTGGCGTTAAACTGCTTGGGAATACACTCAACAAAACTTCTGCAGATCGCGTTGTAGTACCCGAAGTTCCTGTGGCAGAAAAAGCATAATTTCCACTTGCAACACCTGCTGTTCCTGAAATTGTCAATGTTACTGGTGTTCCATCTACAGAAGCACTTGTTGGATTGAATGTAGCCGTAGCTCCAGAAGGCAATCCAGACGTTGAAAATGTAGTCGTTCCGCTAAATCCGTTAAAAGCATTATATGTAAAGTTATATACTGCATTTGCTGGTTGACACGCAGTTTCGTCATTATCTGCAAAAACCAAAGCAAAATCTGGCTCAACCAAGGTAAAGTTGCTAGAATTCATCGCAAAGAAAATATTTCCTGCACCTTCTACAATAACTCTCGCCTGTGATGTTGCTGGCGTTACCGGAACCGTTACTTGCTGTGAACCATCGTTAGGAACGTTGGTTGCTAAGGTATAAGGGAACGTTACTCCGCCATCAACAGATAATAAAATATTTACATTGGCAGTATTTACAGGTGCAATATTAGTATTTGCTACGTTCCAAGTTACGGTTTGTGATGTTCCCATTTCCCAACTTACGTTAGATGTTTGCGAAGTTACCGTAAAAGGCCCTGCTGTTGTTGTTACTTGAATAGACATGGTATCATAGCTTGTTTGCCCACCAAGTCCAGTTGCTGTTGGCTCTCTATCACGAACCGTCAACGCCCAATTCATAGTTCTGTTAACAGTCGCTACAGTTTCCCAAGCACTATTAATTGTTGGGTTAGTTTGTGTCAAATTCCCTGAAGCAACTCTGCTTAATTTTGGAATGTATCTGTTAGGTGAACTTGTTGGCGGCAACGAGCGGTTCATAGAACCATTAGTAACTGTTGGACCGAAAGAAGTGTTTGTTACCTGTCCGCTATCTGTTTGCTCCCAACAATATGTTAGTGCATCTCCACCATCAGGATCGGTGGCACTTCCACGCAATACATACGCAGTTCCTTGTGGAATGACATAATCACTTCCAGCATTGGCACTTGGAGGATTGTTTGCAATAGCTGGCGAACTATTTGCTTGCCAACAAGTACGCGTTACCAAATTATCCAATACTTGACGGATACTATGATAGTGAAAATACGGATCACTATTCTGCTGTACATTGTTTGCTCCTGTAATTCCTGCATATGCCATTACTGTTGAACCACTTCCTGGCTCAGCATTTACTCCAGTTCCTTCAGTATTAAAAGCCCAAGTATGGTTAGCTCCCATTTGGTGACCTATTTCATGAGCTACATAATCCACATCAAATGTATCTCCTTCTGGAATAGCATCTGCAGGTGAAGTATAAGCACTTCCTTTATTTGTATCATTTGTTGATGCAGTATCATCTACACACACACAACCTATACAACCTGCATTTCCACCTCCTCCAGAGGCTCCGAATAAATGTCCAATATCATATGCCGCATTACCGATTGAACCTGTCAAATAGTTTTGAAGTTCTGTATTCCACGCACCGCCAGTTCCTGTATTCGCATTCGAATATGGATCTGAGTTTGCATTTGTAAAAACCAAGCTACTATTATTTGCAATCAATTCAAAAGTAACCGCCATATCTACTTCAAAAATAGCATTTACTCTTGTCATTGTTGCATTAATTGCTGCCATAGCATCATTTACAGTTCCTCCATGATATGCAGTATACTCTCCAGTTACAGAAACTGCTAAACGAAATGTTCTTAATATTTGGTCATTTGCATCTTCTGCCTGTGCTTGCTCATTTGTAATTCGATTTTGAACTTCATCAATGGTCGTACAATTAAATTCGCCAATAGTACTCGTTCTTGCCTCTCTAGTATACACTACATAATTAGCAGTTCCACTTCCTGCTGGATGCATAAATACTGTTGGCGCATCTGTATAAGAAATCATTGTTTGAATTCCTTTATGAGAAATACTCATACGCAATTGTGCTCCATAGTTTTCCTCGCTGTAACCAACATATGATTTAATAGTAGGAAATTCAGCTGCTAATGCTGGCGCAAATACAGAAGCCTCATAAAGTCGGAAAGCTTCTAATTTTCCTTCAGCTCCTGGAACACGAACAACGGTGTTAGAGCCAAAAGATGTTCCTCTTGCAGGAACATTGACTAATTCTTGTTTAAAACTTTCAAAATCTAATTCATAGTATTGAACTTTATCTTCTGATAAGTGTAATTTTGATACATTTTCTGAGTCTGTAACGGTTTTCTTTTTCTTCCAATTATTGCTTTGAGCAATTCCTGCTGTAGATAACAAAAATATGCACACAAGAAAACCGAAGCGTAAAGTTAGCTTCATGTTTTTTATGGGATTTAGGGTTTTTTTATGCGCTCAAAAATTGATTTTTTTTTTGTATTTACATAAAAAATGCACCCTTTTTCGATAAGTAAAGACAATAAAGCGATGAATCTGTTTATTTTATCTGTGAATATCCTATTCTAAAAAAATTAGAGATTGCACGGTCTTTTTTTAATTTTTGAGAAAGAATTAAATAGTTTTGTAAAAAAAGTAGCGTGGACACTATAGATTTTCATGAAAAGTACAAAGCCGAAAGTCCTTCAGCAATCACAATTGGGACTTTTGATGGTGTACATTTAGGACATAAAAAAATAATAGAGAATCTGATTGCTAAGTCGGAAGGTCTTTCGACCATGCTACTCACCTTTTTTCCGCATCCGCGAATGGTACTCCAACAAGATGCTACCATCAAACTCATTAATACTATTGAAGAGCGTATTCAACTTCTTGAAGCTACAGGATTGGATACTCTAATTATTTATCCTTTTAATCGTGAATTTTCACGTTTAAAGGCACGTGATTTTGTTCGTGATTTTCTAATAGAACATTTAAACCTAAAAAAAATTATTATTGGTTATGATCATCGTTTTGGCAGAAATCGGACAGCAAATATTGATGATTTGAGAGAGTTTGGAGAAGCTTTTGACTTTAAAGTAGAAGAAATTCAAGCAAAAGAAATTGATGATATTACCATCAGTTCTACAAAAATTAGAAAAGCATTGAATGAAGGAGATATAGTGACAGCAAATACGTATCTGGGCTACGAATTTATGCTAACAGGAACTGTAATTTCAGGCAAAGGACTTGGAAACCAAATTCATTTCCCAACTGCAAACATACATATTAAAGAATCGTACAAACTTATTCCTAAGCAAGGTGTGTATTTTGTTAAAAGTACACTTAACGACACAATTGTATTTGGAATGATGAATATTGGCACTAATCCAACTGTTGCTGGAAAAAAACAAACTATTGAGGTGCACTTTTTCGATTTTGAAGGAGATCTTTATGGAAAAAAAATACAAGTACAATTAATAGAACGATTACGGGATGAACGAAAATTTAGTTCTGTTGAAAAATTGAAGGCACAGTTAGAAAAAGACAAAGAAGCTTCACACATATTAATTCAAAAATACCATGCTCAATAAATTACTTTTCAAACAAGTAGACAATACTTCTCTCGTAGTTTTTCGAGTTTTTTTTGGTTTGCTTATATGTTTGGAAGGATTTGGAGCCATATTTACAGGTTGGGTAAAACGCACTTTTATTGACCCAGATTTTACCTTTACCTTTATTGGCTTTGAATGGTTACAACCACTTCCCGGTTACGGAATGTACTTTTACTTTTCTTTAATGGGAATTTGCGGTTTTTTTGTAATGCTAGGCTACAAATATCGGTGGAGTATGGGCTTTTTTACCATTTTGTGGACATGTGCTTACTTAATGCAAAAAACCTCATACAATAACCATTATTATCTATTGATTTTGTTATGTGTGTTTATGTGGATTGTACCTGCACATCATTACTTATCAATTGACGCCAAAAAAAATCCGAAGATTAGGAAGATACACATGCCCAATTGGGTTTTGATTATCTTTATACTACAGCTATTTATTGTGTATACATACGCATCTATTGCCAAAATGTATCCTGATTGGATTTCGGGTGATGTTACCTCCAATTTAATGGCTGGACGACGAAACTTACCAATTGTTGGCGAATTTCTACAACAAAAATGGATTCATTATACTTTGACTTATGTCGGAATTGGATTTGACCTATTGGTAGTTCCTGGATTACTATGGAAACGTACACGGATCTTTTTCTTTATCTGCTCCATTATTTTTCACTTATTCAACTCATTCGTATTGCACATCGGAATATTTCCGTACATGTCGTTAGCATTATGCATCTTCTTTTTTAAACCTGAAACAATCCGATCAATTTTCTTAAAAAACAAACCACTTTATCAAGGAAATGAAGTTATTTTACCTCCTTTCCGCAACATTGCGGTTCCTATATTTACAATTTACTTTATATTTCAAATATTACTACCGTTGCGTCATTGGACCTTTAAAGACGATGTTCTTTGGACAGAAGAAGGCCACCGTTTAAGCTGGCGTATGATGCTACGCTCCAAAACAGGATATGTTCAACTAAAAGTGGTTGATCAAAAAACTGGAAATATCAGTTATGTAAATCCAGCCACTTATATAACTCCTAAACAAGCGCAAAGAGTAGCTGTAAAACCTGATATGCTATGGCAATTTGTGCAGTTTTTAAAGAAAGAATATGCACAAAAAGGAACAGAAGTAAAAATCTATGCCGAAGGTAGGGTTCGAGTTAATAATCATCCGTATCAAAAACTATTTGACCCTAACATAAATCTAGCTGCTGAAAAATGGTCACACTTCTCTCACCACGATTGGATATTACCTTTTGAAAGTAAGTATAAAAGCATCCCTACTACTTCAAAAAAATGATTTTATTTTTCGTATGATTCTAAATTGAAATTTATACGTCAATTCTCTTAATTTGATTATTTTTGTGCCTTCAATAATCCGTGCGTTAAGGATAGAGGCGACATCCTTTGTGTGTTTTTTTAAAGTGATTTTGCATTTAGAGTATTCTAAAAATTACCAAAATAGTATAGAAAACCGCACAAAGATATAGCCGAAAGCCTGACCGAAAGTTTGCCGAGGCACACTAAGGCAACCTTTTGGGAACGCCAAAAACATCATAACATGTTACAATTACAATTTATTAGAGAGAACAAAGCAAAAGTGATTGACGCTTTGAAGAAACGAAATTTTGATGCAACTGAAATTGTAAACGAAGTAGTTTCCCTTGATGAAGCTCGTAGAAGTTTGCAAGTTGAATTAGACAATACTTTGGCTTCTTCTAATAAATTATCCAAAGAAATTGGACAGTTATTTAAAAGTGGAGAACCGCAAAAAGCAGCAATCTTACGCGAAAAAAGCACACAACTAAAAGCGCAAGCTGAAACACTTAAAACGGAGTTAAAAGATAAAGAACAGGCTGTTTCAGAACTATTATATACAATTCCGAATGTCCCAAATGAGTTAGTTCCAAGTGGAAATAGCGAAGAGGATAACGAAGAAGTATTTCGTGCAGGAACAATTCCTACATTACACGAAAACGCGCTTCCTCACTGGGAATTGGCTAAAAAATACGACATTATTGATTTTGAATTAGGAAACAAAATTACTGGTGCCGGATTCCCTGTTTATAAAGGAAAAGGAGCCCGTTTGCAACGTGCATTAATTCAATATTTTTTAGATAAAAACACGGAAGCTGGCTATACAGAATATCAAGTACCACATTTGGTAAATGAAGCTTCAGGTTTTGGTACTGGACAATTGCCAGACAAAGAAGGACAAATGTACCATGTTACCGTTGATGATTTATATTTAATCCCAACAGCAGAAGTTCCCGTAACTAATATGTTTCGTGGAGACTTAGTATCCGCAGAAAGTTTGCCTATTTGTTGCACCGGTTATACGCCTTGCTTTCGTCGTGAAGCAGGAAGTTATGGAGCGCATGTTCGGGGATTAAACCGCTTGCATCAATTTGACAAAGTAGAAATTGTTCGAATTGAACGTCCAGAAGATTCCTATACAGCACTTGATGGCATGGTAGCTCATGTAAAAGAAATACTAGAAGAATTAGAACTTCCGTATAGAATTTTACGCTTATGTGGTGGTGATCTTGGTTTTACTTCTGCATTAACCTATGATTTTGAAGTATTTTCAACAGCGCAAGACCGTTGGTTAGAAATTAGCTCGGTTTCTAATTTTGAAACGTTCCAAGCTAATCGTCTTAAACTTCGAATTAAGGATAAAGATGGAAACAAAGAATTAGCGCATACCTTAAACGGAAGTGCCCTTGCATTGCCAAGAGTTTTGGCTGGAATTTTAGAAAACTGTCAAACAGAAAACGGAATCAATATTCCTAAAGTATTACACAAATACACTGGTTTTGAGACGATTTCATAACCTATATTAAATAAAACCTCATCATACAAAAAGTTCGATAATACCGTTTATCGAACTTTTTTGCTTTTTATCGTGGGAATTCCTACGTTTGTCATCCCGAAATCAAATCCATATCATTTGGTGCATTCCATAGATTGATAGCTAGTGCACTTTATGATAAAAAAATTAAACTAAAAATGCTATACACACCCAAACCTAGTTTTAAATAGTTTTAATCTATGGAATTTATAGCTAATAGAAATGCCTGAGCAATTGCTCGGGCATTTCGCTTTTAAATACTAAATGGCGGTGAGCTTCGTTTTTCCTTACAAAATACATTATCATTTATTTAACATACTTTATACTATCTTTGACAAAAAGCTCAGCTATGCGTAATCTTTTCATTTTTATATTTAGCGTATTAATGTGTGTAAAAAGCTACGGACAAAATGAAGTGTTGGCGCAGCAGTATTATGACAAAGGAGAATACAAAAAAGCGATTATTGCGTTTGAAGATCTTTATAAAAAATCTCCTAGAAAAATTAATTTTTTCATTTCAATAGTGAATTGTCATCAACAATTGGAAGATTTTGAAACTGCCGAAAAGCTTTTATTGGAAGAATTGAAAAAACCTCCGCTCAATCCTATTCTATTAGTAGAGACTGGGTTTAACTACGATCTTAAAAGAGATACCATTACAGCTCAAAAATATTATGAAAATGCTCTTGAGTATAGCAAAGGAAAAATTTCATCATCTTATATTGTTGGAAGAGCGTTTGAAAAAAAATCGTTGTTAGATTATGCATTGCGTGTATACCAAAACGCTATGGAAGAAAACCCTAACTACAATTTTATGAACAACATTGCACGTATTTATGGTGAAAAGGGTGAAATTGAAAAAATGTTTTCTAGCTATTTGGACTTAATACGCGATCGTGTAGAACAAAAAGGATATGCACAACGCATTATCAGTCAGTTTTTACGAAACGACCCTAATGATGAAAATAATACTCTTTTTAGAAAGTTACTTCTAAAACGCAATCAGCAAGAACCAAATTTATTGTGGAATGAGTTATTAAGTTGGTTATTTGTTCAACAAAAACAATACAAACGAGCATTCATTCAAGAAAAAGCAATTTATGCACAAGGTGATTATTCTTTACAACGCATTTTTGAACTGGCTAGCTTAAGTATAGAAGATGGTGACCACGAAACAGCTCGGGAAATCCTAAACTATATTATTGAAAACTCAAATCAAGATGCAACTAAGATTCGTGCTTCACAAAATCTTATTCAAATTGATCTCGAATCGATTACAGATGGAAATTATACCGAAATCCAAAAGCGTTTTGACACACTTTTTGAAACGTATGGACGTAACTTTAAAACAGTAATATTACAGCGCGATTATGCAAATTTTTTAGCTTTTCAAAAAGAAACACCCGAAACAGCTGTACAATATTTAAAAGAAACACTTCAACAACCTCTCAATAAGCGTCAACAAGCAGAAATCAAACTTGCTTTAGGAGATATTTTAGTATACCAAGAACAATTTAATCAAGCTTTAATTTATTTTTCTCAAGTTCAGCAAACACTAAAAAACGATGTTACAGGACAAGAAGCACGCTTTCGAGTTGCTCGAACAAGTTACTACAAAGGCGATTTTGATTGGGCAGAAACACAACTCAAAGTATTAAAATCTTCTGTATCACAATTGATCGCTAATGATGCATTGCAGCTAAAGTTAATCATTTCCGATAATTCACTAGAAGATTCTACGCAAACGGCACTCAAAAAATATGCTAAGGCTGATTTACTTGCATATCAAAAAAAAGATACCAAAGCCATAGAGACTTTAGAAGATATTTTACAAAATCATAAAGGTGAAAAAATTGAAGATGAAGCATTATTCATGCAAGCCAAACTCTATGAAAAACGTGGAGAATATGATAAAGCAAGACTGAATTACAAAAAGATTATTGAATTTTACAAAGATGATATTTTGGTAGATGATGCCTATTTTGCAATAGCACAACTGTACTTAAATCATTTTGATGACCCTGAAAAAGCAAAACAATTCTTTGAAGAAATCATTTTCAATCATCAAGACAGCATTCATTATGTAGCGGCACAGAAATCATATCGCAAATTACGTGGTGATACTATCAATTAAAACCGTAATTTTGCAGTTCATTACAAATTGCACGCATGTACATTTACAACGTTACCATAAATATTGACGACAGTATCCACGAAGAATTCAAATTGTGGATTCGAACACATATTCCAGATGTATTAGCTACTGGAAAATTTACGTCTGCACGCTTAGTAGAAGTATTAGTAGAAGAGGAAATGGGTGGCACAACCTATGCCGTTCAATACACAGCAAAATCGAAGGAAGCTCTTGAAGCTTATTATGAAGAAGATGCTCCAAGACTTCGAGAAGAAGGCATGAAAAAGTTTGCCGACAAAATGCTTGGTTTCCGCACAGAATTAAAAATTATTGAAGATTTTAAAGCGTAATACTATGCAGGAACATAAATATTATTCTCAATATGCTTATCTTATTAAAATAGTATTAATTATTGCTGTACTCGTTTTTGGTTTTTTCATAGCAACACTATTCTCTCATAAAATTGCAAAAGAACTAAGCATTGAATTTAGAAAAAACTTAGTAGCTATTGAATATATAATTAATGGATTTGTAGGACTTATTTCAATACTTTTCATCGTAATTATCGCTTTAAGAGGAAAACCACAAATTGTACTAAACGCCACTACGCTTAAAACGAATCGTTTTAAAAGAAATTTCGCTGACTTAAAATCATATCACAAAGGCAAAGGAGGTAGCGAACCTTATGTGATTTCGCATGACGGAAAACAATTTGACATTGAACTCTCTTGGTTTTCTAAAAAAGATCGTCAAAAAATTGAATCGCACATAATACAACAAATAGAAGCTGCTAATTAAATCCGTATGTCAGACAAAGTCAAAGCTAAAAAACACCTCGGTCAGCATTTTTTAAAAGATGAAAATGTAGCCAAACGCATTGCAGATACGCTAACATTAAATCAATATCAAAATGTACTTGAAATTGGACCAGGCATGGGCGTTTTGACAAAGTATTTACTCGAAAAACCGATAACAACATATGTCTGTGAAATTGACACAGAATCTGTTGACTATCTAAAAGCACACTATTTACAGCTTTCAGATAGAATTCTGGAAAAAGACTTCTTAAAATACGATTTGACTAAAACATTTGATGATAAACCTTTTGCTATAATAGGAAATTTCCCATACAATATTTCTACACAAATAGTGTTTAAAACCCTTGAAATGCGCGATCAAATTCCAGAATTTAGCGGGATGTTTCAAAAAGAAGTAGCACAACGTATTTGTGCGCCTCATGGAAACAAAACCTATGGAATTTTATCTGTTTTAACACAAGCCTTTTATGATGCGGAATACTTATTCACTGTTCCTCCTGGTGTTTTCAATCCGCCTCCAAAAGTTGATTCGGGTGTAATGCGACTTATCAGAAAAAAGGATTATACACTTTCATGTGATGAAAAATTATTCTTTAGAGTTGTAAAAACAGCCTTCCAACAACGAAGAAAAACACTCCGTAACAGTTTAAAAACATTCAATCTTTCCGATAATTTAAAAGAAGATACTATCTTTGGGCTACGACCTGAACAAATAAGTGTTCAAGGTTTTATAGACCTAACCAGTAAGATAGACAATGATTCCATTCAAACTTAGCGAAGAACTCATTGCGCAAGTAGCGCAACTCATTGAAGAAGGAAAAGATGCTACACTTCTAGAATTACTAGAAGAAGTGCATTATGCTGATGTCGCTGAAATTATTGATGAATTGAATCTTGATCAGGCTACCTATCTTATCAAATTACTAGATAGTGAAAAAACATCTGACATTCTTACAGAGCTAGACGAGGATACACGTGAAAAAATACTCGAAAATCTTTCTGCCAAAGAAATTGCGGAAGAAATTGATGAACTAGACACTGATGATGCTGCAGATATTATTTCTGAGCTTCCTGAAGAACGAATTCAAGAAGTAATCTCTGAAATAGAAGACAAAGAACACGCAAAAGAAATCGTCGAATTACTTCGTTATGACGACGATACTGCCGGTGGATTGATGGCAAAAGAGTTGGTTTGGGTAAATGAAAACTGGAATGTCATGACCTGCGTTAGAGAAATGCGCAAGCAAGCAGAAGAAGTAACCCGTGTACACTCCATTTATGTAGTTGATGATAATGATATCCTAAAAGGTAGACTGTCATTAAAAGACTTACTTACAACATCAACACGAACGCCAATCAAGGATATATATATTCCAAAAGTTGACTACGTAAATGTGGGAGACAAAGCCGAAGATGTAGCGAGAGTCATGTCAAAATATGACTTAGAAGCTATTCCTGTAGTAGATGAAATGAAGCGATTGGTAGGACGCATTACCATTGATGATATTGTCGATGTTATTAAAGAAGAAGCTGACAAAGATTATCAATTAGCTGCAGGTATTACACAAGATGTAGAAGCTGGTGATAGTATTTGGCAACTCACACGTGCACGCTTGCCATGGCTATTTTTAGGATTGGTAGGAGGAATTGGTGCTGCTGCCATCATGGAAGGTTTTGAAGAAATGATTAGCAAATATGCTATTCTATTCTTTTTTACTCCATTAATAGCAGCCATGGCAGGAAATGTAGGAGTTCAATCAAGTGCAATTATTGTACAAGGACTAGCAAATGATGATATTAAAGGTAGCATTAACAATAGATTGTGGAAAGAAATGCTATTAGCCATGCTCAATGGTATTGCTTTGGCTTCCATTCTTTTGATTGTAGTATGGATTTGGAAAGATGATGCCACAGCAGCTTTGGCAATTTCTGTTTCATTAGTAATTGTAATCATCGTTGCCGGCATCATTGGTACTTTTATTCCGTTATTCTTAAACAAACGCGGAATAGATCCTGCAATCGCTACTGGTCCATTTATTACCACTAGTAATGATATTTTTGGAATATTGATTTACTTTTTAATTGCTAAACTCATCATTGGCATCTAAAAAAGCGAACTCTTACGAGTCCGCTCTACGTTAAACTTCAATATTTCTTGCTTTTTTATCCACAAGTATAATTCACTGTATACTCACAACCTATCGCATTTGAAGTACACATAGTATCTTCCTGTGTTAATACACTTCTATTTCCTCCTTTAACACCTTGGGCACTTTGAGAATTCAACTCAGAAACTACCGATTTCTTTAATAACAATGATTTAAGATTTTTTTTCATAGTCTATAATTTAATCTCCTACTCTTTTTACTATTTGGCTTTTCGGAATCCACCATAACTAGTACATATTAGCAGAATAAAAATAGTTTGAAATCTTAAATTTAGACTTGATTTTGACGTCAGATAGGTATGTTTGTAACCATTCGTACGCTATTTAACATTAATTAAGAAATGGTGATGTTAAAACTTAAAAACTTTCTCAATGCTGCTATACTATTCTTCTTTTCACATCGTTTACTAACAAAAAGAAGCTCCATACAACACAACTACTGAAAAGGTAAAATACAGCATGGCACATCATACCATACGACAAGCAGTTCCCGAAGATGCTAAGTATATTTCACTATTGGCTAAAATCAATTTTTCCGAATCGTTTGGCAATTTGTTTTCTTCAGAAAAAGAACTCCGGTTGTATATTAATGAGAAATTTTCCGAGGAAAAAATGAAAGCTTCCATTGAAAACAGCGAGAATATTTTTTGGATTGCCTACGCACAGACACTTCCTGTAGGTTTTGCGAAACTCAAAAAAGACATGCCCGTTCCTGATACCCACTACAAAGAAGCTGCAGAATTGCAAAAACTGTACATTTTAAAAGATTATCGCACAGAAGGAAATGGCAATCAACTCAAAGTAGATTTCTTCGAAGAAATTCAAAAGTTAAATATCAAGCATGTTTGGCTAAAAGAATTACATACAGACCAGCGAACACTAAATTTTTATAAAGAGCACGACTTTCACAAACACCATTCACACTCATTTACCATTGGTAAAGAAGACTTTGTTTTTAATATAATGATGAAAACAAGTTAAAGTACAACTCTGTCCCATTTAAATTACCATTCTCTTTGGGTAATAAACTCATATTCAGTAAAATTATATAACAAACTGTAAAATATGTGTAACATACAACTGTAAGTAAATCTCTAATTTTGAATCATAACCAATACACACAATGAATATGATAAAGACCTTAGGATTTTTACTAACAATTGGAGCTGGAATCACATTAACCCTTGGTGTACTATCTGTTTTTGGAAGTATGAATATGGGAAATGTCCAATGGCCAATGATTATTTTAGGAACTGTTTTTTTCTTTGCAGGAATTGGCCTTTTAAAATATCGAAAAGACACAGATGCTATCCAAGCAGATAACAACTAACAAAATACCTTTTAACAATAATAAAGAATAAACAATTGAAAATAGCATGCACAATAAAAGTGTATGCTATTTTTTTATATGCAGTTATAAACCTTATACATGAATTTCATTTTTGATAAACATAAGTCTAAAAAAACATGTAATTTAGTTGCATGAACGCAATCAATATCAAAGAAAAGTTCCAACTTTTCGACAAACAATGGCATCCACATCAAATTGCTGTGGTTGATAATATGCAAGTACTTTTAGCAAAGATTAAAGATGAATTTGTGTGGCATTCTCATGAAAATGAAGACGAACTGTTTCAGGTCGTAAAGGGAACATTATACATGAAATTTCGTGACAAAACAGTTACCGTCAATGAAGGTGAAATAATTGTTGTTCCTAAAGGAGTAGAACATTGTCCAACCACAAAAAATGGCGAAGAAGTACATGTGTTATTATTTGAAAAATTAACAACAGCACATACAGGAACCGTTCAACATGAAAAAACACAAACTGAATACCCTAAAATATAATCGCTGTGAATATTTTACATTTGGATGAAAACCATCCACTACTCATCAATCAATTAAACGCTTTAGGTCATTCTAATTTTGAAGACTACACATCTTCAAGAGAAGAAATTATGGAAATAATCCATAAATATGATGGTTTTATTATTCGTAGTCGTTTTAAAATTGACGCTGAATTTTTATCAAAAGCTACACAGCTAAAATTTATTGGAAGAGTTGGCGCAGGATTAGAAAATATTGACATAGAATATGCAGTAAAACAAGGAATACAACTCATTTCTGCGCCTGAAGGGAATCGAAATGCAGTTGGAGAACATGCCTTAGGCATGTTACTTTCTTTATTGAACAAACTTAACAAAGCTGATAATGAAGTACGAAAAGGTTTGTGGCTACGGGAAGCCAATCGCGGAGTAGAACTTGATGGACAAACCGTTGGCATTATCGGGTATGGAAATATGGGAAAAGCATTTGCTAAAAAATTAAGAGGTTTTGATGTAAATGTTTTGTGTTATGATTTAAAAGAAAACGTAAGCGATGAAAATGCAACGCAAGTCTCGCTGAAAGAGTTACAAGAACAAGCAACTGTTTTGAGCTTACATACTCCACAAACACCGCTCACATTAAACATGATTAATAAAGATTTCATTGAAAAGTTTTATCACGATTTTTGGTTCATCAATACCGCTCGTGGAAAAAGTGTTGTAACTCAAGATCTTGTTGAAGCACTCAAATCTGGAAAAATTCTCGGTGCAGGATTGGATGTATTAGAATATGAAAAAAGTTCGTTTGAAAATTTATTTCAAGACGGTCATTTACCCGAGGCATTTCAATACTTGATAGAAGCAAAAAATGTGTTACTAACACCACATGTGGCTGGCTGGACAAAAGAAAGCAAAGAAAAACTTTCACAAACCATTGTAGATAAATTCAAAATATATTTTCATTAAATGAAAAAGACTGTTTTTGTTTTTACTATACTAATCATTGCCTTACTAGCACTATTTCAGTTAAGCAAACTCTCTATTATGAGAAGAGATACTTCCATAGAACTTATAATTGCGAGCATAGCTATTATTTTTTTCTTCATTGGAATCTATATTAACAAACGAAAACAATTAAAAAATACAGAAACAACCGTTAAGAACTCTGTAATCAATCATGCACAGATTGAAAATTTAGGTTTGAGCAAACGTGAGTATGAAGTTCTTTGTAAACTCGCTGAAGGACATTCCAACAAAGAAATTGCTTCACTCCTATTTGTTTCAGAAAGTACAATCAAAACTCATGTTTCAAACATATACACAAAATTAAACGTTAAACGTCGTACACAAGCCATTCAAAAAGCAAAAGACCTTTTCATATTACCTCACTAAAAATTTCACTTTACTCAATCGTAAGTATACTTAACAAAATATAACTTTATAAACATAAAAAAGTTCACAATCTTCATTGAAATAATAAGAATAACTCAATACAAATGCCTGTGACCAAAGTTATATTTCAGTATTTACTATTTCTTATCATCTCAAACTCATTTGCTCAAGAAAACTTTTTACGTATTGAGGTAGTTCCTAAAAAAGAAATGAATAGGAGTTCTGATTACCATCTATATCAGAATGATTCGTTACTATTTACCCAGTGTCATTTAAAAAATAATTCACATATTTTACACAAATTACCAAAAGGAAACTACAAACTTAAATATGATACTGTTTTTGGAGTAGATTCTATAGCGTTCTCGTTTGAATCGGATCGAGAGTTCAAAAAAATCATTCTACAAACAGAAAACCCTTCTCGTGAAAGACTTGCGAATACATTTTCTTCTGTTGAATCTTTAAAAAACAACGAACAAATTACAGTTGAATATGGTTTAAGTGCATGCTTCATTCATAAAAAGAAAAAGGCTACTATCCTTAAAGAAAATGATCAATACTACTTTATCGATTACAGACACAAGCGATTAATTAATGAAAGAAGAATCAACCGAATTATTCGTCATGAAAAAATTCTAAAGAACTTAAATTTTGAAAATACACTTCATGGATATGAAGTATATGTCACATGCGTTGAATTTTTTTCATTGAGCAAAGATGAAATACAAGTGTTTGAAAAAAGTGTGTTTTGTGGTATGTGGAGCGAATCTTCAACGATTAGGAATTGGATAAAATAACTTTCTACACTATCCTAAAATCATCACATTCTTAAAATTAGTACCTTCGTAGGAATGAATTGGTACTTTCGTATGAGTCCTGTTTGTATTGCCTCCACTACTTTTGGTCGCAACTTAAAAATTACATAAAGATGAAAAATACAGTTCTTAAATACGGAATGTTTGGCTTTATTACTGCATTCGTCTTATTCTTTTTAGCACTTTATTTTGGGCAAGGGTACACATTTAAAGTGCAGGCCATTGTAGGATATACTACAATGATTACATCTTTGATTTTTGTATACTTTGGAATTAAACATCATAAAGATTATGAATTGAATGGGGAAATCAGCTTTAAAACTGCTTTTACAATTGGCGCTTTGATTTCTATCTTTACAGCACTTGGTTTTGGGTTGATGGATGCTATATACATTACTTGGATTAATCCTGAATTTGCCGAACAATATTTAGCATATGAAATGAATCTGTTAGACGCTCGAACAGATCTTTCCACAGAAGAAATAAGACTGGAAAAACTTACCTTACGAAAACAAAACGAAGCGTATGGAAATCCGCTTGTTGTGTTTTTCTCCATGACTATGATTGTATTTGTCATTGGCGTAATCATTTCATTACTTTCTTCATTACTACTTCATAAAAAATCATAAAAACAAATACACATGAAAAAAAGAGTTACTGGCTTAGGTGGGTTTTTCTTCAAGACTGAAGACCCAAAAGCATTAAAAAATTGGTATGGAACGCATCTTGGATTACCTGTTGATGACTACGGATGTACATTTTGGTGGAAAGATAAAGACGGAAAAGACTGCTCAACTCAATGGAGTCCGTTTTCAAAAGAAACTACTTATTTTAAACCTAGCGAAAAACAATTCATGATGAATTTTCGGGTAGAAAATTTAGTTGAATTACTCGAAACTTTGCGACAAGAAGGCGTTACTATTGTTGGTGAAATAGAAGAATATGAATACGGAAAATTTGGTTGGATTCTTGACCTTGAAGGAAACAAAATTGAACTTTGGGAACCAATTGACGCTGCATTTCAATAAAATCTTTGTAACAAAAAATTGCATTTGTAAACTTATCGTTATCCTATTGATAGAAAGTTTCTTAAAAGTAAAAAAATAGTAACTTTAAGAAACCAACTTAAAAAAACGATTATGAGTGAAAAAAATAAAGATCTGGAGAAAAAAATAGATGAAACTTCAGAAGCTGCGAAAGCGAAAGCCGAAGAAATAAAAGATGAAGCGAAAGAAAACATCAAACAAAAAGAAGAAGCTGTAAAAAATGAGGTAAAAGAAACTCTTGAATCTGCTAAAGACACATTAGAGGAACTTCGAGAAAAAGCCGAAAACATTGAAGATAAAGCTTCGGAAAACTCCAAAAGCAAAGTAGATGAGCTTAAGGCAGAAGCGAAAGAAACATTTAGTGCCGCCAAAGAAAAATTTAACGAGTTTACTGATTCTGCTAAAGAGAAGACCGCAGATTTTGCTGAAGATGCCAAAGAAAAGTTTGAGGAAGCTAAGAAAAAAGCTAACGAATACGGCCAAGAAGCAAAAGAAAAGTTTCAAGAATATAAAGAAATTGCAGAAGAAAAAGCGGCTGATTTTGCTGAAGAAGCCAAAGAAGTATATGGAGAAGCGAAAGAGAAAGCTGCCGAGCTAGCCGAAGAAGCCAAAGAAAAATTTCAAGAGTACAAAGAAGTCGCTAAAGAAAAAGCCAATGAATTTAGTGAAGAAGCGAAAGAAGTGTATGAAGATGTAAAGGAAAAGGTAAGCGAATTTGCAGAAGAAGCTAGCGAACGTTTGGAGGAATTTACAGAAGAAGCTAAAGAAACCTTAGACGAAGCTTCCAAAAAGACAAAAAGCTTTTTTAGGCGTTTGTTTGGAAAATAAAAACATAAAAAAGCTGGAGTGTATCCAGCTTTTTTTATCTTTATTGCAATATTACATTGCAATGACATTTCTATGGGAATTACAAAAAATCACATCTTTGACGAATATCAAAACGAAACTGCCCTAATCACTAAAGTTCTTGGACATCCTGCACGAATCTCTATTTTGCAATATATTAGCAAAAATGAATATTGCAATTGTAATGATTTAGTCAAAGCAACAGGATTAGCACAACCTACTATTTCTCAACATCTTTCTGAGATTAAGCGAATCAAATTATTAAAGCAAAAAACACAAGGAAAAAATATTTTTTATGCCATTGATCTCAATCTTTTAAATCAATATAGGAGAAACATCAATGATTTTTTTGTAAAAATTCAAGTCAATTGCCAAAGTAAAAACTCGCAATAACATACTTAATAACAGCTTCAAATGTTAAAATAACATCATTTTTAGACGAAAGGTAAACGAAAAACTATTCTTCTGCTTACATTTGTTATAATTGTTATTAATTTCTGAAAATCCCCAAATCTTCAAATAAATAACCCTCAGAAATTAATACGTTAAAATCCTACCAAAAATTATGAAAAATGTACTTGTACTCTGCACGGGAAATTCGTGCCGTAGTCAAATGGCAGACGGGTATTTACACCATTTTGCAAAAGAAAAAGCAACCATTTATAGTGCCGGAATTGAAACGCATGGAGTCAATCCAAAAGCAATTGCCATCATGAAACTTGATGGAATTGATATTTCCAACAACACTTCCAATACTATTTCCGAATACAAAAACATTAATTTTGATTACATTATTACTGTTTGTGACCATGCACAAGAAAACTGTCCAGTAATTCCTAGTAAAAATGCAAAACGTATTCATCAAAATTTTTTCGATCCATCCAAAGTCAACGGCTCTGAAGAAAAAATTTTCAATGCATTTAAAAATACACGAAACCAAATAAAAGCTTTTTGTAAAGAATTTGCGGAAACAGAATTGAGTTAAAACGAGTAAATCTTTACTGTAAAAAGAGTCCTTTCAACTAAAAAGCTTCTTTTCCTGCAAAAATTAAAATATTTTTGATTGGAATTAGTTTAGTTGTTGATGAGGTCACTTCTTCTATTTTTTTGTATCGGCATGTTTTTCACTGTACAGCTTCAGGGACAAACAAAAAATCGTCGTACCAAAAAAGTAGCCGTAAAAGATTCAATTGTGTTAGATACGGTAAGTATCAATCCATTCCAATTCAGAGTTTTGGATACACAACGTATGCCTATTGATACAATAGCATATCGTGTTGACTTTGCCAAAGCGATTCTTTATTTAGACCGTTCAAAAATCACAACGGATTCTATTCACATCAATTACACCAAATACCCTGAATTTCTCACAAAAAAATACTCAGGATTTAATACCAGTGTTATTGTTGAAAATCCTATTGATATTGATAAAATCGTTTCGTTATCTTCAAATAAAGAAGTTAAAAACACTCGCCTTTTTGATGGGTTGAATACTTCTGGAAGTATTTCGCGAGGGGTTACTGTAGGGAATAACCAAAATACAGTTTTAAATTCTGAGCTGGACCTTCAAATCTCTGGTAAAATATCCCAAAATGTAACACTTAGAGCATCAATTCAAGACGCAAATATTCCTATTCAAGAAAGCGGGTATTCGCAACGCTTAGACGAATTTGATCAAGTGTTTATTGAATTGGAAAGTAAAAATTGGAAAATTCGTGCTGGTGATGTGAATTTAGAAAATACATCTACCGATTTTATGCGTTTTCAGAAAAAAGTTCAAGGTGTAGGAATTACAGCAAATTTACCAAGCGAAAATAGCAATACTACTCTTTTTGCTGCGGGCGCATTGGTGCGTGGACGTTATACACAAAGTAGATTTCAAGGCCAAGAAGGCAATCAAGGCCCTTACAAACTTACAGGGCCAAATGAAGAACTTTTTATTCTGATTGTTTCGGGTAGTGAAACAGTGTATGTAAATGGTTTGCCTGTTCAACGTGGAGAAAATAATGACTATGTAATTGATTACAATGCGGGAGAAATCACATTTACGTCCAAATTTCCAATTACTTCTGAAATGCGAATTACTGTGGAGTATCAGTTTACAGACAACAATTATACTCGTTTTGTAGCCTATGGAGGTGCACAATACGAACAAAAAAAATTCAAAATAGGTGGATATATATATTCTGAAAATGATTCTAAAAATCAACCTATACAACAAAATTTGTCTGAAGAACAAGTTTCTATTTTACGTGAGGCTGGAGATAATCAAGATTTAATGAGCGCTCCTTCGGCTGTAGAACAAGCTTTTTCAGAAAATCGAATTTTATATAGGAAAGAACTCATCAATGGAGTTGAAGTGTTTGTTTTTTCCAATAATCCAGATGACACCCTTTTTGATGTTCGTTTTACGCTTGTTGGAGCCAATCAGGGAAACTATATATTGTCCAACACCGCTTCTAATGGACGAATTTATGAATACATTGCTCCCATTTCAGGCATTCCACAAGGAAATTACGAACCTATTATTCAGTTAGTTGCTCCAACAAAAACACAAGTTGCCGTCGTAAATGGAGCTTACACTCCAAGTAACAAAACAAACATGCAATTTGAAGTTGGTTTTAGTACTAACGATCAGAATTTATTTTCTTCTTTGGATGATGAAAATAACCAAGGATTGGCAGCAAAAGTTCGTGTAAAACAACAATTATTAGACAAAAACTGGAAAATTGAAAGTTTTGCAGATTTAACTCATATTGACGAACAATTTCAAACCATAGAAAGATTATATTCCATTGAGTTTAATCGAGATTGGAACTTACAGAATCGATTGAATACAGGAACTCAACAATTTTTGGCTGCTGGATTGAATTTTTTAAACAAAAAAAATGGAACAGCTCAATACCGTTTTGAATATTTAGATTTTGACAATAATGCCACAGGAAATAGACATGTTCTTAACACTCATTTACAGTTTGGAAAATTACGAGTGCAATCTAGCGGAAGCTATTTGACTAGTGAAACCACCACAACTACATCGGATTTCTTACGATTATTTGCAAAAACTGCCTATAGTTTCAAGAAAAGTTGGATAGGAGCTCGTGTCGATTTAGAAGGTAATGAACAAAAAGAAATAACCACTAAAAACTTTACTCCTATTAGCCAACGATTCAAAGCCTATACTGGTTTTGTAGGCGTTGGTGATAGTTTAAAGATTCATGCTGAAATTGGGTATACACACCGAGTAAATGATAGTTTACGCAACGAAAATTTACAACGAGTGAACGCTTCTAACACTTATTTTATGCGTTCTCGATTGATTCAAAATGAACGTACACAGTTATCATTGTTTGTTAATTATAGAATATTACAACAAGAGGATGAAAGTATTGAAGATGAAAAGTCTTTAAATTCACGTCTTGTATACCAACAGCGATTATTTGACAACAAAGCCTTGTTAAATACGGTATACGAAACCAACTCGGGCACATTACCGCAACAAGAATTTACATATATACAAGTAGATCCTGGACAAGGTGTTTATACTTGGAATGATTATAACAACAATGGTATTCAAGAGTTGAATGAATTTGAATTGGCTCAATTTCCTGACGAAGCTATTTATGTACGTGTATTATTGCCCAATCAAATTTTCATTAAAACACATCAAACTAAATTTAGTCAGGTAATTACTTTAAACCCTGCACAATGGAACAATAACAATACTATAGGACTAAAGAAATTTTTATCGCATTTTTACAATCAAACATCATTTTTAATTGACAGAAAGACTCTCCGAAACAATGATAATTTTAATTTTAATCCTTTTAATAGCAGAAATGAAGAAGATGTATTAGGGCTAACACAAACTTTACGAAATGCTTTGTTTTATAATAGGGGAAAACAAAAATATACGACATCATATACCTATTTGAGCGCTCAATCGAAAAATTTGCTTTCAGTTGGATCTCAAGAAAACATCAATACCTCACATCAACTCCAATTTACACACAAAATTGGCAATTTCTGGTTAACTGATTTTATAGCAAGTACAGGAAAAACAGAAAGCATTTCAGAAAATTTCTTAAACAAAAATTTTAAAATTGGTCTATTTAAAATAGAACCTACTTTATCCTATATATTCAATAGAAATAGTCGCTTCAGTCTTTTTTATAGGCTTGAAAACAAAGAAAATCTAATTGGAGATTTGGAAACTTTAACTCAACAAAAACTAGGTGTTTCTTTTGCATATAGCAATCAGCAAAAAATTTCGTTGAATGGTGAGTTCAATTACTTTACGAATGATTTTTCAGGAAATGCTTTCTCTCCTGTTGGGTATCAAATGCTTGAAGGGTTACAACCAGGCACCAACTTTACTTGGAATCTTTTACTTCAAAAAAAATTAACCAAATTCTTAGATTTAAACTTATCTTATTTTGGAAGAAAAAGCGAAACTTCTAAAACCATTCATACAGGGAATGTACAATTACGAGCGTTCTTTTAACATATATTTTATAAACGCCTACGCAACCTTTTCTTTCTTCTAGAATCTAATGATGGTATGATTGTTGATATAACAAGCAACATGTAACAACAAAACCGTTAATTATTATGAGAAAAATTTTTACTCAATGCATTACAGCATTATTATTTTTTACAGGATTTCAGAGTTTTGCTCAAGAAACTACACCACAACAAGATGATTTTTATAACGTAGGTAATCGTGTAAATGAGCTTCGTTTAGACGTATTTGACGCCGCTTTTTTCTCCGCTATCGATCTTACTTATGAGCGTGTAAGTGATACTTCTTATGGATACGGAGCTTCTCTATTTGCTAATTTTAGAGATAGTGATGATGGGTATTATGAAAAGTTTGCTATTACTCCATTTTTTAGATTCTACTTTTTTAACAAGCAAGATTATGGAGCTAAAGGATTATTTGTAGAAGTATTTACAAAATTTGCTTCTGGAGAAGATTATGATAGCATTTTTGATGTTGATGCTCCAGAACGTGATTATTTTGATGTTGCTGCTGGTTTTGGAATAGGAAATAAATGGGTAAATAAAAGAGGATTCATGTTAGAAATTTCACTTGGTGGTGGACGTAATATTGGATTAGATGATAATTCTCCAGAGTTTACCTTTAGAGGTGGTGTTTCTTTAGGATATAGATTCTAAAATAAAAAGCAAAATAAAAAAGCTGTTCTTTATTTAAGGAACAGCTTTTTTTATGTTTTTATATCAGATTATTACATCTTCATTAACCAAGCACGCATGTCTACTTCCTTATTGATGATTCCTCGAACATCTTCAATCTTAACACGTTGTTGTTCCATTGTATCTCTATGACGAATGGTTACCGTTTGATCTTCCAATGTTTGATGATCTACCGTAATACAAAAAGGTGTTCCTGCGGCATCTTGTCTACGATAGCGACGACCTACAGCATCTTTTTCGTCATAGATGACATTAAAATCAAACTTAAGATCATCAATAATTTCACGAGCAATTTCTGGCAATCCATCTTTTTTTACCAAAGGCAATACCGCAGCTTTTGTTGGTGCTAATACAGCTGGCAAGCGCAATACAGTACGTTCAGAACCATCTTCCAAAGTTTCATCTACCAACGAGTTTGAGAAAACAGCTAAAAACATACGATCTAGACCAATAGATGTTTCTACAACATACGGCACATAACTTTCTTTAGATTCATGATCAAAATATTGAAGTTTTTTTCCTGAATATTTTTCGTGCTGACTTAAATCGAAATCTGTGCGTGAATGAATTCCTTCTAATTCTTTGAAACCGAACGGGAATTTAAATTCAATATCTGCAGCAGCATCTGCATAGTGCGCTAATTTTTCATGATCGTGAAAACGATAGTTTTCCGCTCCCATTCCTAACGACAAGTGCCACTTTAAGCGACTTTCTTTCCATTGTTCATACCATTCTTTCTGAGTTCCTGGCTTCACAAAGAATTGCATTTCCATTTGTTCAAACTCTCTTTGTCTAAAGATAAATTGACGTGCCACTATCTCGTTACGAAAAGCTTTTCCTGTTTGTGCAATTCCAAACGGAATTTTCATACGCCCAGTTTTTTGCACATTTAAAAAGTTTACAAAAATACCTTGCGCTGTTTCAGGTCGCAAATACAAATCCATTGCGGTATCTGCAGAAGCTCCCAACTTTGTTCCAAACATTAGGTTGAATTGCTTTACGTCTGTCCAATTTTTTGAACCAGATATAGGATCGGCAATCTCCAATTCTTCTATCAAAGCTTTGACATCATCCAAGTCTTCATTTTCTAATGATCTTGCCAAGCGAGACAAAATACTATCAATTTTTTCTTGGTATCCTACAACGCGTCCATTGGTTGCTAAAAATTCTTTTTCATTGAATGCCTCTCCAAAACGCTTTGCTGCTTTTGTAACTTCTTTCTCAATTTTTGCTTCAATTTTGGCACAATATTCTTCTACCAAAACATCTGCTCTATAGCGTTTTTTAGAGTCTTTATTATCAATCAACGGATCGTTGAATGCATCTACGTGACCAGAAGCCTTCCACGTGGTTGGATGCATTAATATTGCAGCATCAATTCCTACAATATTTTCATTCATTTGCACCATAGCCTTCCACCAGTAGTCGCGTATATTTTTTTTGAGTTCTACACCATTTTGGGCGTAGTCGTAAACAGCACTCAAACCATCATATATTTCACTTGATTGAAATATATAACCGTACTCTTTTGCGTGCGATATTACCTTTTTAAATTGATCGTCTTGTTTTGCCATGGCGCAAATATAAAACGTTTGTGAATCAGCTACAAGCTATTTTTTTGCGATGTATACAAAAGCGGGAGGAATGTTGAATGCTTCAAATGATAATTTGACCTGATCGT
Organism: Kordia zhangzhouensis; assembly: GCF_001005305.1. Classification (GTDB taxonomy): domain Bacteria; phylum Bacteroidota; class Bacteroidia; order Flavobacteriales; family Flavobacteriaceae; genus Kordia; species Kordia zhangzhouensis. The sequence goes on from NZ_LBMH01000003.1 coordinate 575,752, forward strand.
TGAAAACTTCTTTTAGTTTTTTGTAGTATGTAAGACTGTATTGGTATTGAACGAAGAGCGTATCTTTTTTCATTGCTTTATACGAATTGTCTAAAATTCGGTCGCTAATTTCTGTGGGAATGTTAGTAAGAGGCAAACTAGAGATGATACAATCTGCTTTATCAAAACCGTGTTTTTTTAAAATCGATTCTACTTTTTCTGCGGAAACTTTTTCAATAATCAATTGTGAATGTTTAATTTTTTCAAGAGATTGAAAAAACTTATCATTAATTTCAAAAGCAATTAAAATAGCATCTTTTGGTATTCTTTTGAGAATTTCTTTAGTGATAATTCCGTTACCTGGTCCAAACTCAACAATAACTTTGGCTTTTGAAAAATCGATTGTATTTACAATTCTTCGAGTCAGAAATCGTGAACTGGGAAAAATAGTTCCAGAAGTTTTAATATCGCGTATAGCTTCTCTAAAAAATTTTAATTTATCCAAATGAAGAACCTTTTTACACTTTTTTAGTGGTCAATTTTTATTCTATGCGAAGTAAAGAAAATATTCAGAAATTATACTACTTTTTTAGGATTCTTTGCTATTTCTTAAAACGAAGAAGACTTGAATTAATAGCTTGTGTTCATGTCACCAGAAGACATTCCTTGATTAAGTTCTTGCTGCATTTGTCGGTTACTTTTACGTAATTCAATCATTTGCTTGCGATAATCAATAATGGTTTCATAGTCCAATACGCTTGCTTGTATCCTTTTAAGCAATGCTTTCACTTTTTCTTTTTCTAGTTGTACTTGTGTTGCTTTGGTCGTTGATACTTTTCCAAAGTGATCATAATTTTTGATAATCTCTGTTAATTCTTCTTGTACCAAGACTTTCTCTTTTTCTAAATACTCGTTTTTCTGTTTATTATCATTATAATTGAATATAGAAATAAGTATCATAGATACTGTCATTGCCGAGAGTGCAATTAGTAATATTCTTTGAATTGTGTCTTTTGTGGCTCGGCCCATAAAAAAGTAGTACTTTTAACTGCTAATGATACTATATCGAGACTTTTTTGAATGACAAATATATTAAATAATATTCTTTCTTCCTTTTTTCCAAAAACTTGTATTGGTTGTTCAGAAAAACTTATGCATCAAGAAACGCATGTATGCACAAAATGTTTTCACAAATTACCTTTTACTAATTTTCATGAGCACCAACAAAATCCTGCATACAACACTTTTTACGGACGCATAATTCTTGAAAATGCAACTGCTTTGTTACATTACAAGAAAAAGGGAATAGTACAACAGTTACTACATCATTTAAAGTATAAAGGACAAGAAGAAATTGGAACTTTTTTGGGGACTTTATTAGGAAATCAACTAAAAGACATTCCTTCCTACAAAAACATTTCATATGTAATTCCAGTCCCATTACATAAAAAACGTTTGCGAGCGCGCGGGTATAATCAAGTTGCAAAATTTGCACAGCAACTTGCTCTACATTTAGAAGCAACATATACTGATACGGTTCTTCAAAAAACAACGCATACAAAAACACAAGCATTCAAAAATAGGACTGATCGTTGGCTAACTATTCAAAATTCTTTTGAAGTTACTGACTATGAGATTTTAAAAAATCAACACATATTACTTGTAGATGATGTTATTACTACTGGAGCAACTCTTGAGGCATGTTCAAATGCACTTCAAAAAACGCCAAATATTAAAATCAGTATTGCAACAATGTCAATAGCAAGTTAAAACCTTCGTTAGTACGAAAAATAATTAGTTAATTTGTAGCGCATTATTTAGTTTAGTTAATGAGACAACGTTTTATATATTTTTCTTTAGTTTTCTTTTTGATTTTATCTTTGATGAATTGCGCAAAGCGTGGTTTCCCTACAGGTGGCGATCCAGACAAAACGCCTCCAAAAATGGTAAAATCGCAGCCTGAGGAATTTAGCACTAACTTTAATGAAAAGCGGATTCGTATTTATTTTGATGAATATATCAAAGTAAAAGATATTCAAAAGCAATTAATTATCTCGCCACCTATTAAAGATGGTGGTTATATTATTTATCCTCAAGGGAGTGCTAGTAAATATATAGATATTCAAATTATAGATTCCTTACAACCTAATACAACGTATTCATTCAATTTTGGTCAAAGTATTGTAGATAATAATGAAAACAACCCATACGATTATTTCAAATATGTATTTTCTACAGGTCCTTATATTGATTCTCTTGAGGTTTCAGGAACTATTGAAGATGCCTTAAATAGGAAACCTGAAGATTTTGTATCGGTAATGTTGTATGCCATTGATTCTACATACAATGACTCTACTGTATACAAAAAAACACCTACTTATATTACCAACACACTTGATAGTTTAACAGAATTCAAACTTTCAAACCTACGTGCTGGTACTTATAAAATGATTGCATTAAAAGATGTTTCCAACAATTATGTTTTTAATCCTTCACGAGATAAAATTGGGTATGTAGAACAGGAAGTTACTATTCCAACTGATTCATCATATACCATCACATTATTTAAAGAAATTCCAGCTTTTAAAGCTACGCGTCCAGCACAAATTTCAAAAAAAATGATTGCTTTTGGATATGAGGGTGAAGTAGATAGCATGAATATTACGGTCACATCTGATGTTCCAAAAGATTTTCGGTACGCAATAACACGTGATCCAGAAAAAGACACCTTGCGATATTGGTTTGATAATATTAAACCCAAAACAGATTCTTTAGTGTTTACGGTTTCTAAAGGGAATTACAGCAAAGATTTTACTGTAAAATTGAAAGATATAGAACGAGATTCTATGACCCTAACACCCAATTATCGAGGCACCATTCCTCCAAACAAAAATTTTAAAGTAATTTGTAATACTCCTATTGTTGATTTTGACGAACGCCAAATATCAATTCAAAATAAAGACTCTGTGGCTGTTACATTCAAAACAACATATAATAAAATAGACAATAGTCTAGATATTGCTTTTGAGAAAAAAGAAAGTCAACGATATACGGTAAAAATGTTACCTAAAGCAATGACAGATTTTTATGGCGAAGTAAATGACACATTGAATTACACACTCACAACTAAAGAATATAAAGAGTACGGAAATATTGAATTATCATACAATAGTAGTTCCTACCCTATTATTATTCAAATTGTGAATGAAAAACTGGAAGTCATTGCCGAAGAATATGTAACAGAACCAAAGCCTTCGTATACTTTTCCGTATATCGACCCACAATTTGTATATTTCCGCGTAATTTTTGACAGCAATAAAAATGGAAAATGGGACACTGGAAATTACTTAAAAAATATCCAACCCGAAACAGTTAAGTATTTTCCAAAAAGAGTTGAAATTCGCGCTAATTGGGATGTAATTGAAACACTTACAAATTTAAAGTAAACGCATCTTTATCATTTAAAAATTTTAGCTTATTCCTGTATGTGGCAATGTGATTTTTGGTCAATGTCACAATTTCCGTTTGCTCTGTATTTGGCAAAATAGTTGAAATCTTTTCACCTAAAACATCATACGCTGCTGAATGCCCTGAATACTCGTTCGAATTTGCGTCCAATCCTACTCGATTGACTCCAATACAATAACTCATATTTTCAATTGCACGAGCTTTAAGTAATGCATCCCAAGCGTTTACACGTGGTTTTGGCCAATTGGCTACATATAATAAAACGTCATAATTTTCTACATTTCGAGCCCAAACAGGAAAGCGCAAATCATAACAAATTAACGGACAAAGATTCCAACCTTTGTAATGAATCATCTTTTTTTCAGTTCCTGCCGTATATACTTTATCTTCTCCTGCTAATGTAAAGGTATGTCTCTTATCATATGTTTCAACTTCACCTGAAGGAAATACAAATACAGAACGATTGTAATAATGTCCGTTTTCAGAGATTACCATACTTCCTGTAATGGCTACATTTTTGGATACTGCCCAATTTTTCAACCACAACATCGTTTCTCCATCCATTGTTTCTGCTACAACTTGCGGATTCATAGTGAAACCAGAGGTAAACATTTCTGGTAATACAATTATATCTACAGACTCCGTAATTGCTTCTATTTTTTTAGACAGTTGAGAACGGTTTTCTTGAGGGTTTTCCCAACTAAGACTCGTTTGCACTAATGCAATTTGTAAAACTTCTTTCTCCATTGAAATCATATAAAAATGAGAGTATGAAAGTACAAAAAATATCTTTCGCCCTATCACTCATTAGTGTAGTTTTCAGTATAACAGCAATAATTTTCAGTTAACTAATTTTAGCTAAACAAAGACATCTTTAGCTCAATGACCATGAATATTTAATACTTCAAAAAGCTTTGTTTTAAAGGTTCTTCCTATTGGAATACGTTGATCATAAATATACACTTCATTTCCCGCAATTTTTTCAACATGATCTTTATTAATTACAAATGACTTGTGTACTTGTACAAATTGATGTTCAGGTAGTTTTTCCTTCCAAGTTCGCAATGTTCCAATAAAAGAAAGCTTTTGCTGCTTACTGACAAGCGTCAAGTAATTTCGCTCAGACTCTACATAATATACATCTTGAAACTGGATTTTATAAAAAGTCTTATCAACATTTAAAAATAAAGTCTCTGTGACAAGTTTTGGCTCTTCTTTTAATACAGCTTGAACTTTAAAGCGTTGTATTTTTTGAATAGCTTTTAAGAAACGTTCCAATGAAAAAGGTTTTACTAAGTAGTCCACAATTGTTTCAAATTCAAAACTCTCTACGGCATAATCAGGATATGCTGTAGTCATAATAATTGTTGGTGGATTTTTTAATGTTCGCAAAAAGCTTAATCCTGAAATATCTGGTAAATTAATATCTAAAAATATAAGATCAATCTCTTCCGTATGTAATATATCATATGCTTTTAAGGCTGCGTTGAATGTTCCTACCAATTCTACATAAGAAACTTTTTCTATATAGCTTTTTAAAATCCGTTGTGCAGGAATTTCATCTTCAATTATTATACATTTCATACTAATTGTAATTTTAACGTTACACAGTATTCCTCATGAGTAGTTACTTTTAGTTCATAACAATCTTTGTAAATCAACTCCAGTCGTTTTTGCAAATTTTGCAACCCAATTGCTTCTTTTTCTGTTTCTTTAGAAGCATCATACGCATTTACACATTTACAAGTTAGCACCTCATTATCAAGAGTAATAAAAATTTTAATCTTTGTATCCATTGTACTATGCTTAAACGAATTTTCTATCAATGTAATTAAGAGCAATGGAGCTATCATATAATGATTGTCTTGAATTTGTTTAGAATATTCAATTGTTTTGATTCCTTCCGTTCTAATTTCTTGAAACTTGATATAATTATCTATGAAGGTAATTTCTTTTTCTAACGGAACAAACGTTGCATTGCTTTCATACAATACATGTTTCAAATTATTGGATAACATTAAGATTAATTCTGGCACTTGAGCAGGTTTTTCTAACGAGTACGCATAGATTGTATTTAAATTATTGAATAATACATGTGGATTGATTTGAGACTTTAAGAACTTCAGTTCCATTTCAGTATGTTTTTGCTCAATAGCTTCTACTTCATCCTTTTTTTGTAAATACCGAAATAACATCCACACAAAAGAAAAGAAAATGATTGGTACAATGGTTTGCCATACATAATCCGACAAACACTTAGCTACACTACATCCACATTGAGCAAACACGTTGCAATATAATTGTGTTGCTAAAAAACTAATGATTGTAATTATCAATATATATAATGCATACCATTTTTTCTTTTCAAAAAAAGGAAGTAATACAAAGTCGTTCACATACACAATACTCACTAAAATCGATAAATATTGCAAAAACGGATTCTCAGCCCAATAATAGTCTGAAAAGTAAAATAGGGAAACAAAGATGAATAATGCCCAAAATAAAACATGGATTAGAATCTTTGATATTTTATAGTTAAAAAAATTCATCTTGGTTTGTTTACAAACAATCAAAGTACTAAGAAAGCGAAAGATCGTCAAATTATGAAGTATAAAAAGCAGAAATGTAGGTATCAAATTCCAACTCTCTTCAAAAAAGAACAAATACATTCTTCTTGTTGTTTATTGATTCTTTTATGCAGTTGATACACTTTCTTAGTTTTTCATAATTGCGTTAACCAATTTTGAATTCTCAATCTAAAATCATCAAAAAATGAACAAGTATATCCTTTGCATCATCGCAGTATTCTTATGCCAACGTTCGCTTTCACAAGATGCTACTATTCTAAGTAAAGATGCTCGTGGAAATGAAAAAATGTTAGGTATTATTACAAAACAAGGATTGACCTCGAATTCTTTTAATTCCTGGTTTACCCCAAATTTTGAAGCATATGAGCCTAATGAACAAATAATTAAAAAGCTTCGCAGAAAATTAAAAAAACATACTCTTACTATTTTTATGGGAACTTGGTGTGGCGATAGCAAACGCGAAGTTCCAAGATTTTACAAAATTCTGGAAGCAACGGGTTTCCCACAGGACAAGTTACGTGTTATCGGGCTCAATAATGAACGAGATTCATACAAACAAGGACCTAATCATGAGGAAAAAGGGTTTGATATTCATCGAGTTCCAACTTTTATTGTATTCGATCAAAAAGGAAAAGAAATTGGTCGTATCGTCGAACATCCTGTGGAAAGTTTGGAAGCCGATCTTTTAAAAATCTGCCGAAAAAAACCATACGAGCATTCGTATCAAATTGTCACTCAGCTTCAGCAACTTATTGAAAAAAAAGGAATAACTCACATTACAAACCATATTACTGAAATTGTCACTCATCTTCAACCGTATGCGAAAAGTTTGAAAGAACTCAACACCTACGGATATGTATTACTTCGTGCTAAGGAAATTGATAAAGCAATTACTGTATTTACAATTAACACACATCTTTTTCCAAAAAATAAAAATAGTTACGACAGTCTAGCTGAAGCCTATTACGAAGCACATAACTTCCAAGCTGCTCAAAAATATTACCGAAAAGTTTTAGATATAGACCCAAACGACCAAAATGCTCAAAAAATGCTTAGCCAAATAGAAAAATAAGGATTCTTTCTTACAAACAACGTTTGTTTTTTTAAAAGCAACACCTCTCAATATGAGATTTGTGTTGCTTTTTGCGTTATGTATAGAATTATTGCTAATTTTAACAAAAAGTGTTCGTACAGAAAATTGTCTACCATTATTTTTCAATCACTTTTTAATAGCCAATTAAAGCCGACGACAGGAATATATTTATGAGATTTTCGCTTTCTAGACTTTTAGCATGCTTCTTTTTTGTAGTAATGCACAATTATACGTGTGCTCAAGAAATGCCACAAAATGCTTCTTCCGAAGACATCCTTGCTTTTATCATTCAACAAAAACATTCCAATCCTGAACTGGCAAAAAAATATGCTAGCATTCTACTCGACAAAAGTAGAAATGCATATGATATTCGTGGTATTTTTGATGCTCATTTTCAAAATGCTCGAATTGCCACAATTGAAGGAGATTATTCACTTTCTATAAGTTATTGTGATTCTGCAATTCTATATGCTCATAAGCTCAAAAACAACTTTTCGCTTGCAGAATCTTATTTAACCAAAGGAACTGCTATTGTATACTTAGGCGACAATAAAGAAGCTTTAGCGATGTATCTCAAAGCTTTAGAAATTGCAAATCAACGGAATGATATTCAACTTAAAATTAAAGCGACTGCTAATATTGCCAAGATTAAAAGACGCATGGAGTTTTTTGAAGAAGCTTTAGAAATTTATAAAACGAATGCAAATCTTGCCGAACAGTATCAATTTAAAGATCCTCTCATCGCTATAAACTCTTACATGGGCATTGGTGGTACTTTTTTAAGGCTAAGGCAACCCGACTCAACTTTGCATTATTCTGAAATTGGATTGCAAAAAAGCTTGGCAATTAATGACGCTGAAGGTGTTAGCTATTTCTATATTGATTTTGGAATTGCACATTTTATTAAAGGCGATTTTGAACTTGCTATTGATTATTTAGAAAAGGCTGAAAAAATTACTAGAGGACTCAACAATCAAAAAAGGCTCACCGAAATTTATTACTACATCGGAAAATCATATTATGAGCGTAAAGAATATCAAAAAGCTGTAACATATTTAAAAAAAGTAGAAACAATTGTAGCTGCTATTAATAAAGAAAACCCAAACGGTTTTAATCCTCCCGAATTATTAGGAACCTACAGAGCATTGGCTAACGCTTATGAAAAATTACAAGAAGAAGATGCCTATGCCCAGTATACGCAGAAGTTTTTTGAGCTCAATGAATATAATGAAAGTGAAAATATAGAAGTAATCAAAGATTTATATGAAACCGTACGTAAAGAAAATGACACGCTTTCATCATTGACAACAAAACTAGAGAGTAGGTTAATTTATATGGTACTATTTGCTGTTTTTGTTGTTGCACTATGTGCGTTTATTCTATTTAAATTAATCAAAGCTCGCAAGCAGAATAAAATTATTTTTGAAAAGTTGGTTTCACAAATTGAATCAACAAAAGAAGAGCCTGCTAAAAAAGACCTTATTATTGAAGATAAAAAAGTAGAAGAAATTTTAGACCGTTTAGATAAGTTAGAACAATCCTTATTCTTTTTAAGTAGTAATTGTACATTGCAAACACTTGCTAAAAAAGTAAAAACCAACACAACCTATTTATCTAAAATCATAAGCACTTATAAAGAGAAAAAATTCTACGAATACATCAATGAATTACGAATTGAATATGTAGTAAAACGATTAAAAGAAGATCCTAAATTTAGAAAGTATTCCATCAAACACATTGCTGAAGAGATTGGTTATAAGAGTACAAATTCGTTTACCAAACATTTTAAAGCACACACTAAACTATATCCGTCCTATTACATTAAAAATCTTGAAGATAACTCTAAAAAGAATACCTCAAATTAAATAATTTGAGGTTCAGCAAGCGCAAATGTTTATGTAAGTGAACTAAAAAAAAGTATCTTTCATTGTATAATTGCAACCTAAAACCCAAAATAAATGAAAGCAAAAAAACTTAAAAAAATCCATTTCAAAAAAGCTGTTATTGCAAAAATGAATAGTGTCGATGTTGAAAAGATTAAAGGAGGAACACGCTCTTTTGATCCTGAAACTGGGTTAGACACTCACTGTAAAGACTACATTTGTTTCTAAATTATAGACTTTGTAATTTACATATGAAAAACGGGGAGCAATACGCTCCCTTTTTTATGCAATAAACTCCCTCAATTCCTTCAATTTTTAAACGAAATGCGTTGTTTACACTTTTATACGCTCCGTTTCTAATGTACTTTTAGAAAACAAAATTTACAGGAAAATACATTTCCGAAATCTTAAATTATTAACTATAAATTATTTTAACCATGAAAACTCAAAAAAGAAAATCTTTAAAATTCGTAAAAGCTTCTATTGCAAATTTAGATAAGCAAACATCACAAGAAATTAAAGGTGGAGTAACAGGATTTGCAGATTGTCATAGTAGAACTTCTTTGTGTATCACATCTTGTCACGTTCACTAAGAAGCAATATTTTATTTAGGTTGAAAAGCTCTTGTGTATACAAGAGCTTTTTTTATATGGTATTTAAAATATTTGCAGCGGCAGCTAAGGTTTCCTCTGTTTTGGCAAAACAAAATCGCAACAATTGATGATTTTCTTTTTGTGCATTAAAAACGGAAAGCGGAATGGAAGCTATTTTATGTGTTCGAGTTAATCTTTTGGCAAAGTCTACATCATACTCGTCTGTAATGTTCTCATACGAAAGAACTTGAAAATAGGTTCCTTGAGAAGGTTTCCAAGTGAAACGTGAATCTTTGATTTTATCTAAAAAATAATCACGCTTTTGCTGAAAAAAAGCAGGAAGCTCCATATAATGCTTAGGAGTTTTTAAATATTTTCCAATCCCAATTTGCATAGGATGATTTACTGAAAACACATTGAATTGATGAACTTTTTTAAACTCTTCCATTAGTGGTTTTGGCGCAACACAATAGCCTATTTTCCATCCTGTATTGTGAAATGTCTTTCCAAAAGAAGCTGTAATAAATGCTCGTTCAGCCAGTTTGGGATGTAATGCCGCACTTTGATGTGGTACTCCGTCAAAAATTATATGTTCGTATACCTCATCACTCAGCAAAATAATATCAGTGTTTTCTAAAATAATGGACAATTCACGCATATCGTCCTCAGACAAAACTGTTCCACTAGGATTATGAGGTGTGTTAATAATAAGCATTTTTGTTTTGGAAGAAATTTTACTTCGTACTTCGTCCCAATCAACTGAAAATTCTTTTCCTCGAAGCTGAATAGGCACAACTTTTCCTCCATGCGTTTCTATTGCAGGCGCATAACAATCATAAGCAGGTGTAAAAATAATAACTTCATCTTTAGGACGAATAAAAGCACTTATAATAGTAAATATTGCTTGTGTAGCTCCTGCTGTTACCACAATTTCAGTATCTGGATTATAAACGCGTTGATACAGAAGTTCCATTTTTTCTGCAATCGCTTCTCTCAAAATTGACGCACCTGGCATTGGTGCATACTGATTGTAATTTTCACGCAAGGCTTGTTGCACCATTCCTATCAATTTTGGATCAGATGGGAAATTTGGAAAACCTTGTGATAGATTGATTGCGTTTTCTTTAGCAGCTAATTGACTCATTACCGTAAAAATGGTAGTTCCTACATTGGGTAATTTGGAAGTATGTTGAATCATGTAATTCTTAGGTTTTTTTGACTCGTATTGTATTAATTATAATGTGAGTCTCAATTATCAAAACAAATTTTTAACGATTTATAATATGAAAAGACGTCATTATTCTCTGCTAAAAGTCGTGATTTTAGTCCACTTTAAAAAAAGAAACGTAGAAAAATAAAAGGCTTGTGAGTGTATTCAATTATTCCTTTCCTGTAATTGCATTAGTACGGTAAACCCGTACTTAAACTTTAGAAAAAAAGCGTATTATTATTTTGGTAATCAAAAACTTATACATCATGAAAAAAAGAAAAGCAAACCCTTTAAAACTTCATAAGAATGCTGTTGCCAATTTTCCTCTCCATTCAATGTATGGAGGCGCAGACGATGCAGAAGTGACAGTTACTTGTTTTACTAAGTTGGATGCTTGCAATACTAGAGACGTTATTAGATGCCAAACTGGCGATGCATGTCCAAGCGTATATGCCTGTCCGTCTTTTGTAAGATGCTAGTATATATGTATTAGATTTTTTCTGGCTAGAATCTTTTCTGTTGAAAACAAAAAAGCATTTCTAGAGGTTTTTTATATGTCTTTTTTTAATAGAAAAGAAGGATTTTTTATTCTAGTTCTATTCGGTGGCACTTTATAAAATGTCACTTAATTTTTTACGCTCAGCAACACTATATTGAGAAGAAAATATTTAATACAAATGCTTAATTTTCAGTAATTTAAAATTTTAAATATTGAAAACACAATCACTGTTTTTTTCATAAAAAGAGACATTAAAAATTACTTTAAAATTCACCGCTGATACTTTATAAAGTGTCACACACATACTTTTGAAGCTACTTTTTTTTATCATTCCTTTGATTCATTGTTTAACCACAAAAATCAAAACAGTATGAAAAAAAATAGTTTTAAGAAAATTGCTTTAAATAAAAAAACAATTTCTATAATCAACGGAAGAACCATTCATGGAGGAGCTTTGCCTTCAAATTATGCAAACCATGGAAATTATTCAGATGTTCCTTCAGAATTAGTAACACTTCCTGTTGCTACTAACTGTCCGACAGATACTTTCGAACTATCTTGTATTTGTGGTGGCGCTGCTGACGATACAAAGCAAGATCCAGGGCAACATCAGCAAGACCCAATACGAAATAGATAATTTGATGCAAGAAGGGTTATCTGAAAAGTAAGATTCTTCAGAACGCTTTTCGGATAACCTATTTTAGTGCAACGTTTCTAGAATTTCTTCTAGGTTTTTGATAATTGGAACAACATCTTTGTTGTTCTTTTTTTGTTTTTTTCGTGTGACTATAAAGCCCACAAATAATAACCAACCATATGTAAATGTGTGGATAAGTATTTTGTATGAAAGAGTAACATTTCGCAAAGTATCTTGAAAATAAATAGTGATTCCAATAGCTAATAATATCAGATATACAGGCATGAAAAAGTTTGTAATCCACACAAAGTAGCGCAGTTTTTTTAGCATTTTTACAGCAAATTCTTTCATATTTTCAGAAATGTTGTTTGGTGTTCTCCAAAATAGTACCCGATACCACATCATTATTAGTGTAACGATTAATAAAATAAACATAAATGTAAGTGCGAGATAAAAATTATCTGAACGTTCTTTGAGTGGATTGGCTTTCCACAACCAAATAAAAACGGCAAACACGGTGGCAAATGAAATACTCATAAGTAAGTTTCCAAATACAATTTTTCGTTGTAGTTTTTTAAGTTTTTCGAATAATGAATTTGTTTCTTTTCCAACCTCGGTTTTACTTGAAACAACCAAATTCCAATCGTTTATCATGTCGTTAAAATCCTTCATTGTTATATATTTTTAAAAGTCGTTTTTTGATTCTATTAATACGCACGCCCACATTATTGACTTCTATTCCAATAATCTCTGCAATTTCCTTATAACTTAATTCTTCGAGAACTAAACTGATAATGAGGCGTTCTTCTTTTTTTAGTTTTTGCACACATCTCATGAGTTTATTCACACGATTTTCCTGCGCCTGCCGTTCAGTGTCTAACACCTCTTCAAATGAATCTGGAATTTGATTGTTGAATATTTGCAAATGCTTTTTGTGATGCCTATTAAAGGTAATAGTCGTATTGAGTGTAACACGATACAACCATGTAGTTAGCTTTGCGTTTCCTTTAAAGTTTTTGAGTCCGTTCCACACATTGATTAACACTTCTTGATACAGATCTTCAACCAACTCTTTCTCATATAAATAAGCGAAACAGATTCGATAGATTTTGTCTTTGTGTTGTGTAATAACCTCTTGAAAGTAGTGTTCTCGTGATGATTGCATGTGCTACAAGATAAAAATTTGTGATGCTATTTTTACTTTAGTAAACGAACAAGCAATTTATTACAGTGTTGACAGAAAAAAATTTCTAACTGACATTGGCAAGATTGATCTCTACACGAGAAGAAATGAAGTAATTGAAAAAAAATTATAATCAACTACTCACTTCAGGGAAAAACCCATAAAGCAAGTAGTTGAAACAATTCATACATCTTGATTATTAGGTATAATACATCAATTTACAAATTTCGTGTACACGGCATCTGTTATCAATTCTTTCAAAACTTTGTCTTTAATGTTGTTGATATACACCTGTTGAAAATCAGCATGCAATGCTTGAATTTCCTTCAAATTCACATCATTTCTTTGCAAATTACGTGTAGTTTCATTCCAAATTTGAGACAACTTTTTAATAATCTTTCTGTTGGATTTTTGTTGTAAATTTACTTGATTCAACATACTTTTTAAATACTTCAGAAATATCGATTCTTCCACGACATGAACGATAGACATATCGATTATGCATTGAATTTCTTTTTCATTTTGAAGCGAAAGTACATCAAAACAAACATTCACATCACGCTTCTCACTCATCACTAAAGTCAGTATGTTTTTAATAATGTTCGTGTAATCATCCGAAGATTCATAATAAACTTCCAAACCAAAATGGGTATTGATGACTAAGACTTCTTTTTGGATTAAGTCTTTTAAAAGTTCTTTTAATAGCAAGACTTGCTTTGAGGAAATCAGTAATTTTTCCGTTAACTGTTTTTCGTTAACACGGAGATATTTCAATTCCATTGAACGTTGTATTTATGCAATTACAGAATAGGGGAACTTTTACGGGGAGTAAAAGTAGTACTGCCGACATAGACATTACTATTTCTAAGGTATGAAATTACATACTGAAAATAGGTTAAATTAGATTAGTGGATACAATTACACGATAAAGGAATGACTGACAACGATTTGTTGTGTCTGGAAAAGACACTAAACAATGATTAAAAAAAATTTACTCTACAATTTTCATCTTTTTTAGTAAGAATGATGCATTCATATTTTTACATATTCCTTTTTTGAGTTGATATCCAAAGAAGAGTTCATCATTGATAATTTCTGCATCAAAAAAGTAGTTTTTCACTTGATCTATCTCAGCTTCCAATTCGCACAAGCTTAAATCGTGCGTCGCAATAATTCCTGCCGCATGTTGCGACGCTAGTTTTTGTACAATTTTTTTAGATCCCATTGCTTTGTCATGACTGTTGGTTCCTTTTAAAATTTCATCTAAGATGATAAAGTAGGTATTGTTTTCAATGGTATCCACAATCATTTTTAAACGCTGTAATTCCGAAAAGAAATATGAAGCGCCTTCTGCCAGCGAATCAGTAGTACGCATACTTGTGATAAGTTTGATTGGAGAATAGCGAGCTTCTTTTGCACAAATAGGCAATCCGACATTCGACAGTACAATTCCCAAAGAAACTGTTCGTAAAAATGTACTTTTTCCTGCCATATTAGCTCCAGTTACAATAAAAAACTCGGTGTTTCCAATAGTAAAATCATTATCAATTCGATTGCTTGCTCGAAGTAAAGGATGCCCTAACTGTTGCGCATCCATAACATAACTAACATTTTCAACAATGATAGGATAGTTAAATGTAGGATGATTAAACGCAAAGTTTCCTAAACTGTTATACGCATCAAAAAAAGTAACAACTTCAAACCACTGCGCCACTTTTGTTCGGTGTTTCTCAATCCATGATTCAATTTGGTACGATTTAGAAATATCCCATAATAAAAACCCATTTAAAAAGATTCCTACTAAAATATTATTTCTATTGTCCAAAGCATCTATTCGCTTGGAAAATTCTCTGACTAGGGTAGACGCTTTTTGAGCTTCTGTATGAATGTTTTTTTGTTTTTGAAGCAATAAAGATGAAGTGAAATTTTCTTCTTCAATGAATCGAAGTAAATGTCCATATTGCTGAAATGTATCTTTGGCTTTGTTGGTATTGTTTGATAGTTGATTGATTTTTTTTAAAAACTTCCCTGTAATTCCCAATCCTATAAATAGCCATAATAATACATACGCAAAAGGAATTACTTGAAATGATGCAAGTGTGATTACTAATATTGAGAGTATTGAAAAAACTGTTGGTAAATATCGTATAGCACT
Organism: Kordia zhangzhouensis; assembly: GCF_001005305.1. GTDB lineage: Bacteria > Bacteroidota > Bacteroidia > Flavobacteriales > Flavobacteriaceae > Kordia > Kordia zhangzhouensis. The sequence continues at coordinate 591,040 of NZ_LBMH01000003.1, forward strand.
AGGAACAAAACTTTTATACTGTTTTAGCCAATTTGTAATGCTTTGTGATGTAGTTTCTACTTGAATCAATAATGCTGTTGCAGAAAAATGTTGCCTCCAGTTTCCCTTATGAGCTAATTCTTGTATTGCTTCTTGGCGAAGAGTAATTTCAGTAGTATCATTGCTCGTTAACAAAGAAGCTAGTGTATTTTTTCCTTCTTTTGTAGTGGCTCTATTGAGATATTGAAAAAAAGAAGCGTTGCCAAAAAGATCTATGTCATAGCTAAATTCATGTGCTGCATTTATATATTCTTCTCCAGTGGGCAATTTGGAAAGATCACCATTCAAAACATCTAATTCCAATTGATTACATTGAATCAACGCTTTTAGTTTATTGCTTTGATATACCAAATCTGAATGACGAAAAACAAGAAACAAAAAAAGTGTCATTCCAACTACAGCAGCTAAGGTTACGTATATCCACTCACCAAAAAAGATATATATAGTACACACAATACTCAAAAAAACAATCAGTCGCAGTATACTCGACAAATTTAGTTTTTGGCGTTGTACTTTTAATTTGGCTTCAAATGTTGCTTTCTGTTGTTTGTAAAAAGTGGTTGGATCTTGTATCATTTATTTAGCGAGAAATATCGTATCAAGAAACAAAAAAAAATAGAAAATCAAGAACGTTTTATAGGCTTCGTGACGTTTCTAAGGAAAGTTTAACAGTTCTGTTTTTTTAGCTTTTTTTTTCTTCACTCAAATCTTTAGCAAATATTTATTTTGTCAATTGATAAAACACTTCATTTGCCAATTCAATATTCAGTTCAGGTAAAAACACAAAATGAGGACCTTCTAAATGTGTTATCCCTAAAACACCATATTGACGATGATATAGTATCTGAGAATAATTCACTGACCTATACGCTGTAAAACCTTCTTTGTAAATCTGTTTATTCAAATATACTGGTGAATTTAAGGAAGTAAAATCATCAACATAAAAAATGATGTTTTTTGAAGATTTGTCATATAAAAATTCTAGGTCTTTTTTGTGATCTTTTAAATTCTTGTATGTATATTTTATAACAGAGTCATTCTCTTTGATTCCAAATTGGTATTCCATGATTGGCTTTGCAACATCCGTAAAATATACGAATACATATCTTTTTTTATTATTAGAGTCTAGATATCTTTTAGAGTCAGTGCAACCAACAAGCGTTAAAAAGACCGTAATTATAATGATGTTTTTTTTCAATTTCACAACGAAGTTTCCTCAACCTTTTTAAAGAAATTGATAATAGTCTGAACGGAATTCACGTAAAAATCCAAGTGAATGTTTTCAAAATCATCTGTTGGTTGATGGTAATCTTTGTGATCTTCAACTCCAAAATATACAAACGGAATATTTGCTTGATGAAAACCAGCATGATCGCTCATATACGTCCATTCTTTATGTCCAATCTTTAGTTCGACATTTCCAACTTTTTGAACTTTCTCAACGTAAGGTTTTAAGTGTGGATAATGCTGCGGACCAACTGCATACAATTCATTTTGGTCGCTTCGACTAATCATGTCCATATTAATTGTAAGCTTTAGTTGATTTTTATTGATAATTGGATTTTTTACAAAAAAATACGATCCTACCAAGCCTTTTTCTTCTGCATCAAAAGCTGCTAGAATTACCGAATGTTTTGGTGGGTGTTTTTGAAAATATTCTGCAAAAGCAAACAAAGCTGCTATTCCAGAAGCATCATCATCTGCACCATTATATATTTGATTATTTTTAATTCCTTCATGGTCATAATGAGCAGAAATTACTATATACTCATTCGGTTTTTCACTTCCTTTAATCCAACCTATTACATTTTCTCCATATTCAATATGTTCATTTTTAGGCATAGGAAACGATTGTTCAAATTTGCTTCCTAAAGGATGGACTCCCATTTTTTTAAACACATTGACAATGTAGTTTTTTGCTTTCACAGCTCCTCGTGTTCCCGTTTCACGACCTTCATATTTGTCTGAGGAAAGCTCTTTGACATGTTGCAATATTTGCTCTTTAGAAAAGTCATATATAACTTCTGTAGCTACTTTATTAGTCTCCGTAGTAGTTTTGGTGGTTTGCCTTGTCTTGCAACTCACCAATAGTACGAGCACAAATAAACTTAGGGTTTTTGGTAGTAACATAGATTTTTTTGCTGAATATAACTAAAAAATCCTAAGCGTAGTGCCTAGGATTTTTATATAATGTATGAACAATTGTTCTTATCCTTTAAACGATGCTTTTAAATACTCACGATTCATACGTGCAATATTTTCTAGTGAGATTCCTTTTGGACATTCAACTTCGCATGCTCCTGTATTTGTACAGTTTCCAAATCCTTCAGCGTCCATTTGATTCACCATATTCAATACACGATCAGTTGCTTCTACTTGTCCTTGAGGCAACAATGCAAATTGTGAAACTTTGGCAGAAACAAATAACATTGCACTAGAGTTTTTACAACTAGCCACACATGCTCCACATCCAATACAAGTAGCTGCATCAAAAGCCGCATCTGCACTTGCTTTTTCAATAGGAATGGCGTTTGCATCTTGCGTATTTCCTGAAGTATTTACTGAAATAAATCCACCTGCATGCTGAATACGATCAAAAGCACCTCTGTCTACAATTAAATCTTTAATTACAGGAAATGCTTTTGCTCTCCAAGGCTCGATGTAAATGGTATCGCCATCTTTAAACTTACGCATGTGCAATTGACACGTCGTAATTAAACGGTCTGGTCCATGTGCTTCTCCATTTATATATAAAGAACATGAACCACAGATTCCTTCACGACAATCATGATCAAAAGCTACAGGTTCTTCTCCTTTTTCAATGAGTTGTGTATTTAATACATCCAACATTTCAAGGAAAGACATATCTGGAGAAACGTCACTGATTTGGTAATCAACCATTTTTCCTTTGTCGTTAGCGTTTTTTTGACGCCATATTTTGAGTGTTAAATTCATAACTGTTTAGATTTTAGTATTGAGTATTGAGTATTGAGCAGTTACATTTCTAACATCTCATGTCTCAATACCGACATCTATTTATAACTTCTTTCTTTTACTTCTATATTTTGGTATACCAAGTCTTCTTTATGAAGCACTGCATCTTTCGGTTCTCCTTTATGTTCCCAAGCAGAAACAAACTGGAATTCTTTACGTCGCATAGCTTCTCCCTCTTCCGTTTGATATTCTTCTCTAAAGTGTCCTCCTGCTGATTCTTCACGAACCAACGCATCTTTAGCAAATAGTTCTCCTAATTCTAAGAAGTCAGCTACACGTCCCGCTTTTGCTAGTTCTTCATTAAATTCATTCGCATCACCTGGCACACGCACATCTTTCCAGAATTCTTGTCTCAATTGAGAGATTTCATCAATTGCAGATTTTAAATCTTTCTCGTTACGTGCCATTCCACATTTGTTCCACATGATTTTTCCTAACTTCTTGTGGAAATAATCAACAGGTTTTGTTCCATTATTATTGATGAAGTGTTCAATCTCAGAACGCACTTTATTTTCTGCTTCTTCAAACTCTTTCGTATCGGTAGCAATTGGTCCTGTACGAATATCATTTGACAAGTAATCACCTATTGTATAAGGCAATACAAAATATCCATCTGCCAATCCTTGCATTAATGCAGAAGCTCCTAATCGGTTAGCTCCATGATCAGAGAAGTTTGCTTCTCCAATAGCATACAATCCTGGAATTGTAGTTTGCAAGTTATAATCAACCCAAAGTCCTCCCATCGTATAGTGAACGGCAGGATAAATCATCATTGGAGTTTCATATGGGTTTTCGTCTACGATTTTCTCATACATTTGGAACAGGTTTCCATACTTAGTCTTAACTACTTCTTGACCAAGTTTTTTAACCAAAGTTGCATCATTTTCATCTAGTCCTTTTACGTGTGCTTGCTCTTTTCCATAACGTTGAATTGCTGAAGCAAAATCTAAATATACCGCTTCTCCAGTTGCGTTTACACCATAACCGGCATCACAACGTTCTTTGGCAGCACGCGATGCAACATCTCGTGGCACGAGGTTTCCAAAGGCAGGATAACGACGTTCTAAATAGTAGTCTCTATCTTCTTCTTTGATATCAGTAGGCTTCAACGTTTTATTACGAATTGCCTCTACATCTTTTTTATGTTTTGGAACCCAAATTCGACCATCATTACGTAAAGATTCAGACATCAATGTCAATTTTGACTGATGATCTCCTGACACTGGAATACATGTTGGGTGAATTTGTGTATAACATGGATTTGCAAAATAAGCTCCACGTTTATGTGCTTTCCAAGCAGCAGTTACGTTACTTCCCATTGCATTAGTAGAAAGGAAGAATACATTTCCATATCCACCAGTTCCTAATACAACCGCATGAGCTGAATGACGCTCTATCTCTCCTGTAACTAAGTTACGCGTAATAATTCCTCTTGCCTTTCCATCTACAATTACGACATCTAACATTTCGTGGCGATTGTACATTTTAATCTTTCCACGTCCTATTTGTCTATTCATTGCAGAATAGGCTCCTAGTAATAATTGTTGACCTGTTTGGCCTTTAGCATAAAAAGTACGAGATACTAATACACCTCCAAACGAACGGTTGTCTAGTAACCCTCCATAATCACGTGCAAAAGGAACGCCTTGCGCCACACATTGATCAATGATATTTGCAGATACTTCTGCCAATCGATATACGTTTGCTTCTCTTGAGCGATAATCACCTCCTTTTACAGTATCGTAAAAAAGTCTGTAGGTCGAATCTCCATCACCTTGATAGTTTTTCGCTGCGTTGATTCCTCCTTGTGCCGCAATAGAGTGTGCGCGTCGTGGAGAATCTTGAAAGCAAAATGCTTTTACATTATATCCTAATTCAGCTAGTGTTGCTGCCGCAGATCCACCAGCAAGTCCAGTTCCTACTACAATTACATCTATAAGACGTTTATTAGCAGGATTGACTAAGTTGATATTATTTTTATGGTTTGTCCACTTATCTGCTAGTGGTCCTTGAGGTATTTTTGAATCTAAAGCCATAGTTCTGATAAGTTTTAATGAACGAAATGATGATATAAAGCGATAAAAATGAATCCTGCTGGAATTCCAATTGCGTAGACTTTACCGAAGCCTTGTAATGCTCTTGTGTATTTATTATTAGCTCCTACAGATTGAAAAGCAGAACCAAAACCATGTAATAAATGTAACGCTAAAAAGATGAATCCTACACAGTATAGTGCTACTCGCCATATAGGAATAAACTTTTCTTGTAATTCATGGAAATATCTGTATTCACCATTGTGCATTCCAGACATATCACCTACAATATATTTCGTATTTATTTCAGGAATCCAGAAATCAATAAAGTGAATGATTAAGAAAACAAGAATGAAACCTCCACTCCAAATCATATTTCTACTCATCCAAGAAGAGTTTGCTCTCCCGTTATTTTTCGCATAACTTACTTTTCTTGCATTGTTATTTCTTATTTCGAGCACAAATCCCATCACAAAGTGAAAAATCACTCCAAAGATTAAAACTGGCTGCAAAATAAACTGTACTGCCCAAAAAGTCCCCATGAAGTGTGATGCTTCATTGAAAGTTTCAGAACTAAAAACAGAAAGAATGTTGATTGCAAAATGCTGTAAGATAAAGATCATCAGGAAGAACGCTGAAAGTGCCATTGCAAACTTTCTTCCAATCGAAGAATTTAAAATTCCGCTCATTATAATTGTGATTAATTATTTGTTATACAAATATACGGCTCACACAGAACGTCTACAAATTTTAACATTGATTTTGAAGTCTATTTAGAATGAATATAATTAAATTTTTTCCTCACAACTTTTCATTGCAAACCTTAAGCAATAGTATTCATTAAAAATTTAATTTTTTTATTGAACAGACATTAAATGAGAAACTTTACTTATTTTTAAAAAATATTACTTGATCCCACGAGCAATGAATATTTACATTCTTTCTATTAACTCGCGAATTTATTCTACTAATAGATTGTATCATGAAGCAGTAAAAAAAGGGCATAATGTTCGTGTGATTGATCATACGAAATGTGCTATCATTCTCGGAGCAGAGTCTAAACCCCAAATTTATTTAGGACGTGAAAATATTACAAAAGATGTTCATGCAATTATTCCTCGTATCGGAACATCAGTTACCCAACACGGCGCAGCAATTGTAAAACAGTTTGAAGCGAATGGCGCTTTTACTACTGCACAATCTTTAGGAATTTTACGTTCTCGAAATAAGTTGCGAACAATGCAAATTTTGGCTCGGAAGCGTATTCCTATCCCAAAAACATTGTTTGCAAAAGACACTTCAAATATCAAATCACATATAGATTTACTTGGAGGCGCTCCTATTATTATTAAAGTACAAGAAGGAACTCAAGGACTGGGCGTTATGATTGCTGATAGTAAAAAGTCAGCCAAGTCTATTATTGAATCTTTGTACAACATGAATGTGAGCATTATTTTGCAAGAATTTATTGAAGAAGCTAACGGGCAAGATATTCGAGTATATATTGTTGGAAATAAAATTGTAGCTGCAATGATGCGCAACAGTGCTGAAGAAGATTTTAGAAGCAATGTACATCGTGGCGGCACAACTACTTCTGTAGAACTAACTGATCAAGAGAAAAAAGTGGCAATTCAAACTGCCAAAGTATTAGGATTACCTGTGTGTGGTGTAGATATTTTACGATCCAAACGCGGCCCTTTAGTTATTGAAGCTAATTCTTCTGCTGGTTTGGAAGGAATTGAAGCGCACACTAGAGTGAATGTAGCACGAGAAATTATCAAATATGTAGAAAAGAATGTTCGAAAGTTTAGAAAATAAAACTATCACTATTTATGATGAAACTGTCGCACCAGGTGAAGAAAAATGGATCAAAATACCCATTGATCGGTTACCGACAGGCACACTGATTGATATTCCTATTTATGTTTACAATGCCCAGAAAGCAGGCCCAACAATGCTCGTACAAGGAGGACTGCATGGTGATGAAATTAATGGCATGGAAATTATTCGCAGAATGCTTTTTGAAGGGTGTTATAAAATAAAACATGGTGCTGTTGTCGTATTACCTTTGTTGAACATTTTTGGATTTATTCACTTTTCACGACAAGTCCCTGACGGAAAAGATGTAAATCGTAGTTTTCCTGGAATTAAAAATGGTTCTTTAGCTTCACGAATTGCTTATCAAGTAACACAACAAGTATTACCTCAAATAGATTTCGGAATTGACCTTCATACGGGTGGCGGACAACGAAATAATCATCCTCAGATTCGGTATACAGAAGATTTACCTAAGAGTAAAAAACTAGCAGAAGTTTTTAATGCTCCTTTTTATTTTGCAACTTCATTGATTGCTCGATCATTTCGCAAAACAGCGTACAAACTGAACGTTCCCATTATTGTATATGAAGGTGGTGAAAGTATGCGCTTTGACGAATATGCGATTAAAGAAGGTATACAAGGAATTATGAATGTGATGAAGTTTGTAGGCATGATTGATAAGATAGACCCCATACTAATCGAACGTGAAAAAAGTCAATTAATAACAGATCACAAATGGTTGCGTGCACCAACTGCAGGCATGTTTGTCCCGCAAGTGTTAAATGGCAGTTCTGTGCAAGAAGGAGCTATTTTAGGTGTTGTAACCGACACATTTGCCGAATATTGTATAGAAATCAAGGCTCCCTATGATGGTTTTGTGTTTTGTATTAACAATCAGGCAGTGGTTAACCAAGGAGATGCATTGTTTCATATCGGTAGTTAAATCGGTTCGTTGTTAAATTTTGGGCGTATTAGAAACTCTCAATATTTTTACAGTGAGCTGTTCATTAAGTGTAGTCGAAATGCAATGCTAACAACTCTTACCTGCTTAACTTTTATGCGTGCTGATAATACGTGTCATTTGCCAGTTCCCATTGTCATTTTTCCAAATAGTAACAAACTTGCTAGGAATAGATATAGCCGTAGGCTCTTGATTATTAAAAAATTTATGCTCCCCTATTTGTACTGCTCCATAGCCTTCAATTGGGTAAACTTCAACGCTGCCTTCTATAAGTGTACGTGTAACTTTGCCACAAATATTATTTTTCATTGCTTCCATAATTTGTGCTTTAGAAGTTGCTAGTCCGCCTTTATCATGGTAAAATTCTAAATCTTCCGAAATAAGTTTATCCTGAGTTTCCAAATCACAAGAGTTGTAAGCATCAAAAAACTGTTTATCCAAGTTCATAATGGTAGTATAGAGTTGCTGATTTACAGGAACATATACTTCTTTTGGGTCGTCTACACGTTTAGACTTTGTTCTAATGGAAATACAAGAAGTTGCACAAATAACAATTGCGAGTAAAAATAAATGTTTTAGTTTCATGGTTGTTTTTGATTGATGATATTAGAAAAGACAACTATTTTCTAAAAATGTTACACATACTACATTATTAAAAACAAAAAACGCACACTTCGACTCCGTTTAGTGTACGTTTGTTTTTGTCATATATTATTGGATAGAAGAGTAAACTTTTCAACCAATTTATAAACTCCAAAAAAGACTACTCAATTACCAACTTGGTTGTATCTTTTCCTCCATTACCAGAAACTTCAATTGTATAGGTTCCTTTTGGAAGATAATAGGCTCCATTTTTCTTTTTAGAGATATCTACATCTTTGTTAGTTTTGAGATATTTTTTACGTCCTTTTTCAGTAACACTTAAATCATAGTTCCACGCATTAAATCCTGCATCTGCTTTAAGTTCGTATGTATTCATTTCTATATCATCTGCCAAAACTTTTATTGTAATTTTCCCTTTATTTTTAGTATAAAAGTATAGTTCTTTTTTTGGAACGTTTGGCTCCATCCATTTACTCCAAGTTGATCCCCAAAATGAACGATAGCGCTCACTTGTTGTATCAAAAACGTGTATATCTTTGGCTGCAATTGTTGCGTCTAGTTGTTGCAATACCGCAATATTTGCTTTGTAAATAGAACGTCCGTGAGTTCCTAACAATAGGTCTTTTGCTTTCTTTTGAATCACAATATCGTGTACAGCTACGTTTGGCAATCCCTTATGAAATGGTTGCCATGTTTTTCCCATATCTAACGAAGCATACGCTCCATTGTCCGTCCCTATATATAATACATTTTCATTGGTTGGATCTTCTTTTATTACGTTTACTGGTGACGCAGGAATTTCATTGCCAATATTTTTCCACGTTTGTCCGTAGTCATCAGACAGGTATACATAAGTGGTAAAGTCATCCCAACGATACCCGTTTAATGTAACATATACACGTTCTTTTTTGTGCGCAGAAGCAATTACACGTGAAACCCAAAGATCTTTTGGGAATGTATTTGAAATTTTCTGCCAATCGCTACCTCCATTTTTTGTAATATGTACGAGTCCATCGTCACTTCCTACATAAATTAATCCGAATTGGAAAGGCGATTCTGAAATACTAGTTAACGTTCCATATGCAACGTTTCCTTTTTTTCCTCCTTGTGTAAGATCGCCTGAAATGGTTTCCCATTCGTCACCTTTATTGAGAGAACGATGCAGTTTGTTTCCTCCTAAATAGAGAATATCTTGATTGTGAATTGAGAGATGAATAGGTGTTTGCCAATTGAATCGATAAGGAGATTCGCCTAATTCATGTTTCGGTTGAATGTACTGACGCAAACCTGTTTCACGATTGATTCTAAAATAATTTCCAAATTGATATCCTGTATATACAATATTTGGGTTACGCACATCAACTTCAACTTGCATTCCATCACCTCCCATGAGTCGCTCATACGGATACTGCCCTTCTTCATGCCACTTTACAGAAGCTTTATAACTGTTTGGCCCTACCCAAACACCGTTATCTTGCAAACCTCCATAAACTTTATAAGGCTCTTGCTGATCAGCATAAATTGCGTAAAATTGTCCCACAGCTGGCGTATTACACTTAATCCAGTTTTCTCCTTTATCATAAGAGATATTTACTCCTCCATCATTTCCATTAATAATATGATTAGGATTGGTTGGGTTTACCCAAAGTGCATGATGATCTACGTGAACATTTTCTCCATTCACTGATTTGAATGTTTTTCCTCCATCTTGTGAACGCAAAATTGGCACACCTGCAATGTATAGCTCTTTTTCATTTTTTGGATTGACACGAATCATTCCAAAGTAATAGCCATAAGAATATACAACATCATCTAAATAATCTTCATGCGTTTTCTCCCATGATTTCCCTCCATTGGTTGTTTTGAAAATTTGAGCTCCAATTACTGGTGTGTCAAATAATAGTGAATTGGCATCTTCCAGATATTTTGCTAAATCTTCAGGTTGTATCGTGTTACTTCTTACCAGTTGTTTTACATTTTCTGCTCTGTATTTTTCCTGAAAACCGTTTGTTTTTAAGTATGTATTTAATTCTTTATCCGAAAGATTTAAGAATTTTTCCGATGACATGGTTTTAAAATCTTCTTTTGTCAATGCTTTAGAATCACTTTTTTCTTTTTTCTCTTTTTCACGTCTAAATTGACTATCGTGAAACGCATACACAGTATCATCATCATATACTGCCAATCCGATACGCCCTACACCATCACCTTCAGGGAAACCTACTTTTTCACTTACTTTTGTCCAAGTACTTCCCGCATCTGTACTTTTGTATATGGCTGAATTCACTCCATTCCCCACAAAGTTCCAAGCTTTACGATCGCGTTCCCATGAAGAGGCATATTGCACTTTAAAGTTAGTTGGTGAAACAGCCAAATCAACTATTCCTGTTTCTTCATTCACAAACAATGTTTTGTTCCAAGTTTTTCCTCCATCGGTAGTTTTAAAAATTCCTCGTTCAGAATTAGGAGAATATAAATGACCTAAAACCGCTACTACGACTTCATTTGAATTGGTAGGATTAACAAGTATTCGGCTAATATGGTGTGAATCAAACAAGCCCATATTTTGCCAACTCTTTCCTTGATCTGTACTTTTCAAAATACCAATTCCCGCATAAGATGAACGTGATGAATTATTTTCTCCTGTTCCTACCCAAATGGTTCTAGAGTTCCAGTCGACAGCAATATCTCCAATATTTTGTGTAGGAGCAGCATCCATGATAGGTTCAAATGTAGTTCCGTTATTTTTTGTGTACCATAATCCACCAGAAGCATAGGCTACATAAAACTCTATTGGATTATTAGGATTTACAGCCAAATCAACCACACGACCACTCATAATAGTAGGACCAATATTGGTAAATTCGATATTTTTTACGGTTGAATTTTGGGTGAGTTTTGTCTTTTCTTCAAGAGCTTTTTGTACTTTTTCTGCTGTAGTTGGAGTACTTTGCGAAAAACTAACTTGTATAAATAATAGAGATAATACGGATAGAAAAATATTAGGTTTCATGGGTTGGTTTGATTTAGTGATGGAAATTACTCAATGTTGTAAACTTGGCAAAATTTTGACTGTTTTTTTAACAATAGTTAAAGAAAGAGCCTTTTTTTAAACAACAAAGTCCGTACTTTAGCGAATATTCTATAGTCAATTCAATGATTTCTAAAGCCAATTTTGAAGCGTATATTAAAGACACTCTCAACGATGATTCCTTGAATAATCAAGTTGATACCATCTTGAATATGTTTCATCATAAACGCTTACAAAAAAATCAACTTTTTGTAGAAGAAGGAAAAATCTGCCCCTATTTTTGTTTTATTGAAAGCGGCATATTACAACACAATATTTTAATTGAAGGAGAAGAAAAAACTACATATCTAGCATTAAAAAATTCTGTTACAGCTGCTTTAAAAAGTTTTATGCATCAAATTCCTTCACGAAAAAACATCAAAGCGATTAGCAATTGCGACTTGTTTGTAATCAATCAAAAAGACTTTCTATATTTATTGAATACAAATCATGCTTTTGAGCGTTTTTATCACAATTTAATTGAAAATCAGATTTATCGAATTGACGATTATCGAATTGACTTGTTGACTTTAACACCTGAAGAGCGTTACAAAAAACTACTTATCAACGATCCAAAATTATTGAGAGAAGTTCCATTGCACTATTTAGCTTCTTTCCTTGGAATTTCTTCACGCCATATGAGTCGAATTCGAAAATCAATTAAATAAAATACGATAATTAATTGACCTTGACCTTATTAAATTGAGGTAATTTTATATTTTTACAACAAGTTCAGAATAAAACACACCTTCGAACTTTACCTTTTTTGCCTCGATTTTATTGTTAGATTAGACAAGTTACGCTATGAAAAAATTACTATTCTTGTTCGTATTGCTTCATGCAGTCGTTAATTATGGGCAACAATCTCCCAAAGTAGAAATTTCAAATCAACTATTTAAAGAAGCTCCTTCATGGGCAAAACTAATGTATAGTGAAAACCCAAATGTAAATACTGTTGATTATTTATATCGAACCTATTACGAGACGCATCCGTATGAGAAAACATTTCACACACAGTATTATAAAAGATGGCGTAGAGCGATTAACCCATACTTAAATGAGGAAGGGTTTTACGATTATACCAAGAAATTGCAAGCCATAGTTGCTACTGAAAAACTTCAACGTTCTCAACATTCAAACTCAGAAACAGGAAACTGGTCGGTTATCGGGCCTTTTGAAAGCTATCGTGAAGGTGGCACTACATTAAGTGGTGCACAAACCAACGTATATTGTATTGACAAATGCTTAAACGTTCCAAACACCTTATATTGTGGCACAGAATCAGGTGAAATTTACAAAACTACCGATGGAGGTAACAATTGGATAAATGCATCTAAAACACTAGTTACTACATTAGCTCCACAAGCGGTAATTGCAAATGCTGGCGTACGCGCTATTGCAGTGCACCCTACCAATCCAGATATCGTATATGCAGGATCGGGAAGCGAAGTTTTTAAAACCACCAATGGTGGCGCTTCATGGTCGGTAGTTTTTGACAGTAATATTGCCTTATCTGATTACATTGAAAACCCAGCAGAGATTTTCATCAATCCAACCAATCCAGATATTATATTGCTAGCTGGAAAAGCAGGTGTTCACAGATCTACCGACGGCGGGAATAATTGGATACGAGTTGTGGCAAATGAAACTTATGATATTAAAGCGCAACCTGGAAACCCATCAACTTTATATGTTATACGAAGAAATACAGCTACCAATACACATCAATTTTTAAAATCAACCGATGGAGGAATTGTATGGATTGCACAAACTGCCGGTTGGTATACTTCAACTGACTCAAATCGAAATGTTGTTGGCGCTAAAATTGCAGTGAGTGATGCCAATCCTAACCGTGTATATGCATTTTTAATTGGTAATTCAAAAGCAGGTGATAATGGTTTTATTGGCGTATATCGGAGTGACGATGCCGGTGTTTCGTGGACAAATACCATGGGTTACGATGGCGCACCATACACAGCAACACATCCTAACTTGTTAAATTCTGACACATCAGCCACTGGTTTTAATCAAGGATTTTATAATTGTGCCGCAATGGCATCCAACTCTAATGCTAACGAAGTATTAGTTGGTGGTATAGGTATGTGGAAGTCTAATGATGGCGGACAAACATTTACATGTATTTATAATTACGGTTGTGGCAATTACAATCCAATGCACGTTGACATGCAGCAGTTTAGTGCATTTGGCAATGAATATTGGGCAACAACCGATGGTGGTATGTTCAAGTCAAACGATTTATTTGCGACGCAACCTGAGTTTAAAATGAATGGTGTACACGGAACGGATTTTTGGGGATTTGGTTCTGGTTGGAATCGTGACTTACTTGTTGGTGGAACATTTCATAATGGTGTAGATGTATACGCAGAGGGTTTTCCGTTTGGAAGCTTTTTAGATCTTGGCGGTGGCGAACCTGCGTCTGGCTATGTAAACCCAGGTACAGAACAAATTTATTCTACCAATATTGGAAGCCGTTTCATTCCGACAACCTTAAGCGGAGCGGTTTTAAACGCATCTTTAGGAATTGCTCCAAATGAGTCACCTTGGTTTGCACAATCATCCGAAATGGAATTTCACCCAAGTTGTTATAATTATGTATACACAGGTAATGCAAACCAACTGTTTAAAAGTGAAGATGCAGGTGCTACGTTTGACGCTATTTATACAGCTCCAGCGAATAGTGAAGTGTTGGGTATTGAAATTTCTCGTAGCAATCCAGATACGATGTACATCGTGGTTCGCCCAAATTCTGGCAGTGCGTATATCGTAAAAACTATTGACAATTGGGCTACCAATTCAATCGTAACACTTCCAAATATAAATACAACTTTGGCTTTAATTAGTTTGGATCCTGAAAACGATCAAACAATTTGGCTCGCATTTCCGCGTGGTGGCAACGGCACTAAAATATACAAAAGTATAGATGGTGGTTCTACTTGGAATAACGAAACGTCTAGCGAATTGGATGGACAAAATATACAAGTATTGACCACTATTGGTGGTACTGATGGTGGTGTGTATGTGGGAACAAGCATGTCCGTATATTATAAAAATAATACGATGTCTTCATGGACACTAGACAATGCAAATTTACCAACAACAATAGGAGCAAACGATTTACGACCTTTTTACAGAGATGGAAAAATTCGTTTAGCAAGTTATGGAAAAGGTATTTGGGAAAGCAATTTATTTGAAACACCCGCACGTCCAGTAGCTAAAATCATGGTTGATAAATTGAAAGCTACATGTGCTGGTGATATTTTCTATTTTGATGATTATTCGATGCTGAATCATACAAATGCTACCTGGTCATGGACATTTGAGAATGGCAACATCACCGCCTCTTCCTTGCGTAATCCGCAAGTAAGCTTTACAACTGCTGGAACACATTTAGTAACTCTCACAGTTACAAATGATGCCGGTATTTCTTCAAGTGATAGCATCACAATTACCATGGAAGCTTTGACCAATACTGCATTGGAGGAAGATTTTGAAGTAGCATTCGTCCCTGATGGTTGGACACAAGAAGCTACTGGAAATTATGCTTGGACATACCAAAATACCGTGGGCGGATTTGGACAGAGCACCAATTCTATGTTCGTAAATAATTATGTAATTGCACAACAAGGAACTTACTGCGACATTATTGCACCTTTAAATATGTTGAGCACGAATGCAGGTGATGCAATACTTACCTTCGATGTAGCATACGCGTTGTACTCTAGTGCATATGCTGACGGATTGGAAGTGTATGTTTCTACAGATTGTGGTATGACGTGGACTTCTGAGTATAGCAAGTTTGGAAGTACTTTAGCAACCGCACCTAATACAACAGCACAATTTGAACCAACAGCTACACAATGGCGACAAGAAAGTATTGACCTTTCAGCTTATATTGGCAATGAAAATGTTCAGGTGAAGTTTCGAAATGTGAATAATTATGGACAAGCATTATATGTTGATAACATCAACTTAGGAAGTACCCTTAGTGTTTCTGAAGTAAACAACAACACTCTTACTTTCTTTCCAAACCCAGTAAAAAGTGGCAATACCGTTTTTGCAAAAAGCTCTAAAAACGAAGACATTACATTCTCACTGTATACCATTCAAGGAAAGGTAATTGGCACAATTTTTACTCAAACCAACAAAGCCATTCCTACCAATCAATGGAATTTAAGTGCTGGCATTTACTTATATAATATTCGAACACAAAACAAAATAGTAAAAGGAAAATTAATTGTATATTAATTTAACCACTCATCTTCAAACTGATAAAACAAAAATATCGTTACAATAAAAAACCCGCCATTTGGCTACATGCTCCTTTTTTTGTTTGCGTATTTTTGAAAGAAATCAATTTAAAAAGACATATTTATGAAATACCACCCAATAGATCGCAACTTATTCATCAAGAATAGAAAAAACTTCATGGCACAGATGAAGTCTAGTAGTTTGGCTATTTTTAATTCAAACGATATTTATCCAATTAGTGCAGATAGTACGATGCCTTTTGAGCAACACAGAGATATTTTTTACCTCAGCGGAGTAGATCAAGAAGAAAGTATTCTGGTATTATTCCCTGATGCTCCCAAAGAAAAACATCGTGAGATTCTATTTTTGAAAGAAACTAATGAGCATATTGCAATTTGGGAAGGCGAAAAATTAACAAAAGAAGCGGCTTTTCAAACGTCAGGAATCAAAACCGTATACTGGTTGCAAGATCTTGAAAAGATTATGTTTGAGATTATGACACAATGCAATACGGTTTACATCAACACCAATGAACATTACCGTGCCAATGTAGAAACGGAAACTCGCGAAGATCGCTTTACAAAATGGTTAAAAGATAAATACCCAGCGCATAGCGTAGCGAAAAGCAATCCAATTTTACAACGTTTACGTTCTGTAAAAGATTCGATTGAACTCGATTTGATGCAAAAAGCATGCGACATTACCGAAAAAGGATTTCGCAGATTGCTCAATTTTGTAAAACCAGGAGTTTGGGAATATGAGATTGAAGCAGAACTCATTCACGAGTTTTTACGAAATCGCTCTAAAAAATTTGCTTACACTCCTATTGTTGCCTCTGGAAATAATGCCAATGTTTTACATTACATTGAAAACAATCAACAGTGTAAAGCTGGTGAGTTGATTCTTTTGGATGTTGGTGCTGAATACGCTAACTATGCAAGTGATATGACACGTACAATTCCTGTTTCAGGGCGATTTACAGAACGACAAAAAGCCGTATATAACGCTGTTAATCGTGTAAAAAATGAAGCTACTAAAATGCTTGTTCCAGGAACCATTTGGGCAGATTATCATGTTGAGGTCGGTAAAATTATGACTTCTGAACTATTAGGTTTAGGATTGTTAGACAAAGCTGATATTCAAAACGAAGATCCTGAATGGCCAGCATACAAAAAGTATTTTATGCATGGAACCTCACACCATATCGGACTTGATACTCACGATTATGGAATATTAACGGAACCAATGCAAGCCAATATGGTATTTACAGTAGAGCCTGGGATTTATCTTCCTGAAGAAGGCTTTGGAATTCGCTTGGAAGATGATGTTGTAATACAGGAAAGTGGAGAACCATTCAACTTAATGCGCAATATTCCTATTGAAGCAGACGAAATTGAGGAGTTGATGAACAAATAAAGAAGTGTAAAAAGTCAAACTCTTTATAAATTTTAAGCATAAAAAAAGCACGCTTTTCAGCGTGCTTTTTCACTTATTAATCATGAAAAAAACAAAGACATTACTCAACGATTAATGTATATTGAGGTGTCGGATTGAGTGGACAGAAGTACACATATTCTCCTTTGGCAAGTGTAACTTCTTTTGAGTGTCCTGTTGTATTATTTTTTACCACTTCAGTTACATAAGCATTTTGTATATGATGAGCTGCATCTGTTTTCCCTTTTGGTGCTAATACGAATCCTACATCGTGCCCTACATTGGTGTTTGCAATCTCAAATACGTATGTTCCTGGTGAAAGTGTAATTGATTTTTGTGTAAACTCTCCTTTCGTTTGCTCTAAAGAAACCGTTTTCACATCTTTCTTCATCATTTTGTGTTGTGCGTTCGCAGAGATTGAAAACCCTACGAATAATACTAACATGGCAAGTACTTTTTTCATTGTAATTTCTCTTTAAAATTAATGTCTATATAATTAGTTGTTTTACTATAGAACTCTTGATTTTTTTTGAAAGAATCAAGAAGTTCTCAATTTTTAAATATGAAGTTGAATCAATAGTATTTACTATTGTGCGACAGCAAATTTTCCTGCTTCTACAGTTGGAAAGTCAATTTCTGTTTCTGCAATATGGTTTACATAGTTTGTCAAAGTATTGGATACCACATTTAATACAATCTCTAAAATATCACCATCAGTATATCCAACAGCTTTTACTGCTGCAATTTCTTCTCCAGTTACATTTCCTCTATTTTTAGTAACACTTTGAGCAAATTGTAATCCTGCTTGTACTTTTGCATCATTTGCGAGTCCTTGACGACTTGCTTCGGTTTGCTCTTCTGTCAAGCCATTCATTTTTCCAATAGCTGTATGTGCTGATAAGCAATAATTACAACTATTTTCTTCTGCAATAGCAAGTGCTAATTGCTCTCTAAATTTATTACTAAAGTTTCCGCTTGCAGTTAATTCTCCTAAGCTTAAATAGCTTTTTAATGTAGCTGGAGAGTTTCCAAATACTTTAATTAAATTAGGAATGAATCCTAATTTGTTTTGTACTGCATTAAATAATTCTTTTGATGTTCCTGTTGTTGTTTCTGGGTTTAATGTTTCAATTCGTGTACTCATAATTTCTAAATCTTTAAATTTTTATTTTTTTATCATTTTAATTTTCACTTCCGCAGAATTGTTCTCCTGAAAGCTGTTCGTCGTATTCTTGGTAGCCCCAACAATTTGGGCAAGCTGTTTGTTTTGTATGTTTCATAATTTTTAATGTATCTGTTTGTTTTTTTTGAACAGTACAAAGATGCAGCAGAAATACAGGCCAAGAAATGGACAAAAGTTCCTTCCTATTGGACAAATAGGTTTTTGATTACACAAAGAGATAATTAGACCCTTTTCACACATCTACTTTGAACAATTTAACACCTAATTACATACTGATTATAGCAAGCGATTGATTCATATCAATGCATACTATACTCAGTATAGAATGATACTTTTTTGTAAAATCATGATACTTGTGAAGAAAGTAACCTTTGGAAGTTAATCGTGAAATAATGTACCCAACAAGTATTAAAGTATGAACTTTGTTAACACCAAAAGTGTTTTAAAATTCTACTTTTTATAATCTGCTTTAAATGTAAGTGGTGATTGCTGAGTGGCTTTGGTAAAAAAGCGTGAAAAGTAGGCTGGATCATTAAATCCAAGTTCGAAAGCGATTTCCTTTACAGATTGTTCAGTATATAATAATTGACGTTTGGCTTCGAGAATGATTCTGTTTTTAATGAAATCACTTGGTGTATTAGTGCCTAATTTTTGAAAATGTTTAGTGATAGATTTAGGTGACATTCCTAAACGTTTTGCATAGGCAGAAACGGAATGTAATTCTTTAAAATTTTGTTCAACCAACACACTAAAGTCTTTATATAACTTTGTTTCTGCTTCTTCTTTAACAACAAAGTCATCTTTTTTAATTCGCACTGAATGAATGATAAACTGCTTCAGATAACTTTGCAACATATCGTATTGTCCCGAATCTGTATTATTAAATTCTTCAATGAGATCTTCCACCAACAAGCTCATACGCTGTATATCTTTTGCCTTAGGAATAACAAAAGGCATGTCATACACATTATTAAATAATACACCATTACAAGATATTTCTTGATCGTGAGTTTGAATACAATAAAAATCACGCTTAAATGATAATTTATAGGCTTCTTTAATTTTTTCTGAACTTACTGAAAAGACTTGCCCTGGTGATAAAAAGAAAATGATAGTTCCATCAAAAGAATATTCTTCAAAATCGATATGATACGTTCCTTTTCCTTCTTTAATCCAATAAATCGTATATGAATCCACTTGTTCGGGTTTGTTAACCACGCAGGCTTTTTCAAATTGTACAACACTTAACGAGAAGGTATTTTGGTACGTATAATGAGTAATATCTTGAACAGCCATGTGTAAAAATAAATTGTATTACAGGCTTAGTCGTAATTATTTTGAATCCTTAAACATACTATTTTATATAGCTCACTTGGTGTTATATGTAAAGTTGTTGTATATAATTTAAGCGGCGAACCATATTTACGATAATTTGCTTTGGCAATAGCTTTTTTAAAGTGGTTGTTTTGCTGATTTATAAATATTTCTGGGTTTTTCAGGATCGGAACAACCCATTTATAGCCAAACGTAGATTCTGCAACTTCTACACGCTCAATGTCTTTCCAAGGAATTATTGTATTTGTAACAAACATGGAATTATCCATCAGTCCTTCATCCGATATTACCAATCCTATCTTCTTTCCTAAAAACTTATTTAAATATGGATAAACATGTTTTAACATAAAGTACATAGGAAATATCATTATTAGCCCAAAAAAAATAGAGACAAATACAGATGTTATAGTATTTATTTGATAATTGAATACGATGAAGATTAAATAAAATTCTGTTGATAGAGCAAGCAACAAATACCCTAGTACTTTAGCACCATTAAATTCAATAGTAATCGGAGCGTTTTCTACATTATACTTCCCTCTATTTTTGCTAGAGTATGAATTCCCTACAAAAACAAGTTGTACTCCTAAAAGCATTGCCATAAAAAAATAATACTCTATGTTGAAAGCATCTTTAAAGATTAGCTGTAAAATAAATAATGCCGAAGTCATTACAAAAACCCAAGCGTACATCATCCAACTTTTAGGCTCTTGAAACCAATTTGCTCGTATCTCACATGATTCTTCGAACACACGTTTTTCTTGTTGTTCTATCTCTAAATTATAATCCAATGCTTCAAAAATCGCTTTGAGTGTGTAACTTCGTGGTGTTACTTCTCCAGCTTCTATCCGTTGAATGGTTCGAATACTTACATTACAACGTTCTATTAATTCTTCTTGGGTAAGTCCCTTTTCTTTGCGTAAAGCTGCAATCTTTTGTCCTAATTTTGGCTGTTTCATGGTATATACATTTTTCATCAAAACTAGTACAGGATTTTAAAGTTCAATAAAAAATAGCGCGCTTTTTACCCGCCATTTGCTTGCTATTACTACGATGACTGATTTTTAACATAGATATCATGTATCTAATTTACTTTTAAACTACTTACACAATCATGCTTCATTTTTTTGAAAAAAACCAACCAACAAAAATGTTGTTAACGCAGGTAATACCCAACCAAAATCATATACTCCCAACGGAATGGCTTCTCTAAAAGTAAGCAACCAATAGTTTTCAGGGTAAAAGAATGTGATAGCATCAGCCAAACCAAAGAGAAATGTGACTAAAACAACTGCTCTGTATACAAATGGTGTTGCAAATTTTTGTGATACAATATTTAAAAAGATTAAAATTATAGCTATCGGGTAAATAAATTTTAATACAGGTATTGCAATCATAATGATATTATGAAAGTCCAGCTGTCCAACTATTACTCCTATAAAACAAGCAATAATTGCTGTAAAAATGTATGCTTTTTGCGAACCTCTACACAGTTGCTTAACGTAATCGGAAGTTCCTGTTACTATTCCAACAGCCGTTGTAAAACATGCCAAAGCGACCAATACACTTAAAAATGCAGTTCCAATATTTCCTAATGTAGCAAGACTGATACCTCTTAGCAAAGTAGCGCGCTTCATATCGCCACTCATATTCATATCAATTTGGATTTCATTTGTAAAATAAGAGCCCAATAAAATTAATCCCGCATAGATAGCAAAAAGACCGAAACCAGCTATCCAACCCGACTGAGCAATGAGTCGTTTCTTTGCTTCATATGAATGATGTCCTTTTAAGTTTAAAGAAATAATGATTACGCCACCAATAACAATAGCACCAATAGCATCAAAGGTTTGGTATCCTTCTAATAGTCCTACAAACAAAGGGAATGTATCCATCGAAGAAGATGTAACAGCTTCATGTGGCATAGCAAGTCCTATTCCAATAATCAATAATAAAATCATTACAATTAATGGAGTTAAAAACTTCCCTAATAAATTTAAAATTTTCGAACGATTCAACACAAAAACCAACACCAAAGCAAAGTAAATACTACTAGTTACCAATGCGCTTGTTCCAAAATTAGGGTATATTGAAATTTCATGTGTTGCAGCAGCAGTTCTGGGAGAAGGAATTGCAATCGCAATTATATAAATTATAATACAGAACGTTGTGCTAAAAATTGGAGATACTTTTTTTCCAAAATCATATATAGAACCCTGCAACCGTGCATGAGCCAAAATTCCAAATATAGGAATGATTACTGCCGTAATCATAAAACCAAGAGTAACCCAAGTCCATTGAGTTGTTGCTTGATATCCTAAAAGTGGCGGCAATAATAAGTTACCAGCACCAAAAAACATGGAAAATAACGCAAAAGCGGTAATTAATAACTCTTTATTTTTTGACATAAATTGTTTTTTTAAAACCAATCACTAACCAGCTTACAATAATATATATAATAGCTAGCATGAGGTGTATAAATTTTATAGTTGCTGCTGCAAATGCCAAATGCGTCCAAAGCGATTTCACATCTCCATAATACAATAAAAGTAAAGCCGCATTTTCAACCATATCTAAAAAAGCTGCTAGTATTACCATACGAATCATAATAGTTCCTAATCGAAACCCCAAGCCATCTTGCGATTTCCAACACTTTTTTTGAGTATGACCAATAATTAAACTCAGCAGTAATGCATACGTGATAATAAAAATATAATCAAACCACAAACTCCACTCTGCCGATAATATTGCATTTTCAGTTGTTTGCCAAAGCGTTAAGATTTGTAATGCTTTTTCGGGTGTTTTTGCCAATTCGAAAGAAACAATTCCCAAAGGAGTAATTTCACTTTTTAACGGCTCATCAAAATGTATCATACAGCTAGCTGCCAACAAAAAAGAAGCTATTGTTAGGACGAACAGCCTTTTTTCGGCTGTGACTGAGAGTGTTGAAAAAGTTCGTATAAACATTTTGACCTTGAGGTTTTACAACTAACGAAAGATACATATTTTTGCCAGATGCAACAGTTTGTGAATTATAAAAATAGTGAAATTGCATATTCCGTTTCTGGAAATGGAAACGCACTAGTATTACTACACGGTTTTTTGGAAACTAGTACTATGTGGGAACCGTTTGTGAAACAACTTTCCAAAACTCATAAAATCATAACCATCGATTTGTTAGGACATGGAAATACTGCCTGTATAGGATATATTCATACGATGGAAGAAATGGCAGAAACGGTGTTTGCTGTGATAAAAGAATTACGTTTGCGTAAAATATACATTGCAGGTCATTCTATGGGTGGTTATGTAGCGTTGGCTTTTGCCGAAATGTTTCCTGATTATGTAAAGGGATTATGTTTGATAAATTCTACATCACGAGCCGATAGCGAAGAACGTAAAAGAAATAGAGATCGTGCCATCGCAGCTGTCAAATACAATCACAAACAATTCATACGTTTGGCAATTTCAAATTTATTTAGACCAAAGAACCGGAAAATTTTCGCCAAAACTATAAAAGAAATTAAAAAAGAAGCGCTTACAACTTCTCCTCAAGGAATTGTTGCTGCTTTGGAAGGCATGAAAATTAGAGAAGACAGAGAAGTTCTGTTGCATTTTACTCCGTATAAAAAGATGATGATTATAGGAAAACGAGATCCTATTTTAAATTACGAGCACCTTTTAGAACAAACAGAAAATTCATCTGTAGACGTGCGTATTTTTTCAGATGGTCATATGAGTCACATAGAACATAAAGAAGACTTACTGATTTCTTTAAAAGATTTCATCAAAAATTAACTTTTTTTCCTATCAGATAAGCACAAAAACACTCTTTAGTAAGAAAATACTTTTTTATTGATAAGATTTTACAATTTTAATAGAAAGAATTTATTTTTTAACATACCGTTAAACTTTTAAAACTGTGTCGTTCATCTAAAAAACCAGTCGCTTCATCGGATAAATGACTGAGTTTATGTATATTCGAACTAACCAAAAAAACTTACTTAACCTACTTATTCTAATGGAAGATATGAGCATAAAAACTACTTTTTCTTTAGGAAAAATTTATTGTAACTTTTTCGGACATCGCTACCGAATAACCAAAAAAATCACTTCTCACATCAATGAATATCAATGTATGCTTTGCAATTGTGAAGCCACAAATGATGATAAAGGGAAATTAACACAACTTACACCTCAACTACGAGACATTAATGAAACTCTTACATTGTTACACCAAAAAAAGAATCATGCTTTTTTAAACTCGTAATCTCTGTATGTATTATTCGTTCATCGCATTCCAACCTTGCGCTTTTAAGGCTATCTTGGTATTAGCTCTCGTAATTAAGTGTATGCCTTCGTTGGCTTCTGTCATATGACCTATTACCGTAAGGTTAGGATTTGCTTTAATTTTTGGATAATCTTCTTGACGAATTGTAAACAATAATTCGTAATCTTCACCACCACTCAACGCAATGGTTGTACTGTCAAGTTCAAATTCTTCACATGTTGAAATAACTTGCGGATCTAATGGAATTTTTTCTTCAAATAAATTACAACCAACGCCAGATTGCTTGCATAAATGCATAATTTCAGATGACAACCCATCACTTATGTCAATCATAGAAGTAGGTTGTACTTCCAATTCTTTCAATAATAATGGAATATCTTTTCGAGCCTCTGGTTTTAACTGACGCTCTATAATGTATGAATACATATCCAAATCAGGTTGATTATTTGGGTTTACTTCAAATACAGATTTTTCACGTTGTAATACTTTCAACCCTAAATATGCGCCACCAATATCACCCGTAACAACCAACAAGTCATTTTCTTTGGCTCCATTTCGATATGTAATCTTTTCTTCAGCAACTTCACCAATAGCTGTAACACTAATCAACAATCCTTTTGTGGAAGAAGTAGTATCTCCTCCAACCACATCTACATTATAAATTTTAGCTGCTAATTGAATTCCTGCATACAATTCTTCTAAAGCTTCTAGAGGAAAACGATTGGAAACTGCAATTGAAACCGTTACTTGTGTAGCCGTAGCGTTCATAGCATAAATATCAGACAAGTTTACTATAATCGCTTTATAACCTAAGTGTTTTAAAGGCATGTAACTCAAATCAAAATGAACACCTTCCACTAACAAATCGGTAGAAACAACTACTTTATTAGATTTAAAATCTAAAACAGCAGCGTCATCTCCAATTCCTTTGATTGTAGAATTCTGTGTGATTTTAAAATTTGCTGTCAAATGATCGATTAAACCAAATTCTCCTAAACTCGCTAAAGATGTACGTTCTTCATTCTTATCTTTTAACATGTTCCACTAGTATTTATTACGTTAAAATTGTATTTTGTTCCACTGTTTTTAAAGCCTCGATCACTTAAAAACGCAAAATTAGCCAAAAAAATGACACGTATTGCACGAAACCTACTCTTTGTTCTTGCGCTTTATTGTAATTCCCTTTCCTTTGCTCAAGTAACTCCGTGTACAAATGGTTTTGCTGGAGCTTTTCCATGCAATGGATATGATTTACTTTCAAACATACCAAAATCTACACTCAGTAATGAAGACGGAAGTGACATTTGGGGATGGACAGATTCCACTACCAACAAAGAATATGCTTTGATAACATTTGAAGATAAAACTTGTTTTGTTGATGTGACCGACCCTGTAAATCCAATCTACCTAGGAAATATCCCTACAAATGCAGGAGTAAATTTTTGGAGAGATATCAAAGTTTACAATAATCACGCTTATATTGTGGCTGACATTGTTGGAAACCACGGAATGCAAGTGTTTGACTTGACACGACTACGAAATGTAAACAACCCACCGCAAACTTTTGTTCCTGATAACGTATTAACAGATGTAGGAAGTTGTCATAATATTGCAATTAATGAAAGCACTGGCTTTGCTTACTTATTAGGCTGCAACACATATAGTGGCGGACCTCATTTTGTAGATCTTTCCAATCCCGCCAATCCTGTTACAGTTGGCGGTTATGCTACAGACGGTTACACTCACGACGCACAAATTGTTACTTACAATGGTCCAGATACACAACATACAGGAAAGGAGATTATGATTGCTAGTAATGAAAATGAAATCGTTATTCTTGATGTAACAAACAAAGCCTCTGTAACAAGACTCTCTAGTATTGATTATGTAGATGTAGGTTATACGCATCAAGGTTGGTTATCAGACGACCAACGTTACTTCTTTTTAGGCGATGAAACAGACGAAATTGATTTTGGATATGCCACACGAGGGCTTGTTTTTGACTTCTCTGATTTGGACAACCCGAGTTTTGTAACGACTTTCTTAGGAAACTCCAATGCAATTGATCATAATTACTATACACATGGAAATAAACTATACCAAGCTAATTATACCGCAGGATTACGTATCTTAGACATTAGCAACCCTTCTAATGTAACAGAAATCGGTTTTTTTGATACGCATCCCGAAAACAACAATACAACATTTTTTGGAGCGTGGAGTGTATACCCCTATTTTGCTAGCGGAAATATCATTGTAAGTGATATTGATAGAGGATTATTCGTTATAAGAGAAAGTAATACGTTAACAACTAAAGAACAAACAATAACGGAATTTTCTATGATTCCGAATCCTGCGTCTAATAACACGCTCATTTCTGCAAGCAATAATCAAAAAATAAAAAAAATAGAGGTGTTTGACATGCTTGGAAAAAAGATAGTTTCTTATGAAGCATTACACGATGATCAATTCCAATTGCCTGTTGCAAATTTTCCGGAAGGCTTATACATTATTAAAATAAATGAATCGTCGTCTCAAAAACTAATAGTGAATTAGCGAAATAATTTGCTTTAAAATTCATTTACATGAAAACTTTCAAATACATTCAATACGCCTTTATAACAACCCTATTTCTGTATGGATGTTCCTCTGATGATCATTCGACACCTACATCTCCAATATCTGGAGAGATTCCAAACTCAATTGCCTTTCCTAATGCTATTATTTGTGAAAATGGTATGGCAGGTTTGTATCCTTGCAATGGTTATGATTTAATGAAACATTTGCCTTTAAGTACATTTGGAGCTGTAAGAGGAAGTGATTCATGGGGATGGACAGATTCCCAAACCGGAAAAGAGTATGCACTTATATGCACTGATGAAAATACTGCATTTGTTGATATTACGAACCCTACATCTCCTATTTATCTTGGGTACTTACCAACCCAAACTGTAGCTAGTAATTGGAGAGATGTAAAAGTATACAATAACTATGCATTCATTGTAAGTGAAGCTCCTGGTCACGGAATGCAAGTGTTTGATTTGACACGGTTACGAAATAGTGATAATGCTCCGCAAATATTCACTACAGATGCTTGGTATGATGGTTTTGGTAGTGCTCATAATATTGTAATTAACGAACAAAGTGGCTATGCGTATGCTGTAGGAGCAATGACATTGGACGATTCTACATTTTCATTTAATGGTGGACCTCATTTTGTAAATATTCAAAACCCTACCAACCCAGTAGCTGCTGGCGGATATGCAGACGATGCGTACTCACATGATGCACAAGTTATTACTTATAATGGTCCCGATACAGAACATGCTGGAAAAGAATTGCTCATCGGCAGTAATGCAAACGAAGTAATTATTATTGATATTTCCGACAAAGCAAACCCAATTCAGTTATCTACAATTACCTACACAAATATTGGCTATACGCATCAAGGTTGGTTTACAGAAAATCAACGCTATTTTATATTAGGAGACGAATTAGACGAATTAAATTTTGGGTTCAATTCACGAACAGTAGTTTTTGACCTTCAAGATTTGGACAACCCTGTAGTACACATGACATATACAGGGCCAACCGAAGCAATTGATCATAATGGTTACACCAAAGGGAATCAATTTTTCTTAGCAAATTATTCTGCTGGAGTACGTGTAATCGATATCGCTCAAATTAATGGGAATCAAATGCAAGAACAAGGTTTTTTTGATACTTTCCCTGCAAATAATGAAGCTGTCTTTAGTGGTGCATGGAACGTATATCCTTATTTTGAAAGTGGAAACATTATCATAAGTGACATCAACTCAGGTCTTTTTATCATTCGAAAAAATAACGAACAATAAATGCTAAAAAAATACACATACCTTCTAAGTTTATTATCATTGTTCATCGCTTGTTCGTCTGATGATAATAATACTGTAACTCCCCATCCTGAACCTTCCGTTTTTTTAGGCCAAATTGACTGGATTAAAACAATTGGAGGAACTCAGGAAGACAATGCGCAAGATATAACTCATACTTCAGATGGCGGATTGGCAATTATTGGGTATACCAAAAGTATCGATGGTGATATTTCTGATCACGTAACCGAACAAAATGATTATTGGGTAACACGGTTAGACGCAAATGGTTCTATTCTTTGGAGTAAAACATATGGTGGTTCTGCAGATGATCGTGGAGAAGCTATCAAAACAACCAATGATGGAGGTTTTATCATTACTGGTTATAGTAGAAGTGCTGATGAAGATGTGTCGAGCAATAATGGTTTTTATGACCAATGGATTGTAAAACTGGATGCTAGTGGAAATATTCAATGGGAAAAAAGCATTGGCTATTCAGGAAGTGATCAAGCTTTTGACATTATTCAAACCAACGATGGCGGGTATCTTACAACAGGTTTTTTAGATATTACCGCATCTGGCGGACAAGGAAACTTCGGAAGATCTACTAGTATTGGAGCTTTTGAAAACCCTGAACATGGAGTTGGCGAATTTTGGTGTCATAAATTAGATGCTAATGGAACAATTATTTGGAGTCGTTATTTTGGCGGCACTAATAACGATAGGTCCTATGCAGTATTAGAAACCTCAAATCATCATTTTATCCTTGCAGGTTCTTCAGAAAGTACTGATTTTGACATTACAAACAGTAAAGGAAGCTATGACTTTTGGGTTGTCAAATTGGCTCCTAACGGCGACATGATTTGGCAGCAATCGTATGGTGGCTCTGGAATTGATATTGGATATGATATTACCCATACTGAAGATGGAAATTATATTGTAGTAGGTGATACAAGAAGTGCTGATGGTGATATTTCAAACTTAAAAGGATCGGCTGATTTCTGGGTTATTAAAATCAATGATACCGATGGATCTCTTATGTGGGAGCGAACCTTTGGAGGAAGCGACTTTGATTCAGCAAGAGCAATTACTCCTTTGCAAAATGGCGGATTTGCTATTGTAGGTAGCTCAAAAAGTGATGATACTGATGTAGAAACCAATTATGGGCAAAACGATTTTTGGGTAATTAAAATAGGAAATGATGGCACACTTCTTTGGGAGAAAAATTTTGGAGGTTCACAATTAGATATTGCGTTTGGAGTTACCGAAACAAATAATCAAAAATTAGTTGTAATTGGAAGTACACAAAGTACAAATGGAGATATTGTGCAAAACAAAGGTGTTAAAGACGCGCTACTTATCCAAATAAAATAAAAAATGAAAAGAAATATATATACATTATTAAGTATTTTTTTAATGCTATTATCGTGTAATAACGATGATAGTTCTTTATCAAAATCAACAATGCAAATAACATTTGACAATCGTATTTCTGCTGAGCAAGATCTTGTATTAGGCACCACAACGTTTGTAAACCAAAACAATGAAAATATAGTGACTAATGAATTGAAATATATTATTTCGAACATCACATTACGTACCGACAATGGTACTACATTCGAATATCCCAAAGAAAACTCTTATTTTGTCATTAATGAAGCTGACCCAAGTAGTTTGACAATAAATTTATCTGAAATCCCTGTTGGCAATTATACACATATTTCATTTGGAATTGGTGTAGATCAATCGGAATACCCTTTAAATGGTCTTCTTAATTTTATCCCAACCGCCCAAGAAGCTCAAATGATCTGGAATTGGGCTGCGGGTTATATTTTTATCAAATTTGAAGGATCTTTTACACCACAAAATGGCACAGAAAGTCCTTTCGTAATTCACGTAGGAAGCCATGGACAAACATTAGATAATTACAAATTCATCACACTTCCACTAGAAAATACGTTAGAGGTTTCTTCTGGAAATAATGCGACCGTAACTATTCAAACTCATGTTGAAAAAATTCTCGATGCATCAAACTCTATTAAATTATCTGAAACTAACAATATTCAAGTAGACCCTGTAAATGCACCCAAAATTGCAACAAACTTTGAAAGTGCATTCCAAGCCAATTAAAATACTACAAACTGTAGTACTCCAACTATCCCATAATTAGTATTTTTAGAGAAACGTACGTTTCTCTAATGAAAAAAATCATTCTATATAGCGTTTTTTGGTTGAATTGTTTTGTGCTAAATGCTCAATACTGGACCAAACAACATTTTAATGTAGAAAATGGCTTGCCTAACAATTACACGTTTGCTGTAACGAAATTTCAAGATGAAATATATGTTGCTACAGATGGAGGTTTGGTTACTTTTGATGGGACACATTTTAAAATTCAGAATAAAAAAGAAATTCGCTACCCAGTATCACTACTCAATGCTCATGATAGTATACTATATATAGGCTCATGGCTTGATGGAATTGTAACTACAAATGGAAATAACATCAAACATATATATCCAGATCGCATCAATAGAATTTTAAAAACAAACAATAAACACCTTGTATACAACACATATCAACGAGAAGCTCTTTTGCGCATAAAGAACGGACATCAAGTAGATACTATTGTAGACTTACAAAACACAAATCCAAACCGACGCATTGCAATAGATGATACATCCATTTACGTTGCAGAAAAAGAGTTCATTTATGTGTATAATTGGCTAGGAAAAAAACAATACGAATTTCCTCATCAAACTACAGCAACAATTGAAACCTTATTTGCTATAGATAATCTTTTATTTATTGGAGATCAAAAGGGAAATTTATCTTGGTTTTCTAAAAAAGGGGCAACTAAAAAATTATCCCATCATTTTGAAAAAATTGCTGCTATAAAAAAAATGATTCCTTACAAAAAACAGCAATTTTTAATACAACTGAATCATCGAGCAGAACAAAATAGTCTCTGCTTGCTAACGTTTGACAATGAGTATTCAAAAATAACAGACATCACTCCGATATTAACCATCAACAATGGAATAAGTGATGTTTTTGTAGATAAAGAAACAATATATGTAGCAAGTTACGGCAATGGACTTTACAAATTATTTCCCTCACTTATCAAGTCCTACCATAAAAATGAACATCAGCTTACTATTCCAAAATTTATATATGAAAATGACAAAGGAAATATGATTTTTGCCACTGAAAATATATCATACCTTTTAAAAGAAAATGATTCATTCATTCAACAAAAAAACCCGTATCGTCTCAATGACATTTTTCAATTTAATGGTAAACATTATTTTTCTTCTCATGCCAACTTGTACGATAGTCGAGCTGAAAAAATAGCAAACACTCGTATGAATGCTATTTTATACGCCTCAAAAAATGATACTATTTTTTATTCTAAATATTGGTTAAGTCGTTATCATAATGGTGAGCGAGAAGATATTCATTGTATTCATTATAAGAAAAAAGACAAAAAAATAAATACCGGAATCCTATTTGGACAAAATATCTATGTAGGAACACAAAATGGCATCAAACTCTTTCAAAAAAACAATGCCGACGTGTGGGTTGAAGAGCAAGATTCGCTACTGCAAAACTACTTCAAACAACGTGTAATCCGAAAAATTATATCACAGCAACAAAAATTGATTATTACAACTCCCTATGAAATATACTCTTATGATGGTTTACAAATTTCTTCGTTACAATTTACAACAGAAGACATATTCATTAACGATGTTTTTATAGATACACAAAACAGAATTTATTGTGGAACGAATAAAGGTTTTTGGGTGCTTACCAACAATTTCAATTATCACTTTACTACGCAAAATGGCTCAAATTCAGATAATATTTATTCATTCTATCAAGATTCCAAAGGAATAATTTGGATGATTTCTGGCAACGGCATTATGAAATTCAATCCAAAATTATTAGATGTCACTCTTCCTCCTTCTATGGAAATTGTCCAAAAAAATATTCATAATGATCATGTTTCCATACAGGTACAAAGTAGAACCCGAAATTTCCCGGAAGCTGTTACAATTCAGTACAATATTAATAATTCTGAATGGCGTAATTTACCTAGTAAAAACCTAGAATTAAGCAGCTTAAAACCTGGAGATTATAATATTGCTTTTCGAGGAAAACAAATCAATAGCGAATGGTCTCTTCCTGAAAAAACACAATTTATCATTTATCCAAAATGGTATCAGATTACTGCTATCAAAATTAGTATTTTTAGCACTATTACTCTATTACTATTAGGTTTTTTGTGGTATCGGTTACGTAGTATCAAACATAGAAATGAAACACTATCTAATGAAATTGAACGACGTATTTTTTTAGAGCACAAAGTGGAAAATCTTCGTGAAGAAGTGGCGCGTGATTTTCACGACGAAATTGGAAACAAAATCGCTTCTGTTATTGGGCTTTCAAACAACCTAAAACATGCTGAAAAAATTACTTCTCCTAAAATTGATAAAATAGCCGATCTTTCCAAAGAAGTATACCACACTGCAAAAGATTTTGTTTGGTCTCTAAATCCTAAAAACAATAACATTGAGAGCTTGTGCAAGTATTTGAGAGATTATGGAGAAAACTTTTTTGATCTTTTTGACACTATCGATTTTTTATATTTAGAAATTAACATCGCCCCTGTAGAAATATCATATGTAAAAAGTAGAAATATCATTTTAGCATATAAAGAAATTTTAGGAAACATCCTAAAACACGCTCACGCAACTAAAGTCGTTTTTAAAGCCTATTGGGAAGAACCCATTTTTACAATTCAGATTCAAGACAACGGAAATAGTTTTGACCCTTCAAAAACGTACAACGGGAATGGATTAAAAAACATCCAAAAACGAATGGAAACCATACATGCTTCCATGATAATAAACACTTCTAATGGTGTAACCTACACATTTTCCATGAATCTAAAAGACGAAAAAAATTAATACAAAATTTTATGACTAAAAGATACATCTCTATTATTGAAGATAATGACATTTTCAGAGAAAACTTGACAGCATACATACAACAATTAGATCGCTATTTTTTGCTAGGTACATATGCTGATTTTGAAACTGCCTTTGACGATTTTTCCTCTGGAAATCACCCTGATATCATTTTAATGGACATCGGATTGCCTGGCAAAAATGGAATTGAAGGAACACAGATAATCAAGCAACACTTTCCAAAAACAGAACTTATAATTGTCACTGTTTTTGAAGATAGCAATATGGTATTTGAAGCCTTAAAAGCAGGCGCATGTGGTTATTTAACCAAAAGTTTAGGGCTCCCTGAATTGACCAAAGCTTTAGAAGATCTTGAAAAAGGAGGTGCTCCCATGAGCAATAAAATTGCTAAAATGGTCGTCGAGTCTTTTCAATTAAATCATCATGATAACACCTTATCAAAACGAGAAAAAGAAGTGCTTACTTTACTCGCCAAAGGAAAAACATATAGCACTATTGCCGATGAATTATTTGTTTCAAAAACGACAGTGCGTACTCACATTCGCAATATTTATCAAAAATTACATGTAAACTCTAAAGCAGAAGCTATTCGATTAGCGAACGAAAAAAAAATGATATAAAAAACTCACAGAGTGCATAAACCTAAAAAAGCGCACATCTGTGAGTTATAACACTATACTACTACCAAAAAATCTAGCAATACCATGAGTTGCATCCAACACATTCAGTTTGTGTTTTATAAGTTGGACACACACTAAATCTTGACTCTCTACAAGTTGGCCCGCCAATAGTACTACCAGCTACACCTCCTAAAATTTGGTCTGTTGTCAAATTAGACACTAATTGCTTCTTTAAATTCAATCCTGTTTTAAATTCTTGTTTTTTCATAATTTCTATGTTTTTGATATAGTCAAAAGTAATTTCTATAACAGCGCAGCGAATCATTCATTTTGTAGGATTTTTGATTTTAGATAATTGGGAGTAATTGCTATTGCTTGTCAAATCAAAAGACATTTAATACTTTAGCAAAAGCTATGAAACTCAATTACTTTACATACATATGTTTGGTGCTTATTTGCATGAGTTGTAAAAATGAGCCCTATGAAGAAATTCCTTCCTCCCAAGTTGGAGAATTTCAAAATGTCTTGCTTGATTTTACAATTCCTTCCAACTTTCCCCCTTTGATGTATGATATAGAAAATAATCCGCCTACTGAAACAGGTTTTGAATTAGGAAGACGTTTATTCTATGAAGGCCGTTTGGCTTCTGACAATGTTGTTGCTTGTGGTTTTTGTCACATTCAAGAATTTGCCTTTACGCATCACACTCATATTGTAAGTCACGGCGTTGACGGTGCTATTGGCTCTAGAAATGCACAACCGTTACACAACCTCGCATTCAAAAGTGAATTTACCTGGGACGGCGCAGCTGGTCATTTAGACCTACAACCCATTATTCCAATTACTGCCGAAGTTGAAATGAATGAGACATTTAGTAATATCATTGCAAAATTACAATCACACCCAGATTATCCTACATTATTCCAAGAAGCATTCGAAAATGGAGAAATTAATGCTGAAAACATCTTAAAAGCGTTATCACAATTCATGATTATGATGGTTTCTTCAAACAGTAAATATGATAAATTTCGTCGCAACGAAGGGAATATTACGCTAACTCCTAATGAAATGCAAGGCATGGAACTATTCCAACAAAAATGTACTTCCTGTCATGCTGGCGAACTATTTACGGATGGATCATATCGTAATAACGGCTTGGCAATAGATTCACAATACAATGATATTGGGCGCGCACGTGTTACAGGTCTTACAGAAGACAACTATAAATTTAAAGTTCCTAATCTGAGAAATATTGAAGTTACATTTCCATATATGCACGACGGACGTTTTGCTACATTAGAGGACGTTTTAGAACACTACAGAAACGGAATTACAGACTATGACAATCTTGACAATTCTCTTCGTCAAACCAATGGTGTATTAGGAATACCGATGACAGATGAAGAAAAAGATCGCATTATTGACTTCTTAAAAACACTTACAGATACTGATTTTATCTTTGATCAACGATTTTCAGAATTCTAAAATTACTTCTTGATTTTACTCAAAAAATCTCTTTCAATAATTCAAAAATTCCTCTATTTCCTTTCTCTAACAGAACATCATCAAAAAATTCTATGAAGCAATTTGTTATATAAATGTTAGGTTTTTTCAATAAAAGCGGCAAATAGCGTATCTTTGCCCATTGAAAATTAATGTAGATAAAAATAATGATAACAGTTTCAGATACAGCCCGTAAAAAAGTAGTCGAACTCATGACAGACGATGGGTTTGATGCGACTACTGACTTTGTTCGCGTTGGCGTGAAAAGTGGCGGATGTTCCGGACTTTCTTACGACCTTACATTTGACAAAGATCAAAAAGAAGAAGACAAGATTTTTGAAGACAATGGTATACGAATCATCGTTGACAAAAAAAGCTTTTTATATCTAGTAGGAACCACTTTGGAATATTCTGGAGGATTGAACGGAAAAGGATTTGTATTTAACAATCCAAACGCTCAACGTACCTGTGGTTGTGGAGAATCGTTTTCTCTTTGAAAATTTAAAGATTAAATCATATCGAAAGAAATGAGTAAGTATACGGAAGAAGAATTACAAAAAGAGCTGGAAACCAAAGAATATGAGTACGGATTTTATACCGATATTGAAAGCGAAACGTTTCCTAAAGGCTTAAATGAAGATATTATCAGAGCTATCTCTAAAAAGAAAAATGAACCAGAATGGATGACAGAATGGCGAATTGATGCTTTTAAAATTTGGTCTGAAATGGAAGAACCAGAATGGGCTAATGTACATTATGAAAAACCTAATTTTCAAAATATTTCCTACTATTCAGCTCCTAAAAAAGCGGACCCAAATAAAACATTGGATGATGTAGATCCTGAATTGTTGGAAATGTATAAAAAACTTGGAATTTCTATTGATGAGCAAAAAAAGCTTCAAGGAATAGCTATCGATATTGTAGTAGATTCTGTTTCTGTAGCGACAACATTCAAAAAAACATTGGCAGAAAAAGGAATCATCTTCTGCCCTATCTCAGAAGCCATTCAAGAGCATCCAGAGTTGGTCAAAAAATATTTAGGGACAGTTGTTCCTAAAAAAGATAATTTTTATGCTGCTTTGAACTCAGCTGTTTTTACAGATGGATCATTCTGTTACATTCCGAAAGGCGTTCGTTGCCCTATGGAATTGTCAACATACTTCCGAATTAACCAAGCAGGAACTGGTCAATTTGAACGCACCCTTGTCATTGCTGATGAAGAAAGTTATGTAAGCTATTTGGAGGGTTGTACTGCGCCATCTCGTGACGAAAACCAATTGCACGCTGCAGTTGTTGAATTAATTGCCTTGGATGATGCAGAAATCAAGTATTCAACCGTTCAAAACTGGTATCCAGGAAATGCAGAAGGAAAAGGCGGTGTATACAATTTTGTAACCAAAAGAGGATTGTGCGAAACAAACTCAAAAATTTCGTGGACTCAAGTAGAAACCGGTTCTGCGGTAACTTGGAAATATCCTAGTTGTGTATTAAAAGGGAACAATTCTGTAGGAGAATTTTATTCAATTGCTGTTACTAACAATTTTCAACAAGCAGATACAGGAACTAAAATGATTCACCTTGGAAAAAACACGAAAAGTACAATCATTTCTAAAGGAATTTCTGCCGGACGATCACAAAATAGTTACCGTGGATTAGTTCAAATTGCAGCAAAAGCTGAAAATGCACGTAACTTTTCGCAATGTGATTCGCTTTTAATGGGAAATAAATGTGGT
This sequence comes from Kordia zhangzhouensis, assembly GCF_001005305.1. Taxonomy (GTDB): domain Bacteria; phylum Bacteroidota; class Bacteroidia; order Flavobacteriales; family Flavobacteriaceae; genus Kordia; species Kordia zhangzhouensis. The sequence goes on from NZ_LBMH01000003.1 coordinate 627,771, forward strand.
GCTCATACATTTCCTTATATAGAAGCCAAAAACAAGACTGCTCAAGTAGAACACGAAGCTACAACCAGTAAAATTGGAGAAGATCAAATTTTTTATTGCAACCAACGAGGAATTGACACAGAAAAAGCAATTGCCTTGATTGTAAATGGTTTCAGTAAAGACGTATTGAATAAATTACCAATGGAATTTGCTGTTGAAGCTCAAAAGTTATTAGAAATCTCTTTAGAAGGTTCTGTAGGATAATCAAATAAAAATCAGCAAAACATGAAAAAATTTTATTTCGCATGTATACTGAGTCTAAGTATACTAAGTTGTAAAAATGAGGCAAAATCTACATCAAACGAAATACACGAAACAGAAACGACAGCAAATACATCAAATTATACGGCAACAAAAACTGTAAACAATGAGTTTGAAACATTTGCGGGTATGTTTTTGTATTTGGAGAGCGATAATGCTGCAGTATTACAAACAGGAAGTAAAATGTATGGTGTTGTGGTTAACAATCAAATGAAAGCGTTGAACGAGCAATGCAAAGTTTATAAAAATAAAGAGTACGATATGGTTCCTGTAGTGGTGAGAGGTGTTAAAAAACCTAATCCAGTAGAGAATGCTTGGAAAGAAATCATAGAGATTAAACAAATTATTTCAGTTCAAAAACCCAAGCTTGATGACGATGGAACCATTATCATCAAAAACAATCAATAATATTCGATTCAAAAAAACATATAGTTTACCATGTTACAAATAAAAAATTTACACGCAGGTATTGAAGATAAAGGCATTCTTAAAGGAATTGACCTAGAAGTGAAAGCAGGAGAAGTACATGCCATCATGGGACCAAATGGTTCTGGAAAAAGTACCTTATCTTCTGTGATTGCAGGAAAAGAGGAATATGAAGTAACTGAAGGAGAAATTTTCTTAAATGGCGAAAACATTGACGAATTAGGCCCTGAAGAACGTGCACATGCAGGTGTATTTTTATCTTTTCAGTATCCAGTAGAAATTCCTGGTGTAAGCGTAACAAACTTTGTAAAAACAGCAATCAACGAAACACGTAAAGCAAAGGGCTTAGAAGAAATGCCTGCAAGTGAAATGCTAAAAAAAATCCGTGAAAAAGCTGAGTTGCTAGAAATAGATCGTAAATTTTTATCTCGTTCTTTGAATGAAGGATTTTCTGGAGGAGAAAAGAAACGAAATGAAATCTTTCAAATGGCAATGTTAGAACCAAAGTTGGCAATCTTAGATGAAACTGATTCTGGACTTGATATTGATGCTCTTCGCATTGTTGCAAATGGAGTAAATAAATTGCGTAATAAAGACAATGCTGTGATTGTAATCACACACTACCAACGTTTGTTAGATTATATTGTTCCTGATTTTGTGCACGTTTTACACAACGGAAAAATAGTTAAGTCAGGCACTAAAGAATTGGCTTTAGAATTGGAAGAAAAAGGATACGATTGGATTAAGCAAGAAGCAACGATTTAAAAAAAACACATGGAATTAAAAGATAAATTATTATCATCTTTTATGGTTTTTGAAGATCGTTTGGACGATGAATCAAAAAACTTGAATGAAATCAGAAATGAAGCAATTAAATCGTTTCAGCAACAAGGATTTCCTTCAAAAAAAGATGAAGATTGGAAATATACTTCGCTCAATGCCTTGTTGAAACACGATTACTGTATTTCTCCAAAACATGAACCTGCGGTAGAATTTAAAGATGTCAAAAAATATTTTATTCATGATATTGACACTTATAAAATTGTTTTTATTGATGGAAAATATAGTTCATTCCTTTCTGAGACAACGCATGACGGAATAGATGTTTGCTTGATGAGTTCTGCATTGAACAAGCCAAAATATAAAATCATTATTGATTCATATTACAACAAAATTGCCAAAAAGGAACACAGCTTAACATCGTTAAATACTGCATTTGCTTCTGAAGGTGCTTATATTCATATTCCGAAAAATAAAATAGTAGAAAAACCTATACAAATTATCCATTTTTCTACTGGAAATGAAGCAACTCTGCTCTTGCAACCTCGTAATTTAATCATAGTTGGCGAAAATTCTCATGTTCAAATTATTGAGCGTCATCAAAGTTTAACTTCTAATGTGGTTCTTACGAATTCTGTGACTGAAGTTTTTGCAAACAAACGTGCAATTGTAGATTATTATAAAATCCAAAATGACAATCAAGATGCCTCTTTGATTGACAATACCTATATTTCACAAAAACAAAGCAGTCATGCTTCTGTTCATACATTTGCATTTGGCGGAAAATTGGTTCGCAATAATTTACAGTTTTTCCAAAAAGGGGAACATATTGACTCTACTATGAAAGGAATTACCATTATTGGTGATAAACAACATGTAGATCACAACACACTAGTTCATCATATAGAACCAAATTGTGAAAGTCATCAAGATTACAAAGGGATTTTTGGTGATCGTTCTACAGGAGTTTTTAACGGGAAAGTAATTGTAGAAAAAGAAGCGCAAAAAACAAACGCATTTCAGGCAAACAATAATATTTTAGTAGATGATAAAGCAACGGTAAACACCAAGCCACAATTAGAAATTTTTGCGGATGATGTTAAATGTTCTCACGGCTGTACAATTGGCCAATTAGATAAAGATGCTTTATTTTATCTTCGTTCGCGAGGAATTCCTGCGAAAGAAGCCAAAGCATTATTAATGTATGCTTTTGCAAATAATGTATTAGAAAGCGTAAAAATAAACGCTATCAAAACACGAATTAATAAACTTATTGCACAAAAACTAGGAGTAAATCTAGGTTTTGATTTATAAATAAAATAAGGTTGTCTAAAATTAGTTAACACATGCGCTACTACTTTGTACCCGCAGTGTTTTTTTAGACAGCCTTACTTTTTGATTCGCCTTAAAGCTCAATTTCTTCTGCAATAATTCTGTAAATATCTACTTCTGGAAGCATGGTTTGTAACTGTACAGTTACAGCGCCAAATTGTGAATCTTGCTGTAAACGCTTCCACGTATTCTTTACATATTGATTAAAATTTTCTTCTTGTCGCTGTTTGTACTCTGGATTTTCACGAATCATTACTAATATTTGCTGAATCGTTTCTTTTCCCTGTAATACTTTTGTCTTTATCGGCTCGTGCAAATTTGATAGCACTTCAAAAGCAGCTTCCAAGCAATTAGCACCAACCATCAATAGATACCTTCTTTTTTGAGGAACTTCTTTATTTTTGGCTGTAAACAATTGATTCTGTAAAATACTCATCCGACTTGATTCAACGAAGCCGAATTTTCGCAAAATTTCTTGATTTTCCGAAAGCCATCTTTCTATTTCATCTAAAAAACGAGATGATTTGGTACGAAGTAATTCTGAAATTAGTTCTACTTTAAAAATAGAAGCTTCAAAAAAGTTATTTTTTTCTATGATACTTGTTTTCATGTTATTTCTTTTTTAGCATCTCTCATACAATACAAATCGCACAAGAAATATCAATTTTACTCGTAATTCAATACTCTTACTGTATTGCCCTCTTCATCAATATCTGTTGTCCATTCCATAGCATCATCTGTGATATTTATTTTAATATTCACCATACTTGCAGGATCACTAATCTCTTTCAAAGCACGTGTTTCAACAATTACAGGAAGTTCTTCAATTACAGGAGGCTTGGGTTGCAAATTATTTTCAATTTCTTGAACTATTGCTTGTTTAAAAGTCTCTTGTTCAATTACATAATCTCCTAAAAAGCTATACGAAGTCTCAGCAAATCTGGTAGCAGCTATTTTCACTTCAGAAGCATAATTTTCAGTCGTTGGATCAGCTTGTTGTAAATTTGCGGCAGCTTCAATTGATTGTTGTTGAGACTTACTACTCAATTCAGGTTTTATACCATCAAAGTATGCTTTTTGATCTTCTGGTTGATTAGGGTAAAAATCTGTTGTTACTTTGAAAAAAGCATCTTCATACACTTTTTGAATTTCAGTTTCCTTATAATGTTGAACCACTGTTTTTGTAGTATCAATTGCAACAGGAATAGTTAACTCTAAATCTTTTATTCGAATATTAGGCACAGAAAAATGTCTCAACAATGGATTTTCTACATATTCTTGTGCAATTGCCAGTGTTTCAATATCTGATTGTACTTTGGCATTCGTAACTTCTTTATAAATTTTCCCGATATAATCTTTTAATGTAATCATGATTTTTTAATTAATAAGTGAAGAAGAAACCTCCGAAGAGGTTTCTTGAATTAGTTATAGTATTGTACTCTAAACTTCAGAAATTGATTCTTCTAGCATATCCAATACTCTACTCATTCCAGCAGGAATCTCGTCTTGAACTGCATGGATTCTTACATTCATACTGTATGAACGTTTCGACTCATCTGAATACGTATTTTTCTTTTGGTACGAGTAACTTCCTTTAAAGTTAAATCGTCCGAAAGACCAACGCAAACTCAACTCTGCACTCAAGTCTAGCTTATGGGAAGCTACTGTTTCTACTTTAGAAACACTTGAGATTTTTGCATTAAAATCGATTGTTGTTTCTGCTACTCGCATAAATGGAATTGGAACAATCGTTAACAAAGGGGTTGTTAAAGTAACTTCTGTATTGGTTCCATCAATCAATTTAGAATAGATAAACGATACATTTTTTACCTTCCCTAAGTCATCAAGACCTACTTCATTGATAAAATCAACGGTAGAAAGTGCTGCAGCCGCCTGTGCATCAATTACTGCTGTTAACGGCTTTCCTAACATTGCGCTAAAATTAATATTGGCAATTTCGTTTGGACTAACTGGCATAATTATTTTTTTTAAATTCTTACCTACTCTTTTTCAAAAGGCTTTTCGGCTTTCTCCTTACATCATAAAAAATTACTCGCGATTAATTTTTTATAGAGATTCTATACTCAATTCATGAATTTTATAAAACCACAGCGCAATTCTACAACAAATGTTTTTATATTAAAACATATTACATGCATTTAGTCTGTAATTTCACTAAATAATATGTAATATGTTTAAGGCGCTTATTACTTAAAAGTGTTCTAAGAAGAATTTTTACGATACATTAAAAGCTGAAAACTACCAATTTAGCAGCTTTCAGCTTTATTTTATGAAGATGTTGAAGGAACTAGAAAGCCTATTTTACAGACTCACATATTTCGCTTAAGAATTTATTAAAATCTATATAATCGCCACCAGCGAGTCCAAAACGAACTACAACAAGATCTTTTGACGGAATTATATATACTCGTTGCCCTTGATATCCGTTTGCCGAATACATATCTTTTGGAACATCAGGGTGGAATCCGCCTGCATTTAACCAAAAATGCGCTCCATAACGCCCTTCAGATGTTGGTGTAGGTTTTGTTACATAATCTACCCAAGATTCGTCAAATATTTGTGTGCCATTCCAATTTCCTTTATGCAAGTATAGCAGCCCAAATTTTGCCCAATCACGTGGATTGGCCCATCCATACGATGAACCTACATAATTCCCTTCCATATCTGCTTCAATAAGCATAGAATGCATTCCTATTTTATCAATAAAATCTCTGTAAGGAAAATCTAAGTATTCTTGATGTGAGTTGAATTGTTTACGTAAGATTCCTGAAAGCAAATTGGAAGTGCCTGACGAATAATACCATGTTTCATTAGGTTTTCCTACTAGTGGTTTTTCTGCTTGAGGCTGTGTCATATCTTTTGCTAAAAATAACATTTCGGTGACATCAGATATTTTAGTATAATCTTCTTCCCACTCAAGTCCACTATTCATTTGTAAAAGATTATGAATTGTAATTGCATTTCTTTCGTCATTTGCCCAAGCTTCTACAGGAGCCTTGTCCCATACATTAATTTTTCCTTGATATTGTAAAACACCATACATAGTACTTAATAAGCTTTTCGTCATTGACCAACCTAATAATTTCGAATCTTTATCGAGCCCATCAGCATATTTTTCTGCAATTAAATGATCTTTATATAGTACTAAAACTGCGCGTGTTTTTTTTATGTCTTCCCCATTTTCTTCAGCAAAAGCATATTCTACAGCTTTTTGTAATTTTTGATAATCTATGTTAGAAAAAATTGAGTCTTTAGGCTGCATATTCCCGTAAGGATATGGCAACATGCGAGCAATATTGGTTCGGGCAGGAACTGATGTTTTTTTTGTAACATCATACTCATCATCTATGAGCACACTTCCCAATCCTTTTCGATAGATAGCTGTTCGTTCCATTAATCCAAAAACAGAAGCAGAAGCAGTTTTTTTCTGTTGATCAACTACATCATCTGCTATATTGATTGGTCCGAAATTGTTATCTGTATTATCTGTAAAAGCAACTGATCTACCAGCTACAAAAACTGAAGAGCTCATATTCTTGGCAGAATATCCTGAAATTATATTGAGTCGAGAATAATTAAAAGCAACAATAATAGCTAGTATTCCTAGTACTACCAGAAGTATTTTAAAGACTTTTTTCATAAGACAGACTTGTTTGGTTACTCAAATATATTAAAATGAAAGTTAGGATGACATCAGCGACCGTGTTTTTCCTAATTGAAATACAGGAAAAACACTTAAAAAAAGTATCTATAAAGCTGTTTTTCAACTGCCTAATTTAATCAAACTTTGTAAGGCTGTTACGTAGCGGTTTTACAGAAATATAAACCTTTAAAAAACTTACTATCCATGAAAAAAAAGAAAAGAAGTTTAAAAAAGTTGACACTTAACAAAAATGTGGTGTCAAATTTAGAAAACAATCAGGTAAATGGAGGTGCTCCAGCAACATTGTTGTGTCCTATTAATACTAGACTTAATTGTCCTGATACATTAATTTGTCCAATTGAAACCATTGCGTGTCCAATTGTGACAAGAATTAATTGTCCTATTGAAACTCTAGTATGTCCAATAGAAACATTAGCGTGTCCTATAAACACTATTGCCTGTCCTTATTAATCATTAAAAATTAAAAATCATGAAAAAAAATAAAAAAAGTGTTCAGAAGTTATCACTTAATAAAAGTGTAATTTCAAAATTAGAAGAAGGTCAAGTAAATGGAGGTACTATCATTACGTTGGCATGTCCGCAAACTTTGCTGTGTCCTAGAACCGTTTTAAATTGCCCACAAACTTTGTTGTGCCCGCAAACGGCTTTATGTCCACAAACTTTGGATTGTCCATTAACATTAGACTGCCCATCGTTAGTTGACGGTTGTGGTTCTCAATTTATTTGCTAATCATATTTTTTGAAAGGAAGCTGTTATAAAAACAGCTTCTTTTTTAATTCACAAAAGTTTGTATGTAATTACGTAAATCTTGCTCTTTTGCAAGTACCATTTTTTTCTTTAAACGATATTTATGCGTACGAACACTTTCTTGATTGATTCCGAGCATAAGCCGAATGTCTTCATTGGACATATTCATTTTCAAGTAGCAACAATATTTTAAATCTTTGGCGGTAAGACATGGAAATTTGGTACTTAATTTTTTTAGAAAGTTTGGATTGATGTTTTCAAAATATCGTTTAAAATCATCCCAATGCTTCCGATCATTGCGCGCTATTTTTATTGTATTTACGATAGACATTAATTGCACTTTAGTAGAATCGTCTACTTCAGCATATAATTGCTTGATACGATCTTTAATTTTATCTAACATTGCTTTTTTTTGATCAAGCTCAAGTGTATATCTGGTAAGATCTGTTACTTGCTTATGCGTTTGAAGCGAATGTTGGGAAGAGTTTTGTTCTGACGTTTTTTTTCTTTTTTGTGTCATCTGTACGATGCTACGCACATTGACACCTAAATTATTGAGCTTAATGCCATGTTCGTAGGACAGCGTAAATATTATATTCGCATTAGGCAATTGTAACTTCTTATATTGATTTTGCTGCGTTAAGCATAGTACAGGAATAAAAAACTCTCTACTGTATGCCATTAATGAGTTAATAACATTTTGATTGTCTCGGAAGCTTAGTATAATTAATATGGGATTAATCGATTTAGATAATTGTATCATATCAGACATCCGAGTAGTTGTAATAAAACTATATTGCTCAACTTCTTGCAAACTTTTTAAAATACTTGCCAAAGATGTAGAAGTATCACTTCCAATGAGAATATTTTCATGTGTCGCAGTCACTGTAAAGGTATTTCTGGTGTACTAGTGCATTTAGGGGAAATCACATAAAGTTCATTTACATACTTTTCAAATGTAGAATTAAATGCTTTAATATTTAACGGTAGAAATACTTGGTTTTGACGTTTAAGTGTTAATTTTTTTCGTTGATTGCCATTCTTTTTTTAGGGAAAATTTAAACATAAAAAAAACCTGCAACAGAGTTACAGGTTTTTTATGACTATGATTAAAAATTATTCTTTGCTAACAATAATAAAGTCAGAACGACGATTCTTTTGATGCTCTTCGTCTGTACAATTCTTTCCACAATCAATCAGTGGATCAGATTCTCCTTTTCCTTCACTACTCAAGCGAGAAGCATCTATCCCTTTAGAAATAAGGTACTGAACAGTTGATTTAGCTCTTCGCTCAGACAAACGTTGGTTGTAAGAAGCCGAACCTCTTACATCAGTATGTGATTCTACTTTCACTACCATGTTAGGATATTTTGTCATTGCATTTAATGCTTTGTCTAACTCAAATGCAGCTTCTTTAGTAATGTTGTGTTTATCAAATTCAAAATAGATAGGATTTAACACAATTACATCTTCAATGATTTCTTCAATAGGAGCCAATGCGATGTTGATTACTTTTTCTGGAGCGTCTCCACTATTTACATCAATTTGTTGAGGAACATATCCTTGGATAGCTGCCTCAATTTGCGATGATTTATCACATTCTACTTTAAAAACAACTTTTCCTTCTTCGTCTGTCATTTTAGAACCTACAGCATTTCCTTGATCGTCAGCTAATACTACTTTTGCTCCACTCAATGCAGCTCCAGTTTCTTTGTCTGTTACATTAATTACATAATCAACATCACAGATAGGATTGATTAATGTAGTTTCATAAATATCATCACTTCCTTTTCCTCCGTCACGATTGGAAGCGACAAATCCTTTTTTAGTTTCTTCATTAAATGTAAATGAGAAATCATCGGAATTACTGTTTAATGGTGTTCCTAAGTTACGAACAGCTCCAAATGAATTTCCATCAACTTTTGAAGCAAATACGTCTAATCCTCCAATTCCTAAGTGTCCATCTGAAGAGAAGTATAATGTATTATTGTTACTAATAAATGGGAAGAATTCTCTTCCTTCAGTATTAATATCTGCTCCTAAATTTTCTGGTTCACCGAAAGTTCCATCGCTATTGATAGCTACTTTGTAAATATCTGATTGACCGTATCCTCCTGGCATATCAGAAGCAAAATACAATGTTTTACCATCAGCACTTACAGATGGATGTCCTACAGAATATTCATCATTATTAAAAGGAACAGGTTGTACGTTTGTCCACTCTCCATCAGCCATAGTTGCTGTATACAAGTTTAACGTTCCTTTCCCTTCTTCATCTTTTTTAAATTTTCCATCGTAATAACTTTCACGTGTGAAGTACATTGTTTTGTTATCTGGTGAAAAACTTACTGTTCCTTCGTGAAACTTGGTATTAATATCTTTAGAAAGTGCTTGTGGCTTCGATAATTCTCCATCACCAGCATAGCTAGCCATATAAATATCAAGATACGGTTGTCCATTCCATCCATACGTTCTACCTCCATCACGAGTTGACGTAAAGTATACTGTATTTCCAACAGCTAGTGCTCCAAAATCAGAGTTTTGTGTATTAATTTCAGCGTTTTTCACTTGAAACTTTGTCACTTTTGCTAAAATCTGCGGAATGTAATTTGGGTTTTTGTTGAATGCAATAGCTCTTTGATCATTTGGCTTAGCGGCAGCAAATTTTGACATCCACTTGTTATGCTCTTCGTACTTCCCATTAGCCTTTAGCATTTGAGCGTACTTAAAGTAAACATCTGCTTTGCTATTTCCTTCTTCAATTGTTTGTCTGTACCAACGTTCAGCATCTTCTGTTTTAAAAAGATTGTAATAACAATTAGCCAGTTGTTCATACACATAAGCATCAGCATCATCAATAGCGATTTCTTCATATTCCTCAGCCGCTTTTACAAACTCTAACCTATTGTAAAGCTTGTCTGCTTTTTTGGTTTTTTCATTCTGAGCAAAGATATTTGATGTTGCTAGAATTAAGAATAATATATATAATTTTTTCATTTTCTTTAGGCGTATTAGGTTTTAGAAATATCTTGGCGAACGAGAAATTTTTCTCGGGAAGTATAAGTCAAATAATAAAAATACTTCGTGAGATGCATTAGCAACAGAAGAGATTTCTGATGTTACTGCGTCATAGGCATATCCTATTCGTAATCTCGGGTTAATCGCAAAGTTGACCATTCCACTGAAAGAATCATCCAAACGGTAAGAAGCCCCAATTTCAAATTTTTCGTAGAATAATGCATTCAAGTTCAAATCGAACGATGTTGGTGCATCAAATGCAGATTTTACTAAGAAAGATGGTTTAATCTTGGTGTTTGGACTAACTTGGAACACGTAACCTCCTGTAAGGAAATAGTGAGACACTTCAGTTCCATAAGTTCTTCCATTTACATCTAAATGTTTTCCATTCAAAAAGTTAGGAACAGATAATGCTAAATAATAATTATCTGTATAATAGAAAAGTCCAGCTCCTAAATTGAATGTAGTTTCATTCACATTGCTAGAAAATGCTTCATCACCTTGGTCAATTAACGTTGGATTGATATCAAGCAATCCGATATCGTGAAATGTCAATCCTCCTTTAATTCCAAAAGCCAATTTATGTGAGCCTCCAAGGTTTAAGGTATATGCAAAATCTGCATATGTATTCGTTTCTTTTACAGGACCAATTTGATCTGAAATAATTGATAAACCAAGTCCTACATTTTTTCCGACTGGAGAATGCCCAAAGAACGTAAACGTTCTTGGGGCTCCATCGAATCCAGTCCATTGATTTCTGTATAATGCTCCTAAAGATATTCCTTCTTTTGACCCTGCATACGCTGGATTTAAGACTGCCATATTGTACATGTACTGTGTGTACTGTGGATCTTGTTGCGCATGCGATGGTAGTGCAAAAAGTAATACAAATAGTGCGATATATATGTTCTTCATGATATGATGTATAATGTTGTTAAGGATTATAATTTTTAGTTTCTATGCAATGAATGTTATTTATTTAGATAAACCCATCCATTCTTCATTTCACCATTTTCTAGTCTTAATACATAAAAATAAGTTCCTACTGGTAAAGCATCATTATCATTCGTTTGTCCAGTCCACTCGTTCGTATAGTTCATTTTTTTGTAAACTGAACGTCCATGTGAATTGAATATTTCTAGTTCTCTAACTCTAAAAGCTCTTAAATCCCAAGAATCATTTAGGTTATCTCCGTTTGGAGAGATTCCTTGAGGGAATGAACACATAGAATTTATAACTGTAAATGTTTGTGAACTTGAACAACCATCTGCTGTAGTTACTGTAACAGTGTATTCTCCATCTTCAGTAGCAATGAATTGAGCTCCTGTATTGTTCGTTGATGAACCACCAGACCATTCATAAGTTACTGTTGCAGGATCAAATCCTCCATTAAGAGGTGATACTGTGATAGTATACTCATCGTTGATACACTCACCTTCTAATCCAATATTTGATGGATCTATTTGTGTCAATACTTCGATTTGGAATTCTCCAGTTCCGTAACATCCAGTATTGTTATCTTCAATACGAACATACACAGTTCCACCTGAAGAAGAGTACACAGTAGGATCTACAAGCATATTTGTTCCTGCATCAGCATCTGCTAAAGATTCATAGTAAGATACTGTTACATCAGTTTGCGTTCCTATGATGTTTGCATCTTGAACTGTAAGATCAAACTCTGCTACACCATCAAAGTCGTCATCACAAACTTGTAATGTTTCTGTAGCAACCACTTCTGGGTTTGTTTGCACGGTTACTGTTACATCATCTGTTAAAGTAACCAACGATCCATTTGCTAAAGCATACGTAATAGAAGCTGTATATGTAGTATCTTCTGTTGGAGATACTGTAATATCAGTATTATTGCTAATTACGTTATTGTTTTCATCCAACCATTCGAATGTATAGTTTGGATTTCCAGCTGGCACAAATCGCCACAATTCTTGCTGTGTAACTTCCCATACTCCATTGTTTCTTCCTGGAGGAGCATATCCTACAGTTCCAGCAGCATTTTGAATTCCTACTATTGCGATTCCTCCATCATTCCATGTTGGACAGAATGGTTTTTCGATAAGTATTACATCAACAACATTAGAAGATTCATATAAAATAATCTGTTGAGTTGTTGTAATATCATTACATCCAAAGTGTGGCACTTCGAAGAATGTTACCTTAAATTGTCTTGATGGCGCTGTTCCTACTACTGCATATTCAATGTAGTGATCACCAGCAACACTTGGGTCAATATCGTGGAAAGCTCCATGAATTGCATTTGTTGGCACGTTTGGTGTTGGCAGTAAATCTGTTGGAGCAAAGTTCCATGGACAGAAGTTTCCTGCATCAGCGATATCAAAAGATAATAATCCGTTAGCTCCAATAATTACCTGATTGTATGTAGTTCCAAAGAAAGAGAACTCAAATCCTAAATCAATAATAGAAGACCATCTATCATCTAACGTAATTGATGTTGGTAAACCTGTTAAGTTATCAGGAGGACATTGTAAGTCACTGATTGTATAGGTACTTGTGTCAGATGTGATGGAACTTGCCATAAATGTTGCTGACAAATCTGTAGATGTTTCATCACACTCTTGTAATTGATCATACCCTGCATTAATGATTCCACACGCTTGGTCTGGACAAAATGCTTGTGTTTTAGGATCACTTGTAAGTACACAATTGTTATCATCAGTATCTGCTACAGTAAACACTATTTCAGTAGCGTTAGGATATGGACCAAAGGTATATACACCTGGTGCAGTTACTACTTGTGCAGGGCTTCCAAAGTCATCCGTTATAGTTATAGAGTTTGCATCACCTGTTGTAAGAATTTCCACATCTACTAAGAATTGATCTCCTTCAGCACAGTCTTCTACAACTGTGTACGTTGCTGTTGGTTTGAAACAAGTAAGACATTCTGCAGTCCAATCCCAAGGAGTACCAGATCCTGTAGAACAGCTTGTAAATCCATCACTGTTCACTTCCATGAATAAGTTTCCTCCAGAAGACTCGATTATTAATCCAGTTAAATCTCCTGCATTATTTCCAGAGAAAATTACTGGGAATGTGTTATCAGATCCATCGTAGAACGTAATTACATCGTCATCATCAACTATTGTTCCTGAAGCAAATGTAAGTCTGATAGGGAATCCTGTATCACTTGTAAATGTAAATGTATTGTCATCATTATTTGTATAACAGTGATTCACATTGATAGGACCATTCGCACATACCAAATTAAATATTTGATTTGGATCAGGTCTTGTTGTAAAACTTTCTTCTGTACATCCTGTTGCTAAACCATTTCCGTTGTAAGCAAGGATAGTAACGTAATAAGTAGTATTGTAATCAGTATCTAAAAGATATGTATTCACGTTTCCTACATCAATTCCATTTACTACATCTGTACCTCCCGGAGTTGTTCCAACACTTAAAATGTATCCTGCAGGAGAACCAATAGCAGATCCCCATGTGATATTTTGATCAATTTCAACAGCGGTTGCTCCGTCAACTGGAGACGTTAAAGACACACATGATGGTGGTGCTGTTGGATCAATACATCCAATTGTTAAATCAATTGGTTGAATATTTCCACTTGATTGACAGCTAATAGATCCATCAGGAGTTACTTCTATAGTAATTGTACTTCCTGTAGACTCAAATGTAAGTCCCGCAAGATCTCCCGCATTTCCGTATCCAGAATATAATAATGTGACACCATCTGAATCGTACACATTAAATTCGTCAAAGAAGTTTTCAACATTTCCTGAGTTTACACTAACTGCAAGCGTTGACGTTCCATCCGAACTAGCATAATTAAAAGTAAGAGTTGTTCCACTATCATAACAGAATACATTATTTATAGTACCTGCAGCACAATCAACTTGTACAAATGTTCTAAATGTAATTGGCCCTGACCAAGTACTTTCACTTCCTGGACCACAAATAGCTCTTACATATACTTCATATTCAGTATCTGGATTTAAACCTGTTGCTGTAACTGGGTTTGTCATAGTTGCAGTACCTGATCCTGTTGGAACTCCTGTTCCTACTGGTTGCACCACATATTCCCATTGCGTTTCACCACTATTAGCTACCCATCCTAAATCTACACTGTTTGCTGTAATGTTTGATGTTGCCAATGTTGAAGGAGCAATACAAAAAGCCCCACATGATTCTACTCGCACAAAGTCAATTGACATATCTCCTTCAAATCCAGTTCCAGCTCCACCATAACTAAATTCTACATAAATAACTTGACCTAAATATGCATCTAAGTTAATTCCTATTGGAGTCCAAGCATCTGTATCAGCAATTTGTAAATCACCTCCCCAAGAATATACGTTTGTAAAAGGACCTGTTGGAGATGTTCCTACATTAACATTTAATATTCCCATATCTGCTCCAAAGGCATGCATATAGAAAGATAGTTCAGCTCCATCTGTCGCTGATGATAAATCGATTGGAGGAGTTATCGCAGAAGCAATATTTGTAGCGTTTCCTGAAGCTTCATATTCTAAATGTGTTCCTCCACTAAAAGAAGCGGAAGGACCTGTCCCAAATGAATTTGCTCCACCAGCAGCTATGTCCCAGTTTCCATTAGAACCATCAAAACCAGTTCCTGTCCATCCCGATGGCGGGTTATCATCAAAATCTTCTGTAAAAATATAAGAAGAAGTACCTGTTGCACACGTTACACCCACTGGTGGTGGCGGCGGTGCATTCAGTGTTCTAAAATTAACAGGGCCAGCCCAAGCGCTCTCGTCTCCTGGACCACATATAGCTCTTATATAAATTTCGTAATCTGTACTAGGGTTAATTCCTGTTATAGTAAATGGATTTGTTGTTATAGCTGTACCTGCTCCTGTTGGAACACCTGTTCCCGCTGGTTGTACTATATATTCCCATTGTGTTTCACCGTTGTTAGCTGTCCAAGCTATATCTACAGCACTATCCGTAATATTAGAAGTAGCCAATGCAGAAGGAGCAATACAGAAAGAACCACAAGATTCTACTCGTACCAAATCTATTGATAAATCTCCTTCAAATCCAGTTCCAGCTCCACCGTAACTAAACTCTAAATATACTACTTGTCCTAAGTATGCATCTAAATTAACTCCTACAGGAACCCATGCATCGGTATCAGCTGTTTGAAGATCGCCTGACCATGTATATATATTGGTAAAAGGACCTGTTGGTGAGTTTCCAATGTTAACATTTAGTGTTCCCATGTCAGCACCAAATGCGTGTAAATAGAAAGACAATTCAGCCCCATCTGTTGCAGATGATAAATCAATCACAGGACTAATTGCAGAAGCTATAGCAGTTGAGTTACCCGACGCTTCATATTCTAGGTGTGTTCCTCCACTAAAAGAAGTTGAAGGTCCAGTACCGAAGGAGTTTGCTCCTCCAGCGGCAATATCCCAGTTTCCATTAGAACCGTCAAAACCAGTTCCTGTCCATCCTGATGGTGGATTACTATCAAAATCTTCTGTAAAAATATAAGAAGAAGTTCCTGTACTACAAGTAACTCCTACAGGCGCTGGTGGTGGTGAATTTAATGTTGTGAAGTTGATAGGGCCAACCCAGTTACTAAATCCATCTGTTCCACAATCAGCTCTTACATATACTTCATAAGCTGTAATTGGCGCTAATCCAGTAGCGTTGTATGGAGCGTTTGTTGTAACAGCAGTTCCTGCTCCTGCAGGCACTCCTGTACCTGCTGCTTGAATTGCCACTTCCCAAGCTGTTTCTCCGTTGTTTGCATCCCAACTAATATCTACAGTGCTGTCCGTAACATTTGCAGAAGTTAAGTTTGAAATATCTAAACAAGAAGGCGGCATTGAAGAGGCAATAGTTGGCGAGTCAAAACAAAACCCCCATTGCCATCCACCAGCGTCATCAAATGACAAACGATAGCGAAAACCTGATTGCTGAGTCGCAGTAAATCCAGCTACATCAAGTGGATTACTTGTGAAAGAATCTCTTGTTCCTCCACAAAAATTGTCATTTGGTTGGTTTGCAGAACCTACAAACGTTTGCCAGACTACCCAAGCAGACGCATCTGCGTCCCAATACTCCAAATTTAGAGTACCTCCTAAATCATTATATGTGTAATCAACAGTTGTCGTAAGCCATGTTTCACCAGCAGTTACTGCAGCAGTGATATCAATTACATCTGATTCTGCGGCAATAGTGTTGGCAACACCGTTTCCTGCATCATCATCATCAAAAGCAAAGTTTGCTGATGTTGTTGGATCTGATTCAAAAGCTGTCGGATCTGTTGCATATGTCCCTGTTACTGACCAATTCGTGTTAGGCCAACTTGCGGGCTGATTTAATACTTGAGAATATGATAACGTACATAGGAACGTTAACATACATAACAAGGTAATTTTTTTCATAAAAAAGTTGGTTAATAGTTAGTAGCCCTAAAAATAGTAAAAAAATGGAAACTTAACTTTACTTTAACAATTTAGTTGAAAAAAATAATGATTTAGCTATTGAATTTTAAACGAATGTACACGGGGAAATGATCACTATATCCTCCAAGATATTTTTTACCTACATATGTTCTAAAAGGGTTCCCTTTATACTTCCCTTTCCATTGAGTTAAGAAGTGTTCATCAAATATATCTGCAGTTGCAAAACTGTGAGTTCCTTTTTTGTAATCAAAAAAGTTGGTAGAAAATATAATCTGATCAAACAAATTCCATTCACCTCTATAATTAAGACTACCTTTATATATAGTCAATAATTTTTCCATAGGATTATATAGGTCTGTATCCATTAAATATTTTTGAATACTTGTACTGGTTGGGTCATCATTAAAATCACCCATTATAATAATATGTGGATCTGATTCCTCAGTATGTATATAATTTATTTTTTCTCTAACGACACTTGCAGCTTTGATTCTTTTATATGCTGTTTCTTCAGCACCATCTCTCCGAGAAGACCAATGATTCACAAATATATGTATAGGCTCATTATTTAATAGTCCTTTTACATATAAGGTGTCTCTTGTAAAATCGCGAATTCCTTCTTCATTATATATAATAATAGGTATAGATTCTGAATAGATTACTTGAAAGTACTTTTTTTGATACAACAAACCTACATCAATACCTCTTTCATCTGGTGAATTATAATGTACATAATCATATTCAAATTCCCTTATTTTTTTAGAATCTATCAAATCATCTAAAACTTTTTTATTTTCAACCTCTGCTACACCAATAATCACAGGTGCATTTTCACTATCATCTGGCCCAAGGCTTGATATTGCCGAACCTAATTTGTAGATTTTCTTATCATATCTTTTGGGAGTCCACCTTTTATCAGAAGTAGGTAAAAAATCATCGTCCAACACATATTTATCATCTTCTGTGTCAAATAAATTTTCAAGATTGTAAAAAGCGACTGTATGGTATGTTTGGATTGTATTTTTATACTCCATAAATGCAATAAAAGTCTGTTTATAAAGTATAAAAGTACTAAATTCAAGAAAGGAAATGTGTAACTTTGCTTTTTTATTTAATTATGTTAGAAAAGAAATCTATTGCATACGAACGTGCTATCCTTATAGGAGTTATCACTAAAGATCAAGACGAAACTAAATCAAAAGAGTATTTGGACGAACTTGAATTCTTAACATATACAGCAGGTGGTGAAGTCATAAAGCGTTTTACACAAAAAATTGATATTCCGAATCCGAAAACATTTATTGGAACAGGGAAAATGGAAGAAGTAGAAGCTTTTGTCAATTCGAATGATATTGGATCTGTAATTTTTGATGACGAACTGTCTCCATCTCAACAAAAAAATATTGAACGCTTATTAAAATGTAAAATCATTGACCGAACGGGATTAATCTTAGATATTTTTGCACAACGTGCCAAGACCAGCTATGCTAGAACACAAGTTGAACTGGCGCAATACCAATATTTATTACCGCGATTAACAGGATTATGGACTCACTTAGAACGCCAACGAGGTGGAATTGGAATGCGTGGACCTGGAGAAACGGAAATTGAAACTGATAGACGTATTGTTCGTGACAAAATTGCTTTGCTTCGCAAAAAAATGGAAACGATTGATAAGCAAATGGCTGTACAACGCGGAAATCGAGGAGCTCTCATACGTGTAGCACTGGTTGGATATACAAACGTTGGAAAATCAACACTAATGAACGTGATTAGTAAAAGTGAAGTGTTTGCAGAAAATAAATTATTTGCTACACTAGACACTACTGTTCGAAAAGTTGTGATTGGGAATTTGCCATTTTTATTGAGTGACACCGTAGGTTTTATTCGAAAACTTCCTACACAATTGGTTGATTCTTTCAAAAGCACACTTGACGAAGTGCGTGAAGCTGACTTATTACTACATGTTGTAGATATTTCACACCCTAATTTTGAAGATCATATTGCTTCTGTAAATCAGATTTTGGGTGAAATAGACAGTGCAGATAAACCTACCGTAATGGTTTTTAATAAAATTGATGCTTATACACATGAAACCATTGATAATGATGATCTTATAACTGAAAAAACCAAAGCACATTACACCCTTGAAGACTGGAAAAAAACATGGATGAACTCTTCAGCAGAAGATGTGCTATTTATTTCTGCTATCAACAAAGAAAACTTAGACGAGTTTAAACACAAAGTATATAATGTAGTACGCGAAATACATGTAACTCGTTTTCCTTACAATAATTTTCTTTATCCAGATTACGAAGATATAGAATAAGAAATCGCAAGAAAAAGGAAATCTTTTATATGATTTCCTTTTTTTTTATGTATCTTTCAATAGCTAAAGCGCAAATTGTCAACTAATTTGCCATTAGTCCTTTCCCCTCTTTTTCTAAAACAAGCATGTTTGTGTTTCTTTTTTTTTGGAAGTTTCACAAGCACTTACGTGGTATCCGAAAAACGCACGAGTAGGAATAATTTAAAACGAGTAATAAGATGAAAAAGAGTTTACAGAAACTTTCACTGAACAAAAAAGCAGTTTCAAGTTTAACTTCAACTATTAAAGGAGGTTTGCGAAGAGCAGGAGATGGATTACCAACCAACGATCCTACTGCAAACACAAGATGTTTTGATTGTCCTCCAACAACTTTCAACTAAGTCTAAAAGTAAACTTGTTTTACTTGAAAAGTTTTCTAGATCTAAATATTTGTTAGATCGTTCACTTTTATAAAACTAATTAAAATGAAAAAAAACCTTAAAAAATTAGCCTTAAACAAAAAAGAAGTATCAAACCTTACTGTTAAAGGCGGACTTCGTCGTCAAGATGACACCACCGACACCTATACAACAGGGCCAACAGGACCAACTGCATTAACTCTTTGTTTTGTATGTCCTGGACAACGATAAAAATATATAGTTAACAACTAAAACTTAAAATCATGAAAAAAAATATTAAAAAACTCTCTTTAAACAAGAAAGCCGTTTCAAGTTTAGGAGAAAAAGTAGTTGGAGGATTGCGAAAAGCAGAAAACACAGGCGGGCCCTTAACTTGTACCGATCCAACGGCACGAACTTTTTGTTACTATTGTCCTCCACCTAATCCATACTAGAATTTTCAGTATTTTATACAATAGAAAAAGTCAGAAGCACGTTGCTTCTGACTTTTTTTGATAATACCTATATACTTTAAATTATATGCAATTTCTACATGTAGGGTATTCTGTTTGAGTAATACACACATTTTTAATGCTTTCAACACCACAAGTTGGGAATTCAGTTTGCGTAGCACATGGACTATCAATACTTCTTACTCCTTTTCCTCCCTCTAGAGCAGAGGCATTCAAATTGGAAATTTCTCTTTTTCTCAACGATAAATTTTTTACTTGTTGTTTTTTCATAAGATGTAAATTTTGATTGTTTTATTTTGTGTAAAACAACATCAATCTACTGTAGAGCACAAGGAAAGTAATTACTATTTTATAAAGCGCACAGTATATACAAAAACTACAACCTCAAACATATCAATAGTTTACACACGAATGCTTCGTAATTTTTGACTTGTAATTTGCATGTATTCAATTTATAAAATGACACGTATATCTTTTGAAATCTGACTCTATTTTATCTATCTTCTTCTATCCAAGTTCCAACATTTCCATTACTTCCCAACGTGTATCCTAATCGATAACTCCCTGCTTTTTTCATTTCAATATATTTCCCTGGCGCTGGAATAATTCCGTTATCTCGAAGAATTGCATTAAAAGAAGCTAGTTTGCTTTGAGATAATACACGACCATTGTGATTAATTGAATTTCCATTGATTAATAATTTTACCGGTTCGTCTGTAGAGTCAATGTATCCTTTTTTATATAAGTCATTAAATACTTTTTTGATTCGAGCATTCAACCCTACAATGACAATATGGTCTTCTTTTTTGTAAAAAGAAAAATCAGTATTTGACTGCATTCCCGCATCTAGGAACATTTTATTGTATTTAGCATACTGAACTTGAGTAAGCTCTGAACCATTAACATACATGCGATTTTTTTCTATTGTAAAAGTAACTTCGTTTGTATTTTCAACTAGCGCATCTTTTTTTAGTTGAGCTAATAGATTTTCTTGCAATTCTGGCCAAATCCAGTTTATTTTCCCTCCAGAAACGGGCACATATTTTGTTTTTGGGTCTTCCAACAAACGTTGTATATAGTTACTCACACCTCCACTATGACGCGCCCTTTCTTCTACTCTTTTAGCTTCCCTATCTAAACGTTTTGCTTCTCTTTCTATACGCGCTGCATCTCTTTCAATTCTTTGCGCATCTCGCTCTACTTGTTGTTCTACGCGACGTGCCTCTCTCATAACTTGACGTTCCAGTCGTTCTGCTTCTCGTTGCATACGATCGGCTTCACGACGCTTTCGATCAGCTTCACGCTGTAAACGCAATTTTTCACTATTAACATTAGAACCCGAAATAATCATTTTTACATCTTCTCCGAGATCCTTAATTTTTTCAGCTAAATCTGGTGAAGCTACTTCTAAGTCAACTGAAATTCGCAAACTTCTTTTTGTAAGTTTTACTTCATATACTTTTTCATCGTTACTCCATTTTGAATATCCTTTTTCGAGCAACATATTTTTTCCGCCAAGTTCTTTTTCTATTAATTTTTTTAAGCGATCATACCTGTTTTCAGGGAATTTAGCCCTTAGTTTATAACTATCATTATCATGACTAATAGAAATTGAAGTACTTTCTCCTTGACTACTATTACTTGTGATACTAACAGAACTAGAAGTTGATGGTGGAGTTGGTGGTAAAGGTGGCTCTTGTTGCGCAATACTTAAATGAGTTGCAAACATTGCGATTACTATGAATACATTTTTCATTGTTTTTTGATTTTTTTGAATTAATTATTGATTTTAAATGTAAGTCCAACTCCACGAGTACTTTCAATGGTAATTGTTGGATCTTCTTTAAAATATTTCCGAAGTCGGCTAATGAAAACATCCATGCTTCTTCCAGAAAAGAAATCATCATTTCCCCAAACGTTTGCAAGAACGTCTTCTCGCTTCACCATTTGGTTCTTATGATCGAAGAAATACTGTATAAGTTGCGCTTCCTTTTCAGTAATTCGTTGAATTGTACCGTTGAATTGTAATTGATAGTTTTGCTTGTCAAAAATATACGCACCAATAGAAAAGGGTTGTTCGTTTTTTGATGATTGATGATTTCGTTGTGTACGTTTTAAAATGTTTTGCAAACGCAATACCAATATATCTGCTTCAAACGGTTTGACGATATAATCGTCGGCTCCGAGTTTTAATCCTCGTATTTTATCTTCCTTCATCTTTTTGGCAGTCAAAAAAATAAAAGACACTTCCGGATCGTGTTCTATCACTTTTTCAGCGAGTGAAAAACCATCTAACTTAGGCATCATTACATCAAATACACATATATCAAAAGCTTTTGCCCCTTGATGTTCTTCTGCAATAAATAATGTGTATGCTTCTTCGCCATCCTTAGCCCAAATCACTTCAAAATTGTGAATCATCAAGTATTGTTTTAATATACTTCCAAAATCGTAATCGTCTTCTGCGAGTAAAACTTTAGTATGTTCCATTAGTGAATTGGTATTTGAATAATAAAAGTGGTTCCTTTATGCACTTCGCTTTCTACTATTATTTCTCCATCATGAGCTTTCACAATTTGACTTGTATAATACAAGCCCAATCCAAGACCTTTTACATTGTGTACATTTCCATGACTTACTCTGAAAAATTTGTCAAAAATTTGCTGTTGGTCTTTTTGATTAATACCAGGACCGTTGTCCATAATTTTGATTACATAGGTGCTTCCTTTTACAAATGTTTCAATGCTAATTTTGGTTGGGCTATTTCCATATTTTACAGCATTTTCTAGTATGTTCATAATAGCCGTTGTAAAATGAAATGTATCTATTCGCAATACTACTTCTTGCGAGCATATATTATTTTCAACTTCTAGCTCATGTTGTTGTGTAGCGAGTTTAAAATCTGCTATTAAGTCATTGAAATAATCAGTATCAGTTACCAAATCTTTAGATAATACAATATCATTAGCACTTAAACTATTGGTTAATACTTGATCAATCAGTTTTTGCAACCTAGTATTTTGCCTATCTACAATTGCTAATGTATTATCAAAAGCTTCTTCTGAGTTTCGTATTTCTTTGTTTTTTAAACTTTTGGATGCCACACTCAATGTTGCTAGTGGCGTTTTTAACTCATGAGTAATATTATTAATAAAGTCTGTTTTGATTTCGGTAATTTTCTTTTGATTGATGAGTTTTTTGATTGAATAATATAGCAGTCCTACCACAAATAAAAAAAGCAATACAGAACAGATTAAAAGTGTTGCCATACGTCTAAAAACGATACTTTTCCAGTCGGTAATAAGAATTACATCACGAGTTTTCAGCTCCACATCAAAAGTATTTAGAAAAACACTGTCTTTTTCTTGAGTAATGAAATCAAACTCAGTAAACGTTCTTGAATTTTTAACTACATGCGAATCTTTATCTTTAAAATCTTCTCCTAAAAAAGTAGCATTTTGCATACTGCTAGAAGGAAAGATGGTATCATTTTTTTCACCAGTAAACACAACAATACTAACCAACTCTCGTTTGTAACGAATTTTATATCCTAAGTTTATAGAATCCAATTCTTTTTGATAGCGTTGCATGTAAGGAGTATTGATATTATCACTTACGGTACGCAATTTTTGAATTACTGTTTTTTTGCTGATTCTATCATTTTCATAATCCCCTAGATTCACTCTTAAATCTTCTCCGAGAATATCCATAAGTGAATCCAATTCAGGATGATTATCGATATCGGAAATTGCATCATCAGTTTCTTGAATAAAAGCACGTTTTTTTAATTGATAAGTGTTTTCTATCAAATATGCTTGAATTCCCGATAGAGCAATTAAGGTAGCAATTGAAGCAATTATTAATATGGTGATTTTATTTTTCATGTATGATTGGTTGGTTGTCACAAACTGTTTTCTCAGTTTTTACATTTCAAAAGTAGCGAATCACCTACTGGTTGCCATAAAATTTTATATCGTTAACCGAACATTAACCTAAAAAACGCTGCAAACCTATGTGTTTACAGCGTTTTATATTTTGAATGTTAATAGATAGAAATGGTTCATATCTTATCCATTAACTTACAGGTGATTGTTTAAAAGACGTAATTGACACCTAACCCTAAAACTTCTCTTGTTTGGAAACCTTTAAATGCGTTATCGTCATAAATGGTTTGAAAATTTATAGTTGTTGACAGATATTCATTGATTGTCATCACTACATTTACACTATAATCAAGGTCTACATTTTTAGGATCTTCTAAATAGTTTGAATAAAGGTTGACAACATTTTCCATAATCACATTATTCAATAAAGGAAATTTACAGTATCCAGACGCATACATTCCTAGTTCATAACGAACAGACTCTCCTTCAACCACACCAAAATATTCTTCATTTGGCAAAGTAAATTCGTCATCAACAATAGTTACTTTGGAAGTTCCTGGTGCAATATTGAATTTGAAATTATCATTTTTTTTCCACAAAACTCCAGGTCCAAATGACACATAGGCTGGTGAAAATGCATTGGTATGTTCCATTCGAATTTCTTTCCCGTTTTCATTAGTAGTATATCGAAACCCTTTGGTTATTTGTGTTCTAAAATTTAAAAACCCAGAATAGAACCAATGATTTCTTCCTTTTTTTCCTATTACAGAGTTAAGTTCAAATCGATCATCCGTTTTTTTTGTGAATTTACTGTTTCGTGTTTGAGTTAATCCGTACGCAACAATCACTCTATTATCCCAATCCCAATCTTTTTGATGATAATTAAAATCGTAATGAAGCCCTAAAGTTCCTGAAATACTATTTTCTCCTCCAGCAACCCAATTAGAAAAAGCAGCTTGATTGAATAGAAATGATATCTTTCCTTCGGAACGCCAACCTTTTGGAATTGGATCTCTTTTAGGTATGATTGATTTACGAATTGCTCCTTTTAAAACTTTTACTTCTCTTCGTTTTTGAGATTCTTGAGCAGTAAGAAGCATACTTATACAAAATAGGCAGATGGTTAGTGCATTTTTCATAAAGTTAGTCTTAGATATTTAAAAGAAGGTTCAGCATCAAAAATTATACCAAGCAAAAATAAAAAAAGCACTTCAATATTGAAGTGCTTTTCATTTTTATTGAAAATGGATTCCTTATAGATTGTAA
Source organism: Kordia zhangzhouensis (assembly GCF_001005305.1). Taxonomy (GTDB): domain Bacteria; phylum Bacteroidota; class Bacteroidia; order Flavobacteriales; family Flavobacteriaceae; genus Kordia; species Kordia zhangzhouensis. Next base: position 652,817 of record NZ_LBMH01000003.1, read on the forward strand.
CTCAATCCAAAAGTCCAGTAAGATTGAAGTTTATTATCTACATTTTCAAATGTAGTACCTATGTTCCCGTTTGCAAGATTAAAGTTGACAGCTTCTTGTTTATTTTGACGCAGTCCAAAATCAAATCCTACACCAATTCTTTTCCATAAAGTATATGAAAAAGAGTTGATCCACGTCCAGTTTGAGTAATCATTGCTCTTATAGCTCTGAAATAACGACAAATTTGTTTTGAAGTTAATTTTACCAATATTTCTTGTATAATCTGCTACAATTTTTGCTCCTAAAGAAGACTCAAAAACGGTGTCATTATCACTAAATACAAAGTTGTAGTTTAATGGATGAATAACTACTACTAAGTTTTTAATAGGTGTCCACGTTGCTCCGACTCCGACATCTAAGTATCCTGGATCATTGAAGTTACTTAGAATTGTAGTTCTATATTCTACCAATCCAGAAACAGCAAATTTTTCACTTAATTTTCGTCCGTATAAAGATGTTAAATTAAATACATCTGTAGCTTCTCTAAAATCATCACTATCAGTTGGATCATCTTTATCATCAAGTTTTACCCAAGCTAAGTTTACATTTAAACTATTGTTCCAGAAAAATTTCTCTTGGTTTAGATTCGCAAATCCATTTACTGTAAATCCAATATTCCCAGAAGCATTGTTAGGTGTTCCTTGTGCATACCAATTATTAAATTCAGAAAGGCTTCCTCCAATTACTCCAAAAGCTCCAATTTTCCAACCTGGTAGTGCATCAATTTGAGCTTGTATAGCATTTGCTTCCGCCTGTAAAGCATCGGCAGCAGCTTGTTTTTCTGCTTTTTGAGCTTTTAATTCTTCTACTGTCTGTGCATGAATAGAACTCATTCCTAAACACGCTACAATTGCAAATACGATTTTTTTCATAAGTATTGTTTTATTTTTTTGCGACGGCAAATATAACTGTTGCTTTTCAGTTCACAAAAATAATAATATTTATACAATTATTTGAATTTCAGATTTTTACAAAATATATAGAGCTATATTTTCTTTTTATAAAGAGGAACTGATGAACATGCTTCTCCATACATGATACTTTTGGCAACTCCATGTAATTTACCAATTAGCATCGTGTAAGCATTGTCTGGTATAGGTTTGTTTGCACATCCTTTAATGATAACAGGTTTATTTAAATAGTTTGAAACTTCCAAATTATTAATGACTTCTTGATAAATGGCCGTTTCTAAATTCTCCAAAGTGCCAATTATCACTTTTTCGACAAAAGGTGTCAAATGTACGCTTATCAGCATATATGCCCAAGCAGGAATGATTGCATCAGTCGCACAATACAATGCTACATATTGATTTTTGTATTGTGACCAGTCATGCTCTGCTACATGATTCCTGAATTCTTTTTCGCGAAGAATCAATCCTTCCATTAACCAACCAGAAATATCAAAAAGCACACGTTTCCCAGAAGGATAATAATCCTCAAGGTCAATCGTAACTAGTTTACTTTGTGCGACTCTATTGATAATCTCGTCTGCCATACACTTGTTATAGTAATCCTAATTCAAGTTTAGCTTCTTCACTCATAAGTTCTTTATCCCATGGTGGATCAAAAGTAATTTCAACAATGGCATTGTTAACTTCTTTGAGTGATTTTACTTTTTCTTCTATTTCCAACGGAAGAGTTTCTGCCACAGGGCAATTAGGAGACGTTAATGTCATTAAGATTTTCACGTCATAGTTTTCATTTACAAAAACATCGTAGATTAATCCTAATTCATAGATATCTACTGGAATTTCTGGATCGTAAATTGTTTTTAAAACTTTTACAATCTTTTCGCCTAAAGCGTCTGTATCTATAGTGATTTCTGACATGTTAATTGAGTTGAGTTTGATATGCGACAGCGTATAACTTTAGTTGTTTGATCATGCTTACCAAGCCATTAGCGCGTGTTGGCGACAAATGTTCTTTTAGCCCGATTTCATCAATAAAATTTGTATTAGCTTCAATAATAGCTGATGGCTTTTGATTGGAAAACGCTCTAATTAGAATTGCTATGATTCCTTTTGTAATGATTGCATCACTATCAGCTGTAAAAACAAGCTTTCCATCTTGCATTTCCCCATGAACCCAAACTTTACTTTGACAACCTTTGATAAGGTTTTCATCCTTTTTAAGGCTTTCATCAATTAGTGGCAGCGATTTACCTAAATCAATCATGTATTCATAGCGTTGCATCCAATCATCAAACATGCTAAACTCATCTACTATTTCTGCTTGTATTTCTTGTATCGTCATTATTTCGTTCTTCGTTTTTACACGATTGTTTTTATTTTGACGCAAAAATACAACATCTATTACGGTTTATCAACTGCATTTATCATTGCTTCAATTTTTGTCATTAAAGCGTCCAATTCTTTTGGTGGGTTTCCATGCCCAAACTCTACATTGGTTACCACATTCTCTTTGTAGTTGATAGTTAACAGGGCAGGAATAACGGCATCTCGTCCTAAATCGTCTGGATTGACATAGTTGTTTTTTAGTTTTTCTGCATCAATTTTATCCAACAACTGTATGATTTCTTTCCAATCTTCAGCAGTCATATTTTGTTGTATTGTGTTTTTACCATCTCGTGTATTAGTAAGTAAAAAATTTTCTTTAGATAAATTGACTTTTTGATAAAACCCTCTTGAAGAAGCCTCATATTCAATGGTTATATTATCTTGCGCACTTTTAGTTGCTAGTTCCTTAGAAGAACCATCATTACAGCCATTTGCAAGAATCACTATTGAGAAAACATAAAATAGAAATTTCATAGTATTTATTTTTTAATATATAATGATACAAAAAAAGACGCCAATTGGCGTCTTTTCCGTATTAAATTTAGCACTTATGTTAGGTTAATTCACTAAGTTTTCTCTTGCACCTCCTGGTACTAATACGCCACGCATTCTACTTTTTTGTCCTGCAGTAAACATGTTCATACAAGCATCGTCAGTGTAGTCCATATAATTCATTGTCATATCAGTAGAACGACAGTGAGTTGTAGGGTAAGAAGGACATCCGTAGTTTGGTCTGTCAGAAGTTGGTGTATCAGAAACAAAATCATCTCTATTACATCTTCCATCTCCCCAAATATGACGTAAGTTTAAGTAGTGTCCTACTTCGTGAGTTGTAGTTCTACCACCATCAAATGGTGAGGCAACATATCCAGTTGTCCCAAAGAATTGTGGACCAACTACGACTCCATCAGTTGCAGAATTTCCTCCTGGGAATTGAGCATATCCTAAAATTCCTCCACCGATATTACACACCCAAATATTTAAGTGAGTTGAAGGTGTTACTGGTGGATACGTTGATTTTACTAAATCGTTTGTACCCCAAGAAGTTCTTGAATTTGCATGTCTAAAAACTCCTGCAAGTGTAAATTGAATTTCAGTATCAGCAGCTACAGGAGCAAATAATGAAGGCGTTTGATTCGCATCATTGTTTGTTCTTCTAAAATCATCATTCAATACAGCCATTTGTGAATTGATCTGTGCATCACTGATATTTTCATTGTTGTTACTATATACTACATGTACATATACAGGGATTGTCACTACACCAAGATTGTCTGTTGGAGGTTGTGGATCTCCTCCACCATTTCCACCACCGCCATTACCTGGCTTTTTAGCTAACATACGTTGACGATATTTTTTCTCAATATCAAACATTCTATCTGCAAGATCCGCATCTTTGTCAAGTTGTGCATTCAATCGCTGCATTGTAAAACATCCTCCAGCATTTTTCGTCTCTACATCATCAGTACGTAAGTAGAAATTACTCATATCTACTCCTTGTAAGTCATCATTTGTTGTTGCAGCCTGATCATCGCTACACGATACCATGACCATCGCAAGAGCAGCCATGCTTAAAAAAATTTTTTTCATAATTTTCTTAATTTAAGTTTTTTGGGTTAATAAAAAAATCTGTCAAATGTATTTATTTTTGTTAAAAATTTAACAAATTCACTACATTTTTAGATAAATAGCACGATATCAATAATTTTTATGTAAACAAATCATAAAATGTTAATTTTACTCGCAAGTGAAAAATACTAATGCAATCGATAAACTGCATTTATTTTTTTTATGAATGCGCAAAAAAAAAGAATCGACCAATGGCACGATTCTTTAGATAAGTAGTTTTTTTAGTTCGTTTTTACGAAAGCATCATTTTGGCTTTCTTAATAGCTTCAATAAATACATCTATTTCTTCTTTGGTATTATAAAAAGAAAATGAAGCTCTCACTGTTCCAGGAATTTTATAAAAATCCATAATAGGTTGTGCACAATGATGTCCTGTTCGGACAGCGATTCCTAGTTTATCTACAATTGTTCCGATATCGTAAGGATGAATATTGTTTATATTGAATGAGATAACAGCCGTTTTTTTACCAGTACCATATATGGTTACATCGCCTATTGCAAGCAATTTTTTTGTAGCATATTGAAGTAATTCTTCTTCATATGCAGCAATCTTTTCAAAACCAATTCCATTCATATAGTCAAGTGCCGCACCAAATGCTATGACTCCGCAAATATTTGGAGTTCCTGCCTCAAATTTATGAGGTAACCCTGCGTAAGTAGTCTTTTCAAAGGTTACTTGATCAATCATTTCTCCACCGCCGCGATATGGAGGTAATTTTAGCAACCATTCTTCTTTTCCATACAAAACACCTACACCTGTTGGTCCGCATATTTTATGAGCTGAAGCCACATAAAAATCAACGTTTAATGCTTGTACATCTGCTTTTATATGTGGGGAAGCTTGCGCTCCATCAATCAAAACAGCAGCTCCAACTTCATGTGCTTTTTCAATGATGAATTCGATTGGATTGATTACTCCTAATGCATTTGACACGTGGTTACAAAATACAATTTTAGTCTTTTCAGTAAGCAGTGACGTATACGACTCCATATCAAGCTGCCCATTTTCAAACATAGGGATTACTCTTAGTATTGCACCTGTGCGTTCACATAACATTTGCCATGGCACTATATTCGAGTGATGTTCTAAAGCAGAAACTATAATTTCATCATTTTTTTTGAGCAACGAAGTAAATCCGTTAGCTACCATATTGATACTATCAGTTGTTCCTGAGGTAAGAATCATTTCGTACGGCTTTGCAGCGTTGAAATGTTGTTGAATTTTTATACGTGCTTCTTCATAAGCATCGGTTGCTTCTTGACTTAGTGTATGCACACCACGATGAATATTCGCATTGTAATGCGAATAATAATTTACAATACAATCAATTACCTGTTGTGGTGTTTGCGAAGTTGCCGCATTGTCAAAATATATTAATGGTTTTCCGTTTACTTGTCGTTCTAAAATCGGAAAGTCCTTACGTATCTTTTGAATGTCTAACATGTTTTCTTTTTCTAAGCTACAAAGGTACTAACTATTCTTATAAACCTTTATCACTTTTGTAAGGAAATCAGTTGTAGCTGTAACAGTTAAGCATAGATTTTTTTATGTAGTTTATCGAGTTTTTGAGGTTTCCTTTTTTTACATTTACTTGTTGAATCTTCTTTTTTTCGATCTTTACTAGAGATAGCAATTATGCACTAAGCTTGATTTACTATTTGAAAAATAGTATTTTTCCCAAACCAAAAGCGATTATAATGGCCCAAACAAAATCATCTACGACCAAAACATCTACAAACGCAGCTATTGCTAATCAACTTATCATCGCACAACTTTTTTGCATATTGTATCTTGCTGTAAGTTTTGTACCATTGTTTGGCGCTGTAGATTACGATGCGGTTCAATGGCTGTATTTTTCTATATTGAATATCGCTTATTTGGTGTTTTTATGGAAGCATCGAGACTTTTTTCAACCTTTCAGTTTACCCCAAAAACCCAAAATTTATTTAGCTTTTTTAGTTGGTTTTTTTACAATGGGTTGTTTGTCTATAATCACGGCAATCAATGTTAGTGAGAGCCTTGTGCATTTATCACGTTTTGTTAATGTAATTATTACGTTTTACTCTTTATATCTTTTTGTTAGAAAGAGTCCGAAACTGTTTTTTTATCTACTCTGTAAAGTATCACTATTTGTTATCTTATATCAAAGTTGGTATGCTCTTGATTATTTTATAGGAAATTCACATATTGCTCGATCAGCAGAATTTGTGTCTAACTTTAGACATCCTTTTTCTAGTATAAATATTTATACCGCATTTATTGTCATACAGATTCCTTTGGCAATTTATGGACTTGTTTATTTTTCAAAAATTTGGAAATACATTTCTGGGATTTCCTTATTCTCAGGAAGTTTAGCGTTGTTTTTGGCCGGTTCGCGAACTGCAATTGTATCCTTGACCATTATTTATGGAGTTAGTATTCTTTTTGCTATTTATGGAATAGTAAAACGTTCTGCTTATCAAAAAACAATAAAAGAAACCATTATTCTTGTTGCCATTCCTTTAACAGTACTCCTTTTAGGAATAAACATTAACAAAATTGATAAAAAGTCCATGAATTCAATCAGTACCGTATTGAATCCAAAAAATATTGACTTTTATGATGGAAGAAACGTACTTTCAACTTTATCAGACCATCAAAAACCTACAGATGTTCATATTGAGCTGCCATCTCGAATAAGTTCTGGTCGTTTTTCTTTATGGCAACTTGCGTATACTAATTTTAAGAAAAATCCGCTTTTGGGAGTTGGATACGGAAACTTTAAAGCTCTTGAAAAGAAAGAACATTACGCTAACTACACGCATAATAAAGGAACATTTGCAAATCCGCGTCGAGCACATAATGATTTTGTTGAAAAACTCGCAGAAACTGGAATTGTTGGGTTCTTATTATATATAACTCTTTTTATAGTACCTTTTATTTGGTTTGTAAAATTGATGAGACGTGATGGTGATTATCAAAAACAGTTTTTATATCTCTGTATCTTTTTAGTCGCAACAGCTTACACTATCGATGCCTTATTAAACTTTCCATTAGAACGCCCACCAATACAATTGTTCTTTATTTTGGCAGTAATTTTTATCTTGACTTTCTCCACAAAAGACTCAAACGAACAATCTACTTCTATTCCCCAAAAAACACATTTCATTATATATGGTATTGCATTATTGATGACTTCTGCAAGTATTGCTTCAAACTATTTGGTATTAAAATCGTATCAATTACAAAGAGAATTACGCACAGATTTATCTGGAAAAACTTTGTTTAGTGATGAACCACTTAAAAATAATTATGCAAACATTCAAAAAAGATGGATTAATTATCCACAATTGAGTCACGTTGGTACTGCCAATAAAGTATATTTAGCTAACTATGCAATTAAAGCCAAAAAATATGATGAAGCACTACAAATTTTAAATGAAATCAAATCATATAATGGTGATGCACATTTAGTGAAAGCCTTTAAAGCAGAGATTTTTTTGAATGTAAAAGATGATTTAGATAGTGCTAAATATTATGCAGAAGAAGTATTTGACGAATATCCGGCATTCAAAGCCAATTACACTATTTTGAAAAACATCTACCGTGCTCAAAAAGATACGGTCAATTTATGGAGAGTAATGAATCGCTACACAACTAAAAACTATCGAGATGTAAATGGTTGGATTGCGAAAGCTACTATGGTTTATGAGTTTACTAAAGATACGTTACGAATGCAAAAAATTTTGGATACTGGACTCGCATACAACTCGTATAGTAAAAAAATTCTCGACACAAAGAAAGATATTTCAAAAAGGCTTAGTTTTAAATCCTACTTAAGTAAAAAAGAGGTAAAAGCCAAGCACCAAGAGGCATATGATTTCTTCGTGAAACAACAATATGAACAAGCTCGTCATATTTTTGAAGAAATTTTAGAAACCAATCCTAAAGATTATTTATCTATTCAAAATATCGGGATTATTGATTTGATTCAGAAAAACTACGCAGAAGCTATTAAAAAATTGTCTATTGTAATTAATGCAAGTGCATTCTCTGATGGAAAAGCTGAATACAGTCGCGGATATTGTTACGAACAACTTGGACAAATAGAAAAGGCTAAAGTTGATTATAGAAAAAGTAGGGCAAAAAAATATCCGCAAGCAATGGCTCTTCCTGAGTCAAAATTAGAATAGTTTCTTTTTCTTTTTTGGACAGCACTATTTTGTTGGCACTTCAAAAAACATTTTTTCTTATCTTATTGTTTGAGGTATTGCTAACAATTGTCCTTTTTATACAAACATTATACGTATTTTTTTTGCGTTGACACAAAAAAGAGTACTTCACTTTTTTCCTTTGTCTACGAATTGTCTACGAAAAAAAACGCGTGCTTGTAAAATGTGTATAAATGGTATACGCCTTAGCGCTATCTTCTATTGTTTGTATGCGTAATTTTAACATGCTTTAAACTAACCAACCAATACCATATTGTTACATCATGATTGAAAAAGCATTACAATTCACGGGAAAAGCGCTCAACCAATTTGTCAAAAAAAAATTTGGCTTGGATGAAGACATCGTGAAAATCAATGCCATAATTGATCAAAATGGTGTTGTTCCACTAGAGAATCAAAATAAAATCATTCTCTCTTTAATTCATGTTGAGCAAGATACTACTACTCAATTTTATAATAGGAATCGACAATTAGAAAGTGGCACATACGTCAAAACTCCGCCAAGTCACCGCTACAATTTATTCACACTTATCACACCTAATTTTGAGGCTTATACTGAAGCTTTAAAGTTTTTGGATGCTTCTATTCAGTTTTTCCAGATTAATCCACTAATTGATGCTACTAAAAATGGAGAAATTCCTCCAGAGTTAGGGAAATTGGAATATGAATTTCAAAAAGGTGAGAACTATATGCAAATGCAAAATTTGTGGACTGCTCTCGGAGCTAAATACCAACCATCGGTCATTTATAAGATTCGTTTAGTAACAATTGTATCCAATGAAATTGAAGGATTTGAAACAGCTGTAACAAATATTAACTCAAAAACCAATGTAAAATCATGAATACAACCTATACATCAATGTTCAGGGTACATATCACTCACTCCTACTATGCTTCAAATGTATGTGAGTGTTTTAAGTATGAAGCTCACCCACAAACACAAGCATTGATGCAAAAATATGGAATTGTACTTCATATAATGAATAGTGGTTTTGAACTATTTGCAGCCACCAATCAAACCATAGAAACTTTCTTAACATACATTTCTCAGGTTTCAAATCAAACCTCATTCGATTTTTGGGCTACCACAACTACACAAAACTTTTACAACTTTACAAAAGTTCCCTACAATATGCTTGGAACTTTAACCTATTCAAGTGCCAATATTGGAAATGAAAGTAGTGATGGTATTTTTCTCTTAGAAAATTTTGAAGCGAATTCTTCTGCTGAAAAAGCAATGACTGTATCAATACAATTTCAGGATGTAATTTCACTTCAAAAAGAGAATCAAATTTTACAATTCAATATACAATTGGAGGCGCGTAGCACTCAATGGAATTATTTTATTATTCAAAATTCAGATCAATCCTATCAAGAACTGTCAATTCAAAGTAAGGATCGTTCAATTCATTTTTCAAAACCTCAACAAACTACTTTGCAAAATGGTCAAAAAGCCGTCTGTTTTTCTTCTGAAGAAACTAAGATTCCGCTTCACGACACTATTATCAATCCATTAGACCTTATTAATACAAAAAAAACAGCATCGGGCAAACGTAACGAAATTATTATCAAAGGATTGCCCATTCCCAATCCGGAGAATTTACAAATACAAAACGATCACACAATAGCATCTGTAGCATATGTATATATCTAAGATGCCTTATTCAACAATTATAACAATTAACACGAACTAATAACTATGTTTTATGAATTTATCAACCATTAAATCTCCAGGGGTTTATATCAACGAAATAAATGGTTTCGGTAATTCAGTTGTTCCTGTAGCAACTGCTGTACCCGCCTTTATTGGGTATACACCACAAGCCATGTACGAAGGAAAATCATACACCAACGTACCAACGAAGGTATCTTCGTTTGCTGACTTTCAAGCCATCTTTATGTTACCTAACCCGTCACCTCCTGCAGATCCTGCAAAACAATACAGTCCACAATATTATTTAGTAGCACAAAAAAGCTTACCTGAAAAAGGTGATTATGTATTGATTGACGGAACTTATTATTCTATTGTCCCTGATCCAAACACCATTTACTACATGTACAATAGCATTCGTTTATTTTACGAAAATGGTGGAGGCGATGCGTATATTGTTTCAGTAGGAACATACGGGCCGCAATCAGGAAAACCAATGACACCAGGCGACCAAATTGTCAATCCAAATGTACAGCTTAATGACCTTTCTAATGGACTGGCTTTATTAAAAAATGAGCAAGAACCAACCATGTACATTTGTCCGGAAGCAACCTTGCTTTCTGTTGAAAACAACGGAACATTGATGCAGGAAATGTTATTACAAAGTGAAGACATGCAAACCTCTGTGTGTATTTTTGATATTATTGGCGGAAGGAATCCTGACCCAATCATGTATACAAACGATATTGAAACGTTTCGTAACAATACAGGAGCCAATGGTTTGAATTATGGTGCTGCTTATTATCCTTTTGTGGGTACTACAATCATGCAAACTTCTGACTTGGATTACACCAATCTTTTTGGAGGTGATTTAAAACAATTACAACCGTTATTAAGTCCAGCAGACAATCCTAATTCTACAGTAGAAACAATTATTGGAAATATTGAAAATCCTTCTGGAACTCCGCTAACTGTTAGCCAATATAACAACTCACTTATTGCAGCAAGTAAAACCTACAGTACCATCATTAATCATGTATTAAACGATGCAAATATGTTGCCTCCGAGTGGTGGAATGGCTGGAGTTATCACAGTAACCGATAATGAGGTTGGTCCTTGGCAAGCACCTGCAAATACTTCAATGGTAGGAGCCGCTTCGTTGCCAATTAAATTGTCCGAATCTCAGCAAGCAGATCTCAATGTTGATGCAGTTTCAGGAAAATCGATCAATGCTATCCGTTTTTTCAATGGCCTTGGAATTTTGATATGGGGAGCAAGAACTTTAGACGGTAATAGTCAAGATTGGCGCTATCTTTCGGTACGTAGAACTATGATTTTCCTTGAACAATCGTGTAAACTTGCTGCTCAAGCATATGTATTTGCACCAAACGATAAAAACACTTGGGAAGCTGTAAAATCTATGATTGGTAGTTTCTTAACAAGTGTGTGGAAAGAAGGTGGATTGCAAGGTGCAACTGCAGCTAGTGCATTTTCTGTAGATTGCGGTTTAGGTACTACTATGACTTCAGACGATATTTTGAATGGATTTATGAACGTAACCGTTAAAGTTGCGGTTGTACGTCCTGCAGAATTTATTGTACTGACATTCCAACAACAGCAAGCAACCTCAAGCTAATCGAATTTAATAAATTAAATCATTCAAAAAATAAATTAACATTTAAAAACATATTATTATGGCAGATGATGGAAGTAAAGAAGGCTCAACATGGCCCATGCCAAAGTTCCGATTTGAAGTAGACTTAGGAACTGAGTTAAAAGGAGTCGCATTTCAAGAAGTTTCTGGAATGGACGTAGAAAACCAAATCATTGAATATCGCAAAAGTAACAGCACGTTGTTTTCAACTGAGAAAATGCCCGGCATAGTCAAATATGGAAACGTAACCATGAAACGAGGCGTTTTTGTAAATGATAACACATTTTGGAACTGGCATGCTGAAATTTCAATGAATACAATCAAACGTAGAACTGTTCTCATCAAATTATTAGATGAATCTGGAAAAGTAACCATGCAATGGCAACTTAATAATGCGTGGCCAACCAAAATTACGAGTACCGATTTAAAGTCTGATGGAAATGAAGTTGCGATTGACACTTTAGAAATTGCTCATGAACAGCTAATTATTACGAATGGATAGTAGTTCTACATATCCTGTTGGTTTTTACTTTTCACTTTCGTTTGAAGGTGAAGATGCAGCTTTTAAAGAAGTATCGGGCATCAGTAAAGAACTTGGTGTCGAAGAAGTTGCTGGTGGTGGAGAAAATCGGTTCAAATATCGATTACCAACTGTTAGCACAAGTAAAAATCTAGTACTCAAAAGAGCTATTGTACCAACAGGATCAAAACTAATTTCGTGGTGCGCTGACACGCTAGATAACGGTTTGGCAACAGCTATCCAAACACAAGATGTTTCTGTAGATCTTTTAGATAATGAGGGCAAAACACTAATGAAATGGACATTTTACAATGCATATCCCGTAAGTTATGCAGTTTCTGACCTAAAATCTCAGGAAAGTGAAATTCTCATTGAAACCATTGAACTCGCTTATAATTATTTTAATATTTCATCTACATCTTGATTAAAACAAGCAACAAATCATGCCTATAGAAATTAGAGAACTTATAATCAAAACAGAAATAAAAACTGTTCATGAAAATGTACATAGTAAACGAACTGTACAAGATTCAACAAAACTAAAAGACGAAGTCCTTGAAATGTGCAGGCGTATGATATTGGAAGCTCAAAAACGTGAAAAATATAATAGGTAATATACGATTATGTCTTTAGAATACATGAAAATAACTGGATACAAAGATGAAGACTTCACACAAGCTGTCTCGGGTGAACCCTATAATTTGATGATTAATCCAGAAACTATTCAATGGAGTCGTTCTATAGAGTATAATGAACAACAACCTATTGACACAAGTTCAACTTCGCAAAAGTACAAAAGTACGCCAAGTGACAATTTGAGTTTTGATATTGTGATTGATTGTACAGGTGTTGTTGACAATAAAAGAACAGACCTAAGCAATGAAATTAAAGCGTTAGAAGACATTGTGTATACCTATAATGGAGATATTCACCGCCCAAACTATGTAAAAATTCAATGGGGAAGTAATTTGGTTTTCTACAGTGTATTAAAATCTTTTGATACGACTTATACTCTTTTTAAACCTGACGGAAGTCCGCTAAGAGCTAAAGTTTCATTGACTTTTGGGAAATATATTTCTTCAGATAAACGAAAAAAAGAAGATAATGAAAGTTCTCCTGATATTTCTCACTTGGTAGAAGTAACTCAGGGCGAAAATTTGCCTCAGCTATCAAACAAAGTTTGGAATACTCCATATTACTATATACAAGTTGCTCAGTACAACGACCTAAACAAATTTAGACAACTAAAAGGAGGACAACAATTACTGTTTCCTCCCATTATAAAATCATCGTAAATGAGTGCGTCAACAAATATTTCTAGCGGAGGTTTAGTAACCTTTGACATTAAAACGGAAGGCAATGCCATTCCCGATGCTATGGATATACAATCTATTGAAATAGAAAAAGGTGTAAACCGTATATCTGTTGCTAAAGTTACTATCATTGATGGAAGTCCTGCAACAGAAACATTTGAAGCTAGTTCATCTAGCACATTTATTCCTGGAAACTCCATTACAATTGAAGCAGGGTATGATTCTAAAAACGAAGTTATTTTCAAAGGAATTATTACTAAGCAAAGTATACGTGTACACGGAGCCGAAGGTTCTGTATTGATTGTTGAATGCCGCGATGAGGCTGTAAAAATGATTGTTGGTCGTAAAAGTGTTACTTATTCCAAACAAAAAGATAGTGACATTATGAGCACAATTATAGGGAATTACAGTGGCTTAAGTGCTGATGTTTCCGCAACTTCAACAGAATGGCCTGAACAGGTACAATACTATGCAACTGATTGGGATTTTCTATTAGCTCGCGCCGAAACAAACGGAATGATTGTAACTACGCTAAATGGAAAAGTATCTGTATTTCCTCCTGATACTAATACAAGTTCTGTATTAGAAATTGCTTACGGAAACAATCTATTAGAATTTAATGCCTCGCTCGACTCAATCACGCAATTAGGATCTGCAAAAGCAACTTCTTGGGATTTTTCGACACAAGCTACAGTTTCAGGAGAAGCTACCAACAGCTATGCAGGACCAGGAAATCTATCTTCTAAAAAACTTTCGGAAGTAGTGGGACTTTCTAATTATGAGTTGCAAAGTACGGCACCAATGGAAAGTACAGATTTAACAACTTGGTCTAAAGCTGCTTTGACGAAAAGTTCATATTCAAAAATTCAAGGAGATGTGAAATTTCAAGGAAGTAATCTAGTAGATCCTGGAAAATATATCACACTTGCTGGTTTAGGAGACCGATTTAACGGTGATCATATTATTTCAAACGTACATCATGTTATCGGTAATGGAAATTGGACCACCGAAGTTTCTGTAGGATTATCACCTGTTTGGTTTACTGAAGAACCTGATGTTATGGCACCTCCAGCATCTGGATTATTACCTGGAGTTCAAGGACTTTTCAATGCTACTGTAAAAAAAATGTATGAAGACCCTGATAATCAATATCGTGTATTAGTAGACATCCCTTTATTTGACCCAAATGGTGAAGGACTTTGGGCACGACTGACCAATTTCTACTCTACTTCAGGAGCAGGAGCTTTTTTTATGCCTGAAGTTGGTGATGAGGTTGTTGTTGGTTTTCTAAATGAAGATCCACGTTATCCCATTATTATAGGAAGCATGTACAGTTCGTCTAATAACAAACCTTTTAACGGGTTAGACCCTAATGAAAATAATACAACAAAAGCTATAGTTTCCAAGTCAGGGATTAACATTCAATTTGACGATGAAAAGAAAATTCTAACGCTTGAAACACCTAGTAAAAACACGGCCATTTTTAGTGACGAAGACAAACAAATTACCATCAAAGATCAAAACAATAATAGTATTGTGATGTCAGAAAGCGGTATTACAATTAAAAGCGAAAAAAGTATCACTGTACAAGCTACAGAGAATTTAACCTTGCAAGGAAATCAAGGAGTTACTATACAATCTTCTGGAGGTGATGTACAGATTAAAGGAATGAACATTAAATCCAATGCTGATATGGAATACTCTGCCGAAGGAAGTATGACTGCGTCGCTCCAAGGAGGCACTCAAACCACAATTAAAGGCGCAATGGTAATGATTAACTAATGTATAACTAAGCAAACTGAATAAGTTACATAAAAACAAATACATAAAACTATGCCACCAGCAGCACGATTAACAGATTTTCATGAATGTCCAATGCAAACACCTGCAGTTCCTGCTCCCATACCACATGTAGGCGGACCGATTACGGGACCTGGCGAACCCACTGTTTTAATAGGTGGTTTGCCAGCAGCACGAGTAGGTGATATGCTAGTTTGTGTAGGTCCGCCAGACTCTATTGTAAAAGGTTCAGCAACAGTGATGATTGGCGGAATGCCTGCAGCACGTATGGGAGATACCACTGCTCATGGTGGTTCGATAGTTTTAGGAGATTTTACAGTAATGATTGGTGGATAGAGAAGCAAACATACAAAAAGAGTTTTTAGGCTCAGGTTGGTCTTTTCCTGTAACATTTTCTGCAGAAAATAATCAATTGCAATTGACCAAATATGAGACAAACATCAATGAGATGATTGACTTGATTATGCAAACCACTTTTGGAGAACGACCATTTGAACCACAATTTGGCTCTGGTTTACAAACATTTTTTTTTAAAGAAATGCGTCCCACTTTACAGGGAGAAATACGAGAAGCTGTAAAAACAGCCTTGTTAAACAATGAGCCAAGAATCAAAGTAATATCTGTGATTGTTGAATTCCCAGATCTACAAACTGGCTTGGTAGAAGTGACAATTAACTATATGTACAATCAAACCAATACAAGACATAATTATGTATATCCTTTTTACATAAAAGAAGGAACCAATTTATCGAGATAAAGAATGAATCAATTTGATCAACATAGCGCAATACTCGCACTTGAAAAAGCTTTAGTGCCAACTGCCGATTTGGTTGACAGCAGAACGGAAACAGATCATTTGCGTTTGCTTGTTGATTTTGCTTCTTTATTCAATTTTTATGACCGAACAAATTCAATTAATGGGAATTGGTCACCTTTTTTATTAAAAGATCCTGTTTTTTTAGTCGCTTCAATTGCAAAAACTTCTTTTCAAAAAGCGTATTCTCTTTTCATAAATACATGCTTTCAGCTTCAAAAAGCATTGAATCAAACAGCACTTCCTGATTTCATTTCGAATGCATTTAACCAACTATTTGACAAGTTGTGTGTTATTTTTCAAATCATTGAGCGTTGGACATACTATATGCAACAATCTTCCATGGAGTACAACTTAAAAACATATGTTATAAACAATGTTAAAGACACGTATGGATTGATTTTATGGTCGTTGCTAGAATTGCGAAAACAACTTTACAATTATGCAAAAAAACCTAATACAGAAGTTAAGATTCCTGGGATTCTCAATGTGAATTCATACGCTTTTCAAAATTTCAATCCAAAAATTTGGAGTGTCAATAAAGGAACTTTGCCGTATTGGGAAGTTTTAGGTCTACCAACCACTCCTTGTCTTGATGAGGCCAATCAACAATGTTTTGATATTTATAACGTAACACAGCAAGATTTATACAATTCTTTATTTACTACTGGAAAGAAAGTATTTGCCTTTTACAGTAAATGTATTTCTTATGCAGCTACAGAATTGGAAACTATTCAAAAAGTACCTGGTCATTTTCCAGATACAATATTGCTTCGAACATTTACGAGTCTATTAAAAATTTATAAAAAACAGTTCAACGGTTTATCAGAAAAACATTTACATTTTTACTACCATGATATTTTAAAACAATCTCCAAATAGTGTCACTCCTGATACTGTTTTTGCTAGTTTCGATTTATCTAAAAAAGCCAATACTTTTAAACTTTTAAAAGGAACTATTTTCAATGCAGGATTGGATAGTAATAAAGAAGCTATTCTATTTAAAACAACGAAAAATGTGTCTTTAAATTCTGCTAAAATTGTCAATGCATATACCCTTTCTCAGAAAAATACACACCCTTTTCACAATGCATTATTTTTAAAAACCTTACCGCCTGTCAATGTGGTTTCAAAAGATAAATCGGGCACAATTCAGAGCTGGAAAACATTTGGTTCTCAGCTAAATGCTGAAGGAATACAACAAAAAATGGCGTTCAGTATTAGCTCTCCAATGTTGTACCTTACAGAAGCATCTTCTCGAATTATTACATTTAATTTCACATTTTCAAATGCTAACTTTACCAAGATTTTACAAGAAGATACTACATTTTATCTAAGTACGGCTAAGACATGGTTTTCTATTCCTAAAGAACAGATTGTCTTAGATTTTACAACTCCTGATTATAAATTACCTATGACCATTGATCGGTTATTGAAAATAACTATCACGCTCAAAGCGACTGATCCTATTATTGCTGCTTTTACTAAAAACCCAGATGGATATGCATGTGATTGGCCGCTGTTTAAAATGGAATTTTCAGAGTATGAAAATTTAGCCGATCCTCCACAGATTAAAAAACTCTCAATTGACGTTGTCGTTGATGGACTGCAAAATTTTGAATTGTATAATGATTTTGGTCAGTTGAATGCCAAAAAACCTTTCCAACTATTTGGTCCTGCGCCAAAAATGAATCAACATTTCAGAGTAGGGAGCGCAGAAATATTTAGCAAACCGGTAAACAGTATCAGTTTTCAAATCAATTGGAATCCATTTGCATCAAATTTTGACTTTTCTACCTATTATCAAGAATATAATAATTACTTAAACAATCTATATTCGGGTTCTCCAGAAGATATTGAAGCAATTAAAGAAAAGTTCAAGCAGATTATTAACTCGCAAGAAACATTTTTTACAGACATTTCAAATACTCAAAAAAAGCTATTTCAAACTATTGATCAAAAAGATCCTACAAAAGCTATCTCTCAAATTCAAGCAGCCCAATCAGAACTTGTAACTACTGCTACTGCTGAAGTAAAAAATTTACAAAAAATAGCAGGAAACAATGATAGTACGGTTAATGCAATAATTAACAATGAAAATTCAATGGTTACGGCTATCAAAAATGCCCAAAACGAATTGATGTCAAATATCAAAGTCAATCAAAAGGTGCCTATTGCAAGTGTTGCTTCTACAGAAACATCTATTCTAAATACTATAAGCACTACACAAAATTATGTGTTTGAAAAATTGTTGTCTGCAGAGAATACAACCTTGACTACATCATTACATGAAAAGAAATCTCTTTTTAAAAGAATTACGAGTTCTATAGGCAATATTTTCCACAAACATGAAAAAGTATCTGTTACTCACAAAGCAACATCCATGTTTTCAAATACAGCCTTTAAGATAAATTTTCAATGGTTAGAAAATGGTGTTTGGAATACATTTACGACCAACGTAAATGACCATAATGTTTCTTCAGAAACACTAAAAAATTTGTATTTCCCTTTTGAAACAACCACTGATTACATTCCACCAGTACGTACTTTTTCATTTACAGGTCTTACCACAGATTCTGCTGTAATTGATCCTTCTTTACAACTGTCGCCTCTAAAATTTAGCGAACAAAGCACCAAAGGTTTTTTACAGATGACATTGTCAGATCCTACATATGGGTTTGGTGTTGATTTATATCCAAAAGTTGTTGCTGCAATTGCTTTATTTAATGCAGAAATTATTGCTGAAAAAATAAAAGATACTAGTGATACGCAAACATTGATATCTCCTGCAAACATTCCTTTTGTCCCAATGGTTAAGTTATTTTCTGGCACATATACAGCATCAGTCACGTATGATTTTTCTAATAATAATGAAGCATATCCATTGCAATGCTTTTATAATACACCTTTCAAAAATTATAAAGTATATGATAATACATCTGTAGAAACGCCCATTATTACGGAAAATACCACCTTAGGAAATTCTCCAGACAGAACCTCCTTGGGAACTATTATTCCCTTGAAAGCACTCCCATTAGTTCCTAAGTTTTCGTCAAAAGGGCAATTATTTTTAGAATTGCAAGACTTGATTATTCCTGCAAGTGTAAGTTTCTATATTGAATTAACACGAACTTATACAGAAAACGTTCTGTCTTCTAAAGAAATAAGCTATAGTTACTTGAGTAATACTGGTTGGAAAACTTTGCCTTCTATTGCTGATGACACCAATAAGTTTACTTGTTCTGGAATTATAACAATTGATATTCCGGAGGATATCGCCACTCAGCACGATACATTTGCTGGAAATAATTATTGGATTGCTATTGGAACTACCCATAATTTAGATAGCTTTCCAGAAACCTCCTTTTTAAAAAGCAATGGATGCACATTGCAACGCATTGTAGCTTCGAACGATTTTTCTACGGAAGTTCCACAAATAAAAGCAAATACAATTACAGGTCCAAAAACTGCAATACCAGAAATAGCTAGTGTTGAACAACCATTTCCTTCTTTTGGCGGGAAAGCAGCCGAAACAAAAATACAAACCAACTCACGAGTAAGTAATCGTCTTAAAACTAAAGATCGTTTAGTCGCAAAACAAGATTATTTTAATACAATCCGTATTGAGTTTCCACAAGTGTATTATTCAAAAACTAGCTATGATAATCTTACCAATCAAACACAAATATTTGTAGCTAAACGTGTTTCTGATGTAAATGACACAAATGCTTTTATTCCTCTTTTGAGTGAATGTAATGAACTAGAGATTCAAAATTACATAGCGCAACGTACTTCTGCATTTTCAAAAATTGTAGTTGAGAATTTTAAATTGAACTATGTAAAAATTACTGCTGATATCCTATTAAATAGTGATGAAGATGTAACCTCTGTTTCTCAAGAAATTAATAACGGGGTTAATTTGTTTTTAGCTCCATGGATTACTAGCGCTCAAACACAAATCACTATTGACAACGGATTAGATACAGCAGAGTTGGCAGCTTTTATTAATGAATATGATAGCGTGCTCGAAATTACAACGCTTTCTTTTCAAATTGGCACTAAAAATTTTACGACTGGGCAAATCAATTATCAAGATCATATTCAAGAAATAGCTCCTACTAATGGAGTCTTATTGGTACCATCTCTCAACAATTTAACGGAAAACAGTCTAATCAAGTATCATTTATGAGCAATGAAAATTACATAGTAGATACACCACTTCCGTTGGAGCTCGATTTCAAATCTTTGAAATCGGAAGGGTTGGCATATATCCAAAAGCATAGTAGTACTGCTTGGACTAATCTGAATCCAAGTGATCCAGGAGTTACAATTTTGGAGCAACTTTGTTATGCTTTTACAGAGTTAGGATATTGTGCTAATTTCTCTATGAAAGATATTTTGACCAACGCAAATGGCAATCTTACTGTGGAGAATCAATTTTTTGTACCTCAACAAATTTTAACAACGACTCCAATTACACTAAAAGATTATACAAAATGTATTATTGATGGTATTCCTAGTGTAAAAAATGCAATTGTAATACCAATTCCATTGACACTTCCTTTTGTGAGTGGTGTGTATCAAGTGTATATACAACTCAGTACTTCTTATGACGATCCTTCAGTAATAAATGCTCCAGTTTCAGACACTTATTTTTTACTGAATAGTTATAGAAATGTAGGTGAATGGTTTTTACCTCCAAAAATATTAGTTCCCAAAAAATATACAATTACAGGAAATTTAGTTCTTGATACTGGATATGACTTAAATACTATTTTACCAAAAATTGTCCAAAAAATAAACAATTATGTATTTCCAGAAGTCACTCAAACAGGCTATGATACATTAAAGAAAAAAGGCGAAAGTATCAATGACATTTTTAACGGTCCTTCTTTAGAAAACGGCTGGATTTCTTCGAGCAGTTTGTTACCTAAAAAAGATACAATACAAGCATTTGAAATCACAAAAATTATACATGATGTTGAAGGTGTATCATCAATTAGCAAAGTAAAATTTAGTGAAAACAATACGACATCGACCACGGCTACATGTAATGAAGACGAAATCTTAACATTTGACTTTTCTTCATCATTAACTAAAAATACAAACGCCCCTCTTTTAGAAATCAGTGCACACGGAAAACACTTAAATACTTCGCTTAACACCTCGTTGATTGATGAACTTGCTAGTATGCAATCTTCAGATGCACAAGCCAATGAAGTTGCTTCTGTCCAAATGGCTCCACAACTTCCTAGTGGAAAATTTAGAGATATTACGAGTTATTATTCTATCCAACATACTTTTCCAGAAGTATATGCTGTTGGACTCAATGCAACCAATCAAAACACACCTACTTATCAAGTTGCACAATCACGACAATTAAAAGGATATTTGAGTTTATTTGATCAAATGTTAAGTAATCAATTTGCTCAATTGGCAAACATCGATAAGCTCTTTTCATTTAAAAATGCTTCAACAGGAAGTCCTGCTGATTTAGAAAACTACAACAATACAAAAACAGCTGAAGAAAAGATAAATCAAAAATACCCTGTTCCGTTTGAAGTTTTCTCTCCAACCTACTTTTATCAATCCTTATATGGAAGTGTTCCTAATATTGAGCCTTTATTACGCAACAATTCTATTTTCAAATTTGGTCCTGTGTATGAATCACAAACAACACTTGAACACAAAAATTGGACATCGTATCAAGACGATCCATATAACTCATATATGTATGGATTGCTAATTATTAATGAAGATGAAACTGTCAATCTTACTCGTAGAAATCAACTCTTAGATCATTTATTGGCACGTCACGGCGAATCGCCTTTGGTAATTGACACACTCATAAATGGCACAGTATATTCTGGTGATATGCTAAAAGATCGTGTTATTATTAAAAGTCTCTACTTGCAAAATTTTGACATTCTAAGTTACAATCGAACAAAAGCTTACAATGTTATTGGAGCTTCAAAGTTAAGTTCAAAACTGTTAGAAATTACAGATACATTAATAAATGATTTGGCAGCAATTACCACGGTAGAATTGTTCTCAAAAACAGAAAAAAATATTGAGAAAAACACGTCTATTTCACAAGAACAATTACGAACATTAGAAGCAACATACAAAGCCAAGAAAGAGCTGCAACAAATTCTTACAAAAAGTTATCAAAAAAACGGTGTTTTTGATAGTGCTCGTGTAGATGAAGAGGAAAAAATTACCACACAGAATACTTTAGACTATACAACTGTATCCTTAAAGTTAAATATACTACTTACGTTGCGTCCATTCTACGTGAACTTTATTCAGTCTGTTGTAGAAAAAACCGATGTTCCAAACGATAAAAAAGAAACATTGTATGACGAGTGCGCAATTTCTTTATGGCTCATTACACAACGAAAAGGAATGATTAGTATTGAAACTAATATTCTTTTGCAAAGTGGAAAATTTCAATTATTTATTAGAGAGAATACATTATCTAAAACCTATTATCGCCTAAATACAATTTTAATGTATAACGATTTTGTGAAGCTTTCCTCAGGTTTAAGTACAATGTCAACACAAGATATTACCACTTATCTAACTACTATTGACTCCTCATATGCACTAGAAAAAATAGAAAGTAGCTCCGTAAATGAAGCAATATTTACACCTATTGGAAATACAGGGTATGCATGGACAGCAAATGTAAGCTGGAACGAGGAAAATACGATATATATTACCGATTCACTTTTAAGCAATAGTTTGCTTTGGATATTTCCAGATTTTATACCTGAAATTAATGCCGCCGATTGGCAATATCGCCTCTCCTACTTTATAGAAACCGAATTAGACTTGCAGGTTACAGTAAAAACGTTGAACATAACAGCTGCAGATATGAAAACGCTTATTCCTGCATATGCAAACTGGTATAATGCTAATATTTACAATGCTGAAACAGAAACTATCAACTCGCAAGAACTCGCAAGTGCAACAAGTAATCTTATCTCAATATTAAGTCAAATTTCCATCAATGCATAGTCAAGGCACACATATCATTACTCGTTGTTGTTGGGATACAGCTTTTGATTCGAAAAAACATTCGTATCAATTACAAAACGATATTAGTGCGTGGAGTTCTTACAAGATGCAACGTATTATAAATCGTGTTTTTGACAGTATTTGCCCTGAAGGTCAAACATTAAAGATAGACAAGCTACAAATTGATTTAGGTAGTATTGTATATGAAAACCTGTGGAGTGAGCTACCAACCCGCTTGGAAGAAGCGTTACGAAGTACACTATTTGAGCTAATTATGTATCCTAAACGTGGGGAAGCTCGCTTGGAAATTGTGCATGAATATATAACACAAATCAACGTATTACGTACATTTTTACAACAAGGTATACTGCCATGGAATTATCAAGAAGCCTATGGAAGTATCTCTGAAATTGCACTTTCTCAGCTTACAAATAATCGTTTGGACGTCATCCAAATGATTCAAGAAATAGGAAAAGTTGAAAATGTACGCAAACGAATTGCATGGCAGTTTTCAGTAGTCATTATTAAAAAGATTATTGCAGGACTTGAGCCTAGTAGTCATGAGCAAATTATCCGTTTTTCTGATGAATTAATTAAAATTCAAGAAAAGGAAACCGTAGTACAGACAAGCACGAATGATTTAAGAAAAAATGTATGGTTTTGGATACTCAATTACTTATTTACAGACAGAGGCACCATTTTTAACAAAGTAGCTTTTGTAAAGAGTACCATTCAACAAATGGCACAACATTTCAATTTGACATATCAAGCAATGATTGAATTGATGGAAAGTGCCATCAAACAAGCGAGCGAGTATTATCAAGTAGATAAAAGCTTCATCGCAATTATTAAATTATTATCAAAAGAACTTTACGAACAGCCTTTTATCCGAATAAAAACCGAAAAGCAAAAAGAGCATTTTTGGATAAAAATAACTGACTATTTCAAAGATCCTAATTCGGCTCAATCATCCATTGAAAAAAATGAATTGAATGAGTTAGTCATTAATTTACCCAAATTGGATTCTGTTCGTTTTCAAAAAATACTCCTAGCGGTAAAAACTTCAACTCACCGATGGAAAACTATTTTACATGATTTGATTCCTGCCGCTGTTGAAAGCTTATTTGTAGTATTATCTCCTTCGCTTTCCAAGCAAATTTTAGAACAAATTTCGTTTTTAGCTTCACTTTCGTTAAAAAATACAGCTAAAATGGATACTCTTGATTTGTACACACATGGGCTTATTTTTTGCGTAAAACATCAACATTCATCACTTGAAAAAGATGCTTTTATTCAATATGTCATTGAAAAAATAGCTAAAAAGCAGCGGTTAGAAAAGAGAACTGTTTTAGATCAACTTTTGACCAACACAGCATTATCTGAAGATAAAAGACCTCTTTTTAGTTCGTTGTATCATACATTGCATACAAACTATCAACGGGAAATTAATGTTTCTTCATTTGTTGTGACAAACGAGGCAACATTAAAGAAGAGTGTAGAAACCTATTTTACTCAAATTCAGGAATCGTCAACAACTACAAAAGCTTATAAAAAATTAGAGCAAACCTTAGAAAAATGGATTCAAAAAGCTCCTATTCAATTTTGGGAAGCTGTTCAAAAAATAGAGAAAAACACGCAAACAACTATTCGTGTTTCTGCTCTAGTTTCAAACTATGGAATCGTTCCGTTTCTTAGAAAAGTAGCTCCTAAAATATTTCAATTTATTGTTTCATTACAATCAATTATAGAACAATTAATTACGCGACATGCCAAAAAAACGGCCATCTTTCGAAAAATAAAAAATCATCTTTTTGAACACAGTTTTCACATTCTTTGGAATCAGCCAAATATTGGTGTGAATGATTTGATGGTGCAATTGTTTATTAACATTCAACGAGAAGAATTAACGACACATTTTTCTAAAACAATGATTGAAGAAACTTTTGAAACTCTATTTCATTCCCAAAAATTGAAACTATTAGTGCCATCAACCCAAATAGTACAACTGTGCAAAACACAATTTGAGTTGCAAAGAAATCAGACAAATATTTCTCTTGTAAAAGAATTGATGGCACAACCTAATCAGCAATTATTGGTGGCTAATTTGATAAAAAAAATAGTAATTGATAAAAAAGATAAGGAATACGAATTTAAAGTGCATGAAGCAAAAATACGTTCGTACTTGTTGCCAAATTCAGAATCTATTTACAAGCATTTATTTAAAGAGTTTCAGCAAAAAAAATTCACAAAAAACAGGTTTACCACATCTATTAACAACAAAGATATATTTGATTATTGCTTTTGGAGCGTATTAATTCGTTTTGAAAAACATCGTGGAAACTCAGCATCATTTTGTACGCTTTTTGAAAAAACGATTCTGGAGTTTTTTCCAATACTTCTTAAAGAAAAGAATCAAAAAACATCAAAGCATTCAACGATTACAAAACGTACGATTGTTGTGCAAAATCATCGCATTTCAGAAACGATATTGTTTGAAGCATTGACACAACAAATTGAACATTGTAATGCTACGATTGAAATTGACAGTGTTTTTTATTCCTTTTCAGAACTGTTTCAAATAGCCACCGAAACATCTCCACAAAGAATCAGAACTATTTTAAAAGATGTTCTCTCTTCAGAAAAACAGTTGTTGTTCTTGCAAAAATCTATTGATTTTGAAATGTTTCTTTCTATTATTGCTTGTAATGCTTCTCCAAATCAATCTGCAGCAATTCATGCTATTCGTTTACTTTATGTATTGACAAAAGAGTTAGGAAACACACAAATAGTTACTTCATTACAACCTGTACTGTGGAAACAAACTGTTGCTATGTTACAAGCAACGTATACTGCTAAGAAAATTATTGAGATACTTGTACAAGTTATTTTTGATGCTTTTTCACAAATTCCAACATTAGATCAAATTACAATTGTAAAACATATTCAAAACAATCATTATAAAGTTCCAACATTACTCAAAAGTGTGCTCATTGAAAGAGATTCTATTTTTGAGCTCCTAACTGAAAAACAACCATTTATTGTAGCCGAAAAAATCTTTCAAGAACTGTTAGAAAACGGAAAAATAGAAGTCCTCAGTGACTATCTTTTTACACATTTTGAAATCCCTGTGTGGTTGTATTCTGCAAAAAATTATACGTATTCAAAATTGATAAATGAATTAATTACACAACAACCTTTAGTAGTGCTCAAAACCATACGAAGTCAGTTAAACTCTAACGTACAACTAAGCACTCTAGCACAAACAATACAATTTCATTCGTTCATTGATTCATTACTGCGTTTATATCCAACACAGAAAAAATCGCTTGTAGAGATATCCAAACTATATGAAGCTATTACAATGACTTCTATAAAAGGAATCTCTATTAAAAAAATACAGGAAATTATCATTACAAAAATACTGATTGCTTGGAAAACCAATCGTTGGGACACTCTCAAAAGCACTCATATTTGGAATGAATTACTTTGGGAAATTCATGGAAAAATGGGAGTCAATAAAAACGATTTTTTTACAGCAATTAATATAATCAAACCTGCTTTACCAGCTTCTTTACAGCTCACATACAATCGATTACTCCCATCTGAAGATATCGTAGCATCGTTTGAAACAACACCAGAACATTTAATTTCAAAAAAACTAAAAAAACAATCTATGAGTAACGAATCAAACACATTTCCAGAAGAAGGTATTTACATTCCAAACGCAGGATTGGTGCTGCTCAATAGTTATTTTGTTATTCTTTTTAATCGTTTAGGAATTATAAAAGATAATGAATTTGTTTCTGAACAAGCCCAACTTGAATCTGTTCATTACTTACAGTATATCGTAACAGGTTTAACACAAACGGAAGAGTCATTATTAACACTCAACAAAGTGTTGGCTGGATTAGCCCCAAATACACCTGTACAAGACAGTATTGATATGACTGATAGTGACAAACAGTTAATTGATGGAATGATTGAAGCTGTTATTCAATATTGGAGTGCTATTGGACAAACATCTGTAAACGGTTTTCGGGGAAATTGGTTGGTTAGAGAAGGGGTTTTAAAAGAAACCGAAGATCGTTGGGAATTACTTGTCGAAAAAAGACCTTACGATATATTAATGTTGAAATCTCCTTTTTCTTTTTCAATCATAAAACTTCCATGGATGCAAAAACCTTTACACGTTACGTGGCCATTTTAAAATACAAATCATCATGAAAAAAAATAACATTACTATACAAATAGACAGTAGTTAGCTATAACAAAATATCAATCCAAGCATAACCAAATAGGTTACACAATTTATTAACAAACTAAAAAATAACATTTATGAGTTCTTACAACGACAATCTACATTCGAGTGTTGTTTCATCATTGAACACACAAGAATTAGAATTACAAAATGTAGAAGCAAAACTGGAAGCTTCCATGTTTTCACTCTACTACGCACAAGGTGCGCGCATTACGACTGCCGAAGAATTAGAAGTGACAACGGCAAAATATGTTTTTCAAAAAAATATTCACGAACAAGCCATTGTAGATAGTGATGTATCCACCAACGTATTACAGTCTACAAAAAATGCAAAATCATTTACTTCAAAATCAGTTTCCAATACTTCAGTTGCCGCTGCAAATGTCCAAATTGCTGCGAATGCAATCTTAAAGTTGGCAAGCGACACAGGAAGTATTTTTAGCATTATCAATGCTGCAGATTTTGATACTGAGATTTATGCACAAAGTAACAAAGCATATGTTTTAATGAATGATACTGCATATGCTGCTGAACAAGCTTCTCAGCATAGTATGGAAGCATCTGCACTTATAGCAGAAGTAACTACCGACGACTTAAATAGCAAAGCAACCGTAACAGATACTTCTATTAAAGATCTTCTTAGCGTGGTTACAAATCAATTTGATAGTACAACAGCGTTACTTTCTACACAAAGTGCAGAATTAGCTTCTGCCAATAGCAAAGAAAAGAAAGCCGAAGGACAATTAGAAGATTTGAGTGTTGCCTATAATTCCGCAAACGATGCCTATACCATCAATAATAACGAGTTGAACTTAAATTTAATGGTTACAACTCCTATAAACATTGGTACGCACGAAAGTTATACTGTATCATTTGAACCATACAAAAGTCCTTTCAATTTAAAATCTCCTGACGAAAATACCCAATTACCAACGGGTTATCCTGTTCAAAATTATTATGTTTTATTAGTAGAAGATAGTAAGAGTGCTACCTTTAGTATTAACGATGCAGAAGGAATTGTGACAGAAGGATATACAGATCGTTTTGTGTCAATTGCTCCAAGTGATGATCCTATTATTGCTCAAAAAATTTATATTAAAGGAGTTTCCACAGATGATCATAAAGTGCTACAAGATTCTGAAGGAAAACTACTTGAGTTAGGAAAAGACTACGTAATTTTTGTTTTTGCAGTATTTACAAATGGTTATAAAAAATCAATCAATACTTTTGAAGATTTTCTAACAGCGCCTTCAAAAAGGTTCTCATTACAGAATCAACTAAGCATGGCTGATTCTAGTGGAATTCAACTTCCTAATGATAAAAACGTAATCAATTTTGGTGTGTTTGAAAATCCTGATTATAAAGTTCAATATCGTTGTGCTTTCTTGCCTAACAATAAAGAATTAGTTCTCGGATTACTTACTACGGAAGAATTGCAATATATTGATCAAGAAGTAAATGATCGCAAGCAAATTGAAAATCTGTACACAGAGAAAATTAGTGAAATCAAAGCAAAGCTAGCACTACTTGACGCTGAGACTAAAGCAAAGAAAACTGAACAAACTCCGGCAAAAGATCCTAAAGGAACTGCAGCAAAAAAAGCTTCTAAGCCAAACTCAAATACTATTACAGATGCACAACGAAAAGAATTGCTGAACGAGCAATTACAAATTCTTGAAAAAGAACAAGCGGCCTTAGCCTCTAATGAAGGACATTTACAACCTGGATTCTTCTTTAACTTAACAATTGCAGAACAAATTCCTGCTGGAAGTTATACTACAGCACAAGAAGGAACTGATTCGCTAATTGCTTATTTATTAAGAAATATTGAAGACATTCAAGAGAGCTTAAAAGATGAAAAAGTGCAAAAACTGAATACAACTTTAACAGGGTTGGCTTCTAAGAAATCTGCCAAAAATGATACAGAGCAGTTTTTACAAGATGCTATCACTTATATTGAAGATACAATCAAAGAAGTGGTTGGTAAAACATTGAATTCGTTACTCAAAGATTACGGGCAACTCATCAAGGACCTAATTCTACTTTCTAAAGGATATCAATTTTATAGCAAAACAGTAACATTAGCTCCTGAAACTACCGATAATTTTGGAAATCGTCTTATCAACAATAACGAATACATTCCGGCAATTATTTCTATTTCTAACAATCCTGACGAAACGGTAAATGTACAATTTATCAATGCCCTTTCCGATTTTCAACATACTGCACCATTTACTTACGTAGATCCGTATGCATCGAAAACGAAACTAACATCGTATCCAAAACCAACAATCAACTAATCCTTTAAAGATATACATTATGAGTAGACAAACAATACTAATTCCAGACCCGTCAGCAAGTGATAAATACGGAATTACCGAACGAAAAAAACAAGAAATCGATTTTTTAACCCAAGAGGTCTTAAATGCCCAAAATGAAGTTGAACAATATCAGGCAATTGTTGACTCATTAACTGAAAAATCGACTAAGTTGCAAACCGAACTTGCAACTGCAGAAGCAAATAAAACGCAAGCGTTAAATAATAAAAACGCTGTTGATAATGTAATTAACAATGCTAAAGATTTGTATGAAAGCTCTGGAGTTACCTATCAAGAAGCTGCTACAGCAGAAGACAAAATTAAAACTGTTGCTACAGAAATAAATACAGTAATCAATAAACTTATTTATTCTGCTGAAGTAATCAATAAATTATCCAATGCAGTCATTCGAAAAAAAGCAATCAATCCGCTTATTTCAGACGAATTGATTTCTATGGTAACCAAAGCAGATTCTGATGCAAATAATGCCGTTGCATTAACACTCGTTGCGCTAGAGTCAGTTTTTGCTTCACAAGCATCTACCATTGAATCAAAATCAGCATTATCATTAGAACTTTTACAAGCTACAAAGCTATATGAATTTATTATTGGAGAAGAAATAGACAACGTAGAAAATGAAATTTCCTCTTCTAAAAAATCATTGAAAAAGTACTTATATGATGCATACGACATTACTAGTAATATTTATGAAGAAATATTGGCAGCATCCAATGATACCACTAGCCAATTAAACGCTACAAAAAATTCATTGAGCAAAGCACAGGTCAATCTAAAATCGTTACAATCTGGTCTTGCAGCTGCAAATGCTGCAGCTCTCGCTTCCTAATTGTGATTACAACAACATGGTGCTTCATCTAAAACCCAACAATTATGAACGACGTATTTAAAAAGTTTTATCGCAGTTTTTATCATAGAACTAATGGATTTATCTGTACAAAACCACTCAATCAAAATGTATATCCTGGTGATTTTTTTCAGATAAAAAATGGAGAAATGATTGTTTTGGGAAACATTTTCAGAAAAAATATTATCAATGTAGATGATGTTGTTTTTGAAAATGGGGTACAGCTCAATGCAGCTAGTTGGAATTTTAATGAAGGTGTTAACAAAGCGTATTCAGGTAGAGATATAGGACAAAACCCGATTGAAGGAAACTTTGAATACAGCAAACAACTATTAGCTTTTGACGGATTTGGAAGTTTCTTCTTTAAAAGTAGTGCTCCCGAATCTGTTAAATTTGCTAATTGGAGTGATTTTCAACAAGAACTCATCATCAAAATGACACAAACTTTGTTTTCGTTCAGAGAACTTTATATTGTCACTGAAAGTGCTGTTACTGAAAGTTGGACACTAGCTATTGCGGGTTCTGAAAATGCAGAATTAGAAATTGCTACAGAAACAGAAAATTTTGGGTTGGTAGATATTTTTGGCGATTCAAATGCAAAAACCATTCAAGCAAGAGATATTGAATTTTATCATCGAGAAAATAAAAGGAAACCTTCTTTTTTTAAGGCAAAAAAACTAACGGTTCGTCAAGAAAAATTGGATGTTTTTATTAGTCAACTACTTAGTGAGCGATCACAACTCCCTTCATGGATAAATAATTTTTATGAATATGATTTCTATCATGATGAAAGTTCATTTCATCCACAGGTAATTAAAAATGCAGAAGTTTCTGTTTTAGACATGTTACAAGCCAATGAACTTAATCCTAATACAGCATTGCAATATTTTTCATGGGTAAATACCAGCTTAGATGATGTAGAAAAATTATTCACTTCGTATGGATACTAAAAAATACATAGACTCAATACACAAAGAAATTGACTGGCTTCACGAGGTCATTCATCATGTTATTAGTATGTATTTACAGCATGAAGGAGCTAAAACACATTGGACAGAACTCGCAATGCCTGATATTTCTGAAACCGATACGCCGTTTGCAAATTGTATTAAAGAATGGAATTTGACAAATATAGAGCGAGTTGCCTTGATTTTAGCAATTGCTCCACACATTCGACCAGAAATATTAGATATTTTTTTCGGACAGAATAAAATGTACAATAGAGGTTTTACTGAATTTGGCGGTGTAATCGATAAAGCTCACAGTGGTTTTTTACCAACAGGACAGACTCTTTTTTATTTGATTACAGCACTAAATCCTGAATGGCGAGTAGAAGTACTTCAACTATTTGAAAACGAACATGTTTTTCAAAAAGAACAAATAATACACATCGAATCAACCGAAAGTTATTTGCCTAAATATAATGGAGTATTAAGTATCAACCAACGCTGGTTACACTATTTTACAACTGGAAAAAAAACTGAACAAGAACACAGCATCACATTTCCTGCGCAAAAAATAACTACCAATTTAAGTTGGGACGATATGGTATTGAATCCTTCTGTAATGGATCAAATAGTAGAATTGAAAACGTGGTTAACTCACAAAGAAATTTTACTTAACGACTGGAATCTATCAAAACTCATCAAACCGGGCTATCGTGTTCTATTTTATGGCCCGCCAGGCACAGGAAAAACCATGACAGCATCTCTTTTAGGAAAAAAACTAAATTTAGATGTATATCGGGTAGACCTTTCAATGATTGTATCTAAGTATATTGGAGAAACTGAAAAGAATCTTTCTCGCATATTTGATGCAGCGGCTCATCAAAAATGGATTTTATTTTTTGATGAAGCTGATGCGTTATTTGGCAAACGAACCAAAGCCAATTCATCAAATGATCGACATGCCAACCAGCAAACAGCATACTTACTACAACGCATTGAAGATTTTCCGGGGTTTATCATTTTGGCTTCCAACTTAAAAGATAATATGGATAGCGCTTTTTCGAGAAGATTTCAATCGATCATTCACTTTGCTATGCCTTCTACAAAAGAACGATATCAACTTTGGCAAAATGCATTTTCAGGAACTCCAACATTATCAGAAGAAATTGATTTGTATCAAATAGCAGAAAATTATGAATTGGCAGGTGGCGCTATTATTAACGTACTACGCTATTGCGCTTTGGCTGCAATTCAACGAGAATCTACCATTGTAACCAAAGAAGAATTGATTATAGGCATTCGAAGAGAACTGAAAAAAGAAAACAAATTAATAGCACGAACATAATCTTTGTCAATGATGGATATCGAAGAACTTATATTATTAAAAGAAAATTCGCAATTGTTAGTTATGAAATCATGGCGTCACGACATTCCGCAAGAAGTTCGCAATATTATCATCGCAGAATCATTAAATGAGTGTACTATTCACAAGGATTTTAATGTGCTAGGATATCTCATTACAAAGAGACGTTTATTTTTAATCGGTTCAAGTGTAACAACTCCGTTTCAAGAAATTTTACACTATTTCTACAAGCAAGTAGCTCAAAAGATTTTTCATTACAAAAAAACCGCTGCTTTTATACATCACAATTCATGTGATATAGATTATGACACACCGCATGAACTGTTTGACAAATACCCTTTTTACAATGAATACATTAGAAAGTTAATCACTGGAAAAAAAATAGTAAGTCCTTTTTACAATCCATATGTAGAAAGATTGAAAAACTACATTCATCAGCACAAATATAGTTCTGCTTTAGATTATGCTGGCGGAAAAGGACCTGTTATCGTTGCTGTGGATGAAATCATTTTATAACACTTGAACTATTTTTTCATGCAATCCTACCATAAAAATAAAACTCTTCGTGAAACAAACCAGATCGCGGCTGCGCATAGAGAAATTGCTACAGAAGGGTATACAGGAAGAACCTTAAAAGACAACCGTTCTTCAACTGTTGCACAAACTAAAAAGAACACTACAGGATTACCAGATACTATAAAATCGGGAATTGAAAACCTTTCAGGGCATTCACTTGATGATGTGAAAGTTCATTACAATTCATCCAAACCGGCACAATTAAACGCACATGCTTATGCACAAGGCAAACATATTCATATTGCTTCCGGACAAGAAAAACACTTGCCACATGAAGCTTGGCATATTGTACAACAAAAACAAGGACGAGTACGTCCTACCAAAACTGTTTCTGGAGCAAAAATTAATGATGATTCAAGTTTAGAGAAAGAAGCAGACGTGATGGGCGAAAAAGCCCTAAAACAACAGAATGTTATTCAAAAAAAACAATCTCAAACACATGTAACGCAATTGCATACTTCCTACGAAAGCACAAACGTAATGCAGTTGAAAAAAAATAATGCTCAAAAATTTATCAAAGATCATAACCTAGGAATTGGTGCTACTTTTTTGGAAGTACAAACCTATGTGCAAAACAGTTCGAATGATAAAAAACTTCGTTTGGGCTTACTAAACTCATGGAACTATAAACAAACAGGAATGTATAAAATTACAAAACCTGATGATTTGCTCCCAAAAAGCACCGATTTTACCACCATTGACGATTTAGCCAACTACGATTCTGATGAAGATGATGAAACCGATTTAGATACTGTGATGAAAAGCAAATCACAAGAAACTATGGATTTGCAACGAACAGATTCAAAAAGAAATCAAAAAGACGTTTCTGTATTTAATCCATTTGATGCCATTCGCTTTGGAAGACAAGTAAATAAAAGAGATTCATACCATAGGCTACCAATGATTACAAATATTGGAGGACATTATATTGAGCTTGATAATCCTGGCACAAAAGATATTTATGCAACTCCTTTGGAAGGAATCAAGAAAAAAAAGAGAAGAACATATAAACGTCAAGGAACGAGTAGTGATTATAATTGGAGAAATTTAGCATTGCGTCTTGATGAAATGGGATACACTGATAGCAAAAGGCGAATGATAAATCTATTACGTTTTTATATTAAAAGAGGAGGAAAAATGAAAATGGACAGTGTATCGGCAGAAGCAATTGCTGCTATTGGAGCAGATTTAATGAAAGGGAGTAAAGGTGGACGTCATTACTTGTATAAAACAATCCGTGCTATCAAAAAAAGTAAAAAAAGTCTAAGTTTTTCAGATGTTTTTGCGGGTACATCTCCTATGTACAAACCAGCCATTACTGGAGGACGTGCTTTGGTAACCAAAATGAATGCAAAGATAGAAGAAGACGCCAACAGACTATTGAATGTAAATAATTGTCTTATCAATGCAATTGCACTTGCTGCACATAATGCGATGCCAAATTTAGGGCAATTAATGCGTATTAGAGAGCAAATAGGAAGTTATGGTAATATGTTGATTGCTTCTCCTAGAATTATTCAAATTATCCGTCAAGTGTTGAATATACAAAACCCAATAACTATTGTATATCAAGGAATGATTCCGCCAGAAAATTTTGCTGGTCACGGTCATCAGTTAACTATTTATCATGTAAATGGAAATCACTTTACACACCAAGCTCCAAATACAAATAAGTAAGAATCAATACAAATTTAAGTTTGCCTTTACAACAAAACTATCTCTGTATTTTATGGAAAAGCAGTCTACACATAAACCAAAAAACCAGCACAAACCAATTGCCGCTGCTCATTCTAAAAATGAGCATACACATACAAAAGGTTTTTCTCTTGAAGATAATCGGACAGCTCCTGCAATACAAACTAGAAAAAACAAAACAGGACTTCCTAATAACTTAAAATCTGGTATTGAAAATATTTCAGGACATTCATTAGATGATGTAAAAGTACACTATAATTCATCCAAACCAGCGCAACTAAATGCACATGCTTATGCCCAAGGAAAACATATTCATGTAGCACCAGGACAAGAAAAACATTTACCGCATGAAGCGTGGCACGTAGTACAGCAAAAACAAGGACGTGTGCGTCCTACCAAAACTGTTTCGGGAGCTTCAATTAATGATGATGTAAGTTTAGAAAAAGAAGCTGATGTAATGGGTAAAAAAGCAGTACAATTGAAACAAAAAACAACTCTTCCATTAAAAAATCATTCCAAAGAAAGTTCTATTGTGCAGCGTGCAAAATATATTGGCAATTATTTTGCAAAAAATGATGGAAATGTAAGAAACGACAAGCATCAAAAAATAGGAAACTATAAAAAGGACGATGTCATTAGTGTTAATTCAAGTAAAATGAAAGGCTTTACTACGGGTTTATTATTTGGAAGTAAAAATCACGTATATGGTACTGTAAATGATGTAAGTGGCTGGATAGTTGAAGATAATATTGGTGGTTGGAAAGAACATTTACCTCCTCTTAAAAATCGTAAAGTCCAAAAGAAAAAACTCTGGAATAATGTTCCTTCAAAATTTACTTCCAAGAATACGGTCAATTCTAAAGGAAATTCTATGTATACAGTTACTAGTCACGATTTGTATAGATATGCTCCTGTAAATAAAGACCCGAAGCGAAATGCACTAGATCAAGTTTACCACGATTCTATATGCCGTCATGTTGCCTTTACTTCAGATAATAATGCTTTAGAAAAGCTACATAATCCAGCATTTAAAACAGGGGAAGTAAGCTATGAAAATGGAAAACTAATGGCAAAAGATGAAGAAGGTAAAATACTCGTAGAAATTCCTATACAATTAGCTCCAAAAGTTGGTCTTACAGTATTGGACTTTGATTATGTTGGAGGAAGACTTTCTGGAAGACATGTTGGTCATGAAATAGTTTCTGTAGATTAGTTTTTAGCTCTCACAACAAATTTAAGATGTATAATAAAAAAGCACTCACGTATATAATACGTAAATGCTTTTTACCATATAAATAAACTAAAAGTAACTTCTATTTTAATGTAATTGGAAACTCTGCCACTGTTGTGTCCCAACCAATTTTTAAATGCACTACATTTTTACTTTTTTCATACAATACAATCGATAATTGTTCAATTTCTTGATCACTTTTTTGTGTAGGAACTGTAATACTTGCTACATCTTTGGAAGCATCGTATGAGAAATTTCCCCAACCATCGTTTTCAGAATTAATTTTTAAAGTCCACGAATCTTCATTTGGAATAATAATTACAGAGTAACGACCTGCTTTCACTTTAGTGTCACCAATCATTACATCAGTGATAAATAAAATCTCTGTCGATTCATTGGCTCCAACACGCCATGCTTTTCCGTATTTTAACAATCCACCAAAAACGTCTCTTCCCTTTTTGTATGGTCGAGCATAAATAACACGAATCTTTGGTTCTAAAGCGTTCTTTTGTGCTTCTGTTTTTGCAAACGCTCTTTTAGCTGCGTCGGTTGGATAATGAGCAATATCTACAGGACTTTTGTCTGCTTTCTGAAATTCTTGAGCATTCGCTACACTAATTGCTGCGAAAAACGCGAGCATCATCATTAATTTTTTCATGATTGTTTGTTTAGATTAATTATGTTTTGGGTTTCTATTTTTGACACTTCTTTTAATTTGTCTGCTTCATACAATGCAGGCAAGTCTTTCAAAGGTGTTCCTACTTCAGCTTTATAATTGATGTAGTCTTGAAAAGTAATCCCATCTATTACACGCACGTTGTATGCGCTACGAAAACGAACGCCACCACCATTTACATGATAATTATATGCCAAGAAATCTACTTTTTTTGTACTTTGATTAATCCAATAATGGTACTCATCTTCAAAATCTTCGCCACCACCATCTTGACTAAAAGTTACTTTTAATACTTCATATGGCTGTCCTTTGATTGTCGTTTTTTCTACATAACTAACATTTACAGCAGGATCATTTAATTTGTGAGGTAATGTAGCAAAATAGATAACTGAGTTGATTGCTCCTATTGCACTTGCTTTTTTCTTTTCAGAAAGTGTTACTTGTTCACCATTCACTTTACGAGAAAAAGTTCCGTTTTCTAATATATCTTCAGTTAATGTATCATTATTATGGCTTAATGATTCATACGTATAATGCGTTCCATTGTTTTTAAAACGATATGTCTTGTTTCTAAACGTAAATTGATAATGAGCCTGATTGTACAATTTGCCTCCGTGTGCTTTGATGGTTTCATCTAAAATTGCAGAAGCTTTAGTAACGGTTTTAAGCTGCTCTTGCGAATGGGTAGAAGCTGTTTTTGTAGTAACAGTTGATTTTTTTTCTGTTTTACATGCCACAAAACAAGAAAGCAATACTACTGCTAGAAAAAAGTGTGGTAATTTTATAAAGTTCACGATTCTGGATTGATTTTTAGTTGAATCGTTGAATTTGTCGAACAATATTGAATTCCTTTCTTATTTTAACAGATTTTAACGTTTAAAAGCTTTTTCTGCTATATTGTCAATGACAAATTGGTATGTTTTTTTATCAAAAACAAAATAGCTCCTTTCTAGCTAACACATTGTTCTCTCAAATGTTCCAGCTATCTTTTCCTCATCATTTATTTGCGTTTGGTATGAAATAGGATAAAATTTAATTCTCTAGCACAACTCATTCATAGTCTTACAATTTCTCAAATATTCCAAAAAGTTCCCTACTTGCCCGTGGAGGTATAGAATTATGTGCTTTTTCAAGTGTTTTAACTGTAAAGTATGGTTCAAAATAGTCCATATATTCTTCTTTACTACCTCCAAATGGTGGATTAATCAAATCGTCTGTCAACGGAAAGCAAAACCATAAGCCTACAAGTTTTCCTTTAGGCTGTAATAGTTTTGCCATATGTGTAGCATATGCTTTTCGTTTTTCGGGAAACGGAGGAAAGGAACAAAAAAAGGTTTGTTCGATGATGAGATTATATGTATTGTCATGCGTAAAGAAATCTTCGCAAATTAGCTGTTCTGTAGGAAAGTCAGGATTCCGTTCTTTAAATGCTTGAAGCGGAAGCTCAGAAATGTCTAAAATATAAACGTTTTTAAATCCTTGTTTCCACAAATATTCAGCTTCATATGCATTGCCAGCTCCTGGAATTAAAATCTTAGTATCTTTATCTTCTAATTGATCGATATATGTTTTAATTGGTGTAGAAGGTGCGCCAATGTCCCAACCTGTATTGGCTTCTTTATAGCGTTGTGACCAGTATTTTTTGGTTTCTTCTGTATTCATAGTCTGCAATTTTATCTGTAAAGTTCAGAAAAGTATTTTAATATGTATTGTGTTTAGAAACTATCTGTATAGTTATTACAAGAACATTTTGTAACAAACAGCTCCTAAGTAATTCAAAGAAATTAGGTGCGTTTCAACCCTAAAATACTAAAGAAAAAACTAAATAGTATAATTTGAAAGCCGAGCATGATTGTGAAAACGGCTGGCACAATAGTTCGTAGTGTTTCTACTGGTTTTAAATCACTAAAATTGGTAGCTTTCCATGTAAGAAAACCATCAATACTTAAGTAAATTCCAAAGAAGAAGAATAGAAAACCTATGATTAATCCTTTTTCAAGGTTTAAAAATTGAAAGAGTTTGTTATAACGTTTACTTTTGGGTAAGAGTCCATTTTCTACAGCAAACACTTTAGTAAGTCCGTAAAACATTAAGAATTGAAATCCTATAATTACCAATCCTGATGTGTATAGTAATGTATGAACATCAAACACAACTCCTCCAATAGTGAGAGGTTTGATAATTAATAGGGAAGACAACACGATTCCTAATATAATACAAAAAAACGCAGGGTATAAAAATAACCAACGTGGACTGTAAAGTAATAAAAAGCGTAAATGTCGCCAACCATCGCTCCATGTGTGTAAATGTGGTGGTCGTGTACGTCCATCTGGGTGTAAAATGGTGGGAACTTCTGTAATAGATAATCCATTCAGCTTAGATTTGACAATCATTTCGGAAGCAAACTCCATTCCAGTTGTATTAAGTTGCATCTTTTCATATGCAGCTTTAGAAAATCCACGTAACCCGCAGTGAAAATCGCCTATATTACTATTAAAAAACAGTCTGCCAATAAAAGACAATACTGGATTTCCTAGATATTTGTGTAAAAAAGGCATAGCTCCTTTTTTGATGCCTCCTTTAAAACGATTCCCCATGACTAGATCATAGCCTGCACGTAATTTTTCCACAAAAACCAGTAAAGCAGAAAAATCATAACTATCATCTGCATCACCCATAATTACATATTTACCTTGAGCCGCCTTGATTCCTCCTTTGAGCGCATTTCCATATCCTTTTTCGGAGACAGCAACCACACGAGCATTCAATCGTTGAGCAATCGCTTGCGAACCATCTGTGCTTCCATTGTCTGCAATAACGACTTCACCTTCAATATGATTTTTTTCTAAAAAAGACTGTGCTTTTTTGATACATATTTCAAGCGTTTCCGCCTCATTTAGACAAGGCATCACTATGGATAATTCAAGATTCATATACTTTTTTATGCAGCGAATTTAAAAAAATAAATATAGCTAGAAATAATACCCAGTCATTGTAAAAGGTA
Source organism: Kordia zhangzhouensis (assembly GCF_001005305.1). Taxonomy (GTDB): domain Bacteria; phylum Bacteroidota; class Bacteroidia; order Flavobacteriales; family Flavobacteriaceae; genus Kordia; species Kordia zhangzhouensis. Next base: position 692,698 of record NZ_LBMH01000003.1, read on the forward strand.
AAACGAATTACTGCATGCATTCCGATAGCTACTAATAGTACGTTTGCAATGGTTGCTAATGATATAATAAATAACACTTTACATATTTTATCATTTCGCTTTAATAACATACAAAAACTAACTATCGCAATGATAAAATATAGAAGTGTAGGTTTTGATCCTCCCAACCCATAGATAAAATTCCCTTGGTAGATACGTCTCCATTTAGAAAAATTATCCAATATCAAAGGTTTGGTAATTGTATTAATCATTTTATCCAACGCAATATAGGTTTCTTCTTCAGACATATGATTACCTACTATTTCTTTACCATTTTGAAATATCGGCCCCATTTGCATATTGGCATAATTCTCAATGTAATACAGGGTTGGCGATTGTTGTAACGGCACTATACTCATAGTATGGATATTCATATTTTGCTCCATTAATTCGTAATGTGTTTTTTGGAAAAATTCTTTTTCTTTAGGAGTATTAAGTACCTCAACATCTTCGGCATCTGAAACAAATAATATAGGAGTAATCAAACTCATCCCTGTCCATGGTGTACTTACAAAATGCCCATGTACTACCTTATGATATGTTTTATCGATTAAAGAAGTAATGAACGGAAGCACAAGAAATAATACTATAAGAAAGCCATGTTTTTTAAATGTTTTTTGCTGAAAACTAATCCAACTAATTAAAAGTAATCCTAACGGAATTAGAAATACAAATTGATAACGTGTAATGAGTAAAAGTCCTATTAATGGCAACGCAAAAAATACTTCTTTTCTTTTATTTGTACAGAAATAGCTGATGAATTTTGCTAAAATTATTAGATACAATCCATATGATATAGCTTCTGTAAGTATATTATTAGCAATTTTTAATCCTGATACCAAAGGCAACAGCAATATTACCATAAGGCATATGCTAAACCATTCGTTTAATAGCTGCAACGAACGCATTTTATGGGTAAAATAATATATACTAAAGCAGCAGAAAGAAGTTTGAATGAAACATAAGGCCACTTTATAATTAACACCAAAAATAGAGTCAATAGTTTCCAAAAAAAGTGGGTAGCCAGGTGTCCGAATAATGTGTTTATTAAGGTATCCTATAGAATCAGGAAATACTTCGATTGGATGGCGAAATACGATCACAAAAACAACAAGGAATAAAATTCCAATTGCAATATTACTTTTCTGTTGAAACCACTTCACTTTGATCGTTTTTGGTAAAAATATTTATATTTTTTTAGAATTAAGATGATTTCAATAGAGATTATAAAGCTTTGCGTAAGTCTGAGGAATAGTTATGCTTAGTATTAAAGCATTTACTTTAGGAGAGCGCGTTCATTTATTTTTTGATAAATCTTTTTTCCAAGCTTTTTTGCGCCTGTTGGTGTATTGTGAAAGTAATCGTAAAAATCGGTCACGTGCCAATCGTTATCATTTGTCAAATCGATGACCAATTTTGGTCCAGCAACTTCTGTGATTGCTTCGTTCAGTTTGTTGAGCAGACGATAATAACCAATTCCATTGTAAGCATATTTATCTTCTAAATATTGGATTAGTTCCGTACCAAATAGTTTGTCATTTCTAAGTTTGTAATGTAAGCTTGGTTGTGTAACGAACACAGGAATCGCATTAATACGTTTCGTATAGGTCACTAATTGTTGAATACGAGATTTGAATGCTTTGAGGTTTTTTTCGTCATAAATTTCTAACAGTTTTTCGTTTAGTATTTCTTCTTTTGTGTACTGTACTCGTGAAAAATCAATTCTTCGATGTCCTACCTCAAATTTTTGTGCTTTTTGCATGCCTCGAATTTTGCGATACGCATTATATATTGCTGATTTGTCTTTAATCTGGCTTTTAACACTTTTAGATTCGGTTATTGCGATTTCGTCAAACTTGGAATCGTCACTCACACGATAAAAATCATTGATTCCCACGTAAAAAAGAATCACTTTAGGTCGTAGTTTTTCAATCTTAGGAAACCAAATTTCTGTACTTTTTACATGCCCAAAAGTAGATTGTCCGTCGACGCCTGCGTTGGATACAAATATGTTTTGATTCTTTCGTTGAAATTCTTTTTCCAAGACGGTTTGCCATGTTTGGATATCGTCGATATAACGTTGATCGGTTGTACTGCCACCTACCGTAAGAATAGTTATTTTTTCAGGTTGATTAAAGGTAGAAATTCCACGTAATCCGTACGAATCTCTCGAATACGTGATGATGGGATTTTTAGTATCGTACAAATGACGTACGTCAAATTCAAATTTTGCATCACGAATAATTCCTAAATTGTTCAACTCATTACTTTCATTGAACCAACCGCCAAAAAACAGTTCAATCAAAATAATCCCTACAAAGAGAATTGCTATGTTTACAAGAAGTAATTTGAGTTTTTTTTGCATGACAGAAACGAAAATACCAAATTACAATGAAAAAGCTAGGCTTTTTTTACTGGTTTAACCATGCTTTGAAATCACTCGTTTTTTGTCTGCTCACAATAAACTCTAAATCACGTTGGTTGGAAAGAGATAATTTTACTCGATGATTGAAATACGGATCTATTTTTTGAATTGCTTTTTTAGCAACAATCTGTCCGCGATTGATTCGATAAAATTCATCTTGATCTAACGAAGAAAATAATTGATCGATAGTTTCATCAATAATATAGCGTTTGGTTTCCGTAATACCAAAAGTAATACTGTCTTCCGAATAGGCATATAACACATCTTCTATGTTAATTTGCACAAATCCTGCTCCTTCTTTTACCAATAATCCACTACGTTTTTTGGTATGTTTACTTTCTGTTTGTAATTGAATGCTATGTAATAATTGTTTTAAAACTGACGTTTCAACCTGTTGTGAACGATTTGATTTCGTAAATTTTTTAAGCGCTTTTTCAAGGTTTTCTTGTTGAATTGGTTTGAGTAAGTAGTCAACACTATTTACCTTAAACGCTTGAATGGCATATTGATCAAATGCTGTAGTAAAGATAATTGGAACTTCAACCTCAACTTTTTGAAATATTTCAAAGCTTAAACCATCTGCCAATTGAATATCCATAAATACTAAATCAGGCATTTGACGTGTTTGAAACCATTGCACAGCATCTTCTACAGTATCAATAATTTCTACTAATTTATAGTCAAAATTACATTTAGCAAGCATATTTTGCAGCTGATTTGCTGCGCGGAATTCATCTTCTATGATTAGTACATTCATACATTAAGCTTTTAAATCAGTTGATTTTAACAAAGGTATAGAGACTGTAAATTGTTTTCCATTATTTTCAACTATTGGTAATTTATGTGAAATCAACGCATGCCTTTTTTTGATATTAATCAATCCTAATTTTGTAGAAGGCAATTGAGTAGATTTAGGCTGTATGTTGTTTGTAACAATTAAGTAGTCATCTTTGCTGCTTACGGTAACCGTTAGTGGTTTGGAGCGAGAAATAATATTATGTTTGATTGCATTTTCTAATAATAATTGCACACTCATCGGTACAACCAACTGATCTAACACAGTTTCAGGCAACTGCCAAAGTATATGTAAATTACTTCCAAATCGTTCTTTTTGAATGTGTAGATATGCTTGAGCAAATTTAAGTTCGTCTCGAAGCGGAATCGTATGAGCATCGCCCGCATCTAAGATAAAACGATATACATCTGAAAGTTTATCAACAAACTGCTTAGCATCATCTTTTGAGTTTTGATCAATAATGTCACGTAATGTGTTTAAACTATTAAAGAAAAAGTGTGGCTGTGCTTGATTTCGCAACGCGTCTAGTTGTGCCAAAGTTACCACTTGTTTTGCCTGTTCTTCTTCACGAATGGACCTTTTGAGTTGCACATAAAAATAGATTGCTTCATAAATTGCCATTACCATTACACTGATAATGATAATTGGAAGAAGTATTTGAAAACGCTCAGTAAAGTGATAGTCGTCTTTAAAAAAATAGCCCAAAATGATTCCGCCTAGAATATCAATAGCGATAACAGTTATGATAATCGCCAAAAAAAGTAGCAATGCTCGTTTTCCCACATCTTCAACATTTGGAAATTTTTTACGTAGAAAAATAAAGTTGAATCGCATTACAAACCAATTGGTTATTGAAAAGGCTAAACAAATACTCCAATACATCATTGCTTGCCAAAACGGAAAGCGTACAAATGAATTATTGAATAGATAATCTGTAATAAAACCTGAAACAATGATTCCGATGATGACAAACCAAACGTCGTTAAAACCAATATATTTGAGTCGTTTTTGTTTATTGAAAAGTTTCATAATTAGTATTTGATCAAAGGAATTCCTTGTTTTGCTTGATAAAATACATATGCGATGCATGCTGCAAACAATACACCAAAAACAAGGACTGCTATTGTTTTATTTTGAGTCTTGGTATTCCATTTACGAACCAATATCCATGCGAATAACGGAATTATTTGAATACCATGCAATCCTACAAAGTGTGCCACACGTAAATCGCCCACAACCGTACTCCAATTAAGTAAAGGTAACCCTTTGCCTCCATCAGCCATCCCTACATTGTGTCCTAATTGATTAATCATTTGTCCGCCAACCCAACTTCCAACAATCACAACAATCCAACCTAAAAGAATAGCCACTTGAATTGGTTTCGCTACCGTAAGCTTTAATCGTGCTGCATCAAACGCAAGTAGAATCATGATAAGAATGTTGATTGCAATCAATATTCCCATAACTGCGAACAATATTCCGTCAAACATCGAATCTTGATTGTAATGTGAGCGAACGCCTCGTGCCGCCTGAAAAAAGATAATTCCAGTTTCCAATAATAACGTCCATGAAACAATATTTCGGATGATATTTTTCTTCTTAGCTGAATACGGATATTTGGTAATTAAAAAACCTACTGTTAAAATGTAAATTCCTCCCGAAATCCAAAATTTCAATGGTTTGATCCAAACACTAACACCAAAAAGTGTTCTATCATCTATCATAATTCCGCCAATACAAATCACTGCCAACACAGCATGAAGTAACACGATTGAATATAATATAGGGCTCTCTTTTTTGACAGTATAGAAAATATTTTTTATCATTTTCATCTTTTTATTTTTTTAGTTGAATACTTCTAATAATCATAAAAGCTAAAAATCCAATTGGTCCTAACATAAATGTTCCCAACAAACAAGGAGCTATAATTACAGGATGAATTTTCAAAGTTTTGTTTTGGTTGACAATCCACATTCCTACAAGTAAATCGAATGCTAAGTAATGTATCCAACCTGCTAAGACAGCATTTTCAACAGTAAATAATTGCATGACCGATTTGAGGCTTCCAAAATCCATTCCTCCGCCAGCAATCATGGCTTTTGTGATATAAACTGCATAAATTATGGATAACACAATAGGAACGATTTTATAGTCAATAAAAAATCGTGTCACTTTCCATTTGGGAAGAAAAATAAGCAACAACCACATTGACATGGCTAACATTCCTACAATTTTAAAAACTTCTGCTGGTGTCATAATTTTCTAATTTTTGAGTGTTCATTTATTTGATTGATGATTCAAAAGTGTAACTTCTACATTGAAAGCAACAGTACTTTCGGCTGAATCGTCGCAAAGGAGGTTTGAAGTGTTGTCCCTATATAAACTTTCGGTATAACTTATTCAAAATAGGTTTCTTTTCTAAGGTTTCTTTTTGAGAAAAATCCTTAAAAACTAATCCGCAATTTTAAAATATTTTGAATACTAGACACTTATTTACAATTTTTTAACCTATTTCTTACGCCAAGAAAAAGATATTGAGTACTTTTAATATGTTAAAATTTTAACGTTTGAATGTTTTTCTCAAATCTAGCATTCAACACTAGAAAACCTGCCAATGATGAAAAAATACTTTTTTGCATTCATATTAGTTTGCTTTTCGCTACTATTAAATAATGCCTCGCCACTCCATTCAAGACTTACTGATACTACTGTAATGCCAAATGCAACCATCAGTGTTGATGTAACTACTGTTTGTCAGTACAACGATTCGCCAATCATTACACTTACAGGAGCTGACGGAACTGCACCGTATACGTTTACCTATACAAGAAATGGTGTCCAATCAACAATTACTACAGAACCAGGTCAAGATAGTGTTACCTTAACTACTGCCACCAACTTTTCAGGAACAATCACATATGTTTTAACCAATGTTCAAGATCAAACTGGAACCAATACATTGGTGACGGGTGAAACAATTACAATTGATATTACGGAAGGGCCAGACCCGACTATGAATGGAGATGGAGCTGAACCTGCACAATTTTTATTTAGCATTTGTGATGGTAATCCTACAGCTACGTTTACATTTACCAATGCTTCTTCCACAGCTTCAACTTTAAATACTAATTATACGATTGATTGGGGAGACGGAAGTACTCCTTTTACAGGTACTACTTGGGATTTATTAACACACGACTATAATCAAGGAACCTACACGCTTACTTATACAATTGTGGGAAACAATGGTTGTACCACGGTACAAGAATATACCGTATTTTTAGGCTCAACACCAGGAATTGGGTTTGATACACCAGGAAATACAACCATTTGTGCAGGTGGTTCACTCACGTTTCAAATTACAGGTTTTGAAAATAACCCAGCATCTACAACCTACACCGTAGTTTTTAGTGATGGAACCACTATACCAACTATAACACATCCGCCTCCATCTTCCATCACACATCAATTTAATGTGACTTCTTGTGGATCGAATAGTGGAGGATTTATGAATTCTTTTTCTGCTACCATATCCGCCTCCAATTTATGTGCAACTTCTACCGCAACTGTGGCTCCAATTCTGGTTTCATCAGATCCAGAAGCTGATTTTTCATTCCCAACAGAACCTGCTTGTACTAATACAGATGTATGTTTTCAAGATTTATCTATTGGAAATGCTACAAATGGAACCAATAATGCTTGCGATACAAACCCAAGCATTACTTGGCAAATAACACCTAATACATATACGGTGAGTAATGGTACCTTAGGAAATAGTTTTGGATCTTCCAACCCTGATCTTTGGGTATCTGGCTCTGAAAATTTATGTGTAAACTTTACACAAGCTGGAACGTATACCATTACACAATCTGTTGGAAATAGATGTGGTATTGACATGATTTCACAAACCATTTGTGTCGAAGCACCAGTGAATCCACAATTTACTTTAAGCAGCGATGATGGTTGTACACCTCTAGATGTAACCGCTACGAATACAACAGATGAGTCTACAAATTGCGAACCAGCAACCTATCAATGGCAAGTAACCTATATGTCTGATTTCTGCGGAAGCGAACCTGCCAACTGGAGTTATACCAACGGAACGTCAGCTACTTCTGCAAATCCGTCGTTCAACTTTGTAACACCTGGAACCTATACCATTCAACTAGAAGGCACAAATTATTGTGGAACGGAAAATAATTCACAGCAAGTGATTGTAAAACAACCTCCCATTGTAAGTATCAATCCACTTAGTGATTTGTGTAATGTAAATTCGATTAATCCATCAGCAGTAATTGAAACTTGTACCGACAATCCAAGCGGTGTTACCTATTCGTGGCAATTTCCAGGAGCCAATACTACTTCGTCTAACTTGGAAGATCCAGGAACAATTGATTATCCATCACCAGGAACCTATACAGTTTCTCTTCAAATTACCAATGAATGCGGAACGTCTAACCTAGCAACACAAACCTTTACCATTGAAGAAGTTCCTGTGATAACCAACACAAGTTTGACACAAGAGATTTGTTCGGGAACGTCTACCACAGAAATTAATCTAACATCAAGCAGTACAAGCACGACCTTTTCATGGACTGCAACAGCAACGTCTGGAATCAGTGGCTTTATCCCTTCAGGAACTTTTAGTACGATTCCTTCTCAAGTAATTACCACAACAAATACAACTTCAGGAACAGTAACCTATACCGTAACGCCAACAATCAATAATTGTGATGGCTCCCCAGTAGATTTTATCATTACGGTAAATCCTGCTCCAGAAATTACCACGCAACCACAATCGAGCGTCGTTTGTCAAAACGGAACACCAAATACATTGAGTGTTGCAACATCTGGAGTTTCACCGCAATATCAATGGTATGTAAATACAACCAATAGTACGACAGGAGCAACAGCTATTGCTGGTGCCACCAACGCGGATTATGTGCCACCAACCGATACTGTTGGAACATTATTCTATTATTGTGAAATTACCTTCGCTTCTGGCGGATGTTCTTCGTTGAACTCACAAATTGCGTCTGTAGAGGTCACACCAAATGCAACAATTACCAATCAACCAACCGCAACACAGAGTTTATGTGTAGGAAGTACAATCGACAATCCGTTGTCTGTTACTTTTACGGGCGGAACAGGAACTGTTTCCTATCAATGGTATAGTAATACTACCAATAGCAACACTGGCGGAACAGCTATTGCTGGCGCTACGAATGCAAATTATACACCACCAGTTTTTACCACTGCAGGAAATTACTATTATTATGTAGCCTTATCCTTTGCGGGAAGCGGTTGTGATGATGTAACCAGTGATGTCGCAGAAGTTGTGATCGTAGAGTTACCTATAATTAATCAACAACCAATTTCATCACAAGAATTGTGTCAAAATACGACACCACAAGTATTGGAAGTACAAGTTTCTGGCGGTTTGGGAGCGTTTTCATACCAATGGTATAGTAACACTACCAATAATAATACGGGCGGAACCTTACTTACAGGTGAAACGAATAACATGTTTACACCACCAACAGATATTGTGGGAACGTTATATTATTACTGTGTGATATCACAAGCGGCGAGCGATAGTTGTACGGTAACGAGCGATACTTCTCAAGTTATTGTGAATTCTGCACCGTTGATTACTTCGCAACCACAATCACAAGATTTATGTTTAGGAGACTCGGTTAACACACTTACGGTGAGCTATGTGAATGGTGTTGGCGTACCAAGCTATCAATGGTATTCCAATACCGTTGATGATACAACTTCGGGAACTATCATTGTGGGAGAAACGACCAATTCGTACACACCTAATGTGTCTTCAGTAGGAACCACTTATTATTATTGTGTATTAACGTTTACTTCGGGCGGTTGTCCAGAAGTAACATCCGACACAGCTGAAATCATTGTCAACGAAACACCTAGTATTAGCAATTTTGCTGAAACCTTGTGTAGTGGAAACAGTTTTACGATCATTCCAGATACTTCTGGCGGAGACATTGTTCCTACAAATACAACCTATACATGGCTAACGCCAGTAATTTCGCCTGCAGGAAGTGTGACTGGTGCATCTGCGGAAGCAACGCCGCAAACACAAATCAGTCAATTGTTGACGAATACCACTAACAACGTTGCGACCGTTACCTATACCGTAACGCCAACTGCTGGAAATTGTGATGGTACAACTTTTACGATAGAAGTTACCTTGAATCCTGCTCCAGAAATTACCACGCAACCGCAACCAAGTACCGTGTGTATCAATGGAACGCCAAATACCTTAAGTATTACGCTTGGAAATACGTCTGATACACCACAATACCAATGGTATAGCAACACGACCGATAGCAACACAGGCGGAACTCCAATCGCTGGTGCTACAAACGCAGATTATATTCCGCCAACAGATATGGTTGGAATGCTCTATTATTATTGTGAAATTACGTTTGCTTCTGGAGGTTGTTCGTTAATAACGTCGCAAACAGCTTTGGTCACTGTAACACCAAATGCAACAATCACTTCGCAACCAACTACAACACAAAGTTTATGTGTTGGAAGTACGATTGACAATCCATTATCAGTAGTGTATACAGATGGAACAGGAACTGTTTCGTATCAATGGTATAGCAATACAATGAATAGCAACACTGGAGGAACAGCCATTGCAGGCGAAACTAATGCTGATTATACACCTCCTATTTTCACGACTGCTGGAACGTATTATTATTATGTGGAATTATCCTTTACTGGAAATGGTTGTTCGGATGTGGTAAGTGCTATTTCTGAAATTGTCGTAGTAGACGCACCTGTTATTGATGTACAACCAATTGCGACACAATCGCTTTGTCAGAATAGTATTCCGCAAGATTTAACCGTGCAAGCTTCTGGTGGATTGGGAACTTTTTTCTACCAATGGTATAGCAACACTACAAACAGTAACACGGGCGGAACATTGATTACAGGGGAAACGAACGCTTCGTTTACACCGCCAACAGATGTGGTAGGAACATTGTATTACTACTGTGTGGTTTCACAAACTGCCAGTGAAAGTTGTACTGCAACCAGTGATGTTTCTGAAGTCATCATCAATTTAGGACCTTCCATTGATACGCAACCGCAATCGCAAGAATTGTGTACCGCAGATACAGTAAATGCTCTAACCGTTAGTTTTTCTAATGGAGTTGGAACGCCCACCTATCAATGGTATAGTAATACTATCGACGATACAACGACAGGAACTCCAATTGCAGGAGCTACAACAGATTCATATACGCCAGTGATTACCTCGCCTGGAACTACGTATTACTATTGTATAATTACATTTTCGTCTGGCGGTTGCGCAGAAATTGTTTCTAACACGGCAGAAATTATCGTGAATGAAACGCCCGTCATAAGCGATTTTGCAGAAACTATTTGTAGCGGCAATAGTTTTACAGTTTCACCAAATACAACCAATGGCGATATTGTTCCTGCCAATACAATGTATACGTGGGCAGCACCAACAGTTTCTCCTACAGGAAGCGTTACAGGTGCCAGTGCAGAGACCAATCCGCAAACAACTATCAGTCAAACGTTAACCAATACAACTACATCACCCGCTATTGTAACCTATACCGTGACACCGATGGCAGGAATTTGTGCGGGAACGCCGTTTACTGTAGAAATTACTGTAAATCCTGCGATTTCGGCAAATGTTACCATCACTCAAATTGATTGTTTTGCGGCGAATAATGGTGAAATTGTAACAAATATTTCTGGTGGTGTGCCATTCACCACAGGAACACCGTATATCATTTCATGGACAGATCCAAATGGATTTACGTCTAGCAACACAACAATCTCAAATTTAGAACCTGGCGATTACATATTGACCGTTCAAGATGAAGGTGGTTGTCCGTTTACGGAAACCTATACTATTACACAACCTAATGAGTTGCTACTTACTGTAGACACTGAAAATTCTATTAGTTGCTTTGGCGCAAATGATGGTGAAATTGCTATAACAGTTGCTGGCGGAACACAAAACTATAGTTATAGTTGGACACGAAATGGTGCTGCTTTCTCCAATGATGAAGACATTACAAACCTTTCTGCAGGAACCTACGAAATCACAGTAACAGATGCTAATGGTTGTGGTCCAGTAGTACAATCATTTGTAATTACAGAACCTACCGAATTGATGGTTTCATTGGCAAATCAAACAAATGTAGCTTGTTTTGGTGAAACAAACGGTGCTATTGATATCAATGTCATTGGAGGAACGCCCACGGAAACATCTCCTGGCGTATTTGAATACACTTATGCATGGACAGGTCCGAATGGATATACAAGTACTTCACAAAATATAAATAATTTAGCCGCAGGAACGTACAACTTAACTGTGACCGATGCAAACGGCTGTACAGACACGTTAAGTGTAATAATTACTCAACCTAACGAAATTGTAATTTCTTATACTGCCACTGAGATTGAATGCTATGGCGATGACGATGCCTCAATCACAATCACAAATATTTCTGGCGGATCAAATCCATATACGATTGAATGGAGTAATTTTGGGCAAGGAATGTCGCAAACCAATTTAGGTCCTGGCGATTATACAATCACAGTAACAGATGCTAACAATTGTGCTGCTGCTGTGACCGTAACAATTGCAGAACCGCCAATTTTTGCGATTGATCCTGTCGTACAACAAATTTCATGTAATGCTGCTAATGATGGTAGTATTAGCCTGAATTTTCAAGGCGGACAAGATCCAATTGATTTTGAATGGGCAGACGATCCAAATGCAGGAACCGAACGTAACAATTTAGGCCCTGGAACCTATACAATTACTATTGTAGATGGAACACCGTGTACGATTTCAGAAACGTTTGTCATTGTAGAACCTGCCGAATTAACGCTTTCTGCCAATATTACCAATGCGTTGGATTGTGACGATGCAAGTTCTGGAGCGATTAACTTACTCATTTCTGGTGGAACACCTCCATTTACAACTACTTGGTCCAACGGTGCAGTAACAGAAGATTTAGACAATATTACTGCTGGTGATTATTTTGTAACAGTAGTTGATGCCAATGGTTGTGAAGCAACCGATACGTATACAATCATTCGTCCGTCACCAATTGTGATTGATGTAGATACAGAAACTGTTGTGAACTGCAATGCATACACTGCTAGTCAAACATTTACTGCGCAAGCCTCTGGTGGTGTACCTCCGTTTACGTATACTTGGTCAAGCGGAACAGTTACAGGAGTCAACGACGAAATGATGAGTACTTCGCAAAATGGCTTGGTCATTTTAGAAGCTACCGATTCACTGGGCTGTCTGAGTAGTTACACATTTGAAGTAGATATTCCAGAATATAGTGATGCAGATTTTACGTTGACCTCAACTGCGTTTGAAACGTTTGGAATTTACTCACAAATCGATCCAATTCAATTTATCAATACTACCACAGGGGATTATATTAATGTTTCTTGGGATTTTGGTGACGGGAATTTTTCTAACGAAGAAAATCCAATACATTCATACGCTTCTCCTGGTGCGTATACTGTGATACAAACCGTGACTTTCCCTGAAGGCTGTGTGTATACGAGAATCATCACGTTAGCGATTGAAAAAGGCTATAAATTAATCATGCCTAGTGCATTTACGCCCAATGAAGACGGTTTAAATGATCGTTTTAGACCTGTGTTTATCGGATTAGATTCTATGGAATTGAATATATATGATACCTGGGGAAGTTTGATTTATTCAGAAACCGGCGACAATGTTCAAGGTTGGGATGGGAAAGTAAAAGGCGAATATGTGGAAAACGGAAATTATTACTACACATTTACCGCAAAAACATTTTTTGGAACCATTGTTCGTGAAAATGGTCCTCTTACATTAATTTTATAATCACATGAAGTTAAAAATATATATTCTCCTCATCATAGGATTTTGCTTTGCCCCTCAACTAAAAGCACAAGACCCTATATTTTCACAATATTTTTTAGTACCGCAAACACTAAATCCTGGATTTGCAGGGTTTTTAGAAACCACTCATATTGGGATTGTTCACAGGACACAGTGGCCCGCTTTAGGGTTTCGAATTGACACAAATTACGGTTTTGCCAGTACGTGGTTTCCCGAAGCCAATAGTGGTGTTGGTATCAGTTTTTTGAATCAGCGTGAAAGTCAAAGTGGTTACACCTTTTCACAAATCAATGTCAACTATGCGTATCAAGTTCAATTAGGAGATGATTGGTATTTCCGACCAGGGTTGGAATTTGGTCGCGGTTGGAAAAATTTTGGTTTTCAAGGACTACTTTTGGAAGATCAAATCAATATTCAAACAGGCGTTATCAATACGTCTTCGATTGATTTGTTATTGTTGAATGATCGTATTGGTTTTTGGGACATATCCGCAGGCTTGCTATTCAATACCGAAAATGCGTGGATTGGTATTTCCGCCAAACATTTAAATCGACCAAATATTTCCTTGGCTGCTAATGGAAATGTTCCATTAGAAACATTCTTTTCTGTCAGTGCTGGGTACGAATTTTTAGTGACCGATATTATCGATGTACGCTTTTTACCGTTTGAAACACGTGTATTATTGACAGGTAATTATATGCATCAGGGACGTTTCAACCGTTTTGATATGGGAACTTCCCTTTCAATTGGGCGTTTTTTTGTTGGCTCTACCTTCGTGACCAATCCGTCAAAAAACAGCGGTAATAGTCACATTTTAACATCTATCAATGCATTTACAGGATTGCAGTATACCAATTTCCGATTCGGTGTGTCATATGACTTTAATACCTCACGAATTGGACGTACAGGCGGCGTGTATGAGCTTTCATTGACTTATCAATTTGACACGGAAGCCAAACGTTGTTTTGGTTGCCCTGATTATCAAGATTAGAAAACTATAAATTTAACAATTTTATCCACTACAGCTGAATCTTACATTTTTTTACGCTTATAAACTATTTTTAACTATTCTAATTTCTTTCCCTATTTTTCAAAAAAAATAGAGATATGCGCTTTTTTTTCGGAGGAATTACTTTTTTGTTTCTTACCATAAGCTGTAAAACAATCTTAATAAATCAAGAATCTTTAATTCTCACAGAGACTCCTGTGGAGTTAGGGTCAATAGGTTTATTAAGAGAAACTCTTATTACAAACACATATAAAAATATCACGTCTCCTTCGTTTTATAAGAAAGTAAAACTGAATGTACAGCCATTTTATTTTTCAAAGAAAACTTTTAAACTGTTTTCTAAAGCTAACAAGCAAGAAAAGATGGCGCTTAACTTCTCAGATTCATCAAAAGTAAAACCTGAATATGTTGTATTACAATTTATGGATCGGTTGACAATTACATCAGCACTTAACAATACCAAAAATACGGGATTGCGTTCTTATTTAGAAACAAAGGAAGATGCACAAATGGTAACAAGTATTTCGGTAGCGTTTTCCCAAGAGCACATTACACAACTAAAGAATGCGTCGGAAGTTTTTTTGACGCAATCAGACGCTAAGAAATTTAGTTTGCTACTTACTTTTATTGACGGTAAAACCCAAACACTAGAAACATCTAATGGTGTTGTATTTGGCTATCAGACTTCTAATTTCTGTTGGAAAGAAGATAGCAAGCACAACCTTATCATTGCTGATATAGTAAGTGATGCCGAGGGTTGTCCGCCGAATACGCATCGTAAAGCACGAAAGGCAACCCAACAAAAAGACTATTTTAAACTCTAACAAATGAAAAAATATTATTGCTATATAGTATTTATACTGACTTTAATAAGTTGTTCTGATATTATCGAAGTACCTGACATTTCAGATGATATTGTAACCTTAATGGCTCCAGCGAACAATTCCACACTCAATATGACAACGCTAACGCTTTCATGGAATGCAATGGAAGATGCGAAGCAATACAAAGTGCAAGTCGCTAAACCTGATTTTGAGAATATTTTGCAACTGGTAGTAGATTCAACACTTACGGATAACTCTATATCTGTACAACTAGAAGCAGGAAACACCTATCAGTGGCGTGTACGAGCAGAAAACAGCGGCTATACAACCTCTTATTCAACCTATTCGTTTACGTTGGAAGAATGACCAAGAAAGGAAAAACATATCTATTACTCACTATTGTGTTAGGGATTTGGGGAGCGATTGGTTATCAGATTTTTTCCAAATTAAATCCTGACGATACTCCTGCACTAGCGGTAAATTCAGAAGTTAATTTTTCGCCTAAACAAACCATAGAGAAAGATACTTTTTCCATTAATAGCGAACATCGTGATCCGTTTTTGGGAAAACCTTATCTGCAAAAAAAGACTTCAAAAATAAAGCATGTTTCAAGTAGTAAAAAAGTTTCGGTTGTTTTTCCTTCGATTGTCTACAAGGGTGTAATTTCTAAATCGGATAATAGCTCGCAGGATATTTATATCATTGCCATTAATGGAACACAGCAGCTTTTTAAAGTGGGGAAAACTATTGATGAAATCAAGCTTTTAAAAGGAAGTAAAAAGTCTATTAGTATTCAATATAAAGGAGCACAAAAGACAATTCTTGTAGCAAAATAGCTTATGAGGTTCTACAAAGGTCAACGATTTCTACGAAAGTCATGGAACTTTATAAATCTCGATTATCGAGTACAAGCAGGTGCATTGCAATTTGCAATTCTAGTTGCTGCCATTATTGCGGTGTTATTGTCGGTCTTTATCGTTTTAGTACATTCATATTCCTTGTTTGAAAAAAAGTCTGATTTACTTATCGAAACTGTCGTAGCAACAGAAAATAGCATCTTAGCGGAATTGGATGATTTTTCAATTAAACGAGATACGCTTTTTAAGGTGATTGATGAAGAGCGAAACATTACTTCCAAAGTTCAAAAAAACTATTGGGGTGTTTTTGGAAAAGTGTATGCGCAAACTAAAGTTAAAGGAAAAGCTTTTGAGAAAATGGCACTGACAAGTGGTTTTCAATCGAACAATCAGCGAACATCATTGTACCTAAAAGAAACGCATCGTCCTTTGATTGTCGTGGGAAATACCAAAATTGAAGGAAAGGTATTCTTACCCGAAAGAGGTATTCGCGCAGGAACGATTTCTGGAAATTCGTATTATGGAACTAAACTCATTTATGGAAGAATTTTAAAAAGCAGTGAAACGCTTCCAAAGTTTCCAACGCAGCTTAAAAATCATATTGAGATGCTTCAAAAAATGCCACTTCCTGTAGATGACAAGCACTTTATAGAAATTAGGCAAGGAAAAACGTATGTCAATT
Source organism: Kordia zhangzhouensis (assembly GCF_001005305.1). Lineage (GTDB taxonomy): Bacteria > Bacteroidota > Bacteroidia > Flavobacteriales > Flavobacteriaceae > Kordia > Kordia zhangzhouensis. The sequence continues at coordinate 709,261 of NZ_LBMH01000003.1, forward strand.
CATTTACAAAACCTGTAAAAACCGTTTTTAGTAATGAAGAATTAGATTTAGTAAATATGCAACTTATTGGAAACATTCTGATTCGCTCTAACACCAAAATAAAAGTTGCTGCTTCTGCTACGCTTAAAGATGTGATTCTAATTGCACCAATCATTGAAATTGAAGCCAATGTACAAGGTACATTCCAAGCTATTGCGAGTGAGCAAATTCTGGTAGGGAAAGATTGTAAGCTGTTCTATCCTTCAGCGCTTGTTCTCACGGCTGAAGATGATTTAGAAGAAGTATCAAACAAAGAAGTAAAAAAACATATTTTCATTGATCAACATACGGAAGTGAAAGGCTTGATTTGTTTTTTGCAAGGCGAGAGTAAAAATCATTTTGAACCGCAAATCATGCTCAAAGAAAATACCTTGCTTGAAGGCGTCGTGTATTGTCAGCAACAGCTAGAATTGCTAGGAAATGTAGCAGGAAGTGTCTATACAGGTGGATTTATCACCAAACAGTTCGGTTCTGTCTATCAAAATCATATCTATAATGGAACGATTTCAAGTTTGGAATTATCAGAGAACTATGTGGGTTTTCCACTTGAAAACTTAGAACAAAAAGTGATGAAATGGCTCTACTAAAAAAAATAAAAGCAGCAACACTGATGGAAACCTTAGTTGCCACAGTACTCATTGTGCTGGTATTTATGATATCCACCTTTTTGTTGAACTCACTCTTTAACAATACGGTTCGACAAAATACAGATGCGCTAAAAACTCATATTTCAGAACTTGCCTATTTATCCATACACCATCAGATTTCGGTACCATATGACGAAGTATTTGATAATTGGGACATTTCAGTAGAACGCGTTGATAACAAACTCATATTTGAAGCAATTCATCAAAAAACAAGTAAAACGATTCGTGTAGAACACTATGAATAATCGCAAACACACCATAAGAGCTTTTACTCTTAGCGAGCTGGTTATCGTGATATTAATTACGGTAATTGTCGCTGGTATTGCATTTTCGGTGTTGGAATTGGTGCAAAAGCAAATGAGCGGTATTCAGACAAATTTCAAAAATACAACGAGCATCAGTTTGTTGGAGCAATCGCTATACATTGACATGCATCGTTCCAATCAGGTGCAGTATGATAAGCTTAACAACACACTCGTATTTACCTCTGAAATTGATACAGTTCGCTATCAAATTGAAAAAGATTTTGTGCACAAGGAAATTGACACGTTTGCGCTTTCTATCGAAAAGATTCAATTGTATTTTGAAGGCAAAGAGACGACCGCTGACAAGATAGATGCCTTTAAGCTTACTACTGCCAAAGAATATAAAAACGCGGCTATTTTTATCTACAAACGAAATACTGCCAATACCTATATGAACCCATGAGTTTTAATCTTGAAAATATCAGTCCAAAAGAAAAAGCAGCTGGCAGAAAGTCTTCTGAGATTTCCGCTATTTTACAAAAAGAAATTGTGCTGTTTGGCAAAGGATTTTCTAACAAACTCAAAGAAGATTTCTATACTGAACTTGGAGTTTTGCTCAGTGCAGGTGTTTCATTAAAAGAAGGATTGGAATTACTCTATGCATCGCAAAAGAAAAAAACTGCCAAAGAGATTCTAGGAAAACTAGTTGCCGATTTAATTGAAGGGCAAAGCATGTCAGAAGCCATCAAGTCACACAAAGCTTTTACGCAGTATGAATATTATTCTATCAAAATTGGAGAAGAAACAGGAACGCTGGCGGAAGTAGTCAAACAATTGGGAAGTTTTTTTGGAAGAAAAAATCAGCAACGCAGCGAGGTAAAAAGTGCGCTTACCTATCCAATCATTATTATGAGTACCGCATTTTTAGTGGTCATTTTTATGTTGCAGTTTGTCGTGCCGATGTTTCAAGATATCTTTAAACAGAATAAAGTCTCACTGCCAGGCATTACAGAGTTTATCATCAGTGCTTCGGAATTCTTAAAATCCTATGGCTTGTGGTTACTTTTGGGGTTTATTGCTTTATTTTCTTCTCGATTTTTAGTGAACAAACAAGAATGGTATCGTCGTTTTAAAGATACTTTTTTGCTGAAATTGCCATTTTTTGGAAACTTCATCAAAACGGTGTATTTATCACAATTCACCCAAGCAGTTGCTTTGTTATCCGCATCTAAGGTTCCTGTGATTAACAGTATTCAACTGGTTAAAAAAATGATTGTATTTTATCCATTGCAAGTTGCGTTAGAAAGTGTGGAGCAATCTATTTTACAAGGAGCAACACTGAGCGAGAGTTTGGCTTCGCATCCAATCTTTAGTGATAAAATGATAGCGCTTGTCAAAGTAGCCGAACAAACCAATCAAACCGAGTTTATTTTTGACCGCTTAAATGTGCAATATCATGAGCAAGTCCAGCGTCAGTCCAAAATGATGTCAACGATTATGGAACCACTCATTATTGTACTTGTGGGCATTATGGTAGGAATCATCTTGATTGCTATGTATCTACCGATGTTTAAACTCGGAACGGTTTTGGGCGGATAAATTACTTTGAAGCCATAGACTCAAAACTTTGCAACACAATGGTTGCTTGCAAATACGAAGTTCCTCTGCGATAGTTTTTCTTTTTTTCATACAACACACTAATTACTTCGCCGTATTTGGTGCGTTGTTCCAGCGTATAAATGAGTTGTAAAATGGCATTAAAATGTCCTTCTACCGTAAACGAATAGGTATTTACTTGTAACGATTTTTCACTAAATACGTGCGGTTCTAAAAAATCAATTACTTGTAAATTGTTTGCTTTGGAAAAAGTAGTTACCGTATTTAAAAGATTGTTTTGCAATGAAGTGCCTCCAATCTTGTATTTGGTCAATAGCGAATCGTAATACTGCTGCTTCTTTTTTAAAAGCGCCATTTGTTTGGGTGTGTTTTCAAAGATTTTTTGCTCTTTTACAAGCGCAGCATATTCTGATTTCAGTGCAAACGTACCAGCAATCGCGAATTTATAGCACAAAAAAAGCAGTACTAAAAATCCACCTACAAGCAATCTATTTTTAAGCGTATTAGTCATGTAGCAATCGAATTTTTAGTGAAAAATCAGTAGTATTTTTCGATTGTGAACCATAGTTTACAACTGTTACTGTTACAATCCAATCCATTGCCTCTAAGGTTTGAATCCAAGTAGAAAACAAATCGCTATCGGTAGAAATTCCAGCAATGGTGATGATGTCTCTGTCTAATGGAATCGGCTTGTCTTTTTTGATGCGTTTTAAAATTGGTTGATAATTGAGCGCTGCAAGTTGAATCGTCTTCGGAAGGGAGTTTGCAATGGCATCGATATAAAAAGAACTTTTTGAGGAAGAGTTTTTTAAGATATCCTCTACCGTTTTTTGCTTCTCATCAACTATTGCTTTAAGGTCTAGTAATTTTTCTTTTTGTGAACTATTCACCGAAGCAGTTTGTTTCATCGTTTCTACAGCTTCGTAATAGGAATTAAACACAAAAAAATTTAGCAATAGCAACAACAAGATAAAACCCAATCCAAATACAATGAATTGATTAAAAAAACGCGTCTGACTAAAATCAGTTATCAACTTGGTTTTAGCATCTTCAAAATTGGAAGTCGTTTTTTGACTTTGTAAGATGTATGATAATGCGCCTGCAAAGTTTAGTAGTTGTGTATTTTTAACTTCCAATCCGTTAATCTCGTAAGATTCTCTTGGAATATCTGCTACCAAAGAAACTTCTGTAATGTGATTATTTTCTTTTGTCAGTTTTGCATTAGAGGTGTAGTATGTTGGCGTTTCTATAAAATCATTCACCAAAGCCGTCATGACATTACCGAGTGAAAACCCAACAATGGAAACTCCTTTTTTTCTGTAGGTTTCTATAAGCGTATCAACGATAGATTTTCTACAAATGGCAATGGTGTGAAAGTTTCCGTCAGAGACAATTTCGACATAAAAGTCATTAATTTTTAAATTTGGAAATGCCTCATACAACAGCTGATTTTGAACAGTTTCAGTACTCTCAATGAATTTACTCAGTACCGTATCGTTGTTCACAATTAAAAAGGCATGCTGTTTTTTGGGAAATTTCGCTACTATTTCATCAATAGTATTCCCTGAAAACGAGTTTTCAATGACAACTTCCTTTTTTTTCTTTTTGAGCAGCATCACTTCAATAGCATTGCTACTATTGTGTTCAATGCCGCAATAGATAGTGCCGTATAAAAGATATGTTTTGAGGATGTCGAGCATTAATAAATGACTGTTGGTTTTATAAGAACTGTCAATTTAGATTTGGAATCTTGACGTTTTCGCTTGCTAAAAAACCATTTGATTACTGGAATTCTAGCTAGAAACGGCACGCCATTTCCCTCATCTCTTTTTTCTTTAGCTTCTATTCCGCCCAACACCGCAATGTCTTGATCGCGCATTCGGATGATGGAACGAAATTCTCTCGAACTGATATCTGGCGGCGCAGCATCGTCAATGCGATTTCCAAAAGTAGATTGAATCACAAAAATATCAAGGGTGACTTGTCCGTCTCCAGAAACAATCGGTTTGATAGAAATTCCAAGTTCTGCATCAATAGGATAGTAATTAGTGATTTCTGAAGTCTGCGGATTGTCTGTTCCATAAATATTACGCTGTGTTACCGCATAGTACGAGGTGGTTCCATTGGAAAGTGTCGCACGATGTCCGTTGAGTGTTGAGATTTTTGGTGTGGAACGAATTTTAATATCACCATCTTGTTCCATCGCAGAAATGTTTGCAAAAAACTCTGGGACTACTTTTCCTAGATTAAATGAACCAAAACCATCAAAACCACCAATGACACGATTAACCGTTTCTGCGCCCAAGGTTAAGTTCGTATTCGGAAATAAACTACCACTAGTTCGTGTCGGTGAGTCGCCAATTCCCCAGCTAATTCCTGTTTCTACCACCGATAATTTACTTACGTCAATCAGCATTACCTCAATTAATATCACAGGCACAGGCTTGTCTATTTTTTCAACAAAGTTGCGAAAACGCTTCACACTTGAACTTGGTCCACTGACATAGAAACTATTAAGTTCATAATCTGCTTCAATTTGCAAATCTGCAATTAAATCTGATGGTAAAATGTTAATCAGCGCTTCCGCTTGACTATTATTGGTGTTTGCAATGCCATTTCCTTGATTGCCTTGTCCTGCTCGATTCAGTGTGGTTCTACCCGTATTGGAAAAAGAATCAAACTGATTTGATGTGCCAAATCCTGTATTTTGACCAACATTGCTACTTCTGGCACGCGTGGTATTTCCTGCTCCGCTAGTATCTGTAAGTAATTCAATAGAACGGTGCATTAGCGGAATGATGGATATTTCACGTAAACTCAGCTGATTGGCAGTTCCGAAAATATACATATTTCGGTCTTTTTTGAAGGTAAAAAAGGTTTGCGCCGTGTTTGCTGATGGATTATTTTGATTGGTATTTCGATTGTTGTTATTTGCAGACTCTATCATCAAATTCGTTTGATTGCTTTCAAACATTTTGGTAAGCAAATCATCAAAATAGATACTTTTGGAAGTAAAACTTGCCGTTCCTGCATCAGTGAGTGGTGTGGAAGTGAAAATATCTATATCCAGTGCCGTTCCAATATCATGAATGACCGCATCAATAGGTACATTGGTAAAGTTTACTTCCACAATTTTTCGTTGTTTGTCTAAGACTTTAAAATCAAAATTGGACTTTCTTCTTCGCACTTGTGGTTTTGGTGTTCCACTAGTGGAATTTTCAGTTGCAACTGCTTGCACATCATTTTCAAAAATATAAAAACCATTGCTGGCTTTTTCCATGTACAATCCATTTGCGTAGGCTAATTGCCCCATCGCATCATCAAAGGAAGCATTATTTACATAAAATGTAATCGGCTTATTTTCAATATCAGAAGAGAATACAAGATTTTTTCCCGTTTTGTCCATTATTTTTTTAAAAGCCGTGTACAACGTATCATTTTTAATATCCAAACTCACGCGGTCATTCTTCATATCATAGCTCATCGGAATGGTCTTTGGAACTATTTTTTCGACAGGTTTGATATACTTTTTTATCGAGAGAATGTTTCCTGTAAATTCAATAGTGAGCTCATGTTCTTTACATAGAAAAACAAGCAAATCTGCCACTGTTACATTTGGAAAATTATTCGCGATGGTAATTTTGTTTAATTCTGATGAGATATTAAAGTTCAGCTTGTGAATTTCCGCCACAGCGAGCAAAAAACTACTAAGCGATACATTGGCAACACTGATGTCCGTTTTTACATTTTCAGTGAGTCCAACATTATCTACTGCTAAGGTTTCTATTTGACTTTTGATAGCTTCAATACGCGGTGTTTCTTGTGCAAACACCGAGAATTGGATAAAACATAGTATGATGAGAATATATTTCTTCATGTTTTTAATTTGATAATAATGCGTACACCTCGTCGACGGAAGTTGTTCCGTTTCCGATAAGTGTCATCGTATTGTCTTTTAATGTGCGAATATTTTTTTCTTTTAGATAGGCAGAAATCTCCGTTTCATTTTGCTTGATGTGATGGATGAGTTCTGTGCCTATCGGAATAATTTCATAGATGGCTTTTCTACCTAAATAGCCTGTTTGATAGCAGGCATTACAGCCAACTGGAACGTGATGCGTTTGTATGTGCTTTGGAAGCGTGACATCTTTCGGTAATGTAGCTGTTTCAATAGATTGCTCTTTTTTACAGTGATTACAGAGTTTTCGAACGAGTCGTTGTGCGACACTCATATTAAGTGTGCTTGCAATTAAAAATGGCGGAATGTCCATATCAATCAATCTTGAAATGGTTGCCCATGCAGAGTTGGTGTGAATGGTAGACAATACCAAATGTCCCGTAAGTGCCGCACGAATCGCCATATTGGCGGTTTTGGCATCACGAATTTCTCCTACCATAATTACATCAGGGTCTTGACGTAAAAAGGTGCGAAGCGTACTTGAAAAGTCGAGTCCAATGTTTTCTTTGAGTTGTACTTGATTGATCCCTTCAAGGGTGTATTCAATTGGGTCTTCGATGGTGAGAATATTGGTCTCTGTATCGTTGAGCAGTTTTAGTGTTGCATACAACGTGGTAGTTTTCCCAGAGCCTGTTGGTCCCGAAATTAAGATGATTCCATTGGGCTTTTTAATGATTTCTTTGTAGGTATATAATTCCTCTTTAGAAAAACCTAGTTCCTCCAAATTGATATGATTGGCATCTTTACTTAAGATTCGAAGCACCATTTTTTCTCCATGCAAGGTTGGTAGGGAAGAGACGCGAATATCAAATTCCCCTTGCACATTGCTGATGGTGATACGTCCGTCTTGTGGCAACCGTTTTTCGGAAATATCTAACTGCGCTTTGATTTTGATTTTGTTGATAATCACAGGATATTCTGCCATAGGAATGATATATTGCTCTTTGAGTTTTCCATCCAAACGAAAGCGAATTCTACAAGAATGTTCATACGGTTCAAAGTGAATGTCACTACTTCCAATATCTTTGGCAGCCATGATGATTTTCTCTAAAAAGTCGTCTGTGTAGTGTAATGCTTCTGCCTTGTTAGTGATGGTTTTACGAAAATTGGTCGCTAAGTATTTTTCAATATTCTCGGCAGATGCTGTTTCTAGTCGAATTTCTTTATCAAATACAATAGCAAGTTCTCTACGCAAAGATTCATCAGTAGCAACTGACTTAAACGTCAAAACATTATTTTCAAGCGAAATCGGAATCACACGATAGTGATACGCTTGCGAGCTGCTGATGAGTTGTTGCAGGGAAACATCTATGGTATAGTCTTGTACTTCTATCATACGCTATAGATATTAGTAAGCATTCCTGTCCAATTCATCAGATAGATTCCTATAAAAAATAGACTCATATAGCCTGCAAGTGGTACGGTTTGTAGTTGTGTTTTATTTTTAAATACAAAGTGAATCATCAGAGAAAATAACAACGAAAACACAAAAAAGATGATAAATGAAGCGATGGGAAAGCTTACGCATAGCGCAAAAAATAATAGTGCATCGCCTAGTCCAAATACGTTTTGCAAATTCGTTTTTAGTCTAAGTTTTGCATAGATTTGAAGTACTAATAAAATGAGTACTACCACTCCAAAATTTACCATTACAGTTTGCCAAAATAGGGCTGAGAATGTATTTGAAAAATATAAATAACCCGCAGCACAGGCTACTATTGGAAATAGAAACCAATATACATTTCGCTCTTTGATGTCTTGAAAAAGAATTCCGAAGAGTGACAGGAGTAATATGATTTTTACCGCTAGCATTAATCTTTTATAATTTCTTTGGGATTGCCTTTTTCGTCAATTTCCCAAACATTTCGGATTCCGTCACCGTCAAAGTCTTCTACCGCTTCTGCACGTGCTTTGAATGTGCCGCCATCGGCAGCAATAATTTCATAGGAATAGCGTGCATTTCCACCTTTGTCGGTTGTTAGTGGCGCTTCATAATCTATTTCGTTAAAATCATTAGAATAACGCGAATACAAATAGCGATACTGAGTTTGCATCGAGTGAATTGCTTTGAGTTGTAATTGTGCTTCTGTGGCTTTTGCCTTTGAGATATAAGGCATTAAGTTTGGCAAGGCAATGAGCAATAGAATCCCAATAATCGCAAGGACTATTAGAATTTCTTGTAGATTGAATGCTTTGACTTTATTTGTTGATAATGCGTTTTTTATAAGCTTCATACAAAGTATTTCTATGGCTATTTTTAGTTGAATCAGTTGGATTTTTAGGGAATATTCAACTTCTCTAAATTAGTATATGTAGCAATGATATTTGTGACGCTTATGTATTTTTTGAAGAGGAGAGAATGGTTATCTTTTCTATTAGCTGATTTGTATTTATTAAGATAAAAAAATATGTTTTTAGACCTTTTTATAGGTATTATAAAGAGAAAAGGATAAACATAGTGTCCATCCTTTTACAAATATTAATAATTCAAAATAGTTTATCAGCTAATCTGAACCATTACCAAATATCTCTATTCAAGGGATTTTCCGTTTTTGGGATACGTTTTTTAAAATAGTTGTAGAGATTATTGCAGAGCACAATTTTGCCCCATTAACTACCATTTCCCTTTTAATTAAAAATTACACTATCTTTTATCACCTCTTTTATATTTCCTTTTTCATCTAATAAAAAAATAAAAAAATTTATTTCACTTTCATTTAGTTCGTAATCTCTAGTTAACATTGTATTTTTTATTTTTTTTAAACTTTTAGAAAAATATCCTATAACCATGTTATTATCAATACCTGAAAAACTCATAATATAATAACTCTCATCACACGTGGATAAATTATTTAAATCACTATTATATTTTTGGAAAAACTCTTTGTTAATCTTTTTTTCTATTTCTTTTAAATTATCTTCGTTACTATACATTTTTTTTAATAAAATTTTATTTATTTCACTGGAATAGTTTGAAAATGAAAAATAGTTAAAATATGGATCAACTAAATAACAATTATTCTTGCTAAAATCCTTGATATAATTAGTACAATTATTTATTATAAAAGATTCACGTTTCGTTAATCTTTCTTTAGAGCCTGTGCAACCAAATATCAGAATTAAAAAACTAAGAGAGATGAATAACCTTTTCATTAAAATACTTTTTTTGAATTAATAAATTTATAACTAGATACAATAGGTACAGTAATTGGATTTCCATCCTTTTCAAAAGTTATACTTCCAGGATTTTCAGGATCCCAAGAAGAATAAGATAAACGACGAGATAAACCCATTTGTTTCCTAAATACATTAACTCTGTTCACTGTCGATCCACCTTGGTCAACAAAAAATCCTTGAATATCAGGAAAACGTCCATATTTATCCTTTTCCGAATTATCCGAATTACTATTATAAAATGATGCTCCATATTTAGTATGAAGAGTCTCATGCAGAAAAATAAATCCAGTATTCATAGACTCTCCATTGATATCTACAGCATTTAAGGACTCTTGTAAGCTATTAATTTGATTTGCATCTAAATAGATGTCTCCGCTTGCAGTTGCTCTTGATCCATAGGTTCTATTCTTTCTTCCCGTTCTTTTATCTACTGTCTCATCGCTACTATTATTTTTAACCCTTATGGTATTACTATTATCGTTAATTAAATTAGAGATATAGCTACTGGCCATTGTACTACTATTACAATCTCCTAACGCTAAAATTGTATTTCCATTTTTATCTGTTCTTGTTGAGATTATTTCTCCTGAGATTTCAGACAAATTCATCATTAATTGAACTAATAACCATTTATCCTCATCTGTCCCTCCATTCTTTAAATCAGTGACGTCTACTCTTTCCTCATTTGGGTCTATAAAAAATATTGGGTTATTCAAGGTGTAATTATATGACGATTCATCATAGTATTTTTCAGCAAGCGGATCAATATTCATCCAGCGC